>NZ_SOAV01000033.1 GCF_004364245.1 Streptomyces sp. BK208 | reverse complement strand
GCGTCGGGGTGCTCCGTCGGGGTGATCCGCACCGCGTACGGGTTGGGGCCCGCCGTCGCGTCCGGCGTGCGCGGCGGGGCGAAGGTCAGCTCCACCGTCCCCGTCGTCCCCGGATACAGCCGCAGGGTCTGCGGCTCCACCGTCGTCCAGGGAGCCACCTCCCCCACCGGCTCGAACCGGTACTCGTCCACCACATCGCCGGTATTGCGCACCCTCAGGCGCACGCGCGTACTGCTGCCGGGGTCCACGGTCGCGGACGCGGGCTCCAGGGAAGTCCACAGGCTCACGCGGCGAGGCTACGGGTGAACCCGCCGCGCGTCAGCGGCAGTCGGGGCAGCGCTCGCTGCCCCAAGGTGCCTGGCCGGGCGGCTGCCCGGCCCGCGGGCTCAGTCCTTGTTCGGGTGGATGATCTCCCACTCCTGGTCGTCGGTGTTGGTGCAGTCGGCGATGTTCAGCGGGGTCTCGGTGCCGCCGTTCTGGCCCTTCACGTTCAGGCACGTGTTGTTGCTGGCGAAGTTGCGGATCCAGTAGGCCCCGCTCTCCTGCTTGTCGGCCCACCAGAGCTGGTTGTCGGCCTTCGTGCCGTCGCAGTGGAACTCGGCGACCCCCGTGCCGACGGGACGGGCGCCGTACTCCCCCAGGTCCATGCAGAACTGGTCGGTGGCGTTGCGGATCTGGAAGAGCGGCACCCCGCCGGGGCCGCCCTTCGGGTCCTTCACTTCGAGGTGCCAGTACTGGTTGTCGCCCTCTTCGTGGCAGTTGGCCTGCTGGACCACGCCGTTGATCCGGCCCTTCTCCCGTCCGGGGACGTCGGCGCACATGTGGGTGGTGGTGTTGCGCAGCATGACGTTCCTGGCCGGCACCACGGGCTTGTCGGCCGGTTCGGCGGGCTTCCCGGCTCCGCCGCCTCCGTCTCCCGAGCCGTCGCCGCCACCACCGCCGTTCCCGGACTTTTCGGGGGCCGGCTGCTCGGGCTCCGGCGCCGCCGGTGCGGACTCGGCGGCGCTGGGCAGGGTCTGCGGGGTGGCGCTGGGGCTGGGGGCCAGCGCGGCACCGGCCTGCTGGGTCTGCTCGGTGGCGCTGGTGCGGACCTGGGGCTTGTAGGCGATCCAGATCATCACGAACGCGAGCGCGAGGGCCACGGAGACGCCGAGGAACGTGGCCAGCCAGCGGGGCAGGAAGCCGCGCTGCACGTACGTGCCCTCGACGTCGGTCGGATCGACGCCGGAGCGGCGCACCGCCAG
>NZ_SOAV01000032.1 GCF_004364245.1 Streptomyces sp. BK208 | reverse complement strand
GGCTGGTTGTCAGACATCCCCACATGATGATCTCTCCTTCGAGGTCGGGCCAAGTGATCGCTCAGCCGGTCACTCGGCCAGCAGGCCGGTCCCCCCCCCCCCGACGTCGGGCCGCTCCCCAGCAGCAGCTGCTCCTGGCCCTCGGTCAGCTCCGCCTCGTCCGGACTGGCACCCGGCCGCCCGGAAAGCTCCGCCGGCTCACCCCGCCCGCCTACGGGCGCAGTCCCGCCCCGATCACCGAACAGTTCCTCGGGCGCCTTTTTGACGCTCTCCAGGCCGTGCTGTCAAACCTCGCGCGGTGGAGCCGCCAGAGGCGGCTCCACCGCGCAGCCCGTGCACAGGGGCTGGGCCGTGGTTCAGCAGGTCTTGCCGGCGTACCAGGCGCCCTGGAAGTCGGGCCAGGAGCCCAGGTAGTGGTCGCCCGGTGTCACACACTGCTCGTAGTCGCGGATGCCGCCGATGTTGAGGCGATCGACGAAGATGACGACGTTGCCCGTACCGCAGTGGTTGTAGGACGCCCTGCTGAGGACCGTGTACCAGCCGCAGGGAGAGGCCGCCACGGTCGGGCTCGTCTCCTTCGCGGGGGCCGCCGACGCGGTTTGCACGCCCATCGCGGTTGCGGCCAGGGTCAGGGCCGCAGCAGCTGTCAGTGTCACCCGGTAGTTGCGTCGCATGTGTCTTCCCTCCAAGTAGCAGGGCCCCCGTGTCGGCCACCCGGGCACTCGATGCCTCGGGCGGCGTTGTTTCCGGGCCCCCCGTTCTCTGCTGAAACAGCGATGCCAGCAACTGATGGGGCGTGAGACGTCGGTTTCATTGGCGAGTCCGCGGTAGTCGAAAGAGACCGGGGACCATGGGTTGCTGCATCGCTTGTGACGACCGTAGGCGCAGGACGCGCCCCATAGGCACCACTGTGTGCATCGCGACACGCCACTCCGTGCACAGGGCACGAGCCGGCAGTAGGGTTCCCGTGCGCGACGGTACGGGGGTGCGTTGAGGTGACAGACCGCGAGGGTTGCCGGCTCAGCGGGACTGAGTCGTTCGAGGCGGTAGCCTCGGGCTTGTTCGCTCCACTGCGGGTGACCGGTGCCCAGCCGCAGCAGTTCGAAGCCGTGGTCGACCACACAGCCATGGGACCCGTCGTCATCGCTCGGATCCAGGCCAGCGCCGCAACAGTGACGCGGGACAGACGAAGCATCACCTCCAGCGATGTGGAGTGGATGCACTTCAATCTGCACCACCACGGTCCGGTCACAGCTGCCCAGGACGACCGGACCACGACGGTGAGGCCCGGTGAACTCTTCGCCTGTGACAACACCCGGCCCTACCGGCTCATCGGTGCCGACTCCAGTGACATGACCGTGCTCTGCGTCCCCCGGGCCAGTCTCGGCAGGTACGCGGACTCCATCAGCCGGCGCACGGCGTCCCCGATCCCCACCCAGGGCGCGATCGGCAGGCTCCTCGGTCACGCGATGGCCACCGTCGACAAGGACCTCCCCCGCCAAGGCGTGCCGTGTACGCACCTGGCCGACGCGCTCACCGCACTCCTGCTCGCCGCTTTCGCCGACACCACCCCCGAGCGGGCTTGCGTCGCCAGCGACCTCGCCGACCGTATCCGCGCCTACGCGCTCGCCCACCTCGGCGACTTGCACCTCACGGCCGAACAGGTCGCACGTCAGCACTACATCTCGGTCCGGCACCTCCACACCTTGTTCAAGGGCAGCGAGCTGACGTTCGCCGCCTGGGTCCGGCATGAACGTCTTTTACGGATCCGCCGAGACCTCCTCGATCCTGCATGCTCGGACGTCTCGGCAGCCACGATCGCGGCACGGTGGGGCGTGCACGACCCCAAACACCTCGGCAGAGCGCTGAAACGTGAGTTCGGCGAAACCGTCAGCGACCTGCGCCGCGGGCAAAAGGACTGAGCAGGCCTGGCCTGTGACTCAGGGCCTTCTCCTTCGCCCGCTCGGGCGAAACCCAGCGCCTGCCGACCGCCGGTGGCGTACTGCCGGTAGACCGCCGAGCGGGTCGACGCGAAAGTGCGCTGGAGTCTGGCGACAACGAGGCAGAGGTGGCGTCGCTGTGGGACGCGGCGGGCGCCGCCTGGACCACGAGATGGCCTACGAGCTCGCTGCGTAAAGCCAGCGCCCCGCTGCGGACGGTGGAAGCGGGAACGGGCCGGGCGCCCGGCCCGCGCCCCCCCCCCCCCCCCCCCCCCCCGGGGGGGGGGGGGGGGCGGGGGGGGTTTTTTTGGCGGTGTTGTTGGCGGGGTTTGGGTGGTTGTGGTTTGGGGGGTGGTGGGGGCGGGGGGCGGCAG
>NZ_SOAV01000031.1 GCF_004364245.1 Streptomyces sp. BK208 | reverse complement strand
TTCCGTGAGGTGGTCGCGGGGCTGGTGTTCCATGCTCCGCGGATCGCGCTGGTGTCGAACGTGACCGGCCGGGTGGCGACCGCGGAGGAGCTGAGGGACCCGGAGTACTGGGTGCGTCAGCTGCGCGGCACCGTCCGCTTCCACGACGGCGTACGCACCCTGCACGACCGACGCGTCACCGCGTACGTGGAGTTGGGCCCCGACCCGGTGCTCACCGCCATGGTCCGGGCCTGCCTCGGCGAGGACGCCCCGGCGCTCGCCCCTCTCCTGCGCCGCGACCGGCCGGAGACCCGCACCTTCACCACCGCCCTCGCCCGGCTCGCCCTGCACGGCGTCCAGCCGGACACCGAGCGGCTCTTCCCCGGCGGCCGACGGACCGCACTGCCCACCTACGCCTTCCAGCGCAGCCGGTACTGGCTCGACACCGCCGCCGTGAGCGACGCCGCGGACGTGGGCCTCGCGCCCGCCGGGCATCCGCTGCTCGGTGGGATGACCGGCCTCGCCGACGGCGACGGACTCCTGTTCGCCGGCCGCCTCTCCCCGCGCACCCGGCCCTGGCTCGGCCAGCACCTCATCGCGGGCACCGAGCTGCTGCCGGGCGCCGCACTCGTGGAACTGGCCGTGGCCGCCGGCGACCGCGCCGGCTGCGGCACCCTGCGCGAACTCGTCCTCGAAGCCCCCCTGCCGCTGCCCGCGGACGGCGTCCGTCTCCAGATCGCCGTGGGACCCGTCGACGGTGACGGCAGCCGGCCGGTCGCACTCCACTCCAGCCACGAGGAGGGCGACTGGACCCGGCACGCCTCCGGAGTGCTCACCCCCCGCGCCCGGACGGCCCCCGCCGACGAGGGCTCCTGGCCGCCCCCGGCCGCCCACCCGCTGCCGCTCGACGGTCTCTACGACCGCCTCGCCGACCGCGGTTACGCCTACGGCCCCGCCTTCCAGGGCCTCGTCGCCGCCTGGCGGTCGGGCACCGACCTGTACGGGGAGGTGGAACTGCCCGAGGACCTGCACTCCGAGGCCGCCGAGTACGGCCTGCACCCGGCGCTCCTGGACGCCGCCCTGCACGCCCTGCTGCTCGCCGAACCCGGTGACGAGGGCACGGTCCGGCTGCCGTTCGCCTACGACGGGGTGACCCTGCACGCCTCGGGCGCCACCCGGCTCAGGGTCCGGCTCACCCGGAACACCGGTGACGGCCTCACCCTGACGGCCACCGACCCCGCCGGACAGCCGGTGCTGAGCGTCGACTCCGTGACACTGCGCCCGGTGCCGGCCGAGCGCATCACCGGGCACACGGGCGGCTCCGCCGACGTTCCGCACCGGGTGGAGTGGCAGCCGCTGCCTGCCCCCGCGGGCCGGACCGCACCCGGGCGGTGGGCGGCCCTCGGCGCCGCCGTGCCCGGCCTCACCGAGACCGCCCACCCGGACCCGGACGCCCTCACCGCCGCCCTCGACGCCGGTGAACCCGCTCCCGACGTGCTGGTGCTCACCTGCCGCACGGGCCGTGAGCGTGACGCGCAAGCGCGCGCCGCCGTCCGGGACATGCTCGGCGTGATCCGGCACTGCCTGGGCGACGAGCGGCTGGCGGCCACCCGGTACCTGCTCCTGACGCACCGCGCCGTCGCGGCCGTCCCCGGCGAGGACGTCCACGACCTGCCCGCGGCCGCGGTGCGCGGACTGGTGCGCACCGCCGCGAGCGAACACCCCGGACGCTTCGCGCTGCTGGACACCGACACCGGCCGCGACCACGGGGCCGGCACCACCGGCGCCGACGACCTGCGCACCGCCGCGGCGACCGCCGTGGCCGACGGCCTCGAACTGGCCCTGCGCGACGGCCGGATGCTGACGCCCCGCCTGACACGCGGCCGGGCGGCACCGACCGGGCCGGCCGTTCTCGACCCCGACGGCACCGTCCTGATCACCGGAGGCACCGGGGGCCTCGGACGCCGTCTCGCGCGGCACCTGGTCGACCGGCACGGCATCCGGCACCTGCTGCTGACCAGCCGCCGGGGACCGGACGCCCCGGGCGCCGCCGAACTCGCCGCCGAACTGGCCGACTCGGGCGCCGAGGTCACCGTCGTCGCCTGCGACACCGCGGACCGCGACCGCCTCACCCGGGTCCTGGCGGACATACCCGCCTCCCACCCGCTGACGGCCGTCGTGCACGCCGCGGGCGTCCTCGCCGACGCCACCCTGGACAATCTGCGCCCCGAGGACGCCGACCGGGTCCTCGCCGCCAAGGCGGACGGCGCCCGCCATCTGCACGAACTCACCGCCGGCCGGCCGCCGGCCGCGTTCGTCCTCTTCTCCTCCGTCGCCGGACTCCTCGGCACCCCCGGCCAGGGCGCGTACGCCGCGGCCAACGCCTACCTCGACTCCCTGGCCCAGCACCGCCGTGCCCAGGGAACGGCCGCGACCTCACTGGCCTGGGGCATGTGGGACACCGCGGCCGGCGGCATGGCCGCCCGGCTGGACACCGCGGACGCCGCCCGCTGGAAGCGCAGCGGCATACGGCCGCTGACCGAGGAGCACGCACTGCGCCTGTTCGACGCGGCGCTCTCCTCCGACGACCCCCTGCTGGTCCCCGCCGCCCTCGACGTCACCGCGCTGCGCGACGCCGACCCCGCCCCGCACCCGCTGCTGCGGGCCCTCGCCCCCCGCGCCCGCCGCCGCGCCGCGACCGGGGAGGGCGCCGCCTCCTGGGCCCAGCGCACCTCGGACCTGCCGGAAGCCGAACGGCGCCGGGCGGTCACCGACCTGGTCCGCACCACGGTCGCCTCCGTCCTCGCCCTGCCCGGCCCCCGCAGCGTCGACCTGACCGCCGCCTTCCGCGACCTCGGCGTCGACTCCCTGTCGGCGCTCGAACTGCGCGGACGGCTCGGCACGGCCACCGGCGTCACCCTGCCGGCCACCGTCGTCTTCGACCACCCCACCCCGCAGGCCCTCCTCGACCACCTGATGGAGCGGATCGCGTCGGCCCCCGCCGCGCCCGCGGCCCGCACCGCACCGGTCCCGGCCGCCCGCTCCGAGCAGGACGACCCGGTGGTGATCGTCGGCATGGCCTGCCGGTACCCGGGCGACGTCACCGGCCCCGAGGACCTGTGGCGGCTGGTCGCCGACGGCGTCGACGCCATCGGCCCGTTCCCCGAGAACCGTGACTGGCACGTCGACGACCTGTACGACCCCGACCCCGAGCGGCCCGGGAAGTCGTACACGCGGCACGGCGGTTTCCTGTACGACGCCGACCTGTTCGACGCGGAGTTCTTCGGGATCAGCCCGCGGGAAGCCGTCGGCATGGACCCGCAGCAGCGGCTGCTCCTGGAGACCAGCTGGGAGGCCGTCGAGAGCGCCGGCATCGCCCCGACGACGCTGCACGGCAGCCGCACCGGCGTCTTCTGCGGCGTCATGTACAGCGACTACACCTCACGGCTGCACACCACCCCGCTCAGCGTGGAGGCCTACCGGTTCGTCGGCACCTCACCCAGCGTCGTCTCCGGCCGCGTCTCCTACACGCTCGGCCTGAAGGGCCCCGCCATCACGGTGGACACCGCCTGCTCGTCCTCCCTGGTGGCCGTGCACCTGGCCGCCCAGGCGCTGCGGGCGGGCGAGTGCGAACTGGCGCTGGCCGGAGGCGTCACGGTGATGGCCTCGCCCGGCACCTTCGTGGAGTTCAGCCGGCAGCGGGGGCTGGCGCCCGACGGCCGCTGCAAGGCCTTCTCCGACACGGCCGACGGCACCGCCTGGAGCGAGGGCGTGGGGGTGCTGCTGCTGGAGCGGCTGTCGGACGCCCGGCGGCACGGGCACGAGGTGCTGGCGGTGGTGCGCGGTTCCGCGATCAACCAGGACGGTGCCAGCAACGGCCTCACCGCGCCCAACGGCCCCTCCCAGGAACGCGTGATCCGTGACGCGCTCGACAGCGCCGGTCTGTCCGCGGTGGAGGTGGACGCGGTGGAGGCGCACGGGACGGGTACGCGTTTGGGTGATCCGATCGAGGCGCAGGCGCTGCTGGCGACGTACGGGCAGGGCCGGGAGCCTGAACGTCCTTTGCTGCTGGGGTCGTTGAAGTCGAACATCGGTCATGCGCAGGCCGCGGCGGGTGTGGGCGGGATCATCAAGTCCGTTCAGGCCATGCGGCACGGTGTGCTTCCGCGGACGTTGCACGTGGATGAGCCGACCTCGCACGTGGACTGGAGTGCGGGCGGGGTGTCGCTGCTGACCGAGGCGCGGCCGTGGCCGCAGACGGGCCGGCCCCGCCGGGCGGGCGTCTCCTCCTTCGGCGTCAGCGGCACCAACGCCCACGTGATCCTGGAACAGGCACCCGAAGGCGCGGCGGACCCCGAGCCCCGCGCGACCGACGTGCCCGGCCTGCTGCCCTGGGTCGTCTCCGCGCGCGGCGAGGACGCCCTGCGCGCCCAGGCCGCCCGCCTCGCACCGCTCGCCGCGGAACTCGCCGAGGACGGCACCCGGCGCTCCGACGTCGGCTACTCCCTCGCCGTCACCCGCTCCGCCCTCACCGACCGCGCGGTGATCCTCGCCGCCGACCGCGACGAACTCCTCGCCGGTCTGGACGCCCTGCACCGGGGCCGGGACACCGACAGCGTGGTGACCGGCCGGGACGAGGGACGTTCCCACACGGTCTTCCTGTTCACGGGGCAGGGCAGTCAGCGGGCCGGTTGCGGGCGGGAGTTGTACGAGCGGTATCCGGTGTTCGCGGCGGCGGTGGAGGAGGTGTG
>NZ_SOAV01000030.1 GCF_004364245.1 Streptomyces sp. BK208 | reverse complement strand
AACGCCCACAAGTCCGGCACCATCAAGAGCCTCAGCGCCGAGGTCGGCGCCTCCCTCACCTCCGGCGCCGCCATCTGCGAGATCAAGGACTGACGACACCGGTACCACCGCCAGGGGCGCCCGGCAGACCGCATCACGGTCCGCCGGGCGCCCCTGTAACTGCCCGTGCACACCGACCGCCGACACACGGACGACGGCCGCCACCGCACGGCGACGCACGAACAACAACCAGCGACGCACGAACAACGACGGACAAACAGCAGGGGCGTACACGGACAACGTGGGCGTGGACGGACAACGACCGACGACACCCGGCCACCGACCGCCCTGCCGCGCCGGACGCGCGACCGTCACCGCACGGACGCCTAGCGTCGCCGCATGTCGGCGACGCGCGCCCGCTCCGCCCCGCCCCCCTGCTCACCCAGGGCGGTGGCCGACCGCAGCCCCGTCGCCGCGCCCGGAACCTGACGGCGCGGCCCCGGGAGCGGCACGTCCCGGCGCTGCTGACGCGCCACCGCATCACCCCCCGGCACCCCCGACGGCCCGTTGCCGTTCGCCGCACCACCCCCCGCCGCCCCGGCCACGGCGATCTGCACGCCCTGGTCGGCCAAGGCCTGCAACTCGGTGGCGGCACGGTCGTCGTGGACCGGCGACTCGTCGGTGACCAGGCGGGTGATGACATCGGTGGGCACGGTCTGGAACATGGTGTCCGTGCCCAGCTTGGAGTGGTCGGCGAGGACGACGACCTCGGCGGCCGCCTGGACCAGCGCCCGGTCGACGGAGGCCGACAGCATGTTGGACGTGGACAGGCCCCGCTCGGCGGTCAGCCCGCTCCCGGACAGGAAGGCCTTGGAGACCCGCAGCCCCTGCAGGGACTGCTCGGCCCCGGACCCCACCAGGGCGTAGTTGGACCCCCGGAGCGTGCCGCCGGTCATCACGACCTCCACTCGGTTGGCGTGGGCGAGGGCCTGGGCCACCAGCAGCGAGTTGGTGACCACGGTCAGCCCGGGAACCCGCGCGAGCCGGCGGGCCAGCTCCTGTGTCGTGGTTCCCGCCCCCACCACGATGGCCTCGCCTTCTTCGACGAGACCCGCGGCGAGATCGGCGATGGCCGTCTTCTCGGCGGTCGCGAGATGGGACTTCTGCGGGAAGCCGGACTCTCGCGTGAACCCGCCCGGCAGTACCGCACCGCCGTGCCGGCGGTCGAGGAGTCCTTCTGCCTCCAGTGCGCGCACGTCCCGCCGTACGGTCACTTCGGAGGTCTGGACGACGCGGGCGAGCTCACGGAGCGACACGGCCCCGTTCGCTCGCACCATTTCGAGGATCAATTGGCGACGTTCTGCAGCGAACACGAAACTGACAGTAACCCCAACGACCGTCTGCTTTCAGCAGTATGCGCCGAATAACAGAAGTTGTTCGCATGCCACCACGTGAAGTGGTATACGCGCCTACTCCGGGCGCCTATGCCGCCCGCAAGCGCCGCAACTCCCCGTGACCAGCGGGGAGTCGATTCCAGCCGCGCCCCTCCGGCTAGCCCTCGCCGCCGGCCTTGCGCGTGTGCAACTGCCGCGCCACCTCCGCGATCGACCCCGAGAGCGAGGGATACACGGTGAAGGCGTTGGCGATCTGCTCGACCGTCAGGTTGTTGTCGACGGCGATCGAGATCGGATGGATCAGCTCCGAGGCACGCGGCGCCACGACGACACCGCCCACCACGATCTCGGTCCCGGGCCGGCAGAAGATCTTGACGAAGCCGTCCCGGATGCCCTGCATCTTGGCGCGCGGGTTGCGCAGCAGCGGCAGCTTCACCACCCGCGCGTCGATCTTGCCCGCGTCCACGTCGGCCTGCGAGTAGCCGACGGTGGCGATCTCGGGGTCGGTGAAGACGTTGGCGGACACGGTCTTCAGGTTCAACGGAGTCACGGCGTCGCCCAGGAAGTGGTACATGGCGATCCGCCCCTGCATCGCCGCCACCGAGGCCAGCGCGAAGACACCGGTGACGTCACCGGCGGCGTACACCCCGGGGGCCGAGGTGCGCGAGACCCGGTCGGTCTTGATGTGCCCGGAGTCCTTGAGCCGGACCCCGGCCTCCTCCAGACCCATCCCCTCGGTGTTGGGGATGGCGCCCACGGCCATCAGACAGTGCGACCCGCTGATGACCCGCCCGTCGGACAGCGTCACCTCGACCCGGTCGCCCACCCGCTTGGCGGACTGGGCCCGGGACCGCGACATGACGTTCATCCCGCGCCGCCGGAAGACGTCCTCCAGGACGGCCGCCGCGTCCGGGTCCTCACCGGGCAGCACCCGGTCCCGCGACGACACGAGGGTGACCCGCGACCCGAGCGCCTGGTAGGCCCCGGCGAACTCGGCACCGGTCACACCGGACCCGACCACGATCAGCTCTTCGGGCAGCTCCTCCAGGTCGTACACCTGGGTCCAGTTCAGGATGCGCTCCCCGTCGGGCCGCGCGTCCGGCAGCTCCCGCGGATGCCCGCCGGTGGCGATGAGGACCGCGTCCGCGGTCAGCGTCTCCTCGCTCCCGTCGGCGGTCCGCACCACGACCTTGCGGGACCCGTCCAGCCCCTGCATGCCCTCCAGGCGCCCGCGCCCCCGCATGACCCGCGCACCCGCCCGGGTCACGGAGGCGGTGATGTCGTGCGACTGCGCCAGCGCGAGCCGCTTCACCCGCCGGTTGACCTTGCCCAGGTCGACGCCCACCACCCGGGCGGCCTGCTCCATGGGCGGGGTGTCGTCGGCGACGATGATCCCCAGCTCCTCGTACGAGGAATCGAAGGTGGTCATCACCTCAGCCGTGGCGATGAGGGTCTTGGACGGCACGCAGTCGGTCAGCACCGACGCCCCGCCCAGACCGTCGCAGTCGACGACGGTCACCTCCGCGCCGAGCTGAGCGGCCACCAGCGCCGCTTCGTATCCGCCGGGTCCGCCGCCAATGATCACGATCCGAGTCACGTACTCCATTGTCCCGCACCCTTCAACGGCCGGCCGCCCGGGGCCGCCACCGTTACAAGAACGGCGCGTACGCTTCCCCCCATGTCGCTCTACGCCGCCTACGCCGGCAACCTCGACGCGCGGCTGATGACCCGCCGCGCCCCGCACTCGCCGCTGCGCGCCACCGGCTGGCTGAACGGGTGGCGGCTGACCTTCGGGGGCGAGCACATGGGCTGGGAGGGCGCGCTCGCGACCCTCGTGGAGGACCCGCTCTCCCAGGTCTTCGTGTCCCTCTACGACATCGCCCCGATGGACGAGGACTCCCTCGACCGCTGGGAGGGCGTGGGCCTGGAGATCTACCGGCGGACCCGCGTGCGCATCCACACCCTGGACGGCGAGGAGGGTGCCTGGACCTACGTCCTGAACGCCTACGAGGGCGGCCTGCCCTCCGCCCGCTACCTCGGCGAGGTGGCGGACGCCGCCGAATCGGCCGGGGCCCCCCACGACTACGTCATGGAACTCCGCAAGCGCCCCTGCTGAGGCCGCCCCCTGTCAAAACCTCCAACCCAAAAACACCCATCCCGTGACCTCCGACATCTACGCGCGTAGCCGCAAACCGGCTACCCTCTTCGGCGTGAACGCATCTCTTCTTCCGGACGACATCCAGGGCGACCCTTACGCCGCCGCCGACGCCGCCGCGGCCCGCCTGCGCGAACTCACCGGCGCCGAGACCCACGACGTCGCCCTCGTGATGGGCTCCGGCTGGGCTCCGGCCGTGGACGCCCTGGGCGCCCCCGAGGCCGATCTCCAGGTCACCGACCTGCCGGGCTTCCCGAAGCCCGCGGTGGAGGGGCACGGCGGCAAGGTCCGCTCGTACTCCATCGGTGACAAGCGTGCGCTGGTCTTCCTGGGCCGCACCCACTACTACGAGGGCCACGGCGTGGCCGCCGTCTCCCACGGCGTCCGCACCGCCGTCGCCGCCGGCGCCAAGACGATCATCCTGACCAACGGCTGCGGCGGCCTGCGCGAGGGCATGCGCCCCGGCCAGCCGGTCCTGATCAGCGACCACATCAACCTCACCGCCACCTCCCCCATCGTCGGCGCCAACTTCGTCGACCTCACCGACCTGTACTCGCCCCGCCTGCGGGCCCTGTGCAAGGAGGTCGACGGCACGCTGGAGGAGGGCGTCTACGCCCAGTTCCCCGGCCCGCACTACGAGACCCCGGCCGAGATCCGCATGGCCCGCGTCATCGGTGCCGACCTGGTGGGCATGTCCACGGTCCTGGAGGCGATCGCGGCCCGTGAGGCCGGCGCGGAGGTGCTGGGCATCTCCCTGGTCACCAACCTCGCCGCGGGCATGACGGGCGAGCCCCTCAACCACGAGGAGGTCCTCCAGGCGGGCCGCGACTCCGCCGCGCGCATGGGAACGCTGCTGACCCAGGTCCTGGACCGGCTGTAGCCCAAGCTGCGCTGCGCGCGGCGGGCTGGGTCGCGTGACCCGGCGTCGTCCGGTGGCCCGGCGTGGGGCGGGTCGCGTCCCGGCGTTCCCCGGCGGGCCGGGATGGGTGCGGGGCGAGGAGAGCGCTACCCGGCGTTGCGGGGTGCCTCCCCCACTCTCGACTTCGCTCGAGCGGGAGGTGCCCCCACCGCCCACCCGTGCCGCCCCAGCGGCACGACTGCCCGCAGCGGGGGGCACCACCCGCGGCGACGGCGACCGGCACCCGCGTACGGCGGGGAGGGGTCGCCGGGGGATGGCGACCCGCAGCCGCGTACGGCGGGGAGGGGACGGGGCGGGGGGTGTCCGCCCGCAGCGGTTGGCGCGTCAACGCCTCCCGCTTCTGCGGCCGACCGATTCCGCGCCGTTCCGAGGACGGACACCCCCCCCCCCCGCCCCCCCCCCCCCCCCCCACCCCAAGCGCGAAACCCCCCCCCCCCCCACCCC
>NZ_SOAV01000029.1:3591-5196 GCF_004364245.1 Streptomyces sp. BK208 | reverse complement strand
GTTCGGCGGCGTCCTACTCTCCCACAGGGTCCCCCCTGCAGTACCATCGGCGCTGTAAGGCTTAGCTTCCGGGTTCGAAATGTAACCGGGCGTTTCCCCTACGCTATGACCACCGAAACACTATGAAACTGTCAACCGCACCACGCCGTGACAAACGTGGGGTTGTTCGTGGTTTCAGAACCAACACAGTGGACGCGAGCAACTGAGGACAAGCCCTCGGCCTATTAGTACCGGTCACCTCCACACCTTGCGGTGCTTCCAGATCCGGCCTATCAACCCAGTCGTCTACTGGGAGCCTTACCCCATCAAGTGGGTGGGAGTCCTCATCTCGAAGCAGGCTTCCCGCTTAGATGCTTTCAGCGGTTATCCCTCCCGAACGTAGCCAACCAGCCATGCCCTTGGCAGAACAACTGGCACACCAGAGGTTCGTCCGTCCCGGTCCTCTCGTACTAGGGACAGCCCTTCTCAAGACTCCTACGCGCACAGCGGATAGGGACCGAACTGTCTCACGACGTTCTAAACCCAGCTCGCGTACCGCTTTAATGGGCGAACAGCCCAACCCTTGGGACCGACTCCAGCCCCAGGATGCGACGAGCCGACATCGAGGTGCCAAACCATCCCGTCGATATGGACTCTTGGGGAAGATCAGCCTGTTATCCCCGGGGTACCTTTTATCCGTTGAGCGACGGCGCTTCCACAAGCCACCGCCGGATCACTAGTCCCGACTTTCGTCCCTGCTCGACCCGTCGGTCTCACAGTCAAGCTCCCTTGTGCACTTACACTCAACACCTGATTGCCAACCAGGCTGAGGGAACCTTTGGGCGCCTCCGTTACTCTTTAGGAGGCAACCGCCCCAGTTAAACTACCCATCAGACACTGTCCCTGATCCGGATCACGGACCCAGGTTAGACATCCAGCACGACCAGACTGGTATTTCAACGACGACTCCACCCACACTGGCGTGCGAGCTTCAAAGTCTCCCAGCTATCCTACACAAGCCGAACCGAACACCAATATCAAACTGTAGTAAAGGTCCCGGGGTCTTTCCGTCCTGCTGCGCGAAACGAGCATCTTTACTCGTAGTGCAATTTCACCGGGCCTATGGTTGAGACAGTCGAGAAGTCGTTACGCCATTCGTGCAGGTCGGAACTTACCCGACAAGGAATTTCGCTACCTTAGGATGGTTATAGTTACCACCGCCGTTTACTGGCGCTTAAGTTCTCAGCTTCGCCCCACCGAAATGGAGCTAACCGGTCCCCTTAACGTTCCAGCACCGGGCAGGCGTCAGTCCGTATACATCGCCTTACGGCTTCGCACGGACCTGTGTTTTTAGTAAACAGTCGCTTCTCGCTGGTCTCTGCGGCCACCCCCAGCTCAGGAAGTAAATCCCATCACCAGGTGTGGCCCCCCTTCTCCCGAAGTTACGGGGGCATTTTGCCGAGTTCCTTAACCATAGTTCACCCGAACGCCTCGGTATTCTCTACCTGACCACCTGAGTCGGTTTAGGGTACGGGCCGCCATGAAACTCGCTAGAGGCTTTTCTCGACAGCATAGGATCATCCACTTCACCACAATCGGCTCGGCATCAGGTCTCAGCCTTAATGA
>NZ_SOAV01000029.1:1716-3495 GCF_004364245.1 Streptomyces sp. BK208 | reverse complement strand
TGAGCGGCGGATTTACCTACCACTCGGCCTACACCCTTACCCCGGGACAACCACCGCCCGGGATGGACTACCTTCCTGCGTCACCCCATCACTCACCTACTACAGGTCTGGACCGTCGGCTCCACCACTCCCCCTCACTCCGAAGAGATCAGGGGCGGCTTCACGGACTTAGCATCGCCTGGTTCGATGTTTGACGCTTCACAGCGGGTACCGGAATATCAACCGGTTATCCATCGACTACGCCTGTCGGCCTCGCCTTAGGTCCCGACTTACCCTGGGCAGATCAGCTTGACCCAGGAACCCTTAGTCAATCGGCGCAAACGTTTCTCACGTTTGTATCGCTACTCATGCCTGCATTCTCACTCGTGAACCGTCCACAACTCGCTTCCGCGGCTGCTTCACCCGGCACACGACGCTCCCCTACCCATCACGATCCCCGTTGGGGGTATATATCGCAATGACACGACTTCGGCGGTACGCTTGAGCCCCGCTACATTGTCGGCGCGGAATCACTAGACCAGTGAGCTATTACGCACTCTTTCAAGGGTGGCTGCTTCTAAGCCAACCTCCTGGTTGTCTGTGCGACTCCACATCCTTTCCCACTTAGCGTACGCTTAGGGGCCTTAGTCGATGCTCTGGGCTGTTTCCCTCTCGACCATGGAGCTTATCCCCCACAGTCTCACTGCCGCGCTCTCACTTACCGGCATTCGGAGTTTGGCTAAGGTCAGTAACCCGGTAGGGCCCATCGCCTATCCAGTGCTCTACCTCCGGCAAGAAACACACGACGCTGCACCTAAATGCATTTCGGGGAGAACCAGCTATCACGGAGTTTGATTGGCCTTTCACCCCTAACCACAGGTCATCCCCCAGGTTTTCAACCCTGGTGGGTTCGGTCCTCCACGACCTCTTACAGCCGCTTCAACCTGCCCATGGCTAGATCACTCCGCTTCGGGTCTTGAGCGTGCTACTGAAACGCCCTGTTCGGACTCGCTTTCGCTACGGCTTCCCCACCCGGGTTAACCTCGCAACACACCGCAAACTCGCAGGCTCATTCTTCAAAAGGCACGCAGTCACGAGACACCAAGCAAGCTTGATGTCCGACGCTCCCACGGCTTGTAGGCACACGGTTTCAGGTACTATTTCACTCCGCTCCCGCGGTACTTTTCACCATTCCCTCACGGTACTATCCGCTATCGGTCACCAGGGAATATTTAGGCTTAGCGGGTGGTCCCGCCAGATTCACACGGGATTTCTCGGGCCCCGTGCTACTTGGGTGTCTCTCAAACGAGCCGCTGATGTTTCGACTACGGGGGTCTTACCCTCTACGCCGGACCTTTCGCATGTCCTTCGCCTACATCAACGGTTTCTGACTCGTCCTGTTGCCGGCAGACAACAGAAGAGAGATCCCACAACCCCGCACACGCAACCCCTGCCGGGTCTCACACGTATACGGTTTGGCCTCATCCGGTTTCGCTCGCCACTACTCCCGGAATCACGGTTGTTTTCTCTTCCTGCGGGTACTGAGATGTTTCACTTCCCCGCGTTCCCTCCACACTGCCTATGTGTTCAGCAGCGGGTGACAGCCCATGACGACTGCCGGGTTTCCCCATTCGGACACCCCCGGATCAAAGCCTGGTTGACGACTCCCCGGGGCCTATCGTGGCCTCCCACGTCCTTCATCGGTTCCTGGTGCCAAGGCATCCACCGTGCGCCCTTAAAAACTTGGCCACAGATGCTCGCGTCCACTGTGCAGTTCTCAAACAACGACCAACCACCCAT
>NZ_SOAV01000028.1 GCF_004364245.1 Streptomyces sp. BK208 | reverse complement strand
CTGGTCCAACTGGTCCTGGACGAGGTGGAGCTGCCCTGGCAGGAGGTGGATCTGCGCCGGTTCTCCGAGGCGGACAGGGAGGCGGAGCTCGAGGCATTCCTCGCCCGCGACCACACCGTCCACTTCGACCCGGCCGCTCCGCCCCTGCTCCGGCTGGCGCTGGTCCGCCTGACCGACGAGCGCAGCGAACTCGTCGTCACCGCCCATCACGTCCTCTTCGACGGCTGGTCCATACCGCTGCTGACACAGGACCTGCTGCGGCTCTACGCCTCCTCGGGCGAGCAGTCGGCATTGCCCGCCGTCGCCGGCTACCGGGACTTCCTGGCCTGGCTGACCCGGCAGGACCGGGCCGCCGCGGCCGACGCCTGGGCCGCGGAACTCGACGGGGTCGAGGAACCCACGCTCATCGCGCCGGCCGCCGTCGGAAGGGCCGCGGCGCACGACACCGGATTCGGCCAGGCCGACGTGAACCTCACCCAGGACGAGGCGGCGCGCATCGCCCGCCGGGCCGGGGAACTGGGCGTCACCGTCAACACCCTGGTGCAGGGCGCCTGGGCCCTGGTGCTCGGACAGCTGACGGGACGGCAGGACGTGCTGTTCGGCGCCACCGTCTCCGGACGGCCGCCCGAGGTGCCCGGCGCCGACGCCATGATCGGCATGTTCATCAACACCCTGCCGGTGCGGGTGCCACTCGCCGCGTCGGACACCGTGGCCGGCCTGCTGCGCGGGCTCCAGCACCGGCAGGCGGCCCTGATGGAACACCATCACCACGGGCTCACCGACATCCAGCAGCGCACCGGGCTCCCGGCCCTCTTCGACACCCTCGTCGTCTTCGAGTCCTATCCCGAGGACCAGGGAGCGCTCACCGAGGCGGGCGAGAAGGCCGGCATCGCCGTCACCGGTCTGCAGCCGTTCTCCGTCACGCACTACCCGCTGATGCTCGCCGCCGACCTCGATCCTTATCTGCGGATCATCCTTCAGTACCGGCTCGACGCACTCGCTCCCGCGGACGTCGAGGACATGGCCGCACGGGTGCGCCGCGTGCTGTGCGCCCTGGCCGAGGACGGCGACCGCAAGCTCGCCGGTGTGCCCATGCTCGCGCCCGCGGAACGCGACCGCCTCCTGCGCACGCTCAACGACACGGCCGTGTCCGTGCCCGACGAGACCGTGCCCGAGCTGTTCGAGCGGCAGGCCGCCCTCACCCCGGACGCGACCGCCGTGGTCTCCGGCGGACTCACCCTGACCTACGGTGAACTGAACACCCGGGCCAACCGCCTCGCGCACCTGCTGATCGAGCGCGGCGTGGCCCCCGAGACCACGGTGGCGCTCGCGCTGCCGCGCTCCGTGGAGCAGATCACCGCACTGCTGGCGGTGGTCAAGGCCGGCGGTGCCTTCCTGCCCGTCGACCCGGCCTATCCGGCCGAGCGGATCTCCTACATGCTCGACGACGCGCAGCCGGCACTGCTGCTGACGCGGGCCGAGTGGACCGGGGGACTCCCCCACCACCCCGGCACCGTCGTACTCGACGAGCCGGACACCCTCGCGCAGCTCGAGCGCCGCCCCGGCGCCGATCCCACCGACGCCGACCGCCGCGGCTCCCTGCGGCCGCAGCACACCGCGTACGTCATCTACACCTCCGGCTCGACCGGACGGCCCAAGGGCGTCGTCGTACCGCACAGCCCGCTGCCCAGCCTGGCCCGCACCGAGATCGAACGGTTCGAGGTGACGGCGCGGTCCAAGGTGCTCGCCTGCACCTCGCCCAGCTTCGACATCTCCGTCATGGAATGGCTGACGGCGTTCGCCGCCGGGGCCACCCTCGTCGTGCCCCCGGGCCAGCAGATCGGCGAGTCCCTCAAGGCCACTCTCGCCGAGGCGGAGATCAGCGTCGGCCTCATCGCCACCTCGACCCTCGCCACCCTGCCGCCCGAGAGGTTCCCGCACCTGGCCACGCTCGGGGTGGGCGGGGAGGCGGTGCCGCCGGGCATCGTGGAGACCTGGGCCCCGGACCGCCGGCTGATCAACGGCTTCGGACCGACCGAGACCACGTGCGTCGCCACGCTGAGCGACCCCCTCGTGGCCGACGGCACGGCCCCGCCCATCGGGCGGCCCGTGCTCAACACACGGCTGTACGTACTGGACCCCTGGCTGCGGCCGGTGCCGCCCGGCGCGGCCGGCGAGCTGTACATCGCCGGCCGGGGTGTCGCCCGGAGCTATCTGCGCCGGCCCGGACTCACCGCCGAGCGTTTCGTCGCCGACCCGTTCGGGCCCGCCGGCGAGCGCATGTACCGCACCGGCGACCAGGTCCGCTGGCGGGACGACGGCCAGCTCGACTACCTCGGCCGGATCGACGACCAGGTGAAGATCCGCGGTTTCCGGATCGAGCCGGGCGAGGTCGAGAACGTCCTGGACGGCCATCCCGGTGTGGTCCGCGCCGCAGTGGTGGCGCGGGCCGGACGCACCGCGGCCGTGGGCAGGCAACTGGTCGGCTACGCCGTGCCGGTGGACGAGCACGTCACCGTGGACGACCTGCGTGCCTTCCTGGCCGAACGGCTGCCCGGCCACATGGTGCCGTCGGCGTTCGTCCTGCTCGACCGGCTGCCCACGACGGCCAACGGAAAGGTGGACCGGGCGGCCCTGCCCGAACCCGGAATCACCGGCTCCGAGTACCGCGCCCCCGACGGCGCCACCGAGACGGCGCTCGCCGCGGTCTTCGCCGAACTGCTCGGCCTCGACCGGGTCGGCGCCGACGACAACTTCTTCGCCCTCGGCGGCCACTCCCTGCTGGCCACACGACTGGTCAGCCGCATCCGCGAATCGCTCGGCACCGAACTGGCCGTGCGCACCGTCTTCGACGCGCCGACCGTCGCCGAACTGGCCCCGCACCTGACCTCCGGCGGACCGGTGCGGCCCGCGCTGCGTCCCCGCACGGACCGTCCCGAGCGGATCCCCCTCTCCTACGCCCAGCGCCGGCTGTGGTTCATGCACCGCTTCGACGGCCCCTCGGCGACCTACAACATCCCGCTGGCCCTCCGGCTGGAGGGCGAGCTGGACGAACCCGCGCTGGCCGCCGCCGTGCGGGACGTGGTGGAGCGGCACGAGAGCCTGCGGACCGTGTTCGACGAGGACGAGGGCGGTGTGCCGTTCCAGCGCGTCGTCCCGCTCGGCGAGGCGGCGCCCGCGCTCGACGTGGTGGAGGTGCCGGCGCACGAACTGACCGACCGGGTGTCCCGGGCGATGGAGCACCGGTTCGATCTCACGGCCGGGATCCCGCTGCGCGCCACCCTGTTCCGGGCCGGGCCGCGGGAGCACGTGCTCGCGCTGGTCACCCACCACATCGCTGCCGACGGGGAGTCGATGGCGCCGCTGGCCCGTGACCTGTCGGTGGCGTACACCGCACGCCTGGACGGCGGTGCCCCGGGCTGGGAGGAACTGCCGGTCCAGTACGCCGACTACACCCTGTGGCAGCGCGACCTCCTCGGCGACCCGGACGACCCCGCCGCCCTCGCGGCGCGGCAGGCGGCGTACTGGCGCGAGGAACTGGCCGGCGTGCCCCAGCCCATGCAACTGCCCCTGGACCGGCCCCGCCCGCCCGTGGCCGGCCACCAGGGCGACATTCTGGAATTCACCCTCGACGCTGACCTCCTGGCCGTGGCCCGGGAGACGGCCCGCCGCCACGACGTCACCATGTCCATGTTCATGCAGGCCGCCCTGTCGGTGCTGCTGGGCCGGCTGGGCGGTGGCGAGGACGTGTCGATCGGGGCGCCCATCGCGGGCCGCGGGGACGAGGCCCTGGGCGATCTGGTCGGCTTCTTCGTGAACACCTGGGTGCTGCGGACGGACCTGTCGGGCAACCCGGCCTTCTCCGAGGTGCTGGAGCGGGTGCGCGGCAAGGCCCTGGCGGCCTACGACAACCAGGACCTGCCCTTCGAACGGCTCGTGGAACTCCTCAACCCCGAGCGGTCCCGGGCCTACCACCCGCTGTTCCAGGTGATGTTCGCCTGGCACGACACGCTGCACGTCGACTTCGACCTGCCCGGACTGACCGCCACCCCCGGAGTCGTGCAGACCCGGACCGCCAAGTTCGACCTCTACCTCACCCTCTCCGAGAACCGGGACGGTACCGGTGCGAGCGGCTACCTCGAGTACGCGACGGAACTCTTCGACCGCGAAACGGTGACCGCGTTCGTCGAGCGGTTCGTGCACGTGCTGCGCGGCCTGGTCGCGGACACCGCCGCACCCGTGTCCGGCGTGGACGTGCTGGTGCCCGGCGAACACGAGCGGCTCGTCGTCGACGTCAACGACAACGAGGTGACCGACCCCGACGTCTCCCTGGTGGAGTTGGTGGAGCGGCGGGTGGTGTCGGCTCCGGACGCGCGTGCGGTGGTCTGCGGTGACGTGGAGTGGTCGTACGGTGAGCTGAACGCGCGGGCGAACCGGCTGGCGCGTGTGCTGGTGGGCCGGGGTGTGGGTCCCGAGTCGCTGGTGGGGCTGGCGCTGCCGCGGTCGGCGGATCTGGTGGTGGGTCTGCTGGGGATCTTGAAGTCTGGTGCGGGTTATGTGCCGATCGATCCGCGGTATCCGAGCCGGCGGCTGGACTACATCGTGGCGGAGGCGGCTCCGGCGCTGGTGCTGACGGATGCGGCGACGGCGGGTGTGGTGCCGGATGTCGGTGTGCCGTTGCTGTTGCTGGAGGACGTGGACCTGGGCGGCGGTGAGAGCGCGGATCTGTCGGAGGGGGAGCGGTCGGCTCCGCTGCGGCCGGAGAACGTGGCGTACGTGATGTACACGTCCGGTTCCACCGGCAACCCCAAGGGCGTCGCCATCACCCACGCCAACCTCGTCAACGGCGTGTCACGGCTGGCCGAGGTGGTCGACCTGCGGCCGGGAGCGCTGATGCTGGGCGCCACCTCCGTCAACTTCGACGTGTCCGTCTTCGAGGTGTTCAGCGCCCTGATCTCGGGCGCCGCCGTCGAGATCGTGCGCGACGTGCTGGAACTCGCCGAACGGGGCGGCTGGACCGGCTCGGTGCTCCAGGCCGTCCCCTCCGTCTTCGAGCGCGTCCTGGAGCAGGTCGCCGGGAAGATGCACGTCGACACCGTCGTCCTCGGTGGTGACGCGTTCCCCGCCGCGCTCCTCGACAGGCTCAAGGACGCGATCCCCGGCGCCCGCTTCAAGCAGGCCTACGGACAGACCGAGGACTTCTACGCCACGACCTACTCCATTCCCCAGGACTGGGCCGGCACGGGCAACGTCCCCATCGGCGGACCTCTCGGCAACATGCGCACGTACGTCCTCGGCCCCGGCCTCGCTCCCGTGCCGGCCGGCGTGGCCGGTGAGCTGTACGTCGGCGGCGCCATCGGCCGCGGCTACCACGAGCGGCCCGGGCTGACCGCGGAGCGCTTCGTCGCCGACCCGTTCGGTGAGCCGGGCAGCCGCATGTACCGCACGGGC
>NZ_SOAV01000027.1 GCF_004364245.1 Streptomyces sp. BK208 | reverse complement strand
GGGGTGGGGGGGGGGGGGGTTTCGCGCTTGGGGTGGGGGGGGGGGGGGGGGGCGGGGGGGGGGGGTGTCCGTCCTCGGAACGGCGCGGAATCGGTTACTTGAAGAGGGCTCGGGGCGTTGACGCGCCAACCGCTGCGGGCGGACACCCCCCGCCCCGTCCCCTCCCCGCCGTACGCGAGTGCGGGTCGCCATCCCCCGGCGGCCCCTTCCCGCCGTAGGCGGCTGCCGGTCGCCGTCGCCGCGTCGCCGCGGGTGGTCGCCGCCCCGCCGCCCCCCGCTGCGGGCAGTCGTGCCGCTGGGGCGGCACGGGTGGGCGCAGCGGCACCCCGGCAACGCCGGGTAGCGCTCTCCTCGCCCCGCACCCACCCCGGCCCACCGCCGGGAAATGCCGAGCCGCGTCCCGCCCCGGCCACCGGACGACGCCGGGTCGCGACCCACCCCGCCCCGGGCCAGAGGCCGACGCCGGACCACGTCACCCCCAGCCCACCGCCAGGTGCCCGCACACAGCCCCCTCCGCGACAATGACCCCGTGCGGTACAGAATCCTGGGCGTCACCCAGACGGAGGACCACGGCACCGTCGCAAGCCCCGGCGGCCCCCGCCTCCGCGCGCTGCTCACCGCCCTCGCCCTGCGTGCCGGCGAGGTCGTCACCCCCGCCACCCTGATCGACGAGGTCTGGGCGCAGGACGACGCGCCCCAGGACGCCCCCGCCGCCCTCCAGGCCCTGGTCGGCCGCCTCCGCCGTACCGTCGGCAAGGACGCCGTCGCCTCGGCGCCCGGCGGCTACCGGCTCGCGGCGACCCGCGACGACGTCGACCTGTTCGTCTTCGAGCGCCTCGTACGGCAAGGCACCACCGCCCTCGCCCACGGCGACGCCGCCACTGCCGCCCGGAGCCTGGACGAGGCACTCGCCCTCTGGCGCGGCCCCGCCCTGGCCGACCTCCCCGGCCACGCCACCGGCCCCGAAGCGCTGCACCTGGAGGCGACCCGCACCCGCATCGAGGCAGGTCTGCGCCTCGGCGACGCCCACGACGCCGTCCCGCGACTGCGCGAGCTGCTCACCGCACACCCGTACGACGAACCGCTGCACGCCCTCCTCATCGCCGCCCTGCGCGCCACCGGGCGCGACGCCGACGCCCTGGCCGCCTACGAGACCACCCGCCGCACCCTCGCCGAAGGGCTCGGCACCGAACCCGGCCCCCGACTGCGCGCCCAGCACGCCGAGTTGCTGCACACGGAGCGGCGCTCCGCCCCGGCGCCCGAGCGGGCTCCGGCACGCGGACGCAGGGGCAACATCCGGCCCCGGCTGACCACCTTCGTGGGACGGGAACCGGAAATCGCCGCCCTCCGTTCCGAACTGCGCGAGGCCCGCCTCGTCACCCTCATCGGACCGGGCGGATCAGGGAAGACCCGCCTCGCCGAGGAGGCCGCCGCCGGAATCGATCAGGCGTGGCTGGTCGAGCTCGCCCCGCTCGACCGGCCGGAGGCGGTGCCCGGCGCGGTCGTCAACGCCCTCGGGCTGCGCGAGACCGTGCTGCTGACCGGCGACCGGCCTGCCGTGCAGGACGACCCCGTCGCCCTCCTCGTCGAGTACTGCGCCTCGCGCAGCCGGCTCCTGGTCCTCGACAACTGCGAACACGTCATCGGCGCCGCGGCCCGGCTGGCCGAGACCCTGCTGACCCGCTGCCCCGGCCTCACCGTCCTGGCCACCAGCCGCGAACCCCTGGGCGTACCCGGCGAGTCGGTGCGCCCGGTCGAGCCGCTCGCCCCCGACCAGGCGCATCGTCTCTTCACCGCCCGCGCGAGCGCCGTGCGTCCCGACGCCGAAGCCGTACTGCGCGACGAGGACGCGGTCACCGAGATCTGCCGCCGCCTCGACGGCCTGCCCCTCGCCATCGAGCTGGCCGCGGCCCGGCTGCGCATGCTCACCCCGCGCCAGATCGCCGACCGGCTCGACGACCGCTTCCGCCTGCTCACCTCCGGCAGCCGCACCGCGCTGCCCCGCCAGCAGACGCTGCGCGCGGTCGTCGACTGGTCCTGGGACCTCCTCGACGAAGCGGAACGCACGTTGCTCCGCGAGCTGTCCGTCTTCGCCGGCGGCTGGGACCTGGCGGCCGCCGAGGCCGTCGGCTCCGGGCCCGCCGCGGACCTCCTCGGCGCCCTCGTCGACAAGTCCCTGGTCGTCGCCGACCCCGGCGGCGAGGGCGCCGGCATGCGCTACCGCATGCTGGAGACCATCCACGAGTACGCCGCGGAACGCGCCGCCGAGGTCCCCGGGCTGCGCGCCGCCGCCGAACGCGCCCACCGCGCCTGGGCACGCGCCCTCGCCGAGGAGGCCGACCCGCAGATGCGCTCGGCCGGGCAACTGCCGTACATCTCCCGCCTGGAGACCGAGCACGGCAACATCCGTGCGGCCCTCGACCGCTCGCTCGGCGCCGGGGACGAGCCGGAGGCCGCCTCCCTCGCCCTCGCCATGGGCTGGTTCTGGTGGCTGCGCAACTACCGCCACGAGGGGGTCGGCTGGCTGGACCGGGTCCTGCGCCTCGGCGCCGTCCTGGACGCGTGCGGCGACCGGGTGCCGGCACGGGACGTCCTCGTGCGCCGTACCTCCGCCGCCGATCCCGTCGACGCGCTCCTCGCCGTCCGGGCGGACGACCCCCCGCATCCGCTGCACTCCCTGCGCATGCGGGTACGGATGATGCACATCCTCCTCACCTTCGAGACCGGGGCGAGGGAAGGGCTGGTGGACGAGCGCATGCGGCGGTACGTACGGCGGGTACGGGACCACTTCGCGGCGGGCGGCCCCGAAGCGGCCCGGGTGCCCGGCATCATATGGCCGCTGACCGAGTTCTTCGCCGGCGAACCGGGCGACGTCCGGCCGTCCATGGACGCCTCCGTCGCCAACTGCCGTGCGTACGGGGGTGAATGGGAGATCGCCGCCAGCCTCATGTTCCGTACCCACGCGGTGGTCGACCTTTCGGGCACCCCGGCCGGCATCGACGCCGATCTGGCGGAGATGCGCAGACTCAGCCGCCGCGTCGGCGACCGACTGGTGGAGGCCCAGGTGTGCAGCGCCTTCGGCGAGGCCGCCATGGTGCGCGGCCGCTACGAGGAGGCCAGAGCCGAGTACGAGGAGGCGCTGCGGCTCGCCGAGGAGGTGGGCGCCTTCGCGGAGGCGCCGTTCCTCATCGCCCGGCTCGCCGAGATCGCCTACCGTCAGGGCGACCACGGCACGGCACTCGGCGTACTCGACGAGGCCGGCGCCGCGGCGGACCGGTACGGCGTGGTGGACTCCAAGGCCTTCGTCCTGATGCTGCGGGCCGGACTCGCGGTGGTGGAGGAGGACTTCACGCGGGCCCGCGTGCTGTGGGAGGGAGCCCGCGACGAGTGCCTTCGCGGCACGCCGCCGCCGCAGTTCCTGGCCATGCTGGGGCTGGTGGAGGCCCTGGTCACGGCGGGCGAGTCGGGACCGCGGGACGCCTTGCCGCTGCTGGCCGGCACCATCCGGGCGGCGATCGAGGAGCGGTGCGCCGACCTGGTCCTGGCGACCCTCGTCGACAGCGCGGCCGGCCTGCTGAGCGACCTCGGCGACCACGCCCGCGCGGTACGGCTGCTCGGCGCCGCCGGGCACTGGCGGGGCGACCGTCCGCGCCCCATGCCGGACCGCGCCCACGCCGAACGGGCCGAGGCCGCCGCGCGCGATGCCCTCGGCACGGAGCGGTACGGCGCCGAGCTGGCCGGGGGCGCCGGCCTCACCCCGGGGGACGTCCTGGCCGAGGTGGGGGAGGCGGTACGGCAGCCGGTGCCGGAGGCTCCTACGCGCAGGTGAAGCGGGACCGGGCCCAGTCCGCGAGCGCCACCGTGTCGAAGGGGCGGTGCGGCTCGGTCACCAGCCGCAGCGTCTCGCGCCCCGAGATGTCCAGGTGGACGGGTACCGCCGGGTCCCCGCCCCGGACCGGTCCCGAGTTCCACAGCCGGACGCCGTCGGCGTACACCGAGAAGCGGACCTTGCCCAGCTTCGCCGTCAGGTCGTCGACGCCGGCCACCGCGTCGTAGGACGAGCAGTCACGGTTGAGGTCGATGGTGACCGAGGAGCGTCCGTGGACGGTGACGCCGTGCGCGTACCGCACGCCGCCGATCGAGAGGGCCGAGCGCTGCCACACCCAACTGCTTCCGGCCAGTCGCATCTCGGGGCCGGTGCCGTCGCCGCTCACGTCGTACGCCAGCTCGCTCCACCGGTATTCGGCGGTCGGGGGTGGCGGGGGAGGCGTGGGAGGCGTGGGGGTGGGGGGAGGTGTGCTGGGGGGTGTGGTGGGCGTGGGTGGCCGGGGCGCGGGTGGCTTCGGGGAGGGGGGTGCGGGGGTGGGCTTTCGCGTCGGGCGCGGCTTCGGGGTGGGGGTGGGCTTCGGGGCCGGGTCCGGGGCGGGTACGGGCGGGGCGTCGGGCGGCCGCGTCGAGGGCGTGGGCGTCGGCGTGTCCGGGGCGGGCTGCGCCACCGGTGAGGAGACGGGCGGGGCCGCCTTCGGCGGTTCCTGGTCCGGGGAGTCGCTGCCCGCGAGCCCGAGGGCCAGGGCCGCCGCGGCCGCCACCGCGACCACACCGGCCGCGATACCGGCCTTCACCGGCGCGCCCAGCCCTTCGGAGGCGGCCGCCCCGCTCCCGGCGCCCGCCCCGCCCGACGTACCGCCGCCTGCCGCGGCCGCGGCTCCCGCCGCACCTGCGCCCGCGCCCCCGGCGACGAGTCCCGCCACCTTCGCGTACCCGGCGGCACCGAACCAGCCGATGACCGCGACGGGCACCGCGGCGGGAATGCCGCTCGCGACCTCTTCGATCTGGGTCGCGGCCAACCGGCACCTGGCGCACTCCTCCAGGTGCTTGCGCAACCCGCGCTCGGCCCGGATGCGCAGCCTGCCGCGCGCGTACGAGCCGAGCCGGTCGGCGTACCGGGCGCACTCCTCGTCGGTGGCGAGGGCGTCGCTGACGTGGGCCTGGAGGTAGGCCTGCTTCAGGCCCTCGCGGGCGCGGCTGGCGAGGACCCGGGTGCCGTTGGCGTCCAGGCCGAAGAGCACGGCCACCTCGCTCGGCGACTCGTCCTCGACCTCGGTGTGCCACAGCACGGCCTGCCATCGCTCCGGCAGCGACCGGAAGGCCCGCATGGCCATCGACTGCTCGGCCTCGTGCAGGGCGCGGACGTCGGCGCCCAGCTCCAGCGTGTCGGCGTCCGGCACCTTGGTGGAGTGCGCGGCCTGCGTGGCGAACACCGCGAAGTCCTCGACCAACTGCTCCCGTCCGGCCGACCTGGTCCAGCCCGCGGCGACGCGCCGGACCGCGGTGAGCAGGTAGGCCCGCACGGCGTACTCGGGACCCGAACCGCCGCGCACCGCCTGGAGCATGCGGGCGAACACCTCGGCGGTGAGGTCGTCGGCGGTGTGGGCGTCGCGGCAGCAGGTGCGCGCGTACCGGCGTACGGCGTCCGCGTGGCGCCGGTACAGCTCCTCGTAGGCCGTGTCGTCGCCCGAGCGCATCCTCCCGATCAACTCGGCGTCGGACGCCGGTAGCTCGCGTGACGGAGGCAGGACGCCACCAGCGTGCTCCTCCCGGAGCGGGGGCACGACGCCGTCCTCGTGCAGCTCGCGCTGCGCCGGGACCCCGGCCCCCGCGCGGGCCCCGCCTTCGGCAGGCTCCTCCCGGCCGCCGTCCCGGGAGGGGGCACGGCCCGCGTCGTCGGCCGGCCGGTCGCCCCTCCCGGGGGCGGCGTGGCCCCCGGGGCGGGCCGGTCCGCCCTGACCCGGCACCTGCGGCGAATCGCCGGTCCGGGGCTCGCCGGCCCGGGCGTCGGTGGCCCGGGCGTCGGTGGCCCCGACGTCACCAGGGGCCTTGTCGCGGTCACCGAATGACCCGTCCCGCCCGTCAACGCTCATCGCGGAAAGCCCCCGCCAACCTGCCCAGCCAGTCCCGACACCGGGTCAGCGTGCCACATCGGCTCCGGGCCGGGGCCAGGCTGCCCTGACCATCACTCGTCCGTGGGGACGTGCAGTGCCGTACCGCGGTGACCACGCTCAGCTGTTCGGGGAAGAGGCAACCGGCCTACGGGCAACGGCCATTGTTCAGGCCGCGGCCCACGGGCAACGGCCCACGGGGCACGCGGCACGGGCAACTGTGGTGCCGCCGTCCCGCCCCGGCCGACATGGCTGGTCGGTCCGTCCACCCCGGCCGACGTGGCTGGTCGGTCCGTCCACCCCGACCGACGTGGCTCGTCGGTCCGTCCGCGACGGGCCGTCTCAGACCGGTCGCGAGCGCAGCCCCTCCAGCAGGATGTCCAGCAGCCGGGCCGAGGCCGCCGCCTGCTGGGCCGGGTCGGGCAGCGAGGGCGCCCCCGTGGCTATCACCAGCAGGACGTCCGACACCGACACGTCCGGTCGCAGCTCACCCGCCGCCCGGGCCCGGTCCACGAGCCGGCCCACGACCTCCAGCAGCGCCGCGGCGCCGTCGTCGCCCGCAACCGAACCCATCACCGAGTCGGTCAGCGGACCGGCGGCGACGGCCGTCGCCGCTCCGGCCGCAGCGGTCTCCCCGGGCACCAGCCGAAGCTCACCGGTGCCCGACTGCGTCCGCTGCTGCGGCACCCGCGGGTCACCGGTCGCCGCGCCGACGACGCCGCCGTCGTCCGGCACCTCGACCCGCAGCACCTGCGGCGGCAGCAGCCGGCCGGCGCCCGAAGCCACCGACGTCCGCAGGAAGCGGGACAGTGCCGACCACGGTTCGTCCTCCTGCCCGAGCGCCGTGCGGGCCTGGTCGGTCAGCCGTGCCGTCTCCTCCTCGGCTATCCGGCGGACCAGCACGTCCTTGCTCGGGAAGCGCCGGTACACCGTGCCGACACCGACCCGCGCGCGCCGCGCCACGTCCTCCATCGGAGCGCCGTACCCCAGCTCGCCGAACACCTCGCGCGCGGCGCGCAGCACGTGTTCCAGATTGCGCTGGGCGTCCACCCGCAGGGGTGCGGTCCGTGTCGCGTCGCCGTGTGCGCCGCCCGCCGCCGTGCTCATCGTGGCGCCGGGCGCGACAGCCGACGCGGACGACCAATGAGAATCCTGAACATGCATAGACAATCCCCCGGTAATGACGTCTCCCCCCGGAGACTCTCCCCGCCATCGAAAGCCGGAGTGCGTGGAAGGGCCCGGTGGTGCGGCCCGCTCGTCGCGGACCACGAGCGCGCATCCCCCCACACTCCGTCGGAACGAACATAGTTGAGCGAGGGTCAATTCAGAAGGGGCACGTTCCGCACGGAGCGCCCCCCGATCGGAGCACCGCTCGCATTCGCCCCGAATGTGCCGCTCCCGGCCCCCACGTCCACCCTCGCTGACCTGCGTGATCACCACGCGCCAGGGCGATCCGGCCGGCTGTCCGTCCCAGCGATCTCCGGTCACACAATTTGACGAGCCTGTGGACAAACGCAAGCGCCGGGTGCGTCATGGGATGGTGAAGGAACGTGCGCGCATTCTCGTTGTCGGTGGTGGCTACGTCGGGATGTACACGGCCCTGCGGCTGCAACGGAATCTCCGGGGCGAACTGCGGCGGGGCGAGGTGGAGATCACCGTCGTCACCCCCGACCCCTACATGACGTACCAGCCCTTCCTCCCCGAGGCGGCGGCCGGCTCCATCTCCCCGCGGCACGTCGTCGTGCCCCTGCGCCGCGTCCTCGGCCAGTGCGACATCGTCATCGGCGAGGCGCACTCCATCGACCACACCACCCGCACCGCCACCATCACCACCCTCGCCACCGACGAGGAGAGGACGGGCGCCCGCCGGCTGACGTACGACGAGCTCGTTCTCGCGCCGGGCTCCGTCTCGCGCACCCTGCCGGTCCCCGGACTCGCCGACCACGGCGTCGGGTTCAAGACCGTCGAGGAGGCCATCGGCCTGCGCAACCACGTCCTCGAACAGATGGACATCGCCTCCTCCACCCGCGACCCCGCCGTCCGTGACGCCGCCCTCACCTTCGTCTTCGTCGGCGGCGGCTACGCGGGCGTGGAGGCCCTCGGCGAGCTGGAGGACATGGCCCGCTACGCCGCGCGGTACTACCACAACGTCACCCCCGAGGACATGAGGTGGATCCTCGTAGAGGCGTCGGGCCGCATCCTCCCCGAGGTCGGCGAGGACCTGGGCCGCTACACGGTCACCGAACTGCGCCGCCGCAACATCGACGTACGCCTGGACACCCGCCTCGAGTCCTGCGCCGACCGCGTCGCCGTCCTCAGCGACGGCTCCCGCTTCCCCACCCGTACGGTCGTCTGGACGGCCGGCGTCAAACCGCACCCCGTCCTCGCCTCCACCGACCTGCCCCTCGACGACCGCGGCAGGCTCACGTGCACCGCCCACCTGTCGGTCGACGGCGCCCCGCACGCGTGGGCGGCCGGGGACGCCGCCGCCGTCCCCGACGTCACCGCGTCCGGACCGGGCCGGGAATGCGCCCCCAACGCCCAGCACGCCGTCCGGCAGGCCAGGGTCCTCGGCGACAACGTCACCCATGCCCTGCGCGGCGAGCCCCTCGACACGTACGCCCACAAGTACGCCGGTTCCGTGGCCTCCCTCGGCTTCCACAAGGGCGTGGCCCACGTCTACGGCCGCAAGCTCAAGGGCTACCCCGCGTGGTTCATGCACCGCGCCTACCACCTCAGCCGGGTCCCCACCGTCAACCGCAAGGCGCGCGTGCTGGCCGAATGGGTGATCGCCGGCCTCTTCAAACGGGAGATCGTCTCGCTGGGTTCACTCGAACATCCGCGGGCCGAGTTCGAACTGGCGGCCGGTGGAAAGCCTTCTCAGGAGCCTCCGCACAACCCGAAGGGGTCGTCCTGACCGGACGCAGGAACTCCCCCGGCCGCTGGGGCGTCTGACGGATGTCGGCCGGACGGGCACCCTGCCAGACTGGTCGACCACGCGGGCGCGCCGCCGCTCGCCCCAGCGCGGCCCCCGGGGCCCGGGCCGCCCGGTCCGACCCGGTCCCCGGCCGCCGACAACTACACGAGGCAAGGATTCGTGAACTTCACGCGCTGGAGCGCCCGACTCCCCGGAACGCAGCGCCGCGCCGCGGCGCGGACCGACCCGGCGGTCCCCCCGGACCGCCGGGGAGACGGCTCCGTACCCGCGGCCCGCGCCGAGCAGCTCACCGACGAGGCACCGCCCGCCCCCGTCATCCCCGGCGTCGACGAACTGCCCGTACGCGACGTCCTCGACCGCGTCCCGGCCCTCGTCGCCCTCGTCCACGGCCCCGAACACCGCCTCTCCTACGTCAACGACGCCTACGTCGCCGCCTTCGGCACCCGCGACCTCGGCGCCCGCGCCCGCGAGGCCCTCCCCGAGCTGGACGAACCGGGCCTCTTCCCGCTCCTGGACCAGGTCCAGCGCAGCGGCAGACCCCGCACCCTCAAGTCCCGCAAGGCCCCGGACGGCCGCTCCTACACCTTCACCTGCACCCCGGTCACCGAGACGGGCGGCGGGGACGGGCGGGACGGCCGCGGTGTGCTGGTCTTCGCCACCGACGTCACCGACCACGCCGAGGCCGCCGGCCGACTGCGCGCGAGCGAACGCCGTCAGCGCGAAACCGCCGTCACCCTCCAGCGCTCCCTCCTCCCGCAGGAGCTGGAGGAGCCCGACGACCTGCGCGTCGCCGCCACCTACCACCCCGGCGGCACCGAGGCCGCGGTCGGCGGCGACTGGTACGACGTGATCACCCTCGGCGGCGGCCGCACCGCCCTGGTCATCGGCGACGTCATGGGCCGGGGCGTCCGCGCGGCGGCCGTCATGGGCCAGCTCCGTACGGCCGTCAGGGCGTACGCCCGCCTCGACCTGCCCCCGCACGAGGTGCTCCAGCTCCTCGACGGTCTCGCCGCCGAGATCGACGCCAACCAGATCGCCACCTGCGTCTACGCCATCCACGACCCCAACGAGGGCCGTCTCGTCTACGCCTCCGCCGGCCACCTGCCCCTCCTCGTCCGCGACGAGAACGGCACGGTGCAGCGCGCCGACGAACCCACCGGCCCTCCGCTCGGCACCGGCGGGTGGATGCACGCCTCCGGCTCGATCGCCCTGCCCCCCGGCTCCACGGCCGTCCTCTACACCGACGGCCTGGTGGAACGCCGCGACGAGGACCTCGACGAGGGCATCGCCGCCCTGGAACGCGCCCTGTCCGGCGCGACCGGCACGCCCCAGGTGGTCTGCGACCGCCTGATCCGCTCGGCGGGCGTCACCCCGGACCACGACGACGACGTCGCCGTCCTGGTCCTCCAGCACCCCGCCCGCAAGGGCGCCGAGGCCGAGCTGTTCCGCAACGCCGCCCTGGAGCTGCTCGGCGGCGTGGAGGCGGCTCCCCGCGCGCGTGCCTTCGCCTCCGGCGTCCTCACCAGCTGGCGCTTCCCCGCCGACCTGCACGACCTGGGCGTCCTGGCCGCCAGTGAACTGGTCGCCAACTCCCTCCAGCACGGCACGCCCCCGATGCGGCTGCGCCTGCGCCGTACCGACCGCCGCCTGATCATCGAGGTGACCGACGGGGACGACCACCTGCCCAGACGCCGCCGTGCGGAGGCCGGCGACGAGTCCGGCCGGGGCATCGCCATCGTCGCGACGATCGCCTCCAGCTGGGGGTCCCGGCGCACCCCGGGCGGCGGCAAGGCGGTCTGGTGCGAGTTCGTCCTGCACAAGGAGTGAGCCGGGGCGCGGGCGGAAAGGACCCGCCCGCGCCCCGGCCCGCCTCACGCCTCCGCGGCCACCACCGCGTCGGCCGGCGCCCCGCCCTGCCTGACCACCCGGCTCCTGGCCAGTGACGGCTGGTTCTGTACGTCGGTGAGCTGCCGCCCCAGCCGCACCGCCAGCCCCGTGATGCCCAGCGAGAACAACAGGAACGCCACGATGTACGGGCCGTGCAGGGAGGCCCCCAGCGGCCCGCCCACCGCCGGACCGACCGCCAGCGCGAGCTGCTTCACCAGGGCGAAGGCGGAGTTGTACTGCCCGGCGAGCCCGGTCGGAGCCAGGTCCGCTACCAGCGGCGCCAGCGTCGGCGACAGCATGGCCTCACCCAGCCCGAACAGCGCGTACGTCGAGATGAACGCGGCCGTCGCCATCGTCTGGCTGCCGTGTCCGAGCCCGGCGTATCCGGCCACGGCCCACGCCACGGCCCAGATCAGCCCCACGGACGCGATCACCCGCGACCGCTTGCGCCGCTCCACGAACTTCAGCACCAGGAACTGCGCGACCACGATCATCAGTGTGTTCGCCGCCAGCGCGGTCCCCAGCGCGGACGTGGAGATCCCCACCGCCTCGACGCCGTACGCGCTCAGACCCGACTCGAACTGGCCGTAGCAGGCGAAGAACAGCACGAAGCCCAGCACGCACAGCTGCACCATCGCCTTGTTCCCGAGCAGCTGCTTCCAGCTCCCGCCGCCGGTCTGCCCCGGCGCCGCCTCGATCCGCGGCGCGCGCGGCACCCGCACGGTCGCCATGACGGCGGTCAGCACCAGGAACATCAACGCCTCGATGGCGAAGAGCAGCGTGAAGGAGGAGGCGCTCGTGGTGTCGACCAGGTGACCACCGATGAGCCCGCCGACACCGAGCCCCAGGTTCTGCAGGAAGAACTGCATGGCGAACGCCCGGGACCGCGTCTCCGTCGTGGAGCAGTCCACGATCATCGTCGCGAGCGCCGGCTGCATCACGGCCTGCCCCGCCCCGAGCGCGGCGGCGGAGGCCAGCACCGTGCCCGCCGAAGCGGACAGCCCGAGACTCATCGCACCGAGGGCGGCGGTGACGAGGGCGACCAGGAGCACGGGCAGCGGGCCGCGCCGGACGATGGCCCGCCCGGCGAACGGCAGCGCGATCAACGCGGCCACGGCGAAGACGGCGAGCACGAGGCCCGCCGTGACCGAGCCGAGTCCCCGTACCTGCGCCACATAGACGTACAGGTAGGGGACGGTGAAGCCGAGTCCGAACGCGCTGAGTGCGTTGCCCACGTGAATCCGGCGCATCGCCGCGCCCATTGCCCTGGTCACGTTCACCCTCTCTTGATCTCTGGGGATCGATCGCCTCAGCCGTTAGAGCTGAAGACTTAGAAGCTAAAGTTCGAAGCTAAAGAGTACACAGCGAAGGACTTCAAGGCAAAGGAGTCGCGTGCCATACTGCGGCCATGGGCGACACCTCCGGCGCCGGCGAGCCGACACTCGAAGAACAGATCGCCGCCTACCAGCGCGAGTTCCAGGACCTCGACCCCCAGGTCGAGAAGATCGTCTCGGCGCTCTCCCGCCTCAACCGCCGCATGAACGTCGCGTACGGCCGCCAGACCGCCGAGCTGGGCATCAGCACCACGGACTGGGAGGTACTCAAGGCCCTCGTGCTGTCCGGCGCCCCCTACCGCCTCGGCCCCGGTGAACTCGCCAAGCGCCTCGGCCTGACGCCGGCCGCGATGACCCACCGCATCGACCGCCTGGTCGCGGAGGGCCTGGTCACCCGCGAGCGGGACGAGACCAACCGGGTCCGTGTCATCGTCGCGATCACCGCGGAAGGACGCGAGAAGTGGCTGGAGGCGATGCGCCTCGCCACGGTCTTCGAGGAGGACCTGCTCCAGGACCTCTCCGCCGACGACCGCAGCGCGCTCGGTGAGGTGCTCACCCGCCTGCTGCGCAGGGTCGAGCACGCGCAGCCGGACGCCGAGGGCCGGCTCACCGACCTCGATTAAAGATCTTGACAGCCGTGCTTGACAGCCTCCTGGGGCATCCGTACAGTTCTTCGGGTTGCCACGGGACCGTAACGGTTCTGCGGTAGCACCTCCCGCCGCAGCAGCGGCACTCACACCACCAGCACGACCCCCAATGGGAATGACTTCGGCGCGCCCGAATTCAATTCCGCTGGGTACTCGTCACCCCGATCGGACTCGATTGGGAATCGCCGAGAAGGTCCGCTAAGGTTTGAGACGTCGGAACGGCCCAACAGCCGGGACGACAACCCCCTCTGACGGGGAATCAGGGCCCGAAAGGATCTGATAGAGTCGGAACCGCCGGAAAGGGAAACGCGAGAGCGAGAACCTGGAAAGCACCGAGGAAATCGGATCGGAAAGATCTGATAGAGTCGGAAACGCAAGACCGAAGGGAAGCGCCCGGAGGAAAGCCCG
>NZ_SOAV01000026.1 GCF_004364245.1 Streptomyces sp. BK208 | reverse complement strand
GAGGCGTTGCTGACGTCGGTTCCGGGGGTGTTCCGTGGTGGGGTGAACGATGGTCTGCTGGCGGCGTTGGGGTTGGCGGTGGCGCGGTGGCGTGGCCGTGAGCGGGTGCTGGTGAGGCTGGAGGGTCATGGCCGTGAGGAGGTGGTGGTGCCGGGGGCTGATCTGTCGCGGACGGTGGGTTGGTTCACGAGTATGTTCCCGGTGCGGCTGGATGTGTCGGGGGTGGATGTGGATGACGCGTTTGCCGGGGGTGAGGCTGCGGGTCGTGTGGTGAAGGCGGTCAAGGAGCAGTTGCTGGGGGTTCCGGACCGGGGTGTGGGGTTCGGTCTTCTGCGGTATCTGGACCGTGAGGCGGGTGGGGTGCTGGCGGGGGCGGCGCAGCCGCAGATCGGGTTCAACTATCTGGGGCGGTTCTCGGCGTCGGACATGCCGGAGGAGTTGCGGGGGCTGGGGTGGACGCAGGTCGGTGAGTTCGACGAGATCGAAGCCGGCCTCGACACGGGCATGCCGGCCCTGTCCCCACTGGAGATCGGCGCCTACGTCACCGACGGCCCGGACGGCCCGGTGCTGGAGACGACGTTCTCCTACGCCCCGGGTGTGTTCGACGAGACCGACGTGGCCGGGCTGACCGAGCTGTGGCAGGAGGCGCTGGGCGCGCTGGCCGCGCATGCCACACGGCCCGGGGCGGGCGGGCTCACCCCCTCCGACCTGCCGCTGGTGACCGCCGGCCAGAGCGAGATCGAACGGTGGGAGGAGCGCTACCCGGGCCTGTCCGACGCCTGGCCGCTCACCCCGCTCCAGTCCGGCCTCCTCTTCCACACCCTCCTCAACGGCGACGACGCCGGCATGGACGCCTACCAGATGCAGTTGGTCTTCCACCTGTCCGGGCGGGTGGACGGCGAGCGGATGCGGAAGGCGGGCCAGGCGCTGCTGGACCGGCACGCCAACCTGCGCACCGCGTTCGTCTCCGCCAGCGAGGGACTGGTCCAACTGGTCCTGGACGAGGTGGAGCTGCCCTGGCAGGAGGTGGATCTGCGCCGGTTCTCCGAGGCGGACAGGGAGGCGGAGCTCGAGGCCCTCCTCGCCCGCGACCACACCGTCCACTTCGACCCGGCCGCTCCGCCCCTGCTCCGGCTGGCGCTGGTCCGCCTGACCGACGAGCGCAGCGAACTCATGCTGACCGCGCACCACGTCCTCTTCGACGGCTGGTCGGGCCCCCTGCTGATGCAGGACCTGCTGCGGCTCTACGCGTCCTCGGGCGAGCAGTCGGCATTGCCCGCCGTCGCCGGTTACCGGGACTTCCTGGCCTGGCTGACCCGGCAGGACCGGGCCGCCGCGGCCGACGCCTGGGCCGCGGAACTCGACGGGGTCGAGGAGCCGACCCTCCTCGAACCGGCCCTGCCCGACGTGCCGCAGACCACCACCGCGGGGCTCGGGCACGTCGAGATCGCACTCGGCGCCGAGGAGACCCGGGAGCTGACCCGCCGGGCCGCCGAACTCGGTGTCACCGTCAACACCCTGGTGCAGGGCGCCTGGGCCCTGGTGCTCGGACAGCTGACGGGACGGCAGGACGTGCTGTTCGGCGCCACCGTCTCCGGACGGCCGCCCGAGGTGCCCGGCGCCGACGCCATGATCGGCATGTTCATCAACACCCTGCCCGTCCGCGTGCACCACACCACCGGCGAGTCCGCCCACGACCTGCTGAGGAGGCTCCAGGACCGGCAGACCGCGCTGCTCGACCACCATCACCACGGGCTCACCGACATCCAGCAGCGCACCGGGCTCCCGGCCCTCTTCGACACCCTCGTCGTCTTCGAGTCCTATCCGATGGACCGCGTAGGCATCGCCGCGGCCGGCGACGCCGCGGGCCTGGTGTGCACGGGCGTCCGGCCCTTCTCCGGCACGCACTACCCGCTGACCGTGATGGCCGTGACCGCGCCCCATCTCCAGTTGGGCCTGGACTACCGTACGGAGCTGTTCCGGCACGAGACGGTGGCCCGCATCGGCGACCGGCTGCTGCGTGTCCTGCGGGCCCTGGTGGCGGACCCCGACCGCCCCGTCGACACGATCGACACCCTCGGGACCTCCGAACGCACCTGGCTGCTGGAGGAGCTGACGGCCACCGGCACCGAGGTGCCGGACCTCACCGTCCCCGAGCTGTTCGAGCGGCAGGCGGCTACGACCCCGGAGGCGGTCGCGGTCGAGAGCGGCGGGTCGTCATGGACGTACCGCGAACTCGGCCAGCGCGCCGACGAGGTGGCGGACGAGCTGGTCCGGCGGGGCGCCGGTCCCGAGTCCGTGGTGGGTCTGGCCCTGCCCCGGACGCCGGACCTGGTTGCGGCACTGCTGGGCATCCTCAGGGCCGGAGCGGCGTATCTGCCCATGGACCCCGCCTATCCCAGCCACCGGCTGGAACTGGTGCTGGAGCAGGCCCGGCCGCTGCTCGTCCTCACCGACACCGACACCGCCGGGCGACTTCCCCTCGGCCAGGTCCCCACGCTCTGCCTGGACGCGCTCGACGCGTCCGACGCTCCCGACGCGTCCGCGGCCCCGCCGGCCCGCCCCCGGCAGGCGCCGCGCCCGGACAACCTGGCGTACGTGATGTACACCTCGGGTTCCTCCGGCATCCCCAAGGGAGTGGGGATCACCCACCGCGGGGTCACCAACGGCCTGGCCGGCCTCATGGCCGCGCTGGGTGTGCCGCCGGGCGTCCGGACACTCGCGGGCACGTCGGTCAACTTCGACGTGTCGGTCTTCGAGATCTTCACCACGCTGTGCTCCGGAGGCACCGTCGAGATCGTCCGCGACGTGCTCGAACTGGGCGAGCGGGGCGGCTGGAACGGCGGGGTGATCAGCGCCGTGCCGTCCGCATTCGCCGAACTCGTGGAGCGGATCGCCGGGAAGGTCCACGCGGACACGGTGGTGCTCGCCGGCGAGGCACTGCCCGGCAGCCTGGTGGAGCGCATCCGCAGCACCATGCCGGGAGCCCGCGTCGTCAACGGCTACGGACAGAGCGAGAGCTTCTACGCCAGCCTCTGGACTCTCGCCGCCGACGACGACTGGGACGGCGCCGACAGCGCCCCCATCGGCGCCCCGCTGGGCAACATGCGGGCGTACGTCCTCGGTCCCGCGCTCGTCCCGGTCCCGCCCGGCGCCGTCGGCGAGCTGTACGTCGGCGGGCTCGTCGGACGCGGCTACCACGGCCGGCCGGGCATGACCGCGGAGCGCTTCGTCGCCGACCCGTTCGGTCCCGCCGGTGAGCGCATGTACCGCACCGGCGACCTCGCCCGGTGGACGCCCGACGGACAGCTCGCGTACGCCGGACGCGCCGACGCGCAGGTGAAGGTCCGCGGCTTCCGTGTCGAACCCGGAGAGATCGAGGCCGCGCTCGCCGGCCACCCCGACGTCGGACGGGCCGTGGTCCATCCGCGCGGTGACCGGCTCCTCGCCTACGTCGTCCCCGAGGCGGACCGACCCGCGCCGGACGCGGGTGAACTGCGCCGGTACGCGGCCGAGCGTCTGCCGTCGTACATGGTTCCGGCCGCCGTCGTCCCGCTGGACCGGCTGCCGCTGATGCCGAACGGCAAACTGGACCGCTCCTCGCTCCCCGAACCGGCCTACACCGGCGAGGCGTACCGGGCGCCGGAGACGCACGAGGAGCGGCTGCTGGCCGGGCTGTTCGCCGAGGTGCTCGGCCTCGACCGGGTCGGCGTCGACGACAACTTCTTCGCCCTGGGCGGCCACTCCCTGCTGGCCACCCAGCTGACCGGCCGGATCGGTGACGCCCTGGGCGCCGAGCTGCCCATACGGACGCTGTTCCAGTACCCGACGGTGGCCGAACTCGCCGTCCGGCTCGGCGAGGACGGCGCCCCGGCCTTCGAGGATCCCTACGCCCGGGTGCTGACCATCCGCTCCGGCGGCGACCGCGAGCCCCTGTGGTTCATCCAGCCCGGCTTCGGTCTGAGCTGGTCGTACCTCAGCTTCGCCCCGCACATCACCGACCGCCCGGTGTACGCCTTCCAGGCGCAGGTGTTCGGCGGCGAGGCCGCCCCCGAGACGGTCGAGGACGTGGTCGACGACTGCATCCGGCGGATGCGGGAGATCCAGCCCGAAGGGCCGTACCACGTCCTCGGCTGGTCCTTCGGCGGCACCGCGGCCCACGCCGTCGCCACCGAACTGGCCCGCCGCGGTCACGAGGTCGGCCTGCTCGGTCTGCTCGACTGCGCGCCCGCCGACTACTTCGACGACGCCGAGATGCTCCCGCAGCAGGACGTCGAACACATCCTGGAGGACTACATCGGGCACATGGTGGGCGCGGACGAGTACCGGCGCGTCCTCGAGAACTCGGCCCTCGCCCTCATGAACCACGTGGCGATCCTCCAGAAGTTCACCTCCCCGCACTACGCGGGGGACGCGGTGTTCTTCCACGCCACGCAGAACCCGCACGACCTGTACGCCGGGGACGCCGGACACTGGGCACCCCACATCGGCGGCACCGTCGACTCGTACGACATCGAGACCGGCCACCCGCAGATGTGCGACCCCGGACCGGCCGCCGAGATCGCACGGATCATCAACCGCAAGCTCGCCGGCGACTGACGACGACGCGGCAGACGGGCGGTCCGCACCGCGCGTCTGCCGCGTGCTCCGGACGACGGGCGCCGGACGCCGGCCCGGAGGCACGTGAACGGGGCGCGGCCACGGCCGCGCCCCGTTCACGTCGATGCCCCCGGCGGGGGCGTCCTCACCGGTTCGTCACCAGACCACGGGCAGTTCGGACAGCCCGTACACACCCTGGTCGCCCTTGAAGCGCAGCTCCTCCAGCGGCACGGCCGCCTTCATGCCGGGCATCCGGGCGAGCAGCGAGTCGAAGACCACCTGGAACTCCAGCCGGGCCAGGCTCTGTCCGAGGCACTGGTGCGGGCCGTGCCCGAACGCGAGGTGGTTGCGGGCCGTCCGGTCGATGTCGAACGTGCCGGGGTCCTCGAACACCGACGGGTCGTGGTTGGCGGCGAGACCGAAGCCCACCACGCCCTCGCCCGCGGCGATCGTCTTGCCGCCGATCTCGATGTCCTCGGCCGCGACCCGGACCATGGCGAGTTCCGACACGGTGAAGTACCGCAGCACCTCCTCGACCAACCCCGGCGTGAGCGAGGGGTCCGCCCGGACGCGCTCCATCTGCTCCGGGTGACGAAGCAGCAGCGCGATGCCGAGAGCGATGGTGCTGGCGGACGTCTCGTGTCCGGCCACCAGCAGAAGGAAGGCCAGGCCCATCAGGGACATGCGGTCGTAGTCACCGCTCTCCCGGCCCTTGGCTATCTGCCGGCTCAGCAGGTCGTCGCCGGGCTCCTCCTCCTTCTGCGCGATCAGGTTCATCAGGTACCCGGCGAGTGCGCCGAAGGCTTCGTCGCGCTCGCTCTCCGACGTGGTGATGCTGACCAGGCGCGTGCTCTGGGACAGGAAGAACTGGTGGTCGCCGAGCGGCACGCCGAGCTGCTCGCACATCACCAGCGCGGGCACCTGCACGGCCAGCTCGGCCACCAGGTCGGCGGGCTGCGGGCCGGCCAGGACGGCGTCCAGCCGCTCGTCCACGATCCGCTCGACGGTGGGCCGCAGCTCCTTGATGCGCTTGGCGGTGTACTCGGTGATCACCTTGCGGCGGACCTCACCGTGCGCCGGCGGGTCCAGGTTGATCATCGTCTGGATCGGCTGCTCGGTCGGCTTCTCCAGGCTGAACAGCGGGTAGCCGGGGTGCCGGTTGTCCGAACTGAACCTCGGGTCGCCGAGCATGGCCCGCACGTCCTCGTAGCGGGTCAGCGCCCAGACCTCGTCGTTGTTGGGCAGCTGGACCCGGGCGACCGGCTCCTGCCGCCGCAGCCGGTCGTAGGCCTCGGGCGGGGAGAACGGGCACTGCCGGGTGAACGGGATCCGGTCCTCGACCGGCGCGTTCTGCTCTGTCATGTCAGGGAGCCCTTCAATCGGTGGGTGGTTCGGATGCGGACGGGCAGCAGGACGAGGTGACCGCCCTCACCGGGCCGGCCCGCGTACTCCAGTTCGTCGCGGCCCACGTGCCGGGCGCGGCGCCCAGGCAGCCGTGCGCGCCGCCATCGAGGACGAGATGTGGTCCGCCGGGCGGAGTCGGCCATCGGGACGAACCGGTCACGCCCGGCCGGTCGGGCGGCGTCGGCGGGCCCGGCAGCACGGCCCGCACCGGCGGGCCCTCCTGGCGCAACGCGGTGCGGCCGTCGACGGCGTTACCCACTCGCTCGGGACGCAATTCCACGGGAAGAGGAGGGGGCACGGCTTTCCCTTCTGGGTGCGAAGTGATTCCGTAGACGGTGCCGGAAGATTCCCGGACGGCGACCCGAAAGAAGCGAGGGCGCGGTATCGCTTTCACGGGACCGCGTCGACCGGCGGACTCGCGAATTGCGATGTCGAGCACACTACGATGCGGTGCGCCATTCCGGCTATCGTCGCTCCGGCGCCAGGACGGCAGAGTCCGAACGGCCAGGCAACCCTTGACCCCCAGGCCCCGTTCCGGCCCAACGTGTCCCGTCGACGGGACACGCTTCCTCGACGACCCGATACCCGCGTGAAACCGGTGTCGGCATCCGAGACCAGACACAATCTGGCCAACCGAAGGAGTAATCGTGTCAGAAGGAAAGACGGCGGTGTCCGGCGGCAAGGCGGCCACCACGCGGCGCTATCTCATGTGCCGTCCGACGTACTTCGACGTCACCTACTCCATCAACCCGTGGATGGAGCCCGGCAAGCCCAGTTCGGCCCAGGTGGGCGTCGAGCAGTGGAAGCGGCTGCACGACACGTTCGTCACGCTCGGGCACGACGTGCAGCTCATCGAACCCGTGGCGGGCCTGCCCGACATGGTGTTCGCCGCCAACGGCGCGACCGTCGTCGACGGCAAGGTGCTCGTCGCCCGGTTCCGGCACGAGCAGCGGGCCGACGAGGCGCAGGAGTACCTCGACTGGTTCCGCTCGCGCGGCTGGAGCGAGGTCGAGCAGGCCCGGTACGTCAACGAGGGCGAGGGCGACTTCCTGTGCGCCGGGGACGTGCTCCTGGCGGGCTCCGGCTTCCGCAGCGACGTGCGGGCCCACGACGAGGCGCGTGAGTTCTTCGGCCGCGAGGTCGTGTCGCTGATGCTGGTCAACCCGCGCTTCTACCACCTGGACACGGCGCTCTCGGTGCTCGGGGACGGCGAGGTCATGTACTACCCGGAGGCGTTCTCCGCCAGCAGCCGCGCGGTCCTCGCCGAGCGGTTCCCGGACGCCGTCCTCGCCGAGCCCGAGGACGCGGAGGTCTTCGGGCTCAACGCCCTCTCGGACGGCCGGCGGGTCTTCATGCCGCGTCAGGCCGCCCGCCTCGCCGACCGCCTGCGCGAGCGCGGCTACGAGCCGGTCGGCGTCGACCTGAGCGAACTCCTCAAGGCCGGCGGCAGCGTGAAGTGCTGCACCCTGGAACTGCGCGACTGACACACCCCAGGGGTGGAGCCCCGCCGTCCTGTCGGCGGGACGGGGGCGGGCCGCCGGGCGCCCCGCCCCCGCACACGCTGTTTCCCGGTTCACCGGCCGCCGGTCGGGAGGTATGTTCGAGAGCGGCCGAATCCACTCGAGCGACGACCGGCAGAGAAGGATTCACCAGAACCGGGGAGCGCACGCCGATATCCACGGCGGTCCCGTTTTCCAAAGGCGTCTCTCCGCATCCCGGCCGTTCATTCGGAGGAGCTTCACTTCCTCTTCCGGTGGACCATTCAACGCACTCCTCCCGCCCGGTTCCGGAAATGTCCCGGGCGTATTCCGACCTCGTGAACGACCAGCGTGCAGGAGAAGGGAAAATGGCGCATTCCATCACCCGCCGGCCCCGTGTCTCGTCCAGGGCCGCGCTGCTGCGGGGCAACAGCCTGGGAGAACTCTTCCTGCTCGCTCGGGAACGCGGCGCCATCGACCTGGCGGTCGGTACCCCGGGCTATCCCGAGCCGGCCCCCGAGATCATCGACGCCGCGGCCGAGGCCACGCGGAGCGGCCGCAATCAGTACGACCACCCCTCCGGCGACCTGCCGCTGCGCGAACGGATCGCGCGGACCCTCACCACACCGACCGACCCGGCCACCGAGCTGACCGTGACCGTCGGCGCCACCGAGGCGCTGTGCGTCGCCCTGCTCGCCACCGTCGACCCGGGCGACGAGGTCGTCCTCCTCGACCCGGGGTACGAGCAGTTCACGGCCGCGATCGCCCTGGCCGGGGCGGTGCCCCGCTTCGTGCCGTGCCAGCCGCCCTCCTGGCGCCACGACCCGGCCGACCTGGCTGCCGCCTTCGGTCCCCGCACCCGGGCCGTCCTGCTCAACTCACCGGCCAATCCCACCGGCCGGGTACTGGACCGCACCGAGCTGGACGAGATCGCGGCGCTGTGCGAGCGTTGGGACGCCACTGTGATCTGCGACGAGGTGTACAGCGCCTTCGTCTTCGACGGCAGGCCCCACCTGTCCGTCACGGAGGTCCCCGGCCTCGCCGAGCGGAGCATCGTGGTCGGTTCCCTCTCCAAGAGCCACGCCATCAGCGGCTGGCGCCTGGGCTTCCTGCGCGCCGACGCCGCCCGCACCGAGGTGCTCCGGCGCGTCCACGAGGTCACCACCAACGGTGCCGCCACCCCGCTCCAGGTCGCCGTGGGCATGGCCGCGTTCAGCGTCGACACGGACACCACGTCCCGGGAGATGGAAGCGCGCCGGGACCTGGCCCAGGAGATCTTCTCCCGCAAGGGCATGAAGTTCGCCCCGGCCGAAGGCGGCTGCTTCCTGTTCGCGGACGTCGGCAACCTCACCGGCGGCCGCCACGACGGCCGGCGGTTCGTCCTCGAACTCCTCGACGAGGCCGGGGTGCTGATCGTGCCCGGGGCTTCCTTCTTCGCCGACCCCGCCCGCGGCGAGCAGTACGTACGCATCGCGTTCAACCGGCGGACCGACCTCCTCCACGAGGTCGGACGCCGGGTCCTGGGCGACTGACGCCGACGACCTGGGGGAGAGACCGAATGAGTCAGTACACGGCCGGTCAGCTGGGACCGCTTCCGGACTTCCTGCTGGAGGGCACCGAGGACGTGACCCGCATCGTCACGCCCGCCGGCGACAAGATGTGGCTGGTGCGCGACTACGCGCTGGGGCGCGCGGTGCTGACCGACAAGCGGTTCAGCCGGGCCGGCGCCCTAGCGCCCGAGGCGCCGAAGTTCAACGACGCCCAGCCGACCCCCGACTCGATGATGAGCATGGACGGCGACCGGCACACCCGGCTGCGCCGCATCGTCAGCGGGGCCTTCTCCACCGGCCGGATCGCCGCCATGGGCCCCTTCGTGGGAGAACTGGCCGACCGGCACCTCGACGCGATCGCCGCGCACGGACCGGGCGCCGACCTCGTCGAGCACCTCGCCGCGCCGCTTCCGCTGGCCGTACTGTGCTCGGTGCTCGGCATCCCGCCCGAGGACAGCGCCCGCTTCCGGGACTGGGTCGAGGTCCTCTTCGACATCTCGGCGAGCGAGCCGCGGGAAAAGGCGCGCCGGCGCGTCGAACTCGCCGCATACATCACCGATCTGGTGGGACACAAGCGGCGGCAGCCTCAGGACGACCTGCTCTCGAGCCTCATCGAAGCCCACGACCGCGGTGACCTCACCATGAGCGAGCTGCTCACCCTCGGCCTCACTCTGCTGATGGCCGGTTACGAGACCACGGTCGGACAACTCGGTCTGTCGGTCCTGTCGCTGCTGTCGGACCCCGTCACGCACCGCGAACTCGTCGCACGGCCCGACGCGATCGCGCCGGCCGTGGAGGAACTGCTGCGCGTCAACCCGGCCACCCCCCTGGCCTTCCCCCGGGTCGCCCTCCAGCCGGTGCGGCTGGGCTCCGTCACGGTCCAGGCCGGCGAGGCCGTCATGGTCGCGCTGCTGCACGGCAACCGCGACGCCAAGGTCTTCGCCGAACCGGAGTCCCTCGCCCTGGCCGGCCAGGACGGGGTCCACCTGACCTTCGGCCACGGCGTGCACCGCTGCCTGGGGGCCCCGCTGGCCCGGCTCCAGGTCCGCGCCGTCCTCGAACGGCTGCTGCACCGCTTCCCCACACTGCGGTTCGCGGCCGTCGACACCCCCGTGATCTGGAAGGACGGTCTGGCGACCCGCGGGCTGGCCCGCCTCCTCGTCGACTGGTAACCCCCGCCGAGCGCCGCCGTCACCCACGCCAGCCGGACGTGCCGCCCCCCAGGCACGTGCCCAGACCCGAAGCGAGAAACACGTGTCCGCAGAGCACGCACGCACCGAGGCCGGATCCGCCTGGACACCGCTCGACGTCGTCGGCACGGCCTTCACCGAGCCTCTCCGCCGCTCCCGCACCGCCCCGCCACCGTCCGTGGACACGGAACGCCCGGCTGCCGAGGGGCCGGCCGCCGAGCGGGTGAGCACCGACGAGCCGGCCGCGTCACGGGATCGCCTGAGCGGTCTGGGCCGGGCGGCCCTCGCCGACGCCGGACGGGCCGCCGACGAGCCGGTGGGCCTCGTCCTGGCGGGCGGTGGAGACGACCGGGAGGCCCTCGCCCGGGAGACCGCCGACACCCTCGCCCTGCGCGGCCCCGTACACACCGTGCCCGGAGGCCGGCTCCGGCAGGCCGTGGACCTCGCGGCCGCGACCCTGGACACCGGCGCCGTCGGTGCCGTCCTGGTCCTGCTCGCTCCCGGCCCCCAAGGACCCGCCGGCGCCGCCGCCCTGATGCTGTGCCCGGCCGACCGGGCCGACGCCTTCGGCCACCGCGCCCGTGCCACCCTGCGCACCGCCGAGGACCTGACGGCCTTCCTCGCCGCGCCGGTGGCCGCCCCCGCCTTCCGCGGCACGACGGTGCCGGTGCCGCTGTCCGGCGCCGATCGTGCGGCCGTGGGGGAGCGAGCTGCGCGGCTGCGCACGCACGCCGACGCGCACCGTGCGCCGCTGCCCGCCCTCGGACTGGCCATGGCGGAGGCCGGCGCCGACGGGCCGTTCCGCTCCGTCGTCCTGGCCGACACGCACGAGCGGCTCGACGACGAACTGCGCACGCTCGCCGAAGGACGACGCAGCACCACCCGGATCGACGCGGTCGCCGAGACCCGCGAGCGGACCGTGTTCGTCTTCCCCGGGCAGGGCTCCCAGTGGGCCGGCATGGCCGCCGGGCTCCTGGAGACCTCGGACGTGTTCCGGGCCTCCGTCGACGCCTGTGCCGACGCCCTCGCGCCCTTCGTCGACTGGTCCCTGCACGAGGTGCTGCGCGGCGCGCCCGGCGCCGCCTCCCTGGACCGGGACGACGTCGTACAGCCCGCGCTGTTCGCCACGATGGTGGCCCTGTCGGACCTGTGGGCCTCGTTCGGTGTGCGCCCCTCGGCCGTCGTGGGGCACAGCAACGGCGAGATCGCCGCCGCGGTGGTCTCCGGCGCCCTGAGCCTGGAGGACGGCGCACGCGTCGTCTCACTGTGGAGCAAGGCCCAGGCGCGCCTGGCCGGGCGGGGCGGCATGCTGTCCGTCTCCGCGGCCGTGACCGACCTGGAGCCCGGGCTGGCCGCCTGGGGCGACCGGGTCGCCGTCGCCGCGGTCAACGGCCCGGCATCGGTCGTGCTCTCCGCGGACCGCGAGGCCGTCGACCTGCTGCTGGCGGAGTTCGCCGCCGACGGCATCGACGCGAAGCGCATTCCGGTCAACGTGGCCGCCCACTCCCCGCTCGTCGAGCTCATGCGCGAGGAGATCCTCGCCGGGCTGGCGCCGGTGCGGCCGCGCGCGTCGAGCGTGCCCTTCCACTCCACCGTGACCCGCACGGTCCTGGACACCTCCGCCCTGAACGCCGACTACTGGTACGCCAACCTGCGCGGCACCGTCCAGCTCGACCCGGTCGTCCGCGGGCTCGCCGACCACGACGCCTTCGTCGAGGTGAGCCCCCACCCGGTCCTCACCATGGCGCTCCAGCAGACTCTGGACGACGTCGCGTCGCCCGCCGTCGTGTCGGAGACCCTGCGCCGCAACCAGGACGGCGCCACGCGCTTCCTGACGTCACTGGGACGCCTGCACACCGCCGGCGTCCCCGTGGACTGGCGGCCCGCGTACGGGCCCGGCACCGCCCCCGCCGACGTGCCCCGCGACGTGCCGGACCCGGCCCCCGCCGGCCCTGCCCCGGCCGGACGGCCGGACGGCGCGGACCGGGAGGAGACGGTCCACCGGATGCTGGAACTGATCCGCGCCGAGGCGGCCCTGGCACTCGGCCTCGGCGCGGACACCGACGTGGACGCCACGGGCGCCTTCCGCGGCCTGGGCCTCGACTCGGTCATGGCGGTGGAACTGCGCAACCGGCTGGTCGCGGCCACCGGCCTGCGCCTGCCGGTGACCGTGCTGTTCGACCACCCCACCCCGCAGCGGCTCGCCGATCACATCGCCGACCTGCTCACCGGTGCCGACCCGCACGCCGCGCCCGCCGCCCGCCGCTCCGTCGGCACCGACGACCCGGTGGTCGTCGTCTCCATGGCCTGCCGCTTCCCCGGCGGAGCGAACAGCCCCGACGACCTGTGGCGGCTCGTCGTGGACGAGAAGGACGTGGTCTCGGACTTCCCCGGCAACCGCGGCTGGCACCTGGACACCCTTTTCGACCCCGAGCCCGGGCGGGCCGGGAAGTCGTACACCCGGCAGGGCGGTTTCCTGTACGACGCCGACCTGTTCGACGCGGAGTTCTTCGGGATCAGCCCGCGGGAAGCCGTCGGCATGGACCCGCAGCAGCGGCTCGTCCTCGAGACCGTCTGGGAGACCCTGGAACGGGCCGGGGTGAGCACGGCGGAGCTGCACGGCAGCAACACCGGCGTCTACCTGGGAGCCATCGGCCAGGACTACGGCCCCCGGCTGCACGAGGCGGACGACACGGCCGGCGGCTACCTGCTCACCGGCAACTTCACCAGCGTGCTCTCCGGCCGGGTCGCCTACACCTACGGCCTGGCCGGCCCCGCTATCACGGTGGACACCGCCTGCTCGTCCTCCCTGGTGGCCGTGCACCTGGCCGCCAGGGCGCTGCGCCAGGGCGACTGCGACCTGGCACTGGCCGGCGGGGTGACGGTGATGTCGAGCCCCGGACTGTTCGTGGAGTTCAGCCGGCAGCGGGGGCTGGCGCCCGACGGCCGCTGCAAGGCCTTCTCCGACACGGCCGACGGCACCGGGTGGGCCGAGGGCGTGGGGCTGCTGCTGCTGGAGCGGCTGTCGGACGCCCGGCGGCACGGGCACGAGGTGCTGGCGGTGGTGCGCGGTTCCGCGATCAACCAGGACGGAGCCAGCAACGGCCTGGCAGCGCCCAGCGGTCCGGCGCAGGAGCAGGTCATCCGCTCGGCCCTCGTGGACGCCGGTCTGTCCGCGGTGGAGGTGGACGCGGTGGAGGCGCACGGGACGGGTACGCGGCTGGGTGATCCGATCGAGGCGCAGGCGCTGCTGGCGACGTACGGGCAGGGCCGGGAGCCTGAACGTCCTTTGTTGCTGGGGTCGTTGAAGTCGAACATCGGTCATGCGCAGGCCGCGGCGGGTGTGGGCGGGATCATCAAGTCCGTTCAGGCCATGCGGCACGGTGTGCTTCCGCGGACGTTGCACGTGGATGAGCCGACCTCGCACGTGGACTGGAGTGCGGGCGGGGTGTCGCTGCTGACCGAGGCGCGGCCGTGGCCGCAGACGGGCAGGCCCCGCCGGACGGGCGTCTCCTCCTTCGGGATCAGCGGCACCAACGCCCACGTGATCCTGGAACAGGCACCCGAACCCGCCGAGACCCCGGAAACCTCCCCCGGCACACCGGCCGCGCCCGGCGCCGCGGTGCCCGGTCCCTGGCTCCTGTCCGCGCGCGGCGAGGACGCCCTGCGCGCCCGGGCCGCCAGGCTGCGCGACCACGTCGCCGAGCACCCCGAGGAGTCCCTGGCCGACATCGGGCTGACCCTCGCCACCGCGCCCACCCGCTTCCCGGAGGCGGCCGCCGTGGTGGCCGAGGACCGGGAGGGCTTCCTGCGGGGCCTTGCCGCGCTGGCCGCGGGGGAGCAGTCGCCGGACGTCCTGCGGGGCCCGGCGCCGCGTCCCGACGGCGGCACCGCGTTCCTGTTCACGGGGCAGGGCAGTCAGCGGGCCGGTTGCGGGCGGGAGTTGTACGAGCGGTATCCGGTGTTCGCGGCGGCGGTGGAGGAGGTGTG
>NZ_SOAV01000025.1 GCF_004364245.1 Streptomyces sp. BK208 | reverse complement strand
CCTCTCGGGCTTTCCTCCGGGCGCTTCCCTTCGGTCTTGCGTTTCCGACTCTATCAGATCTTTCCGATCCGATTTCCTCGGTGCTTTCCAGGTTCCCGCTTTCGCGTTTCCCTTTCCGGCGGTTCCGACTCTATCAGATCCTTTCGGGCTCTGATTCCCCGTCAGAGGGGGTTGTCGTCCCGGCTGTTGGGCCGTTTCAACGAGGTGAGACTCTAGCGGACTCCCGGCTCCCGAGCTAATCGGGGGCCGCGTTCTTTCGAACGTGGATTCCTCATTCCGTAAATACGTGCACCGACAGAACGACGAAGTCGACAACGCGACTGTTCGTCGAAGAGTGGTGGGTACCTGCGGAATCGCTGTCCGGGGACCGACCGGGGTCGGCGCTCACGTCGGACAACTCGGAGAACACTAGGAGTGCGGGACGGGCGTGTCAAATCCCGTGCGGTGCGGGGGTCGCGGGCGTACGGTGGCCGCGTGATGACGCGTACGTGCACCCAGCTCTGGCGGGCCGCCTGACGGCGGCCGCACGCACGTATGCACTCGACGGCCGCCGCTTCGGCGGCCGTTCTCGTATCTCCCTCCCGAGGAGGGGCGGCCGGCGGGTGGCGGTGGCCCTGACCAGGAGGTGGAGAGATGAAGCGGGTTTTCAGCGGGGTCAAGCCGACCGGGCACCTGACGCTGGGGAACTACCTGGGTGCCATGCGCCAGTGGGCCACGGCCGACCAGCACGCGTCGGACGCGTTGTTCTGCGTCGTCGACCTGCACGCGCTGACCGTGGACCACGATCCGGCACGGGTGCGCAGACTCAGCCGGCAGGCGGCGTCGCTGTTGCTGGCGTCGGGCCTCGATCCCGAGCTGTGCACCGTGTTCGTACAGAGTCACGTGGACGAGCACGCCCGGCTGTCGTACGTACTGGAGTGCGTGGCGACCGACGGGGAGATGCGGCGGATGATCCAGTACAAGGAGAAGGCCGCACGGGAGCGGGAGCGGGGTGGAAGCGTGCGGCTGGCCCTGCTCACGTATCCCGTGCTGATGGCGGCGGACATCCTGGCGTACGGGACGGACGAGGTGCCGGTCGGGAACGATCAGACGCAGCATGTGGAGCTGGCGCGGGATCTCGCGGTGCGGTTCAACCAGCGGTACGGGCACACGTTCGTGGTGCCGCGGGCGACCGGTCCCGCGGTGGCGGCCCGGGTCATGAATCTGCAGGAGCCCACGTCGAAGATGGGGAAGAGCGACGACGTCGGGCCGGGGATCGTCTATCTGCTCGACGAGCCGGACGTGGTGCGCAAGAAGATCGTGCGGGCCGTGACCGACAGCGGGCGGGACGTCGTGTACGACCGGGAGGAACGGGCGGGGCTCGCCAATCTGCTGGAGATCCTCGCCGCCTGCACGGGCGGGGACCCGGCGGAGCTCGCGGACGGGTACGACTCGTACGGCGCGTTGAAGAAGGACACCGCGGAGGCCGTCGTCGAGGTGCTGCGGCCGGTACGGGAGCGGCACGCGGAGCTGTGCGCCGATCCCGGGTACGTGGAGGGCGTGCTCCGGGAGGGGGCCGGGAAGGCCCGGGCGATGGCGCGGCCGACCGTGGACGCGGCCTACCGGGCGATCGGGCTGCTGCCTCCGGTGGACGCGGCCCCGTAAGTGCTCAGTCCTTGGTGCCGGAGGCCAGTTCGCGACTGCGGTCGCGGGCGGCCTCCAGGGCCGCGATGAGGGCGGCGCGGACGCCGTGGTTCTCGAGTTCTCGGATGGCGTTGATGGTGGTGCCGGCCGGGGACGTGACGTTCTCGCGGAGCCTGACCGGGTGTTCGCCGCTGTCGCGGAGCATCTTCGCGGCGCCGATCGCGGACTGGACGATCAGGTCGTGGGCCTTGTCGCGGGGCAGACCGAGGAGGATGCCGGCGTCGGTCATGGCTTCGACCAGGTAGAAGAAGTACGCCGGTCCCGAGCCGGAGAGGGCGGTGCAGGCGTCCTGCTGGGACTCGGGGACGCGGAGGGTCTTGCCGACGGCGCCGAAGATCTCCTCGGTGTGCGTGAGGTGGGCTGCGGTGGCGTGGGTGCCGGCGGAGATGACGGACATGGCCTCGTCGACGAGGGCCGGGGTGTTCGTCATGACGCGGACGACCGGGGTGCCGGCGGCGAGCCGCTCCTCGAAGAAGGCGGTCGGGATGCCGGCCGCGCCGCTGATGACCAGGCGGTCGGCGGGGACGTGCGGGGCGAGTTCGTCGAGGAGGGTGCCCATGTCCTGCGGCTTGACCGTGAGGATCAGGGTGTCGGCGGACTTGGCGGCCTCGGCGTTGGTCACCGGGGTGACTCCGTGGCGGGCGCGGAGTTCCTCGGCCCGTTCCGGGCGGCGGGCGGTGACCAGGAGGTCGGCGGGGGCCCAGCCCGCTCCGATCATGCCGCTGAGCAGGGCTTCGCCGATCTTGCCGGTGCCGAGGACTGCGACTTTCTGGGTCATGGCTTCGGGTGCCCTCCGGGGTGCGCGCGCTGTTCGGGGTCATCCTCGCACTGCCTGTGCGGGCCGGGGCGTCGCGTCCAGTCCGCGGGACGTGAAGCACGGGACGTGCGGGTGGGTCTGCCTGGAGGTGGGGTTACGCCGTCCGGCGTTTCAGCGTGGCCGCACCCAGGGTCAGGACCAGCAGGGCGCAGCCGGCGACGATCAGGGCGTCGCGGACGAAGGTCGCGGTCATGTCGGTGTGGCGCAGCACCTCGTTCATGCCGTCGACCGCGTAGGACATGGGCAGCACGTCGGAGATGGCCTCCAGGGCCGGGTGCATGTGGTCGCGCGGGGTGAAGAGGCCGCACAGGAGGAGCTGGGGGAAGATCACGGCCGGCATGAACTGCACCGCCTGGAACTCGGAGGCCGCGAAGGCCGAGACGAAGAGGCCGAGCGCGGTGCCCAGGAGGGCGTCGAGCAGCGCGACCAGGAGGAGCAGCCAGGGGCTGCCGGTGACGTCCAGGCCCAGGAACCAGAGGGCGAGGCCGGTGGCGAGGGCGGACTGGACGACGGCGAGGGCGCCGAAGGCGAGGGCGTAGCCCGCGATGAGGTCGCCCTTGCCCAGGGGCATGGCGAGGAGGCGTTCGAGGGTGCCGGAGGTCCGTTCGCGCAGGGTGGCGATGGACGTGACCAGGAACATCGTGATCAGCGGGAAGATGCCGAGGAGTGAGGCGCCGATGTTGTCGAAGGTGCGCGGGCTGCCGTCGAAGACGTAGCGCAGCAGGAACAGCATCACGCAGGGGATCAGCATCAGCAGCGCGATGGTGCGCGGGTCGTGGCTGAGCTGGCGCAGGACCCGGGCCGCGGTGGCCGTGGTGCGGGAGAGGCTCAGGGCGCGGGTGGGGGCCGGGGTCAGGGTGGGCTCGGGGGCGGTCGGGGCACTGGTGGTCGTCATCGGGTGGTCTCCTTCGTACGGGACGCCGCCGCCTTGGCCTCGTCGACCAGGTGCAGGAACGCGTCCTCGACCGTCTCGGAGTCGGTGCGGCGGCGCAGGGCGTCGGGGGTGTCGTCGGCGAGGACCTCGCCCTCGCGCATCAGGAGCAGTCGGTCGCAGCGCTCGGCCTCGTCCATGACGTGGGAGGAGACGAGGAGGGTGGCACCGCGGTCGGCGGCGAGGGAGTGGAAGAGGGTCCACAGGTCGCGGCGGAGCACGGGGTCCAGGCCGACCGTCGGTTCGTCGAGGACGAGGAGCTCGGGGGCGCCCAGGAGGGCCACGGCGAGGGAGACGCGGCTGCGCTGGCCGCCGGAGAGATTGCCGGCCAGGGCGTCGGCGTGGGCGGTGAGGTCGACGTCCGCGACGGCCCGGGTGACGTCCTCGCGGCGGTGGGCGGCGGCCGCCCGGCCCGGGGCGAGGATCTCGGCGAAGTAGTCCAGGTTCTGGCGCACGGTCAGGTCGTCGAAGACGGACGGGGCCTGGGTGACGTAGCCGATGCGGGTGCGCAGGGCCGGGTGGCCGGCCGTGCGGCCGAGGACGTCCAGGGTGCCGGTGACCTTGGCCTGGGTGCCGACGATCGCCCGCATCAGGGTGGACTTGCCGCAGCCGGAGGGGCCGAGGAGGCCGGTGATGCGGCCGCGCGGGACGGTGAAACCGAGGCCGCGCAGGACGGTGCGGGTGCCGCGGGCGACGGTGAGGCCCTCGGCGTGGACGGCGGGCGGGACGGGGTCCTCGCCCCGCCCTTCGGATGGCCGGGAGGTGTCCTCCGGCGAGTAATTCATCATGTGATGAATAATGCTCCGGGGTGCCCGCGTCGTCAAGCAGTCGTGGCGGGCGTACGTGGCGGAGGACGTTCCTTGCGGCAGTCGTGGCGGGCCGTCCGTCAGGTCGCCCCTCGGCCGCTTCGTCAGGCCGTCGGGGTCCGCCCGAGGAGGAGGTGGACGTCGTAGGTCTCCTCGACGTGTCCGTCCGGGAAGACGGTCAGCAGGTGGTCGCGCTCCTCGGCGAAGAAGGCCGTGACGCGTTCCTCGGTGTCGGTCAGGAAGGCCGAGTGGCTGCCGAGGTTGGCCAGGTGGGTGTCGAGGGGGACGTGACGGCTCCAGCGGATCGTGCGCCGGACGAAGTCGAGGCTGCCGGTGGGGTCGGCGGAGCGCGCGTCGATGTCCCGTTTCCCGGCCGGGAGGTTCTGGCCCGTGAAGTGCCGGTCGATGCGCCGTCCGGCGTCCGCGATCCACGGCACGTCGGGGGCCTCGGTGTTCCACCACAGCGCCAGCGCGCCGCCCGGGCGCAGCACGCGCAGCGCCTCCGGGACGGCCAGCGCGGGGTCGGTCCAGTGCCAGGCCTGGGCGTAGGTGAGGAGGTCGGCGGTGCGGCCGGCGAGGGGCAGGGCGTTGCCGTTGCCTCGGATCACGGGCACACCGGGGAGGGTGCGGCGGAACTCGGAGGCCATGCCGGCGCCGGGCTCCACGGCGATCACCTCGGCACCGCGCTCGTGCAGGCGGGCGGTGGCGAGGCCGGTGCCTGCGCCGACGTCCACGACGCGGGCCCCCTTGAGGGGGCGGCCGGCCAGCTCCTCCAGCACGTCGAAGAGGGCGGGCGGGTAGGAGGGGCGGTTGGCGGCGTACTGGGCCGCGGCGGCGTTGAACGAGTGGGCGCGGGCGGCGTGGCGGGCCTGCGCGGGGGTGGCGGACGGGGTGGCCCGGTCGTCCGGGGTCAGCGGTGTCGTCATACGGCCATGGTGGCCGGGCGGGCCGGGGCGCAGCAGGGGGTTCCTCGCACGGCCGCCGAGGGCGACGCCGGTTCGCGGTCCGGGTTCGCCGGTACGGCTCCGACGGGCCGGCGGACTGCGGACCGGATGCCGCCGCCCCCCGATCCTCTCGGCCCAGCGCACTCCGGACCGGCTGCCGCCGCCCTGTCCCTTCGGCCCGGCGCACTTTGGACCGGCCGCCCGATCCCTTCGGCCCGGCGCGCTTCAGACCGGCTGCCGCCGCCTCCCTACCCTTCGGCCCGGGTTCCCGTCCTCTCCGGCGGCCGGTCCTCCGTCACTTGCCGCGGCGCTTCTTCGACGGGTTGCCCGTGCGGCGGGTGGTGCGCCTCTCGTACTCCTCGCGGGCCTTCTCGTACTCCGCGCGGTGCAGCTTCTCCCCCGGGGCCTCGGTGAAGGTGCGGAGGAAATAGGCGAGGAGGGAGCCGACGAAGCCGATGGCGAGCAGGCCGCGCAGGGAGGCCTGGCGGTCGGGGTCGGGGCGGGTGGTGAAGCCGGACCAGGTGTGGCGGAAGGCCAGGGCACTGCACACCGCGAACATCACGACCATCAGCAGCGTGACGAAGCTGCCGATGTCGGCGATCTGGAGGCCCTGGTAGGCGACGCGGAGCACGAAGCAGGCGGCGGCCGCAAGGACGAGCGAGCCGACGGCGAGGCCCGCCCGGCGGGCGGTGTACCCGCCGTCGTGGTGCACCCAGGTCGTGCCGTAGAACCGGAGGGGTTCGGGGCGGGGGCCCGCGAGGGTGTCCGGGGTGCCGTTCTTGCCGTTCTCTGCGCTCACGGGTCGATTATGGCGCGTGCCCCTTCGCGGGTGCGGCGCGGTCAGCCGCCCTGGCCCGCGCTGCCCATCGGGCCGACCTGCACCGGGGTGCCGGAGCCGTCGGTGACCGGCAGTGTGGCGGCGCCCGGCCAGTCGAGGGTGACGGACTTGGTCTCGTTCGGCGGGGTCACCACCAGGCCCGTGACGCGGACGCCGGAGCCGCCCGAGTCGTTGACCGGGTAGGTGATGCCGAAGGTCACCGTGTCCCCGTCCGCGAGGACGATCTGCGGGGCCTGCCGGCCCGTGCGCTTCGCGGACAGGGAGCCCGTGTTCGTCTTCAGGTCGACACCCGCGTAGCCGGTGAGCGTGCAGTCCCGGCCGCCGCCGTTCTTCAGGTCCACCGCGACGGTGCCCTCGGTGTCGCCGCCGACGGTGGCGTCCGTCGCCGTGATCTCCAGCTCGTCGGTGCGGCACGCGGCGGTCTTGCCGCCCTCGCCGGTGCCGCTCGTGCCGCCGGTGCCGTCGGAGGTCTTGCCCGCGGTGTCCGTCCCGCCCTCCTGGCCCGCAGCGGCCGAACCCCCTGCGGCCGACTCCGAGCCGCCGTTCGAGGAGGACGCGGAGGACGCGGCTGACGGGGCCGCGCTCGGGTCCGTGCCGTCGTCGCTCTGGCAGGCCGTGAGCGACAGACCTGCGGCGAGGGCCATGGCGGCGAGGGTCAGCTTGCGAACGCGCATCGTTGTCTACCTCAGAGTCGGTCGGCGTGCCGGTCCGCCCGTACCCATCGGTGCGAGCGGCGTCTGTGCCCCTCAAGACCCGTCCGGACCGGCACGCCGTTCCTCTCGGCAACCTCCTAGTACGTCGCCGGGACAGCGCTGTTACATGGTCATCGGCGGCGGACTCAGCAGCGAGGGGCCACGTAGCCGTCGCTGCCGGTCAGGATGTACGTGTCCGAGACGTACTGGCCGCTGCCGATGCTGTCCCAGATGTTCGAGGTGCCGTAGGGGCCCGAGACCCGCTCCCCCGTGCGCTGGCAGTTGATGGTGACGCTGGCGCCCTCGGACAGGACCCGCACCAGCGAGTAGCCGGTGCCCGGGCCGCTGCGGACGTTCAGGCGGTAGCCCGGGGCGACCGGGTAGGAGCGCAGGGCCGCGGACGCCGCGACGACTCCGCCGTCCGCCGCGACCGCTCTCTCTTCCTCGCCGCCGATGTCCTGGATCTGGTCGATGGACATGCCGAAACTCCCCCCGTCGAGCCCCACGACTGCCGTGGGGCACCGTTGATTCCCCAAGAACGAGCATTGAAACACCAGTTCTCGACTCGCACACGGGGGACGGCAGGCCGCCTCTGTCCCGTACGCCTCATCGACTAGGCTCCGAGCGTCGCTCGCGCGAACGAACAGCTCGGGGGTGGTTCCATGGCGCCGCAGCGCGATGCCGGGGCGGACGCGGAAGCGGAACTTCCGGAGTATGCCGGTCACTACCGTCTGGAGTCGCGTCTCGGCTCCGGTGGCATGGGTGTCGTGCACCTGGCCCGCAGCACCTCGGGAATGCGCGTCGCGGTCAAGGTCGTCCACGCGACGTATGCCAGGGACCCCGAGTTCAGGGGGCGTTTCCGGCAGGAGGTGGCCGCGGCCCGCCGGGTGAGCGGGGCCTTCACGGCGCCGGTCGTGGACGCCGACCCGGATGCCGGGCGGCCCTGGATGGCGACGCTGTACATCCCCGGCCCGACGCTCTCCGAGCACGTGAAGCGGAACGGGCCGATGGACGAGCCCCAGTTGCGCCGGCTGATGGCGGGGCTCGCCGAGGCGCTGCGCGACATCCATCGCGTCGGTGTCGTGCACCGGGACCTCAAACCGAGCAACGTACTGCTCGCCGAGGACGGTCCGAAGGTGATCGACTTCGGCATCTCCCGGCCGAAGGACAGCGAACTGCGCACCGAGACCGGGAAGTTGATCGGCACCCCGCCGTACATGGCACCCGAGCAGTTCCGGCGGCCCCGGGAGGTCGGGCCGGCGGCCGACGTCTTCACCCTCGGCTCGCTGATGGTGCACGCGGCGACCGGGCGGGGGCCCTTCGACTCCGACAGCCCGTACGTCGTCGCCTACCAGGTCGTGCACGACGAGCCCGATCTGACCGGCGTGCCCGAGTGGCTCGCGCCGCTGGTGCTGCGCTGTCTCGCCAAGGAACCCGAGGACCGGCCGACGCCGGACGAGTTGATGCGGGAGCTGCGGTCGGTGGCGGCGGCCTACGACACGCAGGTGTTCGTGCCGGCGTCCCGGACGGAACCGGACGGGGACCCCCGGGCAGCCGGTGCGCGGCCCGCGCAGCAGGGACCCGCCGAGCCGTCGGTCCGGTCCGGGCGGGCCGTACGGCGACTGGGGAAGCGGTCGGCGCTCGTCGCCGCGGGGGTGGCTCTCGCCGTGGTCGGGAGCCTCGTCGCCGTGCAGGCCTTCGGCGGCGCCGAACCCGCGGGCACGCCCACCGCGCAGAGTGCGCCCGGCGGGTTCGGGGCGTGGGAGGCGGTGCCCGCGGGGGACGGCGGCGGGATGCCGCTGTGCTCGTACGCGGCCCGGCGCCTGGTGTGCGCGCGGCCCGGCGTGGTCTTCGCGGTCGATCCGGCCGACGGGAGCACCCTGTGGCGGCATCCCGTCGAGGAGGCCGTGCGGAGCGAACCGCCGGTCGTGTCGGGCGGGCTCGTGCAGCCCGAGGTCGGCCTGCTGGGCCGCCCGCTGGAGGCACTCGACCCCGCGACGGGCGAGCAGGTGTGGCAGGAGGAGATGCCGGCGTACACCGGGTCGCGGACCGTCGGCGACATGCTGCTGCTCACCCACGCCGACGGGACGGTCACCGGCGTGGACAGTGCCTCGGGGCGGACGAGGTGGACGCACCGGATCCCGGGGCAGGCGATGCCGTACCTCACCTCGTTCGCCGGGGAGAAGCGGCCCGCGGCCTACGCGACGAGCCGGAGCGCGGACGGGAGGACCCACGTCACCGCGGTCGACCCGGACAGCGGGGACGTGCGCTGGGACACGCGGCTGGCCGGGACGCTGACGCTCCTGGCGGCGGCGGACGGGTCCGTGTTCCTCGCCTCCGAGGAGGCGACCTACGGCGACGTGAGGACCGTGGTCCGCTACACGCCCGCCACCGGCGCCACCCGCCGGGTGGCGCTGCCCGTCCCGGTCGAGCAGGCGCAGGCCGGTGTGCACGGCGACACCGTGTACCTCATGGGCGCGGGCGGCTCACTGGTCGCCGTCGACATGGCGGCGGGGAAGCAGGCGTGGCGCCTGGAGACGAGCGTGAGCCGGGGCTCGGTGCCCGTGTCCGACGGGCGGCACGTGTACGTCACCGCACCCGACGGGCGGCTCCTGGGTGTCGACGCGCGCGAGGGCAAGCTCCTCGGTCAGACCCGGCCGCGGCTCGGCGCCGACTCCGACACGGTGCCCGCGACCCTGCCGGCGCCGCTGCAGGCGGGCGGGCACGTGTACGCCGGGGCGCCCGACGGGACGGTGTTCGGCGTGGCGGGGCGGGACCCGGGCGCCTGGTAGGCGCCCCGGGACCTCGACGGCGCCCGGGACCCTCGACGACGGGCCCCGGGCCCTCGCGGGGTGTCAGCCCAGCTTGCTGACGTCGCGCACGGCGCCCTTGTCGGCGCTGGTGGCCATCGCGGCGTACGCCTTCAGGGCGGCGGAGACCTTGCGCTCGCGGTTCTTGGGCGCGAACACGCCGTTCAGGGCCTGCTGGCGGCGGGTCAGCTCGGCGTCGTCCACGAGCAGCTCGATGGAGCGGTTCGGGATGTCGATGCGGATGCGGTCGCCGTCCTCGACCAGGGCGATGGTGCCGCCCGCCGCCGCCTCCGGGGAGGCGTGGCCGATGGAGAGCCCGGACGTGCCGCCGGAGAAGCGGCCGTCGGTGACGAGGGCGCAGGCCTTTCCGAGGCCGCGGCCCTTGAGGTACGAGGTCGGGTAGAGCATCTCCTGCATGCCGGGGCCGCCCTTGGGGCCCTCGTAGCGGATGACGACGACGTCGCCCTCCTTGACCTGCTGGGTGAGGATCTTCTGGACGGCCTCCTCCTGCGACTCGCAGACGACCGCCGGGCCCTCGAAGGTCCAGATGGACTCGTCGACGCCGGCCGTCTTGACGACGCAGCCGTCGACGGCGAGGTTGCCGCGCAGGACCGCGAGGCCGCCGTCCTTGGAGTAGGCGTGCTCCACGGAGCGGATGCAGCCGCCCTCGGCGTCGTCGTCCAGGGAGTCCCAGCGCTCGGACTGGGAGAAGGCCTCGGCGGAGCGGACGCAGCCGGGGGCCGCGTGCCACAGCTCGACGGCCTCCTGGGAGGGAGAGCCGCCGCGCACGTCCCAGGTCTTCAGCCAGTCGGCCAGGGACGGGCTGTGCACGGAGTGGACGTCCTCGTCGAGCAGGCCACCGCGGTGCAGCTCGCCGAGGAGGGCGGGGATGCCGCCCGCACGGTGCACGTCCTCCATGTAGTACGTGCGGTCCTTGGCGACGTTGGGCGCGACCTTGGCCAGGCAGGGGACGCGGCGCGAGAGGGCGTCCATCTCGGTGAGGCCGTAGGCGACGCCCGCCTCCTGGGCGGCGGCCAGCAGGTGCAGGATCGTGTTGGTGGAGCCGCCCATCGCGATGTCGAGCGCCATGGCGTTGCCGAAGGCCGCGGGGGTGGCGATGTTGCGGGGCAGGACAGAGTCGTCGTCCTGCTCGTAGTAGCGGCGGGTCAGGTCCAGGACGGTGCGCGCGGCGTTCTCGTAGAGCGCCTTGCGGGCGGTGTGGGTGGCCAGGACCGAGCCGTTGCCCGGCAGGGAGAGGCCGATGGCCTCGGTCAGGCAGTTCATCGAGTTGGCGGTGAACATGCCGGAGCAGGAGCCGCAGGTGGGACAGGCGTTCTCCTCGATGCGGAGGATGTCCGCGTCGGAGATCTTGTCGTTGACCGCCTCCGACATCGCGTCGACCAGGTCGAGCGTGCGGACCGTGCCGTCGACCAGGGTGGCACGGCCGGACTCCATCGGGCCGCCGGAGACGAAGACCGTGGGGATGTTCAGGCGCAGCGCGGCGTTGAGCATGCCCGGGGTGATCTTGTCGCAGTTGGAGATGCAGATCAGGGCGTCGGCGCAGTGGGCCTCCACCATGTACTCCACGCTGTCCGCGATCAGGTCGCGGGAGGGCAGGGAGTACAGCATGCCGCCGTGGCCCATGGCGATGCCGTCGTCCACGGCGATGGTGTTGAACTCGCGCGGGATGCCGCCGGCGGCGACGACCGCCTCGCTGACGATCCGGCCGACCGGGGCGAGGTGGGTGTGGCCCGGCACGAACTCCGTGAAGCTGTTGGCGACGGCGATGATCGGCTTCCGCCCGATGTCCGCGCCGGGTACACCGGAGGCACGCATAAGGGCGCGGGCGCCCGCCATGTTGCGGCCGTGGGTGACTGTGCGGGACCTCAGTTCGGGCATCGTCGCTCGCTCCTTCGGAGAGTTATGACTGCCGTCGAGCGTACGCCGGTCATCCAGGGGTCGGGACAGGGCGTCCGGAATGCGGGACGCGCGTCTCGCCGTACGCCGCCGGCCGACCCGCTCGGGGGCCGGCCGGGACGGCTTCTCAGGGGCCGGTGAGGTGGCCCTGCACCACCGGTGCCAGGCGGGCGACGAGCTGCTCCGGGTCCGCCGAGGCCAGCGGCTCCACCTGGATCACGTAGCGGAGCATCGCGCACCCCACCAGCTGCGCCGCCGCCAGTTCCACCCGCAGCTCGGCGTCCGGCAGATCCAGCTGGGCGGCGACGCGGCGCATCACCTGGGCGGCGATCAGCCGGCGGAAGACGGCTGCGGCGGTCTCGTTGTTCACCGCCGAGCGGACGATGGCCAGCAGCGGTGTCCGGGTGGCGGGGTTCTCCCAGACGCCGAGGATGAAGCGGGTCAGGCGCTCGCCGATCGCGTCCAGCGGGCCGTCGGCGATCGCCTCGGGGGCCTCAAGGGCCGGTGCGAAGGCGACCTCGACGGCCGCCTCGAAGACCTGCTCCTTGGTGCCGAAGTAGTGGTGCACCAGCGCCGGGTCCACGCTCGCCGCCTTGGCGATGCCGCGCACGGAGGTCTTCTCGTAGCCGCGCTCGGAGAACTCCTCGCGGGCCGTGGCGAGGATGCGGTCGCGGGTGTCGCCGGACTCCGCGCGGGGCGGGCGGCCGCGGCGCCGGGCGGTTCCGTCGGCGATGCCGCTCACCCGCGGTCCGTCCTCGTCGCGGGGGAGCCCGGCACCGGGGACGCCGACTGCGCCAGGTGCGTGCGGGTGAAGGCGAGCGCCTCGGCGAGATCGGCCTCACGTTCGGCGCTGGACATCGCGCGCCTGGTGTTGACCTCGATGACGACGTGGCCGTCGAAGCCGGTGTGCGCGAGGTGCTCCAGGACCTCGGCGCAGGGCTGGTTGCCGCGGCCGGGGACGAGGTGCTCGTCCTTCGCGGAGCCCCTGCCGTCGGCCAGGTGGACGTGGCCGAGACGGTCGCTCATGCGGTCGAGCAGGTCGAGGCCGTCGGTGCGGGAGGTGGCGGCGTGGCTGAGGTCGATGGTGAAGTGCCGGTAGTCGTCCTTCGTCACGTCCCAGTCGGGGGCGTACGCCTGCATCTCGCGGTCGCGGTAGCGCCAGGGGTACATGTTCTCGACGGCGAAGCGGACGTCCGTCTCGTTCGCCATCCGCCAGATGCCGTTGACGAAGTCCCGCGCGTACTGGCGCTGCCAGCGGAACGGGGGGTGCACGACGACGGTGCTCGCGCCGAGCTTCTCGGCGGCCGCGCGGGCGCGCTGGAGCTTGACCCAGGGGTCGGTGGACCAGACGCGCTGGGTGATGAGCAGACACGGTGCGTGCACGGCGAGTATCGGCACGCGGTGGTAGTCGCTGAGTCTGCGCAGCGCCTCGATGTCCTGGCTGACCGGATCCGTCCAGACCATCACCTCGACGCCGTCGTAACCGAGGCGCGCGGCGATCTCGAAGGCCGTCGCCGTCGACTCCGGGTACACGGACGCAGTCGACAGGGCGACCTTCGTGTCCGGGGTGCGGACGTCGTCCCTTGGTTTTGCCACGGGGGTCAGGGTACGGGGTGCGGGTGGAGGGGTGCGGGGTGCCTGATCGGCGCTGTGGTGAGTGCCATAGGGCGGGTGCGGGGTGCGGGTGGAGGGGGGTGGGGTGCGGGGTGCGGGGTGCGGGTGGAGGAGGCGGGGTGCGGGGTGCGGGTGGAGGAGGCGGGGTGCGGGTGGAGGAGGCGGGGTGCGGGTGGAGGAGGCGGGGTGCGGGTGGAGGGCTGCGGAGAGCCTGATCGCCGCTGTGGTGAGTGCCGTAGGGCGGGTGCGGGTGAGTCGTGGATCGTCGCGCCGCCGTGGTGAGTGCCGTAGGGCGGGTGCGGGTGAGTCGTAGATCGTCGCGCCGCCCGACGCCTATCCCTGGCCCATGTGGTCCAGGCGTCGCAGGATGACGCCCTCGCGGAGCGCCCACGGGCAGATCTCCAGGTTCTCCACGCGGAAGAGGTCCATCGCGGCCTCGGCCACCAGGGCGCCCGCCAGGAGCTGGTTCGCGCGGCCCTCGGAGACGCCGGGGAGTTCGGCGCGCTCCGCGCCGGTCATGGCGGCCAGGCGGGGCACCCAGGCCTCCAGGGAGGCGCGCTTCAGCTCGCGCTGGACGTAGAGGCCCTCGGCGGAGCGGGCGGCGCCGGCGATGCGGGCCAGCTGCCGGAAGGTCTTCGAGGTGGCGACCACGTGATCGGGGGCGCCGAGGCGGCTGAAGTCGCCGACCGTACGGGCGATCTCCGTACGGACGTGGCGGCGCAGCGCCCTGACGTCGTCCGGGTGGGGCGGGTCGCCGGGCAGCCGGGCCGCGGTCAGCCGGCCCGCACCCAGCGGCAGCGACACGGCGGCGTCGGGTTCCTCGTCGAGGCCGTAGGCGATCTCCAGGGAGCCGCCGCCGATGTCGAGGACCAGCAGCCTGCCCGCGGACCAGCCGAACCAGCGGCGGGCGGCGAGGAAGGTGAGCCGGGCCTCCTCGGCGCCGCTCAGGACGGTCAGCTCGACGCCGGTGTCGGCGCGCACGCGCGCGAGGACGTCGTCGGCGTTGCTCGCCTCGCGCACGGCCGAGGTGGCGAACGGCAGGAGGTCCTCGACGCCCTTGTCCTCGGCGGCCTGGAGCGCCTCCCGGACGACCGCGACCAGCCGGTCGACGCCGTCGGGGCCGATCGCCCCGTCCTCGTCGAGGAGCTGGGCGAGGCGCAGTTCCACCTTGTGCGAGTGGGCGGGCAGCGGGCGGGCGCCGGGGTGCGCGTCCACCACCAGCAGATGCACCGTGTTCGAACCCACGTCGAGGACACCGAGTCTCATGTACGGAACGCTACTGCCGCCGGCGAGTGCGGCGGTGCCGTCGTGCGGCTTCGGCGACTTACCCTGGAGCCGTGCCAAAGACGAAAAAGGCGAAGGACGAAAAGTCGGCCAAGAAGGACAAAAAGCGCGTAGTGAGTGAGCGGAAGAGCGACGAGCAGGGGCTCGACTTCGCGCGCGCGTGGGTGGAGTTTCCGGATCCCGCGGACGACGAGCAGGTCTTCCGGTGCGATCTGACATGGCTGACCTCCCGCTGGAACTGCATCTTCGGCAGCGGCTGCCAGGGCATCCAGGCGGGCCGCGCGGACGACGGGTGCTGCTCGCTGGGCGCGCACTTCTCCGACGAGGACGACGAGCAGCGGGTCGCCGAGCACGTGGCGAGGCTCACGCCGGACATCTGGCAGCACCACGCCGAGGGCACGCGCAACGGCTGGGTCTCCGAGGACGACGAGGGCTCCCGGCAGACCCGGCCCTTCCAGGGCTCGTGCATCTTCCAGAACCGGCCGGGCTTCTCCGGGGGCATGGGCTGCTCGCTGCACATCCTGGCGCTCAAGGAGGGCCGGGAGCCGCTGGAGACCAAGCCGGATGTGTGCTGGCAGCTGCCGGTGCGGCGGACGTACGAGTGGATCGACCGGCCCGACGACACACGCGTCCTCCAGGTGTCGATCGGCGAGTACGACCGGCGCGGCTGGGGTCCGGGCGGTCACGACCTGCACTGGTGGTGCACGTCGGCGACCTCGGCGCACGGGGCGGGCGAGCCCGTGTACGTCTCGTACCGGCCGGAGCTGATCGAGCTGATGGGCAAGGCGGGGTACGACCGGCTGGTCGAGCTGTGCGAGGAGCGGCTGGCCTCGCAGCTGCCGCTGTTGGCTCCGCATCCGGCCGACCCCGCGCGCTGAGACCTGGCGCCGGGCCCCGGCGCCCGGTCCCGGCCTCGGCCCTCGGCCTCGCGTCGGTGCTGGGACACGGGTCCTGCGGGTGCGACGGGTCTCCCGAGTCCGACGGGTCCTACGGGTCCTACGGGCTCGGGGTGCCGCTGTCGCCGTCTCCCGGCGAGGATGACGAACCGTCCGGGTCGCCGGTCGGGGACGGCTCGTCCGTCGTCGGGTCCGGGTCCGGTGAGGTCGGCGGCTCTTCGGTGGGCGTCGGGTCCGGATCGGTGGGCTGCGAGGTGGACGGGTCCGGGTCGGGGTCGGGGTCCGGGTTCTGGCCCGGGTGGGACGGGGACGTGGTGTCGCCGGGAGTGCTGGGGCGCGGGCCCGGGCGGGTCGGGGTGGGCGCGGGGCCGCGGCCCGCGATGGTCACGACGGCCCCGGCCGGTGAGACGGCCACCCGTGCGCTCCAGTGGCCGGACGGCTCGCGCAGGTGGTCGACGTACACCCTGACGGTCACGGACTCGCCGGGACGGAGCGTGCCCGAGGACCGGCTCAGGTAGAGCCAGGCGGCGCCGACGGAGACCGACCAGTGCACCGGGGCGTCGCCGGTCGCGGTCAGGGTGACCAGCGTGGTGTCGCCGTGGTGGCTCGCGGTCACCCCCAGGTGGCCGGTGCCCTTCCCGCCCGTGCCGGAGACGCCGACGACCTCCACGGAGACGTCGGCCTCGCCGTTCTTGCCGAAGTCTCCGCCGGGGGTGGTGCTCGCGTTGCCGGCGTTCTCGTAGCCGCCGCTCCCCGGACCGCCGTCCAGGCCGCCCGGGTCCTGCGCCTCGTTGGCGCTGGCGGAGCGCCCCTCCTCGCCCTCGACGACCGGAGTGCCCCGGTAGGCCGCCCACAGGGCCAGCACCGGAGCCGCGACGACGGTGGCGACGACGGTGGTGGTGACGGCCCGGGCGCGCAGGCGGTCCCGGCGGGCCGCGCGGTCCTTGGGGTCCATCGGGAAGCCGCGCCGGTCGAAGCGGGGGACGGTGCCGCGCGGGCGCGGGGTATGGGTCCCGGCCGCGTGCAGGGCGGTGCGGGGGGCTTCCAGGACGGGCAGCTCGGCGGGGGTGACGTTGGTGCCGGGCCAGCGGCCGGGGATCGCACGCTCGGCGGTGCGGCGGCAGCGCGGGCAGTCGTCCACGTGCCGGACCAGCTCGCGGCGCAGGGCGCTGCTGAGGACGTAGCGGTTGTCGCCGGTGAGGCGGGCGACGCTGGCGCAGGTGCCGGTCTCGACGACGGCCAGGGCGGCGCGGGTGCGTTCCACCTCGCAGGCGGCGGAGGCGAGCAGTTCGCGGGCGGTGGCCAGGTCCATGCCGAGGACGGCGGCGACCTCGTGCGGGGCGAGGTGGTGGCGGACGGCGAGTTCGAGGGCCTCGCGCTGCTCGGGGGTGGTGCCGGCGGCCTCCGGCCAGGCGAGGAGGGCCAGTTCGCTGCGGTGCCGCTGGTGGGACTCGTCGTCGGCGGGGGCGGAGGTGGTGGCGGCGGGCGTCGTGGCGGTGGTCGGGCGGCCCGCCGCGTGGCTGCTCGGACGTTTCTGCTTGGCCTCGGCCAGCTTGCGCAGGCAGGCCCAGCGGGCCAGCGCGTACAGCCAGGCCCTGCGGTCGGCCGCGGCGACGGGGGCGCGGTGGCCTCGGCGCTGGGCGAGCGCGAGGACGTCGGCCAGGGCGGCGGTCGCGGCGTCGTGGTCGCAGAGCACGGACAGGCAGTACGTGAACAGGCCGTCCAGATACGCGTCGTACGCGGCGTACCGTGCGGGCGGACGCTGCGCCGGCGGCTGCGCCAGCGCCCTCGCCGCGGCGCGGTCACGCGCTTCCCGGTGCGCCCGGTGTGCGCCGGTCGTGCGAGTCGTGGTTTCCGGACTGCTCCTCATCACTCGGCGACCGTAGGGGGCTATGGGTGGCGCGAACTGGCGCGTTGGGCACTTTTAATCCGTACGGGTGAAACGATCCCTCATAAGGGGACAGGCGGTCGTTCCACCGTGGCCGGGGCGGGGGCGGGGTCATCCGTTCGGGACGGGGGCGCGGGGTGCCTGCGGCGGTCTGTGCGGGTTCGGTTGTGGCGGGTGCGGATGCCTGCGGCGCCTGTGCCGGTTCGGTGGGGGTGCGTGTAGCGCCTTGGGTTCGGTGGGTGGTGCGGGGCCGGGGCGGGGGGTGTCCGTCCTCGGAACGGCGCGGAATCGGTTACTTGAAGAGGGCTCGG
>NZ_SOAV01000024.1 GCF_004364245.1 Streptomyces sp. BK208 | reverse complement strand
GGCCCGCCCCCAGCTGCGGGCAGTCGTGCCGCTGGGGCGGCACGGGTGGGCGCAGCGGCACCCCGCAACGCCGGGTACGCGTCTCCTCGCGCCTGCAACCACCCCGGCCCACCGGGAAACGCCGGGACGCGGACCGCCCCACCCCGGCCCACCGGGAAACGCCGGGACGCGGACCGCCCCGCCCCGGCCCACCGGACGACGCCGGGTCGCGACCCCCGGGGCGGCCGGGTCGCAAGGCCGGTGTCAGGGCACCGGCCGGCTCACGCCGCCCGCGCCGGGACCTGGTGGGCGCAGGGCCGCCGCGCCGGCCTCCGGCGTCGGAGGAAGCGCGGCAGCGGTACCGTCACGAACCCCTCCGCCTGCATCGCGGCGAAGCCGATGCGGGGCAGGTCGGCGGAGCGGCGGTAGACCACGAAGCGCGGCTCCCACCGGGGCCGGAACTTCGCGTTGAACTTGTACAGAGACTCGATCTGGAACCACCGGGAGAGGAAGACCAGCAGCCCGCGCCAGGCGCGCAGGACCGGGCCCGCGCCGATCTTCTCGCCCCGCGCGAGCGCCGCGCGGAACATCGCGAAGTTCAGCGACACCCGCGCGACGCCCAGCTTGGGGGCGGCCTGGAGCGCGGCCACGATCAGGAGTTCGTTCATGCCGGGGTCGGCCGCGCGGTCGCGGCGCATGAGGTCGAGGGACGCCCCGTCGGTGCCCCACGGCACGAAGTGCAGGACCGCCTTCAGGTCGCCGAACTCGCCCGGCTCGGCGTCGTGCTTGTGGGCCGTCGCGATCAGGCAGTCGCCGTCGGACGGGTCGCCGACGCGGCCCAGGGCCATGGAGAAGCCGCGCTCGGTGTCCGTGCCGCGCCACGCGTCGGCGGCGCGGCGTACGCGGTCGAGTTCGGCGTCGGAGAGGTCAGCCACCCGCCGCACCCGCGTCTCGTAACCGGCGCGCTCGATGCGCTTGACCATCTGGCGCACGTTGCGCATCGCGCGGCCGGCGAGGGAGAAATCCACCACGTCCACCACCGCCTCGTCGCCCAGTTCGAGGGCGTCGAGACCGGTCTCACGGGTCCAGACCTCGCCGCCGGTCTCGGAGCAGCCCATCACGGCGGGCGTCCAGGAGTGGGCGCGGGCCTCGTCCATGAAGCGTTCGATGGCACCCGGCCACGCCTCGACGTCGCCGATCGGATCGCCGCTGGCCAGCATCACGCCGGAGACGACGCGGTAGGTGACGGCGGCCTTGCCGCTGGGGGAGAAGACCACTGCCTTGTCGCGGCGCAGCGCGAAGTGGCCGAGGGAGTCGCGGCCGCCGTGCCGGGCGAGGAGGGCGCGCAGGCGCAGCTCGTCGTCCTCGGTGAGGGAAGCCGCGGGGTGTTCGGGGCGGAACGCCAGGTAGATGGTGGTGACGGCGGTCAGCAGGCCGAGGGCGCCCAGGGAGAAGGCGACCGTCCAGGTGGTGTTGCCCCGGTAGTCGACCGGGCCCTCGACGCCGAACAGGCCGTACAGGACGTGGGTGATGCGGTCGGCCAGGCTCGGGTCGCCGAGCATGCGGTGCGGGTGGGCGCTGACCACGAACAGGCCCAGGGTGAGGGAACCGGCGGCCATCAGGACGAAGTTGGCCAGTGCCCGCCAGCGGCTGCGCGGGTCGGGAAGGGCGGCGAACTCGGCGCGGTGGCGCAGGAGGGGGACCAGCAGGGCCAGCGAGATCACCGCGCCGAGGAGGGAGTGGCGGTAGGTGAACTGGGCCACCGCGCCGAGCGGAAGCAGGGCCACGGCCGCCCGCCAGGCCCGGCGCTTGCGGCGCTTGAGGCCGTGGGCGAGCAGGAGGAGCAGCACACCGGCGCTGAGGGAGAGGGCCGCGGCGAAGGGGCCGAAGGCGCCCGGCAGGACTTCGGCGAGGGCGTGCATACGACTGTGCCGGAACCGGGGGAAGACACCGGCGGCGATGTCCAGCAGTCCGACGAGCGCGCAGGCGCGGCCGACGAAGAGGGGGACGTTCTCCGGGCGAGGGCCCCGCGGTATGTGACGTACGAGGGTGGACCTCGCCGGAACCGCGCCCGACATTTCCTCATCTGTCCTGACAGACATCGCACCTGTTAGTTCTGCGAGAGACCGTGGATCCGGGCCCGTTTCGGGCATCCGGCAACATTGCGCCCTCTAGGACGGTGTCTCGGAGGGAGAGGTTCACTCCCTTGATCGGAAAGCCCGTACGGACGGGCGCACGGGAAGTTCGGGCGGGTGGCGAGGCATGGGTCTGACGAGCGACAAGGTGTTGGCGCTGGCGGTGTCGGCGGGCGTGCTGCTGTTCGCCGGGACGGTGTGGCTGTGGCCGCGGCTGGCCGGGCGGAGCGTGCGGGCCGTCCTGGGGAGGGTGGGTCTGCTGCTGGCCACCCAGGTCGCGCTGTTCGCGGCGGTGGGTCTGGTCGCCAATCAGTCCTTCGGTTTCTACGGGAGTTGGGCCGACCTCTTCGGACGGGAGGACGGGCAGGGCGTGGTCGTGGACCACTCCGCCGGCGCGAGCGATGCGCCGTTGCGTGTAGTCGGCGGGCGAGGAGTGACGCACGGGGGCGGGGCGCTGCCCCAGGTCTCGGGGCGGGTCGAGGAGATACGGGTCGTCGGGCGTACGACACGGATCGCGTCACCCGCGTTCGTGTATCTGCCGCCGGAGTACTTCCAGGACCGGCACCGGACCCGTACTTTTCCCGCGGCCGTGGTCCTGACCGGCTATCCGGGTACCGCCGAGGCACTGGTGGACAAACTCCATTACCCGCGCACGGCACTGGAGCTGGCGAAGGCCGGCCGGATGCGGCCGACGATCCTGGTGATGCTGCGGCCCACCGTGGCGCCGCCGCGGGACACGGAGTGCGTGGACGTACCGGGCGGTCCGCAGACGGAGTCGTTCTTCGCGAAGGACCTTCCCGAAGCGGTGAGCGCTCACTACCGGGTGGACAAGGGGCCGCGGAGCTGGGGTGTCGTCGGCAACTCGACCGGCGGTTACTGCGCCCTCAAGCTCGCCGCGCACCATCCCGAGGTGTACGCCGCCGGGGCCGGGCTCTCTCCGTACTACGACGCGCCGAAGGACCCCACCACGGGTGATCTCTTCCAGGGCGACAAGGACCGCGAGAACCGGGCCAGCCTGTGGTGGTACCTCAAGAACAAGCCCGCTCCGGACACTTCACTGCTCGTCACCAGCAGCAGGACCGGCGAGACGAACTACAAGGACACGCTGAAGTTCATCGGGCTGGTGAAGGAGAAGAGGCCGACGCGGATCTCGTCGATCATCCTGGAAAGCGGCGGGCACAACTTCAATACCTGGCGGCGGGAGATTCCCGCGACGCTGCGCTGGCTGGACGAGCGGTTGAGCGGTGGCCGCACGCATAAATGATCTTGAAATGCCGGTGTAATTCGGCCGCTGCCGGGGATGTGGATTCCCTGCACCCTGTGAACACGTCGGAGATGGTCGTGTTTTTACGGGGCGGGGCGCCAAGATTCGCCTACGCGCGGTAAGTTTCTGGCCATGCCACGTGGACGTCACCGCCATTCCCCGCCTCTGCACAGGCTGCTTCCTCCCTCGGCGATCGCAGGTGTCTCGGTCGTCTGCGCCCTCGCGCCCTGGTTGTTCAGCGACGCTCTGATCCTGCGCGTACTGGCCGCTGCCGCCGCGGTGACGGCCGTGGTCGGCGCGGTCGTCATGCGCCACTGGGACACGCAGGCGGGCCGGCAGGTCGCCGACCTCGCGCGCGCGCGGGCCAGTGACGAGTGGCGGTTCGAGGAGCGGGTCGCCGAACTGGAGTCCGACCTGGAGGAGTCGCGCGAGCTGCGGCAGAAGCTGGAGCACCGGCTGCGGGCCAAGCGCACGGAGCTGGCGGGGCTGCGCAACGAGCACGCCTCGCTGCTGCGGCGCTACGCCACGGCGGAGACCGAGCGGGCCAGCGCGCTGGAGGGCCGCCGCCTGCTCGAGATCGAGGCCGCGCCGCAGACGCCCGCGCTGCCGGCGGCCCGCACCGCGCCGGCCCAGGAGGCACCGGGCGCTTCGGAGCAGGAGACGCCGGGCGCGTCGGGGCAGGACGTGTCAGCCGAGGAGAGCGGGGGTGCCGAAGAGGCCGCCGTTCCGGCGGTCTTCTCGCCCGAGGGCTCCCGGCTGTTCCTGCGCGCGAACGCCGCACTTTCCCGTCTCGACGACGGCGCGCCCTCCGGTCCGGACGGTGGCGACCGGGCCGGAGCCGCCGACGGCTCCGACGGTGACGGCGGTGGTGACGGCGGTGGCGAGAGGGTCGCGGCGGCCGAGGCGGGGCAGGAGGAGGGCGAGGCAGAGGGGCAGTCCGAGGCGGCCGACGGCCACGAGCGCAGCGCCGCCGCCTCCCCGGCCGCTTCCATCGACGAGCGGCCCGCGCAGTCCACCCAGCCCCCGCAGCCCACGCAGTCCACCCGGCGGACCGAGGGGCACTTCACGGTGCCGACCGCGGTGGCCGTCGTACCGGCGGCCCCGGCGCGGCGTCCGGTGGTCGAGGGCGACTTCGACTTCTTCGGCACCAAGCACCCCGAGGACGCGGCACGGACGGCGGACGGGGCCGGAGTGTCCGACGCCGCCCTGGAGACCGTCCAGAACGAGGATCTCGCCGACGTGGTCGGCCAGGAGGCGCTCGCCCTCCACAAGGCCGAGGCCGAGGTCTCCTTCAAGCAGGCCGGTGAGGAGTCCCGGGGTGTGGGCCAGGTGATCGACCTGACGGCCCACGACGAGACCGAGCAGATCGACGTACAGGGGCTGCGCAGCGCGGTCTCCTGACCCGCCGCGCCCCACACGCCCGCAGGCCGGCCCGGGGGCCGGCTCAGGCCATCCAGCGGTCGGGGAGCGCGTCCCGGCGGCCGGTCCGGGAGCGTTCGGCCTGGCTGTGCAGCAGCCGTGCCGCCTCGTCGGCGTCGCGCAGCCGTGTCGTCACGGTCTTGTTCGCCCCCGTGTCCACGTGGACGTCGGCCAGCCGCAGGGCGCGCCGCCACGGCCCCTGCGTCAGGCGCACGCTCTGCACCTTGGCGTGGGGCACCAGCGCCAGGCTGCGACGCAGCAGTCCGTAGCGGGCGGCGAAGACCGCGTCGGTGACGGCGAGGCCGTGGCCGCGCCACCACAGCGGCCGGCACCGGGCCGCACGCCGCGGCGGGCGGGACAGCTCCGGATCCGCCGGCACGGTCACCCCGGGCAGCACCCGCGCGACGACCGACTCGGCGATCTCGCGCGGGGCGACCGGCAGCAGGACGGAGTTCGACGACCCGGCCACGTCCAGCTCGACCCGCACCCAGTGGCGGCGCCGCCACAGCAGCGGCTCCACGATGCGCACGGTCTGCACCCGCCCGGGCGGCACCGTCTCGTGGGCGCGGTCCAGCAGGCCGTGGTCGAGGCGGAGGCCGTCGGGGGACTCGGCCACCGTCCAGTCGTACTCCCCGACGAACCGGCCCGCGCTGCTCGCGCCCGCGGCGCCCACCAGCGGCAGGGCGGTCGCCAGCACCGTCCACAGGTTGTGGGTGGCCAGCCACAGCAGTGTCGGCACGATCACGGCGGCGAGCAGGGTGCCCCAGGTCGCGCCGGTGAGCAGGAGGGACACGGCGAGGACGCCGGGCGGCACCCGCAGCAGCTGCCGTGCGGGAGCCTCGCCGACCTCGTGCGCCGTCTCCGGCGCGAACCCGGCCGCGCGCGCGAGCAGCTCGGCCCGCAGCCCACGTGCCTCGGCGGCGCCGAGAAAGGCCAGCTCGTCCTTCTTGCCGGTGCCTATGACGTCGAGCTTGAGTTTGGCGACCCCCGCGACCCGGGCCAGCAGGGGCTGGGTCACGTCGATCGCCTGGATGCGTTCCAGGCGGATGTGCGCGGTGCGGCGGAACAGCAGTCCGGTACGGATCCGCAGCTCGGTGTCGGTCACCGCGTAGTGGGTGAACCACCAGGTGAGGAAGCCGTACAGGGCGGCGGCCGGGATCAGTACGGCGACGCCGATCAGGAGGTGGGTCGTGGTCAGCCGGGTCAGTTGGCGCTGCGCCTGATCGGGATCGTGCACGGCCCACCCGACGAGCACGGCGACCGGCGCCCACGCCCGCCGCAGGGGCGTGACGGGGTGCAGGCGGCGCTCCACGACGCCGGGGGCGGTGCTGCCGGCGGCGGGTCCGGTTGCCCCGGTGCCGGTGCCGGTGCCGGTGCCGGTGCCGGGGCCGGTGCCGGTGTCGGCACGGTCAGCCCCTGCGGCCTCGGGCGAGGAGGGCGCCGTACGGGTGGTGGGGGCCGCGGTGGGGGCCCCGGCGGGGCCGTGTCCCGGTTCCCGCGGTGCGGTGTCCGGGGCCCCGGACGTGCCGGTGCGAGCTGTCCGGCCGGGTGTGCCGGTCGGGACGCTGCGGTCGGTCGGAACGGGCTCGCCCGCCGTGCCCGTCCCGGCTGCCGGTCCGGGCTTACCGTGCGCAGAGCTGTTCGCGCCCGTGGTCTCGTGCCCCGTCGTCACGTCCTCGGGTGGGCTTCCCTCGACGCCGGGCCCGTTCACAGGCCCGCCGATCGGGCCTCGCCCAGCTCGGTGAGGCGGTCGCGGAGGCGTTCCGCCTCGGCCGGGTCGAGGCCGGGGATGGTCGCGTCCGTCGCGGCGGCGGCCGTGTGCAACTGGACGCTGGCCAGGCCGAAGTGCCGTTCGACCGGCCCGGAGGTCACCTCGACCAGCTGCATGCGCCCGTACGGGACCACGGTCTCCTCCCGCCACAGCACGCCCCGGCTGATCAGCAGGTCGTCGGCGCGCTCGGCGTACCGCCAGGAGCGCCAGTTGCGTGCCAGCATCACCCAGCCCCAGGCCAGCAGGGCCAGCGGCAGGAGCGCCAGGGCGGCCCAGGAGGGGGCGAGGAACAGCGCGGGCAGCACGCCGGCGGCGAGCGCCAGCAGCCCCAGCCACACGACCAGCAGCAACCGCCGCATGTGCAGTAGCCCCGGTGGCAGGCCCGACCACACCGGGATCTCCCGTGCTGGTCCCGCTGGTCCCGCTGGTCCCACTGGTCCCTCCGACCGCTCCGGGCCTGTCGCCCCGGTCGTCCCCGCCGTGCCCGTGTCGTCCGGGCTCCCCGTCTCCATGGGGCCAGCGTACGTAGGGGAGACTGGGTTCATGACTCCTACGACGGAGACCATGGTCGGAATCGGCGGCGCCGCGGAGAGCACCGACATGGTGCTCAACATCGGGCCGCAGCACCCGTCCACCCACGGCGTGCTGCGACTCAAGCTGGTGCTGGACGGCGAGCGCATCACCAGCGCGGAGCCGGTGATCGGCTACATGCACCGCGGCGCGGAGAAGCTGTTCGAGGCCCGTGACTACCGTCAGATCATCATGCTCGCCAACCGCCACGACTGGCTGTCGGCGTTCTCCAACGAGCTGGGCGTCGTCCTCGCCGTCGAGCGGATGCTCGGCATGGAGGTCCCCCCGCGCGCGGTGTGGACGCGGACCCTGCTGGCCGAGCTGAACCGGGTGCTCAACCACCTGATGTTCCTGGGGTCGTACCCGCTGGAGCTGGGCGGCATCACCCCGGTCTTCTACGCGTTCCGGGAGCGGGAGGTCCTCCAGAACGTGATGGAGGAGGTCTCCGGCGGGCGCATGCACTACATGTTCAACCGGGTCGGCGGCCTCAAGGAGGATCTCCCGGCGGGCTGGAGCACGCGCGCGCGTGCCGCCGTCGCCGCCGTGCGCTCGCGCATGGACGTCTTCGACGACCTGGTGCTCGGCAACGAGATCTTCCGCGGGCGTACGCGGGGCGTGGGCGCCCTGTCCGCCGAGGCCGTGCACGCCTACGGCGTCAGCGGTCCCATCGCGCGGGCCTCCGGCGTCGACTTCGACCTGCGCCGCGACGAGCCGTACCTCGCCTACGGCGAACTCCAGGACACCCTCGAGGTCGTCACCCGCGCCGAGGGCGACTGCCTGGCCCGCTTCGAGTGCCTCCTGGCGCAGACGCACAACGCCCTCGACCTCGCGGACGCCTGCCTGGACCGCCTGGCCGAACTGGCGCCCGGACCGGTCAACCAGCGTCTCCCCAAAGTGCTGAAGGCGCCCGAGGGCCACACCTACGCCTGGACCGAGAACCCGCTCGGCATCAACGGCTACTACCTGGTCAGCAAGGGCGAGAAGACCCCGTACCGGCTGAAGCTGCGCTCGGCCTCGTACAACAACATCCAGGCGCTGGCCGATCTGCTGCCCGGGACGCTGGTCGCGGACATGGTCGCGATCCTGGGGTCACTGTTCTTCGTGGTCGGCGACATCGACAAGTAGCGCGGCGGCGTCCACCGCGCCCACCGGCTGGAGCAGCCAGACGAAGTCTCCCAGTCCGCCCGGCGCGGTCAGCTCGGCGGCCTGGGAGGCGCTCGCGAGACCCCGGACGTACGCCGCCGGGTCCGTGGACGCCAGCGCGAGCGGGGGGCGTGCGCCGGTGACACCGAGCGCCCGCAGGACCTCGCGCTGGGGGCGCACGAGCGCATCCCGGGGTGGCTGTCCCGGAGCGCACCTCGCGGCGTGGGCGGCCGCGCACGCGTCCAGTGCGACGTGCGCGGTGATGTCGCACGACCCGTCGGGCACCGGCTCCGTCTCCCGGCCCTCCCGGAAGCCCGTGAGCGTCCCGAACGGCGGGCGGGCGGCCGCGGTGTGCGCGTAGTCGACGGCCACCGCGAGTCCGCCGTCCCCGCCGTCGAGCGCCGCCACGGCGGACGCCCAGGCCTCGTCACGGGGGAGGCCGATCTCCGCCCGCAGCCCCTCCTCGCCGGTCAGCGGCCACCAGCGGGCCAGCCACTCGGCCTCCGCCCCGGTCACCGGCTCCCCGAGCCGCTCGGTGCCGTCGCCGCGGACGAGCACCCGGCGCGCCACGCCCCCGGCGTCCACCTCGGCCACCTCCACCGGCACGTTGTCCAGCCACTCGTTGGCGAACAGCAGCCCGGTGACGCCGGGCGGCGGCTCCGCGAGCCACCGGACCCGCCGGTCGAGCCCCGCGGGGCGGGCGGCGACCTCGACGGCGTACGCCCGCGTGCGCGCCGCCACGTCGGCGGGCAGGGCCGCCAGCACCCCGGTGACCAGCTCGCCCCGTCCGGCCGCCATGTCCACGAAGTCCAGCGCGGCGGGCCGCCCCAGCGCCTCGTCGACCCGGCACAGCAACCGCGCCACCGCCCCCGCGAACAGCGGCGACGCGTGCACGGACGTGCGGAAGTGCCCGGCGGGGCCCTCCGCCCCCGCGCGGTAGAAACCCCGCGGTCCGTAGAGGGCGTGCTGCGCGGCCTCGCGCCAGCCCCGCCATTCCCCGTGCGTCTCCGGAGCCCCTCCGGGCCCTGATGCCCCTGCTGCCCCTGCTGTCACAGAACCAGGCTAGGGGCGCGGAAGTGCACAGGAGATCGGAGCCTCCACCTTGCGGAGTACGCGCGGGGGATGCGGATCGGTCCTCCGGTTGACCCCTGCACCTATTCCGCTTCCCTACGCTGGGTCACGTGCAGCGCCTCTATGACTTCCTCCGCAGACACCCGACCGGGGTCGACACCTTCTGGGCCCTCGTCGTGCTCGGGATCTCCGTCGTGTCCGCGGCGACCCCGGGGACGCGGGTGGACGGGACGGACAACCTGGCGCTGATCCTTCTGTTCGTGGTGCTGCTCAGTGTCGTGATCGCCCTGCGGCAGCGGACGCCGGAGCGGATGCTGCTGCTCGTCATCGCCCTCGGCGTGGGGCAGCTGGTGCTCGACGTCTCGACGATGCCCGCCGACTTCGCCTTCCTGGTGATCGTCTACACCGTGGCGGCGACCGGTGCCCGCTGGGCCTCCCGTACCGCGCTGGCCACCGGTCTGTGCGCGGCGCCCCTCGCCCAGCTGCGCTGGTCCGACAGCGAGCTGAGCATGGGCGCCACCATCGCCGTCACGGTCTTCCAGGCGGTGCCCTTCGCCCTGGCCTGGGTGCTCGGTGACTCCGTCCGTACCCGCCGCGCCTACTTCGCGCAGCTGGAGGAGCGCGCGACCCGGCTGGAGAAGGAGCGCGAGGCACAGGCCAAGGTCGCGGTCGCCGCGGAGCGCGCCCGGATCGCGCGCGAGCTGCACGACGTCGTCGCCCACAACGTGTCCGTCATGGTGGTGCAGGCCGACGGGGCCGCCTACGTCCTGGACGCGGCACCCGAGCAGGCGAAGAAGGCCCTGGAGACCATCTCCTCCACCGGCCGGCAGGCGCTCGCCGAAATGCGCCGCCTGCTCGGCGTGCTGCGCACCGGCGAGCACAAGGAGGCCGGGGAGTACGTCCCGCAGCCCGACGTCCAGCAGATCGAGGACCTCGTCGAGCAGTGCCGGACCTCCGGGCTGCCCGTCGACTTCAAGGTCGAGGGCACCCCGCGGCAGCTGCCGAGCGGCGTGGAGCTGACCGCGTACCGCATCGTGCAGGAGGCGCTGACCAACACCCGCAAGCACGGCGGGGAGAACGCGGGCGCGAGCGTGCGCCTGGTCTACTTCGACGACGGTCTCGGACTGCTCATCGAGGACGACGGCAAGGGCGCCCCCCACGAGCTGTACGAGGAGGGCGGCTTCGACGGCCAGGGCCACGGTCTGATCGGCATGCGCGAGCGCATCGGCATGGTCGGCGGGACCCTGGACGCCGGTCCGCGTCCGGGCGGAGGATTCCGCATCAGTGCGCTGCTGCCGCTGAAGCCCGCGCACTGACCACCGAAGACCGTACGCACGTACGGCACTGACACCTGTAAGGCAGAGGAAGAAGAGGCCCGATGGCGATCCGCGTGATGCTCGTCGACGACCAGGTGCTGCTGCGCACCGGGTTCCGGATGGTGCTGGCGGCCCAGCCGGACATGGAGGTCGTCGCGGAGGCGGGCGACGGCGTCGAGGCGCTCCAGGTGCTGCGCTCGACCGCCGTGGACGTCGTCCTGATGGACGTCCGCATGCCCAAGCTCGACGGCGTGGAGACCACCGCCCGGATCTGCGTGGACCCGAACGCGCCGAAGGTGCTGATCCTGACCACCTTCGACCTCGACGAGTACGCGTTCTCGGCGCTGAAGGCGGGTGCCTCCGGCTTCATGCTCAAGGACGTGCCGCCCGGCGAGCTGCTCGCCGCGATCCGCTCCGTGCACAGCGGCGACGCGGTGGTCGCCCCGTCCACCACCCGGCGCCTCCTGGACCGCTTCGCGCCGATGCTGCCGGCCACCGGCCAGGAGCCCCGGCAGAAGGAGCTGCAGCGGCTCACCGAGCGGGAGCGCGAGGTGATGGTGCTGGTGGCGCAGGGCATGTCCAACGGCGAGATCGCGGCGCGGCTCGTGCTGTCGGAGGCGACCGTGAAGACCCACGTGGGCCGCATCCTGACCAAGCTGAACCTGCGCGACCGCGTGCAGGTGGTGGTCCTGGCCTACGAGACCGGGCTGGTACGGGCGGGCGGCGGACAGGGCTGACGCCGGCGCGACGGCGGTGGCGGGCGGGCGGGAGGGGCCGGCGTGCGGCCTTACGGCACGTACGGCACGTACGGCCGAGCGAATTCCCCGAGTGACCGGCTGTTGCGCGGGCGAGTGTGCGGGCGGGCGACTGCCCGAGCGGGCATCCGTCCCGCGTACCGCCTAGCGCAGGATGCCCTCCAGGAAGTCGCTGCCCAGGCGGGCCACCACCGTGACGTCCAGCTGGTGCAGGACGTACCGGCCGCGGCGCCGCGTGGTGATCAACCCGGCCTTCTTCAGCACGCCCAGGTGGCGGGATATCTCGGGCGCCGTCATGCCGTGCACCTGCGCCAGCTCGCCGGTGGTGTACGCGCTGCGGGCCAGATACCGGCAGATCCTCATCCGTACGGGGTGGGACAGCGCGGACATCCGCATCGTGAGCTGCTCCACCGAGGGCGGTGAGGCCAGCTCGGGAGAGCCGACCGGGTAGTGCAGCACCGGCTGCCAGCCGTGCCGGTGCAGGACCATCAGGTGCGGCCAGCCGAGACTGGTCGGGACCAGCAGCAGACCGCCGTCCGCCGTCGCCGAACGGCCGTCACCCAGCTTGTCGACGGTGATCCGGGCGGCGTCCTCGTCCAGGGTCACCGCGGGGGACACGGCGGCCAGCGCCTCGGCGAGGCCCTTGTGGCGCAGCAGGTCCGTCTTGCGCCGGGCGTCCGCCGCGAGCTGGTGCTGCAACCGGGACCAGGCCTCGGCGAAGAAGGCCTCGTCGCAGTCCCGCGCGAACTGCCGCAGCCAGTCCCGGATCCGCGGCGGGTCGGCCAGCAGCCGCTCGCTGAACCGCAGCTGCTGCGGTCCCCGCGCGGCGGCCAGGTCCAGCGCGCGCCGGCGCACCTCGGGGTCGTCGAGCGCCGAGACCCCACCGGTGCTGTACGGCAGCGCGCAGGTGAACTCCAGGGCCGCGTCGACGAACTGCTCGTCGGACAGCTTGTCGAGCAGGTCGAGGTCGTCGGCGAGGGTGGCACCGGGCAGGGTGCTGCGGCCCGGCACCCCGGCGAACGGCATGAACAGGTCCGAGAAGGTCGTCCGCCACAGGAAGTCGGCCTCGCACATCCGGTCGGCCAGATGCGAGTCGAGCCGGGCGGTGACGCCCGTCGCCCAGCCCTGCAGGCCCGGGTGGTGGGCCGGCTCGGACAGCGCGTGCAGCGCCATGCCCAGCTCGGCCAGGGGAGAGGGCACGACGGCGATTCTCTCCGGCCGCAGCCCCGTGATGTCGATGCGCACGCTCATGACCCCATGGTGCACGGCGCCACCGACAACGCCGCCGCCGATTGACGGCGGCGGTCAATCGGCGCGACCGAAGGGCGGGGGCCGGCGCAGGCTGGGTTCACCGGGGCAGCCGCGGAGCCCCTTCCTCCCTCCTTCCTTCTCCCCCGTCACGCCCCCATGTGCGCGCTCTTCCGACGAAGGTGATCCGCCGTGAGCATCACGCAGCAGTACCTCCTCGACGCCTACCGTGCCCGGCAGCTCGGCGAGCCCGTGCCGCCCGCACCGGGCGCGCACGACCTGCGGCTCGTGCGCGAGTGGCACGGCCGCCGCCGGTTCCGGGCCGTGCTCGCCGGCCGCCCCGCGCACGGCCCCGTACGGCGTGCCCTGCGCCTCCGGTGGACCCTGTGGCGCCGCACGTCCCGAGCCGACCGGGCGGTGCGGGACCGGCAGGTCGGGCCCCGGCCGGGCCGCCAAGGCTGACCCGGGGCGGCGCGAGACCGGCATGCCAGGCCCCCAGCGGCCGCGAACGGTTGACCAGGGCGGTCCGATGCCGCCGTCAGGCCTTCAGCCGGGCCGCGAAGTCGACGACCGCCGCCCGCACCTCGTCGGCCGTCCAGTCGAGTCCCGACTCGTCCACACCGACCTCGGTCCTGGCGATCCCGGGGCCGGCCCCGCTCCAGGGGCGGGAGAACAGCATCGTCCCGGTCTCCTCGGCCTGCCGGAGCGCCGCCTCGCTCGCGGTGTCGGCGTCGCAGGGCAGCCAGACCTGGAACTCGTGGGTGTGCGGCACCTCGGGGTGCACCCGCGCCCACGGCAGGCCGGTCGCCGCGAGGCCCTCGCGCAGCGCGTCGGCCACCACGCGCGCGTGGGCCACGTACCGCGGCAGCCGGGGCAGCTCGCGCTCCAGTCCGGCCAGGGCGGACAGCACCGTGGGGAACTGCTGGAACACCTGGCCGCCGTACCGGTGCCGCCAGGCCTTCGCCTCCTCGATCAGGGTCCGGGGCCCGGCGAGAGCGGCGCCGCCGTAGCCCTTGAGGGACTTGTAGAACGAGACGTACACGCTGTCCGCCAGGCCCGCGATCTCGGACGGCGGGCGGCCGAAGTGGACGGTGCACTCCCACAGGCGGGCCCCGTCGAAGTGCACCACCGCGTCGCGCTCGCGAGCGGCCTCGACGACCTCGGTGAGTTCCTCCCAGGTGGGCAGCAGGTATCCGGCCTCCCGCAGCGGCAGTTCCAGCATCAGCGTCCCGAACGGCTCCTCGAAGCCGCGCACTTCGTCGGCGGTCGGCTGCCGGGGCGCGTCGGTCAGCCGTACCGGACGCAGGCCGCTGACCCGGCTGAAGGCGTTCCGCTCGTGCACCTCGGGGTGCCCGAGCCCGTGCAGGGCGACGACCGGGTTGCCGGTGCGCCCCGCCCAGCAGCGCAGGGCCACCTGCTGGGCCATGGTGCCGGTCGGGAAGAAGGCGGCCGCCTCCTGGCCGAGCAGCGCGGCGGTCCTGTCCTCCAGGTCCGCCACGATGCCGTTGCCGTACAGGTCGGCGGGCTCGTCGAGGTCGTACAGCTCCTCGGCCCCGTCGAGCAGGGCGATGCGCTCCCGCAGGGTCGTGGTGAAGCCCGGGCGGGCGAGCACGCGCCGCGCGCCGCGCAGGGCGGCCGTGCGCCGTTCCCGGCGGCGCGCGTTCCGCTCCTCCTCCGTTTCGGCGCGTCCTGCCGTTTCGGCCTGGTCCGCCGTTTCGGCCCGTCCTGCCGTCTCTTCCTGGTCTGCCGTGTCGTTCATGCAGGGATCATGTCGCGCGGACCGCGCGCCGGGCACCCGGGCCTGCGCACACGTTCCGACACGCGCGCGAGGCGGGTGCTCCGCCGCCGAACGGAAACCCACAGCCTGTGGACAACCGGACGCCGCCCGGACCGATCGCGTTAACATGACGAGAAATCGTCCGGTACCCCGAGCGGACTGGAACGGGAAGGCCGCCGTCGCGTGAACACAGCCCCACAGCCAGACCCCAAGGACCGCCCCGCGCGGCTCACCGTAGGCGTTGTCGGCGCCGGGCGGGTGGGTCCCGCGCTGGCCGCCTCCCTGCAGCTCGCCGGGCACCGCCCGGTGGCCGTCTCCGGAGTCTCCGACGCCTCCCGGAGGCGGGCCGCCGCCCTCCTGCCCGACGTGCCGCTCATGACGCCGGCCGAGGTCCTCGGGCGCGCCGAGCTGGTTCTGCTGACCGTCCCGGACGACGCCCTGCCCGGCCTGGTGGCCGGACTCGCCGAGACCGGCGCGGTGCGTCCGGGCCAGCTGCTGGTGCACACCTCCGGGCGGTACGGCGCCCGGGTCCTGGACCCCGCGCTGCGCGCCGGCGCCCTGCCGCTGGCCCTGCATCCCGCGATGACCTTCACCGGCACCCCCGTGGACGTCCAGCGCCTGGCCGGCTGCTCCTTCGGCGTCACCGCGCCCGAGGAACTGCGGCTGGCCGCCGAGGCCCTGGTCATCGAGATGGGCGGCGAGCCGGAGTGGATCGCCGAGGACCGGCGCCCGCTGTACCACGCGGCGCTCGCCCTGGGCTCCAACCACCTGATCACCCTGGTCGCCCAGTCCATGGAGCTGCTGCGCACCGCCGGCGTCGCGGCCCCCGACCGGATGCTCGGCCCGCTGCTCGGCGCCTCCCTCGACAACGCCCTGCGCTCCGGCGACGCGGCCCTCACCGGTCCCGTCGCGCGCGGGGACGCCGGCACCGTCGCCGCGCACATCGTGGAGCTGCGCGCCCATGCCCCGCAGGCCGTCGCCGGCTACCTCGCGATGGCCCGTGCCACCGCAGACCGCGCCCTGGACCACGGGCTGCTGAAGGCCGAACTCGCCGAGGACCTGCTCGGGGTGCTCGCCGACGGAGCCACGGGCGCCTCCGGAGCCACGGGTCCCTCGGGAGACACGGGCACCGGCAAGGGCAGGGACGCGCGGCCCGCCACCGACGAAGACCCCGGCCCCGAGGGCCCCGAAGGCACCGACGGAGGCGCCCGATGACCACCACCCCGCCCGTCCTGCTGCGCACCGCTGACGAGCTGCACGCGCGTGTACGCAGCGGCCGCCGGGCCGTCGTGATGACCATGGGCGCCCTGCACGAGGGCCACGCCACCCTGATCCGCACGGCGCGCGACCTCGTCGGCGCGGACGGCGAGGTCATCGTCACGGTCTTCGTGAACCCGCTCCAGTTCGGCGCCGGCGAGGACCTCGACCGCTACCCGCGCACCCTGGACGCCGACCTGGAGATCGCCGGACGGGCGGGCGCCGACGCCGTCTTCGCACCCTCCGTCGACGAGGTCTACCCGGGCGGCGAACCGCAGGTGCGCGTCAGCGCGGGCCCCATGGGGGAACGCCTGGAGGGCGCCTCCCGCCCCGGCCACTTCGACGGCATGCTCACCGTCGTCGCCAAGCTGCTCCACCTCACCCGCCCCGACCTCGCGCTCTACGGCCAGAAGGACGCCCAGCAGCTCGCGCTGATCCGCCGCATGGTCCGCGACCTGAACTTCGGCGTGGAGATCGTCGGCGTCCCCACCGTGCGCGAGGAGGACGGCCTGGCCCTGTCCAGCCGCAACCGCTACCTCTCGACGGCGGAGCGCCGCACCGCCCTCGCCCTCTCGCAGGCGCTCTTCGCCGGCCAGGACCGGCACGCCGCCCAGGAGGCGCTGCGCGCGCGGGCCCGCGAAGTGCCCGCCACCCGTGCCCGCGCCGAGGCGCTGGGCGCCCTGGGCGAGTCCCGCGCGGCGGCCGACGCCCACGCCGTGGCCACCTCCGCCCCCGGCAGCGCCACGGCCGTCCGGGACGCCGCCCGCCTGGTGCTGGACGACGCCGCCCGGGCCACCCCGTCCCTGGAGCTGGACTACCTCGCCCTGGTCGACCCCTCCGACTTCACCGAGATCGGCGACGACCACACCGGCGAAGCCGTCCTCGCCGTCGCCGCCCGGGTCGGCGCGACCCGCCTGATCGACAACGTCCACCTCACCTTCGGAACCCTCGGAGCCGCCTCGTGACCAGCACAGGCATACGACTGCACGCCCCCGCGCCCGGCTGGGCCGTCACCGCAGACGTGGTGGTCGTCGGCTCCGGCATCGCGGGCCTCACCGCGGCCCTGCGCTGCGAGGCGGCCGGCCTGAGCACCGTCGTCGTCACCAAGGCCCGCCTGGACGACGGCTCCACCCGCTGGGCGCAGGGCGGCGTCGCCGCGGCCCTCGGCGAGGGCGACACCCCCGAACAGCACCTGGACGACACGCTGGTCGCCGGCGCCGGCCTGTGCGACGAGGAAGCGGTCCGCATCCTGGTGACCGAGGGCCCAGGCGCCGTACGCCGCCTCATCGCGACCGGCGCGCACTTCGACGAGTCGGCCGAGGGCGGCCTGGCCCTCACCCGCGAGGGCGGGCACCACCGCCGCCGCATCGCCCACGCGGGCGGCGACGCCACGGGCGCCGAGATCTCCCGCGCCCTGGTCGAGGCGGTACGCGCGCGTGGACTGCGCACCGTCGAGAACGCCCTGGTCCTCGACCTCCTCACGGACGCCGAGGGCCGCACCGCGGGTGTCACCCTGCACGTCATGGGCGAGGGCCAGCACGACGGCGTCGGTGCGGTCCACGCCCCCGCGGTCGTCCTGGCCACCGGCGGCATGGGCCAGGTCTTCTCGGCGACGACGAACCCGTCCGTCTCCACGGGCGACGGCGTGGCCCTCGCCCTGCGCGCGGGCGCCGAGGTGAGCGACCTCGAATTCGTGCAGTTCCACCCCACGGTCCTGTTCCTGGGCGCGGACGCCGAGGGCCAGCAGCCCCTGGTCTCCGAGGCGGTACGCGGCGAGGGCGCCCACCTGGTGGACGCGGACGGCGAGCGCTTCATGCTGGGGCAGCACGAGCTCGCCGAACTCGCCCCCCGCGACGTCGTCGCCAAGGGCATCACCCGCCGCATGCAGGAGCAGGGCACCGAGCACGTGTACCTGGACGGGCGCCACTTCGGCGCCGACATGTGGGAGCACCGCTTCCCGACGATCCTCGCCGCCTGCCGCGCCCACGGCATCGACCCGGTCACCGAGCCGATCCCCGTCGCCCCGGCCGCCCACCACGCCTCGGGCGGCGTCCGCACCGACGACCACGGCCGCACGACGGTCCCCGGCCTGTACGCGTGCGGCGAGGTCGCCTGCACCGGCGTGCACGGCGCCAACCGCCTGGCCTCCAACTCCCTGCTGGAAGGCCTCGTCTACGCCGAGCGCATCGCCGCCGACGTGGCGGCCGGCCACTTGGACGGCACCCTCCGCGCGCGCGTACCCGCCCCCCTCCCGCACCCGTACCACCCGGAGCACCCGCTCCTCCCGCCCGAGGCCCGCCTCACCGTCCAGCGGATCATGTCGGAGGGCGCCGGCATCCTGCGCTCGGCCGACTCCCTCACGCGCGCGGCCGACCTGCTGCACGGCCTGCACACCGAGGCGCGCGAGGCCCTGCACGAGAACGGCAAGACCTCCGAGCCGGGCGTCGACACCTGGGAGGCGACCAACCTCCTGTGCGTGGCCCGCGTCCTGGTCGCCGCGGCGGCACGGCGCGAGGAGACCCGCGGCTGCCACTGGCGCGAGGACCGCGCAGACCGCGACGACACGGCGTGGCGCCGCCACGTCGTCGTACGGCTGAACCCGGACCGCACCCTCGCCGTGCACACCACGGACACGCCAGAATTCCCCCCGACCGTCCACGGCGCCCAGCCGACGCACCGTCCCCAGGAGCAGTGACAGCAGTGAACCCCTCCGACCCCACCGAACTCCCCCTCGCCTCCGGCGGAGGCTGCGGCGACGGCTGCGCCTGCGGCGCGGACACCGAAGAAGACGCCTACCTGGAGTGCGGCCTCGACCCCGCGCTCGCGGCACTCCTGCTGGACTCCGGACTCGACCCCGTGGAGGTCGAGGACATCGCGAACGTCGCCGTCCAGGAGGACCTGGCGGGCGGCGTGGACGTGACGACCGTCGCCACCATCCCCGAGGACGCCGTGGCCACGGCCGACTTCACCGCGCGCGAGGCGGGCGTCGTGGCCGGCCTCAGGGTCGCCGAGGCGGTGCTCTCCATCGTCTGCACGGACGAGTTCGAGGTGGAGCGCCACGTCGAGGACGGCGACCGCGTGGAGGCGGGCCAGAAGCTCCTGTCCGTCACCACCCGCACCCGCGACATCCTCACCGCCGAGCGCAGCGCCCTGAACCTGCTGTGCCGCATGTCGGGCATCGCGTCGGCCACGCGCGCGTGGGCGGACGCCCTGGACGGCACGAAGGCCAAGGTCCGCGACACCCGCAAGACCACGCCCGGCCTGCGCGGCCTGGAGAAGTTCGCGGTCCGCTGCGGCGGCGGCGTCAACCACCGCATGTCCCTCTCGGACGCGGCCCTCGTCAAGGACAACCACGTGGTCGCCGCGGGCGGCGTCGCGGAGGCCTTCACGGCCGTGCGCGAGCGCTACCCCGACCTGCCCATCGAGGTCGAGGTCGACACCCTGCACCAGCTGCGCGAGGTCGTGGACGCGGGCGCGGACCTGATCCTGCTGGACAACTTCACGCCCGACGAGTGCGAGGAGGCGGTGGCCCTGGTCGCCGGCCGCGCGGCACTGGAAGCCTCGGGCCGCCTCACCCTCGGCAACGCCAAGGCGTACGCCGACACGGGCGTCGACTACCTCGCCGTGGGTGCCCTCACCCACAGCTCCCCGATCCTGGACATCGGCCTGGACCTGCGAGCGGCGGAGTAGGGCCATGCTGCTGACGATCGACGTAGGCAACACGCACACCGTCCTCGGCCTGTTCGACGGCGAGGACATCGTCGAGCACTGGCGCATCTCCACGGACTCGCGCCGTACGGCCGACGAACTGGCGGTCCTGCTCCAGGGCCTGATGGGCATGCACCCGCTGCTGGGCGACGAACTGGGCGACGGCATCGACGGCATCGCCATCTGCGCGACCGTCCCCTCGGTGCTCCACGAACTGCGCGAGGTCACCCGCCGCTACTACGGCGACGTCCCCGCGGTCCTCGTCGAACCGGGCGTCAAGACCGGCGTCCCGATCCTCACCGACCACCCCAAGGAGGTCGGCGCCGACCGCATCATCAACGCGGTCGCCGCGGTCGAGCTGTACGGCGGCCCGGCGATCGTCGTGGACTTCGGCACGGCGACGACGTTCGACGCGGTCAGCGCGCGCGGGGAGTACATCGGCGGGGTCATCGCGCCCGGCATCGAGATCTCGGTCGAGGCGCTCGGCGTCAAGGGCGCCCAGCTCCGCAAGATCGAGGTGGCCCGGCCGCGGAGCGTGATCGGCAAGAACACGGTCGAGGCGATGCAGTCGGGCATCGTGTACGGCTTCGCCGGTCAGGTCGACGGGGTGGTCAACCGCATGGCCCGCGAGCTGGCCGACGACCCGGACGACGTCACCGTCATCGCGACGGGTGGGCTGGCGCCGATGGTGCTGGGCGAGGCGTCGGTCATCGACGAGCACGAGCCGTGGCTGACGCTGATGGGATTGCGGCTGGTGTACGAACGAAACGTGTCCCGCCTGTAGGTGCCCCGGGGTGGGTCGCGCCCCGGCGTCGTCCGGTGGCCCGGGGTGGGGCGGTCCGCGTCCCGGCGTTTCCCGGTGGGCCGGGGCGGGGGCGGGGCGAGGAGACGCGTGGCCCGGCGCTGCGGGGTGCCGCTGCGCCCACCCGTGCCGCCCCAGCGGCACGACTGCCCGCAGCTACGCGGCGGCGGGGCGGCGACCACCCGCGGCGACGCGGCGACGGCGACCGGCACCCGCGTACGGCGGGAAAGGGGCCGCCGGGGGATGGCGACCGGCACCCGCGT
>NZ_SOAV01000023.1 GCF_004364245.1 Streptomyces sp. BK208 | reverse complement strand
CCACCCACCGAACCCCAGGCGCTACACGCACCCCCACCGAACCCGCACAGGCGCCGCAGGCATCACACCCACCCAACCCGCACAGGCGCCGCAGGCATCCGCCCCCGCTACAACCGAACCCGCGCAGCCCGCCGCAGGGCATGACCCCCGCGCAACCGCCGGAGGCACCCGCATCCGGGTGGGCGTGTGCGCCACACCCGTGCCCCCTATGCGGAATTTGTCTGATTAGCGCGTATCGTCGCCGCATGCCCACGCCCTACGGACCCCGCGGCGGCATGGCGTTCGGTGCTCAGGAGCTGCGTGTGCTCCGGCGAGCCCTCGCCCTCGCCCTGAACCCCAGCCCGGTCTCGGCCCAGGAGGCCCAGGACTGTCTCCACCTCGCAGAGTCCCTCGACGAGGCGATGCGAGAGGGCGCCCGGCTGCGCGCCTTCCTGATGGCCGACCTCGCCCGGTACCGCGCCGCCCTCCCCGGCACCGCCACCGGCTACCTCGCGCTCCTGGACGAGGTGCTGGACGCCGGTCACCGCCCCGCCGAGGACGACCTCGCCGCTCTGGGCGCCCTGCGCGGCAACCCCGCCGCGGCCGCCCTCCTGGCCCGCTGCGGCCCCGCGACGGCCACGGCTCCCACCGCGGCCGCGGCCACCGGCACCGTCACGCTCCCCGCCGCACGCACCCACCTGCACGCCGTCCCCGGCGGCCGCCAGGCCGGCAGGGAGCCCGCCCAGAAGCCCGCACCGAAACCGGCCCCCCACCCCGCCCCGGCCGCCCCCAAGCGCCCCGTCCCCACCCCCGGCGAGGTGTTCCCCCGCCGCAAGCCGGCCCCGCCCGCTCCGCCCACCCCTCCGGCCCCTCCCGCCACGGACTCCCGGCACCACCTCGCGGCCGGCTGACGGCGCCTGGCTACCCTGGTCCCATGGACTACGTCTCCGCGCTCCTGCCCCCGGCCGTCATGGCCGTCTTCTTCATCGGCGTGATCCGGGTGATCGTGAAGACCCAGGGCGGCGCCAACAAGGCCAAGGAGGACGCGGTCGTCGACGCCGCCCTCGCGCGCGCGGAGGGCGCCCGGCAGGCGTCCCCGCACCCCGAGGCCTGACCGACCCGAACCACCCGACCACCCGGACCACCCGGACCACCCGGATCACCGGACCCACCTGGCCCCACCCGGACCACCTGGGACCGACCCGCGTACGGCTCCCCCGAGCGACTCGGCGGAGCCGTACGCCTCTTTTGTGCCCGTTTGCCGAGGAAGCCGCACGTCCGGCACGCGATCGACCCGATCTCCCACTATCGTTCGAAGCGTGCCTCGCCCATTGGGAGAACTCGAAGACGCGGTCATGACGAGGGTGTGGAAGTGGAACCGCCCCGTGACCGTTCGAGAAGTCCTGGAAGACCTCCAACAGGAACGGTCCATCGCGTACACCACGGTGATGACCGTTTTGGACAATCTCCATCAGAAGGGCTGGGTGCGCCGCGAGTCCGAAGGCCGCGCCTATCGATATGAGGCGGTCTCCACTCGCGCCGCCTACGCCGCCGCCCTCATGAACGACGCCTGGTCCCAGAGCGACAACCCCGCCGCGGCCCTCGTCGCCTTCTTCGGCATGATGAGCGAGGAACAGCGCCGGGCACTCGGAGACGCCATCCGCATCGTGCAGGGACCGGAAACCCCCGCGCCGGGACCCGGCGCGGTACCGGACGGCGGCGGGCGATAGCGTCCCCACATGCCAATTGCCATCAGCGTCCGCCGGGCCCGCACCAGGGATGTCCCGGACGTACGCCGGCTCCTCGACGCGTACGTCCGTGACCGCATCCTGCTCGACAAAGCGATGGTGACGCTTTACGAGAGCATCCAGGAGTTCTGGGTCGCGGAACGGGACGACAACGCCGAGGTGGTCGGCTGCGGCGCCCTGCACGTGATGTGGGAAGACCTCGCGGAAGTGCGCACTCTCGCCGTGAAGCCCGGCCTGAAGGGCGCGGGCGTCGGGCACCGGTTGCTGGAGAAGTTGCTGCACACGGCACGACAGCTCGGTGTTCGCCGCGTTTTCTGTCTGACCTTCGAAGTGGACTTCTTCGCCAAGCACGGCTTCGTGGAGATCGGGGAGACGCCGGTCGACACCGATGTCTACGCCGAGCTGCTGCGTTCCTATGACGAGGGCGTTGCGGAGTTCCTCGGTCTCGAACGAGTGAAACCGAACACCCTGGGCAACAGTCGGATGCTTCTGCATCTGTGAGCGCCGCACAACAGTAGGCGACCGCGGTCCTTCGCGACCGTTCGGGAGTCCTTGAGAGTCCCGGGGATCGCTTCGGAGTCCTTCACCGCCGATCGAGGTTTATTCCATCGACGCGCCCTTCAACGGTTCCCTATGTCCGAAACGCGCATGTTTTCGGCCCGTGGTCGGGCTACCGGTCTCCGCCGGGGGTTTGTGTTTTTCCGGCAAAAGCGGTTTGCTTTCCGGCGTACTGCAGTACTGCATATAACAAGGGACGGCGATACGGCGGACGCCGGCGGACCCCCGCCCCTCACGTTATCGATGAAAGGAAATCCGGTGGCACAGAAGGTTCAGGTCCTTCTTGTCGACGACCTCGACGGCGGCGAGGCAGACGAGACCGTGACGTTCGCACTGGACGGCAAGACCTACGAGATCGACCTCACCACCGCCAACGCGGACAAGCTCCGCGGTCTTCTCGACCCGTACTTGAAGGGTGGCCGTCGCACCGGGGGCCGCGCCTCGGGCGGTCGCGGCAAGGCGCGCGCCGCCGCTTCCGGCGGCAGCCAGGACACCGCGGCGATCCGCGCCTGGGCGAAGGAGAACGGCTGGGACGTCAACGATCGCGGTCGGGTTCCCGCGAAGGTCCGCGAGGCGTACGAGCAGGCCAACGGCTGATCATCCGACCCGCGCCACGGGCCGTGCCCGCGGCGGGACGTCGGCGGTGAGGCGTACGCGGTGGCACTGCGTGGCCAGTGTGTGGACCAGCCGGGCGAGATCGGGGGCGGTCCCGGCGCACCCCAGGGCCGACAGCGCAGGCAGCGAGGGCTCGACCTCGCACCCCGGCTTCGGGGGCCGCAGCCAGACGGCGGCCCCCCGCAGGCCGTCGCGGTCCGGGGGACGCGACGGCAGGCGGGCCGATCGGGACGGGCCCTCCTGCGATCCGACCGAACCGGTCCGTCCGACCGGGCGGCTTTCCTGCGAAGCGACCGAACCGGCCGATCCGACCGGGCGCCCTTCCTGTGAAGCGACCGAACTGGCCGATCCGACCGGGCGGCCCTCCTGCGATCCGACCGGACCGGCCGCCCCCGCCGCCCCCTCGTGACCCTCATGCGAGCCGCAGGACCGGGGCGATTCGTGCCGACCCTCGTGCGGCCCGCAGGGTCCGGACGATCCGCGCGGACCGTCCGGCCCGGGCTCCGGGACGAGCGGGGCCTCCACGAGGCCGCCCGCCCCGACCGCCGTCAGGTCCAGCGCCGGCGCCAGCGAACCCCACTCCAGCCACTCCAGCAGCCCGGGCAGCTCGTCCGCGCCACCCGCCGCCACGAGCAGCAGCATCCGCTCGCCGCGGAGAGCCACCGGAAACCCCGGGGGCGTCCGCCCGCTCCGCCCGAGCCGCTCCAGGGTCGCGTACCCGGCCGAGGCGGGTACGTCGAGGACGTCGAAACGGACGCCCGTGCGCAGCCGCACCGGCTCCCCCGGGACCGTCGGCCAACCGAGCCCGCTCTCGTACCACCACCGCGTCCGCTCCCCGGCCGGGCCGCCGACGCCGGTGGGCCGGCGGGGCGACGGCACGACGGGGGCCGCGGGAGCGACGGGGACCGGGTGCGGGGCGCCAACCATGCCAAGTGCAACAGTCGGAAGAGCCGCCGGGTTACGCTGAGTGCCGTAAAGAATGCTCAGAGTGTCGGAAAGGGGCGGTAGGAGGGGGCGTACGGGGGTGCGGGGAGGCGCAAGGTTGTTCGCCCGTAGCGGAGGGAACCGGTGCGCGCGGCATGGAGTGTCGGTCCCCGCGGGTAAGACATCCCTAGTGGGAGGGGGCGACTTGCGGATCGGGCCGTCTCGCGTTCGCCATCGGCGTACTGGCGAGTGGGGTAAGTGCCTGGCCTGCGGGAACATCGTCTCGCACCATCGGGTTGTGGCAGATGTCGGCGTCAGGGGTCAGGAGGCCATCGACGGTGTCGGCAGTTGGAATGAGCGGTCCCCGCTTGCGGGACTAAGCTGCGGAAGGACAGGGAGGGGAAGTTCCCCCCACTGCCTGACCGCTCTGAGGAGCGATTAACGATGTTCGAGAGGTTCACCGACCGCGCGCGGCGGGTTGTCGTCCTGGCTCAGGAAGAAGCCCGGATGCTCAACCACAACTACATCGGCACCGAGCACATCCTCCTGGGCCTGATCCACGAGGGTGAGGGTGTCGCCGCCAAGGCCCTTGAGAGCCTCGGGATTTCGCTCGAGGCGGTCCGCCAGCAGGTGGAGGAGATCATCGGGCAGGGCCAGCAGGCCCCGTCGGGTCACATCCCCTTCACCCCCCGTGCCAAGAAGGTCCTGGAGCTGTCGCTCCGCGAGGCCCTCCAGCTGGGTCACAACTACATCGGCACGGAGCACATCCTGCTCGGCCTGATCCGTGAGGGCGAGGGCGTCGCCGCCCAGGTCCTGGTCAAGCTGGGCGCAGACCTCAACCGGGTGCGGCAGCAGGTCATCCAGCTGCTCTCCGGCTACCAGGGCAAGGAGACCGCCGCCGCCGGCGGTCCTGCGGAGGGCACGCCCTCCACGTCCCTGGTCCTCGACCAGTTCGGCCGGAACCTCACCCAGGCCGCTCGTGAGTCCAAGCTCGACCCGGTCATCGGGCGCGAGAAGGAGATCGAGCGGGTCATGCAGGTGCTGTCCCGCCGTACCAAGAACAACCCGGTGCTGATCGGTGAGCCCGGCGTCGGCAAGACCGCCGTCGTCGAGGGCCTCGCGCAGGCCATCGTCAAGGGCGAGGTGCCCGAGACCCTCAAGGACAAGCACCTCTACACCCTGGACCTCGGTGCGCTGGTCGCCGGCTCCCGCTACCGCGGTGACTTCGAGGAGCGCCTGAAGAAGGTGCTCAAGGAGATCCGCACCCGCGGCGACATCATCCTGTTCATCGACGAGCTGCACACGCTGGTCGGTGCGGGTGCCGCCGAGGGCGCCATCGACGCCGCGAGCATCCTCAAGCCGATGCTGGCCCGCGGTGAGCTGCAGACCATCGGTGCGACCACGCTGGACGAGTACCGCAAGCACCTGGAGAAGGACGCGGCCCTCGAGCGCCGCTTCCAGCCGATCCAGGTCGCGGAGCCGTCGCTGCCGCACACGATCGAGATCCTCAAGGGTCTGCGCGACCGCTACGAGGCCCACCACCGCGTCTCCATCACGGACGAGGCACTCGTCCAGGCGGCGACGCTCGCCGACCGCTACATCTCGGACCGCTTCCTGCCGGACAAGGCGATCGACCTGATCGACGAGGCCGGTTCCCGGATGCGCATCCGCCGGATGACCGCGCCGCCGGACCTGCGCGAGTTCGACGAGAAGATCGCCGGCGTCCGCCGCGACAAGGAGTCCGCGATCGACTCGCAGGACTTCGAGAAGGCCGCCTCGCTCCGCGACAAGGAGAAGCAGCTCCTGGCCGCGAAGGCCAAGCGGGAGAAGGAGTGGAAGGCCGGCGACATGGACGTCGTCGCCGAGGTCGACGGCGAGCTGATCGCCGAGGTCCTCGCCACGGCGACGGGCATCCCGGTCTTCAAGCTCACGGAGGAGGAGTCGTCCCGCCTGCTGCGCATGGAGGACGAGCTCCACAAGCGGGTCATCGGCCAGGTCGACGCCGTCAAGGCGCTGTCCAAGGCGATCCGCCGTACCCGTGCCGGCCTGAAGGACCCGAAGCGTCCCGGTGGCTCGTTCATCTTCGCCGGTCCGTCCGGTGTCGGTAAGACGGAGCTGTCCAAGGCGCTCGCGGAGTTCCTCTTCGGCGACGAGGACGCGCTGATCTCCCTCGACATGTCGGAGTTCAGCGAGAAGCACACGGTCTCGCGCCTCTTCGGTTCGCCCCCCGGCTACGTGGGCTACGAGGAGGGCGGTCAGCTGACGGAGAAGGTCCGCCGCAAGCCGTTCTCGGTCGTCCTCTTCGACGAGGTCGAGAAGGCCCACCCGGACATCTTCAACTCGCTGCTGCAGATCCTGGAGGACGGTCGCCTGACCGACTCCCAGGGCCGGGTCGTGGACTTCAAGAACACGGTCATCATCATGACGACCAACCTCGGCACCCGGGACATCTCCAAGGGCTTCAACCTCGGCTTCGCCGCCGCGGGTGACACGAAGTCCAACTACGAGCGCATGAAGAACAAGGTCCAGGACGAGCTCAAGCAGCACTTCCGGCCCGAGTTCCTCAACCGTGTCGACGACGTGGTCGTCTTCCCGCAGCTCAGCCAGGAGGACATCCTGCGGATCGTCGACCTGATGATCCAGAAGGTGGACGAGCGCCTCAAGGACCGGGACATGGGCATCGAGCTCTCCCAGTCCGCCAAGGAGCTGCTGTCCAAGAAGGGCTACGACCCGGTGCTGGGCGCGCGGCCGCTGCGCCGCACGATCCAGCGCGAGGTCGAGGACACGCTGTCGGAGAAGATCCTCTTCGGCGAGTTGCGTCCCGGTCACATCGTGGTCGTGGACACCGAGGGCGAGGGCGACACCAAGACCTTCACCTTCCGGGGTGAGGAGAAGTCGGCCCTCCCCGACGTCCCGCCGATCGAGCAGGCGGCCGGGGGCGGCGCGGGTCCGAACCTGAGCAAGGAGGCGTAGCCCTCCGGGGGTGAGCCTGAAAGGGGCTGCCCGGGACTTCGGTCCCGGGCAGCCCCTTTTCTCTGCCCGCGTCAGACGAGGGTGACCGCGACGTGGGGGAGGAGTGTGGTCAGCCGGCTGTCGTCGTGGACCGAGACGTCCAAGTCCAGAGAGGCCAGTCGCGGCAGGCTGGTCAGTTCCTCCCAGTCGATGGAGTCGGCCGGCCGGCCGGGCAGGCTGAGGTGTTCGAGCGTGTCCCAGTGGGACAGTCCTCGAAGACCGGTGTGCCTCGTGCTGTCGGGGCCCAGGTACAGCCACCGCAAGGGCGCCTGCGCCGGCAGCGAATCGGTCAGGCGGGGGCCTGGGAGCTGCTGTGAGACGGACAGTGCTCGGAGTGAGTCCAGGCTGCCCAGGCCGGTGAGATCGGTGTCGCCGAAGATCGTGAGGCTTTCGAGTCGCAGCGTCGAAAGCCTTCCCACGCCACGTGCGGACGCGCAGTTCATCAGCGCCAGGTGGCGCAGGTGGCCGAACGCCGCCAGGGGGGCCAGGTCGGTCAGGTCTCGGTTGTTCAGAATGTGCAGCGCCTCGACCGTGCCCGGGGCCCGTACACAGGTGACGAGGTCGGTCGTGGCATGGGTACCGCGGAACGAGAGCTCCCTCCACGGGCGCATCTCGCCGATCGCCACCCGCTGTGCCTGGGTCTCGCAGGTCAGCATCAGGTCTGTCCGGTCCAGATGATCCAGCACCTCCCTCGCGTATTCTCGCGCGTCGAAGCGGCCCCATGTGCCCACCAGCTGTCGTCGCACGGACAGCGAGCCGTGGTCGCGGAACCGGCGCAGCACCGCCAGGCAACCGCCCGGCTCCAGCTCTGCCAACAGCGAGGCCGCCACGGCCACCCCGTGGGCCTCCCTGTCCGTCAGCCCTTCAGGCCCCGGCAGCAGTTCCAGCACCAGGAGACCGGCCTCCACCAGCGCCCTGGCCTCCTGCGTGGACCCCGGAGGGATCAGGGCCCCCGCCCGGGCCTCCACCTCCGCCCGTACCGTCGGGTCCAGCGCGGTCGCGTGTTCCAGGCAGGCCAGGGCCAGCAGGGTCAGCCGCGGGGTCTCCTCCGCCAGCAGCCGCCGCAGCAGCACCGCCCGCTCGCCGGGACGAGCGTGGGCCACCGCCATGCGGATGACGTCCTCCCACTGCGTGTCGCCCGCACGGCCCGCGAGGACGTCGAGGTGCCCCTCCTCGACGGCGTACCGCGCGCCCAGGTAGTCCTGGAAGGTGCGGTGGACGAAGTCCAGGGTGCCCTCGCCTGGCCGCCGCAGCAGCCCGCTGCGCAGGACCAGCGCCCGCAGGACCGTCGCCGCGTCACCCTGCCCCGCCGCCGAGACCACCGACGGCAGCGCGCGCTCCACGATGCCCTCGGCCGTCTCCACCGCCATCTCCGTGCGCCCGCTCAGCACCAGCGCGTAGGCCAGCCGCTGGAGCAACTCCAGTTGGGCCTCCTCGCTCAGCTCGACCGTCTCCATGCCCCGCTCCCGGTCCCGGCGGGCCAGCAGCATCGTGAGGGCGGCGTCGTACAACTCCTTGCGCCCGGCGGGGAGGTAGCCCCGGCGTTCCCGGTGCAGGGCGCAGATCAGGCCGCACATCAGGGGGTTGGTGGCGAGCCGGGCCAAGTCGCGCTTGGTGCGCAGGGAATCCAGCAGCCGGGCCTCGAACTCGGGGGCCTCGGCCGCCGCGTGCCAGCGCCGTACGAAGGTCGTCACATCGTCCCGGCGCATCGGGGTGAGGGCGAGTTCCCGGAAGCCCTCCGCCGCCAGCCAGTCGGCGCGTACGGCGGTGGGGCGGGAGGTGAGCAGCCAGCGGTTGCCGGGGAAGGCGCGGATGAGGGCGATGAGCCAGTCACGGGTGCGGTTACGGTCGGCGGCCGGGATCTCGTCCAGGCCGTCGACGAGGACCAGGCCCCGGCCGGCGCCCAGTACCCGTTCCGTCCAGCCTTCCGGAGGGGCGAGCGGGCTGCCCACAACGGTGAGGAATGCCGCGGGGGAGGGCAGCGTGCCCGCCCGGATCAGCGTGCGCAGCGGCAGTACGTACGGGATCCGGGTGCCGTCCCGGGCGGCGGTCACCGCGAGCCACTGCACCAGCGTCGTCTTGCCGGAGCCCGCGTCGCCGCGCAGCAGTACGCGGTCGTGGGCGGTCAGCGCGGCCTCGGCGGGGAGGCGGACGGTGCGTTCCGGTTCGGGGGAGTCCCCCGGAAGCGGAGCGCGCTCCTCCTCCGTGGTCGCCTCCAGGCTCAGATACGCGACCTCCAACGGCCACCGGTCCGGCGAGTCGCGCAGGTCGATGCCGTAGATGGTGATGCGGTTGTGCCGGTCGGCGACGTACGGCAGGTAACGGCGCTCGAACGCCGTGTCCCGGGCGTCCGGGCGGGGGACGCGGGTGATCAGCTCGTCGACCTTCGCGATCAGCTCCGCCTGGCCCCTGGTCTGGGCGACCAGCGTCCGCGCGACGAACGTCGACCGGCGGGTGAAGAACTCCAGGACGTGCAGACAGGCCCACTCGGTGGCCGAGTCGAGGAAGTAGCCCGCGTCGGCGGACAGTCCGGCCCCGGACCCCGCGGCGGAGGCCTGCCGGCACAGGCGTGCGGCCAGTTCGGCGTGTCCCAGCCGCACCGCCTGGACGTCGTCCATGTCCAGGTCGCCCAGGGCGAGGAGCCGCCCCGTCAGCGCGTCGGTGACGGCCGTCTCCTCGTCGCGGGGGAAGGGCGGCTCGCCGGGGGAGTCCAGGGAGCCCGACACCAGCGTCGCGGCGAGCCCCCGCACCTCCCTCTCGCCCAGCGTGCGCCGCTCGCCCCGGAAGGACACCAGGCGCGCCAGCCGGACCGGCCGGTCGACCAGTCCGGCGCCGGGCCCTTGCGGGACGAACAGCTTCTTCACCAGGGGGGCGACCAGTGCGGACGCCAACTTCCCGCCCAGTACCGCCGGTTCCATGCGCCACCCCCGTGGTCGGTCGTCGTCCACGGGAGCCTATCCGGCGTCAGGACAGGTGCGTCAGGACAACTGACCGCCGTAGTCGGGGAGCTTGAAGGTCTTCTCGGCGTGGCCGCCCGACAGGTCGGTGGCGCTGTTGCCGATGTTCGCGATGATCGTGTAGCCGTCCGACTCGATCTCGGCGCGCTGTTCCGTCTTGTACGCGGCGACGTCCTTGAACAGGTCGAGGAGGCCGCGGACGTACAGCCCGGAGGAGTCGTACCCGGCGTGCGCGAGGTTCCATTCGGTGGGCACCTCGATGATGCCGGGGCGCGCGGTCACGAAGAACAGGGCGACGCCGCGTTCCTGGGCGTACCGGGCTGCTTCCAGGACCGGGCGGTTGGCGGGCTGGGGGAAGCTGAAGCCGAAGTCGGTCTCCAGGGAGGTGTTGTCGATGTCGAGGACGATCGCCTGCTTCTCGCCGGGGGCGGCGTCGGCGATCCGTTCCTTCAGGTACGGCAGGGCCGCGTCCATCACGGCCCTGCAGTCCCGCTGCCAGGTGTCGTAGTCGACGTCCGCGGCGGCGGTCGCGGACGCGGTCACCGCGGCCGGGGCGGACGGGTCGTCGGCGGGAGCGGCGACGGCGGGTGTGACCGTCACCGAGAAGGCCGCCGCGGTGACGGCGGTCGCGGCGAGGGCACGCTTCCACGGGAGCCGGGCCGGTCTGGTCTGTCCGTTCTGTCCGGTCATGGGGGGTGGGGTCCTCTCATGCCTGCGCGGATGCCTGACGGCACCAAGTTGTCGCGTACATGTTCGCCCGGACAAGTGGCGGGACGGCAACGATTGGGTTACTGGGCGGTAGTCGTACGGCGAGGCGGGGATTCCTGTGACGCCGACCACGCTCAACGCCCAGGTCAGGCCCCTTTCGGGAGGGGGCGGGGGGTGGTCGCGGCAGTAGCCCGGGTCACATCCGCGGGGTGTTCGGGCGGGGTCGCCGGTGATGTGCCGCACAGGCGATTCGGGCGGTACTACGGGGAATAGTGGATGCCGCAAGAGCTACCAAAAACGGCATATAACCGCGATGCGGTGCGCTCTTCGCGGGACTCTGAGCTGGTTTTGTCCTGATTGATTGCTGTGTCGTGAGCTGGGAAGTATCGCGCTCAAGTACTACTTAGAGTCGTAGGTCACACCTTTGTGCGCTTTGGGTCGGTCGGGTTACCAAGGTGGAGCCCGCCCGGTGAGCGCCTTGTGCGTCCCGCCGGTGGGCATTCCTCTGCACCCGTCCCCATGAGGTTCGAATGTTTCCGCGTGTCACGTCCCGTTCTTCCCGTACGACCATCCGCACCCGCGCCGCGGTGATGGCCGCCGGCCTCGGAGCCTCGGTCGCACTGGGAGCCGGGGTCGCGGCCGCCACCGGCACCACGGCGGCCTCCAGCACCACCACCGCCGCGAGCGCCGTAGAGGCCCAGGCCGCCGCGCAGGCCAAGGCGGCGAAGGCCGAGAAGGCCGCCGCGAGCGCGAAGAAGACCGTCACCGCCAAGAAGACGGCGGCCAAGAAGAAGGCCCCCACCTGGGTCGACCCGGTCAAGAAGTACGAGCTGAGCGCCAGCTTCGCCCAGAACGGCGGCATGTGGGCGCACAAGCACAGCGGCCAGGACTTCGCCGTGCCGATCGGCACCAACGTCGTCGCGGCCCACGGCGGCACCGTGGTGAAGGCCGGCGGCAACGGCGCCGGCGACGGCCCCGCCTACGGCAACGCGATCGTCGTCAAGCACGGCAACGGCACGTACTCCCAGTACGCGCACCTGTCCAAGATCAACGTGAAGATCGGCCAGGTCGTGAAGACCGGCCAGTCGATCGCCAAGTCCGGCAACACCGGAAACTCCAGCGGTCCGCACCTGCACTTCGAGATCCGCACGACCCCGAACTACGGCTCCGCCGTGGACCCGGTCTCCTTCCTGAAGTCCAAGGGTGTGACCGTCTGACGGTCCGGGCTACGCGCCCCCGGCTCCCCGGTGGGCCTGGGTGATCAGATCGGTGGCGACCTCGAGAACGGCAGCACGCTGTTCCTCGGGGTCGCCTTCGAGGTCCCGGAGCACGAACATCCCGGCGTGCAGCGTGAACAGCGCCGTGATGCAGCGGACCTGGTCGACCAGCTCCGCCTCGGGGTCCATGAGGATGTCGCGCAGACCGAACATCCGGTGCTTGAACAGCTCGCCGATCCGCAGGTCGCGTACCGTCGCCTGGTTCTCCTGCATGAAGCGGAACAGCGGCGCCGCGCCGGCCAGCGCCTCGCTGTAGCGGCGGATGATCTCCTGTTTCGTCGCCAGGGTGTGCGGCTGCTCCCGCCCCCAGTCGATCAGGTCCTCCAGCGGCCGCGAGAGATCCTCGAAGATGCTGACGAGGATCTCTTCCTTGGTCTTGAAGTGGTAGTAGAGCGCGGCCTTGGTGACGTCCAGACGCTCGGCGATCTCACGCAGCGAGGTCTTCTCGTACCCCTGCTCCGCGAAGAGTTCGAGCGCCACGTCCTGGATGCGCTGGCGGGTGTCCCCGCGGCGTCGCTGCTGCTTGGTGCCGTTCATTGTGCCGCCCATCCTCCTACGCACCTCCTGCCCCGCGCACTTTCCGAAAAACTTACTTGACGACCGGCTAGTTACGCGCCTACCTTTCCCAGTGTAGAGAACTTGCCGGGCGGCAAGTAAGTGGCAAGGGCACAGCGTAGCTGGGGGAGTAGGAGAAATGGCGGAGAAGACGGAGGCGGCGACCGGAGACGCCGGTGCCGGCAAGCAGCCGAGGAGCGTGCGGGTCGTCCTGCTCGCCCTCATGATCGCGATGATGCTCGCGATGCTCGACAACATGATCATCGGCACCGCGATGCCGACGATCGTGGGCGAACTGGGCGGCCTGGAGCACCTCTCCTGGGTCGTCACGGCCTACACCCTCGCGACCGCGGCCTCCACCCCGCTGTGGGGCAAGCTCGGCGACATGTACGGCCGCAAGGGCTCGTTCATGTCCTCGATCGTGATCTTCCTGATCGGCTCGGCGCTCAGCGGCATGGCCCAGGACATGGGTCAGCTCATCGCCTTCCGCGCCGTCCAGGGCCTGGGCGCCGGCGGTCTGATGGTCGGCGTGATGGCGATCATCGGCGACCTGATACCGCCCCGGGAGCGCGGCAAGTACCAGGGCATGATGGCCGGCGTCATGGCGCTGGCGATGATCGGCGGACCGCTGGTCGGCGGCACCATCACCGACCACTGGGGCTGGCGCTGGTCCTTCTACATCAACCTGCCGCTCGGCGCGGTCGCCCTGGTCGCCGTCAGCGCCGTCCTGCACCTGCCGAAGAAGCGGAGCCAGGCGCGCATCGACTATCTCGGCGCCGCGCTGCTCACCATCGGCATCACGGCCATCGTCCTCGTCACCACCTGGGGTGGCACGGAGTACGCCTGGACCTCCGCGCGGATCATGGAACTGATCGGCATCGGCGTCGCCGCGCTGATCGGGTTCGTGTTCTGGCAGACCAGGGCTGCGGAGCCGATCGTGCCGCTGCACATCTTCCGCAGCCGCAACTTCACGCTGATGTCCTTCATCGGCTTCATCGTCGGCTTCGTGATGTTCGGCGCCACCCTCTTCCTGCCGCTGTACCAGCAGTCGGTGCAGGGCGCGTCCGCCACCAACTCCGGGCTGCTGCTCCTGCCGATGCTGGGCGCGATGCTCGTGACGTCGATGGTCGCGGGGCGGGTCACCACCAACACCGGCCGCTACAAGATCTTCCCGTTGGCGGGCGGTGCGCTGATGACGGTGGGCCTGTTCCTGCTGTCGACCATGGACACCGAGACCACCCGCTTCACCTCCGGCCTGTACATGGCCGTGGTCGGTCTCGGCATGGGCTGCCTGATGCAGATCACCATGCTGGTGGCGCAGAACAGCGTGGAGATGAAGGACATGGGCGTGGCGTCCTCGTCCACCACCCTCTTCCGCACCCTCGGCTCCTCCTTCGGCGTCGCGATCATGGGCGCCCTGTTCAACCACCGCGTCCAGGACGTCATGGCCGAGCGGGCCCCGGCCGCGGGCGCCAAGGCGACGCAGGAGTCGGCGACGCTGACCGCGGACGCGCTGAACGCGCTGCCGGCGGCGGTCCGCGAGGCCTATCAGCACGCCGTCTCCTCCGGCACCCACGGCGCGTTCCTGCTGGGCTCCGCGGTCGCGGTGCTCGCCCTGGTCGCGGCGGTCTTCGTGAAGGAGGTCCCGCTGAAGGGCGCGGGCCCGAAGGCGGCCGACGCCCCGGCCGACGGCGACGACGCCGCCGCGGTGAAGGCGTCGGTGACCGAGGCGGTCTGACCCGCGGCGGTCCGCCGCCCGCGCTCTCCGCACCCGCCCCCGGGTGGCTCAGGCCGCCCGGGGGCCTCGTCGTACCCGGTGCCGGCGGGGCGGGACGGGAGGAGCACGGACGAGGCCCTGGACGCGAGGAGAGCGCCGGACGGTCACGAAGACGCTCCTGCCGCCCGTCCCGGTCCTCCTGCCGGGCCAGGAACTCCTCGAACGCCGCCTGCCGCTTCGGATCCATGAACCCCTGGCGCACGCGGCGGGCCGCCCCCCTCCCACCCGAACGTGACCGTGACGGGCTCGCCGACCGCCTCGGCCGGTCCGAGCACCCGCTCCAGCTCGTCGTTGATCGGGTGGCTGGCCTCTGCCGCGATCCGTACGCCCACGCCGCCTCATTGCTTCGGCCGTACGGGAACCGCCGTCAGGCTCCGCGGGCCGGCGACGACGCCCCGCCGCTCGTCCGGTCCGGCAGCATCGGGTAGCTCCCGGTGTTGGTCGGTGCGTGTTCCGGCAGCCACAGGACGGCGACCGCGCCCTCGGCCGGTATGTGGTCGGGAGCACCGGCCGGGCGGACGTTGCGGAAGGTGAGCCGGGCGCCCAGGACCCGGGCCTGACCGGCCGCGATGGTCAGACCGAGGCCGTGACCGCGGCCCGCCCGGTCCGTGCTGCCGGTGCGGAACCGGCTCGGCCCCTCGGCGAGCAGGTCCTCGGGGAAGCCGGGGCCGTGGTCCCGCACCCGGATCACCCGGCCCTCGACGCTGACCTGGACGGGCGAGCGGCCGTGCCGGGCCGCGTTGGCGAGCAGGTTGAACAGCACGCGCTCCAGGCGGCGCGGGTCGGTGGTGACCTCCGACTCGTGGATCACCCGCACCTCGACGCTCGGGTCCTTCGCCGCGACCCGCCGGGACACGAAGTGACCCAGCATGATGTCCTGCAGCTCGGCCCGCTCCGAGGCCCCGTCGAGCCGGGCCACCTCCAGGACGTCCTCGACGAGCGTGCGCATCGCCTTCGCCCGGTCGAGGACCAGCTCGGTGGGACGGCCCGGCGGCAGCAGCTCGGCGGCCGTGAGCAGGCCGGTCACCGGGGTGCGCAGCTCGTGCGCGATGTCCGCGGTGACCCGGCGCTCCGCCTCGATCCGCTGCTGCAACGCGTCCGCCATCGCGTCCACGGCACGCGCGACGTCGTCCGTCTCGTCCCGCACGACGCCGCCGATGGCGTCGCGCACCCGGACGTCCGCCTCACCGCCCGCGACCCGGTTCGCGGCCGCGGCGGCCTTGCGCAGCCGGCGCGACAGCTGACCGCCGATGAGCACGCCCAGCGCGCTGCCCCCGAGGACGACCGCGATCGAGCCGATCACCAGCGCCTGGTCCAGGTCGCTGAGGATGTCCGCGCTGCGGTCGGTGAAACCGGAGTGCAGCGACATCACGTGCCCGTCCTTGAGCGGCACGGCCGCCCAGATGTCCGTCACGCCGTTCGCCTGCTCGGAGACGTACGTGGCCCGCCGTCCCGCCTCGACCTTGCGGCGCAGCTCCGGCGGCAGGGCGGGGTCGTCGATCTGGGCGTTGGGGAAGTTCTGCCGGCCGGAGAGCTCGTAGTTGCGCTGGGCGATCAGGACCCGGTCGTCGGCGAGGTCTCGGGCGTTGTCGAGCATCGACACCCGGGCCGCGTTGTGCACGACCAGGCTCAGGGCGATCGCCACCAGCGCGCCGACCAGCGCGATGGCCGCGCTCAGCTTCCAGCGCAGCCCGGTGCGGATGCCGAGGGCCCGGAGACCGCGCGCACCGCGGCCCTTCGCACCGGTATCTCCCGTGCCGGGGCGGCCCGCCCCGGCGCCGCGGACACCGTGGCCGCCCGCGTCGGCGTCGCCCGCGCCCCGGACGCGCGCCCGCCCGCCCGGCCCCGGACGTCCGCCCGGCCCCGTGCGCTCACCCCGTCCCGTGCGCCCACCCTGTCCCGTGCGCCCACCCGGGACCCCGTGGTCGTATGGGTGCCCCGGTGGTGAGGCGGTCCGGCGTCGGAAGAACCCCCGCATATCCCTGTCCCCGCTCAGGCCTTCAACTTGTAGCCGAAGCCGCGGACCGTCTCGATCCGGTCCTGGCCGATCTTGGTGCGCAGCCGCTGCACGTGCACGTCGACGACGCGGGTGTCCCCGCCCCAGCCGTAGTCCCACACCCGCTCCAGCAGCTTGTCGCGCGAGAGCACGGTGCCCGGCGCGGAGGAGAACTCCAGCAGCAGCCGCATCTCGGTCGGGGTGAGCCCCACCGGCTGCCCGGCCCGGTGCACCTCCATGCCGTCGGTGTCCACCTCCAGATCGCCGAAGGTGAGCACGCCCCCGGTGTCCGCGCCGCCGCCCGGGTCCGCCCGGTCGCCGCCCCCGGCGTGACCGAAGCGGCGCAGCACGGCACGGATCCGGGCGACGAGAACGGCGCCGTCGAACGGCTTGGTCACGTAGTCGTCGGCGCCCGCCTCCAGGCCGAGCACCACGTCGATGGAGTCCGCCCGCGCCGACAGCATGATCACCGGCACCGTGGACTCGTCCCGGATGCGGCGGCACAGGCTGACGCCGTCGAGGCCGGGCAGCATGACGTCGAGGAGGGCGATGTCCGGGCGGTCGGCCCGGAAGGACTCCAGGCCCGAGAGCCCGTCGGGCATCGCGGTGACCGCGAAGCCGTCCCGCTCCAGGGCGAGCTGGGTGGCCTCGCGGATGACATCGTCGTCCTCGACGAACAGGACGTGGGTCTGGTCTGCCATCCCGGTGCTCTCAGTCCTCAGGGTGTGGTCGGGTCGAAGGGGCCGCCGGCTCACGAACGGCATTCACTCGGTCATCGGTGCGAGCGGCCCGATCGGTTCACGTCGGCCGGCGCGGCGCACGGGTCAGCTGTCCGGCTCGGGAGCCGGGGTGGGCCCGTTGCCCGCGGCCTTGCTGTAGTCGTTGCGGGTGCGGTACCGCTCGGTGAACCGGTCCGACGCCCAGCGGTAGGTGATCACGTTCTCGCCGGACGGGCTCGACACCGGGTCGCCCTTCTCGTACACCTGCTTGGTCACCACCAGGTCGCCGCGGTCGATCTCCGCGTAGACCGGAGGCTCCTCGGCCTTGAACACGTTCTGATAGGCGCCGTCCTCCTCGCGGTAGACGTAACTGCCCACGCCCACCGCGTCACCGCAGGTCAGCACGTTCACGACGACGTCGTCCGCCGAGCCCGCGGTCAGCTTCCCGTACGACACGTCGACGGGGTACTCGTCGGCGACGCACGGCTTCAGCTCGCGCTTGACCTCCGCGGAGACCTTGGGATCGGCCTTGACGAGCCGTACGGCGTCCACGCGGTCGGGGGCCTTCGACGGGGAGGCCTTCGCCGCGGGCGCGGGGGACGAGGAGGCGGCGCCGCCCACCGCGTCCGCGTGGGCGGGTCCCTCGTCGCGGGCGCCGGTGCCACCGGTCCCGCAGCCGGACAGGGAAACGCCGAGGGCGACGAACACGGCCACCGCCGTACCCGTCGCCTGCGTGGTTCTCCGGGTCCTCCCGGATGTCCGACCGTCGGTCAGGCCGCGCAACGCTCCCGCTCCTCACGCTCCAGCGCCCGTGCGTCCAGATCGCGGGCGACCAGCTCCTCGCGGAGCCGGGCGAGCGCCCGGTGCAGCGTGCTCTTGACCGTTCCCGCCGACATGCCGAGGGCGGCGGCGGTCTCCTCCGTTGACATCTGCTCCCAGTGTCGCAGCACCACGACGCTGCGCTGCTTCGGGGCGAGCACCTTGAGGACGTCCATCAGGAGGGCGCGGTCCGCGTGCTGCTCGGTGGCGTCGTCCATGGGGGACTCGGGGAGCTGCTCGGTCGGCACCTCCTCCAGCTTCCGCGCCCGCCACCACTCGGTCCGGGTGTTGATCATCACCCGGCGCAGGTAGGCGTCCGCGAGACGCTTGTCCTCGATGGTCTCCCAGCGCCCGTACGTCCGGGCCAGCGCGGTCTGCAGCAGGTCCTGGGCGTCGACGGGGTCGGGGACCAGGCGCCGGGCACTGCGCAGCAGCGCGTCCTGCCGGGTGCGGACGTACTCCTCGAACTCGAGCACCTCGCCCATGTCAACCGCCTTCCGATCCCCGTCATCCGGCGGTGGTCACCGCCGGCCCACTGCGTGTGGTCCGTAGTCGTGCCGTGCCCCCTGGGCACGCAAACGAAGGTAGGGAAGCGTTGTCACGGCGCTGTGCGATGCAGCCTGCGGCAAACCCTCGGCTGTCCGTCGGTTGTGTAACGGAAGGAGGAACCGGGTAAATCGGCAGCCCACTTGATGGGGGTACCGGCCGATTTGCCCGATCTCGGCGTCGTCACGGAGCACCCGGCAGCCGTCACAGACGCATCTTCGGCCCCCGTGCCCTCCCACGACCGTGCGGTGGCCGTACGTCAGCCCAGCGGCAGCCGGTACAGCCCGTCCGCCAGCGGCTCCACCAGGCCGTCGGCCACGAGCCCGTCCAGGGCGCGGGCGCGCTGGACCGGTTCCTGCCAGACCTGGTCGAGGGCCGCCTGGGACACCGGCCCGGTCGCCTCCCGCAGCACCGCGAGCAGCCGTCCGCGCACCTGCCGGTCGGTGCCCGCGTACGTCTGGCCGCGGCGCGGCGGCCCGTCGTGGGCGGGCTTGCCGGCCAGCCGCCACGCGCACCTGGCCGCGATCGGGCAGCGGTGGCACGACTCGTTCTTCGCCGTGCAGACCAGGGCGCCCAGTTCCATCGAGGCGGCGGCCCAGCGGGCGGCGCTCGCCTCCTCGTCCGGCAGCAGCGCCCGCGCCAGCTTCCGCTCGGCGGCGGTCGTGGCGTTCGGCGGGTACTGCACGCCGGTGACCGCCCGGGCGAAGACCCGGCGGACGTTGGTGTCCAGGACGGCGTGCCGCTGGCCGTAGGCGAACGAGGCGACCGCGGCCGCCGTGTACTCGCCGATGCCCGGCAGTGCCAGCAGCTGGGCGTGGTCGGCGGGTACGTCGCCGCCGTGCCGTTCCGTTATGGCCGCGGCGGCGCCGTGCAGACGCAGCGCGCGACGCGGGTAGCCGAGCCGGCCCCAGGCGCGCACGGCCTCGCCGGGTGCCTCGGCGGCGAGGTCGGCGGGGCGCGGCCAGCGGGCCAGCCACTGCTCGTACACGGGCAGGACGCGACTGACCGGCGTCTGCTGGAGCATGAACTCGCTGACCATCACACCCCAGGCACCGGCCTCGGGCCGCCGCCACGGCAGATCGCGGGCGTGCTCGTCGAACCAGTCGATGACGGGGGCGTGCAGCGGCACACCGGGCGCGGCGGGGTCGGAGGGTCCGCCTGGCGAGGGCTTCGTGGGCGCAGTCATGGCCCTCCGATCCTGCCACGGGAGGACCTCCGCACGGGAACTCGCCACCCGCTGTCGGCCAGGACGCCACCCGGCCTCGGCAGGGGGCCACCACGGTCTCCGGAATGATGATCCGTAAAAGTTGCGAGCACGAACGGCGGGTGGGACAGGGGAACGCGCCGATCTCTCGTACAGTTTGCGCCGTGGGATCTCTGCGCAATCCGGTCGGGCCGCTTCCCTCCTCCATCTACTGGCGACGGAGGGCCGTACTGCTGTCTCTTTTCGCCCTGTTGGCGCTGTTGATCACGTGGATCGTGGTCTCCGGCGGCGGGGGAGGCGGCAAGGGGCACGACGACGGGGCGGACGGCAAGAACCCCGCGCCGTCGATCACTCCGGGCCCCTCGGGTTCCGGCCCGGCGATCAGCCAGGCACCGGGCGGGCGCGACGAGTCGGGCGGCGGTGACTCCAACGGCTCGGGCTCCGGTACGAGTTCGGGCGGCGGCGACGGATCGGGCGCCGGATCGGGCTCCGGCGGAGGCGAGTCCGACGGCGGCGGAGCGGGCAGCGGTGGTGCCGGGGGTTCCGCGGGCGGCGCGGTGACCGGCGTCGGCGCGGGCGACGCGCTGCCGGCCGGTGCGGCCCTGCCCGACTGCACGCCGGGCGCCGTGAAGTTGAGCCTGCGCAGCGTCCACAACAGCTACACGCCCGGACAGACCCCGGCCTTCGAACTGACCGCGCGCAACACCTCGGGCAGCGACTGCAAGGTCGATCTCGGCCCGGAGCACGCGGTGTTCACCATCACCCCGGCCAGTGGCGACGACACCTACTGGGCCTCCGACGACTGCGTCAAGGGCAAGGGCAGCCTGCGGTACCGGGTGGCCGCCGACAGCGGCATCACCTACACCGTGAAGTGGGACCGCAAGCCGAGCGCCCCCGAGTGCGGGACGCCTCCGGCCGGTTCGGCCAAGCCGGGCACCTACCTGGTGGAGGCCAAGGCCGCCGGATTCGAGAAGGTGCGGACGTCCTTCGTCCTGAAGAGCGACTGAGCCGGGGCGGCTCAGACGTAACGCTCCAGGATCGAGGACTCCGCCAGCCGCGAAAGACCCTCGCGCACACTGCGGGCCCGCGCCTCGCCGACACCGTCCACCGTCTGGAGGTCGTCGACGCTGGCGGCGAGCAGCTTCTGCAGGCCGCCGAAGTGCTCCACCAGCCGGTCGATGATCGCCCCGGGCAGCCGCGGCACCTTGGCAAGCAGCCGGAAACCGCGCGGGGAGACCGCCGAGTCCAGCGTCTCGGGCGATCCCGTGTAGCCCAAGGCCCGTGCCACCGTCGACAGTTCGAGCAGCTCGGCGTGGCTGAGCTTGTCCAGCTCGGCGAGCGCCTCGTCGACCGTGCGGGAGCGCTTGGCGGTCGGCTCGGGCACGTAGTCCCGCACGACCAGCTCGCGCTCCGGCTCCACTCCGGCGATCAACTCGTCCAACTGCAGCGCCAGGAGCCGCCCGTCCGTCCCCAGCTCCACCACGTACTCGGCGATCTCGGTGGCGATCCGGCGCACCATCTCGAGCCGCTGCGCGACCGCCGAGACGTCCCGGACGGTCACCAGGTCCTCGATCTCCAGGGCCGACAGCGTGCCCGCGACCTCGTCGAGGCGCAGCTTGTACCGCTCCAGGGTGGCCAGCGCCTGATTGGCCCGCGACAGGATGGCGGCGGAATCCTCCAGCACCCGCCGCTGCCCGTCCACGTACAGCGCGATCAGCCGCATCGACTGGGAGACCGACACCACGGGGAACCCGACCTGCTTGCTGACCCGGTCCGCCGTGCGGTGCCGGGTGCCGGTCTCCTCCGTGGGAATGGTCGGATCCGGAAGGAGCTGCACTCCGGCCCGCAGGATCTTCGACAGGTCCGACGAGAGCACGATGCCGCCGTCGAGCTTGCACAGCTCACGCAGCCGGGTCGCGGTGAACTCGACGTCCAGCACGAAACCGCCGGTGCACATCTGCTCGACGGTCTTGTCGGAACCCAGCACGATCAGACCGCCGGTGTTGCCGCGCAGGACCCGCTCCAGGCCGTCGCGCAGGGACGTGCCGGGCGCCACGGCGCTCAGTGAGGCGCGCATCAGGCCATCGGCACCGGCACTCCCACCGGACTTTCCGGGAGCTGCTGCCCGGTCGTTGGCTGCCACTGCACTCCTCCGGTCGCAGGTTCTTCTGGCGCTCCCGCGTCGCACATTCGGTCGTACGGACGGGCGAGACCAGGGCAAAGTCTACCGGCGGTCCCCCTCCTCCCGTGGGGCCTCTCGCCGACGCGAGCGCGGAAGCACCCGCAGGGCCTCTCCCATGTCCGCGACTTCCAGGACCTTCATACCGTCGGGGACCCTGCCCGGGTCCGCCGGCACCAGGGCATGCGTGAAGCCCAGCCGGTGCGCCTCGGAGAGCCTGCGCTGCACCCCCGTGACCCGTCTCACCTCTCCGGCGAGACCCACTTCGCCGATCGCGACGAGGTTCTTGGGCAGCGGGGTGTCACTGGCCGCACTCGCCAACGCCAGCGCGACGGCGAGGTCGGCCGCCGGCTCGGAGAGCTTCACGCCCCCCACCGTCGCACTGTAGATATCCCTTTTGCCCAGCGCGCTGATGCGCCCCCGCTGCTCAAGCACGGCCAGCATCATCGACACCCGCGAGGTCTCGAGCCCCGAGGTCGTACGCCGCGGCGACGGAATCTGCGAGTCGACGGTCAGCGCCTGCACCTCGGCGACCAGCGGCCGGCGCCCCTCCAGGGTGACGGTCAGGCAGGTCCCGGGCACCGGCTCGGCACGCCGGGTGAGGAACAGCCCGCTGGGATCGGCAAGCCCCGTGATCCCTTCGTCGTGCAGCTCGAAACAGCCGACCTCGTCCGTCGTCCCGTACCGGTTCTTGACGCCCCGCACCAACCTCAGCCGCGCGTGCCGGTCGCCCTCGAAGTGCAGGACGACGTCCACGAGGTGCTCGAGGAGCCGCGGCCCGGCGATGGCCCCGTCCTTGGTGACGTGGCCCACGAGGAGCGTGGACATGCCGCGCTCCTTGGAGGCACGGATCAACGCCCCCGCCACCTCGCGCACCTGCGCCATGCCGCCCGGGGCGCCGTCGATCTCGGGCGAGGCGACGGTCTGCACGGAGTCCAGGATCAGCAGCGACGGCTTGACGGCGTCCAGGTGTCCGAGCACCGCCGAAAGGTCGGTCTCGGCGGCGAGATACAGATGGTCGTCGATGGCGTGGATCCGGTCGGCCCGCAGGCGCACCTGGCTCGCCGACTCCTCACCGGTGACGTACAGCGTCCGGTGCTCGTCGCTCGCGGACTTGGCCGCCACGTCCAGGAGCAGCGTGGACTTGCCGACGCCGGGCTCCCCGGCGACGAGCACCACGGCTCCGGGCACCAGCCCGCCGCCCAGCACCCGGTCCAGCTCGGGCACCCCGGTCGAGCGGGCGGTGGCCTGCCGCCCGTCGACCTGCCCGATCGGCACGGCCGACGTGGTGACGCGCCCCGGCGTGGTCGTACGCACGGCGGGCGCGCCGTACTCCTCGACCGTGCCCCACGCCTGGCATTCGGGGCAGCGGCCGAGCCACTTGGCCGTCTGCCAGCCGCACTCGGTGCAGCGGTAGGACGGCCGTTCCTTGGCGGACTTCGTACGGGCAGCCATGCACGAACGGTAACCGCCCCCACTGACAACGGACCCCGGGGTCCGCCCCGGGCGCCCGGCGAAGGTGTGGCCGGCGGGCCGACGCGGAAGCGGGGGAAGCGGGGGGTGGGCCACGTCCCGGCGTTTCCCGGTGGCCCGGGGCGGGTGCAGGCGCGAGGAGACGCGTGCCCGGCGCTGCCGGGGTGCCGCTGCGCCCACCCGTGCCGCCCCAGCGGCACGACTGCCCGCAGCGGGGCGGGGAAGCCGCGTACGGCGGGGAGGGGACGGGGCGGGGGGTGTCCGCCCGCAGCGGTTGGCGCGTCAACAGAGTTCACTTCTGCGGCTAACCGATTCCGCGCCGTTCCGAGGACGGACACCCCCCCCCCCGGCCCCCCACCACCCACCGAACCCAAGGCGCTACACGCACCCCCACCGAACCCGCACAGGCGCCGCAGGCATCGCAGAAACCGAAC
>NZ_SOAV01000022.1 GCF_004364245.1 Streptomyces sp. BK208 | reverse complement strand
GTCGATGGCGGCGGCGGTGTTCTCGGGTGCCATGCCGGAGGAGCCGCGGTGGGCGATGACGTCGGGGCCGGTCGCGGCGTGCGCACCGGTCGACGGCAACGCCAGCACCACACCGCTCACCAGTGCCGCCACGACGCCGGCGCGCCTCCTGCTCACGGACTTCATGGAGCCTCCCGGGTTCGAATGACTCCCTGGAGGTTCCAGGACGGCGGTTACGGGAACCCTGCCGCGGTCTGGCGGGCCCGGGATGGGCGAGTGGAGCGGAGCACCGAACCGGTCATCGCAGGCGGAGGGGGCGATTGCGAGCAATCGCCCCCTCCGTGTCCTGCCCGTCACCCGCCGAGGATGCCCTGGGGCAGGAGCGACTGCGGGGAGGTGGCCGGGTGGCCCACCTCCAGTGAGCCGAGGAGACTGTCCAGGAGCTGACCACCGGGAACACCGGCGGACGGGCCGGGAGCGGGGGCCGCCTCGGCGACGGGAGCGGAGACCAGCACAGCGGCGGCCATGACGGAGACACAGGCGAGCTTCTTGATCATGTCCGTCCCAACGAACGGAGGCCCGGGGGGAAACGCTCACCGCGCGCGGACTGGGCCAGTCGGGTTCAGCCCGTGCCCCGACTTGCCCGGACGCAGCACGTCCGGCGCGCTCCGGCGCCGTGCGTCCGGCGTGCCCGGACGTACCGATTGCCGGACGTACCGGCGTACCCCGGACGTACCGGCGTACCCCGGACGTACCGGCGTACCCCGGATGTACCGGCGCACCCCGACGTACCGGCGTACCTGGACCTGTCGGGCCTCGGTCTTACCTGCCGGGTAATCGACCGTCCTCCGCCGCCCCGGCAGGATCGGACGCGTCGACGGCGACTCCCGCCGGAATCCGAGTCACGCCAGAAGGAGCACAGGATGTCCGCCACCCGCACCGCACCCACGGGGGACCCGGTCGCCGAGGCCACCCGCTCGGTCGTCCGCGACTTCCTCGCCGCCCGCGCGACCGGTGACACCGGGCGCCTGACCGAGCTCTTCGCCGACGAGGTCGACTGGCTGCTCGCGGAGAACCCCGCCGTCCCCTGGATCCGCCCCCGCTCCACCGGAGTTGAAGCCGCCGCCCAGTTCACCGAGCTGTCGGAGCACGTCGTGCCCGAGGCGTCGCGAGCCACCGTCGACACCTTCCTCGTCGACGGCGAGGACGCGGTCCTCATGGGGCGGTTGTCCGGGACCGTCCGTGCGACGGGCAAGTCCTTCGAGGGTCCGTTCGCCCTGCGCCTGACGGTCGAGAACGGCAGGATCACCCGGCACCACCTGTACGAGAACAGCCTGTCCATCGCCGAGGCCTGCACGCCGGACAGGTGAGGCACGCGGCGCGACCGGGCCGCCCTCGTCACGGATCGACTGTCCGTGGCCGGCGACATGACGGACCGCGCGACACCGGTCCTCACCGACATCGAACGGGCCGTTCGCACGTGAGAACAGGCCACCGCCCAGTGGCAGCAGGCACTGGCCCGGCGGTGGGGCGCGTGCCGTGGTCCGGCCGCCGCCGGCGCGGGGCGCCGAGCGGACGGCGGGTCTACGACGACTCGCGCACCACCAGCTCCGTCGGCAGCGTCAACTGCTGCCGGGGCGCGCCGTGCTGCGTGATGTCGGTGAGGATGCGGGCCATGTTCCGGCCCAGCTCCTCCACCGGCTGACGCACCGTCGTCAGGGGCGGGTCGGTGTGGCGGGCCAGGATGGAGTCCTCGAAGCCGACGACGGCGACATCGTCCGGCACCCGCCGCTTCTGCCGGCGCAGTTCGGTCAGCGCCCCGACCGCCATGAGGTCGGACGCGGCGAAGACGGCGTCCACGTCCGGCGCGCGTTCAAGAAGCAAACGCATGGCGTTCGCGCCGCCCTCTTCGGTGAAGTCACCCGCCTCGACGAGGAGTTCCCCCGCGGGCAGCCCTGCCTCGTCGTGCGCGGCACGCCAGCCGGCGAGCCTGGTGCGGCCGACGTCCATGTCCAGCGGACCCGTGATGGTGGCGACCCGTCGCCGTCCGTTGCCCAGCAGGTGCCGCACCGCGGCGGCGGCCCCTCCGGCGTTGTCGGAGTTGACGTAGCTCAGCCGCTCGCCCGCGTCCCGGCGGCCGGCGAGGACGGTCGGCAGGCCCATCTCCTCCAGCATGCCCGGCAGTCGGTCCTCGGAGTGCACCGAGACCAGCAGGACGCCGTCCACCCGGCGGGTCGCGACCGACTCGGTCAGCTGGTCCCGCTCGGCCTGGTCGCGGACGAGCATCAGCTGCAACTGGGTGCGGCTCTCGGCGAGGGCACCGCTGACCCCGCGGATGAGCGCGGCGAAGAACGGCTCCGAGCCGAGGCGGCTCTCCGACTCCGGGATCACCAGCGCCACGGCGTTGGTGCGGTTGGTCACCAGGCCGCGGGCGACCGAGTTGGGAACGTAGTTGAGCTCCTTGATCGCCGCGAGCACCCTGGCACGGGCGTCGGCACTGACCAGCTCCGAGCCGTTGACGACACGGGAGACCGTGGTGCGGCCCACGCCGGCGCGGGCGGCGACCGTTTTGATCGTTGGACGGCGGTTGCCGGTCATGTGCTCCCCCCTCGGCGGCCGCGGCGGCGACGCCTGCCGCGGAGGTGACCTGCGGCAATTCTTGCAGACACCGCGGGCGGCGCAGCACCCCCGATCGCGGGTGGCGGGTCCGCCGGGCGGAGGGCAGTCCACAAGTTGCTTTCAAGTTATTGACAGATCGCTCCGTTCCCACGAGTCTTCGATGCGCCGGTGGGAACGTGCCCACCAAAATTGGGCACGTTCCCAACCCGTGTTCGAGCCGCTGTCTTTCATCGCTGTAGCCATCGCAGTAGTCATCGCAGAACTCGTCACTCCGATGTGTCAGCGCCGTCGCTAGGAGGAGATCCATGGGCACTCTCGGTTCGTTGCGCAGAAAGGCGGTGGCGACGGCAGCGGCCGTCGGCGCGCTGGCGCTCGTCGTCGGCTGCGGCGGCAGCGACGACTCGGCCACCGGAGGTGGCGAGAAGGACGGCAAGGTCACCATCACCATGGGCATGTACGGGGTGATGGGTATCAAGGAGACGGGCCTTCTCGAGCAGTACGAGAAGGAGAACCCCAATGTCGACATCAAGGCCGAGATCGCCGGTGACGAGCAGACCTACTACACCGCCCTGCAGACCAGGCTGGCCGCGGGCAAGGGCCTGAAGGACATCCAGGGCATCGAGATCGGCCGGGCCAAGGAGATCACCGAGACCCAGGCGGACAAGTTCGTGGACTTCGCCGACGTCCCGGGCACCGACCACTTCCTGCCGTGGAAGGAGTCCCAGATCAGCACCGAGGACGGCAAGGTGCTGGGCCTGGGCACCGACATCGGCCCGATGGCCGTCTGTTACCGCAAGGACTACTTCGAGAAGGCGGGCCTGCCCACCGACCGTGAAGAGGTCGCCAAGCTGTGGGAGGGCGACTGGAAGAAGTACGTCGAGGTCGGCCGCACCTTCAAGACCGGCTTCAAGGGCGGGGACGTGGCCTACATGGACGCGGCCAGCGGCCTGTTCAACGCCATGGTCTACGGCTACCCCGAGCAGTACTACGACGACAAGGGCGAGCTGATCTACGACTCCAACCCGGCCGTCAAGGAGGCGTGGAACCTCTCCGCCGACGCGGCCGAGGACGGACTGACGGCCAAGCTCCGCCAGTTCCAGCCGGGTTGGGACCCGGGTCTGGCCAACGGCACCTTCGCCACGGCCGTGTGCCCGGCGTGGATGCTCAGTCACATCAGCGAGAAGGCCGGTGACGCGAACAAGGGCAAGTGGGACGTCGCCAAGGCCCCCAAGGGCGCCAACTGGGGCGGCTCCTTCCTCGGTGTGGTCGAGCAGAGCCCGGTGAAGGAGGAGGCCAAGAAGCTCGTCGCGTGGCTGACCGCGCCCGAGCAGCAGGCCCACATCTTCAAGGAGATCGGCAACATCCCGTCCTCGCGCGAGGCGCTGGACAGCCCCGACGTGAAGAACGCCAAGTCCGAGTACTTCAGCGGCGCGCCGATCGGCCGGATCTTCGGGGCGGCCGCCCAGGAGATCCCGGACAAGCAGGTCCTCGGCCGCAAGGACGGCACGATCAAGGACACCTTCTCCCAGGGCCTGGCCCTGATCGAGCAGGGCGACGCCTCGCGTGACGAGGCGTGGAAGACCACCGGGGAGCGGATCGAGAAGGCGGTCGGCTGACTCTCGGCTCCCGAGGCCACCCGGGTCCGTCCGCGTCCAGGCACAGGTCCTGGCCGGCGGGCCCGCGCCTCGGGGGTGCCGTCCGGATCCTGCCGGGGCCGGACCGGCGGCAAGACGCCGCGTCCCGGCGCCGGCCCGATCCGGACGGCACCCCACCAGCCCACACATCCGCTTTCAGGAAGGAAGACCGGTGGCCACCTCCACCACCAAGGCCCTGGCCGGGGGCGAGCCTCCGCGTCCGTCCCCCCGGACGGGCAGCGAGGACACCGCCCGGCGGCGCGGCGCCCTCTGGCACCGGCTCGACATCAAGGGCGCCCCGTACGCGTTCGTCGCGCCGTTCTTCGTCATCTTCGCCGCGTTCAGCTTCTACCCCCTCGTCTACACCTCGTGGATCTCCCTGCACGACGTGGAGCTGGCCACCCTCGATGTCATGGAGTGGGTGGCGTTCGACAACTACGTGGAACTGTGGGGCGACTCGCGGTTCTGGAACGCCCTGCAGAACACGGTCACCATCGGCGTCATCTCCACCGTGCCGCAGCTGATGATGGCGCTCGGCATGGCGCACCTGCTCAACTACCGGATGCGCGCCTCGCTGTTCTTCCGGGTCGCCTCCCTGGTCCCCTACGCCACCTCGGTCGCCGCGGCCGCCCTCGTCTTCACGATGATCTTCGAGCGTGACTTCGGCATGATCAACTGGGCGCTCGGTTCGGTCGGGATCGACCCGGTCGACTGGGAGGCCGACAAGTGGCCCGCCCAGGTGGCCATCTCCACCATCGTCATCTGGCGCTGGACCGGCTACAACGCGCTGCTCTACCTGGCCGCGATGCAGGCCATCCCCGCCGACCGCTACGAGGCGGCGTCCCTCGACGGCGCCTCGCGGTGGCAGCAGTTCATCCACGTCACCGTGCCCGGCATCCGCTCCACCATCGTCTTCACCATCGTGCTCTCCACGATCGGCGCCACCCAGCTCTTCGGCGAGCCGCTGATCTTCGGCCAGGGGCCCAACGGCGTCACCGGCGGCGCGGACAACCAGTACCAGACACTGGGCCTGCTGCTGTACGAGGAGGGCTGGAAGAACTACCAGATGGGCCGCTCCGCGACCGTCGCCTGGGCGATGTTCATGCTGCTGGTCCTCGTCTTCGTCGTGCAGCGCGTCGTCAAGCGCCTGCGCTCCCGTACGTCCTGACCTGGAGCCGCCATGACCACCCAAAGTCTCCCGGCCCGGACCGACGCCCCGGCCCGGACCCCCGCCGTGAAGGCGAAAGGCCGCGGCGGCCGCAGGCTGCTGCGCCAGCGCGCCGGCCGCCAGCACCACGCCGGCCCCCTCGCCTACGTGCTGCTCGCCATCATGGCGATCCTGTCGATCTTCCCGCTGTACTGGACGATGGTGGCCGCGTCCACCGACAACACCCGGGTCAGCCAGACGCCACCCCCCTTCCTGCCCGGTCCGAACCTGTTCAGCAACCTCGCCCGGGCCTGGGACGAGGCGGCGATGGGCAAGGCCATGATCAACAGTCTGATCGTGGCCGGGGTGATCGCCCTGTCCACCGTGCTGTTCGCGACGCTCGCCGGGTTCGCCTTCGCCAAGCTGCGCTTCAAGGGACGCAACGTCCTGCTCATGCTGGTGATCGGCACGATGATGGTGCCGCCGCAGCTCGCCGTCGTGCCGCTGTTCATGATGATGGCCGACCTCGGCTGGTCGCAGCAGCTGCCCGCCGTCATCTTCCCGACGCTGGTGAGCGCGGTCGGCGTGTTCTTCATGCGGCAGTACCTGACGGAGGCGCTGCCGGACGAACTCGTCGAGGCCGGCCGGGTGGACGGGGCGCACTCGCTCAGGATCTTCTGGAGCATCGTGCTGCCCATCGCGCGGCCCGCGATGGCCGTCCTCTTCATGATCACGTTCGTGCACGCGTGGAACGACTTCTTCTGGCCCTTCGTCGTCCTCGACATGACCAACCCGACGGTGCCCGTCGCGCTCACCCAGCTCAGCGCGGGCTATGTCCGCGACCAGTCGCTGATCATGGCCGGCGCGCTGCTCGGCACGCTGCCGCTGCTGGCGATGTTCGTCGTCTTCGGCCGCCAGATCGTCAGCGGCATCATGGCGGGCGCCGTCAAGGGCTGACCCGCCGCCGGACGGCCCGGTCCCGCGCCGTCAGGGCCGTACGCCACCTCTTCGGGCGCGCGCCCCGCGCACACCCCATCTCTGAAAGGACTTACGTGGTCACCGCAGCACAGCAGACCGCGTCCGCCGCCCCGGACGCCGCCCGTACCTTCCCCAAGGGATTCCTCTGGGGCTCCGCGACCGCCTCCTACCAGATCGAGGGGGCCGCCGCGGAGGACGGCCGCACGCCGTCCATCTGGGACACCTACGCCCGCACCCCGGGCCGGGTCCGCAACGGCGACACCGGTGACGTCGCCACCGACCACTACCACCGCCGCAGCGAGGACGTCGCCCTGATGTCCGAACTGGGCCTCGGCGCCTACCGCTTCTCCCTCGCCTGGCCGCGCATCCAGCCGACCGGCCGCGGGCCCGCCGTGCAGAAGGGCCTGGACTTCTACCGGCGTCTGGTGGACGAGCTGCTGGAGAAGGGCATCCAGCCCGTCGCCACCCTCTACCACTGGGACCTGCCGCAGGAGCTGGAGGACGCCGGCGGCTGGCCCGAGCGCGCCACGGCCGAGCGCTTCGCCGAGTACGCGGCCCTCGCCGCCGACGCCCTCGGTGACCGGGTGAAGACCTGGACCACCCTCAACGAGCCCTGGTGCAGCGCCTTCCTCGGCTACGGCTCGGGGGTGCACGCCCCCGGCCGCACCGACCCGGTCGCCGCGCTGCGCGCCGCCCACCACCTCAACCTGGCGCACGGACTGGCCGCCCAGGCCCTGCGCGACCGCCTCCGCGCCGACGCCCAGGTCTCCGTCACCCTCAACATCCACCACGTCCGCCCGCTCACCGGGAGCGACGGCGACACCGACGCGGTCCGCCGGATCGACGCGCTGGCCAACCGGGTCTTCACCGGCCCCATGCTGAACGGTGCCTACCCGGAGGACCTGTTCAAGGACACGGCCGAGCTGACCGACTGGTCCTTCGTCCGGGACGGCGACCTGCGCCAGGCGCACCAGCCGCTGGACTTCCTCGGCGTCAACTACTACACGCCCACCGTCGTCTCCGAGACCGACGGCAGCGCCACCCACACCTCCGACGGGCACGGCAACAGTGCCCACAGCCCCTGGCCCGGTGCCGACCAGGTCGCCTTCCACCAGCCGCCCGGCGAGACCACGGCCATGGGCTGGGCTGTCGACCCGAGCGGTCTGTACGACCTGCTGCGCCGGCTGGCCGCCGACTTCCCGAGGCTGCCGCTGGTCATCACCGAGAACGGTGCCGCCTTCGACGACTACGCCGACCCCGCCGGCCAGGTCAACGACCCCGCCCGGATCGCCTACGTCCGCGGCCACCTGGCCGCCGTCCACCAGGCCATCCTGGACGGCGCCGACGTGCGCGGCTACTTCCTGTGGTCCCTGCTGGACAACTTCGAATGGGCCCACGGCTACAGCAAGCGCTTCGGTGCCGTCTACGTCGACTACCCGACCGGCACCCGCATCCCCAAGGCCAGCGCCCGCTGGTACTCCGAGGTCGCCCGCACCGGCGTCCTGCCCGGCGCCTGACCACCGGTCCGCCCCGTCCCCGCACCGCACCGGCGCGGGGACGGGGCGGACGGGCAGCCCGCGGCCCGTCAGTCGAACGGCGCGAGGGTGAGGCGGGCCTCGGCCGGGTTGCCGTCGTGCACCAGCGACTCGTGGTTGCCGACGTCGTCGAAGGCGAACGCGTACGCCTTGCCGTCGGTCATGCGCTCGTGGATGACCCGGGCGTAGTGGTTGGTCACCGCGTCCCGGTAGAAGTTCGCCGCCGAGGGGTCGGGCTGGTTGGGATTGCTCAGCAGCGTGGAACGGTTGAACCCGGCGCACAGCGTGCGGGAGATCGGCCCGCGCACCTGGTCGTTGGGTGCGTCCAGGAGCCGGTGGCAGCCGAAGACGCTGGAGGCGTCGGGCTTCTGGAAGCTGGTGACGACCGCGCCGGAGCCGTTGGTGAAGTTCATGACGTTGCCCGAGACGCGCCCGAAGTACTTGGTGTCCGGCCGGTCACCGAAGGGCGTGACGGTGAGCGTGGCCGACGAGTACTTCTGCCAGACCCGGTTGATGTAGTCGTCCATGACCGACACGGGCAGCGCCCCGGTCTCCACCCCGTACAGCGGCGCCAGTGCCCGCAGCACGGTGCCGTCGGGCCGGGTCTGGACCAGCCCGCCCCAGCCCGGCTGCGCCCGCAGCGCGTCGAACACCCCGCGGTAGCCGCCGGCCTTGAGCTGTCCGGCACTGGCCGTGCTGCCGTCGGCGCGTTGCACGCCGACGGTGTAGGGCGCGGAGAACATGTCGACCTGGGTGCTGTTCAGCCACAGCCCGTCGTTGTTGAGCGTGTACTCCGACCAGTTGAAGAGGATGTTGCGGTTGGGGTCGCTCGGGTTCTGGACGGCGGGCTGCACCAGGCCGCCGGTGGTGAGGCGGAAGTCCAGCTTCTGCCCGTAGGAGAAGTAGATGCGCCCCGACAGCTTCGGGATGCGGATGGTCTTGGTCTGTCCCGCGGCCGGTCCGGGGATGGACGCGTCCGGAGCGGGCGTGGGGGGATTGCCGCCGGCGGGCCAGGCGTGGAAGGTGCCGGCGGCGTCGGCCCAGCCCTGCTGACCCGTCGTCAGCGAGGTGCCCAGGGTGTAGATGTGGACGGCGTCGCCGCGGGCGGAGTTGTTGGTGATCTTCAGCGGAATGGTTGCGGGCACCGCGGCGTCCGCGGGCGGGGCGGCGCCGAGCGTGAGCAGGGCGCCGGTCAGGCCCGCGGCCGCGGCCACGGCGAGCAGACGGCATCTGAGTCGGGAGAGCACTCTCCACCTCCGTGCGGGTGGGGGGAATTGGTCCGTACCGATCCTGAGAGCGCTCTCAGCGTTGCGCTGGGATGCGTTCATGTCAATGGATGCGACGCATGACGCGGTCTCCCGGGCTCCGGCTTCGCACCCGTCCGGCACGGGCGTGCACTCGGCACCCGTGGCGGCCCGGCCGGGGCGCCGGACAGCGAGGTGCGAGGGGGCCTGAGTTCAGCCGGTCACCGTGTAGTGCCGGACCGCTCGCGCGCCCCGCCGTCCGGTGCCCGGCCACAGGCAGTCCAGGACCGAGGCGGACGGCGGGAAGAGCGCGGACGGTACCGCCTCGCGGGCGAACCACTCCCAGCGCTCGATCTTGTCGGGCTCGGTGACCCGGGGCGCGCCGGCCGCGCGCCGGGTGACGGCGGCGGCGGTCACCCGGGTCAGCCCGCCTACGCCGTCGACGAGCACGGCCAGCACCCGCACCTCCGACGCGGCCGCCACCAGCCCCGTCTCCTCCGCCAGCTCCCGGACGGCGGCCGTCTCGAAGTCCTCGCCGGCGTCGACCTTGCCGCCGGGCAGTTCCCAGCGTCCGTCGTGACCGAGGCCGAGCAGGACCCGGCCGTCACCGTCGAGCACGGCGAGGCCGACGCCGGTGAGGCTCTGCGCTGCGGGACGGGCACGTTCGGGGCGCTCGGCGCGCGGTACGGAATCGCTCATCGGGTCATTCCACACCGGGGCGGCGGCCGGCGGCCACCGGGGGCAGCAGCGCGGCGGCATCGTGGAACGCCCGGCGCAGGGCGACGATCGCGTCGCCCGTCCTGTCCGGGTGCACCCGGTTGGTGAGCAGTACGGCGTAGCGCCGCGTGGCAGGGTCGATCCAGAGGCTGGTGCCGGTGAAGCCCGTGTGGCCGTACGAGTCCGGGCCGAACACCTCCCCGGCGGGGGAGCCGACCGGATCGCGGCCCTGCCAGGCGAGAGCGCGCCGCAGCGCCAGGCCGTCGGTGTGGGCGGCCGTCATCAGGGCGAAGGCGGAGGGGCTCAGCAGGCCCCGGCCGCCGGCGGCGAGCGCGGCGCCGAGCAACTCCATGTCCGCGAGCGTGGAGAACAGGCCCGCGTGGCCGCCGACTCCGCCGAGCACCACCGCGTTCTCGTCGTGGACCTCGCCCACGACCCGGCGGCCCCGCCAGGGGCAGTCCTCGGTGGCGACCGCCCGCGCCCGGCGACCGGCGTCCGGCCTGAAGACGGTGTCGCCCATGCCGAGTGGCGCGCACACCAGCCGCTCCACCAGCGTGTCCAGGGGCTGTCCGGAGGCCGCCTCGGCGACGAGGCCGAGGACGATGAACCCCTGCGAGGAGTACTGGACGCGGGTGCCGGGCCGCGCGGTCAGCGGCAGCAGGCGTACCGCCTCCAGCAGCGAGGCGCGCGTGGGGTGGTCGCGGTAGAGCGGCACCTGCCCCGGTATTCCCGAGGTGTGCGTCAGCAGTTGACGTACCGTCAGGTCGGCCTTGTCGCCGTCCCGGTAGGCGGGAAGGTGGGTGCCCACGGTGTCGTCCAGGCCGAGCGTCCCGCGCTCGACGAGCGCCATGACCGCGAGCCCGACGATCGGTTTGGTCACCGAGGCGAGGTCCCACACGTCGTCGCCGTCCAGTGGCGGACCGTCCCAGCCGCGGCTGCCGGTCCAGCCCCGGTCCAGCGGACCCTCCGCGCCGCCGACCGACCAGGCGGCGCCCGAGAAGATACGCCGTTCCCGTCCCTCGGCGAGCAGTCCGGCCAGGGCACTCACGCCTCCTCACCGCTCCCGGCCGTGTCCACCAGGCCCAGCAGGGGGGTGCGCGCGCCGAGTCCCGCGGACACGGTGCGTGCGGCGGCCCGCACCATCGGGCCGAAGACCTCCACGCTGCCGGGGTCGAGGGTGAAGGTCAGTCCGCTGACGCCGATCGCCCCCACCGCCCTGCCCTCCGCGTCCAGGACGGGGGCCGCCACCGACCGCACATCCGGCTCGTCGTACTCGTCGTCCACGGCGTAACCGCACGACGCCGCCCGGGCGAGCACCGTACGCAGGGCGGCCGCGTCGGTGAGGGCGTCCGGGGTGCGCGCCTCCAGGTCCGGTGCGTCCAGGACCGCCGCCGTCTCCTCGGCGGGCAGCGCGGAGAGCATGGCGAGCCCCACGCCGCAGGCGTACAGCGGCGAACGGTGCCCCGGCCGGACGCTCATCCGGTACTCGCGGGCCGGCTCCGACTGTTCCAGGTACACGGCTTCGTGCCCGTGGCGCGCCGCGTAGAACGCGACATGGCCGGTGCGCCGGCGCAGGTCGGCGAGGGCAGGCCGGGACAGCTCCAGGACGCGGCTGTCGCTCAGGGCCGCCGCCGCCAGGCCCAGCAGCCGGGGCCCCGGACGGTAGCTGCCGCCCTCCGCGGGCTCGGCGAAGCCGTACTCCGCCATGGTCCGCAGATGCCGGTGGACGGTGGGCTTGGTCAGGCCCGTGCGGCGTGCGATCTCCCCCAGCCGGTGGGGGCCGCCGGGCTGGACGAGCGCATCGAGCACCTCCATCGCCTTGTCGACGGGGCCCTTCACGACGTCCTGGTCGACCGACCGGGTGTTGACCGCTTTCACCATGTCGCTTAGCTTAACCCAACCGCATTCCATCTGACGGAACGGAGGTGTTGTTCAATGGAACGAATTCTTCAGGGGCGCACGCTGGACCGCGGCCGTCCCAGCCGACGCCACGTCCTGCGGACCGGCGGCCTGCTGCTCGGAGCCCTCAGCGCTCCGGCGCTCCTGAGCGCGTGCGGCACGACGGCCGCCGCGGACCGGGCCGGCAACGTGCTGCGCGTCTCCCAGCCGGGTGACCCGAAGACGCTGGACCCGCAGAAGCAGGGCGACATGGTGTCCATGAACGTCCTGATCAACATGTTCGACACCCTCACCACCCGCGGCCGGGACAACCGGCTGCACCCCAGGCTCGCCCTGTCCTGGGAGGCCACCGACGCGCACACCTGGCGCTTCGTCCTCCGGCCCGGGGTGAGCTTCCACAACGGCGAGGTCTGCGACGCACACGCCGTCGCCTTCAGCATCGAGCGCCTGCTCGACCCCGCGACGAAGTCACCGATCGTCGAGCTGCGCTTCGTCAAGGGCGTGACCGTCGTCGACCGGCTCACCGTCGACATCCACACCACCGTGCACGACCCCATCCTGCCCGCCAAGCTCTCCCTGTTCGGCGGCGTGGTGGTACCGCCCCGCCACCTCGCCGACGTGGGCGACGCGGCCTTCGCCGACCACCCGGTCGGCACCGGGCCCTTCACCTTCGAGAGCTGGCGGCGCGACCACGAACTGCGGATGCGCGCGCACGCCGGCCACTGGAACGGACGCCCGCCCGTCGACGCCCTCGTCTTCAGCCCCGCCCCCAACGCCTCGTCCTCGCTGGCCGCCCTGCAGAGCGGCGGCGTCGACCTCGTCGCCGGACTCACCCCCGATGCCGCCCAGCAACTCGACGGCTACGGCGGCATCACCATCGACGGACACACGGGCATCCGCACCGCCTACCTCTCCCTGAACACCCTGGAACGCGGCCCGCTCCAGGACCGCCGGGTGCGCCAGGCGCTCAACCACGCCATCGACGTGCCGCTGCTCATCAAGGCCGTGCTCGGCGGCAAGGCCACCGAGACGCCCGCACTCGTCCCGCGCGGCTCCTTCGGCTTCGACCCCGCCGTCAAGCCCTTCACCCGCTCCGTCGACACCGCGCGGCGGCTGCTCGCCGAGGCCGGTCACCCGCACGGCTTCTCCACCACGCTCACCGCCTCCAACGTCGACGCCAACGTCGCCGAGGCCCTGTCCGGGCTCCTCGCCAGGGCCGGGGTGGACGCCCGCGTCGACCTGCTCGACCCCGGCACCTACTCCGCCCGCCTCACCTCCGACAACCGCGGCGCGCTCGGCCCGGTCTACCTCGCGGCCAGCACCGTGTGGACCATGGACGGCGCGAGCATCGTCCAGTCCAACGTGCGCAGCGACCGCCGCCAGAGCCGCTGGCACTCCGCGGAGGCCGACCGCCTCATCGACGCCGAGGAACTCTCGGAGGACCCCGCGCAGCGCGAAGCGGCCTTCTCCGACCTGCAACGGCTGATGCGCCGGGAGGCTCCCTTCGTCTTCCTCTACCAGATCGACAACATCTACGCCCGCAACGACCGGCCCCGCTGGACACCGGGAGCTGCGGGCGTCCTCGCCATGGAGAGCGCGGAGGTGTCCCGATGAGCGCCCTCACCCTCGACAAGCCACCCGCCCCGCCGGACACCGCCACCCGCCGGACGGACCGTGCGGGACTCCTCCTCGGGGTGGTCAAGCGCCTCGCCATCGCCCTGTTCGTGCTGCTGTGCACGGCGACCGTCGCCTTCTTCCTCGTACGCCTGTCCGGCGACCCCGTGAAGATCCTGCTGCCGCCGGACGCCACGGCCGAACAGGAGCGGGTGCTGCGTCACTCCCTGGGCCTGGACCAGTCCCTGTTCGCGCAGTACCTCGACTACCTCCGCGGACTGCTGCACCTCGACTTCGGCGACTCCCTCGTCTACGGGCAGCCGGTGAGCGAGATCCTCGCCGACCGGCTGCCGGCCACCGTCGAACTGGCCGCCGCCGCACTCGCGCTGACCCTCGTCATAGCGATCCCGGCGGGCATCGTCGCCGCCGTGCGCCGCGGCCGCGGCACCGACAACACCGTGATGACCGGCGTCCTGCTCGGCCAGTCCACCCCGCCGTTCTGGGTCGGCATCCTGCTCATCCTCGTCTTCGCCGTCTGGCTGCGCGCCCTGCCCGCCTCCGGCTACGGCACCCTCGCCAACCTGGTCCTGCCCGCCGTCACCCTCGCCGTGTACTCCGTCGCCGTCGTCGCCCGCCTGCTGCGCTCCTCGCTGATCGACGTCCTGTCCTCCGACCACATCCGCAGCGCCCGCGCCAAGGGATTCGGACCGCTGAAGGTGGTGCTCAGGCACGGGCTGCGCAACGCCTCGCTGCCGGTGGTGACCGTCGTCGGCCTGGAGGTCGGCAACCTGCTCGGCGGGGCGATCCTCACCGAACGGGTCTTCTCCTGGCCCGGGGTGGGACAGCTGACCGTCGAGGCCATCTCCAACCGCGACTTCCCGCTCGTCCAGGCCACCGTCCTGTTCTTCGCCGCCACCTTCGTCGTGGTGAACCTGCTCGTCGACCTCTCCTACAGCTTCCTCGACCCGAGGGTGAGGACGTCACGATGACCGTCATGTCCCCGGCCGTGACCGGCGCGGCGCCGGAGCACAAGCCGTCCGGCGGCTCCGGCTCCGTCGTCCTGCGCGGCCTGCTGCGCAACAGGCTCGCAGTGGTGGCCCTCGCCGTACTCGTCAGCCTGCTCGCCGCGGCCCTGTTCGCGCCCCTGATCGCCCCCTACGACCCCAACACGCAGAACCTCCTGCTGCGGCTGCGGCCCCCCGCCTGGCAGCACGGCGGCAGCGGTGCGCACCTCCTCGGCACCGACCAGCTCGGCCGCGACATGCTCTCGCGCGTCGTCTACGGCGCCCGGGTCTCCCTGCTGGTCGGCGCCGGCGCCGCGCTGCTCGCCGGTGTCATCGGCACCGCCGTGGGCCTCGTCTCCGGATACTTCGGCGGCTGGGCCGACCGCGCCCTCATGCGGCTCGCCGACGTCCAGCTCGCCTTCCCCTCGCTGCTGCTGGCCCTCGCCGTCGTCGGCTTCCTCGGCTCCGGCCTGTGGGTCGTGATCGTGGTGCTCGGCTTCACCGGCTGGGTCTCCTACGCCCGTGTCGTGCGCTCCGAGGTGATGTCGCTGCGCACCCGGGACTTCGTCACCGAGGCCCGCGCGATCGGCGTCACGGACGTCACCATCATGCGCCGTCACCTGCTGCCGAACGTGATGGCACCCCTGGCCACCATCGGCACCCTGCACGTCGCCGCCGCCATCGTCGCCGAGGCCTCCCTCAGCTACCTGGGCCTGGGCGTCCCCAAGGAGACGGTCACCTGGGGCGGCATGCTCTCCGACGGCCAGCTCTACCTGGGCACCTCCTGGTGGGTCGCCGTCTTTCCCGGCATCGCGCTGATGCTGACCTCCCTCGCCATCAACATCACCGGCGACGCCCTGCGGGACGTCGCGGACCCGAAGGCCTACCGCCGATGAGCAACGACCGACCCGCACCCGACCCCGAGCGGACGGCCACCGGCGCGTCCCGGCCGCCGGCGGACCGGCGGCCGCTCCTGGAGATCGACCGCCTCAGCGTCGACTTCCGCCTGGAGAGCTCCGTCGTCCACGCCGTCCAGGACGTCTCCCTCCACGTCCACGCCGGCGAGACCCTCGCCGTCGTGGGCGAGTCCGGCAGCGGCAAGAGCGCCACCGCCCTGTCCGTCCTGCGTCTCAACCCGAGCCCGCCGTGCGTGTACGCGGGCGGCGAGATCCGCTTCGACGGCCGCGACCTGCTGCGCCTGTCCGAGAAGGAACTCGGCCGGGTCCGGGGCCGCGACATCGCCATGGTCTTCCAGGACCCGATGACCTGCCTCGACCCCCTCCAGCGCGTCGGCGCCCAGGTGGCCGAGGTCCTCAGGCACCACACCGGCATGTCCCGCGCCGAGGCGAAACAGGCCGCGCTGGAGGCACTGGACGAGGTCGGCATCCCCGACCCCGCCCTGCGCTACCGCCAGTACCCGCACGAGCTCTCCGGCGGCCTGCGCCAGCGCGTGATGATCGCGACGGCGCTGGTGGCCCGGCCCCGTGTCCTCGTCGCCGACGAACCGACCACCGCCCTGGACGTCACCGTGCAGCGCCAGATCCTCGACCTCCTCGTCACCCTCCAGCACAAGCACGACATGGCCGTCGTCCTGATCACCCACGACCTCGCGGTCGTCGCGGAGACCGCCGACCGCGTCGTGGTCATGAACAGGGGAAAGGTCGTCGAGACCGGTGACGTCCTCGACGTCTTCGACCGCCCGGCCCACGACTACACCCGCAAGCTGCTGGCGGCCACCCCCCGACTGGAGGCGGTATGAGCACCCGCGCCACCGACACCACCGCCCCCGCGCCGCTCCTGGAACTGAGCGGCCTGCGCAAGGAGTTCGGCGGCCGGCGCACGAACGTCGCCGTCGACGACGTGTCGCTCGACGTCCACGAGGGCGAGACCCTGGCCCTGGTCGGCGAGTCCGGCTGCGGCAAGACCACCCTCACCCGGCTGCTCCTCGGCCTCCTCGAACCCACCGCCGGCCGCGTGCGCTTCGACGGGCAGGACCTCGCCGCCCTCACAGCGTCCGAACTGCGCGGCGTACGACGGCAGATGCAGGTCGTCCTCCAGGACCCCTACTCCAGCATGAACCCCCGCATGCGCATCACCGACATCGTCGCCGAACCCCTGGTCACCCACGAACCCGACGCACGCGGACGGCGGGCCCGGGCCCGTACCCGGGAGCGGGTCGGGGAACTCCTCGAAGCCGTCGGCCTGGACGCCGGCATCCAGGACCGCTACCCGCACGAGTTCTCCGGCGGTCAGCGCCAACGCGTCTCCATCGCCCGGGCCCTGGCGCTCCGCCCCCGGCTGCTGGTGCTCGACGAGCCGACCAGCGCCCTGGACGTCTCCGTGCAGGCGACCGTCCTGGATCTCCTGGCCGACCTCCAGCAACGGCTGCGTCTCACCTACGTCTTCGTCTCGCACAACCTCGCCGTCGTGGCCCAGGTGGCCGACCGCGTCGCGGTGATGAGCCGGGGGAGCCTGGTCGAGGTCGGCGAGGCGACGGCGGTGCTGCGCACCCCGCGGCACCCCTACACACGGCGGCTGCTCGACGCCGTACCGGTCCTCGACCCGCGCAGGGGACGACGGGCCGCGGAACGCGCGTCCCTCCCGGCACCGGAAGCGAACCGATGACGCGCCGCGCGCTACAGGTGGGACAGCACCAGACCCGCCCCGCCGAGCAGCGCCACGTCGTCGGCCGCGGCCGACGCGACCAGCACCCGCGGCTGCTCGGCACCCGCGAAGGCGACCGCGTCCCGCAGCCGCTCCTCCACCACGGTGCGGAAGCGCTCACCGCCCTCCCGAGCCTCACCGTGCAGGATGAACAGCCCGGGCGCGAACAGCTGCTGCACGTTCACCAGCCCCAGGGCGAGGTTGTGCGCGTACTCCTCCACCACCCGCCCGGCGATGTCGTCGCCGCGGTCGACCAGCGCGGCCAGCGACACCGTCTCACCGAGCCCCGCGGCGCGCGCCCTGGCCCGCAGCCAGCCGGTCGTGGCCAGGGTCTTCCAGCAGCCCCGGCTCCCGCAGGTGCAGGGCTCACCGCTGGCCGACACCGTCATGTGCGCGCCGCTGCGCCCGCCTGGCGGCGCCATCACCTCGCCGTCGTACAGGACGCCCACCCCGAGCACCTCCCCGGTGGAGACGGAGGCGAAGGTGCGCCGTCCCCGGCCCGCGCCGAACCAGCGGTCCCCGAGCACCTGGAGCCGCGCCCGGTGCTCCAGGCGCACCCCGGTCCCGGTGAGGGCCCCGAGCCGCTCGGTCACCGGATAGCCGTGCAGCGCCGGTACGTCGTTGACCTCCAGGATCAGTCCCGCCAAGGGGTCCACGAGCCCCGCGGCGGCCACCCCGATCCCCTGGACCTCGTGGGCGGCGAAGACACCGGCCACCCGGGCCAGCGCCCGGTCGATGTCCGCGGGAGCGGCCGAGGCCGCGTCGTACGACGCCTCGGTGCGGTCCAGCACCTGACCCCCCATGGACAGCACGGCCGCCCCGACCCGGCCGGGCACCAGCTCGACGGCCCCCAGCCGCCGCGGTGCCGCGGGAGCGGCCGGGTGCTCCCCGGCATCCGGGACCAGTCGCAACGGAGAACTTTTGTGGACCATGCGCCGACTCTGCCATGGCCCTCTTTCGGAGAGGTAGCACCGTGAGCCAATCGAGACTGACCGAACTGACCTGGCGCGAAGTGCGCCGGGCCGGTGAGCGGGGCATCGCCCTGCTGCCCATCGGCTCGCAGGAGCAGCACGCCGGGCACCTTCCGATGGGCACCGACACGCTCCTGGTCGAGGAGGTCGTGGACCGGGCGCTGCACCTGCTCGACCGGGACACCGCCGCGCCCCAGGTGGTCCGGCTGCCCGCCCTGCCGTACGGGCACAGCCCGCACCACCTGTTCGCGGCGGCCGTCTCGCTCTCCGCGGCGACCCTGGGCGCCGTACTGGACGACGTCCTCGACTCGCTCGTGAGCAGCGGTCACCGGCGCATCATGGTCGTCAACGGCCACGGCGGCAACGACGAGATCATGCGGCTCGCCGTGAAGCGCCTCGCGCTGCGCGCCCGGGTCACGGTCGCCGCCTGCTCGTACTGGACGCTCACCGACGCCGGGGACGCCGGGGACGGCGACGAGGCGGAACGGCCGGAGGTCACCCCGGGCCATGCCGGATGGTTCGAGACGTCGCTGATGCTGGCCGCCCACCCCGCGCTGGTGCGCACGCCCGTGCCCGCCCGCACCCCCGTCGAACCGCCCCCGCTGTTCGACAACCCGCCCCACCCCGGTCTGACCGTCGAGCGCCACGGCGAGTGGGAGCGGGTCGACGGAGCCACCGACGACGCGTCCGGCGCGGACGCCGGCCGGGGCGGCCAGCTCCTGGACGACCGGGCGCGCGGACTGGCCCGCGCGATCTCGGCCTTCGACGCCGCCAGCCGGTGACCCCGATGACGCGAGGAGCAGAAATGAAGATCACCGACGTCGACGTGTGGGTCGTCAACCTCCCACTAGTCAATCCCTTCACCAGTTCCTTCGAGACCAAGACGGGGGAGACCCGTACCGTCGTGCGCGTGCGCACCGACGCGGGCGTCGAGGGCTGGGGCGAGACGATGTGGGGCGCCCCGGTCGCGGCGATCGTCCGCCGGATGGCTCCGGACCTGATCGGGACCAGCCCGTTCGCGCTGGAGGGCTTCCACCGCAGGCAGCACATGGTGCCCTTCTTCTACGGCTACCTGGGTTACGCGGCGATCGCCGCCGTCGACGTCGCCTGCTGGGACGCGATGGGCAAGGCCACCGGCCAGTCCGTCACCGACCTGCTGGGCGGCGCCGTGCGCGACGAGGTCCCGATCACCGCCCTGATCACCCGCGCCGACGCTCTCGGCGCCACGTCGGCGGACCTGCCCAGGGCCATGGCGGAGCACGCCGTGCGCGTCGTCGACGAGGGCGGCTTCGACGCCGTCAAGCTCAAGGGCACCCGGGACTGCGCGGGCGACGTCGCCGTGCTGCGCGCGGTCCGCGAGGCGCTGCCCGAGGTGAACCTGCGCGTCGACCCCAACGCGGCCTGGTCCGTCCCCGACTCGGTCCGGGCCGGCATCGCGCTGGAGGAACTGGACCTGGAGTACCTGGAGGACCCCTGCGCCGGCATCGAGGGCATGTCCCAGGTGAAGGCGAAGGTACGCATCCCGCTGTGCACCAACATGTGCGTCGTCCGCTTCGAGGACTTCGCCCCCGCCATGCGGCTGAACGCGGTCGACGTCATCCACGGTGACGTCTACAAGTGGGGCGGCATCGCCGCGACCAAGGCCCTCGCCGCCCACTGCGAGACCTTCGGCCTGGGCATGAACCTGCACAGCGGCGGCGAACTCGGCATCGCCACGGCCGCCCACCTGGCCGTCGTGGCGAGCACACCCGTCCTGTCGCGGGCCATCGACAGCATGTACTACCTGCACGCGGACGACATCATCGAGCCCCTGCACCTGGAGAACGGCCGCCTGCGGGTGCCGTCGGGGCCCGGTCTGGGAGTGAGCGTGGACGAGGACAAGCTCCGCCACTACGCGAGCGTCAACGAACGGGACGGTGACCTGACCGGATGAGCGAGCCGACCGGCAAGCGAGCCGTGCACACGCCCGGGGCTCCCCGCCCCGCGGGCGCCTACTCCCAGGGGGTGGTGGCGGGCGGGTTCCTCTTCACGGCCGGCTTCGGCCCCCAGGACCCGGTCACCGGCGCCGTACCGGACGGTGTCGGAGCGCAGACCACCCAGGTGCTGCGCAACGTCGGCGCGGTCCTCGCGGCGCGGGGCCTGTCGATGCGGGACGTCGTGAAGGTCACCGCGCACCTGCACCACCTGGAGCGGGACTTCGCCGCGTACGACGAGGCCTACCGTGCCTTCTTCGACGACCCCTGCCCGGTGCGCACCACGGTCGGGTCCGACCTGATGCGCATCCTCGTGGAGATCGACGTGGTGGCCCTCCTGCCGGACCCCGACCTGCCGGGGTGACCCCGCGGCGCCCGCCGGCCCGGCCCCGTACGGGGCCGGCGGGCACCGCGGTCGTACGCTGAACAACACCGAACGAGTCGTGTGGGAGTGGAACGTCATGCCTCTGCTGGAGCCCGAGCCGGAATCCCTCCGCCCCGGCACGACCCGGGTCGCCTCCGCCGACCGGGTGCCCGACGACGGCGCCGCGGGCACGCCCGAGGCGCTGCGCGCCGCGCTCACCGGGCTGCTGGGCCCTGACAAGGTGCTCTGGAAGATCTCCGACCTGGTGAAGTACGCCTCCGACGCCAGCCCCTACCGCTTCCTACCGCAGGCCGTCGTACTCGCCGAGGACATCGACGACGTCCGCGCGGTGCTCGCCTACGCACGCGGCAACGGCCGCCAGGTCGTCTTCCGCGCCGCCGGCACCAGCCTCAACGGCCAGGCCCAGGGCGAGGACATCCTCGTCGACGTACGCCGCCACTTCACCGGGATCGAGGTCCTGGACGACGGCGCGCGGGCCCGCGTCCGACCCGGCACCACGGTGATGCGGGCCAACGCGACCCTCGCCCGGTACGGCAGGATCCTGGGGCCCGACCCGGCCAGCGCCATCGCCTGCACCCTCGGCGGGGTCGTCGCCAACAACGCCTCCGGCATGACCGCAGGCACCACGCGCAACTCGTACCGCACGCTCGCCTCGCTGACCTTCGTCCTGCCCAGCGGCACCGTCGTCGACACCGCCGACCCGCAGGCCGACGAGAGGCTGGCGCGGGCCGAGCCCGAGCTGTGCGCGGGGCTGCTCGCGCTCAAGGCGGAGATCGAGTCCGACGCGGAACTCGCCGCCCGCATCCGGGCCAAGTACGAGATCAAGAACACCAACGGCTACCGCCTGGACGCCTTCCTGGACGGGGCCACGCCGGTCCAGATCCTGCGCGGCCTGATGGTCGGCTCCGAGGGCACCTTCGGCTTCCTCGCCGACCTCGTCTTCGACACCCTTCCACTCGACCGAAGGGTCACCAGCGGTCTGCTCTTCTTCCCCTCGCTGACCGCCGCCGCGGCCGCCGTCCCCTTGTTCAACGAGGCCGGAGCCCAGGCCGTCGAGCTGATGGACGGCAACACGCTGCGCGCCTCGGTGAGCGTGCGGGGCGTGCCGGCCGACTGGGCGGGTCTGCCGCGGGAGACGGCGGCGCTGCTGGTGGAGTTCAGGGCGCCCGACGAGGCGGCACAGGAGACCTTCGAGCAGGCCGCGGCGGCCGTCGCCGACCGGCTGGAACTGGTCGCGCCGGTCGCGTCGGTGACCAACGCGTTCACCCGGGACACCAAGGTGATCTCCGGTTACTGGAAGGCCCGCAAGGCCTTCGTCACCGCGGTCGGCGGCTCCCGCCCGGCGGGCACCACCCTGATCACGGAGGACTTCGCGGTGCCGCCCTCCCGGCTGGCCGACGCCTGCGAAGCCCTGCTCGCGCTCCAGGCCGAGCACGGCTTCGACGCCGCGGTCGCCGGCCACGCGGCCCACGGCAACCTGCACTTCCTGCTCGCCTTCGACGCGTCGAGGCCCTCCGACGTCGACCGGTACGCCGCGTTCATGGACGACTTCTGCCGGATGACCGTGGAGCGGTTCGACGGGTCCCTGAAGGCGGAGCACGCCACCGGACGCAACATCGCCCCGTTCCTGGAGCTGGAATGGGGCCCCAGGGCCACCGAGCTGATGTGGCGCGTCAAAGAGGTCATCGACCCCGGCGGCGTACTGGCGCCCCGGGTCGTCCTCGACCGGGACCCCAGGGCCCACCTGCGCGGACTGAAGACGATCCCCGGGATCGAACCGGTCGCCGACCCCTGCATCGAGTGCGGCTTCTGCGAACCCACCTGCCCCAGCCACGACCTGACGACCACCCCGCGCCAGCGCATCGTCCTGCGCAGGGAGATGCTGCGACAGCCGGCCGGTTCGCCCGTGGAGGAAGAACTCCTCGCCTCCTACGGCTACGACGCCGTCGACACCTGCGCCGGCGACTCCACCTGCGCGATCGCCTGCCCGGTCGGCATCGACACCGGCGCCATGATGAAGGACTTCCGCCACCGGAGGCACTCGCCCCGGGAGGAACGGATCGCCGCACTCACCGCGAAGCGCTTCAGGACCGTGGAGGCGTCGGCACGGCTCGCGGTCGGCGCGGCGGAAAGGATCAGCGACCGGCTGCTGACCGCCGCGACCGGCCTCGCCCGCAAGGCCGTACGGCCCGACCTGGTGCCGGAGTGGCTGCCCGAGATCCCGGGCGCCGCCGCCCGCACCGCGCCGCCCACCACCCGGACGGGAGCGAGCGCCGTCTACTACCCCGCCTGCGTCAACCGGATCTTCGCCGGCCCCGAGGGCGACGGCACCCCCTCGCTCCAGCAGGCCGTGGTCGACGTCTCGGCCCGCGCCGGCCGGCCCGTCTGGATCCCCGACGACGTCGCGGGCACCTGCTGCTCGACGATCTGGCACTCCAAGGGCTACGAGGACGGCAACACGGTGATGGCCAACCGGATCGTCGAGGCCGCCTGGGCCTGGACCGACGGCGGACGGCTCCCCCTCGTCGTCGACGCCTCGTCCTGCACGCTCGGCATCCGGCACGAGGTCGTCCCCTACCTCACCCACGCCAACCGGGAACTGCACGAGCGGCTCGAGGTGATCGACTCCGTCGTGTGGGCCGCCGAGGAGCTCCTGCCCCGGCTGACGATCCGCCGCACGACCGGCTCGGCGGTGCTGCACCCGACGTGCTCGATGCAGCACCTGGGCGACGTGGACCAACTGCGCGCGGTCGCCGACGCGGTCGCCGACGAGGTCGTCGTTCCGGACGACGCCGGCTGCTGCGCCTTCGCCGGCGACCGCGGCATGCTGCACAAGGAGCTGACGGCCTCGGCCACGGCGAAGGAGGCCGCCGAGGTGACCTCGCGCCCGTACGACGCCCACCTGTCCGCCAACCGCATGTGCGAGATCGGCATGGACCGCGCCACCGGCCGTACGTACTACTCCGTCATCGTCGAGCTGGACCGGGCCACCCGCCCCTGACCCGTGTCACCCCCGCTGGGTGAGGGTTTGGGGGTAGTCGGTGATGATGCCGTCGACGCCGAGGGCGGTCATGGTGCGGATGGCGCCGGGTTCGTCGACGGTCCAGACGTTGATGTCCATGCCGAGTTGGTGGACGCGGTCGACGAGGGTCTGGTCGGTGACGGTGTGCTG
>NZ_SOAV01000021.1 GCF_004364245.1 Streptomyces sp. BK208 | reverse complement strand
TGGGAGGAATCCGGCGCCAAGGCCGCCGTCGGCAGAACACTCACGATCGCCGACGGCGGCTATCTCGGCACGGGACTCGTCATGCCCCATCGTCGGCGCAAGGGCGAAGACCTGCCCGACTGGAAGAAGGTGCACAACACGTCTCACAAGCGGGTCCGAGCCCGTGTCGAGCACGTCTTCGCCCGGATGAAGACCTGGAAGATTCTCCGCGACTGCCGCCTCAAGGGCGACGGTGTCCACCACGCCATGCTCGGCATCGCCCGCATGCACAACCTCACCCTTGCCGGATAGGCGAGCGGGTTGCACCGCGGCTGACCCTGCTCCCGGCAGCTCCAAGGTCATTTACGGGACAGCCCTTAGCTGGCCCGGACCGGGTGCCGGACGCTCTACCCCGCCAACGCCGCGAGCCGGGCCCGGCGCCGGAGTGTCTGATTCCTGCCGTAACAGGTGGGCCCGGGTTGGGGCCTCGTAGTGACGAAGAACTCCGGCCGCACCGAGAGCCCTTGCGGTGCGATCTCGCCGTGCGGGCGCCGCCATCTCGGCTTGATTCGCACTTGCTTTTCAGCAGCATGCACAGTTAGCGCCTGACCTTAATGCCCCACCTATCATAAATAGCACTCACATCCATTAAGAGACGCAATGCTCAAATCGGGGCAATCATGACTTTGCTATTCCTTTAACGGGGTGCCCGCATCCCCGTGTTACGGTTCAATCACTCCATGATCCAGTTGTGGCGCGTTCGACCGATGAAGGGTTACCAGATGCTAGATGCCAACACTTCGACTTCATGCACCTATGGAAGTAAGTGGTTACCTCGCAACATCTATTCGAGGTGACACCGCAGACATCAGCTACCGTGGCTGCCGATAGCTGGCCCATGGAACCTCACGGATACTTCGGGCTGGAAAACGAAGTTCCAGTTGCCTCAATCTCTAAGGCTGCCACGTTGAGCTGTCGCATACGCTCGCAAAATCGACCCGCTGCGAACGAAAATGTCACTCATTTTAAAGAAGACTGGCAGCAAACCCGCTCGGCACACACCTCAGGTAAGAGGGCGCTCCACTGAAGTTGGTCACTCAGATGGCATCGTCCCACACCCTGGGGCAAGTGACGACGACCTGCCTACCTATTCGAGCATACTCGGACCGTTGAGGTATTCACCTCCGGGCATTGACACCTCCGTCAATGGCCCGCCGCCTCCGGTCGCGATCGTGCGAGTGGCAGGACCGCTTCATTCCTCCTGCCGAGTAAGTCACCAATGACACCATTGGGCACTGCACTCACCTTAGTGGATTCCCCCTGAGATCCCCCAGGTCGAATACCATATCATAATCGATTCACGAGCAGCTCCGGGCATTAACGATGCCTGTTGCGGATTTCAGCGTTCCCGGCTGGCGAGAAATAATCTTGGGGAGTGAAGTCATGCAAGACCGAGTCGCCATCGTAGGCATGTCCATAAAGGCATCCGGTGCACGTAACATCGATGAATACTGGAATCTTGTCCGGAATGGGATGAGCGGACGCAGGTGGCTCAGTCACGATGAACTCGCGCGCCGTGAAATCCCATATCGAAGGTACACCCATCCAGATTTCGTTCCCGCCACGTACCCCTTGGAAGAGTGCCTCGAATTTGACGCCGAGGCTTTCCGGTTCAGTGCGCTGGAAGCAGAATTCACCGACCCACAGCACCGGCTGATGCTAGAGGCTTGCTATCGAGCCGTCGAGCATTCAGGCCACTCCATCAGTATGCTGCCCGGCACTGTCGGCGTATATCTCGGCACCAAGTCCAGCAGTCACGGACCCCTCCTTGAGCAGGCCTTGGCGGACGAACCGGACATGCTGGCGATGACCCGATTGGCCGTGGGCAATCACCCCGACTATCTGGCGAGTCGCCTAGCCTACAAGTTCGGCCTCACCGGTCCTGCCATCACCGTCCAGACGGCATGCTCGACGTCCGCGGTGGCGATCCATCTGGCAGCTCAGGCCATACTGGCCGGCGAGTGCGATTCGGCAGTCGCGGGCGGAGCCGCGATCGACCTCCAGGATGCCGGTTACCTGTACGCGGAATCCGGGATCTACTCCCGCCGGGGACGCTGTGAACCCTTCATGACCTCGGCCGACGGCACGGTTGAGGGCAACGGGGTCGCCGTCCTCTATCTGAGGCGCTTGGACGACGCCCTCGCCGATGGCGACAGCATTTTCGCCGTGCTCACGGCAACCGTGGTCAACAACGACGGCCGGACCCGCGCGGGCTTCAGCGCCCCGGGGGTCGAAGGACAGACCGCCGTCATCGAGGAAGCCCTCGACATCGCGGAACTCAAGGCCCAGGACATTGGCATGTTCGAGGCGCATGGAACAGGCACGCGCATCGGTGACGCGCTGGAGATCGAGGCCGCGAGTCACGCCTACCTTGCGCACGGCGCCCCCCTCGGCGGGTGCCGGCTCACCTCCGTCAAGGCCAATGTGGGGCACATGTCGGCCGCCGCCGGCGCCGCCGGGGTGATCGCCGCTGTACTGGCCCTGCTGCACGAGGAGATACCCCCCAATGAGCCGCTGCTCAGGGGTGGCCAGCCGGTCGACTTGAGCTCGACACCGTTCTCCCTGTCGGACCGGGCCCAGCCATGGCGGAGAGGCTCGACGCCCCGGTACGCCGCCGTCAGCTCGTTCGGCCTCGGCGGCACCAATGCCCACCTGGTTCTCGGCGAGTTCGACATCGACGACCTCGCGCGCAGGGGTGAACGCCGCGCCTGGCAGCTGCTTCCCTTGTCTGCGGACGACACCTCCCGCCTGGCGGAAACAGTGGAGGCGACCCGGCTCCTGGTCGACACGGCATCCGACGACCAGCGTCACGACGTCGGTCACACCCTCCGCACCGGACGAGTTCCGCTCGCCGTCCGGACCAGTGTGGTCGTCCCAGCTGGAGCGACCCGGACAGCCGTGCGATGGCCCGACGCGGAATCGTTCGTCAGCGCGGAGGGACCGGCACCCGACGTCGTCTACCTGCTGCCCGGTCAGGGCGGCAGAGCAGCCGAGGCCGCACGTCAGTTGTATGCGGGAGAGCCGTGGTTCCGCCGCACCGTGGACCGTGGGCTCGACGTGGCGCGGGCGGTCGTCGACGATGACACCTACGCGCGTATCCGCGCCGCCTTCGAGGACGGCAGCCACACGGCCGACACCCAGGTCGCCCAACCAGTGCTGCACCTGACCGGCCTCGGTGTCCATTCCGTACTGGGCCGCCTCGGGGTGCGGCCCGCCGCGATCCTGGGCCACAGCGTGGGTGAGGTCACCGGCGCCTGCCTGAGCGGCATCATGTCCTTCGAGGATGCCACCCGCGCGGTGTGCCGGCGTGCTGCGGCCATGGCCGACATGCCGCCCGGCACGATGTTCGCGGTCCGCGCGGCCGCCGAAGACCTGCGCGGGCTGCCCGAGGAATGCGTCGTCGCGGCCGTCAACGCCCCCCGAGCCTGCGTCGTGTCGAGTTCACTCGATGCCGTCCCCGCTCTCACGGCCTGGCTGGACGAGCAGGCCGTCGAGCACCGACGGCTGGACACGTCCCACGCCTTCCACCACCCGAGCATGACCGAGGCCGCCGCCCGTTTCGCACGCTATCTCGAGCGGCTCGATCTGGCGGCGCCCGGTACTCCGCTGATGTCCTGCAGAAGTGGTGCCTGGCTCACCGGGTTCGAGGCCATGGACCCCGCCTACTGGGGCAGCCAGCTGCGTGACCGGGTGGAATTTGCCCGGGCGGTACGGACCGTGATCAAGGAACGGCCCGGGGCGGTCTTCGTACAGCTGGGCGCGGGAACCAGTCTGATCCGGGCACTGCAACTCGGCGGAGCCGACCCCGGGCGCTGCCTGGCCCTCATGCCGGGCGAGGACGCAGACGCGCATCAGACCCTGCTGTCCGTGGTGGGACGGCTCTGGGAGCGAGGTGTCCCGGTCGACTGGTCCGCGTACGCGGAGCATGACCGCGGGCTGCGGGTTCCGGGGCCGCCCCGCATCTTCCGGCGCACGCCCGTGTTGCACCCCCGACTCGCCGGTAAGACCCCTGCCATCGATCCGGTCCTGCTCGGTACCCCGGCTTCCGCCCACTCGCCCGCGCCGGTGCCGCCCCAGGACACCGACGAGCAACTCCAGCCCTTGGTGGACGCGGTGGCCCGTTGCTGGGCCGAGGTGCTCGGCGCGACGCCGGCTCCGGACGACGACTTCATCTCCCAGGGGGGTGACTCCATCAGCGCCGGGCAACTCGCCGTGCGGTTGCGGGCGCTCTTCCCCGTCGACGTCCCCGTGCACCTGCCGCTCACAGCGCGTACCCCGAAGGCCATCGCGCAGTCCTTGGACGACCTCCTCATCAGCAGTGTCACAACTGGCTGAGGACCGTCGTCCCATCGCTAACGGAGGCGTTTTCTTCGTGAACCAGCACGAGAACAGGACCGTCACATCCCTCACCGCCGAGCAGCGCGCCCGTCTGGCGGCACTGCGGCAGGGTGGAAGTCGCTCGGTAGCCCCACGCGGCACTGCGATCCCGCGCACGGGGCGCACTGAGGCACCGCTTTCTCCGGGGCAGCAGCGCATATGGTTCCTGAACAGGTTTCTGCCCGACGAGAGCGTGTACAACATCGCTGGCAGTTACCGGCTCACCGGGCGGCTGTCCGTCGACGGGCTGCAACGAGCGGTCGATGCCCTGGTGCAACGGCACCCGTCGCTGCGCACACGCTTCACCGTGGTGAACGAACTGCCCGTACAGCAGGTGGACCCCGACACCCGGATCACGGTGGCAGTGCGCGACGTGTCACCGGAGAAACTGGCCGCCGAGCTGACTGATTTCTCGCGTCGGCCGTTCGACCTGGAGTCGGGCCCCTTGCTGCGGATGCTCGTCGCCCGAACGGGCGAGACGGAGTCCGTGCTGTCGATCGTGATCCATCACATCGTCGCCGACGGCTGGTCATTGGGCGTGTTCATACGGGAGTTCGTGGCCCTGTACAGCGCGTTCGTTAACGGTTCGTCCGTCACCCTCGCAGAACCCGCGATCAGCTATGTGGACTATTCACTATGGCTGCGGGGACCGGAGAGAAGCCGGCGCAACGCGGAGCACCTCCGGTACTGGACGGAGCGCCTGGCCGACTCCCCGCGTCTCATCGATCTGCCCACGGACGAGCCGCGCCCCCCGGTCCAGTCCTTCAACGGGGCACGCGTCTCCTTCTCGATCCCGGGCCCGCTGCGGCGTCGTGTTGAGGAACTGGCCCGCTCCCGGGGCGCCACTCCGTACATGGCGCTGCTCACTGCCTACTACGCCCTCCTGCACCGATGGAGCGGACAGAGCCAGCTCGCCTGCGCGACACCCGTGGCCAACCGCGCGACGGTCGAAACGGAGGCGCTGATCGGCTTCTTCGTCAACACGGTGGTGCTGTCGGCTGACCTCAGCGGGAGTCCCACCTTCCAGGCCCTCCTCGACCAGGTGCGGGACACCTGTGTCGGCTCCCTCGACCACCAGGAACTGCCCTTCGAGCAGCTCGTGGACGAGCTGAAGCTGGGCCGCGAGCCCTCGCACAACCCCCTCGCCCAGGTCATGTTCATCTTGCAAAGCGCGCCGTCCACCGTGATGGAATTGCCCGGCTTGCTCCTTGAGCCGATACCCATGGACACGGGCACCTCGAAGTTCGACCTCTCCCTGGAACTCACCCCCACCGACCAAGGATTCGATGCCGTCGTCGAATACGCCAGCGACCTCTTCGACGAGACGACGGTCCAGCGTTTCGCGCGTCACTACGTCCGGCTGCTAGAGGCCATGGTGGACGCTCCCGCCACGGAGGTGTTGTCCGCCCCGATGCTGACGGAGGCGGAACGCGACCACCTGAGCACGTGGAACGCCACCGAGGCGGACACCGCGTACGAGTCCTGCGTACCGGACTGGATCGCCCGCCAGGTCGCGGCCCGCGGCGAGGACGTCGCGCTGGTCGCCGCCGACGGCACACAGTTCACGTACCGGGAGCTCGCGGCACGCGGTGGTCGGGTGGCGAATCTACTGCGAGTGTGTGGCGTGGGCCCGGACACCAGGGTCGGCCTGTGTCTGAGTCGTGGCCCTGAGCTGGTCTTCGCCCTCGTTGGCACACTTGTCGCGGGTGGCGCGTACGTGCCGTTCGATCCGAGCCAGCCAGCCGAACGCATCGCCCGCATGGTGCGGGAGGGCGGCGTCGACATCGTGCTGACAACCGCGGACTGCGTCTCCGCGCTGGCGGACATACCCGAAGGGGTCAACGTCCTGCGGCTCGACGAAGCGTCCGTCCGGGACCTGCTCTCGGAGCAGGAGGAGACTTGGCCCGCCGCTCGGCCCGCCCCCAGCCACCTCGCCTACGTGATCTACACGTCGGGGTCTACGGGGACCCCGAAGGGCGTGATGGTCGAGCACCGGTCCGTCGTCAACCGGATCAACTGGATGCAGGCCCAGTACGGGCTGCGCCCCAGTGACCGCGTGATGCAGAAGACCGTCCATACGTTCGACGTCTCCGTGTGGGAGTTCCTTTGGCCCCTGATGCACGGTGCCGCGATCGTGCTGGCCAGTCCGGACGCGCACCGGGAGCCGGCGACACTCCTTGACGAAATCCGCCGTCAACAGGTCACCCACATCCATTTCGTCCCCACGGCCCTGTCGGCGTTGCTGACGCACGGCAGCCTCGGTGACACCTCCGTGCGAAGGATTTTCTGCAGCGGTGACGTCCTCCCTGCCGAACTGTGCGAGCGGGTGTATGCGGACTGCTCCGTCGCCGTCGACAACCTATACGGGCCCACGGAATGCGCGATCGACGTCACCTACTGGAGCTGGCACCCCCAAGCCAGCGGCCAGCCTCCGATCGGCCGCCCGGTCGCCAACACGCGGACCCATGTCGTCGACGCGGCAGGCCACGAACTGCCCGTCGGCGTGGCCGGCGAGTTGTGGGTCGGCGGTGTCCAGGTAGCCCGCGGCTACCTCAACCGCCCCGATCTCACGGAAGAGCGCTTCCTGCCCGACCCCTTCTCCGTTGTGGCCGGCGACCGGATCTACCGGACGGGTGACCTCGTGCGCCGCCGCCCCGACGGCGACCTGGAGTTCCTGGGACGGATCGACAACCAGGTCAAGGTGCGCGGCTTTCGCATCGAACTCGGCGAGGTCGAGGCGGCCCTGCGCGAGGCGCCTGGTGTGCTCGACGCGGCCGTCGTGTGCCGTACCGACCCCGCCGGGGACAAACAACTGTTGGCCTACCTCGTCGCCGACGCGGAACGACTCGCGTCGGATCCAGGCGATGACGGCGAACGCGTCGGTGAGTGGTCGGCGGTCTTCGACCAGGCCTACGACGACGGGGACGGTCCGGAGCCCCAGGAGGCCGGGCTCAACCTCAAGGGCTGGGTCAGCAGCTACACCAGCCGCCCCATCCCCCGCGACGACATGGTCGAGTGGCTCGACGCCGCCGTGGACAGGATCACAGCGTCCAAGCCTCGGACAGTTCTGGAGATCGGCTGCGGTACCGGCCTGTTCGCCCTGCGCCTGGCCGCGGACTGCGACCGGTATATCGGCGTGGACATTGCTCAGAAGGGGCTGGACTACATCGCTGAGGAGGCCGAGCGGCTGGGACTCACCGACCGTGTGGAGTTGCGGCGCCTGCCCGCCCACGACCTGGACGCGCTGAAGGGCCTGACGTTCGACAGTGTCGTCATCAACTCGGTGATCCAGTACTTCCCGGACCGCGCCTACCTGGATGCGGTACTGCGCCAGGCTGTGGCCCTGCTGGCACCGGGCGGGAAGGTGTTCGTGGGCGATGTGCGGCCGTTGGCACTGGCGGAGACCCTGCACTACTCAGTGGCGCGGTTCGGTGCCCCCGATACCGCCCGCGAGCGCCTCCTGGACCGCGCGGCCCGCCGGGCCGCGGAGGAGACCGAACTGCTCGTCGATCCCGCCTACTTCACCGGTCTGTTGGGCCGGATCCCCGGCGTCGACCGGGTCGAGACCGCACTGAAACGCGGCCTCGGCGCCAACGAGCTCAACGACTTCCGTTACGACGTGATCATCGAGCGCGGTGGCACGGCCGGCGAGCCGGTCGCCTCGTACACGGACTGGGACGCCGAGATCGACGGCGTCGCTCGGTTGGAGAAGCGCCTTGCCGAACTCGGCGAGGACTGGCTGGCAGTGGATGGCATTCCCAACGCCCGGCTGCAGAACCACCTGCCCAACCCCGCCTCGGGTCAGGCCGTGCATCCCGAGCAGTTGTGGGAGCTGGCCCAGACGCACGGTCTCGACCTCCAGCTGACCTGGTCCCCCGGCAATGCCACGGCGGGGCGCATGGCGGCCGTGTTCCACCGCAGGAACGTACGGCCGTACATAGCCCATACGCCCCGGGGAGAGGTCACCAACGATCCCGCCCGAGGGGTGGCGCTGCGCGCGCTGCCGCACCTGCTGCGGGGCCGGCTGCGGGAGAGGCTGCCCGACTACATGGTGCCCGGATCCATCGTGGTGCTTCCCGAACTGCCCACCACCTCAAGTGGCAAAGTGGACCGCAAGGCGCTGGTGGACATCGCCGAGGAACGCTATGTCGGGCTTCAGTCCACTGCCCCACGGACTGCCACCGAACGACTTGTCGCCGAGGTCTGGCGCGACGTCCTGAACCTTCCCGTGGTGACGGCTCAGGACAACTTCTTCGACCTCGGCGGCGACAGCATCAAGAGCACACAGGTCGCCGCCCGCCTCAGGGACGCCGGACGGCCGGTGCTGATTCGGTCAATCTTCAGTCACCAGACCGTGGAGCGGCTCGCCGAGTTCCTCGACGCGCAGGCCGTCGGTGACACGGCAGGGCCCGACGCCGCCTCCCCGAACACGTCCGGCAGCGCGGCCAGCGATCACCGCTACCCCCTCTCGCCCTTGCAGGAACACATGCTGCGTCTGCTGCCCGAGCGCGGCGACGACGGGCTCTACGTCGTCCAGCGCATCCTGCGGTACGAGGGAGAGATCTCACCGGAGGCGGCGGACCAAGCCTGGGCGGCCACGGTCCAGGAGACTCCCTTCCTGCGCACCGTCCTACGCGAGGCAGGCGGCGAGGTGACGCAGGTGGCTGATGTCCCTGCCGAGGATCTGCCGACCGCGGTCACCTTCCTGGACTGGTCCTCCAGGGGCGCTGCCGAACAGATCGGTCTCCTCGATGCCTTCCTACGCACGGACCGCGCGGCGGGTTTCGACGCGGCCCGGGCGCTGCCGACGCGGTTCGCGTTCATCCGGATCGACAATCGGCGCGGGGTGTGGGTGCTCACCATGGACTACCGGCGCTTGGACGGCTGGAGCTTCCCTCTCTATCTGGAACGCTTCCTCACCCGGTACGCGGACGCCGCCGGAAACACCCCGGCTCCGTCGTTCGACTACGCGGATTACCTCGCCTGGCGCGCGAAGCGGCTTCGGGACGGAAGCGTGTGCGCGTGGTGGCGCGAGCGTGTCCAGGGATTCGACCGGCTGCCGGCCGGGCCGCTTCGGGGCCGGACCTCGGATGCGTTCGAAGTCGCCCAGATCCGCTTCGGTCCAAAGGACGTACGGCGTTTCGGTGCCGCGTGCCGCCGCGCCAGAACCACTCAGGCCGCCGCGCTACAGGCACTGTGGGGTGCCACGCTCCAGCACGTCGACGGTCGGGACGCGCCCCAGTTCGGCGTGACCACATCGGGCCGCTCTCCCGAGGTCCGGGGCATCGAGCATGCGATGGGCATGTTCATGAACACCCTGCCGGTGCGCTGGCAGGCGAGTCTGGAAGATCCACTCCAGCTCTGGCTGGACCGCGCCTCGTCCGCAGTCCTGGACCTGATCGAACACGACATGATCGGTCTGCCCGAGTTGGAGGAGCTGGCCGGGACCGACGAGCACACGACGCTGTTCGACACCTACGTCGTATATCAGAACACCCCCTCGGTCTCGACGGACGAGACCGCCCCCTCGGGCTTCTCCCTCGTCGACGAGTCCCCCATCGCCGTCGCCCAGCAGGAACACAGGCTGCGCGTCGACATCTACCCGAACGCCGACGGGTACCTCGACGTGCTGCTGTCCGGCTACGAACCGGAGTACCGGCTTCACGCCTACCTGACGACGCTGCGTGACCTCTTTGTCAACGCCTCGGACGCCGAGGGAACGGTGCGCATGGCCGAACTGTTCGCCGCTCCGGAAGCACGCGACGCCCCCCGAGTCGTGACGCTGCGGGACTGCCTCCAAGCCCTCGCACACGACACCCCCATTCCGCACCGAGCCGAGGAGACCCGGTGAACGCCTCCGCCTCTCCCGAATCAGCCTTTCCCAGCTCCTTCGCCCAACGGCGTCTGTGGTTCGTGGAACAACTGGTCCCCGGGACTGCCCAACACCACCTCGGCATGCAGTTCCGGGTCACCGGCACAATCGACGTCGACGCCCTGGCGTGGAGCGTGAACCGCACGGTCGCCCGGCACGAGGCCCTGCGGACCCGGTTCGGCACCATCGACGGCAGCCCGGTCCAGGTCGTCGCCGCGGAAGGCGCCGTGGGTGTCGACACGTTCGCCGTGGAGTCCGACGCCGACGTCGACACGCTCGTGACCGAGCTTGTCCGCAAGCCGTTCGATCTGGCGCGTCCGCCGCTGCTCCGCGTGGCACTGGTGCGGGGGCCGTCCCGCACAGTCCTGGTCTTCGTGGTGCACCACATCATCTCCGACGCCTGGTCGGTCGGCATCCTCGCTAGTGAGGTCGCCGAGTCCTACCGGACACGACTGGCCGGCGGCGTGGCAGACCTTCCGGAACTCTCCGTGCAGTACGTCGATTTCACGCAGTGGCAGCGCGAGCGCACGGACACCACGGAGTACGCCGAGTACCGAAGGGCCTGGGCCGACATGCTGCGGGGTGCTCCGCAGTCGCTCGACCTGCCATTCGACCGGCCACGCCCGCCGGTCCAGACCTTCGCGGGCGGCTCGGTGACCTTCGAGGTCCCCCCGAATCTGAAGCGGCGACTCGACAGGGTCTCCGAGGCCACCGGGGCCACCACATTCATGACCTTGCTGGCCGCCTACTTCGTAGTTCTCGCCCGGCTCAGTGGAGAGCGTGACCTGCTGGTGGCCTCGCCGACGGCAGGCCGTACCCAGGTCGAGACCGAGCAGTTGATCGGCTTCTTCGCCAACACACTGGTCCTGCGCTCGCACCCCTCGGACGAACTCGCCTTCGACGAGTACCTGAAGCACGTACGCGAATGCTGCCTGGCCGCGTTCACGCACCAGGAGGTGCCTTTCGAGCACCTGGTGGAAGACCTCTCGCCGGAACGGACGCTCGACCGCAACCCCCTTGTGCAGGCGATGTTCATCCTGCAGAACGCGCCCGCGCAGACGCTGCGGTTGCCCGGGGTCGTACTGGAACCCGTCGAGATCGACACAGGTACCTCGCAGTTCGACCTGACCCTGAACCTGACACCGGAGGAAGGAGGCTTGACCGCACTCATCCAGTTCTCCACGGAACTCTTCGATCCGTCGACCGTCGAGCGATTCGCCGGCTACTACCTTGCGGTGCTGCACGCCGTGGCCGAGGACCCCTCGGTCCGGCTCGACGCCATCGATCTGTTGGGTGATGCCGAGCGGGCGCGCCTCGCCGCCCTCGGGACGGGGCCCGACGCCCCATCGGGTCGCGAAACCGTGCCGGACGCCCTGCGTCGCATCGCCGCGGAGCACCCGGAGCGGATCGCGGTGGCGGCGGGTGAGACCCGATGGACCTACCGGGAGCTGCTGGGACACGCCGACGCGGTCGCCGGGGCTCTCAGCGATCTTGGGGTGGCCCCCGGCGACCTGGTGGGAGTGTGTCTTCCGAGAGGGCCGGAAATGGTCTCCGCTCTCCTGGGCGTGTGGGGCGCCGGCGCCGCGTATGTGCCGCTGGACCCCGACTATCCACGGGCACGGCTGGAGTACATGGTCCGGCAGAGCGGCCTCACTGTACTGCTGACCACGCATGCGCTCGCGGCGGTCGTACCGCTTGACGACACGGTGCGGGTCGCCTTCATCGACGACGTGGCACCGCATGACGGGCCCCGCCCAGAAGCCGCACCGACCGCGCCGGACGCGCTCGCGTACGTCATCTACACCTCGGGGTCCACGGGACGCCCGAAGGGAGTGATGATCGAGCACGGGAACCTGGCGAATGTCGTGCACGGCTTCGTCAAACAGCCTGGTCTCGGGGCCGAAGACCGCATGCTCGCCGTCACCTCACTGTCCTTCGACATCGCCGGCCTGGAACTGTTCGCTCCGCTGATGGCGGGTGGCCGGCTGGTCGTCGCGGAGGCCGGGGTGGGAGGCGACCCGGAGCGTCTGCACCGGCTCTTGGCGCAGCACGCAATCACCGTCGTCCAGGCGACTCCGGCGACCTGGAAGGCGTATGCCGGGCACGTGGACGCAGTTCCCGGGACATTGCGCCAGATCTGGTGTGGCGGCGAGGAGGTGTCCCTTGAACTCGCAGATCGGCTCCTGGCTCTCGGCGTGCGCCTGTGGAATGTGTATGGCCCGACCGAGACGACGATCTGGTCGACCTGTACCGAGATGACTGCCGGCACTCAGCCGTCCATCGGCTCACCCGTGGTCGGCACCCGTCTCTTCGTCGTCGACGGTGCGGGACGCCCCGTACCGACCGGCGTGCCGGGGGAACTGTGGATCGCGGGAAGCGGTGTGGGCCGCGGGTACCTCGGGCTTCCCGAGCTGACCGCTGAGCGGTTCGTCGAGGGCCCGGACGGCACCCGGGCCTACCGCACCGGTGATCTCGTGCGCTGGGCCTCCGACGGGGGACTGCGCTTCATGGGCCGCATGGACCACCAGGTCAAGGTGCGCGGCTACCGGATCGAGCTCGCCGAGATCGACACCACGATGCGCGATCACCCGCAGATCCGCGACAGCCTGACAGTGGTCCGCAAGCTCGCCGGTGGCGAGGACGGCCAGCTGGTCACCTTCCTCGTGCCGGACTCCGACGCGGCCCCCGACGTGGAGGCCGGGACGCCGACCGCGGCCGAGGCCGTGGAGACCTGGCGCGGCCTGTGGGACGAGATATACCAGCAGGGCAGCGAACCCGAGCAGGGCGATCTGAACATCAAGGGCTGGACCAGCAGCTACACCAAAGAGCCGCTGACAGACAAGGAGATGCGGCACTGGGTCGACGCCACCGTCGATGCCATCGCCGCGACCGGGGCCCGGACGTACTGCGAAATCGGCTGCGGCACCGGGCTGCTGCTGCTGCGCCTCGCCCAGGACAGCACCCACTATTTGGGCATCGACCTCGCCGCGGAGGCCGTCGCCCACGTCACGCAGCAGGCCAAGCTCCGAGGGCTCGATGACCGCGCGGAGCTGGTGTTGGGCAGCGCCGAGGACCTCCCCGCCATCGCCGGCAACCGTCGCTTCGACTGTGTGGTCATCAACTCGGTCGCTCAGTACTTCCCCGACGAGAACTACCTCACCCGCACCCTGACCACCGCCGTGTCCCTGGTGCGTCCGGGCGGTCACGTGTTCGTCGGTGACCTGCGCCACCGCGGCCTGGCGCAGGCGTTCCACGCGAGCGTGCTGCACCACCAGGGAGTGGCCGACCGGACGCTGGCCCTGCGGGCCGCGGCACGGGCGGCCGAGGAGGAGGAACTCCTCGTGGACCCCGGCTACTTCACTCGCTTGCGTGAGAAGAACCCGGCTGTCACCGGAGTGCAAATCTCACTCAAGCCAGGCGGCCCCGACAACGAGCTCACGCGCTTCCGCTATGACGTACTGCTGCGTGTGAACGAGCCCGTGCCCGCGCCGGTGTCCGGCCCCGGTCTCGACTGGGACCGCGAGGTCGGTTCCCTGTCACACCTCGCCGACATCCTCGCTGCCACCGACGGCGAACTCGTCGTCGACGGCATACCGAACGCCAGAGTGGCCCGCTTCGCCCGCCTGCTACACCCGCTGGACGCCGCCGAGGAAGCTCCAGGCGTCCTGCCCGAGGACCTGACGACCGTGGCTGCCGCACACGGCCTGCGGACCCACCACGAGTGGTCCGTCCACGGCACCGGCGAAGGGCGCATCCGCGCCCTCTTCCACCGTCGTACCGCCGAGCCGCCAGCCGCTCGTCCGTTCCTGGACAGTCGTCCGCCGGTGATCGAACCAGTGGTCAACAGTCCCGGACGCGCGGCGCTGCTGCGCTCGCTCCCGCTGGCCGCTCGCTCCTGGGCGCGCTCCACCCTCCCGGAGCACATGATTCCCCAACTGGTACGGGCACTGCCCGCCCTACCCCTGACCCCCAACGGAAAAATGGATCGGAACGCACTTGTAGCCATGATCACCGACCACGTGCCATCCTCCGCACCCGCGCTTCCCACCGGTGAGTTGGAGGGCCGGATCCACTCCGTCTGGTGCGACGTGCTGGGGCTGCCCCGGGTGGGAGTGACGGAGAACTTCTTCGATGCCGGCGGCACCTCGATGTCGGTGGTCCGCGTACGGCAGGAGTTGCGCAAGCGGCACGGCATCGACCTGCCCATGACGGCGTTCTTCGCCCACCCAACGATCGCGTCACTGGCGGCGCATCTCGCCGACGGACCGTCCGCGCGGGAAGAGCGGGAGCGACGCGGTGCCCAGCGCAGACAGGCCCATAGTGACGTGGCGCGCCGCCGCCGCGGACGACGGAACGGTGACTGACGTGGCACGTCGTGAGGGCGCGTTCCGCCTGCACGAGGAACCGGACTTCGCCCGGTTCTGGACGGGACAGAGCATTTCGCTGATCGGCAGCCAGGTGACCATGATGGCGCTGCCGCTGACGGCCATCATCATCCTGGACGCCGACGAGGTGGACCAGGGACTACTGTTCTTCTGCCAGTACCTGCCCGCGCTCCTCTTCGGCCTCCAGGTCGGGACGATCGTGGACCGCTTCACGAAGCGGCGGCTGCTCGTCATGGCGGATGTCGTGCGCGCGCTGCTGGTCACAGCTGTGGTCCTGCTGTACGCGGTGGATCAGCTCTCCCTGTGGGCGCTGATGTTCATCGCGTTTCTGCTCGGTGCGTTCGACGTGCTCGCCGCGGTCGGGGGGCAGTCGTTCATTCCCAAGCTGGTGCCCGAACCCCGGCTGATGGACGCCAACGGCAAGCTCCAGAAGGTGACCACATTCGCCGAAGTGTCCGGCAACTCGCTGGCCGGCCTCTTGGTGCAGGCGCTGACACCGCCGCTGGCCCTGCTGGTGGACGCCGCCAGCTTCCTCGCCTCGGCGGTCACCTTGGGTCGGGTACGCGAAGCCGGTGCTCCCGTTCCGGCAGCGGACGGTGCGAAAGCCCCGCAGGCGCTGGACGGATTCCTGTTTCTCTTCAGGGACGCCCGGCTCAGATACATCTCCCTGTGCAACGCCACCAGCAACTTCTTCAGCGCCATGATGGTGGCGCTGTACCTCCTCTACGCCACCCAGGCTCTGGGGATCGCGCCGGGCGTGGTCGGTGTGCTCCTGACGGTGGCCAGCGGCATGGCGCTGGTGGCCAACACCGTCACCGCGCGGAGCACTCGGCGTCTGGGAGTTCGCGGGACCCTGGTCGCCGGACAGCTGGTGATGGCGGCGGGCTGCCTCGTACTGCCCGCCACGGCCGGATCCATGGGCGTCAAGTCCGTTTTGCTCGTGGTGTCCCACAGCGTGTTCGTCATCGGGATGGTCGCCTTCACCATCACCCAGCTGACCTACCGCCAATCGGTGACGCCGGAGTACATGCAGGGCCGAGTGCACGCCGGCAACCACATGCTCACCTACGGCAGTTACGCGGCAGGGGCGTTGATGGGCGGGCTGGTCGGTGACTGGATCGGCATGCGGGAGACGCTGGTTCTCGGAGCGCTGGGTCACGTCCTGGCCGCGGTGTGGCTGCTGCCGCGACGCGCTTGGGACACGCAGGCGCAGACAGGGCTGGAAGAGGCAGATGTTCATTCGTAGTGTCAGTGAGAAGCCGGACGCCCATCTGCACCTGGTCGGTTTCCCCGGCGCCGGAGGGTCCCGCGCTCACTTCGCGACCTGGGACAGTTTGCTGGGACCCCGGGTCCGGCTCAGTGTGGTCGACCCGTGGATGCTCCACTTCGCACAAGAGCGGGAAGGCCTCACGCGGCTCGACGACGTCGCGTCGTTACTGGTCTCCGAACTTGCCGCGCTGGAGCGACCTGCCGTGCTCGTCGGACACAGCCGTGGTTCCCTCATCGCCTACGAGGTCGCGCAGCAGCTGACCGCGGCAGGCCACGGAGAGCGGGTCTCGGCACTGATCGCCCTCGCCCACCGGGCTCCGGTATCGGCCCCCACCCACTTGGTGAGCCGGGGCGGCACCGATCTCCTGCGGCGCTTCCTCGCTGACATGGGCGGCACCCCTCCCGAGGTCTTCGACGACGAGGAGCTGGTGACGACGGTGCTGGACCGGCTGCGCAGCGAGCTGGCCATGTCCGAACAGTACCGGCACGGCTGGTCCGCGACGCTGCGGTGTCCGCTGGGCGTGTATCTCGGCCGGTCCGACACGTCGGTTCCGGCCTCGGAGGCCGAGGCCTGGCAGCGTGCCGTGACCGGTCCCAGCGTGGTCCGCTCCTTCCCCGGCGGTCACTTCTTCCCGTTCGGCGACGCGAGTGCCCAGGTCGTCGACTCAATCCTGGAAGACTTCATTTTCACGGGAGAGGCTCATGAGCTCTAGCCACCCACTGGTGACGGTGCCAGAACAGATCTGGGCCCGGGCCAAGGAGCACCCGGAGCGCATCGCGGTGTGCGACGACGCCGGTGCGTGGACGTACCGAGAACTCGCCGACCGGGCTGGCGGGCTGGCCACCGCACTGTCCGAGCAGGGCGTCGAGAGCGGATCCCTCGTCGGGGTGCACCTGCCGCGTGGTCGTGAGGCAGTGGCCGCCCTGCTCGCCGTGTGGACGGTCGGCGGTGCCTATATCCCGCTGGACGTTGCTTACCCCGCGTCCCGAATCGACTTCATGGTCCGCGACAGCGGCCTGACCGTACTGGTTACAACGACCGGCCTGGAGGACGGTCTGTCGGCGGTCGACAAGCTGAGTGTCATCCGCACCGACCTGATCGGCGGCCCCGGCCAGGTGGCCGTGCGGCCGCCGGTGCGAGCGACGCAAACGGGCCTCGCCTACGTCATCTACACCTCGGGGTCCACCGGACGGCCGAAGGGCGTGATGGTGGAGCACCGGAATCTGACGAACCTGGTCGCCTGGCACGGGACCGCTTTCGGTGTGTCGGAGAGCGACCGCTGCTCCCACATCGCGTCCGCCGGCTTCGACGCGGCCGTGTGGGAGATGTGGCCGGCTCTGGCCCACGGAGCGTGTTTGTGCGTGATACCGGAGGACATCCGGCAGTCCTTCGACGAGGTCGTCGAATGGTGCCGGACCGAACAGATCACCGTCGCCTTCATGCCGACCGCGCTCGGCGAGCACTTCCTCCGCGCCACCACGGGAAGCGGCACCGCACTGCGCCTGCTGCTGACCGGCGGCGACGAACTGCGCATGCGGCCGTCCGAGCACACATACACGCTCGTCAACAACTACGGGCCGACGGAGTGCACCGTCGTTACCACCTCGACGGTCGTCGCGCCGTCCCTGGGCGCGGCGAAGACTGACGCGGCGCCTCCGTCGATCGGTCGGCCGATCGACGGCGCCGAGGTGTTCGTTGTCGCACCCGACGGCAAGCTCGCCGGGCCGGGAGAGCCCGGCGAGCTGTGGGTTGCGGGAGCCGGTGTGGCCCGTGGCTATCTGGGACGTCCGGAACTGACTCGTGAACGGTTCGTGTCGGCGCCGTTCGCCTCCCGGGCCTACCGCACCGGGGACCTGGTCGCGTGGAACTCCGACGGCACGCTGCGCTTCCTGGGCCGGGAAGATCGGCAGGTGAAGGTGCGCGGCCAGCGCATCGAACTGGGCGAGATCGACGCCGCTTTGCTGAGGCTCCCGCAGGTCAAGGACTGCGTCACCGTCGTCCGGGAGGCGATTCCCGGCCACCGGCAGCTCGTCTCCTACGTCGTCTCCGACGCTGTTCGTCACACACCACGGGACATACGAGCCGCCCTGGCGCGGGAGCTGACCGCGGCCATGGTGCCCGAGGTGATCGTGCCGCTCGCCGAACTCCCCTTGACGGTGCACGGCAAGATCGACCACGAAGCCCTGCCCGACCCGGAGGGATTTACCGCACCGGACGCGCCGGCCGAGCCGTCGTACCCGGCGTCCGACGACCCGGTGTTGGCCGAACTGACCCGCATCTTCGCGGAGGTGCTGAACCACCCGGGCGTCGAGGCCGACAGTGACTTCTTTGACCTCGGGGGCCACTCGGTACAGCTGACCATGCTGCTGACGAGGCTGCGCGATCACTTCGGCGTCGAACTGAAGTTCCGCGACGTTCTCGGCGCCTCGACTCCCCGGCTGCTCGCGGACCTAGTCCACGACTCGGCCGACGCCGACGCGCCGGGTGCCGCGCGGGCGGACGTCCCAACACTCGTGCGCCGACCCGACGAAGACGGGCCGGCGATATTGTCCTCAACACAGCAGCAGCTGTGGTTCCTCGACCAGCTCACCGGCCGAGCGCCCGTCTTCAATGTGCCGATCGTCCACAAGGGCACCGGAGAGGTGGACGTTGACGCGCTGCGCTGGGCCGTGCTTGAGGTCGTCCGCCGCCATGAGGTGCTGCGTACGCGTTTCACCCTGGTGGACGGGGTGCCGGTGCAGACGGTCGACGAGGACGCAGCAGTCACCTTGACCGTGATTGTGCCCGACGGGGCCACGGGCCTCGACAGCGCCGTGGCGGATCTGGTCACCGCACCGTTCGATCTCACCGAGGCTCCCCTCATGCGGGCGGCACTGGTGCGCGGAGAGACCGAGTGGGCCCTGGTGTTCGTCCTCCACCACATCGTGGTGGATGCTTGGTCAACAGGCGTGCTGCTGTCCGAGGTCGGCCGTTTCTACCGGTACCGCCTGGGGAGCACGGAGCCACTGCCTCCCGAACCACCGATCCGGTACCGGGACTTCGCGGTATGGCAGCGCGAGTGGGTGCAGTCGAAGACCTTGGTCGCACAGCGCGAGGAGTGGCTCGCCGAACTCGCCGACTACCCGCGCCTGCTAGAACTGCCCGGAGACCGGCCCCGACCCGTGGAACGCACCTTCGCCGGCGCGGAGCTGGGCCTGCGGGTTCCGGCGGACCTCGTCACCGAACTCGAGCGGATCGGCCGTGAGCACGGGGCGACCTTGTTCATGACGCTGCTGTCAGCCGTTCAGGTGGTGCTGGGCCGGTGGTCGGGCCAAGAGAGGTTTCTCGTCGGCTCGCCCACCGCGGGCCGGACCCGTACCGAGACCGAGCAGTTGATCGGCTTCTTCGTCAACACCCTGGTCCTGCCCGCCGATCTGTCGGCAAATCCGACGTTCAGGGAGCTGATCGAGCGGGTCCGTGACCACTGCCTCGCCGCCTTCGCACGCCAGGACGTGCCCTTCGAACAGCTCGTCGAAAACGCGGTCGCGGAACGCAACCTCGCCTACAACCCCCTCGTCCAGGTCCTGTTCATCCTGCAGAGCGCGCCCACTGCGCCCCTGGAGTTGCCCGGCGCCCGGCTGGAGCGGGTGCACGTTCCTACGAGCACATCCCAGTTCGACCTGACGCTCTCCCTCGTCCCGGGGACCGACGGGCTCACCGGCTCGCTCCAGTACTCCACGGAGCGGTTCTCCGACGACACGATGCGACGCTTCACCGGGCACCTCCTAGAGGTACTGCGCTGCCTGGTGAAGGATCCGTACCGGCCCATCGGCTGCGTGGACATGCTCAGCGAGGCCGAACACGCCGAACTTACGGCCTTGGGCACGGGCCCCCGGCACCGTCGCGAACGGCTCACCGTGGCCGACCGCATCCACCGGATGTCACGCGACCACCCGGAGCAGACGGCCGTCGTGGACGACTCCGGCAGCTGGACCTTCCGCGAACTCTCCGATCACACCAGGACACTGGCGGCCGCGTTGCAGCGGCACGGTGTCGAGCGGGGAAAGCTCGTCGGAGTCTGCCTGCCACGCGACCGCGGGATGGTGGCCGCCCTGTTGGCCGTCTGGGCAACGGGAGCGGCGTACGTTCCGCTCGACCCCGACTACCCCCGGGCACGCCTGGAGTACATGGTGCGGGACAGTGCGGTGAGCGTCCTGCTGACCACCCGGGAGCTGGAGGGGCACGTGGCCGTCGGCGGTGATACGGCCGTGGTCCTGACGGATGGGGAAACCCTCGAAACGGCCGACGGCTTCGCCGATGCCGCCCCCGCCGCCACACCCGACGACCCCGCCTACGTGATCTACACTTCAGGATCGACGGGCCGCCCCAAGGGCGTGGTGGTCGATCACCGCAATCTGGCGAACCTCATCGAGTCCTTCGCGGAAGATCCGGGTTTCCGCGCCGAGGACCGGATGCTGGCACTGACCTCGCTGTCCTTCGACATAGCGGGCCTGGAACTGTTCCTGCCGCTGGTCACGGGCGGGCGCCTCGTCGTCGCTCCCTCCGGAGCGGGCGCCGACCCGGAACTCCTGCACCGCCTTATCGAACGGCACGGAATCACCGTGGTACAGGCGACGCCCTCCACGTGGAAGCTGTACACCGAGCACCGGGACCGCCGGGCGCCCTCCGCGCTCAGGCAGATCTGGTGCGGCGGTGAGGAGATGTCGGAGCGCCTGGGTACGGCGCTGACCGGTCTGGGCGTGGCACGGGTGTGGAACGTATACGGCCCCACCGAGACCACGATCTGGTCCACCATGACGGAGGTCCGTCCAGGAGACCGGGGATCGATCGGGTGTCCGGTGGCCAACACTCGTGTGTTCGTCGTCGATAGGGCCGGCCGGCTCGTACCGCGCGGAGTGCCGGGTGAATTGCTTGTCGCCGGGGACGGCGTCGCCCGAGGATACCTGGGACGCCCCGACCTCACCGACGAGCGGTTCGTCACCGCCCCGGACGGCGGCCGAGCCTACCGGACGGGTGACCTTGTGCGGTGGGGAGCAGACGGATCGCTCCACTACCTGGGGCGCCTCGATCACCAGGTGAAGATCCGCGGCCACCGCATCGAACTCGGCGAGATCGACTCGCTGGTACGCACACACCCTGGCGTCCAGGACGCTCTCACCCTGGCCACCCCCGACGCCGGCGGAGAGCAGGAACTGGTGTGCTATGTCGTGCCTGCCAGCCAACCGGACGAAGGGCTGCTGGACGACGTCCGCACCGCACTCGCAGGGATGGTGCCTGCCTACATGGTTCCCTCGGCTTGGATTGCCGTCGAGGACTTCCCCCTCACCGCGAACGGCAAGATCGACCGGACCGCCCTGCCCGAACCGGTCCGCCACGGCTCGACGGCCTCCGAAGCACCCGCCACGCCCATGGAAACGGCCATCGCCGCGATCTGGCGCGACGTGCTGAACGTCGTCCAGGTGAGCAGGAACGACGACTTCTTCCACGTCGGAGGTCACTCCCTGTCGGCCATGCGCGTCCTCACCCGGGTGCGCGACCGGATCGGAGCGAGGCTCGAACTGAAGGACCTCTTCGCCAGGCCGGTCCTGAGCGACCTGGCGGCACATGTGGATGCCGTCCGGCGCACGGCTGACGCACCGCCGACTATGGGGCAGCGCGACCGATCGCTTTTCCAGCGGACGGGACAACTCGACAGCGAATGACCAGCTGTGGAAACTCCCGGACGGTCATTCCCGGCGGTAGCTCAATTTCTACGAAGGTGAGGAATGATGCGCAGAAATCGACCCATGATATGCGTGTTGCACGACACCGGCAGTGCCGCTCCGATCAAGGTTGCCGCCGCCGCGCGGAAGCTGTGCGACATCACCTTCCTGGCGGACCGTTCCACCAGGCAAGTGGCCGAAGACTACCGGGTCATGACGGATATCGCCGATGTCGTGGACATCACGGGCCTTAGTACCACCGAGGTAGCCCAGAGGATTCGCATGCTGCCGACAGACGGAATCACCACGTTCAGTGAATTTCAGCAGCGACGCGTTGCCGAGCTGGCAGCAGAGTGCGGTTTCATCGGTCACAGCGTCGAAACCGCGCAGCTACTCACCGACAAGTTCCGGCAACGCCAGGCCCTCGCCACCGCAGGAACACAGGTGACTCGGGTGGCTCTTGTCGAAAGAGTCGACGACGTCGAACAGGCCGCGGAGATCGTCGGCTTTCCTGCCGTCCTCAAACCCCGGCGCGGAGCGGCGGCCGCCCGCACCTGCAGAGTGGATTCCCTGGAGCAGTGCCTAGCGGCGGTCGCCGACTTCGCCGACCATCCGGATTCGGTATTCGTCTTGGAAGAACTGCTGGTCGGTGACCCGCTGGCGGCCGGCCCCGAGTGGGGCGACTTCGTCTCCGTTGAATCCGTTGTTCACGACGGAGACGTCCAACACGTCTGCGTCACAGGAAAGCAGCCTCTTGCCCCGCCCTTCCGGGAGACGGGCGACCTCATGCCCAGTACGGTGCCGACGGAGCTGGAGGATCGCATCGTCCGCCTCACCGGCGACGCCCTGCGCGCCCTGGGGGTACGGCACGGCGTCTGCCACACCGAGATCAAGCTCACTGCAGACGGGCCGCGGATTATTGAGGTCAACGGCCGGATGGCCGGCTATGCCAGCCACCTCCTCCACCGGGCCACCGGCTTCAACCTCACCGAGGCCGTGCTGGAACTCGCTCTGGGCCACCGTGTCGACGTACCGGTTCTGCACTGGAACCAGCTGTACTGGTCACGATTCGTGCTGCCGCCGATGGAGGCGAGCCGCGTCGTCTCCGTCGCTCCCCTCGAAAAACTCGCCGCGCTGCCCGGTGTCCAGTCGCTGGACATCCTCGCCACGCCCGGGCAGTCCGTCGACTGGCGCCACGGCACCCACGACATGCTGGCGATCCTGCACGCCACGGCGTCGACCCACGACGAGGTGCTCTCGCTGATCAGCCAGACCGAGCAGGCCGCCCGTGAGTCCTGTGTCTGAGCCGCACAGCCCCGGCGGCGTCCTGTGCGACGGTGTGATCGGCGCCATCGGCCGGACCCCGCTGATCGAGCTGCGCAGGGTGCACACGTATCCGTTCCGCATTTGGGCAAAACTGGAGCGCTTCAACCCCGGCGGCAGCATCAAGGACCGTACGGCGTTGAGCATGCTCGCACAGCGGATCAGGTCCGGGGAGCTCGTGCCCGGGCAATCGGTGGTGGTCGAGTCGAGTTCCGGCAATCTCGGCGTCGGCCTCGCGCAGTTGTGCGCCTACTTCGGTCTGCGCTTCGTCTGCGTTGTGGATGCCCGCACCACCGAGCAGAACATCGCGATTCTTCGCGCCTTCCAGGCCCAGGTCGAGGTAATCGGCCGAGCAGAGGCACCCGACGGGGACTTCCTCTCGGCCCGCCTCCGCCGGGTCAGCGAACTCGTACGGTCGATCCCCCACGCGTACTGGCCCAATCAGTACGTCAACCCGCTGAACCCCGCCGCACACCGGCAGACCATGCACGAGATCGCCACGGCGCTCGACGGAAACGTCGACTACATGTTCTGCGCCACCAGTACCGGCGGAACGCTGCGTGGGTGCGCGGAGTACATACGCGAGGCTGGTTTGTCCACAACCCTGGTCGCCGTCGACGCGGAGGGCAGCGCGATCTTCGGCCCACCGCTGGGTGAGCGTCTGCTCCCGGGGCACGGCGCCTCCGCGAAGCCGCCACTGCTCGACGGAAACGTCACCCGCGCCCATGAGGTCGTGCGGGTCTCGGACATGGAGACGGTGGTGGCCTGCCGCCGCCTCACGGTCGGCGAAGGGCTGCTCGCGGGTGGCTCGTCCGGCGCGGTGTTCGCCGCACTCGAGGCGATGGCCGACCGGATCCCGCCCGGCTCCCTTTGCGTGCTCGTCTTCCCGGACGGCGGAGACCGGTACCTGGAAACGATCTACTCCGATGCCTGGGTCCGAAGGAACTTCGGCGACATCGGACACCTTTGGAAAACCCCCACCTCAAAGGAAGACGCCCCATGCTAGTCATCCGGCACGACGACGTTGCCAAGCTCCTCGAAGGACGAGAAAGTGAACTCGTCGACCTGGTCGAGGAGACCTACATCAGTCACGAACAGGGGCGCAGCGCCCTGCCCCACTCGACCTTCCTCCGTTTCCCCGGCAACCAGCGCGACCGCATCATCGGCCTCCCCGCCCACCTGGGCGGCGAACAGCCCGCCGCGGGGATCAAGTGGATAGCGTCCTTTCCCGAGAACATCTCCCGTGGCCTGCAGCGAGCCAGCGCCGCGATCATCACCAATTCCATGGTGGACGGGCGGCCCACCGCGCTGATCGAGGGGTCGCTCATCTCCGCCAGGCGCACCGCGGCCTCGGCTGCGGCAGCCGCCCGCGCGCTGCTGCCGGACGGCTCCGCCCAGGGGCTCGCGCTGCTCGGATGCGGGGTCATCAACGCGGAAGTCCTGCGGTTCGTGACAGCCATTATCTCCGATGTGAAGGTTGTCACAGTCTACGACCCGTCTTCGGACAGAACGGAGGCGTTTCAGGCCAGGTGCCGTGACATGGTTCCGGGACTCACCGTGAAGGTGGCCCCGGACGCCGTGACCGCAATGGCCGCCCACGAACTCAGCTCTGTCGCCACGAATGCGCTCACACCTCACCTCGGCCCGGAGGCACTGCGTCCAGGTTCGGTGTGTCTGCACCTCTCGCTGCGCGACTTCACCCCCGAGGCCGTACTGGCATCCCAGAACGTCGTCGACGACATCGACCACGTCTGCCGCGAGCGCACTGCTCTGGACCTCGCCCAGCATTTGTCCGGAGGCAGGGAGTTCATCGACGCGACGGTGGGCCAGGTGCTGTGCGACCCGGCGAAGCTGCGGCGCCGGCCGGAGAGGCCGCTGCTGTTCTCGCCGTTCGGACTCGGCATTCTCGACCTCGCCGTCGCTGAGTACGTCCGGCGCAGGGCAGCGGAGAGCGGCCTGGGCATCGCCATCGACGACTTTTCACCGGCTCCGGCCATCCGTTGAACCCCACGATCCTTGCAAGGAGGACCCGAGTGCAGAACCGTCGTGTGCGCAGCCTGATTTCCCTTGACGATCTGAGCGACGCGGACCTGAGACATATCGTCCGCAGAGGAACGGAGTTCGCCGCTGGCGGCGTGATTGGCGCGCCACTGGAAGGTGACGTCGTGGGCATCTATTTCCAGAAGACGTCCACCCGCACCCGCACCGCATTCTCTTCCGGTGCTCTCCGCCTCGGCGCACAGATCATTGCCTACGGTCCCGGGGACCTCCAGGTGAATACGGGCGAGACCATTGCCGACACTGGCCGGGTGCTGGCAGGCATGCTCGACGTACTCGTTGCGCGGACGGCCGAGGATCCGGGCGATCTCAGGGCCATGGCGGCACCCGGCACGATGGCGGTCGTGAACGCGATGACTGCGGATGAACACCCCACTCAGGCCCTTACGGACCTGGTCACGCTTCAGCAGCATTTGGGGCGGACTCGGGATTTCGCCCTGCTTTACGTGGGTGAGGGAAACAACTCCGCGGCCGCGCTCGCCCTCGCGCTCACCCGGTGCCCGGGCGCCACACTGGAACTGCGCACACCGCACGGCTATGGGCTCGCCGACGACGTTCTCGCACGGGCCGGCGAACAGGCCGAGCGACACGGAGCCCGGATCATCGAGCGCCACGACATGGCGGCTCTGCCCAACGACTTCGACGCCATCTACACCACGCGCTGGCAGACCACCGGCACCACCAAGCCGGATCCCGCCTGGCGGGACATCTTCGCGCCTTTCCAGGTAACTGCCGCACTGTGGGACACGAGTCCGAAGGCGCTGTTCCTCCATGATCTGCCGGCCCATCGTGGTGAAGAGGTGACAGCGGAGGTGCTCGACGGCCCGGCGAGCGTGGCGTTCAGACAGGCGGAGAACAAGATGTACACCGCGATGGCAGTTCTCGAATGGTGCCGAGTGGGCTTGCCTAGCAACGGCTAACACAAGAGGTGGATCGCTCCTGGTTGCCGTGACCGGGGCGAGAGCTGAGCGTTCGGTCCGGTGTGGGGACGTCGCCGTGGATCGTGTCGGATGAGCTGTGGGATCACCTGGAGCCGCTGCTGCCGCAGCGGGAGCGGCGCTTTCGCTATCCGGGTCGCAAACCGTTGCCGGACCGGGAGGTGCTGTGCGGGATCTTGTACGTGCTGCACACCGGGATCCAGTGGGAGTACCTGCCGCAGGACCTCGGTTTCGGCTCGGGCATGACGTGCTGGCGTCGACTGCGGGACTGGAACGAGGCCGGTGCAGCGGCTCCACGAGGTGCTGCTGGCAGAACTCAACGCGGCCTCGCGCCTGGACTGGTCCCGCTGTGTGGTCGACTCCTCCCACGTCAGGGCCCTAAAAGGGCGCAGCACACGGGCTCCTCGCCGGTCGACCGGGGCAGGGCCGACTCGAAACATCATCTGATTACCGACGGGCACGGCACCCCGCTCGCAGTCCTGCTGACCGGCGGCAACCGCAACGACGTCACCCAGCTCCTGCCGCTGCTCGACGCGATTCCGCCGGTCCGCGGCCGGGTCGGGCGTCCCCGCCGCAGGCCGCACTCGCTGTTCGCCGACCGCGGCTACGGCCATGACGTCTACCGTGACCAGGTCCGCGCCCGCGGCATCGTGCCGGCCATCGCTCGCCGCGGCACCCTCCACGGCACGGGACTGGGCACCTACCGCTGGGTCGTGGAGAGGAGTTCCGCGTGGCTGCACGGCTTCCGACGCCTGCGCATCCGCTGGGAACGGCGAGCCGACATCCACGAAGCATTCCCTCACACTCGCCTGCTGCCTCATCACCCATCGGCAACTCAGGGCATTGCGCTGACACTGGAACCGCTGGGTATCCCGTGGATGTCCGTGGCTCATGCCATGATCCGGCCTCATGAGTGACCGATCGCTTTCGTCCGACTGGCTGGCCTCGTGGACAGACAGAGTCTCCAGGACTCTCACGGCCCTGACAGGCGAGTTCGAGGATCGGCACGGCTTTCCTCTGGACCAACGAGGTCCGGCCGGCTAACCACGATGATCAAGCCGCGGCTCGCAGGCTTGCCCAAGTCACCCCTACTCCAGCTGACCTGGTTACCTTCTACGACAGCATCGGCGATGTCACCTGGGCAGACGTCGGCAACGGCTACTTCCTCGAGCCAGCCAGTAACGTCCTGCTGCGGCTCCAGGAGGACGGCATCGTCGATGCCGGCACAGGCCCGAAGGTCAATGGCCTGGTCATCGGCTCGAACGGCGGCGGCCTGGCATACGTCGCGAGCCCTGATGGGGCGCTCTACCGGACGCGGAAGGCGTCGCTGGACGAGCCGGAGCTCGACAAGGTGGCCGATGACCTACGGCAGTTCCTGGAGCTGCTGGAGCGCTCCCTGACACGGTTCATCGCCGATGGCGAGGCGGGGCCTGTAACCGCAGGCGCCAAGCGCCCATTCTGTTGGGCGCTGTAACTCCTGAGACGCAGTTGAAGGACACCGCTGTCGCCACGGCACCCGCATCTCACCTCCAGAGGTTGCCGTCCAACGCGGGAACCGTTTGACGGTGTCCTTGGGACGACGACAGGATTGCCGCCATGGAACTCACAGTGCCGGTCAGCGGTGGGGCGGTATGGGCCGAAGACACGGGAGGGGACGGCCCTCCAGTGGTGCTGCTGCACCCGGGCGTCGGGGATTCACGGGTATGGGACCCGGTCCTGCCGCAGCTTGTCGAGCATCACCGGGTAATCCGCTATGACGTGCGGGGCTATGGGCGCTCGCCGCAGCCGACCGCGTCCTATTCGCTGCTCGATGACCTGGTCGCCGTGCTTGACTACTTCCGGCTGCGCCGGGTCTCGTTGGTCGGATGCAGTATGGGCGGAGGTACGGCAATGAGCCTTGCGCTGGCCTACCCGGACAGGGTGACCGCGCTCGTGCTGCTCTGTCCAGGCATCACCGGCTACCCATGGCCCGAGGAACCGAAGTTCGACGCGGAGTACGACGCGTTGATCGAGGCAGGAGACGTCGAAGGGCTGGTGACGCTCGGGCTGCGCGAGTGGGCGGCAGCCGGTGCCGACGAGGCTGCCGTGGCGCAGTTGCGGGCTGCCGCGCCGGCATGGCTCACCGAGGACGAGTACCAACGAGTGGACCCGCCCGTGTTCGACCGACTCGGAGAGCTGAGCACCCCAGCAGTAGTCATGGTGGGGGACCTGGACCGGCCGACGCTGATCGCATGCAACGAGGAGGTGGCCGCACGGATCCCCAGCTGCCGCCTGATGAGGATGCCTGGCGTCGATCATCTCCCGCCGCTGCGTGTTCCTGATCTGGTCGCCGACACCATTCGGACGTACTCGCGCAGTGACATGCTTTGAGGACAGGCAGTAGGCGGCGCGGTTCCCTACGGGTCAGCTCCCTCGGCATGGCTGCGCTGCAGGATGGGGTAAGAGGACCTCGCCGGACGTGCGAGTTGAGCAAGGCATCGCGCGCTGACCCATGTACCCCGCCAGACAGGATCCAGCAGCGAACCCGCATGCCTGAGGCGATAATTGCCTGGATGCCCTTCGGGTTCCCGCAACTTTCCCTCGAGATTCTGCGAACCCGTCGGTTTCTCGGCTCCGGCGGCTACAACGCCGCCCTGACCGCCGACCTCGCCGGCCCGACCGGGCACGTCACCACCCTCGACATCGACCCGGCCGTTACCGAGCGGGCCGCCCACTTCCTCGCCGAGACGGGGTACGACGGCGTCCGCGTCGTCACCGCGGACGCCGAGCACCTGCCCGAACGGCTGATTCCGAACGGCGGCTTCGACGCCAGCGCAGTCACCGTCATCGGGTACATGTCCGGATTCTTCAGCCCTTTGTCCTAGCCGCCGATGATGTAACTGAGGAGGAGGCTGATCTCGTAATCGCGCACGCGCTGGTCGACCGTCTTGCGCAGGTCGCAAGCGAGGGCGTTAATGTTGACCATGACGGCCAGGGAGACCGGCAGCGGGCCCTGTCCGATCTCGACGGCCTGGACAGCTTCCGCGTCGCCCTTCCTCTTCTCGATCGTGAAGCGCCACACCCGGGCGCGCACCGTGCTCATCGGAGAAGCCTAAGGTCTTCCTTGCGTCAATGTGCGCGTGCGCGTCAGAACTAGGTCTGGGGCCGCCGCAGCCTGCAGCGTGACGCCGTTTCCGCCCACGTTGATTCTCGGCCACAGGGCCGTCCCACCTGGCCTCGATGGTGCCACTGCAGGCTATTCGCCTAGCGGGTGAGAGGAGAAGACCGGAGGCAACGGCCACGGACTCGGCCGCGCGTCGCCCATGAGCAGATCAGCCTGCAGCAACCCACACCTACGACGGCCAGGTCCGCTGGGTGGCTACGCGACCTTCGGCCTGTGCCGCCAAACGGCATGCTCCAGCCCTCCCTTGTCGTACCTGAGAAGCGCGGCGGCTTCCTCATACACGGCGCGCAACTGGTCGTATGGGAGGTCCTAACACCAGCATCCACGGCGAAGGCACGCAGATGCACGTCAACGGCGACGTGCGAACGGCCGACGAGATTGCCTATGTAGTGGATGCTCTTCGACCCCACTCCCTTCACCGTGCGCAGAGCGGCGCGATTGGCCTGATGATCGAGCCAGGTGTGAAGGTCCTCGCGGGTATCGACCCCGTCGGCAGCGAGGAGGTCGGTGATGGCGTGAGCCGTCGCGACCTTCTGTGCGTGGTTGAACTTCATGGCCACGGCAAGGTCTTCCGTGACGAGCCGGCGCTGGAAGTCGCGGACTGTTCTTGCATCAGCCCAGCTCGGTTGCAAATGGAGGAGCCGTGGTCGGAGAGCCCTCTCGTAGTTGCACCGTGGCTGGAAGCTGACGTCGCAGATGACAGCACCCATGTGGGTCCATCCGCCGGGCCGGAGAAACGGTCCCCTGCCAAGGAGGTGTCGAACGTGGTCGGCGAGCCGTTGGGCAGGGCTGGATGCGAGCATGGGGCAAGGATGGCGCTGCCGTCTGGCAAGCTGGTGGGAAAGTTCAAAACTATCGAATGGATGGAGCAGGGGGCCGTTCCATCTGGCAGGTCCCTCCATGTTGGGAAGGCTGGCCATCTCGGCTACCGGGCCTCCGTCGAGACCGGGGCGAGGCGGAACAGGCACTGGACCGTGTCGAACTCGATCACCTCGGCGATGAAGCGGAACTTGTCGCCAACTGCAACGGTGGCAGGGACCTCCTTGCCGGTCAGGTAGAGGTTGCCGGTGTTGACGTCCTCGTACTTGAAGTTCGGGCCGTCCGTCGTCTGCGGCCCCTTGTCGCCCGGGCCGAGAAGGAAGTCGTAGCGGGTCCGGTCATCCGCGTGGGCCGCCATGTGCCTAATTGACCCGTCGAAGGCGACCGTCCGCCCCTCGTGCTTGGTTGCGAAGTTCACGTTCGCTTCGCCACACGGATCCGCCTTCAACAACGTCGCGAACTCGGGACTGTTCTGCGCCGTGATCACCCCAGCGGTGGTCGGCTCGTCTTCGGGCGGCGTAGCGGAAGGCTTCTCACTGGCGGCCGGCGAACTGGCTGACGCGCCCTTCTCCTCGCCGCCGTCACCAAGCGCAACGCCCGTTCCGATGATCGCGGCCAAGACCACGAGGGCGGCAGCCCCCGCCCCGATCAGACGCCAAGGCAGTGGCCTCTTCGGCCGACGGAAGTTGAGGGTGGTTCGAAGTCTGCCCGGGATCTGCTCCACGAGCTCCCATCCGTCCTTCTGCATCTTCGAGATCACCAAACCGTCGGTGCCCCGAACGGTCTGCACGGCCTTGTACTCGTACTTGATCTCATCGGCCATGCGGCTCTCCGCCCCCTGAAGCGAATTGGACATACCAACTGGGCGCGAGCATAGATGACTCCGCGAGAGACGAACGTCGCCTTCGGCCCCTGCTCTCCCGCTCGACCGGGTCGCTCGCTGCCGCGCCTGAGCAGCGCGTCTCGGTTGCGGATGCAGGGCATAAAGACGACGCCGATGCCTACGCCTGTCCGTGGCCGTTCGACGCTGACGGCCGCAGAGGGCTTCCCCACGAAGAGCCGCCCGACTCGAACTCGCGATCGTGACCGTGTTCCGCTCGCAACCGGCTTCGCTCCTGTCCAAACAGGACAGGAGCGAAGGAACGTTTATGCGGCGATCGTGAGCGGGGTTTCCATCCGTTCCCAGGCCCCGAGGACGGCCTTGTGCGCATCCGGCTGCAGGTGAGCGTAGCGCTGGGTGGTCTGGAAGCTCTCATGGCCAAGGAGGTGTTGGACCTCGTAGAGGGAGACCCCTTTCTGGACCAGCCATGAGGCGCAGGTGTGGCGCATGGAGTGGGGCGGGTAGTG
>NZ_SOAV01000020.1 GCF_004364245.1 Streptomyces sp. BK208 | reverse complement strand
CCCGCCCCCGCCCCCCCCCCCCCCCCGCCCCCCCCCCCCCCCCCCCCCCCCCCCCCCCCCCCCACTCGTGGCTCTTCGGCCCGCGCGGCGCCTAGTTTGCTCGGACGGGACGCGGCCGGGTGCCGGGGCTGGTCTGTACGAGGGCAGGGCGCGGCGCGCCCTGGTCGTTGGCGCCGTCGATGCTGAGCGTCAACGGTGGATTCTCTGTCCTGCTTCGGTGAGGGCAAGCGTGAGGCACCCCAGCCACTCACCGGATCGCGGGTACTCCCAGGTCTCGACGTCCGCCAAGGTTGCGCGAAGGTCCTTCGGGGTTGGGGGACCGGCCTGCTGGCCGAGTGACCGGCTGAGCGATCACTTGGCCCGACCTCGAAGGAGAGATCATCATGTGGGGATGTCTGACAACCAGCCCTCTGTGGCACCGGTGGTGGTGCGGCTTCCTCAGTACACGAAGACGGACCAGGACGAGATCCTCGGTGACCGTGATGACCCCTTCGGTGTAGCCGCGGCCGGTTTGACCTGGCTGCCCAAAAAAGAGCACTTCGGTATCAGACACGGCGACCGGCTTGTGGCACACGCCGGCCTCCTCCGGCTGCCTGTTGCGATCGGCGATGCTGAGACAGAGGTGGTAGGCGTCGGTGGCGTGGCCGTCGCACCCGACATGCAGGGCCAGGGATTGGCCCGGCGCGTGGTCACGGCGGCACTTGAGCACGCTCGCACGATGGGTCCTCAGCACGCGCTCCTGTTCTGCAGGTCTCCCCTCGTACCGCTGTACCAGCGCCTCGGATGGCACCCCCTCGACAAGGAGGTCCTTGTCGAACAACCCGAAGCCCGCCTGGTGCCCATGCCACTGCGGACCATGGTGACGCCCCTTCGCGACAACGCACGCTGGCCTTCAGAGCTGGTGCGTCTGTTCTCCCTCCCGATGTGACCGGACCCTTCCACTACGTTCTGTCCGGCCGATCTTGGTCTGTGGGAGGATGCCGTCCGTGACTTACATCCGAAGGGATAGTGCCTCGTAGAACACCAGCTTCGCTTCGGCCGCGGGAACGCGGCTGTGGTAGATCTTGGGTGCGGTATCGCGATGTCCCAGGCCTGTCGGGAGCGGCGAATGCTGCTGTCCGTGTGCTCGAACGGGAGCGATTGTCTCCGGGCATCGTGTCGGTGGCGCTGAGCCTGTGGTCCGTGCGCGTCCACGGCACGAGGCGCCGGTGGAGGCAATGGGAGGCGGAGTTCACCTGCCCCTGCTGTGGCGAGGGTTGGGCCCGGGACAAGCTGCAAGACGCTCTGTGCATGCTTCCGCCAAGGGCCTCCGGTGAACTGCGGGTGCAGGTCGAGCGCCTGGACGCGGTGCTCCTTGGGCGAACGCATCACGAGCCGACGGAAGACCCCGGGCTAGCGTGGTGGCATCGCAGATGCTGACCGTGCCCGTGTCACTCACTGGTTCGTTGGCTGTTGCGTGACTGGCCGGGGGGATCTGACAGAACAGTGCTTTCACCGTCTGACTCCAGAGTCGGCCATGGCTGGCAGACGTGGTCCTCAACGCCTTCGCCTGAGTGGCAACAGCGACATCACCTACGACGTCTGACCCGCCCACCTGCCCACCTGCGCCCGCGGACCGGCCGCCGGGCGTCTGCACGGCGGCCGGTCCTGCGTCCGCGCCCTTACCCGCGCGCGGCCGGGAGGGGTTACGCGGCGAGTTCCCAGGTCATTCGCTGGTCCGGGCCGCCGTCCACCGCGTCCCGCAGCGCCACCACCTCGGTCTCGTCGGCCGTCAGGCTCCAGCGGAGCTTCGCGGTGATCCGTTCGGCGATGTACCGGCAGTGCGCGCGGCGGCCGGCGGCATTCATGGGCCGGCTCCCGGTCTCGATCCGCCCCGCGCTCATGCTGGGAGCGGACGCTCGACGAGCCAGCGGCCGCAGAGCCCTGACCATGTCCTGGCGACGTGGCTGCCGCCGGCCGCTGAGGTGCACTGCCGCTATATCGCCGAGTGGGCGGGCACCAAGCTGCGCTGGAACCTATGGGCCGACGAAGCCGAGGCAGCGGCCGTGCGCGAGGTCGTGGCCAGCTGCCCGTAGACGACCGTTACGTACGAGCCGGTGCCTTAGGAGGCGAGGCCACCGCCCTTGTCGGTCTGCAGATGCGGTTCGCTGGTGGCAGTGCCACAGTCCTGCGGACAGTCTGGTGCCGACGTGGGGAGGGAGGGTGGGCACCAGGCTCCGTCGTGCCTGAGGATCAGGCGGCTTGCCCGTACTCCCTCGTCTGGAAGTCGTCGTGGTCCTCTGGCTGCCGGTGCGCTGCCCTTTCGCGCAGGCGCAGGAGACTCCAAGTCAGGATGCCGGCGAGGGTGAGGTACCAGGGCAGGGGCCACAGGAGCGACCACCAGATGACTCCGGGGTGCAGCAGTGTCTCGGTCGCGGCGCCGCCCATGCCGGCGGCGAGGCTCCAGCACAGCAGCCGGCCGGCCCGCCGCACGGATCGGTCCGCGCGGTGGGCGGCGGGGTGCTGGCGACTGAGGGACGGGCAGGTTCTGCGTCTCGCAGGGGTGCTCATGGGAAGGGGGCCTTTGCGGCGGAGGCGGTTGCCACGGGCTGGGGACCACGCATGCGGGGCGCGGCAAGTGTGCACGGTGCGATCCCGGCCTTGCAGCACAGCCAGACGCTCAACCATGGTTCTGGGACAACTTCCCGGCCCCGGTGGTGAGTCGTGGCGAACGCGGAACCTGGGTAGCCAGGCCCGATGGGAAGATCAGGTCAGGTCTGAACCTGTCCTAAAAGCGATCTCTGTCGGCCACTTGCTTCCACCAAGTGACGGTTTCGCTCGATTCACGCCAGGTTTCACAGCTAGATCGATAACAGGACCGCCTCCTCCCTGCGTCTGGCGTCGGTTTCACCCCTCTTTATGTATGAATGATGCACAGAAGCGGTGGGGCTTATTCCGGCCGGAATGCATATGCGATTCGGGGGGAGGGTGGGCTGTTTTGTGTGGTTCCTGTGACAGGTTGTGAGCCCGCGGTGACCGTTGGGGTTGCCGTGTCTGTCTTCCTGTGGGGGGAAGTTGATGCACTCGCGTGCCACGAGCGCGCCGTTTCGGCGTGCCCGCAGAACGCACAGAACCGCTCTCGTCTCGGCGATCACCACGGCCGCAGTCGTGATCGCCGCGGCACCCGGCCTGGCGGCGACGCCGAAGCCAGAGCTGCCGGAGCCGGAGAGCCCATGGACGAAGCCGACGAAGGTGGAGGCTCCCGCGACGCCCGCCGGCAAGACGAAGGTGCCGGCGTCGCAGGCGGAGGCCAAGCCGTCCGCTGAGGTGGCCGCCTGGCGGGCGGCGCAGAAGGCCCGTGCCGCGGGCGAGGAGCCGGCCAAGAGCTCGTCCTCCCGCCCGTCGGCTGCCGCGGACGCCACCGCGACCACCGACTACCTGCCCGAGGGGCAGGGCGAGGTGCCCTGGCACCAGATTCTCGACACCCGGCTGGACGACGCGCTGGTGGCGCGGGTGAACGTCTCCGACGGCAACCTGATGCTCGCCGCGACCGACTTCGACATCGCCGGCGCTGGCCAGAAGCTCCAGCTGACCCGCACCTACAACTCCCTTGAGGCTCCGTGGGGGAAGGTGTCGCAGCGCTGGTGGCAGGCTTACGAGCGCTACCTGCAGGTCAACGACGGCGAGGTGGACGTCTTCGACGCCACCGGCAACCTGCTGCGCTTCACGGCCAAGGCCGACGGCACCTACACCACGCCGACTGGCTACTCCAAGGACCTGAAGAAGAACGCGGACGGCACCTACACCCTCACCGACCGCAAGTCCGGCACCAAGGACACGTACAACGAGTACGGCACCCTGCTCAAGGTCACGGACAAGAACAAGGGCACGATCACCGTCGACCAGCACGACGAGGGCAGTGAGCACAAGGGCTTCAAGCTCACCGAGACCCGCTCCGGCCGCTGGATCGATCTGGTCAAGACCTACCCGAACCAGTGGCAGGCCAAGGACCACACCGGCCGCACCGCCGTCCTCGACCTCGACGGGGCCGGCAACCTCGCCAAGGCCACCGACACCGCCGGCAAGGCCACCACCTACGCCTACGACTCCTCCCGCCGCGTGACGAAGGTGACCACCCCGGAGGGGACGGTCACCCTCTTCACCTACGACGGTCACAACCGCGTCACCTCACTCCAGCGCGCCACCGAGTCGACGTCGAGCGGCCACACGGGCCCGACCTGGCGCTATGACTACAGCGCCGCCACCCCCTCGGAGGCGGGCACCACCACCGTCACCGACCCGGACGGTGACGCCACGCAGTACGTCCACAACGCGGACGGCGAGGTCACCAAGGTCACCGACCCGCTCGGCCACTCCCGCCACTCCACGTACAAGAACCACCTCACCCAGACCGCGATCGACGCGATGGGCACCGGCACCGACGGTACCGGCGGCAACACGACGACCTACGGCTGGGACGGCCGCAACAACGCTGTCTCCCAGAAGTTGCCGCTCGGCGCCACGGCGTCCGTGTCCGCGTACCAGACGGTCGCAGGGACGGACCTGCCCAACGACTTCACCAGCGCGGACGGCCGCAAGGATTCGTTCAAGTACGACACCAACGGCAACACGATGTCGGTGACCACCACGGGTACCGCCGGCGCGACCCGCGAGTACACCTACAACGAGGCTGACCCGAAGTGCGGCGGGTTCGAGGGGCAGCGCTGCACGGCGAAGGACGGCAACGGCAAGGTCACGTCGTTCGAGTACGACGACGAGGGCAACCTGTGGAAGGTGAAGCCGCCGGCGCCGCTGGGGGAGACCACCTACACCTACGACGCGCTGGGCCGGGTGGAGACGGTCAAGGACGGCCGCGGTATCACCACCGTCTACAGCTACGACACCCGTGACCGCGTCCGCGAGGTCTCCTCCACCAACTTCACCGTCACCTACTTCTACGACGGCGACGGCAACCTGAAGGCACGCACGGACGCCTCGGGCACCACCAAGTGGGACTACGACAAACTCAACCGCGAGAGCGTGCGCACCCTGCAGAGTGGCGCACAGACGGCCCTCGCCTACACCCCGGCAGGCGACGTCGACTACTACACCGACCCGACCGGGAAAACGGACTACACCTGGGACACGGCCGGCCGCCTCGACTACCTGATCGCGCCGGACGGCAAGAAGACCGACTTCGACTACGACAACAACGACAAGCGCACCGAGACCGTCTACCCTGGCGGCACCACCCAGGCGATCACCCTCGACAAGAACGGCCGCCCGGAGAAGATCAAGACCACATCCGGCCCCCAGACCTTCGTCGACCTGGCCTACAGCTACAAGAACACGGCGGGCAAGGACACCACCAAGATCCGCACCCGCACCGACAACCTCACCAAGTACACGACCAGCTACACCTACGACTCCCAGGACCGCCTCTCCTACGCCCTCGAGGCGGATGCGACGGGCACGCGGAAGGCGTCGTGGCTGTACTGCTTCGACAAGGCGGGCAACCTCACCGGTCAGGACGGCAGCAAGAACGCCTGCCCGGGCGGCACGACCTATACCTACAACGATGCCAGTGAGCTGACCGGCAAGAACGGCTCCACCGCCGGCTGGTCCTACGACAAGCTTGGCAACGAAACCGGCGCAACCAGTGGCACCGTCCGCACGAACGAATCCTGGACCGACTACAGCCAGCTGGCCGGTATCACCGCAGGCGGCAAGACCTACGACCTCGTCCATGCGGGCACGGATAACGCCGAACGTACCAAGCTCGGCTCGACCTGGTTCCACCACACGACCCTAGGCCTGGCCTCCACGACCACGAACGGCGTCGACATCGGATTCATCCGCGAACCGGTGGGCACGCTCAACTCCATGACGACTGGGGGGAAGTCCTACTACTACCTCACCGACGCCACCGGCAACGTCCTCGGCCTCGCCGACAACACCGGCAAGCGCACCCACACTTACGCCTACGGCCCCACCGGCCTCCCGCGAACCACGCCGACTGAGACGGTGGCTCAGCCGTACCGCTATGCGGGTGCATACGCTGACTCGACGGGCCTGTACAAGATGGGCCACCGGTACTACGACCCTGCCCTTGGTCGCTTTACCCAGCCTGATCCCTCCGGCCAGGAAAGCAACTCCTACCTCTACGCCAAGGGCGACCCCGTCAACCAGAGTGACGTCCAGGGGCTGTTCAGTTTCTCTGACCTCGGTATCGACGCGGCAATAGGGGCTATCGGCGGCGCTGTGACGGGCTGCGTTGGTGGAGCGATCACGGCCGGCCTCGTCGGTTCCGCAGCTGGTCCGGCGGGAACCACGGTGGGAGCGCTGGGCGGGTGTGCCATGGGAGCCGTTGCTGGCGGCTACAGCGGTATAGCTGGTGGCATCGTCACTTCCACCCTGAACCAGACGCTTAAGTAGCTGGACGAGAATGTGAAGGTACAGAGATGAGTGGACTCAATGTGCTTCTGGTAGGTCTGATCATCGGAGCTGTCGTGGGGCCCGTGACAGTCCTGCTGGTACGCAGGTCGCGGCGCTCTCGATGACGCTCCTGCCCTAAGAGGGCCCCAAGCGACTCAAGGAATACGCCAGCGGTTCGAGCCCGGTTACCAGATCGGCCGCATGGCGGCCTGCTGGTACCGGTTGAAGTCCGACCAGGACCCGGCTGAGTGACTGCCGCCAGCGGGACCAGCCTTTGATATGCCGAGTCCTACTCGCACGAGCGGAACGACGCGCCTCCCAAAGGCGCCCGGCGGTCCGAGAAGGCCGATCACGGACGGATGGCGGTAAGGGCCCCAACGCCCTGCGAAGCCCGATCCAGCCAAGGTTGACGACGAAAGCGCGCCGCCCTCACTCGGGCGACGCGCTTCCGGCGTATGGTGGCGAGCCTCTGGCCAATGGTCAGGCGCGTCCTTCGCGACAGCGTCCGGCCCGGTGCTGAGGCGCGCAGCCCGCAGCCACTTCCTGCCGGCCGTGACGCCCCCCGTCCGGGCGACAGCACTGCTCAGGCGCGCCCAGGGCGGAAGACTTTCGATTATGGCGTGGATGCTGCCGGAGCCGATGCTCACCACGTCGGCGGCCAGCCCCGACCTACCCCGCGGATCCGCCGCTGAGCCGAAGTTATGGACAGGGTTTGTTGTTGTCCGTTGTCCAGTGCCAACGGCCCGGGCGAGGTCTCTGTCGTGGATCCGTAACCGGACGTGGCCGACGGGACGGTGAGTTCGTACCTACGCCGTATGCGGGGCCGTCGCCGCCTTCGTCAGTGTCGGATCAGGCCCGTGCGTTTAACGGTCGCCAGCAGCGGAGCCGTGTCCATGTCGCCCGGCCCGAGATCGCCACGCCGACCTGGATCCGCGCCTACTCCAGCCCCTTCCCGACCCTCGCGGGGATCGGGCCAGCGGCCGAACGGGCCGATCTGGCTAGGGCGTTCGGCTCCGAGAGCCCCGGGGCCCTTCGCACGGTGCGACACCAAGGGGATCACGCGTGCTCCCCTTGGTGTCGGGTGTGCGCGAGCAGGGCGGCCACGACGTCGTTCGCTTGGTCCTCGGTCTGTTCAACGACGGTGCCCACCGCGTCGGTGGTGACGCTTCCGGGCCCGGTGAGCTCCACGCGGGTCGGCCGGCGCGGGGCGACGGTGACCAGTCGGCCGGGGTGGCCACGCGGTACTCGTCGTCGGGGACCGGCGTGGACGCCAGGTCGCGCCACTGCTCGTGCGGATCGGGATCGTCGCCGTCGTACTCGACGACCAGGCGGAGGCCCGCCGTGAACTCGTCGAGCTGACCGGCTGTTCGACGGGGGCCGGAGACGATCGCCGCGTTCTCCTCGGGCATCTGCTCGTCCCGGCCCTCGCCGCCCTCGCCCGCTTACACCGGAAAGCTCGTCGACTGGGCGAAACAGCACTTCAACCTGACCGTCAAGCCGGTCAGCCGGCCCAAGGACGCCTCTGGCTTCGTCATGCTGCCCCGCCGCCGGGGCGTCGACAGGTCGTCGCGTGGATGATGCACGCACGCCGTCATGCCCGGGACCAAGAACGGCTCATCCAGTACTGAGACCCTGAACACCTGGGCCGTCATCACCCTCATGACCAGGCGTCTCGCACGGAAGGGGCCCACCCTCAGCTGGCCAAGGAAACCCGTATCGGCCACGAGTGCCTGACAGACGTGGTCACCGTTCCTCGGTCAAGCGGATTCCCGCAGCCCGTGCTCCATCTGCTCTCTAGGCGGAGGCGGCAGCCACGAAGAACGGAATGGCGATGAGGAAGCGGCCGGCCTCGGCGCGTCGGCGCTGTTCGGCGACCCACTCATCGGCCTGGCCACGGCCGACCGCACCGCTCGTGCAGGCCCCCTCGGAGAGCATGGTGGCCAACGACAGCATCGCAGGATCGGTGAACACGCTCGTGTGCACCTCGACGGTGACGTCGTTGAAGCCGCCGTCCAGGAGCAGGTTGCGGTACTGGCGGCCGGCGCGGGGCGTGCCCAGGAGGTCGGCACGGGCGTGCACGATCGTGCGGGTGAGCGCCGCGTCATCAGAGTCGACCATGATGGCGTCCCAGTCCTGCCCGACCAGGACGATCCTGCCGCCCGGGCAGAGGACGCGCCGCGCTTGCGCCACCGCGCTCCACGGCTCCTGAAGAAATTGGAAGACCTTGTCGGCACGGTAGCCGCGCACACTTCCGTCGGCGAACGGCAGATCCTCCGCCCCCGCCTCCCAGAACTCGGCCTCCGGCCACCGCTCCCGGGCCGCGGCCAGAATCCACGGATCGGGATCCACGCCCACCGCGTGGACGCCACGCTCGGCCAGCTCGGCGACGGCCCGCCCGGCACCGCAGCCGATGTCCACGACAGACGAGCCCGGGACAAGAGACAACAGTTCATAGGAGCGGGCCCGCAGCAGGCTTGCGCTCGGCATCTGGTCCATCGCGTCGAGCAGGGCCAGCATGGCCTCGGTGTCTCGGTGCTTTTCCACAGCTTCCTGGTTCTTGGACATGGACGCCAGGCTCCGACTTGATGTCAACATGAAGTCGAGCGGAGACAACGGCGCGAGCGCGATGAGCATCGGCGCTCTTGCGGCACGGTTCGGTCTCGCCACGCACGTCCTGCGGCATTTGGGAGTCGATGGGCCTGCTGCACCCCGTACAGGACGCAGGCTGACGCCGTCGCCACGGCGCGGACGGCGCCGTGCCCATGTCAGTGGTGGTGCGGGCGAGGCAGCAGGGCGAACGCGCTCTCCGCTATCGAGGTCAGGCGCTCGGGGCTGTGGCCATACGCGCCCACGACATCGCTGCCGCGGATGACGGTCAGCAGAAGGTACGCGAGGTCGTCGGGATCCGCGTCGGGGTCGAGGTCGCCGTTGCGCTGCGCCGCTCGCACACAATCGGCCACCGCCGCCCGGACGACGGAGAAGCAGTCGTTGGCCAGGCGTTTCACCTCAAGGTCGGAGGCGCCGACCTCCAGGGCCATCTTGGCGGCGAAGCAGGCCGCCCCCGCCCGGTCGGAGGCGGGCGCTACGTCGGGGGCGAGTGGCACCCCGTGGACGGCGCGGAGCAAGTACGCGTGCAGTCGTTCCAGGGCGCCCTCGTCCGGTCCGTCGAGCATCTTCCGCGGGCCCTGCGCCAGCCGGCCGAAGTACCCGGCCATCGCCTCCAGCAGTACGCCGTGCTTGCCGTCAAACGCTCCGTAGAGGCTGCCGCGGCCCAGGCCGGTGGCGGCGCTGATGTCGTCGACGCTCGTGCCGTTGTAGCCCGAGGCGCGGAACTGCCGCTCGGCGGCATGCAGGACGTGGTCGCGGTCGAAGCTTCGTGGTCTGGCCATACAAAGACGGTAGAGCCGACCCACTCTTCTTGACAAGTCAGTACAGAACTACATAGGTTCCGGACTGTTCAGTAAACAACCGTCCTGAACTCACCGGACAGCGCCCGACGAGGCCATGCCCACAACCCAAGGAACCACTATGCAGACAGCTCCGCGAGTGGCCCTCGTGACGGGCGCCTCCTCCGGGATCGGGCGGGCGGCGGCGCTTGCCCTGGTGGGTGCCGGCTTCACGGTGGTCGGCACGAGCCGCATCGCGGCGAAGGCCGAGCCGCTCGCCGGGGTGACGTTCCTCGATCTCGACGTGGCCGACGACAAGTCGGTCCGCTCGCTGGTCGGGGAGGTGATCGATCGGTTCGGCCGGATCGACGTCCTGGTCAACAACGCAGGCGTGGGCGCGGTCGGCGCCGGCGAGGAGAGCTCGATCAGCCAGGCCAAGGAGGTCTTCGACATCAACGTCTTCGGCGTGATGCGGATGGCCAACGCAATACTGCCCCACATGCGCGCCCAGGGCAGTGGCCGCGTGGTCAACGTCTCCTCGGTACTCGGTCTGATCCCAGCCCCCTTCATGGCCGTCTACGCCGCCACCAAGCATGCGGTCGAGGGCTACGCCGAGTCCGTCGACCACGAGCTTCGCGAGTACGGCGTCCGGATGCTGCTGGTCGAACCGGCCTACACAAGCACGAGTTTCGAGGCGAGCAGCATGGCACCCGACTCGCCCCTGCCGGTCTACGCCGCACAGCGGGAGGTCTCCCGAGACGTGCTGGCCACGGCCGTGCGCAACGCCGACGGCCCGGACGTCGTCGCGAAGGTGATCGTCGCGGCCGCCACCGATTCCAAGCCCAAGCTCCGGTACACCGCCGGCTCGATGGCCAAACGCGTCAGCGTTCTGCGCCGGATCGTGCCCTCGCGCGCCTTTGACGGACAGATCCGCAAGCTCAACCGACTGGCCGGCTGACGCCGCAGTACGGGACGGCGCCCGAGGAGGCGCACATGTCCAAACCAGAGACACCGAAGCCGGCATCAGCATCTCTCGTCCGACCGCTCTTGGGCGCTGCGCGGACCGTCATCATGACCGTGGACGACGATCCCGGGGTGTCCCGGGCCGTCGCCCGTGACCTGCGGCGGCGCTACGGCGCTTCGTACCGGATCGTGCGCGCGGAGTCCGGCGAGTCCGCTCTGGAGACGCTGCGGGAGCTGAAGCTGCGCGGCGACCTCGTGGCGCCGATGATCCCCAAGAAGCTCATACTCGACATTCCGGGCATCGTTGCGGCGAGCGAGGGCCGACCTGCCGTACTTGACAACTCGGTACAGAACCGTCTAGATTTCTGACTGTTCAGTACACAACGGTGCTGAGCTCACCGGACAGGCTGCGTGCACGCCCAGCGTTGCGATGCCTTCCAGGCCGACAAGGCACGGTCGCACCCTCGCGATCCTCGCGACGGCGTTCATCGGCGTACTGGATCTGTACATCACGAACGACCCCAGCAAGGGGCCGGACTCTTCACAACAGCCCCAAGACGGTCGCCGCCCGCATCCTGCGCTTCCTGAACGGCTGCCCCCTCCCCAGAACTCGAAGGACTGACCGAACCATGAACGACACGGAAAAGCAGGAGGTCGCGGTTGTGACGGCTCCTGCGTTCGCGAGCGACGCACTGGCCGAGGGGACCGTCGACACGGTGGTGATCGGCGGGGGCGCCGCAGGACTGAACGGTGCACTCATCCTCGCCCGCTCCCGCCGCTCGGTCGTCGTGATCGACAGCGGCTCACCGCGCAACGCGCCCGCGGAGGCCATGCACGGCTTCATCGTCCTGGACGGCACCCCGCCGTTCGAGATCCTTCGGCGGGGCCGGGAGCAGGTGCGCCAGTACGGTGGACGCGTCGTGTTCGGCGAGGCGGTCTCGGCCGAGTCCGCCGCCCCGTCGGCGGACGGGGACCTGCGGTTCATCGTCACCCTGGCCGACGGCCGCAGCGTCACCGCCCGCCGCATCCTGGTAGCCACCGGCCTCACGGATGTGCTGCCGGAGGTGCCCGGCCTCGCCGAGCACTGGGGGCACGGTGTGGTGCACTGCCCGTACTGCCACGGCTGGGAGGTGCGCAACGAGCCCATCGGCATCCTCGCCACCAGCGCGGCCTCCATCGGCCACGCGCTCTTGTTCCGTCAGCTGACCGAGGACCTGACCTACTTCACCCACACCACCGACCTGGACGAGGACAGCCGCGCCCGCTTCGCCGCCCGCGGCATCCGCGTCATCGACACCCCGGTCACCGAGGTCGTCAGCGACGAGGACGGTGCCCTCGCCGGGGTTCGCCTGGCCGACGGGCAGGTCGTGGCCCGCCGCATCCTCGCGGTCGCCCCGCAGATGCAGGCCCGCACCCATGGCCTGGCAGGTCTGGGCCTGCCGGTGCAGGACCTGCCGACGGGCCGCACTTTCGCCTCCGGTATCGACGGCACCACCGAGGTGCCGGGTGTGTGGGTGGCCGGCAACGTCGCCGATCCGGTTGCCCAGGTCGGGGCCTCCGCAGCGGCCGGCGCGCTGGCCGGCATCGACATCAACAAGGTGCTGGCCGTCGCGGACACCGACGCGGCCCTCCAGGGGATCGCCGAGGGAAGCCCACAAGGGGTCACAAGGCGATCTTGAAGCCCGGAGATCTCAGCCCGTCACCCGCTCGTCGCACGGGGAGTCAAGTGATTCCGCTCGTCCGCCCCGTCCCCCTCAGGAGCTACTGATGTCCTTCCTTGTGAATACCCCCGTGGAGAAAATGACCGGGCCGTACGCGCGGCGCTGGTGGGCGCTGCTCGTGCTGTGCCTGAGCCTGCTGATCACGGTGATGGCGAACACGTCGCTGATCGTCGCCGCCCCCGACATGACCACCGACCTGGGCCTGAGCAGCAGTGATCTGCAGTGGGTCGTCGACAGCTACACCGTTCCGTACGCGGCGCTGATGCTGGTGCTTGGCGCGATCGGCGACAAGTACAGCCGGCGCGGCGCACTGGTGCTGGGTCTGCTGGTCTTCGCCGCCGGTTCGGTGATGGGGAGCATGGTCGACGAGACCTCGCTGGTCATCGTGGCCCGCGCGATCATGGGTGTGGGTGCCGCGGTCGTGATGCCGGCCACGCTGTCCCTGGTGGTCGCGACCTTCCCCCGGAGCGAGCGGGCCAAGGCCATCACCGCCTGGGCCGCGACCTCCGGGGTGGCGGTAGCCGTCGGCCCGCTGGTCTCCGGCTGGCTGCTCGAAGACCACGCCTGGGGCTCGACCTTCCTGATCAACGTGCCGATCGCCGTCCTCGCCGTGTTCGGCGCGCTCGCCCTGGTACCGCCGTCCAAGGCGGAGGGCATGGGCCGGATCGACTACGTCGGTGGTCTGCTGTCGATCGTCTCCGTCGGCTCCCTGATCTACGCCGCCATCGAGGGCCCGCACGCCGGCTGGGGCGTCGGCCCCGTCACCGCCGCCGTGGTCGCCGGTGCCGGTCTGGTCGCCTTCGTCGCCTGGGAGCTGCGGCACCCGCACCCGATGCTGGACGTCCGAAGGTTCGCGCTGCGGCCTTTCACCGGCTCGATGCTCGCGGTGATGTTCTTCTTCTTCGGTATGTTCGCCGTGATCTACTACTCGACGCAGTTCCTGCAGTTCGTCCTCGGCTACGGCGCCCTGGACACGGGTGTACGGCTGCTGTCGCTGGGCGGTGCGGTGTTCCTCGGGTCCGCGGTGACCGGGGTGCTCGCCCCGAAGCTGGGCGTGAGGGTGATGGCCGTGACCGGCCTGGCCATCGGCACGGCGGGCATGTTCCTGCTCACCCAGATCGACAAGGGGTCGACGTACGGGGACTTCCTGGTGCCGCTGATGATGCTGGGCCTCGCGCTCGGACTGGCCATCTCCCCGGCGACCGACACGATCATGGGCTCCTTCCCCGAGTCCGAGCTGGGCGTCGGCGGCGGTGTCAACGACACCGCGCTGGAGCTGGGCGGGGCGCTGGGCATCGCGGTGCTGGGCTCGCTGCTGGGCACGGCCTACCGGGACGAACTGACCGACCTGGTGGGCAACCGGCTCCCGGCGGAGGCGATGGAGACCGCCAAGGACTCGGTCGGCGCCGGCCTGGCCGTCGCAGAGCGGGTCGCGCAGGATCCCTCCGTCGGGCCCCAACAGGCCCAGGCCGCCGTGGACGCCGTCCACCAGGCATTCGCCCACGGAGTCGCCCAGACCAGCCTCATAGGCGGGATCATCATGGCTGCCGGAACCCTGATCGTCCTCGCGGTCCTGCCGGGTCGGCGCGGGTTCATGAGGAAGAGCGCCGAGCCGGGGGCCGGGACGACGGCGAGCGAGGCGGCGACCGTGCGGGAGCACACCGGGTCCACCCGCTAGATCTCCGGCGAGGCGTCCACTGGATCGCCGGGCACCGCCTCCGCCGGATCGCCCGCGAAGCGCGTCGGGCAGGAGCCCGGCGGCGCGAGACGCGCAGGGCGCGAGCGTGGTCTACGGCCACGCGGATCCTCTGCCGGAACACCTCACGGCCCTTGGCCTCCGGGACGGCCCGGAGGCCAAGGGCTGTGAGGTGACAGCGGCGGTCGCCGCAGACGCCGCCCTGCGACGACGGTCATGCTCGATGCGACCGTCGTGATGCACTGCTACCTGCGATGACTGTTGTTCTCAGGACACGCATCAGCGCAGGAAAGCAGGGCATCTCCAGGTGACCCGGACGGGGCCCCAGGTCAGGGCTGTGATGGTGCGGATGTTCGGCTGCGGGTGGGCAGGGGGATGACGGTGCTGGCGCCGCGCAGGGCGTGGTTTTCGAGGGTGAGTTGCCGGATGGCCTCCTCGTACAGGGCGAGGGTGCGGCGCAGGTCGGTGTTCTCCTGGCGTAGCCGGCGGAGATTCTCCTCCTTGGGCTCGTCGGTCTTCAGCCGGTCCGTGCCTGTCTGGCTGCCGGCTGTGGGGATCCGGGGCCGGAAGTGGGTGTCGATCAGGTCGGCGTAGTGGCGGTGGAAGGTGGCGTGGGGGATGCCGAGGCGGCGCTCGATGGCGGTGACGGATGGCCTGCGTCCGCTGGCGGACGCCTCGTCCAGGACGGTGTCGATGGCGGCCTTGACGGTGTCGGCGTCGGGCAGGGCTCGTTTCACTCGGCGGGCTCCGGATCGTGTCGGGCAAGGAACGCGGCCATGGCACGGTGCTGTTCCTGTAGACGGTGTCGGACGTAGGGGGCGAGACGGTCCCCGTCGTCCAGGGCGTCCTCTATCTGAGTGAGGTGGCCGGCCAGCGCGTGGTGGTTGGCCGGGCTGAGGGCGGTGTTGCGGCAGACCAGGGGCTGGCAGTCGGCCAGGACCGGCTGGTGGCCGGGGTCGGCAGGTGCACGGCACAAGGCGCGGTCGGGGTTATAAACGCAGGTGACGAAGGTGCCCGGGTACACGTGCGGGTCGTGGCGGGCCAGGATGCGGCGCAGGCGGGCTTCGTCGGTGACGACCTGGCCGTCGAAGACCGTGTGGCGGGCGAGCTCGGCGAGTCGGGCTTCGGCTTCCGGGCCTGCGGGACCGGTGAGAGTCAGCCGGTCGTCGTCCGCGCCCAGCTCGGCGAGGAACTGGCCGCGGGTAAAAGCTTCTTCGGCCTCGACCTCGTCGCGGAAGCCTGAGTCGCTGGTGCCGGCGTAGCCCTCGAACATCTGAATACGCTGGTGGCGGTATTGCAGGGCGCCTGCGATGGTGCCGCCGGGCCGGCGGGCGATGAACCAGGCCAGGGTCCGACGGAACTGCCGGGGAGTCAGGTGCGGCAGCCGCCCCTTGTCCTCGGGGATCGCATCCACGCGTGAGTGAGCCGCACAGTAGGCGTTGATCCATCCGGCCAGCGCGGTGATGTCCCTGATGGTGGTGGCGCTGGTGCGCACACGCCCAGCCACGTGGTGGCGTTGATGGTTGGCCGACTTGAGCGGGTGCGCGAACAGGTAGGGCTCGTCGGCCGGCTGGCAGCGTTCCAAAACAGCGACGGCCCGCGCGACGGGAGCGGTGACGATCCAGGTGGCGGCCGCGCCATGGACGCCTTCCCCCTTGAAGGCCAGTCCGTGAAGCCGGTAGCGGTAGATACGGCCGTCGGCGTCGCGCTGGGCGCTGACGCAACCGCGCCGCAGGTGTTTGATCTCGGAGTCGCGAAGGCCGGAGAGGTAGGCAATGACGATCCAGCAGGACACCTGCAGCAGCCGTTCGAACTGGCCCACGTCGTAATAGGAGATCTGCTCCAACCACCGCCGGCCGTCCACCTGCGCCTGCGGGACGTGTCGTAGGGGGGGAGTCGGTGCCCACACCGAGGTCGCGGACCGCCTCCTCGATCAGCCGCCGGGGTCGCGCCTTACGGAACGGGTAGGACGGATGGCCCGCGAGCCGGGCCAGGTAAGCGAAGTTCGGGAACCCCCCTCTGCCGCGCCATCCGGTGGCCATCGCGGGCGCAGCTGGCAGGGGTTGTCTGCGCCGACGGAAGTCGTCCAGTACAGCTTGCAGGGCCACGAGCAGATCGGGGTGGGCAGGCGGGCGTGCGTCGATGCTGTCGCGCTCGGCGCGAGCTGCGAGCACGTCGTCGGCGAGGTCGTCCGCCCAGCGCAGCGCCCAGCTAAGCAAGGGGCCCATGATGTGCTCGGGGATGCGCTCGGTGAGGTTCTCGTCGTACCGCCGGGGGTTGGCGCGCGCCCATGCCTGCCACCGCGCACGCCGCAGCGGGTCCTGCCCAAGGTGGTCGGCCAAGCGGGAACGGTAGGCCCACAGCATGCGCACGGCACGGCGTTGGCGATAGACCGCGCTGACCGACAGTCGCAGCGACGTCAGCTCGGCGTGGTAGGCATCCAGGTCCTCGCCCGTCAGGTGCGCCAGTGGGAGCTGACGGCTCTGTGCCCACCCCAGGAAGTGGCGTACGCAGGTGAAATAGGCGCGGATGCTGGAGATCGTGATCGGCTCTTCGCCGGGCGGGGTGTCCTCGATCAGCAGAGCGTAGAACAGAAGCTTGGCGGTGTCCCGGTGAGCGTGCGGGACCTGCGTGAAGTCGAGCCGGTGGGGCTTGCGGTCTGCGCGCAGCCATGCCGGCGTCAGCGTCCACACGTCATCGCCGTACCGGGAGGTCTCTTCCAGCTGGGCCTCGGCCCGCAGCGGACGCCTGGCCAGGACCAGAGCGTTCTCGGGCACGGCGGCGCGATGTCCGGGCGCTTCGGCAGCGTGTGTCATGACCACTCCTTCGGCCCGTGCAGAAGGTCGAGCATCAGATGGTGTTGTGTCTCCTGGGCGGCGGCGCGCTGGGTCGGGCTGAAGCGGGGCAGGATGTCGCGGGTGAGGATCTGCCAGGTCGCCCCGTACCGGGCCGTCCACTGCTCGACGTCACGGCGCTGAAGGTCCTCGCGCAGGGCCTCGGCCAGGGAGAGCAGAGCCGGGAGATGGCGCTCCATCACCAGAGCGTTGGGGCAACCGAAGCAGGTTAGGAACGACTGCCGGCATCGTCCTCCGCTGGGTCCGTGCTCGATGTCCGTGCACGCACTGGCCAACGTGTCGAGTTCGCCCGCGGCCGCCTGCTCGCGCACCTGCTCCGGCACAGCGGCGACCGAACCGCCACCGAGGCGAAGGACGACCGCGCGGGCGCTCTCCTCCGCGTCGGTGATCGCCTCAGTGAGTACGTCGGCCGCCCACTCGGCGACAAACGGGTCCGTGCGCAGGTAGTGGGTGAAGGAAGTGTCGGCTGTGTTGGTCACCCGCGCGGACGGCAGATGCCCTCCGACCTGCTTCGCTGTGCGAACCTCGACGGTTTTCTTGATGCGCGTCACCATCATCTGCAGGGGCTTTCCGTCATCGCCGACCAGGCCGTGACACCCGGCCCACGCCCCTAGCTTCAGCTTGCGTGCCAGCTCCGCATCGAAGGGACCGATGTGCCCGCCGGTGGCGGCATTGAGGACGCCGCCGCGGCCGTTGCCCGCCCAGATCGACCACACCGATCCGGTCCCGGAAAACGCCCGGCTGCGGCCCATCATCCGGTGCAGCAGCAGGTAGAAGCCGCCCATCGTCCGCAGCTGACGCTCCTCATCCACGCTCCAGTGCACCGTCGTTCGGGAGTTGGCCTTGCCCCGGCGGCGTTTGGTCAGCGTGACCGCTACCGCGCGCTCCTCCAGCAGCCGGTGCTCGGCGGGCAGTTCCTTGAGCGTCTCCGGGTTGCGGCCGCTCAGTCCGGCCGCGTAGATGAGCAGCGGGGCAAGGTCCGGGTCGACCACGAACAGCTGCTTCGCCTGCGCGTAGCAGGCGGCCGGATACTCGCCCACCGTCAGCCCGCGGTAGTCGACCTGGACCCGGCCCGTGGCCGCCATCGCCTCCAGCCGCGCCCCCTGCTCCCGCTCGGTCACCGACAGGCTTTCGTCGCCTGCGAGGAAGCGTCGCAGCAGCCTCTCGCCTGCCATGATCCGGTCGCGGATGGCTGCCACGTCGGAGCGGGCGGCGGCCATGATAGCCTGGAACTCGCGATCGGAGTACCCCGGACGCGCAGCCTGCTGGGCATCCATGCCGTGCCCGGGCTGCCCGGCATAGTCCGCCACCGCCCCGTCCAGCCGGTCCTGACCGGGCAGGACACGCACGATCCGCAGCAGGTCCTGCAGGTTCCGGCGGGCGGACTTCTCCCCACACGTCTGCCGCCTCGACATCAGGTATCGCTCCAGGTGACGCACCCGCAGCTCCTGAACACGGCGCGGTGGTACCGCAAGCTCGTCCAAGAGCAGCAGGAACCGCTTGACCGTCTGCCATTGGCTGCTCGCCGCCCGCTGCGTGCGGCGTCCGCCGCCGGGCCCGATTCGCACACCGAGCGCGTGCGCGAAGTCCCGGTGCAGCCCCGGCAGCGGCAACTCCTCGAACCGGAACACGCGCTCGCGACCGTCCTCACCGGTGAACCGCACCACCGGCGCACCGCCGTCCTCGGGGACCTCCACCACCCGGGGCGGCTCGTAGAAGCCGTCGGGCACGGCCGCCGCACGGCCGCGGCCCGCGCGGGGCACCTCCGTGCTCACGCGACCACGGCCGACCGCTCCAGCCAGCCCTCCTCGCTGAAGCCCACCGGCTCCCACGCGCCCTCCGGTACCAGCTCCAACCGGGTGCGCATCTCCAATTCCTGCAAGGTGTGCAGGTACAGCGCCGTGGTCGTCGCCGAGCGGTGACCGAGCCTGATCCGCACCCAGTTCAGCGGATCACCGAACACCCGCTGACACGTCAGCCGCTGCTGCTCGTTCATCTCGCCCAGGGCCTGCAGATGGCCCCGCCACAGCAACTCCAGCGTGATCACCGCGTACGAATGCCGCAGCATGTGCGGCGTCGCTCCCACGTCTACACCCTGGGCACGACACCGCGCGTCGGCGTCGGCGAAGACCTGCTTCCATCCGGACATCGTCATCGGCAGCCCCCACTGGTTCAGCCACACCATCGCCGGTTCCCACTTGCCATCAGCCGTTGCCATCAGCAGCCGGCGCCGCTCGCCGTCATCCAGGCGGGCCACCGGCACCCATCGACCCCCCATCCGCACCCGCGGCACGGCCGGGTCCTCCACCAGCAGCGACCGGCGCGTCGGAACGTAGAAGCCGCGCGAGCGGCCGTAGTCGAGCATCTCGGCCCGGTCCCACTCCATGTAGTCGCGCACATCCCGCAGCACCGACACCGGCCAGTACACCGCCCGCCCCGACCTCCCCTTGGAGATCGCGTGCGGCAGCACCGCCCGCGCATTGACAACCCCGGACACCGCAGGCGGCAGCTCCGGCAGGTCGAACACCGTCAGCGCCGAGTGCTCGCACAACCGCAGCCCGGTACGGACCATCGAGTCCGCGTACGCCGCGTTTCGGGCCGCCCACCTTCCACGGAACCCGCGCCGGGGCATCTCCTGCGCGTCGTAACCGCACAGGCCGACATTGCGCCACAGCCGATACGACCTCGGTGGCAGCCACTTCACCTCCCGCCGAGGCCCCGTGTGCGACGTCTCCGCCGGCACCTGCCGCACCATGCCGTCGCCGGTCCCGCCCCGCCAGGGCGACCACACCGCGGCCGCCCGCTGACGGATGGGGTTGGCCCGGACGAGGTCCTGCTCGATCGCCCACAGGTAGAACTGGTTGACCGTGGACACCTCCCGGTCCCAGCTGGTGTCTTCCAGGCGAGGTCCACGCTCGTCGCGACGACGCCACCACTCGTACACCGCCCGGTCATCCATGGACGCGTCACGCCAGTCATGCCGGCCTCGCGCGAACCACAGGAAGTCGAAGTACGTGCGCAAGTCTCGGGCATGGGCGGCCTGGGTGTTCCACGGCGAAGACGCCAGCCACACCGAGAAGTACCGGTTCAGCGCCACGTCGTAACCGCCCGCCGGACTGATCAGGAACGGCTGTCCCTCGGGTACGCCCAGATCGTCCAACCCCTCATTGAGACCGGCGAACAGGGCGCTGAACTCCCGTATGAACGGGGTCACTCGGCGCGGCCACGCCAGGTCTCGGCGAGCGAAGTGCACTCGCCAACCTGTGATCGACATGACGGTGGACGATAGCTCGTGGACAGCTCAACAGCGCATAACCGAAGTGGGACGGCTACTGTGCCCAGCTCGTCCGCTACGCGGACGGCTTGGTGCTGCTGCGCTCACGACAGGGCATCGACATGACAGCGGCGTTCCCGGAGTTCCGGGCCGCCGCACTCGCGCAGATGCCCGGCGATGTCGCCCTCGAGGGAGTTATGTGACCCGCACGGGTGCTGGAGAAGGAATAGACGTGCACGTCAGTCGACGCGACGCAGATAACCTGCGCGTATGAAGCGGATGCAGCCGGGCCGTTGGCGCGGTCGTCAGCTCAGCGGTGGGTGACCTCTGGGCGGCTCATTCGAGTTTGGTCCCCAGGGAGCATTTTCCGCGCGGTTTCCCGCGCCTGGTGCCGGTGACGAGATAGGTGGAGGCGGTGGCTGGGACCCCGGCGAGGCGACCGACGACACGCAGATGGCCGTTCTGGTCGCGGAGTCGCTGCTGGAGCGGGTGGGTTGGATCTGCCGGACACTCATCCGCGTCACGTTCGAGGGCACTGACCCCCTCACCGTACTCCCGGACATCCTGGCTCTCGTCCCCCACGACCACCGCGGCCGCTACGCCACCGTCCTCTCGCCCGACTGGGCATCCCGATCAGGCGACCGGGTTCGCCGGTGCCGTGTGGCCCTGCCTGGGCTCCGCCGTTTGGGCCCTGCGCACCACCACCAGCTTCGAGGACGCGATACGCGCGGCGATCGACCTCGGCGGCGACACGGACACTGTCGCCGCGGTGACCGGAGGCCTCGCGGGGGCGTACTACGGGCTGGACGCAATCCCCACCCGCTGGTCTCAACCACTCCATGTCCCCCTACCGGGCTTCGACGGACGGGTTTCTGGAGCTGGCAGACCTGTTTCACCTCGCTCACCGCCTCTTGGAGGAAAGCCGTCGGTGAGACACACGTGGTGGCACACCTAAACGGGGAGCTGGTGGTGTGGGAGGCCGACCGCATGGCGTTCGAGAGGCTACAGCAGAGCCTGGCCCGCCGCAGCGGTGCCGGCGCCCTGGCGGCCGCGCGTACCTGGCCCGCCCACCTCGTTAGTGGAGTGCGCGCGGGCTCCCGTCGGACGATCCACGACGACAAAGCCCGCGTCTCCGCAGGTAGCCCACCACTTGTCGTGGGGGGTGTTTTGGGTTGTGTGGCGGGGCAATAGTGCTGCCCGTTTGGTGGTGGGGGTTCAGGCGGGTGTGGGTGTGGGTGTGGGGTTGGGGTTGGGGGTTTGGGTGGCTATGAGTTGGCGGTATGGGGTGCAGCGTTGGAGGAGGGTGTGGTGGTCTGCGGCGTCGATGACGGTGCCGTGGTCCATGAGGATGACGTGGTGGGCGTGGTGGATGGTGGACAGGCGGTGTGCGACGACGATGACGGTTCGGTGTTGGGCGAGTTCGTCGAGGACGGTGCGTAGGCGTTGTTCGTTGATGCCGTCGAGTTGGCTGGTGGGTTCGTCGAGGAGGATGACGGGGGCGTCGGACAGGAGGGCTCGTGCCAGGGCCATGCGTTGGCGTTGGCCTCCGGAGAGGTCGTTGTCGCGGCCGAGGATGGTGTCGAGGCCTTGGGGGAGTGTGTTGATGACGTCGGTGAGGTCGAGCAGGTCGAGGGCGTGGGTGAGTTCGGCGGGGGTGGCGGGGGTTTGTTTGCCTAGTTGGAGGTTGTCGCGGGCGCTGGCTTCGATGAGGGTGAATTTCTGGTCGACGTAGGTGATGTGGCGGCGGAGGTCGTCCAGGGGCCAGGTGTTCTGGTGGTGTCCCAGGATGGTGATGTGGCCGTGGGTGGGGCGGATGAAGCGGTCGATGAGGGTGAGGGTGGTGGTTTTGCCGGTGCCGGAGGGGCCGATGAGTGCGGTGAGGCCGGTGGGGGGTGTCTGGAAGGTGATGTTGGTGAGTGCGGGGGTGTGGCTGCCGGTGTGGGTGTAGGAGACGTTGTGGAAGGTGATGGCGGGGGCGTCGGGGTCGGGGGTGGGGGCGGGGGTGTGGGGGGAGTGGGCGGATTCGTCGGGCAGGGCGAGGAGTTCGTTGCAGCGGTCGCGTGCTGCTGTGCCTGCTTGCAGGCGGCCCAGGGCGCTGGTGAGGGTGGTGGCGGAGGGGATGGTCTGCAGGAGGTAGAGGAGGAAGGCGGCGAAGTCGGCGGTGCCGAGTTGGCCGGCGGCGATGCGGGTTCCGCCGGTGAGGACGACGGCGATCATGGCGAACTGGTTGCCGAGTTGGGTGACGGCGGGGACGACGGACTGCAGGCGGGCGCTGGTGAGTGATTCCCGGCGCAGGGTGTCGGCGTCCTGGGCGAGGGCTGTGGTGACGAGGGGTTCGGCGCGGTTGGCTTTGATGGCGGTGAGTGCTTCGAGGTGTGCGGTGAAGCGCTGGGCGATTGCTCCGTTGGATTTCTGCTGGTTGATGATGCTGGTTTTGAGGTGGCGCAGGGTGGTGGTGAGGACGGCGATGACGAGGAGCAGTGCGGTGACGGTGACGAGGGTGAGGACCCAGTCGAGCCATGTCATGACGATGAGGGTGGTGAGTACGGTGAGTGCGGCGAGGGGGAACTGGGCGCCGACGTCGACGACTTGGCGTAGTTGCAGTGCGTCGGAGGTGATGCGGGCGGTGAGGTCTCCCGTGCCGTGGGAGCGTACGGTGGCCAGGGGCAGGCGCAGGGTGTGGGCCATGACCCGGGTGCGGATTGTGTAGACCATTTCTTCGCCGGCCTGGGCGATGAGGAAGCCTGCTCCTGCCATGGCGGCCGTTCCGGCTACGGCGGCCAGGCACATCCAGGCGAGGGGGGTGAGTACGGGCCGGTCCTGGGCGAAGCTGGTGATGACTTCTTTGGCCAGCAGGGGCAGGGACAGTGAGGCTGCGGTGGCGGCGAGGGCGAGTGCGACGGCGGTGATCAGCGGCCAGGGTGTGGTGGCCAGTTCCCGCAGGAGCCGGATGGGCCGGCCGGTGGGCAGGGGCGGGCGGTCCGGTGGGGTGGTGGGGGGTGGGTTCATGGCGGGTGCCTTTCGGGTCGGTGCCGGCGGTGGTGTCAGGGCCGGCGGTGGCGGCAGTGAGGGTGGTGGTGGCTGGGCCGGCGGTGGTGTCAGTGCCGACGGTGGTGGTGTCGGTGAGGGTGGTGGTGGCAGGGCCGGTGGTGGTGGTAGGGGGCGGGTGCGGGGTGTCGCACTGGAGGGGGTGGGGGGTTAGAGCAGGGAGCCGCGTGCAGGGCCTGGGCGGAAGCTGCCGGGCAGGCCGGGTCTGCGGGTGAATTCGCTGCGTTGTTGCCGCAGGGCGAGGTGGGCGTCGCCGAGTGCGGCTTTGAGGAGCACGATCTCGTTGCGGAGCTGGCGTTCGCGGTCGGCTTCTTTGGTCTGGCGGGCCTGTGGCTGCAGGCTGTCCTGTCCGGCGGTGACGAACTGGCGGCGCCAGTTGGCCACGGCCTGGGGCGAGACGCCGGCCTGCTGCGCGGCCTGGGAGAGGGTGAGGCGCTTGCACAGCAGGTCCAGCACGAGGCGCACCTTTTCCTGGGGCGGGATGACGGGTTGCGGCGACACGGCGTCCTTCTGTCTGCTGCGGCTGGGGTTTGCGGGGCGGGTGGTCCTGTCTGTCAGCGGGGTGGGAGGCAGGTGGTGCCGTCGCTGTCGAGGAGGTCGGCCAGCATCGGGATGTAGGTGTGGAGGCTGGGGTGCCAGCCGACGTAGTTGGCGAAGTCGTGTGCGTGGGTGGCGATGCGGACCACGGCGCCGGCGGCGAGGACGCCGGGGTCGTAGCCGGGTCCGTAGTGGTGGAGGAAGGCGGTGGTGAGGTCGCCCAGTGCGGGGTCGGGGTGGCCGGAGAGTTCCGCTGTGCGCCGGAATTCCTCGATTTCGCCGACGATGCTGGCCAGGTCCGCTTCGGGCCGGCCGTGGGCTGCCTCGGTGCCGGACAGGACGGTGGCCGGTGTGCGGGGGCCGGGTGTGTGGGGCGGGATGATGTTGCCGAGGGTGAGCCAGCCGTGCAGGACGGTGTCCTGGGCGGTGGGCTGGAGCAGGGTTTCGGTGAAGTCACGCAGTTTGGACAGGCGTTCGGTGCCGAGCTGGGTGCGCAGGCGGTAGTGGAAGCCGGCTCCGGCGCGGGTGCCGCGGCCCTGTGCGAGCCATGGGCGCAGCCGGGCCAGGCCGGGCGGCAGGGCGTATGCGTCGGGGGGCGGTGTGGGGCCGGGGGTGTGGAGGATTTTCAGCCGGGCGCCGAGGGAGGCGAGGAGGGGGGCGAGCGGTGGTCCGGACCCGTCCTGGTCGAGAAGGACTCGGGCGGCGCTGCGGGTGCCGGTGGTGTGCCAGGTGGCGCTGTGGCCGTCCGCGTGCAGCGGGGTGGCGAAGCGGAGGGTGTCGTCGGAGGCCTGCAGTGCGCGTGCGGCGAAGCCGGCCGGGATCCTCGGGTAGGGGGCGGGGTGGTTGCGTCCGCGGGTGTGCTGCCAGTGGACGCCGCCCTGGGGACACCGCGTCAGGCGGGTGGTCTGCAGCCCGGTGCCGTAGACCGCGATCTCGGGCCCGTAACCGGCCGCGCCCTCGGAACACCGGGCCGGCTGGGTGGTCTGTGGTCCGGTGGTGTGGCCCGTGGTCTCGGGCGTGTTGCTGTCCGCGCCCTGGGGGTCCCGGGTGGGCTGGGTGGTCTGTGGTCCGGTGGTGTGGCCTGTGGTCGGGGGTGTGTAACTGGCCGGGGGCTTGTAACGGGCCGCGTCTTCGGGGCGCCGGGCCGGCTGGCTGGTCTGTGGTCCGGTGGGGTGGCCGGTGGTCCGGGGTGGGTGGCCGGCCGTGGTCATGAGGCGTCGTGCTGGGTCCATGCGCGCAGGTCCTCCAGGGCGCTGAGGGCGTGAGGCAGGAAGGCGGCGCTGCCGATGCCTTCCTGGCCGGTTGTCACGCTGGTTCCGTTCACGGGCGGCAGGACCGTGACGTTCTCGCGTTCGGACAGTTCGAGGATGTGGCGCTGGTAGGCCGGGTTGTGGTGCCCGTCGGGGGGCAGGGAGGGGCAGATCACGATGGGGGCCCGGGTGCACTGGAGTGCCAGCAGGGCCGGGGTGTCGGCGAGTCCCAGCGACAGGCGGGCGATGAAGTGCATGGTGGCGGGGTGGACGAGGACCGCGTCGGGCCAGGCGGCGAGGTGGACGTGCAGGGCACGGTCGGGTTCGTCGGGCCAGACGTCGATGGTGGGCAGGCCCCCTCCGCCGACCGCGGCGACGGCCGTGGTGCCCACGAAGCGCCGGGCGGAGGGGGTGAGGACGCTGCGGACCTCGGTGTGCGGGTAGTGGGTACGCAGCCAGCTCAGCCAGTTCGGCAGGAGCATGGCCTGGATGCCGCCGGTGGTGAGGTAGAGGAGCCGTTTGCCGTGGAAGGGGGGAGTGGCGGCGGCCGGCGGGGACAGGGGTGCCGTCATCGGGTGCTCCGGCGGGCGAAGGCGGTGGTGATGGCGGTGAGGTCGCGGATGGCGGCGCCGGGCCCTTCGTGCATGTGCAGGCCGCACACGTTGACGATGACGTCGTCGATGCCTGCCTGGTGGTAGGCGGTGATGGTGTCGGCGATGTCGTCGGCGGTGCCGGTGGCGAAGAGGTTGTGGTCGATCAGCAGTTGTGCGCCGGCGGCCGGGTCGGAGCGGTCGACGGGTATGCCCGCCTGGTTGAGCATGTCGGTGTAGTGGGGGGCGATCAGGTGCGGTCCGACCGCTTTGAGGGAGATCTGCTGGAGGTTGCGGCCGGGGCGGGCGAGGGCGCAGTGGACGACGCTGGCGACTTTGGGGCGGGCGGGGCGGCCTGCGGCCCGGGCGGCTTCCTCCATGGCGGGCACCAGGCGCTCGCGCAGGAAACCGAGGGGGGTCAGCCAGGTGATGGCCCAGTCGGCGGCCTCGCCGGCCAGCCGCGCCATGGGAAGGCGCAGTACTCCCAGGCCGATCTCCACCGCCGGGGTGTCGAGTGCGGCGATCTCGATGCCTTCGGTCTGCCAGGGCCCGTCGTCGGTGGCCATGCTTCCGTCGAGCAGGGTGCGCATCATCCGGATGTAGTGGCGGGCGGCGGTGACGGGCTTGTCGTAGGGCCGTCCGTTGACGCGGCGCTGGAGTTCCCTGCCGCCCGGTCCGAGGCCGCTGATGTAGGTGTGCCCGGACAGGGCCGCGACGGAGCGTGCGTTGACGGCCGCGGTCATGGGGTGGCGCAGGGGCATGAGGGTGACGGCGGTTCCGAATCCGACGTCGATGCCCATGCCGGTCAGGGCGGCGAAGACGGTGTGGGTCTCGATGGTGAACGACTGGCCGAGCCACAGGCGCCGCCCGGAGGTGTTCTCGGCCACGCGGGCATAGGGCAGGACGTCGCCGAGGGTGGTGGGCATGGCCGGGTACATGACGCTGACGGTGGGCATGGGTTGTCCTTCGCTCGTACTTCGCTGCTGGTTGCGGGCGGCCCGGTGGGCGGGGCACGACCCGCGTGTTCTCGGCCCGGGCGCCGCGGCGGCTAGCGCCACTGGCCGGGGTGGTCGGTGGCGTCTCCGCAGACGACGCCGCTGAGGAGCGCGGGCCGGTAGCGGCCGGCTGCCGCGCGGACGTCGGCGGCGGTGAGCGCGGCCAGGGCCCGGGGGACGTCGGTGAGGGCGCTGGGGGGCAGGTCCTGGGTGAGGGCGGCGGTCAGCAGGGAGGCTCTGCCGCTCTGCGAGCCGGTGTTGATGGTGTAGGCGCCGGTGAGGAAGCCGCGGGCCGCGCGGAGTTCTTCCTCGGTGGGGCCCGTGGCGGCGAACTTTCCGGTCAGGTCCATCAGCAGGCGCACCGCCTGCCCGGCATGGCGGGTATGCACGTCGGCCTCGATGACGGTGAAGTCGCGGCCGGCGTAGTCGGTTCCCGCCCGGCACCGGTAGGCCAGACCGTGCTGTTCGCGCAGCACGGTGTTGATCCGGGAGGAGAAGCTGCCGCCCAGTACGGTCGCGGCCGCCTGGTGCGCGGCGAAGTCCGCGACGCTGGTGCGCGGGGGGCCGGGGGCGATGAGGCGGATCTGTGTCTGGTCCTGGCCGGGGCGGTGGCTGCTGGTGATGCCGGGCGCCGGCACCGGGGCACGGAGCGGGTCCGGCCCGTCGTCGTGGCGGGCCGCCGGTTTCCAGTGGGCCAGGGCCGCCGAGAAGCGGGCAGCCGCTTCGTGCGGCCGGGTGTCGCCCACGAGGGCGAGGTGGGCGTGCCGGGGGGTGACGAACCGGTGGAGGGCCGCGGTGACTTCCTGCCGGGTGATCCGTGCGGTCAGTGCGGGGTCGGGGCAGGGGTCGAGGGCCGGGGGCAGGTGCCCGAAGTACTGGGACCACATGCGGCGGGTGGCGTGGACGGCGGGCTGGGAGGCGGTCAGGGACGCCTGCTGGGTCACCAGGGTGACGGCACGGCTGACGAGGCCGTCGCTGAGGGCCGCGCCGACGAGTGCGGCGAGGGTGCCGGCGATCAGGGGCTGGTGTTCGGTGGCGGCGTGCAGGCCCAGCATCAGCCAGTCGCGTCTGCGGCTGACGCTGGCGATGCCGCCCACCTGTTCCAGGCGGGCGGTGGCCGGGTGCAGCGACAGGCATGCGGCCAGCACGTCCGACACCGCGAGGTCGGCCGGGGTGTCCAGGCGCAGGCGGATGGCGAGCCGTGCCTGCAGCAGGGGGACGGTGCTGAGCGCGGTGGCGGTGACGGTGAGCCCGCCGGCGGCGGTGGCGGTGACGAGTTCCGGGGCGGGCGCGCTCATCGCGGCATCTCCTTGGGCAGCAGGTTCAGCAGCGCCCTGCCCGCGGGGGAGGACACCCGGGCCGCGGCCGCCGCGATGTCGCCGTCGGTGAGGTCCCCGACGTGCTGCGCGAGGTCCTCGCCGATGCCGGCCCGGCCGAACAGGAGCGCGCCCCGGGCCAGGAACCGGGCCCGGTAGGCGGGGGAGTCGAAGTCCCGGTAGAGACCGGTGCGGGTGCGGGCCACGGCCCGGGCCGTCTCCGCTCCGCGGGCCGCTCCCTCGGCCACGTCGCGCAGCTGGTTCTTGACGGTCTCCTCCGTCTTGTCCGCCCGGCCCGGCGGGTGGTGGGCGACGATGACGAAGGTGTCGGGGTGGACGACGGTGAGCGGCCCGAAGTAGCCGGTGGCCGAGTCCGCCTTCGCACCCAGCGCGGCCAGGGCGGTACGCACTCTGGCGTTGCTTCCGGTGGTGAGCAGGTGGGACAGGGCCATGTGGGCCGCGTATCCCCGCAGGTCACGGCGTGCGTCGGGAAGCCGGGTGCCCAGTGCCCACGCGGGCTGGGGGGCCAGCGGGTCGTGGCAGGTGCCCCGGCGCTCGTCCGTGCCGGGCGGCTCGTCGGGATCGTGCGGCGCCGGCGCCGCACGCCCGGCGACCTCGGCGAAGGCCACGCGGGCCAGGGCGAGGGCCTGTTCGGGGTCGCAGTCCCCGCAGACGGCCAGGACCGCGTTGCCCGGTGCGTAGTGCAGGCGGAAGAAGGCACGGCAGTCCTCGGCCGTGGCGGCATCGAGGTCGGCCATCTCCCCGAACCCGTTGTGCGTGTTCTCCCACCGGTCGAACATCACGCCGGGCAGGACGGTCCAGGGAAAGCCCCCGTAGGGCTTGCCGGTGACCTGCAGACGTATCTCTTCCTTCACCACGGCGCGCTGGGTGGCCAGCAGGTCAGGGGAGATGGCCAGAAATCCCATACGGTCCGCCTCGAGCGCCAGGACCGTCTGCAACGCTTCCGCCGGAACGACCTGATAGTAGTCGGTCGAATCGGGAAACGTGTTTCCGTTGACGACTCCGCCGCATGCCTGAACAATGGAGAAATGCTCCCCGGGCGCCGTGTTCTTCGAACCCTGGAACATCATGTGCTCGAAGAGGTGGGCGAATCCTGAACGCGTGGGCTTTTCGCTCCGGAAACCGACCCGGTAGTTCACGGAGACTCCGACTCCGGAGGCTCCCTCGACCCGCTGGGCCACGACGCGCAGCCCGTTCGCGAGTGTCGTGTGTGCGATGGCATCCGACATGGCCAAGATTAGAACCGCGCCGCCACCGGCACCTCAACCATTACTTGACCGGCGGCTGCCCGTCCTCGCAGCGGAGCGCCCATATTCCCGGCACAGCTTCAACGAACACCGAAAATTGGGAGTTGCTGCCGCCCGCGGCGCCTCCTTAATCTCCTGGCATGGAGACAGAAAACCGTGCCCGAAACGGATCCCACCGGTTCGCACCGGTCGATCTTGACAGTGTTCCGGAGGTCGATGCACTGCTCACGCAGCTCGGAGTGGGATCGTTCGACCGGACCACGGTGACGACATCTCTGGGACGCAACGACAACTGGAGCGGAAACACCGCCGGCGGCAGCAGCGTATTCGTCAAGCGTTTCAACGGGCCCGACCGGAACATACGGATGTCCCGCACCACGGCGTTCTGTTCCGCGGCCGAGAACAGCGTGACGACGCCTCAGCTGATCGGAGCCGACGAGGAGAACGGACTGCTGGTGTTCAGCCGGCTCTCCGACGGCCGGAGCGGGGCGGAACTGGCCGCCGACAACGCGTTCGACGAGACGCTGTGCGCACGCGCCGGCAAAGCCGTGGCCGCGGTGCACGGGCTTGATCCCGCAGGGTTCGACTGTGCCGCGCACCCGCTCCCGCCCACCGCGAACCTCCAGGCGGTGCCCTACGACTTCTACACGGATGCGACGGCCGCGGAACTGGCCACCTGGCGGCTGATGCACGGCGACCCGGACCTCGCCGACGCCGTACGCCGCCTGCGGCACAGCGACGACGCCTCCCTGCCCTCCCGCTGCCCCCTGCACGGCGACATGCGCCTCGACCAGTTCCTGCTGGCCCAGGGAGAGCTGTACCTGACGGACTTCGAAGAGGCCCGTATCGGCGACCCCGCCCGGGACATAGGCGCGTTCGCGGGCGAGTGGCTCTTCCAGGCCGCCCGCAGCATCCCGGTGACCCTGGCCGAATCGTCCCCGGCCGGGCACGTCCCCACCCACGAGGAGATCATCGCCACCGGGGTGGGAGAGATCGAGCAGCGCAGCCCCCTCGTCCGCCGCTTCTACCGCGCCTACCTCGAGCACGCCCCGGCCGCCGTCCGGCAGGACACGGAACTCGCGGTGAGAGCCGCCGCGTACGCCGGCTGGCACATGCTGGACCGCATGCTGGCCACGGCGAGCTCCGCCACCCGGCTGTCACCCGTGTCCAAGGCGGCGGCGGGCATCGGGCGCACCGTCCTGCTGGACCCGGCCGAATTCACCTCGTCCCTGGGCCTGGAGGCCTGACATGCTGCACGGAAACCTCGGCCTGGCCGGGCACATCGCGGCGCTGGCCCAGCAGGTCACCGTCACCCCGGGAGGCCTCAAGGCCGAAACCGCCGGCGAGACCTACGAAGCGGACACCCCGCAGGCACTGGCCCGCCGCCTGTCCTCCGTCCTGTACGACACCCTGCACTCCGGCCGTGACAAGCCGCTGGACATCAGGCCCCGTTCGCTGCGCAACGCCGCCCTGGACGCCGCACTCGACCAGGCCACCGGCCCGCTGACCACGCATGCTGCGGGGCGCGTGCACTCGCAGGCCGCCGACCACACGGTGGTGGTCCTGGACGGGCTGCGGGTACGCGTCCCCGACGACAAGGTGCTCTCGCGCTCCGGCGAGCACGTCACCGTGACGCTCCCCGGCGCCAGGCCCGGCCTCTCCTCCGGCTTCTTCTTCGCCCACTCCAGCCGGCCCGCCCCCGCCGGCCGAGGCCCCCTGCTGCGGATCTACGGGCACATGGACACGGCGGACGCGGCCCCCCGGGTATGGGGTGCGCTGGTCGCCTTCCTGGAGGACGCGGGCGTCCCCTGGCAGGCGAAGATCGCCTCCTCGCCCCTGGTGTACCCCCGCAAGGACGCCGTGGTCGTCTACCTGCCCCGCCCCTCGTGGCGCATCGCCCGCGCCTGCGCGCACATGCTGGAGGAGACCGGACTGCTCGCCGCAGGCACCTCGCCCTTCACCCGCGCCGTCACCGCCTCGGTCGGCTGCGCCTTCGAGCCCGACGACCCGCGCCGTGCGCGCCAGGAGCTGAGCTTCGGACAGCACCGCACGCAGGTGTTCGCCGACGCCCTGGTCCAGCACGCCACGGCGCCGGCCGGCGAGCAGGAGCCGCTGGCCGACACCATCGCCTCGGCCTTCCTCGACGCGGGCATCGACCCCGCCGAGCCGGCCCGCAACCTCTCCTCTCCCGTCACCGACGTCCTCCGGCCGTCCTGACCCCTCAGAAGGGACTTCTTGGTATGTCTGACATCCAGAGCTATGACGTGGTCGTGGTCGGCGGCGGCCCCTCCGGATCCACGGTCGGCGGCCTCCTCGCCAAGGCCGGCCACCGGGTCCTGATCCTGGAGCGCGAGCGGTTCCCCCGCTACCACATCGGTGAGTCCCTGGTCACCGGCATGACACCGCTGCTGACAGAACTCGGCCTGGTCGAGGAACTGGACCGGCGCTTCCAGCACAAGACCGGCATCTCCCTGCGCTGGGGATCGGACCCGCAGCCCTGGCGCAGCGACTTCTCCTCCGCCAGCAGCGTCTACAGCCACGCCTGGCACGTCACCCGCAGCGAGTTCGACGAGCTGATGCTCAACAACGCCCGCTCCCTGGGCGCGACGGTCGTGGAGGAAGCGCACGTCAGCGAGGTGACCGGCGCCGGCACCGGCACGGTGACGGGCCTCGTCTACACGCACGGGGGCAAGAAGCACCAGGTCACCAGCCGCTACGTGGTCGACGCCTCGGGACAGGCCCGCACCGTCTCCCGCAAGACGACCAGCACGCAGTGGCAGGAGGACCTGCGCAACGTCGCGGTGTGGGGCTACTTCGACACCTACACGCCGATCGAGCACGACCAGGACATCCTCGTCGAGGCGGTCGACGGCGGCGGATGGTTCTGGGGCATCCCGCTGTCGAAGGACAAGCTCAGCCTGGGCTTCGTCCTGCCCGCCGAGCGGCTGGCGCAAGCCGTCCAGCAGGGCAGGAGCCAGCGGGAGGTGTTCCTTGAGGGCCTGGCGGCCAGCAACATAGCCAAGACGATGGTGGACCCCGGCGACACCCCGCAGGAGATGAACACCGCACGGGACTGGTCCCACCTCAGCGACACCTTCTACGGGCCGGGCTGGGTGGCGGTCGGGGACTCGGCGGCGTTCATCGACCCCCTGTTCTCCTCGGGCATCTGGCTGGGCACCTCCGGCGCCTGGCTGGCGGCGCGCGCCCTCGACTCGGCACTGGCCGACCCGGCCGGCGAACAGCACGCGCTGCAGCGGTTCGACGCCGTCTACCGGCAGCTGTTCAGGGACGTCCTGCTGTACGTGCGGTTCTTCATGGACCCCTCCCGGCTGCGGGAGGAGTACATGGAGCGGGCGCGTGAGATCACCCAGATGTACACCGAGTCCTCCAGGGTCGGTTTCGTCTCGCTCATCTCCGGCATCGGCGCGGTGGCCGACCTGGTCGACTTCGACCCCATGGGCATGGACGGCCTGCGCGACATCATGACGGAGCGGGCGCAGCAGGCCCAGGCCAGGTCCGCCGACACCGCCGCCGCGGTCTGAGCCGGGCCTGGCGTGCCCAGGGGGTGATGTCCATGGACGAGCCGGTGGCACACGGGCCGGCGCGGGGTGACATGCGCTGTGCGGCTCTGACGTGTTTCCCCTCCGACGACACCGGTACGGGCAGCGACGACGGCTGCGGCACCGGCCTGCGCAGCAGACGCTCCACCATCCCGGCGCTGCCCACGGCCTGGGTGTACTGATCACGGCGGGTGCGGCTCCTCGAAGCAGCCAGGAGCCGCACCCGCAGCGCTTTTCTCAGTCCTGCCCGCGGCAGCCTCGCGCCAGGCCCCGGCCGGCCCCGCCAGAAGACGAGCGGCCCACCGGGCCCCCGCCGGAGCCGGCCGGACAACCGGCCCGCAGGCGTGCGGGGCCCGCAGGCGTGGCCAGTGGCGCACCCGGGCCCCCGGCCGGGCGGCGCGTGCGAGGCCGGATGCCGGCCGGGGGCGGTCACTTCCGCGGGCGCAGCGTCCGCGCCGCCGCGAACACGAAGAGACCGTCAGCTGCCGGGGCGTCCCCATAGGTGCGCGGACACCGCCCCCTGGCTCGCCCCCGGCCCCCGGCTTCGGGCCGCTGGGCTCCGGCTCCCAGCCCCCGGCCGCTGGCCCGCCCCCCGGCCGCTGGTCCCCGGCCCGCCCGGTCAGAAGACGGCAGCAGAGGGTCCTGTGCGCCCCCCTGACCGCAACGGGCAGGCGCGGGCGGTCAGTTGCCCGCCGGCCGTGGCCGGCGCGTCTCGCGGCTGTGCTGAGTGACATGGCCTCCCTCGTGCGGCCTCCGGCCTGCCCGCCGGCTGTGCACCGTATGCATCCCCGGCCCCCGGCCCCCCGGCCCCCTGGCCCCCTGGCCCCCTGGCCCCCGGCCTCCCGCTCCCGGGGCCGGCAGCGGCGGCCGAGACCGCGCGCAGTCGTCAACGGCCCGGTCCTGCCCCGGAACTCCGCCAGTCGCCTCCTGGCGGCCGTGACCTCGTCCGCGACAGCGCGGCGCCCTCTTGGGAGCGGTGCACGCGAAGGCGGGGGAGCGGCCCGTTCGGCAGCGCGCCCGCCGCGGACTTCTTCGTCGGCGAGCCCGGAACTTCCTTCCCGTCACGCCCCGCCGGGTGAACCCATGAGTCCCTGACCCCTGTGCCGGTGGAGGACCGCGGGTGCTCATCCGGCGTCCGGCGAGGCCGTCACGCCTCGGCACCGCGCGTCGCGGTCTGCCCGGCACCTCTGCTCACACCCCCGGGCGACGTCGGGCACGGTGTCCTGGGCCGCTGCTGCCGGACGGCTGCGAGGGGCAACGCCGTAGCGCTGCCCGGTATCTCCTCAGGGCCCGGGGCGGCCGGCGCGCACGGCGCAGCCGCCGAGGCGTGCAGGGAGACGGCGGGCGACGGGCGGACAACGGATGCCGGTCCGCCGGTGCCTTGACGCACCGCATCGCACCGCACCGCATCGCACCGCACCGCACCGCATCGCATCACGCCGCACCGTGGCGTTTCACGGCAGCCTATCCGGCGCTCCAACCTATGGGACCGGTTGCTGATCGGCGGAAACGTTGCAGGTCAGAGCCGGTCCTGGTTCAACGCGGGCGGTGGCGGGACGTCGACAGTGCTCGGCCGGCCTGAGAGATTTCTCGTGTCGGACGGGGAGTTGGAAAGCCCTCCCGCTCCCGTCCTCAACGGAGAGGTCACTGTCATGAACGAGAAGCTCATCGCCGGTTACGCCGCCTACACCGACGCCGACGAGTTCGGTACGACGGCCCTGGGTGAGGCGCTGGCGTCCGTCGAGTCCGTCAGCTGGGTCCTGTCGGCGGCCTCGGCCGGCGCGAGCGTCGCGGCCACCTTCGACGTCGGCTGCTGAACCAAGGATCAGACCAGGCTCGTTTCGGCCTGCGCGGCGGCAGACAGCAGGCGGGTCCACCCCCGTCCCGGCTGCTCGCCGGCGCTTCCCACACGGTGCGGTTCCCCAGATCTTCGGGGAACCGCACCGTGGCGTTTACGGCGGTCCGCCTGTCTGTCCAACTTACGGCGTTGATTGTGGATCGGGGAGAACATCGCAGGCCAGAGCCGGTCCTGGTTAAACTGCGGCGAAGCTTGAACATCGACAGTGCTCGCCCGGCCTGGGAAGTTTTCCGTGTCGGACGGGGAGTCGGAAAGCCCTCCAGCTCCCGTCCTCAACCGAGAGGTCACTGTCATGAACGAGAAGCTCATCGCCGGTTACGCCGCCTACACCGACGCCGCGGAGCTGTCCGCCGCCGCTCTGGACGAGGCGCCGGCCACGATCGAGATCGTCACCGCGACCGTCGCGTCGTTCGTCGCCTCCGCGGAGACCTACGACATCAAGTGCTGAGTGCCGCGGCCCGGAGGCCGCGCGCCTAGACACTCTGGAGGACCGGCGAACTCGGTGAGATCGCCGGCCCCTCCCGTCGGTCCGAAGAGGGAATGGGTTCCATGAACGAGAAGCTCATCGCCGGTTACGCCGCCTACACCGACGCCGCGGAGCTGTCCGCGGCCGCTCTGGGCGAGGCGCCGGCCACGATCGAGATCGTCACCGCCACGGTCGCGTCGTTCGTCGCCTCGGCCAAGACGTACGACATCAGCTGCTGACCCGTCACAGCCTGCGCACGGGGCACCAACGGCCTTCCCCAGGGGGGTCACGGTGCCCCGATCGTGCGTTGTGGGGGCTCACGCGTGGCGCGCTGCGCTGTCGGCGATGTCCTGCAGGGCCGCCAGGTGACCGAGCAGGGCCTTGCGGCCCTGGTCGGTGAGCGCCAGCCAGGTGCGCGGGACCTTGCCCACGTGCCCCTTGCGGACCGCGAGGTAGCCGAGCTCGTCCAGCGCGCTCACGTTCTTGGAGAGGTTCGAGGCGGACAGGCCGCAGTACTCCTGCACCGCCCGGAACTCCGCCTCGTCGCAGCCCGAGAGGAAGGCGGCCATGCGGAGCCGGTTGGCCGTCCGGAAGGCGTCGTCCAGGCTGTGCTCACCTGTCACGGCGGACCTGTTTCCCCAGCGCCGCCCAGGTGTAGGCACCGAGTCCCACGCCCACGGCCACGTAGATCCAGCGGGTGCCCGGGCTGGAGGCCAGGGCCGAGACCACGATGGCGATGCAGCACACGCCCACCGTCCGCCACTTCTCGCGGGCCGGCCCGCGCAGCCCGCTGATGCCCTGGCGGGCCCGCACCCCCAGGAGCAGCCCCGCGGCCGCCGCCGCGCACAGCACGCCCCCGGCGACCGAGGCGAGCTTGAGCCAGCCGCTCTCGGGACCGAGACCGGCAAGTGCTACCGCGGCAGCCACGAGAACGCCGCAGACGGGCGGCGTCCATCCGGGCAACTGCGGCTGCACAGAGGCGTCGTAGGACTGACGGGCCTGATCGAGCGCACTGCGTGCTTGTTCTGCGTCCATGTTTGCCATGTTGGCATGTACTTTCCTGACTTTCAAGTAGTAGCTTCCTGGAAACGAGCCCGGCTCCTCCCGTCCGCGCCCGCCGCGCCCGCCGCGCCGGCCCGGGACCCCCCGGGAGCCGCCCGCAGTCCCGCACCGCCCCTACCCGGCGGAGTTCAGGAGTGAGACAACGTGAAAGCACTGGAGATCAGCTCGCTCTCCAAGAGATACGGGGAGCGCATCGCCCTCGACTCCCTCTCCTTCACCGTGCCGCCCGGCGAGATCTTCGGCTTCGTGGGCAGCAACGGAGCAGGCAAGACCACCACCATGCGCATAGCCGTGGGGGTGCTGGAGGCCGACACGGGCGAGGTGCGCTACGGCGGAGAGCCGGCCGGCCTCCACGGCAGCACCCGCTTCGGCTACATGCCGGAAGAACGCGGCCTGTATCCCCGGATGACGGTCGCCAGGCACCTGGTCTATCTCGGCCGGCTGCACGGTCTCGGCGCGGCGGACGCCCGCGAAGCGATGCTGCGGTGGACCGAGCGCCTGCACCTGGCCGAGCGGCGTGAGTCGACCATCGACTCGCTCAGCCTGGGAAACCGCCAGCGTGTACAGCTCGCCATCGCTCTCGTCCACGATCCCGACGTCCTCATCCTGGACGAGCCCTTCTCCGGCCTGGACCCGATCGCGGTCCAGGACATGGCCCAGGTCATCAAGGAGAAGGCGGCCGACGGCGTCCCCGTCCTCTTCTCCAGTCACCAGCTGGACCTGGTGGAGCGCCTGTGCGACCGGGTCGGTGTGATCCGCCAGGGGCGGCTGGCCGCGTGCGGCAGCCCCGACGAGCTGCGGTCGGCCGGCACCGCCCGCCTCGATCTGCACGTGGCCGGCGCCCGCGAGGACTGGCCGGCCCACTGCCCCGCTGTCGCCTCCTACACCTCGCACGAGGACGGAGTGCTGATCGAACTCGCACCCGGACACGACGAGAACGCCGTGCTGGAGGAAGCCGTGAGACACGGCCTGGTCCGCCGCCTCGTGTGGCACCGGCCCGCTCTCGCCGAGACGTTCCGCCACCTGCTCGAGCCCACGGAAGGCACCGACCGATGACCGCACACGCCGCAACCGACCGGACCGGCGCCCTCAGGGACATACGCCTGGTCTACCAGCGGGAAGTGACCGCCCGGCTGACCTCCAAGGGCTACTTCGCCGGAATGCTGATCATGGTGGTGCTCGTGGGGGCCATCGTGCTCGGCATGTCCTACCTGGGAGCGCCCAGAACGCTCCAGGTCGCCGCCTGCGGTGCAGGCACCGCGAAGCCCGCCGCCGCACCCGCGGACATCGAGATCAGCACGTGCACGGGCCTGGAAGCGGCACGCGAGGGGGTCGTGGACAAGGACCTCGATGCGGCCATGGCCGTCGAGGCCGGAAAGGCCACCGTCCTGGTCCGGGGCGACAGCGACCAGCGGGCACAGGACACCGCCGCGGCGATGGCCCGGAACTGGGCGCTGGAGAAGGCCTACCGGGAGCAGGGCGTCGACGTACCGCGTCTGACGCAGAGCATGTCCGGCAGCCTGCCCCGGGTCCGGACGGTCGGGGACAGCCTGCAGGGCAAGCAGGTCGGGGCAGCGGTCAGCCTGGTGATCGTCCTGTTCATGCAGATCATCGGGCAGGGGTCGCTGATCGCCCAGGGAGTGGTGGAGGAGAAGTCCACCCGCATCGTCGAGGTCCTGCTGTCCACCCTCACACCGCTGCGCCTGATGACCGGGAAGGTGGCCGGCATCGGCACCACGGCGGTGCTTCAGATCCTCGTCCTGGTGGGGGCCCTGGTCACGGCGCGCGCTTTCGGCGGCGCGGGGAGCAGTGTGATGCCGGGCGCCACGGCCGTCGTGTCGCTCCTGGTGTGGTTCCTGATGTCGTTCGCCCTGTTCGCGGGTCTCTTCGCCGCGGCGGGTTCCCTGGTCTCCAGGCCGGAGGATCTGCAGTCCGTCCTGATGCCGGTCATGGTGTTCTCCCTGCTGCCGGTCGGCGCCGCGGCCGCCGCCGTCGGCAGCCTGGACGCCCCGTGGGTGCAGGTTCTGCAGTATCTGCCGCCCTTCTCGGGCGTGCTGATGCCCCTGCAGGCCGGCGTCGGCAACGTCTCGCTCTCGCAGCAGGTGCTGGCCGCCGCCGTGATGCTGTGCGCCGTGGGCGGCTGCATGTGGCTCGCGTCCCGGGTCTACCGCAACTCCATCCTCAAGATCGGTGCCACCGTGCGCTGGCGCCAGGCTCTCGCCGCGTGACCCCGGCCCTCCCCGGCCCGGCCCCGGCCCCCCGGCGCGCCGTATGACCCCTGGCGCCGTATGACCCCTGGCCCCGTATGGCCCCGGCGCCGTATGGCCCTGGCCCCGCGTGGCCCCTGCCCGCGGCCCCGTATGGCCCCGGCCCGCCGGCCCCGCGTGGGCCCCGGCTTCTCGCCGTGTGGCTGCGGCCCGGCGTGGCTGCGGCTTTCCGCCGTGTGACCTCGGCCTTTCGCAGGTATCCCGCCGGGCGCCGGTGACTTCGCCCGCCGCTGTCCGGTCCGCCCACTCCAGAGGGATCGACCACCGTGTCCGTACTGCATCTGCTCGCTGTTCTCGTCACCGTTCTGGCCGCCGCTCGCGGCGGCCGGGCGGTGGCCCGCCGGCTGCGTCAGCCCGAGGTCGTGGGAGAGATCACCCTCGGCCTTCTCGCGGGCCCTGCGGTGCTCGCGTTCTTCGGCCGGCCGGCCTTCGACGCGGTGCTGCCCCAGCCCGTGCTGGGTGACCTGAAGCTCGTGGGCGAGGCCGGGCTGGTTCTCTTCCTCGTCGGCCTCGCCCACCGTCTGCAGACCGCGGCACGGCCGGGCAGGCGCGCGGTCGCGTGGGTGAGCGCGGGCGCCCTGCTGCTGCCGCTGCTGTGCGGGGCCCTCTTCGCCGGCTGGATCGTCCTGCGCGAGGACACCGCCGTCCGCGGTCATGCCCCGGCCGCCTCGTTCGTCCTCATGGTGGCCGTCACGCTGAGCATCAGCGCGGTGCCGGTGATGGCCCGGATGATCGCCGAACGCCGCATGCACCGGTCGGTGACGGGGGCGCTGACGCTCACCTCGGCCGTCGTGATCGACACACTGGGCTGGCTGTTGCTGACGCTGGCCCTGTGTCTCTCGTCGGGCAGCCCGGCCGGGTTCCTGCGCTCGCTGCTCGCACTCGCGGCGGCCGCCGCGGGTGCGTGGGCCCTCAGGGCGGTGATGCTGACGCCGGCGGCCCGCCGGCTGGGCGAACGGGCGCCCGGTGCCGCCGCCGCCGCGCTGGGCACTGCGGCCATCGGCGTCGCCCTGTCGGCCGAGCACATGGGGATGACGGCGATCGTGGGGGCGGCCGCGGTGGGGATGGCGGTGCCCAGAGGCGGGAGCAGCCCGTGGGCGCCTGCTGTGGCTTCGGTCTCCCGGGCCGGGCAGGCCCTGGTCCCGGTCTTCTTCGTGGTGACCGGCGTGACGGTGTTCGGCGACAGCCGGGGGGCCGCCGGGTGGCCGCTGTTCGCCCTCGCGATCGCTCTCGGAGCCGCGGGCAAGATCGGCGGCGGGTACCTCGGGGCGCGCCTCGGCGGGCGCTCGCCCCGTTCCTCGCGTCAGGTGGCCGTGCTGATGAACACGCGCGGGCTGACCGAACTCGTCATGCTGCAGGCGGGGCTGGAGTCCGGTGTCCTCACCCCTGCGCTGACCCGGGTCCTGGTGGTGATGGCCCTGGTGACCACCGCGATGACCGGCCCGCTCCTGCGCCTCCTGGACCGCGGCCCCCACGGCCCGGCGTCCGCGATCCCGCCGGCGTCCGCGGCCCCGGTGGTTCCCGCTCAGCCTGCCGCCCGGCTCAAAGGCGCCGTGCCGGCGGGCCGGTGAGGCGTCCGCCCGGAAAGACAGCGGGCCCTTTCCCCGTTCTGCCCGTGCAGCGGTGTGGTGCGCGCCGCCGGCCTCTTCGGCGGGCGGCACGCACCACGGGGCCGGCCGGTGCGCCCGGGCGGGCACAGGAGCGGGCGCGAACCGGGGACGCGCCGGGCACGCGGCACCGAGGCGGTGCGTGCCCCGGCGGGAGGGCACGCACCGCCTCGGCGCCGCGTGTGCGCACGGCCCGCCCGGCCGCCCGGCCCGCACGGCGCGCCGTGCGTGCGGGCCGGGCGCTGCCGGGGGAGGGGTCAGGCGCCTCGGGCCGAGGCGAGCGCGCCCTGGTTCACACGTCCCGGTGAGGAGGCTCTCGCCGAGAGCATCGAGGCGCGGATGGAGCGCAGCTGCAGATAGGAGTCCCCGAGCGCCTGCTTGAGTTCGGCGACTTCTCCCAGCAGCTGCCTCTCGCGCTGGCTGGCCTGGTCGAGACCGGTCTCCAGGCCGTTGCGGCCCGCTGTGACGAAGCGTCTCTTCCAGTTGTATATGGCCTGGTCCGTGACACCGGCGGTGCGGGCGGCCTCCGCGGCGGTGGTCTCCCCGGCGAGGACCGCCAGGACGATGGTGACCTTCTGCTCCGGGGGAAGAGCGGGCGGGCGCGGCATGGGCTGTCTCCTGGGGTGGTGGGGCTGTGGACGGTGTGATGCGGCGGGCCGGGCAGGGGCGTGGCGCCGGCGCGGTCCTGACGGTCTGTCCGGCCGGCTGGAGGTGCTGCTCTCCCGCTCCTGCGGGCCTGGCCGGGGGGAGGCCGGGCCGGCCCTCAGGCGCCCGGGCCGTGCGGCGGGTCCTGTCGCAGGCACTGCCAGGCGTAGGCCGCGGACACGATGGTCATGTGATGGTGCCAGCCGGGGAACGACCTCCCTTCGAAGTCGGCGAGCCCCAGCCCCTGCTGCATGTCGGTGATCGCCCCGGCGGAGCGTGTCAGCAGGGCGGACAGGGCCGCGAGGCGGTCGGTGCGCTCGCCGGCCAGACTGGTCAGCCACCAGCTCCGGCGGGCCCGGTCCCCGCCGCGGCCCATGGCGATGACACGGCAGGCGTCGAAGGTGCCCCCCGTCCCGGGCGTCCTTCCCGGGGCCCAGACCGGGGCGGTGGAGACGATCTGTTCGGCACCGAAGGTCAGGGCGGCGCCGCGGCCGGGCCGGTCGGTCAGCGACCGCGCATCGCGTTCGGTCCCCTGAGAGGTGACCAGCCGGGTGTGCGGCGGGACCTGGACCATGAAGGGCTGGCGGCGGCGCAGCATCGCGTGCACCAGGTGGAGGCTGTCGGCATGGGGGGTCAGATCGGCGACGACGGGCAGGCTCCGGCTGCCGGCCCAGCGGTCGCACGAGGCGAGGACCGCTCCCGTCTGCTCCTCGAGGCTCTGCGCGGGGGAAGGGTCCTGCACCCCCGCGTGCCGGCGCTCCCCGCCTGCCGGCCACGGCGCGGGCAGGTGCAGCTGCCAGTCGACGGGCACGGTACTGCGCGCGGAGGCCATGAAGAGGCCGAGACCGACCTGGCAGCTGGCGCTCCGCCCGAGCTGCGGGACGAAGCGGGTGTGCACGCCGCAGCTGTGCAGGCCCCGCTTGGGGATGTAGGCCAGATCCAGGACGTACGCCTCCGGGGCCTGACGGGCCGTCACCCAGCGGGCGAGCGCGTCGCGTACGGGCTGCCACTCCCAGGGGCTGACGTTGATGAACTGGTGCATCGACTGCGACGCGGTCGGCGAGGCGGCCACCGCCGAGGCGATGCGCCGCAGGGACTTCTTGCCCGGCGTGGCCAGCAGGCCCCGCAGGTAGATGCGTGCCCAGCGGCGCTGGTCGGCTCGCGGCAGGCCCGAGAAGAGCTCGTCCGCGAACGAGTCGACCGAGGCGACCGGCGCCGGAGCGTACGTGGTCATGAGGCATCCCCTCCCCCTCGAGCCGGCCGGCAGCCGGCGACCCGAAAAGAATAACGAACGCCCCTTTTTTTTGGGATGGCTCGGTCGGATCGCCCTCCCATTTCGCCAAGTCGGCTGCGTATCCCGTGGTCAGCGGCCCTGCGCGGGGCGGGGGCCTGACGCTGTGCGCCCGAGGGACCGGGAAGGCGGGCCGCATCTTCGCCAACTCTGCGTTGCCGGACGGCGCCTGGCCTTCACAGACTGTGCAAACTGTGACATCCACTCAACTGCCCCATGCGCAGAACAGTCCGGACCCGGCTTCCCCGCCCCGCTGCGGACGACGACCAGGGAGACAGCGATGACGAGGCAGGAAAGGGCTGTACGTACCCGGGCGGCGTTCCTGCGGGCGGCCGCGGAGCTGTTCGACGTGAACGGCTACCACATCACGTCGCTGGCCCAGGTCTGCCGCAGGGCAGGGCTCTCCTCGGGCGCGATGATGTTCCACTTCCCCTCCAAGCAGGAACTCGCGGACGGCGTCGAGGCGGAAGGGCGAAGCCGGCTGGCGGCCGCGCTCGGCAGCCGTCAGGAGGCCGCGTCCGGCCCCCCGCTGCAGAGCGTGGTCCGGCTGTCCGTCGCCTTCGCGGAAGCGGTGGAGACCGACTGCGCGGTGCGGGCCTCCCTCGCCCTGGCCCGCGACCGCGGCCACAGCGATCCGCTGTCGGATCTGTGGCTGCCCGTGATCGGCGAACGGATCGGCCAGGCGTTCGCCCAGGGGCACCTCGCCGGCGGGGTGAGCGAGGACGACGTACACGCGCTGGCGGAACACCTCACCCGCGGTGCGGTGGCCTGCCGTACCGCTCACCTGGTGGCCGGCCGCACCGGGGAGGGCGCGGCCGCAAACGTGCTGGCTCAGCTCTGGAAGGCCGTGCTGCCCGCCCTGTCCGCCCCGGCCGCACCTCTCACCCGTGCGGGGGAGGAGCACCCGCTGCCGCCGTGACGGGCCGGAACCTTCCCCGGCAGGGAGCTCCGCCGCGAACGGCGCCCCCTCATCCGCGCAGGAGCGTCCGGTAGAAGGCCGCGGCGCGGGGGAGCCGGGACACCGGGCCCGGCCCGGGCGGGCAGCCGGCGATGCGCCAGACCTCGTCGCTCACGTACCAGTGGTCGCGGGCCAGCAGGGCGAACTGGCGCTCGCTCGTACGGCCGGGCCGCTCGCGCAGCCGCAGCAGACACTCGGCCCAGGGCAGTTCGGCGGACACGTGCGGAAGCACCCCCTGCCGGGCCAGTCCCGCCAGCAGTTCCCCCGTCCGCACGGGCAGGGGATGGCTGGCATGCAGGACCCGTCTGCCGGGGGCGGGTGCGCCGGCGGCGAGGGAGACGATGAGCCTGGCCAGGTCACCGACGTCGATCACGGACAGCAGCGCGCGGCCGCCGTCCCACAGGGCCGGCACCCGTGCCAGGAGTTCGTCCAGGGCCGGCACCACCCAGCGGTCGCCCGTTCCGGTCACCAGTCCCAGGCGCAGGACCGTCGCGCCCGCCTCCAGGGCGTACCGCTCGCCGGCCAGCCGGGTCCGGCTGGCCGGCGAGACGGGCGCGGGCCGCACGCCGCCGACGGCGACGCCGTGGTGCGGCCCGGGCCCGTAGACCGCGGCGGTGGACAGATGGACCACGTGCCGCACTCCGGCACGTACGGCCTCGGCCATGAGCGCCGCGGTCCCGGTGACGTTGACGGCCGCGCACCGCGCCTCGTCGGAGCTGAGGGAACAGGCCAGACTGAGCAGGACGTCGGCACCGTCGCAGGTGCCGTCGAGCGTCGCGGGCGACGCCAGGTCGGCGTAGCGCCACTCGACGCCCGGCCGGCCCGCGTACCCTCCCGGCCGCCGGCCGAGCACCCGGACCCGGGCCGGCGCCGCCCCCGGACCGCCAAGGCCGCCGTCGAGGAGCGCGCCCATGACCGCCGACCCGACGAAACCGGTGGCGCCGGCCACGGCGATCCGCGGCCCGCTCACGCGCCGGCCGCCCGGGCGCCCGGCCCCACGCGCAGCCCCTGCCGCGTCTGCGCATCGGTGAGCGCCGGAAGGAAGTAGCGCCACAGGGCGGCGACCCGCTGGGGGAGGTCCTCGCGGTGGGTGGCGGCGTTGGAGAATATCTGCGTCCCCGTGTAGGCACCCACCAGCACGGTGGCGAACTCGCGTACGTCGACGTCGTCGTACAGCTCGCCGTCACGCCGCGCCGCGACCAGCTGCGTGTGGAACAGCTCGGCCCACTCCTGGTAGGCCGTGTCGTCGTGGATGCCGAGCTCACCCTGCTCGACGGCGAGGCGGACACTGGCCCGGAACAGCACGTTGTCCGCGAGTTCGCCGGCGATGTGGAACGTGATGTCGATGAGCCGCTGCAGCCCGTCGCGGCCGGCGGGGAGCTGGACGAACTCCTGCTGGCTGGCCATCACGGCGTGGGCGAGGGCTTCTTTCGATTTGAAGTGGAAGTACATACCCCCCTGGGTCACCCCGGACCGGCTCATGATCTTGCTGATGCTGGCGCCCGCGTAGCCGCACTCGTCGAAAACCGCAGCAGCCGCACGGAGGATCACCTCGCGAGTCCTCACCGCCCGCTCCTGCTTGGGCTCGCCCACCAGGATCCTCATCTCCCTCGACAAACAAAACGAACACCCCTTATTTTACAGGGGCCTCACGATCTGGACGACACAGAGGTCGATTCAGACATGGGGGATTCTGATGGGTATTTCGCCAAGGGGGGCATGAAGTGCTTGTTTCAGCGGATCGTCACGTAGCGGCACCTACGCTGACCACGACCGTCGCAAGAGAGTTCGTCCACCGGGCCGCGTTCGCCGAAGTCTTCCTGACCGGCTGGCGCGCAACGGGCCAGGACACCTTCACCGTCACCGCCCAGTGGCCGCGCAGCCACAGCTTCTACACCTCCGAGCACGGCGTCCACGACCCCATGCTCATGGCCGAGACCGTCCGCCAGACCTTCCCCCTGCTGGCCCACGCCGCCTACGGCATGCCTTTCGGGTACCAGCTGAGCTGGTCGCACTTCCAGCTCACACTCAACCCCCAGGCCATGCGCATCGAACGCACACCCGCCGAGATCGAACTGCGGGTCCGCTGCAGCGACATCCGGTACCAGCGGGGCCTTCCCGCCTCCATGTCCATGGACATCGAAGCACTGAGGGACGGCGCGACCCTCGCGGTGGCCGGCACCCGGTTCGGCTGCCACTCACCGAAGATCTACGAGCGCCTGCGCGCCGGCCGGGCGGGAGTGTCCGAAGTGTTTGCCGGCGCACCGAGACCCACCGACCCCGCACCGTGCGCCGCCGTCGGCCGCACCCGCCGCGAGGACGTCGTCCTGTCACCCTCGGGAACTCCCAGGCGCTGGCAGCTCCGGCTCGACACGGACCACCCGGTCCTCTTCGACCACGCCGTCGACCACGCACCGGGCATGGTGCTGCTCGAAGCCGTACGACAGGCCGCCACAGCGGCGTCCGCAGGCTTCGGCCCCGGCATCCTGACCGCACTTGACATCGTTTTCCACCGCTACGTCGAGTTCGGCTCTCCCTGCTGGCTCGAAACACACGACGAAACCCTCATCTCCGCCGGCGCCCGCTCACGCACCCGCATCTCCGCCCACCAGGACGGGACACCCGTCTTCACCGCGAGCGGCGACATCAGCCCTCTTCCGGCCCAATAGTCGCCTCAGGCAATATCCTCCACCCCGCCCCGCCGCGACGCCGCCCCCACACCAGCCGCCCGCCCCACCCCCCACGACCACCGCCCTACGGCGACGAAGCCACCCGCACACCGAACCAGCCGACAACGACACCCCCACACATCCCGCACCACACACGCCCCCCGCCCCCCGCCCCGACGCGGCCTTCCCCAACGAACCACCCCTCCGCCACCCCGCACACCACGCGAAAGCGACCGACCACAGCAACGCCCGCACCACAAGCCAGAAAAAACAACCAACAGCGAACCGAGCGACAACAAGACCTCTGCGGCCCGGACCCCACCCCGGGCCGCACAGCCCCCATGCCGCGACGAGGAGTGGGACGACAAAGAGGACGGGAAAAATCACGCTCCCGCCCCCGGGGACCAAGGTGGGGCGCCTCATCCTGCGGAGGCTGCACGACTGCACGGGCGACACCCGGTGAGAGGCCGCAGACGCCGAGACCGGCGATCTCGAGACCATAGCCTCCGCGGCCCTTGGCCGATCAGGACACGACGGCAACAGCGCTGCACTTCGGGGCGGCCGCGGCCTGTTCCGCCGTCGCCTTGATCCGCGGCCGCCAACGCGTGCAGACCTCACGCTCGAGGCGGGCGGCGAGCTCTGAGCGGGCCCTTCTGATCTGTTTCTTCACATACCGTTCCACCGCGCACTGCCTGACGCCGAGCAACTCGGCAACGGCACCGTCCGGCCGCCGTGCTTCTCGCACCCGAACACCCCTCCCCGCGTCCGCGGGGTGCTCCGTACCAGGCTGAGCTGGCGAAGCTCACACCGCCGTCCTCCCCGCCGACGCAGGGGGACCTACACTGCGCCACAGCCCCGACCAGGGCACACTCGTGTCCTCCCCGGCACCATAAAGGACCCTGCTCATGACGAAGCTCCGTCCCCATCAGCGTGAGGCTGTCGATGCCGTGCGGGCCGCCCTGGAGGTGCCCGCAGCCGGCACCGTCCCCGAGCGCGGGCTGCGCACCCAGATCGTGATGGCGACCGGCTCGGGCAAAACCCTGGTTGCCGCGCAGAGCGCACACGAACTCCGCGCGGGCCGGGTCCTGGTGCTCGTGCCTTCGCTGGATCTGCTGGCGCAGACCGAGGCGGCCTGGCGTGCGGCCGGCCGCACCGGCCCGATGATCGGCGTCTCCTCACTGCGAGGGGAGGGCACCGGCTTCCCCAGCACCACCGACGTGCGGGAGCTGACCGCGTGGGTGCGGCCGTTCGACAAGGTCACCGTCTTCGCGACGTACGCCTCCCTCGGGCTCGGCACCCTGGAACGGGCGCACCAGGCGGGGCTGCCGGGCTGGGACCTGATCGTCGTGGACGAAGCCCACCGCACGTCGGGCCGGATCGGGAAGCCGTGGGCGGTCGTCCACGACAACACCCGCATCCCCGCGCTGCGCCGCCTGTACATGACGGCCACGCCCCGCCTGTGGCAGCTCGGAGACGAGGAGGCGGCCGGCGCCCCGGGCGAGCTGGTCGCGAGCATGGACGACGACCCCGCCGGCCCCTTCGGCAGCCGGGCGTACACGTTGACGCTGTCGCAGGCCATCGACAGGGGAATCTGTGCGCCGTACCAGGTGGTGTGTGTGGACATCACCGACACCCGGCTTCAAGCCGCGCAGCTCCTGGGCGCCGGGGCCCGCTCGGACGAGATCCGCGGGGCCCGGCTGGCAGCGCTCCAGACAGCGCTGGTCAAGGCGTCGTCGGAGGAAGGGTTCAGGCGCACGCTCACCTTCCACCACCAGGTCAAGGAGGCCGAGGCGTTCACGGCCGGCCTGCCCGACGTCGCGGCCAAGCTGCACACCGAGGACCCCGTCCTGTACCCGGCAACGACCTGGGCCGACTGGCTGTGCGGCGAGCACAAGCCCGCCCACCGCCGCCGGGTCCTCGCGGAGTTCGCGGCCGGGATCGCCGCCGACGGCACGGTGGTCGAGAAGGGCTACCTGAGCTCCGTGAAGGTGCTCGGTGAAGGCGTCGACACCCGGAAATGCGACTCCGTGTACTTCGCGGACGTACGCGGCGCCATGCCCGACTTGGTCCAAGCCGTCGGCCGAGCGCTGCGCATGCAGCCCGGCGAGGGCAAGGTCGCCTCCCTCGTGGTGCCCGTCCTGCTCGGACCCGGCGAGACGGCCGACAACATGCTCACCTCCCGCGCCTTCGGCGGGCTGGCCAAGCTGCTGACCGCCCTCAGGGCACATGACGCCCGAGTGGTGGAACAACTCGCCGAACCGCAGGTCCCAAGCACCCCTCAGGCTGCTCATGGCGCCGAGCAGCGCCAGGAGGACCAGACGGAGGGGGACGGCGGGCCGTCGGCGGCCGCACGGAGCTTGCTGAAGTTCTCCACGCCGCGCGACCCCGCCGCGCTGGCCGCGTTCATCAACCTGCGCGTCCTCAACCCCGAGCACCAGCACTGGCGGCGCGGCATCGAGGCCGCCACCCTCTACCACCGGCTCCACGGCGACCTCAAGGTCCCGTTCACCTACCGGGTGCCCGCCGCCGACGACCAGGAGACGGCGGCCGCAGGGTGGCCGGCCTCGCTCGCCGACTTCCCGCTCGGGCAGTGGATCGCCGACAACCGGCGCACCTACGCCCGCGGCGACATGGACGCCGACCGCGCCCGGCAGCTGGAGAAACTCGGCATGGTCTGGTCGCACTTCGACGTCGCATGGGAGCAAGGCCTCGCCGCGGCACGCGACTGGGCCGCCGAACACGGTCACCTCCTGGCCCCGCTGGACGCCACCTACCAGGGCTACCGCGTGGGCATCTGGCTGAAGAACGCACGGACCGCCGCCCGCAAGGCAGCCGACATCGAGCAGCAGCGCGCCGAGGGCCTGTCGGTAGCCTCGTCGGCCGGGGCGCTGTCGGAGGTGCGGCGCGAGCAACTGGAGGACATCGACCCCTCCTGGTGCCCTACCTGGCCGGTGGAGTGGCAGCGCGCCTTCCACCTCGTACGCCTCCACCTGGACACCGGCCGCCCGCTGCCCACCTCGCCCGGCGACGTCGTCCACCAGGGAGAAGACCTCGGACGCTGGGTCCGCTCCGTCCGCCTCGGCTGGGACAAACTCACCACCGTGCAGCAGTGGATGTGCGAACAGGTCCTCGGCATCGAGCCCGCCACCGAGGAGGAGAAGCCGCGACCGCGCCGCACGCAAGCCGACAAGTGGGCGCTGAACTACGAGGCCGCCAAGCAGTTCTACGAGCGTGAGGGGCACCTCCAGGTCCCCCGCAAGCACGTTGAACGCATCGTCGTCGGGGAGGACCAGGAGGAGCGGGAGCACAAGCTCGGAGCATGGATCGGCAACCAGCGCAGCCGGGCGGCGACGCTGGCCCCGGAGCGGGTCGAGCAGCTGTCCGCGATTGGGATGCGGTGGGCGTAGCGGACGCCGATCCCGTCGGAATCCGCGAGGCGTTGTGACTCTACTGCTTCGACAAGCGTAGAGCCCAAAGCCTTGTTTCCCGACTCAGCGCCCCGGTGTTGCTCGGTAGGCTCGGCTCCACCGGCTGCCAGGGACTCTCGGTTGGATCATTGGGCAGCGGCGCATTCACTACACAGGGGGAAGCCCATGGAGTGGGGAACTGTCGTCAGCGTCGCCGTCGGCGGGCTTATAGGCCTCAGCGGCGACACCATTGGAAGGATCGGCGCCCGCCGGCAGGCACAGAGGGCCCGGCAGGAATCCTTGGAGGACGCGGAGTCGGCCCGAAGAAGAGCCATTGAAGACGAGAGCAGGGCAGCCAAAGCGGACCGCGAGCGCCGCGCAGTCGAGAACATCCTGGGTGCCTACTTGGAGCACCCCGTCAGGCTCCTCAACCAGCCACCCCACGAGACAGATAGGAGCGCCACCAAGATCTGCGCCATCCTGGGTTTCGAGCAGTCCTTCCTGCTGGACAGAGAGCTACGCCTGCGTATCGCGGAAGTCTGCTACCTCTTGGACATGGCTCAGTCCGGCAGTGTCCCCGGACACTCCCTGGCGGAAGTTGCGTTCCTGTCCCGGAGCGAGACCCGCATGCTGATGGGCGCTTGGTCGAGGGGAGACACTCTGCCTGAATCCGTTGAGGGCTGGCGGCAGCTTCGGCAGTTACGTCCTGATATCGAAGCCCGATGGCAGGGAACGCTGAGAGATAACGGCTCATCGATCGTTGTGCCCCCACTCTCCATCTACTGATGCACAGGACCCGGCTTGCGAGCTGTTCGTAGGCCGGAAGCGACAGGTCACCGAGCCCTCCCCGCCGACGCGGGGCGCTCCGTCCCCGAGCACCAGGCGGAGCGCCATACCGTCGTCTTCCCCGCCGACGCGGTGTCCCAAAGCTGCTGATGGTGGGCACTGACCTGGCGGCGTCTTCCCCGTCGATGCGGGGGATGTTGTACACCGCTGGCCGGACTCGAACGGAAGCCGCTCGTGAGCAGCCGCACAAGCGTTGCGGAGTGCGTTGGGGGCGCGGCTTGAGGCCGCAGCGCTCGGCGTCCGGCCCTGACACACGAAAGCGGCCGGTGCCCAATCCGCCGAAGCGGGTGGCAAGGGCACCGGCCAACCCAAAGACCCTCCGAAGAGGACTCCAGCGCCAGCATATCCACCCCACCGGGGCCGCCGGCCTCCCCGCACAACCCGCCGCGCAGACAAAGCCAGCAGACCGCCCCGCGGCGGGGCGCGCACCACAACCGTGCGCAGCAACGCGTCCCCCTCTTTTCCGGGGTGGGTGGGCCGGGGCGCGGCACCGGACGCCGCCTGCCACGCGGGCGGGGCACCGGGCGTCCGCTGCGTTCCCGCCCTCGCTGTGCGACCCCTGCGGCGCTGCGCCGGGCACCGACAGCGCTGCGCGCCATCGGAAGCGGCGACCGGCACCACGCCCCGGCCCACCTACCCCGGAAAAGGGAATAGCGAAATCCTGTTCAGACGGAAAAGAGAGAAAAGGAAACCTCCTTTCGAGGGCTCTTTATTTGATCTTGCCTGGCGAATTGAATAGTCTTTTCCTTGTCGGGAGGGAGTGGCACCCAACCGGCAAACCCAAAGGCCAACCGAAAAGGAGCCAGAGAATGGAAACGCAGCGCTACACTATCGGGAAGCGCGACGAAGAGGGGTTCTATCCCGTCACCGTCGACCAGACCCCGGCCGGGACCGTCCACCGCCGTCACGGCAGCTGGTACGCGACCATGCCCGGCCACCCCGTCCAGCGGGCCGCCGACCGGCACCAGGCCGCCGCCCACCTCGTCACCCTCATCGACCAGGGCAAGCGCCCACCATCCCCGCTCAGGCCCCCGTCCACTCACCCGCCGACCGGCTGCGCTCCACCGTGAGCGTGCGCGCCACCCGCACCTACGCCTACCTCCTGCCGGACCTGCGGTTTACCATCCCCAACCTCGTTCGCTCCCCAGAGGCCATGTCCCGCCTTGCCCAGCTCGGATGGACCCCCCTTGCGGGGCTACCCCGGCGCGGATCAGCCGTGGCTGATGGAATGCCGCCTGTGCGGCTGGAAGGGACACCGGTTCTGGAGCCACCTCCGGGGCCGCAACGGCAACGGCATTCCGCGTCCGGCCAACCGTCACCCAGGCTGCATTCCCGTCAAGGAACACCCCCTGGCACTCATCAACCTGACCGCCGAACGCAAATATGAGTGCGCGTGCGAATTCCAGCACCCGACCAGCGTGGAACAGGCCCAGGACATTTTCCGATCCATCGAAGTCGCCGTGAATGCAGGGGCAGCAATGCGAGCCACCCTGTACTCGCGGGGAATCCTGGAACCGTGCCCCGCATCGAGTCGCCGGGCACTCGTCCTCAGGGCCGCGCTCGACCGCAGGGCCAACCGGCGAAAGAACCAGGCATAAGCCAATCTGCCCCCGCTCCGAAGGGAGCGGGGGCAGAGGCTGGTTCCAGAGTCAGTCTGGTGATTCACTTTGAAGCACGGGGATGGCCCGTTTCTGCCAAAGCTACATGGGGCATCACCTGATGCAGGGTCACCACCGCCCGGCCACCCGCCCTCCTCGCTGCCCGGGCCGCAGGCCCGTTGGCCGTCCCGCGCAGCGGGTGCGGCCGGTGGCTGGAGCGCAGCGGAGGCCACTCCAGCGGGGCAATGCCCCGCAGCTCCGGGAGCGCAGCGGACGGAGCGTCACCGGCCCGGCGCAGCCGGGCCGGTGGGCTGCTCGCGCAGCGAGCAGCAGCGCTCACGCGGAGCGGGAGCGCAACCCCCGCGCGCAGCGCGGGGGTTCGCTTGCCCAATCGCGCAGCGATGGGGTACCCGCTCCGCGGG
>NZ_SOAV01000019.1 GCF_004364245.1 Streptomyces sp. BK208 | reverse complement strand
GTACTGCAGGGGGGACCCTGTGGGAGAGTAGGACGCCGCCGAACAATTATTGGAGAAAACCCCGCACCGGGAACGGTGCGGGGTTTTCTGCGTTTCAGGGCACCCCCCGTTTCCGGCGCCCTATTTCCTAGCCGACCGCTAGCCGACCAGCTTCGTTTCGTAGGCCAGGATGACCGCCTGGACGCGGTCCCTGGAGCCGGTCTTGGCCAGGATGCGGCCGACGTGGGTTTTGACCGTCGACTCGGCCAGGTGGAGGCGCTCCGCTATCTCCGTGTTGGTCCAGCCCTGGCCCATGACCCGCAGGATCCCGGTCTCGCGTTCCGTGAGTGCGCTCAGGCGTGGATCGGCAGTGCCGGAGTCGGCGTTCGGGGTGGCGGCGGCCGGCAGGTGGTGGACGTACGCGTCGAGCAGGCGGCGGGTCAGGCCGGGGGCGACCACCGCGTCGCCCGAGGCCACCGCACGGATGCCGGACAGGAGCTCCTCCGGCTGGGCGTCCTTGACCAGGAAGCCGGAGGCGCCGGCGCGCAGGCCGGAGTAGGCGTACTCGTCGAGGTCGAAGGTCGTGAGGATGAGGACGCGGGTGCGGCCGCCGCTCGCGACGATGCGGCGGGTCGCCTCGATGCCGTCCAGGCCGGGCATGCGAACGTCCATGAGGACGACTTCGGGGCGGAGTCCGGCCGTCAACCGGATGGCCTCGGCGCCGTCGGCCGCCTCCCCCACGACCGTCAGGTCGTCCTGGCTCTCCAGCAGCATCCGGAAGCCGAGGCGCTGGAGGGACTGGTCGTCGGCTATGAGGACGGTGGTCACTGCGGGGCTTCCTCCGGTAGGTGCAGATGGACCCGCCAGCCCCGTTCGGGCGCCGGGCGCGGGCCGGCCTCGAGTGTCCCCCCGTACAGGGAGGTTCGCTCCCGCATTCCGGGCAGGCCGCGGCCGCCGGAGAGCGCCGGGGACCGGGGCGGGGAAGGAGAGGCCGCCCGGCTCGTGTCCGTGACGCTGAGGGTGACGGCGCCGCCCGCTCCGTAGGAGAGGTCGACGTGGGCGGTGGCGTCGGGGCCGGCGTGCTTGAGGGTGTTGGTGAGGGCTTCCTGGATGACGCGGTAGAGGGTGAGCTGGCGGCCCTCGGGGAGGGCGGGCTCACCCCTGACCGTCGTACGGACGGGCAGGCCGGCGCCGCGGACGCCGTCGAGGAGGCGGTCGAGGTCGGTGAGGGCGGGCTGCGGGGTCAGTTCGGCCGCCGCGGGGGCGCCGTCGGAGTCGTCGTCGCGCAGGACGTCGAGGAGGCGGCGGAGTTCGCCCAGGGCCCGGCGGCTGGTGGTGGCGATGGCGTCGAGGGCCTGGGCGGCCCGGTCGGGGGACTTGGCCGCCGCGTACCGGCCGCCGTCGGCGAGACCGGTGATGACGGAGAGGTTGTGGCCGATGATGTCGTGCATCTCCCGGGCGATGCGCGCGCGTTCCGCCGCGGCGGCGAGCCTGACCTGCTGGTCGCGTTCGGTTTCCAGGCGGCGGGCACGGTCCTCGAGGACCTCCGTGTGGTCGCGTCGGGCGCGGACGGTGATGCCGATGAGCGCGGCCACGCCGACGGACAGGAGCTGCGAGCCGAGCTGCTGGTTCCAGGAGCCCGCGCCGTCCCCGTAGCGGGCCACCGTGACGCAGGCCGGCACGGTCACCACGGCCACCGCCCACCACAGGCCGCGCAGCGGTCGGCGCAGGGCGATGTGGTGGACGAGGAGGAGCTGGAGCAGGGCGGCCTGGAGGGCGGCGCCCGACCAGGCGTTCAGCAGCGCCGCGGGCAGCGTGGCGAGGAGCGCGGCCCGGGGATGGCTGCGGCGCCACAGGAGCGGTACGGAGAGGGCGAGGCTCAGGGCGACGACCAGTCCGACGGGGACGCCGGGGTCGTGGGCGACGTTGCGCCAGCCACCGGAGGCGTCGACCAGGGCGGCCAGCACCCAGAAGCCGGTGAGGTGCAGGTCCCAGACGAGGGGCCGGCGGCGGTCGAAGGCGCGGACCCGGCGGTTGACGCGCTGGACGTACTGGGTGAGGGGCTCGGCCGCTCGGTCCCTGAGGACGGGTCGCGCGGGGTCCACGTGGTCCATCCGGCCATGATCGGTGGTTCCGGGGTGGGCGGGCGTCCTTCCGGGGGCCGTATATCAGGTGAGAGGCGTAGTACCGGGGTATTACGGTGGCCGCCATGAGTGCCTCGGTCCCCGGTGACTACGTGATCCGCTCCATACGCGCCGACGAGTGGCCGGCGGTGAAGGAGCTGAGGCTGCGCGCGCTGCTGGACCCGGTCGCGGACCTCGCGTTCCTGGAGACGTACGACGATGCCGCGGCGCGCCCCGACTCCTTCTGGCGGGAGCGGGCGGCCGGGGGCGCCGAGGGGGCCTCGGGGGCGCAGCAGTTCGTGGCCGTGGGACCCGGCGGAGTGTGGCTCGGCACGCTGACGGTGCTGATGGAGGAGGCCGGGTCGACGGACTGGGCCGGGTTTGCGGTCGACCGGCGGCAAGGTCACGTCGTCGGGGTGTTCGTCCGGTCCGAGTGGCGGGGGAGCGGGCTGACGAAGGCGCTGTTCGACGCCGGTCTGGAGTGGGCGTGGGCGAACGGCGCCGAGCGGGTGCGGCTCATCGTGCATCCGGACAACGGGCGGGCGCAGGCGGCCTACCGCAAGGCCGGGTTCGCGCCGAGCGGGCGGACGGTGCCGCTGGAGGGCGGGCCCGGTGACCACGAGCTGGAGTACGTGATCGGACGCTGACCCGCCCCGCGCTCCGGTCAGACGGGCAGTTCGTCGTGCGGCCAGCGGGCGCGGCCCTGTTCGCGGGAGCGGAGCAGGGCCAGGGTCGGCATGCCCAGGTCCGTGCCGTCGGCCAGCAGCTCGGGGAGCTGGGGGAGCGGGGCCACGGCCGCTACGTCGTCCAGGACGAGGGTCACTGGTGGGTCGAGGCGACCGGAGGATGACCGTTCGGCCATGCGCCGGCCGCGCTCGACCACGCTGGAGACGAGCGCCGTCAGCAGCGGCATCGCGCCCGGGCTCGTGCGGGGATCCTCGATCGATTCACCCACCACGTAAAGCGTTCCCTGTTCGTGGATGAAGGAATCCAGGGCGAGGGCATCAGTTCGGTTGGGAGTGCACGCCTCGCGGACGTTGACGGTGGAGAGCGCGGCGAGGGCCCGGGCGGTCAGCTGCTGGGCCATGTCCCGGCGTTCGGGGTGGGCGGTGAGGGACCCTTCGAGTTCGCCCGCGGAACCGGGGGCGGCCTTGGGGTGGGTGCGCAGGATCCGGACGGCGTCCTGCACCTGCAGGCCCTGGGACCAGCGGTGGACGTGGCGGACGGTGCGGCCGTCGATGGCGGCGGCGTGCAGGTAGCTGCGCAGCAGGAGTTCGGCGGTGTCGGCGACCGCCTGGTCGAGGCGGGCGGTGGGGCGTACCGGCGTGAGGAGGGCGGCGGCCCTGGTGGTGGCCGTCTGCCTGTCCTCGCAGCCCGCGGTGGGGGACCAGTGGAAGCGGGCGGGGGTGTCGCAGAGGTGGTTGGGGTCGTAGAGGTGGGTGGGGCCGAGCTTCGCGCGGGCGTCCTTGGACTCCGACCAGAGCGCGGGGTTGGAGGTGATGACGAGGGCGGCTCCCTCCGCGTCCCGCAGGGCGCCGGTCGCGGTCGCGTGGCGGCTTTCCCTGGGGCCGTAGTGCACCGCGCCTTCGGTGCGGCTCGTCTCCCATGCACCCAACACCCGCCTGCCGTCGGCCACGGGGGTCAGGGGCTCGGTTTCCTGAGCCGGGTCCTGTCGGGGCGTCCTGGGGGTGGGCACCTCGTGGACCGGTGCTTCCGGTACCGGCACCTCGTGCACCGGCGTTTCCCGCACCGGCACCTCGTGCACCGGTGCCTCCCGCACCGGCGTCCCCTGGGCCACGGGGGTCGGTGACGGTGCCGGCACCGGCGTGGGCTGCTCCCGCCGTCGCCGCCGTACCGCGCGCCACCGCGCCACCGTGCCCATCACGAACACCGCGAGCACCACCAGCACCATCAGCTGGCCGATGAACAGTCCCCAGAAGAGCCCGTAACCGGAGAGCGCCGTCGCGGGGGTGCCCGGCCAGGCGCCGGGGAGGTCGTGAGGTTCGGCGATCAGGTGGCGCATGGCCTGCGGGGTGCCGGTGAAGCCGACGCCGGCCGGCCAGGAGCCGTGGGCGAACAGGGCGGACAGGCCGGTCGCGGTCCACACCAGCAGGGTCATGCCGAGGAGGAAGGCCAGTATGCCGATCAGCAGGCCGTCGGGGATGCCGCCCTGGGCCGGCCGCTGATCGCGGCGGTCGTCCGGTCTCATACGTCCGGTGCCTCTCCGTTCCCGTCCTACGCCACCGTCGATTCCGACGAGTCGCCGATGTGCTGCTCCATGAACGCCGCCGCCCGTTCCTCCGCCTCCAGCTCCGCCGCGCGCAGGGCGTCGTCGGCCAGGTCGGAGGAGGACTCGGTCATCGCGCGGTCGGTGAAGACCAGGGGGCGTTCGGTCTCGGTGATCAGGTGCTTGACCACCTGGACGTTGCCGTTGACGTCCCACACCGCGATGCCGGGGGTGAGCGAGGGGATGATCTCCACCGCCCACCGGGGCAGGCCGAGGACACGTCCGGTGGCCCGTGCCTCGTCGGCCTTCTGGGCGTAGATGGTGCGCGTGGAGGCCATCTTGAGGATGGCCGCGGCCTCTCTGGCGGCCGCCCCGTCCACCACGTCGGACAGGTGGTGCACCACGGCCACGAAGGACAGGCCCAGGCGCCGCCCGAACTTCAGCAGCCGCTGGAACAGCTGCGCCACGAACGGGCTGTTGATGATGTGCCAGGCCTCTTCGACCAGGAAGATGCGCTTCTTGCGGTCGGGCCGGATCCAGGTGTGCTCCAGCCAGACGCCCACGATGGCCATGAGGATCGGCATCGCGATGGAGTTGCGGTCGATGTGGGAGAGGTCGAAGACGATCAGCGGCGCGTCGAGGTCGATGCCGACGGTCGTCGGGCCGTCGAACATGCCGCGCAGGTCACCGTCGACCAGCCGGTCCAGGACCAGCGCCACGTCCAGACCCCAGGCCCGCACGTCGTCTATGGCGACGTTCATCGCCTCGGCGGACTCCGGCTCGGGGTGGCGGAGCCGCTCGACGATGTCGGTGAGGACCGGCTGGCGTTCGACGATGGTCTCGTTGACGTAGGCGTGCGCGACCTTGAGGGCGAAGCCGGAGCGCTCGTCCAGGCCGTGCCCCATGGCGACCTCGATGATCGTCCTCAGCAGCGCGAGCTGGCCGGTCGTCGTGATCGCCGGGTCGAGGGGGTTGAGGCGGATGCCGTGGTCCAGAGCGGCCATCGGGTCGAGGCGGATGGGAGTTATGCCCAGCTCCTCGGCGATGAGGTTCCACTCGCCGACGCCGTCCTCGCCCTGCGCGTCCAGGACGACGACCTGCCGGTCCCGGAAGCGGAGCTGGCGCAGGACGTACGTCTTCTCCAGCGCCGACTTGCCGTTGCCGGACTCCCCGAGCACCAGCCAGTGCGGGGCGGGGAGCTGCTGGCCGTACAGCTGGAAGGGGTCGTAGATGTAGCCCTTGCCGGAGTAGACCTCGCGGCCGATGATCACGCCGGAGTCGCCGAGGCCGGGGGCGGCCGTCGGCAGGTAGACGGCCTGGGCCTGGCCGGTGGACGTGCGGACGGGGAGGCGGGTCGTCTCCACCTTCCCGAAGAGGAAGGACGTGAAGGCGTCGGTGAGGACGGTCAGCGGGTCCCGCATCAGGCTCAGCCCCTACCTTCGGATGCCGGTGGCGAACGGAAGAGTGTTCACGAAGGCGCGATGGTGCTCACGGTCGCACCACTCCAGTTTCAGGTACGACTTTCCGGCCGACGCCCTTATCGTCCGCTTGTCGCGGGCCAGGGCCTCGGGGGTGCGCGAGGAGACGGTGATGTAACCGACCAGGTTGACGCCGGCCGCGCCGCTGGCCAGGTCCTCGCCGCGCTGGTCGAGGCGGCCGTGGGCGGCGATGTCGCGGGGGTCCACGGTGCGGTTCATCTTGGCGGCCCGGGACGCCTCGGCGTCGTCGTTCGTCTTCTCGGTCAGCATGCGCTCGATGGCGACCTCGGTGGGTTCGAGGTCCATGGTGACGGCGACGGTGCGGATGACGTCCGGGGTGTGGACGAGGAGGGGCGCCAGGAAGTTGACGCCCACCGGGGTCATCGGCCACTCCTTGATCCAGGCGGTGGCGTGGCACCAGGGGGCGCGGGTGGCGGACTCGCGGGTCTTGGCCTGGAGGTAGGTGGGCTCCATGGCGTCCAGCTCGGCCGGCCAGGCGTTGCGCTTGGTCATCGCCTGGATGTGGTCGATCGGGTGGTCCGGGTCGTACATGGCGTGGATCAGGGAGGCGAGCCGTCCCTGGCCCAGCGGCTGGCGGACGCGGATGTCGGCCTCCTGGAGGCGCGAGCAGATGTCGGTCAGCTCGCGCGCCATCACGACGGCGAGTCCGGCGTCCCGGTCGAGCTTGCGTCCGCTGTGCGGCCGGGCGGCGCGGGCCATGGTGTGCGCCTCGGCGGCCAGCTCGCGGTTGTAGTGCATGCAGGCGATCAGATAGGCCCGGTGCTGCTCGCTGCTGGTGGACACCATCGACTGCAGCTGGTCGTACGACTGCTGCAGCCACGGCGGTGCCTTGTCGTCGCCGCGCTGGCTGACGTCCTTGGCATGTGCGTCGGGGTCGGCCGGGAGGGTGCGGGCGAGCATCTGGATGCGGGTGACGAAGCCGTCGCCGTTGGCCACGTGCTTGAGCAGGGTGCCGAAGCGGTCGACGAGGGCTTCCTGGTCCTCGGAGTCGCGCAGGCCGACGCCGGGCCCCTCGATCTCGATGGCGGCCGTCACGGTCTTGCGGTCGGCGTGCAGCAGCACGGCGATCTCGTCCGGCCCGAAGGGCGCGGCCAGCCAGGAGATGCGGCCGATACCGGGCGGCGGGCCGACCTCGATCTCCCGGCCGTCCATCCGGGTGCCGGCCTCGATGACGCCGGAACGGTAGGTGGTGCCCCTGCGGAGGGTGCGCTTGTAGCTGCGGTTGATCTCGAACCACCGGTAGAACGTGCGGTGGTTGTACGGCACGTAGACCGCCGCCAGGGCGAGCATCGGGAAGCCGCAGAGCAGCACGATGCGCAGGGACAGGACGGGGACGAGGAGCCCGCACATCATGCCGAGGAACGCGCCCGCGACGATCAGCGCGATCTCACCGGTCTCGCGGTTGCGGCCGACGATCGCGTTCGGCCGGGCGCGGCCGATCAGATACGTACGGCGGGGCGTGACCGTATGGGACATGTGGGACTCGGTCGTCAACGCCCGTCACCTCCTGTGCTCTGGCTGTTACGAGTGTTGCGGGTGTTGCTTGCGTGGGGCGTGTTCACCGGGCTGCCGGAGCGCGGTGCGGGTGCGGCGGAGGGGACATTTCCGCCGCCGCCGTTCGAGGCGCGCGAGCTGTGCGCGGCGACTCCGCCGGAGGCGGGGTTCGAGGGGCGGGCCGCGGCGGAGGACGAGGACTGTCCACCCCCGCTGTCGCCGTTGCTGCGGGTGCTGTGGGTCCTGATGCCCTGGGCGACGAGGTTCGCCGGGGAGCTGATCACGGCGGCGGCCTTGCTCTCGGCGCCCTGCATGATGCGGTTGTTGCGGCCGTTGGCGATCTCGTCGCCGAAGCCGGGGACGAAGCGGTAGATCATCGCGGAGGCGAAGATCGCCAGCAGGATGATGGCGAGCCCGGACACGATGGCGGCGACGGAGTCGGGCCCGTGCTCCGTGGTCAGCGCGCCCGCGAGACCCAGCACGATGACGATCACGGGCTTGACCATGATCACCGCGATCATGATGCCGGCCCAGCGGCGGACGTGGCCCCACAGGTTCTTGTCGACCAGGCCGGCGTAGACGACGACACCGAGCAGCGCGCCGACGTAGAGCAGGACGGCGCGCAGGTACAGCTCCAGGTAGAGGACGCCGGCGGCGACGATCGACACGAACGACACCAGGATCAGCATGATCGGGCCGCCGCCGATGTCGTTGCCCTGCTTCAACGCGTCGGAGAAGGTCCCGAAGAACGTGTCGGTCTGGTCGCCGGTGCCCTTGGCCAGGACGTCGGTGACGGCGTCGGTGGCCGACACGACCGTGTAGAGGATCAGCGGGGTGAACGCCGAGGCCAGGACGGTGAGCCACAGGAACCCGACGGCCTCGGAGAACGCGGTGGTGAACGGGACGCCGCGCACGGCGCGCTTGGCCACCGCCAGCAGCCACAGGACCAGGGTGAGGAACGCGGACGCGGCGAAGACGACGGCGTACTGCTTGAGGAACGTGCCGTTCGTGAAGTCGACTTCGGCGGTGTTCTTCACGGCGTCGCTGAGCGTGTCGACGGTCCAGGCGGCGGCGTCGGCACAGCCCTTGGCGAGGGAGGAGAGGGGGTCGAGGGTGCTGGGGAGCGTGTCGGGGGTGGACCCCCCACTACCGGAGGCGCCGCGTTCGCCTCGTTCGCAGTACTTCTTGGCGGGGCCCGCGATGAGCGAGCAGGGGTCGTCTTCCGTCGGCGTCGGGCTGGGGTCGGCGAAGGCGCGAGTCGAGAACAGGACGGCGGCCGCCTGAGCGGTGGCCACCAAGGCAGCGAGTTTGAGCGCGCGGTGCTGGCTACCGTGCATAGGTGAAGCCTCCGAACTCCTGGACCGCCTTGCTCATCTCATCGGAACCAGAGACAGGGCTGTCCCCCGGTACGGGGGTCGGCCCGCTCTTCTGGCTGGTCTCCGCGACTTTCCAGTCGCTGCCGTCCCAGCTCAGTCGCATGGTTACCGTGAACCAGCTGTTCGTCACCGGATTGGTTGTCTTCTCACCAGTGAGTCCGAACAGTCCGTTGCACCACACCTCTACGGTTGCGACGTTGTCGCCGAAAGATGTCACCTTCGTGCCAGCCGGCAGTGTTCGGTTAACGAAGGTGACACCCGCCGGGGCCTTACCGTTCTCGTCGAGACCGATCTTCCTCAGGAAAGTCGCTGAGTAGTCGGCGTCGAAACCGGTCTGGAGACGGCCGACCGACCCGGAGTCGGCGAGAGCCTGCACAATCTCGTGCCGTCTGGCCTTGTCGAACATGCCGTCAGAACCCAGCGCCACCGCGTAGTTCGCCGCCGCGCTCTGGGCCCCCTGCTCGTCATGGGCGAAGCCCGCCCGTACCGGCTGGGTGCCCGACGGTGCCGTCGCCGATGTCTTCGGCTTGTCCGCGTCGCCGCCCTCCGAGGATGCGGAATCGCCTCCTCCACGGTTCGCGAAGGCGATCGCCGCGATGAGCAGGACGACGACGCCGACCACGGTGACCAGGCTCCGCGAGGAGGAGCGGCCGCTGCGTCGGGGAACGCCCTCCCCCTCCGGAAGCCGCACGCGGGTCCCGCCGGTGCCGCCGTAATCGCCGGACGACTGGTGATCGTCTCCGAGACTCATGCCGCGTACGCCCCCTCGACGTCGGGTCGGCCGTGTACGTACGACGGTAGCCGTGCTGGTTCCCGCTCGGGCGCGGTGTTATGACTCGACATCAGGGAAACGCAACCTCAGCCGGTTGGCACGACGGGCGTGTGGGGTGGAGGGGGACGGACGGATGGGAGCCGGGCTACACGGCCATCCCGTACACGATGGTGAAGAGCGTGCCGAGTGAGCCGATGATGAACACGCCCGTCAGCCCCGCGATGATCAGGCCCTTGCCCTGCTCCGCGCTGAAGGTGTCCCGCAGGGCGGTCGCACCGATGCGCTGCTTGGCGGCGCCCCAGATGGCGATGCCGAGACAGAGCAGAATGGCTACGGCCATCACCACCTCGATCATCACCTTGGCCTCGTTGCCCAGGCTGCCGAAGGGGCCCCAGTCCGGAGCGATCCCCCCGATGATGGTGTTGATGTCTCCCTCGTCGGCCGCAAAGAGCATGTAAGTCACCGCCCCTGTCGGGTAGTTCCGTGCCCTCTGCGGACATGCAGAGGTCAAGCCTCATTGTCGCCGACGATGAGGCCGTCGCATGTCGCCTTGGCGTCATTGTCTGGCGGGTTTCGTGCGAACAGCTTGCCACCGCACGGCGCCGGCTGGTCAGTCGGCTCCGAGACGGCTTCTGGTGGTCGTATCGTCACTCTGTGTATCACGGCGGGGCATGGCTGGCAACGATGTGTAAGCGAAACCTGCGAGGCGGTTCGGTCGTTAGGCCCTGATTCGGTGTCAGTGCCTGGCGCGGAGCCCGGGGGCTGACGGGGGATGGCGGACGACGACGGGGTCGGGCGGACGACATGGCCGGGAAACGTCACTGAACGGCACGCCCATGGGGGATGGTTGGGGCATGCGCAAGATGTGGGTCGGTGCCGGCGTCGCGGTCGCCTCGGGGATGGGCTTCGTGATGCTGCTCGTCGTGGGCGTCTACCTCGTCGCCGGGAACCTGGCCGGCGGAGCGGGCGGCGGGGCGAAGAAGCTCGCCAAGGGGAGCGTCCCCGCGGCGTACCAGCCGATCGTGCAGAAGTGGGGCAACCTCTGTCCCGCCATCAACCCCGCGCTGCTCGCGGCGCAGTTGTACCAGGAGAGCGGGTTCAACCCGAGGGCCCGGAGCGCGGCGGCGGCGCAGGGCATAGCGCAGTTCATCCCCGGGACGTGGGCCACCCACGGCATCGACGGGGACGGGGACGGGGACCGCGACGTGTGGGACCCCGCGGACGCGATCCCGTCGGCCGCGTCGTACGACTGCTCCCTCGCCTCGTACGTGAAGGACGTGCCCGGCGATCCGACCCGCAACATGCTGGCCTCCTACAACGCGGGGGCCTACGCGGTGATCAAGTACCAGGGCGTGCCGCCGTACAAGGAGACGCAGAACTACGTCAAGGTGATCACGACCCTGGAGAAGAGCTTCGCCGCGCCCACCACGCGGGTCGACCCGTCCGAGCAGGCCGCCGGGGCCATCGCCTACGCGCAGAAGAAGCTCGGGACGCCCTATCTGTGGGGCGGGAACGGGACGGCCGACCAGGGAGGGCGGTTCGACTGCTCGGGGCTGACCAAGGCGGCGTACGAGAGTGTCGGGATCAAGCTGCCGCGAGTCGCCAACGACCAGTACAACGCGGGGGCGCATCCCGCGCGGGACGAGTTGCTCCCCGGTGACCTGGTGTTCTTCTCGGACGACCTCACCAACTCACGGACCATCAGACACGTGGGGATCTACGTGGGCGGCGGGTACATGATCGACGCGCCGCGGACGGGTGCGGTGATCCGGTTCGACCCGGTCGACACGCCCGACTACTTCGGGGCCACCCGGGTGACCGAGGATGGCGCGAAAGCGCTGCCCACCACGGTGTGAATGGGAGGGTTTGGACACAGCGTGAAACCCTGCCCTGAGCTGCGGCGACGTGTCTCTCTTCGATAACGTCTGCGTGATCATTCAGTGGAGTGTGGAACGTATCAATGGGGACCGTGCGTTCCTGTTGACGTGTAGCTGACCACGGGGGTGGCAGAAGAGGCGCGCGCTGGGTGCGTCGGAGGACATGACGAAGGGGCCGCAGCACCATGGCTGGACTCGCCGAATCCGGGTCGAACCCCGACGTCGAGCTGCTCTACGACATCAACGGCCTGGCCAAGGACGCACCGCACTGGTTCGACCGGGTCATGGAGTTCGTCGGTGAGTACGGACTGCTGTTCGCGATCGTGCTGCTGGTGCTGGGGTGCTGGTGGGGTGTGCGGCGGCGAGGCGGTGAGGACGCCGCCTCGAACGTGGCCGCGCTGCTGTGGGCGCCGCTGGCCGCCGGAGTCGCGGTCCTGGTCAACGTGCCGATACGGGGCTTCGTCGAGCGGCCCCGGCCCTTCAAGTCCCACGAAGGGCTCGAAGTGCTCGTGGAGGGGAAGAACGACTTCTCCTTCGTGAGTGACCACGCCACCCTCTGCATGGCGCTCGCCGTCGGACTGTTCGTCGCCAACCGGAAGTTCGGGATCGCCGCGATCGTGCTGGCGCTGTTCGGCGGCTTCGCCCGGGTCTACATGGGCGTGCACTACCCGACCGACGTCGTGGGCGGGTTCGCCCTCGGTACGGCGGTCGCGCTGCTGCTGTCGCCGATCGCCATGGCCCTGCTGACGCCGCTGACCCGGGCCGTCGAGCGCTCGCCCCGGGTGGGGTGGCTGGTCAGCGCGCGAGGACGGGACGGCGTCGCGGGGCGCGGCGCCGTGATCCCGGGGGCGCGCAGCCGCGAGGAGAGTGCCGAGGCCGCCGGGGAGCGGGACCTCGCGGCCTAGGGGGTGTCGTTTGGATCTTGCCGTGGGTCGCGGGGTCCGGCAACAGGGCGCCGTCGCCCGGAGCCGGCCTGATCCGAACGACACCCCCTAGGAGGCCTCCGGCTCCTACAGCGCCTGCGGGTAGGTGAAGACGCGGTCCGGGTCGTACTGGTGCTTCAGACGCGCCAGACGCGGGGCCGCGTCCTTGTAGTAGGCCTTCCGCCAGTCCGTCAGACGCGGGTCCGTGTAGTTCTGGTAGGCGGCGCCCGAGGCGTACGGGCGCATCGCGCCGTAGGTGGAATCCAGCCAGGACTGGGCCGCCTTGCCGTTCGTGCCCGGCCCCCACGAGGCGAGGTACTGGGCCAGCATCCGCGAGCGCCGGTGCACGAACGCGGTGGCCGTGGGGGAGACGCGGTTCACCGCTCCGCCGAGCGCCGTGAACGCGACGCTGCCGGCGCCGCCGCGCACCTGAGTGAGGTGCGAGAGCAGGGCCTTGACGCCGGCCGCCGGGATCGAGCGGTCGAAGAAGTCCGAGCGGGCGGCGTACGTCTCGCGGCCGAGTGAACCCTGCGGCGAGTGGCCTGGGGTGGCGCCCGGGAGGTGGCAGCGGGCGTCCGTCGAGAAGGACGAGCAGCCCGCGTACATCTCCATCGACTCCGCGTACGTACGGCGCTTGAGGGAGACGCTGCTCGCCGGTGCGCCGATGCGGTCGGCGAGGCGGTCGACGGCGTTCTGGAGTTCACCGTAGGTGCCGAGGGAGAAGGCGGCGACCGACACGGAGGCGGTGTGGCCGGGGGCGGCGGCCAGGTGGAGGGAGGACCAGATCTCGTCGGGCTGGTCCGGGCCCCACTCCTGCCAGGCGCGGAGGACCGCGGCGGCCTTGCGCCAGGGCCAGGTCAGGTACGCCGACACGGCCCGGGGGGCGGGGTGGGTGCGGAAGTGGAACTCGGTGACGACGCCGAAGTTGGCGTTGCCCGCGCCGCGCAGGGCCCAGAAGAGGTCCTTGTGGTCGCCCGTCGCGTCGGCGGTGATCTCCTTGCCGTCCGCCGTGATCAGCGTGGCCCGGGTGAGGCTGTCGCAGGTCAGGCCGTAGGCGCGGGAGACGACGCCGTGGCCGCCGCCGAGGGTGAGGCCGGAGATGCCGACGGTGGGGCAGGAGCCGGCCGGGACGGTCACGCCCTTCGCCGCGAGGGCGCGGTAGACGTCGATCAGCTTGGCGCCGGCGCCGACGACCGCCTCGCCGGCGGAGGCGCGGACGCGGGCCAGTTTCGACACGTCGATGATCAGCCGGCCGTCGCCGGAGGACCATCCGGCGTAGGAGTGGCCGCCGTTGCGGATCGCCACGGGGACGTGGTGGGCGCGGGCGTAGGAGAGGGCGGTGCGGATGTCGTCGGGGTGGGCGGCGTAGGCGACGGCGGTGGGTTTGAGGCCGTCGAAGCGGGTGTTGTAGAGCTGGCGGGCCGTTTTCCAGGTGGGGTCGCCGGGGCGGACCAGGGGGCCGTCCAGGGACTTGGCGAGGGCGGCCCAGGTGGCGGGGGTGGGGGCGCCGCCTCTGCCGAGCTGGGTCTTGGTGGCCGTCGTCGTGGTCGCCGTCGTTGCCGTGGTCGTCGTGGTCGCCGTGCTTCTGGGCGTGGTGCCTTTGGGGTCGGTGCCGGGGGGTTGGTCCTTGCCCGTGCAGGCGGTCGTGGCTGCCGTCAGGGCGGCGGCTGTGGTGGTGGACAGGAATGTGCGCCGGTGCATGTCGCCTCCGCGTCCCGTGGGGGGTCGTGGAGTCAGACGGGGGTGCGGGGGGTGGGGTTCCCGGGGGCGGGGTGTGGGGGGTACGGCGGGTACAGGTGTACGGCGGCGGGGGTGGGAGCCCGGCGTGGGTGCGGGCGTGGGTGCCGGGTGGCCCGGTGTGGGTGCGGGCGGGGGTGGGTGCGCTGCCCGGCGTTGCGGGGTGCCGCTGCGCCCACCCGTGCCGCCCCAGCGGCACGACTGCCCGCAGCTACGGCAGCGCGACTGCCCGCAGCTACGGCAGCGCGACTGCCGCAGCTACCGGCGGCTGTTCGCGGCTACGCCGTGGTGGTGTGGGTGTGGGCGTCTGTGCGGGCCTGGCTTCTGGCTCTTCTGGCCGGGCCCCGCCAGCCGCAGGTGCAGCGGGCCAGGCAGAAGGGGCCCTGTTCGACCGTTGTCGTGAGGTGTTCCGAGGTGTCCCCGGGGGCTTCGAGACCGTCCTGCTGCGCCACGCCCACAACGTTACCGGGGTCGCCTGCCCCTCGTTAAGCGGGACGGCACGGGACTCGGAACGGGCGCGACGGCTGGGGATGGCAGGTGGCGATGGTCGGGCGGGAGAGGGAGCTGCGGAGTCGGCGCGCGGGCGGGGGGCTCGCGCTCGCCGGCGGTGTGGTCTGCGTCTGCCTGACCGCCGCCGGGTGTTCCGGTTACGGGGAGGCGGCGTCCGCCCAGGGCGCCGGGGGCGGTGATCCGGTCGACGTGCTGCACCGGGCCGCCGACCGGCTGGTGGCCGCCGGGAGCGCCAGGACGCGTACCGCGATGCAGATGGCCAGCGGTGGGACCCGGGTGACCATCCGGGGCGAGGGCGTGTACGACTTCGAGCAGCGGCTCGGGCAGTTGAAGGTGCGGCTGCCCCAGGACCCGGCGGGGTCGAGCGGGCATCGGCCGATCACCGAACTGCTCGCCCCGGGAGCCCTGTTCATGAAGAACCGGGGAGCAGGCGTCCCCGACGACAAGTGGGTGCGGGTGGAGACCGACTCGCTGTCCGACGGGAACCTGGTGACCGGCGGGGCGACGGATCCGTTCGCCGCCGCCGAGGTGCTGCGCGGGACGCGGACGGCGACGTTCGTGGAGCGCACCGAGCTGGCCGGGACCCCCGTGCGGCACTACCGGGGCACCGCCGATCTCGCGCGGGCGGCGCGCGGCGCCTCGGAGGGCAACAGGAAGGCGCTGGCCGCGGCGGCCGAGGGGTTCGCCACCGCGCGGGTGCCGTTCGACGCCTACCTCGACGACGAGGGCCGTGTCCGGAAGGTCCGGCACCGCTTCAGCTTCGCCAACGGGCAGGGGGACGGCACCGGCATCGTGGACGTCGCCTCGACGACGCTGCTCTACGACTTCGGCACCGCCGTCCGCGTACGGCTTCCCGAGGAGCGGGACATCTACGCCGGCAAGATCGCCGCGGGGCCGCACGGCAAGAACTAGCCCTTCCGTGCCATGCGCGGGGAGTATGCCGCTCCCTACTCTAGGAAGTCGGTGACGGCAGAGACGAGGTGACGCGTGTGGCTTCGGTCGGCGGTACGGCGGTTCAGGACCACGTGGCCCTCGCCGAGATCGAGCTGTGCGGCGAGCTGATCATCGCGGCGTCGGCCGCCCGGGAGCGGCTCAGCCTGGAGAGCATCGACGAGGTGCTGCGCGTGGCCGAGGAGCGCTCACGTGCGCAGTAGCCGGCCGATGGCCTTCGTCGCCTCCTCCACCTTGGCGTCGATCTCGGCGCCGCCCTTGAGGGCCGCGTCGGCGACGCAGTGGCGCAGGTGCTCCTCGAGCAGCTGCAGCGCGAAGGACTGCAGGGCCTTGGTGGAGGCGGAGACCTGGGTGAGTATGTCGATGCAGTAGACGTCCTCGTCGACCATCCGCTGCAGGCCGCGGATCTGGCCCTCGATGCGGCGCAGCCGCTTGAGGTGCTCGTTCTTCTGCTGGTGGTACCCGTGCACCCCGCGGTCGTGGTCGGTCACGACGTCCGTGCCGTCCGTCTCGACCTGGTTCACCGCCTGGTCCACGGCGGGGGAGGGCGCACCCGCGCCGGCCTCGGTGGTCGTCATCGCGTCCTCCTGGAGAGCTGGGGAGTCGGTGGGGATCGGGTGGGTCGGGCGGATCGAGCGGATCTGGAGGCTTCGGGAGGATCCGGGAGGGTCGGCCGGATCCGGGTCTTCCGCGTCTTCCGGGGGTTCAAGGGCTTTCAGGGGGATTGCGGACATATACCCCTGGTGGGTATATGGTAACGAACTTTCCCGGGTAGGGGGCCCTTGCCGGAGCGGCCGACGTCGCCCCCCTGCTCATCACTCTGCCTGATGGGCGACACTGGGGGACGGCCCGTTAGCAGTGGCCGGATGATGCGCCTAGCATCAGCCTGACCGAAACCGATGCACCCCGAGGACCCCACGTGCGCTTTCGTCTGACCCCCAGGGAGACGAGCTTCTACGACATGTTCGCCGCCTCCGCGGACAACATCGTCACGGGCTCCAAGCTCCTGATGGAACTGCTCGGGGCGGACGCATCCGCCCGGGCCGAGATCGCAGAGCGTATGCGGGCCGCCGAACACGCGGGTGACGACGCCACGCACGCGATCTTCCACCAGCTGAACTCCTCGTTCATCACGCCCTTCGACCGCGAGGACATCTACAACCTCGCCTCGTCCCTCGACGACATCATGGACTTCATGGAGGAGGCCGTCGACCTGGTCGTCCTCTACAACGTCGAGGAACTGCCGAAGGGCGTCGACCAGCAGATCGAGGTGCTGGCGCGGGCCGCCGAGCTGACCGCCGAGGCCATGCCGAACCTGCGGACGATGGACAACCTCACCGAGTACTGGATCGAGGTCAACCGGCTGGAGAACCAGGCCGACCAGGTCCACCGCAAGCTGCTCGCCCACCTCTTCAACGGCTCGTACGAGGCCATCGAGGTGCTGAAGCTGAAGCAGATCGTGGACGTGCTGGAGGAAGCGGCCGACGCGTTCGAGCACGTGGCGAACACGGTGGAGACCATCGCCGTCAAGGAGTCCTGAGCCGTTCATGGACACCTTTGCTCTGGTCGTGACCATCGGGGTCGCGCTCTTCTTCACGTACACCAACGGATTCCACGATTCGGCCAACGCGATCGCCACCTCCGTGTCGACGCGGGCGCTGACGCCCCGCGCGGCGCTCGCCATGGCAGCGGTCATGAACCTGGCCGGCGCGTTCATGGGATCCGGGGTCGCCAAGACCGTCAGTGAGGGGGTGATCCAGACCCCCGAGGGTTCGAAGGGGATGGGGATCCTCTTCGCGGCGCTCGTGGGCGCCATCGTATGGAACTTGATCACCTGGTACTTCGGGCTGCCCTCGTCCTCGTCGCACGCGCTGTTCGGCGGCATGGTGGGCGCGGCCCTGGCCGGGAGTACGACCGTGTACTGGCACGGGGTCGTCGACAAGATCGTCGTTCCCATGTTCGTGTCGCCGGTGATCGGCCTGGTCGCCGGTTACCTGGTGATGACCGCGATCATGTGGATCTTCCGCCGGGCCAATCCGCACAAGGCCAAGCGCGGGTTCCGCATCGCGCAGACGGTGTCGGCGGCGGGCATGGCGCTCGGCCACGGTCTGCAGGACGCGCAGAAGACGATGGGCATCGTGGTGATGGCCCTGGTCATCGCCGACGTCGAGGACTACGGCGACCCCATCCCGGTGTGGGTGAAGCTGGCCTGTGCGCTGATGCTGTCCGCGGGGACGTACGCCGGTGGCTGGCGGATCATGCGGACGCTGGGACGGAAGATCATCGAACTGGATCCCCCGCAGGGGTTCGCCGCGGAGACGACGGGGGCGTCGATCATGTTCGGCTCGGCGTTCATCTTCCACGCGCCGATCTCGACGACGCACGTGATCACCTCGGCGATCATGGGCGTGGGGGCGACGAAGCGGGTCAACGCCGTGCGGTGGGGGGTCGCGAAGAACATCATCATGGGGTGGTTCATCACCATGCCGGCGGCCGCCGTGGTGGCCGCGGTGTCGTTCTGGATCGTGGACCTGGCCGTCCTCTAGCGCGTGCCCGCGCCGCAGGTGGAAGGGCCCGCCCCCGGATTTCCGGGGGCGGGCCCTTGTGCTCCTCGCGGTGGCACCGCCATGCAGCACCGCGAGGGGATCGAGAGGGGACCGGGAGACTCCTAGCCGAAGCGGCCGGAGATGTAGTCCTCCGTCGCCTGGACCGACGGGTTGGAGAAGATGCGCTCCGTCTCGTCGATCTCGATCAGCTTGCCGGGCTGGCCCACCGCCGCCAGGTTGAAGAACGCGGTACGGTCCGAGACGCGCGCCGCCTGCTGCATGTTGTGCGTCACGATGACGATCGTGAAGCGCTCCTTCAGCTCCCCGATCAGGTCCTCGATCGCCAGCGTGGAGATCGGGTCGAGGGCGGAGCAGGGCTCGTCCATCAGCAGGACGTTCGGCTCGACCGCGATGGCCCGCGCGATGCACAGGCGCTGCTGCTGGCCGCCGGAGAGGCCGGAGCCGGGCTTGTTCAGGCGGTCCTTGACCTCGTTCCAGAGGTTGGCGCCCCGCAGGGACTTCTCGACGACGCCGTCCAGCTCGGACTTCTTGTACTTGCCGTTCAGGCGCAGGCCCGCCGCGACGTTGTCGTAGACCGACATCGTCGGGAACGGGTTCGGGCGCTGGAAGACCATGCCGACCTCGCGGCGCACGGCCACCGGGTCGATGCCGGTGCCGTAGAGGTTCTCGTCGTCCAGCATCACCTTGCCGTCGACGCGGCCGCCGGGGGTGACCTCGTGCATGCGGTTGAGCGTGCGCAGGAAGGTGGACTTGCCGCAGCCGGAGGGGCCGATGAAGGCCGTCACGGAGCGGGGCTCGACGGTCATCGAGATGTCCTCGATGGCCAGGAAGGAGCCGTAGTAGGCGTTGAGGCCGCTGACATCTATGCGCTTGGCCATGGCAATCACTGCTTCTTTCGGGTCAGGTCGCTGACTGTGTGCCGTCGGTCGCGTCAGCGACCCGTCTTCGGTGCCTTCCAGCGGGCGATGCCGCGGGCCGCGAGGTTGAGGATCATGATGAACGCGATGAGCGTCAGGGCCGCCGCCCAGGCACGGTCGTGCGAGGCGTCGGAGCCCGCGCCGTACTGGAGGTAGATGTACATCGGCAGCGACTCCTGCGGGTCCTTGAAGGGGTTCGCGTTGATGAAGTCGGTGCCCCACACCAGCAGCAGCACGGGGGCCGTCTCGCCGGTGATGCGGGCGACGGCCAGCATGACGCCGGTGACGATGCCGCCGATCGAGGTCGGCAGGACGACCTTGATGATCGTGCGCCACTTCGGCACGCCCAGGGCGAGGGAGGCCTCGCGCAGCTCGTTCGGGACGAGCTTGAGCATCTCCTCGGTGGAGCGGACGACCACCGGGATCATCAGGATGCACAGGGCGAACGAGCCGGCCACGCCGGACGGGCCCATGTCCAGGATCAGCACCCAGAGGCTGAGCACGAACAGACCCGCGACGATCGACGGGATGCCCGTCATGACGTCCACGAAGAAGGTGACCGCCTTGGCGAGCCGGCCGCGTCCGTACTCGACCAGGTAGATCGCGGTGAGCACACCGATCGGGACGGAGATCAGCGTGGCGAGGCCGACCTGCTCCAGGGTGCCGAGGATGGCGTGGTAGATGCCGCCGCCGGGCTCGGCGTCGCCGACCACGCCCATCGAGTGGGTCAGGAAGTAGCCGTCGAGGACCTTCACGCCCTGCTCGAGGGTCTCCCAGATGAGGGAGAGCAGCGGGATCAGGGCCAGCAGGAAGGCGACCCAGACCATGCTGGTCGCGACCCGGTCCTTGGCCTGCCGGCCGCCCTCGACACGCGCCGAGATGCCGTACGAGCCGGCGACGAAGAGGACCGCGGCGATGAGGGCCCACTGGATGCTGCTGTCCAGTCCGGCGGCGGCGCTGATGCCGAGGCCGAGGAGGACCGAACCGGCCGCGACGGCCCAGGGGAACCACTTGGGCAGGGTGGCGGCGCGCAGCGAGCTGCGGTTCCCGGGGGTCAGGGTTGCGTTGCTCATGCGTTGGCCCCCGAGTACTCCTTGCGACGCGCGATGATCATGCGGGCGCCGCCGTTGACCAGCAGCGTGATGACGAACAGGACGAGGCCGGAGGCGATCAGCGCGTCACGGCCCATCTGGGTGGCCTCGTTGAACTTGCTGGCGATGTTCTGGGCGAAGGTGCCGCCCCCCGGGTCGAGCAGGCTGGGGGTGATGTCGAAGGTCGGGGAGAGCACCATGGCCACGGCCATCGTCTCGCCGAGCGCGCGCCCGAGGCCGAGCATCGAGGCGGAGATGACCCCGGAGCGGCCGAAGGGGAGCACCGACATCCGGATGACCTCCCAGCGCGTGGCGCCGAGGGCCAGGGCGGCCTCCTCGTGCATGCGCGGAACCTGCCGGAAGACCTCGCGGCTGACGTTGGTGATGATCGGCAGGATCATGATCGCGAGGAGGATGCCCACGGTGAACAGCGAGCGGCCGGCGCCGCCGTTCCACTCGAGGATCCCGGTCCAGCCGAGGTACTCGTCCAGCCAGCCGTAGAGCCCGTCCAGGTGGGGCACGAGGACGAGGGCGCCCCACAGGCCGTAGACGATCGAGGGCACGGCGGCGAGCAGGTCGATCACGTAGCCGATCAGGCCGCCCAGCCTGCGCGGCGCGTAGTGCGTGATGAACAGCGCGATGCCGACCGAGACCGGGACGGCGATGGCCATGGCGATGACCGACGACACGACGGTGCCGTAGGCCAGGACCGCTATGCCGAACTGCGGCGGGCTGCCGGTCGGGTTCCATTCGAAGCTGGTGAAGAAGTTCGCCTCGTCGTCGCTGATGGCGAGGACGGCGCGATAGGTGAGGAAGGCCGCGATGGCGGCCATGATGACCAGCACGAGGATGCCCGACCCGCGGGAGAGCCCGACGAAGATCCGGTCGCCGGGGCGGGTGACGCCGCGGGCGGCGGCCGGGGAGGCGGAGGCGGGCTGCTGGGGTGTGCGGGAAGGGGCTGGCTTCTGGGTGTCCGTTGTCATGTCCATCGGGTTCTCCGGTCTGCGGAGCCGTCGGGGTCGGCGGCTCGGGCGGAGCCCCGGTCGGGGGCCCCTGGCGGCGGTGCACCGGACGGTGCGGCCCGGTCCCCGGGAGGACCGGACCGCACTCGGGTCAGCTCAGGCCCGAGATGGTCTCGCGGACCTTGGTGATGATCTCGGTGGGCATCGGGGCGTAACCGGCGTCCGCCAGCAGGCCCTGGCCGTCCTCCGAGGCCATGTAGTTCAGGAAGGACTTGGTGGCGGGCAGGGTGTCCGCCTTGTTGCCCTTGTCGCAGGCGATCTCGTACGTCACCAGGACGAGCGGGTAGGCGCCCGCGGCGTCCGGGGTGTAGTCCAGCTCCAGGGCGAGGTCCTTGCCGGTGCCGACGACCTTGGCCGCGCCGATGGCCGCGGTGGCGTTCTCGACGGTGGCCTTGACCGGCTCGGCGGCCGCGGTCTTGACGTCGACGGTCTTGATGCCGTCCTTGGCGTAGGACAGCTCGAAGTACGAGATGGCGCCGGACGTCTGCTTCACCTGTCCGGCCAGACCGGAGGAGCCCTGCGCGGACTGGCCGCCCTTGGCCTCCCAGGACTTGCCGCCCTCGTACTTCCAGTCGTCGGGCGCGGCGTTCTTCAGGTACTTGGTGAAGTTGTCCGTGGTGCCGGACTCGTCCGAGCGGTGGAAGGCCTGGATCTTCAGGTCGGGAAGCTGGGCGTCCGGGTTGAGCTTCTTGATCGCTTCGTCGTTCCAGTTGGTGATCTTGCTGTCGAAGATCTTGGCCATCGTCGGGGCGTCCAGGACGAGGGTGTCGACGCCGGGGACGTTGAAGCCGACCGCGATCGGGCCGCCGACCATCGGCAGGTTGATGGCCTGGCCGTCCTTGCAGACCTTCTTCGAGGCCTCGACCTCGTCCGGCTTCAGCGCGGAGTCCGAACCGGCGAACGCGGTCTGGCCCTGGGTGAAGGCGGTGATGCCCGCGCCGGAACCGGTCGGGTTGTAGTTGATCTGCACGCTCTTGCAGGCGGCGACGTACTGCTTGACCCAGGCGTCGATGGCGTTCTTCTGGGCGGAGGAGCCGGACGCCTGGAGCTGGCCCTTGGCGTCGTCGCACTTGATGTTGCTGTTGGCAGCGGCGGCGGTGCCGGCGTCGCTGCCGTTGCTGTTGCCGCCGGTGTCGTCGGAGCCGCACGCCGTGAGGGCCAGGGCGCCGGAGACGGCGAGAGCACCGAGAGCGAGGGCCCGCCGGTTCATGCGCTGAAGCTTCACTTGAGGGAGTTCCTTCCAGGAGCCGCCGTCCTGAATTCGGCGGCGTGCGAGGAGTGGTAAGGCCGAAATTAGGCAGATCAGATGAAGGCGCCGAAGGGCATAAATGAACGCGGGGTGAACCCCTGAGGACGGTGCGGTGAGGTCACGGAACGCTTACGTCGAGGGCACGGACGGGTTCCGGGGTGCGGCACGGAGCGGCGCGCTGCGGGGGTGGGGGCGGTGGCCGGTGCCTGGTAGTCGGTGGCCGGTGCCCGGCGGCTGGCGCTCACTACCCGGTGGCCGGTGGCCGGTGGCCGGTGGCCGGTTCAGGGTCAGTGGCTGGTTCCGAGGGGGCGTGTCGCCAGCAGCGCGTCGACGAGGTCCCGGTCCCGGGGCTCGGTGAGGCGGGCGCGAGCCGCGTCCGGGGGCAGCCACAGGATGCGGTCGACCTCGTCGGAGGGGGTGAAGGCACCGGCGCCCGCTGCCGCGGCCCAGTAGCGGACCTCCTTGGGGCGGCCGTTCGCCTCGTAACGCGCGGTGGGCAGCTCGGTGCCCGGCGCGGCGGCGTACCCGGTCTCCTCCGCGACCTCGCGCAGGGCGCCCGCCAGCGGGTCCTCGCCGGGCTTGAGCTTGCCCTTCGGGTGCGACCAGTCGTCGTACTTCGGGCGGTGCACGAGGCACAGTTCCAGGCCCGGGGGCGCAGCCGGGGGCGCGGGCGCGCGGCGCCACAGGACGCAGCCGGCCGCGCGGACCGTGGTGTCGTCGTCTGCGGGGCTCACGGCGCGCACGCCTCCTGTTCCTGCCGTCCTGCGGCGGTTCCTACGGCAGCCTGATCGGTTCCTTGCGCCAGCTGTGCTGGAACGCGTACCTCGCCGCCTCCACCTCATGCCGCTGGTCGGCGTGGAGCACGCCGAGCGCGTACGCCGTCGCCGGGGCGATGCGCGGTGTCCGGGCGGCCTGGGCGGCGGCCGCGGCGGCCTCCGCGGCGTCGCGGTGGCGGTCCAGGGCCTCACCGGCGGCGATGAGGCGTACGTCCGCCGCGTCCTCGGCGCTCCCGGTGTCCGCGCCGGCCAGCGCCTCCAGGGCGTAGCGGTGCAGGCGCAGCAGGAGGCGGACCTGGTGCCACGGGGCGTCCTGGGGGTGCGGTGCCGGGTCAGGGGAGAGGCCGTGGACCAGTGCCTGGGCGTTGTACGGGCTGCCGGCGGCGACCAGGGGCAGCGCGGCCACGGCGTCGGCGAGGCGTTCCCGGGCCGCGGCGGCGAGCGGGCGCAGGTCGTGGGACGCGGCACCGGAGTCGGAGGCGGAGACATGGACGGGGGCGGCGGGGGCGGCGGGGGCGCCGCCGCGGCCCGGGCGGCCGGGGACACGCAGCGGGACCTCGCTGGCCAGTAGGGCGACCTTGTCCGCCACCGCGTGGAAGCGGCTGCTGCCCAGCGCCTGGAGGGCCGTGGAGTGCGCCCGGGTGCGGGCCAGGGTCAGCTGCCGGTCGAGCAGCGCGCCCGCCTTGGCCGCGCCCACCGTCAGGTTGCCGCGGTCCGGGGACGGCGGGCGGGCCACGGCGGGCGTCCCGGCCGGCACGGCGGCGGTGGCCCGGCCGACCGGGCGCGGGGCGGGGAACGCCGCCGAGCCGGACAGCCGGTGGAGGGCCTGGAGCAGCCGTTCCAGACGGGACGCGTACGCGTGCTCCAGCGCCAGGGTGCCGGACAGCCAGGCCAGCTCGGGGCGCATCTCCTCCGCCCAGTCGGCGTCCAGCAAGGGCTGGAAGGTGTGCAGGGTGCCGCTGATGCGGCGGGCCGCGCGGCGCAGGGCACGGGCCGCGTCCAGGTCGTCCGCGGACGGAGCCGCCCGGCCCGGGCCCCGGCCGGACGTGCCGTCCAGACCCGTGGCCGTACCCGCACCCGTGGCCGTACCCGCACCCGTGCCCGCCGTCCCCGGGCCCGACTCGCGGTGCCTGCGCAGTGCGCGCAGGAACTCCGTGGCCTGGGCACGCAGGTAGTCCGCGAGGGCGTTGGTGTCCGCGGGCGCGTGGAGGACCGAGTTCGTGCCCGCCCCCGTGCGTGTGCCTGCGCCTGTGGCCGCGTCGGCGGCGGTGCGCGGGCCCGTGCTGCCGGTGTGGGGGACCGGGTTTCTGGTCGCGTTCGCGTTCGCGGGTCGGGGCGGTCCGGCGGTCGCCGTGGGGTCCGTCGGGTCAAGGTGTCGCTGTGCCACGCCGGCGCCTCCGGGCGTCTATGAGCATCTCCTGGACGTTGCGCAGGGGCTGGCCGTCCGTGTCCGTCGCGTGCCGGGTCCACTCGCCGTCCGGGCCGAGGTGCCAGGAGGCGGTGACATCGGACATGCCGTTCTCGAGCAGCCGGTTAAGGGCCGCTCGGTGGGCCGGGTCGGCGACCCGGACCAGGGCCTCTATCCGGCGGTCGAGGTTGCGGTGCATCATGTCGGCGCTGCCGAGCCACACCTCGGGCTCACCGCCGTTGCCGAAGGCGAAGACGCGCGAGTGCTCGAGGAAGCGTCCGAGGACGGAGCGGACCCGGATGTTCTCCGACAGGCCCGGCACCCCCGGCCGCAGCGCGCAGATCCCGCGCACCCACACGTCGACCGGCACGCCGGCCTGGGACGCCCGGTAACAGGCGTCGATCACGGCCTCGTCGACCATCGAGTTGACCTTGATGCGGACATAGGCGGGCCGACCGGCTCGGTGGTGCTGGATCTCCTTGTGGACGCGGGAGACCAGGCCGTCGCGCAGTGACTTGGGGGCCACGAGCAGGCGGCGGTAGGTCTCGCGACGGGAGTACCCGGAGAGGCGGTTGAACAGGTCGGAGAGGTCCGCGCCGACCTGCGGGTCCGAGGTGAGCAGGCCCAGGTCCTCGTAGAGGCGGGCCGTCTTCGGGTGGTAGTTGCCGGTGCCGACGTGGCTGTAGCGGCGCAGCGTCTCGCCCTCCTGCCGGACGACCAGCGAGAGCTTGCAGTGGGTCTTCAGGCCGACCAGGCCGTAGACCACGTGGCAGCCGGCCTCCTCCAGCTTGCGGGCCCACTTGATGTTGGCGGACTCGTCGAAGCGGGCCTTGATCTCCACCAGGACGAGGACCTGCTTGCCGGACTCGGCCGCCTCGATGAGGGCGTCGACTATCGGCGAGTCGCCGGAGGTCCGGTACAGCGTCTGCTTGATCGCGAGCACGTCCGGGTCGGTGGCGGCCTGCTCCAGGAACGCCTGCACGGAGGTGGAGAAGGAGTCGTACGGGTGGTGGAGCAGCACGTCCTTGGTGCGCAGGGCGGCGAAGATGTCCGGCGCCGACGCGGACTCGACCTCGGCCAGGTCACGGTGGGTGCCGGCGACGAACTTCGGGTACTTCAGCTCGGGCCGGTCCAGGCTGTGGATGCGGAAGAGGCCGGTGAGGTCCAGCGGGCCGGGCAGCGGGTAGACCTCGGCCTCGCCGATCTTCAGCTCGCGCACGAGGAGGTCCAGGACCTCGCGGTCGACGGACTCCTCGACCTCCAGGCGGACGGGCGGACCCAGGCGCCGCCGCATCAGCTCCTTCTCCAGGGCCTGGAGAAGGTTCTCCGCGTCGTCCTCCTCCACCTCCAGGTCCTCGTTGCGGGTGAGGCGGAAGGCGTGGTGCTCCAGGACCTCCATGCCCGGGAACAGCTCCTCCAGGTGGGCGGCGATCACGTCCTCGATGGGGACGTAGCGGCCCGGGGAGGCCTCCAGGAAGCGGGAGAGCAGCGGCGGGACCTTGACGCGGGCGAAGTGGCGGTGGCCCGTGACGGGGTTGCGGACGACGACCGCGAGGTTGAGGGAGAGGCCCGAGATGTACGGAAAGGGGTGGGCCGGGTCGACCGCGAGGGGGGTGAGGACCGGGAAGATGCGGTGCCGGAAGAGGGTGAACAGGCGGGCCTGCTCCTTCTCCGCCAGCTCGCTCCAGCGGACCAGGTGGATGCCCTCCTCGGCCAGGGCCGGGGCGACGTCCTCGTGGAAGCAGGCGGCGTGCCGGGCCATCAGCTCACGGGAGCGGGCCCAGATCATGTCCAGCACCTCGCGGGGCTGGAGGCCGGAGGCGGAGCGGGTGGCGACGCCGGTCGCGATGCGGCGCTTGAGGCCGGCGACGCGGACCATGAAGAACTCGTCCAGGTTGCTGGCGAAGATCGCGAGGAAGTTGGCCCGCTCCAGGAGGGGCGTGTTCGGGTCCTCGGCGAGTTCGAGCACCCGTTCGTTGAACGCGAGCCAGCTGCGCTCGCGGTCCAGGAAACGTCCCTGCGGGAGCCGGGCGCCGCCGTCCTGGGACTCCTCCGACTCCTCGTACGCGTCGAGGTCGGCGTCGATGTCCGGCTCCAGGCCGGAGACCGCGGCGGCCACGGTGTCGGGGCGGTGCGCCGCGATCGAGCCCACGGAGGGCTGCGCGTGCTGCGTGTGCTGCGTGGGCTGGACCTCTGCCTGGCTGTTCGGCTGCCTCATGAACCCATTCTTCCGCGCCACGCGCCGGTCAGGCGCGTCAGAGGGCCCGAAGGGCCCGGAAGGCTGTGGCTCGGTCGGCTTCATTCGCCGAGCCTCGCAAGGCTGTCTGAATCGATGGTTACGAGGACATGACGTGTGGGATAGCGGCGCCCCTCCGGAACTCGCGCACGGGTCGGCCGTGCGCCCGCGGGGCCACGTGTGCGGGTCGGCCCCTCCCTCTCGGAGTGTGCGTACGGCGAGGTCGGCGGCGCCCTGCAAGGCCCGCCGCGACCTCGCCTCGCCCGGGCCGCGCCCGGCCCGCGCCCGGTCCGCGCCCGGCCCGCGCCCGGTCCGCGCCCGGCCCGCGTACGGTCCGCGCACCGGCCCTGAGATCGTGTGAACCGATCGGGCGGGCTCGTGCGATGAGGAGATGTGAGCGAAACGAGAAGCGACGGGGAGCTGCTGCGGGCCGTCGCGGCGGATGCCGACCGGCGTGCCTTCGAGGAGCTGTACCGCCGGTACGCGCCCTGGCTGACCGCCCGCATGCGCGGGCGCTGCGCCGACGCCGCCATGGTCGACGACGTCGTGCAGGAGACCTTCCTCGCGGTGTGGCGCGGCAGCGCGCGGTACCGGGAGGAGGGCGACGTGGCCGGCTGGCTGTGGCGGATCGGCTCGCGGCGGCTGATCGACGTGCTGCGCGGCGACGGTGCGCGCGGGCGGCTGAGGCAGACGCTGGCGCGGCTGCGGCACCGGGACGAGGTCTCGGCGGAGGAGCGCGTCCTCGCCGGGGTGGAACACGGTGACCTCGCCGGCGCGCTCACCAGACTCTCGCCGGAGCTGCGCGCGGTGCTCCAGGCCACCGTCGTCGACGGGCTGACCACCCGTGAGGCGGCCGTCCTGCTCGGCATCCCGCCGGGCACGGTCAAGACGCGGGCGATGCGGGCCCGCCGGCAGCTGCGGGAGGCGCTGGCATGACGATCGACGACAGCCGTCGCCAGGACGGCAACACCTGGCACGTGGACGAGGACGACCTGCGGGCCTACGCCCGGGGCGAGCTGGCGGCGCCCGCGCTCTGGTCCACCGACGCCCACCTGACCGCCTGCGCCGCCTGCCGGGGCACCCTCGCCGAGGTGAGCGACGCCGCCGCACTGGACGCGGGCTGGGCCCGGCTCGACGCCGAGCTGGACGCGCCCCGGCCGGGCCGGTTCGAGCGGCTCCTGACGCGGTGCGGCGCGGGCGACGGCACCGCGCGACTGCTCGCGGCCACGCCCATACTGCGCCGGTCCTGGTTCGGTGCGCTCGCCACCGTGCTGTTCATGACCTTCCTCGTGGCCGTCTCGGCCGGTGCCGCCGGCAAGCCCACGGTGTTCCTGGTCTGCGCCCCGCTGCTGCCGCTGGTCTCGGTGGCGCTCGCCTACGGGCCCGCCCTGGACCCCACCCACGAGATGGCCGTCGTCTCGCCGATGCACGGCTTCCGGCTGCTGATGATCCGTACGGTCGCCGTGCTCGTCGTGGCCCTCGGCGTGGGCGGCCTGGCCAGCCTCGCGCTGCCCGGTTTCGGTCCGGGCGCCCTGGCCTGGCTGCTGCCGGGGCTGGCCCTCACCACGAGCGGGCTCGCGCTCACGCCGCGGCTGGGTCCGGTGGCCGCGCCCTCCGTGCTCGTGGGCGCCTGGGCCGCCGTCCTGCTGGCCGCGGACGCGGCCCGCGCGTCCACGGACGGTCCGCTGGCGCCGTTCACCGCGGCCGGGCAGGGCGTGTCCGGGCTCCTGGCGGTGCTGGGCGCCGGGCTGCTGTTCCTCTTCCGGGACCGGTTCGACGTCTCCGCCCGCGGCATGGCGTGACCCCGCCACCCTCCTGATCTCTTCCACGTTCCACTTGCACGCACGGGAGTGCCGTATGACCCCCACAGTTTCCGCGTCCGGGCTCAGCCTCCACTACGGGCGCACCCGCGCCCTCGACGACGTGTCGCTGCGGCTGACCCCGGGCGTCACCGGGCTGCTCGGGCCCAACGGCGCGGGGAAGACCACCCTGCTGCGTGTGCTCGCCACCGCCGTGCCCGCCGACCGGGGCGCCTTCACCGTCCTCGGGCACGATCCCGGGACCTCGCGCGGCCGGCAGGAGGTGCGGCGCCGGCTCGGTTACCTGCCGCAGACGCCGGGTTTCCATCCGGACTTCACGGCCTTCGAGTTCGTCGACTACGTGGCGATCCTCAAGGAGCACGCGGACCGCCGGGAGCGGCACCGCGAGGTGCGGCGCGTGCTGGAGGAGGCCGGCCTCGGCGACGTGCGCGGACGCCGGGTCAAGAAGCTGTCCGGCGGCATGCGGCAGCGGGTCGCGCTGGCCGCCGCGCTGGTGGGCGACCCCGGGTTCCTGGTGCTCGACGAGCCGACCGTCGGCCTCGACCCCGAGCAGCGGATGCGGTTCAGGGAGCTGATCGCCGAGGCGGGGGAGGGACGGACCGTGCTGCTGTCCACCCACCAGACCGAGGACGTGGCGATGCTCTGCCACCGGGTGATCGTCATGGCGGCCGGGACGGTGCGGTTCGACGGGACCCCGGCCGAGCTGACCGCGCGGGCCGCCGGGCGGGTGTGGAGCAGCGCGGAGAAGGATCCGGGCGCCAAGGCCGGGTGGCGCACCGGGACGGGCTCCTTCCGGAACGTGGGGGATCCGCCGGCCGGCGCCGAGCCCGCCGAACCCACTCTGGAGGACGGCTACCTGCTCGTCCTCGACGGCGCGGGCCCGGCGGGCGCGACCGGCTCGGAGGTGGCCGCGTGAGCACCGCACTGGCGGAGGACACCGTGTCCGGACAGGCGGCGACGCTCGAGCGCGGGGTGCGTCCCGTGCTCGCGCTGGCCCGGTTCGAGGCCCGCAGACTGCTGCTGAGCATCCCCGTCGTCATCGCCTTCGTGGCGTACGTGGCGTGGATCGTCTGGCGTACCCCGGACTCCTGGGACGGCTACCCCGCCCTCCAGGACGCCGACCGCGCCACCCAGTCCATGCCGATGCTCGTCGGCCTGGCCGTCCTGCTGTGTGCCAACCGTGCTGTGGTCCGTTCCGAGCGGCACGGCACCGAGCAGCACTTCTCGGTGCTGGTCCTGCAGCCCTGGCGCCGGGCGGCCGCCCACGCGCTGTCCGTGGTGCCGGCCGCGCTGCTCACCGCCGTGTGCGTGGCCGGTCAGTTCGGCTGGGAGGCGCTCAAGCCCGGCGCGATCGGTCATGGTTCGCCCGCCGAGCTGGCGGTGGGGCCGCTGACGGTGCTGGCGTTCGGTGTCCTGGGGGTGCTGATGGGCCAGTTGGTGCGGTCGGCGGCGTTCGCCGCGCCGCTGCTGGTGGTCGTGCTGCTGCTCACCCTCGTGCTCGGCACCGCGCCCGTCGGCGGGGACGGCCTGGCCTGGCTGGCGCCGGCCGTCTCGGGGTCCGGCCCGGACACCTTCCCCTCCGACCTGCTGGGGCGGCCCGCCGCCTGGCACGCCCTGTACCTGGCGGGCGCGGCCCTGTGCGTGGCCTTCCTCGCGACGGCCGTCGCCGGTGGGCGCGGTGTGTTCGTCCGGGCGGGCCTCGTCCTGAGCCTGGCGGCGGCGGTGACGGGCGGGGTGCTCCAGGCCGAGGGCGTGTCACCCTCTCCGGAGCTGACCGCGGCGCGCGAGCGCGCTTCGGTGCGCCCCGAGCTGACCTGCGTCGAGCACGGCCGGTCGAGGTACTGCGCCTTCCCCGAGTGGGAGCCGCGCACCGGCACCTGGGCCGGGGTGGTGGACGGCGTCCAGTCCCTGGCGGGCGGCACCGCGCACGACCGGCCCCTCCTCGTACGGCAGCGGATCGACGCCCGGTACGGGCCGGAGGCCGACACCGCGATCCCCGCGCTGACCGGCGCCCACCAGGTGACCGTGGGCACCGCCTGGGGCGGGAACCGGGTCCCCGAGTTCTCCAGTGCCGTCGCCGCCGTCCTCGTCGCGGGCTCGGAGGCGGCGGGCACCGAGATCTGCGACGGGCGGATGGTCACCGTCATGTGGCTCTCCCTGAGCTGGCAGGACGATCCGATGGACGCCCTGCGCCGGGTCCGCCTCGACGACAGCGTGACGGGCTCCGCGCTCGTCCTGTCGCCCACCGACGGGCTGACCATGACGGAGGGTCAGACGGACGTCGTGCGGCACCTGCTGGAAGACCCGCCCGCCGGTGTCGGGGCGCGGGTGAAGGAGCACTGGGCCGAGCTGACCAGGCCGGGCGTCACGACCGCCCGCGTCGCCGGGCTGCTGGGCGTCGCCGCACCGAAGAAGGCGGACTCGTGCGAGGACTGACGGCGGTGCGGGGAGTGTCGGTGGCCCTGGTCGGGCCGCTGTGGCGGACGCTTCCGTGGCGCGCGTCGGCGGCGGCGGGGACGCTCGGCCTGCTGATCGCCGGCACCCCGCTCGCCGTCGGAGCCGAACCGGCCCCCTGGCAGACGCTGTTGCTGCTGCGGTGCGCCGCCCTGACCGGCGCACTCGGCCTGGCCTTCCTGCTGGACGACCCGGCCCGCCACCTCACCACGCCCGTGCCGGTCCCCAGGCTCGTCCGGCAGGCGCTGCGGGTGGCGCTGGTCGCGCCGTTCGCCGCCCTGTGGTGGGCGGTCGTACTGCTCCTGGCCCCTTCGGCGTCCCGCCCTCCGGTCGGCGAGGTCACCCTGGAGGCCGTGGCGGTGGGCGTCCTGGCCCTCGCCGCCGCCGCCCTGGCGGTACGGGTGACGGACGAGGAGCGTCCGGGGCCGTTCGTCGCGGCGTCCTTGCTGGTCATGGCAGTCCTCGCGCCCCTGCTCGCCCCGGAGGGCTGGGCACTGTTCGCCCAGGCCGACGACCCGCGCTGGCCCGCCGCGCACGAGAGATGGGCGGTGCTGGCGGCGGCGGTGGCGGTGGTGGGGGCGGTGTGCGGACCGGAGCCGCTGGGCCGTCGGGCCGGCGGCCGCTGAGGGGACCGCACGCGGATCCCGAGCGGTCCGGGAGCAGACCCGGAGCAGACGCGGAGCAGACCCGGAACAGACGCGGAGCAGACCGGGAACGGTCCGGGAGCCGACCGGGAGCAGGCCCGAGCAGTCCTGAAGCGGCCCGGGTGCGGCCCGGGAGCGGCCTGGGAGCAGGCCCGGAGCGGTCCAAGAGCGCACCGGGTGCGGCCCGGGAGCGGCCCCGGATCAGTCCCAGAGCAGACCGGAAGCCGTCCGGGAGCGGCCCCGGAGCAGCCCCGAAGGGAAGACCGGAGCGGGCCCGGCGGCTCACGTCTCCGTGCGGTACATCAGGTCCGTCTCGTGGGTGACGAATCCGAGGCGCTCGTAGACGGACACGGCGGCCTTGTTGTCGGCGTCGACGTACAGCATCGCGGTGGGCAGGCCCTGCCCCTCCAGGTGCCGCAGGCCGACCGTGGTCAGGGACTTGCCCAGGCCGCCGCCCTGGACGTCGGGGCGGATGCCGAGGACGTAGACCTCGCCGAGCCCCTCCTCGGCGTGCACCTTGGTCCAGTGGAAGCCGATCAGTTCGCCGCCCCGCTCGGCGAGGAAGAAGCCCGCCGGGTCGAACCACGGCTCGGACGTGCGGTCGTCGAGGTCGCGCTGGGTGAGTGAGCCCTGTTCGGGGTGGTGGGCGAAGGCGGCCGCGTTCACGGCGAGCCAGGCCGCGTCGTCCTGGCCGGGCACGAAGGTGCGGACGCTCACGCCCTCCGGCAGCACCGGGTCCGGCAGGTCCAGGCCGGCCAACGGGCGCCGCATCTGCCGCAGTTCCCGGAACAGGGAGAGGCCGAGCACCTGGGCGAGGTGCCGGGCGGCGGAGTGCCCGCCGTGCGCCCAGATGCGCAGCCGCTTGCCGGAGGCGGCGAGCAGCGCGGAGCCCAGGGCCCGCCCGTGCCCCTGGCCCCGGTGCGAGGGGTGGACCACCAGCTCCGCGGCGGGCGGCTCCACCGGGTCGGTGCCCTCCAGCTGGGCGTAGCCGACCAGTTCACCGTCGCCGACGGTGAGCAGGAGGTGCGCGACGCCCTCCCGAGCGGGACCGCGCAGCTGAAGCCTGCCCTGCTCGGACACGGCGTGCTGCCCGTCGTTCCGGGCCGCCGCGGTGAGCAGGGCGAGGACGGCGTCGGTCTGCTCGGCGGTGAGTTCGGCGAGGGTCTCGATCGAGCGGGGGCGGCCGGGCCGCACGGTGTCGTCGCTGGTCATGCGTACGAGGGTAAAGGGCGGGCGCGGCAAAGCGGCGGCAGCGGACGGGAGCGGGGAGCGGCGGGCGGACGAGGGCGAAGTTAAACCAGGCTGTAACCCGGAAGCCCCTGTCGCGCTACGCGCGTTGACCATAGGCTGCTGCGCCGACGAGCCGTCTCCTCAGCGGCTCGCGCCACGCACACCCACAGGGGGGCGCATGCCAGCCACAGCACAGTCGCACCAGCCGCGTCGCAGACGCCGTACGAGCCGTCTCCTCGTCGCCGCCGCCACCGTCGTCACCGCCGGGGCGCTCGCCGCGGCGGCGCTGCCGGCCTCGGCGAGCGCGGGCGGGCACGACCGCGGACACGGCGGCCACGGACACGGTCACGGCCAGGGCCGCTACCAGGACGTCCAGCTCCTCTCCTTCAACGACCTGCACGGCAACCTGGAGCCGCCCGCCGGCTCCTCGGGCCGCGTCACCGAGGTCCAGCCCGACGGCACGAAGAAGACGATCGACGCGGGCGGCATCGAGTACCTGGCCACCCACCTGCGCGAGGCCCGCAAGGGCAACCGCTACTCCGTCACCGCCGCCGGCGGCGACATGGTCGGCGCGTCCCCCCTCCTCTCCGGCCTCTTCCACGACGAGCCGACCGTCGAGGCGCTGAACAAGCTCGACCTGGACGTGACGAGCGTCGGCAACCACGAGTTCGACGAGGGCGCCGGGGAACTGGCCCGCCTGCAGAACGGCGGCTGCCACCCCACCGAGGGCTGCTACACGGACCAGCGGTTCAAGGGCGCCGACTACCCCTACCTCGCGGCCAACGTCCTCGACGAGAAGACGAAGAAGCCGATCCTCAAGCCCTACTGGGTCTGGAAGCGCGGCGGCGTCAAGGTCGGCTTCATCGGCGTGACCCTGGAGGGCACCCCGAACATCGTCTCGGCGGAGGGCGTCAAGGGCCTGAAGTTCCAGGACGAGGTCGAGACGATCAACAAGTACGCCAAGGAGCTGCAGCGCCAGGGCGTGAAGTCGATCGTCGCGCTCATCCACGAGGGCGGCTTCCCGGCCTCGTCCGACTACAACTACGACTGCGACGCCCCGGGCGCCGGCGCCGGCGTCTCCGGCCCGATCGTCGACATCGCCAAGAACATCACCCCGCAGGTCGACGCGCTGGTCACCGGCCACACCCACAACGCGTACGTGTGCACGATCCCCGACCCGGCGGGCAACCCCCGCATGGTCACCTCGGCCTCGTCCTTCGGCCGCCTCTACACGGACACGACGCTGACGTACGACCGCCGCACGGGTGACATCGCCCGTACGTCGGTGAAGTCCGCGAACCACGTGGTGACCCGGGACGTCCCCAAGGCCCCGGACATGACCCGGCTGATCGGCAGGTGGAACACCCTGGCCGCGCCGATCGGCAACCGCCCCATCGGCTACGTCTCGGCCGACGTCAACCGCGACGGCACCGAGTCCCCGCTGGGCGACCTGATCGCCGACGCCCAGTTCGCGTACGGCAGGGCCCAGGACCCGGAGACCGACCTGGCCCTGATGAACCCGGGCGGCATCCGCGCCCCGCTGACCTACGCCGCCTCCGGCGCCGAGGGCGACGGCGTGGTCACCTACGCCGAGGCCTTCACCGTCCAGCCCTTCGCCAACACGGTGAACCTCAAGGACTACACGGGCGCGCAGCTGATCCAGGTGCTCAAGGAGCAGGTGAGCGGCCCGAACGAGGCGGCTCCGAAGATCCTCCAGATCTCGTCCGGCCTCACCTACACCCTGGACCTGACCAAGTCGGGCGCGGACCGCGTCGTCACGGACTCCATCCGCCTGAACGGCGCCCCCGTCGACCCGTCGGCCACCTACCGTGTCGCGTCCAACAGCTTCCTCGCGGGCGGCGGCGACGGCTTCACGACCCTCGGCCAGGGCACGAACGAGCGCGTCGGCGACGACGACCTGGCGGCCTTCGAGCAGTACCTGACGGCCAACTCCTCGGCCACCGACCCGATCGCGCCCCCGGCGGCGGACCGGATCACGGTCGTGCGGTAGCCGGACCCTGCGGTCCCTCCGGCTCCGGCCGGTCCCCGTCGGCGGCACCCGTCTCCGGCGGGGGCACCGGCGCCCCCGGCAGCCGCACGGTCGCCACCGTCCCGCCGCCGCCCTCCCCGGCCGGACCCGGCCCGGCCGGAGTCAGACTCACCGTGCCGCCCGCCTGCTGCACCGTCCGCGCCACGATGGACAGGCCGAGCCCCGAGCCGGGCAGCGCGCGGGCGCTCGGGGAGCGCCAGAAGCGGTCGAAGACGTGGGGGAGTTCGTCGGCGGGGATGCCGGGGCCGTGGTCGCGGACGGTGAGGACGCCGTCGGCGAGGCGTACGCCGATCGTGCCGCCGTCCGGGCTGAACTTCACCGCGTTGTCCAGGATGTTCACCACCGCCCGTTCCAGCGCGGCCGGTTCCGCCCGTACGTACCACGGGCTCACGTCCGCCTCGATCGTCAGCTCGGGGCCGCGCAGGCGGGCGCGGCGCAGGGCGGACTCGACGACGTCGTGCCAGGCGAGGATGCGGGTGCGGCCCTCCTGCTGGCCGGTGTCGGGGCGGGAGAGTTCCTGGAGGTCGCCGATGAGCGCCGCTAGCTCCGTCATCTGGGCCTTCACCGAGGCGAGCAGGGCCTTGCGGTCGGCCTCCGGGATCGGGCGGCCGGTCTCCTCGCTGCGGGTGAGCAGCTCGATGTTGGTGCGCAGCGAGGTGAGAGGGGTGCGCAGTTCGTGGCCGGCGTCGGCGATGAGCTGCTGCTGGAGGTCGCGGGAGCTGGCCAGGGACGAGGTCATGCTGTTGAAGGAGCGGGAGAGACGGGCGATCTCGTCGTCGCTGTCCTTTTCCACGGGGATGCGGACGGCCAGGTCCTCGGTGCGGGCCACGTGCTCGACGGCACGGGTCAGGTCGTCCACGGGCCGCAGACCGGTGCGCGCCACCCACAGGCCCGCCGCGCCGGCGCCGACCACTCCGATGCCGGAGACGAGGAGCAGGATCAGCGCCAGGTCGTTGAGCGTGGACTGCGTGCCTTTGAGCGGTACGGCGGCGATGAGCGCGGCGCCCGCCGTTTCCTGCGTGACCGGGTTGGTGATGGTCACCGGCAGCGTCAGGACGCGCAGCTCGGTGCCGTCCTCGGCCGTGCCGTTGCGGTAGCTGCCCTCCCGGGGCGACCCGTTGCCGATCACCTCGTGGTCGGCCTCGGTCACCTTGATCTCGCCCACCGAGGTGGTGAACAGGCAGACCGTCCCGTTCGCCGTGACCACCTGGGAGTAGGTCGTCCGCAGCCCGTTGACGCCTTCCCGGGGAGTCTGCGAGCAGTTGTTGAGCGCTTCCCTTGCCTGGTCACGCTGCTGCGGGTCGTTCAGCATCGTGGCCTTCTTGAGGTCGCTGTCGACCTGGTCGTACAGCCTCCCCTGGACGATGAACCAGCACGTCACCGAAACCGCCGCCACCGCGAACGCCACCGCCGCCGCCACCAGCAGCGACAGCCGCGCCCGGATGGGCAGGGCTCTGACCCGGCGGGCGAGGCCCGTCACTCCGCGCCGCCCTGCCGCAGGACGTAGCCGACGCCGCGGACGGTGTGCACGAGACGCGGCTCGCCGCCCGCCTCGGTCTTGCGGCGCAGGTACATGACGTACACGTCGAGGGAGTTCGAGGACGGCTCGAAGTCGAAGCCCCAGACGGCCTTCAGGATCTGCTCCCGGGTGAGGACCTGGCGCGGGTGCGCCATGAACATCTCCAGGAGGGTGAACTCCGTGCGGGTCAGTTCCACCGGGCGCCCGGCCCGGGTGACCTCGCGCGTCGCCAGGTCCATGGTCAGGTCGGCGAAGCCGAGGGTGTCGTCGTCCTCGGCGGCCGCCTCCACCGCCGCCGCGTAGGAGCTGCGGCGCAACAGCGCGCGGATACGGGCGAACAGCTCGTCCAGCTCGAACGGCTTGACCAGGTAGTCGTCCGCCCCGGCGTCCAGGCCGGTCACCCGGTCGCCGACCGTGTCGCGGGCCGTCAGCATCAGGATCGGGGTCGTGTCGCCCGCGCCCCGGATGCGGCGGGCGGCGGTCAGGCCGTCCATGCGGGGCATCTGGATGTCCAGGACGACCAGGTCGGGCCGGTACGCGGCCGCCTTCTCCAGCGCGTCGGCGCCGTCGACGGCGACCTGGGTGCCGTAGCCCTCGAAGGCGAGGCTGCGCTGGAGGGCCTCGCGGACCGCCGGCTCGTCGTCGACGATCAGGATGCGCTGGGTCTCACGGTCGCGGTCGCCGTCTGCGGGGCTCATGGGCTCGGGTCCTCGGATGCGGTAGGGATCGGGCGCGGCAGGCTGCGGGTCTGCCGGCGGACGCTTTCAGCGTCGCACGTCTTCGTACCCCGTCAGCCGCTCGCACCGGCTCGCAGGTCGGGCAGGTCGGCCTTGACCGTGTTGACCGGGATGGCGAAGCCGAGGCCCACGCTTCCCGCGCTCGCGGAGGACTCGGTCGCCGAGTACATCGCGGAGTTGATGCCGATGATGTTGCCGTTCATGTCGATCAGCGCACCGCCGGAGTTGCCCGGGTTGAGGGAGGCGTCGGTCTGGATCGCCTTGTACGTCGTCGTGGACGAGCCGGTGTCGCCGTTGAACTCCTGACCGCCGAACTCGAACGGCCACTGTCCGCCCTGCCGCTGCTGTTGCTGCTGCCGGCCCTCGTCCGTCGAGACGGTGACGTCGCGGTCGAGCGCGGAGACGATACCGCTGGTCACGGTGCCGGTCAGACCCTCGGGGGAGCCGATGGCGACGACCTGGTCACCGACCCCGACGCCGTCGGAGTCGCCGAGGGTGGCGGTCTTGAGGCCGGAGGCGTTGTTCAGCTTGATCAGCGCGAGGTCCTTCTTGCTGTCGGTGCCGACGACCTCGGCGGTGTACTGCTTGCCGTCGTTCGTCGTCACCTTGACGGACGAGGCGCCGGACACGACGTGGTTGTTGGTGATGATCTCGCCGTCACCGGTGATGATCACGCCGGAACCGGTGGAGGAGCCGGCGTTCGAGGTGGCGCTGATCTCGACGATGCTCGGGCTGACCGCCTTGGCGACCCCGGAGACCGTGCCCTTCTGGCTGGAGGGCACCACGTTGGTGCTGGTGGAGCTGGAGGCGACGGTGTCGCTGCCGGTCAGCTCCTGGATGCCGAACGCCGTTCCGCCGCCGACGGCCGCCGCGACGATCGCCACGGCCACGAGCAGGGCGGCGGGACGCCGCCGCCGGGCGGAGCGCTTCCCGTGCGGCGGCTCGAACGGCCCGCCCGGCCCGGGCTGCTCCGGCCGCATGCCGGTGGGGGGCTGCGTGGGGGCCGCGGGCGGCTGGGCCGGCGGGGGCGGCCATTCCGGGCTGACGGGAGAGGAGGCGTGCTGGGGGGTTCCCTGGTACGGGTTCGCGTGCTCGTACTCGCCGTTGTGGCGGAGGCTCTCGGTCATGTTCATGAGCTTCCCGCCCGCGGATGAGAGCGGCCTGAGTGCCGCCTGAGAAGCCCGGCAGAACCTCGTATGCCCGATATAAAGCCGCCCCTCGGCGAGCCGCCGGTCGGGGAGCCGCCGGTCGGGGAGCCGCCCGCCGGGGGAGCCGCCCCTCAGGAAGCCACCCCTCGGGAAGCCGCCGGTCGGGAGGCCGCCCGTCGGCAATGCGCCCGTCGGGAGACGCCCGCCGGGAGACGCCCATAGAGAAGCCGCCTGCCAGGAAGCCGCCGGTTGGGAAGCCGCCGGTCGGGAGGCCGCGGGTCGGGAGGCCGCGGGTCGGGAGGCCGCCGGTCGGGAAGCCGCCGGTCGGGAGACCGCCGGTCGGGAGGCCGTCGGTCGGGAGGCCGCCCGTCGGCAAGGCGCCCATCGGGAGACGCCCCTCGGGAGACGCCCATAGAGAAGCCGCCCGTCGGGAGAAGCCCCTCGGGCGGGCGCCCGCCGCGGAGACGGCTACGCGCAGCCGCAGGACTGCCGTACGACCAGCTGTGACGGGAACACCTTCAGCCGCTCGCGCCGGGAGCCCGCCACCCGCAGACCGTCGTCCAGCACCAGGTCCACCGCGGCCCGCGCCATCGCCGACCGGTCCGAGGCGACCGTCGTCAGCGGCGGATCGGCGAGATCCGCCTCCTTGATGTCGTCGAAACCGGCCACCGCCAGCTCGCCGGGCACGTCGATGCGCAGCTCGCGGGCCGCCCGCAGCAGGCCGATCGCCTGGTCGTCGGTGGAGCAGAAGATCGCGGGCGGCCGCTGCGGCCCGGAGAGCAGCTCCAGGCCCACGCGGTAGGCGTCGTAGCGGTTGTACGGCGCTTCGAAGAGCCGCCCCTCGGTGGAGAGCCCGGCCTCCTTCATCGCGCGCTTCCAGCCCTCGACGTGGTCGGAGACCGGGTCACCCACCGACGGGGTCTCGGCGGTGCCGCCCATGCAGGCCACGTACTCGTACCCGTGCTCCAGCAGGTGGCGCACGGCGAGCTGGGCGCCGCCCAGGTCGTCGGTGACGACGGCGACGTCGTCGATCGCCTCGGGGCGCTCGTGCAGCAGCACCACCCGGGCGTCCCAGGCGTCGATCTCGGCGGCGGCGTTGTCGTTCAGCGCGTGGCTGACCAGGATCAGGCCCGAGACCCGCATGCCGAGGAAGGCGCGCAGGTAGTGGACCTCGCGCTCGCCGACGTAGTCGCTGTTGCCGACGAGCACCATCTTGCCGCGCTCGGAGGCGGCCCATTCGACCGCGTGCGCCATCTCCGCGAAGAACGGCTGGCGCGCGTCCGGCACGATCAGGCCTATGAGATCCGTGCGCCGCGACGCCATGGCCTGGGCGACCCGGTCCGGCCGGTACCCCAGTTCCTTGATCGCGGCGAGGACACGCTCGCGCGTGGCCGGGGCGACCGGCCGGGGTCCGTTGTTGATGACGTAACTGACGACGGCGGTGGAAGTCCCCGCCAGTCGCGCCACATCATCCCGAGTCACCTTGGCCACGCGCGGAGTCTACGCGGATGGAACCCGCTCCGGGCAGGGCGTATCACACGTTGGATGCCCGTGCGCCCGCCGCCTCGGCCGCCGTGTCGGCCCGGTCCCGGTCGGCTCCCGGCTTCGCCCGGTCGGACCGCGCGTCGTCGTCGGCCTTCTCCGCCTTCTCGCCCTTCTCGGGCTTCTCCGGCGTCACGAAGCGGTAGCCGACGTTGCGGACGGTGCCGATCAGCGACTCGTGCTCGGGGCCGAGTTTGGCGCGCAACCGCCGTACGTGCACGTCGACCGTGCGGGTGCCGCCGAAGTAGTCGTACCCCCACACCTCCTGGAGCAGCTGCGCACGCGTGAACACCCGGCCGGGGTGCTGGGCGAGGTACTTCAGCAGCTCGAACTCCTTGAAGGTCAGGTCCAGGACCCGGCCCTTGAGCTTCGCGGAGTAGGTCGCCTCGTCCACCGACAGGTCGCCGTTGCGGATCTCCATCGGGGAGTCGTCGCCGCCGATCTGCTGGCGGCCCATGGCCAGCCGCAGCCGCGCCTCGACCTCCGCCGGACCGGCGGTGTCCAGCAGTACGTCGTCGATGCCCCAGTCGGCGGTGACGGCGGCCAGGCCGCCCTCGGTGACCACCAGGACCAGCGGACAGCTCAGGCCCGTGGAGCGCAGCAGCTGGCAGAGGCTGCGGATCTGGGGGAGGTCGCGGCGGCCGTCGACGAGGATGACGTCCGCGCCCGGGGTGTCGACGAGCGCGGGGCCCTCGGCGGGAGCGACGCGCACGTTGTGCAGCAGCAGGCCGAGAGCGGGGAGCACCTCCGTCGACGGCTGGAGGGCGTTGGTCAGGAGCAGCAGAGAACTCATCGCGCCCCACCTGCCTGGGACGGTTCGTGGTCGTGCCCGGTTCGCTCGCCCATAACGTCTGGTTCCTCCTGGGTCCCTGCGAGGACGTTTGCGGCACTGCTTCGTACAGGTCGTGCGGGTGCGGGTCCCGTGCCCGTGGGGCCCGCCGCGCGTCCGCGAGGTGAATGCCCGGCGACCGCCCGGCATCGCTCCCGGAAGCACAAAAGGACCCGGGGGCTACGTTGCCCGAGTCCTCTGCCCAGCAGAATAGCCGACATGAGCAACCGACCGCCGGGTCATGTGGCGCGTTCCACCCGTGGTCCAGCCAATCGTCCGCATCCCGAGACGCCCCGGGGAGCGCCGCGCCGCACACCCGCGCGCACCTTCCTCCGTACGGCCGACGGGGTCCCCATCGACGCCGTGTACGAGCCGGGACCGGCCGGGCGGGACCCCTCTGACCTGGTGTTCGTCGTCGCGCACGGTTTCACGGGCGACGCCGACCGGCCGCACGTGCGACGCATCGCGGCGGCGTTCGCGCGGCACGGTGCCGTCGTCACGTTCTCCTTCCGGGGCCACGGCGCGTCCGGCGGACGGTCCACCGTCGGGGACCGCGAGGTGCTCGACCTGGCGGCGGCGGTGACGTGGGCGCGCGGCTTCGGGCACGCGCGCGTGGCGACCGTCGGCTTCTCCATGGGCGGCTCGGTGGTCCTGCGGCACGCGGCGCTGTACGCCGGTGACCCCGGGGCGGGCACGGACGCCGTCGTGTCGGTCAGCTCCCCCGCCCGCTGGTACTACCGGGGCACGGCGCCGATGCGCCGGCTGCACTGGCTGGTGATGCGCCCCGCCGGGCGCGTGGTGGGCCGGTACGGCCTGCGCACCCGCATCCACCACCGGGACTGGGACCCGGTGCCGTTGTCGCCGGTGGAGGCGGCGGGACGGATCGCGCCGACGCCGTTGCTCGTCGTGCACGGCGACCGGGACGGCTACTTTCCCCTTGATCACCCCCGGATGCTGGCCGAGGCGGCCGGTGACCACGGTGAACTGTGGCTGGAGCCCGGCATGGGCCACGCCGAGAACGCCTCGGACGAGGCCCTGCTGCACCGCATCGGCGACTGGGCGGTGGCGCGGGCGGGCTAGCCTGACGTTGTTCACCGCCGATCGACGACGACGCCGACACCCACACGTCGCCGACGCCGATCGGCTCCGGCGACGAAGGAACCAGATGGCAAAGGTCACGGTGCGCTACTGGGCCGCCGCGAAGGCCGCGGCGGGGGTGGCCGAGGAGCCCTGCGACGCGGCGACGCTCGCCGACGCGCTCGACGCGGTGCGCGAGCGGCACCCCGGCGAACTCACGCGCGTGCTGCTGCGCTGCTCGTTCCTCGTCGACGGTGACCCCGTCGGCACGCGCGGGCATGAGACGGTACGGCTGGCCGACGGCGGCACGGTCGAGGTGCTCCCGCCGTTCGCAGGAGGGTGAGCGATGACCGACCAGCCGTATCAGCCGTACGGACAGCAGCCGTACGGGCAGCAGCCGTACGAGGGAGACGACGGGCAGGCGTGGCCCGGGCAGCAGCCGTACCAGCCGTACCCGTACGAGGGCTACGGGGAGCAGCCGGACCCGAACGCCGGCCAGTACACGCAGCAGTGGCAGGGGCAGACCTGGGAGACGCAGATGCAGCCGCCGGTCTCCGCGGAGGAGACGGCGTACCTGCCGCCGCACGCCCAGCCCCAGCCTGAGCCGTACCCGGCGCAGGGCTACGGACAGCAGCAGCCGTACCAGCCCCATTCCCAGCCGCAGCGCGCGCCGTACCAGCCCGAGCCCCAGCCGTACGCGCCGCAGCCGCAGCCCCAGCCCCAGCCCCAGCCGTACGCGCCGCAGCCCCAGCCGCAGCCGCAGACGTACGCGCCGCAGCCCGAGCCCCAGCCGTACGAGCCGCCCGCGCCCACGCCCGGACCCGCGCCCGCGGCCTCCGCCCCCGCTTCCGCGCCCGGGGACTCCGACGAGCCGGGCTACGGTCCCGCGACGGTCGCCGGGAACACGCGGATCACGGACGCGCAGCGGGCCCGGGCCGAGGGGCGTTCGCCGGTCATCGACCCGGGCATGCAGCCGGCCGGCCTCACCGCGCTGCTGGGGCTGCTGCTGTCCGGCGCGGCGGCGCTCGGCACGTACGCGCTCCTCGTGCCGCTCGTCGTGCTCCAGGCCGTCACCGCGGCCGGCTGGTTCCGGCTGAACGGCATGTGGCCGGCCCGGCAGGGCATCGCGCTGGGCTTCGCGGGCGCGCTCGCCGCCGACGTGGCGATGCTGGCGTCGGACCGCTCCCCGGCGGCGATCCTCGGCACGCTCGGGGTGTGGGTGCTGCTCTCGCTCGTCCTTCAGCTGCGCTCGCACGCCGACCCGGACGAGCGGATGTACGGCCTGATGGCGACCATCGCCGCGGCCGCCCTGGCCGTCGTCGCGGGCGGGTACCTGGCCGCCGACGCGGACGCGGTGACCGTCGGCGGGATCGCCGTCGCCGTGGCCGCCGTGGCCCGGGCCCTGCCGCTGCCGGCCCCGGCGTCGGTGGTGGTCGCCCTGCTCGCGGCGGCCGGTGCGGGGATCGCGGCCGGTTCGCTGACGGACTTCGGGGCGTCGGGGGCGCTGCTCGGCGCGGGCGCGGCGGTGTGCGCGCTGATCGGTCTCCGGGTCGCGGCCTACGACTACCCCTCCCGCTTCGTCCACTTCACGGCGGGCGTGGCCCTGCCCCTCGCGGCGGCGGCCCCGGCCGTGTACCTCCTGGGCCGGGCCCTGGCCTAGGGGGGTCTCGTTTGGATCTTGTCGTGGGTCGGCAACAGGGCACCGTCGCCCGGAGCCGACCTGATCCAAACGACACCCCCTAGCCGCGCCGGTACGGCACCCCCTGTCACAGCTGTTCGACAAAATCCGGGGGGTGCCCACGGCCCGCGTTACGCTCGCGCTGGACGGCCGCCGGTCGTCGGTCCGTCGCCGTCGAGCGTCCAGGGTTGGGGAATCACCGCATGCGCGCACTGCGAATACTGTTGATCGTCGTCGTGATCCTGGGCGGCCTCTTCGTGATCGCCGACCGTGTCGCCGTGAACTTCGCCGAGGACGAGGCGGCGGACAAGCTGCGCAGCACCGAGAACCTGGCCTCCACGCCGGACGTCTCCATCAACGGCTTCCCCTTCCTCACCCAGGTCGCCGGCGGCGAACTGGACGACGTGGAAGTCGGCATCGACGACTACGAGGCGTCCACCGGCAACGGCGACGAGAAGATCCGCATCGCCACCCTGCGCGCGCACATGAAGGGCGTCGAGTTCTCCGGCGACTACAGCTCCGCCACCGCGGCCAGCGCCACCGGCACCGCGACCGTCGGCTACGACGAGCTGATGAAGGCCACCAAGTCCGAGCCCACGCAGATCGCGCCCGGTGTCGACGCCAAGGTCGTCGGCCTCTCCGACGGCGGCAACGGAAAGATCAAGGTGTCGTTGCAGGCATCGATCCTGGGCGTCGAGGTGCCCGAGCCGATCGACGTGCTCAGCTCGGTCAAGGTCAAGGACGACGACGTCGAGGTCGTCGCCGACGGACTGCCCGAGATAGGCGGCAGGCAGCTCGCCGAGTCCCGGATCCGGGCCATCACCGACTTCCAGCAGACCATCGACGAACTGCCGGGCGGCATCGAGCTGGACAAGGTCGAGGCGGCGAAGGACGGCGTCGAGATCACGGTGAAGGGTTCGAACGTCAGGCTGGCCGGGTAGAGCTGGCCGGGTAGGACGTGGGTCGGCCGCCCGCAGGCGGCCCCCCGACGCCCCGTCCGCGGCGCTCTCGCCGCCATGACGGTGCCCGGCGTCGTCCGACAGGCGAGACGGCACCGTCCGTTCCGCAGATGCGCAGACGCCCGCCCCGGTCCGCGGGGCCCCCGGCGCCTGCCCGGATCCCGCTCCGATCCCACACTCCGGACGATCCCGTCTCATCATGCGACACGTCGGTGACACGACCCGCCTCCGATCCCTACGATCGGGACCTATGAAGCGACAGGCGGATCTCACGAAGCGGCGGGCAGTGGACCTGTGCCGCGTTGCCGCCATGCTCTGTCGCACCTTCTGAGGTGGACGGCGACGCCGCCGTCCGTGTCCCCTCATCCCTCACCCCGCCCTGCCCTGGGCATCCGCGCGCCGTGCCGCCGCCCGGCCCGGGCGCGCACCCCCTCGCACCATGCCCCGCCGCCAACTGCCCCGGAGGAGAGAACATGAGCCGCAGCGACGTCCTGGTCGACGCCGACTGGCTGCAGGACCACCTGGACGACCCGAACATCGCGATCGTCGAGGTGGACGAGGACACGTCCGCCTACGAGAAGAACCACATCAAGAACGCGATCCGGATCGACTGGACGCAGGACCTCCAGGACCCGGTCCGCCGCGACTTCGTCGACCAGGAGGGCTTCGAGAAGCTCCTGTCGGCCAAGGGCATCGCCAACGACACGCTGGTGGTCCTCTACGGCGGCAACAACAACTGGTTCGCGTCCTACGCCTACTGGTACTTCAAGCTGTACGGCCACGAGAACGTCAAGCTCCTCGACGGCGGCCGCAAGAAGTGGGAGCTGGACGCCCGCGAGCTGGTCGCCGGCGACGAGGTGCCGCAGCGCGCCGCCACCGACTACAAGGCCAAGCCGCAGAACACCGCGATCCGCGCCTTCCGCGACGACGTCGTCAAGGCGATCGGCGCGCAGAACCTGGTCGACGTGCGCTCGCCCGACGAGTTCTCCGGCAAGCTGCTCGCCCCGGCCCACCTCCCGCAGGAGCAGTCGCAGCGTCCGGGCCACGTCCCGTCCGCCCGCAACATCCCGTGGTCGAAGAACGCCAACGACGACGGCACCTTCAAGTCGGACGACGAGCTCAAGCAGCTCTACACCGACGAGCAGGTCGACCTGGCGAAGGACACCATCGCCTACTGCCGCATCGGCGAGCGCTCGGCCCTGACCTGGTTCGTGCTGCACGAGCTGCTGGGCGTGGAGAACGTCAAGAACTACGACGGCTCCTGGACCGAGTACGGCTCCCTCGTCGGCGTGCCGATCGAGCTCGGCGCCAACAAGTAAGTCCGCCCCCTCAACCCCTCAGGAGTACGACATGTGCGGAGCGAAGGCCGGCGGCCCCGACGCCTCGACGATCAAGCCCGGTGAGACCACCATCCAGGGCCAGGTGACCCGCGACGGCGAGCCGGTGACCGGCTACGTCCGTCTGCTGGACGCCACCGGCGAGTTCACGGCGGAGGTCCCGACCTCCGCGACGGGCCAGTTCCGCTTCTACGCGGCCGAGGGCACCTGGACCCTGCGCGCGCTCGTCCCCGGCGGCACCGCCGACCGCACGGTCGTCGCCCAGCAGGGCGGACTGGCGGAGGTCGCGATCGCCGTCTGACGGCCCACGCGCCGCGCGACGGCCGAGGGGCCGCACCCACCGGGTTGGACGCCTGGGGTGCGGCCCCTCCGGCATGCCGGGCCTACGCTGGAGACATGTACGCGCGGCGGCGCCACGTCTACTTCGCCATGATGGGGACCTGCATCGTCCTCTTCGTCCTGGCCTGGGCGGTCGTGCGCCTCTGGTCCGTCCCGGCGGCCGTGGGCCTGTGCGTCGTGGCCATGGTCATCCCGCCGGTCGCCGCGATGTTCGCGAACCGGCGCGGCCCGGACGACCGCTGGTGGGACGACCCGTCGGGCGACGCCCAGTCCGACGAGTGGTGGGACGAGCTGGACGGGAAGAAGCGCCCGCACTGAGCGCCCCCTCCGCGCGGCGCGGCGTCAGTAGACGAGCGCCTGCGTGTCGTCGGCCAGCGCCTCCTGCACGAACACCTGCGCGCCCGCGATCCGCACGCCCTCGATGACGTCCTTCTCGGTGAGGTCGCGGCGGGCGGCGCACTGGGTGCACAGGGTCACCCGGCCGCCCGCGAGGAGCGAGTCGAGCAGGTCGGGCAGCGGCGCGGCGTGCGGCAGGTCGAACTCGGCCGCGCGTCCCGGCACCGCGAACCAGGCGGACTCACCGGTCAGCCACAGCGACACGTCGACCCCACTGGCCACGGCCACCGCCGCCACCGTGAACGCCTGCGAGCACCGCTCGGGCGCGTCCGCCCCCGCCGTCACCTTGATCACGAGCTTCTTCGCCATGCCGGAAGCGTAGCCCGCGCGGGCGGCGTCACACCCCGAAGGCGATCGTCACCAGCAGCGTCGCCACGCACAGCACGGTGAGCAGGCCGCTCACGGTGGCACCGTCCAGCCGGCCGCGCCGCCGGTGCCGGGCCCCGGCCCCGTGCCTCGGCGCGGGCCTCGGCGGGTGGTCCGGGTGGAACGGCGGCATCGCGAAGCCGGGGGAGAGGGGAGCCCGGTCCCGCCGGGGCGAGAGCCGCTGCGCCCGCCGGCACTCCTCGTAGGGCAGTCCGCCGTCGCAGGTCATGCCTCGTGCTCCTTGCGCTGGTGCTGGCGCAGCAGGACGTTCGCGTCCGTCACCGCGCTGTGGTCGAACGCCGCGCGGGCGGCTTCCCGCCGGTCGGCGAGCCAGGCGCAGGCCGCGCAGTCGGGGACCGGCCGGGGCGGCCGCTCGGGGTCTCCGGGGGCCGGTGGTGTGGCGAGCGTGCGGTCGTTCGCGGCGCGCAGGCTCGCCCCGAGGCGCTCCCGGTCGGTCGCCGGGCGCAGCGCGGCCGGCTCCGCCTCCCACTCCCGGCCGCCGCCGAGGGGGCGCAGCATCACCCGCGCCCCGCTGCGGCCCCGGTACTCGCCGACCCTGGCGGCCGCGGTGTCGTAGAGCACGGTGCCGGGCTCGTAGGCGGCCGGTTCAGTTCTCACGCGGTTCGCTCCCTTACGTCAACATCTATACGGAATGCGACAGTTGCCATACTCTGCGTAGTGGTGCGCAGTACGAGCATGACCCACGACGGGGGTCGCCAAGCCCGGAACGGCCGCTAGTGCCACACCGGGCGCTCCAAATTCCACAAATTCCACAGCCGGGAGGGGTGCGGTGCCGCAGCGGAGGGCGATCACGGGTCGCAGTCAGGAACCGAGGGCGCGGTTCGCGGAGGAGCTGCGGCTGCTCCGGCAGGGGCGGGGCGTGTCCCTGCGGGGCATGGCGGAGGCGGTGGGGTGGGACGCGTCCCAGTTCGGAAAGATGGAGAACGGCCACACGCTGGGCGGCCCGGAGATCGTGGAGGCGCTGGACCAGTACCACGGCACGGGCGGCATGCTGCTCACCCTGTGGGAGCTGGCGGTGGCGGACCCGACGCAGTTCCGGGAGCAGTACCGGCGGTACATGATCCTGGAGGCCGAGGCGATCAGCCTGTGGTACTACGCGGTGAGCGCCCCGCCGGGGCTCCTTCAGACCGCCGGGTACGCGCGCGAGGCTCTTGCCGCAGGCTGGCTGACGGTCCCCGAGCTTGAGCAGCAGGTCGAGGCACGTCTCGGTCGCCGGCAGTTGTTGGAGGGCGACACCCCACCGCCGTTTCGCGTCATTCTCTCCGAGGCGGTGCTGCGTACGTTGCTGCGCGACATGGGTGCATGGCGTGAGCAGTTGACTCACTTGGTGGAGATGTCCGAGCGTGCGAACATCACCCTCCACGTGCTGCCGTTCACTGCCGGGCGGCACGGGCTGACCAACACCGACGTGATGTTTCTGCGGCTGCCGAACGGCCGCGTAGTGGCCTACATCGAGAACGATTTGCGCGGTGAACTGGTCGAGGAAAACGCCTCGGTTGAGCTGCTTCAGCGCAGGTACGATGCGACGCGTGACCTGGCGCTGTCACCGGCCGAGTCGCGCGAGTTCATCCTGCGGACGTTGGAGGAAGCGCCATGCGAGCCATCGACCTGAGCACCGTGTCTTGGCGCAGGAGCAGCTACAGCAACTCAAGCGGCGGCAACTGCGTCGAGGTCGCCCCCGGCCTCCCCCTCGTCCCCGTCCGGGACAGCAAGGACCCCGCTCGCGGAGCCCTCCTCTTCGCCGCCCCCGCGTGGGTCGCCTTCCTGGACGGAGTCCGGCGAGAAGAGCCGGGAAGGGCCGCGTAAGCTGAGGTCGGCCCTGTTTATGCCCCCCGCTCAAGGAGCACCCCGTGGAGATCTTCTTCGAAGCCCTGCTGGTCCTGGTCTGCGTCGGCGTCCTCGCCTTCGCCGGTCTGACCGTGAAGAAGCTGTACCAGGGCCAGCGCTGATCACCGACGCCAGGAAGTACCGCTCATGATCGAGATCCCGTCCGACCTGCACAAGGGCCTCGTCCCGCTCGCCTTCCTGCTCGGCGACTGGGCCGGTGCGGGCGTGCACGACTTCCCCGGCGCCGAGAAGTGCAACTTCGGCCAGGAGGTCTCCTTCACCCACGACGGCCGGGACTTCCTGGAGTACCAGTCGCACACCTGGGTGCTGGACAACGACGGCAACAAGGTCCGTCCCCTGGAGTCCGAGCACGGCTTCTGGCGCATCGACGCCGACCGCAAGGTCGAGGTCACGATGGTCCGCGACGACGGCGTCATCGAGATCTGGTACGGCGAGCTGGCCGACCAGAAGCCCCAGATCGACCTGGTCACGGACGCGGTCGCCCGGACGGCGGCTTCTGAGCCGTACACCGGCGGCAAGCGGCTGTACGGCTACGTCAAGAGCGACCTGATGTGGGTCGGCGAGAAGCAGACCCCCGAGGTCGAGCTGCGCCCCTACATGTCGGCGCACCTGAAGAAGGTCGTCACCCCGGAGGACGTCGAGCGCTGGGCCAAGGCCCTGCCGGACGACATGCCGGACGACGGGATCGCTTTCTTCAAGTAGTCCTAGACTCGTGGTGTGGTGAGCACCGACTGGAAGAGCGACCTCAGGCAGCGCGGCTACCGGCTGACGCCCCAGCGGCAGCTGGTGCTCGAAGCCGTGGACACCCTCGAGCACGCGACCCCCGACGACATCCTCGGCCAAGTGCGGAAGACGGCGTCGGGGATCAACATCTCCACCGTGTACCGCACGCTGGAGCTGCTGGAGGAGCTGGGGCTGGTCAGCCACGCCCATCTCGGGCACGGTGCGCCCACCTACCACCTGGCCGACCGGCACCACCACATCCACCTGGTCTGCCGGGACTGCACCGACGTCATCGAGGCCGACGTGTCGGTGGCCGCCGACTTCACCGCCAAGCTGCGCGAGCAGTTCGGCTTCGACACCGACATGAAGCACTTCGCGATCTTCGGCCGGTGCGAGAGCTGTTCCCTGAAGGGTTCAACTACCGAGTCGTGAGCGAGTCGTAGGCTGGGCGTATGAAGAGCCCCCTGCTGTCCCTGCCCGGCGCCGTTCCCGCCGAGGGTGTGGACGAAGGCGTCGCCGCCCACTACGGCGACCTGTTCCGCGAGCAGCGTGCCCTCGCCGACGGCACCGGCTTCGTCGACCTCTCCCACCGCGGTGTCGTCACCGTGACGGGCGACGACCGGCTGAGCTGGCTGCACCTGCTGCTCACCCAGCACGTCAGCGACCTGCCGGCCGGCCAGGCCACCGAGGCGCTGATCCTCTCCGCGAACGGCCACATCGAGCACGCCCTGTACCTCGTCGACGACGGCGCGACCGTCTGGGCCCATGTGGAGCCCGGCACCCAGGAGGCGCTGATCGCCTACCTGGAGTCGATGAAGTTCTTCTACCGGGTCGAGGTCGCCGACCGCACCGCCGACACCGCCGTGGTGCACCTGCCGGCCGGTTCGATCGCCCAGGCCCCCGACTCCGCCGCCGTCCGCGAGACGCCGTACGGCCGTGACCTGTTCCTGCCGCGGGAGGAGCTGGAGGCGTTCGCCGCCCAGGCCGGGCCCGCGGCCGGGATCCTGGCCCACGAGGCGCTGCGCGTCGAGCAGCACCGCCCGCGTCTCGGCTTCGAGACCGACCACCGGACCATCCCGCACGAGCTGGGCTGGATCGGCACGGCCGTGCACCTTCAGAAGGGCTGCTACCGCGGGCAGGAGACCGTCGCCCGGGTGCAGAACCTCGGCAAGCCGCCGCGCCGGCTGGTCTTCCTGCACCTGGACGGCAGCGAGGTGCACCTGCCGCCGAACGGCGCGGAGATCCGCCTCGCCGACGACGGCCCCGACGGCCGGAAGGTCGGCTTCGTCACCACGTCCGTACGCCACCACGAGCTGGGCCCGGTCGCCCTCGCCCTGGTGAAGCGGAACGTGCCGGTGGACGCCCGGCTGACGGCCGAGGACACGGCGGCCGCGCAGGAGACGGTCGTCGAGCCGTAGCGAGCCGGGCCGAGGAGGGCCGGGCCGAGAGCCGGTTCAGACCTCCAGGAGGACCGTGAACGGGCCGTCGTTCGTCAGGGACACCCGCATCTGCGCGCCGAAGCGGCCCGTCGCCACGGTCGCGCCCAGGGCGCGCAGCCGCGCGACGACCTCGTCGACCAGCGGCTCGGCCACGTCGCCCGGAGCGGCGGCGTTCCAGGTGGGGCGGCGGCCCTTGCGGGCGTCGCCGTACAGGGTGAACTGGCTGATGACCAGGAGCGGGGCGTCGAGGTCGCTGCACGACTTCTCGTCGTGCAGGATCCGCACCGACCAGAGCTTGCGGGCCAGCTGCGCCGCCTTCTCCTCGGTGTCGTCGTGGGTGACCCCGACCAGGACGCACAGGCCCTCGCCCTCGATCGCGCCCACGGTCTCGCCGTCCACGACGACGCTCGCGCCGTCCACCCTCTGCACCACTGCACGCATCCCGTCATGATGCCGTGCGTCCCCGGAGCCGGTACGGGCGGGCCCGTGCGGGGTTTCGTATCGCTCCGTAACCCCCCATCTGGGGCCGATCGGGGCCGATCGGGGGCACTCGGTCACATAGCGGCCATGCGGGGTGGCACCATGCTTCCAGGCGCCGGGCGAGGGGACGGTTGAGGCACATGAGCACACCGAGTACGGGGCAGTCGTTCGGGACTGCCGCGTTGACACGTCCGGGTGGCCCCGGGGGTCCGGTCGGACCGGGCGGCCCGGAGTCGCCCAGGCCGCCCGTGCAGCGCACGGACAGCCCCGCGCTGCCGGGGGATTCCGCGGAGCACGACCTGACCGCGCTGAGCCTGCCGGAGCTGCGCACGCTGCGCCGGGACGCCCAGCGTGAGGAGGCCGACCTCAGCTACGTACGGCGGCTGTTGCAGGGCCGTATCGACATCCTGCGCGCGGAGCTGGCGGGGCGCGGGTCCGCGTCGCCCTCGTCCGTGGTCACCACCGCGGCGACCGGGTCCGTGGTCGAGCGGCTGTCGGAGATCCTCGCCGACGCGCCGGCGCGGCAGCGCTCCTCCGCCCGTCACGTGACGCTGGCCACTCCGCGCAGCGAGGAGTGCCGGCGGCTGGCCGCGGAGATGCTCGGCGAGGTGGAGCTGTCCGACCTGACGGCCCGCACCGATCTGGAGCTGACCGCGGGGATGGGGCGGCTCGTGCGCTACGAGCAGCAGGTCTCCCGGAGCCGGCAGCGGTTGCAGCGCACCGCGGACGGCTGCGGCGCGGAGATCGCACGCCGGTACCGTGAAGGGGAAGCACAAGTCGACGACCTGCTCGTGTGACACGGGGGCGGCCTCGCGCCGCCTCCGGGGTCCGGTGATCCCGGGCCGTCGCCGCGGGGGGTCGCCCGTTCCGGAAGGCCACCGCCGATGCCCGCGCCCCAGTCGCCCCAGCCGTCGCAGCAGCCGCTTGCGAACCAGTCGTCACCCACCTCCGCCCTCTCGCCCGTCGTGCCGCCCGTCCTGGCCGAGGTCGTCCGGTCCGGGTTCGTCGAGGGGCGGCACCGGGGCAGCCTGGTCGTGCTGGGCGCCGACGGAGCGGTGGAGCTGGCGCTGGGGGAGGTGACGGCACCGGTCTTCCCGCGTTCCTCCAACAAGCCGATGCAGGCGGCGGGCGTCCTGCGGGCCGGTCTCGACCTCGCGGGGGAGCGGCTGGCGCTGGCTGCCGCGAGCCACTCCGGAGAACCGTTTCACCGGGACCTGGTCCGCAAGATGCTGGCCGAGTACGGCCTGGACCCGGCGCTGCTCCAGTGCCCGCCCGATCAGCCGCTGGACGCCGAGGAGCGCGACACGTACCTGGCGTCGGGCGCCGTGCCCGACCGCGTCACCATGAACTGCTCCGGCAAGCACACCGCGATGCTCGCGGTCTGCGCCCAGCGGGGCTGGCCGCTGGAGAGCTACCTCGACCCCGAGCACCCGCTCCAGCGGATCATCCACAAGGTGGTGGAGGACGCGGCGGGCGAGCCGGTCGCCGCGGTCGGCACGGACGGGTGCGGGGCGCCGCTGATGGCGATCAGCCTGGTCGGCCTGGCCCGCGCCTTCCGCTCCTTCGTCACCGCCGAGGCCGGCTCGGCCGAGCGCCGGGTCGCCGACGCGATGCGCGCCCACCCCGAGTACGTCGCCGGCAGCCGCCGCGCCGACACCTGGCTGATGCGCGAGGTGCCCGGCACCCTCTCCAAGATGGGCGCCGAAGCCGTCCAGGCGGTGGCCCTGCCCGACGGCCGCGCCCTCGCCTTCAAGATCGAGGACGGCGCGGGCCGGGCGCTGGGCCCGGTGCTGGCCCGTGCGCTGGCCCTGCTGGGCGTGGACGGCCCGGTCGTCGACCGCATCGGCCGGGCGCCCCTGCTGGGCGGAGACCGGGAGGTGGGGGAGGTCCGGGCGGCCTTCTGACTCTCCGGACGCCGCTAATCCCCGCGACGCCGACGGGGGCGCCGACCTACGGTGAGCGTATGAGCCGCCGCACCGAGATCGACGTACGCCCCATCACCGAGGCCGAGTTCCCCGACTGGAACCGGGCCCTGAACACCGGGTTCCTGCAACCGCCGCTCGTCGCCGCCGAGCAGTTGGACGCCCGGCGCCTGGAGTTCGTGCCGGGCCGGTCGCTCGGTGCCTTCGACGGGGAACGCTGCGTCGCCACCTTCCGGTCCTTCGACCAGGAGCTGACGGCCGTCGGGGGCCGCCCGGTCCGTGCCGACGCGGTCTCCAACGTCACCGTCACCCCGACCCACCGCCGCCGCGGCCTGCTCACCCGGATGATGGCGCAGGACCTGGCGGCGGCGAAGGAGCGCGGAGACGTCGTCGCGACGCTGATCGCGGCGGAGTACCCGATCTACGGCCGGTACGGCTTCGGGCCCGCCACGACGATGACCGAGTGGACGGTCGACGTGCCCCGCGCCGGTCTCGACCCGCGCCGGGCGGTCCCGGAGGACGGCGGCCGGATCGACCTCGTGGACGGTGACGAGGTGCGCAGGCTCGGACCCGGGCTGCACGAGCGGCTGCGCCGGGCCCAGCCGGGCGCGGTCAGCCGGACGGAGCGGTGGTGGGAGTACCGGACGGGCGTGGCGAACTTCAGCGGCGCGCCGTGGACCGAGCCCTACTACGCCCTGTACCGCTCGGCGGACGGCGAGGTCGAGGGCATGGCCTCGTACCGGACCGACGACCGCTGGGACGCCAAGCAGCCGTTGAACACGGCGACCGTCGACTGGCTGATCGGTGTGACGCCGGCCGCCGAGCGCGCGCTGTGGCACTTCCTGTGCTCGATCGACTGGGTCCAGACGGTGAAGAGCGGCTGGCGCTCACCGGACGACCTGCTCCCGCACCTGCTGCCGGACCCGCGCGCGGCCCGGATCACCACGCAGGCGGACTGGCTGTGGGTGCGGATCCTCGACGTCGCGGCGGCGCTGGAGTCCCGGACGTACGAGGGCCGGGGCTCGGTGGTGCTGGAGGTCGCGGACGGCGGAGGGCTGACCGGCGGACGCCGGCGGCTGGAGGCGGGCCCGGACGGGGCGTCCTGCACGCGGACCACCGAGAGCGCCGATCTCGCCCTCGACGTGGGGGACCTGGCGGCGCTGTGGCTCGGTGACGAGTCGGCCGTGCGGCTGACCGCGCTCGGCCGGGTGCGGGAAGAACGAGCGGGCGCCGCCCGTGTGGTCGACGCCCTGCTGCGTACGTCCAGGCGGCCATGGTGCCCGGACATGTTCTGAGGTGACCCCCTTCCGCCGGTGACGGGTGGACGTGCGCATCCGTAGCGCGTGCTGACGTGCTGTCGTGCTGGTGGTGCTCTTCAGTTGTGGTTGTGGTTGTGGTTGTGGTTGTCGTGCGTGGTGCCTGCCGACCGGCCGGGCTCCCGGCTCCCCTCCGGAAGGGGGCCCGGCCGGTCGGGACGTCGGTTCAGCCGGACTGGGCGAGCAGCATCACGAGGATCACCGCACCGACACCGCCGATCACGGTGTTCTTCGCCTTGATGCCGATGGAGAGCGCGACGAACGCGATGATGCCCATCGGCCCGTACCTCCATTGCACGAGCTGCTCGAACCCGATGGCCAGAGCGGCGACGACGATGGCGATGAGCGGCATGGTGGACCCCCTGTCACCGTGGTGGCCAACCCTTGTGAGGATCGACCACGTTGCCCAAGTTGGCTGCCAACTTACCGCTACGTATCTCCACTTGGAAGAGACTCGTAACCACCTTTCGGTGAACTACCGCAGGATGGCGAGAAGTTGTGGGTGGCGCGAAGCGCTGCGGGACGGGCGGGCCGAAGTCGTGTCCCTCCGGCCCGCCCGTCCCGGGTCACAGTGCGGAACCCGCGACCAGGAGAGCCAGCAGCACCGCTCCCGCGGAGCTGACGGAGGGGCTCTTGGCCTTGATTCCTATGGTGAGCAGGAGCAGGCCGACAATTCCGGTGACGCCGTACCGCCACTGGACGATCTGCTCGAAGGCGATGACGAAGACCGCGGAGACTAGGGTCAGGACGGGCATGGTCTTCCCCCCTTCGGGAAGTTCGGGCGGCCGGAAGTCCTCGGATTCGCGTCTTCGGGAAGGTAAACTTCCGCCAACCGGGATAAGTTGGCAACCAACTCTAGCTATGTTGTTCCCACTTGGCTTCCATCTGTAAACAAGTTTCAATCAACTCCCGGTAGGTAGGCCGAAGTTGTAGCGTTTGGTCGTGACTCAGGAGAACGTGTCCGTGAACGGCAGCAGAAGGCTTTCGTCCCAGGAGATCGCCGACGTCCTGCGGGAGCGGATCGGCGGGGGAGACCTCAAGGCGGGTGACCGCCTGCCGACCCAGGCCGAACTGGCCGAGGAGTTCGGCGTGGAGCGCGGCACCGTACGCCAGGCGCTGCGCGCGCTCCAGGAGGACGGGCTGCTCACCAACGTCAGCAAGGGCAGCCCGCCCCGGATCGCCGAGCCCGCCCCCGTCCGGGGCGATGAGCCGCAGCCGACGGCGGTCTCGCTCGGGCCGCGCCTGGCGGAGGCGTTCGCCGCGCCACGGGTGCGGATCGACGTCGTGTGCCACACCTCGGAGACCCTGATGATGGCGCTCAGCGAGCCGCTCCGCCTGATCCACGAGGGGCGGCTCCAGCCCGAGGCGATCGAGTTCCGGGTGCTGGTGCCGTCGAGCGCCATCGCCCTGGCCTTCCCCGTCCTGGTCGGGGAGGACGCGCACGACCCGGTCCACCGCCGCTGGCTGGAGATGCGCGACGCGCACGCCCGGGTGCTCCGGCACAACCTGCACGGCGTGCGGAAGGTCAGCCGCCAGGTCGACGTGCGGGTGGCCTTCCGCACCCTGCCGTTCACCCCGCCGACCAAGCTCTACCTGCTCAACGGCGAGGAAGCCCTCTTCGGCTACTACCGGGTGACGCGGCGCGAGGAGGAGTACGAGGGCCGGACGCTGGAGATGTACGACGCGCTCGGCTCCCAGTCGCTGCTGTTCTCGTTCCGCAGGCGCGCCGGTCACCGTGAGGCGATGTTCGTGGAGGAGTCGCAGAACTGGTTCGACGCCCTGTGGGACACCATCTCCATGGAGATGGCGCTCTCCTAGTGACGTCCGGGGCGGAGCGGGGGGAACCGGTGGGCGAGCGGGCCGGACGCGTCCAGGAGGGCGGACGGCCCGAGTCCCTGCGGGACCTGGTCATGGGCGCCCGCGTCGTCCTGTGGGACTTCGACGGCCCCGTCTGCAGACTGTTCGCGGGACACCCGGCCGACGACGTGGCGAGGGAGCTGGTGGACTGGCTGGCGGACGTCGGCCACGACGGGTTGCTGACCCGGGAGGAGCGGGTGCACCCGGACCCGTTCCTCCTGCTGGCCGCCGTCGACCGCGAGCGCCGTCACGGTGACGTGGTCGCCGAGTTCGAGGAACGGCTGACCCGGGAGGAGCTGCGCGCCGTCGCCACCGCCCGGCCGACCCCGTACGCGGACCCCCTGATCCGCACCTGGGCCGCGCAGGGCGTCGGCCTCGCCGTCACGACCAACAACTCGCCCCGCGCGGTGAGCGCGTACCTGGAGGCTCGCGGCCTGCTGGGCTGTTTCACCCCCCACGTCAGCCCCCACGTCACCCCGCACGTCTACGGCCGGACCCGCGACCCGCGCCTGCTCAAGCCCGACCCGTACACGCTGGAGCGCGCCCTGCGCGCGTGGGGTGTCGCCCCCGCGCACGCCCTGATGGTCGGGGACTCCCCCGCCGACGTGGCCGCCGCCGGGAAGGCCGGCGTGCCCTTCCTGGGCTACGCGCGCAACGACCGCAAGGAGCAGCAACTGCGGTCCGCGGGCGCGGAGGTGCTCGTCCACTCCCTCGAAGAGGTGCTGCGGACGGTGCGGGACGCCTCGGCCCCGGGGAACTAGACCCGGCGCCCGGCGCGCTGCTCGCAGGCGGCCAGGGCGTCGGCGGCCCGCAGGACCGGCAGGTACGAGGACATCACCGCGTCGGCGCCGCCCCGCGCCATCCGCAGCGCGCGTCCCGGGTGGCGGGTGAGTCCGAGGAAGCCGGTCCCGGCCGACCGGGCGGCCTCGAGGTCGGTGAGCTGGTCACCCACGAGCAGGCAGTCGGAGGCGGGCAGGTCCAGGTGGCGCAGGGCCCGGTGCACGCAGTCCGGGTGCGGCTTCATGAGCCGTGCGTCGTGGGGTGCCCGGCCGAAGACCCCGGCGAACACCGGGCCCGGCCCGTGGGTGCCGAGGTACTTCCGGATCGGCTCCTCCGCGTTGTTGCTGACGACGGCCAGGCGTTTGCCGCGGCCGAGGAGCAGGTCGACGAGGGCGTCCAGGTGCGGGGTGGGGAGCGCGGTGCGCACGGCCCGCCGCTCCAGGGCGGTGACGGCGGCCTCGGCGAGTTCCAGCGGGAGGGCGCCGGCGGCGGGTGCGGAGCGCTCGTACATCTCCCGGAGGGGACGGAGGACGCCGTGGGCGTCGTCGCACGTCTCGACCGCGGGGTCGAGCGGCCCCCAGTGCCGCCGGGCCGTCCGCTTGATCCGCTCCGCGGTGACGGCCGTGGTGGAGCCCGCGAACAGGTCGCAGACCGGACCGTCGAAGTCGAACAGCACCGCTCGGGCGGAGCCGAACGCGCGCAGCGCCGCGACCGGGTCGTCGAGGTCGTCGAGGACGTCGAGGCCGTCGAGGCCGGGGCCTGTGTCGGTCACCGAGGCAGTCTCCCGCACCCGGCGCGGAGGCGTCGCCGCGACGCGGACGGGTGCGGCGCGATGCCGCGTCCGGTCCACGTCGGCGCGCTCGACGGCCGGCTGGGGTGGTCCCGCGCAGGCTCTAGGCTCGCCCCATGAGCACCCCCGGTCTGCGCGAGCGCAAGAAGCAGCGGATGTATCGCACGCTGTCGGACGTCGCCGTCGCCCTCTTCCTGGAGAGGGGCTTCGACGCGGTGTCCGTCGCGGAGGTGGCCGCCGCGGCCGAGGTCTCCAAGCCGACGCTCTTCCGGTACTTCCCGGCCAAGGAAGACCTCGTCCTCCACCGCATCGCCGACCACGAGGACGAGGCGGCCCGGGTGGCGGGGAGGGGTCCGGCGCCGGTCGAAGCGCTGCGGCGGCACTTCCTGGCGGGGCTGGAGCGGTGCGACCCGGTGACCGGACTCAACGACCATCCCGCCGTACTCGCCTTCCACCGGCTGCTCTACGGCACCCCGTCCCTGGTCGCCCGCATGCACACCCAGCTGGAGCGGTCCGAGGCCGCGCTCGCCGAGGCGCTCGGCGGCGACCTGGAGGCCAGGCTGGCCGCCGGGCAGATCATCGCCGTGCAGCGCATCCTCGCGCTGGACAACTGGCGGCGGATCGCCGACGGGGAACGGGTCGAGGACGTACGGCCGGACGCGGTGGCGGCGGCCGAGCGGGCGTTCGCGGGGCTGGCGGCAGGACTGCCGCAACGCATGACGAAGTAAATAATGTAACCGAGTAACGCCTTTCCTCTATGCTTGCTGGAATGACGTCGACCGATCTCGCCCTCCAGCGCGCCCTCGATGGGGAACGCGCCCACCACGAGCACTGCCGTGCCGTCCTCACCGCGATGGTCGAGGGCGCCCAGGAACACGTCGTCACCGGCGAAGACGTCTCCGCCTCCGGTGCCGACGCCGAGGTCCTCGGGTACCGGCTGCGCAGCCGGGCCAAGGAGATGCGCGAACTGCCCGAGGGGCCGCTGTTCTTCGGCCGGCTGGACTTCACGGAAGCGGAAGCGGAGGGGGAAGGGGAGGGGGAACGGGACGGAGCGGCGGAGGTGGAGGCGGAGGGCGGGGACGCCGTGCGGGCGCTGCACATCGGCCGGCTGCGGATCACCGAGCACCCGGCCGCCCCGCCCCTCGTCGTCGACTGGCGCGCCCCCGTATCCCGCGCCTTCTACCAGGCCACCCCCGGCGACCCCCGCGGCGTCGCCGTCCGCCGCCGCTTCGGATGGGCACCGGGCAGCCGGGGCGACCGCGCCGACCTCACCGGCATGGAGGACGAACACCTCGGCCGGGGCGAGTCCCGGGCGAGCACGATCGTCGCGCGGGAGATCGAACGCCCCCGGGTCGGACCGATGCGGGACATCGCCGCCACCATCCAGCCCGACCAGGACGACCTCGTCCGCGCCGGACTCGGCGACACCGTCTGCGTCCAGGGCGCCCCGGGCACCGGCAAGACCGCCGTGGGCCTGCACCGGGCCGCGTACCTGCTCTACACCCACCCGCAGCGCATCCAGCGCGCGGGACTGCTGATCCTCGGCCCCAACCCGACCTTCCTCGCCTACATCGCCGAGGTGCTCCCCGCCCTCGGTGAGAGCGGCGTACGGCAGTCCACGCTCGCGCGGGAGATCGCCCGGCACCCGGTCACCCGCACCGACGACGCCCGGACCGCCGCCCTCAAGCACGACGCCCGGACGGCCGAGGTGCTGCGCCGCGCCCTGTACGCGCGCGTGGACCCCGGCGCCGCGGACGACCTCGCCGTACCGGACGGCTCCTACCGCTGGCGCGTCCCGGCCGAGGCGCTGGCCCGCATCGTCGCCGACGTACGGGAGGAGGAACCGCCGTACACCGTCGGGCGCGAGCGGGTGCGGGCCCGGATCGTGCGCCACGTCCAGAGGCTCGCCGAACGGCGCGCCGGGCCGCAGACCAACGCCTGGCTGCGCCGCGTCGAACGGGCCCGTCCGGTCGGCGCGGCTCTCGACGCGGTGTGGCCCCGGGTACGTCCGGAGGAGGTGCTCGCACCGCTGCTCGGCGACCCCGCCGAACTGGCGCGGGCGGCCGAGGGCCTGCTGGACGGCGACGAGCAGCAGGCCCTGCTGTGGCCGGGCCGGCCCCCTCGGTCGTGGAAGTCGGCGCGCTGGTCCGCCGCCGACCAGGTCCTGCTCGACGAGGTCGCCGGACTCCTCGACCACCCCGAGGGCTACGGCCACATCGTCGTCGACGAGGCCCAGGACCTCTCCCCGATGGAGTGCCGGGCCATCGCCCGCCGCTGCGCCTTCGGTTCGCTCACCGTCCTCGGTGACCTCGCCCAGGGCACCACGCCGTGGGCCGCGCGCTCCTGGCGCACCGTCCTCGCCCACCTGGGCCGCCCCGGCGCCGCCGTGGTGCCGCTCAGCACGGGGTTCCGGGTGCCGAAGGAGGTCGTGGGCCTCACCAACCGGCTCCTGGCACGGCTCGACGTGGACGTACCGCCGGCCCGTTCCCTGCGCGGCGACGGCGAGCTGACGCTGCGCGAGACCCCGCCCGACGCCCTGCCGGACACCGTCGTGGACGCCGTACGGCACGCACTCACCCGGGAGGGCTCGGTGGGCGTCGTCGCCGCCGACCCGGACGTGCCCCGGCTGCGGGCGGCCCTCGACGCGGCCGGCGTCGCGGCGTCGGGGGACGAGACGCCGGGCGCCCGGGTGGCCGTGGTCGCGGCGAGCGTGGTCAAGGGCCTGGAGTACGACCACGTCGTCGCCGTCGAACCGGCCGAGATCGCGGCGGCACTGGGCCCGGGAGGCCGGGGCCTGCACCTCCTGTACGTGGTGCTCACCCGGGCCGTGTCCCGCCTGGACGTGATCCACGCGCGTCCGCTGCCGTTCTGAGGCGCCGCGCCGCGCCGCCCCGGTCAGCGGCCGGTGATCACGTCCGCGACGCGGGTGTACCCGTCCGAGCCGTGCCCCCGGGCGACGACCCGGCGGGCCTGCCCCTCGATCACCCGCATCAGGCTCGCGTCGATGCCGTGCGCCTCGGAGGCGTGGACGACGTGCGCCATGGTCGAGACGGCCGAGGTGATCGGGTTCAGTTCGCCCGAGTACGTACCGGCGTCGGTGTCGGCGGCGAACTCGGTGAACAGCGGCGGCAGGATGGCCGCGATGCCCTGCGCGAACGGCGCCAGCTCCGCACCGGTCACGCCCTCCGCCCGGGCCACGGCGAGGGCGTGCGTGTAACCCGCCATCGCCGTCCAGAAGATGTCGAGCAGCGCGATGTCGTAGGCGGCGGCCCGTGCGGGGTCCTCGCCCAGGTGGGTGTGGGTGCCGCCGAGTGCCGCCAGCACCGGCCGGTGCTCCTCGTACAGCTCCCGGGGGCCGCTGTGCAGGAACACCGCGTCGTCCGTGCCGATGGTCGGGGTGGGGGTCATGATGGCGCCGTCCAGGTAGCGGACGCCGTGCCGGGCGGCCCACTCGGCCGTGTCCCGGGCGCGGCCGGGAACGTCGGCGCTCAGGTTCACGACGGTCCGGCCCTTGAGCGCGGAGGTCACGGCCTCCTGGCGCAGTACGGCGTCCGAGGCGTCGTAGTTCACCACGCAGACGACCGTCAGCGGCGAGGCGGCCACCGCCTCCTCGGGCGACGCGGCGGCGACCGCGCCCCGGGCGGTCAGATCGGTGTCCCGGCCCGGCGTGCGGTTCCAGACGGTGGTCGCGAGCCCGGCGTCCAGGAACGCGGCGGCCAGCGTCCGGCCCATCGGGCCCAGACCGACGACGGTGACGGCGGAGGACCGCCCGGTGTGTGCGGACATGCTTCAACTCCCGTAATGTGACGAACAATTGCTCATGAATGGGGGCACCTCATGGCACACCGGCGCCACGACCCGAACGTCTGCGGAGTGACCGCCGCGATCGCCGTGATCGAGGGCAAGTGGAAGACCACGCTGCTGTGGCTGCTGGAGTCCGGCCCGCACCGTCCGGCCGAGCTGCGCCGGAGGGCGCCGGGCCTGACCGAGAAGGTGCTGACCCAGGCGCTGCGCGAGATGGAGGCGGACGGCCTGGTGGACCGCCGGGTCTACGACGTGTTGCCGCTGCGGACCGAGTACTCCCTGACGGCGTTCGGACGAGATCTCGCCGAGGCCCTCTCTCCCCTCTCCGACTGGGGCCACCGCCGCCTGGACCGGCTGACGGACCCCGGAACCGCCGCCCGCGCGACCTCCTGACCCCCGCCTGCCCCCACAGTCTCCGACGGGTCCGGCACGGTGCCCAGTACGCACAAAAAAGTGGGTACGGCGGCCGGGGGGAGGGCCGGGAAAACACTATTGCAAGCAGGTTGCTTGCAATAGTTAGCGGGATGTCGCATGCTGGAGTCATGGCATCGCTCAACGTCGGCAATCTCGGTGAGTACCTGCGCGAGCAGCGGCGCAACGCGCAGCTGTCGTTGCGGCAGCTCGCCGACGCCGCGGGCGTTTCCAACCCGTACCTGAGTCAGATCGAGCGCGGGCTGCGCAAGCCGAGCGCGGAGGTGTTGCAGCAGGTCGCCAAGGCGCTGCGCATCTCCGCCGAGACCCTGTACGTCCGTGCGGGGATCCTCGACGCCGAGCGGGACCGGGACGACGTGGAGACGCGTGCGGTCATCCTCGCCGACCCCTCGCTGAACGAGCGGCAGAAGCAGGTGCTGCTCCAGGTCTACGAGTCCTTCCGCAAGGAGAACGGGTTCGTGACCGAGGCGGACTCGGGTACCGAAGACGATGCCGATGCCGCTGTCGACGGGGCTGCATCCGTACGAAACCCTCATCCGTAAGCAATTCCGGAGGACCATCACCATGGCCATCACCGACGACCTGCGCAAGACCTTCAGCGACCCCACCCCGCTCTACTTCGCCGCCGGCACCGCCGACCTCGCCTTCCAGCAGGCCAAGAAGGTGCCGGTGCTGGTGGAGCAGCTGCGGGCCCAGGCCCCGGCGCGGATCGACGCCGTACGCAACACCGACCCGAAGGCCGTCCAGGAGAAGGCGACGGCCCGCGTCAAGGAGACCCAGGGGAGCCTCCAGGCCAAGGCCAACGAGCTCTTCGGTTCTCTCGACGCCGACTTCAAGAAGCTCGGCGAGAGCGCGCAGGACCTCGCGCTGCGCTCCGTCGGCGTCGCCGCCGAGTACGCCGTCAAGGCCCGGGAGGCCTACGAGAAGGTCGCCGAGCGCGGCGAGCACGCGGTGCGCACCTGGCGCGGCCAGGCCGCCGACGGCATCGAGGACCTCGCCGTGGACGTGGAGGACCTCGCGGTGGCCGTCGAGCCGTCCAAGCCGGCCCCGGCGAAGCCCGCGGCGTCCACCTCCGAGCCCGTCCGCGTCACCGAGGACAAGTCCGCCGCGGCGAAGAAGACCACCCCCGCCCCGCGCAAGGCCCCGGCGAAGAAGCCCACCACCGCCAAGAAGACGACGCCGCCCGCCAAGTAGTGGGGCGCGTCACGAGTGGGGAGCGGCCGGGCACCCTCGGGGTGTCCGGCTCGTTCTGCGGGTACGGTGACCGCGTAATGAAGAACCGAGTCTGGTGGTGGACGTTGTGCTGATGCAGGGGTTCGCGAACTTCCTGGGGCTGCTGAACATCGCCCTGATGGTTTTCACCGGCTTCGCGTTGATCGACGCCGCCACGCGCCGTGAGGACGCCTACCGCGCGGCGGACAAGAAGACCAAGCCGTTCTGGCTGATCATCCTCGGGCTCGCCTTCGTGGTGAGCCTGATCTTCCCGATCCTGGCGTTCCTGCCGATCATCGGCCTCATCGCGACGATCGTGTACATGGTCGACGTGCGGCCCGCCCTGCGCGGCCTGTCCGGCGGCGGCCGCAGCAGCCGCCGCGGCTCCAGCAGCGACGGCCCGTACGGGCCGTACAACGGCGGACGCTGACGGACCTCCCCGCCCGCGGGATCACGCTGACGGGCCTCCCCGCCCGCGGGGTCACCGGGACCGGGCGGCTCAGGCCGTCCGGTCCAGCAGGACGACCGCCACGTCGTCGGCCAGTTCGCCGCCGTTGAGTTCGCGGACCTCGTTGACGGCGGCCCGCAGCAGCTCCTCGCCGCCCAGGCCCGCGGCGCGCTGGCGGCGGACCATCTCCACCATGCCGTCCTGGCCCAGCCGCTCGCGGCCCTCACCGATCCGGCCCTCGATCAGGCCGTCGGTGTAGAGCATCAGGCTCCACTCGGCGCCCAGCTCCACCTGCATCCGCGGCCAGCGGGCGCCCGGCAGCAGCCCCAGCGCCGGGCCGTTGTTGTCGTAGGGCAGCAGCCGCGCCGGCACGCCCGGAGCGGCGATCAGCGGGGACGGGTGTCCGGCCAGGCACAGGCCGGCGCGGCGGCCGTCCGGGGAGATGTCCACGGCGCACAGGGTCGCGAAGATCTCGTCGTCCGAGCGCTCGTGCTCCAGCACCTGCTGCAGCGTGCCGAGCAGCTCGTCGCCGCAGAGCCCCGCGAGGGTCAGCGCCCGCCAGGCGATCCGCAGCTCCACCCCGAGCGCCGCCTCGTCCGGGCCGTGCCCGCAGACGTCGCCGATCATGGCGTGCACGGTGCCGTCCGGGGTGCGCACGACGTCGTAGAAGTCGCCGCCGAGCAGCGCGCGGGAGCGGCCCGGACGGTAGCGGGCGGCGAAGCGCAGCGAGGAACCGGCCAGCAGCGGGGTCGGCAGCAGACCGCGCTCCAGGCGGCGGTTCTCCTGCGCCCGCAGCCGGCCCTCGGCCAGCCGCCGCTCGGCCGAGTCGGACCGCTTGCGCTCGACGGCGTAGCGGATCGCGCGGCTCAGCAGGCGCCCGTCCAGCTCGTCGCGGAACAGGTAGTCCTGCGCGCCGACCGCCACGGCCTCGGCGCCGCGCTCGGCGTCGCTGGAGGCGGTCAGGGCGAGCACGGCGTGCCGGGGCGCGAGCTCCAGGACGTGCCGGAGCACCGCCAGCTCGTCGGTGCCCGCGCCGGCACCCTCACCGTCGCCGGAGCCCTCGCCGCTCGGGCGGGCCGGGGCGGGCGCCGACAGGGCGAGGTCCAGCAGGATGCAGTGGACGTCGTCGGTCAGCAGCCGCCCGGCCTCGGTGAGGTTGCGCGCGGTGCGGACGCGGATCGGCTTGCCGGCCTGGTCCTGCAGCTCGGGGACGATCGGCGAGCCGGCCGGGTCGTCCTCGATCAGCAGCACCGTCAGGTTCGTGGGGACCGCGTTGTCCTTGCGGCCGCCGACCGTACGGCCGGTGCCGGTGCCGGTGCCGGTGTCAGGGCCCGTGCGGTCGATGCCGGTGCTGGTGCCGCTGCTGGTGTCCGTGGGCTTCTCGCGCTTCTCCGTGGTGGTCTCTCGGGCGGGTGCTCGCTGGATGGTGGGGTTCTCGGCCGGGTTCGTCCCGGACGGGGCCTGTTCCGTGGAAGGGCCGCTGTCCGGGAACGCGACGGGCGCCTGACCACACTCCACGGCCGGGATCGCCCTCTGCCGCGGTACGGGTACGGGCATCGTCTTGGTTTCCTTCCCTCCCCCCGAGGGCATGGCGGGGCGAGGGACCTCGACCCACCGACGGGGACCATAGCGGGTGACCGCACCGCTGCGGAATGGTCCAGAACACGTCGGACGGCCGTCGGCCACTGTCATATGGCGCGTTTTCCCCCGCAGTTGGACAGGACGTCCGGACCCCGGGGATGACGAACGTCACGCGGGTCGGGGCGCGGGGCGTGGACTGGGTCACGTGGGCCGCCTCACGTGCCCGGCACGGGGCACGGGGCACGGGGCGCGTAATCCGGGTCACTCCTTCGGCGCGGTGGCCTGTTCCTGCGCCGGGTCCGGGCGGACCACGCCGAGGATCGGCATCGAGCCCGCGCCCGCGACGGTGATCGAGCGCCCCGGGCGCGGGGCGTGCACGACCGAGCCGTCGCCGACGTACATGCCGACGTGGCTGGCGTCGTCGAAGTAGATGATCAGGTCGCCGGGGCGCATGTCCTCGATGTCGACGTGCTCCAGCCGCTTCCACTGCTCCTGCGAGGTGCGGGGGATCGTCCGCCCCGCCGACACCCAGGCCTGCGAGGTGAGGCCGGAGCAGTCGAAGGACTTCGGACCCTCGGCGCCCCACTGGTACGGCTTCCCGATCTGGGCGGTGGCGTACTCGACCGCCTTGCGGCCCCGCTCGGTCGCCTGGGTGCCGAGGTCGTCGAGGATGCCGGAGCCGAGCCAGGCGGTCTGGGCGTCGGCCTGCGCCTGCTTCTCCAGGCGGGCCAGGCGCTCCTTCTCCTCCTTCTCCAGCTCGGACTCCAGCTTCTCGGCCGCCGCGACCTGCTTCTCGATCTTCTTCTGGGCGGTGGCCTTGACCTTGCGGTTCGCCTCCAGCTCCTCGAGACGGGCGGAGGCGTCCGCCCTGTAGGTCTTCAGGTCCTCCTGGGCGCGGGTCAGCTCGCCCAGCAGACCCTTGGTGGCGCGCTGCCCCTGGATCACCCGGCCGGTGCCGTCGAGGAAGTCCTCGGGGTCGTCGCTCAGGACCAGCTTGGCCCCGTCGGGCAGGCCGCCGGTGCGGTACTGGGCGCGGGCCGCGGCTCCGGCCCGGTCCTTGAGGCGGTCCAGCTTCTTCTGGCCCGCGACGACCTTCTTGCCCAGCTCGACGATCTCGGCGTTCTGCTTCTCGGCCTTCTCCTCGGCGGCGTTGTACTCCTCCGTGGCCGAGGCCGCCGCGCGGTAGAGCCCGTCGAGTTTCTTGCGTACGGCTTCCAGGTCCCTGCCGGGCGTGGCGGCGGGGGCCGTCGGCGCGGGGGAGGCGGCGGAGGCGCCCGGCGACGTGGACGGTGAGGGTCCCGGGTCGGCGAACGCCGTACCCGGTGCCGCCAGCACGGTGACCGTGCAGACCACGGTCACGGCGGCGGTCGTCCAGCCATGCTTCCCCGTGCGCATACCTCGCCCCCAACCTGATTAACCGTCAGTAACATAGGCCGCTCGGGGGATCGTGCCATGCCGGCGCGGAAAGCGACAGAGGCCGTGCTGTCCTCTTGTGTCCCCTCGTACGCCTCCGGCGGTGTCCTCGGCGGTGTGACGAGCGCCGCACGGGAATCGTTCCCCGGCCGGGGTGCGGCCGGGGGGGGCCGGTTCCGGCTCGGGATCCGGCTCCCGTTTCGGGGTGCGGTTCCGGTTCGGGGTCCGGGCCCTGCCTGGTTCCGGCGCCGGTTCGGGGTCCGGGTCCCTGCCTGGTTCCGGTCCCGGACCGGCTTCCGGCCCCGGTTCCGGCTCGGGAGTCGTGCCGTCCGGCCCGCCGCCGGTTCACGCGCGGGGCGCCAACGCCTCCCACCGCACCGTCACTTCGCCCTGCCGCCACCGCACCGGCCCGTCCGACACCGGCCAGTCGGCCGTCAGGTCCCGCACGGCCCGTATCCAGCGCTGGCGGGCGCCGTACGAGGCGTAGGGCGCGGCAGCCGCCCAGGCGCGGTCGAAGTCCCGCAGGAAGGCGTGCACGGGCTCGCCGGGGACATTGCGGTGGATGAGCGCCTTAGGCAGCCGTTCGGCCAGGTCGGAGGGGCGTTCCAGGGAGCCGAGCCGGGTCGCGAAGGTGACCGTGCGCGGCCCCTCGGGCCCCAGCGCCACCCACACGTGCCGGCGCCCGATCTCGTCGCAGGTGCCCTCGACCAGTAGCCCGCCGCGCGAGTGCCCCGAGTGCCCCGAGTGCCCCGAGTGCCCCGACGGGCTCGACGCGGATCCCGCCCTCGGTGACGGCGAGGGTGACGGCGTCGAGGCCGACGCGAGCCGCGCGCACAGCCGCTGCCAGACGGCGGCGACCTCGCCCTCGTCGTACTGGCGCAGCACGTTCGCCGCGCGGATCAGCAGCGGGGGCCCGGCGACGGGGACCTCGAAGCCGCCGTGCCGGAAGTCGAGCCCCTCGCGCGCGTACGGCTGGGCCGCCGCCACCCGCGCCGGGTCGATCTCGACGCCCACCACGCGCGCGTGCGGCGCGACCGTGCGCAGGCGGTGCAGCAGCTCGACGGCGGTCCAGGGGGCCGCGCCGTAACCGAGATCGACGGCGACGGGATCGGCGGCCCGGCGCAGTTCGGCGCCGTGCGTGGCCGCGATCCAGCGGTCCATGCGGCGCAACCGGTTGGGATTCGTCGTGCCGCGCGTGACCGTGCCCACGGGGCGGGTGGCGGCGGCACGGGGTGGCATGCCTACGAGGGTATTGCGTCCGGCCCTCCGGCATTCGTCCACGGGACGGTGGTACCCGCACCCCGGAGGCAGGGCGCCCGCCGCTCGCCGCCGCACGCCGGGGACCCGTCCGGTCATCGAACGGTTGAGCGACAGGAGGTAATGATTCGGCAAAGGTCGGAAAAACGGAATGGAGCACCGCCCGCCCGGTGTTCCCACCCCTTGGAGGGCAGTCCAGGTCCTCCGACCGGCATGCCCGCAGCGAGGAGGAACGGCTCGTGAGCCAGTACGTCAGCAGGCTCGGGCGCCGCTCACCGGCGGCCTCCCCGCGGCTCCGGGTGCTGCGCAGGCCCCGCCGCGTCGCCATGCTCTCCGTGCACACCTCACCGCTCCACCAGCCCGGCACCGGCGACGCCGGCGGCATGAACGTCTACATCGTCGAGCTGGCGCAGCGCCTCGCCGCGATCAACATCGAGGTCGAGATCTTCACGCGGGCGACCACCGCGGCCCTCCCGCCGGCCGTCGAGCTGGCCCCCGGCGTCCTCGTCCGGCACGTCGACGCGGGCCCGTACGAGGGCCTGGCCAAGGAGGAGCTGCCCGCCCAGCTCTGCGCCTTCACGCACGGCGTGATGCAGGCCTGGGCCGATCACCGGCCCGGCCACTACGACCTCGTGCACTCCCACTACTGGCTCTCCGGCCACGTCGGCTGGCTCGCCGCCCAGCGCTGGGGCGCCCCCCTGGTGCACGCGATGCACACCATGGCCAAGGTCAAGAACGCCAACCTCGCCGAGGGCGACACCCCCGAACCGGCCGCCCGCGTCATCGGCGAGACCCAGATCGTCGCCGCCTCCGACCGCCTGATCGCCAACACGGCGGAGGAGGCCGACGAACTCGTCCGCCACTACGACGCCGACCCCGGCAGGGTCGCCGTCGTGCACCCCGGCGTGAACCTCGACCGCTTCCGCCCCTTCCCCCGGGGTACCGTCCCCGGCCCCGGCCGGCAGGGCAACGCCCGCGCCGCCGCCCGCGCCCGCCTCGGCCTGCCCCAGGACGCGCTGATCCCGCTCTTCGCCGGCCGCATACAGCCCCTGAAGGCGCCGGACATCCTGCTGCGCGCCGTCGCCGTACTCCTCGACGAACGCCCCGAGCTGCGCTCCCGCATCGTCGTCCCCGTCGTCGGCGGACCCAGCGGCAGCGGCCTCGCCAAGCCGGAGGGCCTGCAGAAACTCGCCGCGCGGCTCGGCATCGCCGACGTCGTGCGCTTCCGCCCGCCCGTCGGGCAGGAGCAGCTCGCCGACTGGTTCCGGGCCGCGTCCGTGCTGGTCATGCCGTCCTACAGCGAGTCCTTCGGGCTGGTCGCCATAGAGGCTCAGGCGGCCGGTACGCCGGTGCTGGCCGCCGCGGTGGGCGGGCTGCCGGTCGCGGTGCGCGACGGGCACACCGGCCGGCTCGTCGAGGGCCACGACCCCGTCGCGTACGCGCGCGTGCTGCGCGACTTCGCCGACAACCCCGACCTGACGCCCCGCATGGGCGACGCCGCGGCCCGGCACGCCCAGTCCTTCGGCTGGGACAGCGCCGCCGCCGCGACGGCCGACGTCTACACGGCCGCGATCCAGTCGCACCGCCGTCGCGTACGCTCGCATCATGGCTGAGGCACCGGACAAGGCAGCACAGGTCGTCGAGGGAGCGCTGAAGGACGCCGAGCTGGAGTGGGAGAGCCCCGAGCCCGGCAACTTCGTCGTCAAGCTCCCCGGCACCCGCAAGCTGTCCACGACGGTCTCCCTGCTCGTCGGCCGGCACTCCCTCTCCCTGAACGCCTTCGTCATCCGCCACCCCGACGAGAACGAACCGGCCGTCCACCGCTGGCTGCTGGAGCGCAACCTCAAGCTCTACGGCGTCGGTTACGCCGTCGACCGCCTCGGCGACATCTACGTCACCGCCAAGCTGCCCCTGGCCGCCGTCACCCCCGACGAGATCGACCGCATCCTCGGCCAGGTCCTGGAGGCCGCCGACGGCGCCTTCAACACCCTGCTGGAGCTGGGCTTCGCGTCCGCCATCCGCAAGGAGTACGCGTGGCGGACCTCCCGCGGCGAGTCCACGCGGAACCTGGAGGCGTTCCAGCACCTGATCGAGCGCTCCGGCGACTGAACCCCGCCCGGCCGCCTCGGCGGGTTCCGGCGCCTCAGCTCCGGGCGCCGCTCGACCGGTACCGCCCCGGCGTGACCCCCACCAACCGCTTGAAGTGCCGGGTCAGATGGGCCTGGTCGTAGAAGCCGGTGGCACCGGCCACGTCCGCCGGGGACCGTCCGGCCAGCAGCAGCCGCCGGGCCCGGTCGACCCGGCGTGACATCAGGTACTGGTGCGGCGCGATGCCGTAGGCGCCGCTGAACGCCCGTACGAGATGCGCCGGGTGGGCGGGCACGAGCGCCGCCGCCTCGTCCAGGCCGATGCCCGCGACGATCCGCTCGTCGAGCAACTCCCGCAGCCGCCGGGCGAGTACGGGATCCCGGCGCGCGGCCCCGCCGTCCCCGGCCGGGCGCAGATGGGTGCGCAACCGCTCGCCGATCAGCGTCAGCCTGCTCTCCGCCTCCAGCTCGTCCCCGGGCAGCGCGAGCGCGGTGTGCAGTTGCCCGACCCGCCGGCGCAGCACCGGATCACGCAGGTCGGGGGTGTCGACGGCCGGTCCGATCAGCTCGTCGCCCAGCCGGGAGGCGTCCAGGTACAGGACGCGCTTGCGGAAGCCGTCCGGGGTGGCGGGGGAGCCGTTGTGCGGCACGTGCGGCGGCAGCAGCGACACCGTGTCGTGCGGGGTGCCGTGCTCGTGCCGGTCGAGGTCGTACCGTACGGCGCCGGCGTCGACGATCAGCAGCGTCCAGGCGTCGTGGACGTGCATCGGGTAGGCGTACTCGGTGTAGTGCGCGTGGAAGACCTCGACGACGCCGGGGACGCCGGGCCGCCAGGCGGAGACGTTCCGCTGGGCGCTGTGCTGGTCCCTCCGTCGGCCGGCCATGCAAAAAACGTACAAGACCGGGCGGGGAGCGGGACGGCAATCTCACCGTATGAGCACGCACGAAGCAGCCCCCGAGGCACCCGAGGCATCCGACGCACCCGAGGCTCCCGGAGCCGGGACCCCCGTCCGCTTCGACACCAAGATCGCCGTCCTGCTGCGCGAGGACCTGGAGACCTGGCAGCGCCTCAACGTCACGGCCTTCCTGGTCAGCGGCCTGGGCAGCCGGTTCCCCGAGGTGATCGGGGAGCCGTACGAGGACGCGGACGCCGTCGGCTACCTGCCGATGTTCCGCCAGCCGGTGCTGGTCTTCGAGGGCACGAAGGAGACGCTGACGGCCGCCCACGCGCGCGTACTGTCCCGTGCCCTGCCCCGCGCCCTCTTCACGTCCGACCTCTTCACCACGGGCAACGACCGCGACAACCGGGCGGCGGTACGGGCCGTCGCGACGGCGGACCTGGACCTGGTCGGCCTCGCGGTGTACGGCCCGAAGAACGCGGTGGACAAGGTGCTGAAGGGGACGCGGATGCACCCGTGAGCGGGCGGCGGGTCAGACGGCGCGGGCAGCGGGTCAGACGGCGCGGGCCTCGGCCTCGGGGTCGCCGGCCGCGCGGCCCGGGCCGGTCACGGGCGTCCCGGCCAGGGCCGGTGCGTCGGAGGCGACCGATGTCTTGGACAGGGCCGGTGCATCGGGCGCGGCCAGGGCCTCGGACGGCGCCGGCGTCTCGGACAGGGCGGGACTCTCGGACCCGGCCGGGCTCGCGTCGTCGGGCAGGCCCCGCATGAGCCCCCAGTACCCGGCCGCCGCCACCGTGCCGACGACGGCGCAGACGCCCCACAGCCACTCGGCGCCCCAGCGGTCGATGACGAAGCCCGACATCAGCGGGGCGACCAGGGAGGCAACCGCCCAGGACATCGTGTACATGCCCTGGTAGCGGCCGCGCCCGTGCACGGGGGAGAGGCGGACGACGAGCCCGGTCTGGGTGGGCGCGTTGACGATCTCGGCCAGCGTCCACACGCACACCGTGAGGGCGAAGACCCCGACCGACCCGGCGAAGGCGGTGAGCCCGAAGCCGTACCCGGCCAGCAGCGAGGAGCCGACGAGCAGCAGCCGCGGATCGCGGTGCTCGATGAACCGCGTGACGGGGATCTGCAGGACGACGATCAGGATCCCGTTGACGGCGATGGCCAGCCCGAAGTCGGCGGGAGTGAACCCGGCGTCACCCATGGCGACGGGCAGCCCCACGTAGGCCTGCTGGAAGATCACGGCGATCAGGAAGGACAGCCCGACGACGCTCATGTACCGCCCGTCGCGCACCACGGTCCCCAGGGACACGGCCGCGTCCTTGTCGCCCGCGTCGGCGCTCCCGGTCCGCTGCGGCCTGGACTCGGGCAGCTTCACGAAGACGAGGACGGCGCACACGAGCGTCATGCCCGCCTCGATCATGAACCCGGCGAGATAACTGACCTCGGCGATGAACCCGGCCGCCATGGAGGAGACCGCGAAACCGAGGTTGATCGCCCAGTAGTTCAGCGAGAACGCCCGGATACGGTCCTCGGGCCGCACGATGTCCGCCATCATCGCCTGCACCGCGGGCCGCGACGCGTTGCTCGCCATGCCGACCAGGAAGGCGACGGCGGCGATGGCCACCGGGTCCCGCATGAAGCCGAGCAGCGCGACCGACAGCGCGGTCGAGGCCTGCGCCACGAGCAGCGTCGGCCGCCGCCCCAGCCGGTCGGTCATCACCCCGGCGCCCAGCGAGGACACGACCCCGCCGAGCCCGTGCAGGGCGGCGACCAGACCGGCGTACGTCGCGGAGTAGCCGCGGTCGATGGTCAGGTACAGCGCCATGAAGGTGGCGACGAAGGCACCGAGCCGGTTGACGAGGGTGCTGGTCCACAGCCACCAGAACTCGCGGGGGAGCCCGGACACGGTCTCGCGTGCGGCACGTCTGAGTCCGGCGACTGGCATGGGTCCCCCGAGGGTGGGTGTAAGCGGCTGATGCGGTGAGCACAACTTACGAAGCCGTGGGGGCGGGGGCCACTCGTTTAACACTTCCCGTCAACCGTCCGCCCAGCGGGCGCGCCGAGCACGGGGTCCGGGGGTTCGATTACGCTCGGGAGCATGGCCGACGCACCGTACAAGCTGATCCTCCTCCGCCACGGCGAGAGCGAGTGGAACGAGAAGAACCTGTTCACCGGCTGGGTGGACGTCAACCTCACCCCGAAGGGCGAGAAGGAGGCGACGCGCGGCGGCGAGCTGCTCAAGGACGCCGGCCTGCTGCCCGACGTGGTCCACACGTCCGTCCAGAAGCGCGCGATCCGCACGGCCCAGCTCGCGCTGGAGGCCGCCGACCGCCACTGGATCCCGGTCCACCGCCACTGGCGTCTCAACGAGCGCCACTACGGCGCCCTCCAGGGCAAGGACAAGGCCCAGACCCTCGCCGAGTTCGGCGAGGAGCAGTTCATGCTGTGGCGCCGGTCCTACGACACCCCGCCGCCCGCGCTGGACCGCGACGCCGAGTACTCCCAGTTCTCCGACGCCCGCTACGCGACCCTCCCGCCGGAGCTGCGCCCGCAGACGGAGTGCCTCAAGGACGTCGTCGGCCGCATGCTGCCGTACTGGTTCGACGCGATCGTCCCCGACCTCCTCACCGGCCGCACCGTCCTGGTCGCCGCCCACGGCAACTCGCTGCGCGCCCTGGTCAAGCACCTCGACGGCATCTCCGACGCCGACATCGCGGGCCTGAACATCCCGACGGGCATCCCGCTGTCCTACGAACTCGACGCCGAGTTCAAGCCGCTGAACCCCGGCGGCACATACCTCGACCCGGACGCGGCCGCAGCCGCCATCGAGGCCGTGAAGAACCAGGGCAAGAAGAAGTAACCGCCCACGCGTAAGCCCCCTGCCCGCGGTTTCTCCGCCGGTAGGGGGCTTTTCGCTGCCTCTGGGCCGTCTCCGGCCCCGTAACCGGATGCCCGGCCGTATCAGGAAGACGGTGGCCAGGCGTCGGCCATCGTGAAGGAGACCACCGTTCCGCCGAAGTGGCTGGGACCGGAGTGCCACGAGTCGGCGACGGTGTCGACGAGCAGGAGCCCGCGCCCGTGCGCGTCGTCGGCGTCGGGGCACCTCTGTCGCACGTTCTCCGGGAGCCCCGGATTGTGCACCTCGACCCGGAGCGAGGTCCCGACGCGGAACCACTCCACCCGGACGAGCCAAGGGGCGTCCGACGTGCCGTGAACGACGGCGTTGGTCACCAGCTCGGAGAGCAGCAGCACACAGTCGTCGACCGAGCAGGCCGGCTGGTAGGGAGTGAGGAACTTCCGGAACCAGCGCCGAGACAGGGGCACGGACTCGGCGACGGGGTGCAGGGTCATCGCGCCGAGGCGTGGTGATTCCTCACACGGGTGGCGGTCGATCGCGAATGCCACGGACCTTCACTCCCCGCCGCTGAGGCCGCAAGGGAGGTGATGCCGCTCCCACCCGTCCGCGCCGACGAGCTGCCGAGCCGACGCTCTCGCCGCCGACACCGCGGCAGCCGCCGAAGGACCCATCGCGTATGACCTCATGCAGCACCCCTCATCCAGACCAGTGGAACATCTCTAGACAGGTACTGTGGTCAACATCTCTAGAGACGTCAAATCTCCAGTGTAGAGGCGGCTTTGAGGGGCTCGGGCGCTACTCGCAGCGAGCGGACGGACAACCTGTGGCCTAAGGTGTCTAGAGAAGGAGAGGAGGTCTACGGGATGGCCAACACCGGAGGCGACCGTCGCCCCAAGTACCAGCGGATCGCCGACGCGTTGCGCGAAGCGATCCGGTCGGGCGAGTACGGTCCCGGTGATCGACTCCCGGGGGAGAACGACCTCATGGCCACGCACGGCGTGGCCCGCATGACGGCCCGCCAGGCCTTGAGCGTCCTCAGGGACGAAGGCGTCGCCGAGGCCCGCAAGGGTGCCGGCGTGTTCGTCCGCGAGTTCCGCCCGCTGAGGCGTCGGGGCATCCAGAGGCTCGCCCAACAGCAGTGGGGCAACGGCCGGTCCATCTGGTCGGCCGACGTCGAGAACCGCTCCCTCGAAGTGGACCGGGTCAGCGTGACCGAGGAGGTCGCGCCCGACGGTGTGGGCGCGGTCCTGGACCTGGCCGACCAGGAGACGGTGTGCGTGCGGCGCCGCCGCTTCGTCCTGGACGGCAAGCCCGTCCTGCTGGCGACGAGCTACCTGCCCACTTCCCTGGTGGCCGGTTCCGCGATCACGCAGGAGGACACCGGCCCCGGCGGCACGTACGCCCGCCTCGCCGAACTCGGCCACGGGCCGGTGCACTTCCGCGAGGAGATCCGCTCACGCATGCCGTCGCCGGACGAGGCAACCCAGCTGAGCATGTCCGCGGGCACCCCGGCCATCCTCATCTGCCGCACCGCGTTCACGGAGGAGGGCCGCCCTGTCGAGGTCAACGAAATGACGCTGGACGCGGCCTCGTACATCCTGGAGTACGACTTCGATGCGTGAGCCCCGGGTGCTCCTGACCCGGAGCGAGTTATAACCCTCTTCACGGGCATCAAGGCGGCTCGCTCCGCTCACCGCGCGCGGCCCGGCCCCCGGCCGGGCCTGCGCTCCTGTCTCCGCCCCGCTCCAGCCCGGCCGGCGCCCGTGCCGCGTTCTGCAGCGATCAGCCGCTTGAAGTCAGGAAAGGGATTCGTCGCGGCTAGGGCGCGGTCGGCTCCACGGCTCCAGGCAGCGACTTCGGGACGAGCCTCCAAGATGCTGGCGCCAACGCCGTGATGCACCGAGCAGGACCACAGACTGCCCGACTCGCCGTCAGCTTACGGAGCCAAGGGCACTCGCCCCGAAGCAACTCCAGCCTAAAGCCTCTCCGCCGTCCTTACGTCGTCTCCAGGCCAGCATGCTGCCCAAGAACTTCGACGTCGAGAACAGGAGATCGTCGCAACTCGTCCCTGAAGAGAGTGCTCTTCAATTTCTTCAGCGTATTAGCCTTTCCACTCACCCGAAGAGTCCAGTTTCCATCCTCAAGGTCAAGTACGTGCAGTCCCCGCTTCAATCGCACGTCCGAGTACTGACTCAGATCGAGAATGTACGCCTCATACTTGACTCCCTGACGGTGCTGGTCCGAGAGCGTAGCCTGAATCAAGTGCGCGAACCGGAGGTCGACGAGTCGCGCAAGCGTTTCATAGGCTGGATGAGATTTTTGAGCAACATTGACACGGAAGTAAGTATAACCCTCCCCCCGCACATATGAAGAGAGATATTCGAGTGCCGATGTCAAAGAATCCGCACTATCGGCAGAAACATCTTGCTCAAGATCTCTCAACTTACCTCGCGCCGCCTTCCCGGCAGCATTCGCGACGTCCTCCTGCCCAACTTCACGCGCGTTGCTACGAGATCTAGCTGCCACGATTGAAGAAGCGAAAAGGTTCAGGTAGTCCCTGGGCACGCCACCTGATCCAAGAATCAACCTGCCGAGTGCTGCGCCACGGGTAATACTCGCCGGCTTGGCGATCCCTACGGTATCTGTGTAGTTAGTTAGCACGGACTCCAAGAATTTTTGGGTAGCTTCAGGATCCTCCAAAGTCACATCTAGGTCGATCTTTGAGACGTCATGTGGAATTTCGATACCAATACGCGACGAAGGCTCGAACGGCCGAGTAAGACGCTCGATACTCGTGATTTTGAGCCACCCATCGCAGTCGCGCAGCATGCCAGCCAGGTGATCCAGCAGATGCGGTTGAGACGAGATCGGAAAAAGATAGAAATCATCGAGGTAGAGATACAGTCGAACAATGTCCGCACGCAAAACGGCACGCAAGGCCTTATTCAGGTCGGCAATGACATCGCCGAGGACTACACTTCCTTCCCTTTTTCGAAGGGATGCTACTTCGTCAGCAAGATCTTTCAATCGAGCGAACGAATCTCCCTGGGAGGTGCCTGCATGCTGAACCAGCGAAGACAACACACTCTCCGCAATCATAAGGAATGCCGCGGAAGGGTCCATCAGCCGCAGAGTATGCGCATTCATCCACGTTGTTACATGTCCATCCTTCTCCGCAAGGCGCTTCGCTTCAAGGAGGAGCGCGGTTTTACCAACGCCCCGTCGACCGTAGACGAGGTGATGACGCGACGCGCCGATAGCAGCCAGGCTTGCGCGCGGGTCCTCCATGTATTTCAAACTGGGAAGCGCATCCGATGTGCGTGACCGGGCTTCCAGTAGCTGGATGAGCTGGTCAATCTTCGGCGACGCAAGGACGCTGTTTGACGTAGGAGTTCGAGGCTTCTCAACATCGGTACGATGCGGCCTGAAGGTGACAGCTAGAGACTCACCTTCCGTGTTATGGACTGAATTTAGCTCCTGCTCAATGGTTCCGGCCAGACTCTGAGCAGCCGCTATCGAGTCCTCATTCACCCAGATGAGGACCCACCGTTCCCCTGGGAACGATCGTTCTTCGACGCGCACAATGGAGATGTCTGCGTCGGTAAGTACCCGAGCGATATGCGATTCGTAGTCACTTGCCGACATCAGATATATCCATTCGTTAGAGCGAAAGACTCACAAATCTGGAGGAATTGCGCCGCAGTTACTGAAAGAGCACGGGCATCATCCTCCCAATCAGACTCTTTGATTGGGTAGATATCGTAATCGGCCTGATTTCGCAGCAGGCGGGCGTCCACAAGCTCAGTCTCGCGAAGAGCCGAATTCTCAATGGCCCCCGGAAGATTGCGTGGCAGTACGTTATGGCGCTCATGGTCGTCGCCTTTAGTATCTGCGAAAGTGATGGCGCGCGCGGCCTGGTACATCGCGTAATAGAAGCGACTGATAGCCGATCTGTACTGTGCTGCAAAAAGGAGGGCGTCACCAGCTCGAAGATGCCCTCCTGCTAGAAGTAGGCGATCCGAGACTATCTGCTGAAGCAGCTGAGCGGTAGGAAACGGATACTTGCTTCCTCCTACTGGAAGTGCAGATATAGTCGCACTCTTACTAGTGGAAATATGCAACAGCATTTGATCGGTAAGCGTGACTGTTGGCATTGGTCTGCGCTACCCCCCACCGGTGTGACCCTCACCAGCGGCCAAGGTTAGTCGGCTTTGACTCTCCACACTACCCGTCAAGCAGTCGGCTCACCCTCGCTCCGCGAGAGCGCTTAGAGGGCTCCTCCGTTGGGGCAGAGGTCGCCGATTCACCGGAGGTGCAGCTGCTCTCCAGGGCTGGACAACTCGGGAGCCGACCGCACAAGAGGAACTTGAGGTGAGCACTGACCACGCGCTGCGTGGCACAGCTCGTGCCTTCGTGAAGTTTGCCGCGCAAGCGCACCGGATCGAGCGGGGAACCAGGTGCGCGAGCACGCCTGACGAGACCGGCGCCCAGCCGTGTGCCGAAGTCAGCGCCCGAACCAGTCGCGCGTGATCGCGGCTTCCCAAGCTGAGGGCTTCAGCGCCGTCGTCACGGGCCGGCCGCCGTGGCTCGCTCTGGCGACGGCATCAATGGTGTGGCTGAGGCAAGTGGGGGTGCAGCGAGGCACACGCGCGCCCGGTCGGTCGGCGTCCTCGCCGTCGTGGCTGACTGTCGCCAACTGAGGCCCAGGCGGGCCACATCGAGGGAACCCGCCGCTGTCGAGCGCGGCGAAGCTGGGCCGTCCCTGGGCCGTCCGAGGCCGCTCGGCGGCGGCCAATGACGACTAACGACGACCACCAGGCGCACGAACCCACCGCTCCTGAGCAGCGAAAACGCAGGCCACCAAGATCCCCGGCAAGACCCAGGGCAAGAAGAAGTAGCCTCCTGTGTACAGCCCCCGTTCTCCGTCGAGGGCGCTGTTCGCTGCTCAGCGGGTTGGGCGCTTCGCCGAGCCCGCTACGTGTTCCCGCAATGTGCCGACGCGGACGAGGGCTCCCTCAGGGCGCAGTGCGGTCTCCGCTGATGCGTAAGTCCTTTCGCATGCGTGCCCGAAGTGCGGCAAGGGCGTCGTCGTAGGTTCGGCGCGCCTGGAGATAGGCCTGGTCGGTGACCAGGACTCCATCCATCACGCGGTCGCGGAGGTCACGCAGGCTGCGGAACGTGACCTCCGAGGCTTCCCGACGCGATCGGGCCCGCTGATGGTCATCTGGCACCTCAGGCCGATGCACGGCCCGAACGCCTCGCGAGCCGTGGTGCGGGGCGTCGAGGGGGCGATGTCGGGATCTCGGGGCATGTTGCCGCAGGCGTGCCGTGCCTCGGAGAGGGTGGCCAGGTAGTCCCCGTACAGAATGCGCCGCGCTTGCGCCTCGCGGTCCAGGCGCTCCCGCTTCCCCCGTTGACGGTCCAACAGCATGGCGGAGCCCGTGGCGATGGCGGCGCCGACTACGGTGCTGATCAAGGTGAGCCACTGCATGGGCCGACCGTAATCACCGTCTCGGTGTCCGCGGCCCCCGTGCACGGTCGGCTCTGGCAGGTCATCTGCTGGCCATCGACGTAGCCCGACCGTCGGTTAGGTCCCGGACGATGCTCCGGGCCGCCCCCGTACAGGCCGGGGATGCAACCATTCCTTACAGAGCTGGAACCCCCGGAAGCCGACCGCGCACTTGGGAGCGTAGAGGTCGGCACTGACAACGGGCCCGGGGATGGCGGCCGTAGAACGTTGCCGTGACCGATGGTGGGGGCAACCCCGCGCCTCGGTGGCGGAGATGTCGTCGCGCCGACGGTCGGCACCGACTGCCCCTTGTGGGAAGGTCAGAAAGCCCACCGTTTGATGACCGCGGGCGGGGAGTCCGGGGCCGCCCATACCTGGATGCGGATCTTCTCCATGGTTTCGGGACTCGCCGCTGAATCGACGTCGGCCTGAGCTGCCCGGGTCAGGTTGCTCCGGGAGACGCGGACGCGGTTCAAGCCGGGCGGGACCTCGAACGTGGCTGCGCCCGGGCCGTAGTCCGTGCAGCCCAGAACCATCAGGCGACCCGACGACACCTCCAGGCCGGCCTCGACGACGTGGTCGAACTCCGAGCTGTCGTCCTCCGGTTCCTGAGGCAGGAGGACGACCGTGACGGACACGTCGACGTTGACCACCGTGCCGATGCCCAGCGCGTCCTGCGCGACCGCCAGGTGATCGGCGACGGCCTGGCCCGTCCAGGCATCGCTGAGGTCACCGTCCGCATCCGCGTCGCAGACGTGTATCTGGAAGTAGTCGGCGAAGAGGGTCAGCTCTGTCGATGTGGTCATGGCGGCACGGTGTCACGCGGCACCGACAGCCGCCGGATCAGAAAGCCGGATCAGGGCGCCGGATCCGACGGCTCCACGATCGCGCGTAGTGCCGCCAGGTGCCCCTGGTACGCCGCCCGGCCCTGCCGCGTCAGCCGGAGCCACACGCGTTGGCGCGTGTCGCGGACGGCCTTGCGTTGGTCGACGTAGCCGGCGTCCATCAGGACCGTGACGTGTTTGCTCAGCGCGGAGGCGGAGAGGGCGAGGTTCTTCTGGACCAGGCCGAACTCCGCCTCGCCCGCCGCCTCCAGCAGGGCGCAGATACGCAGGCGGTGCGGGGCGTGGATGGTGGTGTCGAAGCCCTCCAGCGGGTCGCCGCTCCCGGCGCTCGCGCGGTCCTCCGGTGCAGGCGTACGAAGGTGAGGTGGAAGCCGACGGACACGGCCGCGCCGATCAGGGAGGCCGCGATCAGCCACGCAGGCTGCCCCGTGGTGCGGAAGGCGTACGGGCCGCCGGCCAGCAGCAGGGGGAGGCCGATCATGAGCGGCAGGTGTCGCCCGCTTCGGCAGGACGTCCGTGCGCAGGGCCACGCCGGTCCGCTCGCGCCACGCCTTCGCCGCGACGGAGAAGAGCGCCGCGTAGAGCGCGGTGATCGCCAGCAGGGTGGCCATCCAGGCGGGGCGCGGCAGCAGCCGGTCGCGGTCGGCCATGATGCCGCCGAGGATGACCGGAAGTGCCGGGTGTAGAGCGTCAGGGTGAGGAAGAACCAGGTCGGCCACGGCGTGGCCGTCAGTGCCGTGGCCGAGATCCGGACTCGGTCGGTGTCGGCGAGGGCGGCGCGGGCCTGCTCCGGCGTGAGGGATACCCCGTTGCTTTCCATGCCGGAAACAGCAGCAGTCTGTTTCCGGCGTGGAAAGTATCGGGTTTCCGGGGCGGCAAGTGACGGGTCCGCCGCCGGTGTCGGGGAGCGGTCAGTCGGACGGGGCCAGGGTGCGCAGGACGCAGAACTCGTTGCCCTCGGGGTCGGCCATGACCACCCAGCTCCGGCCGGAGCCCTGGCCCACGTCCACCTTGGTGGCGCCGAGGCCGAGGAGTCTGGTCACCTCGTCGTCGGTGCTGCCGTCGATGGGGCTGACGTCCAGGTGGAGCCGGTTCTTCGCGGACTTGCCCTCGGGCACCTGGATGAAGACGAGCGTGGGCGGCATCTGGCGGGCCCGGACCTCCTCCGCGGTCGGCTCCCAGGAGCCGATCTCGACCTTGTCCTCGCCCCGGTCGATCACCTCGAAGTCGAGAACCGCGCACCAGAAGGCCGCGAGCAGCTCCGGATCGTGGCAGTCGACGGACAACTCCGTGAATCTGCTGGTCATTTCTCCCCCATGCTGTGTGGACGGGTGCTCAGCCTAGGGGGCCGGACACGGACACCACAGCTCAGGTGCCGTTGCGGGCACCACAGCTCAGGTGCCGGTGGCCCGCGGAGCGCCGTCGTCCTGGCCGGCGACCGCGTACCCGGGCACGGACGGCCACCGCACCGTGAGGACGACGGACTCCTCCTCGGCGTACCAGGAGTGGTCGACGCCCCTGCCCCACACGACGTAGTCGCCCTGTTCGGCCAGGACCACGCTGCGGCCCGGCAGTTCCACCCGGAAGCGGCCGCTGATGAGGACCTGCAAGGCGGTGCGTTCCTCGCCGTGGACCCAGTGGGCGCGCTCGTCGCCCTTCGGGTGGACGCCCCACTTGATCTCGACGTCCTCACTGTGCCGGGGGTCGGAGGCGTCCTTGAAGTGCCCCAGCAGCCACCCCCGGTCCAGTGCCGCGTCCTTGCCCGCGTTGCCGACGTACACGCTGTCGTTCATGGCTCCGGATGCTAGCTTCCGGAGCCGCGGGACCCGCCGCCGTACGGCACTCGGGCCCTGACCTCAGGCCGGTTCCACCGGCAGCCACAGTTCGGTCGTCGCCGTCGTGAAGTCGTCCGACCGGTCCAGGACGGTGACGATCGACGGGCCGGGGCGCAGCCGCCAGGGGTTGGAGGGGAACCACTCGGCCGCGGTGGCCGCCCAGGTGGTCTGGAGGGCGTCCGGGTAGGCGCCCGCGCTGCGGAAGACCGCCCACGTGCCGGCCGGGACCTCGATGGCGTCGAGGTCGTCGGGGGCCGGGGCGCCGGCGGAGACGGCCACGCCGTGCAGGTAGGTCAGTTCGGTGCCCTCCGCGCTGTCCTGGGCCACGTCGTCGCTGACCTGGAGCAGACCCGCCGGCTCCGTGTCGCCGAGGGCCTTCAGGCGGGCGTGGGCCTCCTGGGGGAGGGCGGCGATGTGCTGCCGGATGTGCGGGTTGACGCCCTCGTGGATGAGGGGGACGCGGGTCGCGTGTCCGATCAGGCGGAACGCGGGGCGGTCGGTGAAGCGGGTGTCCATGCGGGTGTGCCCTTCGACGGTCAGGCGGAACCTGAGCTGCGGTTGTGTCCGAAGGGGACCCCCGTCACGGCGTACGTCGCGCGGGGCGGAGCCGTGGACCGACCGGAACGCGCGTCCGAACGCCTCCGTGGAGCCGTATCCGTACCGGACGGCGATGCCCAGCAGGTCGTCCTCGCCCCGTACGACGTCGGCGGCGGCGACCGTCATGCGGCGCCGGCGCACGTACTCCGACAGCGGCATGCCCGCCAGCGACGAGAACATCCGGCGCAGGTGGTACTCGGTGGTGCCGAGCTTCGCGGCCAGGGCGGGTACGTCCGGCTCCTCGCCGAGGTGGTCCTCGACCAGGTCGACCAGGTCGTTCAACGCGGTGATCATGGGGCCTCCCTTCGGCATCCACCGTGTCAGGGAGCGCCCCGGCGGCGCCCGATCACCGCGGTCCGGTCCGGTCGGTGACCGTGTGCCGGCCACGCGCACTGCGGCCCGGGCGGGCTACACGGACAGCGGGACCTCGTGGATCTCGTCCGCCTTGTGGCCGGTGCGTTCGTGAACGCGCTGGACCGCCTCGGCCGACGGGCCTTCGGAGAGGCAGTAGATCGTGCCGGAGTCCGGGTCCGCCCACGCCTGCCGGAAGTGGACGTCCTCGTCCTTCTCCACGGCGAGATCGGCCTGGTGGGCCCGGTGCAGCTGGTCCGCTGTGATGCCGTGCATTCCGCGGTGTACGTCCATGAAGTGAGCCATGGTGCGTCGCACCCCCTTCTGCTCTCTCCTTCCAGGGTGCGCCTGTGGGACGGCCGGGGCGAACCCGGCCGTCCCACCGCTCTCCACCGGCCCGCTGCCCGCCGCTACCGCGTCAGCCGCACTGGCAGGGATTGCCCGACTGACAGCCGCAGCCGCAGCCCGAGCCGCAGCCGCACGCGGCGATCAGTGGCAGGCTGCGGATCTCGGGGGGCTGCTCGGTGGGGCGTTCCTGTGCGGGGTCGGGCTTCGTGCGGGGGGAATCGGCCATGGTTCCTCCTGGAAGCGGGTGCCTGGGTCCATTGCACGCCCCCGCCGGCCGTCGCATCAACGGCGCACTGGAGTGAACGTGCGCCCCCGGCCCGCCCCCGCACGCGCGGGGACTCAGGCGCCCTCGGCCTGCGTCACGGGCTGGAAGTCCGACTGGAGGTCGTCCGCGTGCTCACCGGTGACCAGGTAGACCACGCGCTTGGCGACCGCGACGGCGTGGTCGGCGTAGCGCTCGTAGTACCGGCCCAGCAGGGTCACGTCGACCGCCGTCTCGATGCCGTGCTTCCAGCGGTCGTCCATCAGGTGCTGGAAGAGGGCGCGGTGCAGGAGGTCCATCGCGTCGTCGTCCTGCTCCAGCTGGAGGGCCAGGTCGACGTCCTTGGTGATGATCACCTCGGCGGCCTTCGCCATCAGGCGCTGCGCGAGCTGGCCCATCTCCAGGATGGTCGCGTGCAGGTCGTGCGGCACCGCACGCTCCGGGTAGCGCAGCCGGGCCAGCTTGGCCACGTGCTGGGCCAGGTCGCCCGAGCGCTCAAGGTCGGCCGACATCCGCAGCGAGGTCACGACGATGCGCAGGTCCGTCGCGACCGGCTGCTGCCGGGCCAGCAGGGTTATCGCCCGGGCCTCCAGCTCGTGCTGGAGGGTGTCGACCCTCTGGTCCGCCTCGATGACGGCCTCCGCCAGCTTCAGGTCGGAGTCGAGGATCGCGGTCGTGGCGCGTCCGATGGCCGACCCGACCAGCCGGGCCATCTCCACCAGACCGTCACCGATCGAATCAAGTTCCTCGTGGTACGCGTCCCGCATCAGGATTCCCTCTCGTACGTCCAGTTCGGGGGTTCGAGGACCGGCCTCACGCCCTCGCCGTGCCCCCACGCTTACACGGTCCGGCCCGTACGCGTCCGTTTCCGGCACCCCAAATGAACCGTCACTGGCTCCAAGGTGAACTCTGGGCGACGAGTGTTCGAGGTCGCACCCCGATGGCTGGGGCGGGACGGTTCACCATGCCTAACCTGGAGACATGGACGTGAACGCGGCGGTCGCCGCAGTGGCAGCGATCGCCGGAGTACTCACCGGCGTCATCGCCGTGCTGGCGTTCCGCTGGAGCGAGCGCGACCAGAAGCGCCCCACCCGCACCTCCCTGCACACCGACCCGGTGCTCCCGCCCGGCGTGGACACCGTCCTCTCGGTGCTCAGGTCGTCCGCGGTCGTCCTCGACGAGGCCGACGCGGTGGTCAAGGCCAGCTCGGCGGCGTACGCCCTCGGCCTGGTCCGGGGCGGCAAGCTCGCCGTCGAGCCGATGCTGCAGATGGCCCGGGACACCCGGCGGGACGGGGAGATACGGCAGGTCGAGCTGGACCTGCCCAGGCGCGGGACGGGACGCGGGGAGGCGCTCGCCGTCTCCGCGCGCGTCGCGCCCCTCGGGTCGCGGCTGGTGCTGCTGCTGGTCGAGGACCTCACCGAGGCCCGCCGCATCGAGGCCGTACGGCGCGACTTCGTCGCCAACGTGAGCCACGAGCTGAAGACACCGGTGGGGGCCCTCTCCCTGCTCTCCGAGGCCGTCATGGACGCCGCGGACGACCCCGAGGCCGTGGAGCGGTTCGCCGGGCGGATGCAGATCGAGGCGACCCGGCTCACCAACCTCGTACAGGAGCTCATCGACCTCTCCCGGGTCCAGAACGACGACCCCCTCGACGACGCCGAGCCCGTCCGGGTGGACGAGCTGGTCGCCGAGGCCATCGACCGCTGCCGGCACGCCGCCGGCACGAAGCAGATCACCATGGCCGCCGGAGGTACGGCGGATCTGCACGTGCGCGGCAACCGCGGCCAGCTCGCCGCCGCCCTCGGCAACCTCGTCGAGAACGCCGTCAACTACTCGCCCGCCCGCACCCGGGTCGGCATAGCGGCCCGCCGCATCGCCGCGCCCGGCGGCGACCTGATCGAGATCGCCGTCACCGACCAGGGCATCGGTATCTCCGAGAAGGACAAGGAGCGCGTCTTCGAGCGCTTCTACCGCGTCGACCCGGCCCGCTCCCGGGCCACCGGAGGAACCGGACTGGGTCTCGCGATCGTCAAGCACGTGGTCGCCTCGCACGGCGGGGAGGTCACGGTGTGGAGCGCCGAAGGCCAGGGCTCCACCTTCACCCTGCGACTGCCGGAGGCGGGCCTCGCCCGCGACCGCGCCCAGCAGCGGTCCGACCGCGCCGGACTCAGCGACGAGACCGAGCGGTCGTCCTCATCCCCCCATACATCCGCGTACGAAACGTTTCCCGCCCCGGAGGTCCTTCCGTGACCCGTGTGCTCGTCGTCGAGGACGAGGAGTCCTTCTCCGACGCCCTGTCGTACATGCTCCGCAAGGAGGGCTTCGAGGTCGCCATCGCGACCACCGGCCCCGACGGACTCGACGAGTTCGAGCGCAACGGCGCCGACCTCGTGCTCCTCGACCTGATGCTGCCCGGCCTGCCGGGCACCGAGGTCTGCCGCCAGCTGCGCGGCCGCTCGAACGTTCCCGTGATCATGGTGACCGCCAAGGACAGCGAGATCGACAAGGTCGTCGGACTGGAGATAGGGGCCGACGACTACGTCACCAAGCCCTTCTCCTCCCGCGAGCTGGTCGCCCGCATCCGCGCCGTACTGCGCCGGCGCGGCGAGCCGGAGGAGGTCACCCCGGCCGCCCTGGAGGCGGGGCCCGTCCGCATGGACGTGGACCGGCACGTGGTGACGGTCGGCGGCACCAAGGTCGACCTGCCGCTCAAGGAGTTCGACCTGCTGGAGATGCTGCTGCGCAACGCGGGCCGCGTGCTGACCCGCATGCAGCTGATCGACCGGGTGTGGGGCGCGGACTACGTCGGCGACACCAAGACCCTCGACGTCCACGTCAAGCGGCTGCGCGCCAAGATCGAGCCCGACCCGGGGGCGCCGCGCTACCTGGTGACGGTGCGCGGGCTGGGCTACAAGTTCGAGCCGTAGACCGGCCCGCCGGCGCGGGCGTGGGGGCGCCCGACCGGACACGCCGAAGGGCGGGCCTCACGGAGAGGCCCGCCCTTCGGCGTGTGCGCGTACGCGCAGGTGCGTACGGTGCTCAGTGGCCGGCTTCGGTGCCCGTGCCGGTCTCCTGGGAGCCGGCGTCGTCCGAGCCGCTGCCGGCCTCGTCCGCCTCGCCGGAGGCCGTCGCGCCGGCCGACGGGCCGCCCGAGGACTCCTCGCCGGCCGGAGCGCCCGAGGACGCGCCGTCGGACGGCTCGCCCGAGGTCTGCGCGGAGGCTTCCCCGGAGGGCTTTGCCGACGCGCCCGGAGCCGCCGGGACGTCGCTGGGGCCCCAGTCGGTGAAGTAGCTCTCGGCGGGAACGACGAGCGCGCGCAGGCTCACGTCGCCGGTCTTGCTGAAGGTGAAGGTGATCTTCTGCGCGTTGCCGTCCTGGAGCGCCTCGCGGCTGCTCGGGAGGACGGCGGCGGCGTTGTCCTTGCCGCCGAGGATCAGCCGGCCGCCGGCCGGGACGGTCAGGTCGCCCTTCTCGCCCTTGGCGGGCTTGAGCTCGGCGGACTTGCCGGTGCCCGGGACGGTGACGGAATCGAGGGTCTGCGGCGTCGTCCCGTTGTTGAAGAGGGTGACGGCGACCACGGCCGGGCCGGTCGACTCCAGATCCGGCTGCGTGATGACGACGGCGTTCTGGACCTCGATGTCGCCGACGCTCGTCGCGGCGTGGTCCGGCTTGATCTCCAGCGTCTGGGCGTTGTGACCGGCACCGCACGCGGCGAGCGAGGCGATCGAGAACGCGATGGCGGCGGCGGCGAGGGCACCGCGTCGAAGGCTGCTGCTCACGGCGGCGGCAACTCCTTGGACTCGAGCGGGGTGGCGGCAACGGATAAAGCCGCCCTAAGTGGCTGTCAGCGGCCTTAGGCTACCGAGCCGTTCTCGGGCCGCCGCACCCGACCCTCCCCGAAGAGGCCCGGCTTCGCCCGGCAGGCGGTAGGGCGCGGACCCGCCACGGGGGCGGTCGCGGTGCGGTGCGCCGCCCCGCCGGGGCTCGTTTTGCGGCGTGTACTCGTCCGACATTCAGCTATGAAGCCTCCGCCATACCGGTTGTGGATCGGCACGCGAAATCTTCGTGAAGGAATGCGCGGACGGCCGCGGAATTGATCACCGGCGGGTCGGGCGGCGCCCCTCGTGATCAATTCCGGATTCGACCGGAACCCCGCCACGGCCACCGAACGGAGTAGCGGGAGTCGCACACGCGGAACCGGACATATCGGGATCTTCAGGCGGGTGTCGGGGGCTCCGGTTGTGTGTGACGCGCGTGTTTCGCCCGGCCTGAAGAGCGGCTCCGACCTGCGAATACTTTCTTCCGCTCGCCCGCCGCAGCACGTTCCTGTTGCTGTTGTCAAGCCCCGAGATATGCCCTGACCTGCGAAAACGCCATTCAGAAGACGCCGTTTCCGTGTTACTCTGGATAGCCACGGAAGGGGTACCTGTCACATGACGTTCAAGGTTGGCGACACCGTGGTCTATCCCCATCACGGGGCCGCGCTGATCGAGGCTATCGAAACTCGCCAGATCAAAGGCGTGGACAAGACCTACTTGGTGCTGAAGGTCGCCCAGGGCGACCTGACGGTACGTGTGCCAGCGGACAATGCGGAGTTCGTCGGCGTACGTGATGTGGTCGGTCAGGACGGGCTGGACCGGGTCTTCGAGGTACTGCGCGCGCCGTACGCCGAAGAGCCCACGAACTGGTCGCGTCGTTACAAGGCAAACCTGGAGAAGCTCGCCTCCGGCGACGTCATCAAGGTCGCGGAAGTCGTACGCGACCTGTGGCGCCGCGAGCGCGAGCGCGGACTCTCCGCAGGTGAGAAGCGCATGCTCGCCAAGGCCCGCCAGATCCTGGTGAGCGAGCTGGCTCTCGCGGAGAACACCAACGAGGACAAGGCGGAGGCCCTGCTCGACGAGGTGCTCGCCTCCTGATCCGACTGGATCCGAGGCGAGGCGCAGACCGTCAGCCACTCGGTTCAGCGCACTGAAATGCCGCGGTGCCCGATGACATCCTTGCTGTCGCCGGGCGCTGCGGCATGTTCGTACCCGGATCCGGTCCGCGGCATCCGGACGTCCGGATGCCCATGATCCTCGTACGCTCATCCCGGGAAGGCTCTCCCCGGGTCCTGGCGTGCCGGGCCCGGGCTGCTGGCTCGACCAGGGTCACGGAAGGGTCCGGTCAAGGCATCGCGCCCGGCACGGTGAGGCCATACCCAACTAGGTCGAGCACACAAACCTGACAGGAACCGATGTCTGACGAATCGCGTCCCTCGCCCACCGACACCACTGCCGAGGCACCGGCCGAGACCGCTGCCGGGGCGCCCGCCGCGGACCGTACGCGGGCCAGGACCGCCGCGGTGATCCCCGCCGCCGGCCGGGGCGTACGGCTCGGTCCGGGCGCGCCCAAGGCCCTGCGCGCACTGGGCGGCACGCCCATGCTCATCCACGCGGTCAGGGCGATGGCCGCCTCCCGCGGCGTCTCCCTCGTCGTGGTCGTCGCCCCGCCCGACGGCGCGGCCGAGGTCAAGAACCTCCTCGACGTGCACGCCCTGCCCGACCGGACGGACTTCCTCGTGGTGCCCGGCGGCGAGACCCGGCAGGAGTCCGTACGGCTCGGCCTGGACGCGCTGCCGTCCGAGTACGACATCGTCCTCGTGCACGACGCGGCCCGGCCGCTGGTGCCGGTGGACACGGTGGACGCCGTGATCGAGGCCGTACGCGAGGGCGCGCCCGCCGTGGTGCCGGCGGTGCCGCTCGCCGACACCGTCAAGCAGGTCGAGCCCGCCGCGGTGCCGGGCGGGCCGGAGCCGGTGGTGGCGACGCCGGAGCGGGCGCGGCTGCGCGCGGTGCAGACCCCGCAGGGCTTCGACCGCGCCACGCTGGAGCGGGCCCACGAGACGGTGACCGACGACGTCACCGACGACGCGAGCATGGTGGAGGGGCTCGGGCTCGCGGTGGTGGTGGTGCCGGGGCACGAGGAGGCGTTCAAGGTGACGCGCCCGCTGGACCTGGTGCTGGCGGAGGCCGTACTGGCGCGCAGGAGGCTGAACGATGGGTTCTGAGGGTTCTGAGGGCTCTGTGAGGTCTGAGGCTTCGGGCGGGTCCGCGGGTTCCGGGGCGGACGGGACCGTGCTGCCGCAGGTCGGGATCGGGACGGACATCCACGCCTTCGAGGACGGGCGTGAGCTGTGGTGCGCCGGGCTGAAGTGGGAGGGCGAGGGGCCCGGGCTCGCCGGGCACTCCGACGCGGACGTCGTCGCGCACGCGGCGTGCAACGCGCTGTTCTCCGCGGCGGGGGTCGGGGACCTCGGGCAGCACTTCGGCACCGGGCGGCCGGAGTGGTCCGGGGCGTCCGGGGTGACGCTGCTGACCGAGGCGGCGCGGATCGTGCGGGCGGCGGGGTTCCGGATCGGGAACGTCGCGGTCCAGGTGGTCGGGGCGCGGCCGAAGATCGGCAAGCGGCGGGACGAGGCGCAGGAGATCCTCTCCGCGGCGGTGGGGGCACCGGTGTCCGTGTCGGGGGCGACGACGGACGGGCTGGGGTTCCCCGGGCGGGGGGAAGGGCTGATGGCGGTGGCCACGGCGTTGGTCGTACGGGTGTCTTAGCGCCGGGCGCGGTGCCTTGCTGCGGATGCGCTGAGGGTGCCTTGCCGGTGCCGGTGCCGGTGCCGGTGCCCGGTGCCCGGTGCCCGGTGCCCGGTGCTTGACGGTGCCCCGGGTGGCCCAGCCGTGCGGGGCTCCGCCCCGCGCCCCGCCAGGGGCTCCGCCCCTGGACCCCGCCTGTACCCACCCGCCGCCCGGCTCGCGGGGACAAGAGGTCGCCCCCTCGGCGTCGCGGCTCGGGCGACGAGCGGTCACGCGTGCGTGTCGCGGCTCGCGGGGACAAGAGGTGGCCCAGCGGCGTCGCGGCTGGCGTGGGCGAGGGGGCGGGGCGGTGGCGTGGGTCGGGCGACGAGTGGTCACGCGTGTGCGTTGCGGCTTGCGGGGACAGGAGGGCGCCCCCTCGGCGTCGCGGCTCGCGCGGGCGAGGAGGCGGGGGCGGTGGCGTGGCTCGGGGGAAGGCCGTCCCGTGTTGCGACTCGGTCCGGCAACAACGCGGGATGTGTGCCCTTGGCACTGCCCGGCGCCTACTACCCTGGACGCGTGACTATTCGCCTGTACGACACCAGCGCCCGGCAGATCCGTGACTTCGCCCCCCTCACGCCGGGCTGCGTCTCGATCTACCTGTGTGGCGCCACCGTGCAGGCCGCCCCGCACATCGGGCACATCCGGTCGGGGCTGAACTTCGACATCATGCGCCGCTGGTTCGCCTACCGCGGCTACGACGTCACGTTCGTCCGCAACGTCACCGACATCGACGACAAGATCATCTGGAAGGCGGCCGAGCAGAACCGCCCCTGGTGGTCCATCGGTTACGAGAACGAGCGGGCGTTCAACGACGCCTACGACGCCCTCGGCTGCCTGCCGCCGACGTACGAGCCCCGCGCCACCGGGCACATCACCGAGATGGTCGAGATGATGCGCGGCCTCATCGAGCGCGGGCACGCCTACGAGGCCGAGGGCAACGTCTACTTCGACGTACGGTCCCTGCCGGGCTACCTGTCCCTGTCCAACCAGGACCTCGACGAGCTGCGCCAGCCCGCCGGGGAGGGCGAGACCGGCAAGCGGGACCCGCGCGACTTCGCCATGTGGAAGGCGGCCAAGCCCGGGGAGCCCAGCTGGGAGACGCCGTGGGGCCGGGGGCGGCCCGGCTGGCACCTGGAGTGCTCCGCCATGGCGCACAAGTACCTGGGCGAGGAGTTCGACATCCACGGGGGCGGGATCGACCTGATCTTCCCGCACCACGAGAACGAGATCGCGCAGGCCAAGGGCTTCGGCGACGCCTTCGCCCGCTACTGGGTGCACAACGCCTGGGTCACCATGAGCGGCGAGAAGATGTCCAAGTCGCTCGGCAACAGCGTGCTCGTGAGCGAGATGGTGAAGAAGTGGCGGCCGGTCGTGCTCCGGTACTACCTGGGCACGCCGCACTACCGCTCCACCATCGAGTACAGCGAGGAGTCCCTGCGCGAGGCCGAGTCGGCGTACGGGCGGATCGAGGGCTTCGTGCAGCGCGTCACCGAGCTGGCCGGCCACGTCGTGGAGCCCGCAGCCGAGGTGCCGCCCGCCTTCGCCGAGGCGATGGACGACGACCTGGGCGTCCCGCAGGCGCTGGCGATCGTGCACACCACCGTCCGGCAGGGCAACAGCGCGCTGGCCGCCGACGACAAGGACGCCGCCGTCGCCCGCCTCGCCGAGCTCCGCGCCATGCTCGGCGTCCTCGGCCTGGACCCGCTGGACACGCGGTGGGCCGGCGAGCAGGAGCAGGGCGAGGACCTGCGGCACGTCGTCGACAGCCTCGTACGGCTCGTGCTCGACCAGCGCGAGGCCGCCCGGGCACGCAAGGACTGGCCGACCGCGGACGCCATCCGCGACCAGCTCGGGCAGTCCGGACTGGTCATCGAGGACAGCCCGCAGGGGCCCCGCTGGAGCCTCGGCTCCCGCTGACCCGGCCGCCCGGCGCGAGCCGGACCGTAGATCGATTGTGCCGCCCGGCCCTCCGGGCGGCACACTGCATAAGACACGAACACCGCACAAGACGAACAACACCGCAGAAGACGCAAGCACCACCCCGAAGACGCGAAGAGCGGAGACAGGTACTCATGGCCGCGAACAACCGCCGCATGTCCGGCAAGAAGGGCGCGCAGGTCGGCAGTGGCGGCCAGCGACGCCGGGGCCTGGAAGGCAAGGGGCCCACGCCTCCCGCCGAGATGCGCAAGGGGCACGCCAAGCAGCGCGCCGCCAACGCCAAGGCGCGCCGCGCCACGGGCCGCCCGCAGCAGCGGCGCGGCGGCGGCCGCTCCACGTCCGAGCTGGTCGTCGGCCGCAACCCGGTCTACGAGGCGCTGCGCGACGGCGTGCCCGCCTCGACGCTCTACGTCCAGCAGTTCATCGACAACGACGAGCGGGTGCGCGAGGCGTTGCAGCTCGCCGCCGAACGCGGTGGCATCAACCTCATGGAGGCGCCGCGTCCCGAGCTGGACCGGATGACCAACGGGCTCAACCACCAGGGGCTCGTGCTCCAGGTGCCGCCGTACGAGTACGCCCACCCCGAGGACCTGGTCGCCGCCGCCCACGACGAGGGCGTGGACCCGCTGATCGTCGCCCTCGACGGCGTGACCGACCCGCGCAACCTCGGTGCCGTCGTCCGCTCCGTCTCCGCCTTCGGCGGCCACGGCGTCGTCGTGCCCGAGCGGCGCGCGGCCGGCATGACGGCGGGCGCGTGGAAGTCGTCCGCCGGTACCGCCGCCCGTACGCCGGTGGCCCGTGCCACCAACCTCACGCGGGCGCTGGAGTCGTACCAGAAGGCCGGCATCACGGTCGTCGGCCTCGCCGCCGACGGCGAGGCCGAACTCGGCGACCTGGAGGCCCTGGGCGGCCCCGTCGTCGTCGTGGTCGGCAGCGAGGGCAAGGGCCTGTCCCGGCTCGTCGGCGAGACCTGCGACTTCCGGGTGCGGATCCCGATGCCGGGTGGCGCCGAGTCGCTCAACGCCGGTGTGGCGGCGGGGATCGTGCTGTACGAGGCGGCGCGTCGGCGTCCCTGAACGCGTGTTCGGCGTATAGCTCGAACGGGGTGTTCGAGGCTGTCCGGACATGCTTGACGCGGTCCGGACAGATCGGGGCGGTCAAGGCAGTGTCCTAACGACACATCACTCGGTTAGATGAGTGTGGACACCAGAACACCCCGCACACCCACGGGGGACCGCTCGTCGGGATACGACGACGTTCCCGCGCTGAGCATGGTGAAGGTGCCGAGCGATCCGGCCCAGGTCATCGTCAACCACGCGAGTTTCCGCGTGCAGTTCGGTGCCTCCGCGCGGCGGACCCAGTCCCCGCGGATCGCGCGGCACCTGAGCGCCACCCAGGACACCGCCCGCATGCCCGCCGCCCCGGGCCGCCGCCGTGCCGTCGTGTGGAGCGGACGCTCCGACCCGGACGACACCGGCGCGCACCGGCTGCTCCAGGCGGTGCGGGCGGGGGCCGGCCACCACGCCGACGAGCCGGTCGCCGACGCCGGGGCGACTCAGGTCATCCCCCGGGTGGGCCTCGACGGCGGCCCCCTCGGCTACGACGACGGTCCCGCCACCCAGACGCTCGAAACGCCCCTCGTCGGCGCCCAGCGCGGCCCCGTGCCCGACGGCACCCGGCTGCTGCCCGCCATGCGCACCGTCGGCAGCGCCTACGACGAGCCCGCCTACGACGGGCCTCCCTACGACGGCGCCGCCTACGGCGACGACTTCGCGTCCGCCGACGGCTACCGCACCGACGGCCACGACCCCGACGGTCTCGAGGACACGGAGCAGGGCGGGCCCCGCAGCAGGCGCCGCACCGACGACCCGGCCCGGCACGCCTACTTCCCCGGCCGCCGCATGAACCTGGGCGTCGTCCTGCTGCCGCTGCGGGTCTTCCTCGGCTTCATCTCCATCTACGCCGGCATGGGCAAGCTCTGCGACCCCGTCTACTTCGACGGCGGCGAACGCGGCTCCATGGTGAAGTGGCTCAACACCCTGCATCCCTGGGACGTCGCCGAACCGCTGCGCCAGTTCGCCCTCGGCCACCCCGTGGGCGCCGGGCTGGTCATCGCCTTCCTCCAGGTGCTCGTGGGCGTCCTCACCGTCCTCGGCTGCTGGCAGCGCGTGGCCGCCGTCATCGGCGCCGCCCTGTCCGCCGCGCTGCTCGTCACCGTCAGCTGGAAGAGCGTCCCGGTCTACGACGCACCCGACATCATCTACCTCGCCGCCTGGTCCCCGCTGATCATCGCCGGGGCCCCCGTCTACTCCGTGGACGGCAGGCTCGCGGGCAGCGCCTGGCGCCGGCTCGGTCCCCGCTCCGACATCTGGGACCTGCGCCGCTACGTCCTGCGCCGCGGCGCCGTCATCACCTTCCTGGTCGCCGGGGTCACCCTCCTCGTCGGCTCCGTCCTCGGCGGTGCCGTGCGGGACGCCGACCGCGTGGTCGTCCCCGGGCCCGGCGAGGCCCCGCGCAACGAACTGCCCGGCTCGCCGCTCCCGCAGGAGCCCGGCGCCCGCAAGACGAAGACCTCCTCCCCGGAGGCCTCCGCCTCGCCCACCCAGGGCGCCACCAGCGGCGCGTCCGCCCCCGCCGAGGACGACGCGACCGCGCCGGGAGCGACCCGCGACAGCAGCGGCACTGCCACCGGCGGCGGCATGCCCAGCCAGACCCAGGGCACCACGGGCCAGGCCCCGCCCCGCCACTCCGCCCCGGCCGGCCAGGCGCCGAGCACCACGGCGGGACCGACCTCGGGCGGCACCTCGTCCGGCGGCGGCGGCTCCACCGGCGGCTCCGGCGGCTCCGGCACCGGGAGCGGTGACGGCGGCGGCTCGTCGACCACCGGGGAGCCCGGCGGTCGTCTGGTGGGCGGCCTCCTGGGCTGACGCCCGCCGTCCCCGCGCTCGCCGCCCCTCGCGGCCAGGGCACACAGCAGGGGCCCCGCACCACGCGTGCGGGGCCCTGCTCCGTCGTCGTACCGCCCGGCTGCGGGGCGCTCAGCGGCCGCTCAGGGCCGCCAGTTCCCTGGCCGCCTCCGTCAGGTCCTTCGCGGTGTCGATCGCCCGCCAGTAGGACCCCTGCGGGATCGGGAAACCGGCCAGCCGACGCTCACGGGCCAGCCTCGGGAAGGTGGTGCGCTCGTGGTCACCGCGTTCCGGGAGCATCGCGGCGAACTCCGGCGAGAAGACGTACACGCCCGCGTTGATCTCGACCGTCGACGGCGGCGCCTCGATGAAGTCGGTGATGTGGCCGAAGCCGTCCGTCTGCACGGCGCCCCACGGCAGCCGCGGACGGGCCAGGGCGAGGGTCGCGACGGCGTCCCGCTCGGCGTGGAAGTCGGCCATGTCGCGCAGCGAGAAACGGGTCCAGATGTCGCCGTTGGTCGCGTACCAGGCCCGGTCCGGGTGCGGGAGGTGGGCGGCGGCGTACCTGAGGCCGCCGCCGCGGCCCAGCGGCTCGGTCTCGACGACGGTGGTGACGGAGAGCGGCAGGTCGGCGCTCTCCAGCCACTTCTGCAGCACCCCGGCCAGATGACCGCAGGAGACCACGACGTCGGTGACGCCCTCCTCGGCGAGCCAGGCGAGCTGATGGCCGATGATCGGAGTCCCGGTGCCCGGGATCTCGACCATCGGCTTCGGCCGGTCGTCGGTGTAGGGGCGCAGCCGGGAACCCTGTCCGCCGGCCAGGACGACGGCTTGCACGGGGCGGCGGGACGCGGCGCTCGGATCGGTCATGCCCGAACTGTACGCGGCGCCCGGGCCCGCCCCCGAAGGGTGCTCAGCTGTGCGCGGCCAGGACGCCCGAGGCGAAGGCGGTGTCGCAGACGGGGCGGGCGTACGACTGGGCGCGCGTCGGGCCGTACACCTTCACCGCGGCGCGGCCGAGGGCGCGGGCGATGGTCGCGCAGTGGTCGGCCAGCGACGGGCGCTCGTTCACCGCCTGCTGGAGGTGGGTGAGCGCGACGCCCGGGTCCTCCTCCTGCAGCTCGGTCAGCAGCCGGTCGCGCAGCACCTCGTGCGGGGCGCGGGCGACGCGGGCGGAGGACGCCTTGGAGGACGAGGCCTCCGACGCGGCGAGCACCGAGTCCGAGGGATCCCCGGACCAGTCGACGCGGGTGACCGCGAGAGTCCCGGAGAGCACCAGGACGACGGGCAGGACGAAGGCGAGAGAGCGGCCGATCCGGCGGGCGGGGCCCCGGCCGCGTCGCGTCTGTCGGGTGGTGGAGTGCTTCACGGAGTGCTTCACGCGAGTGAGGGTAGCGCCCGGTAATGATTTGGCGACATTTAGTCACCCTATCGGGGGATGAAGAGCGGGCGAGAACGGGATAGGGGGTTGACGAACACCGGTCGAAACGTCCGTTGTGCCGGGGTAATTGTCGACAACGAAAAGAGCCCCGCAGCAGGCCGCGGGGCTCTTTTCGTCAACGCGGGCGGAATCACCCGGTCGCGTGGTTTCTCAACGGGAGGTTTCCCAGGGGATTCTCCCGCCCGGACGCCGTCAGTCGGTGAGACGCTCGCCCGTGGAGGACGAGAACACGTGCGTCTCGCCCGGACGCGGCACCACGTGGACGGTCGCGCCCTTCTCCGGCACCGCGCGGCTGCTGACGCGGACCACGAGGTCCTTCGTCTCGCCGCCGACGTCGACCGTGCCGTAGATGTAGCCGTCGGCGCCGGTCTCCTCGACGACGTTCACCGAGACCGCGAGACCGGCCGGGGCGTCCGCCGAGTCCTTCGTCAGGGTCTTCGACACGCCGCCGTCCAGCTCCACCACGTCGAAGTGCTCCGGGCGGACACCGACGGTGACCGTGCGGTCGCCCTTGTCCGCGGCGGCCTTCAGGGCGTCGCGGTTGACCGGGACGACGCTGTTGCCGAACTTCACGCCGCCGTCGGTGATCGGGACCTCGACCAGGTTCATGGCCGGGGAGCCGATGAAGCCGGCGACGAAGAGGTTCGCGGGCCTGTCGTACATGTTCCGCGGGGTGTCGACCTGCTGGAGCAGACCGTCCTTGAGGACCGCCACCCGGTCGCCCATCGTCATGGCCTCGACCTGGTCGTGGGTGACGTAGACGGTCGTGATGCCCAGACGGCGCTGGAGCGAGGCGATCTGCGTACGGGTGGAGACGCGGAGCTTGGCGTCCAGGTTGGACAGCGGCTCGTCCATGAGGAACACCTGCGGCTCACGCACGATCGCGCGGCCCATCGCCACACGCTGGCGCTGACCGCCGGAGAGCGCCTTCGGCTTGCGGTCCAGGTACTCGGTGAGGTCGAGGATCTTCGCGGCCTCCTCGACCTTCTGCCGGATCTCCGCCTTGTTGACGCCGGCGATCTTGAGCGCGAAGCCCATGTTGTCGGCGACGGACATGTGCGGGTACAGCGCGTAGTTCTGGAACACCATGGCGATGTCCCGGTCCTTCGGCGGCAGGTGCGTCACGTCGCGGTCACCGATGCGGATGGCACCGCCGTTCACGTCCTCGAGCCCCGCGAGCATCCGCAGCGAGGTGGACTTGCCACAACCGGACGGGCCGACCAGGACGAGGAACTCACCGTCCGCGATGTCGATGTCGAGACCGTCGACGGCGGGCTTGGTGGAACCCGGGTACACACGGGTCGCCTTGTCGAACGTAACTGTGGCCATGGTGAAAGGGCCCCCTTCTACCGGCAGGAACGTGCCGGACGATCCGTTGTAGGAAGGTGGTGGTGTAGTCCACACGGGTGAAGCTGAGCAGGACGGTACCCGGCGTTCACCTGATCTGTCAGTAGCTGGAGGACTGTGAACTTCGCTGAAATTTTCGAGAGAGGGCTCTGAGGCAGAGCGACGCACTTTTGACCCTGCCGCGAGGCTTCCTGCTTCATCGCCCGGTGCCAGCCGAACACAGCCCTCACGAACTGCGCCCGACCGGTCTTACACGGGCTCCACAGGCATTCCGGCCGACGGCCCGTCGGTCCGTACCGCGTCAGCGGCTGCTACACGAGCAGGGAGCACTCCTCCGACTCAGAGGCCCTGATCACTGCCGCCGTCTTCCTGCCCGGGGGCAGCCTCGACTCCACCAGCCAGTACAGGCGCATCCCCTCGTCCCGCAGGTTCACGGCGGCATTCACGTCCCGGTCGTGGAGCACGCCGCACTCGGCGCACGTCCACTCCCGGACCGAGACGTCCAGCTTCGGTCCCCTGTAATGACATGCCGAGCAGCGGCGGGTCGAAGGGAAGAAGCGGTCGACGATCACCAGTGTCCGTCCGTACCACTCGCACTTGTAACGCAACTGCCTCAGCAACTCGCCCCACGAGGCATCGGTGATCGCCTGATTCAGTCGTGCCTTCCGTCCCCTGCCCGTACCCCGGGCCGCACGCAAGAGCGTCACCACCGACAGATCTTCCACTACGAGCACTTGGTTCTCGCGCACGAGGCGGGTCGTCAGTCGGCTCAGCATGTCTTGGCGCGCGTCCGTGATGAGCGCGTACAGGCGGGCGATCTTCTGCCTCACCCGGTTCCGGTTGCCCGACCCTTTCACCTTCCTGTGCAGCTCCCGCTGCAACCGGGTCAACCTTTGCGCATACCGCTTCAGCAACCTCGGGTGATCAGCCTTCGTCCCGTCGTCCAGCGTGACGAGCGAGGCCAGGCCGACATCGACACCCACCGCCCTCGGCTCGCGCGAACCGGGCACTAGGGCGGCCGGAAGCGGCGCGATGCGTTCCTCCACCAGCACGGACACGAAATACCGCCCGGCCCGATCCCGAGTCACCGACAACCGCACCGGGGTCACGCCGGCGGGCAGGGCCCGGGACCACCGGATGTCCAATGCCCTGGACTGCTTCGCGAGCGTGATCCGCCCCGTACCCGGCGCCTCCGGATCCTCGGCCCATCTGAACCCCGTCCGCACATACGTCGCCGTGTCCCCCGAGCGCCCCTTCCTCTTCCGCTGTGGATGCTCCGTCCCACCCTGGAAGAAGCGGCCGAACGCCTGGTCGAGATGGCGCAGAGCCTGCTGCAGCACGGTCGACGACACCTCCGCCAGCCAAGTCGTATCCGCCCGTCGCTTCCAGCCCGTCAGCGCCCGGCATGTCTCTGCGAAACCCACCCTCACCCGGTGTCGTTCCCAAGCTTCCGAACGCAAAGCCAGCCCTTCGTTGTAGACCCACCGGCACGCCCCGAACGTCCGCTGCAACTGCCCCGCCTGCTCCCCGGTCGGATAGAAGCGGAAGCGGTAGAAGCGGTGGTGAGTGTCCGCTTCCTTGGCGTGGCTCTTCGGCGCGGTCGCCTTGCGGGTGCGGTGCTTGCGGCGGTCGCCGATGCCGAGAGCCTCGCGCTTGATACGCGCGGCTTCCTCGCCTCGTACCGCTTTCGGCTTCTCCGCCGTCCCTCCCATGGATCTCCTTCCCGCACGAGCCGATCTGAACAGCACGTCAGATCGATCAACGAACAGGTGCACGGGTGGTTACGGTCGATTGAGAATTCGAGGGTGGCAGGGAAGTCCGTGGCTTGGGGATATGGGGCTGTGTACAGTGGAGCAGCCTCGCGCGCGGCACCGCGCGCTGTGCCTCCTTAGCTCAGATGGCCAGAGCAGCTCACTTGTAATGAGCAGGTCGTCGGTTCGAATCCGACAGGGGGCTCCAGCACGGCAGGACGACGCCCCCGCGATCTCTGGATCGCGGGGGCGTCGGCGTGTGGGTGGGTCAGGAGGAGCGGTTGGCGCTGGAGGGGCCGAAGAACTCGATCTCGGAGATGGCCACCTGCTTGTCGGCGGAGGCCGCGTGGGCGGATTCGATGGTGAAGCGGACCTTGGTGACCTCGCCGACGCGGAACGGGCGTCGCTGGCCGCCCGCGCCCTGGTCGAGGGTGAGGTCGCGGGTCTTGACCGACCCGTCCTTCATGGTGATCGTCGCCTTGATGCGGTGGGGGAGGGCGGACTCCTGCAGTTTGTTGGCGCGGGAGGAGACGCCGGGGGTGATGATCACGTCCAGCAGGCGGGTCGGTTCGGTGAAGGTGGCCTCGACCCACTCGCCCTGGCCGGACTGCGAGATGCCGGGACCCCACCAGGTGTTGCTGAGCTTGTCGATGAGGAGCTCGGGCTTGTGGCCGGGGAAGGAGTGCGAGGCCTTGATGCCGTCGGGGGAGACGGGCGCGCGCTTGGCGAAGTGGTCGCGGGTGTTGTCGATGCCGTCGGGGATGTACATGAAGCCGAGGACCGCGAGGACGGCGACGACGGCGACGGTGATCCAGGTGCCGATGCGGTCGAAGACGCGGCGCAGGCGCGGCCGGTCGCCGGCCCACGGTGTCTCGCGGCGGCGTCCGCCGAAGAGCCGGCGCCACCAGGGGGCGCGCACGGTGGCCTGGTCGCCGCTCGCGACCAGGGGCATGGCGCAGCGGGCGCAGTAGTGGCGGTCGGGGCGGTTGGGGGTGGAGCACCAGGGGCACGGCGGGCCGTTGGCGATGTCCGGCTGGTGGCCGGGGGCGCGGACCTGTGGCCGGTCGGCGTCGGGGCGGCCGGGCAGGACGGGGGCGACGGCGGGGGGTGCGGCCGGTGCGGGGGCCCCGGGTTCGGCGACGGGGACGAGGAGGGAGCGGGCCCGGTCGGACATGGTGTCGCTGAGGCCGTTCGGGGCGGGTGCGGTGACCGGGGGCACCGGGGCGGTGGGGGCGGTCTCGTCGGTGTCGCGGGTGCGGGCGGCCGCGGTGGGTGCGGTGTCCGCGGTGGCCGCGGTGGCGGGTGGGGCGGCCGGGGCCGGGGTGTCCGCGTGGCCGGTGTCGTCCGGTGCGGCGTCCGGCGGGGTGCCGGTGCCGGCCGGGCCGCCGGGATGCGGGTCGGCCGACGGGGCCGCGGTGCGGTGGGGCTGGGGCAGGGTCGGGTCGTCCCCGAGGGTGCCCGACGGTTCGGCGGCGGGCGCGGGCGCGGTGCGGCCGGTGCGGGCGGGGGGCGTGCCGGAGCCGGCGAAGGCGTCGAAGCCGGGGTTCTGGTCGGTGGTGGCGGCCGCGGGCTGCGCGGTGCGGGCGGCACCGGTCTGCTCCCAGCTGAGTACGGCGCCGCACGCGTCGCAGAAGGACTGGCCCGGTTCCGCGCGGGTTCCGCACTCGGCGCAGTTCTGCGTGGTCATCTCTCCGGGGTCCTTTCGGAGGCGGTCACTTCGACCGTGTAGGGCATGTGGGCGGGACGGGCGGCGGCGACGAGGGCGTCCAGGCGATGGGTGTCGGCCGGTTTCGGGTCGGGCAGCCGGAGGGTGACGTGCAGGTACGGGCGGGGCCGGCCGGGGAACGGTCCGAGGGGCCGGGCGTTCCATTCGGCGCCGCCGCTCTCGGTGATCTCCGGCTCGACGCCGAAGGCCAGCCGGACGGCCTCGGACAGGCCCTGCCGGGTGCCGCGTACGCGGTGCAGCCGGGCGGCGGCGGCGACGGCGGCGCGCAGCCGGTCCTCGGGTTCGGTGCCGTCGGTCTCGGCACCCACCCAGGTGCCGAGCCACTGGGCGAAGTCGGCCGGGGTGAGGGCGGGGTCGAAGTAGGTGTCGAGGCAGTCCAGGACGCTGAGGATGGGCGCGAGGACGTCGTCGAGGCCGCCGACGAAGCGCAGGGCGAGGTCGTCGTCGGCGAAGACGGCGGGCAGCATCGAGCTGATGGGCAGGGAGGAGCCGAGCCCGTCGACGGAGCCCCGGTGGGAGGCGGGGGCGGCCGTCACGCGCCGTCCCCGATCACGCGGACCCGGTGGTCGTAGGAGAAGACCAGGGCGGGTGCTTCGAGGTCGATGCGGTCGGTGGGGTCGCCGCGTTTGCCGGTGAGCGGGTCGGCGGGGTGCAGGACGACCTCGTCGACGAGTTCGACGCCGGGCACGCGCTGGAGCACGGCGAAGACCTCGCCGGTCTGCACGGGCCGTCCGAAGGGCCAGCCCTTGCCGTCGGCGCCGCCGGTGAGCGGGTCGAGGTGGCGGTAGAGGGCGTCGTGGGCCTGGCGGCGGACGCGGTCGGCGTCGACGCCGCGGAAGGCGTGGATGGTGGCGACGACGGTGACGCCCTGGTAGTAGGGCGGGCCGACGGACAGGCGGGTGCCGATGAGGCGGCGTTCGTCGAGGTGGCGGGTGATGCGGTGGAGGAGGGCGTCGCCGGGGACGAGCTGTTCGAAGCGCAGGCGTCCGCCGGGGTCGGGCACGGCCTGGGGGACGACGAGGACGCGGACGGCGTGGGCGCCGTATTCGTTCTCCTTGCCCTCCAGGCAGGTGATGCGGGCGGTCTCCGGCGCGGCGCGGCGGGCGAGTTCCTCGTAGTCGCGCAGGGTGACGGCGCGTTCCTGGGCGCGCAGGGTGATCGGCGCCCGGAGTTTGGCCTCCTCGACGGTCTCACCGTCGACGCCGCCGCGGGCGGCCTCGCGGTTGACGACCTCGGAGACGTACGGGATGGAGGTGCGCAGGACCTGGACGGCGCCCCGGGCGACGTTGCCGGCCCTGCCGCCGCCGGTGCGGTAGCGCAGGGCGCGGATGACGGCGCCCTTGGGCGGGACGGTGCCGTACTGGCGCAGGGTGCCGTCGGCCTCGCGGACGGCGGGGCCGAAGGAGATCTCGCCGGTGGCGGCGTCGAGGGTGATGTGGTGGTCGTCGGGGCGGGAGCCGGCGAAGTGGGGGACGACCTGCCAGTCCTGCCAGCCGTCGTCGTAGGCGGTCTGCAGGAGGACCGAGGGGTCGTCGGCGACGACGGGGGCGTGCTGGAGCCTCAGGCGCTGGCCGGGCAGGCCGGTGGACTCGCCGAGGGCCTCGTCGTGCACGGTCTCGGCGTGGACGGTGCCGGTGGTGCCGCCGATGGTGTAGGCCTCGGCGGAGCGGATGGTCGGTGAGGCGGTGTAGAAGGGCTGGCCGGGCAGGGCCTCGGTGACCCGGCAGCGGATCCAGCCAGCCTCGTGGCCGCCGTTGCGGGACAGGACGTGCCCGCCGGGTATGTGCAGCACGACGTCGCCGGGGCGGTTGAGGCCGCCGGTGCCGTCCCGGTCGACCTCGCAGGGCTGCCAGCCGTCCTCGGTCCAGGCCTCCCACACCATCGGCGGCTGCCGGGGGTCGACGCCGACGCCGTCGACGCGGCTGTCGAGTTCGAGGGCGAGCGCGCAGTGCGGGACGGCGTTGCTGAGGCCGATGAGCATGCAGTCGCCGGGGGCGGGGGCCTCGGCGAAGCACATCAGGTCCTTGCCCTCGGCGAGGTCCGTGGTCCGGTCGGTGACGGCTTCGCCGCTGTGCTGCACCACCAGGCGGCTCAGTTGGCACGGTACGACGGTCAGGTCGCCGACGGTGCTGAAGACGACGGCCTCGTCCCGTTCGGTGCGCAGGGTGGCGACCTCGGTGCCGACCGGGACCAGGATCGCGTCCTCCTGCGGGGCGGACAGCCAGAAGGTGACGTCGGTGCGGGCGGCGGACGGCGGGAAGAGCGTGATGCCGACCAGGTCGAGGAAGGCTAGGTGGTTCTTCTCCGGCACCCGGTTGAGGCGGTAGACGATCTGGTCGGCCATGTGGGCGACGGTCTCGACGAGGGTGACGCCGGGGTCGGAGACGTTGTGGTCGGTCCACTCCGGGGCGCGCTGCTGGATATAGCGCTTGGCGTCGTCGACGAACTGCTGGAAGCGGCGGTCGTCGAGGTTGGGGGAGGGCAGGGGCATCAGCGGTCGCTTTCGGGTGAGCCCGGGAGGCCGGCCGGACCGTCGGGGAGGTCGGGCTCGTCGTGGGACGGGATGACGTAGAACGGGAAGACGAGGCTGCGCGGGTTGTTGGTGCCGCGGATCGAGTAACGCACGTCGATGTAGAGGACGTTCTGGCCGGCGCCGGTGGTGACCTCGACGTCGTGGACCTCGATGCGCGGCTCCCAGCGGTCCAGGCTGACGTACACCTCGTGCTGGATGCGGCCTGCGGTCTGCTCGTTGACCGGGGCGAAGACCAGGTCGTGGATGGCGCAGCCGAACTCGGGCCGCATCGGCCGCTCGCCGGGGGCGGTGGCGAGGACGAGCCGCATGGCCTCCTCCACCTCCTGCTCGCCGCTGACGAGGGCGATCCCGCCGGTGGGTCCGATGCGCAACGGGAACGACCAGCCGGAGCCGACGAACTGTTCGGCCATCAGGGAGCCACCTGCCTTCTTCTCTCTTCGCGCCCCGTGCGTCGGTGCGGCTGCCGCCCGTTCACGCGGGGAGGGGGTACTTGACGGTGTTGACGAAGACGGCGCCCATGAGGTCGACCTTGATGGCCTTGATGTTCACGTTGGCCACGGAGGTGACCGAGACGAGTCCCGTGGCGGTGAGCGTCATGACACCGGTCGCGTTCATGAGGAGGGCCCCCGTCGCGCTGACGTTGACCGTGCCGGCCGTCGACTTGAGGTTGACCAGGCCGCGGCCCTGGAGGAGCAGCGGCCCGCCGCTCTTCACCGTCACCGACCGGCGTCCCTCCAGGGTGAGGTCCGTGCCCGCCTCCACCGACACCGAGCGGCTGCCGGTGATGCTGACCGTGCCCTTGCTGTCGACGGTGATCTCGGTCTTGGTGCGGTCGAGGTTGATGGTCAGCTTGTCGTTGCCGCTGGCGATGCGGACGCCCTGCTTGCGCCCGCCGGTCTGCTGGCTGAGCAGGTCGACGCGGTTGCCCTGGCGGTCGGAGAGGGTGTGCCGGACGGCCTTCTTCTTGAGGCCGTCGTGCAGGGGCACGTCCTTCACCTTGGTCGGCAGGTCCCGCCCGTTGTAGAGCCCGCCGATGACGAAGGGGTGGTCGAGGGCGCCCCGGTCGAAGGCGACGAGGACCTCGTCGCCGACGTCCATGGGGAAGACGCCGCCGCCGCCCTTGCCGCCCATCTGGACGCTGCGCGCCCAGTCGCTGACGTAGGTGTCGTCGAGCCAGGGGAACTGCAGCTTGACCCTGCCCTGTTTGAGGGGGTCCTGTACGTCGGTGACGATGGCGTTGGCGACGCTGGGCAGCCGGGCGGCGCTCGCCGGGTCCGTGCCGCCGCTGCCGCCGGAGGCCAGCCCGTACAGGGAGCGCCACTGGCGGCCGCTGACCGTGATCCAGGACTCGTAGGGGACGCCGTCGCCGAAGTGGTGGCGCACCGAGGTGACGGTGTACTTGCCCTCGAAGGGCTTGCCCACGTCGGAGAGGGCGACGGGGACGCCGGGCCGCAGGTCGGGGTGGCCGTAGGCGGCGACCTCCAGCTCGGCGAAGGAGGAGGTGACGTCGGCGGCGAGGGCCACCGCGGCGTTCTGGACCTCGTCCTGCTTGTCGTAGGGGTTGGCGGTCTCGACGAGCTTGCCGGGCTTGAACTTGCCCGCGGCCGTGCCGGGGGTCGAACCGATGCTGATGCCGGGGTCGGTGGTGGCCGGCGCGATCTCGGTGATCTTCTTCTTGGTGGTGACGTTCCAGCCGCGCGACTCGACCTTGCCGATCTGGTCGGCTGCGGTGACGGCGGCGCGCAGCCGCAGGATGTCGTGGCCCGCCTGGAGGACGAAGGCGCTCTTGTCGCCGTCCGTGCTCGGGGAGGGCGCACCCGCCGACGGCTTCGGGGTGACGAAGCGGAACTTCCCTTTGGCGTCCAGGTACATGACCATCTTGTTCTCGTCGGCCAGCCGCGCGAGGAAGTCCCAGTCGGTCACGTTGGACTGGCTGATGAAGCCGTAGGTGCCCTTGGTGGGCTGGATGCGGCCGATGGACACGCCGTCCATGGCGACGAGCTTGCGGGCGATGTCGGAGGCCTTCTGGTTGCGGTACGCGGCCACCCGGCGCTGGCGCATCAGGCGGTGCCCGTAGTCGTATCCGCGGATGACGGTGAAGCTGCCGGTGCCGTCGTAGTCGGCCTCCATGCCGGTGACCTCGCCCGTCAGCAGGGGCTTGCCGATGCCCTGCCCGTCGGCGATCGGGGTGATGACGACCCTGGTGCCGAACTGCACGCCCAGCTTGCCGAGGACGAGGTGGTAGGGGTCGCGGAAGGTGAGCCGGAACGCCGCCGGGACGTTCATGCCCTGGTCGACCCAGCCGTCGGTGAGCATCGGGGCGATGTCGTCGGGCAGCTTCGCGCCGCCGATCTTGACCTCGACGATGCTGGAGAACGCGGGACGCACCATCAGTGAGGCACCTCCTCGGCGGCCGGGAGCATCAGCTGGGTGCCGGTCGGCAGGTGGGACGGGTCGTCGATGCCGTTGGCCTCGGCGATCACGCGCCAGGCGTTGGCGTTGCCGTACTCGCTCCACGCCAGCGACTGGAGCGAGTCCCCGGCGACGACCCGGTGCACGCGCTGGGCGGTGAGGGCGCCGGAGGTCGGGTTCTGGCCCAGGGTCGGGCCGGGGATCTCCACCAGCGCCACCTGGCAGGTGGCGCGGATGGGGACGCCGGTGGTGCCGAAGAGCGTGTACTGCGTCTCGATGGAGGAGACGTACGCGGTGAAGCGCGCCGTGGAGAACGAGCCCCACTCGAAGACCACCCAGGGCGGCGACGGCTGCTTGGCGGCCAGGCTCTTGGCGGTCACCTCGCAGCACAGCAGCAGCGACTCGACCTTCTTCATCACGGTGTTGCCGTCGGGCTTCATCGAGGAGTCCAGGAAGATCTCCAGGGTCATCTCCCGCGGCTCGGCGCCCATGAACTGCGGCTTCACGGCCTCCCGCACGGCGGCCGTCGGGGTCGCCTTCCACTGGGTGCGCTGGCTGATGGACAGCTGCGCCGGGTTGAACTCGAAGGCGAACGTGCGGATCAGGGCACCGGGGGTGACGGTGGTGCCGGTGGGCGGCTCGTGGATGGCGAGGTTGGCGCGCACGAGGCTCTTGCTGGTGGCCATGGGTGTTCCTCTCTGCTCTGCGGCGCCGTCAGTCCGTGAACCCGTGGTGGGCGATCTCCAGCACCTCGTTGGCCACGGACAGGTTGCCGGGGTCGAGGCTGGGTCCCTGCCAGCTGACGGGCAGGACGTCGATCAGCCCCCAGCGGGCGACCAGCGACCCGTCCGCGCGCAGGGCGGAGATCTGCGCGGTGGGCCGCTTGATGCCGGTCTGCACGGACGAGATCCACTTGGCGACCTTCGCCGTGTCCGGGGTCAGCGGGCGGGTCAGCCGGATGTTGGAGAAGGTGACGCGGGTGGGCAGTTGCCACACGAAGCCGTTGTTGCCGCCCTCCTGGCGCTGTTCCACCTCCACCTGGGTCGACAGGCCCTCGCACCCGTTGAAGTAGCCGAGGCTCTCGCCGTCGATGGCGAGGCTGAACCAGATGGAGGAGCCCGGGTCCTGGCGGGTCATCGGGTCGGCCTTTCTGTCGGTGGCGGGTGACGGTGGCGGGCGGGTGCGGCGGTCGGGGCGAGCGGGTGCGGCCGGCGGGTCGGGCGGGGCCGGTCAGCGGGGGTCGCGCAGTCTGCCGATCCGTTCGCGGTCCATACGGAGTTCGGTGCGGACGAGGCGGGTGACGCGGCCGATGATCCGGTGCACCAGCTCGTCGAGCTGGAAGTCGGTGAGTTGCCGCGGGTCGAAGCCGCCGGCCGGGACCGCCGTGTACCCGGGCAGTTCGTCGTCCGCCCCCGAGGACGGCTGCCCGGTGCTCGCCGCGTACGACGGCGGGTTGCCGGACGGACCGGACTCGTACGGCGGCGGCGGTTCGCCGGGCCCGTGTTGGGAGCCATGCGAGGACGGCGCGGAGTGGGACGAGGGGGCCCGGAAGCGGGTGAGGGTGTCGGCGACGGCGGCCGCGGCGCTCGCGGCCAGGGCGCTGGTGCTCCGCCCCGCCCGGCTGCCGCGGCCGAACACCCGCTGGACGGGCAGCGCCGAGGCGTCGCCGGACGCGGTGGGGGCGGAGTCCCCGGCGGGCGGTGCCGGTGCCGTCGTCGCGCCGACGGGGAGCGCAGGGTGGGACGCCGGTGCCGCGGGCGGCGTGAGGGGAGCCACCGGGAGGGGTGCGCCGGCGGCCCCGGGGGGAGCGGGCCGGCGCAGGGGCACCACCTTCGCGGCGGCGCGCTGGACGGGGGGCGGCTTGGGCCCGCCGCCCGGGGTCGGAAGGAACGGCGGCGTGAAGGGCGGCAGGGAGGCCGTCACGGGCGCGCCGGCGGGTGCGCCCGTCCGGGGCGTCGGGACGGACACCGGGAGAGGGGAAGGGGCGGCCGGGGAAGGGGCCGTGGCCAGGAAGGGCGGCGTGGCCGTGAAGGGCGGCACGGCCGAGGAGGACGCCGCGGGGCTCGTCGTGGGCGGGGCCGGCGGGACGGGGACCGGCGGGTTCGGGACGGCCGGCGCGGTGGCCCGCTGGACGGGCGGGGCCGTACGGGACTCGGTGGGCGCCGGGCCGGGGGCCGCCGCCGGGCGGGGCAGGACCGGCGGTGCGGTGTCGGCCGGGGGCAGGGGGGCGCCGAGCGCGGAGGTGCGGCGCGTGGGCTGCACGGGCGGTGCCGTCGGGGAGGGGGCGGCCGGGCGTACGGGGGCGGCCGGTCCGGAGGAGGTGGGGGCACCGAGTCCCGGGCGGCGCGCGGCGGTACTGCGCTGTACCGGGTGGGCGGGCGCGGACGGGCCGCCGGTCCCGGGGCGGGGGGTGCCCGTCCGGCCGGTCGCCGACTGGTCCGCCCCCGCCTGGCCGGTGCGCGCGTGGTCGCTCTGCGGTCGGGAGGGCGGTACGGCGGGGGCCGGGCCGGAGGGCGCCGGGCCGGAGGGTGTCCCGGTCCCGGTCGGGGTGGCCGGGCCTTCGGCCGACCGCTGGACGGCGGGCGTCGAGGGCGTCGAGGGCGTCGTGTGCGTGGCGCCGTGCGGTGCGCGCGCCGGGGCGGGGGCGGGCGTGCCGGGAACGCCGGCCGACCGGTCCACGGTGCGCTGGACGGGGGGCGTGGGAGTGGCGGGAGGCACCGCGGCGGACGTGCGGTGGGACACCGGCGGGGGCGTACCGCCGGAGGCCGGTGACGTCCGCGTCTGCGTCGGCTCCGGCCGCGAGGGGGTCGCCGCCCGGCGCTGGACCGAGGGCTGGGCGCCGGTCGGAGTACCGGGCCGGCCGGTGGGCGCCGAGGGGCGGTTCGCGGGCCGGGCGGGGAGCACCGCGTCGCCCGAGACCGGGGGTGGGGTGACGTGGGCGACCGCCCGCTGCACCGGCGCGGTCGGAGTGCTCGGCGCCGGGCCGTCGGCCGGGGCTCCGGCGGGGGACGCCGACGAGCGGGCCGGAGGTGCGTCGCCGGTGCGCTCGGTGCGTTCGGTGCGCTGGACCGGGGACGCGGCCCGGGAGGCTCCGGCGGCAGGCGTCGGTGCCGGTGCCGGTGCCGGTGCCGGTGCCGGAGACGACGAGGACGCGGGCGCCGGGGACGGTGCCGCGGGACCGCGCGCCGCTCGCTGCACCGGGAGGTCGGACGCCGCGCTTCCGGTGGCCGGGGCGGACGGGTTCCCGAGGGCCGGTGCGGGTGCGGGTGCGGCTGCCGGGGCGGTGCGGGGAGGCGTGCTGGACCCCGGGGTGGTTCCGGAGTCGGGCCCGGCGGCGGAGACGGCGCGCTGCACGGGGAGTTCGCCCGCGGCGTCGGCCGGTGCGGCGCCGGACCGGGGCACGGCTCGCTGGGCCGGGGCCGGGGCCGGGGCCGGGGCCGGGGCCGAGCCGGGGGCGGGGTTGCGGGAGGCCGTGTCGCCGTCGGCGCCGGAGCGCGAGACAGGGGGCCCGAGGCCCGCCCGGGGCCGCGTCGCCCGCTGGACCGGCGGCCCGGGTGGCGCGGAGTCCGGCGCGGTCGGGCGGCGTTCACCCGAAGGGGCGGGTTGCGCGGCAGGCGCGGAGGAGGTCCGGGCCGTCGACGCGGGACCGGACGGCGGGGTCGCGGCACGCCGGGCGGCCGGGTCGGAGGCGGCCGGTGTGCCGCTGCCGGACTCGTGTGCGCTTCGCTGCACCGGCGTACCGGACGACGAGGAGGCGGGACGGTTCCGCACCGGTGCGGATGCGGGTGCGGGTGCGGTACCGGGCTCGTCCGCGGCTCGCTGCCCGGACGTTCCGGAGGGCGGCGTGGGGCGGTTCTGCGCGGCAGCGGCAGCGGCAGCGGCAGCGGAGGCGGGGGCGGAGGGCGCGGCGGTGGGGCCGGGCCGGCGCGCGGCCCGCTGGACCGGCGTTGCGGACGGCGACGTGCCGCGGTCCTGAGCCGGGTCCGGTGTCGCGGCGGCCGAGCCGGGCTCGTGGGCGGTCCGCTGCACCGGCGTACCGGACGGCGACGTGCCGCGGCCCTGAGCGGCAGCGGAGGCGGAGGGCGCGGCGGTGGGGCCGGGCCGGCGCGCGGCCCGCTGGACCGGCGTTGCGGACGGCGACGTGCCGCGGTCCTGAGCCGGGTCCGGTGCCGCGGCGGCGGGGCCGGGCTCGCGTGCGGCTCGCCGCACCGGCGTTCCGGGCACCGACGGAGTGCCTTCGCGTGCCGGGGGCGGGGTCACCGGGACGGCGCCGCCGCCGGACTCGCGCAGAGCCCGCTGCACCGGCAAGGCGGACGGCGTGTCCGACGCCGCACCCGGTGCCGTACGGCCGTCCTGTGCGGGCGCCTCGGCGTCGGCGGGCCGGGGCGTGGCTCGCCGCGCCGGGACGTCACTGCTCGCGCCGGTGCCCGGCAGAGGGCCGGAACCGTCCCCCGGTGCCGGGGTGTTCGCGCCCGGCGCCGCCGTCGTACCGGCGGCGGCCGCGCGCTGGACGGGCGGGACGGACGGGGCCGGCGCGTCGGCGGTCGCCGGGGGCCGGTGCTCCTGACGCGGGGCACGCTGCACCGGAGCGGCGGGAGGGCCCGCTCGGTCGCCGTCCGTCGACGTCGGTGCCGTGCCGGAGGACTCCGGCGGGGAGTCGGTGGTCCGGCGGCTCGCGGGCAGGGAGCGGCGCTGCACGGCCGACGCCCCGGACGGGGCCCTGGTCAGGGCCTGCCGCGGCTGGGGCGTGGCGGGCGGTACCGGCGTCACCCGGACCCCGCGCGCGGACCGGGAAGGCGTGCTCGCCGGGGCGCCGGACGACGACGACGGCGCCGCTCCGGCGGAGCGTGCCGCCCGCTGGACCGTGGGCGTGGACGCCGACGGCGGGGTCGGCGCGGGCGCCGACGCGCCTCTGCGCGTCCCGGGCGCACGCGGCGGCGCACCCGAGGCGGAGGTCCGCGCGGGTGCCATGGAACCGGTGGAAGGGCCGGGGGCGCCGGGCTCGGCGGAGTCCGCAGGTATCGCGCGCAGCGGCGCGACCGGCATCCGCTGCACCGGCGGGGTGCCGCGCGGCGGGGACAGCGGTGTGGACGCCGTCCGGCGGTCCGGCGCGTCGAAGGCGCCCGACAGCAGGCTGTCGCCGGCCGCCGGGTTCAGTACGGCGGGGGACGGCGCCCTCGTGAACGACGGGTTCTGCCACGTCGGAAGGCGGCCGCCGAAGCCGGCGTCCGCCACTCCCGTACGTGCCGCGCCCGTCGCCCGCTGGATCGGCGGCAGACCCGTCCAGGCGGCGACGGCCACGGGCACCGGGCTCCCGCCCGTACCCGAGTCCGGAACGCCGCCCGGGCCCGAGGCGGCGGCCGGAGCCCCACCCGGCCCGGAAAGCGCGCCCGGATCCGATTCCGGGGACCCCGGGCCCGCGGCCGGGCCGGAACCCGACCCCGCGGCCGGGCCCGGGAGCCGGCCGGCCGGCGCGGCCCCGTTCTCCTCGCCGCCGTCCCGACGGCTCCGCAGCCGGTCCAGGAATCCCACCGATCAGCCCTCCGACGTGCCACGCGTCACGAGGGACGCGATCTGGTCCGTGTACCGGCGGCGGTCCTGGTGTTCCAGGTCCAGGATCGCCTCCAGGCTCCAGTGGAAGTGGTAGGCGACGTACGCGATCTCCTCGTGCAGCCGGTCGGTCGCGTACGTCACGATTCCCCCAGGCGGCTCCCGCCGAGTTCCACCTCGAAGGCCTCCGAGCAGTGCGGGCAGGCGACGGCCGCGCGGGTGTGCCCCTCCGCGTTGATCTGGCGGTAGAAGTCCTGGAGGAACGCCAGGTCGGAGGCGAACATGTTCTCCACGATGCCGTCGTGCACCGAGGGCAGCGTGCCCAGCCGGGTGATGACCCGGCCGAGCAGGACCACCGACAGGTACGCCGGGTTCTCCTGCACCCGCACGTCGCGCAGCGGGATCAGCTCGTCCCGGGCCGTCGACAGGCGCATCACACCGTCCCGGTGGACGGTGCCCGCGTCGTCGACGTACCCGCGCGGCAGCTCGAAGGGGAACTCGGTCCGCAACTCCCGCCGCGGCGCCGCCTCGACGGGGGGCGCCGGAGGCCCGGCGGGCGTGTCCGCCGGTGCGGCGGCGGGAGCCGAACGGGGGAAGTCCGCTCCCGCCGCCGCGGTCTGGGGTGCCGCCGCGGGTGCCTTGGCAGCCGTGCGCCGCATTACTCGATGACCAGTTCTTCGAACACGATGGTGACGGTCTCGGTCAGCGCGGAGGCCTCGCCCGCCTTCACCGGGCTCATGTCCAGCTTGCTGCACCAGGCGTTGCGCAGGTTGTACCGCTTGACCGGGTTGTCCTCGTAGTCCATCACGATGATCGAGGCGTTCTTGCGGGCGGAGGACATCCGGCCCTCCAGCGAGTCGTTGATCCACTGGGTGAACGCGGACGACTGCGTCATACCGCGGACGACGGTGCAGGACCCGTCCTTCGCGGAGCCCGGCATCACGGCGATCTCGAGCTTGCCGGTCGCGCCGTTGTTCTGCGGGTACTTGATGACGTCCTGCTCGAGGGTGATGCCGTTGACCTCGGAGAGGTACTCGATCATCACACCGTCGATCTGCAGACCGAAATTGTGTGAAGTGAGGGAGTCACCCGGGTTGAGACTCATGTGTTCGCTGTCCTTCTGACGCTGCTTGACGTTGGCGTGCGGGGCGGCCGCTCCGGGCGGCGCGCGGGAGCCGTGCGGAGGCGGCGGGCGCGGGGCCCGCTACTCCTCCAGCTCCCCGCCGCCGCTGGAGAACTGGGCCAGCCGGAAGATCACGAACTCGGCGGGCTTGACCGGTGCGATGCCGATCTCGCACACGACGCGGCCGAGGTCCACCGACTCCGGCGGGTTGGTCTCCTCGTCGCACTTGACGTAGTACGCCTCGGAGGGGCTCTGGCCGAACAGGGCTCCGCTGCGCCACTCGTTGACCAGGAACGCGGAGATGTTGCGGCGGATGCGGGCCCAGAGGTTGTGGTCGTTCGGCTCGAACACCACCCACTGGGTGCCGATCAGGATCGACTCCTCCAGGTAGTTGAAGTACCGGCGGATGTTCAGGTAGCGCCACGCCGGGTCGGAGGAGAGGGTGCGCGCGCCCCAGACGCGGATGCCGCGGCCGGGGAAGGAGCGGATGCAGTTGACGCCGATCGGGTTGAGCAGGTCCTGCTCGCCGCGGGTGATCTGCAGCTCCAGGTCCACGGCGCCGCGGACGACCTCGTTGGCGGGGGCCTTGTGCACGCCGCGCTCGGCGTCGTTGCGGGCCCAGATGCCGGCGACGTGGCCGCTCGGCGGGACCAGGCGGGACTGGCCGGTGGCCGGGTCGAAGGACTTGATCCAGGGGTAGTACAGGGCCGCGTACTTGGAGTCGTAACCGGCGGTCTCCTGGCGCCAGACGCGGATCTGACGGGCGTTCTGGCTGGGCGGCGGGTCGATGATGGCGACGCGGTCGCCCATCAGCTCGCAGTGGGCTATGAGGCCGAGCTGGACGGCCTTGACGGCCTCCAGGTCGATCGCGCCGCGCTGGTAGGCGGCCATCAGGTCGGGCACCGCGACCATGGAGATCTCGTCGATCGCCTCCAGGCCGCCGAAGCCGGTGCGGTCCGAGGAGTCGCCGATGTACTGGGTCGGGCCGGCCTGCGCGCTCTCGGCCTGCCCGGCCGGGACGGCGGGGGCGGCGGCCGGCGGCGCGGGCAGCGCCACGGTCTGGTTCTCCGGCCGGACCAGCTGCGCGGCCGGCGCGGCCTCGGTCACGGTGATGAGCTTGGAGCGCTCCTTGACCTGGGTGACGACGTAGGAGCGGTTGCCCTTCTTGGCGCTCACGTCGAAGGTCTCGACCGGCTTGTCGCCGTCCTTGACGATCAGCTTGAAGCGCTCGGCCGGGCCCTCGCCCTCGGGGTCGGCGACCTCGACGGTCAGCGGGCCGCTCTGGCCGGCGGCGGTGGCCGTCACGGCGAACGTGCCGAGCTGCCGGGGCTCGGCGGCGGGCAGCGCGGCCTTGGCGGGCGCGCCGGTGACGGCGGCGGGGGCGGAGGTGCCGTTCGCGTCGTCGCCGGCGTCCTCGGCCGAGCCGCCGACCCGGACGACGTAGGCGGCGGAGCCGCCGTTGTTGAAGAACCCGTAGACGGAGTGCGCGAGGTAGTACCCGCCGGTGAAGTCACCGAAGGCCGCGACGTACTGCGTCCAGTTGGTCACGAGCGTGGGCTCGTTCAGCGGCCCGGTCGGAGCGAGACCGACGAAGGCCGCCACCGACGTGCCCACTCCCTCGATCGGGCGCGAGCCGCTGGCCACCTCCTCGACGTAGACGCCGGGTGACAGGTAGGACGGCATGCTCTGCTCTCCTCGGGGTACGAGACAAGACGCCCCTCAGCCTCACGCGCGCGTTGCCGTCGGCGAAACGTCCCCGGGTGCCGGGGCGGGGGCATCTTCCCTGCCCCCGGTCGTGCCCGTAGGGGCAGACTCCCGGCCCTTCCGGCGCCTTTCCCCGGTGGACCCCTGGTGGACGCCTGGCGTTTCTGCTTCACATCGTGTGTCGAGTGTCAGTTCGCCAGAATGTCATCTTGCGATCACGCCCCGTTCCGGGGTGCGCCGTCCCGCCGCACCGGGGCGCCGCCCCACGCGGGCGGGGGACGGTGACGGCGCGTCAGGAGGGGTTGTCCGTGTCGGACCGCTTGCACGCATCGCAGACCCGCCGCACGGATGCCGTCCCGGCGGCGCGGCTCCGCTCCCGGTCACCGCAGGGGCCGCTGGGCGCGTGGCAGACCCAGGCGGGGAACCGGGCCGTCGCTTCGGCGATCCGGGGCGGAGCGGGTACGGCCGTCCAGCGCGCCTCCGGTACGGCGCAGCTCCCCGCGACCACCTCGTCGTCGGCGGACGACCTGCGGATCATCCCGGTGACGGAGACCGCGGGCACGGGCGGCGGGACGGGCCGGGAAGAGGCCGCGACGACCGAGCGGCGGGCGGCCGTGGACGAGGTGGCGGCGCAGAAGGCGAACGTCGCGGCCGCGTCACTGGCACGCGCCGGGGCCGAGGCCGAGGTGTGGAAGTCGTCCGGTGAGGTGGTCGAGTCGCGCAGGAAGGCGGCGGCGGCCCGGGGCGAGGCGGAGCGGCTCACGGAGGAGGCCGAGAGCGCGGAACGCGGGCGGACGACGTCGCTGGAGGCGGCGCACCACCACACCGAGGCGGCCGGCAGGGCGTCGGGGGACCGGCGGGCGGCCGAGGGCAGGGCCCGGACGCACCAGGAGACCGAGGTGGAGAAACGCTCGGCGGCCGACGAGGCCCGCGCCCGGGAGCAGGAGTTCACCCGGCAGGCCGAGGCGGCGGAGCGGGAGCGCGGGCTCGCCGCGGCCAGGGTGGCCGAGTTCACCGAGAAGGCCGAGGAGGCCAGGAAGAAGCAGAAGGCCGCCGAAGCCAGGGTGGCCGAGCTGACGAGGCAGGCCGAGGAGGCCGGCCGCGAGCAGAAGGCCGCCGAGGCCGCGGCGAAGGCGAAGGCGGGGGCCGAGGACCAGGCACTGCAGCAGGCCGCCAGGGCCGAGGCCGAGGCGGAGGCCGAGGGCGAGGTCGCGAAGAGCGTGGCGAAGTGGGCCGAGCAGGCGGCCCGCGCACTGCGGCAGGCGGGGGACGCCGAACGGGAGGCCCGTGAGCGGGGCGAGGAGGCCACGGGCGCCGACGCGTCGCGGTCGGAGGCCGAGCGCGAGGCGGAGGACTGGGCCGAGACCCGCAGGACGGCGCAGGAGCAGGCGGAGAAGGCCAGGGACCTGGCAGCGCTGCGGGACAAGGAGGCCGACGCCGCGGCGAAGGAGCGCGGCGAGGCCGAACACGAGGCGGCGGAACACCGGAAGACCGCGGCCGAGGCGCTGAAGAAGGCCGAGAAGGCCCGGGGCGACGCGGAGACGTACGCGCGGACCGCGACGGAGCTGCGGCAGCAGGCCGAGTCGGCCCGCGCGCTGGAGCTGGAGCAGGCGGGCATCGCGGCCGGCGCACAGCGGAGCGCGGCGGGCGCGGCCCGGACGCAGGCGGCCCGGGGGACGGAGCAGACCGGGGCGACCGCGGCGCTGACCGCGGCGAAGGCGGCCAGGGAGGCGGAGCAGAAGGCCGCGGACGAGAAGGCGGCCGAGGCCGCGAAGAAGAGCACGCAGGAGGCAGCGAAGAAGAGCGCGGCCGAGGCCGGAGGGAAGAGCACGGCACAGGCCGCCGGGCCGACCGACGAGGCCGGGCCGGCCGACGCCTCCGGAGCGGGCACGGCCCTGCGCAAGGGCGCCGATCGCGTCGTGAAGGGCGCCGAGCGTGCGGCCAACGGGGTCGGGCACGCGGCCAAGAAGGTCGCGGCCAAGGTCAAGCCGTGGGTCGACGGCCCCGACACGGCGATCCTCCGCGGCAGCGCGCCGCCCGGCGGAGTGCTGCGGGCGGAGGCGTCGAAGACCGGGGACACCGGGCGGCTGCACGGCACCGTGCTGCAGCAGAACGCCGAGAACCCGGTCAACCTCATCAGCGACGCCACCGGCGCCGTGAACGACGTGGCGGCGCTCAAGGACGCGGCCGGCAAACGCCATGAATCGGGACCCGCCTCCCACGCGCACCGCAAGAACTGGGTGGGCAAGCCCCTGGGTCTGACGACGAACTCCCTCATGACCGTCAACGACGCCGTGAAGATCACCGACAACAGCATCAGGACCGCCAAGGACATGGCGGGAGTGGCGGCGCTCGGGGACGCCGGCGGCGCCCTCACCATGACGTTCTCCACCCTGATCGCCGCCCGCGACGTGAAGGTCCTCAAGGACACCCATGCCCGGCGCAAGGAGCTGAAGGAGCACTTCAAGGGGGTGGTCGCGAAGCGCGACCGCAAGCTCCAGGACGTACTGAACGAGCTGGGGACGGCCAGCGACCGGCTGGCGCAGGGATCGGTCACCCTGGCAGCCGCTCCGGCCGGCGCCGACGCGGAGGCCCTGCGGGCGGTCGGGGACGAACGTGCCCGCATCGAGGGACTCAGGCAGGAACTGATGGGGCACCTGGCCGCCGCACGGGACTACGCGGTGGACAAGAAGAAGAGGAAACTCCGGCACCGCGCCACCAACCTGGGCGGCAACGTCGCGCGCACCGCCGCCGGCAGCCTGGCGATCGCGGCCGCCGCCGGGGCGGTCTCCGGAGGGATCGCGCCGGCTGTGGCGGGCGGCGCGACGGCGGCGGCCCTGGGCGGACTCGCCGTCAAGAAGGCCGTGAAGAAGGGCAGGAAGCGCTACACCTCGGTACGGGAACCCGAGAGGTACGCCCGTACCACCCTGCCGCAGGAAGGGACGCCGGATCCCGAGGCGCCCGTGATGTCCAAGGACGGGCAGGGCGGCAGGAAGCGCGACGCGTGGAAGGAGGCGTTCATGGTGACGCACTCCATCAAGCAGGGGAAGCGGCAGCTCAGGGCCCAGGAGATCTACGCGCTCGCGGCCGGCCCGGCCGTCCCGGCGAGCAGGAACGTGCCCGATGACGTGCGGGAGGAGACGCGCGCCTTCCTCAAGTCCCTCAAGTGCGGTCCGGACAAGCACAACCAGTCCGAGGACGAGTGGCTGGCGTCGCTCAACGACCCCGAGAAGCAGACGGAATGGGAAGAGGCGATCGCCAAACAGCTCGCCTCGGTCTGAGCGCTCCCCGCCGGGTCGGGGGCGACGCCGCCGTGCTGCCCCCGGCGTTGCCCTCACGGACCTGTCGGCGGCGGGGACGCTCCGGTAAGGCTGGTGGCCGGACGTCCGGCGTCGAAGGGAGCAGGGTGCGCGCGCACGAGGAAGCCACCGAGCAGAAGGCCGTGCGGGGTGCTCGGGCTCCGCACCGGGCCGTGACCGCGCCCACCACCGCGGTGAGCGGCGGACCGATGAGCCCCGCGACGGTCCTGGCCCTCCAGGGTTCCGCGGGCAACAACGCCGTCCAGCGCGTCATCGGCCGGGACACGCACCAGCACGGCGCCGGGTGCGGGCACGACGGGATCGACGACCGGAGCCCGGAGGGGCAGAGCCAGTTGCTGGCCGCCGCGCAGAACACGCCCAGCTCGCCGCTCCCCGGGTCCTTCCTCGCCAAGGCGACGACGTTCTACCAGAACCCCAACCTCGCCCACGCGCGCGTGCACGCCGACCCCGTCGCCCAGCGCGCGACGGCGGCCATGGGCGCCGAGGCCATGACGATCGGCATGGACGTGTACCTCGGTCCGTCCGCCATCGGCAACGAGGGGATCCTCGCCCACGAGGCCAGCCACCTCGACAAGAACAGCAGGGGCATCACGGAGACGGGCAGCCGGAGCGGTGCCGGCGGCCCCGCCGTCACGGACCCCGGGCAGGGCTCCGAGGTCGCGGCGGTGAACGACTCGGCGGCCTTCAAGGCCGGGCACGAGGTCGCCCCGTCCGTCGCCGTCCAGAGAGCGGCCGCGGACCACGAGGACGACACGGAGTAGAACGGTACGGATCCGATGAGCCTGTGGACTTCCCTGGAGCCCGCGTCCGCGACCGTGGACCCCGGCAGCAGTACCCGGGTGCGCCTGAGGGTGCGCAATACCGGTGACGTGGTGGACGAGTACCGGTTCGAGCCGGTCGGGGACATCGCGCCCTGGACGACGGTGGAGCCGCAGACCCTGCGGCTGTATCCGGGGACGACCGGCACCGTGGAGCTGACCTTCGCCCCGCCGCGCACGCCGGACGCGACGGCGGGCCCCAACCCGTACGCGGTGCGGATCACCCCGAC
>NZ_SOAV01000018.1 GCF_004364245.1 Streptomyces sp. BK208 | reverse complement strand
GTGTAGCGCCTTGGGTTCGGTGGGTGGTGCGGGGCCGGGGCGGGGGGTGTCCGTCCTCGGAACGGCGCGGAATCGGTTACTTGAAGAGGGCTCGGGGCGTTGACGCGCCAACCGCTGCGGGCAGACACCCCCCGCCCCGTCCCCTCCCCGCCGTACGCGGGTGCGGGCCGCCGTCCCCCGGCGGCCTTGTCCCGCCGTACGCGGCTCCCCGCCCCCGCTGCGGGCAGTCGTGCCGCTGGGGCGGCACGGGTGGGCGCAGCGGCACCCGGCAGCGCCGGGCCACGCGTCTCCTCGCCCCGCTCCCACCCCGGCCACGGGTCGACACCGGACGCGTCGCCCGGCGGCCCCGCATCCACCCCGGCCCACCGGTCGACACCGGACCCGTCGCCCGGCGGCCCCGCACCCACCCCGGCCCACCGGTCGACGCCGGACGCGGCGCCCCGCGTCAGTACCGCGGCGTCACTTCTCGTCGGCCCCCTCCAGCGGCGGCGTCGGCGGCGCCACCGGCCGCAGTTTCAGCCAGGCCAGGAAGAACACCCCGAGGACCAGCATCCCCACCCCGGTCCACAGATTGATGTTCACCCCCTGCGCCTTGTCGATGTCGTCGTCGGACGCCACGATGCCCGCGATCGTCACGATGACGCCGTAGACCACGAACAGCCCGCCGATGATCCGCCGGATGTCGAACAGCCGCGCGGCGGTAGCGGACTTGGTCTCCAGCTCGGAGACCTCGTCCTGGACGTTCTTGTCGGAGTAGGAATCGGACATGCTCTCTCAATCCTCCCGCGATCAGAACGAGAACGGGATGTAGCAGGCGGCGGCCAGGACGACCGCGCCCCAGCCCAGCAGCGCCGGCCGGCGGTACCACGCGTCGTCGCCCTTGGCGGGCGGCTCGGACATGCCGGGCGAGGTGGTGCCGTAGACCAGGCCCTGCAGCTCGGTGACCGGCTTCGGCTTGGTGAACAGGGACACGGCGACCATGACCACCGCACCGGCGACGAAGCCCGCGATCGCGGAGACGAAGTTGGCGCCCTGGTCGGAGGGGATGTCGATGATGCCCTGCTTGTAGATGACGAAGTAGTTCACCATCGCGGCCGTGGTGCCCGCGATCAGGCCCCAGAAGCCGGACTTCATCGACGCGCGCTTCCAGAACATGCCGATGATGAAGACCACGAACATCGGCACGTTGAAGAAGGAGAAGAGCGTCTGGAGGTAGCTCATGATGTTCGAGAAGGACGAGGCCAGGAACGCCGTGCCGATGGAGGCCAGGACGCCGATCACCGTGATCAGGCGGCCGAAGCGGACGTAGTAGCCGTCCTCGCGGTCCTTCACCACGTACTTCTGCCAGATGTCGGTGGTGAAGACGGTGTTGAAGGAGGAGATGTTGGCCGCCATGCCGGCCATGAAGGCGGCCAGCAGACCGGTCACCGCGATGCCGAGGACACCGTTGGGCAGCAGCTGCTGCATCAGGTACGGGATCGCGTCGTTGTACTGGAGGTCCGAGCCGGGGGTGCCGATCTTGGGGACCAGGACCGCGGCGACCAGGCCCGGGATCATCACGACGAAGACGATGAAGATCTTCGGGAAGGCGGCGATCAGCGGGGTGCGCTGGGCCGCGGAGAGGTTCTTCGCCGACAGGGCGCGCTGCACCTCGGCGAAGTTCGTCGTCCAGTAGCCGAAGGAGAGGACGAAGCCGAGGCCGAGGACGATGGTCAGCCAGTTGGCGCCCAGCGGGTTCTCGCTGCCGATGCCCGTGCCGCCCCACGCCGTCATGAAGTCGGAGCCGTGGGACTTGGAGAGGGAGTCGGACAGGCCGTCCCAGCCGCCGACCTTCTTCAGGCCCAGGATGGTGATCGGGATGAGGCCGGCCAGGATCACGAAGAACTGGAGCACCTCGTTGTAGATGGCCGAGGAGAGGCCGCCCAGGGTGATGTACGCCAGGACGAAGAAGCCCGCCACCACGATGGCCACCCACTCCGGCCAGCCCAGCAGCGCCTCGACGACGATCGCGAGGGCGTACAGGTTCACGCCGGCGATCAGGATGGCGGCGATGGCGAAAAGGGCCGAACTGAGGAGGTGGGCGGCCTTGTCGAAGCGGAGCAGGAGGAACTCCGGGACCGAGCGGACCTTCGAGCCGTAGTAGAACGGCATCATCACCAGGCCGAGGAAGACCATCGCCGGGATGGCGCCGATCCAGTACCAGTGGGTCGTGTAGACCCCGTACTGGGCGCTGTTGGCGGCCATGCCGAGGATCTCGGTGGCGCCCAGGTTGGCGGCGACGAAGGCGAGGCCGGTGACCCAGGCGGGCAGCGAGCGGCCGGACAGGAAGAAGTCCAGGCTGGTCTTGACGGAACGGCGGGCGGCGAAGCCGATGCCCAGGACGACCAGGAAGTAGATCCCGAGGATCGTGTAGTCGAGCCAGTTGGTGGGGAGTCGAAGCTCCGCGGCTAGGTAAGTGGAGCTTGTGGGGGTTTGCATTAAGCACTCGCTTCGTTCGCGAACTGATCCGCAGCGGAACCTACGCCTCCGCGTTCAGTAAATGAACACTTCGGGTGATGAACTTTGTTTGATTGTGATGAAGGGGGGCCGCCACGACATCGGTGGTGAGTTGTGGCGTGTTATGTTTGATTGTGTTCGGTGATTGGTTTCCTTGGTGACCGTTGGGGTGCAGAGGAGTGCGGCAGTGAAGAAGACCTCGACCCGGCTGGCCGACGGTCGCGAGCTGGTCTACTACGACCTGCGCGACGACACCGTGCGGGACGCCGTGGACCGCCGTCCGCTGGAGCGGACCGTCACCACCTCCGAGGTCCGCCGCGACCCGCTGCTCGGCGACTCGGTCGCCGTCGCCTCGCACCGCCAGGGCCGCACCTACCACCCGCCGGCCGACCAGTGCCCGCTGTGCCCCTCGGACGGGGAGCGGCTGAGCGAGATCCCGGACTCGTCGTACGACGTGGTGGTCTTCGAGAACCGCTTCCCCTCGCTGGCCGGCGACTCCGGGCGCTGCGAGGTCGTCTGCTTCACCTCCGACCACGACGCCTCCTTCGCCGACCTGAGCGAGGAGCAGGCCCGGCTCGTGCTCGACGCCTGGACGGACCGCACCTCGGAGCTGTCCCATCTGCCCTCCGTCGACCAGGTGTTCTGCTTCGAGAACCGGGGCGCCGAGATCGGTGTGACGCTGGGTCACCCGCACGGGCAGATCTACGCCTACCCGTTCACCACCCCCCGCACCGCCCTGATGCTCCGATCGCTCGCCGCCCACAAGGACGCGACGGGCGGGGAGAACCTGTTCGACTCCGTCGTGGCCGAGGAGCTGGCCGGCGACCGGGTCGTCCTGGAGGGCGAACACTGGGTCGCCTTCGTGCCCTACGCCGCGCACTGGCCGTACGAGGTGCACCTCTACCCGAAGCGGCGGGTGCCCGACCTGCTCGGCCTCGACGAGGCCGCCCGCACAGAATTCCCCAAGGTCTATCTGGAACTGTTGAGGCGCTTCGACCGGATCTTCGGTGCGGGGGAGCCCCCGACGCCCTACATCGCCGCCTGGCACCAGGCGCCGTTCGGGCAGTTGGAGGAGTTCGACGGTGTGACGCGGGACGACTTCGCGCTGCACCTGGAGCTTTTCACCATCCGCCGTACATCGGGCAAGCTGAAGTTCCTCGCGGGCTCCGAGTCCGGCATGAACGTGTTCATCAACGACGTGCCCCCGGAGCGCGCGGCCGAGCGACTGCGAGAGGTAGCGAGTTCATGAGCGGGAAGTACCTGGTGACAGGTGGCGCGGGATACGTCGGCAGCGTCGTCGCCCAGCACCTGGTGGAAGCCGGGCACGAGGTCGTCGTGCTCGACAATCTGTCGACCGGCTTCCGTGAGGGTGTCCCGGCGGGCGCCTCGTTCGTCGAGGGCGACATCCGCGACGCCGCCAAGTGGCTGGACGCCTCCTTCGACGGCGTCCTGCACTTCGCCGCCTTCTCCCAGGTGGGCGAGTCCGTCGTCAAGCCCGAGAAGTACTGGGACAACAACGTCGGCGGCACCATGGCCCTGCTGGAGGCCATGCGGGGCGCGGGCGTGCGGCGGCTCGTCTTCTCCTCCACGGCCGCCACCTACGGCGAGCCGGACCAGGTCCCGATCGTCGAGTCCGCGCCGACGAGGCCCACGAACCCCTACGGCGCCTCGAAGCTCGCCGTCGACCACATGATCACCGGTGAGGCGGCGGCCCACGGGCTGGGCGCGGTCTCGCTGCGCTACTTCAACGTCGCGGGCGCGTACGGGGAGTACGGCGAGCGGCACGACCCCGAGTCGCACCTCATCCCGCTGGTCCTCCAGGTCGCGCAGGGCCGCCGCGACGCGATCTCCGTCTTCGGCGACGACTACCCGACGCCGGACGGCACCTGCGTCCGCGACTACATCCACGTCGCCGACCTGGCCGAGGCCCACCTGCTGGCCGTCACGGCCGCCACCCCCGGCGAACACCTCATCTGCAACCTGGGCAACGGGAACGGGTTCTCCGTCCGCGAGGTCGTCGAGACCGTGCGACGGGTCACCGGCCACCCGATCCCGGAGGTCGTGGCGCCCCGCCGGGGCGGCGACCCGGCGGTCCTGGTGGCGTCGGCCGACACGGCCCGGGAGAAACTGGGCTGGAGGCCGTCCCGCGCGGACCTCGCGGGCATCGTGTCGGACGCGTGGGAGTTCGCGCAGCGACGCGCGGGCTAGGACGCACGGAATCCACGGACTTTCCGGAAGGGCGAGGGGACAGGGCATGGGCGAGGCTGTCGCGGTAACCGTCGGCGAGCGGTTCCGGGAGCTGTACGGGGCGGATCCGGAGGGCGTGTGGGCGGCGCCGGGCCGGGTGAACCTCATCGGTGAGCACACCGACTACAACGACGGCTTCGTCATGCCCTTCGCCCTGCCCCACCAGGCCGTCGCGGCCGTCTCCCGGCGCGACGACGGCGTCCTGCGCCTGCACTCCGCCGACATCGCGGCCGGCCCCGTCGAGCTGCGCGTCGCCGACCTGGCCCCCGGCTCGGACAAGACCTGGACCGCGTACCCCTCGGGCGTCGTCTGGGCGCTGCGCGAGGCCGGCCACGAGCTGACCGGTGCCGACATCCACCTGGCCTCGACCGTCCCGTCGGGCGCGGGGCTCTCCTCCTCCGCGGCCCTGGAGGTCGTGGTGGCACTGGCGTTGAACGACCTCTACGCCTTCGGCCTGCGCGGCTGGCAGCTGGCCCGCCTGTGCCAGCGCGCGGAGAACGTCTACGTCGGCGCCCCCGTCGGCATCATGGACCAGACGGCCGCCGCCTGCTGCGAGGCCGGCCACGCCCTCTTCCTCGACACCCGCGACCTCTCCCAGCGCCAGATCCCCTTCGACCTCGCGTCCGAGGGCATGCGCCTGCTGGTCGTCGACACCCGCGTCAAGCACTCCCACAGCGAGGGCGAGTACGGCAAGCGCCGCGCCGGCTGCGAGAAGGGCGCCGCGCTGCTGGGCGTCGACGCGCTGCGCGACGTGCCGTACGCCGAACTCGACGCGGCACTGGAACGGCTGGCCGACGACGAGGAGGTCAGCCGCCTGGTCCGGCACATCGTCACGGAGAACGAGCGCGTCGAGCGGGTGGTGTCGCTCCTGGAGTCCGGCGAGACCCGGGCCATCGGCCCCGTCCTCGTCGAGGGCCACGCCTCGCTGCGGGACGACTTCCGCATCTCCTGTCCCGAGCTGGACCTGGTCGTCGACACGGCCCTCGCCGCCGGCGCGCTCGGCGCCCGCATGACCGGCGGCGGCTTCGGCGGCTCGGCGATCGTCCTGGTGGAGGCCGCCGACGTGGACGCCGTCACCGGGGCGGTCGAGGACGCCTTCGCGGCGGCCGGCTTCACGGCCCCGCGGGTGTTCGAAGCGGTGCCCTCGGAGGGGGCCCGGCGTCTGGGCTGACGGACCTGCGGCCCGCGCGGAGCCCCGGGCCTGTTCCGCACACCGCGCGGGGCCGGGGCCACCGCGTCACCGACCGCCCGGTCTCGCCCACCGCCGCACGCGCCCACCGACGTCCCGGCGTCCCCGGACCGGTCCCCTCAGCCCCACCGCTTCACCAGCGTGTACTCCGTCACCCCCGGCGGATAGCCGGGGATCACGCACGCCACCTCGTAGCCGTGCCGGGTGTAGAAGCCCGGAGCCTGGAAGTCCCAGGTCTCCACGCGGGCGGCGGCGCACCCGCGTTCGGTGCGGGCGGTGCGCTCGGCCTCGCCGAGGAGGGCGGAGCCGAGCCCCGAGCCGCGGTGGCCGCCGTCCACCCACAGGTACGTCACGTGGAGCCAGGTCGCCCAGGTGTGGCCGACCAGGCCGCCCGCCAGAGCGCCCGCCTCGTCCAGCATCCAGACGTGCAGCGGGAATTCGCGTTCGTGAGGGGTCCCGCGCAGGGAACGCAGGACGGAGGAGGCCGCTGTGTTCGTCTCCCGCAGGCGGATGCGCAGCAGATCGCGCCGCTCCCTGTCGACTTCTGTCACAAGACGAAACATGCGGCTCACCATAAACGTGCCGCCGAGTCAGTTCTGCGAATAGCCTTCCGCTCCCGGCGCCCGCCCGTACTCTGATGAGCAACACCGGTGGGGGCCGGTGTCGTTCAGGGGGCGAGACGGCCGGGTACGGCGCCCGGGGCGGGCGGTCACCGCTCGGCGGCGCCGGGCGGCAGCGCCGGCCGTCCCGGAGCGGCGAGCACACAGCACAGCCGGATACGGGGTCCGGGTACGGGCCTCGGGCGTCGTACCCGTGCCGGTGACGCCGTCCGAGGACGGACAGACGATGGGTATCCCCTGCTCCGCGCGGAGCTCGGGGGAGGGGGTTTCGTGGGTCGGATCCGAGTCCTGGTCGTCGACGACCACCGCATCTTCGCCGAGTCGCTCGCCGCCGCCCTGGCCGCCGAGCCCGACGTCGACGTCTCCGCGGCCGGCAGCGGTCCCGCCGCGCTGCGCTGCCTGGAGCGGGCCGCGTCCGAGGGGCGGCGCTTCGACGTGCTCCTCGTCGACGCCGACCTGGGCGGCCACGTGCCCGGCGCCCGGCCCGCCGTGCCCGTGCGGGAGGGCGACGAGGACGGCCTGGTGGACGGCATCTCGCTGGTCGCCGGCGTGCGGTCGGGCCAGCCCGGCGTGCGGATCGTCGTCCTCGCCGAGAAGGACGACCCTCGGCGTGCGGCCCTGGCCCTGGGGACCGGAGCCTCGGGCTGGGTGGCCAAGGACTGCTCCCTGTCCCGGCTGCTCAACGTCATCCGGGGCGTCCTGCGCGACGAGACGCACCTGCCGCCCGCGCTGCTCACCGGCGTGCTGCGCGAGCTGACCGCCGCCCGCAAGCACCGCACCGAGAGCGAGGTGCTGGTGGAGTCGCTGACCCCGCGCGAGCGCGAGGTGCTGCGCTGCATGGTCGCCGGCCTGGGCCGCAAGGCGGTCGCGGAGCGGCTGTACCTGTCCCCGCACACGGTCCGCACCCACATGCAGAACGTGCTGGGCAAGCTGGGCGTCCACTCCACCCTGGCCGCCGTGGCGCTGGCCCGCAGGGCCGGGGTCGGGCCCGCCGACCTGGCCGGGCCCTCAGCCGGGGATGTTGTCGAACGGGGCGGTCAGCTGGCGTAGCAGGGCCGCCAGTTCACTGCGCTGGGCGCGGGAGAGCTCGCCCAGGATCGCCCGCTCCTGGGCCAGCAGGCCCGCCAGGGACTGGTCGGCGCGGTCCCGGCCCTCGTCGGTGAGCCGGACCAGGACGCCGCGCCGGTCACTGGGATCGGGCAGGCGCTCCACCAGGCCCTTCTTCGCCAGCCGGTCGATGCGGTTGGTCATCGTGCCCGACGTGACCAGGGTCTGGGTGAGCAACTGCCCCGGCGAGAGCTGGTACGGGGTGCCCGCGCGGCGCAGCGCCGTCAGCACGTCGAACTCCCACGGCTCCAGCTGGTGCTCGGAGAAGGCCAGCCGACGGGCGCGGTCCAGGTGCCGGGCGAGCCTGCTGACGCGGCTGAGCACCTCGAGCGGTTCCACGTCGAGGTCCGGGCGCTCTCGGCGCCACGCTGCGACCAGCCGATCGACCTCGTCCTCCATGACGATCAGTGTAGTGGTTGTGTCGATGTGAAGTCTCTTGATGTCGATTGTCTCGACAACAACAATCTTGACATCGAGACAGATCGGGGGCGACGCTGGGTATCCGTCCCGCACGGACACCCCTGGAGGCTCCATGTCCGCCACCGCCCCCACCTGGGACCCCGCCCAGTACCTGCGCCACGCCGGCCCCCGCGCCCGCCCCTTCACCGACCTCCTCGCCCGCGTCGGGGACCTCCCCGCCGACCGGCCCCGCATCGCCGACCTCGGCTGCGGCCCCGGCAACGTCACCGTCCTGCTCGCCGACCGCTGGCCCACCGCCCGCATCACCGGCTACGACAACTCGGCCCCGATGCTCGACCGGGCCCGCCGGTACGCCGGGCCCACCCCCGGCGGCGGCCACCTCGACTTCGCCCCCGCCGACGCCCGCACCTGGACACCCGACGAGCCGTACGACCTCGTCGTCAGCAACGCCACCCTCCAGTGGGTCCCCGGCCACGCCGACCGCTTCCCCGACTGGATCGACCGCCTCGCCCCCGGCGGCACCCTCGCCCTCCAGGTGCCCGGCAACTTCGACGCCCCCAGCCACCGCCTGATGCGGGAACTCGCCCGCTCCCCGCGCTGGCGGGACCGGCTCGACGGCGTCCTGCGCCACGAGGACGCCGTCCACACCCCCGAGGACTACCTCGCCCGGCTCACCGCCACCGGCTGCACAGCCGACGTGTGGGAGACCACGTACGTCCACCTGCTGCCCGGCGAGGACGCCGTCCTCGACTGGGTGAAGGGGACGGGACTGCGGCCCGTACTGGACGCCCTCGACGACGACCCGGCCGCCCGCGACGCCTTCGTCGAGGAGTACCGGGCCGCGCTGCGCGCCGCCTACCCCGCCGGGGCACACGGCACCCCGTTCCCCTTCCGCCGCGTCTTCGCCGTCGCACGCAAGGGACGCGACGCACCGGAAGGGCCGCAGGGCAGGGAAGGGGAGAGCCGGTGATCCTCGGCCTCGACCACGTCCAGCTCGCCGCGCCGCCCGGCTCCGAGGCCACCCTGCGGGCCTTCTACGGCGGCGTCCTCGGCATGACCGAGATGCCCGAACCGCCCGCGCTCGCCACCCGCGGCGGCTGCTGGTTCCGGGCCGGCACCGCCCAGCTCCACCTGGGCGTCGAGACCACCGGGTTCCGGCCCGCCCGCAAGGCCCACCCCGCCCTGCGGGTCACCGCGATCGACGCCTGGGCCGCCCGCCTGCACGCCCACGGCACGCCCGTCACCTGGGACCACGGCCTGCCCGGCCACCGGCGCTTCCACTGCGCCGACCCGGTCGGCAACCGCCTGGAGTTCCTGCAGCCGGACGCACCCGAGCCGCCCTGACGCCCGGCCGCCCGCAGCCGCCCCGGGGTCCGCGCCCTCACACCACGCCCTCGGCGGCGAGCGCGTCGACGGCCTCCTCCGACAGACCGAGACCGCCGAGCACGGCGCGGGTGTGCTCGCCCAGCGCCGGGACCGCCTCCATGCGGGGCGCCTCACCGGTCGGACCGGGCGGCACCAGCGCCGGGACCGGGCCGGCCGGTGTGTCCACCTCGCGCAGGCGGCCCCGCGCGGCCAGCTGAGGGTGGTCCCACACCTCGGCCAGCGTGTTCACCCGGGCATTGGCCACCGGCACCGCGTCGAGCAGCTCGACCGCCTCGGCGCCGGTCAGCTCCGCGAACCGGGCCGCGATCAGCTCGCCCAGCTCCTCCCGGTGCGCGTCCCGGTCCGCGTTGGTGGCGTAGTGCGGGTGCTCCGCCAGCTCCGGGCGGCCCAGGAAGCCCGCGCAGAAGCCACGCCACTCCCGCTCGTTCTGCACCGCCGTCATCACGACCTTCCCGTCCCGGGCCGTGAACGGACCGTAGGGAAAGATCGTCGCGTGCGCCGCACCCGCCCGCGGCGGCGGCTGGGCACCGTCGAGGGAGTAGTACAGCGGGAAGCCCAGCCACTCCACGGTGGCCTCCAGCATCGACACGTCCAGATGCGTGCCCCGCCCCGTGCGCCCGCGCTCCAGCAGCGCACCGAGGATCGAGCTGTACGCGTACATCCCGGCGGCGATGTCCGACACCGGGATGCCCGCCTTCGCCATCTCCCGCGGCGTCCCCGTGACCGACAGCAGCCCCGCCTCCGACTGCACCAGCAGGTCGTACGCCTTGCGGTCCGCGTAGGGACCCGACGCGCCGTAGCCGGAGACGTCGCACACGATCAGCCCCGGATGCGCGGCCAGCAGCTCCTCGGCGCCCAGACCGGCCCGGGCCGCGGCGCCCGGCGCCAGGTTCTGCAGGAAGACGTCGGCGTCCGCGATCAGCCGGCGCAGCAGCCGAAGACCCCGCGGGTCCTTGAAGTCCAGGGTGACGGACTCCTTGTTGCGGTTGACCCACACGAAGTGCGAACTCAGACCCCGCACCCGCGTGTCGTACGCCCGCGCGAAATCCCCCGTCCCCGGACGCTCCACCTTGATCACGCGTGCGCCGAGGTCGGCGAGCTGACGGCTCGCGTAGGGAGCGGCGATCGCCTGCTCCAGCGAGACGACGGTGATTCCGCGCAGCGGTTGCATGCCCCGGCCCTCAGCTCTTGCGGTGCCCTATCAGGCGCGGCTTCGGCTCCAGACCGTCCAGACCGTGCCACGCCAGGTTCACCAGATGTGCCGCCACCTCGGCCTTCTTCGGGCGGCGCACGTCCAGCCACCACTGCCCGGTCAGCGCCACCATCCCGACCAGCGCCTGCGCGTACAGCGGGGCCAGCTTCGCGTCGAAACCGCGGCTCTTGAACTCGCGGCCCAGGATGTCCTCCACCTGGGTGGCGATGTCCGAGATGAGGGAGGCGAAGGTACCCGTCGACTGCGGGATGGGGGAGTCGCGGACCAGGATGCGGAAACCGTCCGTGTACTCCTCGATGTAGTCCAGGAGCGCGAAGGCCGCCTGCTCGCACAGCTCACGCGGGTGCCCCGCGGTCAGGGAGCCGGTCACCATGTCCAGCAGCCGCCGCATCTCCCGGTCCACGACCACCGCGTACAGGCCCTCCTTGCCGCCGAAGTGCTCGTACACCACCGGCTTGGAGACCCCGGCCTTCGCCGCGATCTCCTCCACCGACGTGCCCTCGAACCCCTTCGCCGCGAACAGCGTGCGGCCGATCTCCAGCAGCTGCTGGCGCCGCTCGGCACCCGTCATCCGGGTGCGGCGTGCCCGCCGCGGCTTCTCGTTGCTCGGGGTGCTGCTGGAGTCGGTCGCCACGGCGTCAATCATGCCGCCTTCGCCGTCTCCTTCCGGCGGCGGGCACCGTCCTGATCCGTGTTACGGCGCGAATCGATACGCGAGCGTGACGGCCACCGCACGTCGTACGCCCACCCCAGCTGCTCGAACCAGCGGATCAGGCGGGCCGACGAGTCCAGCTGCCCGCGCATCACCCCGTGCCGCGCCGACGTCGGGTCCGCGTGGTGCAGGTTGTGCCAGGACTCACCGCAGGACAGGATCGCCAGCCACCACACGTTGCCCGAGCGGTCCCGGGACTTGAACGGGCGCTTGCCCACCGCGTGGCAGATCGAGTTGATCGACCACGTCACGTGGTGCAGCAGGGCCACCCGCACGAGTGAACCCCAGAAGAAGCCGGTGAACGCACCCCACCAGGACATCGTGACCAGCCCGCCGATCAGCGCGGGCAGCGCCAGGGACACCACCGTCCACAGGACGAACTGGCGGGAGACCGCCCGCAGCGCCGGGTCCTTGATCAGATCCGGGGCGTACTTGTCCTGCGGCGTCTGCTCCTCGTCGAACATCCAGGCGATGTGCGCCCACCACAGGCCCTTCATCAGAGCCGGCACCGTCTCGCCGTACCGCCACGGCGAATGCGGGTCGCCCTCGTCGTCGGAGAACTTGTGGTGCCTGCGGTGGTCGGCCACCCAGCGCACCAGCGGCCCCTCGACCGCCATGGAGCCCGCGATCGCCAACGCGATCTTCAACGGCCGCTTCGCCTTGAACGAACCGTGGGTGAAGTGCCGGTGGAAGCCGATCGTGATGCCGTGGCAGCCCAGGAAGTAGAAGAAGACCAGCAGCCCCAGGTCCAGCCAGCTCACCCCCCACCCCCACGCCAGCGGCACCGCCGCCGCCAGCGCGAGGAACGGAACGGTGATGAAGAGCAGCAGCGTGATCTGCTCCAGCGAACGCTTCTGCTCACCGCCCAGCGTGGCGGAGGGCGCCGCTTCGGCATCGGCCGGCTGCGGAGCGTCTGGGATCACATCGGAACTCGTGGTCATGCGCGTCCCCTGTGGGGTCGAGGGTGGGGGTCGGGGGTGTCGCCGGTGCAGACTGCGGGACCGCGCGTGAACTTCCTACGGTCCCGTAACCTACGGCGACGTAAGTATGGCAGTGCGTGGCCACGCGGCAAGAGCCCCAGAGCCTGCGCGTCCCGGCCGACACCTATCCTGGGAGTCGGTCGGACAGCGCGGTCCGCTCTGATTACTTTCCGGACGTCCGGCCCGGTAAGCGGCGCCCGCCGCGCGAGACGGCCGTCCGGGTTCCCTCCCAGACGAGCTTCAACACTGCAAGGAGCCGCACCTGTGAGCAGTGCCGACGACCAGACCACCACGACGACCGGCAGCGAACTGCGGGCCGACATCCGCCGACTGGGCGACCTCCTCGGAGAGACGCTCGTCCGGCAGGAGGGCCCCGAGCTGCTGGAACTCGTCGAGAAGGTACGCCGACTCACCCGCGAGGACGGCGAGGCCGCCGCCGAACTGCTGCGCGGAACCGAACTGGAGACCGCCGCCAAGCTCGTCCGCGCCTTCTCCACCTACTTCCACCTCGCCAACGTCACCGAACAGGTCCACCGCGGCCGCGAACTGGGCGCCAAGCGCGCCGCCGAGGGCGGACTGCTCGCCCGCACCGCGGATCGGCTCAAGGACGCGGACCCCGAGCACCTGCGCGAGACGGTCCGCAACCTCAACGTGCGCCCCGTCTTCACCGCGCACCCCACCGAGGCCGCCCGCCGCTCCGTCCTCAACAAGCTGCGCCGCATCGCCGCGCTCCTGGACACCCCGGTCAACGAGTCCGACCGCCGCCGCCTGGACACCCGCCTCGCCGAGAACATCGACCTCGTCTGGCAGACCGACGAGCTGCGCGTCGTCCGCCCCGAGCCCGCCGACGAGGCCCGCAACGCCATCTACTACCTCGACGAGCTGCACCTGGGCGCCGTCGGCGACGTCCTCGAGGACCTCACCGCCGAACTGGAACGGGCCGGCGTCAAGCTCCCCGACGACACCCGCCCCCTCACCTTCGGCACCTGGATCGGCGGCGACCGCGACGGCAACCCCAACGTCACCCCCCAGGTGACCTGGGACATCCTCATCCTCCAGCACGAACACGGCATCAACGACGCCCTGGAGATGATCGACGAACTGCGCGGCTTCCTCTCCAACTCCATCCGCTACGCCGGAGCCACCGAGGAACTGCTCACCTCCCTCCAGGCCGACCTGGAACGGCTCCCCGAGATCAGCCCCCGCTACAAGCGGCTCAACGCCGAGGAGCCCTACCGGCTCAAGGCCACCTGCATTCGGCAGAAGCTGGAGAACACCAAGCAGCGCCTCGCCAAGGGCACCGCCCACGACGCCGGCCGCGACTACCTCGGCACCGCCGAACTCATCGACGACCTGCGCATCGTCCAGACCTCGCTGCGCGAACACCGCGGCGGCCTCTTCGCCGACGGCCGCCTCGCCCGCACCATCCGCACCCTGGCCGCCTTCGGCCTCCAGCTCGCCACCATGGACGTCCGCGAACACGCCGACGCCCACCACCACGCCCTCGGCCAGCTCTTCGACCGGCTCGGCGAGGAGTCCTGGCGCTACGCCGACATGCCCCGCGAGTACCGCACCAAGCTCCTCGCCAAGGAACTGCGCTCCCGCAGGCCGCTCGCCCCCACCCCGGCCCCCGTGGACGCCCCCGGCGAGAAGACCCTCGGCGTCTTCCAGACCGTCCGCCGCGCCCTGGAGGTCTTCGGCCCCGAGGTCATCGAGTCCTACATCATCTCCATGTGCCAGGGCGCCGACGACGTCTTCGCCGCGGCGGTGCTGGCACGCGAGGCCGGACTCATCGACCTGCACGCCGGCTGGGCCAAGATCGGCATCGTGCCGCTCCTGGAGACCACCGACGAGCTCAAGGCCGCCGACACCATCCTGGAAGACCTCCTCGCCGACCCCTCCTACCGGCGCCTGGTCGCCCTGCGCGGCGACGTCCAGGAAGTCATGCTCGGCTACTCCGACTCCTCCAAGTTCGGCGGCATCACCACCAGCCAGTGGGAGATCCACCGCGCCCAGCGCCGGCTGCGCGACGTCGCCCACCGCTACGGCGTACGCCTGCGCCTCTTCCACGGCCGCGGCGGCACCGTCGGCCGCGGCGGCGGCCCCACCCACGACGCCATCCTCGCCCAGCCCTGGGGCACCCTGGAAGGCGAGATCAAGGTCACCGAGCAGGGCGAGGTCATCTCCGACAAGTACCTCATCCCCGCCCTCGCCCGGGAGAACCTGGAGCTGACCGTCGCGGCCACCCTCCAGGCATCCGCCCTGCACACCGCACCCCGCCAGTCCGACGAGGCCCTGGCCCGCTGGGACGCCGCCATGGACGTCGTCTCCGACGCCGCCCACACCGCCTACCGCAAGCTCGTCGAAGACCCCGACCTGCCCACCTACTTCCTGGCCTCCACACCCGTCGACCAGCTCGCCGACCTGCACCTGGGCTCACGGCCCTCCCGCCGGCCCGGCTCCGGCGTCTCCCTCGACGGACTGCGCGCCATCCCCTGGGTCTTCGGCTGGACCCAGTCCCGGCAGATCGTCCCCGGCTGGTACGGCGTCGGCTCCGGCCTCAAGGCGCTGCGCGAGGCCGGCCTGGACACCGTCCTCGACGAGATGCACCAGCAGTGGCACTTCTTCCGCAACTTCATCTCCAACGTCGAGATGACCCTCGCCAAGACCGACCTGCGCATCGCCCAGCACTACGTCGACACCCTCGTCCCCGACGAACTCAAGCACGTCTTCGACGCCATCAAGGCCGAACACGAGCTGACCGTCGCCGAGGTCCTGCGCGTCACCGGCGAGACCGAACTGCTGGACGCCGACCCGGTCCTCAAGCAGACCTTCGCCATCCGCGACGCCTACCTCGACCCGATCTCCTACCTCCAGGTCGCCCTCCTCGGCCGCCAGCGCGAGGCCGCCGCCGCGAACGAGGACCCGGACCCGCTCCTCGCCCGGGCCCTCCTCCTCACCGTCAACGGCGTCGCCGCGGGCCTGCGCAACACCGGCTGACGCGAACCCCGCCACACAACGGTGCCCCGGACTCACCCAGAGCCCGGGGCACCGCCCGTTCCCGCACGCGCCGGTGCGGGAACCTCACACCGCGAAGAACGCCGCCGTCAGCAACGCCACCCCCGCCCCCGCCATCACCCACGCCGCCCGGACCCGCCGCAGACCACCCGCCACCACCACCGACGCCAGCAGCAGCGCACCACCCAGCGGCACCCACGCGAACAGGACCCCCGCCGCACCCGCACGCACCGCACCGTCACCGCCGGGCTTCAGCACCACGCCGTACGACCGCCCCTCCGCCACCGCGACCGAATCCTCCAGCACCACCCGGCCACGGGCCTGCGACCCCGCCGACACCGGCGCGTACGGACCACTGCACCAACCGTCGGCACAGCGCGTCACCTCCACCGTGCCCCGCTCCCGCCCCTTCGTCAGCAGCACATGCTGCGCCGAACCCCAGGACGCCCACACCCCCGCGATCAGGATCAACGCCGTCACCGTCCCCATCGCCGCCACCCGCCCGAACCGCAGCACGGCGGACGACACGGACGACAGGGACGACACGGACGAGGCCTGACGGGAACGAGCGGCGGAGGCAGAGGCAGGCATGGCCGGGATCATTGGCCATGCCCGCACGCCCGGTCAACTCACCCGCGGACCATCACCGGACAAGTCACGAGTTGTACGCGCTCTGCGCCCGCTCCAGACCCTCGATCACCAGAGCCTCCACCGCGTCCGCCGCCCGGTCCACGAAGTAGTCCAGCTCCTTGCGCTCCGCCGACGAGAAATCCCGCAGCACGAAATCCGCCACCGGCATCCGCCCCGGCGGCCGCCCGATCCCGAACCGCACCCGGTGATACTCCGCACCCAGCGACTTCGTGATCGACTTCAGCCCGTTGTGCCCGTTGTCCCCGCCACCCAGCTTCAACCGCAGCACGCCGTAGTCGATGTCCAACTCGTCGTGCACCGCCACGACATTGCCCACCGGCACTTTGTAGAAGTCCCGCAACGCCGTCACCGGCCCCCCCGACACGTTCATGAACGACATCGGCTTCGCAAGAATCACCCGCCGGCTCGCCGGCCCCGGCGGACCGATCCGCCCCTCGACCACCTGCGCCTGCGCCTTGCCGTGCCGCTTGAACCGCCCCCCGATCCGCTCCGCCAGCAGATCCGCCACCATGAAACCGACGTTGTGCCGGTTCGAGGCGTACTCGGCGCCCGGATTGCCGAGACCGGCCACCAGCCACGGAGCACCCGCGTCCGTCGTCACGTCCATCTCTCCCTCACGTCCCTCGCACCCGTCCGTACCCGTCCCCACATACGCGTCGGCCGCCGCCCCGCACGGGAGCAGCGGCCGACCACATGATGACCCAGGACGGGATCAGGCCTCCGCGGCCTCGTCGCCCTCGCCCTCACCCTCGGCCGGGGCCTCCTCGGCCTGCGCGGCCAGGACCTGAAGGACGACCGTGTCCTCCTCGACGGCCAGCTTGGTGCCGGCCGGGAGCGGGATGTCCTTGGCCAGGATGGAGGCGCCGGCCTCCAGACCCTCGACGGAGACGGTGACCGACTCCGGGATGTGCGTCGCCTCGGCCTCGACCGGCAGCGCGTTCAGCACGTGCTCGAGCAGGTTGCCGCCCGGGGCCAGTTCACCCTCGGTCTGCACGTAGATCTCGACGCTGACCGTCTCGCCGCGCTGCACCAACTGCAGGTCGACGTGCTCCAGGAAACCCTTGATCGGGTCACGCTGGACCGACTTCGGGATCGCCAGCTCGTTCGTCTTGCCGTCGACGTCCAGCGCGATCAGCACGTTCGGCGTACGCAGCGCCAGCAGCAGCTCGTGACCCGGCAGGGTCAGGTGCAGCGGGTCCGAACCGTGGCCGTACAGGACACCGGGAACCTTGTTGTCACGGCGGATACGACGCGCGGCACCCTTGCCGAACTCGGTGCGCGTCTCGGCGGTGAGCTTCACCTCGGACATGATCACTCCTCGTGGAAAACAGAAACGGACGTGGTCACCCGGCCACGAACGGCCTGCTACGAAGAGCGCGTCGATAACGGAGCGCCACACCCGAAAACACGGGTACGGCCTCCCTCGCCGAGCAACCTGAGCAGTCTACGCGGAGAGGAAGGCCGTACCCAAAACGATCAACAAGCGGCACCGGCGCCTGCAGAACGGTTACTGCACGACGCTCACTGCTCGTCGAACAGGCTCGTCACCGAACCGTCCTCGAACACCTCACGCACCGCACGCGCGATCGTCGGCGCGATCGACAACACCGTGATCTTGTCCAGCTCCAGCTCACTCGCCGACGGCAGCGTGTTCGTGAACACGAACTCACTCACCTTCGAGTTCTTCAACCGGTCCGCCGCCGGACCCGACAGCACACCGTGCGTCGCCGTCACGATCACATCCTCCGCACCGTGCGCGAACAACGCGTCCGCAGCCGCGCAGATCGTGCCACCCGTGTCGATCATGTCGTCGACCAGGACGCAGATACGCCCCTCCACATCACCCACGACCTCGTGCACCGTGACCTGGTTCGCCACGTCCTTGTCACGCCGCTTGTGCACGATCGCCAGCGGAGCGCCCAGACGGTCGCACCAACGGTCCGCCACCCGCACCCGGCCCGCGTCCGGAGACACCACCGTCAGCTTCGAACGGTCCACCTTCGCACCCACGTAGTCCGCCAGCAGCGGCAACGCGAACAGATGATCCACCGGACCGTCGAAGAAGCCCTGGATCTGATCCGTGTGCAGATCCACCGCCAGAATCCGGTCCGCACCCGCGGTCTTCATCAGATCCGCGACCAGACGCGCCGAAATCGGTTCACGCCCACGGTGCTTCTTGTCCTGCCGCGCGTAACCGTAGAACGGCACGATGACGGTGATGGAGCGAGCCGACGCACGCTTCAACGCGTCGATCATGATCAACTGCTCCATGACCCACTTGTTGATCGGAGCCGTGTGGCTCTGGATCAGGAAACAGTCCGCACCACGCGCCGACTCCTGATACCGCACATAGATCTCACCATTGGCGAAGTCGAAGGCCTTCGTCGGGACGACCCCGACCCCCAGCTGCTGGGCGACCTCCTCGGCAAGCTCGGGGTGTGCGCGGCCGGAGAAGAACATCATCTTCTTCTCGCCGGTCGTCTTGATCCCGGTCACAGCACTTTCTCCTCAGAGGTTCGCAGCTGAGCTCATGGGCGCTCTCCCGACTGGCCGCGGGGGCGTCTCAGCTGGTGGGGTGCGGATGTGCACTTATCACGGTACGCCGTGTTCGACGCGCCGGTTTCCGGTCAGTCCTCGCCGCCCGCCTCACGGGACACCGCCTCGGCAGCCTTCGCCGCCGCGCTCCCCGGACGCTTCCGAGCCACCCAACCCTCGATATTCCGCTGCTGGCCACGGGCCACGGCCAGCGAACCGGGCGGCACATCCTTCGTGATCACCGAGCCGGCGGCGGTGTAGGCACCGTCCCCGACCGTGACAGGAGCCACAAACATGTTGTCCGAACCCGTACGGCAGTGCGAACCGATCGTCGTGTGGTGCTTGTCCTGACCGTCGTAGTTCACGAACACGCTCGCCGCACCGATGTTCGTGAAATCACCGATCGTCGCATCACCCATGTAGGACAGGTGCGGAACCTTCGTCCCCTCGCCGATCGACGCGTTCTTCGCCTCGACGAACGTACCGATCTTCGACTTCAGCCCGAGACGCGTACCCGGCCGCAGATACGCGTACGGACCCACCGAAGCCTGCGGACCCACATGAGCGCTCACCGCGACCGTGTTGTCCACCCGCGCCCCCGCGTCCACCCGGGTGTCCGTCAGGCGCGTGTTCGGACCGACCTCACAGCCCTCCGCGAGATGCGTGGCACCGTGCAGCTGCGTGCCCGGATGCAGGACCACGTCCTGTTCGAACGTCACCGTCACGTCGACCCACGTCGTCGCCGGATCCACCACCGTCACGCCGGCCAGCATCGCCCCGGTCAGCAACCGGTCGTTCAGGATCCGCCGGGCCTCCGCCAGCTGCACACGGTTGTTGATCCCCGCGATCTCCCGGTGGTCACCCGCCACCGACGCACCCACCCGGTGCCCCGCCTCGCGCAGGATCCCCAGGACATCCGTCAGGTACTCCTCACCCTGACTGTTGTCCGTCCGCACCTTGCCCAGCGCCTCCGCGAGCAACCGCCCGTCGAAGGCGAACACACCCGAGTTGATCTCCCGGATCGCCCGCTGCGACTCCGAGGCGTCCTTGTGCTCCACGATCGCCGTCACGGCACCCGAGGCACCGTCCCGCACGATCCGCCCGTACCCCGTCGCGTCCGGCACCTCCGCCGTCAGCACCGTCACCGCGTTCCCGTCGGCCGAGTGCGTCGCGGCGAGGGCCTTGAGCGTCCCGCCGGTCAGCAGCGGAGTGTCACCGCAGACCACGACCACGGTCCCGTCCACGGCACCGCCCAGCACCTCCAGACCGATCCGCACGGCGTGCCCGGTGCCGTTCTGCTGCTCCTGGACGGCGGTGCGGACGTCGGGGGCGACCTCGGCGAGGTGCGCGGTGACCTTCTCGCGGGCGTGCCCGACGACGGCGACCAGGTTCTCGGGGTCCAGCTCACCGGCCGCGGCGAGCACGTGCCCGACGAGGGACCGGCCGCACAGCTCGTGCAGGACCTTGGGAGTGGCCGACTTCATACGGGTGCCCTCACCCGCTGCGAGAACGACGACGGCTGCCGGGCGATTGGCGCTCACGGGATGCCCTTCGGCTTTGAGGGGGTGGGGGTGGACATCCGCAGGATACCGGGGTGGTTGGAGGGGGACATGAGTGCGGGCCCTGACGTTGGCCGATGTGCCAGTCGGGGCCCGAACTCAGGCGTTGTGCGCTGTAGCTCCCCCGCAAGGATTCGAACCTTGTCCTGCTGGTACCAAAAACCAGTGTGCTGCCAGTTACACCACGGGGGACAGCGCGTCAGACCTTACCGGAGTCGTGTCTGCGCGGAAGTCACGATGCCGCTCCACCAGCCTTCGATGCGGTTGTACAGATCGGCGCCCTTGGCGACTCCCATGACCAAGCATCCGTGATAGCTGTCGCCGGTGTTCTTCCGGACGGTCTTGGGGTTGTGCCGCTTGAGGGTGGGCTTGGCGAACGCCGAGACGGCGATTCCCGCAATGCCGGCCCAATGCTCGTGCGCCGCCGTGATGTCCGCCGATTCGTGGATGAGGATCCGGTAGGTGAGACGGTCGCGGCTCACTCCGAGCAGATCGAGCCAGGCCAGGTAGACCTCGATCACTCCCGGGTCGCTGTTCACAAAGACGACCCGCTCGCGTCGGTCATACGGTTTGCTCTTGGAGCCTTCTGCCCAGTAGAGCGCCACGCCGGTCATGAACAGTTCCCTGTCCCCGAGGCCGATGGCTTCTTGCCTGGCAGCGGCCCGCACCCTGTCGCGCTCCGCGTCCTGCGCCTCGCGTAGGCGCGTGAGGCCGGCGTTCATAAGGGCCCTGTGTTCTTCGGGGGTGTATCGGGGTTCGGGTTTTGGTAGATCCCGCACCCACAGCGACACCGAGCTCCTGGAGCAGCCCAGCTCGGCCTCGATCTGGTCGTACGTCCACCCCTGGCGGCGCAGCTCGCGTGCCTTGGCCTTGACGTCGTCCTTCGCGTTCGGCCGCTTGGTCCACTCCGGCGGCGGCTCCCCCTTGACCAGTCGGCTGAGGATGTCGTTGTTGAAGACCTTCAACTCGTCGCGGATCTGCCGAAGGCTGTAGCCGGCCCGCCGCAGCGCCACCGCGCGCTCCCGTAGGCCTTCGAAATCCGCGTACTTGTTCTGTGAACGTGCCATGGGCATACCGTCCGGCCGGAATGGTCGCCTCCGGTGGTGAACGGCTCGGGGTTCACCAGTTCGAGGGATATCGCGTCGTATCGTTTGTCGAAAGTCACCGGAAAAGGGGCGGTCGGCGCCCGTAGGCTGGAGGCATGACCACGACGGGGGAAGACCACGAACCGGCCCGGGGTGGGCCTTGGTGGTGGGACAGACGGCGCGGTGCGGTACTCGACGTGAGCCTCGGTGCCGTGTCCGCGCTGGAGTGTGCGGCGGAGGGGATTCCGTTCGCGCGGGACGCCGGGGTCCCCACGGCGATGGGGGTGCTGTTCGGGCTGCTGGCCGGTTCGGTGCTGGTGGTGCGGCGGAAGTGGCCGATCGCGGTGGTGCTGGTGGCGCTCGCGATCACGCCGGCCGAGATGGGCTTCCTGCTGGGGGTCGTCGGGCTGTACACGCTGGCGGCGTGCGAGTTGCCGCGGCGGATCATCGGGGCCCTGGCGGGGATGTCGTTCCTGGGGACGCTGATCGTGACGTTCGTGCGGTTGCGGCAGGACATGGGCCAGGACGGGGTGGACCTGGGGGAGTGGTTCTTCGCGTTCGCGGCGATCGGGTCGTCGTTGGGTCTGACCGCGCCGCCGTTGCTGCTGGGCCTGTACGTGGGGCAGCGGCGCCGGTTGATGGAGAGTCTGCGGGAGCGGGCGGACAGCCTGGAGCGGGAGTTGCAGTTGCTCGCGGAGCGGGCGGAGGAGCGTGCGGAGTGGGCGCGGGGTGAGGAGCGGACGCGGATCGCGCGGGAGATGCACGACGTGGTGGCGCACCGGGTGAGTCTGATGGTGGTGCACGCGGCGGCGCTTCAGGCGGTGGCGCGGAAGGATCCGGAGAAGGCGGTGAAGAACGCGGCGCTGGTGGGGGACATGGGGCGGCAGGCGTTGACGGAGTTGAGGGAGATGCTCGGGGTGTTGCGCAGTGGTGGGGAGGGTGCGCGGGCGGAGCGGGCTGCGGTGCCGTTGGCGGCGGTGGGGGTGGCCGCGGCTGCGGCGGCTTCGCGGGCGGCGGGGGAGGGGGAGTCGTCGTCGGAGGGGCCGAGTCTGTCGGAGTTGGACGAGTTGATCGGGCAGTCGGAGGCGGCGGGGATGGTGGTGGCGCTGTCGGTGGAGGGGGAGGGGCGTGCGTATGCGGCGGAGGTGGAGTCGACGGCGTTCCGGGTGGTGCAGGAGGCGTTGACGAACGTGCACAAGCATGCGGCCGGTGCGAAGACGTATGTGCGGTTGGCGCACCGGGTGTCGGAGATCGCGATGCAGGTGGAGAACGAGCCGCCGCCGGTGGCCTCGGCGGCGTCGTCGGCGCGGTTGCCTTCGGGGGGCAACGGGCTGGTGGGGATGAAGGAGCGGGTGGCGGCTCTGGGGGGTGTGTTCGTGTCGGGGCCGACGGATGCGGGGGGTTTCCGGGTGTCGGCGGTGATTCCGGCGTCGTAGGCCGTCGTGCGGTGTGGCCGGGGTGTCGGCCGGTGGTGATCAGCCGGTGGTGAGGCGGGTGGGCTGGGTGCCGGCGACGAGGGTGGCGAGGGCGGTGTCGATGTCGGGGCCGAGGTACCAGTCGCCGGTGTGGTCGAGGGTGTAGACGCGGCCTTCGGTGTCGATGGCGAGGAGGGCGTGGCTGTCGGTTTCGGTGCCGAGGGGGCAGGTTTGGGTGTCGAGGGCGCGGCCGAGGTCGCCGAGGGTGCGGGCCATGTGGAGGCCGTGCAGGGGGTCGAGGTGGAGGGCGCTGGGGGCGATCTGGCGGCCGGGGCCGGTGGGGGTGATGTGGAGGCCGCCGAATTCGGCCCAGGCTTCGACGGCGGCGGGGAAGACGGTGTGGCGGTGTCCTGCGGGTGAGGTGTGTTCGCGCAGGGTGTCGGCCCAGATCTCGGCCTGTTTGATGTCCCAGCGTCCCGGTTGCCAGCCGGCGTCGCGCAGTGCCGCGTCGACGGGGACGGGGAAGCGGGTGGTGGAGGTGCGGTCGGCTTGCATCGGCCCTTGGTTCGTTTCGGTCGGCTGGGTCGGCGGGTCGGCTCGGGTGCGCCGGGGCTGGGGTTGGGGCTGGGTGTAGGGCGCCGGGTCAGTCCTGGTTCGTCGTGGGGTCGACGACGCGGACGCCGAAGTGGGCGGTGAGGGCGGTGCAGGCGCGGCAGGGGGTGGCGAAGGCGCCGTGGAGGGGGTCGCCGTCCTCGCGGATGCGGCGGGTGGTGAGTTTGGCGTGTTTGAGTGCTTTGCGGGCTTCGCCGTTGGTCATGGGTTTGCGGGCGGCGCGTTTGCTGCGGGCGGCGTCGGCGGTGGCGAGGTGGCGTGAGATGAGGATGGTTTCGGCGCAGCGTCCGGTGTAGCGGTCTCGTTGGCCGCTGGTGAGGGTGTCGAGGAAGTCCTGGACGAGGTGGTGCAGGGCGGGCGGTGTGTCGGCGCGGGTGGCGGTGCCGGTGAGGGTGGTGCCGCGTACGGAGAGGGCGGCGGCGACGGTGGGGAGTATGCCGTCGCGGCGGTGCCGGAGGGTGGGGGTGTGGGCGGCGTCGGTGCTGCTCCAGCCGATGCGGGGGTCGCCGCGGCGGGGGTCGTCGGACCGCCCGGTGTCGGGTCCCGTCTGTGTGGCACTCATGATCGTCTTCCCCTCCTGAGCGTCCCCCGAAGGTCACAGAGTGCCAAATGCCGTGGCTGCTGCGGAAGCTGGGGCGTGGCGACACGCCCGGGTATGGGCGGTGTGTCACGGGAGAGTGACGGCTGGTCACGGAAGGGGAGGTGCGGTTGTGGGGCGCGGGGTCCGGTGCCGGTGACCCCTCTGGCGGTACCGCATAGGCTGTCGGCACCGCGATCGGACGCGGTGGACGAGACAGCGCAGGCAGATCAGACGGATCTGGCAGCAGACAGACGCCGCAGGGGGCAACCGCCATGACGACAGGTCGGCTCGGGCAAGCAGCCGCGCCGCCGAACGCGGCCTACGCCGGGCAGGTCGTGCATTTTCCGGATCCGGTGCGGGCGGCCCGTCACCCGAGAGGGGTACGGGTGGACGCGGGGGGTTATCCCGACTTCTCGCCGTACGCGCGTGCGGTCGCGGAGATCGCGGATCCGCCGGAGGGGTTCGGGGTCGACGAGTTGCGGCTGACGGACTACGTGTCGGCGAACGCGGCTCTGTCGGCGTCGGGGCACGAGTTGTGGGACACGGTGCCGGCGGTGGCGACGCCGCACGGCTGGACGTGGCACCACGTGGCGGGTTCGCGGCGGATGGAGCTGGTCCCGGTCGAGGTGAAGGCGCTGTTGCGGCACCACGGTGGGATCTCGACGACGGCGGTGGACCAGGGCAAGCGGGGCACGCGGCCGTTGCAGGAGACGCGTCCGGCGCACTTCGGGCTGCCGAAGTCGGGGGTGGCGGTCTCGGAGCAGCAGGTGCAGGGGGTCGAGGAGGACCTCGGGTACCGGTTGCCGGGTGCGTACCGGTCGTTCCTGAAGGCGGCGGGCGGTTGTGCGCCGGTGGGTACGGCGCTCGACGCGGAGCTGGGGCTGCTGGTGGACCAGCCGTTCTTCACGGTGCGTGAGGAGGCGGCGGTCAACGACCTGGTCTATGTGAACAAGTGTCTACGGGACCATCTGACGAAGGACTACCTGGGTGTCGCGTTCGTCCAGGGCGGTCTGCTCGCGGTGAAGGTGAAGGGCGAGCGGATCGGTTCGGTGTGGTTCTGCGCGTACGACGACGTGCGGGACGTGGATCCGTCGTGGCCGCCGGCGGACCGTGTGGAGCGGTTGCTGCTGCCGTGCGGTGAGGACTTCGACGCGTTCCTGTCGCGTCTGGCGGGTTCTCCGCCGGAGTTGGAGACGGTGGCGAACCTGATGGTGGACGGCGGTTTCGCGCGTGCGGTGCCCGTGTCGGCGTCGGTAGGGGAGTGAGCTGACGATGGTGACGTTCGCGCAGGCGCAGGAGCGCGCGGAGGAGTGGGTCAACGGCGAGCTGCCGGCGTACCAGCACCGTGAGGTGCGGGTGCGGGAGTTCGATCTCGGTTTCGTGGTGTGGGCCGAGGATCGTGCGGACGGTCCCCGTTCGGACGGGGGTGCGCAGCGGCTGGTGATCGCCCGGGACAGCGGCGAGGCGACGTTGTGGCCGTCGTTGCCGGTGGGTGAGGTGATCCGCCGGTACGAGGAGGAGTACGGCCGTCCCGACGAGGAGGTCCCGGTCGCGGCGCCCGCGGCGCGGGTGGATCTGAACCAGACGTCGTTCCTGTTGAGTCCGCCGGAGTGGTTGCAGGAGGCGGCGGACCGGATCGGTATCCCGGATCGCCGGCGTGGGGACGACGAGGGTGACTCCGGGGGTGCCGGTGAATCCGGTGGCTCCGCGGGTGCGGGTGCGGTCGGTGGCGGGCTTTCCGGGGCGCGGGCCGGGGTGCCGTCGGCTCCGGCGGCGTCGGCGGCGTCGGCGGACGACTCGCCGGGGAGCGGGGCGCAGTGGCCTGCTGCGGGCTCGGGTGCGGGTGGTCCCGGGGCGGACGCGGATGCGGGTGCGTCCGGTGCGCCGAGTGGCCCGAGTACGCCGAGTGCGCCTGCCGGGGCGACGCCCTGGGCGGGGACGGACACCAACGGGGACGCGGGTGAGGACCGTTCCGTGCCGTTGCCCCAGACGGTGTTCGCGCCGCCGCTGAGCGGTGTCGACGAGGACGCGCCGCCGCCGTCGGCGACGCCGGATGCCAAGACGGCGCTGATGTCGGGCGGCAGCCAGCTTCCGCCGACGGCGCTCGCACCGGCGATCGGCGACTCGAACGCGCCGGGCCCGAACGTCCCGGCCGGCCCGAACGTTCCGGCCGGCCCGAACGCCCCGGCCGGCCCGAGTGCGCCGGGCGGGCCCTCCGGGGCGGGTGTGCCGCCGTCCGCGCCGTCGGCGTCGCCCGCGGCGCAGCCGTCGGCCGGCCCGGGGGCGCCCGCCAGGCCGACCCCGCCGTCCGCCGGGCAGGCCGGGGACATCGCCGACGCCGCGACCAGCAAGGCTTCGCCTCCGCCGCGCCGCGGTGGCGGCTCGTCCACGCCGCCTCCGCCGAGCGCCCCGGGTGTGCCGGGCGCGCGCCCGGGGAGCACGCCCGCGCCGTCGGGCACGCCCGCGCCGGGTGGGCCGGCGGGCGGCTACGTGCCGACGCAGCTGGTGTCGTCGCTCGGTCCCGAGGGCCCGGGCGGTCCGAGCGGGCCGGGCACGCCGCCGCCCCCGGCGCCGGGCACCCCGCCGCCCTCCGCTCCGGGCACCCCGCCGCCCGGCGCCCCGCAGCCCCCGGCCGGTCCGGGGGCGCCGGGTACTCCGCCGCCGGGCGTGCCGGGCGGGACGCCGCCGGGCGGGATGCACCACGCCGCCACGATGCTGGCCGACCCGGGCCGGCCGGGCGGTGCCGCCCCGATGCCTCCCGGTCCTCCCGGTGCCCCCGGCGTTCCTGGCGTTCCTGGCGGCGGCCCCGCCGCACCGGGGGCTCCCGGTGCTCCGGGCGCGCCCTCGGGCCCGGGTACGCCGCCGCCTCCGTCGGCCGCTCCGGGTGCGCCCGGTGTGCCCGGACCGCAAGCTTCCGCGGGTGGCGCGGGTGGCGCGGGTGGCGCGGGTGGCGCGGGTGGCGCCGTGCACCATGCGCAGACCGTGCTGGCGGCGCCCTCCGTGGGTGGTCCCGGTGGCGTGGGTGCGCCGCCTCCGCCGCCCGGGGCGCCGGGTGCTCCCGGTGCCGTGCCGCCGCCGCCCGGGCCGCCGGGGCCGCCGCCCGCGTACGGCTATCCGCCGCGGCCCACCGGGCAGCCGACCGTCGGTCCCGGCTACCAGGCCGTGCTGCGCTACCGCGCGCAGGACGGTTCCGAGCAGCAGCTGATCCGGCGTTCCGCGCCGGGGACGCCGCACCCGGAGTGGCAGATCTTCCACGAGCTGCGTGCCATGAACGTGCCGCCGGACCAGGTGCTGGAGCTGCACACCGAGCTGGAGTCGTGCGAGCTGCCGGGCGCGTACTGCGCGCGGATGATCCGGGAGCAGTGGCCGCAGGCGCGGATCGCCTCGATCGCGCCGTACGGTCCGGACCACGGGAGCCGGCAGCAGGGCATGCAGCAACTCCTGGCGCATCAGGGGGAGCTGCACCAGGTGGCCGACGGGCCGGCGCGTCCGGCGCCGGTGCGGGCGCCGCTGCCGCAGGTGCAGCCGGCGCCGCCGGTCCCGCCGGAGGGCATCGGGCAGGAGCTCGCGGCGGCGTTCGGGCCGGGGGTCTTCCGGTTCGAGCAGGCCGCGGTGTCCCGGCAGGGGGTGCCGCCGGTGGTGGCGCACACGCTGGTGGCGGCGGGGCTGCCGATGGACATGGGTCCGTTCTTCTGGGCGCAGGCGCAGCCGGGCCGTCCGGTGCCGACGCTGGCGGAGCTGGCGATGGAGCGCGGTGTGCAGCCGGCTTCGGACGCGGGGTCGTACCTCGTCGTGGGCAGCGACTTCGGCCGGGCGATCTGTGTGCAGTACGGCACGGCGGCCATCGTGGCGGTGCCGGTGGAGGCGGGGCCGGGCGGGGCGCCCGTGCCGCCGCAGTTCGTGAACTCGGGGCTGCCGGAGTTCGCGCGCTGCCTGGCGCTGCTGGGCCGGATGTGGCGGCTCAGGTTCGGTCTGAACCAGGAGCAGGCGGGCCGCTGGACGGTGGACTTCCAGGCCCAGCTGGCCGCGCTGGACCCGGCGGCACTCGGGTCGCCGGAGAGCTGGTGGTCGGTGCTGCTGGAGCAGATGTGGGACGGGTTGCTGTGAGGCGCTCGCGTCGCTGACGTGTCCGACGGGCGGGGCCCGGTCGACCTGTGGGTCGGCCGGGCCCCGCCCGTTTGTGTGCGGTGTGTCGGGTTATGTGGGTTTACGTCCGATCCATAGAGTCGGTCGGGTCCATGTGATGCGGCAGGTTCACCGCTGGGTGAGCGGAGGGTGCAGGGGTGATGGGCATGAACGGTGCATCGGCGTCTCCCCACGGCTTCGTGACCGTACGCGGGCTCGCGCGCGGCTACCGTCCCGAGGAGGTGGAGGCGTACGCCGCTGCCCTCTCCGAGGAGCGTGACGCGGCCTGGGAGCGGGCCGCCCGGCTCACCGTGCTGGCCAGGGAGATGGAGGAGGACCTGGGGGACCTGGAGGAGGTGGTCGAGCAGCTCGCCCCGCAGGACTACGAGGTGCTGGGTGAGCAGGCGCGGGACCTGTTCCGGCTGGTCGAGGAGGAGGCCGCGGCGGTCCGCGAGCGGGCGCGTGACGCCGCTCGGGGGATGCTGGAGGACGCGCGGGCGTACGCGGCCGAGGTGCGGGAGGCGGCCCGGGCGCACGCCGACGCCCTGCGCGCGGAGGCCGACGAGCGGGCCGGGCAGTTGCTGCTCGCGGCGCGGGCGGAGGCCGACGAGGTGCGGATCCGGGCGCGGCGCGAGGTGAAGGCGGGGCGCGGGGAGTCGCTGGCGGCGCTGCGCGAGATGCGCCGGCGCGCCACCGCGACGGCCGCCGAGCAGAGCAGGGAGCTCGCCGAGCGGTGGGCCGCCGCCGAGCGGGCCGGGGAGGAGCGCGCGCGGGCCCTGGACGCCGACCACGCGGAGTCGGTGGCACGGGCCGAACAGGGGGTGCGCGAGGCCGAGCGTGAGCTGGCCGACGCACGGGAGGCGGCGGAGCGGCGTCAGGAGGAGGCCCGGGCGCGGGCGGCCGAGGTGGTGGCCGAGGCACGGGTGCGTCAGGAGGCCGTCGCCCGGGACACGGAACGCGTGCTGCGCGAGCACGGGGAGCGGTGGGACGAACTGCAGGCCCACATGGACTCGGTGCGCAGCAACCTGAGTTCGCTGACCGGCCGGATGGTGGACTGACCCCCCGGACCGACGCCGGGCCGATCCCGGACCGACGTCGGGTCGATCCCGGGCCGACGTGCCGGGCCGGTCCCGGACCGATGCCGGGGAGACCCCGGGCCGATGCCGGGGAGACCCCGGACCGATGCCGGGCTGACTCCGGGCCCACCCCGGGCCCGGTGGTGGGGCGGGTGGAGCCGGGGGCGGGCGTCGGGTTGTTCTCGGGGTGGGTCCGGGCTGTTCTCGGGGTGACCTCGGGGTGTCCCCGGGGTGAGTCCGCGGCTCCCCCTTGCCCCTGACGCGGCGGCAGGGTGGAGGCTCGTTGCGTCTGCGGGTGGAGAGCGACCCCCAGGCGGGTCCACCGACGGGTGGACTGCCCCTAGGGGTACCTCCGTACTACGGCTCGGGGAGGGTTCGTACCGACGGAGGACGAGAGGGGCCCGGTGGCGTCCTTAGTCTGGCTTTACGCCGCTGGGGGGCGGTGAACCGGAACAACGGGGGTGGGGTTTTCCTCAGCAGAAGACTGCGCTGAACACCAGCGCGGACGACCTCCGTTCCGGCCAGACTCTTTCGAGACGGCGGCACGGCGCACACGCGGCACCGACCAGGCCGCACCCGCACGACGTCACACCGGCGAAGCCACACACGCACCACGGTCGCGGCACCGGCGGCTCACTCGATGACCGACATAGGAGACTTGACATGACATCGGCCGTACGTATTCCCACGCACGGGGGCACCGGAGGGCGGACGGCCGTTGCGGCGCGAGCGCGGCAGGTCGTGAAGGCCTACGGGTCGGGCGAGACCCGGGTGGTCGCGCTGGACCACGTGGACGTGGACATAGCCCGGGGGCAGTTCACCGCGATCATGGGCCCTTCGGGTTCCGGCAAGTCCACGCTGATGCACTGCCTGGCGGGCCTGGACACCGTCACCGGCGGGCAGATCTACCTCGACGAGACCGAGATCACCGGTCTGAAGGACAAGAAGCTCACGCAGCTGCGCCGGGACCGGATCGGCTTCATCTTCCAGGCGTTCAACCTGCTCCCGACGCTCAACGCGATCGAGAACATCACGCTGCCCATGGACATCGCGGGGCGCAAGTACGACCGCGCGTGGCTGGAGAGGGTCGTGGAGACCGTCGGGCTCGCCGGACGGCTCAAGCACCGGCCCACCCAGCTCTCCGGCGGCCAGCAGCAGCGCGTCGCCGTCGCCCGGGCCCTGGCCGCCCGGCCCGAGATCATCTTCGGGGACGAGCCGACCGGGAACCTCGACTCGCGCGCCGGCGCCGAGGTGCTCGGCTTCCTGCGCCGGTCGGTCACCGAACTGGGCCAGACCATCGTCATGGTCACCCACGACCCGGTGGCCGCCAGCTACGCGGACCGGGTGCTGTACCTCGCCGACGGCCGGATCGTGGACGAGATGTACCAGCCCACCGCCGAAGCCGTGCTCGACCGGATGAAGGACTTCGACGCCCGGGGGCGCACGTCATGACCGTCGTGAAGACCTCGATGCGCAACTTCTTCGCCCACAAGGGCCGCATGGCGCTCTCCGCGGTGGCGGTGCTGCTGTCGGTGGCGTTCGTGTGCGGCACCCTGGTGTTCACCGACACGATGAACACCACCTTCGACAAGCTCTTCGCCGTCACCTCGTCCGACGTGACGGTCTCCCCGAAGGACGCCAAGGCCGAGGACACCCCGCAGAACGGGGTGCCCGAGTCGCTGCCGGCGTCCACGCTGGAGAAGATCCGCTCGGTGGACGGTGTGGAGTCCGTCGAGGGCGCGGTCGTCTCGATGAACGTGACCGTCGTCAACGCCGACAACGACAACGTGGGCGCCACCAGCGGCGCCCCCACCCTCGCCGGGAACTGGACCAGGAACGACCTGCGGTCCATGGAGATCACCTCGGGACACGCCCCGCGCGGCCCCACCGAGACGATGGTCGACTCCGGCACGGCCGACAAGCACGACCTGAAGATCGGCGACGAGCTGCGCACCATCGCGCAGACCGGTGACTTCAAGGCGAAGATCGTCGGTATCGCGTCCTTCACCGTCACCAACCCCGGTGCCGCGGTCGTCTACTTCGACACCCCCACCGCCCAGCGTGAACTGCTCGGCGGGGCGGACCGGTTCAGCCAGTTCAACGTCACCGCCGCGTCCGGTGTGACCGACGCGCAGCTCAAGCGGAACGTCTCGGCAGCCCTGGGCGGCACGTTCAAGATCCAGACGGCCAAGGAGGCGTCCGACGAGGGCCGCGAGGACGTCGGCGAGTTCATGAACGTCATCAAGTACGCCATGCTCGGCTTCGCCGGGATCGCGTTCCTGGTCGGCATCTTCCTGATCATCAACACCTTCTCCATGCTGGTCGCCCAGCGCACCCGCGAGATCGGCCTGATGCGGGCCATCGGCTCCTCCCGCCGGCAGGTCAACCGCTCGGTGCTGGTCGAGGCCCTCCTGCTCGGCGTCGTGGGATCGGTCCTCGGTGTCGCGGCCGGTGTCGGCATCGCCGTCGGGCTGATGAAGCTGATGTCGGCGGCGGGCATGAACCTGTCCACCGACGACCTGACCATCAAGACGGCGACCCCCGTGGTCGGCCTGGTCCTCGGCGTCGTCGTCACCGTCCTGGCCGCCTACCTGCCGGCCCGCCGGGCCGGGAAGATCTCCCCGATGGCCGCCCTGCGCGACGCCGGCACGCCGGCCGACGGCAAGGCCGGCTGGATACGCGGCCTGATCGGCCTGGTGCTCACCGGCGCCGGCGTGGCCGCCCTGCTCACGGCCGCCTCCGCCGACAAGGCGAGCGACGGCTCCATGATGCTCGGCGCGGGCATCGTGCTCTCCCTCATCGGCTTCGTGGTCATCGGCCCGCTGCTGGCCGGGGTCGTGGTGCGGGTGATCAGCGCGGTGCTGCTGCGGGCCTTCGGTCCGGTGGGCCGGCTGGCCGAGCGCAACGCCCTGCGCAACCCGCGCCGCACCGGCGCCACCGGCGCCGCCCTGATGATCGGCCTCGCGCTGGTGGCCTGCCTGTCCGTCGTCGGCTCCTCCATGGTGGCCTCCGCCACCGGCGAGCTGGACAAGACGGTCGGCGCGGACTTCATCGTCCAGGGCAACCAGCGGATCGTGCCGCAGGCCGAGAAGGCCATGACCAGCACGCCCGAACTGGAGCACGTCACCCGCTACAAGGTGCTCGACGCCACGCTGACCTCGCCCGACGGCAAGACGGACGACGACGGCCTCACCGCCGCCGACCCCACCTACGCCGAGGACGTGCGCCGCGAGACGACGGAGGGCGAGCTGTCCGCCGCCTACGGCACCGACGCCATGTCGGTCGGCTCGGACTACGCCGAGAAGCACGGCGTGCACGTCGGCGACACCGTCACCGTCGCCTTCAAGGGGGGCGACACCGCGAAGCTCGAGGTCGCCGCGATCACCAGCGACGACGTGGCCATCGACCAGGGCGCCCGGTACATCAGCATCGCCACGATGGAGAAGTACCTGCCCGCGGCGAACGTCCCGCCGAACATGATCATGTTCGCCAAGGCGAAGGACGGCCGGTCCGACCAGGCCTACGCGGCGCTGAAGAAGTCGCTGGACGCCTACCCGCAGTACAAGGTGGCCGACCAGACGGACTACAAGCAGGAGCTGAAGGACCAGATCGGCCAGCTGCTGAACATGGTGTACGGCCTGCTCGCCCTGGCGATCATCGTCGCCGTCCTCGGTGTGGTGAACACCCTGGCGCTGTCGGTGGTCGAGCGGACCCGCGAGATCGGCCTGATGCGGGCGATCGGCCTCTCCCGCCGCCAGCTGCGCCGCATGATCCGCATGGAGTCCGTGGTCATCGCCCTCTTCGGTGCGCTGCTCGGTCTGGGCCTGGGCATGGGCTGGGGTGCCACGGCGCAGAAGCTGCTCGCCCTGGAAGGCCTGAAGGTCCTGGACATTCCCTGGCCGACGATCATCGGAGTGTTCATCGGCTCGGCCTTCGTGGGCCTGTTCGCCGCCCTGGTCCCGGCCTTCCGGGCGGGCCGCATGAACGTCCTGAACGCCATCGCGACGGAGTAACACCCCTCGCCACAGCCACCGCACACGGGGGTTGCGGAGGAGGGCCCGGCGCCGAAGTCCCAAGGGGACGGAGGCGCCGGGCCTCTTTTGTGGGGACTTTCTGTCCCACCGAGACGGGTGGTGGGTGGGCACAGGCCCGGGGTCCAGGGGGCGGGAGCCCCCTGGTACGGCCACCGCGACGCGGCGCACCACGCACCCGGCGTCGTCCACAGGCCCCGACGCACCACGCACCCGGCGTCGTCCACAGGCCCCGACGCACCCGGTCGGGGAGACGTACGCTGGAGACACCCCGGCCCGCAGCGCGCGTCGGGCCCGTCGTGTTGTACACCCCCGCACCGAAAGCGCCCCGAATGAGCCTGCACGGTCTGCTCGACGCCGTCGTCAAGGACACCGCCCTCGCGGAAGCGATCTCGGCGGCCGCAGACGGCAACCGCATGCACGTCGACCTGGTCGGTCCGCCCGCCGCCCGCCCCTTCGCGATCGCCGCCCTGGCCCGCGAGACGGGCCGCCCGGTGCTGGCCGTGACGGCGACGGGACGTGAGGCGGAGGACCTGGCCGCGGCCCTGCGCTCCCTGCTGCCGCCCGAGGGCGTCGTGGAGTACCCCTCGTGGGAGACCCTCCCGCACGAGCGGCTCAGCCCCCGCAGCGACACCGTCGGCCGCCGACTGGCCGTCCTGCGGCGCCTGGCGCACCCGCGTCCCGACGACCCCGAGACCGGCCCGGTCTCCGTCGTCGTCGCACCCGTGCGCTCCGTGCTCCAGCCCCAGGTCAAGGGGCTCGGCGACCTGGAGCCCGTGGCCTTGCGCACCGGGCAGGGCGCCGACCTGGGGGAGATCGTCGAGGCGCTGGCCGCGGCGGCGTACGCGCGCGTCGAGCTGGTGGAGAAGCGCGGCGAGTTCGCCGTGCGCGGCGGCATCCTGGACGTCTTCCCGCCGACCGAGGAGCACCCGCTCCGCGTCGAGTTCTGGGGCGACGACGTCGAGGAGATCCGCTACTTCAAGGTTGCCGACCAGCGTTCCCTGGAGGTCGCCGAGCACGGCCTGTGGGCGCCGCCCTGCCGTGAGCTGCTGCTCACCCAGGACGTGCGCGAGCGGGCCGCCGCCCTCGCCGAGGACCACCCCGAGCTGGGCGAGCTGCTCGGCAAGATCGCCGAGGGCATCGCCGTGGAGGGCATGGAGTCCCTGGCGCCGGTCCTCGTCGACGACATGGAGCTGCTCCTCGACGTGCTGCCCAAGGGCTCGATGTCCGTGGTGTGCGACCCGGAGCGGGTGCGCACCCGGGCCGCGGACCTGGTGGCGACGTCGCAGGAGTTCCTCCAGGCGTCCTGGGCCGCCACGGCGGGCGGCGGCGAGGCGCCGATCGACGTGGACGCGGCCTCCCTGTGGTCCATCGCCGACGTCCGGCAGCGGGCCCGCGAGCTGGACATGATGTGGTGGTCCGTCTCGCCCTTCGCCGCCGACGAGACGCTGACGTCGGACGCCGGCGCGGCGGGCGACTCCGACACCCTCAAGCTCGGCATGCGCGCCCCCGAGACCTACCGCGGCGACACCGCGAAGGCACTGGCCGACACCAAGGGCTGGCTCGCCGACGGCTGGCGTGCCGTCTACCTCACCGAGGGCCACGGTCCCGCGGCCCGCACCGTCGAGGTCCTCGGCGGCGAGGGCATCGCCGCCCGCCTCGACAACGACCTGGGCGTCCTCAGCCCCTCCGTCGTGCACGTCTCCTGCGGCTCGATCGACCACGGTTTCGTCGACCCGGCCCTCAAGCTCGCCGTGCTCACCGAGACCGATCTGACCGGGCAGAAGGCCGCCGGCCGCGAGGGCGCGCGGATGCCGGCCCGGCGCCGCAAGACCATCGACCCGCTCACCCTGGAGGCGGGCGACTACATCGTCCACGAGCAGCACGGCGTGGGCCGCTACATCGAGATGGTGCAGCGCACCGTCCAGGGCGCCACCCGCGAGTACCTGGTCGTGGAGTACGCCCCCGCCAAGCGCGGCCAGCCCGGTGACCGGCTGTACATCCCCACCGACCAGCTGGAGCAGATCACCAAGTACGTCGGCGGCGAGGCGCCCACCCTGCACCGGCTCGGCGGCGCCGACTGGACCAAGACGAAGGCCCGCGCCAAGAAGGCGGTCAAGGAGATCGCCGCCGACCTGATCAAGCTGTACAGCGCGCGGATGGCGGCGCCGGGACACGCGTTCGGCGCGGACACCCCCTGGCAGCGCGAGCTGGAGGACGCCTTCCCGTACGCGGAGACGCCCGACCAGCTCACCACCATCGCCGAGGTCAAGGACGACATGGAGAAGACGGTCCCGATGGACCGGCTGATCTGCGGCGACGTCGGCTACGGCAAGACCGAGATCGCGGTCCGCGCCGCCTTCAAGGCCGTCCAGGACGGCAAGCAGGTCGCCGTCCTCGTCCCCACCACCCTGCTGGTGCAGCAGCACTTCGGGACGTTCAGCGAGCGCTACGCCCAGTTCCCGGTGAGTGTGAAGGCGCTGTCCCGCTTCCAGTCCGACACCGAGTCCAAGGCGACCCTGGAGGGCCTGCGCGAGGGATCGGTGGACATCGTCATCGGCACCCACCGCCTGTTCTCCTCCGAGACCAAGTTCAAGGACCTGGGCCTGGTCATCGTCGACGAGGAGCAGCGCTTCGGCGTCGAGCACAAGGAGCAGCTGAAGAAGCTGCGTGCCAACGTCGACGTGCTGACCATGTCCGCCACCCCCATCCCGCGCACCCTGGAGATGGCGGTCACCGGCATCCGCGAGATGTCGACGATCACCACCCCGCCGGAGGAGCGGCACCCGGTGCTGACCTTCGTCGGCCCCTACGAGCACAAGCAGATCGGCGCCGCGATCCGCCGCGAGCTGCTGCGCGAGGGCCAGGTCTTCTACATCCACAACCGCGTCGAGTCCATCGACCGCGCGGCGGCCAAGCTGCGCGAGATCGTCCCCGAGGCGCGCATCGCCACCGCCCACGGCCAGATGTCGGAGCAGGCGCTTGAGCAGGTCGTCGTCGACTTCTGGGAGAAGAAGTTCGACGTGCTGGTCTCCACCACGATCGTCGAGTCCGGTATCGACATCTCCAACGCCAACACCCTCATCGTCGAGCGCGGCGACAACTTCGGCCTCAGCCAGCTGCACCAGCTGCGCGGCCGCGTCGGCCGGGGCCGCGAGCGCGGCTACGCGTACTTCCTCTACCCGCCGGAGAAGCCGCTCACGGAGACGGCGCACGAGCGGCTCGCCACCATCGCCCAGCACACCGAGATGGGCGCGGGCATGTACGTGGCGATGAAGGACCTGGAGATCCGCGGCGCGGGCAACCTGCTCGGCGGCGAGCAGTCCGGCCACATCGCGGGCGTCGGCTTCGACCTGTACGTGCGGATGGTCGGCGAGGCCGTCGCCGACTACCGGGCCTCGCTGGAGGGCGGTGTGGACGAGGAGCCGCCGCTGGAGGTCAAGATCGAGCTGCCCGTCGACGCGCACGTCCCCCACGACTACGCCCCCGGCGAGCGACTGCGCCTGCAGGCCTACCGGTCCATCGCCTCCGCCAACAGCGAGGAGGACGTCAAGGCCGTACGCGAGGAACTCGTCGACCGGTACGGCAAGCTGCCGGAACCGGTGGAGAACCTGCTGCTGGTGGCGGGCCTGCGCATGCTCGCGCGGGCGTGCGCCGTCGGCGAGGTGGTGCTCCAGGGCAACAACATCCGCTTCGCGCCGGTGGAGTTGCGCGAGTCCCAGGAGCTGCGGCTCAAGCGGCTCTACCCCGGCAGCGTCATCAAGGCGGGCACGCACCAGGTGCTCGTACCGCGTCCGAAGACCGCGAAGGTGGGCGGCAAACCGCTGGTCGGCCGGGAACTGCTCGGCTGGGTGGGCGAGTTCCTGACGTCGATCCTCGGGTCGTAACGCCCGCACCGGACGTCGCGGACGCCGAAGACGCGGTCCAGCCGCCGACGAAGCCGTCCACGGGGTGGTCCCCGTGGACGGCTTCGACGTGTCAGGTCGCGGGAAGCGGCTAGTGCTCCCGGCCGCCGCCCTGGTCGCGTCCGAAGCCGAGCTTGCCCTCGGCCTGCTGCTGCGCGGCGTCGACCTGCTTCTCGTACTTGCCGCCGGTCCTCTGGTTGACCTGGCGCTCGGCGGCGTCGGACATCTTCCGGGACTTGTCCTTGTCCTTGCCGGCCATGCTCTTCATCTTGTCGAGGATGCCCATGCAGGAGCTCCTTCCGAGACGTGACTCACTGTCGACCGTACGACAGATATGTACCGAGTGCCCACTGTCGTCCGAATAAGGCCCGCTATGGTGCGCACCGCTCCCTCGCTACGGTGGTGGTCGCGAACGGCCAGGGGAGGGCGCACATGAGGCGGCACAGCAGGATCCGTACCGGATGGGCCGCGGGTGCGGCACTCGCCCTGGCGCTGGTGACCGGCTGCGAAGGCCTGGAGACGGGCGGCGACACCCCGGCCTCGGGCGGCGGTGGCGCCGAGGCCCCCGCCGCGGGCCACGCCGTCAGCCCGCTGGGCAACCCGGACGGCACCGAACCGGGCCTCGCCCCGGTCACGGGCGGCAGCCCGCGGGCCGAGGCCCGCAAACTGATCGACGGCCTGGCGACCAAGGGGCGCGGACCGAAGACGGGGTACGACCGCGACGAGTTCGGTTACGCCTGGATGGACACCGCCGACGGCGTCCCGCTCGCCCGCAACGGCTGCGACACCCGCAACGACCTGCTCAAGCGCGACGGCCAGGAGGTGCGCTTCCGGTCCGGCTCCAACTGCGTGGTCATCGCCATGACGCTGGACGACCCGTACACCGGGACGAGCATCGAGTGGCGCAAGCAGAAGGCGAGCGAGGTCCAGATCGACCACGTCGTGCCGCTGTCGTACAGCTGGCAGATGGGCTCCTCGCGGTGGCCGGAGGGCAAGCGCGAGCAACTGGCCAACGACCCGCTCAACCTGCTCCCCGTCGAGGGTCGCGCCAACTCCGCCAAACGCGACTCCGGGCCGGCCTCCTGGCTGCCGCCCAGCAAGCCGGTGCGCTGCGCGTACGCGGTGCGGTTCGCCCAGGTCGCGGCCAAGTACGAACTGGCGGTGACGAAGGCCGACAAGGCGGCGATGTCCGAGCAGTGCGGGGGCTGACGGCCGCACCGCCCCTCCGCTCGCCGTCCGCCGTCAGAACTGGCCGTTGCCGAGCAGCTCGCCGTCGGCGTCGTAGATGGTGACCAGGCCGTTCTCGCTGTCCTTCCAGTCGGCGAACGCGGAGGCGATGAGCTTGGCCGGCCCGCTGCCCTCGCCCATGATGCCGCCGGTGAAGTCGGTGTAGACGTCGGCGGCGTCGAGGATGTCGTTCTGCTCGTCGGCGCCCTGCACCTTGGTCACGTGGGAGACGGCGTCCTGCTCGTTGGCCGAGCCGTTCTTCTTGACGAACGTCTTGAACTGCTCGGCCTGGGAGGCCTTCTCGACGGCCTTGTCCTCGGCGGGCTTCGCGTCGGAGGCGCCGTCCGTCTTCGCGTCGCCGTCCGTCTTCGCGCCGCCCGCCTTCTCGCCCGCGCCTGCGGAGGTCCGGCTCCCGCTCCCGGTGTCACCGTCCCCGTCGCCCGCGTTCGCGGACACCGCGCCGATGACGGCGATCCCCACCACGGCACCCAGCGCGATCTTGGCCTTCATGCCCATGACGTCAGTCCTCTCCCCAGAGACAGCTCGAACGACGTGAACCGAGGCTTGTCACCCCGGTCGGTTCGATGCGTCAATGACACCAGAGCCTGTGAATCGAGTCAACACGGTTCACAGGGATCCGTTGGTACACGATGTGAACCGGGGTCGTGTCGTGCGCATCGGTAGGATCGGCGCCACACACCAGGACGAGGGGGCCGACCGTGCAGGACAACGGGACAGAGGTGACCGCCGCCGGTATCGCACGGCTCGCCGGCGTCGGCCGCGCCGCCGTCAGCAACTGGCGCCGCCGGCACGCGGACTTCCCCAAGCCGGTCGGCGGCACCGAGACCAGCCCCTCCTTCGCCCTCGCCGAGGTGGAGGCCTGGCTGCGCGCCCAGGGCAAGCTCGCCGAGGTCCCCCCGCGCGAACGCGTCTGGCAGCAGCTAGTCGGTCACCCGGAAGGACCGCTCACCGCCCTGGGACACGCGGGCTGCGTCCTCCTGCTCGTCCACGACCGGCCGACCCTCTGGCTGGAAGCGGGCGCAGGCTCCGACGAACGCCTCGCCGCCATGCTCCCCGCGGCCCTCGGCCAGGTGCTCGACGCCCGCTTCGGCACCGGCCCCGAGCGCACCGTCGCCACCCCGACCGGCCCCCGGCTGCTCCCCTCCGCCCCCCTCCTGCGCGGCGTCGCCGAACTCGCCGCCGGACCGGGCGCCCGCAAGACCTACGAGTTCCTGCTCGGCCGGTACCTCGACGCCAACCCGCGGCAGTACACCCTCACCCCCGACCCCCTCGCCGAGCTGATGGCCGAGCTCGCCGGCCCCGCCCGCACGGTCCTCGACCCCGCCTGCGGCACCGGCGCCCTGCTGCGCGCCGCCGCCGGCCCCGCCCGGCCCGGGCAGGAGCTGTACGGCCAGGACAGCGACCCCGGCCTGGCCGCCCTCACCGCCCTGCGGCTCGCCCTGAGCACGGACGCCGCCGTGCGGATCGCCGCCGGCGACAGCCTGCGCGCCGACGCCCGCACCGGCCTGCGCGCCGACGCCGCGCTCTGCCACCCCCCGTTCAACGAGCGCAACTGGGGCCACGACGAACTCGCCTACGACGCCCGCTGGGAGTACGGCTTCCCGGCCCGCACCGAGTCCGAACTGGCCTGGGTCCAGCACGCCCTGGCCCGCGTCAGGGACGGCGGCGGCGTCGTCGTCCTCATGCCGCCCGCCGCCGCCTCCCGCCGCTCCGGCCGCCGCGTCCGCGCCGACCTGCTGCGCCGGGGAGCGCTGCGCGCCGTCATCGCCCTGCCCCTCGGCGCGGCACCCCCGTACAACCTCCCCCTGCACCTGTGGGTGCTGCGCAGGCCCGAGAAGGCGCCGGCCCAGCCCGGCGTACTGCTCGCCGACACCGGGCAGTTCGCCGGGGAGGGACGCGGCGGTCCGGACTGGCGGTCCGTGCGGGAGGCCCTGCTCGACGTCTGGCGCGACTTCGACCGCACCGGCCGGCTCGACGAACGGCCCGGTCTGGCCCGCTGCCTGCCCGTCATCGACCTCCTCGACGACGACGTCGACCTGGCCCCCGCCCGCCACCTGCCGCCGCCCACCGCCACCGGCGACGCCGCACGGCTCACCGACGTGCGCGAGCGCCTCGACGAGACCCTGCGCCTGACCGCGCGGCTCGCCCCCGAGCCGCCCGGCCCCGGACGCACCGCGCACCACCGGCCGCTCACCACCGTCGGCGAACTCGCCCGCGCCGGTGCCCTCGTCCTGCGCACCGGCACCAACGGCGGCCACGCGCGCGTGCCCGTCCTCACCGACCACGACGTCCTCACCGGGACCGGCCCCTCCGGCACCCTCCAGGAGAGCGACGAGGAACCCGTGCTCACCGAGCCCGGCGACGTCGTCGTGCCCGTCCTCGGCGGCGGTTCCGTCGCCCGCGTGATCGACGACGCCACGGCCGGCGCCGCCCTGGGACGCAACCTCGTGCTCCTGCGCCCCGACCCGGCCGCCCTCGACCCCTGGTTCCTCGCCGGGTTCCTGCGCGGCACCGCCAACCACCGGCAGGCCAGCAGCTACGCCTCGACCGCCACCCGCCTCGACGTACGGCGCCTCCAGCTGCCCCGCCTCCCCCTCGACGCCCAGCGCGGTCACGGCGAACGCTTCCGCGCCCTCGACGAGTTCGAGCGCGCGCTGCGGCTCGCGGGCCGGCTGGGGGAGCAGCTGGTGCGCGGCATGTACGACGGCCTCACCGACGGCACGGCGACCCCCGGCTGAGCGGCCGGCACGGGCGAAGTGACCAGGACGACAACGGTTCGGTACAACCCCGGGCCGCTCGTCCGTGTCGGCCTATACGCTCGACCCCGCGCCGGTCGCCCGGTGCACGTCCCGCCCGTCAGATCGTCCGGTCACGCGGTCACCCGGTCCTCCGGTCCCCGGCCCTCCGGTCCTCATGTCTCCAGGAGAAGTCATGCACGGCCACGGCTACGCGCCGCCACCGCCGCCGCGCCGCCCCAGGACAGCGGTGCTGGTCCTGCTGCGCGTCTTCTTCGTGGCCCTGCCCCTGCTGAGCATCGGCTTCCTCGCCTGGATCTCGCCCCTGTACGCGGCGATCACGAGCCGCCGCCCGCGCGACTGGTGGGCGTTCGCGGCCACGGCCGTCGTCCTCGTGATCAGCTTCTGCTTCCTGGCCACCGACGACACCGACGACTTCAGCAGCCCGGCCGGCACCACCGGCATGATCGTCCTGCTGCTCAACGCCTGCGTCTGCGCCGGGTACTTCCTCTACGCGGACATCCGGCACCACCAGCGTCAGCTCCCCGCGGGACACCCCGGCCCCGCGCCGTTCCCGGCCCCCGCCACCGGCTACGGGCACCCGCAGCCCCCGTACCCCTACGCCCCGGTCCCCGGCCCCGCCCCCGCGCACACCCCGGCCGTGCCGTACCAGGCCCCGCCGCCGCAGCACCCGCCGGCCGCCCCGGCCCGCATCGACCAGGTCCGCGCCGAGCTCGACGAGCTCAGCGACTACCTGCGCCACCACGACGGCGGCGGCCGGCCCGACGGCGGCCACCCGGGCGGCGGCCCCCACCGGAGCGGAAGGTGACCGTGGCGACGGGACGCGTCGTCGCCGGCCGGTACGAGCTGTCCACGCTCATCGGCCAGGGCGGCATGGGCCAGGTCTGGACGGCCTACGACCGGCGCCTCGACCGGCGCGTGGCCGTGAAACTGCTGCGCCCCGACAAGGTGGCCGGGCAGGAGGCCGACGAACTGCGCCGCCGGTTCGTGCGCGAGTGCCGGATCACCGCCCAGGTCGACCACCCGGGCCTGGTCACCGTGCACGACGCGGGCAGCGAGGGCGAGGAGCTGTTCCTCGTCATGCAGTACGTCGACGGCGCCGACCTCTCCGACCACCTCGCCGAGCACGACCCGTACCCCTGGCAGTGGGCCGTCGCGGTCGCCGCCCAGCTGTGCGCCGTACTGAGCGCCGTGCACGCCGTGCCGATCGTCCACCGCGACCTCAAACCGCGCAATGTGATGGTCAGGCAGGACGGCAGCGTCACCGTCCTCGACCTCGGCGTCGCCTCCGTCATGGACGCCGACACCACCCGCCTCACCCACACCGGCACCCCCATCGGCTCACCCGCCTACATGGCGCCCGAACAGGCCATGGGCGGCGCCGTCGGCCCCTACACCGACCTGTACGCGCTCGGCGTGCTGCTGCACGAACTGCTCAGCGGCGACGTCCCGTTCGCGGGCTCGACGGCCCTCGGCGTGCTGCACCGGCACCTGTACGAGCCGCCGCTGCCCGTGCGCCGCGTCCGCCCCGAGATCCCCGAGGCACTCGAAGCCCTGGTGCTGCGCCTGCTCGCCAAGGACCCGCAGCACCGCCCCGACTCCGCCCAGGAGGTCTACGAGCACCTCGCCCTGCTGCTGCCCGCGCGCGGCATGCCCACCGGCGGCCCCCTGGACCCCACCCGCCCCTTCGTGCGCCCGCACGCCCCCTGGCCCGACCGCGCCCGCACCCCCGCGCCGCAACCGGCACCCGTACCGCCCGCGGCCGAGGCCGCCAAGCCGGACGTCGCCCGCGCCGTCGACGACGTCAAACGCCTCCTCGGCGAGGGCCGCATCACCCAGGCCGTCGACATCCTCGGCGCCATCCTGCCCGCCGCCGCCGAACAGCACGGCGAGCGCTCCCCGGTCGTACGCACCCTGCGCAAGCAGTACGCGGCGACCCTCATGGACGACGGTCAGTACCGGCGCGCCCTGCCCGAGCTGCGCCGCCTCGCCGACGAACGCGCCGCCGAGGCCGGGCAGGCCGACCCGCAGTCCCTGCGCCACCGCTACGACGCCGCCCAGTGCCTGGAACAGCTCGGCGAACCCGCCGCCGCCCTCGCCGAGTACCGCGCGCTGCTGCCGTACTACGAGAACCAGTACGTCGCCGGCGACCCCGACCTCGCCCACGACGTCCGCCGCCGCATCGGCCACCTCCTGCTCGCCCTCGGCGACCGCGCCGCCGCCCACGACACGCTGGTCCGCCTGCTGCACGACGTGGAGCGCCTGCACGGCCCCGGCCACCCGCTCGCCGCCGACATCCGGCGCACCCTCCAGTGGCTCGGCCAGGTGCGCGGCTGACCACCGGCCGGCAGCCGCCGGGCCACCACCCGGAGGCCGCCGGGTGCGCGCGGGCGCGAGGCGGTGCCCGAAGTCCCGATGAATCGTTGGTCCAATGGGTTGGCCAGAGCCGGGCCACTGCCTAACATCGATCACCGCAAGACTTTGTGCACCGTCGCACAATCTCCAAACGGGAGGTTCCCTTGCACCGCCGCAGCCGCCGTCGCTCCGCGCTTCTCCTCACCGCCGCGATCGCCGCAGCGGCACCCCTGCTCACCGCCTGCGGCAACGACGCGCATCCGGGCGCGGCGGCCGTCGTCGGCGACCAGCGGATCACCGTCGCCCAACTGGAGAACCGCGTCGACGAGGTGCGCGAGGCCCAGCGCGCCGCCGTCCCGGACGACAGCCAGTACGAGCAGGTCGTCGCCAAGACCGGCACCCTCACCCGCGACACCCTGCACGGCATGGTCCTCGACCGCGTCCTGCACCGCGCCGCCCGCGACGCCGGCGTGACCGTCAGCCGCAGGGAAGTCGAGGGCATGCGCGGCGGCCTGGAGGAACAGGCCGGCGGCCCCCGGCAGCTCGAGACGGCCTGGCTCCAGCAGTACGGCGTCGCCCCCGCACGCCTCGACGACAACCTCCGCGTCCAGCTGGAGGCCCAGAAGCTCGCCCAGAGCCTCGGCACCGACACCAGCAGGCCCGAGTTCTGGCAGGCCCTGTCCGACGCCTCCAAGAAGCTCGACATCGACCTCAACCCGCGCTACGGCGCCTGGGACGTCCAGAAGAGCGGCCGCGTCGACGCACCGGCGCCGTGGCTGCGGGAGATCGCGGCGGCCGAGGTCCAGCAGCCCGCATAGCGCCGCTGAGCAGGGGCGATACGGCCCCCTGTGGACAACTCGGGGGCCGTCGGCGGCGTGCGTTAGGTTCGGGGAGTGAACGCAACCACCGCCGACGCGACCGCCCCCGACCAGGGCCGCATCGTCCTGCTCACCACCAGCCACCGGGTCGCCCCCGGCCTGCTGTCCTGGCCCGCCTGGCAGGCCCTGCGCACCGCCGACCGCGTCCTGTGCGCCGACGGAGCCCACCCGCAGCTGCCGTACCTGCGCGAGGCGGGCATCCGCGTCGACGAGGCGGCCCCCACCGCCGAGGAGCTGGTGGACGCCTGCGCCGGCGGCCGCACCGCGGTCGTCGTCGCCACCGGCGAAGGCGACCCCGCGCTCACCGACGGCCTGGCCCGCCTCGCCGGCTCCGGCCGCGTCCCGATGCCCGACCTCGAGCTGCTCCCCGCCTCCTACGACCTCCCCGGCGCCCGCCTCCTCGACCTCGTCCAGGTCATGGACCGCATCCGCCTCGAATGCCCCTGGTCCTCGCAGCGCACCCACCGGGGCCTGGCCAAGTACGCCATCGAGGAGGCGTACGAACTCGTCGAGGCCATCGAGGACGGCGACCGCGACGAACTGCGCGAGGAGCTCGGCGACGTGCTCCTCCAGGTCGTCTTCCACGCCCGCATCGCCGAGGACGACTCCGACGCCCCGTTCTCCGTCGACGACGTGGCCGGCACCATCGTCGACAAGCTCGTCCACCGCCACCCGCACGTCTTCGGCGACGAGAAGGCGGACACCCCCGAGGAGGTCCGCGCCCACTGGCTGCGCACCAAGGCCGCCGAGAAGCAGCGCACCTCCGTCACCGACGGCGTCCCCCTCGGCCAGCCCGGCCTCGCCCTCGCCGCCAAGCTCGCCTCCCGCGTCCGCACCGCGGGCCTGCCCGTCCCCCTGCCCACCGGCGAGGGCGTCGGCTACCAGCTCCTCGCCCTCGCCGCCCGCGCCGAGTCCGAGGGCACCGACCCCGAGGCGGCCCTGAGAGCAGCGGCCCGCACCTACCGCGACGCGATCCGGGCGGTCGAGGGATGACCGGCTCCCCGCCCGTCCCCGGCCCCGCTTCCGGCCCCGCCCCCGAGCTGTTCACCTGGGAGTTCGCGAGCGACCCCTACCCGGCCTACGCCTGGCTGCGCCAACACGCCCCCGTGCACCGCACCCGGCTGCCCAGCGGAGTGGAGGCCTGGATGGTCACCCGGTACGCCGACGCGAAGCAGGCCCTCGCCGACCCGCGGCTGTCCAAGAACCCGGCGCACCACGACGAGCCCGCCCACGCCAAGGGCAAGACCGGCATCCCGGGGGAGCGCAAGGCCGAGCTGATGACCCATCTGCTGAACATCGACCCGCCGGACCACACCCGGCTGCGCCGACTGGTCAGCAAGGCGTTCACCCCCCGCCGGGTGGCCGAGTTCGCCCCCCGGGTGCAGGAGCTGGCCGACGGCCTCATCGACCGTTTCGCGGCCACCGGCTCCGCCGACCTGATCCACGAGTTCGCCTTCCCGCTGCCCATCTACGCCATCTGCGACCTGCTCGGCGTCCCCCGCGAGGACCAGGACGACTTCCGGGACTGGGCGGGCATGATGATCCGTCACGGAGGCGGCCCGCGGGGCGGCGTCGCGCGGTCGGTGAAGAAGATGCGCGGCTATCTCGCCGACCTCATCCACCGCAAGCGCGCCGCCCTGCCGCCCGAGCCCGCCCCCGGCGAGGACCTCATCTCCGGCCTCATCCGCGCCTCCGACCACGGCGAGCACCTCACCGAGAACGAGGCCGCGGCCATGGCCTTCATCCTGCTCTTCGCAGGGTTCGAAACCACGGTGAACCTGATCGGCAACGGCCTGTACGCGCTGCTCACCCACCCCGGGCAGCGGGAGCGGCTGCAGACGTCCCTCACCGCCGGCGAGCGCGGCCTGCTGGAGACCGGTGTCGAGGAACTCCTGCGCTACGACGGCCCGGTGGAGCTGGCCACCTGGCGCTTCGCCACCCGACCGCTGACCATCGGCGGACAGGACGTGGCGGCCGGGGACCCCGTCCTCGTCGTCCTCGCCGCCGCCGACCGGGACCCGGAGCGGTTCACGGACCCCGACACCCTGGACCTCGCCCGGCGCGACAGCCAGCACCTCGGGTACGGCCACGGCATCCACTACTGCCTCGGCGCACCGCTCGCCCGGCTGGAGGGACAGACGGCGCTGGCCACGCTCCTCACCCGGCTGCCCGACCTCCGCCTCGCCGCGGACCCGGCCGAACTGAGGTGGCGCGGCGGGCTCATCATGCGCGGTCTGCGTACCTTGCCCGTGTCGTTCACACCGCACACGGCATCGGCCGACAGCGGTGGATCACCGACGCAAAAGTGACACGCGCTCAACTCTGTGATCTTCACGTGATCTGCGCGGCATGAACTTGTGACTAGTGATGATCTCCCTATACGTTCACGGATCAACGTGGTGTCGAGCGTCATCCGCCGCGTGGGTCCCCGTCGTCTCGTGAAAGGTCGTCGCATGCTCTCCGGGAACGGTCGTCACCGTCGCCCCCGCCAGGCTCCCGCTCTGGTCGTCGCCGCCGGTGTGACCGGCTCCGCCATCGCGATCCCGCTGCTCGGCGCCACCGGCGCCCACGCGGCGGACTCGGCGGCCTGGGACCAGGTGGCCGAGTGCGAGACCGGCGGCGCCTGGAGCCAGAACAGCGGCAACGGGTACTACGGCGGCCTGCAGCTGTCCCAGGAGGCCTGGGAGCGGTACGGCGGTCTCGACTACGCCCCGAGCGCCGACGAGGCCAGCCGTTCGCAGCAGATACGGATCGCCGAGAAGGTCCACGCGGACCAGGGCATCGCCGCCTGGCCGACCTGCGGTCTGCTCGCCGGCCTGGGCAACGACTCGGGGGTCGTGGGCGGCGGCTCGGCCGGTGACGGCGCGTCGGAGGGTTCGGGCGCGTCGGGCAAGACCGACGGCTCCGGATCGGCCGAGACGCCGGCGACCACCGAGACGCCCGATGCGTCCCGGTCGTCGGAGTCGTCCCGGTCGTCAGAGACCTCAGGGGCCTCCAGGTCCTCCGGGTCCTCCGGGTCCTCCGAGTCGACCGGATCGTCCGGCAAGTCCGACTCGGGCGATGCGAACGAAGCGCCCTCTTCGTCCCCTTCGCCCTCTTCCTCGCCGACCGGCACCCCCTCCGGAACGTCGTCCGGTGACGCGGGTTCGTCCACCAAGTCGGACACTTCCGCCGAATCCGACCCCGGCGCCCGCGCCGAACAGCAGGGCACCGAGGGGGCGTCCGGCTCCGGACGGCACCGCGGTGACAGTGCGGAGGAGGCTGCGGGCGGCAAGGGTCGCGCGGACGAGACGGCGGGGCGGCACGCCTCGCGCGACGGTGAGCCGCGAGAGGTCGAGGACGGTGCGTACACCGTCCGTTCCGGGGACAGCCTGTGGGCCATCGCCGACTCCCTTGACGTCGACGGCGGGTGGCACGCGCTCTACGCCGGCAACAAGACGGTCGTCGGTGCCGACCCGGACCACATCCTCCCCGGTCAGACGCTCACGGTCACGGGCGAATCGGTCGAAAAGTAGGGGCAGTTCGCGTCACGGTTGGAGATCATATGTCCCTTTTGGATCTCGTGAGAGATAGGTCTCAGAAGCCGTGATCGTCTTTGAAAATCCGCGGAGCGCGTGTCTACGGTCGTGACCGCTCGCCACCGCGGGCCCCGACAGCCGCAACGCCGAATCCTGCCAGCGGCCGTACGGGAACAGTCGTCGCGTCAAGCGCCGAAGGCAGGAGCGGGGGACCCAAGGTAAGTGCCGCACCGGGGCAGTTGAGCCGGAGCGGCTAGGGGTGGAGCCGAGTTCCGCGAGGAACCCGGCCGGGCAACTCAACCGGCCCGAACCCGACAGCTCACCTCGCAGGCGTCGGTGAGGGGATCAACCATGCTGTTTTCCGGCAAGGGCAAGCACCGTCGTCCGTCCAAGGCCACCCGTGTCATCGCCGTCGCCGGTGTCACCGGTGCCGCCGTCGCCGCCCCGCTGATGGCGGCCGGCAACGCCTCCGCCGCCACCGCGTCCGAGTGGGACGCCGTCGCGCAGTGCGAGGCCGGCGGCAACTGGTCCATCAACACCGGCAACGGTTACTACGGCGGTCTGCAGTTCTCCGCCTCCACCTGGGCCGCCTACGGCGGTACGCAGTACGCCTCCACCGCCGACCAGGCGAGCAAGGCGCAGCAGATCGAGATCGGCGAGAAGGTCCTCGCGGGTCAGGGCAAGGGCGCCTGGCCGGTCTGCGGCACCGGCCTGTCGGGTGCCGCGTACAGCGGTGGCGGCTCGGACAGCGGCTCCGGCAGCTCCGAGGGCTCGCAGAGCCAGAGCGGCGGCTCCACCGCCGAGCGCTCCACCGAGCAGAAGGCGTCGCGCTCCGAGGAGCGCCCGGCCGCCGAGCCGAAGGCCGACAAGCCCGCCGAGAAGAAGACCGTCACCACCCCGACCGGCAAGAAGGTCGAGAAGGGCGACGGCGAGTACAAGGTCGTCAAGGGCGACACCCTCAGCACGATCGCCCACGAGCACGACGTCAAGGGCGGCTGGGCGAAGCTGTTCAAGCTGAACGACGACATCGTCGACGACGCCGACCTCATCTACCCGGGCCAGCAGCTGCACCTGAAGTAAGCGGCGGCGGCTCCCGCGACTCCCGCCCCGGTGCGTGTTCCCCCGTACGCACCGGGGCGGGCTTTTTCGCGTCGGGCGCCCGGACGGGAGTCCGCTCCCGTGCCCGGCCCGGACCCGGCCGGTACCCGCCCGGCGTCGCCCCCCGCGCCCGGCACCGGTTGCGTCCCGGTTTCCGGAAACGTCTTTGTTCCGTTCGGAAACAATTTACTCTCGGTTCTGTCCAGCGGGTGGGCGATCGGCTGGCCGATCGCCCCGGGCCGGTTAGGCTCGGTCCCGCAGAGCCGCCGCGGTCCTGCGGGACCCGCGCGTCACACCGAAGCGTCACATTGAAGAAGGAGATGCTCGTGCCGTCCATCGACGTCGTCGTAGCCCGGGAAATCCTGGACTCCCGAGGCAACCCCACGGTCGAGGTCGAGGTCGGCCTCGACGACGGCAGCACGGGTCGTGCCGCCGTTCCGTCCGGCGCCTCCACCGGTGCCTTCGAGGCCATCGAACTCCGTGACGGCGACCCGGGCCGTTACCTCGGCAAGGGTGTCGAGAAGGCCGTCCTGGCCGTCATCGAGCAGATCGGCCCGGAGCTGGTCGGCTACGACGCCACCGAGCAGCGCCTGATCGACCAGGCCATGTTCGACCTGGACGCCACCGACAACAAGGGCTCGCTCGGCGCCAACGCCATCCTCGGCGTCTCCCTCGCCGTCGCCCACGCCGCCTCCGAGGCGTCGGACCTGCCGCTCTTCCGCTACCTGGGCGGCCCGAACGCGCACCTGCTGCCGGTGCCGATGATGAACATCCTGAACGGCGGCTCGCACGCCGACTCCAACGTGGACATCCAGGAGTTCATGATCGCGCCGATCGGCGCGGAGTCCTTCTCCGAGGCCCTGCGCTGGGGCGCCGAGGTCTACCACACCCTCAAGAAGGTCCTGAAGAACAAGGGCCTGGCCACCGGCCTCGGCGACGAGGGCGGCTTCGCCCCCAACCTCGGCTCCAACCGCGAGGCCCTCGACCTCATCCTCGAGGCGATCAAGGAGGCCGGCTACACCCCCGGCGAGCAGATCGCCCTCGCGCTCGACGTCGCCGCGTCCGAGTTCTACAAGGACGGCTCCTACTCCTTCGAGGGCAAGAACCGCTCCGCCGCCGAGATGACGGAGTACTACGCCGAGCTGGTCGAGGCGTACCCGCTGGTCTCCATCGAGGACCCGCTGTTCGAGGACGACTGGGACGGCTGGAACACCATCACCGCCAAGCTCGGCGACAAGGTCCAGCTCGTCGGCGACGACCTGTTCGTCACCAACCCGGAGCGCCTGGCCCGCGGCATCGAGGAGAACTCGGCCAACGCCCTGCTGGTCAAGGTCAACCAGATCGGTTCGCTGACCGAGACCCTGGACGCCGTGGAACTGGCCCAGCGCAACGGCTTCAAGTGCATGATGTCCCACCGCTCCGGCGAGACCGAGGACGTCACCATCGCCGACCTGGCCGTCGCCACCAACTGCGGCCAGATCAAGACCGGCGCCCCGGCCCGCTCCGAGCGCGTCGCCAAGTACAACCAGCTGCTGCGCATCGAGGAGATCCTCGACGACGCCGCGGTGTACGCCGGCCGCAGCGCCTTCCCGCGCTTCAAGGGCTGACCGCACCCGTAAGCCCCGCGAGAGGCAGCGTCGTACGTACGTCCCCGTACTCGGTCCCGTACCGTGTGCGGGGACGTACGCACGTATGACGGACGACGCACGAAGGCTGAGGCGGGGCGACATGGCGGTGAAGGACCGGGACCGTTTCTCCACCGCGACCAGGATCCGGATCATCGGGGAGCAGACCGCGGCCCGGGTCTACCGCTCGCAGACCAAGCGCCAGGCGCGGCGTTCCCGGCTGACCGGCCGGGCCGCGCTGCTCGCCATGGTGCTCTGCTCGCTCGTCGTGGCGCTCGCCTACCCGATCCGGCAGTACGTCGCCCAGCGCGCCGAGATCGCCGATCTCCGGCAGGAGCAGCGGGAGACCCGGCAACGGGTCGAGGAGCTGCGCGACCTGAAGGCGCGCTGGCAGGACGACGCCTACGCCGAGCAGCAGGTCCGGCTGCGGCTGCACTACGTGATGCCGGGGGAGACGGGGTTCGTCGTCGTCGACCCGGACGCGGCCGAGCAGACCCGCGCCCAGGCCGGCGCCGCCGACCGCCCCTGGTACCGGAACGTGTGGGACGGGGTCGACAAGGCCGACGCCGCCGCCCGCCGGCAGTGAACCGACCGTGCCGGCAGTGACTCAACAGGAAGACCAGCAGAAGACAGCCATGCAGACTCCCCCGCCGACCACCCCGCGCACCGAGCCGACCGACGCGGACGTGGCGGCCTTCAAGCAGCAGCTCGGACGCCCGCCGCGGGGCCTGCGCGCCATCGCGCACCGCTGCCCGTGCGGACAGCCGGACGTCGTGGAGACGGCACCACGCCTGCCCGACGGCACGCCGTTCCCCACCCTGTACTACCTGACGTGCCCGAGGGCGGCCTCCGCGATCGGCACGCTGGAGGCGAACGGCGTGATGAAGGAGATGACCGAGCGCCTCGCCGCCGACCCGGAGCTGGCCGCCGCCTACCGTGCCGCGCACGAGGACTACGTCCGCCGCCGCGACGAGATCGAGGAGCTGACCGGCTTCCCGAGCGCGGGCGGGATGCCGGACCGTGTGAAGTGCCTGCACGTGCTGGTCGCCCACTCGCTGGCGGCCGGTCCCGGCGTCAACCCGCTGGGCGACGAGGCGATCGCGATGCTGCCCGAGTGGTGGCGCAAGGGGCCGTGCGTGACCCCCGCCGGCCCGACCGACCAGGAGGACGCCCAGTGACCCGTGTCGCCGCCGTCGACTGCGGTACGAACTCCATCCGGCTGCTGGTCGCCGACGCCGACCCGGCCACGGGCGAGCTGACCGACCTGGACCGCCGGATGACCATCGTGCGGCTCGGCCAGGGGGTCGACCGCACCGGCCGGCTGGCGCCCGAGGCGCTGGAGCGGACCTTCGCCGCGTGCCGCGAGTACGCCGGGGTCATCAAGGAGCACGGCGCCGAGCGGCTGCGCTTCGTGGCCACCTCCGCCTCCCGCGACGCGGAGAACCGGGACGACTTCGTGCGCGGGGTGCTGGACATCCTGGGCGTCGAGCCGGAGGTCATCACCGGCGACCAGGAGGCCGCGTTCTCCTTCACCGGCGCCACCAAGGAGCTGACCGGCCGCGCGGACCTCGGCAGGCCCTACCTGGTCGTGGACATCGGCGGCGGCTCCACGGAGTTCGTCGTCGGCGACGACCGGGTGCGCGCCGCCCGCTCGGTGGACGTCGGCTGCGTCCGGATGACCGAGCGGCACCTGGTGCACGACGGCGCCGTGACCGACCCGCCCACCGAGGCGCAGGTCGCGGCGATGCGGGCCGACATCGAGGCGGCCCTCGACCTCGCCGAGCGGACGGTGCCGCTGCGCGAGGCGCGCACGCTGGTGGGGCTCGCCGGATCGGTGACGTCGGTGTCCGCGATCGCCCAGGAGCTGCCCGAGTACGACTCGGCCGCCATCCACCACTCCCGTGTCTCCCACGACCGGGTCCGGGAGATCACCGACTGGCTGCTGCGGTCCTCCCACGCCGAGCGCGCGGCGGTCCCCTCCCTGCATCCGGGCCGGGTCGACGTCATCGCGGCCGGGGCGCTGGTACTGCTGGCGGTCATGGAGCGGACGGGCGCGCAGGAGGTCGTCGTCAGCGAGCACGACATCCTCGACGGCATCGCCTGGAGTTGCGCCACCGCGGCGTGCTGAGGCGTCGCCGATGCCGGGCGGGGCGTCACGGGTTGCGGTAGACGTCCCGCCGGTCGCCCACCTTGACCACGAGGACGACGAGTTCACCGTCGTCGATCTGGTAGGCGACCCGGTAGTTGCCGACCCTGAGCCGGTAGAGGCCCGACGGGCCGGTGAGCTTCTTGACGTCGGCGTCCTGGCGGTATGGGTCGTCGCCGAGTGCGGTCAGCGCGGCCAGGATGCGCATGGCGTCGGGCCGGCTGATCGCCCGGAGCTGACGCTGTGCCGCGGTGGTGAACCGGAAGGCGTACTTCATGCCACCTCGCCGTCCTGCTCGGTGAACAGGTCCGCCAGCAGTTCCGCCATCGTCACGGTGGCGCCGCCCTCGGCCAGCACTGTTTCGGCCTCGCGGGCCAGCATCACGTCGGCGGCTTCCTCCAACGCTTCGAAGTCCGAGATCGGGACCACGGCTGCCACCGGTGCGCCGTTGCGCGTGATGACGGTCGGGACACCTTCTTCGGCCCGGTTGATGTGATCGGCGAGGTGCGCGCGGGCTTCCCGTACGGTCACGGTGTTCTCAGTCATGACCTCAGTGTACGCGTAGGCGTGTACACGACGCATCCGTGGCGGAAGCGCGTTCGCGTGCGAGTCTCAAGTCTCGACGGCATCGCCTGGTCGCTCGCCTGAGGCACCCCCTGGGGTGCCCGTAAGGCGTCCGCGGGGTGCCCGCGGTGTGCCCGTGGGGTGTCCGCGGGGCACCGGGCGACGCTCGCGAGGCGCTCGGGCGGGGCCCCGCGGCAGCGGTCTGAGCAGGACGGACGACGATTGAGCGGGTTCCGGGGGGTCGCTCGGGCGCGTCGGCGACATCCCGTCGGCAAAGTTCGTGAAGTTCTTCACAAGGAAATCGGGCCCGTCGGGCCGGGAAAGCACGCCCGTTGACCCTTTTGGGCTTTCAACTGCCCTTTGAACGCGTTCAGGACGGTGTTCCGAGAGGGGTGCGCGGAGCCCTTCCGGAGGGGTGGTCCACCGTCCCGAGTGCGCGGAGGTGCAGCTCACGCGGCATTGACAACGGGGTCCCCCACACGGTGGTTCCTTCGCCCGCCATGATCTCCGTCACTTCGGCGGCGGATGGTAGCACAGCCTCCACCGAACCTTGTGAAGGGGCGCACGAACCACCCCCCTCGGTCGGGTGGATACTCGATGGCATGAGCACCACGGAGCGTCCCAGGATCCTCGTAGTAGGCGGTGGGTACGTAGGCCTGTACGCAGCTCGACGCATCCAGAAGAAGATGCGTTACGGCGAGGCGACCGTCACCGTCGTCGACCCGCGGTCGTACATGACCTACCAGCCCTTCCTCCCCGAAGCCGCCGCCGGCAGCATCTCCCCGCGGCACGTCGTCGTCCCCCTCAGGCGCGTGCTTCCGAAGGCGGAGGTCCTCACCGGCCGGGTCACCACCATCGACCAGGACCGCAAGGTCGCCACGATCGCCCCGCTGGTGGGCGAGGCGTACGAGCTGCCCTTCGACTACCTGGTCATCGCCATGGGCGCGGTCTCCCGCACCTTCCCGATCCCCGGCCTCGCCGAGCAGGGCATCGGCATGAAGGGCATCGAGGAGTCCATCGGCCTGCGCAACCACGTCCTGGAGCAGCTGGACAAGGCCGACTCCACCACCGACGAGGAGATCCGCCGCAAGGCGCTCACCTTCGTCTTCATCGGCGGCGGTTTCGCCGGCGCGGAGACCATCGGTGAGGTCGAGGACATGGCCCGCGACGCGGCCAAGTACTACAACAACGTCTCCCGCGAGGACATGCGCTTCGTCCTCGTGGACGCCGCCGACAAGATCCTCCCCGAGGTCGGCCCCAAGCTCGGCCAGTACGGCAAGGAGCACCTCGAAGGCCGCGGCGTCGAGGTCTACCTGTCCACCTCCATGGACTCCTGCGTCGACGGCCACGTGGTGCTCAAGAACGGCCTCGAGGTCGACTCCAACACCATCGTGTGGACGGCCGGCGTCAAGCCCAACCCGGCGCTCTCCCGCTTCGGTCTGCCGCTGGGCCCGCGCGGTCACGTCGACTGCGCGCCGACCCTCCAGGTGCAGGGCACCGACTACATCTGGGCCGCGGGCGACAACGCCCAGGTGCCGGACCTGGTCGGCCGCAAGGCGGGCAACGAGAACGCCTGGTGCCCGCCGAACGCCCAGCACGCGCTGCGCCAGGCCAAGGTCCTCGGCGACAACGTGATCTCCGGCATGCGGGGCTTCCCGCAGAAGGAGTACAGCCACGCCAACAAGGGCGCGGTGGCGGGCCTCGGCCTGCACAAGGGCGTCGCGATGATCGTCATGGGCAAGATGAAGATCAAGCTCAAGGGCCGTCTCGCCTGGTACATGCACCGTGGCTACCACGGCATGGCGATGCCGACCTGGAACCGCAAGATCCGCGTCTTCGCCGACTGGACGCTCGGCATGTTCCTCAAGCGCGAGGTCGTCTCCCTCGGTGCGATGGAGACGCCGCGCGAGGAGTTCTACGAGGCCGCCAAGCCGGCCCCGAAGCCCGCCGCGGCGCGGCCCGTCGACCAGGGCGTCAAGGCCGAGAAGGCCGAGAAGCAGGAGAAGACCGAGGCCAAGGCCTCCTGACTGCCGACCGCTCGCGGCAGCAGCGGTACGGCAGCCGCAGCAGGACGGTCGCAGCAGTAGCAGTCCCAGCAGTACCAGCAGTCCCGGCAGTTGTTCGAAGGGGTCGTCCGCCATCCGTGGTGCGGGCGGCCCCTTCGGGCTGTGCGGGCGCCGGGGGCGCGTCGGGCGCGCCGCGTGCACCGCGCCGACGGGGCGGCAAGGTTGTTGGTGGGTACAGCTATTTTGCCGAGTCGTAACGCGCGCCGGGGACTGTACGGCGGGTCCTCAGGTGTTTACGTGGTGTCGGACATTCCGGGATCGCTCGTCACGGAGGCACGCCATGGCTGACGCCGCGCTGCGGCTGCAGAACCTCTTCGAACAGTTGCTGGGAGCACCACTCCCGGTGCGCATCCGCGCCTGGGACGGTTCGCAGGCGGGTCCGCCGGGCGCGCCGACCCTCGTCGTCCGCAACCGCAGGGCCCTGCGCCGGCTGCTGTTCAAACCGGGTGAACTGGGCCTGGCCCGCGCCTGGGTGGCCGGTGACCTCGACGTCGACGGCGACCTCTACACCGCCCTCGAACTGATGGCGGGCCTCGTCTGGGAGCGCGGCGAGGACGCCCGCACGCTGATGGAGGCGCTGCGCGACCCCGAGGTACGGGCCGCCGTACGCGGTCTGGTGAAGCTCGCCGGGCCGCCGCTGCCGCCCGCCCCGCCGCCGGAGGAGGTCCGCCGGGCCCGCGGCCACCTGCACACCAAGCGCACCGACAAGCGGGCCATCAGCCACCACTACGACGTCGGCAACGACTTCTACGAACTCGTCCTCGGCCCCTCCATGGTGTACTCCTGCGCCTACTGGTCCGCCCGGCCCGCCGACGGCGGCACCCTGGAGGACGCCCAGCGCGACAAGCTCGAACTCGTCAGCCGCAAGCTGGACCTGAGGCCCGGTCAGCGTCTCCTCGACGTCGGCTGCGGCTGGGGATCCATGGCGATCCACGCGGCCCGCGAGCACGGCGTGAGCGTCGTCGGCGTGACCCTCTCCCAGGAACAGGCCGCCTACGCCCGCAAGCGCGTCGCCGACGAGGGGCTCACCGACCGGGTGGAGATCCGCGTCCAGGACTACCGGGACGTCGCGGACGGGCCGTACGACGCCATCTCCTCCATCGGAATGGCCGAGCACGTCGGCGCCGAGCGCTACCTGGAGTACGCCACCGACCTGCACCATCTCCTCAAGCCCGGCGGACGGCTGCTGAACCACCAGATCGCCCGCCGTCCCCAGCGCGACGAGTCCGCCTACAACGTCGACGAGTTCATCGACGCCTACGTTTTCCCCGACGGCGAACTGGCGCCCGTCGGCACCACCGTCACGCAGCTGGAGCGCGCCGGGTTCGAGGTGCGCGACGTTGAGTCGATCCGCGAGCACTACGCGCTCACGCTGCGCCGCTGGGTCGCCAACCTGGAGTCCGAGTGGGCGGCGGCGACCCGGCTGGTCAGCCCAGGCCGGGCCCGGGTCTGGCAGCTGTACATGGCGGCCTCCGCGCTGGCCTTCGAGCGCAACCGCATCGGCGTCAACCAGGTCCTCGCCGTGAAGACGCCCGACTCGGGCGCCTCCGGGATGCCGCTGCGGGCCCGCGTGTGGGGCCCGCCCGCCCTGGCCTGATCCGCCCACGGCCCGAAAGGGCCGGGCACCCCGTGCGGGGAGCCCGGCCCTTCGGCGTGCCGCCTCGCGGCGAGGTCACTCGGCCTTGATCGCGTTCAGCATGTTCAGCCGGGCGGCGTTGCGGGCCGGCCACATCGCGGCCAGGACGCCCACCAGGCCGGCCAGCACCACGAAGATCCCGATCCGGTCCCAGGGCAGGACCAGCGCGTACCCCGGGATCTGGTCGGCGACGGTCTCGCCGATCGCCCAGCCGAGGAAGGTGCCGAGACCGATGCCGACCACCGCGCCGAACACCGAGATGACGACGGCCTCCAGGCGGACCATCCGCTTCACCCGGCGCCGGTCCAGACCGATCGCGCGCAGCATGCCGATCTCCTGCTGCCGTTCGAAGACGGACATCGCGAGGGTGTTGACGACACCCAGCACCGCGATCATCAGGGCCATCGCCAGCAGGCCGTACATGACGTTCAGCAGGGTGTTGATGGCGCCGCCGAACTCGTCGCGGATGTCCTGCCGGTCCATGACGGTGATCGCGGGGTTCTCGCCCAGCGCGTCGACGAGGACCTTCTCGTTCGCGGCGGACTGTCCGCCGTCGGTCTTCACGAAGATCTCCCGGATGGACGGCTTCGCCTCGTGCCGGTCCACGACCTTCCGGTTGACGAGGACGGGGGAGAGGAACTCGCTGTCCTTGTAGACGGCGCCGACCGTCAGCGTGGCCTTCTCGTCGTCGTCGAAGGTGACGGGGACGGTGTCACCGGTCTTCCAGCCCTTGCTCTTCGCCGTCTTCTCGGCGACCGCGATCCGGCCCTCGGCGAGCGAGTCCGCGCTGCCGCCGACGACGTCGACGGCCAGGACCTTCTGGATGTCCCCCGGGGTGACGGCGGAGGCCGACACGTAGTCGCCGTCGACCCGGAAGTAGGCGGACTGCTGCGGCGAGACCGCGGTCACGCCCTCGGCCTTCTCCAGCGCCGTCAGCGCGGACCGGTCGAGGTCGCCGCCGTTGGCCATCGTGACCATGTAGTCGGCCCTGATGTTGTCCGTGGTCATCTTGTCGATGGCGGCGCCGACCGTCACGCCGAGCACCGACAGACCGGTCACCAGCGTCAGGCCGATCGCCAGCGCGGAGGCGGTGGCGCCGGTGCGGCGCGGGTTGCGGACCGCGTTCTGGCCGGCCAGCTTGCCCGCCACCCCGAAGGGCCCGACGAGCAGCGGACGGATGAGTGCGATCACGGGCCGGGACAGCAGCGGGATCAGGACGATGACACCGATGAGCGCGAAGAACGCGCCCGCCCCGATGTAGATCCGGCCGTCGTCGCCGCCGGTCGAGGCACCGGCCACGATCGCCACCGCACCGAGGGCGGTGACGGCCGCGCCGATCGAGTTGCGCACCACCAGCGACTTGGTGGTGGCCACCGCGTGGACGCTGTTCATGGCGGCCACCGGCGGGATCTTCGCGGCCCGGCGGCCGGGCAGCCAGGCGGCGAACACCGTGATGAGCACGCCCACCGCGAACGCCGCGACCACCGGCGTGGCGGACAGGACCAGCGGACCGTCCGGCATCTTCATGTCGGCCGCGGCCATGCCGGAGCGCAGTGCGACGGCGAGGCCGACGCCGAGGGCGAAACCGACGGCCGAGGCGACCAGGCCCACCACCGCGGCCTCGGCGAGCACCGAACGGGTGATCTGCCGGCGGGACGCGCCGACGGCCCGCATCAGGGCGATCTCCTTGGTGCGCTGGGCGACCAGCATCGTGAACGTGTTGGAGATCAGGAAGATCCCGACGAAGAGCGCGATGCCCGCGAAGCCGAGCAGGACCTGCTTGAGGTTGCCCAGGCCCTGTTCGATCTGCTCGGCCTGCTCGTCGGCGAGCGCCTTGCCGGTGCGGGCCTCGGCGGTGTCGGGCAGCAGCGGCTCGACCGCGTGCAGGATCCGCGTGTCGTCGGCGCCGGGGGCGGCGGTGACGCTGACCGTCTCGAAGTAGCCCGGCCGTAGGTACTGCTGCTGGGCGACGGCGGTGTCGAAGAGGACCAGGCTGCCGCCGGCGTTGACGGCGCCGTCCTCGGTGGTGAACACCCCGCTGAGGGTGTACTCCCGCACCGGGCCGTTGGTCGCGACGCGCACCCGGTCGCCGACCCGGTACGAGCCCTTGGCCGCGGACTCCTCGTCCAGGGCGATCTGGTCGTCCTTCACCGGGCCCGCGCCGTCGGTGAACGTGTAGGCGGTGTCCTTGCCGTCCTTGCCGGGGGCGAAGTTGGAGCCCTTGTTGGACCAGCCGACGCCGATGAGCTTCCCGTCCGGGTCGGCGACCCCTGCGAAGCCCTCGACCCGGCCGTACACCCCGGCGACGCCGTCCACGGCGGAGATCCGGTCGAGGTCCTTGCCGGAGAGACCGGGCTCCTCCTTGGGGTTGTCCGGGTCGGCGTGCGAGGTGACGGCGACGGCGACGTCGTCGTAGCTCTTCGCCGACTGGTTGCGGAAGGCGTTGGAGAGGGTGTCGGCGAAGACCAGAGTGCCGGAGACGAACGCCACGCCGAGCATCACGGCGAGCACGGTCATCAACAGCCTGGCCTTGTGCGCGAAGACGTTGCGCAAGGCGGTACGGAACATGGGTCTACTTCGTCCAGACGTACGGGGCGGAAGGCGGGCGGGGTGTCAGCTGGTGCGGCCCTTGGCGTCGAACCGCTTCATGCGGTCCAGCACCGAGTCGGCCGTCGGTCCGTACACCTCGTCGACGATGCGTCCGTCGGCCAGGAACACCACCCGGTCCGCGTAGGAGGCGGCCACCGGGTCGTGCGTCACCATCACCACCGTCTGACCCAGCTCCCGCACCGAGTTGCGCAGGAAGCCCAGCACCTCGGCGCCGGACCGGGAGTCGAGGTTTCCGGTCGGCTCGTCACCGAAGATGATCTCCGGTCGGGAGGCCAGTGCCCGCGCCACGGCCACACGCTGCTGCTGTCCGCCGGAGAGCTGGGAGGGCCGGTGACCGAGGCGTCCGGACAGCCCGACCATCTGGATCACGGAGTCCAGCCACTGCTTGTCGGGCTTGCGGCCCGCGATGTCCATCGGGAGGGTGATGTTCTCCAGCGCGGTGAGCGTCGGCAGCAGGTTGAACGCCTGGAAGATGAAGCCGATCTTGTCCCGGCGCAACTTGGTGAGCTGCTTGTCCTTGAGCGAGCCCAGCTCGGTCTCGCCGATCCGCACGGAGCCGGACGAGAAGGTGTCGAGGCCGGCGACGCAGTGCATCAGCGTGGACTTGCCGGAACCGGAGGGGCCCATGATCGCGGTGAGCTCGGCCTGCCGGAAGTCGATGGAGACCCGGTCCAGGGCGACCACCTGGGTCTCGCCCTGGCCGTAGATCTTGGAAAGCTCCGTGGCGCTCGCGGCCACGAGGGTGGACCGGTCGGCTGGGGCTCCCCCCGAACGGAGTTCGGGGGAGGGTGAGGTGGTCACGGGAAGGGCGCTCCTGTCGGTACGGCGGGTGCGTCGGCACGGTGTGTGCGGGGACGTCATCCATCGTCCCGGCCGTGCGGCGCCGTGTAGTCAGCCGCTGTTCCGGTTCAGGGGGGCGACTCCGGTCGGACGGCCGGGGACGGTGTCATACCTGCGGATGACGGCGGACCCCGACGACAGGGTGAGCCAGAACGGGGCGGGCGCCCTTGTCGGGACGGTGAAATCCCGTCATTCCGCGTACACCGCGGACCGTCTCACGCAAGGCTGTTGGCATGTGCTGATGGCCTGCCCTGGTAGCTGATGCCCCCTCAGGCGCCAATAAAATAAGACAACATCGATCGTCCCGTCCGAGGCCGGGAGGGGCGTCCCGATAGGCTCAAGGCACGCGACGCGGAGCCCATGGCCTGCCCGGATGGTGGAATGCAGACACGGCGAGCTTAAACCTCGCTGCCCCTTCGAGGGCGTGCCGGTTCAAGTCCGGCTCCGGGCACCATCACGCGCTGCCGCCGACCGGGGACGCCCCGTGCGGGTGCGGGCGGGGCGGGCGCGGTGTAGAGAGTAGGTGTGTCGCGGTACCTCGCAGGACTTCTTCGGTCGGCGCGGGCGGGCCACGGAATGATCGTCGTCCCGATCGCCTGGATCGCCGCGGTCTTCGCGATCGACGTACTCGCACCCTCGAACATCCATCTGGGTCCGCTCCTCGTCGCCGCCCCGGCGATCACCGCGTCCTTCGGCGGGCCCCGGACGGTGGGAGCGGTGGCCGCGCTGGCGGTGGCCGCGCAGACCGCCATCGGAGTGCTGCGCGACCGGGACGAGCTCTTCTCGTCCAACCACCAGGCGCAGATCTACGCCCTCGTGCTGGTGGGCGCGAGTCTCGTGGTCTTCTGCGTCCTGCGTGACCGGCGCGCCCGGGAGCTCTCCCAGGTCCGGTACGTGTCCGAGACCGCCCAGCGGGTGGTGCTGCCGCCGCTGCCCAGAACGCTGGGGCCGCTGCGCGCCGCCGCCCTCTACCTCGCCGCCGAGGAGGAGGCCCGGATCGGCGGCGACCTCTACGCGGCGGTCCGCACCGCCACCGGCACCCGGCTCATCGTCGGCGACGTGCGGGGCAAGGGGATGACCGCGGTCGGCGACGCCGCGCTGCTGCTCGGCGCCTTCCGGGCCGCGGCCCACCGCCAGGCAAGCCTCGGCGACCTGGTGGCCTTCCTCGACAAGAGCGTGAGCTGGGACCTGATGGAGCCGGACGGGACGGACGGCGTCGGGGAAACCTTCATCACGGCCCTGGTCCTGGACGTGCCCGACCGGACCGGCCGGGTGGAGATGATCGCCTGCGGGCACCCCCCGCCGGTCGTCGTGCGCGACGGCCGCCCGACGACGATGCACGCCGCCCGGCCCGCCCCTCCGCTGGGCCTCGGCGAACTGGCGCACCCGCACTACCGCGCGGACAGCTTCCGGTTCGAACCCGGCGACCTCCTGCTGCTGCACACCGACGGGGTCACCGAGGCCCGCGCCCCCTCCGGGGCCTTCTATCCGCTCACCGAGCGGATCACCGGCTGGACCGACCGCGACCCCGAGGCATTCCTCCGCCGCCTGCGGCGCGACCTGCTGCGCCATGTCGGCGGCCGGCTCGACGACGACGCCGCCGTGATCGTGATGGCGCGCCCCGCCTCCTCCCGGACCTGAGCGCCGGCCGCCTCGTGTCAGGGCGGGGACGGGAACCGTTGACAGCGGCGCGGCGGGAGCAGAAACTCAGTGCACCGCGATGGTGAAGGAAAGTTCACCACGCGAACACCCTCGCGGAGGCGAAGGAACAACGGCAACGACGCCGATCGAAGGGAACGACCGATGCGCACCACCGTCGGCATCATCGGGGCAGGCCCCGCCGGGCTCCTGCTCGCCCGGCTGCTGCACAACGCGGGGATCGACTCGGTCGTCCTGGAGAGCCGCGACCGCGCCTACGTCGAGCGCAGGCAGCGCGCCGGGATCCTGGAACAGGGCACGGTGGACGTGCTGCGCGCGGCCGGGGCCGGGGAGCGGATGGACCGCGAGGGACTGCGCCACGACGGGATCGAGCTGCGGTTCTCCCGGCGCCGCCACCGCGTCGACTTCCCCGCGCTCACCGGCGGCAGGTCCGTCATGGTCTACGCGCAGACCGAGGTCTGCAAGGACCTCATCGCCCTCCAGCTGGAGTCGGGCGGACCGCTGCTCTTCGAGACCGAGGCGCTGGCCGTGGAGGACGCCGGGACGGACCGGCCGCGGGTCCGCTTCCGGCGGGGCGGCGAGAGCGGCGAGGGCGGCGAGGGCGGCACCGAGGAGGTGCTGGAGTGCGACTACGTCGTCGGCTGCGACGGCTTCTGGGGCGTGGCCCGGGCGGCCGTCCCGGACGGGCGGACCTTCGAGCGGACGTACCCCTTCGGCTGGCTCGGCATCCTCGCCGACGTCGCCCCCTCGCACGACGAGCTGGTCTACGCCCGCCACGACCGCGGCTTCGCCCTGCTGTCCATGCGCTCCCCGTCCGTCTCCCGCCTCTACCTCCAGGTCCCCGCGGACACGGACGCCGAGAGCTGGAGCGACGAGGAGATCTGGGACGAGCTGGAGCGCCGCCTGGAGACCGACGACGACTGGACGCTGCGCCGGGGCCCCATCACCCAGAAGTCGGTCACGCCGATGCGCTCCTACGTGCACGAGCCCATGCGGCACGGCCGTCTCTTCCTGGCCGGAGACGCCGCGCACATCGTGCCGCCCACCGGCGCCAAGGGCCTCAACCTGGCCGTCGGCGACGTGGTCACCCTCGCGCGCGCCCTCGTCCACCGCGCCGCGACCGGCTCCGACGAACTGCTCGACACCTACTCCGCGACCTGCCTGCGCCGCGTCTGGCAGGCCGAGCGGTTCTCCTACGACATGACGACGCTGCTGCACGGCGCCCCCGACGCCACGCCCTTCGAGGAACGCCTCCAGCTGGCCCGCCTCGACCGGATCACCTCCTCCCGCGCCGCCGAGACCGACCTCGCCGAGGCCTACACCGGGTTCCCGGTCGGGTGAGCGCGGCCGGCGGTCCGCACGGCCCCGGCCGTGAGGGGAATCACTGATCGGCGTAGCGTGTTGAGCCGCAAGTCGAGGGAAAGATCCTCCCCAAGCAGTAGGGTCATTCCTTTGCCGTTCTATTACTCTTGAGCCAAGGCTGCGCCGTGTGGCCATGGAGGAGTGAAATGAGGAGCAGAAACCCGGTCTTCTCGCGACGGGGGTTCAGCCGCGACAACGGCTACGCGGGCTTCAACGCCGCGCCGCAGGCCGGGGGACCCGCCGTCGCCACGCAGGGCAACCCGTACGCGCAGCCCGCCGGCAACCCGTACGCGCAGAACCCGTACGCCCAGCAGGACCTTCAGTACGGCGCGCCGCCGCAGGCGCCCGCCACCACCGGCCGGATGACGATGGACGACGTCGTCGTCCGCACGGCGAGCACGCTCGGCGTGCTCGTGGTGACCGCCGCGCTCGCGTGGGCGCTGCTGCCGGTGGACGACGCCAACATCAGCCGCTCGTACGGCATCGGTATCGGTGCCGCGCTGATCGGTATGGTCCTGGCGCTCGTCCAGTCCTTCAAGCGCAAGCCCACGCCGGCGCTGATCCTGTCGTACGCGGCGTTCGAGGGTGTCTTCCTCGGCGTCGTCTCCAGCGTCGTCGACAACCGCATCGCCGACGGCGCGGCCATGCAGGCCGTGATCGGCACGATGGCGGTCTTCGCCGGCGTGCTGGTCGCCTACAAGGCCGGCTGGATCCGCGTCAACCGACGCTTCTACGGCTTCGTGATGGCGGCCGCGCTCGGCTTCGTCCTGCTGATGATGGTGAACCTGCTGTTCGCCGTCTTCGGCGGCGGTGACGGCCTCGGCTTCCGCAGCGGTGCGCTCGGTGTCGTCTTCGGCGTCATCGGCGTCATCCTCGGCGCCTGCTTCCTGGCCCTCGACTTCAAGCAGGTCGAGGACGGGCTCGCCTACGGCGCCCCGCGCGAGGAGGCCTGGTTCGCCGCGTTCGGCCTCACGCTGACGCTGGTCTGGATCTACCTGGAGTTCCTGCGGCTCATCGCGATCCTGAACAGCAACGACTAGCGGGACCGAGCAGGACCACGCAGACGAAGGGCCCCGGGCTTCGCGCCCGGGGCCCCTTCGTCGTCATGAGGCCGGCGCCCGCTCACCGCAGCCTGCGCGCGGCCCTTCTCAGGTCGTACTCGTGGACGATGGCCTTCGCGTGGCCGTACGCGAGGTTGTGTTCGTGGCGGAGCCAGCTGACCTTCTCCTCGAACCGGAAGAGGGCGGGTCCGTCCTCGACGGCACGCAGCCAGTCGGAGATCTCACGGCCGGTGCACTCGGGAATGCGGGCGAGCAGATTGCGATGGGTCTCCTCGGAGAAGACGTGGGACATCGGCGCCTCCGGGCGAAAGGGGATGTGAGCCGGTCCTTCAGGTCACCGTGCCTGAGCGTGCGCCCGTTGGCAACAGTCCCGGACGGCCGCGTACGCTCACGCCGTGGTTGATACGACGCCCTTGACCCGTGCCGTGGACGACTTCGCCGACCGGCTGCGGGCCGCCCCGCAGAGCCGGCTGCAACGCGGCGCCGCCGCCGAGGCGCTGGAGCTGGCCAGGGAGCTGGCCCGGCGCGCCCAGTCGGTGGAGGAACCCGGGACCGAGCCCCGTGAGATGCCGGACGCGGGCATGTTCGCCGCGGCCGACCAGATCGCCGTCGCCGCACACGACTTGGCCCTCGTCCTGGAGGACGAGAGCCAGGTGGAGGAAGCGGCGACGCTGGTGGAGGAGGCCCGCAAGCGGGCCGGGGTCTGACGCGACCGGGTGACTACAGGGACGCGATGACCCGGTCCGCCAGGATGTACACGGTCTCCTCGCCGCAGGCGAAGGTCAGCGTGTAGGCGCCGGAGATCCCGGAGCCGCCGAGCAGGTACGGCGTCTGTCCCGCGCCCAGCGCGGCGGCCAGGCGCTCGGCCGTCTCGCGGTGGCCCGGGGTCATGCACAGGGTGGTGCCGTCGGCGAAGACGTACACGTCGAGGGTGCCCAGCGGCCCCGGCCGGACGTCCGCCAGCGCGACGCTCGACCCCGCCAGCTCCTCGAGGGCGGCCACCGTGCGGTCGTGGTCGTTCCCGACCGGGGACGGGTTCGGTACGAAGTCCGGGTGCGAGGGGTGCCGGCGACGGGCGGCGGCCAGCTCCGCGGACTCCCGCGGCCCCGCCTCCTGCGCAGTCGGCTCGTCGCTGTCCGCGACCGGCTCGACCACGGGCTCCAGGCCCACGAGGTCCGCCTGGCGGGGCAGGAACAGCTCACTGTCGGACAGACCGAGCAGCAGCGGCGCGTCGGAGGCGTCCCGGGTCTCCTGGGCGGCCCAGAAGGCCCGCGCCTCGGCGAGTTCCCGCTCGCGCTCCTCGGCGAGTGCCTCCGCGACGGCGGCGCGTATCTCCTCGGCGTCGGCGGTGGTGCGGGCGGCGGGCACCCGGCCCCGCGCGGCGTTGGCCCGGCTCTCGGCCAGCTCGGCGCGCAAGGCGGTCACCTGCCGGCGCAGCACCACGATGCTGCGCAGGACGGCGACGCCCACGGCGCCGGTGGCGGCCGTGGTGAGCAGCAGGGCGATCGGCATGGCGCTCACTGACGTACTCCCGGTTCAAGGTCGACCCCCGACTTCCTACCTCAGCTTGAAGGGAGGACTATCCGTCTGTCAGTGCACAACGTCACGAAACGGACAGGACTTTGGGCCCGGGCGATGGGGGTGTCGCTGGGCTGACCTGCGGAAATGGGGGGAACAGGAGACGTAGGTCACATCCTGGGGGAGTTTGGGTCACAGAACGGCCCGGAACCCCGGGGTGCGCAGGGTTCCGGGCCGCCTGGTCACGCTGGGTCCGGCAGGCGCTACTGACGGTCCTTCAGCGGCCCCCGGCGGGGTGTCAGCTCAGGCGCTCGATGACCATGGCCATGCCCTGGCCGCCGCCGACGCACATGGTCTCCAGGCCGAACTGCTTGTCGTGCGTCTGGAGGGAGTTGATCAGCGTGCCGGTGATGCGGGCACCGGTCATGCCGAAGGGGTGGCCGACCGCGATGGCGCCGCCGTTGACGTTCAGCTTCTCCAGCGGGATGCCGAGGTCGCGGTAGGAGGGGATGACCTGCGCGGCGAACGCCTCGTTGATCTCGACCAGGTCGATGTCGCCGATGCCGAGCCCGGCGCGGGACAGCGCCTGCTTGCTCGCCTCGACCGGGCCGAGGCCCATGATCTCGGGGGAGAGGCCGGAGACGCCGGTGGAGACGATGCGGGCGAGCGGGGTCAGGCCCAGCTCGCGGGCCTTGGTGTCGCTCATGATCACCAGGGCGGCGGCGCCGTCGTTGAGCGGGCAGCAGTTGCCGGCGGTGACCAGGCCGTCGGGGCGGAAGACGGGCTTGAGACCCTGCACGCCCTCCAGGGTGACGCCGGCGCGGGGGCCGTCGTCCTTGGAGACGACCGTGCCGTCCGGCAGCGTGACCGGGGTGATCTCGCGCTCCCAGAAGCCGTTCTTGATGGCCTCCTCGGCGAGGTTCTGGGACCGGACGCCGAACTCGTCCATGTCCTGCCGGGTGATGCCCTTGGCGCGGGCGAGGTTCTCGGCCGTCTGGCCCATCGCGATGTACGGGTCGGGCACGAGGCCGTCCTCGCGCGGGTCGTGCCAGGTGGTGCCCTCCTGCTGGGCGACCTCGGCGGTGCGGGCCTCGGCCTCGGCGAACAGCGGGTTGTGCGTGTCCGGCAGGCTGTCGGAGTTGCCCTTGGCGAACCGGGAGACCATCTCGACACCGGCCGAGATGAAGACGTCGCCCTCACCGGCCTTGATGGCGTGCAGGGCCATGCGGGAGGTCTGCAGGGACGAGGAGCAGTACCGGGTGACGGTGCAGCCGGGCAGGTGGTCCATGCCCATCTCGACGGCGACGATCCGGCCGAGGTTGTTGCCCTGCTCGCCGCCGGGCAGGCCGCAGCCCAGCATCAGGTCGTCGATGTCCCGCGGGTCCAGCTCGGGGACCTTGGCGAGGGCCGCCTGGATGATCGTGGCGGCCAGGTCGTCGGGGCGCAGGTCCTTCAGGGAGCCCTTGAAGGCGCGGCCGATGGGGGAACGGGCGGCTGAGACGATCACGGCTTCGGGCATCACGGCTCCAGTGGCGAGGCGGTACGGGCGGGCAGGGCTGGTTGGGAAGTTACCCGGCCGTATGGCCCGGGTCACGGCTATGGGCATGTGACATGGACCGCAAGTGTCTAAGCGCTTGCTTTTGCCTCCGGCGGTTGGGCGGTGTTTCCCGTGCCGGGCGCTGCGGGCGTCCCAGGGGGCTGTGCCCCCGGCCCCCTTCGGCCTGGCCGGCCTCGTCCTCAAACGCCGGACGGGCTGGTGAGGTCGGGCGGTGTTTTATCGGCGGGTGGGGGAGGTCCGGGAGGTTGCGCTCCCGGTCCCCGCTTCGGCCTGGCCGGCCTCGTCCTCATACGCCGGACGGGCTGGTCGGTTCCGTCTCCGACACCCGGCGCCGACGCCTCCGCTTCAGCAGCGCCCAAGGCCCCCGCGGCCCCGAGGGCATCGCGGCGGCGACCTCCGTGCCCGCCTCGGACGCCGCCTCCGCCGCCGCCCGGGCCACCGGCAGGAAGCCCTCGCGCCGCAGCGCGTCCGGGTGCTCCTCGTCGGCCGGCCACAGGCCGAGCGCGGCGCACACCGACGGCAGGACCGCCATCGCGGCCGTGGCGTACCCCTCCGCCGAGGGGTGGTAGTTGTCCGGCCCGAACAGCTCCCGCGGATTCTGCGCGAACTCCGGGCCCAGCAGGTCGCCCAGCGACACCGTGCGCCCGCCCTGCTCGACGACCCCGATGGTCTGCGCCGCCGCCAGCTGCCGCGAGGCGCGCCGGGCCAGCCAGCGCAGCGGCTGCCGCACCCGCTCGATCGTGCCCAGGTCGGGGCAGGTGCCGACCACCACCTCCGCGCCGGCCGTGCGCAGCCGCCGTACCGCCCCGGCCAGGTGCCGCACCGAGCGGGTCGGCGGCATCCGGTGGGTGACGTCGTTGGCGCCGACCATGATCACGCAGATGTCGGGCACCCGGTCCGGATCCGCGAGCGCCAGCGTCACCTGCCGGTCCAGGTCGTCCGAGCACGCCCCCGGCAGCGCGACCGACGCCAGCCGCACCGGCCGCTCCGCCACCGCCGCCAGACCCGACGCCAACAGGGCGCCCGGCGTCTGACCGGCCCGGTGGACGCCCTGCCCGGCGGCGGTGGAGTCGCCCAGCATCGTCAGCCGCAGCGGCGGCTCACCCGCCGTGGGCAGGGTGCCGCCGTACAACCCCTGCGCGTTCGGCACCCGGGTGGGCGTGCCCACGCCCACCCGGCGCCTGGCCAACTGCACCTCCGCCACCACCAGCCCGACCGCCGCCGCGCCGGCCAGCCCGATGCCGCCGCCGCCGTACGCCGCGCCGGCCGCGATCCGCCGGGCCACCCTCGCCCTCGACATGCTCGTCATGCGTCGCCGCCACCTCCCGAAACCCGTACACCCACTCCTTGCCCCGTACGGACGGTCGCCCAATCTCAACGCAGGGTGAACGACCGTGACGGGGCATGCCCGGGCCGCCAGGCCATAGGCTGGCAGGACCGATATCGACCCCTCATTTGCGGCATCCGGAGACCACGGTGCAATTCCACGACTCGATGATCAGCCTCGTCGGCAACACCCCGCTGGTGCGGCTCAACAGCGTGACCAAGGGGATCAGGGCCACCGTCCTGGCCAAGGTGGAGTACTTCAACCCGGGCGGCTCGGTGAAGGACCGCATCGCCCTGCGCATGATCGAGGCCGCCGAGAAGAGCGGAGAGCTGCAGCCGGGCGGCACGATCGTCGAGCCGACCAGTGGCAACACGGGCGTGGGCCTTGCCATCGTGGCCCAGCAGAAGGGCTATAAGTGCATCTTCGTCTGCCCTGACAAGGTGTCCACCGACAAGATCAACGTGCTGCGCGCGTACGGCGCCGAGGTCGTCGTCTGCCCGACCGCGGTCGACCCCGAGCACCCCGACTCCTACTACAACGTCTCCGACCGGCTGGTCCGCGAGACGCCGGGCGCCTGGAAGCCGGACCAGTACTCCAACCCGAACAACCCCCTCTCCCACTACCACTCCACCGGCCCCGAGCTGTGGGAGCAGACCGAGGGGAAGATCACCCACTTCGTGACCGGCGTCGGCACCGGCGGCACCATCTCCGGCACCGGCCGGTACCTGAAGGACGCCAGCGACGGCGCGGTGAAGGTGATCGGCGCCGACCCCGAGGGCTCCGTCTACTCCGGCGGCTCCGGGCGCCCGTACCTGGTCGAGGGCGTCGGCGAGGACTTCTGGCCGACGGCGTACGACCGCGAGGTCGCGGACGAGATCGTCGCCGTCTCCGACAAGGACTCCTTCCAGATGACCCGCCGCCTCGCCAAGGAGGAGGGCCTGCTGGTGGGCGGCTCCTGCGGCATGGCGGTCGTCGCGGCCCTGGAGGTCGCGGCCCGGCTCGGCGAGGACGACGTGGTCGTGGTCCTGCTGCCGGACAGCGGGCGCGGCTACCTCAGCAAGATCTTCAACGACGAGTGGATGGCCGACTACGGCTTCCTGGAGGACACCGGCCCCAGCGCCCGCGTCGCCGAGGTCCTGGACCACAAGGAGGGCGGCCACATCCCCTCCCTCGTCCACATGCACCCGGACGAGACCGTCGGCGAGGCCATCGAGGTGCTGCGCGAGTACGGCGTCTCGCAGATGCCGATCGTCAAGCCCGGCGCCGGCCACCCGGACGTGATGGCCGCCGAGGTCGTCGGCTCGGTCGTGGAGCGCGAGCTGCTGGACGCGCTGTTCACCCAGCGCGCCTCGCTGGAGGACCCGCTGGAGAAGCACATGTCCGCCCCCCTGCCCCAGGTCGGCTCCGGCGAGCCGGTCGCGGACCTGATGTCGGTGCTCGGCGGCGCCGACGCGGCGATCGTCCTCGTCGAGGGCCGGCCGACCGGTGTGGTGAGCAGGCAGGACCTGCTGTCCTTCCTCGCCCGGGGCAAGTAGCAGCCGGCGGCCGGCTGCCGATCTTCGTGGACTTCGCGGAAGTGGTACGCGCACGTCACGTGCGCGCAGCAGTCGCTTAACACGGGACCGGCAGAGTATGCGGTGTCGGCAGGGCAGGGGGAGCGCGGCTCCCGGGCGTCGAGCCCGGGAGGAGACTCCCCGTCCCGCCGGCGCCGAACGGCGTCACGGACCTTCCGGAGCGGCTCCCGGACCTCCAAGGACGCCACGGACGCGCCGCCCCGGCCGTGAGGCCGGTGCCGCGCGTCCCCCGCGGGGACCGCCGTCGTCCCGCCCCCCAGCGCTGGGGGTGCGGCGGTCCCCGCGCAGTTCTTCCCCTCGCGGCCCGTTCACGGCCTTCCCCGGCTGAGCCTTCCCCGGTTCAGGCCTCCCCGGCTCAGTCCTCCCAGGCGTCGGCCCTGCTCGCGCGGCGGCGGCCGAACAGCTCCGGGTTGGTCCGGACCGCCTGGACGACGTTGACCCCGACGATGCCGGCCCAGGCGACCAGAATCCCCGGGAGGTCCGCCACCCCGCCGCCGATCGCGGACAGCGGGACCGCGAGCACCAGCGAGACGATGCCGAAGCCGAACCGCTCGCCGAAGGAGTCCGTGGGCCTCGGCGACCGGCTGTCGCGGGCCGCCGTCATCTGCTGCTCGGCGAGCTGCCGGCGCACCCGGCGCTCCACCGCGCCGTCGATGCGCTGGTCGACCTTCTCCAGGAACGAGTCGACCAGCGCGGACTCGTACTCCTCACCCAGCTCCCTGCGGGTGCGCAGGGTGGCGTCGAGTTCCCTCTTGAGGTCGGCGTCGTGCGCGTCCATTCCCGTCATGGACCCCACCGTAGGCAGCCGGAGCGGCCCCGGCACTGGGGACAACCCCCGTTTCCGGCGGGGGCCGGCCCCCGCCTCCGCGACGCGGATCTCACCGGCCCTCGCGGCGGGCCAGGGCGCGTCGGGAGGCCCGGTCGATCATCAGCAGCCCCCGGGCGCGGCCGGCCGGGCGCAGCGCCTTCTGCACCGGCCCCGACCAGCGCCCGCGATGAGCGCCCAGGACCGCGAAGCGCGTCCCGGAGCCCTCCGCAACCGCGGCCATGACATCACCGACCTACTGGAGCGCCTGGCACCGGAGCATCGCGCCGTGCTGGTCCTGCGCCACGTGGAGGGCCCCAGCGAGCAGGAGGTGTCCGCCCTGCTGGAGATACCCGTGGGGACGGTCAGGTCCCGGCTGTTCCGCGCCCGTCGGTCGTTCCGCTCGGCCTGGGGCTGAGCGGAGGCGACGCCCTGCGGGGCCCGCGACGTCGCACATCCGTCCCTCGGAGGCGGGAACCTCTGCCCGGTCCGCCGACTCCTGACCGACCGAACGGAACAGGTCCGGCAATCCCCAGGAGTCGTCGTGAAGCCCCTGGAGACCGTCCCAGCGCCGCAGCCCGAAGTGGCGGGGGTGCACCACAGCCAGGTGAACGTGCGAGGGGTACGCCTTCACGTCGCCCAGGCGGGAACGGGGGAGCCCGTCGTGCTGCTGCACGGCTTTCCCCAGCACTGGTACGGATGGCGGCGGCTGATCCCGCTGCTGTCCGAGCGGTACCGGCTGATCTGCGTGGACCAGCGGGGCTTCGGCTGGTCCGACGCGCCGGCCCGGGGGTACGACACCGACAGCAGGGTGGCCGACATCATCGGCCTCCTGGACGCGCTGGGCCTGGACCGGGTCCGGCTCATCGGGCACGACTGGGGGCGTGGACCGGGTTCCACCTCTGTCTCGCGGCTCCGGAACGCATCCGGCACTTCCTGGCGCTGAACATGATGCATCCCTGGCCGCTGCACCGCCGTCTGCTGCCGCAGTCCTGGCGGTTCTGGTACACGGCGCTGCTGGAGCAGCCGTTCCTCCTCCGCCGGCTGCTGCGCGACGGTGATCCTCGGTGGCGAGCTTGACTCCATGCTGCCGCCGAGCGTCCTCACACCGGCCTTTGGGCACGCGGACGACCTCACGGTCGAGGTGGTCCCCCGCTGCGGGCACTACCTGCACGAGGAGCGTCCCGACCTGGTCGCGCGGGCCGCCGAGCAGCTCTTCACCGGCGCCCCCTGACCAGGCCCGGCGCGCGGCCCGCCGACGGCCTGTATAACGGTATGCAGAAGCCGGGGTGACTGAATAGGTCGAGGGGGCCATGTCATGAACGGGACTGGCGGGAGCAGCGGGGCGAACGGGGCGGCCGGTGGCGGCGCGGTCGACAGCCCGGCCGCACGGCTGCAGGCGCTGTTCGAGGGGCACCGGCTGACACCCACTCAGCGGCGCATCGCGCACAGCATGGTGCGCCGCGCGTCCGACGTGCCCTTCCTGTCCAGCGTGGAGCTGGCCGAACTGGCCGGGGTCAGCCAGCCGTCCGTGACCCGCTTCGCCGTCGCCCTGGGCTTCGACGGCTACCCGGCCCTGCGCCGTCACCTGCGCGAGGTCGCCCCCGCGGAACCGGTCCCGGACACCGGCACCGTCAACGAGTACCAGCAGGCCGTGGCGGCCGAGATCGAGAACCTGCGGCACCTCGCGGAGGTGCTGGCGGACCCTGGTCCGGTGCGGGAGGCGGGCCGCCTGCTCGCCGGGAGCCGGCCGCTGCCGGTGCTCGGCCTGCGGGCCGCCGCCGCCCAGGCGCACGGCTTCGCCTACTTCGCCGCCAAGGTCCACCCGGACGTCCGGCTCCTCGGCGAGGGCGGCACGATGCTCCGCGACCGCATCGACGCCGCCGTCCGCGCGGGGGCGGGCACCCTGCTCTGCTTCGCCCTGCCGCGGCACCCGCGCGAGGTCGTCGAGGCGCTCGCCCAAGCCAAGGAAGCGGGGCTCACGGTGGTGACCGTCGCCGACTCCGCCTTCGCACCGGTCGCCAAGGTGTCCGACCTGCTGCTGCCCGCCGCCGTCGGCACCGGCCTCGCCTTCGACACCGCCTGTGCGCCGATGCTGCTCGGCCGGATGCTGCTGGAGGCGATGTGCGACGACCTGCCCGACGCGCAGGCCCGGCTGGAGGAGTTCGACGCCAAGGCCGCGGCACGGGGGCTCTTCGTGGACTGACCCGCCGAGTGCCCCGGCCGGCGGACGGCCTCTCAGATTCGTCTCAGCTTGCCCCGTTACAGTGCGGCGCCTGACACACCCTTCGGACGCGTCGCACAGGCGCATCGCACGGGACGCGTCGCACGGGTCGGCACGGAAGAGGAGGCAGGACGTGGCGCGCGGAGGACAGGTGGGGCTGGCTCGGGTGGCCGTCGTCGTACGGGCGGGCGCCGCACCCCTGTGGTGGCTGGGCGTGTTCGCGGCGGGCATCGGCGTGCTGGTGCCGGGACTGACGGGACGCCGGATCGGGGTGCTGGCCGGTGCCGCGCTCTTGGTCGTCGCCACGGCCGTCGTGGCGTGGGCGCGCCGGCGGCGCTACACCGCCCTGGCCGGTTCGGCCGCCCGGGCGGGCAGGCACGACGTGCTCCAGGACCGCGGGGTCACCGTACGCAACTGGCGCCGGGGTCACCGCTGGTGGCTGCTCCTCGCCTTCCTCGCCGCTCTCGGCAGCGCCTTCGCCGTCCCCGCGGCGGGCGGCATGCTGCTGGCCGGCTGCGGCGCCGGGCTGTGGCTCAAGTCCGCCTGGATCGGCCGCCGCGAACAGTCCGGCGACGCCCTGCTGTGGGTCCGCGTGGACTGGCTGGCCGGCAACGCCGGCCGCCCCGCCGGCAAGGCGGTGAAGGCCTACCGCAGCACCGGCATCGCGGCGGGCGACGCGGCGCCGGGCGGGGCGAGGCGGAAGACGGTGGCGGCGGTCTGACGCCGGTCAGCGGCCAGGGGCGCCGGCCGTGGCACGGAGTGGCCGCACCGGGCGGGCGCCGTGAGCCACGGCGCGCGCCCGGTGAGGCCACGAAGCACCCACGATGCGCGCGCGGCCCACGAAGCACCCACGATGCGCGCGCGGCCCACGAAGCACCCACGATGCGCGCGCGGCCCGCGAAGCACCCACGATGCGCGCGCGGCCCGCGAAGCACCCCAGGGCGCCGCAGCCTACGAAGCACCCCCACGGCCACGGAGAAGGTCCCCGGTCAGCGAGTCGGCGTACTCCCTTCCCGCCTCGGCCACGATCTCCTCGACCGCCTGCGCCCTGCGCACCGCGGCGAAGGTGACGCCCGTCTCCCCGCCCCCGGCGAACCCGTACACCGCGGGCCGCGCCAGCGAGTTGTACGCGTAGTGGTGCGCGAAGTAGTACGCCCCGGTGTCCAGCGCCGCCGCGTAGTCCCCCTGCTCCAGCAGCGGCATCGCCCGGCCCACGGCCAGCAGGTCGCCCGCGAAGCAGGCCGGACCGGCCACGTCCTGCACCACGTCGGGCCCCTCCTTCGGCCGCCCCTTGCCGTCGTACGCGGCGATCCGCAGCGGCCACGCCCCCGGCGCGTACACCGTCCGCGTCGCGACCTGCACGCCCGCGTGCGTCACCGCGACCGGCCGCCCCCCGGCGCTCTTGGCGTACTCCACCCGCGCGACGACCGTGCCGTGCTTGGCCAGCAGCGACCGGCCGAACTCCGTGACCAGCCCGTACCTCCCGTCGAACAGCCCCGGCACCGTCTCGCTCAGCAGACGCGCGTACTCGGCGTACGTCGGAGTCGTCCCGTCCGACGCGAAGTTCACCGGGAGGCCGCCGCCGATGTCGAGCGTGTCGACCTGGGTGCGGCCCGCCCGCTCGTTGATCTCCTCGGCGAGCGCGTACGTCTCCCGGACGCCCTCGGCCATCAGGGTCAGCGGGATGCCCTGGGACCCGGTGTGCGCGTGCAGGCGGGTCAGCCACGGCCGGTCCAGGTACGCCCGCACCACCCACTCGCGCGCTCCCTCGTCGCGGAGGGCCACCCCGAACTTCGAGGTCGCCGTCGCGGTCGAGAGCGCTTCGATGGAACCGCCGCCGACCTGTGGATTCACCCGGATGCCCAGCGGTGAGGAGGTGCCCGGGGCGGATTTCACCAGAGCGTCGAGGCGCTCCAGCTCCTGAGGGTTGTCCGCGTTGACGGCGATGCCCAGCGACAGCGCCTCGCGCAGCTCGTCCGGCGTCTTGGCGGGCGAGTCCAGCACCGTCCGCTCCGCGGGCACCCCCGCCGCCCGCGCCAGGGCCAGCTCGCCCGGGCTCGCCACCTCGGCGCCGATGCCCGCCTCGTGCAGCAGCCGCACCACCGCGACCAGCGGGGACGCCTTCACCGCGAAGGCGTGCAGCACGGGTGTCCCCGGCGCCGTCACCGCCTCGAACGCCGAGCGCAGGGCCGCGGCAGACTCCCGGATGCCGGTGACGTCCAGCAGCCCGACGAGCGGTGTGCCGGGCCCCAGCAGCCCCTGCTCCACGGCCGCCCGCACCGCGTCGTCCCGCCGCGCCGCCCGCTCCGTGCCGGTGCCGCCGCTCATGTCCGTGCCGTCGCTCACGCCAAGCCTCCCTGCCGTCGCCGCCTGCCCTGACGCGTCCCTTCCACACTCGCACGCGCACCCTGCGGGACACGACCCTGTTGACTAGCTCTATTCACAAAGCGAGGATATGAATATCCGTAGCAACATCCGCCGGGAGCAAGCCACCAGGAGGCAGACCATGTCCGGACCCCGCACTGTCCGAGCACCACGCGGGACGACGCCGAGTGCCCTGGGCTGGCAGCAGGAGGCCGCCCTGCGGATGCTGCAGAACAACCTCGACCCCGAGGTCGCCGAGCACCCCGACAAGCTCGTCGTCTACGGCGGTACCGGCAAGGCGGCCCGCGACTGGCGCTCCTTCGACGCCATGGTCCGCACCCTGCGCACCCTCAAGCAGGACGAGACGATGCTCGTCCAGTCCGGCCGCCCCGTCGGCGTCATGCAGACCCACGAGTGGGCCCCGCGCGTCCTCATCGCCAACTCCAACCTCGTCGGCGACTGGGCCAACTGGGAGGAGTTCCGCCGCCTGGAGGCCCTCGGCCTGACCATGTACGGGCAGATGACGGCCGGCTCCTGGATCTACATCGGCACCCAGGGCATCCTCCAGGGCACCTACGAGACCTTCGCCGCCGTCGCCGCGAAGAAGTTCGGCGGCACCCTCGCCGGGACCATCACCCTCACCGCCGGCCTCGGCGGCATGGGCGGGGCCCAGCCCCTCGCGGTCACCATGAACGACGGCGTCGTGATCTGCGTCGACTGCGACCCGCGCGCCATCGACCGCCGCATCGAGCACCGCTACCTCGACGTGAAGGCCGATTCCCTCGACCACGCCCTCCAGCTGGCCACCGAGGCCCGCGACCGGCGCAGGCCGCTGTCCATCGGCGTCCTCGGCAACGCCGCCGAGCTGGTCCCGCAGCTCCTCGCCATGGGCGCCCCGATCGACATCGTCACCGACCAGACCTCGGCGCACGACCCGCTGGCCTACCTGCCCACCGGCACCGCCTTCGAGGACATGGCCGACGCCGCCGCCAAGGACCCGGCCGGCTTCACCACCCGGGCCCGCGAGTCCATGGCCCGGCACGTCGAGGCCATGGTCGGCTTCCAGGACGCCGGTGCCGAGGTCTTCGACTACGGCAACTCCATCCGCGGCGAGGCCCAGCTCGCCGGATACGACCGGGCCTTCGCCTTCCCGGGCTTCGTACCGGCGTACATCCGCCCGCTCTTCTGCGAGGGCAAGGGCCCCTTCCGCTGGGCCGCCCTGTCCGGCGAGGCCTCCGACATCGCCAAGACCGACAAGGCGATCCTCGACCTCTTCCCCGAGAACGAGTCCCTGGCCCGCTGGATCAAGATGGCGGGGGAGCGGGTCCACTTCCAGGGCCTGCCCGCCCGCATCTGCTGGCTCGGCTACGGCGAGCGCGACAAGGCAGGCGAGCGCTTCAACGACATGGTCGCGAGCGGTGAGCTGGCCGCCGCGATCGTCATCGGCCGCGACCACCTCGACTGCGGCTCCGTCGCCTCCCCGTACCGCGAGACCGAGGCCATGCTCGACGGCTCCGACGCCATCGCCGACTGGCCGCTGCTCAACGCCATGGTCAACGTGGCCTCCGGCGCCTCCTGGGTCTCCCTCCACCACGGCGGCGGCGTCGGCATGGGCCGCTCGATCCACGCCGGGCAGGTCACCGTCGCCGACGGCACCCCGCTCGCCGGGGAGAAGATCCGCCGCGTCCTCACCAACGACCCCGGCATGGGTGTCATCCGGCACGTCGACGCCGGGTACGACATCGCCGAGTCGGTCGCCGGGGAGCGGGGCGTGCGGGTGCCGATGCGCGAAGACGGCGACGGCGACACGGCGCGCGCCGGCGGCGAGACCCGCGAGGGCGACGCGGCGCGCGAGGGTGACGGCGCGTGAGCTTCCACAGCATGTGGGCGGAGCTGCTGCCGGTCGGCCGCAGCTCCGCCTCCGGCGGCTACCGCCGCTACGCCTGGACCGGCGCCGACGCCGACTGCCGGACCTGGTTCCGGGAGCAGGCCGAGGCACGCGGGCTCGGCTACGAGACGGACCGCAACGGCAACCAGTGGGCCTGGCTCGGCGACCCGGCCGCCGGGAACGCCGTCGTCACCGGGTCCCACCTGGACTCCGTGCCCGACGGCGGCGCCTTCGACGGCCCCCTCGGCGTGGTCTCCGCCCTCGCCGCTCTGGACGAACTGCGCCACAGGGGAGCGCGGTTCACCAGGCCCCTGGGCATCGTCAACTTCGGCGACGAGGAGGGCGCCCGCTTCGGCCTCGCCTGCGTCGGCTCCCGCCTCACCGCCGGCGCGCTCACCGTCGAGCAGGCCCACCGCCTCACCGACGGCGACGGCATCACCCTCCCGCAGGCCATGGAGACCGCCGGGTACGACCCCGGCGCCCTCGGCCCCGACCCCGAACGGCTCGCCCGCATCGGCGCCTTCGTCGAACTCCACGTCGAGCAGGGCCGCGCCCTCGACCTGTCCGGCGACCGGATCGGCATCGCGTCCGCCATCTGGCCGCACGGACGCTGGCGGTTCGACTTCCGCGGCGAGGCCAACCACGCCGGCACCACCCGCCTCGCCGACCGGCACGACCCGATGCTGTCCTACGCCGAGACCGTCCTCGCCGCCCGACGCGAGGCCGAACTCGCCGGTGCCGTCGCCACCTTCGGCAAGATCGGCGTCGAACCCAACGGGGTCAACGCCATCCCCTCCCTGGTGCGCGGCTGGCTCGACTCCCGCGCCGCCGACCAGGCGAGCCTGGACACCGTGGTGACCGGCATCGAGAAGGCCGCCCGCGAGTACGCCGCCGCCCACGGCGTGGACCTCGACGTCGTCCGCGAGTCCTTCACGCCCGTCGTCGAGTTCGACCACGCCCTGCGCGACGAACTCGCCCGCATCCTGGGCACCGGGACGGACCTCGGGGTCCCCGTCCTCGGCACCGGCGCCGGACACGACGCCGGAATCCTCTCCGACCGCATCCCGACCGCCATGCTGTTCGTGCGCAACCCCACCGGCGTCTCGCACTCCCCGGCCGAGTACGCCGCCGAGGACGACTGCGTGGCCGGGGTGACCGCACTCGCCGACGTACTGGAAGGGCTGGCCTGCACGTGACCCCCACCGAGCGGACCCGGACGTACTGGCTGGAACACGCCTGGCTCGGCACCCATGTCGAGCCGGACGTCGCCGTGACGGTGTCCGTCGGCGGCTCCCCCGGAGGCCGGGACGGCCGCATCACCGCCGTCCACCAGGGCGTCACCACCCCGCCGCCCGGCGCCGAGATCCTGCGCGGACTCACCCTGCCGGGACTGGCGAACGCCCACTCGCACGCCTTCCACCGCGCCCTGCGCGGCACCGTCCAGGTCGGCTCCGGCACCTTCTGGACCTGGCGCGAGGTCATGTACTCCGTCGCCGACCGGCTGACCCCCGAGACCTACCTCGATCTCGCCCGCGCGGTGTACGCCGAGATGGCGCTGGCCGGCATCACCACCGTCGGCGAGTTCCACTACGTCCACCACGCCCACGGGGGCACCCCCTACGCCGACCCCAACGCGATGGGTGACGCCCTGATCGAGGCCGCCGCCGAAGCCGGTGTCCGCATCACCCTCCTCGACACCTGCTACCTGTCCTCCGGCTTCGGCGACCCCCCCGACCCTCACCAACTGCGCTTCTCCGACGGCACGGCGGAGGCCTGGGCCGAGCGCTGTTCAGTTCTCAAGGACCGGGATCACGCGCGGATCGGGGCCGCGATCCACTCCGTACGGGCCGTGCCCGCGGACCAGCTGGCGACCGTGGCGCACTGGGCCGAGCGGCGGCGGGCCCCGCTGCATGTGCACCTGTCCGAGCAGACGGCCGAGAACGACGCCTGCCTGCGGGCCCACGGACGCACCCCCACCCGGCTGCTGGCCGACCACGGCGTGCTCGGCCCCCGCACCACCGGCGTCCACAACACGCACCTCACCGACGAGGACGTCGCGCTCCTCGGCGACAGCCGCACCGGCACCTGCATGTGCCCCACCACGGAACGGGACCTCGCCGACGGCATCGGCCCGGCGGCGGCGCTCCAGCGAGCGGGCTCCCCGCTCTCCCTCGGCTCGGACAGCCACGCCGTCGTCGACCTGCTGGAAGAGGCGCGCGCCATGGAGCTGAACGAACGCCTGCGCACCCGCACCCGAGGCCACTGGACCGCCGCCGCCCTGCTGCGCGCCGCCACCGCCGACGGCCACGCCGCCCTCGGCTGGGACGACACCGGCCGCATCGAGGCCGGGGCCCGCGCCGACCTCGCGACCATCGCGCTGGACTCGGTCAGAACAGCGGGGCCACTGCCCAGGCTCGGCGCCGAGACGGCCGTATTCGCCGCGACGGCAGCGGACGTACGGCACACGATCGTGGGCGGGCGGCACGTCGTACGCGACGGGGCGCACACCCTCGTACCGGACGTGCCGCGGGCCCTCGCGCGGGCCGTCGAAGCCCTGCGCGCCTGACCACCGGCCCCCGGCCGCGCACCAGCCCCCGCCCCCGCCCCCACGAGGACACCAGGGACCCCATGAGCAGCAGCACCGTCATCACCAACATCGCCGCACTCGTCACCAACGGCCCCTCCCTCGGCGACCACTCCCCGCTCGGTCTGGTCCGGGACGCGGCCGTCGTCATCGAGGGCGAACGGGTCGCGTGGACCGGTGAATCAAGCAAAGCACCCGCCACTGACAACCGGATCGACGCCGAGGGCCGGGCGGTCCTCCCCGGCTTCGTGGACTCCCACTCCCACCTCCTCTTCGCGGGCGACCGCACCGAGGAGTTCAACGCCCGCATGTCCGGCCGTCCCTACAGCGCGGGCGGCATCCGCACCACCGTCGCCGCCACCCGCGCCGCGAGCGACGCGGAACTGGAGGCGTCCCTCACCCGCTACCTCGCCGAGGCCCTGCGGCAGGGCACCACCACCTTCGAGACCAAGTCGGGCTACGGCCTGACCACCGCCGACGAGTCCCGCGCCCTGCGCGTCGCCGCCCGCCACACCGACGAGGTCACCTTCCTCGGCGCCCACATCGTCGCCCCCGAACTCGCCGACGACCCCGCCGCCTACGTCGACCTGGTCACCGGCGAGATGCTCGACGCCTGCGCGCCGCACGCCCGCTGGATCGACGTGTTCTGCGAGAAGGGCGCCTTCGACGGCGACCAGGCCCGCGCGATCCTCACGGCGGGCAGGGCGCGGGGCCTGCACCCCCGCATCCACGCCAACCAGCTCTCCCACGGCCCCGGTGTCCAGCTGGCCGTCGAACTCGACGCCGCCAGCGCCGACCACTGCACCCACCTCACCGACGCCGACGTGGACGCCCTCGCCGGCAGCCGCACGGTCGCCACCCTGCTGCCCGGCGCCGAGTTCTCCACCCGCGCCCAGTGGCCCGACGCCCGGCGCCTCCTCGACGCCGGTGCCACGGTCGCCCTGTCCACCGACTGCAACCCCGGCTCGTCCTTCACGTCCTCCGTGCCCTTCTGCATCGCGCTCGCGGTGCGGGACATGGGGATGACGCCGGACGAGGCGGTCTGGGCGGCCACCGCGGGCGGCGCGGCGGCCCTGCGCCGCGACGACGTCGGCCGCGTCGTCCCGGGCGCGTACGCCGACCTGACGCTGCTCGACGCCCCGAGCCACGTCCATCTGGCCTACCGGCCGGGAGTGCCGCTGGTCGCGGGAGTGTGGCGGCGGGGAGTGCGTAGGGTGTGACCCTCGGCTGATCCGGGGGGCGGGGGACGAATGGCCAAGTACTGGTGGACGCCGTTCCTGGCGAACGTGCTGCTCGGGATTCCGGGCGTCGTCCCGTTCTGGCTCGTCTGGTACCTGATGGCCAACTGGCCGCTGGCGGAACTGGGCTGGACCGTGCGCGAGCCGACGGAGACCGACGGCATGGCGCTCTGGCTCGTGATCGTCGTCCCCGTGGTGGCGCTCTTCACGATGATCTGGTGGCTGGTCAACGCGCCGTTGCGGCGCCGGACCTCCCTCGCGCCGCGCACCTTCTGGCTCCTGTGCGCCCTGAGCCCGCTGCTGCCCACGGCCGCGCTGATCGCCGACTCCCTCTGAAGGGCGGCGGCAACCCGAAGGGGGGCGGCCCGTTCGCGGACCACCCCCTGGAGGGCAGGCGTCACCCGGTCGGGGCGTGCCGACTACTCCTCGACCGTGAGCCCCTTGCGCAGGCGTACGAGCGTGCGCGACAGCAGACGCGAGACGTGCATCTGGGAGATGCCCAGCTCCTCGCCGATCTCCGACTGGGTCATGCCCGCGACGAACCGGAGCGAGAGGATCCTGCGGTCGCGCGAGGGCAGCTCGGCGATCAGCGGCTTCAGCGACTCGACGTACTCGATGCCCTCGAGCCCGTGGTCCTCGTAGCCGATGCGGTCGGCGAGCGCGCCCTCCGCCTCGTCCTCCTCGGGCTGGGCGTCCAGCGAGGAGGCGGTGTAGGCGTTGGACGCCGCCATGCCCTCGACGACCTCGTCCCTGGACAGGCCGAGGTGCTCGGCCAGCTCGGCCACCGTGGGGGCGCGGTCGAGGCGCTGGGCCAGCTCGTCACCGGCCTTCGCCAGGTCGAGCCGCAGCTCCTGGAGGCGGCGCGGGACCCGCACGGACCACGAGGTGTCGCGGAAGAAACGCTTGATCTCGCCGATGATGGTCGGCATCGCGAACGTGGGGAACTCCACGCCGCGCGACAGCTCGAAGCGGTCGATCGCCTTGATCAGGCCGATGGTGCCGACCTGGATGATGTCCTCCATCGGCTCGCTGCGCGAGCGGAAGCGGGAGGCGGCGAACTTGACCAGGGCGAGGTTCAGCTCGACGAGCGTGTTGCGTACGTACGCGTGCTCATGGGTGCCTTCCTCCAGCGACTCCAGCCGCGCGAAGAGGGTCTTGGACAGGGCCCTGGCGTCCGCCGGAGCGACCTCGTCGTACGCGGGGATGTCCGGAAGCCCGGCGAGGAAGCCGTCGGGGTCGACGGCCGAGTCGTGATGCTCGATGGGATCCAGATGTTCCGGAGGGAGTGTCGACGTCGCTTCATGGGTACGCGATCCGTCGAGCCGGGGTGACATGATGTCCTCCATCGTTCTCGGCATGCGGCTGCCGAAGCCAGATACGTGCACTGCGGTGTGCGGCGCCTCCAAAGCCGGCCGTGTCGGTTTACGTGTCTTACTAGCCCTACCGGGTTTACCGAGCCGACCGCAAGTGTGTTCTGTGCGGGTATGTCCGTTTGTGTGCGGTTGTTCGGGTGTCGGAGTGCGGTGGGAAGGCGTAGTGTTCGAGGGCGTCAGTAAGCAGTCACGACCTCGGGAGAGAAACGGCATGGACCGCGGGACGGTCGGCAGTGCCCAGTCGGGCCGGCTGCTGGTCGAGGTACGGGAAGAGGGCCCCAGTGCCGTCGTGACCCCGGCGGGTGAGCTGGATCACCACACCGCCGATCTGTTGCGGGAGCCGCTGGAGGACTGTCTCACCAAGGGATTCAACCGGCTCGTCGTGGACTGCTCACGCCTGGAGTTCTGCGACTCCACGGGGCTCAACGTCCTGCTCGGCGCGCGGTTGAAGGCGGAGGCCGCGGGGGGCGGAGTGCATTTGGTGGCCATGCAGCCGGTAGTGGCGCGCGTGTTCGAGATCACGGGGGCCGAAGCGGTCTTCACCCTGCACGACACGCTTGCGGCCGCCCTGGCCGCCGAGACCGGCTGAGCCGGTCCTTGTCCGGCCGACGGAGGGGTGCGTGTGCTTCCCGGGGCGGGCGTTTTCACGCCGCACCGGGATTCGTGCCGAATACAGGGGTGTTCGTACGGTCCGGTCGGGCAGGAGAGTCCCTGAACCGGCTGTGGACGACTTTGCTGTCCGCAACTTTGAAACGTGAACTGGTGAATCGGTGAGGTGAAGCGCTGATGAGCACCACCCGGCCCTACTCGCCGGGCGACCGCGGTCCGGAGCCCAGTGGCGCTTCCGGGGCGTCCGCGCCCGCGTCGGTGCCTTCCTCCGGCGTCCCCGGGGCTGCCGGGGCGGCGTCCGGCTCCGAGCCAGGCGGTGGCGGCGGGCGGCAGGCCCGCAGACTGAGCTTCGAGGACGCGAGCGGGGTCGTCCCGCTGGCCCGTGACTTCACCCGCGAGGCGCTGTACGTCTGGGGATGGCTGCCGTCCGCCACCGCGGACCAGCGTGCCGCCGCGGAGGACGTGCTGCTGGTGGTGTCCGAGCTGGTCACCAACGCCTGCCTGCATGCCGAGGGGCCGGACGAGCTGTGGATCACCTGCGAGAAGAAGGTGATCCGGGTGGAGGTCTCCGACCGCGGTACGGGGCAGCCGGCGCCGCGGACCCCGCACCGCGCCGGGCGCCCGGGCGGCCACGGGATGTTCATCGTGGAGCGGCTGTGCCTGGACTGGGGCGTCGTGCGGACGCCGGGGGTCGCGGGCAAGCGGGTCTGGGCGGAGCTGGGCGCGCCGGCGTAACCGGCGGCCTTCCGCCTGTTCCCGCCCGCCCGCCCGTCCCGGTAGGCCAGGAGATCCCCACCCGTTCCCGTGACCGTCTCCGTGGCCGGTGTTCCCGCGGCCGTCTCGGTGGTCGCGCTCGCGCAGGCGGCGCTCGCCGCGCCGGCCGCCGAGGTTCGCTCCACACGTGCGGAGGGGCGCCCCGTCCGCCCGGGACGAGGTGCCCCTCCGTCAGAGGAAGCCGCGCAGCGGACTCAGCGGACGTCGCCCATGAGTTCCTTGACGCGCTTGCGGTACATCCAGATCGCGATGCCCGCGACCACCGCGAGGGTCGCCTCCGCGGCGACGATGCCCGTCTTGTTGAGGTCGACGCCGGCGATGGAGAGCAGGCCGGTCGTGGCGTCACCGGCGGTGACGGCCAGGAACCAAACGCCCATCATCTGGGACGCGTACTTCACCGGCGCCATCTTCGTGGTGACCGAGAGACCGACCGGGGAGAGCATCAGCTCACCGCAGGTCTGGACGAAGTAGATCGCCACCAGCCACATGGCCGCGGCCTTGTGGCCACCCTCCGCGATGCCCAGCGGGGCCAGGAAGAGGAAGAAGGAGGCACCGACCAGGACCAGACCGCCGCAGAACTTGACGACCGTGCTCGGCTCCTTGCCGCGGCGGGCGAGGGCCAGCCACAGCGTGGCGAAGACCGGGGCGAGGGCCATGATGATGACCGGGTTCACCGACTGGTACCAGGAGACCGGGAAGCTCCAGCCGAAGACGCTGTTGTCGGCCGAGGAGTCGGCGAACAGCGACAGGGTCGAGCCGCCCTGGTCGTAGATCATCCAGAACACGGCCGCGGCGACGAAGAACCAGATGTACGCCGACATCTTCGACTGCTCCGCGCGGTCCAGGGACTTGTCGCGCTTGATGTTGGTCAGCACCAGTACCGGAATGATCACGCCGAGCAGGGTCAGCGGGACCAGGACCCAGTTCAGGGTGTAGTGGCCGGAGAAGCCGACGATGGCGTAGAAGACGACGGCCAGCGCGGCCCAGAAGGCGGCCTTGCGCAGCATCGAGGTCTTCTCCTCGACGGACAGCGGCTTCGGGACCACGCTGGAGTGCGGGTTCAGGTGGCGGCTGCCGATCAGGAACTGGAGGACGCCCAGACCCATGCCGACCGCGGCGAGCGCGAAGCCAAGGTGCCAGTTGACGCTCTCACCGATGGTGCCGATGGTCAGCGGCGCCGCGAAGGCACCGAGGTTGATGCCCATGTAGAAGACGGTGAAGCCACCGTCGCGGCGCGGGTCGTCGGGACCGTCGTAGAGCTGGCCGACCATCGTGGAGATGTTGGCCTTCAGCAGACCCGAGCCGATGGCGACCAGGCCGAGACCCGCGTAGAAGGTGCCGGAGGACGGCAGCGCCAGCGTGAGGTGACCGAGCATGATCACGCCGCCGGCGATGGCGACGGTCTTGCGGGGACCCCAGACGCGGTCGCCGAACCAGCCGCCCGGCATCGTGAGCAGGTACACCAGCGAGAGGTACACCGAGTAGATCGCGGTCGCCGTGCCGGCGCTGAGGCCGAGGCCACCCGGAGCGACGAGGTACAGCGGGAGCAGAGCCCTCATGCCGTAGTAGGAGAACCTCTCCCACATCTCGGTCATGAAGAGTGTGGCCAGTCCGCGGGGGTGGCCGAAGAAGGTCTTCTCGGAGCCGGGGGTGCCCGGGGTGACCGAGTCCTTCGTCAGGCTGGACGCCATGGTCGATCCTTGCTGGTCGGGACGCGCTCATCGAGGCGATGCGCGCCCGGTGGGGGGCGGCCGGCACCGGCGGCCTTCCCCGCCCGTCCCACGCCTGGGGGAGTCCGCTCCGGATTGCGAAGCGCTGGGCGGCGGCCACCGGGATCCACGCCTCTGCGCGCGTCACTGCACGCGGTGAGGCCCGGCCACAGGTCATTCCTTTCATGGCCGGCCGTGGGGGCCGGCCCGCACACGAAAGAGACCTTCAGCGTCGAAACGGCCGCCAAAGGTCCTCTGGGTGCTACAGGCGCTGATTCACCATACGGCAGGACACCGCCCGGTATGGAAGGACTTGAGACACGGATCACAGGCCATGGTGGAACCGCGAACGATCATTCGAAGGTCCATCACAGGATGGCACCCCACAGCCGCAGGCCGGGACGCGGGGTCGCGGGGGCGGGTCGGACGGCGGGCCGGGAGGCGGATGTCCGGCTTGCCCGACAGTGCTCCACAGGCGCCTCACAGGCGGTCCGCGGGCGGGCGGTGCGCGGTGCGATCTTGCCCCGGGCGTTGCTCCGAGCGGTCTACCATCACCTCATGACCCGTGTACTGCTCGCCGAGGACGACGCGTCCATCTCGGAGCCGCTGGCCCGCGCACTGCGCAGGGAAGGGTACGAGGTCGAGGTGCGTGAGGACGGACCCACCGCACTGGACGCGGGACTGCAGGGCGGCATAGACCTGGTCGTGCTGGACCTCGGCCTGCCGGACATGGACGGTCTCGAGGTCGCCCGCCGGCTGCGGTCCGAGGGGCACGCGGTGCCGATCCTGATCCTGACCGCGCGCGCCGACGAGGTGGACACCGTCGTGGGCCTGGACGCGGGCGCCGACGACTACGTCACCAAGCCCTTCCGCCTCGCCGAGCTGCTCGCCCGGGTCCGGGCCCTGCTGCGGCGCGGCGCCGTGGAGCCCCCGCAGCCGCCCGCCACCCACGGCGTGCGCATCGACGTCGAGTCGCACCGCGCCTGGATGGGCGAGGAGGAGCTCCAGCTCACCGCGAAGGAGTTCGACCTGCTGCGGGTGCTGGTGCGCGACGCCGGCCGGGTCGTCACCCGCGACCAGCTGATGCGCGAGGTCTGGGACACCACCTGGTGGTCGTCGACCAAGACCCTCGACATGCACATCTCCTGGCTGCGCAAGAAGCTGGGTGACGACGCGGCCAACCCCCGCTACATCGCCACCGTGCGCGGCGTGGGCTTCCGTTTCGAGAAGAACTGAGCGGGCCCCGAGGGGGGCCTCGCGGGTAAGAGGACATGCGCCGTCGACTGATCCAGTCCACCCTCGCCGTGGTGCTCGTCGTGATCGCCGTGTTCGGCGTCTCCCTCGTCATCGTCGAGACCCGGACCATCAGCAGCACCGCACAGGAACGGGTCGACCTGGAGGCGGTGCGGCTGGCCAGCATCGTGGACAGCCGGCTCATCGGCACCGGCTCGGTGGACGAGGCGTTCCTGCGGGAGCAGATCCGCGACGCCCGGTACGCGGTGATCCGCATCCCCGGCGAGCCGGTCGTCGAGGTCGGCAGCGAGCCCTCCGGCGACGTCCTCCAGGGCAGGGCCACCGGCGAGGAGGGCGAGACGGTCCTCGTCGAGGAGCCCAGGTCCTCGGTGACCCGGGAGATCGGCCGGACCCTGCTGATCATCGGCCTGGTGGCGCTGCTCGCGGTGGTCGCCGCCGTACTGCTGGCGATCCGGCAGGCCAACCGGCTGGCCTCGCCGCTCACCGACCTCGCCGAGACCGCCGAACGCCTCGGCTCCGGGGACCCGCGCCCGAGGCACAAGCGGTACGGCGTCCCCGAGCTGGACCGGGTCGCGGACGTCCTGGACTCCTCGGCCGAGCGCATCGCCCGGATGCTCACCGCCGAGCGCCGCCTGGCCGCCGACGCCTCCCACCAGCTGCGCACGCCGCTGACCGCGCTGTCGATGCGGCTGGAGGAGATCACCCTCACCGACGAACCGGAGACGGTGAAGGAGGAGGCGACGATCGCGCTGTCGCAGGTGGAGCGGCTGACGGACGTCGTCGACCGGCTGCTGACCAACTCCCGCGACCCGCGCAGCGGCTCCGCCGTCACCTTCGAGCTGGACGACGTCATCCAGCAGCAGATCGCGGAGTGGCGGCCGGCCTACCGCGGTGAGGGCCGGGCCATCGTCAGCTCGGGCAAGCGCCATCTGACGGCCGTGGGCACCCCGGGCGCCGTGGCACAGGTGCTGGCCGCGCTGATCGAGAACTCCCTGATGCACGGCGGCGGCACGGTGGCCCTGCGGACCCGGGTGACCGGCAACCAGGCCGTGGTCGAGGTCACCGACGAGGGACCGGGCGTCCCCGGCGACCTGGGGGCGCGGATCTTCGAGCGGGCGATCAGCGGACGCAACTCCACCGGCATCGGCCTCGCCGTCGCCCGTGACCTGGCCGAGGCCGACGGCGGCCGCCTGGAGCTCCTCCAGGGGCGCCCGCCGGTCTTCGGGCTGTTCCTGTCCCGTACGGCGCCGTCGAAGAAGGCCGCCGGGGACCAGGACCAGACGGTGCGCTGAGGGCGACGCGGAGGGTGGGACGGAGCCGGTCAGCGGTGGACGGCGGGAGCCTCGTCCGCGCGGGGGACCGCGGTCGGGCGCCCGGGCTCCAGGAGAGCCTGAGCCGGCGTCGCGGCCGGTTCACGGGCGGGCAGCGCGCGGAAGACCCAGCTGCGGTACGACCAGAAGCGGAACAGGGTGCCGATCCCGATGCCGAGGAACTTGAAGATGTTGCTCTGCAGCGGGCTGTCCCAGCCGAAACCGTACGTCGCCGTGTAGAGCACGCCGTTCTCGATCACCAGCCCGACGGCGCTGAACAGCAGGAACAGCGACATCTCGCGGGTCCGGCCGCTCTTGTCGCGGTCGCGGTAGGTGAAGTACCGGAAGCCCACGTAGTTGAAGGCGATGGCGACGACCGTGGCGATGATGCTGGCCCGCACGACCTGGAGGTCGCTCACCTGCCGCACGAAGTTGAAGACGAGGAGGTTGACCAGCACTCCCGCGCCGCCCACGGCGCCGAATTTCGCGACCTCGCGCACGAGCCGGTGGACCCGCCCCCGCACCCCGGCACGGGGCGCCCGGGGCGCCGAGGGAGCCGTCTGAGCACCCGAGGAACCATGTTCCATGGTCGTGCAGGCCCCCGTCCGTCGGTTGGCGTCAATCCGTTCATGCTAACCACCCGGACGCGCGATCTTCCTGCGGACGGACCCCCCGGAGCCCGAAAGGACAGCGGGAGGGCCCGGAAAGAGGGGGGAGCGGGGCCGGAAACGGCCGGTAAACAGGTGGGCTCCGCGCGGCCGATACGCTAGGGGTGTGACGTTCCCCGTAGTCGGTATGGTCGGCGGCGGCCAGCTCGCTCGTATGACACACGAGGCGGGCATCCCGCTCGGCATCAGGTTCAAGCTCCTCAGTGACACTCCCCAGGACTCCGCTGCGCAGGTCGTGAACGAAGTCGTCGTCGGCGACTATCGCGATCTGGACACGTTGCGCGAGTTCGCGCGCGGCTGTGACGTGATCACCTTCGATCACGAACACGTGCCGACCGAGCACCTCGAGGCCCTGGAGGCGGACGGCATCCCCGTGCGTCCCGGACCGGAGGCGCTCGTGCACGCCCAGGACAAGGGCGTGATGCGCGCGAAGCTCGTCGCGATCGGCGTGCCCTGCCCGCGGCACCGGATCGTGAGCGATCCGGCCGACGTGGCCGCCTTCGCCGCGGAGGGCGACGGATTCCCCGTCGTCCTCAAGACGGTGCGTGGCGGGTACGACGGCAAGGGCGTGTGGGTCGTGGACTCCGCGGAGGAGGCCGCCGAGCCCTTCCGCGCGGGTGTGCCCGTGCTGGCGGAGGAGAAGGTCGACTTCGTCCGCGAGCTGGCCGCCAACGTGGTCCGTTCCCCGCACGGCCAGGCGGTGGCCTACCCCGTCGTCGAGTCCCAGCAGGTCAAGGGCGTCTGCGACACGGTGATCGCCCCCGCCCCCGACCTCGACGAGGCGCTGGCCCTGCGCGCCGAGGAGATGGCGCTCGGCATCGCCAAGGAGCTGGGCGTCGTCGGCCACCTCGCCGTCGAGCTGTTCCAGACCCGCGACGGACGCGTCCTCGTCAACGAACTGGCGATGCGCCCGCACAACTCCGGCCACTGGACCATGGACGGCGCGATCACCTCGCAGTTCGCCAACCACGTCCGCGCGGTCCTCGACCTCCCCCTCGGCGACCCGCGCCCGCGCGCGAAGTGGACCGTGATGGTCAACGTCCTGGGCGGCGACTTCCCGGACATGTACTCCGCGTACCTGCACTGCATGGCCCGCGACCCCCAGCTGAAGATCCACATGTACGGCAAGGACGTGAAGCCCGGCCGCAAGGTCGGCCACGTCAACACCTACGGCGACGACCTGGACGACGTGCTGGAGCGCGCCCGTCACGCTGCCGGCTACCTGAGAGGGACGATCACCGAATGAGCCAGGCCAGCCCGGTCAGCCCGGTCGTAGGCATCGTCATGGGGTCGGACTCCGACTGGCCCGTCATGGAGGCCGCCGCCAAGGCACTCGACGAGTTCGAGATCCCCTACGAGGTCGACGTCGTCTCCGCGCACCGCATGCCGCACGAGATGATCGCGTACGGCGAGCAGGCCGCCGGCCGCGGGCTGAAGGCGATCGTCGCCGGGGCCGGGGGCGCCGCCCACCTGCCCGGCATGCTCGCCTCCGTCACCCCGCTGCCGGTCATCGGCGTCCCGGTGCCGCTGAAGTACCTGGACGGCATGGACAGCCTCCTGTCCATCGTGCAGATGCCGGCCGGCGTCCCCGTCGCCACCGTCTCCGTCGGCGGCGCCCGCAACGCCGGACTGCTGGCCGCCCGCATCCTCGCCGCGCACGACGAGGACCTGCTCGGCCGGATGCGCGAGTTCCAGCAGGAGCTGAACGACCAGGCGACCGAGAAGGGCAAGCGGCTGCGCAACAAGGTCGCGGGCTCGGCGGCCGGCTTCGGCTTCGGGAAGTGAGCCCGATGACGTCCCTGGACCGGGCCCGCGAGCTGCTGCGCGAGTTCCCCGTCGTCGACGGCCACAACGACCTGCCCTGGGCGCTGCGCGAGCAGGTCCGCTACGACCTCGACGCCCGTGACATCGCCGCCGACCAGTCGGCCCACCTGCACACCGACCTGGCCCGGCTGCGGTCCGGCGGCGTCGGCGCCCAGTACTGGTCGGTGTACGTCCGCTCCGACCTGCCGGGCGCGGTGACGGCGACGCTGGAGCAGATCGACTGCGTCCGGCGGCTGATCGACCGCCACCCCGGCGAGCTGCGGGCCGCGCTGACCGCCGCCGACATGGAGGCCGCCCGCGCCGAGGGCCGTATCGCCTCCCTCATGGGCGCCGAGGGCGGCCACTCCATCGACAACTCGCTGGCCACCCTCCGCGCGCTGTACGCGCTCGGCGTGCGCTACATGACGCTCACCCACAACGACAACGTCGCGTGGGCGGACTCGGCGACCGACGAGCCCGCCGTCGGCGGACTGTCGGCCTTCGGCCGCGAGGTCGTGCGGGAGATGAACCGCGAGGGCATGCTCGTCGACCTCTCGCACGTCGCCGCGACGACGATGCGCGCCGCGCTGGACACCTCCACCGCGCCGGTGATCTTCTCGCACTCCTCCTCCCGCGCGGTGTGCGACCACCCGCGCAACATCCCGGACGACGTCCTGGAGCGGCTGCCCGCCAACGGCGGCGTGGCGATGGTGACGTTCGTGCCCAAGTTCGTGCTCCAGGCCGCCGTGGACTGGACGGCCGAGGCCGACGAGAACATGCGCGCGCACGGCTTCCACCACCTCGACTCCGGCCCCGAGGCGATGAAGGTGCACGCCGCCTTCGAGGAGCGCGTCCCGCGTCCCGTCGCCACCGTGTCCACGGTCGCCGACCACCTCGACCACATGCGCGAGGTCGCCGGCGTCGACCACATCGGCATCGGCGGCGACTACGACGGCACGCCCTTCACCCCGGACGGTCTCAGCGACGTCTCCGGGTACCCCAACCTGATCGCCGAGCTGCTCGACCGCGGCTGGTCCCAGGCCGACCTGGCCAAGCTGACCTGGAAGAACGCGGTCCGCGTCCTCGACGCCGCCGAGGAGGTGGCCCGGAGCCTTCAGGCCACCCGGGGGCCGTCCAACGCCTCGCTGGAGGAGCTCGACGGCTGAGCCGCGGAGTCTTCCAGGGCGGGGTAGTCGGTGTATCCGGTCGCCCCGCCCACGTACATCAGGTACCGGCCGCGCACCGGATTCAGCGGTGCCCCGAGCCGCAGCCGCGCCACCAGATCGGGGTTGGCGAGGAAGGGCCGGCCGAGCGCGATCAGGTCGGCCCCGGCGGCCAGCAGCCGTTCGGCGGCGCGGTGCACGGCGTCCGTCGAGGGGGACTCGTCCAGCACCGGGTTGGCGATCAGCACGCCGGGCCACCCGGCGCGGAGCCTGCCGAAGAGCGGAGCGTCCGGGTCTGCGTGCACCAGGTGCAGGTAGGCGAGCCCCAGCCCGCCGAGGCGCTCCACCAGGGCCGGGTACAGCTGGTCGGTCTCGCCCTCCGCGATGCCGTTGACGGTGTTGCCCGGGGAGACGCGCAGCCCGACCCGCTCGGCGCCGATCTCCGCGGCGACGGCCTCCACCACCTCGGCCGTGAACCGGATCCGCGCGGTGACGGAGCCGCCGTAGCCGTCGGTGCGCAGGTTGGTGTTGGCGGACAGGAACTGGTGCAGCAGGTGTCCGTTGGCGGAGTGCACCTCCACCCCCTCGAAGCCGGCGTCGAGCGCGTTGCGGGCGGCCCGGGCGAAGTCGGCGACGGTGGTGCGGACGTCCTCGGTGCTCATCTCCCTGGGCACGACGGCCGGCCGGTGCCCGCCGGGGGTGAAGATCGTCTCGGGCAGCGGCACCGGTGAGGGCGCGACGGGCGTCAGCCCGCTGGTCGCCGGATGCCCCACCCGGCCGCCGTGCTGGAGCTGGAGGAACATCCGCCCGCCGGCCTCCCGCACGGCCTCGGTGACCCGCCGCCAGCCCGCCACGTGCCGGGCACGGTGCACGGCGGCGATGTTCGGGTACGTCTGCCCGACCGCGTTCGGCGTCGCGGCCTCGGCGATGATCAGCCCGGCGGTGGCGCGCTGGGCGTAGTAGGTGGCCATGAGCGGCGTCGGGGTGCCGTCGGCCTCGGCACGGTTGCGGGTGAGCGGAGCCATCACGAGACGGTTGGGAAGCGTGAGCGGACCGAGCGGGGCGGACGCGAAGAGCGCTGTGGTGTTCGACATGTCCGTACGCTAGAACCTGACACTGATGTCAGATTCAAGCCCGGAGGTGCTCCATGCGGATCGGTGAACTGGCCCGGCGTACGGGCGTCAGCGAACGCTCGCTGCGCTACTACGAGACGCAGGGACTGCTCGTGGCCGAGCGTACGTCCGGCGGGCACCGCGCGTACCCGGAGGCGGCCGTGGACCGGGTCGTTCGGATCCAGGAGCTGTACGCGGCCGGACTGCACAGCGGCAAGATCGCCGAGTTGCTGCCCTGCATGCGGGACGGGGACGGCGGCCCCTCGGCCGTCGCCACGCCGAAGCTGGTCGCGGACCTCGCCGCCGAGCGCGCCCGCATCGACCGCATGATCACCGACCTGCTCCGTTCCCGGGACACCCTCGACGAGGTGATCGACGCGGCCAGGGGCTGAGCCGGGTACCCCCGAACGCCCCACCCACCAGGAAGCCCGTGACGCTCCGTGCGACGGTGGCCGTATCTCACGACGACCGTACGGAGCACCGCCATGGCAGATCTCCAGGACGACCTGCACGCCGGTACCGAGGCCGGTGGGCTCGACGAGCTGCCCGTGCCGCTCGCCGCGGAGGCCTTTGGGCCGGAGCCCTACGCGCCCGTGTCCGATCCCGACGACGAGCCGCTCACCCGGGCCCGGGCCGTGCTGGCCGCCCACCCCGTCGCCGACGGCTGCAACGGGCTGGCCTCGGTGCTGGGACGCCTGCCCTGGTACGACCTGGAACTGGGCGAGAGCGCCGTCGACACCGACGTGCCGCGGCTGCGCGAGGGGCACGTGGGCGCGCTGCTGTGGTCCCTGCACCTGCCCGAGTCCGTCGCCGGGGACCGTGCGGTCGGCGCCACCCTGGAGCAGCTCGACCTGGTCAAGACGGTCGTGCGGGCCCACCCCGAGGGGCTGCGCCTGGCGTACGACGCCGGCCAGGCCATCGACGCCCGCAACTGCGGACGGATCGCCGTGCTGCCCGGCCCCGCGGGTGCCGCCGCTCTCGGTGACCGCCTCGGCATCCTGCGCTCCCTGCACGCCCTCGGCCTGCGCGCGCTGACGCTGTCCGGGGTGAGCTGGGCGGGCGAGGCGGGGCTGACCCGGTTCGGCGAGGAGGTGGTCCGTGAGATGAACCGCCTCGGTGTCGTCGCCGACCTCTCCGGCGCCTCCGCCGAGACCGTCCGCCGTACCTTCGCGGTGTCCAAGGCGCCGGCGCTGTGCACCCGTTCCGCCGCCCGCGCCCTGCGCCCGCACCCCGCCAACCTCCCCGACGACCTGCTGGTGGAGCTGGGGGCGGCCGGCGGCCTGTGCATGGTGCCGCTGACCGCCGAGCAGACCGGCCCCACCGTCCGGGACGTCGCCGACCACCTCGACCACGTCCGCACGGTGGCCGGCCCGCAGAGCGTCGGCCTGTCCGGCACCTTCGACACCGGCACCGCGCACCCGCTGGAGCTGGGCGACCCCTCCGGCTACCCCCGGCTCATCGCGGAACTGCTCCGCCGCGGCTGGGACGAGGCGGACGTGGCCCTGCTGACCTGGGGCAACGTCCAGCGCGTCCTGCGCGCCGCGGCCTTCACCGCGAAGGCGGCCCAGCTCCGCCGCGAGCCGTCCACGGCGACCATCACCGACCTGGACGGCTGAGCCCGCGCGCGGGCGCCGGCAGGGTGCTCAGTGCTCGATCCGGCACAGGCAGAACGGATGCCCCGCCGGATCGGCGTACACCATGAAGTCCTTCTTCTCCCGGTCCTCCAGGTCGAGCGGCCGAGCCCCCAGCGCCAGCACCCGCTCGTGCGCCGCGTCCATCTCCGCCCAGGTCGCCCCTCCGTCGAAATCGAGGTGGAACTGCTGGGCGTTGCGGTCGGAGCGGGGCCACTCGGGCGGGGTCAGGTCCGGTGCCCGCTGGAAGGACAGGCGCGGGCCATCGGGCACCTGCAGCACCACCCACTCCGGGTCCGTCTCCTCTGGCGTGCCGCCACCGACCGCCGCGTAGAAGCGGGCCAGCTCACGGGGCTCGGGGCAGTCGACGACGACGGAACGGAAACGCGCCACGGGTGCCATGCGGAGGTACCTCCCGGGAGACGGCGAACCGGCGCTCGGCGGGCGCGGGCGTGGAGACCGGCGCTCAGCAGGCGCAGAGGCAGAACGGGTGCCCGGCCGGGTCGGCGTAAACCCGGAAGGTTCGCGTGCGGGCCTCCGCGTCCAGCGGACGCGCGCCCAGCTGCAGCACCGCCTTCTCGGCCGCGTCCAGGTCCGCGACGGTGAGGTCGAGGTGGAACTGCTGCGAGTCGTCGGGCGCGGGCCACTTCGGCGGTACGAACCCCGGGGCGGCCTGGAACGCCAGCGCCCGCCCGTCCGGCAGTTGCAGGTCGACCCAGTCGCCCTCGCCCTCGACGGTGCCGCCGAGGACGCCGGCGTAGAAGCGGGCCAGTGCGCGGGGATCGGGACAGTCCAGGACGACGACGCCCAGTTCGGCGACAGCCATGACTTCCTCCTTGAAGCACGCGGTCGGTGTTACCGGCACGCTGTTACCGGCATTGTGCGGGTAACCGGTAACGGTTACTGCATGCTGCCGCATAGGCGGTAACGTCGCAAGCATGAGTGAGCGATCGCCCGCGCCCGGCGGCCTGGCGCTGGTCGAGACCCTGGTGAACACGGTCGATCTCGAGACGGGCGCCGACTCGCTGGACACGGAGGAGGGCCGGGCGCGTCTCGGCCTGACGGAGGGCGAGGTGCCCGCTGCCCGTGAGCTGCGCGAGTCCCTGCGGGCGACCCTGCTCGCCCACGCCGGTCACCGGCCGCACCGCGCGGTGACCCCGCTGGGCGAGCTGCTGGCCGCCGTCCCGCTGGTCGTCACCGTCGACCCGGCCGACGGCTCCGCCGCCCTCGCCCCCGCCCGCGGCGGTTCGCTCCCCGCGCGGGTCGCCGCGGCCGTCGCCGAGGCCCTGGTGGCCGGCACCTGGAGCCGTTTCAAGGCGTGCGAGGCTTCCGACTGCCACTGGGCGTACTACGACCGCAGCCCGGCCGGGCGCGGCCGCTGGTGCTCCATGCAGGTGTGCGGGGCCCGCGCCAAGATGCGCCGGTACCGGGCCAAGGAGTCGTAAACGACGCCCGCTTCACCGGCCGCGGGGCCGCGCCGTGCGGCAGAATGCGGACGGCGCCGGTTCGGCCGACTGAGCCTCGGCCGAACCGGCGTCCTCCGTGCCGGACGGCGTCCTCCCTGCCCTGCCCTGCCCTGCCGTGTCGTCGTCAGGCGGTGGGGCGGCCCATCGCCCGGTACGTCCAGCCGGCCTTGCGCCACAGCGTCGGGTCCAGGGCGTTGCGCCCGTCCAGGATCACCCGGGACGACGCCGCCTCGCCCAGCACCTCCGGGTCCAGCTCGCGGAACTCCCGCCACTCGGTGAGGTGCAGCACGACGTCCGCACCCCGCACCGCCTCCAGCGCCGAGTCGGCGTACCCGAGGGTCGGGAAGAGCCGCCGGGCGTTGTCCATGCCCTTGGGGTCGTACACGGTCACCTGGGCGCCCTGGAGGTGCACCTGTCCGGCGACGTTCAGCGCGGGGGAGTCCCGTACGTCGTCCGAGTCGGGCTTGAAGGTGGCGCCGAGCACCGCGATCCGCTTGCCGAGGAGGGGGCCGCCGCCCAGCGCCTGCCGGGTCAGCTCGACCATCTGGCCGCGCTGGCGCATGTTGATGGAGTCGATCTCGCGCAGGAAGGTCAGCGCCTGGTCGGCGCCCAGCTCACCGGCGCGGGCCATGAAGGCGCGGATGTCCTTGGGCAGGCAGCCGCCGCCGAAGCCGATCCCGGCCCGCAGGAACTTCCGCCCGATCCGGTCGTCGTACCCGATGGCCTCCGCCAGCTTGGCGACGTCGCCGTCGGCGGCCTCGCAGACCTCCGCCATCGCGTTGATGAAGGAGATCTTGGTGGCGAGGAAGGAGTTCGCCGACGTCTTCACCAGCTCGGCCGTCGGGAAGTCGGTGACGACGAACGGCGACCCCTCCGCGATCGGCGTGGCGTACACCTCGCGCAGCAGCTTCTCGGCCCGTTCGCTGCGCACACCGACCACGATCCGGTCAGGGCGCAGCGTGTCCTGCACGGCGAAGCCCTCGCGCAGGAACTCCGGGTTCCAGGCCAGCTCGGCCTCGTGGCCGGCCGGCGCGTGCTCGGCCAGGTAGGCGGCCAGCCGGTCGGCGGAGCCCACCGGCACGGTCGACTTGCCCACGACCAGCGCGGGTCCGGTCAGATGCGGGGCGAGCGAGGCCAGCGCGGAGTCGACGTACGACATGTCGCAGGCGTACTCGCCGTGCTTCTGCGGGGTGTTCACGCACAGGAAGTGCACGTCGCCGAAGGCCGCGGCCTCGGCGAAGTCGGTGGTGAAGCGCAGCCGTCCGCTGGAGCCCTCGATCCCCGCGACGTGCTTGCCCAGCAGCTCCTCCAGACCGGGCTCGTACATCGGGACCTGGCCGCGCTGGAGCATCTCGATCTTCTCGGGCACCACGTCCAGCCCCAGCACCTCGAAACCGAGCTCGGCCATGGCCGCCGCGTGGGTGGCGCCGAGATAGCCGGTACCGATCACGGTGATCTTCAGGGCCATGGGTGCTCCAGAGGTGTACGGCACGGTTGCGCGCCCGAGCATAACCGGGACGCGGGAAAAGCCTTTCCGTCGGCTGTCGTCAAGCTCACCTATCCACGGACGCGGGAGGCCTCTAAAATTTGGGTTACTTAACGGTAGTTAGCGTGTTCAGCATCACCGCGTTTTGGAGCGTGAGACACCTTGGCCGGATCGGCTGACTTCGACCTGTACCGCCCGTCGGAGGAGCACGACATGCTCCGCGACGCCGTCCGCTCGCTGGCCGAGGCGAAGATCGCGCCGCACGCCGCCGCGGTGGACGAGGAGGCCCGCTTCCCGCAGGAGGCCCTCGACGCGCTCACCGCGAACGACCTGCACGCCGTGCACGTCCCCGAGGAGTACGGCGGCGCGGGCGCCGACGCGCTCGCCACGGTCATCGTGATCGAGGAGGTGGCCCGCGCCTGCGCCTCCTCCTCCCTCATCCCGGCCGTGAACAAGCTCGGCTCGCTCCCGGTCATCCTGTCCGGCTCCGAGGAGCTGAAGAAGAAGTACATGACCCCGCTCGCCAAGGGCGACGGCATGTTCTCCTACTGCCTCTCCGAGCCCGACGCCGGCTCCGACGCGGCCGGCATGAAGACCAAGGCCGTCCGCGACGGCGACTTCTGGGTGCTCAACGGCGTCAAGCGCTGGATCACCAACGCCGGGGTCTCCGAGTACTACACGGTGATGGCGGTCACCGACCCCACCAAGCGCTCCAAGGGCATCTCCGCCTTCGTCGTCGAGAAGTCCGACGAGGGCGTCTCCTTCGGCGCGCCGGAGAAGAAGCTCGGCATCAAGGGCTCCCCGACCCGCGAGGTCTACCTCGACAACGTCCGCATCCCCGCCGACCGCATGATCGGCGCGGAGGGCACCGGCTTCGCCACCGCGATGAAGACGCTGGACCACACCCGCATCACCATCGCCGCCCAGGCCCTCGGCATCGCCCAGGGCGCCCTCGACTACGCCAAGGGCTACGTCCAGGAGCGCAAGCAGTTCGGCAAGCCGATCGCCGACTTCCAGGGCATCCAGTTCATGCTCGCCGACATGGCCATGAAGATCGAGGCCGCCCGCCAGCTGACCTACGCGGCCGCCGCCAAGTCCGAGCGCGGCGACGCCGACCTCACCTTCCAGGGCGCCGCCGCCAAGTGCTTCGCCTCCGACGTGGCCATGGAGGTCACCACGGACGCCGTCCAGCTGCTCGGCGGCTACGGCTACACCCGTGACTACCCGGTGGAGCGCATGATGCGCGACGCCAAGATCACCCAGATCTACGAGGGCACCAACCAGGTGCAGCGCATCGTCATGGCGCGCAACCTGCCGTAGCGGCCGGGGTTTCACGGCGAGGGCGTCCGGCGACGGGCGCCCCTCGTTCGTCGTGACCCGTTGTCAGTGGTGGGTGAGACGGTGGATCCATCGAGTCGGGAAGCCGGTGACGGCAATCGGTAAGAGGGGGAGCCGCCATGTCCGGAGGCCAGAACTACATCAACCACGTCGCTCTCGTGCTGGACGCCAGCTCGTCCATGCGCCGCCTCAGCCACAAGGTGGTCGAGGTCGCCGACCAGCAGATCGCCTACCTGGCGCGCCGGTCGCAGGAGCTGGACCAGGAGACCCGCGTCACGGTGTACGTCTTCGCCGACCAGGTGGAGTGCGTGATCTACGACAAGGACGTGCTGCGGATGCCGTCGCTGAAGCAGATGTACCGCGTCGGCGGCATGACGGCGCTGCTGGCGGCCACGCTGAAGTCGCAGCGGGAGCTGGCGCAGACCGCCCAGCTCTACGGCGACCACAGCTTCCTGACCTTCGTCCTCACGGACGGGCAGGAGAACGTGAGCCACCGCTGCCCGGACGCCCCCGTGAGGGACCCGCGCGCCCTGGTCGAGGCCGTGGCCACGATGATCGAGACCCAGGCGGACAACTGGACGCTGGCCGTCCTCGTACCGGACCAGATGGGCAAGCGCGAGGCCATGCAGTACGGCTTCCCCAAGGACAACATCGCCATCTGGGACGCCACGAGCACCCAGGGCCTGGAGGAGGCCGGACAGGTCATCCAGGAGGCCACCGAGAAGTTCATGGTGGGCCGCACCAAGGGCATCCGGGGGTCGCGGGCCGTGTTCTCCACGGGCGCGGACGCGGTCAACAAGGAGACGATCGAGGCGGCCGGCCTCACCCCGGTGGAGTCGTCGAAGTACCGGCTGATCGACGTGACCCGCGACGTGGCGATCCGGGACTGGGTCGTCGAGCGCGGGCACACCTACCGCACCGGCGGCGCGTTCTACCAGCTGAGCAAGTCGGAGAAGGTCCAGCCGAAGAAGCAGATATCGGTGCTGGAGAAGAAGACGGACCGGGTGTACACGGGGCCCGAGGCCCGCGCCCTGCTCGGCCTGCCGGACGTGGAGGTCCGCATCAGGCCCGACCACAACGACGACTTCACGATCTTCGTGCAGAGCACGAGCGTGAACCGGAAGCTCGTGGCGAACACCCGCCTCCTGCTCATGCTCTGACCCCTCGGCCGCCCCAGCCGCCCGAGCCGTCCGTGACGTCCCGGGCGGAGGTCAGTCCTCGTACCCCTCCGCCACCCGCCGCTGCCGCAGCTCCATGATCGCGCGGCGGCGGGCCAGGCGGTGGGTGCGGCGGATCTGGGCCTCCTGGTAGCGGCGCTTGTCCTTCTCCGTCTCGGGCAGGACCGGCGGGACCGTGCGGGGCTTGCCGTCCGCGTCCACGGCCGCGAAGACCAGGTACGCCGAGCCCACCTGGGTGGCCGGGGTGGACTCGTTCCAGCGCTCGGCCATCACCCGGACGCCCACCTCCATGGAACTGCGGCCGGTCCAGTTGACCTGCGCCTTCACATGGACGAGGTCGCCGACGCGGACCGGCTCGAGGAACGCCATCTCGTCCATGGACGCGGTGACGGCGGGTCCGCCGGAGTGCCGTCCGGCCACGGCACCGGCCGCGTCGTCGACGAGCTTCATGATCACACCGCCGTGCACCGTGCCCAGAAGGTTGGTGTCGCTGTGCGTCATGATGTGGCTGAGGGTGGTGCGGGAGGCCGAGGTCGGCTTGCCCGGGATCTCCGGAGGCGCCGACCGCGCGGCCGAGGCCTGTTCTGCCTGGTCTGTCATGGCCTCCACCTTATGCCGGGGCCACCCGCGCGTGGTTTTGTGTCGGATTGGCAACAGCGCTGCCCTGATTTTCCGACATACCTTGTAACGCCCACAGGGCAGCCCTGCACACTGGGCGCATGAATGATTGGCCCGAGGGATGGTCCGGTGACAACCGCGGCAGCGGATACGGACGCGGCAGCGCGAGCGCACGGCCCGAGAGCGCGCGCGTGATGCGTCAGGTCCGCCGCGGCGCGACGCCGCCCGGCCCGGGCCCGTCGGCACCGCCGTACGGCGCCGGGGTGCCCCAGCAGCCGTCGTACACCGACGGCCAGGGGTACGGCGACGACGGGTACGACAGCGGCTACAACACCGGCCAGGTCTACGGCGGCGGCGGTGGCGGTGGCCAGAGACCCGCCCGGCAGGGCCGGCCCGCGCCGAACTGGCGGCGCCGGATCAAGTGGACCGCGATCACGGTGGTGACCGTGCTGGTCGTCACCACCGTCGGCACCTACTTCTGGGCCGACTCCAAGCTCAACCGCGAGGTCGACCTGTCCAAGGTCATCGAGCGGCCCGGGGCCGGCGAGGGCACGAACTACCTGATCGTCGGGTCCGACAGCCGCGAGGGCATGACCGACGAGCAGAAGAAGGACCTCCACACCGGTTCCGCCGAGGGCAAGCGCACCGACTCGATGATGATCCTGCACACCGGGGACAACGGGTCGACGCTGATCTCCCTGCCGCGCGACTCGGACGTGGAGATCCCGAGCTTCGTCGGCTCCGAGTCCGGCAAGAAGTACCCGGGCACGGGCCGGCACACCAAGCTCAACGCCGCGTACGCCGAGGACGGCCCCGAGCTGCTGGTGCGCACCATCGAGCACAACACCGGGCTGCGCCTGGACCACTACGTGGAGATCGGCTTCGCCGGCTTCGCGAACATCGTGGACGCGGTCGGCGGCGTCGAGATGGACATCCCGCAGGACATCAAGGACAAGAAGTCGGGCGCCGACTTCAAGAAGGGCAAGCAGACGCTGGACGGCGAGCAGGCCCTCGCCTTCGTCCGCACCCGGTACGCGCTGGCGGGCTCCGACCTGGACCGCACCAAGAACCAGCAGAAGTTCCTTTCGGCACTGGCCGGCCAGGTGGCCACCCCGTCGACGGTCCTCAACCCGTTCAAGCTCTACCCGACCATGGGCGCCGGCCTGGACTCCCTGACCGTCGACAAGGACATGGGCCTGTTCGACCTGGCGAGCATGTTCTGGGCGATGAAGAACGTCAGCGGCGGCGAGGGCACCTCGATGAACATGCCGATCTCGGGCAGCGTCGGCGGCAACCTCAAGTGGGACGACGCCAAGGTGAAGAAGCTCGTCCAGGAACTGAAGAACGACGAGAAGGTCACCGTCTCCGGCAACTGAGCCGGCCCCCGGCGGGGGTCACCGGTCGCCGCAGACCACCTCGTCGCCGCGCACCACCGTGCCCGACTCCTGCGGCGGGTCGGCCGGCCGCACCCTCGCCACCCGCGTGAAGTCGGCGCCCGTGATCACCTTCAGGGTCGCCCCCTGCCCCTTCACCGGCTTCAGCGTGCTGCCGGGCACGGCGGCGGCCAGCGACTTAGCCGACTGGTCCCAGCGCGGGTCGAAGGCGACGACGGTCCGCTCCAGGGCCCGGTCGGCGGCGTTGCGCGGTGCCCTGGTGGTGCGGAACCCGGTCGCGGCCAGCGCGTCGTCCACCCGCTTGCCGAGCCCCGGGGTGCGGGTGCCGTTCTCCACCTGGACGCGGATCTGCTTCGGGTCCACCGGTACCCGTACCGGCGCCGGGCCCTTCGGCCTCGGTTTCGGCGCGGTCAGCGGCTTGTCCTCGCGCAGGGCGGCGAAGAGCCGCTCCGACTTCGCCGGGTCCCACTTCAGGGTCGATCCGACGCCCTTGACGGCGTAGCCCATCCGCCCGATCGGCACGGTGGTGAACTCGGAGGACGACGGCGAGAAGTCCCGCATCGCCCGCCCCAGGGTCAGCAGCTCGTCGGTGCCGAAGCCCTGGTCGGCGCGGACGGAGCCCAGCACCGCCCGCGTGACGTCACGGAACTTCAGCGGGTTCAGCAGGATGCCCGAGGAGGTCGCCCGCTCGATCAGGGCGGCCAGGAAGCGCTGCTGGCGCTTCATCCGGCTCAGGTCCGAGGCTCCGTCGAGGTGGCGGGAGCGCACGTACTGCAGCGCCTGCCCGCCCATCAGGGTGTGGGTGCCGGCCGGCAGGTCGAGTCCGGTGTAGCTGTCCTTGAGCGGCTGGACCGTGCAGATCTTCACGCCGCCGAGGACGTCCACGGTCTTCATGAAGCTGGTGAAGTCGACCTCCAGATAGTGGTCGATCTTCACCCGGGTCATGGCCTCCACGGTGCGGACGGTCAGCTGCGGGCCGCCCTCGGCGTAGGCGGCGTTCAGCTTGAGCGGGTGCCCGTTGTGGTGCTCGCCGGTGGTGCGGTCGGTGTGGCCGGGTGTCTCGGCGTACGAGTCCCGGGGCAGGCTGACCACGCTCGCGCGCTCCCGGTCCTCCGAGATGTGCACGATCATGATCGTGTCGGTGCAGTGGCAGGGGGCGCCGCCCAGTCTGTACTTGCGCCGCTCCTCCTTGGTGATCTCGTCCCGGCCGTCGGTGCCGACCATCAGGACGTTCATGCCGTCGCCCGCCCGCGGCCGGTTCTTCATGTCCTTGAACGCGTCGACCCGCGAGAGATCCGAGTCCAGACCGGTCAGCACCGCGTGCCCGATCCCGGCGGAGGCGAGCACCACCACCGACAGCGCGGTCACCGCCCGCATGGCCCAGCGCGGCTTCTTCCGCCGTACGGGGGGCCTCGGCGGGCGCCGGGAGGGCCGGGAGCCGCCGCGCTGCGGCGGCGGGCCGCCCCGGGGAGACGAGGCCGGGACCCGGGGGGAGCGGGGCGGCGTGGGCAAGGTGACACCTCCGCGGGGGCGGGACCTGGGGCCGGACGTGGGATTCGTGAGCACCGTAGGCCCATACGATCTGCTGCCCGGGGCTGCGACCCCCGCGGCGCGCACCCGTGTCCCCCGTTCGCGGTAACGTGAGCACCGATGAACGCCAAGTCCGACGCGCGGCTGCCCGCCGTTTCCGTGATCATGCCCGTCCTCAACGAGGAGCGGCACCTGCGCGGCGCCGTCCGCGCCATCCTCGCCCAGGAGTACGCCGGCGAGATGGAGGTCGTGATCGCCGTCGGTCCCTCCGCGGACCGTACGGAAGAGATCGCCGCCGAACTCGTCGCCGAGGATCCGCGCGTGCACACCGTGCCGAATCCCACCGGCCGCACGCCCGCCGCGCTGAACGCCGCGATCAAGGCCTCCCGCCATCCCGTCGTCGTCCGCGTCGACGGCCACGGCATGCTCTCGCCGAACTACATAGCCACGGCCGTCCGGCTCCTGGAGGAGACCGGCGCGCAGAACGTGGGCGGCATCATGCACGCCGAGGGCGAGAACGCCTGGGAGGACGCCGTCGCCGCCGCGATGACGTCGAAGATCGGTGTGGGCAACGCGGCCTTCCACACCGGCGGTCGGGCGGCGCCCGCCGAGACCGTCTACCTCGGCGTGTTCCGCCGCGAGGCGCTGGAGCGGCAGGGCGGCTACAACGAGGAGTTCATCCGCGCCCAGGACTGGGAGCTGAACTTCCGCATCCGCGAGGCCGGCGGCCTGATCTGGTTCTCGCCCGAGCTGAAGGTCTCCTACCGGCCCCGGCCGTCCGTGCGGGCGCTGGCCAAGCAGTACAAGGACTACGGCCGCTGGCGGCATGTCGTCGCCCGCTACCACTCGGGCTCCATCAACCTGCGCTACCTCGCCCCGCCGACCGCCGTGTGCGCCATCGCGGCCGGTGTCGTGGTGGGCGCGGCGCTGACCCCGTGGGGCTTCGTCGTACCCGGCGGCTACCTCGCGGCGATCGTGGCCGGCTCGCTGCCCGCGGGCAGGGGCCTCGGGCTGAAGGCGCGGGCGCAGATCCCGGTGGCGCTGGCGACCATGCACATGTCGTGGGGCTGGGGCTTCCTGACCAGCCCCAAGTCCCTGGCCAGGAGGGTCATCGCCTCGCGGCGCCCGGCGGTCCAGCCCGACGCCGACGCCACGGACGCCGCCGGTACGCGGTGACGGCGTCCGTCAGGACCAGGTGAACGCCGGGTTCACGTGCATGCAGGCGCTGTCGTCCGCGCCGTTGAGGGCCTCGGCCGACTCGGGGGTGCCGTCGTCGCTCCCGGGCGCCTCGTAGGCGGTGCCCTCGCGCCAGTCGGCGCCCACGACGAGCGTGACGCCCGAGACGTCCGTGGACCGCCGCACCGAACTCGCCGGGATGCCCAGGGCCTCGGCGACGCGCCGCGCGTCGCCCTCCAGGTCGGTGCTCGGGTAGCGGACCACCGTACGGTCCTCGCTCGGCAGCACCGAGGGGTCCGCGACGGCCTTCGTGAAGCCCTTGTCGGCCAGGAGCCCCGCGATCGCGTTCGCGCGTCCGGGGGCCGTGCCGAGGCCGTCGGTGCGGGTGCCGTTGAGGACCTGGACCGCCAGCTCGTCGTCGGGCGCGGCCGGGTCGGCCGGGGGCTCCGGCTCGGCGGGCTTCTTCTTCGCGTCCCTGCCGTCCAGGGCGATGTCCTCGCGCACCAGGCGGAACAGCTGCTCCGCGTCCTCGGTCGGCTCGACGCGGGCACCCACGTACCGGTTGGGCATCGTGGTCATGGTGATGCGCTCGGGCTTCACCTCGCGCAGCTCGGTGCTGAGGTCGTACAGCTTCTTGACGGTGTCAAGGCCCGGGTCGACGGTGAGGGCGGCGGTGGCCTCCTCGGCGAGCCTGCGCAGCCTGTTCGGGCTGCTCAGGGTCGCGTTCTCGCGCAGTACCCGGACCATCGAGTTCAGGTACATGTGCTGGGCCTTGGCCCGCGCCAGGTCGCTGCCGTCCTCGAAGCCGTACCGGGTGCGCAGCCACTGCAGGGCTTGCTCGCCCTTGACCGGGTGGGTGCCCCGCGCCAGCTTCAGACCGGAGCCGTGGCCCGTGCTGTCGCGCGAGTGGATGTTGGCGTCCACGCAGACCGGGACGCCGCCGACGGCGTCCGCCATCGACACGACGCCCGCGAAGTCCACCATCACGAAGTGGTCGATGTGGATGCCGGTCAGCTCCTGCCAGGTGGCCACCGTGCAGCCCGGACCGCCGTGCCCGAGGCTCTGGTTGGTCATCACCCGGCCCCGGCTCGCCGGGTGGACCTCACCGTCCTCGGGGTCGGTGCACTTGGGTATCTCCAGCAGCGTGTCGCGCGGCATGCTGACCACCGACATGTTGCTGCGGTCGGCCGACAGGTGCACCAGCATCTGCACGTCCGCCAGCGGTGTGGAGCCGAACGTCTCGCGGGCGCCGCCCAGTTGCTGGTTCTCCTCGCTGTCCCGGGCGTCCGAGCCGATGACGAGGATGTTCAGCGGGGTCTGCCCGGCCGCGTTCGGCGTCGGCGCGGCGACCTTGTTGTCGCCCAGGTTCAGGACGTCCTGCTTGATGTTGTCGTTGAGGTGCTCGTAGTAGAGGTAACCGGCCCCGGCCGTGCCGGCCAGGACGGCCGCGAGCACCACCGCGGTCCAGCGCAGGACCCGGCGGCGCCGGCGCGGTCCGGGACGGCCGGGCTCGCCGGCGTCCTGTCCGCCGTCCTTCCCGCCGCCGTCCGTGGCGCCGTTCGCGGTGCCGTCGTCGGTGACGTCGACACCGTTGTCGCCGTCCCCCGGGCCGGCCTCCGCACGCTCGGAGGCGTCTGCCGCGCCCTCCCGCGTGTCCTCCTCCTGCACACCGCTCCGCGTCACGTCCGCGTCCCTCCCCGCCCCCGGACCACCACGTGGGCCCGTCGCCGCCCTGTGAGACGTACGACAGGCCCCTCAGGTCAACTTGCGCACAGCTTCTGGTCGGCCGTGGACTCCGTGTCCAGGTCCGGCTTCTTGACGGAGGCGGGATCGAGCGAGACCCCGGCGCCCTTGAAGTCCTTGCCGAGGGTGAGGGTCATGGTGGGCAGGCCCTGGGAGTTGGTGACGCTCTCGCCGGGCTTCATGGCGGCGCCGGACAGGCCGAGGATCTCGGCGAGGGCGCGGGCCTGGTCGGCCTGGTCGGGGGCGTACTCCAGGGTGGTCTTCGCGAGGTCGGCGGGGGCGTTGCCCGCGTTCTCCGACTTCGAGACGCCGGCCTGGGTCTGCAGGTAGTTCAGCTCCTGCTGGGCGCTGCCTGCGGGGGCGCCGCCGTTCATCACGCGGACGCGGACCTCGCCCGGCTCGGACTTCGCGCCCTTGAGCCGGGCGGCGACGGCGGCCTTCTCCTTCTTCTGCTTCTGCTTGACCTCGGTGAAGGAGATGTCGTTCTTGATCATGTCGAAGACCTGAGGGCCCTTCGACGCGTTCACGACCACCGTCGCCTTGACCTTCTCGGCCGGGTTGTCGACCACCGGCACCGTGGTGAACGTGATGTTCTTCGGCGGCACCTTCTTCAGCTCCAGGGCCATGTCCTTGAGCGTGCCGACCTTGCCGATGGCGCTGTCCACGGTGAGGGCCTTGGTCGCGGCCTCGGCGAGCTTCACCAGCTTGGCGGGGCTGGTGAGGGTGTCACTGGAGGACATCTTCCGCATCAGTGAGCCCAGGAACTGCTGCTGCACCTTGATGCGGTCCAGGTCGCCCTCGTTGCCGAAGGCGTGCCGGGTGCGGACGAAGGCCAGGGCCTGCTCGCCCTTGACCGTGGACTCGCCCGCGGGGAGCTGGAGGTGCGACTTCGGGTCGTCCACGGCGTGCTCCACGCACACGTCGACGCCGCCGACCGCCGAGGTCAGCGTCTTGACCGCGTTGAAGTCGGCCATCATGAAGTGGTCGGGCTTGATGCCGGTCGTCTCCGCCACCGTGCGCATCGTGCAGCCCGCGTCCCGGCCGAGGTCGCCGAGGCTCTGGTTGAAGCGGACGCCGGAGGAGCCCGGGATGACCTTGGTGCTCCCGTCCTCCTGCTTGGTCTCGCAGTCCGGGATGTCGACGATCAGGTCGCGCGGGATGCTGAGCGCGGTCGCGTTGGAGCGGTCCTCGGCGACGTGCAGCAGGATGTTGGTGTCCGCGTGCCCGGCGCTGCCCTTGTCGCCGTAGCCCTCGTTGCCCTCACCGGTGCGCTTGTCCGTGCCGATGATGAGGATGTTGAAGGCCTCGTTCTTCTTGAAGCTGCTGCTTCCGGCGGTGCCGACGTCCGTCGTCGAGACGTTGCCCTCGAGGTGCTTGAGGTAGACGTAGCCGCCCACGCCGGCCACGAGGACGACGAAGGCCATACTGCCGCCGGTCCACAGCAGGACCTTCTTGCCCCGGGACTTCTTCTTCTCCGGCCGGCGTCCGCGCCGCCCGGGCGCCGGTGCCTCGGGCTCCGGACGACGCCGCCGCTGGGGCGGCACCTCGCGGCCCGGAGCGGACGTGCGGCGCCCCTCCGTGCGCGGGCCCGGCACGGACGGCCGCGGTGCGGATGGGGACAGGCGCAGCTCGTACTCACCGGTACGTGGATTCAGCACCCACTGGTCTGCGGGATCGACGTCGTCTGCCCGCCCACGTCCTTGCGCGTCCACGGTCTCCCAATCCTCCGTCGGGGGCCACGCGGCACCTTCCACTGAAGGCGCACGATAAAAGAGTCAACAAGTGCACGACGCCAGGGCGGACCTCACGGCACGGGGCACCGGAGCGCTCACACTATCCGTCCGGTTCGGCGTCGAACGACACTGGTGTCAGGATCGTCACCCCTACAACAGGGCAATCCTCCCTATTTTCGTGAACTCCTACCATCGGTAGGGCTTGTAGACGTCCATGCACGTTCCGGTGTCCGATCCGTTGATCGCGTCGCTGGACTCCGGCAGGTCTCCCGCCTCGGGCGTCTTCTGCTTCGGGTAGGACGTGCCCTGGCGCCAGTCAGCTCCCACGACGAGCGTGATCCCGGACACGTCCGCGGACTTGCGCACCGCCTCCGCGGGGATCCCCAGTGCCTCGGCGACGCGGCGTGCGTCGCCCGCCAGCTCGTCGCTCGGGTAACGGACGACGGTGCGCTCCTCGGAGAGCGCCGCGGAGGTGTCCTTCGTGGCCTTGCCGAAGCCCTTGCGCACCAGCGCTCCGGCGACGTCACCGGCCCGGCCCGTCACCGGGCCGAGGGTGGCCGAGCGGGTGGCGTTCTGGACGAGGACACCGATCTCGGAGTCGGCGGCGGGCTCGTCGGACGGCGCGGCGGCGTCGCCCCGGCCGGCGGCGTCCTCGCCGTCGCCCTTGCCGGAGTCCTTCTTGCCGGAGTCCTTCCCGTCCTTCGCGCCCTTGTCGTCGAAGGACACGTCGTCGCGGAGCATGGCCCACATCTTGTCGGCGTCGTCGGCCGGCAGCAGGTGGTTCGCGTCCTCGGGGTCCTCGACCGTGGGGATCGTCGTCATGGTGATGCGGTCCGTGGGGACCGTCTTGAGCTGCATGCCCAGGTCGTACAGCTTCTTGACGGTGCCGACCTCCTCGGACACCGTCAGCGACTTCGTGGCGGCCTCCGCCAGTCCCATCAGCCGGCCGGCGTCGGTGAAGACGTTCTGGCTCTTCAGCGTGCGGATCATCGAGTTCATGTACATGTGCTGGGCCCGGGCCCGCAGCGGGTCACTGCCCCAGGCGTGCCGGGTGCGCAGCCACTGCAGCGCCTCCTCGCCCTTGACCTTGTGCGGGCCTGCCGTCATCTTCAGGCCCGAGCCGCCGGGCACACCGGGCAGCGGGCGGTCCCACACGTTCTGGTTCACGCAGACCTCGACCCCGCCGACCGCGTCCGCCATCGACACGACGCCCGCGAAGTCGATCGTCATCCAGTGGTCGATGTAGACCCCGGTGAGGTTCTCCCAGGTGGCCAGGGTGCAGCCGGCGCCGCCGCGGGCCAGCGTCGTGTTGATGATGGCGTTGGTCGCCGGGAACTCCTCGCCGGAGTCGGGGTCCTTGCACGCGGGGATGTCGACGCGGGTGTCCCGGGGGATGCTCACCACGGCGGCGCTCTTGCGGTCCGCGGTCAGGTGGATCAGCATCTGCACGTCCGCCAGCGGCGGGTTGTCGCGGTGGTTCTTGCCGCCGCCCAGCGCCACGTTGGCATCGGAGGCGCGGCTGTCGGAACCGAGCAGGAGGATGTTCAGGGGCGTCTGCCCGGCCGCGTTCGGCTCGGTCCTGTGCGCCTTGGAGTCGCCGCTGCTGCGCTCGCCCTTGTCGATGTTGCCGTTCAGGTGCTGGTAGTAGAGGTATCCGGCGCCGGCCGTGCCGAGTACCAGTACGGCGAGGGTCGTCGCGGACCACTTCAGCACCCGGTGCCGCCGTCCGGCGCGCCGCCGCCCGGAGCGCCCGCCGTTGCCGCCCGACCGGCCCCCCGAATCCCCGCGGCCGCCCGCGCCCCGCCGCCCGGACGCTCCGGTGCCGCCGTCCTCCGCGCCGCCGCGTCCGGCCCGCCTGCCGCGGGCGTGGCGGACCGTGTCGGGTCGCGCTTCCTCCCCGCGCACACCGCTCTGCGTCATGTCCCTCTCCCACCCTCGGGCCGCGAACGTGCTCCCGTACGCGCCCTGCTCGCACAGTTGGACGTGTGAAGCCCCTCGTTGGCTGTACGGCGGCCGGTGGATTGTTCACCGGGTGACCCCGGCCGACCGACGGACTGTCGTACTGTCAGATGCGCGTGGGGCCCCTCAGGTCACTTCGCGCACTCGACCTTGTCCGCCGTGGACTTCTGAAGGTCCTCCGGCGCCTTCCCGGACGTGGCGTCGAGCTTGACCCCGGCGCCCTTGAAGTCCTTGCCGAGGGTGAGGGTCATGGTGGGCAGGCCCTGGGAGTTGGTGACGCTCTCGCCGGGCTTCATGGCGGCGCCGGACAGGCCGAGGATCTCGGCGAGGGCGCGGGCCTGGTCGGCCTGGTCGGGGGCGTACTCCAGGGTGGTCTTCGCGAGGTCGGCGGGGGCGTTGCCCGCGTTCTCCGACTTGGTGACGCCCTCCTCGTTCTGGAGGTAGGTCAGCTCCCGCCCCGCGCTGCCGGAGGAGGCGCCGCCGTTCAGGAGGCGGACGCGGATCTCGCCGGGCTCGGACTTCTCGCCCTCCAGGCGGGCGGCGACCGCGGCGTCCTCCTTCTTCTGCTTCTCCTTCTCCTTCTTCTTGACCTCGGTGAAGGAGACGTCGTTCTTGACCATGTCGAAGACCTGCTGGGCGGACCCCTCCTTGAGGACGACGGTCACCGGCTTGGGCTCGGCCGGGTTGTCGACCACCGGCACCGTGGCGAAGGTCAGGTTCTTGGTGTCGAGCTTGCCCAGCTCCAGGCCGAGGTCCTTGAGCTTGCCGATGCTGTCCAGCTTGGAGTCGACGGTGAGCGCCTCGGTGCCCGCCTCGGCGAGCTTCACCATCTTCGTGGGGCTGGTGAGCGTGTCGTTGGACTTCAGCTGGCGCATCAGCGAGCTGAGGAACTGCTGCTGGAGCTCGATACGGCTCAGGTCGCCGCCGAAACCGACGGAGTGGCGGGTGCGGACGAAGGCGAGCGCCTCCTCACCCTCGATGGTGTGCTCGCCCGCCGGCAGGTTCAGGTGCGAGTCGGGGTCGTTGATGTCCTTCGCGAGACAGACCTTGACGCCGCCGACCGCGGAGGACAGGGTCTTGACCGCGTTGAAGTCGGCCACCATGAAGTTGTCCGGCTTCACCCCGGTCAGCTCGGTGACGGTGCGCATGGTGCAGCTGGGCGTACGGTCGCTCTGGCCGAGGCTGGTGTTGAAGCGGGCACCGGTGGAGCCCGGGATGACCTTGGTGGTCCCGTCCTCCTGCGTGGTCGGGCAGTCCGGGACGTCGACGATCAGGTCGCGGGGGATGCTGAGGGCGGTCGCGTTGGAGCGGTCCTTGGCGACGTGCAGCAGGATCGTGGTGTCGGCGTGCCCCGCGCTGCCCTTGTCGCCGTAGCCGTCGTTGCCGGAGCCGGTGCGCTTGTCGGTGCCGATCAGCAGGATGTTGATCGCCTGGTCCTTGCTGAACCCACCGGTGCTCGCGCCGTCGTCGGGGAGGGAGTCGATGTTGTCGTTGAGGTGCTGGAGATACAGATAACCGGCCGTGCCGACGGCGAGGATGACGAACGCCATCGTGCCGCCGGTCCACAGCAGTATCTTCTTGCCCTTCGACTTCTTCTTCGCCGACCGCCGGCGGTCGCGCCGTTCCGGCGGCGGCTCCTCGGGTGCCGCGCGGCGCCTGCGCGGAGCGGGAACCTCACGACCGGGCGGAGGTGTGCCCCGGCGGGGGCCGGGTACCGGTGACTGCGGTGCGGAAGAGGGCAGTCGCAGTTCGTAGTCGCCGGTGTCCGGGTTGAGTACCCACTGGTCTGCGGGGTCGATGTCCTCCGCCTGCCCACGGCCTTGCGCGTCCACGGTCGTCCGAATCCTCCGTCGGGGCCACGCGGCGCCCTCCCCTCCGGGCACCAGGTCTCGCTCACGTCAGTTCAGTGCGTGGCCAGGGGCAGAACTCCAACTCCGCGGCCGGGCACACCGGATCGCTCACATTAACCGCCCCGTCGAGCGCGGGTCGACGGCAGTGACGCACGCCACGGCGCTTACAACCGGGCAATCCGCCGCATTCCTCGGACAACTGTCCGTACGCGGGTGTCCGCCTTGCCCCCGGGTTGCCCCTCCTTGGAACGCGCTTTACTCGCAGATGTCCTCGTCGGCGGTGTTCCCGCTGAACGTCGGCGCGGGGGAGGCGGCGTCGCCCGCTTCGCCGGAGCGCCCGGTGCCGTCGGCCGAGTCGCCGCGCCGCGCCGCGATCGTCACCGGTTCGTCCGTCCGCAGGCGGGTGAAGAGCTTCTCGGCGTCGGGCTGTACGAGCTGGTCCCGGTTCGCGTCGCCCGCGTACGACTCCCGGGGCACGGTCAGGAACTGCACGCGCTCGGTGGGGACCCCGCGCAGCCCGCGCACGAGGTCGTACAGACCGCGCAGACTCGCCAGGTCCGGGTCCGTGGTGAGCGACGAGGTCGCCGCGTCCAGAACGGGATACAGCTTCACCGGATTCAGCAGTACGCCGTTGCTCTGCACCTTGCTCACGAGCGCCCCGAGGAAGCGCTGCTGCCGGTCCATCCGGTCGGTGTCGCTGCCGTCGCCGAGCGACTTGCGGGCACGGACGTACCCGAGCGCCTGCTCCCCGTCGAGCGTCACCCGGCCCGCGGGCAGTCGCAGCTTGGCGTCCTTGTCGTCGACCGGCTTGCGCAGGCAGACCTCTACGCCGTCGAGCGCGTCGACCATCTCCTTGAAGCCCTCGAAGTCGACGACCACGTGGTGGTCGACCCGGACACCGGTCAGCTTCTCCACCGTACGGATCGAGCACGCCGAACCGCCCACCGCGAAGGCGTAGTTGAACTGCGTGAACGTCGGTGCGGTGAGCGACCCGTCGGGGCGGTGGCAGCCGGGGACCCGCACCATGAGGTCGCGGGGGAGGGAGACGGCGGTGACGCTGTCCCGGCCCGCGGCCAGGTGCAGCAGGATCGTGGTGTCCGACCGCTCGGTCCCGGAGTCCCGCCCGTAGCGCGCGTTGCCGTCGCCGGCGCGCGAGTCCGAGCCGATCAGCAGGATGTTCTGCGCGCCGCGCACCTGCGAGGCGGGCCGCTCCTTCTCGTACCGGGCGAGTTCGGCGGCCGCCGCCTCGTCCGCCGTGATGTTGCCGCTGAGCTTGGCGTACACCGCCCACCCGACGCCCGCGGCACCCCCGGCAAGCACGACGGTCACGATCCCGGCGATGCCCAGCCGCCGCCTGCGCCGCCGCCGCTTCAGCTCGTCGCCGCTCGCGGACGCCCCGTGCCCCCGGCCCCCACCGGAGGCCGCCGTACCCGCGTCATCGCCCACGCCTGCCTCCGTCCACACCAGCGCGCTGGTACGACCATGCCCCGGGCGACCACGGAAGACAGAACGCACGTAGGCCGAACGGGTCAGACCACCGAGCGCCGGGACCTCCCCGCCGGCCTGGGGGTCCGGCGGAGCTGCGGGCGCGCGTGCCGCTGCCAAGCTGCGGGCATGCGTGCCGCCCGGGGCGGCACGGGTGGGCGCAGGCGGCGCCCGGTCAGCGCCGGTCCGCGCACCCCGCCCGCGCCCGCACCGACGCCGGGCACCGGTTCAGCTCCGGTTCACCGACTCACCGGCGCCCACGCACCCCCCGGCCGACCAACACCCCCGAGACACCTCACCGCGCCGTAGCCGAAACCCGCTCCGCCTCGATCCGCTGGTCCACCACACCCGCCCCCGCCCGCTCCAGGTGCCGGCACAGCACCACCGACCCCCCGCCGGCCAGCGGCCCGTACAGCCCGGCGCTCAGCCCCTCCCACGTGTCGTACGGCAACCCCGACAGAATCCGCGCCCCCGGCCCCGTGAGCCCCAGCCCCGACGCCTCCGCCCGAGCCCGCTCCACGACCTCCGCGCCGCTGAACTCCCGCCCGGCCACGATCAGCGCCGGTGCCTCCGGGTCCACCGGCGCGTACGGCACGAACCGGTCCCCCTGCCCCGGCACCTCCACCGCGTAGTCGGCGAAGCCCTCCGGCGGCGCCGGCGCGAACCGTCCCCCGAGCGGCCGCAGCGCCAGCGCGATCCGCGGACCCGAGCACGCCCGCGCCGCCTCCAGCGACTCCGGCTCCGGCCCGCTCACGACCACGTCCGCCGCCCCGGGGTCGCCCGCCACGTCGGCGACGACACCCACCGACGCGCACGCCAGCAGCCACACCGCCGTCTGCCAGTGGGCGGGCAGCAGCAGCGCCACCCGGTCCCCGGGTTCGACGGACAGTTCGTCCTGGAGCAGGTTGGCGGTCTTGGCCACCCAATTGGCGAAGGTGGCCACGGACAGTTCGACGCGTTCGCCGGTGGCGTCGTCGTAAAAGGTCACCAGGGGGCGTCCCGGGTCCGCGGCGAGCGCGGAACTCAGCAGGTCGGCAGGGGTGCGGTCGGTCGCGTTCACCCGCGCAAGCGTACGCGGGCCGGAGGACGCGCACCGAGCGGACGGCGTACCCCGGCACCACCGGATCGGACGGACACAACCTACGGCCCGTCAGATCCCAAATGGACATAATTGTCTGACGATGTACAAAATCAGGGGCATGCGTGGATTCCTAGCTTCCTCGACCGGTGTCACGTGCGCGGCGGCCCTGGCCCTCCCGCTCACCTCGCCCGCGGCAGCCACCACCTCGGCCCCACCCGCGACGAGTCCGACGGCACGCGCCACGGCGTACGCCCCCGGCGGCACCCAGTCCCTCCCGCTCGCCCCCCGCGCCCGCGACCGGGCGCCCGGCACGCCCGAACAGGGCCTGCGCCGCGGCGACGTACGGCACTTCTCACTCGTCGGCGTCGTCTGGGACGACCCCGCCACCCCGCTCCACGGCCGCGTCGAGGTCCGTACCCGCGCCACCGCGACCGGCGCCTGGTCCGGCTGGCGGGAGCTGCAGACCCACAACGCCGACCACGCCGCCGACCCCGGCACCCCCGAGAGCACCTCGGTCCGCGTCCGCGGCGCCACCGCACCGCTGTGGGTGGGCGAGTCCGACGGCGTGGAGGTCCGGGTCCGGGCGGCGGCCGCCCACGAGGCCGCCCGTGCGCTGCCGGCCACCCGTGCACTCCCGGCCGCCCGCACCGCGCCGGCCGCCGCACGGCTCCCCACCGGACTGCGCCTCGAACTCGTCGACCCCGGCGAGGACGTCCCGCCGCCGGCGAACCACGCGGCGGACGAGCCCGAACCCGCGGTACTCCCCGCGCTCCCCGCGCGGCAGAGGACCGGGCCGCACGTCGGTCCCCGCCCGCGCATCACCACCCGCCGCGGCTGGGGCGCGGACGAGAGGCTGCGCGAGAAGGGTTTCGTGTACACCAAGAAGGTCAAGACGGCCTTCGTGCACCACTCGGACACCGGCAACAACTACCGCTGCTCGCAGGCGCCCTCGGTGATCCGCGGCATCTACCGCTACCACGTCACCAGCACGGGCTGGCGCGACCTCGGCTACAACTTCCTCGTCGACAAGTGCGGAAGGATCTACGAGGGCCGGGCCGGAGGCGTGTCCGAGCCGGTACTGGGCGCACACACCCTGGGGTTCAACTCCAACAGCATGGGCATCGCCGTCCTCGGCACGTACAGCTCGAAGAAGCCGTCGTCGGCCGCCCTGAGGGCGATCGCCCGGCTCACCGCGTGGAAGGTCGGGCTCTACGGCATGAACCCGCGCGGGAAGACATACCTGAAGTCCGGAGGTGGCAACCTCTACCGGAAGGGCAAGAAGGTACGGCTGAACGTCATCTCCGGCCACCGCGACGGCTTCGCCACGAACTGCCCCGGCAAGAAGCTCTACGACAAGCTCGGCACGGCCCGCGCGAAGGCGGCGAAGTACCAGGGCCGCTGAGCGCGGCACACCGCGCGGCCGTCGAAGGCGTCACGGAACGGCCACCGGGCGGCTGGGGAACGGCCGACGAACGGACTGCATACACTGGCCCGCCGAAAGACAGTTCGGCCGGTCCCGGCAGGAAGCAGAGACGACAGGTGACGGAAGCGATCCTTCTGGTCGGCGGCAAGGGCACGCGGCTGCGCCCGCTGACGGTGCACACGCCCAAGCCCATGGTCCGGGCGGCCGGAGTGCCGTTCCTCACGCACCAGCTGGCCCGCGCCAAGGCGGCCGGCGTCGAGCACATCGTGCTCGCGACCAGCTACCTGGCCGAGGTTTTCGAGCCGTACTTCGGCGACGGCTCGGCGCTGGGCCTGCACCTCGAGTACGTCACGGAGGAGGAGCCGCTGGGCACGGGCGGCGCGATCCGCAACGTGGCGTCCCGGCTGCACTCGGGCCCCGACGAGCCGGTGCTGATCTTCAACGGCGACATCCTGACGGGCCTGGACATCGGCGCCCTGGTGCGCACCCACGAGACGACGGGCGCGGACGTCTCCCTGCACCTGACCAAGGTCACGGACCCGAGGGCCTACGGCCTGGTCCCCACCGACGACGCCGGCAGGGTGCTGGCCTTCCTGGAGAAGCCGCAGACGCCCGAGGAGATCGTCACCGACCAGATCAACGCGGGCGCGTACGTCTTCCGCCGCTCGGTCATCGACACGATTCCGGCCGGCCGCCCCGTCTCGGTCGAGCGCGAGACCTTCCCCGAGCTCCTCGCCACCGGTGCGCACCTCCAGGGCATGGTCGACTCCACGTACTGGCTGGACCTGGGCACCCCGGCGGCCTTCGTACGCGGCTCGGCGGACCTGGTCCTGGGCCGCGCCCCGTCCCCGGCCATACCGGGCCGCTGCGGCGACCGCCTCGTCCTGCCGACGGCACGGGTCGCGGCCGACGCCAAGCTGGCCGGCGGCACGGTGGTCGGCGAGGGCGCCTTCGTGGCGGAGGGGGCGCGTGTGTTCGGCAGCACGATCCTGCCGGGGGCGGTCATCGAGCCGGGCGCCGTCATCACCGACTCCCTCATCGGCACCCGCGCCCGCGTCGGCACCCGCTCGGTCCTGACCGACACGGTCATCGGCGACGGCGCGGTCGTCGGCGCCGACAACGAACTCCGCTCCGGCGCCCGGATCTGGTGCGACGCCCACATCCCCCCGGCAGCCCTACGCTTCTCGTCGGACGCCTCGTAACAGCGGACCAGCCGCGAACACGGCACGCTCCGCACCTCCGAGACAGCCGCCCCTCCCGTAGCTGCGGGCACCCCCCGCAGCTGCGGGCAGTCGTGCCTCCCCCAGTGCCTGAACGGCCTGGGAGGTGCCCCCAGGACGGCACGGGTGGGCGCAGCGGCACCCCGTAGGCGCCGGGCTGCGCCCCCCCGCCCCGCACCCACGCCGGACACGAGACGAACCCCCGACACGAGACGAACCCCCGACACGAGGCGAACCCCGGACCACCTACAACCGCTCGATCCCCCGCGGAGCCATCCGCGGCGCCCGCCGCCCCGGCACCCGCCCACTCAACAGCACCAACCGAGCCGCCCGATGCCGCTGCCCGGCGTACGGCTCCAGCAACCGCAGCATCTCCGCGTCGTCCGCGTACCGGTCGCCGCCGAGCGCGAACCCCACGATCCCCGGCAGATGCAGATCCCCCACCGTCACCGCGTCCGCCGCCCCGTGACTGCGCTGCACGGTCTCCGCCGACGTCCACGGCCCGATCCCGGACACCAGCTCCAGCCGCTCCTGCGCGGCCGCCGGCTCCATCCCCGCCGCCTCCTCCAGCCGCGCCGCGACCCGCACGGCCCGCAGAATCGTCGACGCCCGCTTGTCGTCCACCCCGGCCAGGTGCCACTCCCAGGACGGGATCAGCGCCCACGTCCGCGCCGTCGGCATCACACACATCCGCCCGGGCGCGGGGCCCGGGGCCGGCTCCCCGAACCTCCGCACGAGCAGCCGCCACGCCTGGTACGCCTCCAGCGTCGTGACCTTCTGCTCCAGGACCGAGGGGATCAGCGACTCCAGCACCAACCCGGTCCGCCCCAGCCGCAGCCCCGGACGCCGATGCGCCGTGACCGCCAGCAGCCGGTGTCGCGGCACGAACGCGGACGGGTCGTCCTCGGCGCCCAGCATCCGCGGGAGCTGTTCCAGCAGCCACTCGGCCCCCGGCCCCCAGGCCTCGCCCCGCACCTCACCACCGCGGGCGGTGACCCGCAGCGTGCCCGGCCCGGCGGGCGTGCGGCTGGCCCGCCACACCGCCCCGTCCGGCGTCGTCCGGAACGTCGGATCGCCCGGCCCGCGCCGCAGCGGCCCCAGCGCCAGTCCCAGGTCCAGCGGCCCGTCCGGCACCCACACCCGTACCGCGCCCGGCGCGGCGGCCTGCCGGGGTATGCCGGCGGCGGGCACGACGGTCTCACCGCCGCGCACCGTGGCGCGCGTGGGGCGGGGAGCGAAGCGTCCTGCCACGAGAGAGGTCCTTGAGGTCCTTGAGGTGCCTTGAGAAGGAGGGGTGGGCCTCTACGAGGGTAGAGGCTCGGAGCACCGCCTCACCGCACCTCGATGAACGCCCCGGCGTCCCGCTCGGCCCGCGCCCCGGGCTCCTCGGCCGGATGCCCGACCGCCACCGCGCCCATCGGGTCCCAGTCGCCCGGCAGCCCCAGCACCTCCCGCACGACCTCCCGGCAGAACATGGTCGAGGACACCCACGCGGAGCCCAGCCGCTCCCCGGCGAGCGCGACCAGCAGGTTCTGCACGCCCGCGCCGGTGGCGACCACGAACATCTCCCGCTCGGCCCCGTCGCGGCGCGCGTCCCCGTAGGTGTGCGAACCGTCCATGACGAGACAGGGGACGACGAGGTAGGGCGCGTTGCGCAGGACGTCGCCGCGACGCACGCGCTTGGCGATGGACTCCTCGCTCTTGCCGTCCCGCCGCAGGTCCGCGGTCCAGGCGTCCCGCATCGCGTCGAGGAGCCGGGTGCGGGACTCCTCGGACTCCAGCAGCACGAAGCGCCACGGCGTGGTGTGGTGCGGCGCCGGTGCGGTCACGGCCGCGGCCACCGCCCGGCGCACGGCACCGGGGTCGACCGGCTCGTCGGTGAAGGCCCGTACCGTACGCCGCTGGGTGACCGCCTGCCGTACCGCTTCCGAGGTGCCGAGGCGGAACATGTCGTCGCGCGCGCCGCGCACCATGGCCCGCGCGCCCTCGCCGTCGTCGTCGGCGACCAGGTCCGTGAGCCCGCGCACGACGGCGACGGGCAGTCCCGCGGCCTTGCCCTTGACCAGGTCCCCCGCGGCGGCCAGCTCGTCGGCGGTGGCGACGACGGTGGCGCCGAGCGGATTGCCGTGCGCGTCCGTGCCGCCGCGCAGGTCGTCGAGGACGCGGACGCCCGCGGCGCCGATCGCCACGTCCGTGAGCCCGGCCCGCCAGGGGCGCCCGAAGGTGTCGGTGACGATGACGCCGACGTCCACGCCCAGCGTGTCGCGGAGCCCCTCGCGGATACCGCGCGCGGAGGCGTCGGGGTCCTCGGGGAGCAGCAGCACGGTCCCGGCCGGAGTGTTGGAGGCGTCGACGCCGGCCGCCGCCATGACCAGGCCCTGGCGGTTCTCGACGATGCGCAGCGGGCCGCGCCGGGCCACCACCCGGACGGTCTCCGCGTCGATCGCGGCCTCCCGGTCGGCGGCCTCCACGACGCGCCCCTCGGCCTTGGACACGATCTTGGACGTGACGAGCAGCACGTCCCCGTCGGCCAGCGCGGGCTCGGTGGCCGCGATCAGCTTGGCCAGGTCGTCGCCGGGCCGCACCTCGGGCAGGCCGGGCAGCGCCCACACCCGGTAGCCGTCCCGCCGGCCCGGCGCCCCGCCGCGCGTCTCGTCGCTCACGCCTGACGCACCTCCTCCGCCAGCGTCAGCGCCTCCCGGGCCATCTGCGTCGTCGCGTCGAGGTCGGTCATCATCAGCGGTACGGCGCGGCAGAGGATGCCGGCCGCCTTCACGCGGGTGACGGCGTCCGCGTCGACCGTGTCGACCAGCCAGCCGTCGAGCAGTCCCGAACCGTAGTGCTCGGCGACAGCGGCGGCCGTGGACTCCACGCCGACCGCGGCGAGCACCTTGTCGGCCATCCCGCGCACGGGCGCGTCGCCGACGATGGGGGAGAGGCCCACCACCGGCACCCCGGCGTCGGCGATCGCCTCCCGGATGCCGGGCACGGCGAGGATCGTGCCGACGGAGACGACCGGGTTGGAGGGCGGGAAGAGGATCACGTCCGCCTCCGCGATGGCCTCCAGCACACCGGGCGCCGGCTTGGACTGCTCGGCCCCGACCGGCACGACCGCCTCGGCGCGGACGGAGGCGCGCAGGCGCACCCAGTACTCCTGGAAGTGGACCGCCTTGCGCTCCCCGTCGAGCTCCACGGCGACGTGCGTCTCCACACGGTCGTCGGTCATCGGGATCAGCCGCACCCCGGGTTTCCAGCGGTCGCACAGCGCCTCGGTCACCGCGCTGAGCGGGAAGCCCGCGGTGATCATCTGGGTCCGCACGATGTGCGTGGCGAAGTCGCGGTCGCCGAGGCCGAACCACTCGGGTCCGACGCCGTACGCCGCGAGCTCCTCCTTGAGGTGGAAGGTCTCCTCGGCCCGCCCCCAGCCCTGCTCCTCGTTGATACCGCCGCCGAGGGTGTACATCACCGTGTCGAGGTCCGGGCAGACCTTCAGCCCGAAGAGGTGGATGTCGTCCCCGGTGTTGCCGATGACCGTGACGTCCGCGTCCGGCGCGGCCTGCTTGAGACCACGCAGGAACCGGGCACCGCCGATGCCGCCTGCCAGAACCACAATGCGCATGGCCCCAGTCTGGCAGGCGGGTCCGACAGCGCGTCAGCCAGTCGTCACCGTGCCGGTGCGGCGTCGGCGCCGTGGTCCCGGAACGCGGCGGCCGAGCACTGCGGGGCGTGCATCGGCATCTGTGTCAGACCCGGGTAGTAGACGTGCAGGCTGACCGCCGGCTCCAGCGCGTCGTTGACCACCTCGTGCACGTGGCTCGGCGCGAACACGCGCTGCGTACCGGCCTCCATCGCGCGCGTGCCGCGCGCCGTGTGCTCGGTGAGGGTGCCTTCCAGGACCGTCCAGACGCCCGAGGAGGGTCCGTGGTCGTGGCGTCCGCTGCCCTGCCCGGGCAGCCAGGACAGCAGCCACACCTCGTACCCGGGGCCGGTGCGCAGCCGGTGGTACCAGCGGGTCGTCGCGTCGTACCGGACGAGGTGCTCCCACGCGGAGCGGTCGGCGGCGAGTTCGCGGACCAGGCCCGCGAACTCGGCGACCGTGGCCGGGTGCTCGCGGGGGGACTGCAGCAGGTGGGGGACTTCGAGGATGTCGCCGGCGATCTGGAGGTCGCTGTCGCTGTTCATGGGTGCGGGGTTCCTCGGCGGAAGAGTGCGGCGGAGCGGAGCGATGAACGGAGAACGCCCTGGTGGGGCGGGAACGCAGCAGTCGAGTCGCGTGGACTCGGGGACAGCCGGAGCGCGGTCGGCTCAACAGCTGGAACAGCGGCAACAGCTACAGCGAGCGCGGGCAGCACCGTGGGACCCGGCGGTGCGGGTCGAGGTGAGCGCCAAGTTCGCGAGCATGCCCTCAAGGACAGCGGTTCACACCAGCACTGTCAACTCGATGCCCGTTTTGTGGGACATGTTTCACCTCATCCGGTTGATCGTGCTGCCGAAAGGTTTGCTCAGGCGGCTTCCGGGACACATGGCGCACAAGCCGGGCGCACAACCCCCGTTGCGATCCCGTGACCCGAATGTGATCAGGTTCGCTTCGGCACGTGTATCGGAACGGGATCGATCGCCGGGGCGTCCTTCCTGATGCAGGTGTGGAACGGGACGGGTCCTCTGGCGGGCCTCATCGGTATGTCAAGTTTTATGGTGATTTGAACACTTACTGCATGGCCTTGGTTCCGCAGAGTGAATAAGGGGCCCAATAGCAGATCTCGGCTTGACTCGCCCGGAGCAGCACACTTGTAATTTCACTCGTGTCGTTCAGCCGGAATCGATAACGGCTGGATCACGGGGACGCGAAGACAGACGAGGGGCGCACATGACCGAGCTGGTGCAGCAACTGCTGGTCGACGACGCGGACGAGGAACTCGGCTGGCAGGAGCGCGCACTGTGCGCCCAGACCGACCCCGAGTCCTTCTTCCCCGAGAAGGGCGGTTCCACCCGCGAGGCCAAGAAGGTCTGCCTCGCCTGTGAGGTCCGCTCCGAATGCCTCGAGTACGCCCTTGCCAACGACGAGCGGTTCGGCATCTGGGGCGGCCTGTCCGAGAGAGAGCGCCGCCGCCTGAAGAAGGCCGCGGTCTGAGGACGCGCTCCGGGGACGCGCTCCGAGGACGCGGAAGCGGGCGGCAGTCGAGAGGCGGCGGTTCGTGGGCCGCGGGCGCGGCGGCCGCAGGTTGACCGACTGTGGCCCGACTTGGGGCAGAAACGGTCCGAACAGCGGCAACGGCCCGTCGCCGGTGGGTTGTCCACAGGTGGGGGGCCGCCCCTGTGTCCAGCCGATAGTGTGGGCGCTCGTCCGAGACGCCCCGCCGCCCCCCACAGGCACGGGCGTCCACCGCAGTCCACCGAACCGGGGCCCGTACCTCGATGTCCGTGCAGAGTCACACGGCAGCCCAGCAAGACCTCGCTGCCACACCTGAGTTCCCGCGTCACGTCGTGACCGCGGTCCTCGTCGCCCACGACGGAGCCCGCTGGCTGCCCGACGCGCTCGCCGGGCTGCTCGGCCAGGAGCGCCCCGTCCAGTACGCCGTGGCCGCAGACACCGGCAGCGCCGACGACTCCTCCCGGCTCGTCGCCGACGCCCTCGGTGACGACCGCGTGCTCCATCTCGCCCGGCGCACGGGCTTCGGCCAGGCCGTCGAGGAGGCGGCCCGTATCGCTCCCCTCCTCACCCCCGAGGACCTGCCGTACCTGCGCCGGCCCAGCGGCTGGGACCCCGTCACGCGCACCTGGCGCGACGACGCCTACGACATGCCGGAGCTCCCCCACGGAGAGCCGGTCCAGTGGCTGTGGCTGCTGCACGACGACTGCGCCCCCGAACCCGACGCCCTCGCCCAGCTGCTGCGCGTCGTGGACACCGAGTACGAACTCGGCCGCGAGGACGTCGCCGTCGTCGGCCCCAAGCTCCGCGGCTGGTACGACCGCCGCCAGCTGCTGGAGGTCGGCGTCTCCATCGCCAACTCCGGCCGCCGCTGGACCGGCCTGGACCGTCGCGAGCAGGACCAGGGCCAGCACGACCACGTCCGCACCGTGCTGTCGGTGTCCACCGCCGGCATGCTCATCCGGCGCGACGTCTTCGAGCGGCTCGGCGGCTTCGACCGCCGGCTGCCCCTGATGCGTGACGACGTCGACCTGTGCTGGCGCGCGCACGCCGAGGGGCTGCGCGTCCTCGTCGCCCCCGAGGCGGTCGTCCGCCACGCCGAGGCCGCCTCGCGCGAGCGCCGCGCCGTCGACTGCGCGGGGCGCACCACCGCCTCCCCGCACAAGGTGGACAAGGCGGGCGCCGTCCACACCCTCCTCGTCAACGTCCGCACCGCCGCCCTGCCCTGGGTGTTCCTGCGCATCGTCCTCGGCACCCTGCTGCGGACCGTCGCCTACCTCGTCGGCAAGGTCCCCGGACAGGCCCTCGACGAGATCCGCGGGCTGCTGAGCGTCCTGCTGCGACCCGAGCGCATCATCGCCGGCCGTCGCGAACGCGGGCGCCCGCAGATCGAGAAGGACGAGCTGCGGCCCCTGTTCCCGCCGCCCGGAGCGACCGTCCGCGCCACCGTCGAGCAGGTCGCGGGCGATCTCTTCGGCGGTTCCGACGCCGAGGCCGCCGCGGGCGCCGGACGGCACGGCGGGGCCATCGAGTCCGGACCCGGCGGCGACGACGCCGACTTCCTGGAGATCGAGCAGTTCGCCCGCCTCAAGCGCATCGCCCGCAAGCCCGGCCCGGTGCTCTTCCTGGTACTGCTGCTCGTCTCCCTGGCCGCCTGCCGCGCGCTCTTCGGCGGCGGCGCCCTGGCGGGCGGCGCGCTGCTGCCCGCACCGGCCGGCGCGGGCGAGCTGTGGTCGCGGTACACGGACGCCTGGCACACCGTGGGCACCGGCGGCGCCGCCTCGGCGCCGCCCTACCTCGCGATCGTCGCCACGCTCGCGACCGTGCTGCTCGGGTCCACCGGCCTCGCCCTGACCCTGCTGCTGGTCTGCTCGGTACCCCTCGCGGGCGCCACCGCGTACTTCGCCTCCCGCCCGCTGGTCCCGTCCCGGCTGCTGCGCGCCTGGGCCGCCGTGGCCTACGCCTTCCTGCCGGCCGTCACCGGCGCCCTCGCCGGCGGCCGCATCGGCACCGCCGTCCTCGCCGTGCTGCTGCCGCTGGTCGCGCGCGCGGGCGTCGCGGCGGCGGGCCTGACCAACTCCTCCGGCGCCCGCGGCAGCTGGCGCGCCACCTGGGCGTACGCCCTGCTGCTGACCGTCACCACCGCTTTCACGCCGGTGGTGTGGCCCGTCGCGCTCGTCCTCGGTGCCGGGGTCCTGGTCCTGCGCCGCGCCGAGATCACGGCGTACGGGCTGCGCTTCCTCGCCCAGCTCGGCACGCCGCTGCTGCTGCTCGCCCCCTGGTCCCTGTCGCTGCTGCCCTTCGGCTTCTTCGACGAGGCCGGGCTGGAGTACGGCGCCTCGGCCGCCTCCGCGCTCGACCTGCTCGGCGCCGGCCCCGGTGGGCCCGGGACGGTCGGCGGGCTGTTCCTCATCGGCATCGTGCTGGCCGCGCTGGCCGCCCTGCTGCGCTCCGAGCGCCAGTTGGCCGTCCGGGCGGCCTGGGCCGTCGCGCTGGTCGCCCTGGTCTTCGCGGTCCTGTCCAACCGCTCCGCCTGGGCCGGCCCCGCCACCCTCGTCTACGGCATCGCCCTGCTGTCCGCCGCCACGCTCGGCGCCGACGGAGCGCGCTTCCGGGTGGCCGAGCAGAGCTTCGGCTGGCGCCAGCCCGTCGCCGCCCTGATCGCCCTGGCCTCGGCCCTCGGTCCGCTGATCGCCGCCATGGGCTGGATGTTCGGCGGCGCCGACGGCCCCGTGGAGCGGCGCGACCCGGTGCAGGTGCCCGCGTTCGTCGCCGAGGAGAGCCACACCCGCGACCAGGCCCGCACCCTCGTCCTCGACAGCGACTCCGCCGCGCACGTGGGCTACATGCTGGTCCGCGGCTCCGGCGCCCGCCTGGGCGACGGTGAACTGGCCACCGGCGACGGCGGGAACGGCACGCTGGACAAGGTCGTCGCCAACCTCGTGGCCGGGTCGGGCGCCGACCAGGCCGACCAGCTCGGCGGATTCGCCGTGCGCTACGTGCTCGTGCACAAGGGCGCGCCGCGCGAGGTCACCCGCGTCCTGGACGCCACACCCGGTCTGAGCAGGCTCAGCCAGCAGGACGGCAGCGGACTGTGGCGGGTGGACCAGGAGGTCGCGCGCGCGACCATCGTGTCCGGCGAGAAGTCCGCTGCCGGGAAGTCCGGCGCGGGCGAGCCCCGGCCCGTGGCGGCCGGGCCCGTCGAGATCCACACGGACATCGAGGCGGGCGCCGACGGCCGCGTCCTGCGTCTGGCCGACACCGCCGCCGAGGGCTGGACGGCCACCCTGGACGGCAAGCCGCTCACCCGCACCACGGTCGACGGCTGGGCCCAGGGTTTCGAACTCCCCGCCTCCGGCGGCCGGCTGGACGTCACCTACGACGCCCCGTTCACGCACACGGCCTGGCTGTGGGTGCAGGGGCTCCTCGGCGTCGTCCTCGTCGTCCTCGCCCTGCCCGGCAGGCGCCGTGACGTCGACGACGACCTGCCCGACGAGCCGGTCGTCCCCGCTCAGCCCGTCGAGGGCGAAGGCCGCCGGGCACGGCGACTGCGCGCCCAGGCCGAGGCGGAGGCCGAGGCCCCGGCGGCGCCGGGAGCGGAGCCGCAGCCGCATCCCGGCACGGCGGGCGAGCCCGCCGAGCAGCCCGAGCCGCCCGCCGAGGCGCCCGCCCCGGTTCCGCAGCAGCCGGCGTACGGCGCATGGGACTCGGCGCAGTACGCCGCCGAGTACGGCTCCTACGACGGCACCTACGGCGCCGAGCAGTACCAGGGCGGCCAAGGCGCCCAGCCGTACGACCCGGGGGCGTACGCCGGGCAGCCCTACCCGGCGGACCCGTACCGGCAGGACGCCTACCAGGGCGGTCACGACGGCCAGGGCGCGCCGTACGGGACGGGCCAGTACGACCCGTACGCCTACGGCGATCCGACGCAGGCTCAGGAGACGGGGTACGACCCGGCGTACGGCCAGGCGTACGGCCAGGGCGGCTACGAGACGCCGTACGAACCGCCCCAGGACCAGCAGCAGCCTCACGGCACGGGCAGTGAGCGCCCCGACGGGAGCCAGCAGTGAAGCGCACGACCCTGTCCCTGATCGCCTGCGCGACCGCGCTCGCCGCCGTCACCGGTTTCGCGGCGGTGTCCGCCCCGGACGGCTCCGGCACGGACACCGCCGCGCCGGCCGCCCGCCTGCCTGTGGAGCGCACCAGCCTGCTGTGCCCGGCGCCCAGCACCTCCGACCTCGCCGAGACGTCGTACACGTCCTTCACGCCCGTCACCAAGGGCGCCGACGAGAAGGGCAGCGCCGCGCTCGCGGCCGCGGAGCCGGCCGACGGCCCCGGGGACGGCAAGGGCGACGACAAGTCCGGGAAAAAGGGCGAGAAGGACGGCAAGGCGGAGGAGCCGGTCGTCCGGCCGAAGGCGCCCGGCACGCCCGTGACCGGGGAGACCTCCGGCGCCGACACCCCCGCCCTGATCGGCACCGCCGAGGGCGGCAACGCGCCGGGCTGGACGGTCCAGCAGACCACCGAGGTCGCCGCCGGGACCGGCCGGGGACTGCAGGGCGTCAACTGCGCGGCCCCGGACACGGAGTTCTGGTTCCCGGGCGCCAGCACCGCGGCCGGCCGTACCGACTACGTGCACCTGACGAACCCGGACGACTCGGCGGCCGTCGTCGACATCGAGCTGTACGGCAAGGACGGAGCCCTGAAGTCCACGGTGGGGGAGGGCGTGACGGTGCCGCCGCACTCCGGTGAATCCCTCCTGCTGTCCACGCTCAGCGACGTGAAGCAGACCGACCTGACCGTGCACGTCGGCGTGCGCAGTGGGCGGGTCGGCGCCGCGGTGCAGGCACTGGACGACAAGACCGGCGGTGACTGGCTGACCGCGGCCGCCGACCCGGCGAGCGACCTCGTGCTGCCGGGCATCCCGAAGGACGCCACCGCCGTACGCCTGGTGCTGTTCACGCCCGGCGGCACCGACGCCGACCTGAAGGTGCGTCTCGCCTCGCCGTCCGGGCTGATCACACCCGCCGGTCACGAGACGGTGCACGTCAAGGCCGGTATGACGACCGGCGTCGACCTCGGCGAGGTGACGCGCGGCGAGGCGGGGTCGCTGGTGCTGACACCGACGGACCGGTCCGTGCCGGTCGTCGCCGCGGTCCGTGTCGTACGGGGCAAGGGCGACGAGCAGGAGTCGGCGTTCATCCCGGCCGCCGATCCGGTCGGCGCGCGCGCGACGGCCGCGGACAACCGCGCCAAGCACACCACTCTGGCCCTGTCCGCGCCCGGCGGGACGGCCAAGGTCAGGGTCACGGCGTCCGCGGGCACCGAGGGCGGCTCGACGGCGACCGAGACGTACACGGTCAAGGCCGGTACGACGCAGAACGTGGCCGCGCCGGTCCCCGCCGGACTCAAGGGCTCCTACGCGCTGACCGTCGAGACCGTGTCGGGCGGCTCGGTCCACGCGTCGCGCATGCTGACCGGTTCCGACGACGACGTGGCGTCCTTCACCGTGCAGACCCTCCCCGACGACCGGGGCACGGTCTCGGTGCCGAACGCGGAGCAGGACCTGTCGGTCCTGCAGCAGTAGCGGCCGGGGGCCTGCGGGCCCCCGCCGCTCATTCCTCCCCGTAGCGCGGATCCACCGTCTCCGGGGTCAGCCCCAGCAGCTCCGCCACCTGCTCGACGACGACCTCGTGCACCAGCAGCGCGCGCTCGTCGCGCCCCTTGGTGCGGATCTCGACGGGCCGCCGGTACACGACCACCCGGCCCCGGCGCCCGTCCCGCGAGGGCACCGTGCCCCCGAGGGGGACGGTCTCGTCGTTCCACGCCTCGCCGGCCGAGGCCGGCCGGGGCACGTCGAGGACGAGGAAGTCGATGTCGGCCAGTTGCGGCCAGCGCCGCTCCAGGCGCTCCACGGAGTCCTGCACCAGGTCCGCGAACACCTCGCCACGGCTGGCGGCGAGTGGCACCTGCGGGGGCGCGACCGGGCCGCGCATGCCCCGACCGTGGCGATCACGACGGCGGGGCCCTGGGCGGCCGGCATCACGGGGCGTCACGGGGTTGTCCATCACTGGTGAAGGGTAGTCCCCGCCGGGGCGCGGCGCCGGACCGCGCGCGCCTCGGCGGCGGTGTGGCGGAGACTTGCTCCGCTTGTCGCCGGATGACCATTCCAGCCAAGGTTGGGCTCGATTTCGGTTCCCTCCGTGACCGCGGAACCCAAGGCAAATGTCGTTCTTTGTATCGGGTCGTGACCGTACGGTGGGCCGCGCGGTCTCGTCGGGACGGGCGTCCACGCAGGTCGAAAGGGGGTGTTCCGGAAGGGGCGCAGGTCGTTTCACGCCACGACACGGAGGTGTGACCCGGTGGCCAGTCGTCGCGGCCCGCTCAAGAGTGCGGTACCGTCCAACATCGTGAGCCCTGTACGTCGCTGTTCGCGCACCGCCTGCGGCCGTCCCGCCGTCGCGACGCTGACGTACGTCTACGCCGACTCGACCGCGGTCCTCGGCCCGCTCGCCACCTACGCCGAACCCCACTGCTACGACCTGTGCGCCGAGCACTCCGAGCGCCTCACCGCCCCGCGCGGCTGGGAGGTCGTCCGCCTGCTCGACGGATCGGCCCCCGCCCGCCCCAGCGGCGACGACCTGGAGGCGCTCGCCAACGCGGTGCGCGAGGCGGCCCGGCCCCAGGAGCGGACGGCCGAGGCCGGCGGCGGCGCGCGGACGGCCGACCCGATGGAGGTCGCGCGCCGCGGCCACCTGCGGGTGCTGCGCTCGCCTGACAACTGAGCCCCGCCCGACGGGATCTCACCCCCACTCGCCGTGTGCTCGGCCACATCCGTTGCCGCACACCCATTGACGCCCCCTTGTCGCGGACACGACCATTCCGGAAGCCGCGAGAAATCGCTTTCACATGGCGGAATCCGGGGAGGCGTCCGTGTACGTGCAGGAGCTGGAACCCGTCGCCGGTTCACTCGGCCTGTCCGCCCTGGTGGCGGCCCTGCCGCTGGTGATCGTCCTGGTCCTGCTGGGCGGCGTCCGCATGAAGGCCCATCTGGCGGGCCTCATCGGTCTCCTGGCCGCCGTACTGGTCGCCTGGCTCGCCTACGGCATGCCGCTGGACCAGACGGCCTCCAGCGCCGTGCAAGGAGCGGTTTTCGGCCTCTTCCCCATCCTGTGGATCGTCGTGAACGCCCTGTGGGTCTACCGGATGACCGTCCGCACCCGGCACTTCGACATCCTGCGCCGCTCCTTCGGCCGGCTCTCCGACGACCCCCGGATCCAGGCCCTCGTCGTCGCCTTCTGCTTCGGTGCCCTCCTGGAGGCCCTCGCCGGGTTCGGCGCGCCGGTCGCGATCTGCTCGGTCATGCTCGTCGCCCTCGGATTCGACCCGGTGCGCGCCGCGGTCGTCTCGCTGGTCGCCAACACCGCGCCGGTCGCCTTCGGCGCGATGGGCACCCCGGTGGTGACCCTGGCCCAGGTCACCGGGCTGCCCCTGGACGACGTCGCCTCCGTGGTGGGGCGCCAGACGCCGCTGCTGGCCCTCGTCGTCCCGCTGCTCCTGGTCGCCCTCGTCGACGGGCGGCGCGGGCTGCGCGAGACCTGGATCCCCGCCCTGTCCTGCGGAGTGGCCTTCGCCGTCGCCCAGTTCGCCGCCTCCAACTACGTCTCCGCCCAGCTCGCCGACATCGCCGCCGCGCTGATCGGGGCCGGCGCCCTGGTCGCCGTACCGCACTCCCGCAGGCCCGCCGCCGAGCCCGTACGGGCCTCCGTGCTGACCGGCGTACGCAGCGAGGAACTGGACGCCGAGGACTCCGCGCGGGAGGTGGTGCGGGCCTACGCGCCGTACGCGCTGATCGTCGCCGTGTTCTCCGTGGCGCAGATCCCAGCGGTGAAGGACTGGCTGGCGCGGGCCACGCAGTCCTACGACTGGCCGTTCCTCGACGTCGCCGACGCCGAGGGCACCCGGGTCGGCGGCAACGTCTTCTCCTGGCCGATCGTCTCCACCGGCGGCACCCTCGTGCTGCTCGCCGGGCTGGCCACCGCCGTCGTCCTCGGCGTGCACGCGCGCGTGGCGGTCAGGGAGTGGCTCGCGACCGTGCACGAACTGCGGTTCGCGATCCTCACCGTCACCTCGGTCCTCGCCCTCGCCTACGTCATGAACCTCTCCGGGCAGGCCGCCACCATCGGCCACTTCGTGGCGGCCGCGGGCGCCGGGCTCGCCTTCCTGTCGCCGGTGCTCGGCTGGTTCGGCGTCGCCGTCTCCGGCTCCGACACCTCGGCCAACGCGCTCTTCGGCGCCCTCCAGGTGACCGCCGCGCGGGAGTCCGGACTCTCGCCCGAACTGCTGGCCGCCGCCAACAGTTCCGGCGGCGTCCTCGGCAAGATGATCTCGCCGCAGAACCTCACCATCGCCTGCGCCGCCGTCGGACTAGCGGGCCGCGAGGGCGACCTGCTGCGCAAGGTGCTGCCCTGGAGCCTGGGCCTGCTGCTGGTCATGTGCCTGATCGTGGTCGGGCAGTCCACGGTGGTCCTGGGCTGGATGCTGCCCTGACCTCCGGGAACCACCCGGGCGGCCCGGCGGTCCTCACGGGGTAGTTTGTGGGACCCGACAGGACTTTCAGGAAGGTTGGCCGTGGCTGCTGATCTGGCGCAGATCGTGAAGGCGTACGACGTGCGCGGTGTCGTCCCGGACCAGTGGGACGAGTCGCTGGCCGAGCTGTTCGGCGCGGCCTTCGTCGAGCTGACCGGCGCGAGCGCCCTCGTCGTCGGCCACGACATGCGGCCCTCGTCCCCGAGCCTGTCCGGCGCCTTCGCGCGCGGGGCGGCGGCCCGGGGCGCCGACGTGACCGGGATCGGCCTGTGCTCCACCGACCAGCTCTACTACGCGTCCGGCGCGCTGGACCTGCCCGGCGCCATGTTCACCGCCTCGCACAACCCCGCCCAGTACAACGGCATCAAGCTGTGCCGCGCGGGCGCCGCCCCCGTCGGCCAGGACACCGGCCTCGCCGACATCCGCGCCCTGGTGGAGCGCTGGAGCGACTCCGGCGCCCCGGAAGCCGCGGCCCGCCCCGGCACCGTCACCCGGCACGACGTCCTCGCCGACTACGCCGCCCACCTGCGCTCCCTCGTCGACCTGCGCACCATCCGGCCCCTCAAGGTCGTCGTCGACGCGGGCAACGGCATGGGCGGCCACACCGTCCCGACGGTCTTCGCCGGCCTGCCCCTCGACCTCGTGCCGATGTACTTCGAGCTCGACGGCACCTTCCCCAACCACGAGGCCAACCCGCTCGACCCGGCCAACCTCGTCGACCTGCAGAAGCGCGTCCGCGAGGAGGGCGCCGACCTCGGACTCGCCTTCGACGGCGACGCCGACCGCTGCTTCGTCGTCGACCAGAACGGCGACCCGGTCTCCCCGTCCGCCGTCACCGCCCTCGTCGCCGCCCGCGAACTGGCCCGCAACGGCGGCCGGGGCACGGTCATCCACAACCTCATCACCTCCCGGTCCGTCCCGGAGGTCGTGCGCGAGAACGGCGGCACCCCGGCACGCACGCGCGTGGGCCACTCCTTCATCAAGGCCGAGATGGCCAGGACCGGCGCCATCTTCGGCGGCGAGCACTCCGCGCACTACTACTTCCGCGACTTCTGGAACGCCGACACCGGCATGCTGGCCGCCCTCCACGTCCTCGCCGCCCTCGGCGAGCAGGCCGGCCCGCTGTCCGACCTGGTCGCCGCCTACGACCGCTACGCGGGCTCCGGCGAGATCAACTCCACCGTCGCCGACCAGCAGGCCCGCCTCGCCGCGATCCGGGCCGCGTACGAGGACCGCGACGAGGTCACCGTGGACGAGCTGGACGGCCTCACCGTCCAGGCTCCCGACTGGTGGTTCAACGTCCGCCCCTCCAACACCGAGCCCCTGCTCCGCCTGAACGCGGAGGCCCGTGACGAGGCGACGATGGCCAAGGTGCGGGACGAGGCTCTGGCGATCATCCGCGCCTAGGGGGTGTCGTTCGGATCAGACCGGCCTCCGGGCGACGAGGAACCCTCACCCGGAGCCGGCCTGATCCGAACGAACACCCCCACAGTCGCCGCCGCGGACGGCCGTGCCCCGCCGCCGCGGGCAGCCGGGCCGTGCCGTCCGCCCGGCCGCAGCCGCGGGCAGAGGTACCGCCGGGGCGGCCCGCGCGTGTGCAGCGGCACCCCGGACGGCGCCGGACCCCGCCCCCCCCGCCGGCGACGCCGGAATCGACGGAGGCCCCCCACGCGAGTCCCGTCCCGGCGGTACCCTGACCAGCACATCCACACAAGCCCCACCGCCCCCGAAGGGAACCCCCATGCCGCTCGAAGCCGGCCTCCTGGAGATCCTCGCCTGCCCCGCCTGCCACGCCCCTCTCGAGGAGCGGGACACGGAGCTGATCTGCACCGGTCAGGACTGCGGCCTGGCGTATCCGGTGCGCGACGGCATCCCCGTCCTCCTCGTCGACGAGGCCCGCCGCCCCGACTGACGGCCGCCCGGGCGACCGGCAACCCGGCGACGACGACCCCGCGCAATCGAACGAACGCCCCGGCGATCGGAGACCTGCCGCCATGCTCGACGAATCGCTCCTCGACGCCCCGGAGCGCCTCACCGAGGCCGACCGCCGCGGCCTGCTCCGCGGCGCCGCCGAGGCCGGTGCCCGCGTACGCACCGCCGCCCGGCACGCCGCCGAGGCCGGCGTCGGCAACCTCAAGCCGGACGGCCGCCCCCGCGCCGTACTGATCGCAGGCCCCGGCGCCGCGGCCACCCACGCCGCCGACCTCCTCGGCACCCTGGCCGGCGCCGGCAGCCCCGTCACCCGCCTCGCCCCCACCGGCGTCGCCCCCGCCGCGGGCGCCCTGCGCTGGGAGCTGCCCGGCTGGGCCGGCTCCGTGGACCTGTTGCTGATCGCCACCCCCGACGGGGCCGAGCCGGGCCTGTCCCTGCTCGCCGAACAGGCCTACCGCCGGGGCTGCACGATCGTCGCCGTCGCCCCCGCCGGTTCCCCGCTCAACGACGCGGTGGGCGCCTCCCGCGGCCTGTTCATCCCGATGGCGACCGCCCCGTACGACCACGACGAGCCGCTCGCCGGTGCCGCCCCCGGCGTCCTGTGGGCGCTGCTCACCCCGCTCCTCGCGCTGCTCGACCGCACCGGGCTGCTCGAGGCGCCGCCCGAGGCCGTCGACAAGGTCGCCGACCGGCTCGACCGCATCGCCGAGCGCTGCGGTCCGGCGATCGTCACCTACAGCAACCCCGCCAAGACCCTGGCGGCGGAGCTGGCCGACTCCCTCCCCGTCGTCTGGACCGAGGGCACCTCCGCCGGCCCCGCGGGCCGCCGCTTCGCCGCCGCCCTCGCCGAGCTGTCCGGCACGCCGGCGGTCGTCGCCGAGCTCCCCGAGGCGCTCGCCGCGCACAGCGCCCTGCTCGCCGGCCGGCTCGCCGCGGGCGCCGACCCCGACGACTTCTTCCGTGACCGCGTCGAGGAACCGGCCGCCCTGCACGCACGCGTGGTGCTCCTGCGCGACCGGCCCACCGGCGGCCTCACCGCCGCACCCAACGCCCGTGACCTGGCCCTCGGCCACGACACGCCGATCAGCGAGCTGGAGCCGGAAGAGGGCGGCGAACTGGAGACCCTCGCCGAACTGATCGCCATCACGGATTTCGCCGCCGTCTACCTGGCACTCGCCTCGGGAGCCTGAACCCCACGCACCATCTCCGACGGACGGCCCCCACGGCCGACCTCCCCGTACGCCCACCCGCGTACCACCGCGCACGCACCGGCAGAGAGAGCCCATGGACCGCCTCGACAACACCGTCCGCCCCTACGCCTGGGGTTCCACCACCGCGATCCCGACCCTGCTCGGGACCGAGCCGACCGGTGAACCGCAGGCGGAGATGTGGATGGGCGCCCACCCCGGCGCGCCCTCCCGCACCGGCCGGGGCACCCTGGCCGACGTCGTCGACGCCGACCCCGAGAAGGAACTCGGCGCCGCCTCCGTGGCCAGGTTCGGCCCGCGCCTGCCCTTCCTCCTGAAGCTCCTCGCCGCCGGCGCCCCGCTCTCCCTCCAGGTCCACCCCGACCTCGCCCAGGCCAGGGCCGGTTACGAGGACGAGGAGCGCCGCGGCGTCCCCGTGGACGCCCCGCACCGCAACTACAAGGACGCCAACCACAAGCCCGAACTGGTCTGCGCCCTCACCGACTTCGACGGCCTGTGCGGCTTCCGCGCCCCGGCCGAGACAGCCGACCTGCTCGACGGTCTCGGCGTCGCCTCCCTCAAGCCGTACGTCGACCTGCTGCGCGCCCACCCCGAGGACGCCGCCCTGCGCGAGGTGCTCACCGCGATCCTCACCGCCGACCCCGAGGAGATGTCCCACACGGTCACCGAGACGGCGGCCGCCTGCGACCGCCTCGGCGGCGCCTACCGGCCGTACGCCGACATCGCCCACCACTACCCGGGCGACCCCGGCGTCCTCGCCGCGATGCTCCTCAACCACGTACGGCTGCAGCCCGGCGAGGCCCTGTACCTCGGCGCCGGCATCCCGCACGCCTACCTCAACGGCCTCGGCGTCGAGATCATGGCCAACTCCGACAACGTCCTGCGCTGCGGCCTCACCCCCAAGCACGTCGACGTCCCCGAACTCCTGCGCGTCGTCCGCTTCGAGGCGGGCGACCCCGGCGTCCTGCGCCCGGAGGCGTCACCCGACGGCGAAGAGGTCTACGACACCCCGATCGACGAGTTCCGCCTGTCCCGCTACGTCCTGCCCGAGGGGTCCGCACCCCGCGACCTCACCCTGGCCACGCCGCAGATCCTGCTCTGCACCGCGGGCACCGTACGGACCGGCGAGCACGAACTGGCCCCCGGCCGCTCCGTCTTCGTCCCGGCGCACGAAAAGGCCGAAGTGTCCGGAACAGGCACGCTCTTCCGAGCCACCGTACGCGTCTGACACCTGCCCTCACTCGGGTCTGCCGGGCCCCCGACGGGGCATCCGGCACGTCGGGGTCCGGGCGGGCTGCAACAATGGCGCACCGCAAAGGAGGGGCAAAGCCGGTACCGGCCGTGCCCACCGGTGCACAGACGCAGACCCGACAGACGAAGCAGACGCAGGCGAAGGGACACGCGACACATGAGCGCGTCAGGCGGTACCAGGGCGATCGTGGCGGCACTGCTCGCCAACCTCTCGATCGCGGTGGCGAAATTCGTGGCGTTCCTCTTCAGCGGATCGTCGTCGATGCTCGCCGAGTCGGTGCACTCGGTCGCCGACTCCGGCAACCAGGGCCTGCTGCTCCTGGGCGGCAAGCGGGCCCAGCGCCAGGCGACGCCGCAACACCCCTTCGGCTTCGGCCGCGAGCGCTTCATCTACGCCTTCCTCGTCTCCATCGTGCTCTTCTCGCTCGGCGGCATGTTCGCCCTCTACGAGGGTTACGAGAAGATCAAGCACCCGCACGAACTGGAGCACTGGTACTGGCCGGTGGGCGTCCTGGTCTTCGCGATCATCGCCGAGGGCTTCTCCTTCCGGACCGCCATCAGGGAGTCCAACCCCCAGCGCGGCAAGGACTCCTGGAAGGACTTCATCCGGCACGCCAAGGCCCCGGAACTGCCGGTCGTCCTCCTGGAGGACTTCGGCGCCCTCGTCGGTCTGGTCCTCGCCCTCGGCGGAGTCGGCCTCGCCCTGCTCACCGGTGACGGCGTCTGGGACGGCATCGGCACCCTGTGCATCGGCATCCTGCTCATCCTGATCGCGCTGGTCCTCGCCGCCGAGACCAAGTCGCTGCTCCTCGGCGAGTCCGCCGGCCCCGAGGTGGTCCGGCGGATCGAGAGCGCGGCCGTCGCCGGCGACACCGTCACCGGCATCATCCACATGCGCACCCTCCATCTCGGCCCCGAGGAACTGCTCGTCGCCGCCAAGATCGCGGTCCGTCACGACGGCACCGCCACGGAGATCGCCTCCGCGATCGACGCCGCCGAGTCCCGCATCCGCGAGGCGGTCCCGATCGCCCGCGTCATCTACCTGGAGCCGGACATCTACAGCGAGTCCGAGGCCGCCAAGGGCCCCGACCCCGAGGCGACCCCCGGCGGCCCCAGCACACCCCCCGCCGCCCACTGACCCACGCCCCGCGCCCGCTGTCACCCTTCGTGAACGTCCCAAAGTGTTCGGAGGCGGACTGGGGACGGCGGGCGCGCGCGGTGTAGCTTGGATCGGAGCCAGACGTCGCTGCTGATGGCGGTCGGGCGGCCCCGGACGGGCCGGCCGAGGGAGAGAGGGCCTCCGACGGACTGCGCTGCGCGTACGCGGGCATGCCTGTGTCCTCTTCGGGCACCCCTGTGTCCGCCGCCGCGCAGGTCAGCCGTACCCACCTCGACCCAACCCGAGGAGCAGCCCGTAATGACGACTGTCGACAGCCGACAGGACTTCAAGGTCGCCGATCTCTCCCTGGCCGCGTTCGGCCGCAAGGAGATCACTCTCGCCGAGCACGAGATGCCGGGCCTGATGGCGATCCGCAAGGAGTACGCCGACGCCCAGCCCCTCGCCGGCGCCCGTGTCACCGGCTCCCTGCACATGACCGTGCAGACCGCCGTGCTCATCGAGACCCTGGTCGCCCTCGGCGCCGAGGTCCGCTGGGCCTCTTGCAACATCTTCTCCACCCAGGACCACGCGGCCGCCGCCATCGCCGTCGGCCCGAACGGCACGCCCGACGACCCGCAGGGCGTCCCGGTCTTCGCCTGGAAGGGCGAGACCCTCGAGGAGTACTGGTGGTGCACGGAGCAGGCGCTGACCTGGCCGAACACCCCCACCGGCGGCCCGAACATGATCCTGGACGACGGCGGTGACGCCACCCTCCTCGTCCACAAGGGCGTCGAGTACGAGAAGGACGGCAAGGTCCCCTCGGTCGACACCGCCGAGTCCGACGAGCACCGCGTCATCCTCGAACTCCTCACCCGCACGGTCAGCGAGAGCCCGCAGAAATGGACCCAGCTGGCGTCCGAGATCCGCGGCGTGACCGAGGAGACCACGACCGGCGTCCACCGCCTGTACGAGATGCACCGCGACGGCACCCTCCTGTTCCCGGCGATCAACGTCAACGACGCGGTCACCAAGTCGAAGTTCGACAACAAGTACGGCTGCCGCCACTCCCTGATCGACGGCATCAACCGCGCCACCGACGTCCTCATCGGCGGCAAGACCGCCGTCGTCTGCGGCTACGGCGACGTGGGCAAGGGCTGCGCGGAGTCCCTGCGCGGCCAGGGCGCGCGCGTGATCATCACCGAGATCGACCCGATCTGCGCCCTGCAGGCGGCGATGGACGGCTACCAGGTCACGACGCTGGACGAGGTCGTCGACAAGGCCGACATCTTCGTCACCACGACCGGCAACAAGGACATCATCATGGCCTCGGACATGGCCAAGATGAAGCACCAGGCCATCGTCGGCAACATCGGCCACTTCGACAACGAGATCGACATGGCCGGCCTCGCCAAGACCCCCGGCATCGTCAAGGACGAGGTCAAGCCGCAGGTCCACACCTGGACCTACCCCGACGGCAAGGTGCTCATCGTCCTCTCCGAGGGCCGCCTGCTGAACCTGGGCAACGCCACCGGACACCCCTCCTTCGTGATGTCCAACTCCTTCGCGGACCAGACCCTGGCCCAGATCGAGCTGTTCACCAAGCCCGACGAGTACCCGACCGACGTCTACGTGCTGCCCAAGCACCTGGACGAGAAGGTCGCGCGGCTCCACCTCGCCTCCCTCGGCGTCAAGCTGACCACGCTCCGCCCGGAGCAGGCCGACTACATCGGCGTCAAGGTCGAGGGCCCCTACAAGGCGGACCACTACCGCTACTGAGTCACCGGTTCCTCCGAGGCAGGCCCCCGCACCCCCGTGTCGGGGGCCTGCCCCATCGGCGCCGCGTCCGCGTCAGCGGCCGGACCGGCCCGTCACCATCCAGGACACCCATGCCCCGCGGCCGATATTCGCTCCATGATCCGCACGACCACACCCCCCTCGCAGAAGAACACTTCCAATGCGCCCCCGGTCCCTCCGGCTGGCGCTACGTCTCCCGGCTGACCGCCCCCACCGGAGACCACCTCGGCTCCGTCGACCTCGCCCTCGACGAACTCGGCCGGCCCATCCGTCTGGAGCTCCACGCCGCCGACTGGCAGGTGCGCGGCGCCGCCATCGACGGAGTCACCTGGGTCCGAACCGACCCCACCGGACTCCACGCCACCGAAGGCAATGCGCGCGCCCACGCCTTCACCGGCACGTCCCCGGCCTTCCTCGTCGCCGTGACCCGTCTCCTGCGTCTCACCCCCTCCCCGTCAGCCATCCGCGTACGACTGGTCGCCCTCACCGACCCGGTCCTCGCCCCCCGCACCGTGGACCAGTCCTGGGTCTTGCTGAACAGAGAAGCACACGCCACTGACAACGGACCCCTGACCGTGGACGAATACCAGGTCACAGCCCTGGACACGGGCGAACAGCACTCCGTGCACATCACCGGCGACGTCGTCCTCGCGGCCCCCGGCATCGAGCTGGAAGACCTGGAGACACCACCGTCCGTGTTCCGGTGAGCCGCGTGGTCGGCCGTGCCTGCGCGGCCGTGCCTGCGCGGGCGGGCCGCGCCTACGCGGGCGGTACGAACCCGGTGCCGGGCCGGCGGTCCCGCGGCTCGTCCCCCGACACGCCGGGGCGGCCCCCCGCCGACGACCCGGTCGGAGGGCCGGCCGGCGCAGGGGGCGGCGGCGGGACGGCCGACGCAGGAGCCACCGGAAGCACCGGCCCCACGGGCGGCACGGCCGCCGCCGGGGAAGCGCCCTCGCCCGCCGACGCGTCGCCGGTCGCCCGCCGGGCCTCCCTGACCTGTCGTTCCTGCAGCACCGCCGCCAGATAAGCGGGCGGCGGAATCTCCCGCGGCACCGGAGTACCGGTACGGGCGGCCACGTCGGCGGCGAGTCGCTCGGCCATCGCCCAGCCGACCCGTGGGTCCAGCTGTCCCATCCGGGTCAGGTACTGACGGACGGCGAGCCACAGGTCGTCGGGCACCGCGGACAGGTCGAGCCCCGCGAAGCGCCCCGCCAGCCACGGCGGAGGCGGCGGCATGAAGCCCGCAGACGAGGACGGCACCCTCTCCCGCACGACGAGCGTGCCCGCGAACACGTCACCGAGCCGGCGCCCCCGCGCGGACACCAGGGAGGCGACACAGGCGATCACACCCAACGTCATGAGGATCTCGATCACGCCGATCAGCCCCCGCACCAACGAGTGCCGGAACCGGATCGGACCACCGTCGTCCCGCACCACCCGCAGCCCGCACGCCGCCTTCCCCAGCGAGCGGCCATGGCTGAGCGTCTCCACGGCGATCGGCCCGCCCACGAGGACCAGGACGAAGGTCGCGATCGACAGCGCGGTCTGCGCCGCCACGTCCAGGGAGGAAGTGGACACCACCAGCGCGATGGTCACCGCCACGTAGACGGCCACCGCCACCGCCAGGTCGAGCAGAACGGCCAGCGCCCTGCTGGGCAGCCTCGCGGCACGCAGCTCCAGCGTCACCGCCTCGCCCGTCACCAGCTCACTCACGCCCGACGCCCTTCCCCTGACTGCCCCCGTCCCCGCCAGTCTGCCAAGCTGAGGACGCACCGCGCCGTAGTACGACAAGCTGATCCACGACGAGCCGCCGACGATAGCCGAGGAGCAGGCACACCGATGGACCTCGACGTCTTCGTCTCCGCCCATCGCGCGGAGTGGGACCGCCTCGACGCCCTCCTCCGGCGCCGGCGCCGGCTGACCGGCGTCGAGATCGACGAACTCGTCGCTCTCTATCAGCGCACGGCCACCCATCTGTCCCTGATCCGGTCCAGCGCCCCCGACCCCCAGCTCACCGGACGGCTCAGCCAACTCGTGGCACGCGCGCGCAGCACCGTGACAGGCACCCGACGCGCCTCCTGGCGCGACGTCACGCGCTTCCTGACCCAGCAGTTCCCGGCAGCCGTCTACCGCGCCCGCCACTGGTGGGTTCCCACCGCCCTCCTGTCGACCGCCGTCGCTGCCCTCCTGGGCTGGTGGATCGGCACCCACCCGGAGGTGCAGTCCACCATCGCGGCACCGAGCGAACTGCGCGAGCTCACCCGCCCCGGCGGCCAGTACGAGACGTACTACTCGAGCAATCCGGCCGCCTCGTTCGCGGCCCAGGTCTGGACGAACAACGCCTGGGCCGCCGCACTCTGCCTCATCCTGGGTGTCTTCCTGGGGCTGCCCGTCATCTGGATCCTCTTCCAGAACATGCTCAACCTCGGCGTCGGATTCGGACTCATGTCCTCGGCCGGCCGCCTCGACACCTTCCTCGGCCTGGTCCTGCCCCACGGCCTGCTCGAACTGACCGCGGTGTTCGTGGCCGCGGGTACCGGCCTGCGCCTGGGCTGGACCCTCGTCGACCCGGGCCCCCGCACCCGCCGCACCGCGCTCGCCGAAGAGGGCCGGGCTGCCATCGGCATGGCGGTCGGACTGGCTCTCGTCCTCTTCGTGTCCGGCGCCATCGAAGGCTTCGTCACCCCGTCCGGCCTGCCCACCTGGGCGCGCATCACCATCGGCGTCGTCGCCGAGTCGGCCTTCCTCGTCTACGTCTACGTCCTGGGCGGCCGCGCGGTTCGGGCCGGCGCCACGGGTGACGTCGAGGCTGCCGAACGCAGCGCCACCGTGCCGACGGCCGCCTGATGTGCATCCACCCCTGACGAGCTGCTACTGTCCTCTTCGTTCCCGCAAGAGCCGTTGACACGGAGCGAGCGGGGAGGTAGATTCGAACAGTTGCCTGCAGACGGGTTCACCCCAGAGGGCGACGGTGAAGGTCTATCTGCTTCCCGAACTCAACGAATTCGACGAAGCACTCTCCCGATGAATCGGAAATGAACGGCCGGTAAGACGGCCTCGGAACTTCTGATAAAGTCGGAACCGCCGGAAAGGGAAACGCGAAAGCGAGAACCTGGAAAGCACCGAGGAAATCGGATCGGAAAGATCTGATAGAGTCGGAAACGCAAGACCGAAGGGAAGCGCCCGGAGGAAAGCCCGAGAGGGTGAGTACAAAGGAAGCGTCCGTTCCTTGAGAACT
>NZ_SOAV01000017.1:62520-150222 GCF_004364245.1 Streptomyces sp. BK208 | reverse complement strand
TGCTGATGGCCAACTTCTTCGCCCAGACCCAGGCCCTCGCCTTCGGCAAGACCCCCGACGAGGTACGCGCCGAGGGAGTGCCGGAGGAACTGGTCGCGCACAAGACGTTCCGCGGTGACCGTCCGACGACGACGATCCTGGCCGCCGAGCTGACCCCCTCCGTCCTCGGGCAGCTGATCGCGCTGTACGAGCACAAGGTGTTCGTCCAGGGCGCGGTCTGGAACATCGACTCCTTCGACCAGTGGGGCGTCGAACTCGGCAAGGTGCTCGCCAAGCGGATCGAGCCCGCGCTGACCGAGGGCGCGCAGGTGGCGGGCCTGGACGCCTCCACCGGGGCCCTGGTCGCCGCCTACCGGGAGTTGCGCGGAAGGCAGTGACCGACGTCGGCGACGGGGTGGTGACCGGCGTGGGCGACCGGCGTCCCGTCCACCAACCCCGCCGACTGTCGTAGAATCCCCCAGCGATCATCACAGCGAGTGTTCGGGGGAACAAGGTGGCGCGAACGCGCGGAAGTTGGACCGGAGGCGGGCTGGGCGCCCGGTCCCTGCTCAACCCCAAGCAGGTCGCGACGGCGGTGTTCCACCCCAGGTGGATCCCGCCGTCGCTCGATCCGTCGATCGAGCGGCTCAAGCGGATCAGGGTCATCGGAGGTGCGGTCGCCTCGATCGGCGTCTACACCCTCTTCGAGGGCGGCTTCGACGCGGCCCAGCTGATGGAGAACGCGCTGACGGCCTCCGTCGTCCTGCTGTTCATCACCCCGCTGGTGGTCGGGGCGATGCTCTTCGTCTGGCGGCGCACCGGCACCGTCCGGCAGCTGCGCGTACCGCTGACGAACGCCCTCAAACTGCTGCTGCTGTTCGTCGGCTGCGTCGCCGCCACGGTGGTGCTGGTGACGACGATCAACACCACGGGCAACCTCCTGGTGATCATCGTCGGCGGCATGACGATGCTCTGGATGCTGGGCTTCGTGGCCTGGGGTGCCGTGCGGGTCTCCGGCAACTTCTTCGGGACCGCCGCCGTCCACCGCTGTCTCCCGGCGCTGCTGGCCACGGTGACGAGCTGGCTGGTGGCCCTGCCGGACCTGGTCACGGGCGACCTGCACGGGCTCAGTCTCACCCTCGGCATCGTGTTCATCCTGGGCGCGCCCGTGACGGTCACCGTGATCGCGCTGCTGGAGACGGGACGCCTCAAGCGGCGCTACGGCATCCGGCTGACCGCTCATCCGGCGACCCTCCCGCCGGTTCCCGGGCACGTCCCGCCGGCCGCCGGCCACCTGCCGCCGACCGGGCTGCCGCACGTGCCGCCGCCGGGCAACCCCTACGGGCACCCGTATCCGCCCGCGGGGCCCGGCCACCCGTACGCCCCCGGACCGCACCAGCCCCACACGCCGCCCCCGCCGCCGTACGCGCCGCACCACGGCGGTCGCCCCAACCCCTACGCTCCGGGCCCGGGCGGGTCCTGACGCCACCGCCCCGCCGGCGCCAGGCCGCCGGATCGTCCCGGGGTGCATGACAGAACGCCGGGCCCCGCACATGCGGGGCCCGGCGTTCTGTCATGCCGTGATCTAGGCGGACGCCGGCGGGTACAGCGACCTCGGCAGCTGCGACGCCGCCGCCGAGTCCAGGAGCCACAGGGTGCGGGCGCGGCCCCGGGCGCCCGCGGCCGGGGCCTGGATCTCGCCCGCGCCCGACAGGGCCATCGCCACCGCGTTCGCCTTGTCCTCGCCCGCCGCCAGCAGCCACACCTCACGGGCGGCGCGGATCGCGGGCAGGGTCAGGGAGATGCGGACGGGCGGCGGCTTGGGGGAGCCGTGGACGCCGATCACCGTGCGCTCGGTCTCCCGGACGCCCGGGTGCTCCGGAAAGAGCGAGGCCACGTGGGTGTCCGGGCCGACGCCGAGGAGCAGGACGTCGAAGGACGGCACCGCCGCGTGGTTCTCGGGGACGGACGCCGTGGCCAGTTCCTGTGCGTACGCGGCGGCCGCCGCCTCCACGTCCGAACCGTGCGGGCCGTCGGACGGCGCCATCGCGTGCACCCGCTTCGGGTCCAGCGGCACCGCGTCGAGCAGCGCCCGGCGCGCCTGGGTGACGTTGCGCTCCGGGTCGCCCTCCGGCAGGAAGCGCTCGTCCCCCCACCACAGGTCGAGCCGGCCCCAGTCGATCGCGTCGCGGGCCGGGGACGCGGCGAGCGCCGCGAGCAGGCCGTTGCCGTTGCGACCGCCGGTGAGGACCACGGAAGCGCTGCCCCGGGAGGCCTGTGCGTCCACGATCTTCGTGATCAGGCGGGCCGCGGCGGCCTCGGCCATCAGCTCCTTGTCGCGGTGCACGACCAGCTGCGGGGTGTCGCTCATTTCGCCGCCGCCTTCCTCACCGGTGTCTTCTCCTGCGCCGCGTCCTTCGCCCGGGCCTTCGCGACCTTCGCGACGGGAGCGGCGACCGCGCGGGTGCCTTCACCGTCGGCCCGGCCGGCACCGGCCGGAGTGTTCAGCCGGTCCACCCCGTAGCGCAGCGCCGAGGCGTACGTGTCGTCCGGGTCGAGGCGCCGCAGCTCCTCCGCGATCAGCTCGGCCGTGTCACGGCGCTTGAGCGCCACCGCGCGGGACGGCTGGCCCTGGATCGACAGGTTCGCGAGCGATCCGTCGGCACGGTCCAGGACGACCGGACCGCAGTCGGTGTCCATCCGGACCGCCGTCAGACCCGGGCCGTTCGACGCGGAACGCTTCACCGGCACGTCCAGCCGGTCCGCGAGCCACATCGCGAGCAGCTCGCAGCTCGGGTTGTGCTCCTCGCCCTCCACCTCGACCGCCTGCACCTGGCAGTCGACCTGGTCCAGGGCCGCCGCCAGCATCGAACGCCACGGCGTGATGCGGGTCCACGACAGGTCCGTGTCGCCCGGCGCGTAGGCGGCGGCCCGGGCCGCCAGCTCCCGTATCGGCTCCTCGCAGGCGTAGGTGTCGGTGACCCTGCGCTGGGCCAGAGCGCCGAGCGGGTCCTTCGCCGGGTCGAGCGGCGCGTTCACCGGCCACCAGGCCACCACCGGCGCGTCCGGCAGCAGCAGCGGCAGGACCACCGACTGGGCGTGGTCGACCACGTCGCCGTACAGCCGCAGCACGACGGTCTCGCCGGTGCCCGCGTCGGCGCCGAGGCGTACCTCCGCGTCCAGCCGGGACTTGGTGCGGTCCCGGGGTGAGCGCGAGACGCGCTTGATGACGACGAGCGTGCGCGAGGGGTGCTCGTGCGCGGCGTCGCTCGCGGCCTTCAGCGCGTCGTAGGCGTTCTCCTCGTCGGTGACGATGACCAGGGTGAGCACCATGCCGACGGCGGGGGTGCCGATGGCCCGGCGGCCCAGCACCAGCGCCTTGTTGATCTTGCTGGCCGTGGTGTCCGTGAGGTCTGTCTTCATGGCCGGCGCCAGCTCCGTCCGTCTCGCTCCAGCATGTCGTCCGCCTCGACGGGCCCCCAGGTGCCGGCCGGGTACTGGGCCGGGGTGCCGTGCTCGTCCCAGTACTGCTCGATCGGGTCGAGGATCTTCCAGGACAGCTCGACCTCCTCGGTGCGCGGGAAGAGGTTGGCGTCGCCGAGCAGCACGTCGAGGATCAGCCGCTCGTACGCCTCCGGACTGGACTCCGTGAACGACTCGCCGTAGGCGAAGTCCATGGACACGTCCCGGATCTCCATCGACGTGCCCGGCACCTTGGAGCCGAAGCGGACGGTGACGCCCTCGTCGGGCTGGACGCGGATGACGATCGCGTTCGAGCCGAGTTCCTCGGTGGCCGTCGTGTCGAAGGGGGAGTGCGGGGCCCGCTGGAAGACCACCGCGATCTCGGTGACCCGGCGGCCCAGGCGCTTGCCGGTGCGCAGGTAGAAGGGGACGCCAGCCCAGCGGCGGTTGTCGATGCCGACCTTGATCGCGGCGTAGGTGTCGGTCTTCGACTTGGGGTCGATGCCGTCCTCTTCGAGATAGCCGACGGCCTTGGCGCCGCCCTGCCACCCGGCCGCGTACTGGCCGCGCACGGTGTCCCGGCCCAGGTCCTTGGGGAGGCGGACCGCCCCGAGCACCTTGGTCTTCTCCGCCGCCAGCGCGTCCGCGTCGAAGGAGGCGGGCTCCTCCATCGCGGTCAGGGCGAGCAGCTGGAGCAGGTGGTTCTGGATGACGTCGCGCGCCGCGCCGATGCCGTCGTAGTAACCGGCCCGGCCGCCGATGCCGATGTCCTCGGCCATCGTGATCTGGACGTGGTCGACGTAGGACCGGTTCCAGATCGGCTCGAACATCGTGTTGGCGAAGCGCAGCGCCAGGATGTTCTGGACGGTCTCCTTGCCCAGGTAGTGGTCGATGCGGAAGACCTGGTCGGAACCGAAGACCTCGTGGACGATCGCGTTCAGCTCCTCGGCCGACCTCAGGTCGTGGCCGAACGGCTTCTCGATCACCGCGCGCCGCCAGGAGCCGCCCGTCTGGTCGGCGAGGTGGTGCTTCTTCAGCTGCTGGATGACGACCGGGAAGGACTTCGGCGGCACCGACAGGTAGAAGGCGAAGTTGCCGCCCGTGCCCTGTGCCTTGTCCAGCTCCTCGATGGTGGCGCGCAGCCGCTCGAAGGCGTCGTCGTCGTCGAAGGTGCCCTGGACGAAGCGCATCCCCTGGATGAGCTGCTGCCAGACCTCCTCGCGGAACGGAGTGCGGGAGTGCTCCTTGACGGCGTCGTGCACGACCTGGGCGAAGTCCTCGTGCTCCCAGTCGCGGCGGGCGAACCCGACGAGAGAGAAGCCCGGCGGCAGCAGACCCCGGTTGGCGAGGTCGTACACGGCGGGCATGAGCTTCTTGCGGGACAGATCGCCGGTGACGCCGAAAATGACCAGACCCGACGGCCCCGCGATACGCGGGAGCCGTCGGTCTGCGGGGTCACGCAGCGGGTTGCTGCTCGACAATTCTCAGCCCTTCGAGGGAGCGAGGCGCTTGAGCTCCGCCTCCGTGGACTTCAGCAGGTCGTTCCAGGCGTCCTCGAACTTGTCGACGCCCTCCTTCTCCAACAGCTGGACCACCTCGTCGTAGGAGATCCCGAGCTTCTCGACCGCGTCGAGGTCCGCGCGGGCCTGCTCGTACGTCCCGGAGACGGTGTCGCCGGTGATCTCGCCGTGGTCCTCGGTGGCGAACAGGGTCGCCTCCGGCATGGTGTTCACCGTGTTGGGCGCGACCAGGTCGGTGACGTACATGGTGTCGCTGTACGCCTTGTCCTTCACACCGGTCGACGCCCACAGCGGACGCTGCTTGTTGGCGCCGGCCTTCTCCAGGGCCGCCCAGCGGTCGGAGCCGAAGACCTCCTCGTACGCCTGGTAGGCGAGGCGGGCGTTGGCGACGGCGGCCTTGCCGCGCTGCGCCTTGGCCTCGTCGGTGCCGATCGCGTCGATCCGCTTGTCGATCTCGGTGTCCACGCGGGAGACGAAGAAGGACGCCACCGAGTGGATCTGCGAGAGGTCCAGGCCGCGCTCCTTGGCCTTCTCCAGGCCGGTCAGGAAGGCGTCCATGACCTTGCGGTAGCGCTCCAGCGAGAAGATCAGCGTGACGTTGACGCTGATGCCCAGGCCGATGGTCTCGGCGATCGCCGGGATACCCGCCTCGGTGGCCGGGATCTTGATCAGCGTGTTGGGCCGGTCCACCAGCCACGCCAGCTGCTTGGCCTCGGCGACCGTCGCCCGGGTGTTGTGGGCGAGACGCGGGTCGACCTCGATGGAGACCCGGCCGTCCTTGCCGCCGGTGTTGTCGAACACCGGGCGCAGGATGTCGGCGGCGTCACGGACGTCCGCCGTGGTGATCATGCGGATCGCCTCTTCCACCGTCACCTCGCGGGCGGCGAGGTCGGTCAGCTGCGTGTCGTAGCCGTCGCCCTGCGAGATCGCCTTCTGGAAGATCGACGGGTTGGTGGTGACGCCCACGACGTGCTGCTGGTCGATCAGCTCGGCGAGGTTGCCGGACGTGATCCGCTTGCGGGACAGGTCGTCCAGCCAGATCGCGACGCCTTCGTCGGAGAGGCGCTTGAGTGCGTCTGTCATGGAAAATGCATCTCCTACTGTCGTGTGTAAGCGTCAGCGCTGGGCTGCGGCGATCGATTCCCGGGCTGCGGAGGCCACGTTCTCGGCGGTGAAGCCGAACTCCTTGAAGAGCACCTTGGCGTCCGCCGAAGCACCGAAGTGCTCCAGGGAGACGATGCGGCCGGCGTCTCCCACGTACTTGTGCCAGGTCAGTCCGATCCCGGCCTCGACCGCGACCCGGGCCTTCACGGACGGGGGCAGGACGCTGTCCCGGTACCCCTGGTCCTGCTGCTCGAACCACTCGACCGACGGCATGGACACCACACGGGTCGGAACGCCGTCGGCCTGGAGCTGCTCGCGCGCCTCGACGGCGACGTGCACCTCGGAACCGGTCGCGATCAGAACCACCTCGGCGTCGCCGCCGTCCGCCTCGAACAGCACGTAGCCGCCCTTGGCCGCGTCCTCGTTCGGCTCGTAGGTCGGCACGCCCTGGCGGGTCAGCGCCAGACCGTGCGGCTGGCCCTTGCCGAACTCCTTCGTCCAGCGGCGCAGGATCTCGCGCCAGGCGATCGCCGTCTCGTTGGCGTCGGCCGGACGGACCACGTTCAGACCCGGGATGGCGCGCAGCGAGGCCAGGTGCTCGACCGGCTGGTGGGTCGGGCCGTCCTCGCCCAGGCCGATGGAGTCGTGCGTCCACACGTACGTCACCGGCAGGTGCATCAGCGCCGACAGCCGCACCGCGTTGCGCATGTAGTCGGAGAAGACCAGGAACGTTCCGCCGTAGATGCGGGTGTTGCCGTGCAGCGCGATGCCGTTCATCTCCGCGGCCATCGCGTGCTCGCGGATGCCGAAGTGGACGGTGCGGCCGTACGGGTCCGCCTCCGGCAGCGGGTTGCCCGCCGGGAGGAAGGACGACGTCTTGTCGATCGTCGTGTTGTTCGAGCCGGCCAGGTCGGCCGAGCCGCCCCACAGCTCCGGGATCACGGCGCCGAGCGCCTGGAGCACCTTGCCGGACGCGGCACGGGTCGCGAGGCCCTTGCCCGCCTCGAAGACCGGGATCTTCTCCTCCCAGCCCTTGGGCAGCTCGCCCTTGGCGACGCGGTCGTACTCGGCGGCGCGCTCCGGGTTGTTGTCCCGCCACTGCTGGAAGGACTTGTCCCACACCGCGCGGGCCGCCTGCCCCTTCTCCAGGGCCTTGCGGGTGTGCTCGATGACCTCGTCGGAGACCTCGAAGGACTTCTCCGGGTCGAAGCCCAGGACCCGCTTGGTCGCCGCGACCTCGTCGTCGCCGAGCGCCGAGCCGTGCGCGGCCTCGGTGTTCTGCGCGTTCGGGGCGGGCCAGGCGATGATCGAGCGCATGGCGATGAAGGACGGCCGGTCGGTGACCTTCTTCGCCGCCTCGATCGCGTCGTAGATCGCGTTCGGGTCCAGGTCGCCGTCCGGCTTCGGGGCCACGCGCTGCACGTGCCAGCCGTAGGCCTCGTAGCGCTTGCAGGTGTCCTCGGAGACGGCGGTCTCGGTGTCGCCCTCGATGGAGATGTGGTTGTCGTCCCACAGCAGCACGAGGTTGCCGAGCTTCTGGTGGCCGGCCATCGAGGACGCCTCGGAGGAGATGCCCTCCTGGAGGCAGCCGTCACCGGCGATGCAGTAGACGAAGTGGTCGAACGGGGAGGTGCCCTCGGCGGCCTCCGGGTCGAACAGGCCGCGCTCGTAGCGGGCGGCCATCGCCATGCCCACCGCGTTGGCCACGCCCTGGCCCAGCGGGCCGGTGGTGGTCTCCACGCCCGTGGTGTGGCCGTACTCCGGATGGCCGGGGGTCTTGGAGCCCCAGGTGCGGAAGGACTCGAGGTCCGCCAGCTCCAGGCCGAAGCCGGCCAGGTACAGCTGGGTGTAGAGGGTCAGGGACGAGTGGCCCGCGGACAGCACGAAACGGTCGCGCCCGACCCAGTTCGCGTCGGCGGGGTCGTGCCGCATCACCTTCTGGAAGAGGGTGTAGGCGGCGGGCGCCAGGCTCATCGCCGTACCCGGATGGCCGTTGCCAACCTTCTGTACGGCATCGGCGGCCAGGACGCGGGCGGTGTCCACGGCCCGCTGGTCCAGTTCGGTCCACTCGAGGTCTGTGGTGGTCGGCTTGGTGCTCACCCTGAGTCAGGGCTCCTCTCCACATGTCGGTTGCCGGTGCACGGGTGCACGGGCTGCCGGCGCGTCCGTGAGTCGGCCGGCCATGGCCGAGCCTACCCCCGTAAGTACGTGCGTTTTTCCGCTGGAAACCAGACTGCCGGGACTCTTGTGGATCCGCCTGTCGACTGGGCGAAACCGCATTCGGCAAGTGAATACGGAGCCGCTCATCTGACTGCTCAATCGACCGTCCGAACGCACGTCGGAGCGCCCTCGCCAACACGAGCCCACCCCCGCGAAGACCGAGGTATGGGCAACGTCTAAAGTGGCGTGGTACGCGCGAGCCCTTTACCGCCACTTCACGCGGGGAGGGCTCGCTGGGAGTCTCTGTCAGGGGTGTGCGTGACGGCCGTTGAATCCCGTCCTGCGGGGGTTATCGGGACGAGCCAGGGCCCGAGTCACCGGCCGTTCGGGGCCCGTGTCAAGGCGTTCGTGGCACTGACCAAGCCGCGGATCATCGAGCTACTGCTGATCACCACCGTTCCGGTGATGTTCCTCGCCGAGCAGGGTGTTCCGGATCTGAAGCTGGTGCTGCTGACCTGCGTCGGCGGTTATCTGTCGGCCGGCGGCGCCAACGCGCTGAACATGTACATCGACCGCGACATCGACGCGCTGATGGACCGGACCTCGCAGCGCCCGCTGGTGACCGGCATGGTCGGTCCGCGCGAGTGCCTCGCCTTCGGCATCACCCTGGCGATCGTCTCGACGCTGCTGTTCGGCCTCACGGTCAACTGGCTGTCGGCCTGGCTCTCGCTCGGCGCGCTCCTCTTCTACGTCGTCGTCTACACGATGATCCTCAAGCGCCGCACCTCGCAGAACATCGTCTGGGGCGGCATCGCGGGCTGCCTGCCGGTGCTGATCGGCTGGTCGGCCGTGACCGACTCGATGTCCTGGGCGCCGATCATCCTCTTCGGGGTGATGTTCTTCTGGACGCCGCCGCACTACTGGCCGCTGTCCATGAAGGTCAAGGAGGACTACGCGCGCGTGGGCGTGCCGATGCTCCCGGTGATCGCGTCCAACAAGGTCGTCGCCCGGCAGATCGTCATCTACAGCTGGGTGATGGTCGTCGTGTCGCTGCTGCTGACGCCGCTCGGCTACACCGGCTGGTTCTACACCGCGGTCGCGGTGGCGGCCGGCGGTATGTGGCTGTGGGAGGCGCACGGGCTGCAGAACCGGGCCAAGGCGGAGGTCACGGGCGGCAAGCTCAAGGAGATGCGGCTGTTCCACTGGTCCATCACCTACGTGTCGGTGCTGTTCCTGGCGATCGCGGTGGACCCCTTCCTGCGCTGAGCGCACAGCGTGGAGCCGTCCGACGGGCGGGGCGCGTGGTCAAGGCCACGCACCCCGCCCGTCGCCGTTCGATCTACCCGTCGGTAGCATCCTGGTCATGGCAGACACGCAGCAGGTGGACACGGAGCAGGACGGCGCGAAGGCCGGCGGCCGGGCGGACCGGTGGGCCGAGCGCCGGGTGACCCGGATGGCCGGGCGGATCGAATCCTTCGCCAAGGCCCACGGCGGCGCCGAGGCCCAGGTGGCCTACCTCGGTGAGCGCGGCGCCCGGATCGTGCTGGTCGGCGAGGACGGTGCCTGGGGAGACCTGGTCGCACGCACCCACGAGAGCGCGCGGCAGGCCGTCGAGCGCTCCGGCGTCACCGTCCACGAAAACTTCGACGGCGAGTTCGCGGCCAAGGTCACCACCGGCCGCTACGAGTGGTCGCGCATGGCCGGCATCCAGGTCGGAGGCCCGAGCAACACCTGAGACCGGGTTCACCCGTTAGGACCGTAGGAAGCCGCCGGGCGCACGGGCCGCGAGGCACCCGAGCCGCACGGCGCACGGTCCCAGCACGGGGAGCCCGGATGATCGAAACGCCGTCCCTGGTGGACCAGTACTGCCACGGCGTCCTGAGAACGGAGCTGGGCCTCGGCACGTTCGAGGCCCAGCTCGCCCGCACCGAGGGCCCGCCGGCACCGGGCACCACCCTCTTCGACACCCAGACCGGTTTCGCCGTACGCCGCTGGTGCCCGCCCCTGCTCGGCCTGGAACCGCACTGCCCGCCCGCCCGGTACCTGGCCCGGCGTCGCGAACTGGGCGTCATGGAGGCCGACCGGCGGCTGCTGCGCGGCAGCGGCATCACCACCTACCTGGTCGACGCGGGACTGCCCGGCGACCTCACCGGCCCCACCGAGATGGCCTCAGCCGCGGACGCCGAGGCCCACGAGACCGTACGCCTCGAACTCCTCGCCGAGCAGGTCGCCGACACCTCCGGCACCGTCGAGTCCTTCCTCGCCAACCTCGCCGAGGCCGTGCACGGCGCCGCCGCGAACGCGGTCGCCTTCACCTCCGTCGCCGGGGTGCGGCACGGTCTGGCGCTCGCCCCGGAGCCGCCCGGCGCGGGCGAGGTGCGCGGCGCCGCCGCCCGCTGGCTGGCCGGGCGCGAGGTCGGCGGAGAGCTGAGCGACCCGGTCCTGCTGCGCCACCTGCTGTGGATCGCCGTCGCCTCGGGCCTGCCGCTCCAACTGCACGCGGGCCTCGGCGAGCCGGGCCTGCGCATCGACCGCACCGACCCGGTCCTGCTCACCGACTTCGTGCGCGCCACCGCCGGCCTCGGCACCGACCTGGTCCTGCTGCACGGCTACCCCTACCACCGGCACGCCGCCCACCTGGCCGGCGTCTTCCCGCACGTCTACGCCGACTCGGGCGCCGCCCTCGTGCGGACCGGCGCCCGGGCGGCGACGGTCCTCGCGGAGATCCTGGAGCTGGCCCCCTTCGGCAAGATCCTCTTCTCCAGCGGCGCCCAGGGCCTGCCCGAGCTGCACGTCGTCGCCGCCCGGCTGTTCCGCGAGGCCCTCGGCACGGTGCTGGGCACCTGGGTGGCGGAGGGGGCGTGGTCGCTCGGGGACGCGCAGCGGGTGGCCGGGATGATCGCCTCGGGGAACGCCGGGCGGGTCTACGGGCTGGAGTGACGGTGTACGCGGCGTAGCGAACGGCCGACACTGGTACGCATGGCGACCGACGCGTTACTCGACCGCTTCCTCACCGGCCTCGAACCCCTCGACCCTGTCGCCGTCTGGGCGCACGGTTCGCTGGGCGCGGGCGACTACCAGGAGGGCCGCAGCGACCTCGACCTCATCGCGGTCCTTCCCCGGCCGGCCACGGCCCGCACGGCCTGGCGCCTCGGGCTGCTCCACGCCAGGCTGCGCGAGGAGCCCCTGGCCGGGCTGCTGCACTGCACGTACCTGTCGCCGGGCACGCTTGCCGACGCGGACCGGCGCCACCTGACCTGGGCCCACCAGCACCTCTTCAAGCGGCCGGTCACCCCGGTCACCCGGCGCGAGCTGCACGGCTCCGGCCGGGTCCTGCACGGTGAGGCGCCGCAATACCTGCTGCCGCCGGTACCGGAGCGGGAACTGGCCGCTTTCGTCGTCCGCGACCAGCGGGAGTTCTGGCGGCCGAACGTGCGCAGGACGAAGCTGTGGCGGCAGGACGTCTGGGTCGATCTGGGCCTGCTCACCTTCGCCCGCGCCACCGTCACGCTGCGGGAGGGCCGCCTGATCACCAAGCGGGAGGCCCTGGCGGAACTGCCCGTCCTGGGCGCACCCGGCGAGGTCGTGGCAGACATCGCCGAGCGGCGGTACGGGGACAGTGAGCGGCCCGGCGCCACGGGGGAGTGGATCGTCCGCCGCGCCGAGCTGACCCGGAGCTACCTGGGGCCGGCCATCGACACGCTGGTGGCGTCGTACTCCTGAGCGGGCAGCGTGGGCACCGTCTCGTCGGGCCGCTCGCGCAGCGACAGCAGCACCCGCAGCACCGCGATCCACACCAGGCACGAGCCGAACATGTGCAGGCCGACCAGGACCTCGGGCAGGTCGGTGAAGTACTGGACGTACCCGATGACCCCCTGGGCGAGCAGCACCAGGAACAGGTCCCGGGTGCGGGCCAGCGGGCCCTTGGGCGCGTCGACCGCCTTCAGCACGAACCACAGGGCGAACGTCAGCGTCACCACGATCCACGCCAGGACGGCGTGCCCCTTGCTGATCATCTCCCAGTCGACCGGCATCCGCGGCACGTCGCTGGAGTCACCCGCGTGCGGGCCGGCGCCGGTGACCACGGTGCCGACCGTGATCAGCAGCGCCGAGACGACGACCATCACCCACACCAGTTGCCGCACGGACGCGCCGACCAGCGGACGCGGTGCCGCGTCGCCCTCCCGGGTGCGCTGCCACATCACGGTGGCCAGCGTCAGCAGCGCCGTCGTCGCCACGAAGTGGGCCGCGACCGTGTAGGGGTTGAGCCCGACGAGCACGACGATGCCGCCGAGCACCGCGTTGCTCATCACGACCCAGAACTGCGCCCACCCGAGCAGGGTGAGACTGCGCCGGTAGGGCTTCTGCGAGCGGGCGGCGATGATCGCCCAGCCGACCGCGGCACAGAGCACGTAGGTCAGCATGCGGTTGCCGAACTCGACGACGCCGTGGAAGCCCATCTCGCTCGTGGTGGTGAGCGAGTCGTCGGTGCACTTGGGCCAGGTCGGGCAGCCGAGCCCGGAGCCGCTGAGCCGGACGGCGCCGCCGGTGACGACGATGATCACCGACATCACGAGAGGCGCGAGGGCCGCTCGCCGGACCGTCCCGGGGTGCGGGGTCCAGCGCGCGGCGATGAAGGCGAGGGGGTTGCGCACGGCGGCTGCGGCGTCGGCACGGGTCACGTTTGGCACGCCGTCCATCGTAGGGGCCCGCTTGTGCACGCTTTCACGAGGGTCGTCGTTCGGCATGTGTCCTTACTCCCAGCGGAAGAACTTCCCCGCGGCCGCGAGCCCCACGACCGCCCACGCGGCGAGGATCCCCAGGTCGCCCCAGGGCATCGACGCCCCGTGCTGGAGCACGTCCCGCAGCCCGTCGGACAGGGCCGAGACCGGCAGCAGCCCCAGCACGCTCTGAGCCCCGTCCGGGAACTTGTCCAGCGGCACGATCACCCCGCCGCCCACCAGGAGCAGCAGGAAGACCAGGTTGGCTGCGGCCAGCGTGGCCTCCGCCCGCAGGGTGCCCGCCATCAGCAGCCCGAGCCCGGAGAAGGCGGCGGTGCCGAGGACCAGGAGCAGCAGCACGGCCCCCGGGTTGCCGTGCGGGGACCAGCCGAGCGCGAAGGCGATCACCGTCAGCAGCACGATCTGCAGCACCTCGGTGACCAGGACCGACGCCGTCTTGGCGGTCATCAGGGCCCAGCGCGGCAGCGGAGAGGCGGCCAGCCGCTTCAGCACCCCGTACCGGCGCTCGAAACCGGTGGCGATGGCCTGGCCCGTGAACGCCGTGGACATCACGGCGAGCGCGAGGATGCCGGGGGCGAGGAAGTCCACCGCCTCTCCGGCCCCGGTGTCGATGATGTCCACGGAGCTGAACAGGACGAGCAGCAGCGTCGGGATGATCACCGTCAGCAGCAGTTGCTCGCCGTTGCGCAGCAGCATCTTGGTCTCGAGCACGGCCTGCGCCGCGATCATGCGCCCTAGCGGCGCCGCGCCGGGCCTGGGCGCGTACGTCCCGGCGGTGCCGGGCGCCCCCGTGTCCCCCGCTGTCCCTGTGGTCGTGGTCACCCGCGCAGCTCCTTGCCCGTCAGCTCCAGGCTGTGTCCTCCCGGGGGCCGGCCCCCGGACCCGCGGCCGTCCTCAGTGTCGACCGAAATCATGAGCGCAACTCCCTGCCCGTCAGCTCCAGGAAGACGTCCTCCAGTGTGTGCCGCTCCACCGAGATGCGGTCCGGCATCACCCCGTGCTGGGCGCACCAGGAGGTCACCGTGGCGAGCAGCTGCGGGTCGACCTTGCCGTTCACCCGGTAGGAACCCGGGGTCAGCTCCGCGGCCGAGGAGTCCGTCGGCAGCGCCTTGAGCAGGGACGCCACGTCCAGGCCCGGCCGGCCGGTGAAGCGCAGGGTGTTCTCGGCGCCGCCGCGGCACAGCTCCTCCGGGGAGCCCTGGGCGACGACCCGCCCGGCGTCGACGATGGCGACGTCGTCGGACAACTGCTCGGCCTCGTCCATGTGATGCGTGGTGAGGATCACCGAGACCCCGTCGCCGCGCAGGTCCCGGACGAGGTCCCAGGTGGCGCGGCGGGCCTGCGGGTCGAGGCCGGCGGTCGGCTCGTCCAGGAACACCAGCTCCGGGCGGCCCACCACGGCCATGGCGAGGGCGAGCCGCTGCTGCTGCCCGCCCGAGAGCCTGCGGTACGTGGTGCGGCCGCAGGAGCCGAGACCGAGCCGCTCGATCAGCGCGTCGACGTCCAGTGGGTGGGCGTGCAGCTTCGCGACGTGCCGCAGCATCTCGTCGGCGCGGGCGCCGGAGTAGACGCCGCCGGACTGGAGCATCACGCCGATCCGCGGGCGCAGCTCGGCGCCCTGCGTCACCGGGTCGAGACCCAGGACGCGCACCGTCCCGGAGTCCGGCTTCCGGTACCCCTCGCAGGTCTCGACGGTGGTCGTCTTGCCCGCCCCGTTGGGACCGAGCACGGCGGTGACGCCCGGACGGGCCACCAGGTCGAGGCCGTCGACCGCGGTCTTCGTGCCGTACCGCTTCACCAGGGCCTGGACCTGGACCACGGGCTCACTTCGCATGGGTCACGAGTCTAGGTAGGCGGACGACCGGCCGGGCGCGGGGGTGTGGAAAACCACCTCGCACCGGGGACGGGGCTCACTCGCGGGGGCGGTGCAGCGGCAGCCACCGCTCGGCGTAGGCGACCGCGTCGGGCAGTGGGAACAGCCGTACGTCGGCCGCGCCGACCCGGCCGCGTGCCACGGGCCGGTCCCGCTCGAAGTCGTGGCCCAGTTCGTCGAACCGCTCCGAGGTGATCGACACCTCGGTCACCCGCTCCCAGCCCACCGGCCCCGGGCGCCCCACCTCCACCAGCGGCGAGGGGATGCGGTACTCGGCGAGGTGGAAGGCGGTGCACGCGTGGTAGCCCGCCCCGAGCAGCAGGACCCGGGCGTCCAGCCGTTCCAGGGTGGCCAGGGGGCTGCGTTCGCCGAGCCGGCAGTCCCCCGCGTGGTCGGCGACCACCTCGGCGGCACGGGCGCCGAGGGCCGCGAAGGAGGTCTGCGGGTGGGCGCTGCGCCGGGCGCCGGGCCAGGTGCGCACCGTCTCCGGGACCACCCCGACGCCCCGCGAGGGCGTGATCAGCGGGTCGTACGCGGGCGTCGCCGCGCGCACGGTGTCCCACCACTCCTCGGGGACCGGCGGGCTGGTCCACAGCGCCGGGTCCGAGAGGTCGCCGGTCTGGGTCGGGACGACCAGGGTGCCGCTCGGACCGAGGACGTCCAGGAGCGCCTGGACGACCGCGACGGGGCCTCCGCAGACCCAGCCGAGCGAACTGAGGGAGGAGTGCACGAGCAGGGTCTCGCCGGTCCGCACGCCCAGTTCGCGCAGCCCGGCGGCGAGCGTGCCGCGGGTGACGAGTGGGCCGGTCGGAGGGGGTGTGGGCATGCGGGGGAGTGTTCCCGAAGCCGGTCCTGGACGCCAGCCTTCCGGCCCGGCGCCGATCGATCAAAGATCGTTTCCGCAGGTCAGCTTAGGTATGCCTAAGTGACACAGGGCACCGTTCGAAGATCCGAACGCGGGTTGCCCGCCCCCGTCGAATTACGCAACAATGGCGTTGTGAAAAACGTTGGCGAGGCTCCGCAGGAGGAACTCGCGACCGGTGAGCGGTCCACCCGCAACCGTGTCGCGCGCTCCATCCTGGACCACGGGCCGTCGACCGTCGCCGAGCTCGCCGGACGCCTGGGCCTGACCCAGGCCGCCGTCCGGCGTCACCTCGACGCGCTGGTCGCCGACGACGTGGTCGAGGCCCGCGAGCAGCGGGTCTACGGCGCGCGCACGCGCGGGAGGCCCGCCAAGGTCTTCGCGCTCACCGACTGCGGCCGGGACGCCTTCGACCAGTCGTACGACAAGCTGGCCGCCGACGCCCTGCGCTGGATCGCGGAGCAGGAGGGCGGGGAGCAGGCGATCGCCGCCTTCGCCCGCGCCCGGATCGCCGCCCAGTCGGGCGCGTACCGCAAGGCCGTCGAGTCGGTCCCCGCCGAGCAGCAGGCTGAAGCGCTGGCCAAGGCCCTGTCCAAGGACGGGTACGCTGCTACCGCGCGGAGCGCACCCCACCCCCAGCAGGGCGAGCAGCTGTGCCAGCACCACTGCCCGGTCGCCCACGTCGCGGAGCAGTTTCCGCAGCTGTGCGAGGCGGAGACGGAATTTTTCGCCGAGCTGCTCGGTACGCATGTACAGCGGCTCGCGACCATCGCGCACGGCGACGGGGTCTGCACCACGTTCATTCCGAAGACTTCGCACGCGCCACCCGCGGCGCGCGCGCCCGAGAACACCGCTCACGCATCTGCAAGCACGGCCGGGAGGAACCCCGCATGACTCTCCCCACGGAGACTGCTCACCCTGAGCTCGAGGGCCTGGGCAAGTACGAATACGGCTGGGCCGACTCCGACACGGCCGGCGCCTCTGCCAAGCGCGGCATCAACGAGGACGTCGTCCGCGACATCTCCGCGAAGAAGAACGAGCCGGAGTGGATGACCAAGCTCCGCCTCAAGGGTCTGCGCCTCTTCGAGAAGAAGCCCATGCCGAACTGGGGCTCGGACCTGTCGGGCATCGACTTCGACAACATCAAGTACTTCGTGCGCTCCACGGAGAAGCAGGCGGAGTCCTGGGAGGACCTGCCCGAGGACATCAAGAACACGTACGACAAGCTCGGCATCCCCGAGGCGGAGAAGCAGCGCCTCGTCGCCGGTGTCGCGGCCCAGTACGAGTCCGAGGTCGTCTACCACCAGATCCGCGAGGACCTGGAGGAGCAGGGCGTCATCTTCCTGGACACCGACACCGCCCTCAAGGAGCACCCGGAGCTCTTCAAGGAGTACTTCGGCACCGTCATCCCCGTCGGTGACAACAAGTTCGCCTCGCTGAACAGCGCCGTGTGGTCCGGCGGCTCCTTCATCTACGTGCCGAAGGGCGTGCACGTCGAGATCCCGCTCCAGGCCTACTTCCGTATCAACACGGAGAACATGGGCCAGTTCGAGCGGACCCTGATCATCGTCGACGAGGGTGCCTACGTGCACTACGTCGAGGGCTGCACCGCGCCGATCTACAAGTCGGACTCGCTGCACTCCGCGGTCGTCGAGATCATCGTCAAGAAGAACGCCCGCTGCCGCTACACGACCATCCAGAACTGGTCGAACAACGTCTACAACCTGGTCACCAAGCGCGCCGTGGCGTACGAGGGCGCGACCATGGAGTGGATCGACGGCAACATCGGCTCCAAGGTGACGATGAAGTACCCGGCCGTCTACCTGATGGGCGAGCACGCCAAGGGCGAGACCCTGTCCATCGCCTTCGCGGGCGAGGGCCAGCACCAGGACGCCGGCTCCAAGATGGTCCACATGGCGCCGAACACCTCCTCCAACATCGTCTCGAAGTCCGTGGCGCGCGGCGGCGGCCGCACCTCCTACCGCGGTCTCGTCGAGATCGGTGAGGGCGCCCACGGCTCCAAGTCGAACGTGCTGTGCGACGCGCTGCTGGTCGACACCATCTCCCGCTCCGACACGTACCCCTACGTGGACGTCCGCGAGGACGACGTGTCCATGGGGCACGAGGCGACCGTCTCCAAGGTCTCCGAGGACCAGCTCTTCTACCTGATGAGCCGCGGTCTGAGCGAGTTCGAGGCGATGGCCATGATCGTGCGCGGCTTCGTCGAGCCGATCGCCAAGGAGCTTCCCATGGAGTACGCCCTCGAGCTCAACCGGCTGATCGAGCTGCAGATGGAGGGCGCGGTCGGCTGACCCCCGCCCCCACCGCAGTCACCAGATCCAGGAACGTAGGAAGAGAGCAGACCGACAGCCATGGCTGAGGCTCAGAACATCCCCGTGGGGTCCACCACCGCGGGCCAGATCGCGGTGGCCGCCGAGTCGACCGTCGCCACGCGCATGAGCGCGCCCGCGTCCTTCGACGTGGCGGACTTCCCGGTCCCCCACGGCCGCGAGGAGGAGTGGCGGTTCACCCCGCTGGAGCGGCTGCGCGGGCTGCACGACGGCACCGCCGTCGCCACCGGTGACGGCGTGAAGGTCGACATCGACGCGCCCGAGGGTGTCGTCGTCGAGACCGTCGGCCGCGACGACGCGCGCATCGGCAGGGCCGGCACCCCCGTGGACCGGGTCGCCGCCCAGGCCTACTCGGCGTTCGAGAAGGCCGGCGTGATCACCGTCCCCAAGGAGACGGTCCTCACCGAGCCGATCCGCATCGCCGTGCACGGCGAGGGCGGCACCGCCTACGCCCACCAGGTCGTGGAGCTGGGCGCCTTCGCCGAGGCCGTGGTCGTCATCGACCACACCGGTGACGCCGTGCTCGCCGCCAACGTCGACTACGTCCTGGGCGACGGCGCCAAGCTGACCGTCGTCTCCGTCCAGGACTGGGACGACAAGGCCGTGCACGTCGGCCAGCACAACGCGCTGGTCGGCCGGGACGCGACCTTCAAGTCCTTCGTCGTCACCTTCGGCGGCGACCTGGTCCGGCTGCACCCGCGCGTGGCCTACGCCGGCCCCGGCGGCGAGGCCGAGCTGTTCGGTCTGTACTTCACCGACCGGGGCCAGCACCAGGAGCACCGCCTCCTGGTCGACCACAACGTCCCGCACTGCAAGTCGAACGTCGTCTACAAGGGCGCGCTCCAGGGCGACGACGCGCACGCGGTCTGGATCGGCGACGTGCTCATCGAGGCCGCCGCCGAGGGCACCGACACCTACGAGATGAACCGCAACCTCGTCCTCACGGACGGCGCGCGGGTCGACTCGGTGCCGAACCTGGAGATCGAGACCGGTGAGATCGTCGGCGCCGGCCACGCCTCCGCCACCGGCCGCTTCGACGACGAGCAGCTCTTCTACCTGATGGCGCGCGGCATCCCCGAGCTGGACGCCCGCCGCCTGGTGGTCCACGGCTTCTTCGCCGAGCTGGTCCAGCAGATCGGCGTCGCGGACATCGAGGAGCGGCTCCTCGCCAAGATCGCCGAGGAGCTGGAGGCGTCCGTCGCATGACCTTCGTACGCGTCTGTGGAGCGGACGAGCTGGAGGAGGACACCCCGAAGCGGGTGGAACTCGACGGCACGCCGATCTCCGTCGTGCGGACCGAGGGCGAGGTCTTCGCGATCCACGACATCTGCTCGCACGCGAACGTCTCCCTGGCCGAGGGCGAGGTCGACGACTGCCACATCGAGTGCTGGCTGCACGGCTCGCGCTTCGACCTCCGCTCCGGCAAGCCCGACAGTCTTCCGGCGACGCGCCCCGTCCCCGTATACCCCGTAAAGATCGAAGGGGACGACGTGCTCGTCTCCCTCACCCAGGAGTCCTGAGGCACCCATGGCAACGCTTGAAATCCGAGACCTGCACGTCACCGTCGAGGCCGACAACGCCACGAAGGAGATCCTCAAGGGCGTCGACCTCACCGTGAAGCAGGGCGAGACGCACGCCATCATGGGCCCCAACGGCTCCGGCAAGTCGACCCTCGCCTACTCGCTCGCGGGTCACCCCAAGTACACGATCACCGGCGGCACCGTCACCCTCGACGGCGAGGACGTCCTGGAGATGTCCGTCGACGAGCGCGCCCGCGCCGGCCTCTTCCTCGCCATGCAGTACCCGGTCGAGGTCCCCGGCGTCTCGGTCTCCAACTTCCTGCGCACCTCCGCCACCGCCGTCCGCGGCGAGGCCCCGAAGCTGCGGCACTGGGTCAAGGAGGTCAAGGAGGCCATGGCGCGCCTCAACATGGACTCCTCCTTCGCCGAGCGCAACGTCAACGAGGGCTTCTCCGGCGGTGAGAAGAAGCGCCACGAGATCCTCCAGCTGGAGCTGCTCAAGCCGAAGATCGCGATCCTCGACGAGACCGACTCCGGCCTGGACGTCGACGCCCTGCGCATCGTCTCCGAGGGTGTCAACCGGGTCCGCGAGACCGGTGAGGTCGGCACCCTGCTGATCACGCACTACACGCGCATCCTGCGCTACATCAAGCCCGACCACGTCCACGTCTTCGCGGACGGCCGCATCGCCGAGTCCGGTGGCGCCGAGCTGGCCGACAAGCTGGAGGCCGAGGGCTACGAGGCATACACGAAGGGCGGCGCATCCGAGTGACACAGCTGCCGGGCCTCCTCGACACCGAGGCGATCCGCAAGGACTTTCCCATCCTGGACCGCCAGGTCCACGACGGGCGCAAGCTCGTGTACCTGGACAACGCGGCGACCAGCCAGAAGCCGCGACAGGTGCTGGACGCGCTCAGCGAGTACTACGAGCGCTACAACGCCAACGTCCACCGTGGCGTGCACGTCCTCGCCGAGGAGGCCACGGCGCTGTACGAGGGCGCGCGTGACAAGGTCGCGGAGTTCATCAACGCGCCCTCCCGCGACGAGGTGATCTTCACCAAGAACGCCTCGGAGTCCCTCAACCTGGTCGCGAACATGCTGGGCTGGGCCGACGACCCCTACCGCGTGGACCACGAGACCGAGATCGTCATCACGGAGATGGAGCACCACTCCAACATCGTGCCGTGGCAGCTGCTCGCGCAGCGCACCGGCGCGAAGCTCCGCTGGTTCGGTCTCACCGACGACGGCCGTCTGGACCTGTCCAACATCGACGAGGTCATCACCGAGAAGACGAAGATCGTCTCCTTCGTGCTGGTCTCCAACATCCTGGGCACCCAGAACCCGGTCGAGGCGATCGTGCGCCGCGCCCAGGAGGTCGGTGCGCTCGTGTGCGTCGACGCCTCCCAGGCCGCGCCGCACATGCCGCTGGACGTGCAGGCCCTCCAGGCCGACTTCGTGGCCTTCACCGGCCACAAGATGTGCGGTCCGACCGGCATCGGCGTCCTGTGGGGCCGCCAGGAACTGCTGGAGGACCTCCCGCCGTTCCTGGGCGGCGGCGAGATGATCGAGACCGTCTCGATGCACTCCTCCACCTACGCCCCGGCCCCGCACAAGTTCGAGGCGGGCACGCCCCCGGTCGCCCAGGCGGTCGGTCTCGGCGCGGCGATCGACTACCTCGGCTCGATCGGCATGGACAAGATCCTCGCCCACGAGCACGCGCTGACCGAGTACGCCGTCAAGCGCCTGCTGGAGGTCCCCGACCTGCGCATCATCGGCCCCACCACGGCCGAGGAGCGCGGCGCGGCGATCTCCTTCACGCTGGGCGACATCCACCCGCACGACGTGGGCCAGGTCCTCGACGAGCAGGGCATCGCGGTCCGGGTCGGCCACCACTGCGCCCGTCCCGTCTGCCTGCGCTACGGAATTCCTGCGACCACGCGAGCGTCGTTCTATCTGTACTCCACGCCGGCCGAGATCGACGCGCTGGTCGACGGCCTGGAGCACGTACGGAACTTCTTCGGCTGACGGGACGAGCGAAGAGCATGAAGCTGGACTCCATGTACCAGGAAGTCATCCTGGACCACTACAAGAACCCGCACGGGCGGGGCTTGCGGGATGGCGACGCCGAGGTCCACCACGTCAACCCCACTTGCGGTGACGAGATCACGCTCCGCGTGAAGTACGACGGCACGACGATCAGCGACGTCAGCTACGAGGGCCAGGGCTGCTCTATCAGCCAGGCGAGCGCCTCCGTGCTGAACGACCTGCTGGTCGGCAAGGACCTGGCCCGGGCGCGGCAGATCCAGGAGACGTTCCTGGAGCTGATGCAGTCCAAGGGCAAGGTCGAGCCCGACGACGCCATGGAGGAGGTCCTGGAGGACGCGGTCGCGTTCGCCGGGGTCTCGAAGTACCCGGCCCGGGTCAAGTGCGCCCTGCTGAGCTGGATGGCCTGGAAGGACGCGACGGCACAGGCGCTGGAAGGCGCCGACGCCGAGAAGGAGACGACGGCATGAGCGAGACCCTCGAGATGAAGCCGGCCTCGGAGGAGGAACTCCGCGAGGCCCTGATGGACGTCGTGGACCCCGAGCTGGGCATCGACGTCGTCAACCTCGGCCTGATCTACGGCATCCACGTCGACGACGCGAACATCGCCACCGTCGACATGACCCTGACGTCGGCGGCGTGTCCGCTGACCGACGTGATCGAGGACCAGGCCAAGTCCGCCACGGACGGCCTCGTCAGCGAGCTGCGCATCAACTGGGTCTGGATGCCGCCGTGGGGCCCCGACAAGATCACGGACGACGGCCGCGAGCAGCTGCGCGCGCTCGGGTTCAACGTCTGAGCCACACCGGCAGCAACGTCTGAGCCACACCGGCAGCACTGTCGCGGAGAACGGCGGCACCCTCGGGTGCCGCCGTTCTCCGTGTCCGCCCCGCCCTCGTTATGTACGCTCGTACACATGGGATACCTGCTCCTGGCCGGGGCCATCGCCGCCGAGGTCGCCGGCACCACCGCCATGAAGTACAGCGAGGGCTTCAGCAGGCTGGGTCCCTCCCTGCTGACGGCGCTCGCGTACGTCCTGTCCTTCGCGCTGCTCGCCCAGACCCTGAAGCTCCTCGCCGTCGGCACGGCGTACGCCATCTGGGCCGGGGTGGGCACGGCCGCCATCGCCACCATCGGGGTCGCCTTCATGGGCGAGGGGATGAGTCTCACCAAGGCCGCCGGGATCGCGCTGATCATCGTCGGTGTCGTCGTCCTCAACCTGGGCGGTGCCCACTGATGCCCCGCCGTCACGATCCCGGGCGCCGGCAGCGCATCATCGACGCCGCGATCCGGGTCGTCGGGCAGAAGGGCATCGCCGGGCTCAGCCACCGCACCGCGGCCGCCGAGGCGGATGTGCCGCTCGGTTCCACCACGTACCACTTCGCGACCCTCGACGACCTCCTGGTCGCCGCCCTGCGCCAGGCCAACGAGGGCTTCGCCGAGGTCGTCGCCGCCCACCCCGCCCTGTCGGACCCCGAGGCCGACCTGCCCGCGGAACTGGCCCGCGTCCTCGGCGAGTGGCTCGGCGGCGACCGCACCGGCGTGGAGCTGGAGTACGAGCTGTACCTCGCCGCCCTGCGCCGCCCCGCCCTGCGCCCGGTCGCCGCGGAGTGGGCCGAGGGCGTGGGAGCCCTGCTCGCCGCGCGCACCGACCCCACCACGGCCCGCGCCCTGGTCGCCGTACTGGACGGCATCTGCCTCCAGGTCCTCCTCACGGACACGCCGTACGACGAGGAGTACGCGCGGGAGGTGCTGGCGCGCCTGGTCCCCGCGCCCGCCACCCGAGACGGCCGCGGTCCCGGCTCGCTTCCACCGGCGACGGCCGGTTAGGTTGCCCTCATGACCGACACGACTGCTCCCCGCACCACCGGCGCCGTGGCCGCCGGCCTCGCCACGATCGCCGCCGACGGCACCGTCCTCGACACCTGGTTCCCGGCCCCCGCGCTGTCCGACGAGCCCGGTCCCTCCGGCACCGAGCGCCTCACCGCCGAACAGGCCGCCGAACTCCTGGGCGGCGGCGCCACCGCCGCGGTCGGTCCGGACGCCCGCCGGGGCGTCGAGGTGGTCGCGGTCCGCACGGTCATCTCCTCGCTGGACGACAAGCCGGTCGACACGCACGACGTCTACCTGCGCCTGCACCTGCTCTCCCACCGCCTGGTCAAGCCGCACGGCCAGAGCCTGGACGGCATCTTCGCCCACCTCGCCAACGTCGCCTGGACCTCGCTCGGCCCGGTCGCCGTGGACGACATCGAGAAGGTCCGCCTCAACGCCCGTGCCGAGGGCCTGCACCTCCAGGTCACCTCGATCGACAAGTTCCCCCGCATGACCGACTACGTCGCCCCCAAGGGCGTGCGGATCGCCGACGCCGACCGCGTCCGGCTCGGCGCGCACCTCGCCGAGGGCACCACCGTCATGCACGAGGGCTTCGTCAACTTCAACGCCGGCACGCTCGGCACCTCGATGGTCGAGGGCCGCATCTCCGCGGGCGTCGTCGTCGGCGACGGCTCCGACATCGGCGGCGGCGCCTCCACCATGGGCACCCTCTCCGGCGGCGGCAACGTCCGCATCGTCATCGGCGAGCGCTGCCTGGTCGGCGCCGAGGCGGGTGTGGGCATCGCGCTGGGCGACGAGTGCGTGGTGGAGGCCGGCCTCTACGTCACCGCCGGCACCCGCGTCACGATGCCCGACGGCCAGATCGTCAAGGCCCGCGAACTCTCCGGCGCCTCCCACATCCTCTTCCGCCGCAACTCGGTCACCGGCGCGGTCGAGGCCCGGCCGAACAACGCGGTGTGGGGCGGCCTGAACGACGTGCTGCACAGCCACAACTGAGGCCCCCGTCCTCGCCGAGCGCCCTTTCCGTCCGTCGGGCGGGGAGGGCGCTCAGCTGTCGGCGGGGGCGGACTGCTCCTTCTGGCGGCGCACGATCTCCGTGATCCAGACCGGGGCGTACGGGGAGGTGCAGCCCGGGGGAGTGGGGTAGTCCTTCAGGACGCCGAGGCGCTCGCCGATCGCCAGGGCGCGGGGGCGGTGTTCGGGGTGGTCGATGCCGATCCGGGCCAGGCAGTGGTTCATCGCCCACTGCAGACGGTCCGGGGCGTCCTTCATCTCCGACTCCACCGTGTCCAGCAGAGCCGGCAGGTCGAGGCCGGCGGGCCGCTTCGTCACGCGTTCGGCGGTCAGGGCCCAGCCGGCGCTCGCGACCACCGGGCCCGGGTCGGCGGTCCAGGACACGCGCAGCTCCTCGGCGTGCGGGCTCTTCTTCACCACGTAGTTCACGAGCCAGTCGTGCACCTTGGGGGTGCGGGCCTCGCGCAGCATGGTGTCCAGCTCGTCGCGCTCGAAGGACTTCGGGCGGCAGATCAGGAGGCCCAGCAGCCGTGCGGCGGAGTCGCCCGTCGCCCAGAGGCGGCGCGCGAGTTCCGGCTGTGTGCGCAGGCGCTTGGCGAGGGCGCGCAGCTTCGTGAGGTTCACGCCGTGGTCGTCGCCGTGCTTCTCGTTCACGGCCCGGACCTTCGGGTCGTCGAGTGCGGCCAGCTCGGCCATCACCTCGGCCACCTCCGGCCCGGTCGGTGTCTTCTCCGGCACCTCGGCCGCCTCCCGTCGCCGTCCGCCTCGCCCGTCTGCCCGGTCCACCCTACGGCGGCGCTCACCGTTTCAGGGCGCGGCAGCGCTCGAGCAGCGCGGTGACGCGGGCCGGGCCGGCCGGTCCGTTCAGCTCGGTCAGGAGGCCGTCGGGGCAGGGTTCGTAGAGGTCGCCCCACCGGCGGCGGCCCTTGCCGTCCCGGATCCGGTACCCGCCCGGGACGCCCCGGCCACGTAGCGCCGTCTGGTTCGTCTGCTCATCGCCCGCACCGTGACCCGCCCGTACCGATGACCGCCCCTCACGTGCGGCGCTGCGCCCGGAACCCGCCGGTGTCCGCGGTCAGTTGCCCGTAGGCCGCCAGAAGACCGGCCGTGGCGGCCGGGTCCGCGGGCCGCAGGGGCGCGCGGACCGGGCCCGCCGGCAGACCCAGCGCGCCGAGGAGTGCCTTGGCGGTGACCGTGCCGGGCAGGCCCGCCGCCATCATCGACTCGACGAGCGGGAGGGCCCGTCGCTGCAGCAGGGCCGCCCGTCCGGTGTCACCCGCGTCGAAGGCGTCGAGCACGGCCCGGAACAGCTCCGGTACGACGTTCGCGACCGTGCTCACGTATCCCGCCGCGCCGATCGCGTACAGGGCGAGGACCTGCTCGTCGCAGCCCGCGTAGTACGCCAGTCCGGTGCGGGAGAGCACCTGCTGGGTGCCGAGGAGGTCGTAGGAGCAGTCCTTGACGGCGACGATCCGCGGGTGCTCGGCGAGCCGGACGAGGGTGTCGGGTTCGATGCGGATGCCGGTGCGCCCGGGGATGTCGTACAGCATCACGGGCAGACCGCTCGCGTCGGCGACCTCGCGGAAGTGCCACACCAGGGCGTCCTGCGGGGGTCTGCTGTAGTACGGCGCGACCACCAGCAGGCCGTCCGCGCCGGCCTTCTCGGCGGCCAGGGCCGACTCCACGGTGTGCCGGGTGTCCGCCGAGCCCACCCCGGCGACCAGGGCCGCACGGTCCCCGACGGCCTCCCGGACCGCCGCCACCAGTGCCGCCTTCTCGGCGTCCGAGGTGGTCGGGGACTCACCCGTGGTGCCGGACAGAACGAGCCCGTCGCAGCCCCGGGCGACCAGCCGGGCGGCGAGGCGCCGGGCGCCGTCGAGATCGAGCGCGCCCGACTCGGTGAAGGGCGTGACCATCGCGCACAGGGCGCGGCCGAAGGGCGCGGGGCGAGGGGCGTCTGTCGTCATGCGAGTAGTGTCGGCGGCTCGACAGTGTAGCTCCACTTAATTCTTCTACGAGGTAGTTGTAAGAGACTCTTCAGCTACGTGCGTGCGTGCGGGCAGGGGTAGTGCCGCTCGGGCCGGGGTACCCGGGGTGCTCCGAACCGAGAGGAGGCGGGAACACCGTGACCGGAACCATGCACACGAGGCCGGTGCGCGACGAGCAGCACTCCGTGGGCGAACTCGTCGGACAGGCCACCGAGCAGCTCTCGCGGCTGGTGCGCCAGGAAGTGGCCCTGGCCAAGATGGAACTGGCCGAGAAGGGCAAGCGGGCCGGGCGCGGCGGCGGAATGCTCGGTGCCGCGGGCGCCATCGCCTACGTGGGCCTGTTCGCCCTGGCCGGCACGGCCACCGCCGCGCTCTCGCTGGTGCTGCCCGTCTGGGCCGCGGCGCTCATCGTGACGGCGGTGCTCTTCGTGATCGCCGGCGTCCTGGCCATGGCCGGTCGCTCCCAGCTCCGCCGGGCCGTGCCGCCCAAGCCCGAGGAGACCCTCGACAGCGTCAAGGCCGACGTGGACCAGATCAGGGAAAGGGCACATCGATGACCGACGCGACGGGCCGGGACGGCACGAGGAGCGGCTCCACGGCGCAGCCGGTCGGCGGGGCCAAGGGCCCCGACGAGCTGCGGCAGCAGATCGAACGGACCCGCGGAGAACTCGGAGACACCGTCGAGGAGCTGGCGGGCAAGGCCGACGTGAAGGGCCGCGCCAAGGCCCGGGCCGCCGACCTGAGGGACAAGGCCGGCGCCATGACCGTACAGCTGCGCAGCTCGGCGGCGCACGCCGGGCACGCCGTACAGGACAAGGCCGGCCGGGCCGGCCACGCCGCTCAGGACAAGGTCCCGGGACGGGGCGGAGGGCGGCGGCACACGTCGTCCGGACGGGCCGGGGGCGCGGTGCGCGCGGGGCTCGGGCATCCGCGCGCCGTGCTGGTGGCCGGGGCGGTGGCGGGCGTGGTGCTCGGGGCGAGCCTGGTGCGGCGCCGCCATCACGGGCACTGCTGACACCCCACCCGTTCCCGCCGTAGCGGAAGGGCTTGACCTCAACCTTGGTCGAGGTCGGAGGGTGGTGCTCGCACGCACCGTGCGCCCCACAATCACCGACCACCGGAGGCCGGCATGACCCGCCGCACCGACGCCCACCCCCGGCTCGACCGCACCGACGCCCTGGCGCCGTTCTTCAGCACCTGGCGGGTGGGCACCCCCGAACGGCAGCGGCAGACCGTCGAGGCCGTCGCCCGCGCCTGGGAGAACCGCCCCTGGCCCGCCGAGGACCTGCGCGGCTACCACGTCTACACCGGCCATGACGGCACCACGCTGCTGCACCACTCCCAGTGGGCGAGCGAGCAGGCGTACGAGGCCTTCGTGAAGACGCTGCGCCAGGAGCGCGTCGACGAGATCGACACCGCCGTGCCGGGCATCGAGCGGCTCGAACTGCGGAGGTACCGGCGCTACCGCAGCGTGACCCGCGAGGACCGGTCCGCGGCCGTCGTCCCCGGCTGCGTCGTGATCGTCGACGTCGCGTTCGAGGGACCCGACCCCGACCGGCAGCGCGCCTGGGTGGACGCCGTCCTCGAGGCCCTGGAGGGCGACCCGGTGCCGCACCCCGGCGGCCTCTCCGCCCACTTCCACCTCAGCACCGACGGCACCCGCGTCCTCAACTACGCCGAGTGGGATAGCGCCCAGGCCCACGTCGACGCCCTGGCCGCCCCGGGCGAGGGCGTCGGATCGGGATCCGCGCGGTGGGAGCGGGTGCGGAACTGGCCGGGCCTGAAGAGCAGCACGGTCGGCCGATACGACCACGCGCTCGGCCTCGTGCCCCGCTGAACCCGCCCCCGGCGCCGGCCCGTCAGGGACGGAACCGCAGCACCTGCGGGTCGTGGTCGCTGATCTGGTCGTGGAACTCCGCGTTGACGTGCACGCTGTCGTACGACAGGCGGCCGTCGCGGCGGACCGACGGGCTGACCAGGATCTGGTCCAGAACCTGGCTGTTGCCCTGGTACACGTACGAGTAACGCTCGCTGCGCGGCAGCGACTTCACCGCCGACCACAGGGCGCCGCCGTCCTCCAGGAGGCGGGCGGTCCCCGAGAACTCGAAGTCGTTGATGTCGCCGAGGGCGACCACGTCCGCGTTCTTCTGGGCGGCCAGGATCTCCTTGACGAAGGTGTTCACCACCGTCGCCTGGGCGTGGCGCTGGGTCTCCGAGCTGCGCGACGGCGGCTGGTACTGCGCCGTCAGACCCTGGTCGCCGCCCTTGGAGTTGAAGTGGTTGGCGATCACGACGACCGTCCGGCCGCGGAAGACGAACTCGCCGGCCAGCGGCTTGCGGCTGTTCTCCCAGGCCGCGTTCGCCGGGTCGACCCGGCCGGGGGAGAGCGTCAGCTCCGCCTTGCCGCGCACCTTGCGCACCCCCGTCGCGGTGGTCGCGTCGCCGCCCGCGCGGTCGGTGAACGAGACCCGCTCGGGGTTGAACAGGAACGCCTGGCGGATGTTGCCGCCGGGTTCACCGCCGTCCGCCTTGTCCACCGGGTCGATGCCCCGCCAGTCGTAGCGCGGGCCGCCGGCCGCGACGATCGCGTCGATCAGCTTGCCCACCGTCGCGTCGGCGGCGACGGTGCCGTCGTCCGTGGCGCCGTTGTTGTCCTGGATCTCCTCCAGCGACACGATGTCGGGCGACTTGAGGTGGTGCACGATCGCGTCGGCGTGAGCGGCGAACGTGCCGTCCGACGGGTCGAGGTTCTCGACGTTGTACGTCGCCACCGCCAGCTCGCGTCCGCTCTGCCGGCGCGTCGACTCGCGCTGCGTGCCGCCCTTCTCCAGGGCGCCGATCTCGCCCGCGACCAGCGTGTAACCGCCGAACTGGTTGTAGTCCAGCGGCCCGGAGGTGGTGCCCGCCAGCGTGTCGCCCACGTCGGCGGCGGGGAAGTCGGCCGGCTTGCCCAGCGACTGGATCTGCAGCCGGCCGGTGTTCTCGTCGTCGTAGGAGCCGTACACCGTGCCGCCGCGGCGGTTGGCGTTCTCCCCGGGCTTCACCGTGACCCACAGCTCGGTGTACGGGTCGGAGGCGCCGACCACGCGGGCGTCGGAGACCCGGACGTTCATGCCCTCCAGGGACTCGTAGTAGTCCAGGGCGTAGCGGGCGGGGCGCAGCGCCAGGCCGTTGACCGACCCGTTCGCGGCCTCGTCGCCCTGCGGGGCGTACGCGCGCGGGACGGAGCGGGCGGAGACGCTGGTCGCGGCCGGGACGGCGTTGCCGCTCGAGACGACGGTGACCGTCGGGCGGGTGATCTCGGTCAGCGACTGGTTCCCCGAGGACGTGCCGCCGGGGACGTACTCCGAGACCGTGCCGGAGACGGTGACCGCGTCACCGACGGCGACCTCGGGGGCCTTGCTCGTGAAGACGAAGACGCCCTCACTGGTGGCCGGGTCGGCGTCCGGCCGCGGGTCCTGCATCCACAAGCCCTTGGACGAGCCGTAGCCGCGGACGCCGGTGACGATTCCGGCCACGTCCGTGACCTGCAGGCCTGCGTACGGGGACAGCCTGGTGCTGCCCTGGATGTCGTGGACGCGCACGGAACCGGCCGCCGCCGGACCGGCGTGCGCGGGCACGGTGAGGGCGACGGTGGACGCCGCCGAGCAGACGGCGGCGACGGTGAGCGCGGCGAGGCGCGCGGAGGACTTGCTGGCCAACGGATCCCTCCGGGGATGTGACGTGGCGCCGGGGCGAGGGTGGGACACGAGGGGCAGCAGGCCGCACATGGGGCACCTGGGACCTGAGTGAACACGTGCCCCCCGGCCCGCCCCCCGCTTTCTACGCGCGTCAATCTCCTGCCTGGCCACGCCGGTTGTCAAGGTTTCGGCCATGTACTCCACCCGACGGGGAGATGAACCGGGCGGCATGGGTGGAAACCCGTCTAGGCTGAGCAGTCGTACGGCGGTCAAGAGGCGCGCGAGGAGAAACTTCCCATGTCAGACAGGTCCACCCTGCCGCCCGCACGGCTGCGCCCCGAAGCGGAGCTGGCCCGCGAAGCGCTGTCCGCGCCGGTGCTCGCCCGGGCCGCGCGACTCGCCCGCTGGGCCGGCCCCGACACCCGCGTCGACGCGGGCGGCGGACTGGTCGAGGAGCAGCTGCCCGCGGCGGCCGGGCAGCTCGGCCTGAGCGGGGACGACGCCGCCGCCCACGCGAGCGAGGCCTGGCGCGTCGCCGTGGACACCGGGCTCGTCGAGATCACCGACGAGGAGACGGGCACCGTGGCCCCGGGCGAGAACCTCGCCCTGCTCTCCGGCTCGCCCCAGGACGTGCTCGGAGTCTGGCTCACCGCCTTGGAGGCCGTGCTCGCCGACGCGAGCGTCCCCGACCTCGACGACCTCGTCGACGCGATGGCCGAGGGCGGCGAGGTCGACCTCTCCTCCTTCGACTGGGACCCCGACGCCGAGTCCGAGTTCCTCGACGGCGTGCTCGGCAACCTCTACCTGCTCACCGTCGGCGAGGACGGCCCCGGCGACGCCCCGGTGCCGCTGCCCGCGCTGGCCGCCTCGGTCATCGTGCCCAGCGACATGGGCGAGCCCAGCAACGAGGTGCTGGAGCAGGTCTCGGACGCGATGATGCGCCTGGACGACCAGTTCCGGCTGCTCGAGCCCATCGGTCTCGTCGCGTACCAGCCGGTCGACGAGGCGCTCATGGCCGACGCCGACGAGGAGCCCGCCGCGCCCCTCGACGAGGCCGACGTCACGCGCTACGGCATGGTGCGGCTCACCCCGCTCGGACTGTACGGGCTGCGCGCCCGGCTCCTGGACGCCGGCTTCGAGGCCCCCGCCGTCGGCGACCTCGCCGACAAGGGCGCCGACGCGCTGCTCGACGGCACCGCCCCCTACCCGCCGGGTGCCGCCCACGCCGAGACCCAGCTGTGGCTGGCCGGACGGAGCGCCCTCGACGCCGCCCGCGAACTGCTGGCGGCGGCCCGCGGGTCCGACCCCGGCGCGCCGCTGCGCAGGCTCCGCTGCCAGCAGGCGCTCTCCCTCGTCGGTGCGGAGGCCGAGCCCGCGCTGCGGGAGGTCCTCGACGACGCCGAACTGGGCGGCCTGGCCCGGGTGTGGCTCACCGAGCACGGCGCCCGGGACGTGCCGGCCCCGCCGCAGGAGATGGTCTTCTGGCTGACCATCGACACCGTCGCCGCCCAGCTCGCCGCCGAGGGCAACTCCGAGGAGCTGCGCGCCCTGGTGGAGGGGCTCGCCCGCCAGCACAGCGGTTTCTTCGACACGGCCTGGCGGGTCGGGCACCCCGCGACTCCGGACGTCCTGGAGGCGATGGGGCGGCTGCATCCCGACAAGAAGATCGCCAAGGAGGCCCGCAAGGCGGCCTTCAAGGCACGCTCCCAGCAGGGTGGCTGACCGGCCGACCCGCGGGCGGTGAACGGGCGGGTGGCGGGGCGGGGCCCTCGCGGCGGGCGGTGTGGTTGTCTCCTTGAGTCGGGACGGTGGTTGACCCCGGGGCGGGAGGGGCGGGGGATGGGCGGAAGGGCAGTCGGTCTGCGGCCGGGACCGGCTGTCGCTCCCGGGCGGACGACTCCCGGTGGCTGCCGCCGGTGAGCGGCGACAGGCGGCCGGCCTCAGCCGACCAGCGGCGGCGGCCGGCCTCAGCCGACCAGCGGCGGCGGCCGGCCTCGGCCGACCAGCGGCAAGCGACTTGCCACAGGAGACCAGCGACAAGCGGTCGACACAGGCGGCAGGCGACAGGCGACAGGCGGCTGGAGCCCGGACCCGGAGCCCTGAGCCGGAGCCCTGAGCCGGAGCCCGGAGCCCGGAGCCCTGAGCCCTGAGCCCGAGCCGGGGCGAGGCGGCGGCTCGCGGCGGGACCGGGGACCCGAGGGCGGGGCTCTCGGCCGGTCGGAGAGGTCTCCGCCCGTTCAGGTCCCGTTCAACAACCGGTGGGACTCCCGTTCAGGCACGGGCGGAACCGTGACGCCGGACCGAGGTCCGCCACCCTCCACGGCCCGCCCACCGTCACAGGAGACACCATGTCGCTCACCCGCAGGGATTTCGCCAGCCGATCCGCGCTCACCGGCGCCGGGGTCGTGCTGGCGGGCAGCGTCGGCGCCCTCGCGACCGCCCCGAACGCCCTCGCGTCCACGGACACCGACAGCGTGGGGGAGGAGCAGGAGCGCGGCCACGGACACGACCACCACCACGACGAGCACGGCGGGGTCGGCTACGGACCGCTGGTCCCGGACCCGGACGGCATCCTCGCCCTGCCCGCCGGATTCCGGTACGAGATCATCACCTACTCCGGCCGCACCAAACTGGAGACCGGCGAGTACACCCCGTCCAACCACGACGGCACCGCCAGCTTCGAGGGCCCGCGCGGCACCACCCTCCTCGTCAACAACCACGAGCTCGGCGGCCACCGCGACGACTGGCCGCACCCCGTCCCGCTCACCGAGGGACTCGTCTACGACCCGGCCGCCGCCGGTGGCTGCACGGTCGTCGAGGTCCGTCGCGGCGGTCACGTCGCCGAGTGGGTCGGCATCGCCGGTACCGCCACCAACTGCGCGGGCGGCAGCACTCCGTGGGGCACCTGGCTGACCTGCGAGGAGACCGAGGACAAGGCCGGCAAGAACGGCATGACCAAGGACCACGGCTACGTCTTCGAGGTCGACCCCGAGGACCGCCGCGCCAACCGCGACCCCAAGCCGGTCAAGGCGTTCGGCCGTTACGCCCACGAGGCCGTCGTCATCGACCCCAAGCGCGGCCACGCCTACCTCACCGAGGACGCCTCGGGCCCCAACGGCCTGCTCTACCGCTGGACCCCGCCGGAGCACTTCCGGCACGGCCGCGGCCGGCTGCGCACCCTCGCCGACGACGCCGGGGTCCTCCAGGCCTTCAAGTGCTTCGACTCCGGCGGCAAGTTCGTCGACGATCTCTCCCGCGCCACGAAGACCGGCACCGTCTACGGCGTCGACTGGGTCGACGTCCCCGACCGCGACGCGAGGACCACCTCCGTGCGCAAGCAGTTCACCGCCGGCCAGGTCACCCGCGCCCGCAAGCTGGAGGGCATGTGGTGGGCCGACGGCGGCACCTACATCGTCTCCTCCTACGCCCGTGACGAGAGCCCCGGCCGCCCGCACGACGGCCAGGTCTGGTTCTACGACCCCAAGCGCCGCACCCTGACCCTGAAGGTCCTGCTCGGCGTCAACGCCGACCCGTCCGCCGACGGCGCCTTCGACGGCCCCGACAACATCACCGTCTCCCCGTACGGCGGCCTGGTCATCGCCGAGGACGGTGAGGGCGTCCAGCACCTGTTCGGCGCCACCGACAGCGGGCGCACCTACCCCATCGCCCGCAACGAACTGAACCAGGGCACCGAGGACGAGCCCGAGTACAGCGAGTTCACCGGCGTCACCTTCTCGCCCGACGGCCGGACCCTCTACGCCAACATCCAGACGCCGGGCATCATGCTGGCGATCACGGGACCGTGGAAGCGGCAGAAGCGCCGGTAGCACCTTCTATCCCTCGGACGAGTGGTGCACTCGCCTTAAGGACAAGCCAGCTCCCCTTGTCGAATTAGCGTTCTGGTGTCGTGTATGCCGGGCGATCGGCAAGGGGAGAGGCGATGGGGCGGGTATGGCAACAAGGGGTTGTCGAAGGAGCGCCGGTCTGGTTGCCAGACGGTTCTGTGAGAACTGTGGAGCAGGTAGTCGAGTGCTGCCTTCCCGTGTTGTCGTACAACAAGGCTTGGGACACGAGGCCAGTACGCTACGGCCCCCATCAGGGACCTCGCGACCACTCCGTCGGTGAAGTGGTTTCTGCTCAGCCCGTCTCCATCACGTCGGGGGAGGTGGAAGAAGCGCTCGACATCCGGTTCGTATCCGGGCGTGTCGTGCAGGTGGCTCCTGGTCAGGAGTGGGTGACACAACGCCGAAAGGGCCGCCAGGCGTGGGAGTGGAAGCGGTCAGACACCCTTGTTCCAGGCGACCGGATCCCGCTCGCATTGACGGCCGGCCGTTTCGGAGAACAGGGAAGCTCGGACGAGGGCTACTTCGTGGGCGCCATGCTCGGTGATGGTGGAATGACGTCCTGCACACCCGAATTCCACGGCGACCCCGCGGATGGTGCGGTGTCGTTCATGCGTACGCTGGCGGCGAAGTACGGGTGCGGGGTGCGTGAGATCCCCTCGGGGCGCATTGTGCGTCTGAGGTTTCCGTACCTCTCGGGGCGGCGCAATCCTTTGACCCAATGCCTCCGGCGTTTTGGTGTCTGGGGACAGAGCTGCGCGGAGAAGCATCTTCCTGACGAGCTGTTCAGTCGAGACTTCTGGATCGGGTGCCTCTCTGGGCTGATCGACACCGACGGCCATGTGCGCGAAAGGCGCAATCCCAGGGGCACCGTTCACGGCTCTGTCGAGTACGCCACCGTCTCGCCCGTACTGGCGAGGCAAGTCGCGGACGCCCTCCTTCGCCTGGGCGTCACCAGTACGCACCGGGTGATCGAGAGGGGCTCCGAGTCAGCACACTGGATCAACGGCTACCGCGTTATGGGACGGCGCCCGATCCACATTGTTGACGTCTCTCGCGCCACTGCGGTGGTGCGTCTCGCGAACCTGCTGCACCTTCGCATCGGGTACAAGGCGACCAGGCTCGAAGACGTCGCGCATGCGGTGAGTCATGTCGAGGCCGCGCGAAGCGACATGCATGGATACGACGAGAGTGTCGCCCTGGACAGAGTCAAAACTGTCGAGCCGGCCGGCAGAAAGCGCGTCTTCAGCCTTGACATGGGGGCCGCTTCCTTGTTCATCGTGAACGGATTGGTGACAGGTGCGTCGAGGCGTTCCATTCTCGACTGCAGCGCTTGACGGGTGGCAAGGCGGCAGTGTCTGCCTCGGATAGGCTGGCCGGAAGGTTACCGCTGGGCAGGAGACGGGGATGGCGCAGGTCAGGCCCATGCGGGCGGATGCGCGGCGGAATCGTGAGCGGTTGCTGGCGGTCGCGGCGGAGGCGTTCGCCGAGCACGGTGAGGGCGCTTCCCTGGACGACATCGCCCGGCGGGCCGGGGTGGGGGTCGGCACCCTCTACCGGCACTTCCCGACGCGGCAGGCGCTGCTGGAGGCCGCCTACCTGGAGCGCCTGGAGGCGATCGCGGCCCGCGCCGACGTGATCGCGGCCGCGCGGCCGCCGGGCGCGGCGCTCGTGGCGTGGCTCGACGAACTGGCCGTCGGAATGCTCCACGTGCGCGGGCTCAGGGCGCTGCTCGGTACGGCCGTCACCGGCGGCGGACCCGCGTGCGGGGACTGCGTGCGGGGCGCGGCGGTCCGGCTCGTGGGAGCCGCGCAGGAGGCGGGGGAGCTGCGGCCGGACGTCGAGCCGGTCGAGGTGCTGCGGCTGCTGCACGGGGTGGTGACGGCGGCGGAGACGGCCGGCGAGGTGGACGGGACAGCCGTACGGCGGTATCTGTCGCTGCTGATGGAGGGTCTGGCACGGCCGTAGGGGCCGCCCGCAGGACGGGCGGCCCCTCGGCTCGCGGCGCGGTTCGCTACAGCGCCTGCGCGGCCGGCTTCACCATGCCGCGGACCGTGCGGGACTTGACGAAGTCGCCCATCGCGGTCATCTCCCACTCGCCGGAGTACTGGCGGATCAGCTTCGCCATCATCACGCCGGTCTGCGGCTCGGCGCTGGTGAGGTCGAAGCGGACCAGCTCCTCGCCGGTGGCGGCGTCCAGGAGGCGGCAGTAGGCCTTGGCGACCTCGGTGAACTTCTGGCCCGAGAAGGAGTTCACCGTGAAGACCAGGCCGCTGACCTCCTGCGGGAGCCGGCCCAGGTCCACGACGATCACCTCGTCGTCACCGCCGCCCTCACCGGTCAGGTTGTCGCCGGAGTGCTTGATCGCGCCGTTGACGATGGAGAGCTTGCCGAAGTAGCAGCTGTCGATGTGGTTGCGCTGCGGACCGTAGGCGATGACCGACGCGTCCAGGTCGATGTCCTTGCCGCGGTACGCCGGCTCCCAGCCGAGGCCCATCTTGACCTGGGAGAGCACCGGCCGGCCGCCCTTGACCAGGGACACCGTCTGGTTCTTCTGGAGGCTGACCCGGCCCTTGTCGAGGTTGATCTTGCCGGTGCCCGGGGCGGGGGCCGGCGGCGCGGCGGGTGGGGCCGGCGGCGCGGCGGGCATCGTGGGCGCGGCGGCGGGCGCGGGCGGGGGCGGGGGCGTGGCCGCCTGGGACCGCTGCGGGGTCGCCGGCTGGGCCGGGGGAGCGACCGGCGCGGGCTCCTCCACCGTGACGCCGAAGTCCGTGGCGATGCCGGCCAGGCCGTTGGCGTACCCCTGGCCGACCGCGCGGGCCTTCCAGGCGCCGCCTCGCAGGTAGACCTCCACGATCACCAGGGCGGTCTCGGAGCCGAGCTGCGGGGGCGTGAAGGTGGCGAGGACGGAGCCGTCGTCCGCGTTGCGGATGGTGGCGGTGGGTTCGATGCCCTGGAAGGTCTGCCCGGCCGCGTCCGGGCTGGCGGTGACGACGATCTTCTCGATGCCCGGCGGGACGGCGGCCGTGTCGACCGTGATCGCGTCCGGGGCGGTGCCGCCGCCGGAGCGGTAGGTCACGCCCTGGCCGGCGGGCTGGTTGTAGAAGATGAAGTCGTCGTCGGAGCGCACCTTGCCGTCGGCGGTGAGCAGCAGGCCCGATACGTCGAGCCGCACGGGCGCGGCGACGTCCACCGTGACGCGGGCGGCGGAGAGGGGGATGTTCGAGCCGGGGGTCATAGCTGTCATGCCGGGTGAACGAGCGGGGGCGTTTTACCGTTCCCTTACCCGGGGGCCAATCGGGTCGGGGCCGTGTCCCGCCTGGTCAGCGGCGGTTTCGGGGGTGGTTGCGGGCCGTGCGTTCGTTGCCGCGCTTGTAGTTGCCGGTCCAGCGGGCCATGACCTGCTGCGGGTCGCCCGCCTCGACCTCTTGGAGGAAGCGGGCGGCTCGGGAGCCGTTGAGGGTGGTGGCGGGGTGGTTGTGGTGGTGATGTGGACGGTGCCGGATGCTGAGGCGGTGTAGGCGAAACCGTGGGGTTCTGGCATGCGGGGGATCGTACGGGCGGTGGAGGCGGCGGGCTCGGGTTTTCGCCCCCGCCGCCCCTTCCCTTCCCGCCCTTGGGGCCCCGCCCTTAGTGGCTGCCGCCTCCCGGACCCCCGTTGTCGGCCTGGACGGCCTCGTCCTCAGGCACTCGTCCTCAGGCACCGGACGGGCCGTGCGGTCACGGCACGACGACGATCTTGCGGCCCACGCCCGCCGCGAACTGCTCCAGGGCCTGCGGATAGCGGTCGAGCTCGACGCGGTCGCTGATGAAGACGTCCGGGTCCAGGACCCCGTTGGCGAAGAGCTCCGCCGCGCGCTCGTAGCTGTGCAGGACCGCCATCGAGCCGGTGATGGTGATCTCCTGGTTGTAGATGCGGTACGGGTCGATCTGCACGCGCGTCGCGTAGTCGGCGACGCCGAACTGGAGGAACGTGCCGGCCTTGGCGACCCGGTCCAGGCCGTCCTGGATCGCCGCCGCGTTGCCCGTGGCGTCGATGACGAGGTCCCAGCCCCCGGGGCGGTCCAGTTCGTCCGGGGTCGCGGCCGACGCCGAGACGCCGAGGCCCCGGGCGGTCTCCAGCCTGGCGGGGTTGAGGTCGACCATGTCGACGCTGGCCGCGCCGGTCCGCTTGGCCAGCTCCAGCATCATCAGGCCCATCGTGCCGGAGCCGTAGATCAGGACGTGGGCGCCGAGGCGGGACTTGAGGACGTCGTAGCCGCGGACCGCGCAGGAGAGCGGCTCGATCAGGGCCGCGTCCTGGGTGCGCACGTGCTCGGGGAGCTTCACGCAGTTCGCGACCGGCGCCACCGCGTACTGCGCGGCGCCGCCCGCCGTCGTGACGCCGATGGCCGCCCAGCGTTCGCAGAGGTTGTTGTGACCGGTGCGGCAGTAGCGGCACTCGTAGCAGTACAGCGAGGGGTCGACCGCGACCCGGTCGCCGACGGCCACCTCCGTGACCTGGGCGCCGACGCCGACCACCGCGCCGGCGAACTCGTGGCCCGGCACGATCGGGAGCTTGGGGGCGAACTCGCCCTGGAGGATGTGCAGGTCGGTGCCGCACAGTCCGCAGGCGGCGACCTCGACGACGACCTCGCGCGGGCCCGGGGTCGGGTCGGGGACGTCGGTGACGACGGCGCGGCCCACGGACTCGATGACGGCGGCCTTCATTTCACGGCTCCCAACGACAGGCCCTGGACCAGTTTGTCCTGGGCGGCGAACCCCGCGGCGAGCACCGGCAGGGAGATGACGAGCGACGCGGCGCACACCTTGGCCAGGAAGAGGCCCTGGCTGGTGATGAAGCCGGTCAGGAAGACGGGGGCGGTCTCGGCGACCACGCCCGTCAGCACCCGGGCGAAGAGCAGTTCGTTCCAGCTGAAGATGAAGCAGATGAGAGAGGTCGCCGCGATGCCCGGGAGGGCGATGGGGGCCACGACCCGGGCCAGGATCGTGGGCAGCTTCGCGCCGTCCACCCGGGCCGCCTCGATGATGGCGACGGGGACCTCGGCCAGGAAGGACTGCATCATCCAGACCGCGATCGGCAGGTTCATCGAGGTGTAGAGGATGACCAGCAGCCAGATGTTGTCCAGCATGCCGGTGTTCTTGGCGAACAGGTAGATCGGCAGCAGGCCCGCCACCACCGGCAGCATCTTGGTGGACAGGAAGAAGAACAGGACGTCCGTCCACTTCTTCACCGGGCGGATGGACAGGGCGTAGGCGGCGGGCAGGGCCAGGACCAGGACGAAGAGGGTCGAGGCGAGCGACGCCACCGCGGAGTTGACCAGTGCGGGCCAGGGGCTGGCCCCGCCGCCCGCGCCGAAGAACTCCCGGTAGCCGTCCAGCGTCAGCGACGCGGCGAAGGAGGGCGGGTTGGTGGCGGCGTCCGACTCCGAGTGGAAGGAGGTCAGCGCCATCCAGGCGATGGGCAGGAAGAAGACGATGCCGACCAGCCAGGCCACCAGGCCGAGACCGGCACCGGTCCTGCGGCGGGTGGGTGCGGACTTGGCGTCGGTGACGACGGGTCGTACGGCGGTGGCGGTCATGCGCGGCCGGCCTCCTCGCGGAACAGGGACGACACCACGCGCAGCGCGAAGGTGGCGATGACGATCGAGCCGATGACGACCAGGACGCCCGCGGCCGAGGCCAGGCCGTTCTCGTGGGCCTGGTAGAAGGTCTGGTAGACGGTGTAGGGCAGGTTGGCCGTGCCCAGGCCGCCCGAGGTGATGGTGAAGACGGCGTCGAAGTTCTGGACGATGTAGATCGAACCGAGCAGTGCGCCGAGTTCGAGGTAGCGGCGCAGGTGGGGCAGGGTGAGGTGGACGAAGATCTGCCAGTCGCCCGCGCCGTCCACCCGGGCGGCCTCGATCTGCTGCTGGTCCCGGCTCTGGAGGCCGGCCAGCAGGATGAGCATCATGAACGGCGTCCACTGCCACACCAGTGAGGCCTCGACCGCCAGCAGCGGGGTGTTGGAGACCCAGTCCGGCTGTGGTCCGCCGACGTAGTGCAACAGGCCGTTGAGCAGCCCGTATTCGGGGTTGTACAGGACGTGCTTCCAGAGCAGCGCCGCCGCCACCGGGACGACCAGGAACGGGGCGATCAGCAGGGTGCGGACCACGCCGCGGCCCTTGAACCTCCGGTCGAGGAGCAGGGCGAGGGCCAGGCCGAGGACCAGGCTGACCAGGACCACCGCCACGGTCAGCAGGATGGTCGTCCACACCGACTTGCGCAGCGCCGGGTCGCTCAGGACGTCGCCGTAGTTGGCGAAGCCGGTGAAGTGGCGGGCGTCCGGGTAGAGCGCGTTCCAGTCGAAGAAGGAGATCACCAGGGTGGCCACGAAGGGCAGCTGGGTGACCGCGATCATGAAGATCAGGGCGGGGAGCAGAGGGGCGCGGGTGGCCCAGGCGCGCAGCCGGCCGGACGGCGGGCGGACGGCGGGGCGCGTGTGGTCGGGGGCGGCCGAGGGGGCCGTGGTCGTGGCGGTCATCGTCCCTCGTACTCCTCGGAGATCTGCTCGGCGAGCTGCTGGGACTTCTTCAGGGCCTCCTCGACGGACTGGCGTCCGGCGATGGCCGCGCTGATCTCCTGGGAGACCTTGGTCCCGAGGTCGGTGAACTCGGGGATGCCGACGAACTGGATGCCGGGCGCGGGCCGCGGCTGCACGCCGGGGTCCTTGGGCCTGGCACCCTCGATGGCCTTCCTGGTCATCTCCTGGAAGGCGGCGGCCTCCTCGGCGTAGGCCGGGTTCTCGTACGTCGAGGCGCGCTTGCCGGCCGGGACGTTGGACCAGCCGAACTCGTCGCCGACCAGCTGCTCGTACTCCTTGCCGGACGCCCAGGAGACGAACTTCCACGCCTTGTCGGAGTTGCGGGAGGCCTTCTGGATGCCCCAGGCCCAGGTGTAGAGCCAGCCGGAGGAGTCGGTCTTCTCCACCGGGGCCGGGGCGTAGCCGACCTTGCCCTTGACCGGGGACTTGGCCGCGTCCAGGGAGCCGGCCGCGGACGTGGCGTCGTACCACATGGCGACCTTGCCCTGCGTCATGTTGTTCAGGCACTCGGCGAAGCCGGACTGGGCGGCGCCCGACTCGCCGTGCTCGCGGACCAGGTCGACGTAGAACTTCGTCGCCCGCTGCCACTCGGGGGAGTCGAGGCGGGCCTTCCAGTCCTGGTCGAACCAGGTGCCGCCGAAGGTGTTCACCACCGTCGTCAGGGGTGCCATCAGCTCGCCCCAGCCGGGCAGCCCGCGCAGGCAGATGCCCTTCATGCCGGGCTCGGCCCCGTCGAGCTTCCCGGCGAACTCCGCCACCTGGGACCAGGTGGGGTGCTCGGGCATCTCCAGACCCGCCTCGGCGAACAGGTCCTTGCGGTACATCAGGAAGGACGACTCGCCGTAGAAGGGCTGGCCGTAGAGCTTGCCGTCGTCGCCGGTGAGGGACTCGCGCATCGGGCCGAGGACGTCCTCCTCGTCGTAGGCCGGGTCCTTCGCGACGTAGGAGTTCATCTCGTGCAGCCAGTCGTTGCGGGCGTAGATCGGTATCTCGTAGTTGGAGAGGGTCGCCACGTCGTACTGGCCGGCCTGGTTGGCGAAGTCCTGGCTGATCTTGTCGCGGACGTCGTTCTCCGGCAGGACGGTGAAGTTCACCTCGATGCCGGTGTCCTTGGTGAAGTGGTCCGCGGTGAGCTTCTGCAGCTCGACCATCTGCGGGTTGTTGACCATCAGGACGTTGATGGCGTTGCCGCCGGATCCGGCGCCGCCCGCCCCGACCCAGCAGCCGGTGAGCAGCGGGGCGAGCAGCGTCCCTGCGGCGGCCAAGGCGAGTGTGGCTCGCGGCCTCCGTCGGCTCTGGGTTCGCATGGATCGCTCCTGAACGTATGGGGAGGTATGAGGAGATAAGGGGCAGTGGACGGTAGGGGTGTGCCGTGCGGGGAGAGAGGTGGCCGGTGCTCAGACGCGGATGACCTGAGGTCCCAGCAGTGAGTAGCGGTGGGCCTCGGCCGAGGGCAGCAGCGTGCTGGTGACGATGGCCTCCAGGGCGCCGATCTCCGCGAACCGGCAGAAGCTCACCGCCCCGAACTTGGTGTGCGCGCCGACGAACACCGTGCGGCGGGCGGCCCGCACGGCCTGCGCCTTGACCTCGCTGACCGCGGGGTCGGGAGTGGTGAGGCCGTGTTCGCGGGAGATGCCGTTGGCCCCGATGTAGGCCAGGTCGACGACGAAGCCGGCCAGCATCTTCGTCGTCCAGTGGTCGACGGTGGCCAGGGTGCCCGAGCGGACCCGGCCGCCGAGCAGCAGGACCGAGGTGTCGCCGGCCTCGGCCAGCGCACCGGCGACCGGCAGGGACGCGGTGACCACGGTCAGCGGCCGGTCGCGGGGGAGGGCCTCGGCGATGAGCTGCGGGGTGAAGCCCTCGTCGACGAAGACCGTCTCCGCGTCGCCGAGCAGTTCGGCGGCGGCGGAGGCGATCCGGCGCTTCTCGGGCACGTGGCTGGTGGCCCGGAAGGCGAGCGTCGTCTCGAAACCGGCGCTCTCCACCGGGTAGGCGCCGCCGTGGGTGCGGCGGACCAGGCCGTGGTCCTCCAGGGCGCGCAGGTCCCGTCGTACGGTCTCCTTGGCGACGCCCAGTTCGGCCGCGAGCGCGGTGACGTCGACCGAACCGGTGGCGCGGGCGACCCGCACGATCTCGTGCCGGCGCTCTTCCGTCGTCCTCGTGCCCATGCCGAACACCTGCCTCACCGCCTCGTCGCCGTGTGGTTGCCCGTTCGGGCCCGCTCGGCCCTTGGGGGAAGTTCTACAGCGACCGCGCGGCACTGACCAGGTCTGTTGCGGACCCGAAACTGCCCGGGTGTGCCCGTTTGCGGTGCCGGGTGCCCGTCTCGGACCTGGGGCGCAGCGCCGGGAGGGGTGAGATCGGGCAGGGCGGATGCCCGCATACGGAAGCGGACGGGCCCGTTCGGTGCCCGTCCGCCTCTGCTCGGTCGTCTTCCGGTCAGTACGGCCAGATCGGCGGGTCGGTCACGAAGTGGCCGCCGAGGCGCGCGTGCGCGGGGTTGCCGGGGTCGAGCTCGCCCTGCTCGGCGATCAGCTTCTCGGCGTACGGCTCGGAGTCGTCCCGCGGCTCGTAACCGAGCGCCCGCGCGGAGCCGAGGTCCCACCACAGGCGGGTGTTGGCGGAGGAGCCGTGGACGACGGTGTGGCCCACGTTCTGCGCGGTGAGCGCCGCGTGGAAGAGGCGGGCGCCGTCCGCGGGGCTCATCCACACCGAGAGCATGCGCACGCTGGTCGGCTCGGGGAAGCAGGAGCCGATGCGGACCGAGACGGTCTCGATGCCGTGCTTGTCCCAGTAGAGCTGGGCGAGGTCCTCGCCGAAGCACTTGGACAGGCCGTAGAAGGTGTCCGGGCGGCGTGGCGTGTCCACGGGGATGAGGGGGTCGTCGCCCTGCGGGCGGGGGGTGTAGCCGACGGCGTGGTTGGAGGAGGCGAAGACGACGCGGCCGACGCCCTCCTCGCGGGCGGCCTCGTACAGGTTGTACGTGCCCTCGATGTTCGCCGCGAGGATCTTGTCGAAAGAGGCTTCCAGGGAGATGCCCGCCAGGTGGATGATCGCGTCGACGCCCCGGACCGCCTCGCGCAGGGCGTCCCGGTCGGCGAGGTCGGCGACGATCGCGTCCGGCTCGCCCTCGACGGGGCGCAGGTCCAGCAGGCGCAGCCGGTAGCCGTATTCGGGGAGCAGGTCCCGCATCAGGGTGCCGAGACCGCCGGCGGCGCCGGTGAGCAGGACGGTGCGGGGAGCGGGCATCCTCGGGACTCCTAGGTCGGTCTGCGGAAGCGGCGGCAGTCGCACGACGCCAGTCGTACGAGTGCGTGCCCGGTGTTCATATGCGTGGACACGCTAAGGAACGGGTGGTCACCCGTCAAGAGGCGGCCTGCTTGACGGTGTTCGCGGGGCGGCTTAGCGTGGTCGCGTTCAGAAATATGGACACCAGTCATGAATATGATGACCTCGTGAATCCACCACGCACACGGAATGGGGAGCGCCCGTGACCTCAGCCCCTCTCGCCGCCCGGCTCACCGTGCCCAGCGGGCCGCTGTTCTTCCCCGTCACCGCGTACGGACCGGACGGCGGTCTCGACCTCGGCGTCTACCGCGCCCATGTGCGTCGCGGGATCGAGGCCGGCGCCGCCGCCGTGTTCGCCTGCTGCGGCACCGGCGAGTTCCACGCCCTGACGCCCGAGGAGTTCGCGGTCTGCGTCCACGCGGCCGTGGAGGAGAGCGGGGGCCGGGTGCCCGTGCTGGCGGGCGCGGGATACGGCACCGCCCTCGCCGTGCGCTACGCCCGCCTCGCCGAGGAGGCCGGGGCCGACGGACTGCTCGCCATGCCGCCCTACCTGGTGCACGCCGGGCAGGAGGGACTGGTGCGGCACTACCGGGAGGTGGCCGCCGCGACCTCGCTGCCCGTGATCGTCTACCAGCGCGACAACGCCGTGTTCACGCCCGCGAGCGTCGTCGACCTGGCCCGCACGGACGGCATCGTCGGCCTCAAGGACGGGCTCGGCGACCTCGACCTCATGCAGCGGATCGTCAGCGCCGTGCGCACGGAGCTGCCCGGCGAGGAGTTCCTGTACTTCAACGGGCTGCCGACCGCCGAGCAGACCCAGCTCGCCTACCGCGCGATCGGCGTCGACCTCTACTCGTCCGCCGTGTTCTGCTTCGCCCCCGAACTCGCCCTCGCCTTCCACCGGGCGCTGCGCGAGGGGGACGACACCACGGCCCACCGGCTGCTGGACGGCTTCTACCGGCCGTTCGTCGAACTGCGCGCCCAGGGCCGCGGCTACGCCGTCGCCCTGGTCAAGGCGGGCGTACGGCTGGACGGCCTGGACGTCGGGGAGGTCCGGCCGCCGCTGCAGGAGCCGACCGAGGACCACGTGAAGCAGCTCGCCGGGATCATCGAACGGGGCCGGGCACTGCTCGACGCGCCGGCCGGTGCGGAGGGGGACCGGTGAGGACCTCGGCGTTCGTCTACCCCTGGGACGTCAACGGCGACCCACAGGCCCCCGCGCGCGTCGCGGACCTCGGCGTGGCCCAGGTGACGCTCGCCGCCGCCTACCACTCCACCCGCGCCCTCACCCCGCGCCACCCGGGCCACCGCGTCGTCACCGCCGAGCACGCGGCCGTCCTCTACCCGCCGGACGCCACCCGCTGGGAGGGCCGCACGCCCCGCCCGTACGCGTCCGGCGACTGGGCACCCGGCGACGCGTACGGCGAGGCCGCCGCCGCCCTCGCGGACGCGGGCCTGGAGGTGCACACCTGGGTCGTCCTCGCCCACAACTCCCGCCTCGGCGCCGAGCAGCCGCACACCTCCGTCGTCAACGCCTACGGCGACCGCTACCCCTGGGCGCCCTGCATCGCGCAGCCCGCCACGCGCGCGTACCTCACCGACCTGGCCGCCGAGGCGGCGGTGCGGCCCGGAGCCCGCGGCACGGAACTGGAGTCGCTCGGCTGGTACGGGCTCGCCCACCTGCACGCCCACGACAAGACCGGCGGGGTGCCCCTCGGGGACGCCGGGCAGTACCTGATGTCGCTGTGCTTCTGCCCCGACTGCCGGGCGGGGTACGGCGACCACGGCCTCGACGCCGACGCGCTCGCCGCCGCCGTGCGCACCGCGCTGGAACCGGTGTGGCGGGGGGAGGCGCCCTCGGACGGGGGCTGGGCGGGCGTCGGGAAGCTCATCGGCGAGACGCCGGCGAACGCCACGCGCGCGTGGCGCGACGACCGCGCCCGCACGCTGCAGGAGGCGGCGGTCTCGGCGGTCCGCGCCGCCGCACCCGACGGCTTCCAGGTCCTGCTGCACGCCGACCCGGTGTCGTACCACTGCGGCGCCAACGCCGGCGTCGACCCCGCGCACATCCTGTCCGTCGCGGACGGCGTGGTGGTGCCCTGCACGGGCGGCGCGGGCCTGCTGACACCGTTCGCCGAACGGGCCGGTGACGGAACCGTCCTCGCCGCCAACCTCACCGTGGTCTCCGGCATGGGCGGCGCCCCGCACACCCTCGCCGCGGACGCCGCCCGCGCCCGGGAGCTGGGCGCGACGGAACTGCGGCTGTACCACGCGGGGCTGGCCTCGGACGCGGACCTGGCGGCGGTGCGGGCGGGGCTCGCCCAGGGGTGAGCGGAGCGGGGACCGGGCCGGACCGCCGCGGGGCCCCGGGGTAGTGACGCCGCCGGGGTCCGTCGGGGCCGTCCGCGCGGTCCCCCAGGCCTCGGTCAGCGGTCCCCCAGGCCCCGGTCAGGGGTGTCCGGCGGAGTCGGACCCGGGACCGCCGGGTGCCGGGCGAGGGCCGCCGCCGTCCCCATCAAGGCCGCGCCCACGGCCGGGAGCAGCAACGCCAGGTCGGTCGCTTCCACCAGGGCCGCGCCCGCGGCCAGGCCGAGGACGTTCGGGGTGAAGACGAGGGTGCCGGCCGTCGCCGTGACCCGCCCGAGGAGCGGACCGGGCGTCTCCCGCTGGACGGCGGTCAGGGCGGCGATCAGCACCGCGGGCAGCCCCGCGCCGATCGCCGCGCCGCAGGCCAGGGCCACTCCGTCGTTCGGGACCGCCCGCGCGGCCACCGCGATGGAGAGCAGGGCGATCCCGGCGGTGGCGAAGCGCCGGCCGCCCAGCCGCCGCATGGCCGGCCCGGCGACCAGGCCGGCCGCCACCGACCCGGCCCCCTGGACGGCGTACAGCGCACCGGCGTACTCGGGGGAGTGGCCGAGGTCGTCGACGACGGCGTACACCGTGGCGCCGTTGACGCCCGCGCACAGCATCGTGACGCCGCCCGCGAGGACGAGCGGGCGCAGTCCGGGGCGTCCCCACAGGTACCGGGCGCCCTCGGCCGTGTGCCGCCGCCGGTTCCCCGCGGGGCGTCCCGGGGGTGCCTCCCGCACCCGCAGCGCGGCGTACACGCCGGCGGCCAGCACGAACGTCGTCGCGTCCAGCAGGGCCACGGCCGGGCCGCCGTACGCCGCGTACAGGCCCGCTCCGGCCGGCGGCGCCACCAGTTTCATGCCCTCGTTGCAGCTCATGCGCAGGCCGTTGAAGTCCCCGAGCAGCCCGGGGGCGACGGCGGTGGCCACCAGCGCCGACTCGGCCGCGTCGTGGACGACGCCCGTCGCGCCGTACACGAGGAGCACCGCGTAGACCAGCCACAGTCCGTCCCGTGAGTCGACGGCGAAGAGCGTGAGCAGCAGGCAGGCCGTCAGCAGGCTCGTGGCGATCAGCAGCGGCCTGCGGCGGACGCGGTCGGCCAGGGTGCCGAGGGCCGGGCCCACGAGCGTCGGGGCCCACATCGCGAGCACGCACAGCGCCGCGAGCCCGTCCGAGCCGGTCAGGTCCTTCACCCACACGCCCGCCGCCAGCCACAGTGCGGAGGTACCGAAACCGGACACCACCACCGAGGCGAGACACAGGCCGGCGGTGCGGTCGCGCAGGACCCGGACGACGGGCGGGCGTCCGTCCGGTTGCGCCGAGTCTTCCGTTCGTGCGGTCGTCATACCTGGTCAGCGTGGGCCTAAGGCCCGGACGCGCGCATCGGGCAGGTGTCCTAGTCGCGGCCGGACCGATGAGTTTCGCGGGTGCGGCGGGTCCACCGTCCGACGGAGCAGGCCCCGCACAGCCCGAGGAGCAGCCGATGAGTACCGACCCCGCCACCGACCCCGCCACCCTCGACCTGGGACCGCAGGCCCGGATCCTCGCCCGCCTCGCCGACGGCGTGCGTGACGACCGGCTGGGGGACCCGACGCCCTGCCCCGACCTGGCGGTGCGGAACCTGCTCGGCCACCTCACCTACCTCGCCGTCGCCTTCCGCGACGCCGCGCGCAAGGACCTCAGCGCCACGACCGACACCAGCCCCGGGGCGTCCGTCCCGGACATCGGGCCCGGCTGGCGCGCGGACCTCGCGAAGGCCCTGGGTGAAGTCGCCGACGCCTGGCGCGAGCCGGACGCGTGGACCGGCATGACCCGGGCCGGCGGCATCGACCTGCCCGGCGCCGTCGCCGGAGCCGTCGTCGCCGACGAACTGGTGATCCACGGCTGGGACCTGGCCCGCGCGACCGGCCAGGAGTACGCCCCCGACGAGGCCGCGCTCCAGGCGGCGTACGGACTCCTGGCGGGCGCCGCCGAGGAGTCCGAGCGGGACGAGGGCATGTTCGGCCCCGTCGTCGCCGTGCCCGCCGACGCGCCGCTGCTGGAGCGGGCGGTGGGACTGAGCGGACGCGATCCGGGCTGGTCCCGCACCGCCTGACGACCGGCCGGCCGGGCCGGTCCCGGCCGCCGCCGCGGTACCGCCCCGCCCGGCGAGTGAGGTACCCGGCTTCGACTTTCCTTTGTCAGAACCATTGACGCGGCCGCGCGCCCCTCTTACCTTCAACGCGTCGTACTTCGTACGTCATATATGAGACGCGATACGCGAGATCTCAGACATCAGAGATCGGTCCGCGCATCCGACGCGAGATTCCGAGAGGCGCGCATGACCTCTGTGCCCACGCCGATCCCCTCCCGCACGCAGTACGTGCTGGAGGAGATCAAACGCCGCATCCTCACCGGCCGGCTGACGCCCGGCCAGGCCCTGGTCGAGACCGACCTCGCCGCACAGTTCGGGGTGTCCAAGACGCCGGTGCGCGAGGCGCTCAAGACGCTGGCCGGTACCGGACTGGTCGTGATGAGCCAGTACAAGGGCGTCACCGTGCGCATGGTGGACGCGGACATGGCGCGCGAGGTCTACGACGTCCGGCTCCTCCTGGAGCCCGAGGCGCTCCGGCGCGCCGTGCGCCGCGGAGCCTCCCTGGACGCCGCACGCGACGCGCTCACCCAGGCCGACCGCGCCACGGACACGGCCGAACGGTCGCTGGCCAACCGGGAGTTCCACCGCGCCCTGTACGTGCCCTGCGGCAACCCGCTGCTCGGCCGGATGCTCGACGAGGTCCGCGACCAGGCGGCCCTCGTCTCCGCGGTCGCCTGGGCCGCCGACCCCTCCTGGGAGCGGGAGGCGGGCGAGCACCAGGAGATCCTGCGCCTCGCCCTCGCCGGTGACGCGGACGGCGCGGCCCGCGCCCTCCACGCGCACATCGCGTCGTTCGTCGAGCGGGCCTTCCCCGAAGCGGGGACCGCGGCCCAGGAAGAGGACGGTCAGGCATGACAGCGACGTTCGAGACCCAGCGGGCGGCCCTGGCCGACGTGGTGGCGATCCCGGTGACCCCGTTCGCCGAGGACGGCTCCGTCGACCCCGCCACCTACCGGGCCCTGCTGCGTCGTCTCCTCGACGGTGGCATCACGACCCTCACACCCGGCGGCAACACCGGCGAGTTCTACGCCCTCGACCCGGCCGAGCGGCGCCTGGTCACCGAGCTGACGATCGAGGAGGCCGGCGAGCGCGCGGAGATCCTGGTCGGCGTCGGCCACGACGTGCCGACGGCGGTCGCCTCCGCCCGGCACGCCCGCGACCTGGGCGCCTCCATGGTGATGGTGCACCAGCCCGTCCACCCCTACGTCTCCCAGAGCGGCTGGGTCGACTACCACCGCGCCATCGCCGAGGCCGTGCCGGAGCTGGGCGTCGTGCCCTACATCCGCAACGCCCAGCTCCTCGGCACCCGCCTCGCCGACCTCGCCGACACCTGCCCCAACGTCATCGGAGTGAAGTACGCCGTACCGGACGCCGCCAGGTTCGCCGCGTTCGCCCGCGACGCCGGCCTCGACCGCTTCGTCTGGGTCGCCGGGCTCGCCGAGCCGTACGCGCCCTCGTACTTCTCCGCCGGAGCCACCGGCTTCACCTCGGGACTGGTCAACGTCGCCCCCGCCGTCTCGCTGAACATGATCGAAGCGCTGCGGGCGGGCGACTACCCGGCCGCCATGAAGGTCTGGGAGCAGATCCGCCGCTTCGAGGAACTGCGCGCCGCCAACGGCTCCGCCAACAACGTCACCGTGGTCAAGGAGGCCCTCGCCTCGCTCGGCCTGTGCCGCCGGGAGGTCCGCCCGCCGAGCAAGCCGCTGCCCGAGAGCGAGCGTGCCGAGGTCGCCGCCATCGCCGCGGGATGGTCGATATGACCGGCCCCGTCGGCGCGCCCGGCCGCAAGCGCCCCGAGGAGCTGCGCAGCCACCAGTGGTACGGCACGGACGGACTGCGCTCCTTCAGCCACCGCGCCCGCACCCGCCAGCTCGGCTACCTGCCCGAGGAGCACCTCGGCAAGCCCGTCATCGCCATCCTCAACACCTGGTCCGACATCAACCCCTGCCACGTGCACCTGCGCGACCGCGCCCAGGCCGTGAAGCGGGGCGTGTGGCAGGCGGGCGGCTTCCCGCTGGAGTTCCCGGTCTCCACGCTCAGCGAGACCTTCCAGAAGCCGACCCCGATGCTCTACCGCAACCTCCTCGCCATGGAGACCGAGGAACTGCTGCGCTCCTACCCGGTCGACGGCGCCGTGCTGATGGGCGGCTGCGACAAGTCCACGCCCGCCCTGCTCATGGGCGCAGCCAGCGTCGACCTGCCCGCCGTCTTCGTGCCCGCGGGGCCCATGCTCCCCGGGCACTGGCGCGGCGAGACCCTCGGTTCCGGCACCGACATGTGGAAGTACTGGGACGACAAACGGGCCGGCCTCATCGGCGACTGCGAGATGCAGGAACTGGAGAGCGGCCTGGCCCGCTCGCCCGGCCACTGCATGACGATGGGCACCGCCTCCACGCTGACCGCCGCCGCCGAGGCCCTCGGTGTCACCGTTCCCGGCGCCTCCAGCATCCCCGCCGTCGACTCCGGGCACGACCGGATGGCCGCCGCCGCCGGACTGCGCGTCGTCGAACTGGTCCACCGCGACCGGAGACTGAGCGACATCCTCACCGCCGACGCCTTCGAGGACGCGGTCATCACCGTGCTCGGCCTCGGCGGCTCCACCAACGCCGTGATCCACCTGATCGCCATGGCGGGCCGCGCGGGCGTCACCCTCACGCTCGACGACTTCGACCGCATCGCCCGCACCGTCCCGGTGCTGGCCAACGTCCGCCCCGGCGGACAGACCTACCTGATGGAGGACTTCCACTTCGCCGGCGGCCTGCCCGGCTTCCTCTCCCGCATCACCGACCTGCTCCACCTGGACCGGCCCACCGTCTCCCACGACACCCTGCGGGAGCAGCTGGACGGTGCCCTCGTCCACCACGACGACGTCATCAGGACCCGCGACAACCCGGTCGCGGACGAGGGCGGGGTCGCCGTCCTGCGGGGCAACCTCTGCCCGGACGGTGCCGTCATCAAGCACATCGCCGCCGAGCCGCACCTGCTCAAGCACACCGGTCCCGCCGTCGTCTTCGACGACTACCGGACCATGCAGCGCACCATCAACGACCCGTCGCTGGACATCACCGCCGACAGCGTGCTGGTGCTGCGCAACTCCGGCCCCAAGGGCGGTCCCGGCATGCCCGAGTACGGCATGCTGCCCATCCCCGACCACCTGCTCAAGCAGGGCGTGCGGGACATGGTCCGGATCTCCGACGCCCGGATGAGCGGCACCAGTTACGGCGCCTGCGTACTGCACGTGGCCCCCGAGTCGTACGTCGGCGGACCGCTCGCCCTGGTGCGCACCGGCGACTCCATCACCCTCGACGTCGAGGCGCGCTCCCTCCAGCTCAACGTCGACGACGCGGAACTGGAACGCCGCAGGGCCGCCTGGACCCCGCCGCCCGCCCGCTACGAACGGGGCTACGGCGCGCTCTACAACGAACAGATCACCCAGGCCGACACCGGCTGCGACTTCGAGTTCCTGGCCCGCCCCGGCACGGTGCAGGACCCCTACGCGGGCTGAACCGCCGGGCGGATCCGCGCACACCCCTGCCGGTTGAGAAAGCGCTTCCCGTACGGCGCCCGCCCGCCGCGACGCCCGACCCCCGCACGACGTACCAGAAACGGAGAACTGTCATGGCCCAAGCCGCAGCCGTGGCGAAACCGCCCGCGCCACCCCGGCGGCGCCGTGCCTCGGCCACGCCGCGCAGGCTCCCGTACCTGCTGATCGGACCGGCCGCCCTGCTGATGCTGGGCTTCATCGCCTACCCGGTCATCAGCGTCTTCTACTACAGCCTGCAGCACTACAACCCCACCAAGCCGTGGCGGAACGGATTCGCGGGCTTCGACAACTTCGTCAAGATCTTCACCGACGACGCGGTGTTCTGGGACACCCTCGTCTTCAGTGCCAAGTGGGTCTTCGTCGAGGTCGGACTGCAACTCCTCTTCGGTCTGGCGCTGGCGCTCATCGTCAACCAGACCTTCGTGGGGCGCGGCATCGGGCGGGCCCTGGTCTTCTCCCCGTGGGCCGTCTCCGGCGTGCTGACCTCGGCGATCTGGGTGCTGCTCTACAACTCCCAGACCGGCGTCACGCGCTACCTGGCCGACATGGGCATCGGCTCGTACGGCACCAGTTGGCTCTCCGACACCTCGACCGTGTTCTCCGCGGCGGTGGTCGCGGACCTGTGGCGCGGCGTGCCCTTCTTCGCGATCCTCATCCTCGCCGACCTCCAGTCCGTCTCGAAGGACCTGTACGAGGCCGCCGAGGTCGACGGTGCCAGCCGGCTCAAGCAGTTCTGGCACATCACGCTGCCGCACCTGAAGGACGCCATCATCCTGTCCACGCTGCTGCGCGCGGTGTGGGAGTTCAACAACGTCGACCTGCTCTACACCCTGACCGGCGGCGGACCCGCCGGCGAGACCACGACGTTGCCCCTGTACATCGCCAACACCAGCGTCGACGCCCATGACTTCGGCTACGCGTCGGCCCTCACCACGGTCGCGTTCGTGATCCTGCTCTTCTGCTCGATCGTCTACCTGCGGCTGAGCAAGTTCGGAGGCGAGAACAAGTGATCACCAAAGAGGCCACGGCGGCCGCCCCCGCCCCCGCGCCGGTCGCCCCCGCGCCGCCGCGGCCGCGCAGGAAGCGCCCGGCCTGGGACGAGGTGCCCCGCTGGCAGATCTACCTGCCGCTCGGGATCTACCTGATCTTCACCCTGATCCCGTTCTACTGGATCGTGCTCTTCGCGGTGCGCCCGGCCGGCTCGACCTCGCTCCTGCCCTGGCCGATGACCACCGAGCACTTCGAGAAGGTGTGGACCGACCGCGGCTTCGGCACCTACTTCCAGAACAGCGTGTACGTCGGCCTCGCGACCCTGGTGATGACCACGCTCGTCGCCCTGGCCGGCGGCTACGCCCTCGCCCGGTTCGACTTCAGGATCAAGCGCGGCTTCATGCTCGCCCTGCTCTGCTCCCAGTTCGTGCCCGGCGCGCTGCTGCTCGTGCCGCTGTTCGAGATCTTCGCCGGGCTCCAGATGATCAACTCGCTGGGCAGCGTCATCATCGCCGAGACGGTCTTCCAGCTGCCGCTGTCGATCATCCTGATCAGCAACTTCATCAAGAACGTGCCGTACTCCCTGGAGGAGGCCGCCTGGGTCGACGGCTGCGGACGCTTCCGGGCCTTCCGGATCGTCGTTCTGCCGCTGCTGCGGCCGGGCCTGATCGCGGTGGGCTCCTTCGCCTTCGTGCACTCCTGGAACCACTTCCTGTTCGCCCTGATGTTCCTCAACAACCAGCACAAGCAGACCATCCCGGTCGGTCTCAACTCCCTGATGAGCGCGGACAGCGTCGACCTCGGCGCGCTCGCCGCCGGCGGCATCGTCGCCGCCGTCCCCGTCGTGATCGTCTTCGCCTTCATCCAGAAGTGGCTGATCACCGGCTTCAGCGCGGGGGCGGTGAAGGGATGAGCCCGGTTCCCGTCGTCCTCGCCGGCGCCCGCGGCCACGGCCGCTGGCACGTCGCCAACATCCGCCGCCTGGAACGGGCGGGAACGGTCCGGCTCGCCGGCATCTGCGAGCTGACCCCGCTGACCGAGGAGGAGGCCGGGGGAGAACTCCCCGAGCAGTCGGCCGACTTCGGCGCCCTGCTCGACTCCACCGGCGCCCGGATCGCGGTGATCTGCACGCCGATCCCCACCCACACCGACCTCGCCCTGACCGCCGCCCGGCGGGGCGTGCACCTGCTGCTGGAGAAGCCCCCCGCACCGTCGTACGCCGAGTTCCGGCGGATGGCCGACGGGGTCGCCGAGGCCGGGGTGGCCTGCCAGATCGGGTTCCAGTCGCTGGGCTCGCACGCCGTGCCCGCCATCCGGGAGCTGGTCGCCCAGGGTGCGATCGGCGAGGTCGTGGGCGTCGGCGGGGCCGGTGCCTGGGTACGGGACGAGGCCTACTTCCGCCGCGCCCCCTGGTCGGGCAGGCGGCGGCTGAACGGCGCCGACGTCGTCGACGGCGCGCTCACCAACCCGCTGGCGCACGCCGTCGCCACCGCCCTCGCGCTCGGCGGCACCGCCCGCGCCGAGGACGTCACCGGCATCGAGACCGAGCTGAGCCACGCCAACGACATCGAGGCCGACGACACCTCCTGCGTGCGGATCGGCACCGCGCGCGGGCACCGCGTCACCGTCGCCGCGACCCTGTGCGCGGAGCGGGCCGACGAGCCGTACGTCCTGGTGCACGGCTCCAGCGGACGCGTCACCTTCTGGTACAAGCAGGACCGCGTCCTGCTCCAGCGCGGCGGCCACGGCCCCGAGGAGTTCCACCTCGGCCGCACCGACCTGCTGGAGAACCTGGCCGACCACCTCGCCACCGGCGCCCCGTTGCTGGTGCCGCCGGACGAGACGGGCGCCTTCATGCGGGTCGTCGAGGCGATCCGCCGGGCCCCCGACCCGGAGCCGCTGCCCGCCGCCGCCTGGCGCCGCCTCCCGGACGAGGCGCGGCGCGTGGTCCCCGGCGTCGACGCACTCGTGGCCGCCGCCGCCGACACCCTCTGCCTCTACTCCGAGCTGGGCGCGCCCTGGGCACCGCGCACCGAGCACCCGCGTCACGAGGTGAGCACCCGATGACCGGCAACGACTCCCCGGTACTGCGCGTGGCGGGCCGCCCCGTCGCCCGGTACGTCACCCGGCCCGAGCTGCCGTACCGGCTCTCGCCGCGCCCCTGCCTGCACCCCGTCACCACCCTGGCCGGCACGGCCGTGACCGAGTTCAGCCCCGCCGACCACCTCCATCACCTCGGCGTCGGTGTCGCCGTTCCCGACGTCGAGGGGCACAACTTCTGGGGCGGGCGCACCTACGTCCGCGGCCGGGGACCGACCGAGCTGGACAACCACGGCACCCAGCGGCACACCGCCTTCCAGCTCCGCGACCCCGACGGCTTCGTCGAGGAGCTGCGCTGGGTCGCCGGCGGCGCCGAACTGCTCCGCGAGCGCCGCACGGTCGCCGCCACCGAACTCACCGCCACCGCCTGGGCACTGGACTTCACCTTCTCGCTGACCAACGTCACCCCGGACCCGCTCACCTTCGGCAGCCCCGCCACCAACGGGCGCCCCGGCGCCGCCTACGGCGGCTTCTTCTGGCGGGCCCGCAAGGAGAGCACGGCGCCCAGGGTCTTCACCGCCGACCGGGAGGGCGAGCGGGAGGTGCACGGCCGCGGCGCCGACTGGCTCGCGCTGAGCGGGGAGACCTGGTCACTGGTGTTCGCCGGCGCCACCGGACGCACCCGGCGCGACCCGTGGTTCGTGCGCACCGAGGAGTACCCGGGAGTCGGGTCCTCGCTGGCCCACGACGACCGGGTGGCCCTCGCCCCGGGTGACACCCTGGTCCGCCGGATCGTCACCGTCGTCGCCGACGGCCGCCTCGACGCCGACGGCGCCGCCGCCCTCGTCCGCAAGGCGGTGAGCCCGTGACCGCCGCCGAGCACACCCCGGGCGCGGCTCCCGGGACCGCCGGGACCTACACCAACCCGGTCCTGAACGCCGACTGGTCCGACCCGGACGTCGTACGCGTCGGCGACGACTTCTACCTGACCGCCTCCAGCTTCGGCCGCGTCCCCGGACTGCCGCTCCTGCACTCCCGGAACCTGGTCGACTGGACGCTGGTCGGGCACGCCCTGGAGCGCCTGGAGCCGGAGCGGGAGTTCGCCGGACCCCGCCACGACTGCGGCGTCTGGGCGCCGTCCCTGCGCCATCACGCCGACCGCTTCTGGATCTTCTGGGGCGACCCCGACCGGGGCGTCTTCCAGGTCAGCGCCCCCGGCATCCGGGGCCCGTGGACCACACCCCACCTGGTCAAGGCGGGCAAGGGCCTGATCGACCCCTGCCCCCTGTGGGACGAGGAGACCGGAGAGGCCTACCTCGTGCACGCCTGGGCCCGCTCCCGCTCCGGGATCAAGAACCGGCTCACCGGCCACCGCATGCGTCCCGACGGCACCGGACTCCTCGACGAGGGCCAGGTGATCGTCGACGCCGACCGGCTCCCCGGCTGGTTCACCCTGGAGGGCCCCAAGCTCTACCGGCACGACGGCTGGTTCTGGATTCTCGCCCCCGCCGGATCGGTGGAGACCGGCTGGCAGGGCGCCTTCCGCTCCCGCGAGTTCTTCGGACCGTACGACGAGAGGGTCGTCCTCGAACAGAAGGACACCGACGTCAACGGCCCCCACCAGGGCGGCTGGGTGCGCACGGCGGCGGGTGAGGACTGGTTCCTGCACTTCCAGCAGCGCGGCGCGTACGGGAGGGTGGTCCACCTCCAGCCGATGACGTGGTCGCCGGACGGCTGGCCTGTCCTCGGGGACGACGGCGCCCCGGTCACCGAGCACGCCCGCCCCGCCCTGCCCCCGCAGCCGCCCGCCGCGCCCGCGGCCGACGACGACTTCCCCGGCGGACGGTACGGCCGCCAGTGGTCCTGGACGGCCAACCCCCGCGAGGGCTGGGCCACCCAGCACGCCGGTGACGGGCTGCGGCTGGCCTGCGTCCGCTCGGCCGACGCGCACGACCTGCGCCTGCTGCCGAGCGTCCTCACCCAGCGCTTCCCCGGCAGCCCGGCGGTGATCGAGGTCGAGCTGCGGCTGGACGGTACGGAACCCGGCGCGCGGGCCGGGCTCGCGGTGCTCGGCGACGCCTACCGCTGGATCGGGCTCCAGCGGGACACCGACGGGACCGTGCACCTGGTGCACCGGTTCGCCGAGCCGGCGGCCGAGGCCGAGCGGGACGCCGACCGGCCGCGCCCCGCGCCCGGCGGGCGGGCCCGGCTGCGGATCGAGACGCTGCCCGGCGCGCGCTGCCGCTTCTCCTACGACCTCGGCGACGACGCCCCCGGCGACGGCCCGCACTCCGTCGGCCGGGAGTTCGCCGCCACCCCCTGGCGCTGGGTCGGCGCACTGCTCGGCCTGTTCGCCCTCGCACCAGCCGGCCACACGGACGCGGGCACCGCCACCTTCACGCGGTTCCGCATCGGGCCCCACTGAACCCCCACGTTGTCGTTCCACCGCTTCGTTCCACCGCTTCGTTCGATCCGGAAGAAGAGAGCCGACCAATGAGGATCAGCATGCTCAGCAGCAGAGACAAGGGCACGGCCAGGCGCCGGACCTCCGCCGCCGTCGCCCTGGGAGCCGTGCTCGCGCTGACCGCCACCGCCTGCGGCGACGACGGCAGCGGGGCGGGCGGCGACAAGGGGGCCGAGGGCAGCGGCAAGGGCAAGATCGTCTTCTGGGACAACAACGGCGGCATCCGTACGGCCGTCTGGAAGGAGATCATCGCCGACTTCGAGAAGGCGAACCCGGACATCGACGTCGAGTACGTCGGGATCGCCGCGACCGAGTACCAGTCCAAGGTCGACACCGCCATCCAGGGCGGCGGCCTGCCGGACGTCGGCGGCGTGACGGCGTCGATGCTCGCGGGCTTCTCCGCGCAGGGCGCCCTGGAGCCGCTGGACGACCGGCTCAGCGCGTCCTCCCTGAGTGACAAGCTCAACAAGGACATGGTCGAGTCCCTGAAGGCCGCGGGCGGCGGCGACGGCACCCTGTACTCGATGCCGACCTCCGCCAACAACGGCGTCCTCTACTACCGCACCGACCTGTTCGAGAAGGCCGGTCTCGACGCGCCGACGACGTGGGACAAGTTCTACGCGGCCGCCGAGAAGCTGACCGACGCGGGCAAGAACGAGTTCGGCTACACCATCCGCGGCGGTTCCGGGTCCATCGCCCAGGCGTTCGACGCCATGTACGGACAGTCCGGCATCACCTCGTTCTGGGACGCCGACAAGAAGAAGACCACCGTCAACGACCCGAAGAACGTCGAGGCGCTGGAGAAGTACGCCGCGCTCTACAAGAAGGTCACGCCGGCCGCCGACGTCAACAACGACTTCGCCAAGATGGTCGCCCAGTGGGACACCGGCACCATCGGCATGGTCAACCACAACCTCGGCTCCTACCAGGACCACGTGAAGGCGCTCGGCGTCGGCAAGTTCCGCGGCATCCCGCAGCCGGCCGGCGCCTCCGGCAAGCGGGTCCAGGTGTCCAACCCGGTCGACGGGCTCGGCATGTTCAAGAGCTCGAAGAACAAGGAGGCCGCCTGGAAGTTCATCGAGTTCGCCACGTCGAAGGAGCAGAACTCGAAGTTCAACGAGTCGGCCGGGCAGGTGCCGTCCAACACCGAGGCCTCGAACGACGCGTGGATCCAGAAGGCCGAGCCGACGAAGCTGGCCGCGCAGGCGCTGAACGACGGGTCCACGACCATCGTCCAGCTGCCCTACTACCTGCCGGACTGGAACACGGTGTCCAAGTCGGAGAGCGAGCCGGCGTTCCAGAAGGTGCTGCTGGGTGACATGAGCGCGAAGGACTTCCTGAACGGGCTGGCCGAGAAGCTGAACGAGGCGCAGGCCGAGTGGACGGAGCAGATGGGTTAGTCGGCCGTTTCGGTTTCGCCGTGGGCGGTCCGTCGTTCGTCGCGGGCTGCGGGCCGTCCGTGGCTTGTCGCGCAGTTCCCCGCGCCCCTAGGGGGTGTCGTTTGGATCTTGCCGCGGTCGCGGGGTCCGGCACGCGCATCTGCGGCGTTGTCGTCACTCGCCGACGCTCCGCGTCGACTCCCCCCTCCGCCTTGCAGCTGCACGCGCCGGACCCCGCTCGGGTCGACGACAGGGACCGCCGGCCGGAGCCGGCCTGATCCAAACGACACCCCCTAGGTGTCTTTCCCAGCCCCTCGCCGAAAGGTGACCCGCGTGTCACTCAGCCGAAGACAGGTCACTGCAGCCGCCGTCTCCGCCGTTCCCCTGGCGTTCGCCGCCACGCAGACCGCCCACGCCGGCGGGCGCCGCCCCCGCACCCTCTACATCGCCGGAGACTCCACCGCCGCGCAGAAGTACGCCGACGCCGCGCCCGAGACCGGGTGGGGCATGGCCCTGCCGTTCTTCCTCCGCAAGGAGCTGGAGGTCGCCAACCACGCCGTGAACGGGCGGAGTTCCAAGAGCTTCGTCGACGAGGGGCGACTCGACGTCGTCCTCGGTGCGATCCGGCCCGGTGACTTCCTCCTGATCCAGTTCGCGCACAACGACGAGAAGGCCGAGGACCCCACCCGCCACACCGAGCCCTGGACGACGTACCAGGACCACCTGCGGCTGTACGTCGACGGGGCGCGGGCCCGAGGGGCGCGGCCGGTGCTGGCCACGCCCGTCGAGCGGCGGCGGTTCGACGCGCAGGGCGACGCCGTGCCGAGCCACGGGGAGTACCCGGCGGCGATGCGGGCGCTCGCGCGGCGGGAGGGCGTGGCGCTGCTCGACGTACAGGCGCTGTCGCTCGCGCTGTGGCAGCGGCTCGGGGCCGAGGCGACCAAGGCGTACTTCAACTGGACCGCCACCGAGCAGGACAACACCCACTTCAACCCGCCGGGCGCGATCGCGGTCGCCCGGCTCGTCGCCCGGGAACTGCTGCGCGAGCGCGTGCTGGCGCACCGGGACGTGCGCCGGCTGGACGAGGAGATCCCCGGGTCCTGGATCAGCTGGCCGGAACCGGCCACCGCGTAGCCACCGCACCGGCCACCTTGCGACACCCCGCACCGGCCACCGCACGACACCCCGCACCGTCCACCGCGCGCAACACCTCGCACACCGCCCCGAGAACCAGGGAGAACCGCACCATGAGCACCCGCAGATGGCATGCGCATGCCACACGTAGAACCGCCGCCCTCGTCGGCTGCACCGCCCTCGTCCTGAGCCTGACCGCCGCCACGGCCGAGGCCCGCCCCGGGCACCACCCCCACGACACCGCCCGGCAGACGCTGCCCGCCCACGACGGCTGGGCCTCCCAGGGCACCGGTACCACCGGCGGGGCCGCCGCCGACGCCGAGCACGTGTACACCGTCTCCACCTGGGCCGAGTTCAAGGCCGCCCTCGCCGCCGGCGGCACCGCGCCCAGGATCATCAAGGTCAAGGGCACCGTCGACGCCGTCTCGGAGGGCTGCGAGGCGTTCGCCGCGCCCGGCTACGACTTCGACGCCTACCTGGAGAAGTACTCCCCGGAGAACTGGGGCAGGGAGACCGACCTGAGCGCCGAGCCCGACGACAGCCCCGAGGGGCTGCGCCGCGCCTCCGCCGCACAGCAGGACCGGTCCATCAAGGCGAACGTGCCGCCCGACACCACGATCATCGGCGTCGGCCGGGGCGCCGCGCTCAAGGGCGCCAGCCTCCAGATCAAGGACGTGGACAACGTCATCGTCCGCAACCTGACCTTCGAGAGCCCCGTCGACTGCTTCCCGCAGTGGGACCCGACCGACGGGGACCAGGGCAACTGGAACTCCGAGTACGACAGCGCCGTGGTGTACGGCTCCACCCACGTGTGGCTGGACCACAACACCTTCACCGACGGCGAGCACCCCGACAGCGCGGCACCCACCTACTTCGGCATGCTCTACCAGCAGCACGACGGCCAGCTGGACATCGTCAAGGGCGCCGACTACGTCACCGCGTCCTGGAACGTCTTCGCCGACCACGACAAGACCATCCTGATCGGCAACAGCGACAGCGAGTCCACCGCCGCCGTGGACCGCGGCCACCTGAGGGCGACCTTCCACCACAACCTGTTCCGGAACCTCGTCGAGCGCGCGCCCCGCGTCCGCTTCGGCCAGGTCGACGTCTACAACAACCACTTCGTGGCCTCGGACGACTACGCCTACAGCTTCGGCGTCGGCAAGGAGTCCGCCCTCGTCGCCGAGCACAACGCCTTCACCCTGCCGGCCGGAGTCGGCCCCGCGAAGGTGCTCAAGCGCTGGAACGACGCGCCGCTCAGCGCCGCGCACAACCGCGTCAACGGCCGCACCGTCGACCTGATCGCCGCCCACAACGCCGAGAACCCGGCAGCCCCCCTCCGCTCCGGCGCGGGCTGGAAGCCGACGCTGCGCACCGGGGTCCTGCCGTCCCTGGCGGTCCCCTTCGTCGTCGACCACGGCGCGGGCGCAGACCGCCTGCGCTGACGCCCGCCCCACGAACCGGGCCGGGGCGCCCGCACCGCCCCGGCCCACCCCGACCGCCCCCGTCCGCCCCGAAGGAGCACCCGCATGCACCGCCCCGCCCCCTCCCGCAGAGGCTTCCTCCTGACGACCGCCGGCGCGGGCGCCGCCCTGGGCCTCGGCCTCGCCGCCGGGCCCGCCGCCGCCGGCACCCGGCCCCGCCCGCACCCCTTCGGCCGCCACGGCTCACCGGCCGCCCGCCGCACCCCAAGGACCCTGTACGTCGACCCGCACGGCCGCGGCGACTTCACCTCCGTCCAGGCCGCCGTGGACGCCGCCGGGGGCGAGGGCTGGACACTGGTCCTCGCCCCCGGCACCTACCGCGAGACGGTCTCCGTCGACGCCGACCGCACCGGGGCGACCTGGATCGGCGCCTCCGGGGACCCGCGCGACGCCGTCATCGTGTACGGCAACGCGGCCGGCACCCCCAAGCCGGACGGCTCCGGCACCTACGGCACCAGCGGGTCGGCCACCACCACCGTGCGCGCCGACGGCTTCACCGCCCGCGCGCTCACCTTCGCCAACGACTGGCTGCGCGCCGACCAGCCCGACTGGACCGGCACCCAGGCGGTCGCGATCAAGGTCATGGGCGACCGGTCCGCCTTCCACGACTGCCGCTTCCTGGGCCACCAGGACACCCTCTACGCCGACACCCGCGACCTCGCCTCCTTCGCCCGCCAGTACTACGAGCGCTGCTACGTCGAGGGCGACGTCGACTTCGTCTTCGGCCGGGCGACCGCGGTGTACGAGCACTGCCACTTCCGCACCCTGGTCCGCCCCGACCTCGACGCGGCCCCGTACGGCTTCGTGTTCGCGCCGTCCACGGCGGGCGCCAACCCGCGCGGCTACCTGGTGACCGGCGGCCGCGTCAGCAGCGAGGCCCCGGCCGGCTACTACAAGCTGGCCCGCCCCTGGGTGCCCAGCTCCGACCCGACCGCCCGCCCGATGCTCACCGTGCGCGGGACCCACCTCGGCGCGGGCATCGACGCGGCGGCGCCGTACGCCGACATGCGGGACGCGTACCCCTGGCAGGAGCAGCGGTTCGCCGAGTACCGCAACACCGGGCCCGGCGCCGAGGTCAGCGTCCCGGAGAACCGGCCGCAGCTCACCCGCGCGGAGGCCGCCCGGCACACCCGGGAGACGTATCTCGGCGACTGGCGGCCCCACGACCGGCAGCCGTACCGCGGACGGCACTGACCGGCCCTCCCCGGTGCGGTACTTGACCCGCTTGACGTGATCTTTGCCAGATGCGGGGGCGCGAATCCGGCCACGGGTCTCGCGCTCACCCGGGTGACGCGCGTAGAAACCTGTGTCATGCATAAACCACTGCGCATCGCGACCGTCACCGCCGCCTGTGCCGTCGCCGGTGCCGTCCTGTACGGCACCGGCGCCGCCACGGCCGGCCAGTCGACGGCCAACTCCACCCACGAGCCGTACAACATCGGGGTGCTGGCCAAGGACATCGACGCCTACTACGGCACCACGCTCGACGCCGACGGCGTCTACCAGGCATCCCCGGACAGCCCGTACGCCGCCGACCTGGCCCGCCTGGACGCCACCGCGAAGCAGCAGATCGACCGGGCGGCCCGCGCGGCGCGGCACCGGCACGACAGGCCGGCCGTCGTCTTCGACATCGACGACACGCTGCTGCTCAGCCTCGACTACGAGAAGAAGAACAACTACGGCTACGACGGCACCACCTGGGCCGCCTACGTCGACCGGGCCGACCGCCCGGCCGTCCCCGGCAGCCCCGAGCTGGCGCGGTACGCCGAGAAGAAGGGGGTCGAGGTCTTCTACAACTCCGGCCTCAGCGAGGCGCAGCGCACCGCCGCCGTCCAGAACCTGAAGCGGGTCGGCGCCGACGTGAACCTCGACGCGTCCCACATCTTCCTCAAGGACAAGGCGAACCCGCCGTCCTACCTGGCCCACTGCGCCACCCCGGGCACCTGGACGTGCACCACCGTGCAGTACAAGGCGGGCACCCGCCGGCACATCGAGCGCGACCTCGGCTACGACATCGTCGCCAACTTCGGCGACCAGTACTCCGACCTCCAGGGCGGCTACGCGGACCGCACGTACAAGCTGCCCAACCCGACGTACTTCGTCGAGTAGCCGCACCCCCGCTCAGCCGCCGGCGGCGAAGCCGCCCGCCGTCGAGAGACGGCCGGACGGGGCGGTGGCCGTCACCGACCAGCGGTCGCCGCCCGCGTCCCGGCCGCCGCGCTCGTGGTTGTACTGCCCAGCGAACACCCACGTGCCCGCCGGTACCGTACGGCCCTGCCGGAGCGTCCACCGGTAGACGAGGAAACCGCCCCGCTCGGCGACCGTGAACGCGAAGTCCGCCTCCGGCAGCGAACGCCAGGCTCCGGTGGAGGTCACCGAGCCCGTCTGCGCCACCCGCAGCTCGACGGTGAGCGCGGTCAGGGCGGTGCCCGCCCTCAGGGTGACGTTGCTCTGCGCCCAGAAGTCGTTGCTGTGCGGGTCCACGGTGCCGCTCGACCACAGCGGACCGGGCGCCGGCGCATCGTGCGCGCCGGCGGCCGGGCGCGGCACGGGAGCGTCGTCCCGCACCACCGAGGCGACGGTGTGGCCCCCGGCGACCAGGACAGCCGCCACGGCCGCCGTCGCCCCCGCCACCCGAACCCAGCCCGGCGGCGACGGGCGGGCCGGCCCGCCCTTCCCGGCCGTCATCCCGCGTTCCACCCGGGCCAGCATCCGCGCCCGGTCGGGCCGGTGCGCCCCGGCCGCCGCGTGCAGCCGGGCGCGCAGCTCCGCGCCCGCCTCGCCCCCGTCCCGCCGCGGTCCGGTCATCGGGCCCCTCCCGCCGCGCCACCGCTGCGCGCGATCGCCGCGCGCACCTGCTGGGGAGCGCGGGGAGCCGTCCGGGTGCCGAGCAGCCGCTGGAGTTCGGCCACCCCTTTCGACGTCTGGCTCTTGACCGTGCCCACCGAGACGCCCAGGGCAAGCGCCGTGTCCTTCTCCGAGAGGTCGAAGGCGTGCCGCAGCACCACGCACGCCCGTTTGCGGAACGGCAGCCGGCGCAGCGCCTCCTGTACGTCCACCACGCCCGCGACGTCGGGGTTCTCCGTCGGCTCCGCGCGCTGCGACCAGAACAGGGCGACGCGTCTGCGTTCGCGCACGGCGGCCCGCACGCGGGTGCGGGCCAGGTTGGCGACGACCCCGCGCGCGTACGCCACCGGGCGGTCGGCCGCGCGGACCCGGTCCCAGCGGTGCCACAGGGCCAGCAGGGCGTCCGCCGCGAGGTCGTCGGCGGCGTCCGGCTCGCCCGTGAGCAGGTGGGCGAGCCGGGCCAGTTCGGCGTAGTGGCGCTCGAAGAAGGCGTGGAACTCCGCGGAGGCGGCGTCGTCGACGGCTGTCCCCACGGCGGACCCTCCTCGCAGCGGCTTCCCGGGTGCCGAACACCGTACGGCAGACCGAACCCGGCCGGCCCCCGGAAAGTCAGCCCTTGAGGGCCGCCTCCATCATCGCCTTGGCCACCGGGGCCGCCAGGCCGTTGCCGCTGACCTCGCTGCGGGCGGCGTCGGACTGCTCGACGACGACCGCCACCGCGACCTCGTCGTCCGAGGTGTCGGACTTGGCGTACGAGGTGAACCAGGCGTAGGGCGTCTTGCTGTTGTTCTCGCCGTGCTGGGCCGTGCCCGTCTTGCCGCCCACCGTCGCTCCGGGCATCTGCGCGCCCGAGCCCGTGCCCTCCTTGACGACGGTCTGCATGGCCGACTGCAACTGCGCGGCGGTGGAGGAGCTGACGATCCGCTTCGCCTCCGCGTCGGTGTGGTCCTCCAGGACGTCCCCGCCGCTGTCGGTGACCTGCGACACCATGTGCGGGGAGACCAGCTCGCCGCCGTTGGCGAGGGCCGCCGAGACCATCGCCATCTGCAACGGCGTCGCGGTCACGTCGAACTGGCCGATACCGGTCAGCGCCGTCGACGACCGGTCCATGTCCTTCGGGTACACGCTGGTGTAGGCCCGGACGGGCACGTCCTGCGTCTCGTCGTTGAAGCCGAACTTCTCGGCCGTGGCGCGCAGGTCGTCCTGGCCGAGGGAGACGGCCATCTTCGCGAAGACGTTGTTGCACGAGTACTGCAGCGCGGTGCGGATCGTGGCGTTCTCGCACGGGGCGTTCGGGTTCTCGTTGGACAGCTCCGTCGAGGTGCCCGGGAGGGTGTACGGGTCCGGGCTGTCGGTCCGCTCGTCCACCGAGTCGTACAGCCCGTTCTCCAGGGCCGCGGCCGCCACGACCAGTTTGAACGTCGACCCCGGCGGCAGCGGCTGGCGCAGCGCGCGGTTGGTCAGCGGCTTGTCGGGGTCACCGGTCAGCTTCTCCCACGCCTCACCCGCGGTGTTGGCGTCGGTCAGCGACGACGGGTCGTAGGAGGGGGTCGACACGACCGACAGGATCCGGCCCGTCTTCGGGTCGATCGCGACGGCGGCGCCCTTCTTGTCGCCCAGCGCCTCGAACCCGGCCTTCTGCACGGCCGGGTCGATCGTGGTCACCACGTTGCCCGGCTTCGCGCGTGCGTCGGTGACGGTGTCCATCACGGTCTTCAGCCGTGGATCGGTGCCGTTGAGCACGTCCTGGTAGATGCCCTCCAACTGCGTCGGCGCGTACGCCTGCGAGGCGTAGCCCGTCACCGCCGCGTAGAGCTTCCCGTTCTCGTACGTGCGTTTGTACGCGAGGTCGCCGCCCTTCGTCGACGCCGAGCCGGTGACCGGCCGGCCGGCCACGATGATGTCCCCGAGCGGCTCCGCGTACGTCTCGATCGCGTTCCGCCGGTTGTCCTTGCTGTCCGCGAGCGCACGGCTCTCGTAGAACTGCACCCAGGTCGCCCTGACCAGCAGAGCGAACACCAGGAGCAGCGTGAAGACCGATGCGCGCCTGATCGTCTTGTTCATCCCGATGACAGGACGAACGGGCGGGCGGCGATCGTTCCCCTGTGCCCCGGTTTCTCATCTTTCTCATCGAGTGTTCATCCGGGGCCGGCGCGTCACTCGGCGAGGTGCAGGACGACCTCGTCGATCTCCTCGCCGCGGGCCGGTGCGAACCCCCGCGCCTGCACGCTGGTCACGAACCCGCACTTCTCCAGCACGCGCCGCGACCCCGTGTTGTCGGCCGCCGCACGCGCGTACAGCGGGCGGTCCCGCACCTCGGTGAGCAGGGCGCGCAGCGCGGCCGTGGCCACGCCCCGCCCCCAGTACGTCCGGTCCACCCAGTACGTCACCTCGCGCTCGCCCGGGTCCCCGTACACCGCGGTGCTGCCGACCACGTCACCGTCGGCGAGGATGGTCCGCACGATGTCGCGGGAGTCCCGGATCTTCGTCCAGTGCGTGGCGAACGCGTCCCAGTCGGCCGGGTCCTCGGGGGTGAAGGCCGCCATGCGCAGGGACTGTGGATCGTTCATCTGCCGGAAGAAGACGGGCAGATCGCTGTCGTGGACCTCGCGCAGTGCGATGTGCATGGATCAGAGCCTACGCGTGGCCAGCGTCAGCCGGTCCCGTGCGTCGAAAAGCGCGTCCTTCACCGTCTGCTCGTGTGCCGGCGTCAGCCGCGCCACCGGCACCGAGCAGCTGATCGCGTCCCGCGCGGGGGTCCGGTAGGGGACGGCCACGCCGAAGCAGCGCAGCCCCAGCGTGTTCTCCTCCCGGTCCACGGCGAAGCCCTGCTCCCGCACCTGGTGCAGCTCCTCGATGAGCTTCTCCCGGTCGGTGATGGTGTGCTCGGTGAGCGCGGGCAGCGTCTCCGGCAGCAGCTTGCGCACCTGCTCGTCGCTGTAGGTGCTCAGCAGCGCCTTGCCCAGCGAGGTCGAGTGCGCGGGCAGCCGGCGGCCGACCCGGGTGAACGGCCGCAGATAGTGCTGGGACTGCCGGGTGGCCAGGTAGACGACGTTCGTGCCGTCCAGCCGCGCGAGGTGGATGGTCTCCGTCGTGTCGTCCGAGAGCCGGTCCAGCGTCGGCCGGGCCGCCGCGACCACCTCGTCGCCGTCGATGTACGAGGTGCCGACCAGCAGCGCCCGCACGCCGATGCCGTACCGCGTGCCGGTGGCGTCGGTCTCCACCCAGCCCAGCTCCACCAGCGTGCGCAGCAGCATGTAGAGGCTGGACTTGGGATAGCCGACGGCCTCCTGGACCGACGCGAGGGAGTGCATGCCGGGGCGTCCGGCGAAGTACTCGAGCAGCTCAACCGTCCGCACCGCGGACTTGACCTGCGCTCCGCCCCCCGTCTCGACAGCCGTCATCGCCCTTGACCCCTTCGTTCGACGGGAAATACTCTCGCGAGCAGCATATTCATCAGTAGAGACAGCGTTCAGCATATCGAACGAGTTCTGTGCAGAGCACGTGGAGGGACCCGCGGTGGCAGCAGCACCAGTCTGGAGTGTCGACCCCCGTACCGGGAAGCAGCGTGAGCAGGTCGCCGTGGAAGCCACGGCCGAGGAGGTGGACGCGGCCGTCCGCGCCGCGCACGCCGCACGGGAGGCCCTCGCCGACCGCACCGTGCGCGCGGCCTTCCTGCGCGGCGCCGCCGACGAGCTGAAGGCGGCCGAGGGCACCCTCGTCGAGGTCGCCGACGCGGAGACCGCCCTCGGCCCGGTCCGGCTCACCGGTGAACTCGCCCGCACCTGCTACCAGCTGCGGGCCTTCGCCGACATCGTCGACGAGGGCGAGTACCTCGGCGTGGTCGTCAACCACCCCGACGACACCGCCACCCCGCCCATCCCCGACCTGCGCCGCTACAAGGTGCCGCTCGGCGTCGTCGCCGTCTACTCGGCGTCCAACTTCCCCTTCGCCTTCTCCGTCCCCGGCGGCGACACGGCGAGCGCGCTCGCGGCCGGCTGCCCGGTCGTCGTCAAGTCACACCCCGACCACCCGGCGCTGTCCGAGCTGGTCGCCAAGGTGCTGCGCCGGGCCGCGGCCCGCCACGGCATCCCGGACGGCGTCCTCGGCCTGGTGCACGGCTTCGAGGCGGGCGTCGAGCTGATCAGGCACCCGCTGGTCGCCGCGGCCGGCTTCACGGGCTCCGTCCGCGGCGGCCGCGCGCTCTTCGACGCGGCGGCGGCGCGTCCGGTGCCGATCCCCTTCCACGGCGAGCTGGGCTCGCTGAACCCGGTCGTCGTCACCGAGGCGGCGGCCACCGAGCGGGCGGAGGACATCGGTGCGGGCCTGGCCGGTTCCATGACGCTGGGCGTCGGGCAGTTCTGCGTGAAGCCCGGCCTGGTGCTGGTGCCGTCCGGTGACGCCGGGGACGGCCTGGTCAAGTCCCTCACCGACGCGGTCAGCGCCACCGACGCCGGTGTGCTCCTGGACCACCGCATGCGGGACAACTTCGTCGCGGGCGTCGCCGAGCGCGCCGCGCTGCCCGACGTGGACTCCCCGGTGACCCCGGGCGCGGGCGGCGAGCACACCGTCAGCGCCGGATTCCTCACCGTGCCGGCGGCGCGGCTGGCGGCCCGGGGCGAGCACGACCTGCTCCTGGAGGAGTGCTTCGGGCCGGTCACCGTGGTGGCCCGCTACCGGGACGAGGAAGAGGTGCGGGGCGTGCTGTCCCGGCTGCCGGGCAACCTGACCGCGACCGTGCAGCTCTCCGCCGAGGAGGCGGCGGGGGAGGGCGCCGGGGCGGCGCTCCTCGCCGAGGTGACGCCGCTGGCGGGCCGGGTGCTGGTCAACGGCTGGCCGACCGGAGTCGCCGTGGCGGCGGCCCAGCAGCACGGGGGGCCCTACCCGGCGACCACGTCGACGTCCACGTCGGTGGGGGGCACGGCCATCGAGCGCTGGTTGCGGCCGGTGGCGTACCAGGGGGTGCCGGAGGCGCTGCTGCCGGAGGAGCTGCGGGACGACAATCCGCTGGGGCTGCCCCGGCGGTTCGACGGGGTGCTTGAGCGGTAGCGCGTGGGGCCCCGGGCTGTCGGCCGGCTGCTGGGCCGTCGCGGCTCGTCCCGCCCACGCGGTGGGTCCGCACCCGGAGACGGCTCCGGGGCCTGAAAGTTCCTCGATTCCGCATCGGTTGTGAGGCGCCGACGGTCTGCTGCGCGCATCGCGCAGGGCGCGCACAGCACCGTGTCCGCCGGCTCGAACCGCTCCTCGCCACATCCGGTCGGAGGCGCCGGCGACCCGCCCCGGAAGGGACACCCGCTTCTCCCGGGGCCGCAGGTGACAGGCCCGGCCTCACGGCCTCGGTCCCGTACGGCACATCTTGGCCGGAGCGCAGGATCAGAGGCGGCAGAGCGGACCGCTGAGGGCGAGCCGAGGTCGGTGATCGCCGAGACCCGCGGTCCGGCGCCGCATCGACGCGGCGACGGCGGCGGACGGGGGCGAGTGGTCCGCGAAGGGATCACAGGCCGCGGCCCGCGGGCCTCAGGGGCGCAGAGATGCCGGCCGCCTGTGCCGCACGGCCGGGGAGGCGCCCCGCGACACAGGGTGGCGTGGGCGCTGCGCCGGTCAGGGCGTTCAACGCGCGCACGCACGGCACGGCAGCCGGCGGCGTAGGCGTCGGGGGTGCCGGGCAACCGGGGGTTGAAGCCGTCCTCGCACCACGACACCCGCCGGAGGAACCTGTCGCCCGGACGTCCCGCCCACCGCACGTGCTCGGCACGCCAGGAGTGACACGCCGGCGCCCGGCGACCGCCGGTGGCGTTCCCTCCGGGCGCACTGCCTCGGCCCACAAACGGCTCGCGTGCTCATGCCGGCACGCACCGCTCGAGCTCGCCGTGCGACAAGGCCCCGAAAAGACGGAAGGTTTCGGACATGCCCGACCGCAGCAGCGCACTGCACAGGCTGATGTTCGGCGACCGGTGGGAGAAGGTGCACGAGCCGTGGCGGCGCTTCTACGACCAGGAGGATCTGTACGAACCCGTCCCGCCCGACGAGCAACTGAGGCGCGCCTACGCGTTGATGGAGCATGTGCCGGTCGACGAGCCCGAACGCTTCGTGCAGGACACCGAGAGGCTGATGGCCCTGCACGAGTGGGCGACCTGCGGAAGCCTCGCCACTGTGGCAGGGATCCACTACAACCTGTTCCTGGGGACGCTGGTGGACGCGGGACGGGACATCGGTGCCTTCCGCGGTCAGATCGGCACCTTCCTGTGCACGGAAGTGGAACACGGCAACGGGGCCGCGTTCATGGAGACGACCGCCACCTGGAACGGGCACGGGTTCGACCTGCACACGCCGCATGCGGGAGCGGCGAAGTTCATGCCCAACACCGGGCTGCTCGGGGGGCCCAAGACGGCGGTCGTCTTCGCGCGTCTGCAGATGCGCGAACGGGACGAGGGCGTCTTCGGTTTCGTCGTCCCCCTCCACGACGGTCACCGGTTCCACCCCGGTGTGCAGGTGCAGCCGCTCCCTTGGAAGGTGGGGCCTGCCGTCGATCACTGCCTCACGCGTTTCGACCACGTCCGTCTTCCTCCTGATGCGCTGGTCGAGGGCGAGCACGGCCGCCTGGACGGGGCCACCCTGGTCAGCGAGACGGGAGCACCCCACCGTTTCCTGAAGGCGATCCGCCGGGTGGAGAACGGCAAGCTGTGCATGATGGGAGTGGCCACCGGCGGTGCTCGCCAGTCTCTGGGCCTCTCGGTGCAGTACGCGAAGGAACGGCGAACCCGCTTCGTCGCCGCGGAGGACTGGCCTCTGTGGCGCATCCGAAGCCATTCCGACCGGCTGCTGGAGGCGATCGCCGACACCTGTGTGGCCTCGGCGTGGACCCGGACCCTGGTCGACATCCCGGCAGATCCCCTCACCCTGCTCGCCAAGGGATGGATCACCTGGCGGATGCGCCAGGCCATGTTGGAGGCCCGTGAGCGGTGCGGTGCCCAGGCGCTCTTCCCGGCGAACCTGATCACCGAGCGGCTGCTCTTCAACGAGGGCGCCATCACGGCGGAGGGTGACAACCTCGCTATCTGGGCCAAAGCCGGGCCGCTGCTCCTGGCCCAGGAACAGGAGCCTCCCGGTGGTGAGGGGGTGGAGGAGATCCCCGCCCTGGCCGAGGCTCTGACGCGCACTTCACTGGAGACGGCGATCAAGGAGGACGGGGGACGCAACCAGGCCGGCCCGCTCATGGACTACCTGAACGTCCGTGCGATGCGGGAGGCCGTCAGGTGCTTCCGGCCGCAGGACGAGACCACGGAGCTGCTGCTGCGGCTGTTCCTGGTGAAGGAGGCCGTTCCCTGGGTCGGTCGGCTGCTGGCCGAAGGCAGGATCGACCGTTCCGCCGCGCGGCGGCTGCCAAAGTTGCGGGCCGAGGCCCTTGACGCCCTTCATGGCCGCAGTGAGGACCTGGTGGCGGCGTTCCGCCTACCTGAGGGGATGGCCCGCCATGTGCCGATGCTGCACCGGACGTCCTGACCGTCGGGGTGACCGGAGAGCTGTCCGAGCCGCCGGTGACGATCGTCCGTACGGACGATCCTGAAGCCGTTCGGACCCTCGAAGGAGAAGGAGGAGGGCAATGACGCTGCCGAGCGGAGTGAAGGGCCGCAGGAGTGCCTCACGCAAGTTCAGGGGGCGCGTCCCGACCGCGGCCCTGGCCGCAGGATGTCTCGCCTGGGCCGTCCCCGCACCGGTCGCGGTTCCCGCGGACGGCTCCGCGAGCAAGGCGGGCGCGGCTCCGTTCTACGCGGTGCAGCGCGACGCCGTGCCGGTGCCGGCCGGGGTGATGCCGTGGGGCCCCACCTGGTTCCCGGACGGTCGGCACATCCTGTTCGAGGACTACAACGGCGGTCGGGAGTGGATCGCGGACGCGGACGGCGCCAACGCGCGCTGCCTGACCTGCTCCATGTCCGATCACCCTGGCGTCGTCGGCGGGTTCGCCTACGCGTTCCCCGACCGGAAGCGCATGTTCCTGGCCAACGAACTGGGCGACAACGTGAAGATCCTCGAATGCGCCCCCAGTCTGCTCGACTGTCGCAGCCACCAGTGGCTGCCGGTCGATCTGTCCGCCGATGCCGCTCCCGGCCAACGCAACCTCGGCCGGCGGACCTACCATCTGGCGCCTGACGGGGTCCACCTCGGGTACTCGATCACACGCCCGGACGGATTGGTCATGATCGTCGCCGCGCTGGAACGCGGCGTTTCGGACTACAGCCTGGCCGATCCGCGCGCGGTCAATCCCCCCGGACCGGCAGGCCCGACGGACACCGATCCGGACGGCTGGGCGAACGGCGGCTCGCTCCAGGAGTTCAAGTCCTTCGCGGACGGCGGGCGGTCGGCCGTGGTGCTGGCCGCACAGCCGGGAGGCATCCCGCAGCAGCAGAAGATCGACCTGCGCACCGGACGCGTGACCCAGTTGACCGGGTATCCGGACTGGAACGAGGACGGAGCTGTCTCGCCCGACAGCGATCTGCTGCTGACGGCGTCCTGGCGTACCCAGAACCGCATGACGGCCCTGGGTCTCCTGCCGCTGCCCCGGCCTTTCGTCAACCTGTCCCGGGCCATCGAGGCGATCTACTACGTGTCCAGCCGCCCCGGCTTCGCGTGCGACCTGCACCCGTGGTTACTGCCCGCCGGAGGCGACCGCAACGGACACCTCGTGGGCCAACCGCTCAACCCTTACGGCGGCGGCACGGACATCCCCGCGAACAACCTCTCCGGCCAGCAGGTGTGGAGCCCGGACTCGACCCGGGTTCTTCTCCAGGGGCGCTCCCTGGTCCCCCCGGCGGCGGGCGCCAACGCGTACGTACAGCAGAAGGGGACAGCCCCCAGCGAACTGGTCGTCGCCCGCATCAACCGCCCGCCCACCACTCCTGTGCCCACCGTCACCACGGAGGTCGGCTCCTGGGCGCCGACGCCGCAGGACTACCGGTCGAGCTACGACATGCCCGGAGTCCACGTGGTCAAGGGCAAAAGCTCCGGCACCGCTGTGATCACCCTTGGCGGAGACATCACCGGAGGGACCTTCTCCGTCCGCTACCAGGACTACAGCGACGACGGCGACTACTTCCTGAACGGCACGCAGACGGTTACCGGTACGGTCGCCGCCGAAGTGGTGATCGAGGACAACCTCGTCGCGACCGACGCGAAGGGTGCCAAGGCCGGGCATCTCAGGAGCGCGCTGCGGTACCGCCAGATCACGCCCAGGCCCGAGGACGGGCAGCCGGGCGTGGAGAAGGCCGGAACCGTCTCCTCGTCATGGCTGGGCAAGCGGGCCAACGGGCTGCCGCCGGTCGCAGCTTGTCCCGGCACGATGCCGAGGCCCTTCCAGCTCGCTCTGACGGTGACGTCGTCCTCGCCCCGGTCGACGATCAAGGCCCGGGTGACCGCCGACATCCACGGGGACGAGCGGCCGGTTCAGGGAGCCGCCGTACGGGTCGGCACAGATACCGCCGTGACCGGTCCCGACGGCACCGTCATCCTCCCCGCCCCCGCCGGACCACAGGAGACGGTCGAGGTGACCGCGACAGCCGGTGACACGTTTCTCCCGGCGAGGACGCCCCTCCCCGGGCCGTCCTCATGACCGGACGACGGCGGGCGGGGGTCCGATCGCGCTCACCGCACCCCGGCATCGTCCGACATTCACGGACGTCTCTTCGTTCGGCCGGAGTACGGCGTTCAACACGCGCACTCCGCCGACGGTGAGGTCCAGCGTCGTGGGCGCGATGCGAGGTAATCGGAGGAGGTGTCCCGCACCCGTGGGGATCCCCACACCAGCACGTGGCAGCGGGGCAGGTCGTATCCGTTGGGCCGGGACGTACAACGTCCCGCGCCTCGCATGAAAGAGGTCACGTCATCATGGGTTCTTCTGACCGCGGCCGTACCAGGGAACGAGGCGGCCCCCCGCCGGAGGCAGTCGGCTCGGGGACCGCCGAGGCACAGATCAGCGCTCTGCGCCTGCGAATCGATGAGCTGGACACGGTGGTGATCGGCCTGTTGCAACAGCGGGCACGCCTCTCCGCGGAGGTGCAGCGCACGCGGGTCGCCGATCAGGGATCGTCACTGGCACCCGACCGGGAGCAAGCAGTGCGGAGGCACTTCCAGAGCGGGCTGGGTGCACGCGGGGAGGACGTGGCCGACGCGGTGCTGTTGTTGTGCCGGGGCTTGCCGAACGCACCCCGGACGTCCGACACCGTCTCCAGCGTCAGGAGGGGAAGGAAGTGACCGGGACCGGCACACAGTCAGGCGTCTGTGACCTCCTCGAACCGCTCTCGGAGCGGGAACTGGCCGAGTGGCGCGGGATTCCCGCCCGCCAGCAGCCGGTGTGGGAGGACACCGGACGGGCCAGTGACGGCAGGCACCGGCTCACGGCCCTCCCTCCCCTTGTCCGGCCCGAGGAGATCGTCCAGCTCGGTCAGTTGCTCGACCGGTGTGCGAGTGGCGCGCTCAGCGTCGTTCAGGTGGGCAACTGCGCCGAAGAGCCAAGGGAATCGGATCCGCACTCCGTCGAGCGGATGGCGGGACTGATAGATGCGCTGGCCGCCACCTGGCAGCTCATCACAGGCAGGCAGGTCGTGCGCGTCGGCCGTATGGCCGGGCAGTACGCCAAACCGAGGTCGGAGCCCATGGAGACGGTCGAGGGCCGACAGATCGCCGTCTACCGCGGACACATGGTCAACCGTCCCGGAGCCACGGAAGGAGACAGGCGGCATCTCTCCGACCACATGATGGAGTGCTACCGCAGCGCAGGCCGCGTGTTGGCCGCACTGAACGACCGGCGCGACGAGCCGGCCTCCCTGTCGAAGATCTGGACCAGCCACGAAGCTCTCGTTCTCGACTACGAACTGGGCCTGCTGCGCCGAGATGCCATGGGCCGCTTGTTCTTGACGTCCACTCACTGGCCGTGGGTGGGCGAACGGACCCGCCAGATCGACCATGCCCACGTGCGGCTGCTGGCAGCGATCCACAACCCCGTTGCCTGCAAGATCGGTCCCTCCGCCACGCCCCGAGATGTCAGGAACCTGTGCCGTGTGCTCAACTCGCGGGGACAGCCGGGGCGTTTGACGCTGATCTCCCGCATGGGCGCGGAGAAAGTGGAAAAGATCCTGCCGCCTCTGGTCGCGGCGGCGCGTGACGCGAAGTGCCCGGTGCTCTGGATGTGTGATCCCATGCATGCGAACACTCGGCGACAAGAAGGCACCAAGATTCGTGTCGTCGAAGACATCACGACTGAACTCAGGCGGTTCCACCACTGCGTGACCGCGGCCGGCGGTGTACCGGCCGGCATCCACCTTGAGGCCACACCGGCCGATGTGGGCGAATGCGTGAGTGCGGGAGACGCTGCGCGGATGGATCCGCGGCGCTACACCACCCTGTGCGATCCCCGCCTGAATCCGATGCAGGCTCAAACCGTCCTGTGGGCCGCGGCGAGCGCTGTCGCCGGCGGACCGTGCAACTGAAACCGTCCGGGACAGAGGAGTAGTTCCGTGAAACCCACCGTCGCAGATGCCGACCTCACCATCGGAGGTCTCCCAAGGACCGCGGACGAACTCAAGGCCGACAGGACCATGCTGGAGGAGATGGCCGACGAGATGTATCGGGCGCGGGACCACATGGTCGGTTTTCCGGTGAACCTTGAATTCGACTATCGCCACCTGGCCCGATACCTGGCCGTCCACGGCAACAACGCGGGAAGCCCCTACGGCAGTACGGACTACCACCTGCACAGCAAGCGGTTCGAGCGGGCTGTGGTCGGCTTTTTCGCCGACCTCGCCGGTGCGCCTTCGGACGAGGTGTTCGGATATGTGAGCAACGGGGGAACGGAAAGCAACATCTTCGGTGTCTACGTCGGCAGGGAGCGCTTCCCGGACGCTGTTCTCTACGCCTCGGCTCAGGCCCACTACTCCATCCCGAAGATCGCGAGGCTGCTGCGCATGCAGTACGAACCCGTGGCCACGGACGCCGAAGGTGCCATGGACACGGACGTCTTACGAACCGCCCTGTCACAACACGGGACACGAGCGGCGGTGGTGGTTGCCACCATCGGCACCACGGGCCGGGGAGCCGTCGACGCCCTGCCAGGTGTCCAACGGGCTCTGACCGAGGCGGGGACATGTCGCGCTCACGTGCACGCCGATGCCGCGTTCGGTGGACTCCTGGCCGCTCTCGGGCCCCGCCCGGCCCCCTGGGGGTTCTCCGACGGAGCTGACTCCGTCGCCATCAGCGGACACAAGATGATCGGCAGCCCGATTCCCTGCGGTATCGTTCTCGCCCGTCATCGGCACGTTGAGACCGTCCGGGTGCACGACGCCGCGGTGGGGGCGGACGACGACACCATCAGCGGTTCCAGGGACGCCCTTTCCCCCGTGATTCTGTGGCAGGAACTCCGGCGACTGGGCCGACAGGGACTCGCGCAGCGGGTTCACGGGTGTCTGCGGACAGCGGAGTACGCGGAGAAGCGCCTCCGTGAATGCGGCATGCGGCCGGAGCGACCGCACAGGAACACCACTGTGCTCTTCGACGCTCCGCAGCAGGACGTGTGCGACCGCTGGAACCTGCTGCACGTCGAGGGGCGGACCCATCTGATCACCATGCCCCATGTCACCGAGGCGGACATCGACCGTCTCTGTGCGGACATCGCGCGCACGGAACGGCGCAGGCGCGTCACTACGAGCCCGCCGCCGAGTCCTTGAGGAACGTGCGGGGTTTCTCCTGGCGCAAAGGGGGAGTCGGCCGTCCGGGGCGGATGCCGGGGCCCTGGCGGATGAGGACCAGCAAGGCGGGCACCCGCCGGGGCCTGGGATGATCACACCATGACTCTCAGAATCGCCGAACTGCCTTTCGTTCTCCACCCCTACGGACCCGCCGGCGACTGGTCCTACGCCGACGGTGTGCTGACCGGAACCGCCGGGCCCCGCCAGGACCGGTTCGTGCCGCCCACCGGGGAGTCCCTGGAGTCCGTGTCCGACGCGCCGCGGCTGCTGGGGGCGCCCGACGGGGACTTCCAGCTGATCGCCCGCGTGTCCGTCGGCTTCGCCGGCGCCTTCGACGCCGGGGTGCTGTACGTGCACGTGGGGGAGCGGGCCTGGGCCAAGCTGTGCCTGGAGTACTCGCCGGACGTGCCCACCGTCTGCACGGTGGTCACCCGGGGCCACTCCGACGACTGCAACTCCTTCACCGTCGAGGGCGACTCCGTCTGGTTCCGCGTCAGCCGCACCGGACGGGCCTTCGCCTTCCACGCCTCCCTCGACGGGGAGCGCTGGACCTTCGTACGGCTCTTCACGCTGGGTGACGAGAAGGAGACGGGGGCGGCCCTGGTGGGCTTCCTCGCGCAGGCGCCCACGGGGGAGGGCTGCACCGTGAGGTACGACCGCCTGGAGTTCCGGCCGTCCTGGCCCGCGGACCTGCGGGACGGCAGCTGAGGGGCGGCGGGAATGGGCCCGGCTGGTTGAAGGTTCACGTACGAGGCGGAGAGGGCCTCCGCAGCCGTACGACCTGGAGAAGAGCCGAGACATGCGCGTCGAGATCTGGAGCGACATCGCCTGCCCCTGGTGCTACGTGGGCAAGGCCCGCTTCGAGAAGGCGCTCGCGGCCTTCCCGCACCGTGACGGGGTCGAGGTGGTGCACCGTTCGTTCGAGCTGGACCCTGGGCGGGCCAAGGACGACGTGCAGCCGGTGCTGACGATGCTCACCGCCAAGTACGGCATGAGCGAGACGCAGGCACAGGCGGGCGAGGACAACCTCGGCGCGCAGGCCGCCGCCGAGGGCCTGGACTACCGCACCCGGGGCCGCGACCACGGCAGCACCTTCGACATGCACCGGCTGCTGCACCTCGCCAAGGAGCGGGGCCGGCAGGAGGCCCTGCTCGACGCCTTCTACCGGGGCAACTTCGCCGACGAGCGCTCCGTGTTCGACGACGACGAGCGGCTCGTGGAGCTGGCCGCCGACGCGGGGCTCGACGAGGACGAGGCCCGCAAGGTGCTCGCCGACCCCGCCGCCTACGCCGACGAGGTGCGCGCCGACGAGCGCGAAGCCGCCCAGCTCGGGGCGACGGGGGTGCCGTTCTTCGTGCTCGACCGCGCCTACGGCGTCTCGGGCGCCCAGCCCGCCGAGGTCTTCGCCCAGGCACTGACGCAGGCGTGGGGCGAGCGCACGCCGCTGAAGCTGATCGACGACGGGGGCGACGCCGACGCCTGCGGCCCGGACGGATGCGCGGTGCCCCGGGGCTGAGGCGCCGGCCGTCGTCGCAGGTGGGACGGGTTTCATAAGCGATGCTTGGAGAACCCGCGGAGAAATACGCGATGGACGGGGAGGTCGCGGGACCGCACAGTGGTGCCATGGAGAGCTTCGAGATCCTCGTCCGTACCGAGTTCACCCCGAAGACCACGTACCTGAACACCGCGAGCACCGGTCTGCTGCCCGCCCGGACCGTCGGGGCGATGCGTGACGCGGCGGTGTCCGCGGCGGAGGGGAGGCCGCTCGACATGTTCGCCGACGTCGAGGCCTCCCGGGCCGCGTACGCCCGCCTCATGGGGGTCCCCGCCACCCGGGTGGCGACCGGCGCTTCGGTCGCCACCTTCAGCGGGCTGGTCGCCGCGTCGCTGCCCTCGGGAGCCGAAGTGCTCACCGCGGAGGCGGACTTCAGCTCCCTGGTGAACCCGCTGTACACACGCGGCGATCTGAAGGTGCGCAGCGTGCCGCTGGAGCGGCTGGCCGAGTCCGTGGGCCCGGACACCGCGCTCGTGGCGGTCAGCTCCGTGCAGTCGGCCGACGGGCGGATCGCCGACCTCGCCGCGCTGCGGGAGGCCGCGCGGGCGCACGGGGCGCGGACGCTGATCGACGCCTCCCAGGCGGGCGGCTGGCTGCCGACGGCGGCGGACGACTTCGACTACGTGACCGCCGTCGGCTACAAGTGGGTGCTGTGCCCGCGCGGCGTCGCCTTCCTCGTGGTGCCGGAGGACCTGGGCGCGGCGGCCGGGCTGAGGCCGCTGTTCGCCGGGTGGGCGACCGGCGAGCACCCCTGGGACTCCTGCTACGGCCCCGTCGAGGAACTCGCGCACTCCGCCCGGCGGTTCGACGAGAGCCCCGCCCTGTTCTCGTACACCGGAGCCCGGCACTCCCTGGCCCTGGTCGAGGAGCTGGGCGTGGACGCCGTGCACGCGCACGACACCGCTCTCGCCGACCGGTTCCGCGCGGGGGTGCGCTCACTGGGCCACGAGCCGGTGCCCGCGCCGGGCTCCGCGATCGTGTCCGTGCCGGGGCTCGGCCACCGGCAACGCGGTCTCGGCGAGGCCGGTGTCCAGGTGTCCGACCGGGCGGGCAACCTCCGGGCCGCCTTCCACGTGTACAACACCGAGGCCGACGTGGACCGGTTGCTGGACGTACTGGCGGGCTGAGAGCGCATCCGCCCGGCGGGCCGGGAAGAATCCGCGGACAGCACCGGGCAGGGGCCTCCCGTCCCACACGAAGAGGCCCCTGCCCGAGATCAGTCGCGGGTCACCGCACCGGGGTGAAGTCCCGCGCGCCGATGAACTCCGGCCGCCGGATCGGTGCCGCGAACGGCTCCACGGCCGTGTTCTCCACGCTGTTGAACACGATGAACACGTTGCTGCGCGGGAAGGGCGTGATGTTGTCGCCCGAACCGTGCATGCAGTTGCAGTCGAACCAGGTCGCCGAGCCGGCCTTGCCGGTGAACAGCTTGATGCCGTACTCGGAGGCCATCTTCGTCAGCGCCTCGTCGGACGGCGTCCCCGCGTCCTGCATCTGCAGGGACTTCTTGTAGTTGTCCTTCGGCGTGGCCCCCGCGCACCCGAGGAACGTCTTGTGCGACCCCGGCATGATCATCAGACCGCCGTTGGTGTCGTAGTTCTCGGTGAGCGCGATCGAGACCGAGACGGTGCGCATGTTGGGCAGGCCGTCCTCGGCGTGCCAGGTCTCGAAGTCCGAGTGCCAGTAGAAGCCGCTGGCACCGAAGCCGGGCTTCACGTTGATCCGCGACTGGTGGACGTAGACGTCCGAGCCGAGGATCTGTCGGGCCCGTCCGACCACGCGCTCGTCGCGCACCAGCTTCGCGAAGACCTCGCTGATCTTGTGCACCTCGAAGACCGACCGGATCTCCTTGGACTGCGGCTCGACGATCGAGCGCTCGTCCGCGCGGACGGCCGGGTCCGTGGTGAGGCGCTGCAGCTCCCGCTGGTACTCGGCCACCTCGTCCGGCCCGATGAGCTGGTCCACGGCGAGGAAGCCGTCGCGCTCCAGCGACTGGAGGTCACCGGCCGACACGGGGCCCGGGGTGTCGGGGCTGCCCCAGACCACCGGGTCCTGCCGGGGGGTGGCCACCTCGGTGGCACCGCGGGTGGGGTACAGATCGGTGATGTTCGTGGTCGTGATGGTCACGATGACTCACACCTCCTCGGTGAGCAGCGGGTAGACGCCGTTCTCGTCGTGATCCTCCCGTCCGGTGACGGGCGGGTTGAAGACACAGATGCAGTGGAAGTCCTCCTTGACCTTGAGCGTGTGCCGCTCGTGGCCGTCGAGGAGGTACATCGTGCCCGGCGTGATGTGGTACGTCTTCCCCGTCTCGCGGTCGGTCAACTCGGCGTCGCCCTTGGTGCAGACGACGGCCTCGATGTGGTTGGCGTACCACATCGACGTCTCGGTTCCCGCGTACAGGATCGTCTCGTGCAGGGAGAAGCCGACCTTCTCCTTGGCGAGGACGATCCGGGTGCTTTCCCAGGTGCCGGTCGCGCTCTTCACGTGCCGGTCGGTGCCTTCGAACTCCTTGAACGAACGGACGATCACGGTGTTGCGATGCCTCCTAGGTGAGGGATGTGCAGGGGTCCCCGGCGCCCGCGGCCGCGGGCCGAAGGCGCCGGAAGCGGGGGTGGTGGCGCGGGACGGTCAGGCCGTCTCGCGGACGGCCCGGGCGAGGGTCTTCATGCCCTCGTCCAGCTCGTCGGGCGTGATGGTGAGGGCCGGCAGCAGCTTGACGACCTCGCTCTCGGGGCCGGACGTCTCGATGAGCAGCCCCAGCTCGAAGGCGCGCTTGGCGACCCGGCCCGCGCGGGCCTTGTCGTGGAACTCCAGGCCCCAGACCAGACCGCGGCCCCGGTACTCCTTGACGTCCGCGAGGTTCTCCTCGGTGATGGCGATCATGTGCTGCTCGACCTGCTCGCCGCGCTTGCGGGTCTGCTTCTCCATCGCCGAGCCGTCGGCCCAGTACGCCTCCAGCGTGGCGGTCGCCGTGACGAAGGCGGGGTTGTTGCCGCGGAAGGTGCCGTTGTGCTCGCCCGGCTCCCAGACGTCCAGTTCCGGCTTGAACAGGCACAGCGACATGGGCAGGCCGTAGCCGCTGATCGACTTGGAGACGGTGACGATGTCCGGCGTGATGCCCGCCTCCTCGAAGGAGAAGAAGGCGCCGGTACGGCCGCAGCCCATCTGGATGTCGTCGACGATGAGCAGCATGTCCTGGCGCTCGCACAGGTCGGCCAGGGCACGCAGCCACTCGGCCCGGGCGACGTTGATGCCGCCCTCGCCCTGCACCGTCTCGACGATCACGGCGGCCGGCTTGTTGAGGCCGGAGCCCTGGTCCTCCAGCAGCCGCTCGAACCACATGAAGTCCTCGACGGTGCCGTCGAAGTAGTTGTCGAACGGCATGGGCGTGCCGTGCACCAGCGGGATACCGGCGCCGGCCCGCTTGAAGGCGTTGCCGGTCACGGCGAGCGAGCCGAGCGACATGCCGTGGAAGGCGTTGGTGAAGGACACGATCGACTCGCGCCCCTTCACCTTCCGCGCCAGCTTCAGCGCGGACTCCACGGCGTTGGTGCCCGTCGGGCCCGGGAACATGACCTTGTACGGCAGGTCGCGCGGCCGCAGGATGGTGTTCTGGAACGTCTCCAGGAAGCGGCGCTTGGCGGTGGTCGACATGTCGAGACCGTGCGTGACGCCGTCCCGCTCCAGGTAGTCGATCAGCGCGCGTTTGAGGACCGCGTTGTTGTGCCCGTAGTTGAGCGAGCCCGCGCCGGCGAAGAAGTCGAGGTACTCGTGGCCGTCCTCGTCGTACATGCGGCTGCCGACCGCACGGTCGAAGATGGTGGGCCAGCCGCGGCAGTAGCTGCGCACCTCGGACTCGACGGTCTCGAAGACACTGAGGTCGGGCTGGGTGATGGTCACGACTAATCGCTCCTCGTGGGGTGAGGGGGGAGAGGCAGGTCGTACGGATCCGGTGGGACCGGTCGCGGTCCCGGCCGGGAAGTTCGGGGGAGCCGGCGAGGGGCCGGACGGTCAGCCGCGGGCCGGGCCGGTGAGCGGGCCTATGCGGTACAGGACCTCGGGCTCGTGGGGCCCGTCGGGGAACTCGTCCGTGTCGAAGAGGACTTCGCGCTCCAGACCGGCGCCGTGGCGCTCGGCGAACGAGGTGAACAGCCGCTGGGACGCTGTGTTGTCGGGGGAGATGGTGGTCTCCAAGGTCGTCGTCCCGCACTCCGCGAGGGTCCGTGCGGCGAGCCCGTCGAGCATCGCAGCCGCGAGCCTTCGACCACGGTAAGCCTCGTCCACCGCCACCTGCCACACGAGCAGCGTGTCGGGCCGGTCGGGCCGTACGTAGCCGGTCACGAAACCCACTGGCACGCCGTGCCCGTCGCGGGCGACGGCCGAGGTCGCCGCGAAGTCACGGCACCAGAGCAGATAGCTGTAGGACGAGTTCACGTCGAGGACCTTCGAGTCCTTGGCTATCCGCCACAGGGCGGCCCCGTCGGCCACTCTCGGACGATCGATTTGCAGGTCTGCTTGCACGGCAGTCATGCAAATGAAATTACCCAGCGAAATTCGAAATTGCATCGCCGGACGGGGTTACGTGTAAGCGGTCCTTGTGATATCACGCGGGCGCGTGCCACCGCGCGAAACGTCGACACTTTGGGATGATTTGACCTGGAGGAAGGCCGCAAATCGGTCAGCATGTGTAACGGGTCACAATCGTGTAACCTGTGCGCCGCGTGTCCGAAATGCCGGTCCGGAACTTATCGAAATCTTAGCGTTTAGGTCCCGGAAAAGCGGGCAGAAGAACACGGATGGCTCTACTCAAAAGAATTGCCGAATTCATTCTGATGGCTTCGGCAAATTCACGGAATTCAGGCTCCGGAAAGACCCGCGCCGTTCGCGCCGTCCTGATCGGCCCAGGACGCCTCGACGGCGCGCCGGGCCGCGCCCGGGTCGGTGGCCGCCCCGGTCTCGGCCAGTGCGGCACCCAGTGCCGCCAGGCAGCTCTCCACGACGCCCGGCGTGGCGTCCGGACCGTAGTGGTTGACCCGGACCATCTCCCGGGCCAGCGCGCCCCCGCCCGCGGCCAGCGGCAGCGCGGGGTCGGACTCCAGGGCCCGGGCCACCAGGCGTGACGCGTCGGTGCCCGGGGGCACCCGCAGCGTCGTCGCGACCGGCGCCGCGTCCCGCGCCTCCCGGACGTACGGCTCCAGGCCGCCGCCCAGCGCCAGCGCGCCGGCCCGGGTGGCCGCCGCGGCGGACGCGTGGCGCGCCATCACCGTCCGGGGCCCCTCCGTCTCGATGCGCTCGACGCACGCCTCCAGCGCCAGCATCTCCAGCTGCGCCGGCGCGTGCAGCAGTGCCTTGCGCCCGCCGTCGATCCAGCGCTCCTTCCAGTCGAGGAGCGACAGGTACGAGCGCCGCGGGGCGTTCGGGTTCGCCGCCATGCGCGCCCAGGCCCGCTCGCTCACCGACACCGCCGACACCCCGGCCGGTCCGCCCATCGCCTTCTGCGCGCCGATGACGCACAGGTCCACGCCCCACGCGTCCGGCAGCACCGGCTCGGCGCCCACGGAGGCCACCGCGTCCAGGTAGAACAGCGCGCCGTGCGCCCGCACCGCCTCACCGATCTCCGCGACCGGATTGGTGTTGCCGGTCGCCGCCTCGGCGTGCACCAGGGACACGAAATCGATCTCCGGGTGCTCGGTGAGGGCGCGGCGGACCTCCTCGGCGGAGACGGCCCGGTGGAACGGCACCGCGAGGTCGTGCACGGTCGCGCCGCAGTCCCGCAGCCAGTCCCCGAAGGTCTGCCCGTACGGCCCCGTGACGATGTTCAGCGCGACGGTGCCGGGGCCCGCGGCGGCGCGGATGGCGCCCTCCAGCGGCAGCAGCGCCTCGCCCTGCATGACCACCACGTCCTGGCCGGTGCCGAGCAGGCGCGCGATCCGGTCCTCGATCGCGGCGAAACGGCCGGCGGTCAGCGGGGCGAGGTCCAGGAGCGGGTGGGTCACGGCGGTGCTCTCTTCGGTGCGGCGGTGGTACGTGACGCGGGGTGCGTCGCGTACGGACGCGGTACGTCGCGTACGGAGTCGAGAGTAACCATGGCACCCGTCGGCACTCGCGCCGGAGTGCTTCCGTTGCGACACCCCCACGCCCGGAATTGTGGCTTCCGCTACAGCCGCGGCGGTGACCGTCTGATGAACTGGGCCCGTGTTCCTGGTACTTGTGCTGGTCGTGGTGGTCGCCGTGGTGGCGGCCTTCGGTCTGACCGGTCACGGCGCGAGCGTCCTGGCCGCCCGCCGCGCCCGGGGCCCGGGCGCCGGGCCGCCGCTGCACGCCCTCGCCGCGTTCGCCGGCGCGGCCGCCCTCGCGGTGTACGCCTGGGGGTTGCTGCACGTGACCGGCGCCGTCATGGAGTCCGGCGGCGGCGCGAGTTCCGCACCGGCGCCGCCCTGCCGCACGCCCGGGCACGAGGAGCGGGCCCTGAACGTCGTCGACCAGTCCGTCTCCTTCCTGCCGCTGGGCTTCGTCTGCGAGACCACCGGCGGCGGCGACTACACCAGCGACGACGTCCCCGGCTACGTCAACCCCGTTACCGCCGTCCTCGCGCTCGCCGCCGTCGCGAGCGCCGTCGGGGCCGGGTACGCGTCCGCACCGCGCGCCCGCGCGGCGGCCGCCGGTGACCGGGCCCCGGACGCGGGCTCGGGCACCGTCTAGGGTGCGGGACATGAGGGATCGCGCGGTGCTGCACGTGAAGGGGCGGGTGCTCGTCGGACCGGAGGAGGTCCGGGACGAGTTGTGGGTGGTGGACGGCCGGATCACGTACGACCGTCCCACGGGCGCCGCCGACGTCCGCACCGTCGAGGGGTGGGCGCTGCCCGGACTGGTCGACGCGCACTGCCACGTCGGCCTGGACCGGCACGGGGCCGTGCCCGAGGACGTCGCCGAGAAGCAGGCGCTGACCGACCGCGAGGCGGGCACCCTCCTCATCCGCGACGCGGGCTCGCCCTCGGACACCCGCTGGATCGACGACCGCGAGGACCTCCCGAAGATCATCCGGGCCGGCCGGCACATCGCCCGCACCCGCCGCTACATCCGCAACTACGCCTGGGAGGTCGAGCCGGAGGACCTCGTCGCCTACGTCGCCCAGGAGGCCCGGCGCGGCGACGGCTGGGTGAAGCTGGTCGGCGACTGGATCGACCGCGACCTCGGCGACCTGTCGGCCTGCTGGCCGCGCGGCGCCGTCGAGGCGGCCATCGCCGAGGCGCACCGTCTGGGCGCCCGCGTCACCGCGCACTGCTTCGCCGAGGACTCCCTGCGCGACCTGGTCGAGGCCGGCATCGACTGCGTCGAGCACGCCACCGGGCTCACCGACGACACCATCCCCCTCTTCGCCGAGCGCGGGGTCGCCATCGTGCCCACGCTCGTCAACATCGCCACCTTCCCGGCCCTGGCCGACGGCGGCGAGACCCGCTTCCCGCGCTGGTCGGCCCACATGCGCCGGCTCCACGAACGCCGCTACGACACCGTGCGCAACGCCTACGACGCCGGTATCCCGGTCTTCGTCGGCACCGACGCGGGCGGCGCCCTCGCCCACGGACTGGCCGGGGCCGAGGTCGCCGAACTGGTCACCGCCGGCATCCCGCCCGTCGAGGCGCTCGCCGCGACGACCTGGGCGGCCCGCCGCTGGCTGGGCCGTCCCGGCCTGGACGAGGGCGCACCGGCGGATCTGGTGGTGTTCGAGCGGGACCCGCGCGCGGACGTGCGCGTGCTCGGCGCTCCGCGCCGGGTGGTGCTCAACGGGCGGGTCGTCGGTTAGCCGACGGGAGTGACACCGGGGAACGTCTGTACCGGAGGATTCGAAAAGGTTCGCCAAAACCCCACGAAGGGGTGAAGTGCCCTGGGTTCGCTGACGGTTCGGCGGACCCGGGGACATTCTGTCCGGGTCCCAAGCACGTCGCTCATGCGTGCCTCGCACGCATGTCTCACTGGGGGTCCCACCACCTTGAACGGCAACACCTTCCGCATGCCCGCACGCCGTCTCACCACCGTCGCGGCGGCCACGGCCCTGGCCGTCGGTCCCGTGGTCCTGGCCGGCCCGGGACAGGCCCACGCGACCGGTGACCACGGCCGCGCGAGCGCCGCCGTGCTGCGCACCGGGCTCGACGTCTCCCTGCTCGACAAGACCGTGAACGTCCCGCTCGCGGTCACCCTCAACGAGGTGCAGGCACCCGAGAGCGCCGAGAAGACCGCGCTCACCGTCCGGCTGGACGGCGTCGGCGGCGGAAAGCCCTTCAGCGTCCTGCGCGCCGACGTCGCCGAGGCCAGGGCGACGGCCACCGCCGGGAAGAGTGAGGGCAGCACGACCCTGGCCCGCGCCAGGCTGCACCTCCCCGGCCTGCCGCTGCTCTCGGTGGTCGAGGTGCGGGAGGTCACCGCGCGGGCGACCTGCGAGGCCGGGAAGAAGCCGGTCGCCGACGCCGACCTGCTGGGCCCCGTGACGGTCCTCGGCAAGAAGGTCACGCTGACCGCGGGCGGCACGACCGACGTGAAGGTGCCCGGCGTCGGCGAGGTACGCCTCGACCTCTCGGCGCGGGAGACCACCTCCCGCACGGCCGCCGCCACCGCGCTGCGGCTCAAGGTCTCCGTCAACCCCCTCGACCTGAACGTCGCCGAGGTCGAGGGCACCGTGTCCCTGGCCGAGGCGACGTGCGAGTCCCCGGCCGCCCCCGCGGACGAGCCCGAGCAGCCCCCGGCGAAGGCCGACCGGCCCCCGGCGGAGGTGAAGCCCCAGGGCGCCCGCGCCGAGGCGGACCTCGCCGAGACCGGCGGCAACTCGTCGACGCCGTACGTGGCGGCGGGCGCCGCGGTCCTGGTCCTGGCGGGCGGCGGGGCTCTGACCCTGGCCCGGCGCAGGCGCGGCTGAGCGCGGGTTCCGGCCGGGGCGGTGGCCCGTCGGGCGTGTCCCGGCTGCGGCCGCCACGGTCCCGGCTGCCGTCCCGGCTGCCGTCGACGCCGTACGTCGCGGTCGGCGCGGCGGTCCTGGTCCTGGCGGGTGGCGGGGCTGTGCGTCCTGGCCCGGCGCAGGCGGGGCTGATCGCGGGGTTTCGGCCGGGGTGGTGGCCCGTCGGGCGTGTCCCGGCTGCGGCCGCCACGGTCCCGGCTGCCGTCCCGGCTGCCGTCGACGCCGTACGTCGCGGTCGGCGCGGCGGT
>NZ_SOAV01000017.1:0-62420 GCF_004364245.1 Streptomyces sp. BK208 | reverse complement strand
GCGGGTGGCGGGGCTGTGCGTCCTGGCCCGGCGCAGGCGGGGCTGATCGCGGGGTTTCGGCCGGGGTGGTGGCCCGTCGGGCGTGTCCCGGCTGCCGCCGCCACCGTCACGGCTGCCGTCACGTCTGCCGTCGACGCCGTACGTCGCGGCCGGTGGCCCGGTCTTCGTTCTGGCGGGCGGCGGAGCTTCGGTCCTGGCCCGGCGCAGGCGGGCTGATCGCCGGGTCTGCCGGGGCGGTGCGCCGTCGGGTCGGTCCCGACCGCCACCGCCACCGTCGCGGCCGGCGTCGCGGTCCCGGTTCGGGCGAGCGGCCGGGCCCCGGCCTTGGTCCGGCACAGGCCGGGGGGACTGGCCAGGGTGCCGCCGGGGCCGTGGCCCTCAGGCCGGTCCCGGTGCCGCCAGGGCGTGCTCCAGCGCGTGCAGGAAGCCGTCCGTCGTCGCCCGGTCCCGTACCGCCAGGCGCAGCCAGTCCCCGCCCAGCCCCGGGAACGTGTCCCCGCGCCGCACCGCGTACCCCAGGCCGCGCAACCGGTGCCGCACGGCGGCGCCGTCCGGGACGTGGAGCAGGACGAAGGGCCCCTCTGCCGGGCCCACGGTCCGCACCCCGGCTCCGGCGAACCGCGCGAGCCCGGCGAGGAGACGGCCCCGGTCGGCGGCGGTGCGGTGGGCGGCGTGGGCGGCCTCCGCCAGCGCCCGCGGCGCCACGCAGACCTCGGCCGCCGCAAGCGCGGGCGTGGACACCGGCCACAGCGGCTGGGCGCGCTCCAGGGCGCCGACCGTCTCCGGGTCCGCGAGGACGTACCCGATGCGCAGCCCTGCCAGCCCCCACGTCTTGGTGAGGCTGCGCAGGACGACGAGCCCCGGTACGTCCGTCCGCCCGGCCAGCGCCTCGCGCTCGCCCGGCACCGCGTCCATGAACGCCTCGTCGACGACCAGCGTCCGCCCGGGCCGGGCCAGCGCCGCGAGCACACCGGCCGGGTGCAGCACCGAGGTCGGGTTCGTCGGGTTGCCCACCACCACCAGATCGGCGTCCTCGGGGACCGCCGCCGCGTCGAGGCGGAAGCCGTCCGCCTCCCGCAGGACCACCCGCCCGACCGAGTGCCCCGCGTCCCGCAGCGCCGCCTCGGGCTCGGTGAACTGGGGGTGCACCACGACCGGCCTGCGCACCTTCAGCGCCCGCGCCAGCAGCACGAACGCCTCCGCCGCGCCGGCCGTCAGCAGCACCCGCTCCACCGGCAGACCGTGCCGCGCCGCCACCGCCGCCCGGGCGGCCCGCCCGTCCGGGTAGGCGGCGAGCGAGCCGAGCGAGGCGGCGACGTGCTCCCGCAGCCACGCCGGGGGAGTGCCGGTACGGACGTTCACCGCGAGGTCCACCAGCGCCGAACCGTCGTCGCGCACCTCGGCGTCCCCGTGGTGCCGCAGGTCCGGGCCGACGGGGCCGGACCCGGTCGCGGCGCCGGTCTCAGTGTGCGTGCGCATGTGCGTGTCCATGTCCGTGATGGTGCCCGTGGTGATGTTCACCGTCCTCGTCGGGGTGGGAGTGCGGCCGCCGCGGCAGCCCCACCCCCTCCTCGCACCCCGGCAGCGCGGCGCGGTGCACGCGGCCGTCGCGACGCATCCGCAGGCCGCACCCGGCGGCCTCCTCGCGCCGCTCCCGCACCAGGCCGAGCAGGACATCGGCCCCGCCCCCGTCCCGCGTGCCGTGCCCGGCGACGAGCAGGGCGGGCGGGGCCGTCACGGGGTCTCCTCGGGTGCCGTGGCCGCATCGGTCGCTTCCGTCGCTTGTGCCGCTTCCGTCGCTTGCGCCATTTCCACCCCTGCCGCCGCCGCTGCCGCTGCCTCGGACGCGCGGGGCACGCGGGGCACGCGGGACGCGACCGCGCAGGTCGCCCGCGCGGGATTTGCCGCCGACTTCCGCTTGGGCACCAGGAGTTCGCCCCCGCGCACCAGGGCCGCCGCCTCCGCGACCGACGGGGTGCCCGCGGTGGCGAGCGGGGCGTCGGAGGGGTGGGGCACCTCGACACCCGCCAGCTCGCCGGCCGGGTACGCCACCAGCGGCACGCCCAGCCGCTCGGCGGCGCCGACGATCCCGGGTTCACCGGCCTTGGTGTCCACGGTGGCCAGCTCGGCGACCGACGCGGCGGACAGTCCCGCCGCGCGCAGGGTGTCCCGCACCAGCCCGAGCACCTCACCGACCGGCGCACCCCGGGAGGCGCCGACCCCGACGACGAGGGACGGCGGGCCGCCGGCCCGCGCCCCCGCGCCGGGAGCCGCCGACTCCACGGGAACCCCGGACGTCCCGGCGACCTCGTGAACCCCGTAAGGCATGGCGTGCGGTCCTCTCCTGTGCATCCTGCGCATATTTACTGCGGTTGCCGCTGTCGTACGCGCCTGAACCCGGTGTGATCGGATACCAAGGGCGCATGGCGGTCTTCGTCGCGCTCGGCGCGTTCCTGATGACGCTGGCCGGCGGCTGGACGGCACAGCGCGTGACCGACCGGCGCCACCTGGTCCTGGGCCTGGCCGGTGGTCTGATGCTGGGTGTCGTCGGCCTCGACCTGCTGCCGGAGGCGCTGAAGGCCGCCGGGGACGAGGTCTTCGGCGTGCCCGCCGCCCTGCTGCTCTTCGTCGCCGGTTTCCTGCTCGCGCACCTGGTGGAACGCCTGCTGGCGGCGCGCCGGGCCGCGCACGGCGGCGACGAGCACGGCCACCGCTCGCCCGAGGTCGGCCTGACGGCCGCGGCCGCGATGGTCGGCCACAGCGCCATGGACGGCGTGGCGATCGGCGCTGCCTTCCAGGTCGGCGGCGGCATGGGCGCGGCGGTGGCCATGGCCGTGATCGCCCACGACTTCGCGGACGGCTTCAACACCTACACACTGACCAGCCTGTACGGCAACGCCCGCCGCCGCGCCGTCGCGATGCTGGTGGCCGACGCGCTGGCGCCCGTCGTCGGCGCCTCCTCCACCCTCCTCTTCACGATCCCGGAGGGCGTGCTCGGCGCCTACCTCGGCCTCTTCGGCGGTGTGCTGCTCTACCTCGCGGCGGCCGAGATCCTCCCCGAGGCCCATCACGAGCACCCCGCCCGCTCGACGCTGCTGTGCACGGTCGCGGGCGCGGCGTTCATCTGGCTGGTGGTCGGCATCGCCGACTGAGGGCCCCGGGCCGCTCACGGCTGCCCCGCCCCGCCCGCCCCCGCGCCGGGCGGGCGCGACGAGTGGCGACGGGTACGGCACCCCCGTCGGCCCGCCGTTCACGACGTGCGGCACCTCTCCACGAACCGACGGGCGACACCCGGCTCGGCCGCCCAGTGCGTGTGCAGATAGCTCGCGTGCACCCCGCGCTCGACGAATCCCTCGACGCGTCGCTCGGGCGTCCGCATCCCCCAGGCCGGCGCCGCCCCGGCCCCCGGCTCCACGACCGTCCGGTGGAACTCGTGCCCCCGCATCCGGGTCCCCGCGCCGGCCAGCACGCTGTCGGACACGGCCACCGCGTCCCGGTAGCCCAGCGTCAGCCGCTGCGACATCCGCGCGGTGGCGTCCAGGACCCCGCACATCGGCAGCCCGTCCAGCTCCCGGCTCAGGTACAGCAGCCCCGCGCACTCGGCGGCCACGGGAGCACCGCTCAGCGCCAGCTCGGCGACGGCCTTGCGCAGCGGCTCGTTGGCGGACAGCTCGGAGGCGTACATCTCCGGGAACCCGCCCCCGACGACGAGCCCCGCGGTCCCCTCGGGCAGTTCCTCGTCCCGCAGCGGATCGAAGGGGACGACCTCGGCTCCGGCGGCGGTGAGCAGCTCGGAGTGCTCGGCGTAGGAGAAGGTGAAGGCCGCGCCGGCGGCGACGGCGACCCGCGTCCCGGTCCCGTCCGGCGCCTCACCCGCCTCCCAGGCCGTGGCACCCAGCGGCCCCGCACCGCGCGCCAGCCGGACCAGCGCCTCCAGATCGCACCCGTCGGCCACCTGCGCCGCCATCGCCGCGACGGCGTCCACCGCCGCACTCTGCCGCTCGGCGACGGGGACGAGACCCAGGTGCCGCGACGGCACAGCCACCTGCGGCGCCCGCCGCAACACCCCGAGCACCGGCACCCCGACGGATTCCATCGCCTCCCGCAGCATCACCTCGTGCCGGTCCGACCCGACCTTGTTGAGGATCACGCCACCGACCCGCACCTCCGGGTCCCAGCTCACGAACCCGTGCACCAGCGCCGCCACCGACCGCGACTGCGCCGAGGCGTCCACCACCAGCACCACCGGCGCGCCGAGCAGCTTCGCGACCTGCGCGGTGGACGCCAGCTCGCCCTCGCCCGCCGCCCCGTCGTACAGCCCCATCACGCCCTCGACGACCGCGATGTCGCACCCGCGCGCCCCGTGCAGGAACAGCGGCCCGACCAGCTCGGGCCCGCACAGGTACGCGTCGAGGTTGCGCCCCACCCGTCCGGTGGCGAGCGCGTGGTAGCCGGGATCGATGTAGTCGGGCCCGACCTTGTGCGGCGACACCGCGAGCCCGCGCCCCGTGAGCGCGGCCATCAGGCCGGTGGCGACGGTGGTCTTGCCGCTGCCCGACGAGGGGGCGGCGACGACCAGCCGGGGCACGGCGGAGGCGGCGGAGGTCACCACTCGATGCCCCTCTGCCCCTTCTGGCCGGTGTCCATCGGGTGCTTGACCTTGGTCATGTCGGTGACGAGGTCGGCGAAGTCCACCAGGGCGGCGGGTGCGTTCCGCCCGGTGATCACGACGTGCTGGGTGCCGGGCCGGTCGCGCAGCACGGAGACCACCTCGTCGGTGTCGATCCACCCCCAGTGCAGCGGGTAGGCGAACTCGTCCAGCACGTACAGCTTGTACGTCTCGGCGGCCAGGTCGCGCTTGACCTGCTCCCAGCCCTCCCGGGCCTTCTCCTCGTTGTCCTGCTGCTGGTCGCGCTGGACCCAGGACCAGCCCTCGCCCATCTTGTGCCAGTCGACGGTGCCGCCCTCCCCGGACGCGCCCAGCACCCGCAGGGCGTTCTCCTCACCGACCTTCCACTTCGCCGACTTGACGAACTGGAACACCCCGATCGGCCACCCCTGGTTCCAGGCCCGCAGCGCCAGCCCGAAGGCGGCGGTGGACTTGCCCTTCCCGACCCCCGTGTGCACGAACACCAGCGGCCGGTTGCGCCGCTGCCGGGTCGTCAGTCCGTCGTCCGGTACGACACTCGGCTTCCCCTGTGGCATTACGCGACCCTCCTGTTGTGCTGTCCGCTGCCCTGAACGTCCTTCACCAGACCGGCGATCGAATCGGCCCGCAGCTCGTCGAGCGTCACCGCCGTACCGCCCAGCTCCCCCGCGAGCCGCCCCGCGAGCCCGAGCCGCACGGGCCCCGACTCGCAGTCCACGACCACGGAGGCGACCCCGTCGGCGGCGAACAGCCGCGCCGCCCGCGAGGCCAGCGCGACGGGTTCCGGACCACCGGTGGCCCGCCCGTCCGTCACCACCACCACCAGCGCCCGCCGTGCCGGGTCCCGGAGCCGCTCCACCCGCAGCACCTCGTGGGCGCGCAGCAGTCCGGCGGCCAGCGGCGTACGTCCCCCGGTCGGCAGCGACTCCAGCCGGACCGCCGCCGCGTCCACCGAAGAGGTCGGCGGCAGCGCCACGTCGGCGGCCGTGCCCCGGAAGGTCACCAGCCCCACCTTGTCCCGCCGTTGGTAGGCGTCCAGCAGCAGCGACAGCACGGCTCCCTTGACGGCGCCCATCCGCTGCCGCGCGGCCATCGACCCCGAGGCGTCGACGACGAAGAGCACGAGATTGCCCTCGCGCCCCTCACGAGTGGCCTGCCGCAGATCGTCCCGGCGCACGACCAGGCCCCGCCCCGACCGTCCCCGCGCCCGCTGGTGCGGCGCCGCCGCCTGCACGGTCGCGGCCAGGTGCAGCTTGGTCAGAGCCCCCTGCGGTCGGCGGGCCCCGGTGGTCCGGCCGTGCTCGGTCCGCGCCCGCGAACGGCGCCCGGCGGCGCCCTCGCCGAGACCCGGCACGCTCAGCACCCTGGTCCGGAACGGCTCCGCGGCCCGCACGGGGGACTGCTCACCGGAAACCCCGCCCGGCTGCGGCTCCCCGCCCTCGCCGGCTTCCCCGGTCTCGGGACGCGCGGCCGCGTCACCGTCGCCCTGCGGGCCGTCGTCGGGGTCGGGCTGCCCACCGGGGCCGCCACCGGGCCCGGGATCGTCGTCGCCCCCGTCACCGTCACCGTCACCGTCGGGACCGTCCCCGCCCCCGTCGGGCTCGTCCTGCCCGCCGAACTCCTCCAGCGTCTCGTCCAGCTTGTCCTCGTCCAGCCCCGGCGCGTCGAAGGGATTGCGCCGCCGCCGGTGGGGCAGCGCCAGCAGCGCCGCCTGCCGCACGTCCTCCGCGAGCACGTCCGTCCGGCCGGCCCACGCCGCCAGCGCGGTCGCCGTCCGGGCCATCACGATGTCGGCCCGCATGCCGTCCACCTCGAAGGCGGCACAGGTCGCCGCGATCTGCCGCAACGCCCCGTCGCCCAGGCGCACCGACGGCAGCAGCTCCCGCGCCGCCGCGATCCGCGCCCGTACGGCGGCCTCCTCGTCGGCCCAGCGCGCCGCGAAACCGGCCGGGTCGTCGTCGTGGGCGAGCCGTCGCCGTACGACCTCCACGCGCTGGTCGGGTTCGCGCGAGGCCGCGACCTCCACCGTCAGCCCGAACCGGTCGAGCAACTGCGGACGCAGCTCGCCCTCCTCGGGGTTCATGGTGCCGACCAGCAGGAACTTCGAGGCGTGCCGCACCGACACACCCTCGCGCTCGACGTAGGAGGCGCCCATCGCGGCGGCGTCGAGGAGCAGATCGACCAGGTGGTCGTGGAGCAGGTTGACCTCGTCGACGTAGAGGATGCCGCGGTGCGCGTCGGCCAGCAGGCCCGGCTCGAAGGCCTTCACGCCCTCGGCGAGCGCCCGTTCGATGTCGAGGGCGCCCACCAGCCGGTCCTCGGAGGCGCCGACGGGCAGCTCCACCATGCGCGCCGGACGCGAGGCGAAGGCGCCCGGTGTGTGCGGGCCGTCCGGGCAGCCCGGGTCGGGGGAGTCGGGATCACAGGAGAAGCGGCACCCGGAGACGACGTCCACCCGGGGCATCAGCGCCGACAGCGCTCGCACCGCGGTGGACTTCGCCGTGCCCTTCTCCCCCCGGACCAGCACACCGCCGACCGCCGGGGACACGGCGTTCAGCAGCAGCGCGAGTCGCAGGTCGTCCTGACCCACGACGGCCGTGAACGGGAACGGGATACTCACTTGTCGTCGCCCTCCAAGTCGCCCTCTGGCTCCAGATAGGTGGCGCGCGGCCGCTCCGGCGTCCGCGCGTCCGGTTCGGCCCACAGGCCCGGTCCGGCGGCCTGGGGCAGCCGCTCGGTGATGCCGCCCGGCGCCCACGGGCCGGACGCCTCCATGCGGTCCCGGTCCTCCGGGGCGAGGACGTACTCGGCGCCCGCCCTTCCGAAGGCGCCCCCGCCGAGCCGGTGGGCCGCGTCCGACGCGCGGGCCGCCGGCAGGTCCGTGCCGGCCGTCGTGCCGGCCGTCGAGGGCGACAGCACGGTGCTCGCGATGCTCATGCGGGCGCTCCCGGTGGAACGAAGGGCAGTCCTCGCGGCGCGCCGGACTCGATGAGCCGCCACAACGCGTCGGTGTCCGCGTGCTGTTCGATCAGGTCGCCGAGCCGGTCGAGCTGCTCCTCGCGGAGCGCGGCGAACGAGGTGTCGGGGGCCGGCACGAAGCGGCGGCCCGCGGCGCCGGCCACCTCGCGCAGGAAGGCCCGCCGGAAGCCGTCCGACTCCAGCGAACCGTGCCAGTGCGTGCCCCAGGTCTGGCCGACCCGGCACCCGTCCAGGAAGGGGGAACCGCCCGTGACGTCGGCGACCCCGTGGTGGATCTCGTACCCCTCGACACGCTCGCCGAGGGCCTCGCCCACCGGCCGGGTGAGGGTCTTCTCCCGCGCGAACCGCACCCGCACGGGCAGCAGTCCGAGGCCGTCCACGTGTCCGGCACGCGACTCGACCTCGTCCTCGATGTGCTCGCCCAGGAGCTGGAAACCGCCGCAGATCCCGAGCACCGGCCGCCCCTCGGCGGCCCTCCGGACGACGGCGTCCGCCAGCCCCCGCTCCCGCAGCCACTCCAGCGCGCGTACCGTCCCGCGCGTCCCCGGCACGATCACCAGGTCGGCGTCGGCCAGTTCCTCCGGCCGGTCCACGAACCGCACCACGACGCCCGGCTCGGCGGCCAGCGCGTCCACGTCCGTGAAGTTGGACATCAGCGGGACGGCGCAGACGGCGACGCGCAGCACGTCCTCGCCGACCGGCGGGGCGACGGACGACTCCCGCACCGTCCCGCGCAGGGACACGCGCAGCCCGTCCTCCTCGTCGATGCCGAGCCCGTGCCGGAAGGGCAGCACGCCGTACGTCCGCCGCCCGGTGAGGACGTGCAGCATGTCGAGACCCGGCTCCAGCAGCGACACGTCGCCGCGGAACTTGTTGACGAGGAACCCGGCGACCAGCGCCTGGTCCTCGGGCGCCAGCAGCGCCACCGTGCCGAAGAACGAGGCGAAGACGCCCCCGCGGTCGATGTCGCCGACGACCAGGACCGGGAGTCCGGCGCCCCGGGCGATCCCCATGTTCACGATGTCGGTGCGCCGCAGGTTGATCTCGGCCGGGCTGCCCGCCCCCTCGCAGATCACCGCGTCGTAGGAGGCGCGCAGTTCGGCCAGCGAGCCGAGCACCGTGTCCAGCAGCCGCCCCTGGCGCTCACCGTGGTAGCCGCGGGCGCTCATCTCGCCGACGGGCCTGCCGAGCAGCACGACCTGACTGCTCCGCTCCCCGCCGGGCTTGAGCAGCACGGGGTTCATGTGCGCGGTCGGCTCCACCCGGCAGGCCTGGGCCTGCATCGCCTGGGCCCGGCCGATCTCGGCGCCCTCGCGGGTCACGAAGGAGTTGAGCGACATGTTCTGCGCCTTGAACGGGGCGACCTTGACGCCCTGGCGCACCAGCCAGCGGCAGATGCCGGCGGTGACGACGCTCTTCCCGGCGTCTGAGGTGGTACCGGCGACGAGCAGGCCACCGTTCATGACGTACGTCCCTTCCCGCTGACCCTCTTGATCCGGCCGGCTCCGCCGGTGCCCCCGCCGACCGCGCCGGCTCCGCCGGTCCCGCGCGCGAGGAGCCGCGCGCCCACGCACACGCCCAGCGCCAGCCAGCTCACGCGCCGGGACAGCCGTACCGCCCGGTCGATGTCCCCCGAACCGGCCCGGACGCCGCGCCCGGCCGCCCCGTTGAGGACCGGCCGGTGCTCCGTCCGCCCGCCGTAGGAGAGCGTCCCGCCGAGCCGCACGCCGAGGGCGCCCGCGAACGAGGCCTCCACGGGCCCGGCGTTGGGACTCGGGTGCCGGGCGGCGTCCGTCCGCCAGGCCCGTGCGGCGCCCCGCGGGTCACCGCCCGCGACGGTGGCCAGCACCGCGGTCAGGCGGGCGCCCGGCCAGCCCGCGAGATCGTCCAGGCGGGCCGCGGCCCAGCCGAAGCGGCGGTACCTGGGCGACTTGTGGCCGACCATCGCGTCCAGGGTGTTGACGGCCCGGAAGCCGAGCAGTCCGGGCACTCCGGCCACCGCGCCCCACACCAGGGCGCCCACCACCGCGTCCGAGGTGTTCTCGGCGACGGACTCCACGACGGCCCGCGCGATCCCGTCGGCGTCCAGCGCCTGCGGGTCCCGACCGCACAGGTGCGGCAGCCGCGCCCGCGCCGCCTCGACGTCCCCGGCCTCCAGGGCCCGTCCGACCTCCCGGGCCTCGCGGGCGAGCGAGGTGCCGCCGACCACGGCCCAGGTGGCCGCGCCGGTCAGCGCGACGGAGGCGGCGGGGGAGCGGCGTACGGCGTGCGCGGCGGCCGCACCGAGGGCGGCGGCACCGCCGGCGCACACGGCGGTGTGCAGGGCGCCCCGGCCCCGGTGGTCCGCCCACAGCACCCGTTCCACGGCGCCCGCGGCACGGCCGAACGCGGCGACCGGGTGTCCGCGACGCGGATCACCGAGGAGGAGGTCGCCGAGGAGGCCGGCGGCGGCGCCGTACGCGAAGACGCGTCCGGCACGCACGGGCTCAGCCGGTCACACGGGCAGGGAGGCACCGGGTACGGGGCGTCGTGCGGAGGCGGAAGCCGGGCATCGCGTCATGTCCTCACTCAGGGTGTCCACGCCCTGGTTCGAAGAGTCCGGCGGTGAGAGTTCCTGGCTCCCGGGGGTCCTGATCCCCGGTCACAGTGGCGGGACCGCGCCGGATTCGCACCGGGCTTCCTCTCCTGCCGCCGTAGATGGCCCGGGAAGTCCACCACGGCCCGCGAACACCCGTCAACCTGGCGTTGACCTGCGACGGGGGAGTGTGCGAAGGCCCACACGCGAAGAGCGTGCGCCGGCACCCGAACGCGCCGGCGCACGAAGAGGCGGGGCACGGAACGGTCCGGGTCCGTTCCGCGCCCCGCCCCGGGGACGTGCGCCGTGCTTCGGGCGGCGGTCAGGCGACGATCAGATAGATCCCGTACGCCACCGCCGCCGTGCAGGCCGCGAAGCACGCGTACGCGCCGGTGACCGCCAGGGGCGCGGAGCCGCCCTCCGCGGCGGCCCGCTCCCGGTGGGAGAGGCCGACGATGCCGAGGGTGAACAGGCCCACCAGGGCCACCGTGGCCACGAGGCTGACGCCGAAGACGGAGCCCAGGGCTGCCCAGTCGATGCTCATGGAGGTTCGCTTCCTTCGTACCCGGGACGCGGGTTCAGACGGGGGTGGCGGCCGACGGGGCCTTGGAGTCGGCGGTCGTCACCGGCGCCGGGAGGGTGGCAGCCAGGTGGTCGGACACGCCCGCAGGAGGCGGGGACACGGCGGCCATCGCCGTGGTGACCACACCGGCGGGCTCGGGCCGGCCGGGCGTCCCGGCGGCGGGGTCGGTGTCGACGACGTTGGTGTGGTCGACGACCTCGCGGCGGGAGATCCGCCAGATCGCGAAGCTGGCCGCCATCAGGAACACCGCGACCACGGCCGTGCCCCAGTCGCCGAGGCGGCAGACCCACTCGGCGAGCGCGGCGACCAGGGCCGCGGCCGGCAGCGTCAGACCCCAGGCGACGAACATCCGGGTGGCCGTGGACCAGCGGACCACGCCGCCCTTGCGGCCGAGACCGGCGCCCATCACCGCGCCGGAGACCGAGTGCGTGGTGGACAGGGAGAAGCCGAGGTGCGAGGAGGCCAGGATGACCGTCGCGGCGCTGGTCTGGGCGGCGAAGCCCTGCTGCGGCTGGAGGTCGGTCAGGCCCTTGCCCATGGTGCGGATGATGCGCCAGCCGCCCAGGTAGGTGCCGAGCGCGATGGCCAGGCCCGCGCCCAGGATGACCCACACCGGCGGGTCGGAGTCGGGGGCGAGCGAGCCGCCGGCGATCAGGGCGAGGGTGATGATGCCCATCGTCTTCTGGGCGTCGTTGGTGCCGTGGGCCAGCGAGACCAGACCGGCGGAGGCGATCTGGCCGGCGCGGTAGCCCTTGGCGGCCGCCTTGCCGTCGGCCCTGCGGCCGAGCGAGTAGGTCATCCGGGACGCGAGCAGCGCCGCCACCCCGGCCACGATCGGCGCGGCCACCGCGGGCAGGAGCACCTTGGTGACGAGCACGTCGCCGTTGACCGCACCGAGGCCCGCCGAGGCCACGGCGGCACCGATCAGGCCGCCCATCAGGGCGTGCGAGGAACTGGACGGGAGCCCGACCAGCCAGGTCAGCAGGTTCCAGAGGATCGCGCCGACCAGTGCGGCGAAGATGACCTCGGGACGGATGCCGGTCTCGTCGACGAGACCCTTGGAGATCGTGTTGGCGACCTCCACCGAGAGGAAGGCGCCTACAAGGTTGAGGACGGCGGACATCGCCACCGCCACCTTGGGCTTGAGCGCACCGGTCGAAATGGTCGTCGCCATCGCGTTCGCGGTGTCGTGGAAACCGTTCGTGAAATCGAACGCGAGTGCGGTTACCACCACAATCGCGAGGATCAGCGAGAAGCTTTCCATTTACCCAGGCAATCGTTCGAGGTCGTTGGCGCGACGAACCTAGGTAACCAGGGTGAACGGAAGATGAACTGGACAGGGCGTGACGGTGACCGGAAACGGCGCCGGAACCTCCCCCTGCGTGCCCGCTCCGATGCTCTCCGGAGACGTGCCTGGCAGGATCACCGCGACGCCGTTCGGCGACGGGACACGAGGGGCCGCGGGCGGCCCGGCAGGAGACGGTGACTGTGACGAATTCGCGGGCCGCGGGGGCGGACCGGGCCGGAGGGCCGGGCGGGAAGGCGGACCCCGGCCCGGCCGTGGAGGCGTCCGTGGCGGCGGCCTGGGAGGCACTCGTCGCGACGGCCCGGCGGACGGTGGCGGACGGGCTGGTGGTCGGCACCTCCGGCAACGTCTCGGTCCGCGTCGGCGACACGGTCCTGGTCACCCCTTCGGGTGTGCCCTACGACCGTCTCGCCCCGCACGACGTGACCGGCGTCGACCTGGACGGACGGCAGGTGCTCGGCACGCTGGTCCCCACCAGCGAACTGCCCATGCACCTGGCCGTCCACCGCGCCGCCCCCGAAGCCCGCGCCGTCGTCCACACCCACGCCGTGCACGCGACGGCGGTCTCGCTTCTCGTCCCGGAACTCCCGCCGGTGCACTACATGACCGAGGCGCTCGGCGGGCCGGTCCGGGTCGCCCCGTACGCGGCCTACGGCACCGACGCCCTCGCCCGCGGCATGCTCGACGCCCTCACCGACCGCACCGGCTGCCTGCTGCGCAACCACGGCACGATCACCTACGGCAGCTCCCTCGACCAGGCCTACGACCGCACCGCCCAGCTCGAGTGGATGTGCCGCCTCTGGCTGACCGCCTCCTCGGTGCCCGGCCACTCGCCGTCCCTGCTGACGGAGGCAGAGCTGGCGGAGGCGGCCCGGCGGCTGCGGGGCTACGGGCAGCGGAGCTGACGCGCGGGGGGCGTGCCCGGCGGGTTCGCGGGTACCGGCTACGGGACACGAGGGCGCCGTCACTCCCCGTCACCCGTCCACTGGCCGCCCGCGGACTCCACCAGGAGACTGGCCCCATGCGCACTGTCACCGCAACGGCAGCCGCCGTCACCGCAGCTCTGGCGACCTCGGCGGCGAGCATCGCCGTCGGCCGGCTCGCCAGCGACGCCGCGCTCAAGGCGCCCCCCGGCCGGCCCCTGCCGACCGAGCCCCGGCTCACCGTGCACGGCACCGCCGCCGGGCAGATCACCCTCACCCGGGATCTGGCCGCGCTGCGCCCCGGCCGGTACGGGCTCGCCGGTGACGGCTCCCACGCGGTCGTCGGACCCGTCCTCGGCACCGTCGAGCACGGCGCCGACACCGTCGTACGCCGCCTCGAACGCGTCACGCACGGCACCGTCCAGGCCGGCGACCGGGCGTGGTTCACCCCCAACCTGTACGTCGGGAACCCGGGCACCGCCCTCGGCCTCGAGTACGCCGACGTCGAGGTCCCGGGGGAACTCGGCCCGCTCCCGGCCTGGTTCCTGCCCGGAGCCCGGCCGACCTGGGTCATCGCCGTGCACGGCCTGGCCGCCACCCGCGAGCACGCCCTCAACTTCATCGCCCCCCTGCACCGCCGCGAGGTCCCGGTGCTCGCCCTCGCCTACCGCGGCGACGTCGGCGCCCCGCCCTCGCCCGACGGACTGCACCACTTCGGCGAGACCGAGTGGCGCGACGTGGACGCGGCGGTCCGCTACGCCGTCGACCACGGCGCCCGCCAGGTCGTCCTCCTCGGCTGGTCCACCGGCGCCACCATGGCCCTGCGCACCGCCGCGCTCTCCGGCGTGCGCGAGCGCATCGCGGGGCTCGTCCTGGACTCCCCGGTCCTCAGCTGGGAGACCACGCTGCGCGCCCTGGCCACGGCCCGCCGCACCCCCGGCGCGCTCCTGCCGCTCGCCGTCCGGGCCGCCCAGGGCCGCGCGGGGCTGCGCGGCGACCAGGACGCCGGCATGACCGGGCTGTACCGCCCGTCGGTGCCCACGCTGATCTACCACGGCCCCGGCGACGCGGTGGCCCCCTGGCACCTCTCCCGGCGTCTCGCCGACACCCACTCGCGCCTCGTCGCCCTCCACACGGTCCGCGACGCCCCGCACGGCGCCATGTGGAACGCGGACCCCGAGGACTACGAGGAGACCTTCCGCCGCTTCATGACCCCCCTGGTCTGAGCCCGCCGCCCCCCCCGCCCCGCGCTCGCCGCGACGCGACGCGCTCCGGTTCCGTTCCGCGCCGTACCGCGGGCCCGGTCCGGTGCCGGACGGCGTTTCCGGACACCGCGTCCGCCCTTCCAGGAGGCCGCCGGGGCCTTCCGTTTGGGTTTTCGGACCGTCAACCGGAAGACTGCACCCGTGACGTCCCGTATCCCGCGCGACTCCAGGCTTCGACTCGTCCGCCCACGACCCCTGGCCGCCGCCCCCCAAGCGATGAATCAGCGTCGTCCGCGCCGCCCCGCGCCGCGCCCCCCGGAAGGCACACCGGCCAGGTCGGAGCTGGCCGCGATGGCGCGCTCCGGCCTCGCCGACGCGGCCCGGGTCGCCCGCTGGGCCGACTCCGCCCTCGGCCCCGGGCGCGGCAGCGCGACCGCCGACGGCAAGGCCACCCTGTCCGACGCGACCGCCGGCCAGGCGGCGCGCGCACTCGGCCTGACCGTGGCCGAGGTCCGCGCCGACTGGGACACCGCACGCCTCGCCGGACTGGTCGAGGTGCACGGCGGCACCGCCCGCCCCGGCTGGCGGCTGCGCGCCTGGAACCGCGACGACAGCGCCGTGCTGCGCGGCTGGGTCGCCCTCTTCGACGCCTGGTCGCTCGCCCACCCCGAACCCGCCGGGCTGGAGCCCGCCGCGGTGGCCGAGGTCGTCTCCGCGATGCCCCAGGTGCTCTCCTTCCTCCAGCTGTCCGCCGGGCCCGTCCCCGTCGCGCAGCTCCTGGACCTGCTGGAGCAGCGCGTCACCGAACTGCGTACCGAACGCTGCGAGGTGCCCTACGGCCCCCGGCTGGAGCCCGGCACACCGGGCACCGAGCCCGTCCCGGGCCCCGCCGCCGACACGCCGCTCGCCCCGCTGCTCGACTGGGCCCTGGACGCCCTCGCCTCCGTCGGCGCCCTCACCTGCGGCGACGGCCAGGCCACGCTCACCCCGCTCGGCAACTGGGCGGTCTGGGTCAAGCTGGAGCAGATCTGCGTCGCCGCGCAGAGCCCCGCGGGCAACATCGAGCAGTCGGCCGAGGGCATGCTCCGCGGCTGCGGACGGCTCCGCCCCAACGCCGCCCGCGCCGAGTACCGCGCCTGGCTGGCCGCCCGCCCCGTCGGCAGCGCCGTCGCCGAACTGCTCGCCGCCGCCCGCGGTGAGGACGCCCTGCTGCGCGGCCTCGCCTTCGACGCGCTGCGGGTCGTCGGCGCCCCCGCCGAGCCGGATGTGCGCGCGGTCCTCGACGAGCCGACGCTCAGGCCGTACGCCCTGCTCTGGCTGGCCGAGCACGACGGCGCCGACCCCGAGGACGCCCACGAGGTCCTCACCCGCCCGGAGGCCACCTGGCTGTGGGTCGACACCGCGGCGGCCGTCGCCGACCACGGGGAGGCACCGCTGCTGGTGCGGCACCTGGAGTCGGCGGTGCAGGCCACCGTCCCGGCCCTGCTCGACGAGGTCCGCGCCGTCGGGCACCCCCGCACCGTGCAGGTCCTGGTCGCCCTCGCCGCCGCGCACCCGGACCCCGCGCTGGCCAAGGCCGTGCGCCGGGCGGCCTTCCAGGTCCACACCGGGGGCAGCTGAGCGCCCCGGCCCGCCGGGCGGGCGTACGCGCCGGAGGCTACCCGCCCACCTCCGGCGCGTACGTCCCGAAGCTCCAGACGTTGCCCTCCAGATCGCGGGCCATGTAGTCGCGCGAGCCGTATCCCTGGTCCGTCGGGGGCATCAGGATCTCCGCGCCGTGCTCCACCGCCCGCCGGTGATGGGCGTCGACGTCCGCGACCACGACGTACACCCCCGTCACGCCGCCGCTCCCCATCGCCTCGTCGAAGCGGCCGCCCCCGCCCTTCGAGCCCAGCATGACCGCGCCGTTGCCCTGGACCAGCTCCGCGTGGGCCACCGAGCCGTCCTCGCCCTCGTACACCGCGCGTTCGGTGAAGCCGAAGGCCTCGGTCAGCTGCCGGATCGCGGCCCTGGCGTCCGCGTACCGGAGTGTCGGGTAGATGCTCGGACGTCCGCTCTCGCCGCCTGCCATGCCGATCACTTCCCTGTGAGCCGGTGGTCCGTCCTGACGGGCCGAGCCCGCGGCCCGAAAGCCGCTTCGACCCGTTCGCCCCAGTCTTGCACCGGCCACCGACAACGCCCTGCCGGCGCCCGCGCGGCGTCCGGGAGCCGCGCGGGGAAAAGCGGTTGCACGGCCCCGTTAGACTGGCCCCCATGGCCATTCTCCTCGTGCATTAGACGGCGGGATCCTCCACAGCCGCCCATCCCGCCAATCCACCCGCCCAGGAGTCTGACCGTGATCTCCGCTTCCGGCATCGAGCTGCGCGCCGGTGCCCGTGTCCTCATCGAGAACGCCACCTTCCGCATCGCCAAGGGCGACCGCATCGGCCTGGTCGGCCGCAACGGCGCCGGCAAGACCACCCTCACCAAGGTCCTCGCCGGCGAGGGCCAGCCCGCCGCGGGCAACGTCACCCGCTCCGGCGAGGTCGGCTACCTCCCGCAGGACCCGCGCACCGGCGACCTCGACGTGCTGGCCCGCGACCGCATCCTCTCCGCCCGCGGCCTGGACGTCCTGATCCGCAAGATGCGGGAGAACGAGCAGCGCATCGCCAACGGCCAGGGCGCCACCCGCGACAAGGCCCTGCGGCAGTACGAGCGCCAGGAGACGGAGTTCCTCACCAAGGGCGGGTACGCCGCCGAGGCCGAGGCCGCCACCATCGCCGCCGCGCTCAACCTGCCCGACCGGGTGCTCGGCCAGCCCCTGCACACGCTCTCCGGCGGCCAGCGCCGCCGCATCGAGCTGGCCCGCATCCTCTTCTCGGACGCGGACACCCTGCTGCTCGACGAGCCGACCAACCACCTCGACGCCGACTCGATCGTCTGGCTGCGCGACTACCTGAAGACCTACCGCGGCGGCTTCATCGTGATCTCCCACGACGTCGACCTGGTCGAGACGGTCGTCAACAAGGTGTTCTACCTGGACGCCAACCGCTCCCAGATCGACGTCTACAACATGGGCTGGAAGCTCTACCAGCAGCAGCGCGAGGCCGACGAGAAGCGCCGCAAGCGCGAGCGGCAGAACGCCGAGAAGAAGGCGTCCGCGCTGCATTCGCAGGCCGACAAGATGCGGGCGAAGGCCACCAAGACCGTCGCCGCGCAGAACATGGCCCGCCGCGCGGACAAGCTGCTGGCCGGCCTGGAGGCCGAGCGGAAGTCCGACAAGGTCGCCAAGCTGCGCTTCCCCGAGCCCTCACCGTGCGGCAAGACCCCGCTCATGGCGGAGGGACTCTCGAAGTCCTACGGCTCGCTGGAGATCTTCACCGACGTCGACCTGGCCATCGACAAGGGCTCCCGCGTCGTCATCCTCGGCCTCAACGGCGCCGGCAAGACGACTCTGCTCCGCCTGCTGGGCGGGGCCGAGAAGCCCGACACCGGCAAGGTCATCGAGGGCCACGGACTCAAGCTCGGCTACTACGCGCAGGAGCACGAGACCCTCGATCCCGAGCGCACCGTCCTGGAGAACATGCGCTCGGCCAACCCCGACCTGGACCTGGTCGAGGTCCGCAAGACGCTGGGTTCGTTCCTGTTCTCCGGCGACGACGTCGACAAGCCCGCCGGAGTCCTGTCCGGCGGAGAGAAGACGCGGCTCGCCCTGGCCACCCTCGTGGTCTCCTCGGCGAACGTGCTGCTCCTCGACGAGCCCACGAACAACCTCGACCCCGCCAGCCGCGAGGAGATCCTCGGCGCGCTGCGCACCTACAAGGGCGCCGTCGTCCTCGTCACCCACGACGAGGGCGCCGTCGAGGCGCTCCAGCCGGAGCGGATCATCCTGCTCCCGGACGGTGTCGAGGACCTGTGGGGTGCCGACTACGCGGACCTGGTCGCCCTGGCCTGAGCGCAGCCCCGGCCGGTCGTCGACTCCGCTTGATCGAATGGATGATCCACCGGTGATGGATCATTCGGCCGATCCGTGATCCACCATCTGTGTGAGATCTCCTCATCAAGAGGTGTGTCCTACATCGATTTCGCGGCCGGGTCCCCCTTCACCGAGGGCCCGGCCGGGACGCCTTTCTGACCTGGAATTTCGCCGGAAAACCCGTTCGGCCGAGCGGACCGGACTCTCTGGAATCCGGGATTCCACATGTGGGGACCCGCTCCTGTCGTCACATCCTTGCCTCATCGACCTTGCCGAATGGGTGGCCATGAGCGCCTGGAGGGGTGATCATGAGGAGTACCAGAGCGCACTTCCTTGAGGAGGCACGGGTGGCCGAGACTCTGAAGAAGGGCAGCCGGGTTACCGGCGCCGCGCGCGACAAGCTCGCGGCAGACCTGAAGAAGAAGTACGACGCCGGTGCGAGCATCCGGGCGTTGGCCGAGGAAACCGGCCGCTCGTATGGCTTTGTGCACCGCATGCTCAGCGAGTCGGGTGTCACGCTCCGAGGGCGTGGCGGGGCTACCCGGGGCAAAAAGGCCACATCGGCCTGAGATCCCGGGCGGCCCCCGACTCCGAAGGCGTTTTCGAGAGTGACGGTGGCCACCCGGCCGGTCGTCCGACCGTCCGGGTGGTTACTGTGCAGTCACTTAGCCCTGCCGTCGTGCGGCGTACCGTCCGGCGTGCGGCGGGGACGACGACCGCACCTTTCGGAGGCGCCCCATGGCTTCGCCCGCCCACGACCCCGGTCCCGCACTCGACCAGGACGGCGTGCGGCTCACCGTCGACGACGCGATCGCCACGGTGACGCTGACCAACCCGGCCAAGCGCAACGCGCAGAGCCCCGCTCTGTGGCGGGCGCTCACCGAGGCCGGCCGGCGCCTGCCGGGCTCCGTCCGGGCCGTGGTGCTGCGGGCCGAGGGCAAGTCCTTCTCGGCCGGGCTCGACCGGCAGGCGTTCACGCCCGAGGGCTTCGACGGCGAGCCGTCGTTCATCGACCTCGCGCGCGGTGACGACGCCGAGCTGGACGCGACCATCGCCGAGTACCAGGAGGCGTTCACCTGGTGGCGGCGCAGCGACCTGGTGTCGGTCGCGGCCGTGCAGGGGCACGCCATCGGAGCGGGCTTCCAGCTGGCCCTCGCCTGTGACCTGCGTGTCGTCGCGGACGACGTGCAGTTCGCCATGCGCGAGACCAGCCTGGGCCTGGTGCCGGACCTGACGGGCACGCACCCCCTGGTGTCGCTCGTCGGCTACGCCCGCGCGCTGGAGATCTGCGCGACCGGGCGCTTCGTCACGGCCGAGGAGGCCGTCGGCACCGGCCTGGCCAACCTCGCCGTGCCCGCGGACCAGCTCGACGGCACGGTGCGCGACCTGGTGTCCGCGATCCTGGCCGCACCGCGCGACGCGGTGGTCGAGACCAAGGCGCTGCTCCAGGGCGCCGGGACGCGTGACTACGAGGCCCAGCGCACCGCGGAGCGGGCCGCCCAGGCACGCCGGCTGCGCGACCTCGCGGGACTCGGGGAGTAGCCGGCCCTTCCGCGGGGGCTCGGCCACCTCGCGGGGTGCGGGTCCTTCGCGGGGGCGTGACGGTCCTGTGGGGGTGCAGGTTCCTCCCGGGAGGCGTGGCTGTCGTGCGGGACGCGGGGCCCTCGCGGGGTGTGCGCGGGAAGTGGCCGTCGTGCGGGTCGCGGTCCCTGGTGGGGCACGGCTCCCTCCTGGCCACGGCACCTCAGCCCACCGCGGTCACCACCACCGCCACCGACGGGCGGTCCGGCAGTGCCTCGGACACCGCCGCACGGACCTCCCGGGCCACCTCGTCGGCCCGGCGCTCCGCGTCCAGCGCCAGCTCCACCCGGACGTGGCGGCGCGGCAGGGCATCTTCCCGAGGCGACCGGGTCACGTGCACCGAACGGCCCAGTACGCCCGTCAGCCGGACCACGCCCGGCACCGCCAGCGCGGCCGCGGCGACGCGTCCCTCGTCGCCACCGCCGTCCGCGCCGCCGTCACCGTCACCGTCGGTGTCCCCGGCGCTCCCGGCCGGGCCCTCGTCGGGGGCGCCGGCAGGCCCCCGCGCCGGCCCGGCGTCCGGTTCCCGGCCGTCAGCCGTACCCGTGGCGGCGTCGGGTCCGAGCAGGTCGGTCACCCGCAGGTCCACGTCCACCACCGCGAGACCGAGCCGCGCGGTCGCCGCCTCCGTCAGCGCGGCACGCAGCCGCGCGGCCGTGGCCGGCAGCGGCTCCGGGGCCGCCGCCGCGCCCTCGGCGAACGCCGCGAAGTCGGCCGTCACCCGCAGCTCGCCGGGCGGCAGCGCCCCCGGTGGAGGCGGTACGGCCGGTTCCCGCCCGGCGTCCGGGTCCACCGGACCGACCCGCAGGCCACCCGGCCGTACGCCCGGCACGTCCCCGGCGGCGGCCAGCAGCACGTGCCGTACCGCGCGCTCGGCGATCCACGCGCCGTCCACCGGGCCGCCCAGCGGCAGCAGCCTGCCGAGTCCCACCCGCTCCCGCACCACCCGGGTCCACCGGTCCGCCGTCGTCATTCCTCCACCCTGCCCCATCCACGGCGCGCGGCCACGCAACCCCGCCTAACGTGGGACACAGGACTACGACCGGAAGGGACGTACGGCGATGAGCGACATGGAGAGCCACCGGAGCGGGCAGGACACGTTCGACAGCCCCGGGACCGTCAAGGCCCCGACGGTTCGGCGCGGAGGCGGAGACCCGGGGACCCGGGGACGGACCACCATCGCCGACGGCGTCGTGGAGAAGATCACCGGAATGGCGGCACGCGACGTCGCCGGTGTGCATGCCATGGGCAGCGGTATGTCGCGCACCTTCGGCGCCGTGCGCGACCGGGTGCCCGGCGGGACCAAGTCCGGGGTGACGCGCGGGGTGAAGGCCGAGGTCGGCGAGAAGCAGACCGCCCTCGACCTGGAGATCGTCGTCGAGTACGGCGTGTCGATCGCGGACGTGGCCCGGGACGTGCGGGAGAACGTGGTGGCGGCGGTGGAGCGGATGACCGGCCTCGAGGTCGTCGAGGTCAACATCGCGGTGAGCGACGTGAAGCTGCCCGACGAGGAGGACGAGGAACCGGAGCCCCGGATCAAGTGACACCGAGATGGCGGACAGATGGCGGGCAGGACCGAACGGTGATGGAGGAGTGCGCACCATGAGCATGGCCGTGGTCGGCATGATCGCCGGCATGGCGCTGGGTTTCGCCGGGTATTTCGGCGGGTTCGGTGCCTTCCTGCTGGTGGCGGCCCTCGGGGCCGTCGGGTTCGTCGCCGGGCGCCTCCTGGAGGGGGACATGGAGCTCGGCGACCTCTTCCGCAGCCGCGACGACCGGCGGCGGTGACCGGCGTGAGCGAGGGGGTCGGCGAGCTCCTCGAACCTCTGGCCCGCGTGGCGCCGGGCGAGCGCGGTGCCACGCGGATCGCCGACCGCGTCGTCGCCAAGGTCGCCGCCCGGGCGGCGCGCGAGGCCCTCGGCCCGCTCCACCCGGACGCCGCACGCCCGTACGCCACCGTCGTCGTCCACCACGACAACGCCCACGTCCGGGTCCACCTCGAACTCGACTACCCGTGCGACATCGGCGCCCGCTGCGGCCGGGTGCGTCACCAAGTCGTCCAGCGGGTACGTGCGTTGGTGGGGATGGCAGTGCCCGAGGTCGCCGTCCAGGTGGAGCGGCTGCACCTGCCGGCGGAATACGGCGCGAGGCAGGGGAGGACGCGATGACCGAGCCCCAGGGCGCCGGGACCGGCGAGGGCAGCACCCAGCGCCTGCCGGTCGTGGAGCGCGGCACGGAGCCGGCACCGCACGAGCACGAGCCCGGCGGCGCGGACCCGCACGAGCACGAGACCGGTGGCGCGGACCCGTACGAGGGCGGCCGGGCCGGCCGCTTCTGGTCCGCACGGCGCGTCCCCGCAGGCATCGTCGCGCTGCTGCTCCTGCTCCTCGCCGGTGCCTTCCTCTACGACGTCGTCGCCGTGCGCGCCGGCCGGTCCGCGCTCGGCTGGCGCCGCGACCTGGCCCGGGAACTCGCCGAACGGCCCGTCGACGACACCTGGGTGCTGGTCGGCGCGGGCGTCGCCGCCGCCCTCGGACTCTGGCTGCTGTTGCTGGCCCTCACGCCGGGACTGCGCCGGGTGCTGCCGATGCGGCGCACGCATCCGGACGTGCGTGCAGGACTGCACCGGGACGCCGCCGCCACGGTGCTGCGGGACCGGGCCATGGAGGTCGCCGGGGTGCAGTCGGCGCGGGTGCGGATGCGCCGCCGCAGGGCGCGCGTGCGAGCGCTGTCGCACTTCCGGGAACTGGACGACGTACGGGCCGACCTGGGCGGCGCGCTCGACGACGCGGTGCGCGGCCTCGGCCTGGCCCGGCCGCCCGCGGTGTCGCTGCGGGTGACGCGGCCCGGACGGAAGGGGTGAACGCGGTGCTCAGGACCGTGAACCGGGTGGTGACCGGACTGGCGGGCCTCGTCCTGCTCGCTGTCGGCGGCGCGGTGCTTGCCATCGGCTTCGACGCCCCCGCGCCCTCCTGGTGGGTGCACCAGGGGCCGCACGACGTGCTGCTCAGCAACGCCGAGCGGACCCGGTGGCGGGACGCCGACTGGTGGTGGCCGGTGGTCATCGCGGCGCTCGCCGTCCTGCTGCTGCTCGCCCTGTGGTGGCTGGTCGCGGTGGTACGCCGACGCAGGCTCACCGAGGTGCTCGTCGACACCGGGGACGGCGAGGGCGCCACGCTGCGCGGCAGGGCGCTGGAGGGTGTCCTCGCCGGTGAGGCGGAACGCGTGGACGGGGTGGAACGGGCCGGCGTGCGGCTCACCGGCAGCCGTGACGCCCCGGCGAGTCGCATCCGGCTGCTCCTCGCCCCGCACGTGGACCCCGGCACCGCCCTGCACGACCTCACCACCGGCGCCCTGACCCACGCCCGTCACTCGGCGAACCTGACCTCCCTGCCGGCGGAGGTCCAGCTCCGAGGGGTCAAACACGGGGCCGAGCGGGTCAGCTGACGGAGACCACGCCCGGTAGCCGCCCCGGGTGGCCTAAGGGGTGTCGTTTGGATCTTGCCGTGGGTCGCGCAACAGGCCACCGTCGCCCGGAGCCGGCCTGATCCGAACGACACCCCCTAGAACCCGTGCCGCACGCCGCCGTCCACCGGGATCATGACGCCGGTGACGTACGACGCCGCGGGGGAGAGCAGGAAGGCGGACACGCGGCCGAACTCCTCCGGGGCGCCGTAGCGGCGCAGCGGGATGCGGGACTCGGCGGCCGTCCTGGTCGCCTCCGGGTCGGCGGACAGCCCGTCCAGCTGCCGCACCCGGTCGGTGTCGACGCGCCCCGGCAGCAGGCCGACGACGCGGATGCCGCGCGGGCCCAGCTCGTCGGCGAGCGACTTGGCGAAGCCCGCGAGGCCCGGACGCAGCCCGTTTGAGATGGTCAGGCCCGGGATCGGCTCGTGCACCGAGCCCGACAGCACGAAGCCGATCACCCCGCCGTCCGCAAGCTCCGCCGCCGCGGTCCTGGCCAGCCGCACCGCGCCCAGGAACACCGACTCGAACGCCGCCTGCCACTGCTCGTCCGTGTTGTCGGCGACGAACCCGGGCGGCGGCCCGCCCACACTGATCAGTACGCCGTCGAAGCGGCCGAAGCGCTCACGGGCGGTCGCGATCAGCCGTCCGGCGGCCTCCGGGTCGGCGTTGTCGGCGGCCACCCCGACCGCGTTCGGGCCCAGCGCCGAGGCCGCCTCCGCGACACTCGCCTCGTCCCGCCCGGTGACGACCACCTTCGCCCCGTCGGCGACCAGTTCGCGCGCGGCGGCGTTGCCCAGTCCCCGGGTGGCTCCGGTGACGACGTACACCCGGTCCTTCAGTCCAAGATCCATGGCCCTATCCTGCCTCCTCGTCCCCGAACAGGGCGAGGGCCGTGTTCACCAGGCCGACGTGGCTGAAGGCCTGCGGGAAGTTGCCCAGCTGGTGCCCGGCCACCGGGTCGTACTCCTCGGCCAGCAGCCCCACGTCGTTGGCGAGCCCCACCAGCCGCTCGAACAGCTCCCGGGCCTCCTTCGTCCGGCCGGTCGCGTGCAGCGCGTCCGCGTACCAGAACGAGCACACCAGGAACGTGCCCTCGCCGCCCGGTAGTCCGTCGACCTGGGGGCCCTCGGTGCTGTAACGGCGCACCAGGCCGTCCCGGGTCAGCTCGGCGCCGATCGCGTCGACCGTGCCGACGACGCGCGGGTCGTCGGGCGGGAGGAAACCCACCCGCGGGATGAGCAGCAGCGAGGCGTCCAGCTCCCGCGAGCCGTAGTACTGGGTGAAGGTGTTGCGCTCCGGGTCGTAGCCCTTCTCGCACACCTCGCGGTGCACCTCGTCGCGCAGCGCACGCCAGGCGTCCAGGTCGCCGCCGCCCAGCTCGGGGTGGGCCTCCAGCGTGCGCACCGCCCGGTCCAGGGCCACCCACGTCATCAGCTTCGAGTGCACGAACTGCCGTCTGCCGCCGCGCACCTCCCACAAGCCCTCGTCGGGCTCCCGCCACGCCGTGGCCAGGAAGTCCATCAGGGCGCACTGCAGCTCCCACATCTGCGGCCGGGGACGCATCCCCGCCAGCCGGGCCAGCGACAGCGAGTCCATGACCTCGCCGTACACGTCCAGCTGGAGCTGGTTCACCGCGTCGTTGCCGATGCGCACGGGCGTGGAGCCGGCGAAGCCGGACAGCCACGGCAGTTCGAACTCGGGCAGCCGCCGCTCGCCCGCGACGCCGTACATGATCTGCAGGTCGGCCGGGTCGCCCGCGACGGCGCGCAGCAGCCAGTCGCGCCAGGCCTCGGCCTCCTCCAGATATCCGGCCGACAGCAGGGCGCCCAGGGTGAGCGTGGAGTCGCGCAGCCAGCAGAAGCGGTAGTCCCAGTTGCGCACTCCGCCCGGCTCCTCGGGCAGTGAGGTGGTGGGGGCGGCCACGATGCCGCCGGTGGGCTGGTAGGTGAGCGCCTTCAGCGTGATCAGGGAGCGGACGACGGTGTCCCGGTGCGGACCGTCGTAGCGGCAGCGCGCCGCCCACGCCCGCCAGTCCTCGACGCTGTGCTCCAGCGACATGTACGGGTCTATCAGCGGGGGCCGGGGTTCGTGCGAGGGGTGCCAGGTCAGCACGAACGCGACCTTCTCGCCCGCGGCGACCGTGAACTCCGCGTGCGTCCCGAAGTCCTCGCCCCAGCTGCGGACCTCGGGCTCGCTGCGCAGCCACGCCGAGTCCGGCCCGGCGACAGCCACCCGGTGCCCGTCGGACCTGCGCACCCACGGGACGATCGAGCCGTAGTCGAAGCGCAGCCGGAGCGCGCTGTGCACGGTCACCTCGCCGCTCAGGCCCTCCACGATGCGTACGAGGTCGGGGGCGCGGTCGCGCTGCGGCATCAGGTCGGTGACGCGGACCGACCCGTCCTCGGTCTCCCACTCGGTGTCCAGGACCAGGGTGTCCGGCCGGTAGGCGCGCCGGGTGCAGCGTCCGGCGCCCTTGGGGGCGATGCGCCAGTGGCCGTTGTCCTCGTCGCCGAGCAGCTTGGCGAAGCAGGCGGCCGAGTCGAAGCGGGGCAGGCAGAGCCAGTCCACGGAGCCGTCCGCGGAGACCAGGGCCGCGGTCTGCTGGTCGCCGATGAGCGCGTAGTCCTCGATGTGGGGGTGCACGGGTTGACCCCTTCCCGGCCGGAGCCGGAGCAATCGGGTCCGCCCCGAGCGCTCCCCGGCGGGCGTCACACCGTCGCGGGTTCCGCCTCGGCCGGCTCGGTGCCCCCGGCCGACTCGGCGTCCTCGCGCTCCCGCCGTTCGCGGCGGACCAGGAACCACCAGCCGACCGGCACGGCCGCGGCGAACAGCCACCACTGGATCGCGTACGCGAAGTTGAGCGCGGCGTTCTCGTTGCCGGGCTTGCCGATCGGCTCCGGAGAGCCGCCCTTGGGCTCCGGCTCCTTCAGGACCACGTAACCGCCGAGCACCCGGGCGTCCAGGCGCTCGGCCTGCTGCGCGCTGTTGATGAGCATGACCTGCCGGTCCGGCAGGCCCTCCAGGTCCTTGATGCCGCTCGCCTCGGTCGTCTCGTCGGGCATCAGCCGCCCGGTGACGGTGATCTCCCCGCGGGGCGGTGCGGGGATCTTCGGGAACCGGGTCTGGCTCGGGCCGTCCGCGGGGATCCAGCCCCGGTTGACCAGCATGACCTTGCCGTCGGCCAGCACGAAGGGGGTGAGCACGTGATAGCCGATGTTGTCGTCGGAGTCGGTGCGGCGGCGCACGACGACCTCGCGGTCCGTGTCGAAGCGGCCCTCGGCGGTGACCGTGCGGTACCGCTCCCGCGTGGTGATCTTCCGGCCGGGCGCGGTCAGCGACCCCACGGGCACCGGGGACGCTTCGAGCGCGCGCGCGACCAGGTCGTTGCGGGCGGTGCGTTCCTCGTAGCGGTGCAGCTGCCAGAAGCCCAGCCGGATCATCGTGGGGATCAGCAGCACGGCGACCAGCGTGAGGATCACCCACTGGCGGGACAACAGGAAGCGGTACACCCCACGACGGTACAACTCGGTCGTGGGGCGCGACGCGGCGGGTACGGGCTCGTGCCGGGCGGCCGGGCTCAGACCTTGTCGACGATCCCCGCCCTCCCCTCCGCGCGGGCGCAGTGGGCGCCGCAGAACCAGTGGCCCTCGACCTCGACGCCCTGACCGATGATCTGCACCCGGCAGTGCTCGCAGATGGGGGCCATCCGGTGGATCGCGCAGGAGAAGCAGTCGAAGACGTGCACCGCTCCCTGGGCGTGGACCTCGAAGGTCATTCCATAGTTGTTCCCGCAGACTTCACATGTCGCCATGCGCCACAGGGTGGGCCGTGGCCGCGGACGCGGGCGGGCGTGCACCGGGCGAGTCGCCCGGAATCACCCGTCCGTACGGCTCCGCGGGCCGCCCGCCTCAGGAGCCGGCGTCCGCGGGCTCGACGTCCGCGAGCAGCTGCCCGAACGCCGCCTCGTCCACCACCGGCGTGCCGAACTGCCGGGCCTTGACCACCTTGGAGGTGCCCGAGTCCGGGTCGTTGGTGACCAGCAGGCTGGTCAGCCGGGACAGGCTGGTGGCGACGTGCAGCCCCGCCTCGACGGCGCGGTCCTCCAGCAGGTCCCGCTCGACGGAAGTGTCACCCGAGAAGGCGACCCGCATGCCCTGCTTGAGCCTTTTGCCCTCTACGTACCGGCCAGGGTTGGGATGGGGGCATGCGGGCCTTTTGCGGGCGGGGCGCCAACCGGTCGCACGGTAGCTCCCGTAGCCCGCCTGCTGCCCGATCCGCGGCGCGGGCCGGTCCGACCACTCGGTCAGCGGCCGGCACTCGTGCAGCGGCAGCCGTACGTCGCCCGCAGCCGCGGCCAGCAGGCTCGGCCGGAACGCCTCCGCCAGCACCCGCGCGTCGTCCAGCGCGTGGTGCGCCCGCTGCTGTACGACGCCGAAGTGCGCGGCCAGCGACTCCAGCTTGTGGTTGGGCAGCGGCAGGTCCAGCGCCTTGGACAGGGCGATGGTGCACAGCCGCTGCCGCACCGGTGCCTCGCGCCGTGCGCGCGCGTACTCCCGGGCGATCATCTGCCAGTCGAAGACCGCGTTGTGCGCGACGAGGACCCGCCCGTCCAGCCGGGCCGCGAACTCCTCGGCGACGTCCGGGAAGAGCGGTGCGTCCCGGAGCACGTCGTTCGTCAGGCCGTGTATCCACACCGGTCCCGGATCGCGCTGCGGGTTGACCAGGGTGTACCAGTGGTCCTCGACCTCGCCGCGGGCGTCGAGCCGGTAGACGGCCGCCGAGATGATGCGGTCGTCGCGGGCCAGGCCGGTGGTCTCCACGTCGACGACCGCGTACCCCTGCGGATAGGCGGTCGGCCACGCCGTGGCGGACGGCGCTGCGGTCGTGCGGTCTTCGAGCATGGTCAATGAGGATACGGGCCGGGACCGACACTCCGGTCCCGCAGGGGTCCCGCGCCGTCAAGTTCCGCCCGCCCGGGAAGCGTTGCGGCACTCCTCGCGCACGCGCCCCGCACCGGGCCGGCGTACCGGTCCGCCGGGTACGCCGGCGGGCACGCAGCGGTCACCAGCGGATCGGCACCGGAAGGGCCGTCAGGAGGCCCGACACCGCGACCACCACGCCCAGCGCGGCGACCTCCGCGCGCGCGGGGGAGCAGGCGGCCAGCGGGTCGGCCGCGCGGCCCAGCCGGATCCTGGCCCACAGCGCGAGCACGGCGACGGCGGCCACCAGGAGCACCTTGGCGAGCAGGACCCGCCCGTACGCGGTGTCCGTCAACTGGTCCAGGACCGTGCCCGCCGGCATCCGGCGCAGTGAACTGCACACCCCGGTCGCGGTGAGGGCGGCCAGCAGGGCGGCCGCCACGCGCGCGTAGAGCCCCAGCAGGGCCGGTCCCGCCGCCGCGCCCCGCCAACGCCCCAGCACCCGCAGCGCGTACAGCAGCCCGCCCACCCACAGGGCGGCGCAGGTCAGATGGACGAGGGTGAGACCGGAGCCGAGCAGTGGGCTGTACTCGGTCGTGGGGTGCGCGCGCAGCGCGTCCGCGACGGCCACCGCGGCCAGTGGCCACACCTGGAGTCCGGGCCGGCGTGAGGTGGCGCACAGCCAGGCGGCGAGGAAGCCGTTGACCTCCAGGAGGGCGAGCTTGCCGTCGCGGGTGGCGTAGAGACCGCCGACGTCGACGTCGGCGGCGGAGCCCGGCACCAGGTTGCCCGTGGCCACCACCGAGGCCAGCCCCAGCGCGGCGACGAGACCGCAGGCGGCGGCGTACGGCGCCCAGCTGCGGGGCCGGGCCGGGGGAGCGCCGGGCAGGGAGCGGGCCAGGCGGTTCACGAAGAGCTCGCCGAGCGGCACGCTCAGGGCGGCGAAGAGCACGGTGCGCAGCAGGGCGATGCCGCCGGTGCCGGGAGCCTCGGCCTCCCCGGTGCCGTGCAGGGCGGGCGACGGGCCGAGCACGGGTATCAGCGCGCCGAGCGCCACCAGCACGAGCACGGCCACGGTCCGGCCGGTGCCGGCGGGCCGCGCGTGGCGTCCGGTGTCGGCGGTCCGGGCCGGGGAGGGGGGCGGGGGGTGGTGCGGGGTCACCCGGGGATCTTCACGAACTTCACCGGACCCGGGCAAGTCGTGGCAGTGCCGTCACGAGTCCCGTGCCGTGTCGATCACCCCGGCGCTCTCCGGGCGGGGAGGCGGCCGACCACCACAGCCGCACTTCCTTGCGCACGTCCGCGGGCCGCAGCTCCCACCCCTGGGCGAGGGCGACTTCGGCGGCGTACCGGCCGCCCGTGCCGCGGTGGTCGCGCCGGGATATCTCGCACTCCACGGGCGGGCTGGCCTTCTTCGGCCGCTGGACCGGGCGGAGGCCCGCCCGGTCCAGCGGCCCGCCACCTTCTCGACCCGCGCCCGGTAGTAGGCGGCGTCCCCCTCGTACGTGTCCGTGGCGCAGATACTGCCGCACGGCGACGGCGACGGCGACGGCGACGGCGACGGGGGCGGCGGGCCGGGCGGGAACCCGGACCGCCGCCCCCGCATCACGCACGGGTACGCGCAGCGACTACCGGGTCACCGCGTCCAGCGCGTCGGCCATGCCCCAGCCGTAGAAGCCGTTGCGGTTCTTGGGACCTTCGCACACCGCGTCGACCTTGCCGTCGCCGTCGATGTCGTAGGGCGTGGTGCACGCCGTGGCGTCGGCCTCGGCGTACAGCAGGGCCTTGACCATCGCCGGGGAGGCGTACGGGTGCGTCGACTTGATGAGGGCGGCGACGCCCGCGACGTGCGGCGAGGCCATCGACGTACCGGCCATGTAGCCCCACTTGCCGCCGGGCAGCGTGCCCAGGATCAGTCCGCTCGTGGCGGGCGGCTCGGGGGTCTGGTAGGCCGTCGAGTCGCCGCCGGGCGCGGCGATGTCGATGACGCCACGGCCGTAGTTCGAGAAGGAGGACTTGAGGCCCTTCGCGCCGGTCGCCGCGACCGTCACGACACCCGGCAACTGGGTCGGGATGTCCAGGCACTTCGACGGGTCGACCGTCCGGTCACCGGGCGTGGTGTCGTTCGGCGAGGACGGGTCGGTGATCTCGTCGGAGGTGAGGTCGTAGTTCTCGTTGCCGGCCGCGGCGACGTTGACCGCGCCCTTCTTCTCCGCGTACCGCGAGGCCCGCGAGACCGCCTCGACGAGCGCCTTCTGGTCCGGGTCGTCCTTGCAGTTGAAGTACCACGGGTCCGTGTAATAGCTGTTGTTGGTCACGTCGACGCCGTGCTCGGCCGCCCACATGAAGCCGCAGACCACGGCCTCGGTGTAGAAGAAACCGTCGGGGTTGGAGACCTTGATGCCGGCCACCTTCACCCCGGGAGCCACACCGGTCATGCCGACGCCGTTCTTCGCGGCGGCGATCTCACCGGCCACGTGGGTGCCGTGCGGGCTCTCGGCCGCGCTCGGGCGCCAGGCGCCGTCGGCGGTGTCCGGCTTGCCCGCCACGCAGTTGACGGAGGCCTGGCGGTCGAAGTTCGGGGCGATGTCCGGGTGGGTGTCGTCGACGCCGGTGTCGATGACGGCGACGGTCACCTTCTTGCTGCCCAGCGACTTCTCGTGCGCCTTGTCCGCCTTGATGGCGGGCAGGTCCCACTGCAGCGACTCCAGCGGGTCCTGGCCCTCCGCCTTCGCGGCGGCCTTGGCGGCGGCCAGCTCCTCGGCGCCCAGCACCTGCGGCGCACCCGTGTCGGTCGTCGCCGCCGAGGGCAGCGGCGCGGTGCGGGTGGCGCCCGCCGACTGCACGCCGCGCACCTTGCGGAGCGTCTTGGCGAAGTCGGGATTGGCCGAGTGGACGACGACCACGCCGATCCGGTCGTACGACGTCACGATCGTGCCGCCCGCCTTGGCTATCGCCCGCCGCACGGTGGCCGAAGGGCCGTGCCCGGCGGAGACGTTGACGACGTAGCTGAGCGAGGTCGCGTCGGCCGCCGGGGAGGCGGCCTCCGCCGCGGGGACCGCGGCGGCCGGGGTGCCCGGCAGGAGCGCCAGCGACGCGGCCACTGCCAGACCGGCCGGGATCGCGAGGGCACGGCGGTGACGCGGGTGAGGTGCGGTCATGCGTGATGTCTCCAGTCCGTCGGGAAAACTCGGGAAACTCGTGCTGCCGGAGCGAGGCGGAAAGGCAGACACGTCCGCGGGACCGGCACCACGAGCGCGAACCCGCGTCCGGGGAGCGGGGCACTCGGGGAACGCAGATGATCCATGGGGTCTCCACATCATCCGGCAAACAGCACCTGCCCGAGACGGGTACGGACCGGGCAGGTACATGACGTAGTGGTGCAGGAGTGAAGCTATCCCCCGAACTCGCTGGCCAGCAATGACCCGCCGCGAGTGACTTGGGAAAGTGCCCCGGGAGTTGAACCGGTCCCGATGGGGCGCCGTGTCGTTGGACAGGGAGCCCGAGCCCGACCGGCCCCCTGCGAGAACACCGAGGTCCAAGCCGTCATGTCCGTCGTACGAGGAGACTCCGTGGCCACCGACGCACCGCCCCCCTCGAAAGAGGAGCCCCCCTCGCGAGAGGAACACCGACTCCCCTCCGCCGAGGAGTTCTCCGAGGTGCAGCAGAGCGCCGAGTTCGCCGAACTCCGCCGCTCCTTCCGCTCCTTCGCGTTTCCGCTGACCGTCGCCTTCGTGGCCTGGTACCTGCTCTACGTGCTGCTGTCGAACTACGCGGGCGGCTTCATGGGCACCAAGCTCTTCGGCAACATCAACGTCGCGTTCGTCTTCGGCATCGCCCAGTTCGTCACCACGTTCCTCATCGCCTGGTGGTACTCGCGGCACGCCGCCGCGAAGCTCGACCCCAAGGCCGAGGCCATCAAGTCCCGGATGGAGGGCGGCGCATGAGCCCCGCACAGACCGTCTTCGCCGCAGAGCTCGCCGCCAACGAGGCCAGCGAGCACCGGCCGCTGATCATCACCCTCTTCTCCGTCTTCGTCGTCGCGACGCTCTTCATCACCGTCTGGGCCGGCCGCCAGACCAAGGACGCCGCGGACTTCTACGCGGGCGGCCGGTCCTTCAGCGCCTTCCAGAACGGCCTGGCCGTCTCCGGCGACTACATGTCCGCCGCGTCCTTCCTCGGCATCGCCGGCGCCATCGCCCTCTTCGGCTACGACGGCTTCCTGTACTCCATCGGCTTCCTGGTCGCATGGCTGGTCGCCCTGCTCCTCGTCGCCGAGCCGCTGAGGAACTCCGGCCGCTACACGATGGGCGACGTCCTCGCGTACCGCATGCGCCAGCGCCCCGTGCGCACCGCCGCCGGCACCTCCACGATCGTCGTCTCGATCTTCTACCTGCTGGCCCAGATGGCGGGCGCGGGCGTCCTCGTCTCGCTGCTGCTCGGCATCACCTCCGACGCGGGCAAGATCCTCATCGTCGCCCTGGTCGGCGTCCTGATGATCGTCTACGTCACCATCGGCGGCATGAAGGGCACCACCTGGGTCCAGATGGTCAAGGCCGTGCTGCTGATCGGCGGCACCGTCCTGATCACCTTCCTGGTGCTGCTGAAGTTCGACTTCAACATCTCCGACCTGCTCGGCAAGGCCGCTGAGAACAGCGGCGCGGGCTCCGCCTTCCTGGAACCCGGCCTCCAGTACGGCGCCAACGGCACCACCAAGCTCGACTTCATCTCCCTGGGCATCGCCCTGGTGCTGGGCACCGCCGGCCTGCCGCACATCCTGATCCGCTTCTACACGGTGCCCAACGCCAAGGCCGCCCGTAAGTCCGTGAACTGGGCGATCGGCATCATCGGCGCCTTCTACCTGATGACCATCGCCCTCGGCTTCGGCGCCGCCGCGCTCATCGGCAAGGACGAGATCATCGCGTCCAACCCGTCCGGCAACACGGCCGCGCCCCTGCTCGCGCTGCACGTGGGCGGCGTCGACTCGGCCTGGGGCGCGATCCTGCTCGCCACCATCTCGGCGGTGGCCTTCGCGACCATCCTCGCCGTGGTCGCGGGACTCACCCTCGCCTCGTCCTCGTCCTTCGCGCACGACATCTACGCCAACGTCATCCGCAAGGGCCAGGCCACCGAGAAGGAGGAGATGCGGGCGGCCCGCTGGGCGACCGTCTTCATCGGCATCGTCTCCATCGCGCTCGGCGCCCTCGCCCGCGACCTGAACGTGGCCGGACTGGTCGCCCTGGCGTTCGCCGTCGCCGCCTCCGCCAACCTGCCGACGATCCTCTACAGCCTCTTCTGGAAGAGGTTCACCACCCAGGGCGCCCTGTGGTCGATCTACGGCGGTCTGATCGTCGCCGTCGGCCTGGTGCTGTTCTCACCCGTCGTCTCCGGAGACCCGAAGGCGATGTTCCCGGACGTCGACTTCGCCTGGTTCCCGCTGAAGAACCCGGGCATCATCTCGATCCCGTTCGGCTTCCTGATGGGCTGGCTCGGCACGGTCCTGTCGAAGGAGGAGCCCGACAAGGCGAAGTACGCGGAACTGGAGGTCAGGTCCCTGACCGGCACCGGCGCGCACTGACGCCCTCCGACCGGTACGGACGCGGCCGCTCGTAGATCCCTACGACGCGGCCGCGTCCCACGTCGTGGGTTCGGGCGGCTGTCGATGTCGGACCGGTCACGTAGGCTCGACGGTGTCGGAGAAGAGAAGTGCTTCGCCGAACCGCGTCGAGGGAGGGGGCCCACGTGCTCATCGACACCTACGGCCGAGTGGCCACCGACCTGAGGGTCTCGCTCACCGATCGCTGCAACCTGCGCTGCACCTACTGCATGCCCGAAGAGGGCCTCCAGTGGCTCGCCAAGCCCGATCTGCTCACGGACGACGAGATCGTCCGCCTCATCGACATCGCGGTCACCTCCCTCGGCATCGAGGAGGTCCGCTTCACCGGCGGGGAGCCGCTGCTGCGGCCCGGCCTGGTCGGCATCGTCGAGCGCGTCGCCGCCCTCGGCCCGCGCCCCCAGATGTCCCTCACCACCAACGGCATCGGTCTCAAGCGCACCGCGAGTGCCCTGAAGGCGGCGGGCCTGGACCGGGTCAACGTCTCGCTGGACACCCTGCGCCCGGACGTCTTCAAGACCCTCACCCGGCGCGACCGCCACAAGGACGTCCTACAGGGCCTGGAAGCGGCCCGCGAGGCCGGGCTCACCCCGGTCAAGGTCAACAGCGTCCTGATGCCGGGGCTCAACGACGACGAGGCCCCCGACCTGCTCGCCTGGGCCGTCGAGCACGACTACGAGCTGCGCTTCATCGAGCAGATGCCCCTGGACGCCCAGCACGGCTGGAAGCGCGAGGGCATGGTCACCGCCGGTGACATCCTGGCCTCCCTGCGCACCCGCTTCGAGCTGACCGCCGAGGGCTCCGAGGAGCGCGGTTCGGCCCCCGCCGAGCGCTGGCTGGTGGACGGCGGCCCGCACCGTGTCGGCGTCATCGCCTCCGTCACCCGCCCGTTCTGCTCCGCCTGCGACCGCACCCGCCTGACCGCCGACGGCCAGGTGCGCACCTGCCTGTTCGCCCGCGAGGAGACCGACCTGCGCGCGGCCCTGCGCTCCGACGCCCCCGACGAGGAGATCGCCCGCATCTGGCGCCTGGCCATGTGGGGCAAGAAGGCCGGCGCGGGCCTGGACGACCCGACGTTCGTGCAGCCCGACCGCCCGATGTCCGCGATCGGCGGCTAGGCCCCGCCGGGGCCGCTGCTCCCGGCGGCCCCTCCGGGGCCCTCCGGGGCTTCCCACTCGGAGAGCGGGACCACGTCCTTCAGGAAGCCCCGTACGCCGAGGAACTCGGACAGGTGCTCGCGGTGCTCGTCGCACGCGATCCACGTCTTGCGGCGCTCCGGGGTGTGGATCTTCGGGTTGTTCCAGGCCAGCACCCACACGGCGGCGGCGCGGCAGCCCTTGGCGGAGCAGATCGGGGTGGTTTCGTCACTCACGGTTTCTCACAGACCCCCGCACAAGGCGACGCCGAGCAGCCACGGGGGGAGCTGCCCGGCGTCGGTCCGTCGCTCCGACGGGGGATGCGGAGCGCGTACGAAGTATGTCACGGCCCCTCCGGCGTCGAGCCCGGAACAACGCGAATTCATCTGAGCATTTCTTCGGCCTGGCGTGGAATCGACGCCGCTCCCGAGGGGGCGGCGCGGTCACGGACGGCCACGTGACTCCCCGGCCGCGTCCGGCGCGGAATCGGCCGTGGCGGCCTCCGGAACGGATTCCGCCGCCCCGTTCCCGGCCCGCGGCGGCATGATCATCGGCGGGGTCGGCGCCGTCACGAACGTCGACGGCAAGGATGGCGCGTTCTCACGCCCGGCGTTGGCGATCACGACCGCGACGTACGGCAGGGCCGCGCCGAGGACCAGGGCCACGATCGCGACGTGCCGCTCCACGTTCCACAGGCAGACCGCGAGGATCACCGAGGCGGTGCGGATCGACATCGAGATGATGTACCGGCGCTGCCGCCCGCGCACGTCCTCCTGGAGGCCTGTACGGGCCCCGGTGATCCGGAACACCTCGGCACTGGCGCCGGCACTCTGCTTCCGCATTCGGTTCCACCATCCGCCCGTATCGGACTCTCCCCGCCCCGTTACCGTCCGCGGCCGCTCGGGGACTCCGGTCCCGGACAACTCACCACGTTACGCCGCACCCGGGCCGCCCACGAGACCGGGGCACCCCTGGTCGGAGCGCGCCCCGTGCGCCGCACGGCGGAGTCGCCCGTACCCCGTTCGGCCGTATGCGGCATGCGCCGTTCGCGGTACGGCCGAACACTGGTGGCAATTGCTCGCGCAGATCCGGACGAGGAGGCAGCCATGGGCTGGTTGTGGGCGATCATCGTGGGATTCGTGCTCGGCTTGATCGCCAAGGCGATCATCCCGGGCAAGCAGCACATGCCGCTCTGGCTGACCACCATCTGCGGCATGATCGGCGCCATCATCGGCAACGCGATCGCCCGCGCGGCCGGTGTCGCGGCGACGTCCGGCATCGACTGGTGGCGGCACCTGTTCCAGCTGGTGGCGGCGATCATCGTGGTCGGCCTCGGCGACGCCGCCTACACGGCGGTGCGCGGCAACAGGCGACGCGAACGGGCCTGACCCCGCCCCGGGGGCACCCGGTCGCGCGAAGGGGCGGACTCCGGCAGCCGTACGGCACCGGAGCCCGCCCCTTCGCGCATGCGCCCGCTCAGGCGCCGGTGACCTCCACCGCGGCCAGGTTCTTCTTGCCGCGGCGCAGCACCAGCCAGCGCCCGTGCAGCAGGTCCTCCTCGGCCGGGACGGCGTCCTCGCCGGTGACCTTGGCGTTGTTCACGTAGGCGCCGCCCTCCTTCACCGTGCGGCGCGCGGCGGACTTGCTGGCCACCAGGCCGACCTCGGCGAGCAGGTCCACGACCGGGGCCGGCTCCGCGACCCGCACGTGCGGCAGCTCCGAGAGGGCCGCGGCCAGGGTGGCCTCGTCCAGCTCCGCCAGGTCGCCCTGGCCGAAGAGGGCCTTGGAGGCCGCGATCACGGCGGCCGTCTGGCCGGCCCCGTGCACCAGCGTCGTCAGCTCCTCGGCCAGCGCGCGCTGCGCCGCCCGCGCCTGCGGACGCTCCTCGGTCTGCCGCTCCAGCTCCTCCAGCTCCTCACGGGAGCGGAAGGACAGGATGCGCGAGTATGTCGAGATGTCCCGGTCGTCCACGTTCAGCCAGAACTGGTAGAACGCGTACGGCGTCGTCATCTCCGGGTCGAGCCAGACGGCGCCGCCCTCGGTCTTGCCGAACTTGGTGCCGTCCGCCTTGGTCATCAGCGGTGTCGCGTAGGCGTGCACCGACGCGTCCGGCTCCAGCCGGTGCAGCAGGTCGAGGCCGGCCGTGAGGTTGCCCCACTGGTCGCTGCCGCCCTGCTGCATCGTGCAGCCGTACCTCCGGTAGAGCTGGAGGAAGTCCATCGCCTGGAGCAGCTGGTAGCTGAACTCCGTGTAGCTGATGCCCTCGGAGGACTCCAGACGCCGGGCGACGGAGTCCTTGGTCAGCATCTTGTTGACCCGGAAGTGCTTGCCGATGTCCCGCAGGAACTCGATGGCCGACAGGCCCTCGGTCCAGTCGAGGTTGTTGACCATCACCGCCGCGTTCTCGCCCTCGAAGGACAGGAACGGCTCGATCTGGCTCCGCAGCCGCCGTACCCAGCCGGCGACGGTCTCCGGCGAGTTCAGCGTGCGCTCCGCGGTCGGGCGCGGGTCGCCGATCTGGCCCGTGGCCCCGCCGACCAGCGCCAGCGGCCGGTGACCGGCCTGCTGGAGCCGGCGCACGGTGAGCACCTGCACCAGGTGCCCCACGTGCAGGGACGGCGCGGTCGGGTCGAAACCGCAATAGAACGTGACGGGACCGTCCGCGAGAGCCTTGCGCAAAGCGTCCTCGTCGGTGGACTGGGCGAACAGCCCGCGCCACTTCAGCTCGTCGACGATGTCCGTCACGGTTCTCTTGTCTCCCACATGTTCATGATCTTCGGGCGGTCGGCAGTCGGGTGACGGCCGACTACGAGGTTATACGCCCTGGCTGACAGAGCTCATATTGAAATCGGGTACCCGCAGCGCCGGCATCGCGGCCCGGGTGAACCAGTCGCCCCACTCCCTGGGCAGCGTCTTCTCCGTGCGCCCGGCCTCCGTGGCCCGGCCGAGCAGATCCACCGGCGACTCGTTGAACCGGAAGTTGTTCACCTCGCCGACGACCTCGCCGTGCTCGACGAGGTAGACGCCGTCCCGGGTCAGCCCCGTGAGCAGCAGCGTCGCCGGGTCGACCTCGCGGATGTACCAGAGGCAGGTCAGCAGCAGCCCGCGCTCCGTGCCCGCGACCATCTCGTCCAGGGACCGGTCGGGGTCGCCGCCGTCCAGGATCAGGTTGCCGCTCGCGGGTGCCACCGGCAGCCCGGTCAGGGCCGCGCTGTGCCGGGTGGTCGTCAGCCGGTGCAGCTCACCGCCGCGGATCCAGTCGGTCGCCGCCACCGGCAGCCCGTTGTCGAACACCGACTGGTCACCGCCCGAGGAGTGCGCGACCACGAAGGGCGCGCTCTCCAGGCCCGGCTCGTGCGGATCACTGCGCAGGGTCAGCGGCAGCGCGCCGAGCCGCTCGCCGAGCCGGGTGCCACCGCCCGGCTTGGAGAACACCGTGCGTCCCTCGGCCGCGTCCCGCCCGGACGCCGACCAGTACTGGTAGATCAGCAGGTCCGCGACCGCGGTGGGCGGCAGCAGCGTCTCGTACCGCCCGGCGGGCAGCTCCACCCGCCGCTCGGCCCAGCCCAGCCGTACGGCCAGCTCGGCGTCGAGCGCCGCCGGGTCGACGTCCTTGAAGTCCCGCGTGGCCTGCCCGGCCCACGCCGAGCGGGCCCGGTCCGGCGACTTGGCGTTCAGCTCCAGCGTCCCGTTCGGCTGGTCGTGCCGCAGCCTGAGCCCCGTCGACGTGCCGACGTACGTGGAGGTCATCTCGTGGTTCGCGAACCCGTACAGCTCCCGGCCGCCCGCCCGCGCGCGGGCGAACGCCTCGCCGAGCGCCGGCGCGAAGTCGGCGAACACCGCCGACGAGGTCTCGGCGGGCGCCTCGGTGAAGTCCGGCGCCGCCGCCCCGCCGGTGACCAGCGGCTGCGCGTCCTCGGCCGGGCCCGCGCCGCGCGCCGCGGCCTCGGCGGCGCGCACCAGGGACTCCAGCTCGTCCACGGTCACCGCCGAACGCGACACGACCCCGGACGCCGTGCCCTCCCGGCCGTCGACCGTGGCGACGACCGTCAGCGTGCGCCCGCGCGTGACGCCGTTGGTGGTGAGCGCGTTGCCCGCCCAGCGCAGGTTGGCGGTGGACTCCTCGTCGGCGATGACGACGCACCCGTCCGCCCGGGACAGCTCCAGCGCCCGCTCGACGATCTCGTGCGGCTTGTTGGTGCGGACGCTCATCGACCGGCCTCCTGCGTGGTGTTCAGAATGTTGACTCCCTTGAACAGCGCGGACGGGCAGCCGTGCGAGACGGCGGCGACCTGCCCCGGCTGGGCCTTGCCGCAGTTGAAGGCGCCGCCCAGCACGTACGTCTGCGGGCCGCCGACGGCCGCCATGGACCCCCAGAAGTCGGTCGTCGTCGCCTGGTACGCCACGTCGCGCAGCTGACCGGCGAGCCGCCCGTTCTCGATCCGGAAGAAGCGCTGGCCGGTGAACTGGAAGTTGTAGCGCTGCATGTCGATGGACCAGGACCGGTCCCCGACGACGTAGATCCCGCGGTCGACGCCCCCGATCAGGTCCTCGGTCGACAGCCCGCCCGGATCCGGCCGCAGCGACACGTTGGCCATGCGCTGCACGGGCACGTGCGCGGGGGAGTCGGCGTAGGCGCACCCGTTGGAGCGCTCGAAACCGGTGAGCCGCGCGATCCGCCGGTCGAGCTGGTAGCCCACCAGCGTGCCGTCCTTCACCAGGTCCCAGGACTGGCCCTCCACGCCCTCGTCGTCGTACCCGACGGTCGCCAGGCCGTGCTCGGCGGTGCGGTCGCCGGTGACGTTCATCAGCTCCGAGCCGTAGCGCAGTGTGCCGAGCTGGTCGAAGGTGGCGAAGGAGGTGCCGGCGTAGGCGGCCTCGTAGCCGAGCGCGCGGTCCAGCTCGGTGGCGTGCCCGATGGACTCGTGGATGGTCAGCCACAGGTTCGACGGGTCGACGACCAGGTCGTACAGCCCCGCCTCGACGCTCGGCGCCCGCATCTTCTCCGCGAGCAGCTCCGGGATCTCGGCCAGCTCGCTCTCCCAGTCCCAGCCGGTCCCCGTCAGGTACTCCCAGCCCCGCCCGGCCGGCGGCGCCAGGGTGCGCATGGAGTCGAACTCGCCGCTGGAGTCGTCGACCGACACGGCGGTGAGCACCGGGTGCAGCCGTACCCGCTGCTGCGTGGTGACCGTCCCGGCGGTGTCGGCGTAGAACTTGTTCTCGTGCACGGTGAGCAGCGAGGCGTCCACGTGGTCGACCCCGTCGGCCGCCAGCAGCCGCGCGCTCCAGTCGGCCAGAAGCGCCGACTTCTCCGCGTCGGGCACGGTGAAGGGGTCGATGTCGTACGACGAGATCCACGTCCTGTCGGCGTGCACGGGCTCACTCGCCAGCTCCACGTGCTCGTCCGACCCGGCCGCGCGGATCACCTGCGCGGACAGCTTCGCCATCGCCACCGCCTGCGAGGCGACCCTCGCGGCGGCATCCATGGTCAGGTCCACACCGGACGCGAAGCCCCACGTGCCGCCGTGCACCACCCGCACCGCGTACCCGAGGTCGGTGGTGTCCGAGGACCCGGCGGGCTTGGCGTCCCGCAGCCGCCAGGAGGCGCTGCGCACCCGCTCCAGCCGGAAGTCCGCGTGCTCCGCGCCGAGGGCGCGCGCCCGGGCGAGAGCGGCGTCGGCGAGGGCGCGTAGGGGGAGCGCCGTGAAGGCTTGGTCGATGCTGTGAGGCACCTGCGTCTCTTTCTGTCGACGTGACCGGTCGTCTGCCGCGACTCCGGGGGCTGCGCCGCATCATGTCGCGTCGGGGGTCCCGCGGCCACACCTTTCCCACCGTGGCCGGGACCGGTTCTGTAGGGACCCGACAGACAGCCCCGTAAGCCACTGTGGGTGCCCGAGTCTCTGCGCGCGGCCGGGGACCGATAGATTTTCGAGGAAGCCGCCTGCTCCCGCCGCCCGCCGCACGGGTGACCGGACGGGGGGACGACCGCTAGGGAAAGGGTGATCCGTTGAGCCGCTCGGTTCTCGTCACCGGAGGAAACCGGGGCATCGGCCTCGCCATCGCCCGCGCTTTCGCCGACGCCGGCGACAAGGTCGCGATCACGTACCGCTCGGGTGAGCCGCCGGAGGGCTTCCTGGCCGTCAAGTGCGACATCACCGACACCGAGCAGGTGGAGCAGGCCTACAAGGAGATCGAGGAGACACACGGTCCCGTCGAGGTTTTGATCGCCAACGCCGGCGTCACCAAGGACCAGCTCCTGATGCGCATGTCGGAGGAGGACTTCACCTCCGTCGTCGAGACGAACCTCACCGGCACCTTCCGCGTCGTCAAGCGCGCCAACCGCGCCATGCTGCGCGCCAAGAAGGGCCGCGTCGTCCTCATCTCGTCGGTGGTCGGGCTCCTCGGCTCCGCGGGGCAGGCGAACTACGCCGCCTCCAAGGCCGGTCTGGTCGGCTTCGCGCGTTCCCTCGCCCGTGAGCTGGGGTCGCGCAACATCACCTTCAACGTCGTCGCGCCCGGCTTCGTCGACACCGACATGACCAAGGTGCTCACCGACGAGCAGCGGGCGGGCATCGTGTCGCAGGTGCCGCTGGGACGGTACGCGCGGCCGGAGGAGATCGCCGCGACGGTGCGGTTCCTCGCCTCGGACGACGCCTCGTACATCACTGGAGCCGTCATCCCCGTTGACGGCGGACTGGGAATGGGTCACTGAACACCATGAGCGGAATTCTCGAGGGCAAGCGCGTCCTGATCACGGGCGTGCTGACGGAGTCCTCCATCGCCTTCCACGCCGCGAAGCTGGCCCAGGAGCAGGGCGCCGAGGTCATCCTCACCGCGTTCCCTCGGCCCACCCTGACCGAGCGCATCGCCAAGAAGCTGCCGAAGCCCGCCAAGGTCATCGAGCTGGACGTCACCAACGACGAGCACCTCGGGCGACTGGCCGACATCGTGGGCGAGGAGCTGGGCGGCCTCGACGGCGTCGTGCACTCCATCGGCTTCGCCCCGCAGGACGCGCTCGGCGGCAACTTCCTGAACACGCCGTTCGAGTCGGTCGCCACCGCCATGCACGTCTCCGCGTACTCCCTGAAGTCGCTGACCATGGCCTGCCTGCCGCTCATGCAGAACGGCGGTTCGGTCGTCGGCCTCACCTTCGACGCGCAGTTCGCCTGGCCGCAGTACGACTGGATGGGCCCGGCCAAGGCCGCCCTGGAGGCCACCAGCCGCTACATGGCCCGCGACCTGGGCAAGCAGAACATCCGCTGCAACCTGGTCTCGGCGGGCCCGCTCGGGTCCATGGCCGCCAAGTCCATCCCGGGCTTCAGCGACCTCGCCGCCGTGTGGGACACCCGCTCCCCGCTGGAGTGGGACCTGAAGGACCCGGAGCCGGCCGGCCGCGGCGTCGTCGCGCTGCTGAGCGACTGGTTCCCGAAGACGACGGGCGAGATCGTCCACGTCGACGGCGGACTGCACGCCATCGGCGCCTGATCCGGACGGCACTTCATGGCCGAGGGCCCGCATCCCGTCGTACGGGACGCGGGCCCTCGCGTCGTCGGCTCGGGCGCCACGGCGGCGCCGGGCAGGGGGGCTGACGGCCCGGCTCAGTCGTCCGAGGGCGGATCGAAGAGGGCCGGACGGCACATGAAGGGGTAGGCGCCGGCCTCGTCGGCCGCCGTCGCCGCGTCGCCCGCGCGGATCGCGTCCACCAGCCGGCCGTGGTCCATGTGCGTCGCCGCCGACATGCCCTCGCCGACGTCGCCGCGCAGCCAGTCCCGCAGCACCTCGCTCAGGTCGGCGTACATCGCGGTCATCACGTCGTTGTGCGAGGCCGCCACGACCGCCAGGTGGAAGGTGGCGTCCGCCGCCACGAAGGTCTCCGCGTCGCCCGACTCCCACGCCTCCTCGCGGCGCTGAAGCAGGCCGTCGATCTGCTTGAGGTCCTTCTCCGTGCGCCGCTCGGCGGCCAGTCGCGCCGCGGCCGACTCCAGGGTGGAGCGCAGCTCGGCGATGTGCCGGGGCTCGGCGTCGGCGAAGCGGCGCTGCATGACGCCCGCCAGCTCGCTGGTCGCCACGACGTACGTGCCCGATCCCTGGCGGATGTCCAGCAGACCGTTGTGCGCGAGCGCGCGGACCGCCTCCCGGACCGTGTTCCGGGCGACGCCGAGCTGTTCGACCAGTTCGGGCTCCGTGGGGATGCGGGAGCCGACCGGCCACTCGCCCGAGGCGATCTGCTGCCGCAGCGCCGCGATGACCTGTTCGGACAGTGCCGAACGACGGGGATGACTCAGTGGCATGGCTCACCTTCGCACACGACTGGACGACCAATCATCCCATGATTCTATGATGGGTCTCATGGCTAGTGACGAAACCCGGACGGAGACACGTGCGCAGACGCGTGCCGAGACACGTGTGCAGACCGACGCGCACGTGCGTGCCGAGACAGGCGGTGACGCGCGCGCGGAGCGCGGTGTGCGCGAGGTACCCGCCGAGACGGCCACCACGCGTGCGTGGACGACCCGGCTGCTCATCCTCGGCATCGTCCTGGCCGCGCTCAACCTGCGCCCGGCCATCACGAGCCTGGGGGCGCTCCTGGAGGAGGTCCGCGACGGACTCGGCATGAGCGGCAGCGTCGCCGGACTCCTCACCTCCGTGCCCCCGCTCTGCTTCGCCGTCTTCGGGGTCACCGCCCCCCGGCTGGCCCGCCGCTTCGGGCCCGGCGCGGTGGTCTGCGCCGGCATGGTCGCCATCACCGCGGGCCTGGTGATACGCCCGTACGCCGGCGGCACGGGCGGCTTCCTGGCCGCCACCGCCCTGGCGCTGATGGGCATCGCGGTCAGCAACGTCCTCATGCCGGTCATCGTCAAGCGCTACTTCCCCGACCGGGTCGGCTCCATGACCGGCCTGTACTCGATGGCCCTCGCCTTCGGCACCTCCGTGGCCGCCGCGGCGACGGTGCCCGTGACGGACGCGCTGGGCGGCCACTGGCAGCCGGGTCTCGCGGTCTGGGCCGTACTGCCGGCCCTTGCCGTCCTGCCGTGGATCCCCTTCGTACGGAACCGCAGGGAGCCGGCGCCCGCCGCGACGCCGTCCGCGGCCTCCGGGGGACGGGACGGCGAGAGGCCCGCGCAGCAGCCCCCGCTGCGGATCACCCGCAGCCGTACGGCCTGGGCGCTCGCCGTCTTCTTCGGCCTCCAGGCCACCGCCGCCTACATCACGATGGGGTGGATGGCGCAGATCTTCCGCGACTCGGGTGTGTCCGCCGGCACCGCCGGGCTGCTGCTCGCCGTCATCATGGTGATGGGCGTGCCGCTCGCCTTCGTGATCCCGCGGGTGGCGAGCCGCCTGCCCCACCAGGGCCCCATCGTGCTGGTCCTCGGCCTGTGCGGACTCGCCGGATACGCCGGTCTGTACTTTGCCCCGGTCGGCGGTGCCTGGGCCTGGGCCCTGCTGCTCGGCGTCTCCAACTGCGCCTTCCCGCTCGCGCTGACCATGGTCGGGATGCGGGCCAGGACGGGAGCGGGCGTCGCCCAGCTGTCCGCCTTTGCCCAGAGCACCGGCTACCTGATCTCCATCCCGGGGCCGCTGCTGGTGGGCGTGCTCTACCAGCACAGCGGCGGCTGGGGGCTGCCGATCGCGCTGATGAGCGCGCTGATGGTGCCGCAGATCGTGGTGGGCGTCCTGGCGGGACGCGACCGCACCGTGGAGGACGAGGCGGCCCGCTGACCCCTGCGGGCGGCCCCGGTCGGCCGATGTGCCGGCCGCGGGCCACCGGTCCCGCCGGGAGCGGCCCGCGCGGGGGATGCGAGACTTGCCGTATGCCAGTCCTCGACCCGAACCCCCAGCACGGCCAGAAGAAGATGCTGATCGTCTTCGGCTCGTTCCTCGCGATCTTCGTGATCATCGGCGTCATCGCGACGATCGCCTCGCCGTGACCCCGCCCCCCGCCGGTGGAGGGTGGGGGTAACCCCCGGTCCCCTAGGGGGTGAGGGTCAGGGTCAAGTGGGTGGATCTCCGGATGGGTTGGGCCCCGTGGAATCCGTAACTTCGAGATGTGCCCGCGCCACGCGGGCCAGCGAGCACGGACCAGGGAAGCCCGAAGACCAGCGGAGGCACTCATGTCGGCCCCTACGTACACCCGGCCTCCCCAGGCGACCCGGGGCGGCGTCGACATCCGGCTGCCCTGGTGGGCCCTCGCCCTGCCCGTGTTCGCCTTCGTCGCACTGCTCCTGCTGCTCCTGAATCCCGCCGACGCCCACGCCGCCGCGGAGCAGCCCGCGATCGCCCAGCTGCTGGAACGGATGGAGCAGCTCACCAGGCGTTGAGTGCCCGCCGGAGCCGCCACCGGCCCGGGCGCGCGTCCCGCGCTGAAGCCGCATGTCAACTCCCAGAGCCCCGTGGCCTGTTTCATGCGAAGCTGGATGACATGAGCGTCGCAGAACTCCGCAGGATTGTTCTCTTCCGGCATGCGAAAGCCGACTGGCCACAGGTGAGCGACCACGAGCGGCCGCTCGCCGACCGGGGGCGCATGGACGCCGCGGAGGCCGGGCGTCGGCTGGCGGACACCGGTGTGCCCTTCGACCAGGCCCTGTGCTCCACCTCGGCCAGGACCCGGGAGACCTGGAAGCTCGCCGTACAGGAGTTCCCGCACCGGCCGAAAACCGTCTATGAGGAGCGGATCTACGAGGCCTCGCCCGGCGAGCTGATCGCCGTGCTCAACGAGACCCCCGACGACCTGCGGAACGTGCTGGTGATCGGCCACAACCCCGGCATGGAGGCGCTGACCGAGATCCTGGCCGGCTCGGCCGAGGACGAGGTCCGTCAGCGGATCAAGCGACGGGGCTTCCCGACCGCCGCCTTCGCCGTCCTGACCTTCACGGGTTCCTGGAAGGACGTGGAGCCCGGCCGGGCCGCCCTGGTCGACTACTGGGCGCCGACCGACTGATCCGCCCCACCCGCGTACGCGACAGGGCCCGGCACCCTCGTGTCCGGGCCTTCGTCGTGCCGGGGCCGCGCCGCCCCTTCGCCGGCCGGGTCAGTGCCGGTCGGCGGCCGGGTCGAGGTCCTCGCCGGGCCCCTCGACCAGCGTGTCCGCGGCCTCGACCTCCTCGCGGGTGATGCCCAGCAGATACAGCACCGTGTCGAGGAAGGGCACGTTCACCGCGGTGTGCGCGGCCTCGCGGACCACCGGCTTGGCGTTGAAGGCGACGCCCAGGCCGGCCGCGTTCAGCATGTCCAGGTCGTTGGCGCCGTCACCGATCGCCACGGTCTGCGACAGCGGGACTCCCGCCTCGGCGGCGAACCGGCGCAGCAGCCGGGCCTTGCCCGCACGGTCCACGATCTCCCCGGTGACCCGTCCGGTCAGCCTGCCGTCGACGATCTCCAGCGTGTTGGCCTGCGCGAAGTCGAGCCCCAGCTGTTCCCGCAAGGCGTCGGTGACCTGGGTGAAGCCGCCGGAGACGACCCCCACCTGGTAGCCGAGCCGTTTCAGCGTGCGGATCAGGGTGCGGGCACCCGGCGTCAGCCGCACCTCGGCGCGCACCTTGTCCACCACGGAGGCGTCCAGCCCCTCCAGCAGGGCCACGCGCGCGTGCAGCGACTGCTCGAAGTCCAGCTCCCCGCGCATGGCGGCAGCCGTGACCTCGGCGACCTTGTCCTCGCAGCCGGCGTGCGCCGCGAACAGTTCGATGACCTCGTCCTGGATGAGCGTGGAGTCCACGTCCATCACGACCAGGCGCTGCGCCCGGCGGTGCAGCCCCGCGGCGACGACCGCGATGTCCACGCCGAGCGCGGCGGCCTCGGTGGCCAGCGCGGTGCGCAGCGGCTCGGTCTCCACACCGGACACCGCGAACTCGACGGCGGTCACCGGGTACTTGGCCAGCCGGAAGATACGGTCGATGTTGCTGCCCGATTCGGTGATCCGGGCCGCTATGGCGGCGGCAGCCTCCGCGGTGAGCGGGTGCCCCAGCACCGTGACCAGGGAGCGCCCGAGCCCGCGCGGGCGGTTGTCGCCGATACCGGAGATGATCTCCGCCTGCAGCTTCAGCGACTCCGCCCAGCTGTGGACGGTGGCCCGCAGGTCGCCCTCCAGCCCACGGGGCGGCTCGGTCACCAGCGCGCACAGCACGATACGGCCACGGGTGACGACCTGCTCGATGTCGACGACGTCGACGGAGTAGGCGGCGAGGGTGTCGAACAGGCCGGCCGTGATGCCGGGCCGGTCCTTGCCGAAGATCTTGACGAGAAGCGTGGGAACGTCAGAGGTCTGCGAAGCGCTCATGGTGTGCCCACCGTATCCGGCACCCGGTGCCGTCCGCCCCCGAGGTCCGCCTGGCGGACAGGGGGGCAGAAGGCAGGGGACGGGGTCAGAGGGACGAGAGTCTCACCGGCCGGGCGGGCTCCGACCCCGTCGAGGGGGACGGCGGACGGTCGCCTACGCACTCTTCACAAGGCCCGACTTTCGGTCAGGGCCCCGAGCCTGAAATAGTTCCCCCCGATGTTCGACATCCCTAGACTCCCCGCGACGGGAGCACATCGGGGGACAACTCAGTGGGGCTGGAGTGCCGGAACTCGTACTGGAATCCAATGGACGGACCTGGACGCTCGACCCGTCCCGGTCATACGCGCTGGGACGCGATCCACAGGGGGAGCTTGTTTTTGACGACGCCAGGGTCTCCTGGCGGCATGCCACGATCAGTTTCGACGGACGCAGGTGGGTGGTCGAGGACCACGGCAGCACCAACGGCACGTTCGTGCACGGGCAGCGGATCCAGCAGGTGGAGCTCGGCGCCGGCACCGTACTGAACCTGGGCAACGCGACCGACGGACCGCGGGTGAGCCTGTCCGGCGCCCAGGCCCCGGCCGGCGCGCCGCAGGCCCAGCCGCAGCAGCCGTACGCCGCGCAGGGCGCGCACGCGGGCTGGGCGCAGCAGGCGCCGCCCGCGCAGGAGCCGTTCCAGCAGCAGGCGCAGCCCCAGCAGACCCCGCAGCACGGGCATCCGCAGCAGCCGCACCAGGGGCAGCCGGCCGGCTGGCAGGCGCCCCAGCAGGCGCCGCAGCCCCAGCAGGCCGCGCCGCACTTCCCCCAGCAGCAGGGACCCGGCGGCGCGGCGGGGGCGCCACCGGCCCACGGGGACCGCAGCCCGACCACGTTCCACCAGTTCTCGCTCGGCCGTGTGATGCGTATCGGCCGTGCCCTGGAGAACGACCTGGTCGTCTCGGACCTGCAGGTCTCCCGCAACCACGCCGAGTTCCACGCGACGCCCGACGGCCGCCTGGAGATCCGCGACCTGGGCTCGCACAACGGCACGTACGTCAACGGCCAGCCGATCGCCAAGGGCGGCTCCCAGCTGCTCGGCCCGGCCGACATCGTCGGTGTCGGCCACTCGACGTTCCGGATCGTCGGCGACCGCCTCGAGGAGTTCGTCGACACCGGTGAGGTCTCCTTCTCCGCCCGGCACCTGACCGTCACGGTCGACGGCGGCAAGCAGATCCTCAAGGACGTGTCCTTCGGCGTCCCCGAGAAGTCGCTGATCGCGGTCATCGGACCGTCGGGATCCGGCAAGTCGACCCTGCTCAAGGCGCTCACCGGGTACCGGCCCGCCGACCAGGGCGAGGTCCTCTACGACAACCGGAACCTGTACAAGCAGTTCGCCGAGCTGCGCCAGCGCATCGGTCTGGTCCCGCAGGACGACATCCTGCACAAGGAGCTGACCGTCAAGAAGGCCCTGAAGTACGCGGCGAAGCTGCGCTTCCCGGCCGACACCACCGGCGCCGAGCGCAACGCCCGCATAGACGAGGTGCTGCGCGAGCTCAAGCTCGACATCCACAAGGACAAGAAGGTCACGTCCCTGTCCGGCGGTCAGCGCAAGCGCGTGTCCGTCGCCCTGGAGCTGCTCACCAAGCCGTCGCTGATCTTCCTGGACGAGCCGACCTCCGGCCTCGACCCGGGCATGGACCGTGACGTCATGCAGCTGCTGCGCGGCCTCGCCGACGACGGCCGCACCGTCCTCGTCGTCACCCACTCGGTGGCCGAGCTGGCGACCTGCGACAAACTGCTGGTGATGGCGCCCGGCGGTTCCGTGGCCTACTTCGGCCCGCCCGAGGAGGCGCTGAACTTCTTCGGGTACGACACCTGGGCCGACGTGTTCTCCGCCTTCGAGAACTACCGCGACTACGACTGGGCGGGCCGCTGGAAGGGCTCGCAGCACTACCAGATGTACGCCGCGGACCTCGACGCCGTCGCGCCGCAGTCCGTACAGGTACCGCCGATGCAGGCGATGAAGCCGCCGAAGCCGCAGGGCTGGATGTCGCAGTTCGTCACCCTCGTGCGGCGCTACGTGTCGGTGATCGCCTCCGACAAGGGCTTCCTGGCCCTGATGGTGATCCTGCCGGCCGTACTGGGCGCGGTGAGCCTGCTCATCGACGCCGACAAGGGCCTGCTGCCCAACCCGGCGAACCCGCAGACCGGCCGGATCATCCCGAACGGCACCGCGACCACGGTCCTGCTGATCCTCGCGGTCGGCGCCTGCTTCGCCGGCGCCGCGAACTCGGTCCGTGAGCTGATCAAGGAACGGGTGATCTACGAACGGGAACGCGCCACCGGCCTGTCCCGGTCCGCGTACCTGATGTCCAAGGTCTTCGTGCTCGGCCTGATCACGGTGTTCCAGGGTCTGCTGGTCGGTGTGATCGGCTTCGCCACCCGCGAGATCCCCGACGAGGGGCTGGTCCTGGGCGGCGCGACGCTGGTCGAGCTGTCGCTGCCGATCATGGCGCTGGGCTTCACCGCGATGATGTTCGGCCTGGTCATCTCCTCGCTGGTGAAGACCGCCGAGAAGACCATGCCGCTGCTGGTGATGTTCGCGATCATCCAGGTCGTCTTCACCGGCTGCCTCTTCGCCCTGAACGACGCGGTGGGCGTCAACCAGTTCTCGTACCTGATGCCCTCGCGCTGGGCGGTCGCCGCCGCCGGTGCCACGCTGGACTTCAACAAGATCAGCCCGCCCGAGAAGGGCGCCGAGGCCGACCCGCTGTGGGAGCACACCGTGGGCGCCTGGGGCCTGGACATGGCCGCGCTGATCGTGCTCGGCGTGATCTGCGGCTTCTTCGTCGCCCGCTTCCTGCGCCGGCACGAGCCCGAGGTCATGCGCAAGTAGACCGCGGTCCGGCGGACCCAGAAGGCCCGCCCGAACGCCCCGAAGGGCGGCACCCCGTCAGGAGGGTGCCGCCCTTCGGCGTACGGTCCGGCGTCGGCGACGTCGCGAGGAGGTCCGCGCCGACCTCAGTACGCGCTGTCGACGTTGTCCATGGTGCCGTACTTGTCCGCGGCGTAGTTGCACGCGGCGGCGATGTTGGCGACCGGGTCGTAGATGTTCCAGGAGGTACCGGGCACGTGGTACGCCTTGAACGTCGGCGGGATGACCTGGAGCAGGCCCTTCGACGGGATGCCGTTGATGGCGTTGATGTCCCAGTCGTTGATGGCCTTCGGGTTGCCGGACGACTCCCGCATGATGTTGCGGTGGATGCCGTCGTAGGTCCCGGGGATGTCGTGCTTGGCCAGGATGGCCCGGGCCTCGCGGATCCAGCCGTCCAGGTTGTCCGGGTAGGACTTGGCGGCCTTCTTGACCTCGGTGCGCTGGGCGGAGCGGCTGGTGCTCTCCTTGGCCGAGCGCTTGGCGGCGGCCTTCTTGGCTGCGGCCTTCTTCTCGGCGGTCGCCTTCTTGGCGGCCGCCTCCTTCTTGGCCTCGATGGCGGCGACCTTCTGGCTGGCGCCGGCGAGCTGGCCGGTGACACCGGCGTGCACGTCCTGGATCTGCTTGGTGCTGTACGCCACCTTGGCCGTCGGAGCGGCCTCGCTCGTGGTCGTCGCCTGACCGCTGGCCGGGACGGCGGTGAGGGCGACGGCGGCGGCGCCGAGCGTGCCGACACCGGCGATCGCGACCTTGTGCGTGCGGTTCAGGGTGCGACTGCGACCACGGGTAAGGATGTTCTTCAGCATGGCGGGATAGACCTCTTCGAATAGCGCGGAGGTCGCTCTCGTCCGGTGGGGACAGTGGGTGCTTCCGGCACAAACGCCGCGGGGGAGAACCCACGGCGCTGAGCGACGAGAGCAATTCTTAGCGACCGCAAAATCGAGAGGCAAAGGTGTGACGTACGATCCGAGGTAGTGGATCAGGGAACGGCAAAGCGGGGCAGATTGGACATCTGCCCCGCTCAAAACGGACGAGTCGTTCTCCTACTCCCCTTCGTACGTGACGTGGGCCCTATGCGGGGGCTCACACCGGCCCCCCTCCTTTCTCACCGATAGTTGCTGTCGCAATGCGAAGTGTGAGTGAGTCCGCGCCGCCCTCCTACGGCAGGAGGAGGTGGACGTCCCCGAACTCGTGCCACAGGTAGCGCCCCCGCACCGCCGCCTCGTACCCGCGGTCGATCGCCGCCCGCCCCGCCACCGCCTCCAGCATCAGCAGATGCGAGGCCTCGGGCTCGTGCAGCCCCGTCAGCAGCCCCTCCACCACCCGCACCCCCCGCTCCGGCGTCACCACCAGACCGGTCCACCCGGCCCGCGCCCGCACCACCCCGTCGGCACCGGCCGCCGACTCCACCGCCCGCACGGCCGTCGTCCCCACCGCCACCACCCGCCCGTCACCCGCGCGCGCGGCGTTGATCAGCCGCGCCGACGCCTCCGGCACGGCGAACCGCTCCGGATACGGCGGCTCGTGCGACTCCGCCGAGGCCACCCCCGTGTGCAGGGTCACCGGCGCGAACTGCACCCCGCGGCTCACCAGCTCCGCCACCAGCCGCGCCGTGAAGGGCCGCGCCGCGCTGGGCATCTCCGCACTGCCCGCCCCGTCCCCGGACGGCAGCGCGAACACCGTCTGGTAGACCGACAGCGGCTGGTCCCGCTCCGTGTAGGAGTAACGAATGGGCCGCCCGTACTCCCGCAGCAGCCCCGGCACCTCCGCCCGCGACACCCGCGCCCACCACAACCGCTCCCCGCGCGCGCTCAGCGGCTCCTCAAGGACCAGCCGCGCACCGCCCGGCAGCCGTACCCTCGTCCCCGCCGGACCACCGGCCGCCGCAGGACCCGGAGCGGGCGCCCCGTGTCCCCCTTCCCCCGCACGCGCGCGCGTAGTGCCCCTGCCGTCGGGCTCCCGCAGCTCCACCGCCCACCGGCCGTCGTCCCCCCGGGTGGAGAAGTGCACCACCACGCGCGTGTGCCCGATCCGCCCGTCCACGGCGGCGGCCAGCGTGGGCGAGGTGTTGACCACCAGCAGATCACCGGCCCGCAGCAGCCCCGGCAGCTCCCCGAACGCGTGGTGCGACACCTCGGTCCCGCGCGACACCAGCAGCCGTACGCCGTCCCGGTCCCGTCCCGGCTCCCGCTGCTCGACCGGCACCCGGGCCGACAACTCCCGCGGGACCCTCACCGCCACCGAGGCCATCAGCGTGTCTCCAGCAGCGCCGGGGCCCCGTAGCGCCCGCTCGCCGGCCGCTCGTCCAGCAGCCGCAGCAGCGCCGGTACGACGCTCCTCGGATCCGGCCGCGAATCGTCGTCGTCCGGTACGGCCGCGGCGTACAGATCCGTGGCCATGTCCCCCGGATCGACCGCCCACACCCGCAGCCCCGGTTCCTCCACGCCCAGTACCGCCGCCAGCTGGTCCAGGGCCGCCTTGGACGCCCCGTAGCCGCCCCACGTCCCGTACGCCTCGGCGGCCGCGTCCGAGCTGACCGTCACCACCGCGCCCGCGGGAGCCGCGCGCAGCTGCGGCAGCGCCTCCTTGACCAGGCCCAGAGCGGCCACCACGTTCACCTCCAGGGCCCGGCGCAGCCCGTCCAGGGACAGCTCCGCCAGCCGCACCAGCGGCTCGGCGCCCAGCGCGCTCGCGTTGCTGACCAGCAGGTCCACGCCGCCCAGCCGCGCGGCCTCCGTCACCAGCGCCGTCCGGTGCCAGGAGTCGGTGACGTCGCCGGGCAGCGCCGTCACGCGCGTGCCGTACGGCGCCAGCGCGCCCGCCGCCTCCTTCAGGACCTCGGAATTCCTGGCGTCCAGCACCAGGTCCCAGCCCCGTGCCGCCAGGGCCTCGGCGAGCGCCCGGCCCAGTCCCCTGGACGCCCCCGTGATGATCGCGACCGGCATGACTCACGTCCCCTTCGTCGTCCCCGCCGTCCGTCCGGCCGGCGTGATCCCCAACCTAGGAATCCGGCCGCGCCGGCCACCTCCGGCGAGGGCCCGAGCCGGGCAGGTCCCTTCGCCCTAGACCCGTCGGACGGGACCCCGGACCTAGTCCCACCGCCCTAGGCGACGCCCGTCACCGGGCCGATCCCGCCCCCACCCCCCGCGGGTACCGTGAGGACATGAGTCACGGCCCCCGGTCCGGCCTCACCGCGGTGAGTTCCGCGCTGCTGGCCATGAGCAGGCATCTCGAGGTGCGCGACGTCCTCAAGACGATCGTCGCCTCGGCCCGCGAACTGCTCGACGCGCAGTACGCCGCCCTCGGCGTCCCCGACGACCACGGCGGCTTCGCCCAGTTCGTGGTCGACGGCGTCAGCGACGAGCAGTGGAAGGCCATCGGCCCTCTGCCGCGCCAGCACGGCATCCTCGCCGCGATGCTCCACGAGGCCACCCCCGAGCGCCTCGGCGACGTCCGCAAGGACCCCCGCTTCGGGGGCTGGCCCTCCGCCCACCCCGACCTGGTCGACTTCCTCGGCCTGCCGATCCGCGACGGTGACGAGGTGCTCGGCGCCCTCTTCCTGGCCAACAAGCTGCGCCCCGCGGAGGGACACCCCCCGAGCTCCTCGTGCGCGAAGCCCGAGGGCGGCTGCGGCTTCACACGGGACGACGAGGAACTGCTCGGCATCCTCGCCCAGCACGCCGCGATCGCCCTCACCAACGCGCGCCTGTACGAGCGCAGCCGCGAGCTGACCATCGCCGAGGAGCGCTCCCGCCTCGCCCACGAGCTGCACGACGCGGTGAGCCAGAAGCTGTTCTCGCTGCGCCTGACCGCCCAGGCCGCCACCGCCCTGGTCGACCGGGACCCCGGGCGGGCCAAGGACGAGCTGCACCAGGTCGCCACGCTCGCCGCGGAGGCCGCCGACGAACTGCGCGCCGCCGTCGTCGAGCTGCGCCCCGCCGCCCTGGAGGAGGACGGCCTGGTCGCCACCCTGCGCACCCAGATCCAGGTCCTGGACCGCGCCCACGCCGCGCGCGTGACCTTCGCGGGCCACGGCGTCAAGGCGCTGCCGGCCGCCCAGGAGGAGGCGATGCTGCGCGTGGCCCAGGAGGCACTGCACAACGCCCTGCGCCACTCAGGGGCCGAACACGTCGAGGTCACCCTGCACCGGCGGGGCACCGGCACCGTCCTGCGGGTCACCGACGACGGCAGCGGCTTCGACCCGCGCACGGTCCGCCGCGCCGGCCGCCACCTGGGCCTGGTCTCCATGCGCGACCGGGCCGGCGGCACCGGCGGCAGGCTGACCGTGCGGTCCGCGCCCGGCGAGGGCACCACGATCGAGATGGAGGTTCCCGGTGGCTGAAGCGATCAAGGTGCTCCTCGTCGACGACCACCAAGTGGTCCGTCGGGGTCTGCGCACCTTCCTGGAGGTGCAGGACGACATCGAGGTGGTCGGCGAGGCCGCGGACGGCGCCGAGGGCGTCGACCGCGCCCAGGAGCTGAAACCCGACGTGATCCTCATGGACGTCAAGATGCCGGGCATGGACGGCGTCGACGCGCTGCGCAGACTCCGCGAGCTGGACAACCACGCGCGCGTGCTGGTCGTCACCAGCTTCACCGAGCAGCGCACCGTCGTCCCGGCCCTGCGGGCGGGCGCCGCCGGCTACGTCTACAAGGACGTCGACCCCGACGCGCTGGCCGGCGCCATCCGCTCCGTCCACGCCGGCCACATCCTGCTCCAGCCCGAGGTCGCGGGCGCCCTCCTGAGCCAGGAGACGAGCAGCACGGGGCCGGGCAGGGCGGGGTCCCTCACCGAGCGGGAGCGCGAGGTGCTGGGCCTGATCGCGGACGGCCGCTCCAACCGGGAGATCGCCCGCGCGCTGGTGCTGTCCGAGAAGACCGTGAAGACCCACGTCTCGAACATCCTGATGAAACTCGACCTGGCGGACCGCACCCAGGCCGCCCTGTGGGCCGTACGCCATGGAGTGAGCGGCTGACCGCGACCGGCCGCCCTGTACGCGGGGCCGCGGCGGAGGGTTCCCCTCCGGTCGGAGATTCATACCGTCGTGGGAATGTCCCCCGAATGGCGCATCCTTCGACGAGCCCGGCCGTTCTCCAGTGCGTGCCGCGGCGACTGCCGCGGCGTTCGCAAGGAGGGCACGCAAGTGAAGAACCTGAAGAAGGCAGCGGCCGTGACGATGGTGGCCGGCGGTCTGATCGCCGCCGGTGCGGGCATGGCCTCCGCCACCGACGGCGGCGCCCACGCCCACGGCAAGGCCGTCGGCTCCCCGGGCGTCGCCTCCGGCAACCTGGTCCAGGCGCCGATCCACATCCCGGTCAACGCCGTCGGCAACAGCGTCAACGTCATCGGCGTCCTCAACCCGGCCTTCGGCAACCTGGGCGTCAACCACTGATCCCCGCGCACACGATGCCTGCGGCCTCCCGGAGCTTCTGGGAGGCCGCATCGGCATCAACCGGCCCGATGCCCCCAGCAGTGGGCAGTCGTGCCGCCGGGGCGGCACGGGTGGGCACCGCGGCACCTCGTCAGCGCCGAGCCGCGCGCCCCGCCCCAGGCCCGCACCCACGTCGGGCCCCGCCGGGCCAAGGCCCCCTCACCGCATCCCCCGCTCCACCACGACGGAGTTGTACGCCGCGACCTGCGCCCGCCGGGCCACCCGCTCCACCGGCCGCAGGGCGTCCCCCCGCGCCGCCATCTCCGACGCGCTCACCGCACCCCCGTGCCCGTTCCCGGACGCCAGCGACACCAGCATCCCCACCCGCTGCGCCAACTCCAGCACCCGCACCGCCCGCGGCGGATACCCCGGCGCCAGCACCTCCCGCCCCCGCTCCGCCCGGGCCCGGTACGCCGCGACCGCCGCCTCCGCCACCGGCCCCGACCCGGCGACGTCCAGCCGCGTCAGCGCCTCCGTCGCGTCCCGCAGCGCCTCCGCCAGCTCCCGCTCGGCCTCCCCGAGCGAGGGCACGTCCGCCGGCGGCGCCTCCCGCACCGGCAGACAGTGCCACACGACCTCGACGTGCACGTCACCCTCGGGGCCCGCCTCGTAGACCTCCGGCACCAGCCCCAGCGCGGCCCCCTCGCAGATCACCGCCTCCTCGGCCTCCAACGCGCGCGCGTTGAACTCCGGCGGCCCGCTCAGCCCCAGCGGATGCCCCGGCGCGGGCAGCGCGATCCGCAGCCCGCTCGCGCCGAGCGTCCGCAGCCGCCCCAGCGCCAGGGTGAGACCGACCGGCGCGTCCTCGCCCGGCAGCCCCTCCACCCGGTGCACCGCGTCCTCGCCGACGATCGCGACCACGGCGTCGTCCGGCGAGACCTTTTGGGCAATCAGGGCATTTCCCCAGGCGGCAAGGCGCCCAGCACGTGGTTCCGAGAGCATGCCCCCACCCTAAGGACCGGACCGATGGAACGGTGCGGCCGACCGGTGGCGTAGATTTCCTGGAGGGGCCTGCGCCCACCGGCGCCGCGGCCCGAGCACAGGTGTACGCGACAGCCGAGACCGGCCACAATGCAAGGGGAGACAACGCGCTCATGAGCGATGTTCTGGAGCTTCAGGACGTATCCGTGGTCCGTGAGGGCCGGGCTCTGGTGGACCAGGTCTCCTGGTCGGTGAAGGAGGGCGAGCGCTGGGTCATCCTCGGTCCGAACGGCGCCGGCAAGACCACCCTCCTCAATGTCGCGTCCAGCTACCTCTACCCGAGCAACGGCACCGCCACCATCCTCGGCGAGACGCTCGGCAAGCCCGGCACCGACGTCTTCGAGCTGCGCCCGCGCATCGGCATGGCCGGCATCGCCATGGCCGACAAGCTGCCCAGGCGCCAGACCGTCCTGCAGACCGTGCTGACCGCCGCGTACGGCATGACCGCCGGATGGCAGGAGGAGTACGAGGACATCGACGAACAGCGGGCCCGCGCCTTCCTCGACCGTCTCGGCATGACCGAGTACCTGGACCGCAGGTTCGGCACCCTCTCCGAGGGCGAGCGCAAGCGCACGCTGATCGCCCGCGCCCTGATGACCGACCCCGAGCTGCTCCTCCTCGACGAGCCGGCCGCCGGCCTCGACCTCGGCGGCCGCGAGGACCTCGTCCGACGCCTCGGCCGGCTCGCCCGCGACCCCATCGCGCCCTCCATGATCATGGTGACCCACCACGTCGAGGAGATCGCCCCGGGCTTCACCCACGTCCTGATGATCCGTCAGGGCAAGGTCCTGGCCGCCGGCCCGCTGGAGCTCGAACTGACCTCCCGCAACCTGTCCCTGTGCTTCGGACTCCCGCTCGTCGTCGAGCAGTCCGGGGACCGGTGGACCGCGAAGGGCCTCCCGCTGTCCTGACCCGCCCCCCGTGCGCCCTGTCCCCGGCGTCACCACCGGACCTACCATGACAGCGTGAACGACATCGACTCATGGGTGTGGTGGCTCGTAGCCGCGGCGGCACTCGGCATTCCGCTCGTCGTGACCGCGATGCCGGAGTTCGGGATGTTCGCCGTCGGCGCGGTGGCCGCCGCCGTCGCCTCCGGGCTGGGCGCGGGCATCGTGGTCCAGGTCATCGTCTTCGTCATCGTCTCGGTCGCCCTCATCGCCGTCGTACGGCCCGTCGCCGCCCGGCACCGCGCCCAACAGCCCCAACTGGCCACGGGAGTGGACGCCCTGAAGGGCAGGCAGGCCGTCGTCACGGAGCGGGTCGACGGCTCAGGCGGCCGGATCAAACTCGCCGGGGAGATCTGGTCGGCGCGCGCCCTGGACACCGGACGCGCCTTCGAGCCCGGCGAGGAGGTCGACGTCGTCGAGATCGACGGGGCCACGGCCGTCATCATGTGACCCCCGCCGTGCCGCAACTGGCCCGAACACCCCCCGAGGCGTGCGACGGTCTGTCAGACTCGACCAGCAAGATCCTCAACAGCCGTAAGATCAGCAGTAGTCAGGGCCAGACAGGTCAACGGGATCTGCCGGAGCGCCGAGGCGGAGAAGGGGACGGACACCCACGATGGAACCGGTCATCATCGTCCTGATCATCCTGGTGGTGTTGGTCTTCATCGCCCTGATCAAGACCATCCAGGTCATCCCACAGGCCAGCGCCGCCATCGTCGAGCGCTTCGGCCGCTACACGCGGACCCTCAACGCGGGCCTCAACATCGTGGTCCCGTTCATCGACACCATCCGCAACCGCATCGACCTGCGCGAACAGGTCGTCCCCTTCCCGCCCCAGCCGGTCATCACCCAGGACAACCTGGTCGTCAACATCGACACCGTCATCTACTACCAGGTGACCGACGCCCGCGCCGCGACCTACGAGGTCGCCAGCTACATCCAGGCGATCGAGCAGCTCACCGTCACCACCCTGCGCAACATCATCGGCGGCATGGACCTGGAGCGGACCCTGACCTCCCGCGAGGAGATCAACGCGGCCCTGCGCGGCGTCCTCGACGAGGCCACCGGCAAGTGGGGCATCCGCGTCAACCGCGTCGAGCTCAAGGCCATCGAACCGCCCACCTCCATCCAGGACTCGATGGAGAAGCAGATGCGCGCCGACCGCGACAAGCGCGCCGCCATCCTCCAGGCCGAAGGTGTCCGGCAGTCCGAGATCCTGCGCGCCGAGGGCGAGAAGCAGTCCCAGATCCTGCGCGCCGAAGGTGAGGCCAAGGCCGCAGCCCTCCGCGCCGAGGGCGAGGCCCAGGCCGTCCGTACCGTCTTCGAGGCCATCCACGCTGGCGACCCGGACCAGAAGCTGCTTTCCTACCAGTACCTCCAGATGCTCCCGAAGATCGCCGAGGGCGACGCCAACAAGCTCTGGATCGTCCCCAGCGAAATCGGCGACGCCCTCAAGGGCCTCTCCGGCGCCATGGGTAACTTCGGCGGGCTGGGCGGCGGTTCGGGCAGCGGAAGCGGCAACGGCGGCGCAAGCGTCCCGGCCCAGGAACGCCGCGAGAAGCCGACGATCGACTGACGGTTCCGGTGAGCGCCCGGCAGCCCCCACGCCCTCAGGGGCGCGGGGGCTGCGCGGTCAACCACGACGCACCGGCAGTCGGCAACGCACATCAACCCCCACGGCGCAGACTCACGCCGCGTCCAGCACCAACCACTCCGGCAGCGCGGCGAAGTCGTCCCGGGCCAGCGCCAGCAGCATCGCATCGGCGGGCGTCGGCTCGAACGGCTCGCGCAGCAGCGGCATCCCCGCCTGCTCAGGCGTCCGGTTCGCCTTGCGGTGATTGTCCTCCGCGCACGAGGCCACCGTGTTCAGCCACGTGTCCTGCCCGCCGTGCGACCGCGGCACCACGTGGTCCACGGTCGTCGCCCGCCGTCCGCAGTACGCGCACCGGTGCCGGTCCCGTACCAGCACGCCCCGCCTGGACCAGGGAGCGCGTCTTCGGAACGGCACCCGTACGTACTGGCACAGCCTGATCACCCGCGGCGCGGGTATGTCGAGCGCGGCTCCGCGCATCCGCAGCGAGGGGTGGGCCTGTTCGACGACGGCCTTGTCCTGGAGCACCAGAACGACGGCTCGATTCAACGTCACCGTCGACAGCGGCTCGAAGCTCGCGTTCAGCACCAGCGTGTCCCGCATACCAGCCCACCTCCCGTGCGCACCGGCCCACCCCCTGGCGGGCTGGAACAACTCTGGCCGGGCACGCCGGGTTGGACAACGCAATATCCGCCACTCCCACGAGGGAAACCCCCTCGCCACCCCCGGAGACAAAAATGCCCGCCCCTGATCCATTCCAAGACCAGGGGCGGGCAAACGTTCCGTGAACGCTCGAAGGCTCAGCCTTCCGCGGGCACCTCGTACTCAGCGATGAGCTGGGCACGCGCGAGGGTGTGGAAGCGCAGGTTGAAGCCGACGAAGGCGGGAGTGCCGTCCGCGTCCGGCCCCAGCTTCTCCTGGTCCACGGCGTACACCGTGAACACGTAGCGGTGCGGCCCGTCCCCGGCGGGCGGCGCGGCACCGCCGAACTCCTTGTCGCCGTAGTCGTTGCGCGCCTGTACGGCACCCTGGGGCAGCCCCTCGAACGAGCCGCTGCCGGCACCCACCGGCAGCTCGGTCACCGAGGCCGGGATGTCGAACACCACCCAGTGCCAGAACCCGCTGCCCGTCGGGGCGTCCGGGTCGTAGCACGTCACGGCGAAGCTCTTGGTCCCGGCGGGGAAGCCCTCCCACCGCAGGTGCGGAGAGGTGTTCCCGGCGGCGTGGACCTGATCGTCCTTGAGTGTCCCGCCCTCCGTAACGTCGTCACTCGTGACGGTGAACGACGGCACGGGCGGGTGGAAGTCATGGGGGAGCGGACGCCGCTTCAGCTCGGTCACCTCGGTACCTCCTGATGTTCTGGTGCAGAGACGACCGAGCCTACGGGTTCGCCCGCCCGATCCCTCAGAACCAGTTGCGCTTGCTGCCGACCTCCGACAGCCACTGGTTGAGGTACGCCGTCCAGTCGGTGCCCTGGTAGTCGTTCAGCCCCACCTTGAACGAGCGGAACGTGTCGCTGCCCTCGCTGAACAGACCGGGCTTCTTGTCCATCTCCAGCACGACGTCCATGGCCTGGGCGTCGGCGACGAAGCTCAGCTCGACCTGGTTCAGCCCGCGGTACTGCTGCGGCGGGAAGAACTCGATCTCCTGGTAGAAGGGCAGCTGCTGCCGCGTGCCCCGGATGTGGCCGCGCTCCATGTCCGCGCTCTTGAAGCGGAAGCCCAGCTGGATGAAGGCGTCCAGGATCGCCTTCTGCGCCGGCAGCGGGTGCACGTTGATCGGGTCCAGGTCACCGGAGTCCACGGCACGCGCGATCTCCAGCTCCGTGGTGACCCCGATGTTCATCCCCCGCAGGGACTGCCCGTCGATCATGGTGACCGGCGTCTCCCACGGGATCTCGAGCCCGAACGGCACCGCGTGCACCGCACCGGCCTTCAGTCCGAAGGCGCCGCCGAGCCTCACCTTGGTGAACTCGATGTCCTGCTTGTACTCCTGGTCGCCGCTCTCCACCTCGACCTTGGCCTGGAGGCCGACCGACAGCCCCTCGATCTCCTGGTCGACGGACCCTCCCTGGATCCGCACCTCGCCCTGGACGACACCCCCCGGAACGACGTTGACCTCGCTCAGCACGGTCTCGACCGAAGCCCCGCCGGCCCCCAGGCTCGCGAGCAGCTTCTTGAACGCCATGTCTCTCCCTCTCCAGGCTTACGTGTGGATCCTCGACCCATACAAACGCGATCCGACCGTGGCCGGTTCCGCGCCCCACACCCTGGCAAGGCGGACGCTCCCCGACCACCCCGCACACGGTCGCGGCTGCGTTACGCTCGGACGGCATGATCGCGAGCCCCGACCGTACGCCCCTGCCCAGGGAATTCTTCGACCGCCCCGTCCTCGAGGTGGCGCCCGACCTTCTGGGCCGCATCCTGGTGCGCGACACCCCCGACGGCCCGATCGCCCTCCGCCTGACGGAGGTGGAGGCCTACGACGGTCAGAACGACCCGGGCTCCCACGCCTACCGCGGCCGCACCGCGCGCAACGACGTGATGTTCGGTCCCCCCGGACATGTGTACGTCTACTTCACCTACGGCATGTGGTTCTGCATGAACCTGGTGTGCGGTCCCGAGGGGAGGTCGAGCGCCGTTCTCCTCCGCGCCGGCGAGATCGTCGAGGGGGCCGAGCTGGCACGGGCCCGACGGCTCACCGCCCGCAACGACAAGGAACTGGCCAAGGGCCCGGCCCGTCTCGCCACCGCCCTGGGCGTGGACCGCGCCCTCAACGGCACGGATGCCTGCACCTCCGAGGACACCCCTCTGCGCGTCCTGACCGGCACACCCGTCCCCGGTGACCAGGTGCGCAACGGGCCGAGGACCGGCGTGGCCGGCGAGGGCGGCGTCCACCCCTGGCGCTACTGGGTCGCCGACGACCCGACGGTCAGCCCGTACCGGGCCCATGTCCCGCGGAAGCGCCGAAGTTGACTCTCCCTTGGGCGACGCGTAATGTAGCCTGAGCCGCTTGACCCGGGTACGGCAATCGCCTGCAGCCGGAAGCGGCCAACCCACTACCTACGACTTCCCTCAGCGGGAGCGAATTCGTCATGTCCGCATGTCTGAATTCGAACTCGCGGGACTCGATTATGAGTCCCCGGAGAAATCGGCTAACGTAGTGAATGTCGAAAGGCCGACGAGCGAAAGCCGGAAGCCGACGACAAATCCCGCCGACAGGGAATCGGATCGAAAAAGGATCTGATAGAGTCGGAAACGCAAGACCGAAGGGAAGCGCCCGGAGGAAAGCCCGAGAGGGTGAGTACAAAGGAAGCGTCCGTTCCTTGAGAACTCAACAGCGTGCCAAAAGTCAACGCCAGATATGTTGATACCCCGACCTGATCGGTTCCG
>NZ_SOAV01000016.1 GCF_004364245.1 Streptomyces sp. BK208 | reverse complement strand
CAGGGGCAGCGGTTCGGAGGAGGTGACCAGGTCCCGCAGCGGATGCCGGGCCAGCACCGCGTCCACCTCCGGCGTCAACGCCGCCGCCAGCCGGGTGGCCACCGGCAGCGTGTCGTCGAGCAGGGCCGTCGCGGCGGCCAGCACGGCGGCCCGCCCGGCGTCCCCGGGCACCCCCGCGGCGGCCCGCCGGTACAGCTCGGCCCCCTCCTCGAGCACCAGGCCGGTGTCGATGCCGGCCGGAACCTTGATGCGCGCGTGGTGGCGCCAGGTGGCGACGGGGTCGCTCCACGCCTCCACCCGGTAGGTCCACCGGCCCGGTGCGTCCGGGGTGACCTCGGCGCCCCAGCGGTCGCTGCCCGGGGCCAGTTCCCGCATCGGCGTCCAGGGACCCGGCCGGCCCTCGGGGTCCTTCAGCACGACGTTGGCGGCCACCGCGTCGTGTCCCTCCCGGAACACGGTGGCGGTGACCTCGAACGTCTCTCCCGCCACCGCCTTCGCCGGGCGCCTGCCGTTCTCCACCACCGGGTGGACGTCCCGGACCGGGATCCGTCCGATCCCCACGGTCGCACTCATCCGCATCTCACCTCCGCCGTGCTCGGGGCCGGGCGCGGGCCCGGCCTGTTGGTTGGGCCGATCGGGTCAGGCCGCACCCGAGGGGGCCTTGTGACCCGACGGCGCGAGCCGCTCCGTCCGCTCCTGCGCGTGGGCCGTCCGCTCCTGCGCGTGGGCGACCAGAGGGGTCCGCAGATACCTTTCGGCGGCGTCCGCGGCCTCGCGGGCACACCGCTTCCCCATCAGCACGCAGAGCGTGTAACCGGAGTCCTCGAAGGTGGTCCGGACCGTGACGTCCGTGGGGGACGCCAGCATCGAGCGTTCCCAGGCGCGGTAATGCCGCAGCTGCCGGGCGACTTCGCTCTTCGCGGGGAGCAGCATGGCCGATCACCTTCCGGGCGGTCCGGTGGTACGGACGAGGGCGTGGTGGACGTGCGGATTCCGGACGTGCGGGTGCCGAACGAGCGCGTTCCGGACGATCGCGTCGTGCACGATCGAGTTCTCACACATGGTGCACGGATGGTGACGCGCCGTCTTGTTGGATCTTCAACTTCTTTCACCCGCCCGCTCGCCACCCGGATTCCGGCCCCCGGCCGCTCGTGTTGCACGAATGGACTACTGCTCCCACTCTGGAGTGACTCAGAAGCGATCGGTGCTCACGCTTCGTGATCGGGGAGCCCGTCCCCCAAGGGACGGGAGGAGCGAGAGCCTTCGCGGTGAGGAGCCACGACGATGAAGACCGCAGTGCCCTGCTACTACCACCTCGACGTGGAAGTGAGCCCGGAACGGGTCGGACAGGTCAGGCGCATCCTGGCCGCTCACCTCCGGTTCTGGAACCTGGAGAACCTCGTCGAACCCGTCTGCTCGGGCGCCGAGATGCTGCTGCTGGCGATCCACGAGCACGCGAGCGACAAGAACACGTCGATCGAGATGTGGTGGAACCGCCAGCACCTCATCACGGCCGTGGCGGGCAACGACCACGCGCTCCGTCCCGACCAGGACCTGCGCACCTGTCTGCAGCACCTCGCCGCCAACAGCGACGGCTGGGGCTGCTGCGCCACCGACACCGGGGCGAAGGTCATCTGGTTCTCGCGCCGCGCCCGGGCCGGCGAACGAGTGCCGCTGGTGGCGAGGGAGCCCGAGCCGATCACCCAGGAGGGGTTGGACGTGCCGCGCGAGATCATGCCGGTGGCCCAGGTGGCCGGTTGGACGCGTACGGGCAACGGCGTTCTGGAGGAGGCCCGGTGACCCGCGCCAGGCCGAACTGGAAGGGGTCGCCCGTGTGGAGCGGGCACCCCTATCCCCTGGGAGCCTCGTACGACGGGCAGGGCACCAACTTCGCCCTGTTCAGCGAGGTCGCCGAACGGGTCGACCTCGTGCTCGTCGACGACGACGGCAACCACAGCGCCATCCCGCTGCCCGACGTGGACGGCTTCGTCTGGCACTGCTACCTGCCCGGCGTCGGCCCGGGACAGCGCTACGGCTACCGGGTCCACGGTCCGTGGGCCCCGGCCGTCGGCCACCGCTGCAACCCGGCGAAGCTGCTCCTCGACCCGTACACCCGGGCCGTGGACGGGCTGGTGGACAACCACGCCTCCCTCTTCGAGCGGGCCAAGGGCAAGCCCGACCCGGGCGACAGCGCCGGGCACACCATGCTCGGCGTGGTCACCGACCCCTTCTTCGACTGGGGCGACGACCGCCCGCCCAGGCGCCCGTACTCCGAGAGCGTCATCTACGAGGCCCACGTCCGCGGACTCAGCCGCACCCACCCGGACGTGCCGGACGAACTGCGCGGCACCTACGCGGGCCTCGCGCACCCGGCGGTGGTGGAGCACCTGACGTCCCTCGGCGTGACCGCCGTGGAACTCATGCCGGTGCACCAGTTCGTCCACGACGGCGTGCTCCTGGACCGGGGACTGTCCAACTACTGGGGCTACAACACCATCGGCTTCTTCGCGCCCCACAACGGCTACGCCGCCCTGGGCACCCGAGGCCAGCAGGTGAGCGAGTTCAAGTCGATGGTCAAGACCCTGCACGAGGCCGGCCTCGAAGTGATCCTCGACGTGGTCTACAACCACACCGCCGAGGGCAACGAGAGAGGCCCCACGCTCTCCTTCCGCGGCATCGACAACGCCTCGTACTACCGTCTGGTGGACGGCGACTGGCAGCACTACTACGACACCACCGGCACCGGCAACAGCCTGCTGATGCGCCATCCTTACGTGCTCCAGCTCATCATGGACTCGCTGCGGTACTGGGTCACCGAGATGCACGTCGACGGCTTCCGCTTCGACCTCGCGGCCACCCTGGCCCGGCAGTTCCACGAGGTGGACCGGCTGTCGGCGTTCTTCGACCTCATCCAGCAGGATCCGGTGATCAGCCGCGTGAAGCTGATCGCCGAGCCCTGGGACGTGGGCGAGGGCGGCTACCAGGTCGGCAACTTCCCCCAGCTGTGGTCGGAGTGGAACGGCAAGTACCGCGACGCCGTACGGGACTTCTGGCGTGCCGAGGAACACACGCTCGGTGAGTTCGCCTCCCGGCTGACCGGCTCGTCCGACCTGTACCAGCACAGCCGGCGCCGCCCCCGGGCGAGCGTCAACTTCGTCACCGCGCACGACGGTTTCACGCTGCGCGACCTCGTCTCGTACAACGACAAGCACAACGAGGCCAACGGTGAGGACAACCGGGACGGCGAGAGCCACAACCGGTCCTGGAACTGCGGCGCCGAGGGCGACACGAAGGACCCGGCCGTCCGGGAGCTGCGCGGCCGGCAGCAGCGCAACTTCCTGGCCACGCTCCTGCTCTCCCAGGGCATCCCGATGATCTGCCACGGCGACGAGCTGGGCCGCACCCAGCGCGGCAACAACAACGCCTACTGCCAGGACAACGAGATCTCCTGGATCGACTGGCGGCTCGGCGACGAGCAGCGCGCACTGCTGGACTTCGCCCGCCGCCTCATCGCGCTGCGCGCCGACCACCCCGTCCTGCGCCGGCGCCGCTTCTTCCGCGGGGAGACCGTCACCCACGCGGACCAGCCGCTGCCCGACCTGGTGTGGCTGCTGCCCGACGCGCGGGAGATGACCGACGACGACTGGCAGCGCTCGGACGCGCACACCGTCGGTGTCTTCCTCAACGGCGACGCCATCGCCGAACCCGACGCGCAGGGCCGTCCGGTGGTGGACGACTCCTTCCTGCTGTTGTTCAACAGCCACTGGGAGCCGGCCCACTTCCGGCTGCCCGCCGCCTCCTACGGGGAGCGCTGGACCACCCTGATCGACACCGCCGACCCGGAGGGCGTCCCCGACGAGGCGGAGTACAAGGCGGGCACCCGGCTCACCGTCGAACAGCGCAGCCTGGTGCTGCTCTCCCGGCCGTCCCGCACCGGCCGGTGAGCCCGTGAGGTCAAGTGCCCAGGCGCCGCGCGGTCACCGTGAACTGCGCGCCGTCGGCGTCCCGCAGCACCGCCTCGTCCGCGCCCTCGGAGAGCACGCTGCCGCCGTGCCGCTCCGCGGTGCGGGCGCAGGCCGCGACGTCCTCGACCGCGAAGTGCACCTGCCAGTGCGGCCGCAGGGAGGGATCCGGGGCCGCTCCCAGGGCTCCCGACTCGATGCGGGCCACGACCTGGCCCTCCTGGCGCAGGACCACCTCGTCCCCCTCGTACCGGACCTCGCAGCAGCCCTGACCGGACGCCCAGTCGAAGATCTCGCCGTAGAAGATGGCCGCGTCGAAGGCGTCACGGGTGTGCAGCCGGATGAAGGCGGGACGCTTGGTGCGCCACGCGTCCCAGTCCGAGAAGAGCTCGCCCTCCCAGATCCCGAACGTCGCACCGTCGCGGTCGGCGAGCAGCGCCGCCCGTCCGGGCGGCAGGGAGATCGGCCCGACCGCGGTGGTGCCGCCGCGCTCCTGAGCCCGCGACGCGGCCTCGTCGGCGCTGCGCACCGCGAAGTACGGTGTCCAGGCCACCGCCATCTGCCACATGGCGGCGACGGCGGCGATCCCGGCCACCGGGACCCCGTCGGCCAGCGCGATGCGGAACGGCTCGCCCAGCCGGGCGGGCCGCCACCGCCAGCCCAGCACGGCGGAGTAGAACTCCTCGGTGGCCTCCAGGTCACGGCTGGTGAGACTCACCCAGCAAGGGGACCCGTACACGTTGTGCGTGGACAGCAGGTCCGGGTGGGTGGTGGAGGTGATGTCGTGGTTCATGGCAGTCGCGTCCTGGTCTCGTCCACCGGCAGTCACCGGCTCCACACCAGTGTCCGGCCGGGAGTGCGGCGGGCGCCTGGCGAGTACCCCGCACGGGGCGCCGAAACGGTGGCGCGAGGGCCCCGTACGGCGCAGTGGCGCGGCACGGCGCGCCCGGTGAGGACGGAGACCCGGAGGTGACCATGCCCCCCACCGACGCGGCACCGGGCCCGGCCCCGGATCCGGATGCCGGCACGGACCAGGTCTTCCGGCTGCAGGAGGAGGTCCGGCAGCTCAAGGAGGCGGTGGTCTCGCACGCCGTCGTCGACCAGGCGATCGGCGTGGTCATCGCCCTCGGCGGGGTGACGCCGGACGAGGGGTGGATCGTTCTGAAGGAGGTTTCCCAGCATACGAACATCAAACTCCGCAGCGTGGCGGAAACGATACTCATCTGGGGGCGCACCGGAGTGATGCCGCCCGGAATCCGGACCGCCCTGGACGCGCGCCTGGGGCGGCCCGGGCTCAGCGGGCCTCCGTCAGGATCTCCTCGCGTATCCGGTCGAAGCAGCCGGTGAGCAGCCGGGAGACGTGCATCTGGGAGATGCCGAGCTGCTGGGCGATGCGGCTCTGCGTCATCCCGCCGAAGAAGCGCAGGTAGAGGATGGTGCGCTCGCGCTCGGGCAGCGCCTCCAGGCAGGGCCGCACGGCCACCCGGTCCACGACCGCGTCGAAGGCGGGATCGAGCCCGCCCAGCGCGTCACCGAGCGCGTACCCGTCGGTGCCGGGCATCTCCGCCTCCAGCGACAGGGCGGAGAAGCACTCCAGGGCCTCCATGCCGGTCCGCACCTCGGCCGTGGTCAGCTGCGCGTGCTCGGCGATCTCCTCGACGGTCGGGCCCCGCCCCGGCGTGGTCTGGGCCAGTTCCTTCGCAGCTCTGCGGACCCGGTTGCGCAGGTCCTGGATCCGGCGCGGCACGTGCAGGGTCCACATGTGGTCGCGGAAGTGCCGTTTGATCTCGCCGGTCACGGTCGGCACCGCGTACGCCTCGAAGGCGTGGCCCCGCCCCGGGTCGTAGTGGTCGACGGCCTTGACCAGGCCGAGGGCCGCCACCTGGTAGAGGTCCTCCAGGTTCTCGCCGCGGCCCCGGAAGCGGACGGCGATCCGCTCCGCCATGGGCAGCCACACCCGGATCAGATCGTCCCGCAGCGCCTTGCGTTCCGGCCCCTCGGGCAGCCGGGCGAGCCGGTCGAACGCCGCGGCCGTGTCGGGGGCGTCGTCGTGCGGGTGGGGCTTGGTTCTGCCGGCGACACGCATCACGCGCACCTCCCTCAGCAGGGGTGCTGGCAAGTCCTCGTATATATGGATAGTGAGCGCGAATGCCCGGGACGGCCACTCGAACGGCTGCGTACCGGTGACCGGTGCGTAGCCCCGTAGCGGGACGTGATGTGCGGCACGCTCCGGGTGACCGCGCGGACCCGGTGCCGGCGGATCGTCCCTGGGCAGCGCTTGATCACCGATCAAAAGGGGCGAAGCCCCTGGCCACAGCGCATTCCGCTCATTTGACAGTGCGATCTGCGCACAGATAGGAAGCAGCGTCGAGAGGTCGAGAGGGGCACCGTGTACGAGCCGAACGTGGTCGGGGACTGGCAGGAGTACGACGAGCACACCGGCCTTCGGGTCCGCGTCCACGGTCTCGAGCAGGCCGAGCCGCCCCGCGGGCGTGACGACGCCGCCGAGTCACTGACGTACTTCCGGCTCCGGGTGACCGTCGAGAACCGGGGCGGGCGGCACCTCGGCATCCACCTCGAGGACGGCCAGATCGACGTGCGGATCGGCGCCGACGGGGAGAGTGCCTTCCTCGACTGGCGCAACTCCCAGTTCATCGAGGGCTTCGACGTCTACCCGCTGCGCCGGGCCACGGCCGTGCTCTACGCGGCCGGGCCGGAGGCGAGCCTCGGCCAGGTCGACGTCCAGGTGCAGCTGCGGGTGGACGAGGAGTGGGCCGACCGCCGGCTGTGGAGCGGCGCCCTCGGGCTGCCCGACGGCTTCGGCACGGCCCCGTGCGGCGCGGTGCGGGAGGAGGGCCTCGCGCACCAGGTGAGCGCCTTCCTGCGGGGCCAGTCGGAGGAGGGCCCCGCCTGACCCGCCGGGCGGCCGTGTGCCGGGCCCGCCGGTCCGGTCAGTGCGCGATGCCGTCGATGATCTCCCGGGCGCCCTGCCGCAGCAGGGCCACCGCGACCGAGGTGCCGAGGGTGGCCGGGTCGAGCCGGCCCGCCCACTCGTGGGCGTTCAGGCGTACCTTGCCGTCCGGGGTGAACACGCAGGCCCGCAGCGAGAGTTCACCGCTGCGGTCCACGTGGGCGTGCCCGGCGATCGGGCTGTTGCAGTGCCCCTGCAGGACGTGCAGGAACATCCGCTCCGCCGTCGCCTCCCGGTGCGTCGCGGGGTGGCCGAGGCCGCTCACCGCGTCGATCAGGGCGCGGTCGCCCTCCCGGCACTGCAGGGCGAGGATGCCCGCGCCGATCGGCGGCATCATCGTCTCGGGGGAGAGGACCTCGCTGATCACGTCGGCGCGGCCGATGCGTTCCAGGCCGGAGACCGCCAGCAGCAGCGCGTCCGCCTCGCCCGCGGCGAGCTTGGCCAGCCGCCGGTTGGCGTTGCCGCGGAAGGGCACGCACCGCAGGTGCGGGTGGGTGGCGGCCAGCTGGGCGACCCGGCGCACCGAGGACGTGCCGACGCGCGTCCCGTCGGGCAGCTCGTCCAGGGTGAGCCCGCCCGGGTGGACGAGCGCGTCCCGCACGTCGTCCCGCTTCAGGAAAGCGGCGAACACCGTGCCGGCGGGCAGCGGCCGGTCGGCGGGCACGTCCTTGACGCAGTGCACCGCGAGGTCGGCCTCGCCCGACAGCAGCGCGGCGTCGACCTCCTTGGTGAACGCGCCCTTGCCGTCCACCTGGGAGAGGTCGCCGAGCCACTTGTCGCCGGTGGTCCTCACCGGTACGACCTCGGTGCGCACGCCGGGGTGCAGGGCCGCCAACTCGGCGCGGACGCGCTCGACCTGGGCCAGCGCCATGGGGGAGTCGCGGGAGACGATGCGGATCAGTTCGGGGGCGGACATGCGGACACGATAGTGCGCGCGGGGGTGCTCGTGGGGCGCGGTTCGCCCGGCCGGCCCACCCCGCCGCCTCAGGCGTTCGGGTCGAAGGGGACCCCGGCGGGTTTGGCGGCGGCCAGGTGGGAGGCGAAGCTGCCGTCCTTGAGGCCGAAGTGGGCGCTGCCGAAGTCGTAGGAGCTCAACTTCTCGCGCAGGCCCGCCGGATAGCCGTTCCAGCCCACCAGGGCCGGGTACTGCCAGGTGCCCCGGTGGTTCTCCGGCGGCTCGTCGCCCGAGGTCGCCGGGCGGAAGCAGTGGGTGCTGATGCCGTCCTTGTGGTAGACGATCTTCGGGTGGGTGCCGTCGAAGCGGACGGCCGACCGCTCGTACACGCTGAACGAGCCGTGGTTGGACGTCGACACGTACTGCACGGCGTCGTCCCGCACCCACACCACCACGTGCTCCCAGTCGTGCCGGTGGCCGCCGAGACTCGTGCCGGGCAGCGCCTGGTCCTTCTCGAAGTAGAGGCCGTACATGTACGCGCACCAGCCGTTGTCGCACTTGGCGCGCGCGTAGCCGTTGGTGTTGTCCAGGTCGGAGGCGTCGCGGCAGTTGCCGTTCAGGGCGCCGGTCGGGTTCAGCCCGCCGTTGACGGCTCCGTCGGCGCCGATGGCCGGTGTGGGATAGCAGCCGTCGGTGTCGTAGTCGTAGGCGGGCTGGTACGTCCGCTCCAGGCTGTCGGCGTTTCCGGGCAGCCCCGGCGGCGGGGCGGCGAAGGCGGTGGCGGGGAAGGCGACGACGAGGGCGAGGGCACCGAGCGGTACGGTGAGCCATCTCCTGCGGGGCTGTGCGGCGGTACGCGACGGCATCGCGTCCTCCTCGGACTGGAGCAGCCCAACGGCTGTGGGGGGAAGGGGAGTTCAGGGTCCCGTCTTTTCCCTCCCGTGCCAAGGGCGCACGGGCGTCACCGCGGTGAAGGGCAGCCCAGCGCCTGATGGGCCGTCACAGGTTCACACCAGGTCGTCCGGAAGGTCGGCGGCCGACTCCTCGGGCGCCAGGTCGGGGCGGAGCCTGAGCCAGGACGGCTGGCGCAGCATGCCCTCCCGGGTGCGGGTGCTGTAGCGGACCTCGCCGACCAGCCGGGGGACGACCCAGCGCGCGCCGGGCACCGACGGCAGCGGGTCGAAGGGGCAGACGTCCGTCGCGGCGGCCGCCAGCAGCGTGGCCAGCTCCGTGCGCTCGCCCTCGCTCCAGCCGGTGCCGACCCCGCCCACGTAACGCAGCCGGCCCGCGGCGCGCTGACCGACCAGGACGGCACCGGGCAGTCCGCCGAGCCGCCCCCTGCCGGGAAGCCAGCCGCCGACCACGACGTCCTCGCTGCGCATGTTGCGGATCTTGACCCAGGCCCGGGAGCGGACGCCGGGCTCGTAGACCGAGTCCAGCCGCTTGCACACCAGCCCCTCCAGGCCGTGCTCGCGGGTGGCCCGCAGGGCCTGTTCGCCATGGCCGACCAGCGCGGCCGGAGTCGACCACGAGGGTCCGTTCAGGCCGAGGTCCGTCAGCAGCTCGCGGCGGCCGGTGTAGGGCAGGCGCAGCAGCGAGCGGTCCGCCAGGTGGAGCGCGTCGAACAGCACCAGGTGCACGGGGACCTTCGCCGCCCGGTGCGCGGCCCGGCCCGGATCGTGCGCGAGGCCCATCCGGGACTGGAGCAACTGGAAGTCGGCACGGCCCTGTTCGTCCAGGGCCAGCACTTCGCCGTCCAGGACCGCTGGGGTGTCGCCGAGCGCGGTGGCGAGCGGCGACAGTTCGGGATAGGCGGCGGTGATGTCCGCTCCGGAGCGGGCGCGCAGCAGGACGCTTCCGTCGCCGGGCAGGTAGACCACGACGCGCTGGCCGTCCTGCTTGGTCTCGTAGGCCCAGCGGGCGTCCTGCCCGGCGGCGGGCAGGGTGCCGGGGGTGGCGAGCATCGGAGGGATCAGCGGCAGCTCCACGGGTCAGTTCTCGACGGGCCCGGAGGCCGTCACGCGCGTTGCCCGTCAGGTTCGCCTGAACGGCGCCGGTCCCGGGGTGGGACCGGCGCCGTCGCGGTCAGTGCGCGGAGGCGGTCTCCGTCGCGACGCCGCCGGTCGCGGCCGGTCCCGTCACCGGGGCGGCGGGACGGTGCCGGGGGACGAAGGACGCGATGGCGAAGGCCAGCAGGGCCGCGCCGGCGCCGATGGCCATGACCACCTTGAACGCGTTCTCCGACGGCAGGGCGAAGCCGCCGAGGTCGACCGTCATCTGGGCCAGGATCACGCCGGCGATGGCACTGGCGACCGAGGTGCCCAGGGACCGCATCAGGGTGTTGAGGCTGTTGGCGGCGGCCGTCTCGCTCGGCGGCACCGCGCCCATGATCAGTGAGGGCATGGCGCCGTAGGCGAAGCCGATGCCCGCGCTGATGACGCAGGAGACCAGCACCAGGTGCCAGACCTCGGACATCAGCACGATGTTCAGGCCGTAGCCGGCCGCGACGATCAGGGCACCGATCATCAGGGTCACCTTCGGGCCCCTGGCCTTGGAGACCTTCGCGGAGACCGGGGCGAACGCCATCATCACCAGACCGGACGGTGCCATCACGAGCCCCGTGGTGAGCAGGGAGCGGCCGAGTCCGTAACCGGTGGCCTCGGGCAACTGCAGCAGCTGCGGAAGCACCAGGGACATCGCGAACATCGAGAAGCCGATGGCGATGGACGCCAGGTTGGTGAACAGCACCTGGCGCCGGGCGGTGGTGCGCAGGTCGACCAGCGGTGCCGGGGTGTGCAGCTCCCACCAGCCCCACACCAGCAGGATCACCACGGCCGCCGCGAACAGCACGAGCACGGTGCCCGAGGACCAGCCCCAGTCGCCGCCCTTGGAGATGGCGAGGAGCAGGCTCGCGAGTCCGGCGGCCATGCCGATGCCGCCCGGCAGGTCGAAGCGGCCGCCGGTGCGCACCGCCGACTCGGGCACCAGCGCGAGGACCAGCACCAGGGAGACGGCGCCGAGCGCGCCGGAGAGCCAGAACAGCATGTGCCAGTCGAGCTTGTCCGCTATCAGCGCGGCGGCGGGCAGCCCGAGCGCGCCGCCGACCCCGAGGGAGGCGCTCATCACGGCGGTGGCACCGGCCAGCCGCTCGGCGGGCAGCTCGTCGCGCATGATGCTGATGCCGAGCGGGATCACGGCGGCGGACAGGCCCTGCAGAGCGCGGCCGGCGACCATCGGGACCAGCGCGTCGCTCAGCCCGCAGACCGCCGAGCCGCTGATCAGCAGCACCAGGCTGAGCAGCAGCATCCGCCGCTTGCCGAACATGTCGCCGAGCCTTCCGACGACCGGAGTGGCCACGGCGGAGGCCAGCAGCGTGGCGGTCACCGCCCAGGCCGCGTCCGAGGCCGACGCGTCCAGGAGCTTGGGCAGCTCCGGGATGATCGGGATGACCAGGGTCTGCATCAGCGCGACGACGATCCCGGCCAGGGCCAGAACCGCCACCACGGCGTTCGGCCGCGGAGCGGCGGGAGAAGCGGACATGGAGGAGCCTTTCCAACGATGACGAGCCATGACGAGCCATGACGAGCCATGACAGCGATGACGAGCGATGACGAGCGACGAGTGGGGCGGTGAGCCGGAGGACCGGAGGGCCGGAACAACTTTAAGTCAGTCGATTGAAGTATCGTACGGGGTGCGGCGGCCGACAGCGCGCCCGGGCCGGGCGGCGGCCCGGCGCCGCCGCCCCGTAGGCTCTCGTGAGAACGCGCCGTACGACGGCGGACCTGCGACGACTCGAGGGACTGGTCGACGCGGGCGGTGAGGAGAAGTCCCGGCGCGGTGGTGATCATGGCGGGCAGGGCGGTCCGGAGCGAACAGGCCGGCGCGACCCGGCAGCTGATCCTGGTCACCGCCGAGCGGCTGTTCGCCGAGCACGGGGTGTACGCGGTCTCCAACCGCCAGGTGAGCGAGGCCGCTGGGCAGGGCAACAACGCGGCGGTCGGCTACCACTTCGGCACGAAGGCGGACCTCGTCCGCGCCATCGCGCAGCGCCACGCGGACCGGGTCGAGGAGCTGCGCGCCCGGCAGCTCGCCGCCCTGGGCGACTCGTCGGACCTGCGCGACTGGGTGGACTGCCTGGTCCGTCCCCAGTTCGACCACCTGGCGGCGCTGGGCAGCCCCACCTGGTACGCGCGGTTCTGCGCCCAGGTCATGACCGACCCGGCGCTGCGGCAGATCCTGACGGAGCAGTCCCGGGCCTCGGTCTCCCTGCGGGCCATCATCGAGGGCCGCAACCGGTGCATGCCCGCGCTCCCGGACGAGGTCCGCGCGGAGCGGGGCGACATGGCCCGCCACCTCATCGTGCACACGGCGGAGGAGCGGGAGCGGGCCCTGGCCGAGACGCGGCCCACCCCGCGCGCCAGCTGGCAGGACGCGGCCGACGGCCTCGTCGACGCGATCGTCGGCATGTGGCTGGCGCCCGTCACCTCCCGGGGCGGGAAGTGACGGGCCCGGGGTGAGGCGGTGCCGCCGGCCGGCGAGGCAGAAGGGGGACGCCGTGCGCGAGGCCCCGTCGGCCGTGCGGGCGGTTCTGCCCCAGGAGCCGGTGAACGAGCGCGGGGACCCGCGGGCTCACCGTACGTCGGCCTCGCGTGCCGCCCGGGGTGCGGCGGGCGGGGGAACCGCCGCCGTGGCAGGTTCGCGCAGGCCGCACAGGAGCAGTCGGCCGACGGCGGGCAACGCCACCAGCGGGAGCAGGGCCGTCCGCAGTGACGTCGCGTCGGCCAGCGCGCCGAGCACCGGGGCGGCCAGGCCGCCGACGCTCACGGCCAGCCCCAGCGTGACCCCGCTCGCCGTGCCCGTCCGGCGCGGCAGGTAGTCCTGACCCAGCGTGATGTGCAGGGAGAACGGCACGTACAGCCCGGCCGACGTCAGGGCGACGCACAGGTACACCGCCGGACCCGGCACGAGGACGACCCCGGCCACCGCGAGGACCGTCAGGACGTAGGAGACCCGCACCACCCTCAGCCGCCCGTGCCGGTCCGCGAGCCGGCCCCCGGCGACGGTGCCGACCGCGCCGCCCAGGTAGAGCACGAACAGCGCCACCGTCCCCGTCGCACTCCCGCCTCCGACACGCTCCCGGACGTAGAGCGACACGAACGTGCTCAGCCCGACGAAGACGACGGAACGGCAGACGACGGCGCCGGTGAGCCGCAGGAACGACGCCCAGTCGTCCCGCCCCCGCGGCGGCGACGCGGGGCCGCCCGCCGCACGGACCGCCCCGGCCGAACGCACCGCCGCCCCGCCCAGCACGGCCCCCGCCACCGCGGGCAGCGCGAGCAGACCGGACGCACCGAGACCTCCGCTGCCGACGACCGCCCACACCAGCGGAGGTGCCAGCGCGAAGCCGACGTTGCCGCCCAGGGAGAACCACCCCATCGCCGTATGACTGCCCCGCGCCGCCACCCGCGCCGCCCTCGCGGCCTCCGGATGGTAGGCGGCCACCCCGACACCGCCCACCGCGACGGCCGCGAGGGTGAGCGCGTAGGAGCCGGCGAGGCCGCCGAGGGCGACACCCGCCCCGGCGGTCAGCGTGCTCAGCGGCAGCAGCCACGGCAGGGCCCACCGGTCGGTGAGCGCCCCGAACAGCGGCTGCACCAGCGACGACAGCAGCGAGGCCGCGAGTACGACGCCCGAGGCGGCGGCGTAGCCGTACGCCCGCTCGGCGACGAAGTACGGCACCAGGGCGGCCACCGTGCCCTGGTAGACGTCGACACAGGCGTGGCCGAAGGACAGCAGGAGGATGGGCCGGGCACGGGTGAGGGTCATTCGTCGATCGTCCCGGCACCCGGCCCTGGCCCGCTTTCGATAAGCTGCCCTCTTGTGTCGGACTTCCGCCAGAACGGCATCGCGCCCGGTGCCGAGGCCGAGGCGGCGCGTGTGCGTCACACCCCGGCGGCTCCCACCCGGGCCCAGCGGCTGGCCGCCGGGCAGCGGATCGACGCCCACCGGCACGACGAGCACCAGATCGTCCACGCCGGGTCCGGGGTCGTGGCCGTCACCACCGCGGCCGGCACCTGGTTCGCGCCGGGGACGCGGGCCATCTGGATCCCGGCCGGCACCGTGCACGCCCACCGGGCCCACGGCCGCCTCGACCTGCACCTGGTCGGCCTCCCCGCCCGGACCAACCCGCTCGGCCTCGACACCCCGGCCGTCCTCGCCGTCGGCCCGTTGCTGCGCGAGCTGATCGTCGCCTACACCCGCGATCCCGAGGAGACCGGCCCGGAACGCGGCCGGCTCCTGGCCGTACTGTGCGACCAGTTGCGGGTCTCGCCCCAGCAGCCGCTGCGCCTGCCCACCCCCTCGGACCCCCGGCTGGCCGCGGTGTGCGCACTGGTCCACGCCGACCCCGCGGACACGCGCACCCTCGCCGCGCTCGGCGCCGCCACGGGCACCTCGGAACGCACCCTCAGCCGGCTCTTCCACCGAGAGTTCGGCATGACCTTTCCCCAGTGGCGCACCCAGTCCCGCCTCTTCCACGCCCTGCGCATGCTCGCCGACGGCCGGTCCGTCACCACCGTCGCCCACCGCTGCGGCTGGTCCTCCGCCAGCGCGTTCATCGAGGTCTTCCGCCGCGCGTTCGGCTACACGCCGGGCACCCACAACCGCCGGGGGCGAACCGGCCGTCACCCGCTCCTTACCATCGAGTAATATCGCGCGGCAGGCCCCCGGAGGAGGAACCGTGCCACGGTCCGAACGCTCACCCCTGCTGCTCGCCGGCCTGCTGGCCGCCGCGGGCGTCGCCCATTTCGCCCAGCCCCGCCCGTTCGACGCCACCGTCCCGCGCTCCCTGCCGGGCACGCCCCGGGCGTGGACGTACGCCAGTGGCGCCGCCGAACTCGCGCTGGCCGCCGGGCTCGCCCTGCCGCGCACCCGCAAGGCCGCCGCGCTGAGTGCCGCCGCCTTCTTCGTCGGAGTGTTCCCCGCCAACGTCAAGATGGCCTGGGACTGGCGGCACCGCCCCACCCCGCAGAAGGCCGCCGCCCTCGGACGGCTGCCGGTGCAGGTGCCGCTCGTGCTGTGGGCCCGCGCCGTCGCCCAGGGCACCGGAGGCCGGTCGTGAGCGCGCTCCCCGCCGTCGGCGACACCGTCGAGGACTTCACGCTGCCGGACGAGACCGGCACCCCGCGCCGCCTGTCCGACCTGCTCGCCGACGGCCCGGTCGTCCTGTTCTTCTACCCGGCGGCCCTCACCACCGGCTGCACGGCGGAGGCCTGTCACTTCCGCGACCTGGCCGCCGAGTTCGCCGCGGTCGGCGCCCGGCCCGTCGGCGTCAGCGGCGACCCCGTCGAACGCCAGCAGGAGTTCGCCGGGCGCCACAGCCTGGGCATGCCGCTGCTGTCCGACGCCGACGGCGCGGTCCGGGAGCGGTTCGGGGTGAAGCGCGGATTCAGCCTGGCCCCCACCAAGCGCGTGACCTTCGTCGTCGGCCGGGGCCGCACCCTGCTGGAGGTCGTCCGCAGCGAACTGAGGATGAGCACGCACGCCGACCGCGCCCTGGCCGCGCTCCGCGCCCACCGGGCGTGACGGGGCCACCCGCGCCACGTCCCGGTTGATACCGCATCGCCCTGGGATGATCCTGGACGGCATGGAGGATTCCTCCGCCGCGATGATCGTCGACGCCCGCGGACTGGTGACGGGGTGGAGCGACGGCGCGCGGCGGCTCACCGGGTACACGGCCGAGGAGGTCGTGGGGCGCCCCGCGCGCGACCTGCTCGCGCGGGACGCGCTCACCGGTCCCCTGTCCGGCACCGGCCCCTCCGGCACCGTCGTGGTCCGCCACCGGGACGGCCGCGCGGTGAGCCTGCGGGTGCGGGTCCGCCCGCTGCCGGGCGCCGACGGCGCACCGCGGGGTTGCGCGGTGACCGTCGAGGCGCCCGGCGGCCCGGCGGCCGCCCTCGTCGACGACGCCGTACGGCAGGCACCCCTGTCGATGTCCGTCCTCGACCCGGGCCTGCGCTTCGTGCACGTCAACGAGGCCTCGTGCCGGATGCTGGGCAGATCCGCGGAGGAACTGATCGGCCACCGCCTGTCCGACACGCTGGCGGACTTCGAGGGCGACGCACAGAGCTTCCTGCACCATCTGCGGGTCGTCGCCGACCGGGGGCGGCCCGTCCAGTACGAGAGCTACTCGCCCGCGCCCGCCGGCACCCGCCCGCACGCCTGGACCGTGGAGATCTGGCCGGTCCACGACGCCTCCGGCGCGCTCACCGCCGTCGCCATGGCCGCGCTCGAGAGCACCGAACAGTACCGGGCGCGCGAGCGGCTGGACCTGCTGAACGCGGCCGCCGAGGTCGGCACCACCCTCGACGTCGTACGCACCGCCGAGGAACTGGTCGAGCTGCTCGTGCCCCGGTTCGCCGGCTTCGCCGCGGTCGATCTGCTCGACTGGGTCCTCGGCACCGACGAACCCCTCGACACGCCACCCGAGCACGCCGCCCTGCGCCGGGCCGCCCACGGCTCCGCCACCGAGGGCTTCCCCACCCCCGCCGTGCATCTCGGCGGCCCCGAGGTCCACCCGTCCGACAGCCCGCCCGCCCGGGCCATGCAGGAGGGCCGCGTCGTCCTGAGCGGCCCCGGCGACCCGGAGTTCGACCGGTGGATGCGCACCCGCGACGCCGCGGCCCCGCACAACCGCCCCTTCCGCACCGCCGTCAGCTCGATCCTGGCCGTGCCCCTGCGGGCCCGCGGCACCACCCTGGGCGTCGCCCTGGCCATCCGGACCGCGCCCCGGGAGCCGTACGCCACCGAGGACGCCGTCCTGGCCGAGGAACTGGTCGCCCGGGCCGCCGTGTCCATCGACAACGCCCGTCGCTTCGCGCGCGAACGCTCCACCGCCCTGGCGATCCAGCGCAGCCTGCTCCCCAAGGACCTGCCCGGACAGGCCGCGGTCGAGGTGGCCCACCGCTACCTCCCCTCCGCGTCCGCGGCGGGTATCGGCGGCGACTGGTTCGACGTGATCCCGCTCTCCGGCACCCGCGTCGCCCTCGTCGTCGGCGACGTCGTGGGCCACGGCATCCCGTCCACGGCGACCATGGGCCGGCTGTGCACGGCCGTGCGCACCCTCGCCGACGTCGACCTGCCCCCCGACGAGCTCCTGACCCACCTCGACGACCTCGTCACCCACCTCGCGGCCGTCGGCGGGGACAGCGGCGACGCGGAGATCGCGGAGCTGGGCGCCACCTGCCTCTACGCCGTGTACGACCCCGTCTCCCGGCGTCTGGCCCTGGCGGCGGCCGGCCACCCCGCGCCCGTCCTCCTCCTGCCCGACGGCACCACCCGGACCGTCACCATGGCCGCCGGGCCACCGCTCGGGGTGGGCGGGCTGCCCTTCGAGGCGACGGAGCTGGAACTGCCGGAGGGCTCCGTCGTCGCCCTCTACACCGACGGACTGGTCGAGGGCCGCGACCGCGACGTCGACCACGCCACCGCGGAAATGTGCCGGGCGCTGACCGCACCCGCGCACTCGCTCGACGCGCTGTGCGACGGTGTGCTCAAGGCCGTGCTGCCGGAGGAGCCGGGCGACGACGTCGCGCTGCTGCTGGCCCGCACCCGGGCGCTGGGCGAGGACCGGGTGCGCACCTGGGACGTCCACCCGGACCCGGTCGGCGTGGCGGCCACCAGGCGGTCCGTCGGCGAACAGCTCACCGAGTGGGGGCTGGACGACACGGCCTTCGTCACCGAACTCGTCGTCAGCGAGCTGGTCACCAACGCCATCCGGTACGGCGAGCCGCCCATCCAGTTGCGCCTCATCCGCCACACCGCCCTCATCTGCGAAGTGTCCGACGCCAGCTCCACCTCGCCCCACCTGCGCCGCGCCCACGCCTACGACGAGGGCGGCCGGGGGCTGCTCCTGGTCGCCCAGCTCACCCAGCGCTGGGGCAGCCGCCAGACGGACACCGGCAAGACCATCTGGGCCGAGCAGCCCCTGCCCGCACGGTGAACCGCCCGTGCGGTGCACCGCCCGCGCGGGCCCGTGCGGCCCGGCGCCGACCGTCTACTCCCCGCCCTCCTCCGCGGCCACCCGGGCCAGCGTGCGGCCCGTGCGCGCGGACCGCGCCCGCCGCGGGTCAGGGGTGCCGCGCCCCCCTCCGCCGCCGGCCGTCTTCACCAGCAGCCACGCCGCGTCCTCACCGGAACCGGCGCCCGGGCCGCCCCGGAACCGGGTCAGCGCGTACTCGCCGCGCAGTTTCGCACCGTGCAACCGGAACCGGGCTTGTCCGCGTGCGAGGGACTCGGCGAAGTCGACCGGACGGCCCCGGCGGTCGTGGCTCAGCGGCTCGTAGGTGCCGTGGTCCCACACGATGACCGTGCCGCCCCCGTACTCACCCGCCGGGATCACCCCCTCGAACTCCTCGTACTCCAGCGGGTGGTCCTCCGTCGGCACCGCGAGCCGCTTGTCGCTCGGGTCCGCCGACGGGCCCTTCGGCACCGACCAGGACTTGAGCACGCCGGCCACCTGCAGGCGGAAGTCGAAGTGCAGGGTGCTCGCGTCGTGGATCTGCACGACGAAGCGGGGCTCCCCGCCTTCGCCGGGCGCCCCGTCGCCGGCGGGCTCACCGGTCCGGCCGAAGTCCCGTTTGCCGTGGTAGTCCCGCAGTCCGTCGTCCTCGTCCTCGCCGCCCACCTGCCGCTCCTTCCGGAAGATCCCGGCCCGCGCGCCGACCCGGGCCGGGTACCCCGCTCAGAACTCCTCGTGCACGTCCGGGTCGCCGCCGATCCGGCGGTGGGCGCGGTCCGCCACCGCACGCATCTGCCCTGCGTCCAGTTCGAAGCCGAACACGTCCAGGTTCGCCCGCTGCCGTGCCGGGTCGGCGGACTTCGGGATCGGCACCGCGCCCAGCTGGGTGTGCCAGCGCAGGACCGCCCGGGCGGGCGTCACACCGTGTGCCGCGGCGACCGCGGCCACGGCGGGATCGTCCAGCAGGTCACTGCCCCGCCCCAGCGGGCTCCAGCTCTCGGTGCGGATGCCCTTGCGCTCGTGGTACGCGCGCAGCTCGTCCTGCGGGAACAGGGGGTGCAGCTCGATCTGGTTGACCGACGGCAGGACACCCGTCTCCTTCTCCAGCCGCTCGATGTGCTCCGCCGTGAAGTTGGAGACGCCCACCGAACGCACGAGGCCCTCCTCGCGCAGCTTGACCATGGCCTTCCAGGAGTCGACGTACTTGTCCACGCGCGGCAGCGGCCAGTGGATCAGGTACAGGTCGACGTACTCCAGACCGAGCCGGGCGCGGGACTCCTCGAAGGAGGCGAGCGTCTCCTCGTAGCCGTGGTGCCGGCCGGGCAGCTTGGTCGTCACCACGACCGCCTCGCGGGGGAGCCCCGCGGCGGCGATCCCGCGGCCGACGCCGGTCTCGTTGCGGTAGTTCACCGCCGTGTCGATCAGGCGGTACCCCGCCCGCAGGGCCTCGCTCACCGCCCGCTCGGCCTCGTCGTCGGTCATCGGCCAGGTGCCCAGGCCCAGGGCGGGGAGCGTGGTGCCGTCGTTGAGCGTGTACGCCGGGATGCTGATCACCGTGGGACCTTTCCTCGACTGTGCGCGGCGGTGTGCCGCCCGGTCCAGCGTCGCCCACCCGGGGACCCGTGATCAACCGGACGGCGTGGCGGAGGGTCTGCCACGATCTCCGCATGACGATGCGGAGCGCGAAGGACACGGCGACGAGCCCGACGAGGGACAGCGCGCAGGACACGGTGACGGACCCGACGAAGGACAACGCGAAGGACACCGCGACGGACGCGGCGGCGGAGCGCGCGGCGGCCCGGGCGGCGGGGATCGAGGTGCTCCCCGCCGCCGGCCACATCGGCGCCGAGATCCAGGGCGTCGACCTCGCGGCCGGACTCGGCGCCGCACAGGTCGCGGCGGTGCGGGCGGCCGTACTGCGCTGGAAGGTGGTGTTCTTCCGCGACCAGCGCCTCGACCACGCCGGACACGTCGCGTTCGCCCGCCTCTTCGGCGATCCGGTCGTGCTGCCCCGGCGCGGCAAGGCCTCCCCGGCCGGCTACCCGGAGATCGAGACCACCGCCGACCGGCTGGAGCTGGGCGGGCGGTTCGGGATGGAGCACGAGGAGTGGCTGCGGCGCCGCCGCCACACGCTGCTGCGCGGCTGGCACTGCGACCACGGCGCCCGCGTCGACCCGCCGGCCTTCACGATCCTGCGCGCCGAGACCGTCCCGCCCTACGGCGGCGACACCACCTGGGCGAACCTCGCCACCGCCTACGCCGGACTGTCCGCCCCGCTGCGCGCCTTCGCCGACACCCTGCGCGCCGAACACCGCCTGGGCGTCGGCTACCAGCCCCGGCCCGGCGACGACGCCTACGTCCGGCACCTCCTCGACCACCAGACCGCGACCGTGCACCCGCTGGTCCGCGTCCACCCGGAGACGGGGGAGCGGGTGCTGTTCGTCAACGGCTACTACGTCGAACAGATCACCGGGCTCTCCCGTCCGGAGAGCGCGGCGATCCTCGGACTCCTGACCGAGCAGGCCACCCGCCCCGAGTACACCGTCCGCTTCCGCTGGGAGCCGGGCAGCGTCGCCTTCTGGGACAACCGCGCCACCGTCCACCTCGCCCCGGGCGACAACGCCCACCTCGACCACCCGCGCACCATGCACCGCGTGATGCTCACCGGCGACGTACCGGTCGGGGTCGACGGCACCCCCTCCGAGCCGTTGCTGGGCAGCGAGGCCGGCCGCTGGTGAGCGCGGACGGCAGCCGGCGCCGCGTCACCCGAGCGGGATCGTCACCTCGTCCTCGACCGGCGGGTCCACCTCCTGCGCCCGGTTGCCGGTGGCCGCGTAACAGCGCAGCCGCACCGCCTGCGGCGTCACGTCCAGGCGCAGGAAGCACTTGAAGAAGGGCGGGCTGTACGTCGCCGAACCCGGCGAGAACAGCTGCGTGTAGATCTTGCGCACGGGCAGCCGGAACCGCTTGCGGCGATCGGGCCGCCGCGCGGTGCCGAGCAGTCCGGCGACGATCCGGGTGCGCAGGGTGACCCGTGCGCCGTCACCCGGCGGGCGGCCGGTGCGGATGCCGAGGCGCTCGGCGATCACGGCCGTCGCCTCGGCCTCCGTCAGGGTGAAGAAGCGGCGCATCCGCAGGCGTCGGCCGTACAGGGCGCTGTAGAAGGCGAGGGAGTCGCCGCGCAGCGGATAGGAGCGGAAGTCGTCCTCGGTGACACCGGCCACCGAGACGCGCGGGATGGTGTGGGTGGCGTGCATGAAAGCGCCGCCGCCGCCCGCCACGACGTACTGGACGGTCCGGCCGTCCACGTCGACCGGATAGCGCTGGTAGTTGTGGATGTCGCCGCCGATCGCCGCGACGTAGTGGTGCGCGGGATCGCGCACGATGTCGTCCACCGTGCCGCCGCCCTCGACAGGGCACGGGTGGTGCTCGCCGTCCACGTACAGGGGCGATCCGGTGAACAGGATCTTCGGCCGGTCGCCCGCCGACACCTCGCGCAGCCAGGCGCCCTGCTCGGCGTCGACCGTGCCGAGCAGCCCGGTGTCGATGCCGACGATCCGCACCGGACCGGCGTCGACGGCCCAGTACGGTCCGGGCTGGACGGCCTGCTGGGCGGGCGCCGGGCGCAGCTTGCGCGCCTCGTCGAGGTGCCGTCCGTCGTCCGGGCGCGGCCGGTGCCACAACAGGGACCGCAGCCGGGCCGGGGTGAACGGGCGCGGCGCCGGCTCCGGCGGCAGGGGCGGGGCGTCGTCGCAGAAGACACGCATGAACCCGGCGAGGTCCTCGTACCAGTCGTGGTTGCCCGGTATCGCGTACACGGGGGCCCGGTAGTCGGCGTAGGGGCGGAAGAACTTGGGGCCGTAGTCGTCGGCGCTGCCCACCGGGTAGATCACGTCGCTCGCCAGGACCGCGAACCGGGTGTCCCCGCCCGCCTTCAACAGCCCGGGCACGACGGCGTACTGGGGCTCGTCGCCCTCGCCCGTGTCGCCGATGACCAGGAAGGAGAACCGGTCGGGGTCGTCCCGCCTGATCACCTTGTCGGCCGGTGCCCCGGCCGCCGCCCGCTGCGCCACCCAGCGGGAGCGGGTGCGGCCCGTGGGGTCCCCGAACCAGGAGGCCAGCACGCCGTTGCGGGCGGCCCACAGGGTTCTCGGGTTCAGCCAGGACAGCTTCTCGGTGCGCTGCGGCATCAGCGCCCGGTAGGTGCCGGGCTCGGCGGAGCCCCAGCCGGCGCCTTCGGCGGAATCACGTGAGGAGTTGGACACCCGGGCACCGTAACAACGTCCACCCGGGGGGCCGGACGAGGGATCGCTCGCCAAGTCCCGCCCCCGCCGGGCCGTTTCGCGTCCTCCGGGTCAGAACGTCCGCTTCAGGAGGTCGAATACGGCCTCCCAGTGGCGTTCCGTCGCCTTCTCGTCGTACGCGGCGGTGTCGGCCTGGGTGTAGCCGTGGTGCGCCCCCGCGTAGACCTCGCAGCGGTGGGGCACGCCCGCCGCGGTCAGCGCCGCCTCCAGCCGCTCCTGCTGCTCGGGCGGCATGCCCGGATCGTGGTCCGCGTGGGCGAAGTACGCCTCGGCGGTGAGGTTCCCGGCCACCAGGTGCGGACTGTGCGGGCCCTCCGTCGCCAGGTTCCCGCCGTGGAACCCGGCCACCGCGGCGACCCGGTCCGGACGGGTGCCGGCGGTGCGCAGGGCGAGCCCGGCGCCCATGCAGTAGCCGATGAGCGCGACCGGTCCTTCGGCCGCCTCCGGAGCGCGGGCCAGCCACTCCAGGTAGGCGTCCGCGTCCCGCACCGCCCGGTCGGGGGTGAGCGACTTCATGATCGGACCGAGCCGCTGGAAGATGTCCGGACGTGCCTGCGGGTCGATGAACTCGGGCAGATCCACGACGGGCGCCCGCCCGCTGCGGTAGAAGACGTTGGGCACCAGGACGGTGTACCCGCCGCCGGCCAGCCGGTCGGCCATCGCCCGCAGCCGGGGCCGCAGCCCGAAGGCGTCCATGTACAGCAGGACCGCCGGGTGCGGCCCCCCGTCGGCGGGGTGGGTCAGATAGGCGTCGGCGGTGCCGTCGTCGGTGGGGATGTCGACGTCGGTCCCCTGTACTGCGCTCATCGCGGGGTCGTGCCCTTCTCTCGTTCCCTCGGTTCCTCGGGTGCGGCCCGTCACTCGAACCGCGTCGTGTCGCCCGCGCCCCGCCGCACGATCTCCGCCTCGCCGTCGGAGAAGTCGACGACCGTGGTCGGCTCGGTGCCGCAGTCCCCGGAGTCGACGACCGCGTCCAGCACGTGGTCGAGCCGGTCCTTGATCTCCCAGCCCTGCGTCATCGGCTCCTCCTCGTCGGGCAGCAACAGCGTGCTGGACAGCAGCGGTTCGCCGAGTTCGGTCAGCAGGGCCTGGGTGACGACGTGGTCGGGGATGCGCACGCCCACGGTCTTCTTCTTCGGATGCTGGAGCATGCGCGGCACCTCCCTCGTCGCGGGCAGGATGAAGGTGTAGCTGCCGGGCGTCGACGCCTTGATCGCCCGGAACACGTCGTTGTCGATCTGCACGAACTGGCCGAGCTGCGCGAAGTCCTGGCAGACCAGGGTGAAGTGGTGCCGGTTGTCCAGGCGGCGGATCGACCGGATGCGGTCGATCCCGTCACGGCTGCCCAGCCGGCAGCCCAGTGCGTAGCAGGAGTCCGTCGGATACGCGATCAGCGCTCCCGAGCGGACGCTGTCGGCGACCTGGGCGATGCTGCGCGGCTGGGGGTTGTCGGGGTGCACGTCGAAGTACTTCGCCATTCACCGAGCTTATGCCCGCGCGCCCGCCCCGCCCGACAGGCCCCGCGCGCCCGCCCCGCCCGACAGGCCCCGCGCGCCCGCCCCGCCCGGCAGCCCCGGTGCTCCGGCCCCCACGCCGGCGCGGAGCCGGGCGCGAGGCCATGGGGTAACGTCCCCGGCCTGGGCCGGATACGAGGCGAGACAGGGAGAAGGCCGACGTGGCGGGCCGAAAGGACGCGGGACGGCAGCGGACCTCCGGGGCCGGTGAGCACGCGGGATGGGCGCAGGAACTGCTCGAGCACCTGCGGCCGGGCGGACGCGACCTGAACCGGGTCGTGGCCTGGCTCGCCGCCACCGCCCACGCGAGCGTCTCGCTGCGGGACGACTGCGGCCGGCTGCTGGCCGGCACCCGCGTCCCGCTGGACGAGGGCCTGGTCGCCGACGTCACTTCCGGCCGGATCGCCTCGGCCGCCCTGGAGGACCGGGGGCGCCACCTGCGGCTCGTGCGGGTCGAGCGGTCCCTCCCGGCCCGGGCCGCCGTCCTCGCGGTGGCCCGCGGGGCACCTTTCGACCGGCGTGTCTCCGACATCGTCACGCACGCCGCCCAGGTGGTGGAGCTGTTGCTGGCCGGCCACGAGTCGGCCGCGGCCGGCCACCGGCTGCGGCGGGCCACCTCCGACCTGCGCCTGGCCATCCTGCAGTTGCTGATGGTCGAGGACACCGTCTCCGCCCGCCGGGTGGCCGCCGGACTCTGGCCCGGTCTCCTCGACACCGACACGGCCCGCGTCTACGTCGTGGAGAGCGGCCCCGCCGAGCGGGACCGCCTCGCCGAGGAGTGCCTGTCGGCGACGGGTAAGGAGGCGCTGGTCGTACGGTGCCCGGCGGTGGACGGACACGTGATCGTCCTCGCGCCGCGCGACACGGCCGGGCGGGAACTGCGCTCACTGGTCGGCCGCCGCCCCGGCGTGTTCCTCGGCGGCAGCGCACGGCAGGGGCTCGCCCGCACCGCGGCGGCCTACGGCCAGGCCGTCAGCGCCCTCGCGGTGGCCCGGTTCCGCCCTCAGCAGGCGGCCCTGTACGCCGAGCGGACCCGCCCCGAGCGGCTGATGGTCCCGGCGGAGCTGCACGACTGGACGGCCGGCGTGCTGAGCCCGCTCGACACCCTGGCGCACCACACCCGCGCCGAACTGCTCGCCACCACCCGGCTCGGCCTGGAGTTCACCGCCGTCAACGCGGCCAAGATCCTCGGGGTCAGCCGCAACACGGTCCGCGCCCGCATGGACCGGGTCGAGTCACTGCTGCGCACGGACTTCGACGACCTGACCGTCCGGGCCGTCGTCCACCTCACCCTGAACGCTAACGTCGGGCTCGCCGAACCCCCGCCCGGCACCGGCGCACGGTCCGGGGCGGCCCGGCTCACCGACCTGCTGTCCGGGCCCGCGCTGCGCACCTGGGCCGCCGGCCTGCTCGGCCGTCTCGACCCGGACGGCCGGGACCTGCGCCGCACCCTGCGCACCTGGATCGCCGCCGGCGGCAACGCCGAACGCGCCGCACACCGGCTCGGCATGCACGCGCAGACCGTCCGCGAGCACGTCCGCAGCGCCGAGCCGGTCCTCGAACGGCAGCTGCTCGCCGCCGGGAGCGACCTGTACGAGGTCGTGCTCGCCCATCTGGCGGCCGGCGACCTCGACCCGCCGTCCCTGCACGGGACGAAACCGGGCCATCCGGACTCACCTGTGCACGAGTGAGTCCCCCTGGCCCGGCAGCGGGCACCGGCACTGTTCACAACGGCGGAGCCGTCCACGTAGGTTCGACGGGACGGGGGCACGACCGGAACGGGGGACCGGTCGCGCCCCCGGGTGCCGCTCAGCCGTGGGGGAGGATCACCGCACGGCCGTTGACCTTGCCCTCGTGCAGCCGCTCGTAGGCGAGCGGGGCGTCGTCCAGCGAGTACGTCTCGGTGTGCACCGACACGGCGCCGGAGCGGGCCAGGTTCAGCACCTCGATCAGCTCGCTGCGGCTGCCCCAGTACGGCGCGTTGACCGACACCTCGAACGGCAGCATGCCGAACCCGACCGGCAGCGAGCCGCCCCCGATGCCGACCAGCGTGACGTCGCCCTCGACGGCGGCGACGGCTCCGGCGGTCCGCACGGTGGGCGCGACGCCGACGAAGTCGAACACGGCCTCGGCGCCGAGACCGCCGGTGATCTCACGCACCGCGTCCGCCGCCCCCGCGTCCGACAGCACCGCCTCGTGCGCGCCCACCGCACGGGCCAGCCGCAGCTTCTCCTCGGTGACGTCCAGCGCGACGACCCGGGCGGACGTCAGGGCGCGCAGCAGCTGGATGGCGACGTGGCCGAGACCGCCGGTGCCGATGACCACCGCGGTCGAACCGGGGACCAGCTTGGGCAGCGACCGCTTGATCGCGTGGTACGGGGTCAGCCCGGCGTCCGTGAGCGGTACCGCCGCGACCGGGTCGAGCCCGTCCAGCGGGACCAGGTGGCGCGGGTCGTCGATCAGCAGGTACTCCGCCATGGAACCCGGACGGCCGAGCCCCGGCGGACGGATGCCCAGCCGGTCGGCGCGCAGGCAGTAGTTCTCCTTGCCCTCCGCGCACTTGGCGCAGGTGCCGCAGCCCCAGGGCCCGTACACGGCGACCGCGTCGCCCTCGGCCAGTGTGCTCACCCCGGCGCCGAGCGCGGCCACGGTGCCGACGCCCTCGTGGCCGAGGGTGAGCGGCAGCTCGTAGGGGAAGCCCTCGGCGGGCCAGCTCATCACCGCGATGTCGGAGTGGCAGACGCCGGCCGCGGTCACCTTCAGCAGCACCTGGCCGGGGCCGGGTTCCGGGTCGGGGACCGTGACGACCTCGGGCGGGGCGCCGATGGTGCGGTACTGCAGTGCCTTCATGTTCGGCCTCCTTCGTTCTCCCCCCTGGCGGGTGACCGGTGTCAGACGGCCGTGTAGGCGCCGTCGACCAGGTGGTAGCTGCCGGCGACGAAGGACGCGCGGTCCGACAGCAGGAAGGCGATCAGCTCGGCGACCTCCTCGGAGCGCCCGAGGCGGCCGGCCGGGTGCAGGGCGACCAGGCCCTTGTAGGCGGCCTCGTCCATGCTCTTCAGCAGCGGGGTGTCGATGAAGCCGGGACCGACGGCGTTGATCCGGACGCCCTGGGCGGCGTACTCGGCGGCGGCCGCCTTGGTCAGCCCGACCACGCCGTGCTTGGCGGCGACATAGGCGGGCGAGCCCGCGAAGCCGACCGAGCCGAGGATGGAGGCGACGTTCACGATCGAGCCGCCGCGGCCCGCGGCCAGGATCGCGGGCAGCTCGAAGCGCATCGAGTAGAAGACGCCGTCGAGGTTGGTGCGCACCACCCGCTGGTAGGCGTCCACGTCGTACTCACCGGTCGGGGCGCTGGGGCCGCCGATGCCGGCGTTGTTCACCGCGAGGTCCAGTCCGCCATAGGTGTCGACGGTGAACCGGACCGCGGCCTCGACCGACTCCGGGCGGGTCACGTCCAGCTCGACGGCGGCGGCGCGCACGCCCTGCGCCGTGAGGTCGGCGACGGCCCGGTCGGCGCCCTCGGTGTCGAAGTCGGCGACGACGACGTTCGCGCCGCCGGAGCCGAGCCGGTGGGCGGTGGCGAGGCCGATGCCGGAGGCGGCACCGGTGACGAGGGCGGTGCGCCCGGCGAACTCGGCGGCGGAAGTGGTGCCGGTGGCGGGGGTGGTGTCGGTGGTGCTCATGGTGCTGTTCTCACTCTTCGATGGTGCCGGCGGGGGTCGCGGCCGCGGCCTCCGTGATCAGGGCGTCGTAGGCCCGCTCCACCAGGGCGGCGAGGTCTGCGGCTCCCGAGTCCCCCTCACCGCCGCGCGCCCACAGGCGCAGGGCGGCGATCAGAACCCCGGCGGCGGCGTCGACGACGGCGGCCGGGCGCACGTCCCGGGCGGTCTCGTCGATCCCCAGCCGGGCGGCGACGATGCGGATCGACTCCTCCTGGGCGTCGACCCGGATGCGCTGGTAGGCGGCGAACAGCTCGGGCTCGGTGCCGGCCAGGGCCAGCAGGCGGCGCATCCGGGGACGCACGTGCCAGGCCGGGTCCTCCCCGTCGGCCAGCCAGTCCCGCACGGCCCTGCGGTAGGCGAGCAGCGGCGGCTCCCCGGCGGGGCGGGCCCGCAGCAGCGCGTTGATCCGGTCGCCGTCCCGGCGGACGAAGTCGAGCGCCGCGTCCTCCTTCCCGGCGAAGTGCCGGCTGAACGTGCGGCGCGTGACGTCCGCCCGCTCGGCGATCGCCTCCACGGTGGTCGCCGCCGGCCCGCGCTCCAGGATCAGGTCGCAAGCGGCGGTGGCCAGCGCGTCGCGGGTCTGCCGCGCCTTGCGCTGCCGCCGGTCGTCGGTGGGGGAGGGCTTCGTCGCCGTCATGCCTCCGAGCGTACACCCGGAAATGTCTCACTGAGACATATGACCCACTGGGACACATGGCCCGCTGGGACATCACTCGCCCGGACTCCCGCCCTCACCCCACCTGCCGCAGTGCCGAGCGGGCCGCCGCGACGGCCTGCTCGGCGTAGCCGCGCCCGAACAGCACGGCGTGCACCAGCAGCGGGAAGAGCTGGTGCACACCGACGCGGCCCGTCCAGCCGTCCGCGAGCGGAGCCGCCTCCTGATAGCCCGCCAGGATCCGGTCCAGGTGCGGACAGCCGAAGAGGCGCAGCATCGCCAGGTCGCTCTCCGGGTGCCCGCCGTGCGCCGCCGGGTCGATCAGGTGGACCCGCCCGTCGGCGCCCCACAGCACGTTGCCGTTCCACAGGTCCCCGTGCAGCCGGGCCGGCGGCCGCGCGGGCCCCGCCAGCTCGGGCAGCCGCTCGCAGACCCGCTCGACGTCGGCTGCCTCGGCCGTGCGGACGGTGCCGGCGTCGACCGCGCGGCGCAGATACGGCAGCACGCGGTGCGCGGCGTACCAGCGGGGCCAGTCGTCCCCGGGGACGTTGCGCATCGGGGCGAGCCCGATGTACGCCTCCTCGGGTCCGCCGGGCGGCGCGGCGCCGAACGCCGGTGCCCCGGCGGCATGCAGCCCGGCCAGTTCCCGGCCGAACCGCTCCGCCGCCCCGGCGCTCGCCGGCCCCTGCGCCACCCGGTCCGTGACCAGGGCGCGCTCGTCCGCGCCGTGCACCGCCGGGATCCGGACCGTCCCGGCGTCCGCGAGCCAGCGCAGCCCCGCGGCCTCGGCCCGGGCCGCGCCCGGGGCTTCCTGGAACTTGACGACGACCGTGCGGCCGTCGTCGAGGGCGACTTCGGTGAGCGCCCCGGACAGCGGACGCTCACCGGTCACCGCCCGGCCGGTGAACCGGGCCGCGACGGAGGAGGGCGAGCTGGTGGGAGTCATGTCCACGAGCCTAGGACGCTGCCGCGGCCGGGCCGGGAGCCCACCGCGGCCGGGCCGGGTCCCGTCGCGGCCGGATCACGTCCCCGCCGCGGCCGGCGGGCGCGATGCCGTGCCCGGCTGCCGCCGACCCGGTGAAAAGCGCCGGGTGCGCCGATCGGAGAGCCCGGGCGCGGGGGAGCAATGGGACTATGACCAGTTCAGCGTTCCATCGCACCATCACCCTGCCCGCCCCCGTGTGCCGGCAGGCCGCACAGCACCTGGAGCAAGCGGTGCACAAGGCCATCGACGGTGCCGCCACGCCGTGGCGCGCCTTCCGCGGCGCCGACGGCGACGACTTCGCGTTCTCCGTCCCGGTCGTCGAGCAGGCCGCGGGCTGTCTGCTGGTACTGGCCGCCGAGAGCGCCCAGAGCCTGCGGCCCTCCGCGCTGCGCGCCCTGATCACCGTCGCCCTGCACCTGCGGGACGCGGCCGAGGCCGTCCGCCGCCCGGCGGCTCCCAGCGTGGCCTGGTGAAGGCGCCCTCCGGCACGGGCCGGGTGCCGATGAGGTGATCCGTCAGGTGCCGACGAGGTGAACCGCCCCCCACAGGGCCACCGTCGACGCGGCGACCGTGGTCGGCACGGTGAGCAGCCCCAGCAGGGTGAAGCGGCCCAGCTCCACCTCGATGCCGTGCCGGTGCAGGATGCGCCGCCAGAGCAGGGTCGCCAGCGAACCGACGTAGGTCAGGTTGGGTCCGAGGTTCACTCCGATCAGCACGGCGAGGACCTGGGCCGGGCCGGCGGGCGCGGCCAGCGGGAGCAGGGCCAGTACCGCCGGCAGGTTGTTGACCAGGTTGGCCAGCAGCGCGGCGACCGCCGCCACCGCGAGCAGCGCCGGCAGCGAGTCCCCGTCCGGCAGCAGCCGCCCCAGCTGCGCGGCCGGTCCGCCCACCACCACCGCCTGCACCACGACGCCGAGGGCGAGTACGAACAGGCAGAACAGCGGGGCGGCGGCGCCCACCATCTCCCGGGGCGTGACATGGCGCCGGGCCAGCGCCCGCACCCCGAGCACCAGCACACCGCCGAGCGCCGCCCAGGCGGGCTCCACCCCGGCCGGCGAGGCCACCGCGAACCCGGCCAGGGTGAGGGCGACGACGACGACGGTGAACCGCGGCACGGCGGGCGGGGGCGGCGTGGCCGGCACGGTCGGTCCGGCCCCGGGGGCACCGCCCGGCGCCTTCGGGGCCGCCGGGCCGACCCGCGCGGGAGCGACGGGCACGGGAGCGAGGGGTGCGGGATCGGCCAGGTCCGCGCGGAAGAACCCGCGGAACACGGCGTACTCGACGACGATCGCGGCCAGCCAGGGCAGCGCCATCAGCGCGGCGAACCGGGTGAAGGACAGCCCGCTCGCCGTGAACGCCAGCAGGTTGGTCAGGTTGGAGACCGGCAGGAGCAGCGAGGCGGAGTTCGCCAGGTGCGCCGTCGCGTACACGTGCGGGCGTGCTCGGGCGCCGGCCCGGGACGCGGTGGCGAGGACCACGGGCGTGAGCAGGACGGCGGTGGCGTCCAGACTGAGCACGGCCGTCACCGCGCAGGCCACGGCGAACACCCCGGTCAGCAGTCGTCGCGGACTCCCGCCGCACCGGCGGGCCACGGCCGCGCCGACCGCCTCGAACAGGCCCTCCTTCGCGCACAGGTAGGCCAGCATCAGCACCAGCGCGAGGAAGACGACGACCGGCAGCAGCGTGCGGGTCTGCTCCCACGCCTCGGTCGGGGTGACCGAGCCGAGGGCGACGACCAGCACGGCGGCGGGCACGGCGGCGACGGCCTCCGGCAGGCCCCGGGGACGCAGTACGGCGAAGGCCAGGACAGCCAGCAGCAGGGCGACGGGGACGGCCTCGGAGAGGACGGTGGTACTCAGGACTTCTCCTCCACACCGGAGAGCCGGGCGGGAACCCGGTGATCGGCGAACGGGGTACAGGGTCGCACTCCGGACGGGACGACGTGCGCAGGGCGGGATGTGGCCGAGGCCACGCCGTGGGCGAGAGCCGGGCCACGTCCCGCGCGGTGCGCCGCGGGCTACCGTCCGCACGGACCCGTGTTCCCCACGACGAGCAGTTCGGACGGCCCGCCAGTGCACACAGATCTCTCCCCCGTCATCGCGGCGACCGCCCAGTGGCTCACCCGCGCCTACCCGGCGTCCGGGGGTGCGCTGGCGGACGCCCTGTGCGAGGTGCAGGCCCGGCAGGCCGTGACGGTCGCGGCCCGGCTGCGCTGTCCCACCCCGATGGACGTGGCGCTGCTCGGCGTCGTGGGCCCCGGTGGTGCCGCACGGCTCGACTGGATCACCGGTGCCGACGGTGCGTCCTTCGCCGGCCCCGACGCGGACGCCTGGCGTACCTGGGTGGACGAGGTCGTCGCCAGCTGGGCCGCCTGCCTGCTGACCGAGCCCGCGCTCGCCGGTCCCGCCGTCGCCGCGCCGGCCGACGGCGGCCCCCCGGCCGGACCTCCGGTGGAGTTCCGGCGCCTGCCGGCACCCGACGAGTCCGACCGCCGGGCGGCGGCCCTGCTGCGCCATCCGGACCTCGTCGCCCCCGTCGCCGCCCTGCACCACGCCCAGCTCCTGGCCCGCCTGGATCCGGGCCGGGCCCTCGTCGCCTGACGGGCGACGGGCGGCCGGCGGGCATGGGGCGGCAGTCGGCGGCCGGCGGGCACGGGACGGCAGTCGGCCGGCGGCTGTCGCTGTGTGCAGGCATCGGGCGCCAGTCGGCCGGCGACTCCGTGCGGGTGTGTGTGGGCGGGTGTGTGCGGGCGGCCGGCGGCAGGATCCGGACGGCAGGCATACGAGGCCGGGGGTGATGCCCGGCGCCGCCCGACGTGGGCCTCAGGCAGCCGTCTCCAGGTTCGCCACCGGGGACACCCGCGGCGCCGTCGTCCCGCGCTCGCGCAGCAGGTGGCCCGCACCGATCGTGCCGGCGATGATCAGCCCGCCCGCGATCAGGGCGCCGCGGGCGCCGGCCATCTCCATCAGGAGGCCCAGCGCGGGCGGCCCGCCCAGGCCCCAGACGGTGCCGATGCTGCCCCACACCCCGAGGACCCGGCCCCGCAGGTGGGCGGGCGGGTCGGTCTGGAGCACGGCCGTGCCCGCGGTGTCGGAGACGGACTCCACGACGGCCATCGGCAGCACCATCACCAGCAGGACGGCCAGCGACGGCGACATGCCCGCCACCACCTGGAGCAGCCCGCCCGCCGCCGCCAGCGCCCCCACCACCCGTACGGAGGGGCGGCGCAGCCGGGCGCCCAGGACGGCGCCGACGATGCCGCCGGCCGCCAGCACCGTGGACACCGTGCCGAACGATCCCGCGCCGCCCGCGAGCGGCCCGGTGACCAGCACGGCCAGGGTCAGCTGGTAGTTGCGCCCGAAGACCGCGCTCACCCCGGTGACACCGGCCAGCGCCAGCAGCCGGGGGCGGCGCACGAAGAACGCGAGCCCCGCGCGCACGCTCATGGTGTCCGGCGGACCGTCCTCCCGCGCCGTCCGGGTCTGCGCGGCGGCACCGCGCGCCGGACGCAGGAACGGGATGACCGCGGCCACGAACAGGAACGACAGCCCGTTGGCCGCGTACGCGGCGGCCGTGCCGAGGAAACCGACCGTCACACCGGCCAGCGCGGCGCCCGTGAGCCGGCCCGCCTGGTGCACCAGCGCGCCCACCCCGATCGCCGAGGGCACGTCCTCGCGCGGGACGAGGTCGTTGCCGAGCAGGGAGCACGCCGGGCCGTCGACGGTGGCGATGACACCGGTGACGGCGGCCAGCACCATGAGCGTGGTCAGGTCGAGGCGGTCCAGCGCCACCATGACCGCGGTCACGAACGCGACCGTGCCGAGCAGCGCCTGGCTGACCGCGGCGGTCAGTCTGCGCGGCCAGCGGTCGACGGCCGCACCGCCGAACACGCTGATCAGCAGCGCGGGCGCGGCCTGCACGGACATGGACAGACCCGTCGCCGCAGCGGACCCGGTGATCTGCAGGACCAGCAGGTTCTGCACGGTCAGCTGCATCCACGTACCGGCGTTCGACACGAAGTTCGCGACCGACCACCAGCGCATGCTGCGGTACCGCAGGGAGCGCCACGGCGAGCGGGTCGCGGACCCGGACGGCGCGGCGGGGGAGGACGGCGGGGCGGGGGCGGAGGAAGAAGACACAGGGGCGCCACTCGAAGGCGGGTCGGGGACCCGGAAGGGAAACGGACGGGAACGAGTAGGCCGGCTGCGCTGCGCGGCCGTTCCACTGGGCCGGAAACGGCGCCGACCATCGTGACAGAAGGCATCGGCGAGTCGTCGCCGGTCCGCGCTCCGCCCGCTGCCCGGCCGGGTCAACGACCGCCGGGAGGAACGCACTTGACGGGCCGAGTGGATTTGAACACAGGAACGTGATCACGGCACCGGTACCTGCCGCCCGCCCGTCGGCCGCGACCGCGGTCACGGAGCGTGACACCGTCGGTGGACACCGGCGCATGCGGGCGCCCCGGCGGGGCACCCGGGGCAGGCTCTTCGGCGCTCCGTGAGTGCGCCGGGCGCACCGCTGAGGCGCGCACCGGTACTCCGGTCGCGCCCGCCGAGGGAGAAAGGTCGTCCTCATGATGCCGACGGCGGCGTTCGGCCCACGGGGGGAGTCCCGGGCGCCCTGGGACCGTGTCCTGGTGACCGGCGGCGCAGGATTCCTCGGCTCCCACCTGTGCACCCGGCTGCTCGACGCGGGCGCGGGCGTCGACTGCCTGGACAACCTCTCCACCGGCCGTGCGGAGAAGGTGGCCCACCTGGCGGGGCGCCCCGGCTTCCGGTTCCTGGAGGGAGACGTATCGGGACCCGGCTGCGCCGACGCCCTCACCGGCCCCTACGACCTGGTCCTGCACCTCGCGGGCCCGGCGCCCCCGGCCGCCCGGCCGAGGCGGCCCGTGGAGGTACTCGAAGCGGGCAGCCTGGGCACCCGTACCGCGCTGAACGTCGCCGGCCGGGACGGCGCCCGGTTCCTGCTCGCCTCCTCCGCGCCGGCGTGCTCCGACGCCCATGCCGGCCTCCCGGACGACGCCGATCCGGTACGTCCCCACCGTGCCTGCGCCGAGGCCGTCCGGTTCTCCGAGGCGCTGGTCGCCGCGCACGCGGAGGCCCACGGCTCGAACGCCGGGATCGTCCGGCTGTTCTCCGGATACGGACCCGGCATGCGGACGGACGGCGCGAGCACGCCGGCGGCCGCCATCGAGCAGGCCCTGGCCGGGCGGCCGGTCACCGTCGTCGGCGACGGCAGCCGGACCCGCCCCCTGTGCTATGTCGACGACATGGTCGACGGCGTCCTGCTGGTCGCGGCCGGCCGTTCGGTGCGGCCGGTGGACATCGGCGGCGACGAGGAGCCCACGGACGCCGAGATCGCCCGGCTGGTGATCGAGCTGACCGGCTCCGACTCGCCGCTGACCTTCGTCGAGGACCCCGGGCACGGGCACGCCGAGCCCCGGCCGGTCACCGGCTTCGCCCGTGAGATCTTCGGCTGGCTGCCGGGGGTGAGCTGGCAGGACGGACTCGAACGCACCGTAGCCGCCCTGCGCGGACGGCACCCGGTTCCCGGGGCGACCGGCGGGGCCGCGCGGGAGGAGACGGGGGAGTGGTGGGCGTGACGTGAGAGCGGGGCCGGGGGGAGCGGTGGGCGTGGCGTGAGAGCGGGGCCGCCCAGCACAAGCGCGTGAGAGGGCCGTTCACCGTGGCGAAGGGCCCTCTCACGTGTGGCGGCGGTGACCGCTCAGCCGGACTTGCCCCGGCCCGACATCGCGTCCCGCACCCGGTCGACCATGCCCGCGCCGGGGGCGAGCAGCTTGTTCATCGGCGGCTTGTCCGGGGCGGCGGGGTGGGGCCGGGTGGGCGCCGTCTTCTTCGCCTGCCGGACCTTGTCGCCCAACTGGTCCAGGGCGTCCGCGGGACACGCCTCGCGGAGCCTCGGGAACAGGTTGCCCTCCTCGTCGGCGATGTGCTCACGGATCTCGCTCATCAGGTTGCCGATCAGCCGGTCGAACTCGGCGTCGTCCGCCGCGCACCCCTCCAGATCCTTCATGATCTGCTCGGCGCCGGCGTGATCCTCCAGCTCCTTGTCCGCGAGGGCGTCCCCGTTCGCCACGTGCTCGCGGACGGCCGGGTACAGATACGCCTCCTCCGCCACCGAGTGCCGGATCAGCTCGATCGTGGCCTGATCGGCGTACAGCTTGCGGTCCTTGTGACCGGGCGGCAGCGCCTCGATCCTGCCGAAGAGCTCCTCGACCTCGCGGTGATCGGTCGTCAGCTCGTCGATGACGTTTCCTCCGTGTCCCATGCTCCACCTCCAGCGAAGTCGTGGCGGTCACGGGACCGACCCGCCACGGGGGTAGGGACCACCGGGTCCCCGGGGGCGCCGCGGGCCAACGCCCGTCTCAGCTTCCGAGCTTGGCCCGCACACCGCCCGCCCGGGACGCCGGTCCGGCCGTGGCGCGGACCGTGCGCTGCACCAGGTGGGCGTCGCGCCGCAGACCCCGGGCGGCGTGCCGTCCGCGCCACAGCCACGAGGGCGCGGCGCCCGTGTCGTCGGCCGCGATCAGCAGGCCGCCCATCATGGACAGGTTCTTCAGGAAGTGGATGCGCTGCTGGGCCCGGTCGGACGCGTCCTCCGCGTCCCAGAACCGGTGCGCCGCCAGCGTGGTGGGGACCAGGGTCGCCGCGAGGGCCAGCGCGGCCACCCGCGGACACCGGCCGAGGCCGAGCATGAGGCCGCCCACCACGTGCACGGCGCCGTTGAGCCGTACGAGTTGCTCGGTGCTGTCCGGCAGCACCGACACGCGGTCGGTCACTGGCCGCACGACAGGCTCGGCCGCCGGTGCCACGTCCTGCGGCCTGCGCAGCGACTGCAGGCCGCCCGCGACGAACATCGAGGCGAGCATCGGCCGGCCGGCCAGACGCAGAAGACTCATGACGCTCTCTCGCTCTCTCCGAGGGGGTGCGACGGGATCACCAGCGGGGTGGTGCCCCTCTGGGATCATCTGGTGCCCCGGCCGGGCGGCGCCATTCGGCGTGCGGGGCGGCACCGGTACGGTCCGGCACCCCGCCGGGCGGGAAAAACGCAGGTCACGGACTGGTGAGGATCTGGGGCGACAAGTTCTTGATCATGGTGTTGGTCCAGCGCATCTGGCGCAGCGTCCGCCGTACGGACTGGGTCTCGGCGATGTCGTGGCCGAACCTCGCGATCACGTCGGCGTGGCCGAAGTCGTCGCGGCTGCCGGGCTGTCCGTCGCAGCCGAAGCGCGATGCGGGTCCCTCCGTTGTGGGAGCGCTCCCAAGCGGGCAGGATGGTGGGGTGACCGCGACTGCCTCCGTACGCCCCTACCGACCGGCCGATGCCCCGGCCCTCGACGACATCTGCATCCGGACCGCGCACAACGGCCGCGACAGCAGGCCGGAGTACGTCGACCCCGCCATCCTCCCGGCCGTCTTCGCCGCCCCCTACGTCCACCTGGACCCCGGGCTCGCCTTCGTGCTGGACGACGGGGCGGGCCGTGCCGTCGGCTACGTCCTCGGCACGGCGGACACCGCGCGCTTCGCCGAGGAGTTCCGGGTGAAGTGGCTGCCCCGGGTCGCGGACCGCCACCCGGCGCCGCAGGGACCGCCCGGCACCCCGGACGAGGTCATGGCCGGGCTGCTGCACGACCCCGAGCGCATGGTCGTCCCCGAACTGGCCGCGTACCCGGCCCACCTGCACATCGACCTGCTGCCCGAGTGGCAGGGACGGGGCCACGGCCGGGCCCTGATGCGGGCGTTCTGGCGTGCTCTGCGGGAGCGCGGGGTACCGGCCGTCCACCTGGTCATGGCGACGGCCAACACCCCGGCCAGGGCCTTCTACGACCGGCTGGGCTTCCACGAGATCGCGGCGGCCGGACTCGACCCCGCCGACGTCACCTGCCTGGGCCGTACGACGCAGGAGACGGTGCCGGACTGGCGGACGGGGCGTCAGTCCGCGCCGAGCTGATACACGTTGAAGGCCCGGCGGATGACCGGCTGTGCCACGTTGCGCACCCGGACCCCGCCGGCCGTCATCCCGTGCTCCGAGCCGAGGTGCGCGTGGCCGTGGACGGCCAGGTCGGCGCCGGCCGTGTCGATCGCCTCCGCCAGCAGATAGCTGCCGAGGAACGGATGGATCTCCGGCGGCTCCCCGGCCAGCGTGTCCGCGACGGGGGAGAAGTGGGTCAGTGCCACCCGGGCCGTACAGCCCTTCTCTCCCAGTTCCTTCAGCGCGGCGTGCAGACTGTCCGCCGAGCGGCGGGTGGTACGGACGAACTCCTTCATCACCGGCTCACCGAACTCGCCCGCGCTGCGCCCGACGAAGCCGCCGCCGAACCCCTTGGTCCCGGCGATCCCCAGCCGGCCGCCGGCACACTCCACGACGGTCGCCTCGCCCTCCAGCACGGTCACGCCGGCGTCCCGCAGGACGGCGGTGACCTTCTCGGGCTGCTCGTCGTGGTGGTCGTGGTTGCCGAGCACCGCCACCACCGGGACCGGCAGGTCCCGTACCTCCCGGGCCACCACCCGTGCCTCCTCGGGCGTGCCGTGACGGGTGAGGTCCCCCGCCAGCAGCAGGAGGTCGGCACAGTCGGGCAGGGTGTCGAACGCGGGTCGCAGCAGGCCTTCGCTGTCGGGCCCCATGTGGATGTCTCCGACGGCGGCGACGCGGATCATCACAGCTCCTCGGCATGGTCGGGGCGGGTGGTCTCCGCCACCACGACGTCGGTGTGCACGGTCAGCCCCGCCAGCTCCTCGCGGGCGAGACGCAGCACGGCATCGCGGCACTGCGCGGACGGCACGGTGCCCGTGAGCGCGACCGCCCCGGCCCTCAGCTCTGCGCGCACGCCCAGCTCACCGAGTTCCTCGGCGGCGAGCCGCTCCTGCAGGTGGGCCACACGGTACGCGGCGTTCTGAGTGCTCTCGGTGCTCTCGGCGTGCCCGACGTGCCCGGCGTGCCCGGCGTCGTCACGGTCCCCGGCCGCGGAGGCGGGGCCGCTCGCCGCGGGACCCTGGTGTCCGACGGGGTCGCTCATGACTGCTCCTCCTTCGCGGCGGTGACCGGCGAACCGGACGGCGGGACGATCTGCAGCCGTTCGAGGATGAAGAAGAACGCGGCGGGCATCGGCTCCTCGCCGCACTCCCGGCGCAGCGCCTCCCAGTCGATCTTCTCGCGCAGGGTGCGGGCGATCGGCAGCACCGCCCCGAAGTCGCAGTGGTGCTCCGAGAAGGCCGCCAGCAGACCGCGCAGCAGATCGGTCGGCGACAGGACCGGCATGAGCACCGAATCGACCGACAGGTCCCGGGCCCGGGCCAACAGCTCCGTCGTGACGGGATCGTGCGCCATCTCGAAGATGAGGTCCACCTGCTGACCGAGGCAGTCCGCCTTGAGCAGCCAGTCCTCGGGCGGCGTGTAGACCACCAGCCCCGCCGCGCGCAGGGTCGCGGCGACGGCGTCCGCGTCCTCGGGCCTGATGCAGAAGTCGACGTCGTGCTGCAGGTTCTGCGTGCCGCCGTGCGCGTACACGGCGACGCTCCCCGCCAGCGCGAAGGGGTGCTCCGCCTTCTTGAGGATCGAGCCGACCTGCTTGGCCGCCTGGAGGATCGCCTGGTTGCGGTCGAGCGGCAGGTCCTCGTGCCGGGGGACGGGCCCGGCCTCCCCGGCGGCCGGGCGCAGCTCGGAGACGCCGGTGCGCCTGCCGGGAGCGTGGTCGTCGGCGGGCTGCGTCATCACTGTCCCCTTCCGGATGTCGCCATCGGCGGACCGGAACGGACCGGCCCTCCCCTTGCCCGTTCGGGTACCCGGCGCCGTACCGCCGACACCGTGGCCCATGGCGGGGTGGGGTCCGCGGGGAACGGGCACTCGGCCCGCATGAGCGACAAGCGGATGCCACAGCAGACCGATCCCGCCGACCGCCGGACCGTGGAACGGCTGGTGGCGGCGTTCCTCGAGGAGACCGAACGGCACGAGCCCGCGGCCGCGGGCGAGGCCCGCGAGGGCTGGGAGCGCGGCGCGCTGTCCGAGCGGGCCGCCCAGGACCTCGCCACCTGGGTCACCGCCAGGGTCACGGACACCGGCTTCACCGAGGACGAGGGACCGTACGTGGCGGGCCCGGTCCGGATCACACCGGCCGACAAGGACACCGTGCACGCCTGGCTGCGCGCGCAGGGGCACGCCGTGTGAGAGCCGCGCGAGCCAGGTGACCGGTGCGCGTGCGGGTGCCACGTCGGGCTCGGCCCGGCGCCGCCCCGCCGGGCTCCCGCTCCGGTCGGCCCTCCGGCCGTGCGGTCGTCAGCCGGAGCGCGGGCGTGTCCCGGCGCCGGAGGGCGGCCGCCACTCGAACATGAGCAGCGTCGCGTCGTCCCGCAGCCGGTCCTCCTGGGTGGCCAGGATCGAGTGGATCAGCCGGCGCAACGACTCCGGGGCCAGCTCCCCGCCCGCCGTCGCCCGGATGACGTAGTCGGCGAAACGTTCGAGCCCCAGCAGCTTGGCCTCGCGGGTGCGGGCCTCCACGACCCCGTCGGTGTACATCAGCACCCGGTCTCCCGGCTCCAGGACGATCCTGTGCGTCCGGCGCTCCTGTGCGGTGAGCAGGGACGGCATACCCATGGGCGGGTCCGTGTCGCGCTCCATCGCATCGATGATCAACCGCTCGTCCCGGATCAGGATGGGCGCCGGATGACCGCAGTTGACCCAGTGCAGCAGCCCCGTGACCAGGTCCAGCTGCGCGACGACCGCCGTGCAGAACTTGTCCGGCAGCCAGTTCGACAGCGCCTCGTCCACACTCCGCACGAGTTCGGGCAGGGGCAGCCCGCTGCGCCGGGCGTTGCGGCAGGCCGCCAGCGCCACGGTGCTGGTGAGTCCGGAGGCCAGGTCGTGTCCCATGGCGTCCAGAACCGCCACGTGCAGGGTCGTGTCGGTGAGCGCGTGGTCGAAGGCGTCGCCGCCGATCTCGTAGGCGGGTTCCAGTACGGCCGTCGACACGACGGTGCCGTCGCCGATGGTGCGCGGAGGCAGCAGCGCGCGCAGCATCTCGGCCGGCAACTGCATCCGCTCGGTGCGGGTGCGCCGGACGAAGGAGTCCTCGTAGGCCCGCTTGGACGTGATCATCATGGCGAGCAGCGAAGCGAGCGCCCGGCCGCGGGTCAGCGAGGAAGCGGTGAGGGCGGTCTCGTCGACGGCCAGTACGCCCAGCCGCTCCGCCCCGTCGAGCAGCGGGAACCAGGCGGTGATACCGCCGCCCGTCCTGGACTCCTCCACCCGCAGCGACTGCGTGCGGTACGCCCATCCCGCCAGGGAACCGTCCACCGGGAGCGCCGGTGCCACGGCCGTCTGGGGGACGAGGCAGCGCTGCTGGATGTCGACGAGGTAGACGACGGCCTGCCGCAGCCCCAGCGCCTTGGCGGAACGTACCGTGGCGGTGCGCAGGTCCTGGGTGAGGTGGGCCGGATCGGCGAGGAACCGCCGCAGCGCCGCGTCGTCCGGGTCCGACGTGGACACCTCGTCTCCTCTCGTCGGGAGCCCGCCGCGGCGGGGACGATGCCCAGCAGTCTGGCACCGCGCCCCCCGCTCCGCCCGTCGAGGCGGCCGCCCGCGCGGTGCTTCGGCCCCACGGGAAGGGGCACGCGTCACCCTGTACGCCCCCGAGCGCCGAGGAGTGGTGCCGCATGACCGAGTACGAGCGTTCCCGCACCATGCACGCCCCGCCCGAGCGGGTCTTCGACCAGGCCGCGGACGTGGGGCGACTGGACACCTGGCTGCCCCGCGACCTGCACGTGGAACCGGAGGAGCCGCCCGCCGTCACCGTGCACGAGGACCGCACCGACCAGGACACCTCGGCGCTGCTGAGCGCCCGGCCCGAACAGATGCGGCTCGAATGGGGCACGCGCGAGCAGGGCAGCTACGCCGGCTGGCTGCAGGTCGCCGGACTCGACGGCGGCACCAGCGAGGTCACGGTGCACCTGTCGTTCCTCGACGACAGCCACGACCCCGGAGGGCAGGCGGTCACCGAGGCCCTCGACGGCAGCCTGCGGCGGCTCGAGGAGCAGGTGCGCACGCACACGCCGTAAGAAGGGGGAGCCGCCGTCCCGGACGAGCCGTCCGAGTGCTGAGGGGGCGGACGAGGCGCGCGGCGAGGCGGGCGGTTCTTCTGTGACGGGACCGCGCTGCGCCGGCCTCGTCCCGGCCCGCCCGCGCCGCGGCTTCGTCGTCACCGGCGCACGCGCGAGCTGACGCCACGTCACGCGCACCCGTGCAGAGCCGGTTGGCTGATCGTTTGCAGCCGTCCGGGTGGGCGGCCGCCCCGGCTGGCCGAGGCGGCCGTCACCCGAATGGACCCCGCTCAGTACTGGTGACGGCCCAACCGGTGTCTCCTGGAGGGTGTCAGCGGCGTCCAGGCTGGGAGGCCGATCATGTACGAAATGTGCGTGGGCCCGGAGAAGGCGGGCGGAGCGTTGGTGTGGCACGTGTTGGCCAAACAGGCCGCGGCCACACTGTGCGGACAGCAGCTCCGCGAACGTATGGAGGCATCCGACGGTGAACGGGCGCGTCACTGCCCGGACTGCATGGCTTCCTTCGAGAAGTTGATGGCAACCACACCGTGCTGACCGACCGTCCGCAGCCGTCCGCCCCGTCGCCCCGCGCGGCGGGGCGGACGGCGTGTCGGGGGAGGGGGGAGGCGGGAGCGCCGACCGGGGGCATGGACCTGGGTTGCTCCGGTGGTCTTCGCCGGGCGGGGTGCCGCGGCCGTTTCCGGTGATGCCGCAGCCATTGACTGGTGCGACGGCCGCTACGGCGCTCCGCGCACACCGTCGGCGAACCCGCTCCGGTCCTCCAGCCCCACCCTCGTGAGGTAGCACATGCCGCAGACCGGCGACTCGGCCCCGGCAGGTGCCTTCCGGCGGCTGGACCGGGTGGACGACATGGCTCGGCCGGCTCGCGGGACCTCGGCCCCCGCGGAGATCGGCGAGCCTGGACCGGGTGGACCGCCGACGGCCTGACGATCACTCGGGTGGCGCAGTGTCAGGGCGGGGAGCCGGGGAATTCGCCGGACAAGCTCCGCGCGCGCCGTCCTCCAGCGCCCGGGGCGGCGGCAGGAGACGCCGCGGCCGGTATCCCCGAGTCGGTCGCGGCGCCTCCCTCTCGTTCCGCCGACCGGCCGCCCCGGGCGGGGGCCGATGGGTGTCGGCCGCCCGGCCATTTGGGTGTCGTCCCCGATGGCCGGCCGGGGGCCCGGCGTGTGACCGTGGAGCGACGCCGAGCCCCGAGGGCTCTTCGGGGGCCGGGGGGACGTTCCAGGCAAGCCTGTTCCGCCCGTCGGCGGGCTCTGCCGCGTGGTCGGGGTCCGGGCGTGCCGTGCGCACCCGCGGTGCCGGCGGCCGGCGGCCGGGCGGCGTGCCGCCACGGAGGCGGTCCGGCGGGAGCGCTCGACGTCCGGCCTCGTCGCCGTACGCCGGTGCTCTGTTCCTCCCGGAGGGGTGTCATGCCACGGCGTCACGGGCGGTCCACGACGGTTCGGCCCGATGACGTACGACCGACCCGACGACGCACGATCGACCTCGCCATGTCCGACCGGAGAGACATGGCCGACGACCACGACGGACGACGCAGGACCGACGGCCACGACGGACGACGCAGGACCGACGGCCACGACGGACGACGCAGGACCGACGACCACGACCGAACCGACTCACGGCAGGCGACGCACGACAGACGACGCACGACCGAAACGACTCACGGCAGACGACGTACGACCGACGAAGGAGCATGCGCATCCATCCCCGTCAACTGAAGCCCTCCCGGCCCTCCGCGCAGTCAAAGGCGGTGACCCGTGGGACACGCTGACACCCTGCTCGCCATGGGCGGTGCCTTCGTGGCCGCCGCGTTCCTCGCCCGCCTCGGCGGCAGGATCGGACTGCCGACGATCCCCTTGTTCATGCTCGCCGGCATCCTGCTCGGTCCCCACACACCGGGCTTCGTCCTGGTCGAGGACGCGCACGACTTCGAGATGCTCTCCGCGCTCGGACTGGTGCTGCTGCTCTTCTACCTGGGCCTCGAGTTCCACCTGGACGACCTCAAAAGCGGCGGCAGACGTCTGCTCAGCGCCGGGGGCATCTACCTGCTCCTGAACGTCGGGGCCGGGCTCGGCTTCGGGTTCGTCCTCGGGTGGGGTGTGCGCGAGGCGCTGGTGCTGGCGGGCGTGCTCGGCATCTCCTCGTCCGCCATCGTCACCAAGATCCTCATCGACCTGGGCCGCATCGGCCGCCCCGAGACCCGGCTCATCCTCGGTGTCATCGTCGTCGAGGACATCTTCCTCGCGCTCTACCTGGCAGCTCTGCAACCGGTCGTCGCGGGTGCGCACGGCATGGCCGACACGCTCCTGCAGGCCGGCAAGGCCTTCGGCTTCCTGCTGGTGCTGGCCGCCGCGGCCCGCTACGGCACCCGCCTCGTTGGCCGGCTGATCGACACGCGGGACAACGAACTGCTCGTCATCAGCTTCCTCGGGGCCGCGGTGCTCGTCGCCGGGGTCTCCGAAGTCCTCGGCGTCGCCGACGCGATCGGCGCCTTCATGGTCGGATTGATCCTCGCCGGCACCCCCTCGGGGCCGCGGATCCGCGAACTGGTGCATCCGCTGCGCGACGCCTTCGCGGCCATCTTCTTCTTCGCCTTCGGACTCGCCATCGACCCCGGTGACCTCGCCTCCGTCGCCGGTCCGGTCGCCGCCGCCGCGGCACTGACCGTCGTCATGAACGTCGTCGCCGGGCTGTGCGTCGCCCGGGTGTACCACTACGGCAGCGAACAGGCCGCCGAGATCGCCACCACCCTGGTCGCGCGGGGGGAGTTCGCGCTGATCCTGGCCGCCATGGCCGCCGGTGCCGGACTCGACGCGCGGCTCGCCCCCTTCATCGCCGGATACGTCCTCGTCCTCGCCGTCCTCGGACCCGTCGTCGCGGGACGCGCCCACCTGCTCGCCGGTGCGCTCCGCGCCGTGGGCCGACTGCTGCCGGGCGGGACGGAACGGGACACGGTGGCGGGCGGCGGGACCGGCGCGGAGCCGCAGTCGGACAGCCGGCCGGTGCCGGTTCCCGCCCGGGCCTCCTCTTCGTCCGGGGCGTCGTCCTCCCCCGCGAAGGGCGCGGAGGCGGAGGGCTGACCGGGAGAGGAGGGCGCGGGTGACGACGCCGCGGGTGGCCGGTCCTCGCCCCGGGCACGACGGCACCGCGTGACCCGGTGGGACAATCTGCCCACAGGGCTGTTGCCCGGCGTCGTGGCCGGAGCGCCCGGGACCGGAAGGAGCCGTCAGCATGATCGAGTGGGTGCCCCTGGGCAGCGGTGCCAGACCCGTTCCCAGGCCGGTCGCGGCTCCCCTGGTGTGGGCGGGAGCGTTCGGCGGCGCCCTGCTCCTGGTCGCGCTCCTCAACGGCACCGTGGGCTCGGGGCGTCCGGGTTTCGCCCTGGTCGCGCTCTCCCTGCTGGCCGCCCTGCTCGGACTGTGCGCGCGGTTCACGGCCGCGCCGGGGACGGCGGTCCTGTGCTGGCTGACCCTCAACGGCTTCGCCGTACCGCCGGCCGGCACGCTCACGTGGACCGGCCGCCGGGACGCCTTGTGGCTGGCCTGTCTGCTCGCCGCGGCCCTCGTCGGTACGGCACTGGCCCGCCTCGTGCACGCGCGGGCCGCCTACCGACGGCTGACCACGGCGACGGGCCCCGACGCGTCGGAGCCGGGGGCCGGTCCCGGCACCGTCTGAGCCCGCCGGGCACGTGGCCGTCGCGGGGCCCAGAGCACCGGCGACCTGTCGCCGGTGGCCTGCCGCCGGTGGCGGGCGCCGGTGGCCGGGGAGGGCCGGACGGGAGACCGGTCCGCCCTCCCCGGCACGGTCCGTCAGGCCGTGTGCAGGGTCAGGCCGTAGCGGTTCAGGATCTCGTTGACCGGCTGGAACCAGGTCTCCCCGCCGCCGGAGCAGTTGCCCCAGCCGCCCGAGGTGACGCCCTGCGCCTGGTCACCGCTGATGAAGGAACCGCCGGAGTCGCCGCCCTCGGCGCACACACTGGTCTTGGTCAACTGGTGCACCACCGCGCCGTCGCTGTAGTTGACCGTCTCGTTGTGCGCGAGCACGGTGCCGCAGTGCCAGTGCGTGGTGGACCCGGAGCGGCAGATCGAGGCGCCCACGGGGGCCACGTTCGAGCCGCGTACGAGCTGGTCGGAGACCGTGCCCCAGCCGAGTACGACCGGCACCGTCCACCAGCCGCTGCCCACGCTGACCCACGCGTAGTCGTTGTCGGGGAACGAGGAGCCCTGGAACGTCCCGATGTACGAGCCGTCCCAGCCGCTCACCCCGGCGCCGGCCCGGCCGCAGTGACCGGCGGTGACGAATCCGCCGTGCACCGAGAAGCCGATGGAGCAGCGGACGTTGCCGGTGTAGTAGGGGTCGCCGCCGACGGTGCCCGCGGCGAAGGTCTGCGGAGCGGACGGCACCGTGCGCACCGTGACCGGCCCGGCCCGGCGGGCCCCTTCCAGGAAGCCGCGGACATCGTTGTCAGCGCGCTGGCCCGCGACCACGTCGACGACCACGGTGTTGGCGCGCTGGTCGACGTGCCAACTGGCGACGCCGGCGGGGGCGTCGAGGCGGTCGACACGTGCCTTGGCGGCGTCCAGTCGCCGCGCGCTGTGCCGGACGGTGCGCACCTCGGCGCCGGTGGCGCGGACCGCGCGCACCGTCGAGGGCGCGGCGTCCGAAGTGACGGCCACGGCCAGTCTTCCGGTGCGGGCGTCGAACCAGGAGCCGCCGTAGGCCTCTCCGGCGGCCCGGCGTGCCGCGGGTTCCAGGTCGGTGGCCTCGCGTTCGGCCGCCAGCCGGTCCTCGGCCTCGGCCCGGGTGAGGCCGAAGTCGCGACGCATGGCGTCCAGGAGGCCGGTGGAGGCCGGCTGCTCGGCGGAGGGAGAGGTGGAGGGGGAGGCGGCGGGGGCGTCGGCCGCCGAGGCCGGCAGCGTGCCGACCGCGCTGAGGCTGCCGAGCACGAGGAGTCCGGCCAGGCCGAGGTGCCTGAGTCTGCTGCGTCTCACGGAGTTGCCCTTCGTCGTTCCAGCAAGGTGGGGGTGGAACAGATGGCATGGCGCAACCGCGGGTTGAGAGCGCTCTCATCGGGTCGCTTCGAGCTTAGCCAGCGTCTGTCATCAGGTCCATGCCAATGCAGGGCCTTTCCGGGGCGCCGCTTCTCCGGCCCCGCTCGCGCCCTCCCCAGGAGGCCCGCCTCGCTTTCCGGCGGCTCCGCGCCGCTCCCCGGCTGCCCCGCCCCGCTCCCGGCGACCCCGCCCTGTTCCCCGGTGGCCCCACTCCCGTTGGTTGACCCGTCGCGGACGGGGCACTCAGGCTGCGTTCTCGCAATGACGGCCCCATGACGGCCACTGGACGTGGGAGGCACACGTGGCGGTTCGGCACAGGCTGATCGAGGCGACCCCCGAGGCCGTCTGGGACGTCCTCGCGGACGGCGACCTGTACGTGGAATGGGTGGTGGGGCCCTCGGAGGTCACCCCCAAGAGCGGGCAGTGGCCACAGGTCGGCGCGACGATCGCGTACGAGGTGCGGCTCGGTCCTCTCCGGCTGCACAACGAGACGGTGGTCAGGCACTGCGTGGAGGGCTCCGAACTGGAGCTGGAGGCGAAGGCGGGCGCGCTCGGCACGGCCCGCATCGCCATCGAACTGCGTCCCTGGGGCGAGCAGTGCCTGGTGATCGTGGACGAGCACCCGCTGCGCGGGCCCGGCGGCCTGGTGCACAACGTCGGGGTCGAGGCGCTGATCCAGATCCGGCACCGCACCATGCTCGCCAGGCTCGCGAAACTCTGCGAGTCCGAGGCCCGGTCCCGGCCCGGCGACCTGAGCCGTCCCGACCCGTCCGGCGCGCCGGGCTCCGTGACCCACCGGCCGGGAACCGGCCGTGCCTGACGCCGTCGTGGTCGGAGCCGGACCCAACGGCCTGGTCGCGGCCAACCTGCTGGCCGACGCCGGCTGGAGCGTGACGGTCCTGGAGGAGCAGCCCGTGCCGGGCGGCGCGGTGCGCCACGACAGCGAGGTCGCCCCCGGATTCGTCAACGACCTGTTCAGCTCCTTCTACCCGCTCGCCGCCGCCTCCCCGATCCTGCGCGGACTGCGGCTGCAGGACCACGGCCTGCGCTGGGCCCACGCGCCCCACGTGCTGGCCCACCCCCTGACCGACGGCACCTGTGCCGTCCTCGACCGCGACGTCGCCGTCACCGCCGCCTCCCTCGACACCTTCGCGCCCGGGGACGGTGCCGCCTGGGAGGGGCTGCACGAGGTGTGGGACCGCTACCGGGCCGACATCGTGGACGCCCTGTTCACCCCCTTCCCGCCGGTGCGGGCCGGAGCGCGGCTCGCCCTGCGGCTGCGCGGCGCGGGCGGTCTCAGGCTCGCCCGCACCCTGGTCCTGCCGGTGCGCCGCATGGGCGAGGAGGAGTTCCGCGGCGAGGGCGGCAAACTGATCCTTGCGGGCAACGCCCTGCACGCCGACCTCGCCCCCGAGGCGGCCGGCAGCGGCGGCTTCGGCTGGCTGATGTCGATGCTCGGACAGACCTACGGCTTCCCGGTGCCCGTCGGCGGCGCCGGAGCCCTCACCGAAGCCCTGGTCCACCGGTTGCGTGCCCGGGGCGGCACCCTGCACTGCGGGCGGCGCGTCGAACAGGTCCTGGTCCGCGACCGGCGCGCGGTCGGTGTGCGCACCGCCGACGGGGAGACGGTCGCCGCCCGACGCGCCGTCCTCGCGGACGTCTCCGTCCCCGCCCTGTACGGCCGGCTCGTCGCCCCGGACGACCTGCCGGACCAGGTCCGCACCGACGTGCGGCGCTTCCAGTGGGACTTCGCCACGTTCAAGGTGGACTGGGCGCTGGACGGGCCCGTGCCCTGGCGGTGCGAGGACGCGGCACGGGCCGGTACCGTGCACCTCGCCGACGGTCTGGACGAACTGACCCGGTTCGCCGCCCAGATCGCCATGCGGCAGGTCCCCGACCGCCCCTTCTCGCTGTTCGGTCAGATGACCACCACGGACCCGACGCGCTCACCGAGCGGCACCGAGTCCGCGTGGGCCTACACCCACGTGCCCCACGACATCCGCGCCGACGCGGGCGACGAGGGCATCACCGGCAGCTGGGACACCAGGGAACAGGAGCTGATGGCCGACCGGGTGGAACGCCAGGTGGAACGGTTCGCGCCCGGCTTCCGCACGCTGATCCGGGCCCGTCGGGTGCTTGCCCCGCCGACGCTCCAGGCCATGGACGCCAACCTGGAGGGCGGCGCCATCAACGGCGGCACCACCGCCATGCACCAGCAGCTGTTCTTCCGGCCCGTGCCCGGCACCGGACGGCCGGAGACACCGGTGACCGGTCTCTTCCTCGCCTCCGCGGGCGCCCACCCGGGAGGCGGAGTGCACGGCGCGCCCGGCGCCAACGCCGCGCGTGCCGCCCTGCGTCAGCACCGGTTCGCGGGGCTCGCCCGGGTGCAGCGGGTCCTGACCCGGCGGGACCGGGCCGGCGACCGCAGGTGAACGCCGCTGCCCATGTGACAGACCTCCGGGGAACCCTGACGAACCCCCGAGCAATCCCGGGCGACTCCCAGCAGTCCCGGGCAACTTCGAGGAAAGGGCCGAGCGGTGACGGACAGCCCCCTCCAGAATCGTGTCGTCGTGGTGACCGGCGCCGCGCGCGGACTCGGCGCCGCCCTGGCCCGCGCCTGCGCCCGCCGTGGCGCCCGGATCGCGCTGCTCGGCCTCGAGAAGCCGCACCTGGACGCCCTCGCGGCGGATCTGCCGGCCCCCGCGCTCGCCGTCGAGACCGACGTCACCGACCCCGCCGCACTGGCCGAAGCGGCCGATGAGACGCGCCGGCGCCTGGGCAAGCCCTCGGTCGTCGTGGCGAACGCGGGCATCGCCCACGGCGGACCGTTCGCCACCTCCGACCCCGCCGAGTGGAGCCGGGTCGTCGACGTGAACCTGACCGGCAGCGCCCACACCGCGCGGACCTTCCTGCCGGACCTCCTCGACACCGCGGGCTACCACCTGCAGATCGCGTCGCTGGCCTCGCTCGGCGCCGCCCCCATGATGAGCGCCTACTGCGCCTCCAAGGCGGGCGTGGAGGGCTTCACCCACTCGTTGCGCGCCGAAGTGGCCCACCGCGGCGTGGCCGTCGGCATCGCCTACCTCAACTGGATCGACACCGACATGATCCGCGACGCCGACCGGTACCCGGTCCTGCGGGAACTGCGCGCCCACATGCCGCCCCCGGCCCGCCGCACCTTCCCGGCGGACGACGTCGCCGCCCGTCTGGTCCGCGCCGTGGAGCGCCGGCGTACCGCCGTGTACGTGCCGGGGTGGCTGCGCCTGGTCCAGGTGGGCCGCGCCACCCTGCCGCCCGTGGTCGCACGGCTGTCCCGTCACGAACTGCCCCGGCTCGAGGTCAGGGAACCCCTGGGCCACACCGGGCCGCTCGGCGCGGGCGGGCTGGCCGACCGTGCGGCGGGCCCGGGGGAGTAGCCGCCGGAGCGGGGCGCATCGACCGGGCCGGCGCGCCGCGAAGTGCGGGGCCGCTTCGCCGCCGACGCGGCCGGTGCGCGTGCCGCTACCCGGCGCCGGGGGCCGGAGTACCGCCGGACCCCCCGGACCCGCGGTCCAGCACCGCGGTTTCCGTTTCCGCCCGCCTCCCCGGTCCTGATCCCGCGTCCGTCCCCCTCTCCGTCCCCCTCTCCCTCTCCGTCTTCGGCGCCGCCCCGTCGGCCTTCGCGTCGGCGCGCCGGCAAACGAAGGTGTGGGTGAGGCCCGTCTGCCAGCCCGGCAGCGGCAGGACACGGACCCCCGCGAACCCGGCCCGCCCCAGCCGCGCCGCGAACGCCGGAGCCGTGTCGAACGCCGCGACGCTGCGCCACAGGTGCCGGTACAGGTCCCGGTCGCCCGTCGCAGTCCCCAGCGGCAGGATGACCCCCCGGCACACCGCGTCCCACATCAGCCGGTCGGCGCGGCGGCCGCCGAGCGCGTACTCGTGCACCGCCAGCCGGCCCGCGGGGGCGAGCAGCCCGTGCACCGTGCGCAGGACGCTGTCGGGGTCGGTCAGGTTGCGGAAGAGGTAGGCGGCGAGGACCGCGTCGAAGGAGCCGTGTGCCTCGGTCCGCTCCAGATCCTCGGCCGTCGCGTGCACGAAGCGCACCCGTTCCGGCCAGTGCTTGGCGCGAGCCCGCTCCAGCATGCCGGCCGAGGCGTCCACCCCGACGATCTCGGCGGCGGGGAAGGCCGCGGCCAGGGCGGCGGTCGAGGCTCCCGTGCCGCAGCCGAGGTCGAGCACCCGGCTTCCGGCGCCGCCCTCGGCGAGGCCCAGCCGGCCGGCGGAGCGGCGCAACTGGGAGTGATAGCCGGGGTTCAGCGCGACGAGGCGGTCGTAGTGGCCCGCCCCGCGGTCGAAGGCGTCGGTCAGCGCGGCGTCGCGCAGCAAGGGCATCGAGGGCTCCCGGACGGTCGGTGCTCGGTGGACGGCGGTTCAGCGGACGGGCAGGTGCCGGCGCCGCAGCCACGGCAGTTCGGCCGCCGTACGCAGCATCGGCAGGACGGGGACGCGCAGGCCGAGCGCGAGGTCCTCGGACAGCGCCGAGCGGCCGTCGAGGAAACGCAGCAGCCGCGCGGCGGGCACACGGTCGAACAACCGGAAGAAGAGGTCGGGTCCATCCACCCGGCCGGTGTCAAGGGCGCGCAGCAGCACCGCGTCCATCAGCCGGGCGCGGGCCGGATGCGGGGGCGGCGGCACCGGGCGGCGGCCGGCGCGCACCGCACGCGCGACGGCCTCGGACTGCCGCTGCACGGCCGCGAAGGTGTAGCCGGTGGACGCCCGCGTCGCCCCGCCCGCCACGCCGATCCGGAAGACGCGGTCGCTGCCCGCGGCCCGCCGCTCGAAGACGGCGTCGGTCATCGGGATGACGCCCTGTTCGGTGGACAGGACCTCCAAAGCACCGGTGCGCAGCACGCGGCGCGTGTAGTCCTCCAGGAGGCGGTCGTACGCCTCGGCCGACAGGGGCGCCGGGCCGAACTCGGTGTACTCGACCAGCGCGGTGTGCCGCCCCGTCGGCAGCACGTAGCCGAACGACAGGCCCCGCCGCGGCTGCGCGGTGCGGAAGTCCATCAGGTCGACCACCTCCGGGTCGAAGACCGGCCGCTCGGTACGCACGAACCAGCCGCGGAAGTGCTGGAGCAGACGGGTGCGGGCGGCCGGCAACCGGTCGGGCGGGCGCGAGTCGAAGACCCAGCGGGCCCTCAGGTCCGTCGGGGAGCCCGTCGCGTCCGTGGCCCCCACCCGCACGGTGCCGTCCGGCAGGCCGGTCACCCCGTCGACGGTGGCCTCGACGCGCCGCAGCCCCGGACGGCCCTTCAGATCCCGCTCCACCAGCGCCTCGAAGTCGTCGGAGCGGATCATCTTGTAGCGGGCGGGCGCGATGTGCCGCCGGACGACCGCACCGTCCCGGCCGTGCACCCGCAGCCACTCCCACGTCGCCGTCGTCGCCCGGTCGAAGCGCCCGGGCCCGGCCTCCCAGAAGCACCAGGTGCGGCGCGGGGGCCGCAGCGGTCCAGGCGGCGGGTCGACCAGGACGACGGAGGGCGCCACCGCGTGCGGCGCCGGTGCGGGGAGCCGGTGAGCCAGGGAGAGACCCGCCGCCCCGGCACCGACGACCACGATGTCCGCGTCGAGCACGCCGCCTCCTACCCGTCCGTCCGCCCCGCCGGTTCGCTCCGGTCCGGCGGAGTATTCCGCCCGGTGCCGTCCGTGGGCGTGAACGGCACGCTGAACTCCGTGGTCCGGGTACCCGCCCGGCGGGCGATACCACCGGGCGGGTGACTGCCGGACAGAACCGGCCCCGGGGGCGTCGCGCCGGAGGCGAAGGGGGGAAGGCATGACGCCCGACCACACGAGAGGATCCGCGATGCGCCCCTGCACGGCCGAGAACGGCAACCACCGGCCGGACGGACCGCCCGCGGTCCGGGTCGCGCGATGACGCGGACGCTGACCGGGCGCACCGGCCACGTCGTGCTCGTCGGGACCCATGAGTGCCTGGTGACACCCGCCGACCGGACCGCACAGGGGCATGCCGCCCGCACCCCGCTCTCGGTCGCCCGCACCTTCGCCCGGACCGGCCCCTTCCGCCCCCGCGACCTGGTGCGCGGCACCGCCAACGAGGTCCTCGCGGGCTGCGGAACCATCCCCGGCGTCGGCGTGCCGACCGTCCTGGTCTCCGGGAAACCGGCCGCCGCCCGCGTCACCGGCGCACCGGCCCGCACCGGGGCGGCGAGGGGCGGACGGCGATGACCGGGCGCGAACTGGACGCCGCCGGCATCACCGATCCGGACCTGCGGGCCGCCTACGCCCGGTGCCGGCTCCTCAACGCCCGCCACGGGCGCACCTACTTCCTGGCCACCCGCCTCCTGCCCGCCGGCCGCAGGCCGGCCGTGCACGCCCTGTACGGGTTCGCGCGGTGGGCCGACGACATCGTCGACGACACGGGGTCCGCCGCCACGCCCGCCGAACGCGCGGCCGCCCTCGCCCGCCTCGACCGGCTCCTGCGGCGGGCGCTCACCGGCGGCCGGCCGGCCGACGAGCCCGTGGTCGTCGCCCTGGCCGACACGGCCGCCCGGTACGCCATCGAACCGGCGCACTTCACCGACTTCATGGCCTCCATGCGCGCCGACCTCACGGTCACCGACTACGCCACCTACGCCGACCTGCGCACCTACATGCACGGCTCGGCCGCCGTCATCGGCCTCCAGATGCTCCCGGTGCTCGGCACCGTGACCGCCCGCGCCCTGGCCGCCCCGCACGCGGCCGCCCTGGGGGTCGCCTTCCAGCTGACCAACTTCCTGCGGGACGTCGGCGAGGACCTGGACCGCGGCCGGATCTACCTCCCCGCCGACCTGCTCGCCGCGCACGGCGTCCACCGGGACCTGCTGCTGTGGAGCAGGCGCACCGGCCGCCGCGACGCGCGCATCACCGCCGCGCTGCGGGCCGCCGAGGACCTCACCCGGGGCGTCTACCGCGAGGCCGAGCCCGGACTCGCCATGCTCGACCCCGTCGCACGGCCCTGCGTCCGCGCCGCCTTCCTGCTCTACCGGAACATCCTCGACACCGTCGCGGACGGCGGATACGCGGTCCTGCACCACCGCGCGGTGGTGCCCCGCCGGCGCCGCGCGGCCGTCGCGGCCGACGGGCTCGTCCGCGTGCTCGCCGCCCGGCTCGGCGCCCGGCGCGCACCGACGCCGGTGCCCCGCCGCGTCGAGGCCCTCGACGCCCTCGACGTGGAGGAGCCCCGATGAGCCCGGACCCCCGGCCCCGCCGGGGACGCCTTCCCTGCGGCTGCGGCTGCGGCGCCGCGCGGTCACCCGGGGACCGGCAGCGGCCGACGTGGCGCGCGGCACGGCCCGCTCTCGTCGCCGCCGCCCTCAAGCGGGCCGAGGCCTGCCGCCGGTGGCGCGAGGACCTCGCCCACGCCGAACGCCGCGGGCGCCTGCGGGCCCGCGGCCGGTTCCCCGGCTGAACGGAGTGTCACCCCGATGCAGACCTTCCTCCCCCACCCCGGCTTCCGGGACTCGGCCCTGGTCCTGGACCGACGCCGCCTCGGCAAACAGCGCGTGGAGGCACTTCAGGTGCTGCGCGGACTCACCGTGCCCGGCTACGGCTGGCGCAGGCACCCGGCGGTGCGGATGTGGACGGGCTACGAGGAGGCCCTGGTCCGCTACGGCCTGGACGTCTGCCGGGTCTGGCGCGAGCAGGGTCACCAGGACAGCTGCGCGGCCTCACTCGTCGCGGGGCTCGCCGAGATCCGCCCCGGGGAACCGGTGCGGGACCAGCCGGAGCTGGCCGCCGCCGGGGAACTGCCGCCCTGGCTCGGCGACGAGGCCTTCCACCGCAGCCACCGCTCGGCCCTGGTCCGCAAGCAACCCGAGGTGTACGCCGAGCTGTTCCCCGGAGTCCCCGACGACCTGCCCTACGTGTGGCCGGATTCGGACCGGGAGCGCGGGGAGGCGGGGGACGGGACCCCTTAGGGCCGGCGGCGGGAGACGCGGTGGGGTCAGGTCTGCTGCTCGCCCGCCAGTTCCTTCATGTCGACCGTCTCGCCGGCCGGCGGCTGCCCGGGATCCACCGTCTCGCCGTACTCGCTGAACGTGACGCTGCCGGGGTTCTCGCCACCCTCGGTCGTGGTCTTGAGGATGTACGGCTCGCCCTCCGTCGCGACGTAGAGCGTGAGCTTCTCGCCCCCCGCGGCGTCCTTGGTCAGCGCCAGGGCCTCCTCGCCGTTCACGTCCGTCGTGGAGCCGCGCTTCATGCCCTTGCGCTCCGACTCGTCCTCGTCCATGGCGGCGATGAAGCCCTGCTTGTCGCAGATCCCGGAGGTCGTGGCGTCGTTCGCCGGCATCTTCACCCACTTGTCCGTGAGCTTGGGCGCCATCTTCCGCGCCGCGTCCGGCTGCTGCTTGAGGGCCGTCTGCCAGTACTGCTCGTCGCCCCGCAGATAGAGGGTCGCGTCGGTGTGCCGCACGTCCGCCCGGGTCTCGCCGGCGCCGATGGTGCCCTGGCAGTTCTTCTCCTGGTCGACCGAGACGTCGACGGTGACGGTGCTGCCGTCCTCCGTGCGGGTGTCGCCCTTCACGTGCACGGACTTCGCCTGCCGGGTGGCCTCGACGGCCTTTGCGGCGATGTCGTCGGCGCTCTGCCCCTCGAACGGCTTGCCCTCGTCCTCCGAATCGCCGCCGCAGCCGGCCAGTAAGGAAACACAGACGCTCGCGGTCGCCACTGCGATGGCCACTTTGCTGGTGCGCACTGGAAGTCCCTTCCCATGTCGGTTCATTACCGTCAAATCCCGTGCTGTACCGATGTGTTGGCATCGGGACTCTCCGACTACCCGCGATGGAGGGAACATGCACGTGATGGAGGATCCGTGACGGGCGGGTGAATGGCGTCCGGCGCGATTGGTCCCCGACGGCGCACCCGAAGTGGACCCGGTGGCGAGCCGCCCCGGTCCCTAGCGTCGTGGCCATGAACACCACCACCTCGCGCGGAGCCCTGCTCGCCGCGCTCGCCTGTGTCCTCGTCGGGGGCTCCTTCACCGCCAACAGCCTGCTGGGCGACTATCCCTACGCGGGCGGCCAGTTCCTGCGCTACGGCCTTGCCTTCCTGCTGCTCGTCCCGCTGGCGGGCCCCGGCGCGGCCACCCGGCTGCGCGCGCTCGGCCCCGGCCACTGGGTCCGCCTGGCGCTGCTCGCGGCCGTGGGAATGGTCGGGTTCAACCTCGCCGTCCTCGCCGCGGAACGCACCGCCGAGCCCGCCGTGCCGGGCGTCCTCGTGGGCTGCGCGCCCGTGGTGGTCGCCGTCGTCGTCCCCCTGCTGGAGGGGCGGCGCCCGCAACACCTCGTCCTGTACGGGGCGCTGTTCGTGGCCGTGGGGGCCTTCACGGTCCAGGGCTGGGGGCGCACCGACGGCGCGGGCATCGCCTTCTCCGTGTGCGCGCTGGCCGGCGAGGTGGGGTTCGCCGTCCTCGCGGTGCCGGTGCTGCGGCCCCTGGGCCCGCGGCTGCTGTCCGCCGTGGTGTGCGGCGTCGCGGCGGCCGAGTCGGCCCTGGCGGGTGTCCTGGCCGACGGGGCCGGGTGGCTGCGCCGGCCGGACGCGGTGGAGGCGGGCGCGCTGCTGTGGCAGGCGGTGGTGGTCACCGTCGTCGGCTTCGTGTGCTGGTACATGGGCATGCAACGGATCGGGGCCGAGCGCGCCACCCTGTTCTCCGGACTGATCCCGGTCGCCGCCGTCGGCACCGCACCGCTCGTCGGCACGGGATCGTACGGGCTCGCCCAGGCCGCGGGCAGCGCCCTGGTCTTCGCCGGGGTCGCCCTCGGGTCGGGCGCCTCGCTCCCGTTCGCGCGCGGACGACGGCCCGCGACGGGGCCTCAGGTGGTCGTCGAGCGGTCCTTGGAGAAGCTGTAGAGGTCCTTCGAGGTCGTGATGAGCTCGCGCTGCTCCTGCCGGGAGCCGACCATGGGCTGCGAGCCGTTCAGCGGTACCTGCGCGCTCTCGGGCAGGAACCTCACGGTCGCCAGGCCGACGGCACCGGCGACCATCAGGTAGTAGGCGGGCATCAGGTCGTCGCCGGTGAGGCTCACCAGCGCCTCGGTGACCAGCGGCGTGGTGCCGCCGAAGGCCGCGACGGCGAAGTTGAAGCCGATGGCCATCGCGGCGTAGCGCACGGCGGTCGGGAACAGCGCCGGGAGGGTGGCGGCGCTGGGCGCGGCGAAGCACGCCAGCAGGGTGGACAGCAGCAGCACCCCGAGGACCGGCGCCCAGACGCCGTCCGACCTCAGCAGCAGGAACGCCGGGACGGCGAGGACGATCATCGCCGCGGCGCCGACGGCGTACAGGGGGCGGCGGCCGACGTGGTCGCTGAGCCGGCCGAGGAACGTGATCAGCAGCACGATCCACACCATGCCGATCAGCACCAGCACGTCCGCGAAACCGCTGGAGCGGCCCAGCGTCTCCGTCTGGTACGTCGGCAGGTAGCCGGTGACCATGTAGTTGGTGACGTTGTAGAGCAGCACCAGGCCCATGCAGACGAGCAGCGGACGCCAGTGGTCGCGCACGATGGTGTTGAACTCGCTGCCCGCCGACTCCTGGGCAAGCCCCTTCTCGTGCTCGTCGAGCTGCTGCTGGAAGGCGGGGGACTCCTCCAGCTTGAGCCGCATGTACAGGCCGATGACGCCGAGCGGTCCGGCGATCAGGAACGGCAGCCGCCAGCCCCAGGCGAGCATCTGGTCGTCGGTCAGCGACAGGTTCAGGACGGTGACCAGCGCCGAACCCAGGGCGTAGCCGACGAAGGTGCCGAAGTCGAGCCAGCTGGAGAGGAAGCCGCGCCGCCGGTCGGGTGAGTACTCGGCGACGAAGGTGGTGGCGCCGCCGTACTCGCCGCCGGTGGAGAAGCCCTGGACCATCCGGGCGAGCAGCAGCAGGACCGGGGCGGCGATGCCGATGGTGGCGTAGCTGGGGATCAGGCCGATGGAGAAGGTGCCGAGCGCCATCATGATCATGGTGGTGGCGAGGACCTTCTGCCGGCCGACGCGGTCCCCGAGCGGGCCGAAGACCAGACCGCCGAGCGGGCGGACGACGAAGGCCGCGGCGAAGGTGGCGAACGAGGAGATGACCTGGGCGGCGGGGGAGGCGCCGGGGAAGAAGACCTTCCCGATGGTGGCGGCCAGATAGCTGTAGACGCCGAAGTCGAACCACTCCATGCAGTTGCCGAGGGCCGAGGCCCCGACCGCGCGCTTGAGCAGCGGCCCCTCGACGACCTGGACGTCCTCCTCGCGAAAGGCCCGCTTGGTGCGGCGCAGCCGGCGGGCCAGCTCCTCGCGCACCTGCCGCGGCAGGTGCGCGACCGTGCTCGGCATCTTCGCCCCGTTCCGGGGGCCGGACCCGTCGTCGGGCTTCGCGTCGACCACGCCGCTGCCTTCCTGCCGCTCCGTCACGGTTCGCCTCAGCGAATTCTGTGCCGCAACACGGGGCAGGCGCATGCCGGAGCCGCTGCCCGGGGCGGCGCGGGTGCCCCGGGCAGCGGTCGTGGTACGGCTCAGGGCTGGGCCGGCATGCTCCAGCAGTTGGAGCCGGCCGGTTTGCCGGAGAGCCGGTCGGTGAGCCAGGAGATGGCGTTGCCCTGATCGGTGAGCAGCGGGGCGAAGTGGTTCAGCAGGCCGCTGCCCACCCCCGGCAGCAGCACGGGGACGTACGTGACCTTCGCGCCCTTGTCGCACCAGTCGACGGCCAGCCGGCGGGCCTGGCCGTGCGGGACCAGGTCGTCGGCGGTGCCCGTGGCGACGCGGACCGGCCCCGCGGGCTTCAGGTCGCCGATGCGCTGCTCGGCCAGGAAGTCCTGGAGCGCGGGCTCGGCCCGGATGACGTCACTGAGGGACTGCCCGGTCTTCGTCCAGTCCGTGCTGCTGTCGCCGCCGTACCCGAAGAGCGCGTCGCCCACGCACATGGTCGACAGGTCCTTCAGCGCCGCCTCGCCGGCCTCGTTGACGTACCGGTCGGCGATGGGCCGTAGCGCGGGCTCGGTCTGCAGGAAGCCGTTGAGCGACCAGCCCAGCGCCCCCGCCAGGTCGCTGCCGTCGATCGCCTTCGTCACCTCCGTCAGATCGGCGGGCGGTGCGCCGGCGTAGGTGCCGGCCAGTCGGACGTCGGGCGCGTAGGCGGGCTGGAGCTCGGCCGCGGCCGCCGTGGCGCCGCCGCCCTGGCTGTACCCGAACAGGCCCACGCGGGACTCGGAAGTGACGGACGCCGAGTCGAGGGAACGCGCGGCGCGTACGGCGTCCAGCACCGCGTGGGCCCCGTCGACGCGGTTGACGTAGGTGTGCAGCCGGTCGGTGGTGCCGAGGCCCACGTAGTCGGTGACGACGACGGCGACGCCGCGCAGCAGTAGCCGGTAGACCGACAGGTCCTCGTAACCGACGGACACGGTCTGCCCGTTGAGACGCAACGGGTGCTCCAGCGCCATCGAGGCCGCGCACTGGTCGCCCTGCCCCATGGTGCCGGGCGCGACGGCGACCAGGGGGCGCGGTCCGTCGCCGTGCCACCTGGCGGCCGGTTCGATGTAGGCGCCGGTCACGGCGACCGCCTCGCCGTTCGCGTCGGTGGACTTGTACATCAGCCGGGTCGCCCGCCCCGGAAGGGGCCCGTCGATGCCGGGCAGGCTCAGCGCGAGGGGCAGCGGCTCGCTGCGGACCAGCGTGCCGTCGGCGCCGGGGAGTTCGGCGGGCGGGGTGTAGAAGGCGGGTATCTCGACGCCGCGGGAGGTCGTGGCCGCCGGGTCACCGGCCGCGGAAGCCGGGACGGCCTGGGCGCCGAGGGCGAGCGCGGCGGCGATCGCCGCGGCGAGCATGCGGGGACGTGGGGGCATGGCGAACCTCCTGGGGAAGGGCCGGATCCGGTCGTCCGCGGCCGTGTGGGGTCAGGGCCGTGGTCGCGCTGCTCCTGTGGGGCTACCGGACCGTAACCGGACAGGGATTACCAGGGGTAGCGCCTGTCTCGTTACGGTTCAGTAACTTGACGCCGCGTCTAACAAGGGCGCGGGCAGACGCACCGGGCCGCCGCGGCCGGGAACCGGATCGTGAAGGAGCCGGCTTCCCGGGCCGCGGCGGCCGACGGAGTCCACGGTGCGACCAGGGGCCGCTAGCGACGGCTCCGTACCAGCAGGTACAGGAAGTACGGCGTGCCGATGACCGCCGTCATGAGGCCCGCGCCGAGCTGGGCCGGGGCGATGACGGTGCGGCCGAGGAGGTCGGCGGCGCACACCAGCGTGGCACCGAGCAGGAGCGCGACCGGCACGACCCGCACGTGCCGGCGGCCCACGAGGGCGCGTGCCGCGTGCGGGGCCACCAGTCCGACGAAGCCGACGGTGCCGGCGCAGGCCACCGCGGTGGAGCTGAGCACCACGCTCAGCACCAGGAAGCCGAGGCGCCCCGGAGCCAGCCGCATGCCGAGCAGGCGCGGCGTGTCCTCGTCCAGGGAGACCAGGTCCAGCTCGGTGCGCCGGGCGAAGGCCACGCCGATGCCGACGACCAGCGCCAGCGCGACGGGCACGACGTCCGGCATGGTCCGCCCGTAGGTCGAACCCGACAGCCAGGTCAGCGCCTTGGTCGCGTTGAACGGGTCGGTGAGCACGATCAGCAGACTGATCAGCGCCGCCGTCCCGGAGGCCACGCCGATCCCGACGAGCACCAGCCGGTTCTGCCGGAAACCGCCCCGGGCGGCGAGCCCGAAGACGAGGACAGCGGTGACCGTGGACCCCGCGAACGCGGCTCCCGCCACACCCCACGTCCCGGCGGTCGGCACGGTGGTCACCAGGACGACCGCGCCGAGCGCGCCACCGCCGCTCACGCCGAGGACGTTGGGTTCGGCGAGCGGGTTGCGGGTCACGGCCTGCACGAGGGTGCCGGCCAGGGCGAGCGCCGCACCCGCACCCAGCGCCGCGAGGACCCGGGGCACCCGCGTGTCGAGCACGAAGGTGACGGCCCGGCCCGCCCGCCCCTGGGCCCAGTTGACGACGTCCCCGAGCAGCAGCTTGCTGTCGCCCACCAGTACGGCGGTGATCACGAGCCCCACCAGGACCACGACCAGGACGGCGAGCGTGGTCAGGAACACCGCCCGGCTCGGGATCCGCAGCCGGTCCGGCGCCCCGGCCCCCGAGGTGTCCCGCACCCGCAGCGCCATGGCGACCAGGAACACGGCACCGACCAGGCTCGTGACGACGCCCGTGGGCACGGCCACCGAGCGTTCGGCCGGGACCAGGGAGCGCAGCAGCACGTCCGAACCGAGCACCAGCGCCGCACCGGTGAGCGCCGCCGCGGGCAGCGCCGCACGGGAACGGGAGAAGCCGCGGAACCGGCGGCCGAGCGGGCGCACCAGGGCGGGTGCGCACAGGCCGACGAAGCCGATGGGCCCGGAGAGCGTCACCGCTGCGGCGGACAGCAGCGCCGCGAGCACGACCACCGTGACCCGGGTGGTCCGCACCGGGACGCCGAGACCGCGCGCCGCGTCGTCGCCGAGGGCCAGCGCGTCCACCCGGCGGGCCGTCAGCATCAGCCCGGCCAGTGCGATCAGGGCGATCGGCAGCATCTGCAGGACGCCGTCGAAGCCGTTCTGGGCGATGCTGCCCTGGTTCCACGCGTAGAGGCCCTTCGTCTGCTCCGGGAAGAGCAGCAGCAGCCCCTCGGTCATGGAGTTGAGGCCCAGCATCAGCGCGGTGCCCGCCAGCACCAGCCGTATGGTGCCCGTGCCGAGCCCGGACAGCCCGAGCACCACGGCCGCCGCCGCGAGGCCGCCCACGAAGGCGACCCCGGAGGAGGCGAGCAGGGGCAGCGACACCCCGGTGGCGCCCGCCAGCCCCAGCGCCAGGTAGGAACCGGCGTTCACCGCGAGGGTGTCGGGGGAGGCGAGCACGTTGCGGCTGACCGCCTGGAGCACGGCGCCGGCCGCGCCCAGGACGGCCCCGACCAGGAGCCCGGCGGTCATCCGGGGAAGCCGCGAGGCGACGACGACGGACGCGTCGTCCGGGTCGGCCCGCCCGGTCAGGGCTTTGAGGACCTCGGACGGTCCGACGGCGGCGGTGCCCTGTGTGATGTCGACGACGGCGAGCACGGCGACCAGCAGGACGATCCCGGCCGTCACCGCGGCCGCGCCCGACCGGGAGGCGGGGACCGTCGACGGACGGGCCGCGGTGGGTTCGGTTGCGGTGACGGCCATGACCCCGCTACTTCGTCAGGGCGCCGACGACGGCGTCGATGTACGCCTCCATCGACCCGGGGCCACCGAACATCCAGATGCCGTCGTCGAGACGGTGCACGTCCCCGGCCTTCACGAACGGCAGGGACTTCCACACGGAGTTCTTGGCCAGCTCACCGGTGAAGGGGGTGGCGCTCGGGTCGTCGTCGTTGCCGATGTAGGCGAACTGCGTGTCCTTGGGCAGCTCGGTCAGGCCCTCGACGTCGGTGGTGCCGAGACCGTAGGCCGCGTCGCCCTTCACCGTCCAGGCGTTCTTCAGACCGACCGCCTCGTTGACCTCACCGATCAGCGAGGTCGCCGTGTAGGGGCGGATCGAGACCTGGTTGGAGGCGACGTAACCGTCGGCGAAGGCGAGGTTCCTGCCCGCCAGGCCGGCGTCGGCCAGGGCCTTCTTGCCCTCGGCGACCTTGGTCTCGAAGTCCTCGCGCAGCGACCGGGCCTTGTCCGTGGTGCCGGTCGCCTTGGCGATGAGGTCGACGTTCCCCAGCATCCGGTCGATCTGACCGGTGCCGTCGGCGGAGGTCACCTCGATCACCGGCGCGACCTCGCGCAGCTGCTTCACGGCGGCCGGGGTGAGGTCCGTGGTGGCGACGATGAGGTCGGGGGCGAGGGAGGCGACGGTGTCCATGCTCGGCTCACCGCGGGTGCCGATGTCCTTCGGCTCGTTCTTGAGCGGAACGGCGCTGTCCCAGGTCCGGTATCCCTTGACGTCCGCCACGCCCACCGGGTCGACTCCGAGCGAGACGAGGGTCTCGACGACGTTCCACTCCGTGGCGACGACCTTGGTGGCCGGTCCGTCGAGCTTCACCTCGGTGCCCTTGCCGTCCTTGAGCGTGATCGCCTCGGATGCCTTCTTCTCGGTCTTGTCGGCGGCGGGTTCGGTGGTGCCGCAGGCGGCGAGGGTGAGCGCCGCGGCGGTGGTGGCGGCCGCGGTGAGCAGGAGGCGTCTCATGAGGTGGTGCCGAGCCTTTCGGGGTTCCGTATGTGGTGGCGGCCGATCGGGCGGGTGCGCAGCCGGCCGGTGAGGGGGTCGGTGTCGACGTCGATCCGGATGCCGTACACGGCGGTGAGCCGCTCCGGCGTCAGTACGTCCTCCGGCGGGCCGTCGGCGACGATCCGGCCCGCTTCGAGGAGCGTGATCCGGTCGGCGACGGCGGCGGCCTGGTCGAGGTCGTGCAGGACGACACCGACGGCGATGCCGTGGTCGTCCGCCAGGTCGCGGATCAGGTCGAGCAGTTCGACCTGGTAGCGCAGGTCGAGGTAGGTCGTGGGTTCGTCCAGGAGCAGTACGCCGGTCTCCTGGGCGAGGCAGCTCGCGAGCCACACCCGCTGCAACTGCCCGCCCGAGAGGTGGTCGGCGCCGCGGTCGGCGAGGCCGGCGACGCCGGTGAGGGCGAGGGCCCGGTCGACGGCGGCCGGGCCGTCCGGATCGGGGCGCCCCCAGCGGCCCCGGTACGGATAGCGGCCGAACTCGACGACGTCCCGCACGGTCAGCCCGCCCGGCGTCGGCCGTCCCTGCGTCAGCAGGGCGACGTACCGCGAGAACTCACGGGACGTCAGGGCCATCGCGTCGGTGGAGCCGTCCAGGCTGAGCGTGGCGCTGCGGGCCCGCTGCAGTCGGGCGACGGTCCGCAACAGCGTCGACTTCCCACTGCCGTTGGGGCCCACCAGGACGGTCACTTCACCGGGCCTGAGCCTGACTCCCGCGTCGTGCACGACATCCACGCCGTCGTACGCGACGGTCACGCCCGTCGCCGACAGCTCATGACCGCGCAGGCGCGGCGTACCGGCTGCGTCTTCAGCTGATCTCACGTAGCGAAGGTTAGCCTAACCTAAAAAGTGCTGGTAGGGGCGGGGCTCACACGACCCGCCCGGCACTCGCCCGACCTCGGCCCGCCGGCGGTGCGGGCGGTCTCAACTCGCCTGCCACATCTGTGGTTTCCACAGTCCCGCCCGGTTCAGCGACATCGGGCAGTGGAGGTAGATCTCGTCGATCTCCAGGAGCAGTGCGAGGTCCGGGCGTCTTCCGTCCCGCGCCATGGCGTCGAAGAAGGGCGCGTCGGTGAGGATGCGGGCGCGGCCGTTGACCCGGAGCACCTCCTTGCCGCCGGGGACCAGGTACAGCAGTCCGGCGTGCGGATTGTCCAGGACGTTGTGGAAGCTGTCCCCGCGCCGGTTGCCCGCACGGTCCGGCAGGGCGAGGGTGCCGGCGTCGAGGACGTGGGTGAAACCGGGGGTGTCGCCGCGGGGCGACACGTCGCAGTTCCCGCCGGCGTCGGAGGTCGCCAGGAGGCAGAAGGGCGAGCGGGACAGGATGTCCAGGTCGTCGTCCGTGAGCCGGTCGTGCACCTTCTCGATGACGACGGGCCAGGGTTCGCCCAGCAGCTCGCGCAGCTGCGCGCGGGAGCCGAGCTCGACCCAGCCGTCCTCTGCGGTGTCCGGCCGGTCTCCGGTCGTGTCGATCGTGTGCGGCAAGGCCGGGCTCCCTGGGGTGTGCGCGGAACGGCCGGAAGGGGCACCTCCGGCGGTTGTTGCACACAAAACATTATCTGATCTTAGGTTCGCCTTACCTGACCCTCGGGGTCGTCCTCAGAACGCGTACCGGATCCGCAGCCAGGGCGCGTGAGCGGCCACCAGTGCACGCAGCCGCGCGACCGCGTCCGCCTTCACGCCGTTGCGGTACCGCACGTTCACCGCGCCGTTCTCGGAGCGCTTGGCCTGCTGGATCTGAGGCCGCCACAGCACCTCCTCGGCGCGCGGGTGCCAGCCGAGGTTCACCTCGTGCAGATCCCGGTTGTGCGTCAGCATGATCACTTCGGCGGCTGCCTGCCGCTTGACCCGGTCCGGCAGGACGTCGTCGAGGTGCCGCAGCAGGCCCGCCCAGTCCTCCTCCCAGCCCGGCCGCACCACCACGGGGGAGAGGTTGAAGTGCACCTCGTAGCCGGCGTCCAGGAAGTCGCCGGCCGCGGCGATCCGCTCGGAGACCGGGGAGGTGCGCACGTCCAGCAGCCGGGAGTCGTCCGGCGGCATCAGCGAGAAGCGAATACGGGTGCGGCCGCGCGGGTCCAGGGCCAGCAGGTCGGGATTGACGAACTTCGTCGCGAAGGAGGCCTTGGCCGTCGGCCACAGCCGGAAGGCGTGCACCAGGTCCGCGGTGTTGTCGCAGATCAGCGCGTCCACCGAGCAGTCGCCGTTCTCGCCGATGTCGTAGACCCAGGCTTCGGCGTCGCACTGGTTCGGTTCGGGCTTGGGCCCCTGCCGGGCGATGTGCCGGCCGAGGTGGGCGATGATCCGGTCGATGTTGGTGAAGACGGTGACGGGATTGGCGTAGCCCTTGCGCCGCGGCACGTAGCAGTAGGCGCAGGCCATCGCGCAGCCGTTGGAGCCGCCCGGCGCGATCCAGTCCGCGGAGCGGCCGTTGGGACGGGTGGCCGGTGTCTTGCGCTCGCCCAGCACGAGCGTCTCGCCCTTGACCCGCACCCAGCGCTCGACGTTGCCCTCGTTGCCGTGCAGCCCGGGGATGCCCCAGTGGGAGTCCACCTCGATCACGCGGGCGTCGGGGAACCGGGAGAGGACCTGCCGGCCGCGCGGGGAGGCGGCCGCGGCCGGCTCGGCGTGGATCTCCCGCACCGGCAGCAGCCGGCGGGCGGCGGCGGAGTCCCGGAACATCGGCCCGGCGGCGGGCGCGGCGGGCGCGGCGGGCGGCAGGCCGGGCGCCGCCAGGGCGTCGAGGCCGAACAGGGTGCCGGAGCCGTCGTCGGACGGGGTGGACGGGTCGTGCATGAGGGCTCCGGGAGGAGGGCGCGGGGGTGACCGGGCGGCTCCGCCGCGGTCCGGTCCCTCCACTGTACGAAGCGCACGGCACCGTCCGTCGTGTCACGCGGCCCTTCGGGGGCATACGCGGGACACGGCACCGCCCCGGTGCCGACAATCCGAAGGGATGTGCACCGTGCTGGCCATCGTCGCGGCTGTTCTGTTCCTCCTCGCGTGGCTGATCAACGCGGCGGAGGTGTCGACCAACGACGTCTTCACCTCCACCAACATCATGCTCATCGGCCTCACCCTGCTCGCCCTGCACGTCGCCGGGATCGGCAGCGGCTGGGCGGCCCGCGGGCGCCGCCGCTGAGTCCTGCCCCCTCCCATCCCCGTCAGGGAACGCGCGCGACGCCCGCGTAGATGCCACTCTCCTCCGGCGTGGGCGGCTCCTCGCCCTCGCCGGACCACTCGGTGGCCGTCACCAGGCCGGGCGGCACTATGTCCAGGCCGTCGAAGAACCGGGCGACCTCGGCCCGGGTGCGGAAGCCGAGCCGGATGCCGCCCTTGGCGTACTGGGCGATCACCTGCTCCGCCAGCTCCGGGAAGAGGTCGATCGAGGCGTGCGACAGGACCAGGTGGCTGCCCGGGGGGAGGGTCTCCACCAGTGCGCGCACGATGCCGTGGGCGTCCTGGTCGTCCGGGACGAAGTGCATCAGGGCGATCAGCGACAGCGCGATCGGCCGGTCGAAGTCGAGGACCCCGCGGGCGTGCCGCACGATCTGAGCCGGCTCGCGGACATCGGCCTGGATGTAGTCCGTGGCGCCCTCGGGGCTGCCGGCCAGCAGCGCCTGAGCGTGCCGCAGCACGATCGGATCGTTGTCGGCGTAGACGACCCTGGCCCGCGGCACCGTCCGCTGGACTATCCGGTGCAGGTTGGGCTCGGTGGGGATGCCCGCGCCGATGTCCAGGAACTGGTCGACGCCCTGCGCTGCGAGGTGCGCCACCGCGCGGTTCATGAAGGCGCGGTTCTGCCGCGCCGCGTCCCGCGCCTGGGGCGGAAGCGTCTCGCCCACCGCCTCGTCGGCCGGGTAGTTGTCCTTGCCGCCCAGCAGCCAGTCGTAGACACGCGCGGGATGGGCCCGGCTCGTGTCGATGGGGGGAGGCTGGGAAGGGTCCGTCGTCATGGCAGGCTCCGTGGTCCGGGAGGTGACGCTGCGCCGGGTTCTCGATCATCGTACTGCCGTGCCATTTGGCCATGTTCCGTGCGTGCGGCGGAAGTCGGCGACGGCTCGGCATTCGCCGGAAGCGGCCCCGGAGCGGTTCCCGCCGCTCCGGGGCCGCACGGAGGCCGGCTCAGCCGGTGGGTGTACGCAGGACGGCGACTCCCCGGCCCGGCAGGACGACCGCTCCCGCGTCGTCGGCGGCGCCCACCAGGACCTCCCCGGCGGGGCCGGGAACGGTCACCGTGTCGTCGGTCCGGTTGACCAGGAACAGGAACCGTCCGCCGGGGCCGCGGCGCACGGTGGCCTCGACCCTGCCCCGCACCTCGGCGGGCAGTTCGCTCGTCACTCCGGCGGGCGCCAGGAGCCTCGGCAGCAGCGCGGCGAGGCCCTCGGCGCCGAGCCGGGTGGAGACGTAGGCGGCCGAGCCGCTGCCCGCGCCGCGCCGGGTGATCGCCGCGCGGCCCGCCTGCGCACCCGTGCGGTAGCGGGCGAGAACCTCCACCTCGGGCGCGGTGACGGTGATGCGGTCGGTCCACAGACCGCCGGTGCCGCCGTCGTCCAGCTCCACGCTCTGCCCGGCGGGCAGCGGGCCGAACTCCTCGACGCGGATGCCCAGCAGGTCGCGCAGGGCGCCCGGGTAACCGCCGAGCCACACGTGGTCGTTCTCGTCGACGACACCGGAGAAGTACGTGGTGACCAGGTGCCCGCCCTGCTCGGCGTAGCGCGTCAGGTCCTTGGCCAGCTCCGCCGTGACCAGGTGCAGCACCGGCGCGATCAGCACCCGGTGACGGCTCAGGTCGGCGCCGGTGGTCACGACGTCGGCGCGCACGCCCAGGGCGAGCAGCGCGGAGTACCAGTCGAGCGCCTCCTGGTGGTAGTCGAGCAGCGAGGTCGGGTGCGAGTCCTGCTCGCTCGCCCACCGCGACTCCCAGTCGAAGAGGATGGCGACCCCGGCCGGCTCCCGCTCGCTGCCGGCGACCGGCGCGAGGGTCTTCAGCGTGTCGCCGAGCGCGACGACCGAACGGAACAGGTCGCTGTCCGCCCCGGCGTGCGGGACCATCGCCGAGTGGTACTTCTCGGCGCCGGCCGCCGACTGGCGCCACTGGAAGAAGCAGACCGCGTCCGCGCCGTGCGCCACGTGCGTCAGCGAGTCGCGGGCCATGTCGCCGGGCCGCTTGGCCTGATTGACGGGCTGCCAGTTCACGGCACTGGTGGAGTGCTCCATCAGGAACCACGGACGGCCGCCCGCGATGCCGCTGGTGAGGTTCGCCGAGAACGACAGCTCGTCGCGGGCCTGCGGGTGCGGCACGACGTAGTGGTCGTTGGCGACGAAGTCCACCTCGGCGGCCCAGTCCGCGTAGTTCATGCCCTTGGTGCCGGGCATCACCATGAAGTTGGTGGTGACGGGGACGTCGGGGGTCACCTCCCGCAGGAGGTCCCGCTCCGCGCGCAGGTGGTCCTTGAGCGCGTCCGAGGAGAACCTCTTGAAGTCCAGCTGCTGGGTCGGATTCGGGTGCGAGGCCGCCAGCCGCGGCGGCAGCACCTCCGCCCAGTCGCCGTAGCGCTGCGACCAGAACGCCGTGCCCCAGGCGTGGTTGAGCGCGTCCGTCGTGCCGTACCGGGCGCGCAGCCAGTCCCGGAACGCACGGGCCGCGTCGTCGGAGTAGTCGTAGACGTTGTGGCAGCCCAGCTCGTTGTTGACGTGCCAGGCGACCAGCGCCGGGTGCCCGGCGTAGCGGGTGGCGAGTTCGCGCACCAGGCGCAGGGCGTGCTCGCGGAAGACCGGCGAGGTCGGGCGCCAGTGCTGGCGCGCTCCCGGCCACAGCGTCTCGCCCCGCTCGGTGACCGGGAGTATCTCGGGGTGCGCGGTGGTCAGCCAGGGCGGCGGGGAGGCGGTCGCGGTCGCCAGGTCGACGCCGACGCCGTACTCGTGCAGCAGGTCCATCACCTCGTCGAGCCAGGCGAAGTCCCAGGTGTCCGGGCCCGGCTGGATGCGGGCCCAGGAGAAGATGCCGAGCGACACGATGTTCACGCCGGCCTCGCGCATCAGCCGTACGTCCTCCTCCCACACCTCCCGGGGCCACTGCTCGGGGTTGTAGTCGGCGCCGTAGGCGAGGCGGGGGGCGGGCGCACCGTCCGTCCCGCGGTGCGCGCGGGAGTGGAGGGTGGAGATCATGGCGGTCCTTCCGGTGGGGGCGTGCGCTACTTCTCGACGGTGAAGCCCTGCTCCTCGCCGTACTCGACCGAGGCCTCCTGCCAGGACTCGAAGCCCTCGGCCAGTGTGGTGCCGGAGACGTAGGCCTTGCCGACGGTGTCGTTGAAGACCGAGTTCGCGTAGACCTGGTAGGGCAGGTACGACCAGTCGTCGGGGACCTCGGCGGCGGACTCGGCGAAGATCTTGTTGGCCTTCTGGCCGCCGAAGTACGGGAAGGCGGTGTCCTGGAACTCCGTGGACCGCAGATCCGCCGTGGTCGCCGGGAAGGCGCCGTTCTCCAGCCGGGTCCGCACGCCGTCCCCGGTGTTCGCGTACTCGACGAAGGCGTACGCCAGCGCCTCGTTCCCGCCCAGCTCCGGGAGCGCGAGCGCGCTGCCGCCGTTCTCCGCGCTGACCTTGCCGCCCGCGGTCCACTGCGGCATCGGGGCGACGCGCCAGTCACCGGAGGCCGCCTTAGCGCCGGACTCCAGGTTGGCGGGCATCCAGGCCCCGGTCGCCAGCGTCGCTATGCTGCCGTCGGCGAGGCCCTTGTACCACTCGTCGGTCCAGGCGGGCGCGGAGGCGAGCAGCTTCTCGTCGATGAGCTGCTGCCAGGTGCCGGTGAACGTCCTGGCACCCTGGTCGGAGAAGTCGATCCGCACCTTGGTGCCGTCGACCGTGTAGGGCCGCGAACCGGCCTGCCACAGCATGCTGGTGGCGAATCCGGCGTCGCCGTTGTCGGCGGTGATGTACGCCTTCGGGTCGGCCTTGTGCAGGTCGCGGGCGGCGTCCAGGTACTCGGCCCAGGTGGTGGGCACCTCGATGCCGTACTTGTCGAAGACCTTCTTGTTGTAGAAGAGCGCCATCGGTCCGGAGTCCATCGGCAGCCCGTAGATGCCGTCCGACCCGGCCTTCACGCCGTTCCACGGGCCGGGGGAGAACGTGGCGGAGAGCTTGTCGGCGCCGAAGGACTCGAGGTCGGTGAGCTGCTCGGTCAGGGCGAACTGGCCCATCGCGTAGTACTCGACCTGGGCGACGTCCGGGACGCCCTTCTTCGCCGAGACGGCGTTCTGCAGGGCCGTGTACTGGTCCTTGTTGGTACCGGCGTTGACGAGGTTCACCTTGACGCCCGGGTGCGCCTTCTCGAAGCCGGCGGCGACCTGCTTCAGCGTGGGTTCCCACGCCCAGACCGTGATCGTGCCGCCCTCCTTCAGGGCCGCCTGGACGTCCGCCTCGGAGACCGCCTTCCCGCTCGACCCCGCGTCGTCGGAGTCGCCGCAGGCGCTCGCCCCCAGGGCGAGGGCGCAGACGAGGGCCGTGCCGCGCAGGAGGCGGCGCGCGTGCGTGGACAGGTGTGTGGGCATGGGCGTGCTTCCACTTCTTCGTGGCCGGAACCGGCACCGTTGCGGGCTGACGAGGACGTTGGCGATGGGCGGAGCGGGCGGGGCTACTCCTTGACGCTTCCGGCGGCGAGCCCCGACTGCCAGTACTTCTGGAGCAGCAGGAACGCGGCGATCAGCGGCAGGACGGTGATCAGCGACCCGGTGACGACGAGGTGGAACACGGGCTCGCCGCCCGCGGTCGCGGCCTGCTGGTTCCAGCTGTTGAGCCCCAGGGTCAGCGGATACCAGTCGGGGTCCTTGAGCATGACCAGCGGCAGGAAGTAGTTGTTCCAGGTCGCCACCATGGTGAACAGCAGGACGGTGACGATGCCGGGTGCCAGCAGCGGCAGGGCCACCCGGAAGAAGGTGCGGACCTCGCCCGCCCCGTCGATACGGGCGGCCTCCATCAGCTCGGCCGGGATCGCCTCGGTGGCGAACACCCACATCAGATAGAGGCCGAACGGCGAGATCAGGGACGGGACGATCACCGCCCAGGGCGTGTCGGTGAGCCCCATCTCGCTGAACATCAGGAAGGTCGGCACCGCCAGCGCCGTCCCCGGCACGGCCACCGCGCCGATGACGACGGCGAAGACGGCACGCCGGCCGGGGAAGCGGAACTTGGCGAGCGCGTAGCCGCCGAGCACGGCGAGGAAGGTCGCGCCGCCCGCGCCGAGCCCCACGTACAGCAGGGTGTTCAGCAGCCAGCGGGTGAAGACGCCGCCGTCGTAGGTGAACGTCTCGCCGATGTTGTCCCACAGCGCGAAGTCGCCGTCGAACCAGAGGCCGAAGGAACGGGACAGCCCCTCCTGCGTCTTGGTGGCGCTGAAGGCCAGCCAGACCAGCGGCACCAGGCTGTACAGCAGCACCAGCGAGGTGAGCAGGGTCAGCGGCACGCTGCGCCGGGGCCGGTCGGCGGAGTGCCGGCGCCGGGACGCGCGCAGCCGGGGCGAGGGCCCCGGGGTGCGAGAGGGCGCGGGGGCGGACGGGTCCGGGGCGGTGGTGGCGGCCGGGCTGGTCATCGCTGCTTCACGCTCCCTTGCGCATGCCGCGCAGCTGCACGACGTAGGCGACGGCCATGGTGATCAGGCCCATGACGACGGCGACCGTCGCGGAGTAGTTCTGCTGCCGGCCGTTGAAGGACAGCGCGTACGTGTAGGAGTTCGGCGTGTAGTCCGTGGTGATGGCGTTGCGCGCCAGGGGCTGCAGGATGCTGGGCTCGTTGAAGAGCTGGAAGCTGCCGATGACCGAGAAGATCGTGGCGATCACCAGGGCCCCGCGGATGGCCGGGAGCTTGATCGCGGTGATCACGCGGATCTGTCCTGCGCCGTCGATCTGGGCCGCCTCGTACAGCGAGTGCGGGACGACCCGCAGCGCCGCGTAGAAGATCAGCATGTTGTAGCCGGTGAACTCCCAGGTCACGATGTTGCCGATGGACGCCAGCACCAGGTCGGGGGAGAGCGGGTCGGGCAGCGAGACGCCCAGCGCACTGCTGATGTCGCCGACCAGACCGAAGCGGGTGCCGTACATGAAGCCCCACATCAAGGTGGCCACCACGGCGGGCACGGCGTACGGCAGGAAGACGGAGATGCGGAAGAAGTCCCGGCCGTACAGGCGTCCGCTGTCCAGCGCCAGGGCCACCAGGAGCGCGATGCCGAGCATGACCGGGACCTGCACGGCGAGGAAGAGCGAGACCCGGCCGAGCGAGGCCCAGAACCGGTCGTCGCTCAGCGCCTCGCCGTAGTTGTCGAGGCCGACGAAGGTGGTTCCGCCGATGAGCCGGTCGCGGAAGAGGCTGAGGTAGAGCGAGTAGGCGATCGGCGCGAGGAAGACCAGGGCGAAGACGGCCACGAAGGGAGCGAGGAAGCCCCACCCGGTCCAGGAACGGCGGTCCCGCCGCACCGGGGGCGGGGCAGGCCGCGGCTCGGCGGCGGCCGGCGGTTGCAGCGTCGTCATGTCGTTCCTCGCTCGTCACGTCCCGAAGCGTCCTGGAGCCTCGTCATGTTTACGTAAACATCACGCACCGCGAGGAGCGCGGGGAGGCAGGTGAGTGCTGTTATGTTTACGTAAACATTCGGTGGCGGCATGTCTACACTGCCCCGAGGACGACGGTCAAGGGTCCTTCGGGAGCCGGGGCCCGACAGGCGCGGAGAGGTGGCGGAGGGCAGTGGAGACGGCTGAGGAAGTCGCGGACGCCCGGGACGCGGGCCCGCGGCGCCGGCGCGGCGGCCGGACGCCCACGGCGTCGATGGCGGACGTGGCCCGGCTGGCGGGGGTCTCCTCGCAGACCGTCTCGCGGGTCTCCAACGGCTACGCGGGCGTGACGGAGGAGACCCGGCGTCAGGTGCTGGCGGCCATGAAGGAGTTGGGCTACCGGCCCAACAGCGCGGCCCGGGCCCTCAAGCGCGGGGAGTTCCGCACCATCGGCGTCATCACCTTCTCGCTGGCCACCACGGGCAACGTGCGCACCCTGGAGGCCATCGCCACCTCCGCCGCGAGCGAGGGGTACGCGGTGACGCTGCTGCCGGTCGCCGTCCCCACCCAGGACGAGGTGCGCGGAGCCTTCTCCCGGCTGGAGGAGCTGGCCGTCGACGCGGTCATCGTCATCATGGAGGTCCACCTCCTCGACGCGGGCTCCCTGACCCTGCCGCCGCACGTCCAGGTCGTCGTGGTCGACTCCGACGCGGGCGACCACTACACGGTCGTCGACACCGACCAGGCCGGCGGCTCCCGGACCGCCGTACGGCATCTGCTGGACCTCGGGCACGACACGGTGTGGCACCTGGCCGGCCCCGAGGGCTCCTTCGCCGCCCAGCGCCGCGCCGACGCCTGGCACCACACCCTGACCGCGGCCGGCCGCACCCCGCCGCCGCTCGTCCGGGGCGACTGGTCGGCCCAGTCCGGCTACCGGGCCGGCCTGGAACTCGCCGCCCGCGCGGAGTGCACCGCCGTCTTCGCGGCCAACGACCAGATGGCCCTCGGCCTGCTGCGCGCCCTGCACGAACACGGACGGCGCGTGCCGGAGGACGTCAGCGTCATCGGCTTCGACGACATCGCCGAGGCCGGTTCCTTCCTGCCCCCGCTGACCACCGTCCACCAGGACTTCGCCGAGGTCGGCCGGCTGTGCGTCCAGGCCGTCCTGCGCACGATGCGCGAGGCCGGCCCGCACCGGGGCACGACCCTGGTGCCGACGCGGCTGGTGACCCGGGCGAGCACCGCGCCACCCCCGGCGTAGCGGGCACGAGAGCGGCCGAAGGGGACGTACGGCCGGTTTGGGGGCGGTCCGGAGGGTAACCCCACAAGCCGACCGTCGTCCCCCCACGCCTGGGAGAGCCTCATGACCCGAGTCGCCGACTACGTGCTCCAGCGCCTGTCCGAGTGGGGCGTACAGCGGGTCTACGGCTACCCGGGTGACGGCATCAACGGTCTGCTCGGCGCGTTCGACCGGGCGGAGGGGAAACCGGAGTTCATCCAGGCCCGGCACGAGGAGACGGCCGCGTTCATGGCCTGCGGCCACGCCAAGTTCACCGGCGAGGTGGGCTGTTGCGTCGCCACGTCCGGCCCCGGCGCGGTGCACCTGCTCAACGGGCTGTACGACGCCAAGCTCGACCACCAGCCCGTGGTGGCGGTGGTCGGACAGCAGAAGCGGCTGTCGCTCGGCAGCCACTACCAGCAGGAGATCGCCCTCGACCAGCTCTTCGCGGACGTGTCCGAGTACTGCCAGATGATCGTGCACCCGGGCCAGGCCCGGCACGTCGTCGACCGGGCCTTCAAGACCGCGCTGACCAGCCGGGGCGTCGCCACCATCATCATCCCCAACGACATCCAGGAGGAGGAGGCCCAGCCGTCCCCGCCCAGGGAGCACGGCTCCGTCTTCTCCAGCGTGGGCTGGAGCCGGCCCCGGGTGCTGCCCGACCTCGACGAGCTGCGCAAGGCCGCCGACGTGCTCAACGCGGGCAAGAAGGTCGCCATGCTGATCGGCCAGGGCGCCGCCGACGCGGAGGCCGAGGTGATCGAGGTCGCCGAACTGCTCGGCGCGGGCGTCGCCAAGGCGCTGCTCGGCCGCGAGGTTCTGCCCGACGACCTGCCGTACGTCACCGGGCCCATCGGTCTGCTGGGCAGCAAGGCCAGCGACAACATGATCAAGGGGTGCGACACCCTGCTCATGGTCGGCAGCAGCTTCCCCTACTCGGAGTGGCTGCCGGAGGAGGGCCAGGCGCGCGGCGTCGAGATCGACATCGACGGCCCCATGATCGGCATCCGCTACCCGATGGACGCCCACGTCGTCGGCGACGCCAGGGAGACCCTGCGCGCCCTCGTCCCGATGCTCCGGCGCAAGGAGGACCGCGGCTGGCGGGAGAAGATCGAGAAGGACGTCCGGGAGTGGCACGACCTGTGCGACCGCTGGGCGGGCGAGCACTTCGGCAAGACCATCAACCCCCAGGCCGTCGCCGCCGAACTGTCGCCGCGGCTGCCGGACGACGTCATCCTGACGGCCGACTCCGGATCGGGCACCAACTGGTGGGCCCGCCACCTCAAGCTCCGCGACGGCATGCGGGCCTCGCTCTCCGGCACCCTCGCCACCATGGGCCCGGGTACGCCGTACGCCATCGCGGCGCGGTTCGCCTACCCGGACCGGCCGGTGATCGCCTTCGTCGGGGACGGCGCGTTCCAGATGAACGGCATGAACGAGATGATCACCGTCAAGCGGTACCTGGACCGCCTGTCCGGCTCGGCCCCGTTCGTCTTCTGCATCTTCAACAACCAGGACCTGAACCAGGTGACCTGGGAGCAGCGGGCCATGTCCGGCGACCCCAAGTACCCCGGGTCCCAGGTCATCCCCGACGTGCCCTACGCCGCCTACGCCGAACTCCTCGGCCTCAAGGGCATCGTCTGCGACGACCCCAAGAAGGTCGGCGCCGCCTGGGAGGAGGCGCTCGGCGCGGGCCGGCCCGTGGTCCTGGAGTTCAAGGTGGACGCGGAGATCGCGCCGATCCCGCCGCACATCATGAAGGACCAGGGCAAGAAGGCCGTCAAGGCCGCGCTGCACGACCCGGAGGCCACCGGCATCGCCACCAAGGGCGTACGTCAGAAGCTCACCGAGTACGCCGAGCGTCTCCCCGGCCGGGGCAAGAAGTGAGCGGCGCGCGCCACCGCGGGACGAAGGGCACCGAGGTCGTCACCGGCGCGACCGGCGGCATGGGCCGGGCCGCGGCGCGGGCCTTCGGCGCCCGCGGAGCCGCGGTGGCCGCCGCGGCCCTCGCGGGCGGCCTGCGCCGGCGCGCCGGCTGACCCGGGCCGGGCCGGCCGTCCGGGCCCGGGCGGAGGGCGCCGTCGCGGTATCAGTCCGGTCTGCGGTCGATGTTCCGCGCCCACCAATGGTGCTCGCAGAACCAGTGCCCGACCATCGCGCCGCCGAAGACGACGAACCCGACCCCGATCAGCCAGGACTCCACCACCAGCACGATGCCGACCGCGCCGTAGCTGAAGGCGTTGTCGAGGATGAGCGGCGTGAAGAAGAGGTACGAGAAGCCGCGCAGCCCGATCAGGCCCACCATCGTGGCGAGCGCGCCCGGCAGCAGGTCGCGCCAGCGGACCTGGCCGCCGAGCAGGAAGTGCTGACCCCACCAGAAGAACAGGATGCCGCTCGCGGTCGACAGCGCGATCCGTGCCGACCCGTGCAGCGCGGTCCGCGTCTGCACCTCCTGGTAGAGGTAGGCGGTCAGCAGGATCACCCAGGTCATCTGGCGCCAGATGCGGTGCCACGGCCCGGAGGGCAGTTCCCAGATGCGCTCGTAGCCGTTCTGCACGCTCGCCGCGAAGGACACGCCGAACACGCCGAGCAGGATTCCACCCCAGACGCTGGTCGTGCCGACGACCTTGGTCGGTGGGCTGATGATGTCGGTCAGCACGCGCGCCGACCGCCCGGACAGGCCCATCCCGTCGGCCAGCCACGAGGCGAAGCCCCCGCGGCCCAGCGGATCGGCCGCGGCCACCACGATCAGCAGCGGCGCCAGAGTGACCAGGGCGAGCGTGGCGAAGCCCATGGCCCGGTGCATCAGCTCCAGGTCCCGGCCGCGCCGGACGAGGGCGGACGCGGCCAGCCAGTCCCACGCACGGTGGAACGGCCGCCACAACCGGTTCACGGGTGCTCCTCGGGCGTCCTTCGATGGCTCGCGACGGGGAACTGAGTGACCCGGCCGCCGCCCGGGCAAACGTCGGTGCACCCGGACGGCCCGTCCGGCGGCCCCGCAAGGGCTCGCCGGACGGGGGAGCGGCCGGTGGTCCCGGCCTCAGGGATCGGAGCGCTGCTGGGCCTCCCGCATACGCTCGTTGTGCCAGGCGATGCCGGCGCGTATCTGGGACTCCTGGAGGCCCGTCCGGCAGCCGAGCTGCTCCATGGAGAGGGCCTGCGGCCCGGCGGTCAGGACGCGGGTCAGCTTCGCCGCCCACAGTTCCTCGTCCACGAAGGGCCGCTGCGCGTACCCTTCCTTGATCACGTCGAAGTGTTCGTCCGAGCACGTGGTGATGAGCCGGAGCCCGTCGACGTGCTCGTTGACGGCGTGCGCCGCGGAGGAGTCCGGCACGTAGCCGGTCACGGACTCGTTCTCGGGGAAGACCCTGGCGCACAGGTCGCACAGTTCCACGGGGACCGGCTCGGCGGTCCGACGGCCCTTTCTGCCCTTGCGCTTCCACATGGCGACTCCCGGGGGTCGGCGTCCGAAATGCCGGAGTTACCCGCGGGGAGGGAAGCAAACGCCCCGCGGGTGGGAGACCCGGCCGAAGCCGGTCGCCGTCAGGCCAGCCTGACCGGCAGCTCGAACAGGTCGTTCTGCGTGACCACCGGCTTGTTGCGCAGCTCGGCGACCGGCACCGCCAGGTCCAGGCGCGGGAAGCGGGCGTAGAGCGCCGGGAGGGCCACGCCGGCCTCCATCCGCGACAGGGCGGCGCCCGGGCACACGTGCGGGCCGTGGCCGAAGGAGATGTGCCGGTTCCCGGAGGTGCGCGTGACGTCGAAGGAGCCCGCCGTCGGACCGTGCGCCCGCTCGTCACGGCCCAGCGCGCCGTACGACACGATCAGCGCGTCCCCGGCGGGTATCACCTTCTCGCCCACCGGCACGTCCTCGGTGGCGAACCGGATCAGGACGTGCGACGTCGGCGTCGAGAAGCGCAGCGTCTCCTCGATCACGGCGGACCAGTCGGCCTTCCCGGAGAGCACCAGGTCCCGCTGCTCGGGATGGGCGGACAGGTTCACCACGGCGTTGACGATCAGCGAGATCGTCGTCTCGTGCCCGGCCGCCACCATGAGCTGGAGGGTGGAGACGATCTCCGCGTCGGTGAGGTGGTCGCCGTTCTCGGACGCCTGGATCAGCGCGCTCGTCAGGTCGTCACCGGGCGCCGCGCGCTTCGCGGCGACCGTCTCCCCCATGACCGAGGCCAGTTCGGTGAGGGTCGCCACGACCTCCTCGGGCGGCGTCTGCGTCGAGAAGAACTTCTCGAACAGCACCTTCAGGCGGGGCAGCCGCGCCTCGTCGATGCCCATCAGGTCGGCGATGACGTACATGGGCAGCGGGTAGGCGAAGGCCGCCTTGAGGTCGACGACGCCGTCCGCGGGCAGTTCGTCGAGCAGCCGGTCGGTCAGCTCGGTGATCCGCCCCCGCATGTGCTCCACCCGGCGTGCCGTGAGCGCCTGCGCCACCAGGGTGCGCAGCCGGCGGTGCTCGGCCCCGTCCACGGTGAGCATCGAGCGGCCCGGGTTGGCCAGTCCGATCAGCGGCCAGTCGGCGGGGATCTCGCCGCGCCGCCAGGCACCCCACACCTCGATGTCCTTGACCAGCCGGGGGTCCGTCAGGAGCGCCTTGGCCTCCGCGTGGTGCGTGACCGCCCAGACCGGCACGCCGCCCGGCAGTTCCACGGCGGCCAGCGGCCCGGCCGCGCGCAGCCGCGCGCCCTCGCCGTCCAGGTCGGTGACGAACGGGTCCAGCGGGATCCGGGCTTCTTCGGTACCGGTCGTCATGCTGACGTGCCTCCCAGGGCAGTGGTCGGGGTGAACCGCACGGGCAACTCGGTCAGCCCCCGCAGCCAGGGCGAGGGGCGACGGGTGAGGGACCCGGCGGGCACCGCCAGGTCGATGTCCGGCAGCCGGTCGAGCACGACCTCGATGCCGGTGCGCGCGATGACCTCGGCGACCTCCTGCGCGGGGAACGGGCAGCGGTGCTCTCCGTGGCCGAAGGAGAAGTGCGCGTTGTTGCCGCCGGTGAGCGCGGAGCCGTCGGTGCGCACCTGCGGGTCCGAGTTGGCGCCCTGCAGCCCGAGCAGCACCAGGTCGCCGGCGCGGATGCGGCGCCCGCCGAGCTGCGTGTCCCGCGCGGCCCAGCGGCCGGCCACGTTCTGCGTGGGCGTGTCCTCCCACAGCACCTCGTTCATGGCCTCGGCGACACTGTTGCGGCCGCCGAAGAGGGAGGCGGCGAAGCGGTCGTCGGTCAGCATCAGCCGCAGTGAGTTGCCGATCCAGTCCGCCGTCGGCTGGTGACCCGCCGCCATCATGACCATCAGGTCCTGGGCGATCTCCTCCTCGCTGAAGCCGCTGTCGTCGGCCAGCATCCGGGAGGCGACGTCGTCGGCGGGCGCCGCCTTCCGTTCGGCCAGCAGCGTCGCCATCGACGTGCCGAGGTGCGTCTGGCCCGCCAGGGCCCGCTCCCTGCCGTCGATCATGTCGTTGAGCGCGGTGACCAGCGCCGGGCCCTGCTCGTCGGAGAAGCCGTACAGGCGGGCCAGCACCCGCACCGGCAGCAGCATGGCGTAGTCGCCGACGAGGTCGGCCTCGCCCTTCGCGCACAGCCGGTCGACGAGTTCGTCGGCGAACCGCTCGGCGTGGGCCCGCAGCAGGTGCGGGTCGACGGCCTCCAGCGCGTCGCTGATCATCGCGGCGCGCTCGCGGTGCCGCTCCCCGACCGTGTACAGGATCGACGGCTGCTTGCGGCCGATCATCGGCAGCAGCGGCCAGTCGTCGGGGATGTTCTCCCACTGGTTCCACAGGTCCGAGTCCCGGCTGAACAGCACCGGGTCGCCGGTCACCTGGTGCAGCTCGCGGTAGCCGAGCACCAGCCAGGCCGGTACGCCGCCGTCCAGCACCACCGGTGTGACGGCGCCGTGCTCGCGCCTCATCTGCCGGTACAGCAGGGCCGGTTCGGTCTGGAAGCGGGGTCCGCCGAGCGGTACGGCGTCCTGGACGTCGCGGGCGTCGGTGCTCACACGAACTCCTGTCGGGGTGGGGCGGCGTAACGGGTCCGCAGATGCTCGACCAGCGTGATCAGCACCTGCTTGCTGGACTCGCGGGACCTGGCGTCGCAGGACACCAGCGGCACCCGCGGGTCCAGGTCCAGGGCCTCGCGGACCGCCTCGGGCGCATGCTCAGGGCCGCCGAAGTCGTTGCAGGCGACGATGAACGGCGTGCCGTGGTGCTCCAGGCGGTCGATGGCGTACCAGGAGTCGTCGATGCGCCGGGTGTCGACGAGCACGACCGCCCCGAGGGTGCCGGAGAACAGCCGGTCCCACAGGAACCAGAACCGTTCCTGGCCGGGCGCGCCGAACAGGTACAGCACGTTGTGCGCGTCGAGGCTGATGCGGCCGAAGTCGAAGGCGACGGTCGTCGCGGACTTGCCGCTCACCTCGCTGATGTCGTCGACCGCCGCACCGGCCTGCGTCATCGTCTCCTCGGTGTTGAGGGGACGAATCTCGCTGACCGAGCGGACCATGGTCGTCTTGCCGACCCCGAACCCGCCCACGACCACGATCTTCAGGCCGTTGTCTGCGGACGCGCCCAGCGGGGTGCGCTCCGGGGCGCTCGCCGGGGTACGGGCGTCAGAGATTGCGGAGTCCAACGAGCACCTGCTCCAGGATGTCGGGGTCGGGAACGGCTGCGGTGTGCGGGTGACGTGCGCTCACCCGGCCGGCGGCGTGCAGGTCGGAGAGCAGGATCTTGGTGATGCTCACCGGGAGCCGCAGTTCGGCGGCGATCTCCACCACCGCCGTGGGCGCCTCGGCCAGCCGCAGGATCGCCGTGTGCTCCGACTGCATGCCGGGGGTCGGTTCGCACTCGGCGACCACGAGGGTGACCAGGTCGAAGGGATGGTCGGAGCCCGAGCTGCTGCGTCCCTGCGTGACGGTGTACAGGCGGTCGGGCGCGTCGTCCCTGCCGGGGCGGCTCATGACGTGCGCGGCTGCGCGGTGAGGTGTTCGCCGAGCTGTTCGATCAGCTCGCTCATGTTGTGCCCGACGAGTCCCGCGTCCGCGTCCTCCGAGGTGACGACGGCCAGGTGGGCGCCCGAACCGGCCTCCACGATGAACAGGATGCCGCCGTAGAACTCGGTCATCGCCGAGCGCACGCCGCCGCTGCCGTCGCCGAACTCCACGGAGGCGCCGTGGGACAGCGACTGGATGCCGGCGGCGATGGCGGACAGCTGGTCGGCCTGGTCGACGGAGAGTTCCGGGGTGCGGCACAGCTTGAGTCCGTCACGGGAGAGGACGAGCGCGTGCCGCGCGCCCGGAGTGCGCTCCAGGAGGCCCTCGATGAGCCAGGTGAGCTTCTCGTCGGCGGTGGTCGAGCCGGTCATGGAGTGGTGTCGCCTTCCGGGTGCGCGGGTGAGGGGGACGGGTGGTCGGGGGCTGCCTCGGCCGGTTCGGGGGTGGCGCCGGTGGTGTTCCTGACGGCCTGGCGGAAGCTGCTGAAGCGGGCGGCGCGTGCCTTCGCCTCGTCGGCCGACGGGGCGGGGCGCGGCTCGGCGGTGCGGGCGGCGGCGCGGGCGCGTTCGGCGGCGGCCAGGGTCCGGCCGCGGCGGCGTTTGGGCAGCTCCGTGGGCAAGGACGGGTCCGTCGCCGGGGCCGGGGCCGGGTCCTGGCCGCCGGTTCCGTGACGGTCCCGGTCGCCGGCTCCGTCCAGGTCCTCTTCCCGTGCCCGGTCCCGGCCGCCGTCGCTGTCCCTGCTCCGGTCGGCCCGGTCGGCGAGGTCGTGGACGGGCGACGGTTCGGCGGCCGTGACCGGGACCGGTTCGGCGGCGGGCGGCGCCGGGGTGTCCTGCCGGTCGGCCGGGACCGCCACCGTCACCGCCGCCGGTGCCTCCGCGACGGCGGGGCCGCTCAGGATGTCCTGGGGGACGAGCATCAGGACGCCCGTGCCGCCGCGTGCGGACGGCCGGAAGGACACCTTCAGCCCGTACTTGGCCGACAGCCGTCCCACGACGGCCAGGCCCAGCCGGGTGCCGGTCAGACCGCCGAGCCCCGCCGTCTCACCGGCCACCGCCTGCTGGGCCCGGCGCAGTTGCACGTCGCCCATCACCAGCCCGCTGTCCTCCACGGACACGATGACCCCGGCCGGCACCTCCTCGACGTACACGTGGACCTCCGCCGTCGGCGGGGAGAAGTTCGCCGCGTTGTCGAGGAGTTCGGCCAGGGCGTGCATGACACCCTCGGCGGCGTGCCCGGCGACCGCGGTGTCGCTCGTGGAGTGCACGCGCACCCGCTGGTAGCCGGCGATCCGGCCCATGGCGCCGCGCAGAATGGACTCCATGCCGATCGGCCGCGCCCAACGGCGGCCGGAGCGGGCGCCGGTGAGCACGGCGACGGAGTCGGCGAGCCGCCCCGCCTGCGCGGTGCGGTGGTCGAGGTGGAGCAGGTCGGCCAGGACCTCCTCGTCGCTGTGCCGCTCCTCCATGGCCCGCAGGTCGGCCAGCATGCCGGTGGCCAGCGCCTGCATGCGGCCGGCCGCGTTCGCCGTCGCGGACACGGCGGCGGCACGTTCGGCGGTGGCGCGTTTGAGCCGTGCGTCGAGGCGGGCGGTCCCCTCGGTGAGCCGTGCCACCTCCTGGGCCCGCTCGTTCTCCAGACGCGCGCGCTCCTGTGCGAAACCGTCCGCGAGCCGTTCCCGCCCGCGCGTGAACTCGGCGACCAGGGAGCCGCGTTCACGATCGGCCTCGGCGGCGGCGCGGGCCCGTTCGGCGTCCGCCTCCCTCCGGGTGGCCGCCAGCAGCCGGCGCGCGGCCCGCTCCGCGCGGACGGCGTGCACGGCCGCCGTCAGCGCCGCGCAGAGCAGGATCGCCGCGGCGCCGGCGCCCAGGCCGAGCGGAAGGCGTACCGAGGGGGGCGCGGCGGCGACGGCGCCGCCGACGACCAGCGCCGACACGACGGCGCACGGCAGGGCCACTGCTGCGAGGGCGCGGGGAGGGGGGCGGTCGCCGGGGCGGGCGGGCGCGGTCATCAATCGGGTCCTCGCCAGGCCGCCGGAGGCGGCCCTCGTGTCGTCCAACGGGGCGCATGCGAGCAGCGGACTGTCACACGGCACTCAACTGGCGATCACTATACGAGGGTTAGTGATCCGAAAGGAGGAAACTTGTTCATCTTCTTGCTTGTTCCCTCAGGGAGGCCCGCCCCGTTCACAGACCCGCGCCGCCACGTCGCGCAGTTTGACGTTGTTGTCCTGTGAGTACCGGCGCAGGGTCGCGAAGGCCTGGTCCTCGGTGAGGCGGTGTCTGCCCATGAGGATGCCCATGGCCTCCCCGATGGTGTGCCGGGTGCCGATGGCCTCCTGCAGCTGGGCGTGCGTACGGGCGCTGGAGAAGGCGACCGCCGCGTGCGAGGCCAGCAGCCAGCCGGCCGTCTCGTCGGCCGCCGAGAAGGCGCCGGGCCTGTAGGAGTACAGGTCCAGGGCGCCGAGGTCCTCGTCCTCGGTGAACAGCAGGAACCCCATCATGCTGCCGAGGTTGAGCTTGCGCGCCTCGGGGACGTAGCGGGGCCAGCGCTCGGCCTCGTCGGTGAAGTCGGCGATCCGGAACTGCCGCTCCCCGGAGGACGAGCGGGCGGCGTCGAGACAGGGACCCTCCCCGAGGCGCCCCTGCAGGTCGTCGCTGTCGACGACGACCTGTTCGGTGGGGGCCAGCGACTGCACCTGACCGCCGCGCAGGACGAGGATGCCGGCGGCGTCGCAGTCCTCCACCAGTTCCGTGGCCGAGGCGGTGATCCTCTCCAGGGTGTCGTTCAGCGATTCCTGGGCCAGCAGATCGCGCGCCAACGAGGCCATCTGCTCGGCGAACCCGCGCCAGTCGTTCATGCCGGTTCCTCCCTCGCTCCCTGGCGGAGTGCCCCGCACGCGGCAGTCCCAACGGGAACAGGCCGGCACGATCACCTTGTTTCAAGGTACATCTAACTGCATCATGTGCTTATGGACAGCGCGTCGCAGGTCCCGGGCCCGGAGCCGGACGACCTGATCATCGCCGTGGAGCAGATGCTCAGGTACGTACGGCAGAGCGCCGGCGCCGGGGGTCTGAGCACCGCCGCCTCCTCGACGCTGGCCAGGCTGAGCCGCGAGGGCCCGCAGCGGCTGACCGAGCTGGCCCGGGCCGAGGGCGTCTCCCAGCCGAACATGACCCAGCTCGTCACGCGCCTGGAACGCGCGGGGCTGGTCGGGCGCACCGCCGACGCGAGCGACGGCCGCGGCGTGGTCGTGACGGTCACGTCCACCGGCCTGGAGGTCCTGGCCCGGCGGCGCGCGGAGCGTTCCCGGGCCCTGCGCCGGCTCATGGAGGACATGACCGGGCCGGAGCGGCAGGCCACCCGCACCGCACTGCTCGCCCTGGCCCGGGTCATCCGCAACCGTCAGGACACCTCGGAGGAAGACCGCGCATGAGTGCACCCCGTGGAAAGGCCGCCAGCCCCTTCCGGCAGCCCAAGGCCGTCTGGGCCGTCGCCTTCGCCTGTGTCATCTCGTTCATGGGCATCGGCCTGGTCGACCCGATCCTTCCGGCGCTGGCGGAGAGCCTCGACGCCACCCCCAGCCAGGTCTCCCTGCTGTTCAGCAGCTACCTGATCGTCACCGCCGTCGCCATGCTCTTCGTCGGCTGGGTCTCCAGCCGTATCGGCGCCAAGCGCACCCTGGTCACCGGCCTCGCCGTCATCGTCGTCTTCGCCGCCCTGGCCGGCGCCACCGGCTCCATCAACGGCATCGTCGGCTTCCGGGCCGGCTGGGGACTGGGCAACGCCCTGTTCATCGCCACCTCGCTCGCGGTCATCGTGGCCTCCGCCAGCGGCGGCTTCAGCGGCGCGATCATCCTCTACGAGACGGCGCTGGGTCTCGGCATCGCCGTCGGACCGCTGCTCGGCGGCGAACTGGGCGGCATCAGCTGGCGCGGCCCCTTCTTCGGCGTCGCGGCCCTGATGGCCGTGGCCCTGATCGCCACCGTCGCCTTCGTCCCCGACCTGCCCAAGCCGAAACGGGTCACCTCACCGCTCGCCCCGCTGAGGGCGCTGCGCCACCGCGGCCTGCTCACCATGGGCATCATGGCGCTGCTGTACAACTGGGGCTTCTTCACCATGCTCGGCTACGCGCCGTACCCGATGGAGCTGGAGGCCCACGAACTCGGCCTGGTCTTCACCGGCTGGGGCCTGCTGGTCGCCGCCTTCAGCGTCTTCTTCGCCCCCCGCCTGCAGGCCCGCTACGGCACCGCGCCCGTCCTCTACGCCAACCTGCTCGGCCTCGGGATCGTCATGGCCGTCATAGCCGCCGGGGTCACCGAGCCCACGACGGTGATCGTCGCGGTCATCGTCAGCGGCGCCTTCATCGGCATCAACAACACCCTCACCACCCAGGCCGTCATGCTCGTCTCGCCGGTGGAACGCCCCGTGGCCTCCTCCGCGTACGGCTTCCTGCGCTTCATCGGCGGCGGCCTGGCCCCCTACGTCGCCGGAAAGCTCGCCGACGCCACCGACCTGAGCGTGCCCTTCTACCTCGGCGCCGCCACCTTCCTCCTCGCCATCCCCGTCCTGGCCAGCGGCCACCGGCTGCTGAGCCGGGCCGAGACGGACACCGGCGGGGAAGAGACCATGGCCCCGACCCTGACCCCGGTCGGTGCTCCGGCCGAGGCCGGCGTACCGCCCGTGGTGGTGGCCGTCGGCGCCCGCTCCGAGGCGGCCGCCGTCGTGGACGCCGCCGCACGGCTGGCCCGCGACACCGCGAGCCCGCTCGAGATCGTCCACGTACGGCAGACCGCGGTCGTCGAGGAACAGGCCACCGAGACCGAGACCGAGACCGAGGCGACGGCTGCCGTCACCGCGCACCTCGACCGGCTCGGCCCTCTCGGCGTCGCCGCCACCGGTCAGATCCTCACGGGCGTCGGCGACCACGCCGCCGCGGGCCGCGCCCTGGCCCGGCACGCCACCGAGGTGGGGGCCCGCACGATCGCGGTCGGCCGCTCCTCGCGCGGCCCGCTGGCCCAGTTCGCCGACGGCAGCTTCACCAGCGCCCTCACCCACGCCGCCACCTGCACCGTCGTCCTCGTCGACCCCGACGAGGAGCCCCGGCCCCTGACGGCGCGCTCCCTCACCCAACTGCGGGCCGAGGCGCGGTGAGTGCCGCCCGCCGCTGATCAGGCCCCGCCGAGGGACCGCCGCAGCCGGTCGGCGGCCTCCGGCGGCTGGACGCGCAGACCCGGGCGCCGACGGTGCACGGTCAGGTAAGTGACCCCGTCGGGCCCGGCGAGCACGGCCCGCGTCGAGCCGTGCGGCAGCCACGTCAGGACTCCCCTGCGCAGGGGGTGCTCGCCGTCGGCGCAGTCCAGGCGGGCCGCACCGTCGAGGACGAGGAGCAGGACGTCCAGGTCCGGCTCGGTGTGGGTGCCCACCCGACCGCCGGCGGGGAGGTGGACGACGTTGGCGTCGAGCTGTCGTCCGGGCTCCGCCAGCCTCCACAGGGCGCCGGAGGGCGCGTCGTCGTCCGGAGCCACGAGCCGCGCCGTGTCGCACAGCACGCGGGGGAGGGGAGCGCTTCCTCCCGGGTCGCGGGAGCCGCTGTCTTCCACTGCCATCGGTGCCGCCGTTCCGTGTGCCCAGCCGTGCAGATGCGCCGCCCCCGTCGAGCGGCTCGCCCCCGGTGCCGAGGGTCCGGTGACGCACCGCACAGGGCCCGCATCCCGGGGGAAGGCGAATCTAGCGCAGGCGTCCACCGGCCGCGCCGACCTGAGTGGCCTGGAACCGCCCGGGGGGCCTCACGGCCTGTCTGTGCGGCCCGGGGCCCTTCATGCGTGCCACCTAGCGGCGACCTGCTGTGCCGCGGAGTGCCCGAGTACATCCACTACGACGTCTTCGCCCCCGGCCTCCGGCCCGGATGCCAGTGGAGCGGCGGAACGGCGGACGGTGCCGGCCGCCGGCCCGGAACTCCCGCAGGGGCGTTAGGCCGCCGCGGTGAACGCGGTGCTGATCGCGGTGTCGACGCGGGCGTGCACCACCAGGTGCGGACCCGAGGTGTCGGCGTTGGCCTCCAGCAGCCGCCGGACCGGCGCGCTGTGGGTGACGACGGACATCAGGACGTCGAGCCGCGCGCACCACTGATGGGCCCGGAGGACCGCGCTGACCGCGGCGTGGCCGGTGGCCCGCTCGGTCAGGACGATGACGACGGGGGCCGGCCGGTGGGCGTCGACCAGGTTGGTGATGTATGTGGTCAGCGTGGCCCGCCCGTCGATTCCCGGGTCCTGGTCCACCGTGATGACCAGGACCCCATGCTCCAGGGTGTGGGACAGCATCGCGGCCTCCGATCCGTCGCCTCGTGGCGAAGTTCTGTTCAGTGAAGGTGCCCCGGCACGGGTCCGCAACGCGCCCCGCGACCGACCGACTGGCCGACCGGCCGGGCGGCCGGCCGAGGGGCCACCGGCGGTGAGTACGATCGTCCGGGTCCGCCACCGACCCTCGCCGACCGCCGCTGGGAGCCTCCGAGCCGTGCCCGCCCTCCTGCCTCCGCCGCGCACCGGGCCCGCCCGCCTGCTGGACCTCGAGCACCTGATCCGGGTGGAGGACGGACAACGGCTGCACGCCCTGCTGTGGCGTCCCGGACCGGGCTGGCGGATGGCCAGCAGCGCCGTGCTGGGCGGCGGGCTCGCCGAGCGCGCCTGGGTGCTCAACGCCCAGGTCGCCCACGGCTACCGGCGCACGGACCCGGACCGGCACCTGGCCGGCCTGGCCCGCGCCGCCGGGGCCCGCGGCCCGGGCGTGGGTCTGATGACGGCCGCCGACGTGTCCGCCCACGGCCGTGCGGGGGACGGCGGCGTGGAGGCCGTGGTGACCGCCGGGATCTCGGTACGCGGGTGGGCCGCCGTGCCCGAGGAGGGCGCCACGGGCGCCGCGCCTCCCGGAACGATCAACATCGTCGCCGCGCTGCCCGTGGCGCTGAGCGACGCCGCCCTGGTCAACGCGGTGATGACGGCGACCGAGGCCAAGGTCCAGGCCCTGCTCGACGCCGGCCTGGACTGCTCCGGCACCCCCACGGACGCGGTGTGCGTCGCCGCCCGGACCCCGCGTGAGGGCGCCGAGGCGCACGCCTTCGCGGGCCCTCGCTCCGCGTGGGGCGCCCGGCTGGCCCGGGCCGTCCACCGGGCCGTGGGCGCGTCGCTGCCCGCCCTCTCGTGACGACCGGGAGCGGCTACAGCGAAGTCCTGCGCCGGACCGCCGCCACCCGCAGGGTCAGCGCCACGGCGAGCAGCACCCAGGCGACGGCGCAGTACACCCATGCCGTCGCCCCGCGGGCGAGGTCGACGGCACTCCACACGGCCCACAGCGCGAGCAGCACGCACAGTGCCGTCCACGCGGTGTCGGTGAGGCGTACGCGCAACTGCGCGCGCTGTCTCGTGCCCGGCTCCAGATCACCGAGACCGCCGTCGACGGTGGTCTTCCGCTCGTCCACGTCCCACTCCTTCAGGATTGCCGCTGCCAAGTGAACTGCGGGTACCCGGCGGGAGGTTGCGCAAGCGGCGCGGGAGGGACGCACACATGCGTGCGGGCGGCCCGGCCGGGCCGCCCGCACGGTTGTCCGCCGGCGTCAGCGCTGGGCGGACTTCTCCAGCGCCTTGTCGAGCGCCGCCTGGAAGCCGTTGGCCCACAGCTGGTTGACCCGGCTGCGCTCGGTGGAGTTCGGGTAGGGGTTGGTGCAGGACGTGCCGGGGCCGCCGCCCGACATCAGCTCGCTGCACGGCCCGGTGTAGTGGTCGGGCAGACCCAGCACGTGCCCGGTCTCGTGGGCGGTCACCCGGGTCGAGTCGTACTGCTGGTTCTGCCGGTAGTCGAGCAGGATGTAGCCTCTGCCGTGCCCGTCGGTGGAGGCGTACGAGCCGCGCGAGTCGTTGCCCTCGTAGTACGCGAAGTCCGCGCCGGAACTCGACTCCGCGAGCCGCACGTTGGACACCGAGCTGTTCCAGATCTGGGCGGAGCGGGATATCTGCGTACGGAAGCTCGGCGCGTTGGCGGCGCTGTAGTAGACGGTGACGGCGGCGGCGGCCGACGCCGACGGGTTCGCGGCGCGCTTCTTGGCGACCGACTTGACGACCGCCTCGAAGAACGCGCGGTTGGCGGCCGCGTCCTCGCCGGATCCGGCCGAGGGCAGGTAGCCGGACTGGGCGGCCCGGACCGGCTCCTGGGGCGCCGCGGCCGTGGTGGCGGGGCCGGCGCCGAGCACGGCGGCGGTCAGACCGAGGCCGGCCGCGGCGGACAGCAGGGGGAGGGTGATACGCATCGATGACTCCTTGAAGTGGGGGAGTGGGGAGAAGTCGTCACCGGTGAGTGTGGGGCGCCCATGAGCCCGCTGTGATGATGGCAACAGGTGATAGGGCGGGCCTATCGCCCACCCGAACCGGCCAGTCGTTGCAGCTTTGACCAGAGTGCAGAACTCGCCCTGTTCCGCCGCCTTTTGTTCACCTGGCGCAACCAACTGTTCCGCCTTACGCTCCCTGCATGGAGCTCGAGGTGAGGCACCTACGTGCGCTGTGCGCCATCGCCGACGCCGGCAGCCTGCACCGTGCCGCACGTCAACTGGGCGTCGCCCAGCCCACGTTGAGCACCCAGCTGGTCCGCATCGAACAGGCCCTGGGCGGCCCTCTGTTCGTGCGGGAGCGCACCGGCTGCCACCCCACCCCGCTCGGCCGGACCGTGCTAGGCCGGGCCCGCCCGCTGCTGGCCGACATGAGCGTGCTGGTCCGCGAGGCCCGCGCCGCCGCGGCCGGCGGTGACAGCAGGCTGCGGGTCGGCTCCACGGCCAGCCGGGCCCTGGCCGGCTGGCTGCGCCGGCTCAGACGGCCGGGCCTGGAACCCACCCTGCAGATGGACGTCTCCGCCAACGCGCTGCTGCGCCGGGTCGCCGACGGCCAGCTCGACGTCGCCTTCGTGCACGAGGTCGAGGGCAGTGCCCTGCACATCCCCGAGGGCCTGCGGCTGCGGGTCCTGGTCGAGCGCGAACCGCAGTTCGTCATGCTGCCCGCCGACCACCCCGCGGCCGTCCGCCCCGTGGTCCGGCTCGCCGACCTGGCCGACGACCGGTGGATGGTGGACCCCACCGTCGACGGCGAGTGGGACGGCGTGCACCGCATGCTGCGCGCCGTCGGCCTCAACCCCCGGGTGCTGCACGGCGACTACCACACCGCCGCCTCCCTGGTCGCCACCGGCGAGGTCGTCACGGTCTGCCAGCCCAGCTCCCTGTCCCGCGCCGACATGGCCGTACGGCGCCTGCACGGCGACCCCCTCGGCGTACGTCTGCTGCTGGCCGCCCGCACCCGGGCCGAGCTGGACGCCGTCTTCCCGGCCCTGGAGGACGCGTACTGGGAGGTCGCCCGCCAGTCCCCCGCCTACCGGGAGTGGCTGGAAGGGGGAGGGGTCCGCACGCTGCCACGCTGTCCGGCGACGGCGACGGGAGTCGGCCGGGTGGAGTTCGTGCGAGCCCGCTGAAGACCCCGCGCGCCGGCCCGTCGGTCAGCCCCGGGCTCGGAGGCGCCAGGCACCGGCCAATGGAGTGATTGTCGTACCGGATCGGTGTGTCTGCGCGACGGATCGGTTACGGACAGCATCATGAGCTCTGCACGACGACTTTCCCCGTTGCGTTCGCTTGCCGTGGTGGGTGCCCTGGGCACCTCGGTGCTGCTGCTCACGGCCTGCACGAACGCCGATACCACCCGTTCCAGCGTCGCGGAGGCGGCTCAGACCGAGTCCCCCTCCCCGACCGCCACCGGTACCAAGTCCCCGTCCCCCACCGGCTCTCCCTCGGCGAACGAGGACCAGAGCCAGCGCAAGGAACTCGTCTCGGCGACGAAGGTCACCTGGGACAAGGCTGCCGACACCGCCGTCAAGGAGGTCCCCGAGGGCAAGCTCGTGGACCTCGAACTCAAGCGCACGAAGTCCGACGCCACCGCGTCGCCGACGGGCTCGCCGACCGGCTCGCCGGACATGAGCACGCCGAACCCGGCCCCCAGTGCGGGCGCCCCGGAGTGGGAGGCCAAGGTCGCGCAGACCGACGGCACCCTGCACCGCATCGACATCGACGCGGTCAGCGGCAAGGTCTTCCGCACCATGGTCGACCCGGACCAGGACGCCGACGACAAGACCCAGGTCTCCGACTGGCTGGACAAGGCCAAGCAGACCCCGGCGCAGGCGGTCAAGGCGGCCACTGCCAAGGCCAAGGGCACCGTCACCCACGTCGAGCTCGGCGACAACGACGACCAGCAGGTCGTCTGGAACGTCGACGTGGTCGACAAGGGCAACTGGAACAAGGCCTCCATCGTCGTGGACGCGGCCAACGGCAAGGTGCTGAGCCAGGACGTCGACACCGACTGAGGCGCAGCCCCGGACACCGACGGGAGCAGCGGGCCGCCGCGGCCCACTGCTCCCGTCGTTCGTGCCGTCAGGGCGTCACCCGGCCGGTGCGGCCGGTGCGGCGGGCGCGGCCGTCGCCGCGGCCTCGGCCGGCTCCCTCCCGGCGCCGCGGGGCAGTGTCAGTACGGCGAGGAAGCCGAGGACCGCCACCGCGGCGAAGAAGTAGAAGCCCCACGGGTGACCGACCCCGGAGGCGACCAGCGCGCCGGTGATCGACGGCCCGACGATCGAGCCGATCCGGCCGATCCCGGACGCCGAGCCCAGCGCCGTGCCGCGCACGGACGCCGGGTAGAAGTGCGTCACGTAGGCGTAGACGAGCACCATGGCCGAGAAGACGAAGACGCCGGTGAAGAAGACCACGACGTTGAGCAGCAGGTCGCTCTCCATCCTGATGCTCAGGCACGCCAGCATGGCCACCGACACCGCGAACCAGACCATCGTGGTGCCCTTGATGCCCCGCCGGTCGGCGACGAACCCGCCGAGGACCAGGCCGACGACGCCGCCGATGTTGAGCACCAGGAGCTGGGTCACGGCCGTCGGCACGGGGTAGCCGGCGTCGTTCATCAGCTTCGGCAGCCAGGTGTTCAGGCCGTAGACCAGCAGCAGCCCCATGAAGGAGGCGACCCAGACGCCGAGGCCGGCCCGCAGGTACGCCGGCCTCAGCAGCTCGGTGAACGGCACCCGTTGGGCCCCGTCCCGCTTCGCCCGCACGAAGGCCTCCGACTCCGGCAGCTTGAACCACTGGACGACGGCGATCACCAGGCCGACGACGCCGAGCAGGTAGAAGAGGATCTCCCAGTCGTCGGTCACCTGCAGCGCCAGCAGCGAGGTGATCACCGCACCGGTGTGGTAGCCGGTCATCGTCAGGGTGCTGGCCCGCGCCCGGCGGCTGGCCGGCATGTGCTCGGCCATCATCGTCAGCGAGACCGGCATGCAGGCGCCCAGGCCCAGACCGGCGAGGAGGCGCAGCGCGGCGAACATCGCGACGGAGTTCGCCAGCGGCACCACGACGGTCAGGACCGAGAACAGCACGACCGAGCCGATGAGCAGGCGGCGCCGGCCCAGCCGGTCGGCCAGCGGGCCGACGCAGACCGCGCCGATGGCGACGCCCACCAGCGAGAGCGTCGCGATGGTGGTCGCGTCGCCCGCGGTCATGCCGAGATGACGGGTCTTGAGCAGGGTGGGGATGATGGCGCCGAGGACGACGAGGTCGTAGCCCTCGAGCAGGACGGTGATCCAGCACAGGATCACCGTCCACGTGCCACTGACGGCGGGGCCGGTCTGCGCGGGCGCGCCGGACGTGGTGGAAGCCATGATGACTCTCCCCCCGGGGACGGGTGTGAGTGAGCGGAGCCGGGACGGCCGGGACGGCCGGAAGGGGCCGGTGCGACGGAGCGGTACGACGGACCGGAGGAATCAGAACGGGTAGTCGGCGATGTCCGGGCGGACCGTGAGCCACTGGGTCTCGGTGAACGCCTCGACGTTGGCCGCGGCCCCGCCGAACCGGGAACCGGTGCCGGACGCCTTGACCCCGCCGAAGGGCGCGTTGGGCTCGTCGCTGACGGTCTGCTCGTTGATGTGGACCTTGCCGGAGTCGATCCGGTCGGCGAGCTTCATCGCCGTTCCGACGTCACCGAGGATGCCGACCGACAGTCCGTACTCGCAGTCGTTGACGATCCGCGCGGCCTCCTCCGTCGTGGCGAAGGAGATGACGGGAGCCACGGGGCCGAAGATCTCCTCCCGCCAGGCCGGCATGTCCGTCGTCAGACCGGTCAGGACCGTCGCGCGGTAACCCGCGCCGTCGATCTCGCCGCCCGCGGCGACCTTCGCGCCCGCCGCGACGCTCTCGGTGACGATGCCGTGCACCCGCTCCAGCTGCCGCCGGTCGATGATCGGCCCCAGTGCCACGTCCTCCCGGGCCGGGTCGCCGACCGGCAGCGCCTCCGCCTTCGCGGCGAGCGCGGCGGTGTACTCCTCCACGAGCGACTCGTGGACGATGTGCCGGCCGGTCGTCATGCAGATCTGCCCCTGGTGCAGGTACGAGCCGAACGCGCCCGCCGAGGCGGCCTTCGCCACGTCCGCGCCCGGCAGCACGACCAGCGCGTTGTTGCCGCCCAGCTCCAGGTGGGCCCGCTTCAGCAGCCGCCCCGCCTGCTCGCCGATCGCCCGCCCGACCGGCGTGGAACCGGTGAACGAGATCACCCGGACCTCGGGCGCCTCGACGAGCGCCCGGCCGACCGCGCCGTCGCCCGGCAGCAGGTGCAGGACGCCGTCCGGGAGCCCGGCCTCCTCGAAGATCCGGGCGATGACCACACCGCCGCTCACGGCGGTGCGCGGGTCCGGCTTGAGCAGCACGGCGTTGCCGAGTGCCAGCGCGGGGGCCACGGAACGCAGAGCGAGGATGAGCGGGAAGTTGAAGGGCGCGATCACGCTGACGACACCGGCGGGACGGCGCCGGGCGAGCGACCAGCGGGCGTCCTCCGAGGTGAGCACGTCGCCCTGGGGGTGGGTGGGCAGCCCGGCGCACTCGAAGCACTCGCCGATCGCCAGCCCCGCCTCGAAACCCGCCTTGGACCGCACCGAACCGGCCTCGCGCACCAGCCAGTCCTCGATCTCGGCGGCGTGCTCGGTGAACAGCTCGCCCGCGCGGCGCAGCACGGCGGCGCGCCGCTGCGGCGAGGTGGCCGCCCACGCGCGCTGGGCCTCGGCGGCCCGGGTGGCGGCGCGGTTCACGTCCCCGGCCGTGGCCAGGCCCACCGTGCCGAGCCGCTCGCCGGTGGCGGGCTCGGTCACCGGCTGCCCGGCGGGGGAGTCCCGCCAGCCGTCGCTGGAGAACTTCCCGCCCCAGACGGCGCTGTCCAGGAGTGTCATCGTCTTCCCTCTCGTCGTGGTCTTCGGGCGGATGCGAGTCGTTCAGGAGGGCGTGGTGAGTGCCGTGTCCACCTGGATCAACCGGGGTCCCTCCGGCCGCTCGGCGAGCGCGGCGCGCAACTGGGCGGCTCCGCCGACGTGGTGGGCGCGGACCCCGTACCCCTCCGCGATGCGGGTGAAGTCGAGGCCCGGGATGTCGAGGCCCGGCGCGTCCGGCACACCGAGCAGGCCGCCGAACCAGCGCAGCGCCCCGTAGGTGCCGTTGCGCAGCAGGACGACGGTCAGCGGGACCCGGTGCTGCGCGGCCGTCCACAGCGCGGTGATGCCGTAGTTGGCCGAGCCGTCCCCGATCACGCCGACCACCGGGCGGTCGGGCTGTGCCATCGCGACACCGACCGCGCCGGGCAGGCCGAAACCGAGCCCGCCTGCCGCCGGGAAGTAGTAGGAGCCCTGGCGGCGCAGATCCATCTGGCGCCACCAGGCTGCGTTGGTCGACGTCGACTCGACGACGTACGCGGTGTCCTCGGGCTGTTCGTCGCGCAGCGCGGCGAAGACCTCCTCCGGGTGCAGTCCCGGCCCCTCCGCGGTGAGCGGCTCCGGCACGGGTCGCGGCGGAGCCGCGGGAGGCCCGCCCGCGCCGAGCGACTCCAGGAGTACGTCGATGACCGCGCCCGGGTCGGCGACCAGCGCCTCGCCCATCGGGGCCCGCGCGGCGGCGGAGGCGTCCTCGGTCACCTGGATCAGGCGGGTGCCCTCGGGCAGGTACCGGCCGGGGAGGTGCTCGTGGTAGCGGAAGACCGGCGCGCCCAGCACCAGCACCAGGTCGTGTCCCTCGAAGGCCTCGCAGACCGGCGCGATCCCGGCGGGCAGCACGCCCCGGAACTGCGGGTGCCGGTTGGGGAACGGCAGCCGGAACTGCGAGGGCGCCGCCCACACCGGGCCGCCCAGCCGCTCGGCCAGCCGCACGGCGTCGTCGAAGCGGTCGGCGGAGTCGATGTCACCGCCCAGCACGAGCGCGGGGCGCCTGGCCGAGGCGACCCGCTTCACGAGCCACCGGCGCTGCTCCTCACCGGGCACCGAGGCCCGCAGGACCCGCCGGTCGAGCACGGCCAGGGCGTTGTCGTCGGCCTCGGCCGACCAGTCGTCGTAGGGCACGGACAGGTACGTCGGCCGGCGCTGGAGCCGCGCCTCGAAGACGGCCTGGGCCAGCGCGCGCGGCACGTCCCCGGCGCACGCCGGTTCCGCCGCCCAGCCGACCAGCGGCTTCATCAGGGCCGGGGCGTCGACGCTGGCCAGGTTGGCCTCGGGGCCGATGGCGGGACGCACCTGCTGCCCGGCCACCACCACGAGCGGGGTGCGGGAGGCCACGGCGTTCGTCAGCGCACCCATCGCGTTGCCCGAACCGGAGGCCGCGTGCAGGTTGACCAGCACCGGCCGGCCGGTCGCCTGGGCGTACCCGTCGGCCATGCCGACGACGGCGCCCTCGTGCAGACCGAGCACGTAACGGAAGCCGTCGGGCAGGCCGGCCAGGAAGGGCAGCTCGTTGGAGCCCGGGTTGCCGAAGACGGTGGTGAGCCCCTGGCGCTCCAGGAAGTCGTGGGAGAGGCGGCGCACGGATGGCACGAACGCTCCTTTCGAAGTGACGCGGCACACGCTAGGCACCCCACGACATGCGCACCAATAGATGTTTCGCCACCCCGATATAGAGTCCATCGATATGGGCACCTTCGATCTCAACCTGGCCCGCGTCTTCGTGCTGCTCTACGAGACCGGCAGCGTCACGGCCACCGCCGAGACGCTCCACGTCACGCAGCCCACCGTCAGCTACAGCCTGGGCAAGCTGCGGAGGCACTTCGACGACGAGCTGTTCCGCCGCAACGGACGCGGGCTGACCCCCACCGCCGGCGCGCGGCGGCTGTACCTGCCGCTCCAGCGCGCGCTGGCGGAGATCGACGGGACGGTCCGTCAGGGCGACCTCTTCGACGCCGGCACCATGTCGGGCCGTTTCACCATCGCCCTGTCGGACCTCGGCGAGGCGACGCTGCTGCCCAGGCTCCTGGCCGCGGCGCGCGAGCGGGCGCCGGGGGTGTCGTTCACCGTCCGGCCCTTCGACGTGGAGGACGCCGAGGGCCAGTTGCGCCGCGGCGACCTCGACGTGTTCGTGGCCACCCCGGTGATCACCTCGCACCTGACCGTGCGCATCCCCCTCTTCCGTGAGCGCTACGTCCTCATGGTCGCCGCGGACCATCCGCGCGTGCGGGGCGACGCGGTCACGGCGGAGGACCTCGCGGCGGAGCACCACGCGACGGTGTTCGGCCCGAGCGGACACGTCACGCCCAGGGCGCTGCTGGGCGCACACGGTCTGCTGGAGCGGGTGGCCGTGGACGCCACCCGCTTCTCGATGCTGCCCTACCTGCTGGAGCAGACCGACCTGGTGGCCATCGTCCCCGAGTACGTCGGCGAGGTCTTCACGGCCTCCCACCGGGTGCGGCTGGTGCGGCTGCCGTTCGAGACCGAACCCATCGAGATCGCCCTGTACGCCCGGCACGAGTCCTCACGCAGCCCGGCGCAGCGCTGGCTCGTGCAGTTTATGGCCGAGGTGCTGGGCGAGCAGGTGAGCCCCGCCCAACTGCCGCCGACCGCGGCGGTGACGTGAGCGCCGGCGCCGTCCGGACGCACCTTGCGGCGCGTCAGACCCCGTGCCACGCCGGCCCGTTGACGCCCGCACCCGTCGTCGCCGCAACCGGGCGCGGGGACCGTGTTTGCCGACGCGGTGAGGGGCAAAGCGGTCTCCATGAGCGATCCGAACAAGGACACGAACAAGAAGCCGACCGGTACGCGGACCGCCGAGTCCAAGGCACGCGGCGCCGCCCAGAAGGCGACCGCGCCCGCCTCACGCGCGGGACAGGCCGCCGCAGACAAGGCCGGTGACGCCGCGTCGGCAGCCAAGGCCGGCGCCCAGCGCTCCGCCGACGTCGCGAACGGCGCCGTCCAGTCGGCGGCCAAGGGCGTCGCGGCGGGCCGCCAGGCAGTCGTCACCGCCTCGGGTCAGGTCGCGGCCACGGCGAAGACGGCGTGGACGGTCATCGCCCACCGCAAGCTCGTCGCCGCCGGCGTGGGCGCCGGCCTCACCGCCGTGAGCGCCGCGTCGTACGCGGTGGGCCGCCGCGCCGGACGTCAGGCGCACGGGCCCCTCACCCGCCTCACCGGCGGCCGGATCTGACACCGGCCGGAACGCACCGCGCCACTGCGACTGCCGCTGCCCGACAGGGGAAGATGGGACCCGCGAGGAAGTCCCGACCGATGCGGAGGAGTGGGCGCATGCAGCACGACCGAGCCGGACAGCCGGCCGGCCCCGAGGACCTGATCGACGTCGCCCGGCTGGTGACGGCCTACTACGCGCTGCACCCGGACCCGGCGGAGCCGGGGCAGCGCGTGGCCTTCGGAACCTCCGGGCACCGGGGCTCGTCCCTGATGGCGGCGTTCAACGAGGACCACATCGCCGCCACCAGCCAAGCCATCTGCGAGTACCGCGCCGCACAGGGCACCGACGGCCCCCTCTTCCTGGGCGCCGACACCCACGCCCTGTCCGAGCCCGCCAGGGTCACCGCGCTGGAGGTGTTCGCCGCCAACGACGTGACCGTCCTCGTCGACACCGCGGACGGCTACACACCCACCCCGGCGGTCTCCCACGCGATCCTCACCCACAACCGGGGACGCACCTCGGGCCTCGCCGACGGCGTGGTCGTCACCCCCTCGCACAACCCGCCCGCCGACGGCGGCTTCAAGTACAACCCGCCGAACGGCGGGCCCGCGGGCTCGGACGCCACCTCCTGGATCCAGGACCGGGCCAACGAGATCATCACGGCGGGCCTGAAGGACGTACGCCGCCTCCCCTACGCGCGGGCACTCGCCGCGCCGGGGACCGGCCGCTACGACTTCCTCGACGCCTACGTCCGCGACCTGCCCGGCGTCCTGGACCTGGACGCGATCCGCTCGGCGGGCGTGCGTATCGGCGCGGACCCGCTGGGCGGCGCCTCCGTCGCGTACTGGGGCCGGATCGCCGAACAGCACCGCCTCGACCTGACGGTGGTCAATCCGCTCGCCGACCCGACCTGGCGGTTCATGACGCTGGACTGGGACGGCAAGATCCGCATGGACTGCTCGTCCCCGCACGCGATGGCCTCCCTCATCGAGCAGCGCGACCGCTTCACCATCGCCACCGGCAACGACGCCGACGCCGACCGGCACGGCATCGTCACCCCCGACGGCGGCCTGATGAACCCCAACCACTACCTCGCCACGGCCATCGCCTACCTCTACGCCCACCGCACCGACTGGCCGGCCGGCACCGGTGTCGGCAAGACGCTGGTCTCCTCCGGGATGATCGACCGGGTCGCCGCCGACCTCGGCCGCCCGCTGGTCGAGGTGCCCGTGGGCTTCAAGTGGTTCGTCGACGGGCTGGTCGACGGCTCCCTCGGTTTCGGCGGCGAGGAGTCCGCCGGGGCGTCCTTCCTGCGCCGGGACGGCTCCGTGTGGACCACCGACAAGGACGGCATCATCCTCGCCCTGCTCGCCTCCGAGATCACCGCCGTCACCGGCAGGACCCCCTCCGAGCACTACGCCGCGCTCACCGCCCGCTTCGGGGAACCCGCCTACGCCCGCATCGACGCCCCCGCCACCCGCGAGGAGAAGGCCCGCCTGGCCAAGCTGTCCCCGGCCCAGGTCACCGCCGACACCCTGGCCGGTGAGCCGGTCACCGCCGTGCTCACCGAGGCACCCGGCAACGGAGCGCCCATCGGCGGCATCAAGGTGACCACCGAGAACGCCTGGTTCGCGGCCCGCCCCTCCGGCACCGAGGACGTCTACAAGATCTACGGCGAGTCGTTCCGCGGCGCGGACCACCTCCGTCAGGTGCAGGAGGAGGCCAAGGCCGTCGTCCTCGGCGCTCTCGGCGGCTGACGCCGTACCGCCGGGACCCGCACGTCGCCCCCGGGCCGGTCAGCCGAGGCCGGCCCGGGGGAGCGACACGGTCAGGTCCCGGATCTCGTAGCCGTCGATGGCCTCCTGGAAGGCGACCCGCGGCTCCCCGCTCATGCGGACCCCGTCGAGTGCGAACAGGCGGCTGAGGAACACGTCCGTCTCCAGCAGGGCGATGTGTGCCCCGGGGCACCGGTGCGGCCCGTCGCCGAAGGAGAGTCCCGCACCGACCGCCGCGGCGCGCTCCGGCCGGACGAGCAGCGGATCGTCGCCCACGCCCTTCGGGTCGGTGTTCGCGTCGTCCAGGAGGATCTCGACGTACTCACCGGGGCGCACCGTCAACGGTCCTCCGGGGCAGCGAAGTCGCACCGGCTCCGTGGTCCGCCTGCGCAACCGCCCGATGACGGGCTCCAGCCGCAGCAGCTCCTGGAGGACGGCGAGGCGCCCGGTCTCGTCCGCCGACCGGTAGCGCGCACGCAGTCCGGCGTCCGTGAACAGGTGCCAGGCGGCCAGGCACACGAACTCGCGGGTGGTGACCATGCCGGCCGCGGCGAACGTCAGGCACTCACCGAGGATCTCGACGTCCGAGCAGCCCTCGGCGAGCAGGTGCGAGATCAGGTCGTCGTGCTCACGGCGGCGGTGCGCCCGGATGGCGGGACGCACGTCCGCCAGGTGGATGCGGAGCCAGTTGGTGTTCTGCCGCACCAGCCAGTACAGACCATGGACACCGGTCAGCCCCGGCTCCCCGAACTCCTCCGGGAAGAACCGCTCCAGCCTGCGGCGGATGCCGGGCCTGCCGTACCGCAGCCCGACGACCTCGCTCACCACCCCGATCGCCAGACCGAAGGCGAGATCGGAGAGCGCGGCCCCGCCCGTCGCACGCAGGACGGCCAGTTGCTCCTCGGCGATCCGGACCATCGGCTCGCGGTAGTGCTCGTCCACCCGGCGCGGCGTGAAGTAGCGGGCGGTCTGCCTGCGGTGCTCCCGGTGCTCGGGTCCGTCCCGGTAGAGCACGGGCCGGCGGACGCGCGAGGGGAGCTTCTCCACCGTCTCGATGCCCAGGCCGGCCTGCACCGTGCCCGGGCCGCGCAGCAGCGCCCTCGCGACGGCGAAATCGCGCACCTGCCAGGTCCCGTCCGCCGCCCGGCCGACCGGGCACGCCGGCCCGCCGCGCCCCCGGCCGGCCTTCCGCGCGGAGACCCGTCCGTCCTGCCCCACGTGGCCACCCCCTGCTCCGGCCGCGCGGCCCCGCAGGCCACCCGGCTCGACGACGTGGTCACCAGGATCGGCCACCCCGCCCGTCGCCGGCCAGCCCGGAAACCGCCGAACCGGGCCCGCCCGGAAATGGCGTGCGGCCTTCCCGGCCGCCGTGCGAGGCTCCGCCGGTGGACCGTCAACAGATCTCCCGAATCGCCCATGCCGACCACCCGATCGCAGCCCCCCTCGACGACGACTCGGTACGCCGCCTCCTGGACCGTGCGGTCCCCGGCGACGGCGCCCGTGTCCTCGACCTGGGCTGCGGCGGCGGGGAGTGGCTGCTGCGCGCTCTCGCCGCGCATCCGCGCCTGACGGCCGAGGGCGTCGACCTCTCCGACAGCGCCCTCGACCACGCCCGTGCGGCAGCCGTCCGCCTGGGGGTCGCGGACCGGCTCACCCTGCACCGTCAGGACGCCGCCCGCTTCACCGCCCCGCACCGCTTCGACCTCGTCCTGTGCGTCGGCTCCACGCACGCCTTCGGCGGCCTGCCCGCCACCCTCGCCGCCGTCCGCGAGCACCTGGCGCCCGGGGGGCGTGTCCTGGTCGGCGACGGATTCTGGGAACGCGATCCGTCCCCCGAGGCCGTCGAGATGCTCGGTGACCTGGCCGACCTGCCGACGACCCTCGGCCAGGTCACCGCCGGCGGCTGGACTCCCGTCGGCGGCCACATCAGCACCCGCCGGGAACTCGACGCGTACGAGTGGTCCTGGACCGGGACACTGGCCGGCTGGGCCCTGGACCGTCCCTCCGATCCCGGCCGCGCGCAGGCGCTCCGGGCGGCCGGTGCCCACCGCGACGAATGGCTGGGGACCTACCGGGACTCCTTCGGCTTCCTCTGTCTGGTACTGCGCCCGACGGACTCCTGACGCCGCCGGCGCGGGCCCGGGCCGGCGGGTGATGTTTGCCGTTATCGGGGGTAGACGGGCTGGCGTAAACGGTCAAGGCTCAGGAAGAGGGCGGATCGGATGGACGAGGCTGCCCACACGGGGGAGCGGGTGAGCGACGAGCCGGTCAAGGTGTCGGAGGAGTACGAGGGCATCCCCGGTGACATCGCCCGGGGCCGGGAGCTGGCCCGGCGGTTCCTGACACGGGTCCGGTCGGTGCGGGGCGCGCGGGTGTCCGACCGTGTGGTGGAAGTGGTGCAACTGGTGGTCAGCGAGCTGCTGACGAACGCCTGCAAGTACGCGCCCGGTCCCTCGGTGATCGATCTCGAGCTGGCCGGGGACCGGGTGCAGGTCACCGTCTGGGACAGCGAGCCGGTGCTGCCCGTGCCCGAGGCCACGGACCCGGCCCGGATAGGCCGGCACGGGCTGGAGATCGTCATGGCGGTCTGCCAGAGCTTCGAGGTGCAAAGAGAGCCGGTCGGCAAGCGCATGCGGGCCGCGGTGATGCTGGACGACGACCTGAACGGCACGACCGCCCTGACCCACCCGGCCTGACCTGCCGCGGTGCCGCCACCGTCGCCCGGGGGCGACGACCACCGGCGGCCTCCGTTCCCGCCCCGTCCGCCGACGAGCGGCCGCCGTCCCGCTTCCGGAGCCGCGCCGGCACCGCGTCCGGTCGGTCCGGCCGCGGCATCGTGACAGGGATGCCGGCTCTGGCCGCCCGGCCGTGCCCTGCCGCCGGCCGACCGGCGGCAGCGCCCGCGCGAATCGCGGAACCGGCGGCGCGCCGACCGCCCGGCGCCCACCGTGCCGGTGACCCTTCGGGAGCGGCCGCCGTCGCTCCGACGAGCGGCCAGCCTCCCGCGCCCGGCGGCCCTGGGCGACCCGGCGCGCGTCCGGTCCGTCCGGCCGCCGCACCGCGCCGTCACGACCCGCGGGGAGGGCGTCGGCGCTCTGGGCCGCCCGGCGTCCGTGCCCCGCAACCGCCCCGCGTCCGTGCCCCGGCGCCGGCCGGCGGCAGGGCCCGCGCCCCGGCGGCAACGGCGGTGCGGCTGCCGTACGACGTCACCGGGCCGCCTACCGCCCGGCGCCACCCGGCCGGTGGTCACCGGCCCGGAGCCGGTACACGACGGACCGGCGCAGAGGGCCCTCGGGAATCCCCGGATCGTCGAAGTCCTCGGACGGGTCGCGGGTCATCCCGAGGCGGTCCATCACCGCACGTGAGCGCAGATTCCCGGCCGCGGTCACCGCGAGCACCTCCGGCAGCTCCAGGGACTCGAAGGCGTACGCGATCACCGCCCGTCCGGCCTCGGTCGCACAGCCCCGCCCCCACGCCGCACGGGCCAGCCGCCAGCCCGCCTCCACACCGGTGAACGGCATGCCGTCCTCCACGGGATCGAGCCCGGCGAACCCGATGAACTCTCCGGTGGCGGCGACCTCCACCGCCCACCAGCCCCAGCCCCGCCGGTCGAGGTCCGCCTGGAACCGGGCCACGGACGCCTCGCTCTGCGCCCGCGTCAGCACGCCGGGGAAGTACGCGCGGACCACCGGGTCGGCGTTCATCGCCGCCCATGGGTCCAGGTCGGACGCCCGCCAGTCGCGGAGCACGAGTCGATCGGTTCGAAGTTCGGGCATCCCGTGAAGGTAGGGGTGACGGACCGGTCGAGGCGACCCGTTTTCGCGCCCCGCCCTCCTCCCTCCGGCCGAGCGGAGCGATTCATCCCCGCCCGCCCGGGGAACCTGGCGGGATGGACGGCATCGGAAGGCTGTGAGGGTCGTGACATCACGCTGGGCGGGCCACCGGGACGGCGGGGAAGCAGGGCACGACGGGGCCGGCGACGCACCTCTTCCCGCGGACCCCGGATTCCCCCGCGCCGTCCTGAGCGCCCTCGGCGCCGGCGTCCTCACCCTCGGCCCCACCGCCCGGATCACCTCGGCGAACCCGTGGGCCGAGCAGCTGCTGGGCCGGCCGGAACGGGAGATGCTCGGACACGACGCGCACGACCTGCTGCACCGCCACGCCGACGGCAGCCCCGTGCCACGCGAACGGTGCGCGCTGCGCAACCCCCTGCACGGAGTACCCGCCGAGGAGGGGAGCGACGAGTACTTCCAGCGGGCCGACGGCACCACGGTCCCCATCATCTGGGCGACCACCCCCCTGGTCCGCGACGGGCGGCAGGAAGGGCTGGTGCTCGTCTTCCACGACTTCAGCCTGCACCGCAGCGCCGCCGAGGAGACCGAGGCACGGACCGGCGCCCTGGAGGCCCTGACCGCCCAGCTGCACCTGGTCGCCGAGATCTCCACCGTGCTCGTCCCCACCGAGCGCGTCTCCACCACGCTGCGCCGTCTCGTACGGCTGCTGGTGCCGGAACTGGGCCAGTGGGCGGCCGTCGACGTGTACCAGGGCCAGTCGGACGCACTCGAACGGGTGGCCGTGCGCAGCAGCACCCACCCCGAGCCGGCCCGGCGGCTGCGCGGGCCCATGACCTCGCTGCCGGACCAGGCCCGCGCCGCGCTCACCCTGCTCATCAAGGGCGACCGGCCCGTCCCGCTGCGGGCCGAGGAGCTGTGCCGGGACCCGGAACACCCGCTCGCCGCCACCCACCGGGCCCTGTTCGAACGGCTCGGCGGCCACGCGGCCGTCGCCGTTCCCCTGCGCACCCGGCAGCGCTCCTACGGCGTCCTGACCGTGGCGAGCGCCGAAGGACGCCCCGCGCACACCGAGGCCGAGGTCGCCCTGCTGTCCGACATCGGCCGGCGCGTCGGCCTGGTGCTGGACAACGCCCGGCTCTACCACGAGCAGCAGAACGTCGCCGAGACCATGCAGCGCCAGCTCCTCACCCCCCTGCCGCAGGTCGACCACCTCCGGATGGCCGCCCGCTACTGGCCCGCCGAGAGCGCCATGGAGGTCGGCGGCGACTGGTACGACGCCTTCCTCCTCGGCGACGGCGTCATGGCTCTGGTCATCGGCGACGTCGTCGGCCACGACCTGCAGGCCGCAGCCCACATGGCCGAGGTCCGCAACATGCTGCGCGCACTCGCCTGGGACCACCAGGAACCCCCCAGCGTGATCATGCGCCGGCTGGACGAAGCCGTGACCAACACCAGCGACGCCCCCATGGCCACCCTGGTCTTCGCCCGCGTCGAAGGCGCCGAGGGCGGCCCCTGGCGGCTGCACTGGGTGAACGCGGGTCACCCGCCGCCCCTGCTGATCACCCCGGACGGCGCAACACGCTTCCTGGAGGGCGGCCACGGCCCGCTCATCGGCATGAGCGCCACCCTGCGCCTCGGCCTGAGCTGGCCCGACGCGCGCGAGGACCTCCCGCCGGACGGCATCCTCCTGCTCTACACCGACGGTCTGGTGGAGAGCCGCGACCGCCCGATCGACGCGGGCATGGACCAGCTGCGTCACCACGCCGGCGTACTGGCCCGCCGGCTGGACAGGTGGAGCGTCGACGACTTCTGTGACGAGCTGCTCGCGCGCATCGCGCCCCGGGGGGACGACGTGGCCCTGCTCGCCCTGCGCCTGCCCGGCGCCGGTGTCGGAGGCCCCGCGGACACGGCGCCGCCTCCGCCGCCCCAGTCCGGGCACAGCGAGGCCACCCCCGACCGTGCCGCCCCCGGCTCCCGCCGCCAGGAGCCCGAGGTGAAGGACCCGACCCGGGTGGACCCCGAGCCGTAGCGTGACCGGCGGACCGGCGGACCGGCGGGCGGGTGACGGGTCGGCGGGCGGGTGACGGCTGCCGGACGGTTCCGGCCCCGCCCTCGACGCGCCCAACTCTGTTGCGGAAAAGGTGCGTTCAGCGCGGCGATGCGGCGCGGCCCGGCACCCGGACGGACGGGGTGTTCACCCGGCTGAGCGCTTTGAGTGGTGGGAGACGGGCTGCTGGCTGACGGTGATTCACGTCGGGGCCGGGTTCTCTCAGCTGACGAAGCACCAGCTGCCCGGTCGTGACGGAAGGAATCTCAGATGCGTTCTGCTCGCATGCTTCTGACCACGGCGGCGGCCTCGGCCGTCATCGTCCTCGGTGCCCCCGGCGCCTTCGCCGCGGTCGGTGGCGACTGGGACCACGACGACTCTTCCTACAGCAAGGAGCACGACAACGGAAGCAAGCACGACGAGCCGCGCGGTGGGATGCACACCGGCGGCGGCGCGCTGGCCGCGGTGAGCGAGGGCGGCTGGGACCACGAGGACTCCTCGTCCTCGTCGTCGTCCTCCTCCTCCGACTCCGGCAAGGAGCACGACAAGGGAAGCAAGCACGAGGACCCGCGCGGCGGCATGCACACCGGCGGCGGTGCGCTGGCCGCGGTGAACGAGGGCGACTGGGACGGCGGCGGCCGTGAGTCCAAGGAAGGCGGCTCGCAGACCTACCGCCAGGACGAGGGCGAGGGCTCCCGCGGCGGCGGCGAGCACGAGAAGCCGCACGGCGGTATGCACACCGGCGGCGGCGGGCTGGCCACGCCGACCACGACCGCGGGCGGGCTGGCCGTCCTGGCCGTCGCCGCGACCGGCCTGTACGCCGTCCGACGCAAGAAGTCGGCCGACGGAGTGGCGTAAGCCGTGCCGGGCGCGATAGCAGCCGGGCCGCCACCCAGGAATCGCGGGGCGGCCCGGCTCGCCCGCGCCCACCTGTCCGTCCTGCCGCCGTGCCCCAGTGAGGTCGTCCCAGATGCCAGTTCCCCCCTCCGCCCCCACCCCCGTACCCCCCGACGACGAGACGACGACCGGTCAGGGGTCCCGCTCCGGCCTCATGGTGCTGTGCGCGGTGGCCCTGCTGATCCTGGCGGTGAGCCTGGTCGGCGGCAACGACACGTCGGCCGACTCCTCCCGGCCCCCGCTGCCCGCACAGCCCGGGACGTCCGCCCCGGCCGGCCCGCGCGCGACCGCCGCCGCGTCCGGCGCCGCCGACCCCGCCCTGCCCCGGTCGAGGCCCGTGCGCCTGCTGATCCCCGACATCTCCGTCGACGCCCCCTTCACCGACCTCGCCATCGGCGCCAAGGGACAGCTCCAGCCGCCGCCGGCCGGCAACACCAACCTCGTCGGCTGGTACGCCAAGGGAGTTTCCCCCGGCGAGAGGGGCACCTCGATCATCGCCGGCCACGTGGACACGAAGACGTCCGCCGCCGTCTTCGCCCGCCTCGACCAGCTGGACGAGGGCGACGAGTTCCAGGTCGTGCGCGCCGACGGGCGCAAGGCGACCTTCGTGGTCGACAGCCTGGAGACCTTCGAGAAGGACGACTTCCCCAGCGACCGCGTGTACGGCGACGCCGACCGCCCCGAGGTACGGCTCATCACCTGCGCCGGCGACTACGACCACAAGGCCAAGGACTACACCGACAACCTGGTCGTCTTCGCACACCTCACCTGAGGCACCGCGCCCGGGGCCGCGCCCACCGGCCGCCCGCGGTACCGGTCACCCGCGCACCGCACACGAGTCGCGCGCCGTCGGAGCCGGCCACAGGATCGGGGCAAGCCGGCGTCGCATCACCGCGGCCGACGTTCCGTTCCGCCCCCGCGAAGGAGATGTGCGCCAGATGACCACCACGCCCACCCCTGCTTCCGAACCGCTGACGCGACAGCCGTCGCACCAGGTGTCCCAGTCCGTGTTCGACGGCTCCCGTCTGCGGGTCGTCCTGCTGGTCGACGTCTACGACGGAGCCCAGCAGCGGTTCCTCGAGACGTACGAGAACCTGCGCAGCCACGTCGAGTCCGTCCCCGGGCACATCGGCGAGCAGCTGTGCCAGTCCATCGAGAACCCGTCCCAGTGGCTGATCACCAGCGAGTGGGAGAGCGCGCCGCCGTTCCTGAACTGGGTGAGCAGCGAAGAGCACGTGCGGATGGTCAAGCCGCTGCACAGCTGTGTGCGCGACACCAGGTCGCTGCGGTTCCACGTGGTCCGCGAGACCGGACACCCGGAGGCCGCCGCCGAACCCGCCAGGGGCGGACTGCAGGCCGCCCCGCGCGTCGGCGACGGCGTCATCCGGCACGCGCTCACCTTCACGGTGAAGCCGGGCAGCGAGGAGGCGGTCGGCAAGATCCTCGCCGACTACGCCTCGCCCGAGCCGCGCGTCGACGACTCCACCCGGCTGTGCCGCACCTCCCTGTTCCTGCACGGCAACCGCGTGGTGCGGGCCATCGAGGTGCGCGGTGACCTGCTCGCCGCCCTGCGGCACGTGGCCGAACAGCCCGAGGTGCGCGCCGTCGAGGAGGCCATCAACCCGTACCTGGAACAGGACCGGGACCTCGGCGACCCGGAGTCCGCCCGGGTGTTCTACACGCGGGCGGCGCTGCCCGCCGTGCACCACGTGACCTCGGGGGAGGAGAGCGGCGCGGCGCAGCGGCACGCGCTGTCGTACCCGGCCCGGCCCGGCTGCGGCATGCGGCTCGCCCAGCTGCTCGCCGAGCACGACGAGGCGGCGGCGGACGATCCGCGCACCCCCGTCCTGTGCAGCACCATCTTCCAGCGCGACGACGTCGTGGTGCGGCTGGTCGACGTACGCGGCGACCTCCACGGCGGTGACCCGGCGGTGACCCTCGGCCTCACGGACCCCGGCCGGGTCTCGGAGCTGACGACCCTCCTGGACGGCTTCACGGACGCCGGTTCCCCGACGGGCGGCGGACTCGTCCGCGCTCTCGAGGGCGCCCGCATGGAACTGGTCACCGACCGGCGCGCGCCGGACGCCTGACGGCCCGTCCCCACGCCTCGGCCGCCGGACCGCGTGTGAGCGGGTCCGGCGGCCGAGGCACGTGCGGGTGAGGGTCAGCTCACTTCGGCACGGTGCAGTCGAACGCGTGCAGGTACGGGTTGACCGGGCGGATGTCGTCGATGACGAGGCCCGCTTCGGTCAGCCGGCCGACCATGCTGTCGGTGGTGTGCTTGGCACCGCCGACGTTGAGGAGCAGCAGCAGGTCCATGGCGGTGCTGAACCGCATCGACGGGGTGTCGTCGACGAGGTTCTCGATGACGACGACCCGGGCCCCCGGCCCGCCCGCCTCCATCACGTTGCGCAGGGCGCGGGCCGTGCTGTCGTCGTCCCACTCCAGGATGTTCTTGATGACGTACACGTCGGCCCGCACGGGGATGGCCTCGCGGCAGTCGCCCGGCACGATGCGCACGCGGTCCGCCAGCGCACCGCCCTCGCGCAGCCGGGGGTCGGCGTTCTCCACCACCCGCGGCAGGTCGAGCAGCGTGCCCTGCATGGCCGGGTACTTCTCCAGCAGGCTGGCCACGACGTGCCCCTGGCCGCCGCCGATGTCGGCGACCGAGGTGCTCGCCGACAGGTCGAGGAGCGCGGCGACGTCCTGGGCCGACTGCCGGCTGGACGTCGTCATGGCACGGTTGAACACCTCGGCGGACTGGGGCGCGTCCTCGTTGAGGTAGGTGAAGAACTCCTTGCCGTACAGGCCCTCGACGACGTTGGAGCCGGTGCGCACCGCCTCGTCGAGCAGGGGCCAGGCGTCCCAGGTCCACGGTTCGGTGCACCACAGGGTGATGTTGCGCAGGCTGTGCGGGTCGTCCTCGCGCAGCAGACGGGACATGTCGGTGTGCGCGAACGTCCCGCCCCGCTGCTCGGTGAAGACGCCGTAGCAGGTCAGGGCGCGCAGCAGCCGGCGCAGCGGCTTGGGCTCGGTCTTCACCGCGGCGGCGAGGTCCTCCACGGCCATCGGGGTGTCGCCGAGCGCGTCGGCGACGCCGAGCCGTGCGGCCGCGCGGAGGGCGGCGGCACACGCCGCCCCGAACACGAGCTCCCGCAGGCGCATGGGCGGGGGAGGGGCAGTCTGTGCGGTCGTCATGTGCCGCTGTCCTTCCATGGTCGGTCCAGGGGTGGTCACGGCCTGCTCAGCACAGGCCCGCGGGCTTGGACGCGCCGCAGGTGTTGCCGGCGAAGGTGTTGCTCTTCGCGTTGTCGCCGGTCCCGGCGTCGACGAGGTCGGCCGGGGAGTTCGCGCTCAGCCGGTTGCCCTTGACCTCGTTCTTCGCGTTGGCGGTGCCCACCATGCTCGCGGCCAGGACGATGCCGCCCGACATCGACGACGTGCCCGCGTTGCCCTCGACCGTGTTGTCGGCGACCAGGACCTTCTCGACGCCGGTCAGGACGATGCCCGAGCCCTGGAGGGCCTCCAGGCGCTCGGTCTTCGGGCAGGACCTGTTGTTGCGCACGACGTGGTTGTCGCGCACCACCATGTCGCCGGCCTTGGGCGTGTTCTCGTCGCCGACGACGAAGACGCCCGCGCAGTTGCCCGCGATGTGGTTGTCCTCGACGGCGAGGTTGCGCAGGCGGCGGACGGTGACGCCGATGCGGTTGCCCTCCAGCCGGTTGTGGGCGACGAGGGTGCCCTCGGTGTCGGCGGCGCCTTCCTCGGCCTTGACGGCGTTGGCGAGGAAGATGCCCGCGTCGCCGTTGTCGCGGGCGGTGTTGCCGCGGAAGACGCCGTGCACCGACCGCTCCTGGGCGATGCCCCAGACGCCGTTCTTCACCGCGTTCACGTTGCGGACCGTCAGCCCGTCGGTGGCCATCGAGAACACCCCGGTCTGGGTGAACCCGGTCACCGTCAGGTCGGCCACGGTGACGCCCTTGACGTTCTCGTCCTTCGTGCCGAGCACACAGATGCCGTTGCCACGCCCGGCACAGGTGTCGGCGGCCGCCTTCGCGGTGCCGGGCTGGACGACCGTGCTGCGGCCCGTGCCCCGCAGGGTGAGGTCCGGAGTGCTCACCGTGACGCTCTCGCGGTAGACACCGGGGGTGACGAGGACGGTGTCGCCCGAGTGGGCGGCGTCCACCGCCTTCTGGATGGATTCTCCGGGGTGGACCACGTGGGTCAGGGGGACGGAGGACGCCGGAGCCGCTGCGAGCCCCGTTCCGATCATCGCTGCAGTGCACACCAGGTACACGACATGGCAGTTCTTCATATTCCGCAAGGTATGCCGGAAATATGCCCGGACAGCTGGGATGAGCCATCCGACGGCGTGTCATGAACGGGCGCTGAACCGGTAGTTCCTGGGCACAAGGCGTATGTGATCTTCATACCGGCTCCAGGGGAGGAACGACCGACGTGACCGTGCCCGAGCACCCTGTCCGCAACCCACGTGCGGGGCGCCGCTTCGACCTGCGGGCGACCACCGTGACCTTCGGCATCGCCGCCATCGCCCTGGTGCTGTCGGGTTGGGTCGTCCGCATGGCGTTCGACGTGGCGCGGCAACGGCCGGCCTGGGTGTTCGTCCTGGCGGTCGGCGCGGTCACCGCCGTCCTCCTGCGCCGGCGCGCGCGCAGCCGGAAGGCCGCCGGACCGGCGGCCTTCCGCACCGCGGACGCCCTGGCGGCGGCCACGGCGACGACGCTGGAGGAGCTGGAGGAGGGGCGGGCGGCCGGACGGGCCGAGTACGTGCGCGCCGAGGAGACCACGCTGGTCGTCCCCGCCGCTCAGGACGCCGTCGCGCCCGAGGAGCTCACCCCCGACGAGTTCGAGGAGGCGATAGCGGACCTGTGCCGGCGCGACGGCTGCGCCGAGGTGGAGGTCGTCGGCGGGGCGGGCGACCTCGGCGCCGACGTGCTGGCGGTGGCTCCCGACGGCCGGCGGATCGTCATCCAGTGCAAGCGCTACAGCGAGGACAACAAGGTCGGCTCGCAGGACCTCCAGCGCTTCGGCGGCACCTGCTACACCGTGCACGAGGCCGACGTGGCGGTCCTCGTCACCAGCGCCGGTTTCACCGCACCGGCCGCCGACTACGCCGAACGGTGCGGAATAGTCTGCGTGGACGGGGAGCGGCTGCGTGACTGGTGCGAGGCCGGTGGACCGGCGCCCTGGGAACTGCCCGGCCCGGAGCGGGACGGGACGGAGCCCACGGTCGAGCTGTCGTGGTGAGCCGGGCGGCCCGTCGACCCGCGGTCGGCGGGTGGAGCGGGGTTTCGACGCCGCACGATGGCAACCTGAACGGCATGGGCAAGACCGCGCTGATCGTCATCGACATGATCAACACCTATGACCACAAGGACGCCGAGTTCCTGATCCCCGCCGTGGAGGCCGTGCTGCCGAACGTGACCGGCCTGCTGGACCGGGCGAGGCGGCAGGGCGTCCCCGTGATCTACGTCAACGACAACTTCGGGGAGTGGCGCTCGCACCACGGTGAGATCCTCGACAAGGCCCTCTCGGGTCCGCACTCCCGGCTCGTCGAGCCGCTGAAGCCCGACGACGCCTCTCTGTTCGTGGTCAAGGCACGCCACTCGGTCTTCTTCGAGACGCCGCTGACCTACCTGCTCCACCAGCAGGGAATCGAGCGGCTCGTGATGTGCGGTCAGGTGACCGAGCAGTGCGTGCTCTACTCGGCGCTCGACGCGCACATCCGGCATCTGCAGGTGATCGTGCCGCGCGACGCGGTGGCCCACATCCACGCCGACCTGGCGGACGCGGCACTGCGCATGATGGAGCGGAACATGGGCGCCCGGGTGTGCGACAGCGGCGAGTTGTGGACCTGAGTCGCCGTGCCGTGAGCGGGAGGGTGCGGGGCCGTCAGGTCCGCAGGCTGCGTACCGGCAGCACGACCTGCGCCGCCGTGGAGAGCGTGTCCTCGTCGTTGGCGAAGGCGGCGACCGCCTCCCCGTCGCCGGGCTCGCCGCCGGACCAGGGGCGGGTGGCGAAGATCAGGCAGGCGTAACCCCGTTCGTCCACCGCCGCCCGCCACTGCGGGGTGGGGACGAACTGGGCGTTGACGCCGGGCATGGTGAGGGCGGCCGCGCCCGGTACGACGAGCAGGCCGACCGGCAGGGCGGGCAGGACGGTGGCGTCCACGACGCTGTCGCCGCCCACGGAGAGTCCGGAACGGCTCAGCAGCCCCTCGACGGCGGCCGGGGTCGCCTCGGGGCCGCCTGCTCCGTCGCCGAGGGAGCAGGCGAGGAGGAAGGGGACGTCGCCGTCGGGCGTTTCACGGCTCCAGGACATGATGACGAGCGTGCCGAGGTCGGCGGTGCGCAGGGGGCGCGGGGCAGTGGAGATCGAGGTCACCGCGAAACCGTAAGCGCGCGGGCAGCCGCGCCCGCCCGGCCGTCACCCGACTGGCCGACACTCTCGCGGTTCTTCACACGAACGAGGCATGCCCGCCCGCCCGTCAGTGCTGCGACAGCCGGCCGCGGATGTCGTCGAAGTGCCGGTGGACGGCCGTCTCCGCCGCCTCCGCGTCACCCGCGCGCACGGCGTCGACGATCCTGGCGTGCATCCGGGCCAGTTCCGCGCCGTCGGCCGCCGAGCCGATGTCCCTGGCCTGGGCCCGCACCCGGTGGAAGGCGCTCCAGAAGGCGTCGAGCACCTCGCTGAGCAGGTCGTTGTCCAGCGAGCGGTGCAGCACCCGGTGGAAGGCGCGGTCGGTGCCGGCTGCGATCTCGCCCGTCTCGCGCACCTCCCTGTGCATCGTCTCCACCAGCGCGTCCAGCTCGGTCAGGTCCCCTTCGGGAAGCCGGCCGGCCAGCCGGTGCATGAGCCCCGCCTCCAGTGCCTCGCGCAGCTGCAGCAGTTCGAGCAGACTGCCCCGGCCCCTGCGGTGCCCGACCACCGTGCGGAACGCCATGGCCTCGGTCATCGGCTCCAGCGACATGGTCCCCACGTAGGTCCCGAAGCCCCGCCGGATCTCGACGATGTGCATGGCCTGGAGGGACTTGAGGGCCTCCCGCAGCGAGTTGCGGCTGACGCCGAAACGCTCCATCAGCTCCGTCTCGGTGGGCAGCGGATCCCCGGGGCCGAGGCCCTGCTCGACGATCAGCTCCTTGATCCTCTCCTCGGCGTCGGCGGCGACCGAGCGCATGTGACGTCCCCTCTCGACCCTTGACATTCCCTGCGTCGTCATGTGTGACTCTAACAGGACATGGGACATCCTACGTCCCCCGTCACCTGGGCGCCGGCATGCTGCTGCCCGCCGCCGCCCCGGAACGCACCACCGCACCACCTGGAGTTGCCGCATGCCCTTCCCCACGCCGCTGCACGGCGTCGTCCCCCCGGTCATCACTCCCCTCACCCCGGTGGGGGAGGTGGACACCGCCTCGGTACGCCGGCTCACCGAGCACCTCGTCACCGCCGGTGTGCACGGCCTGTTCCTGCTGGGTTCCAGCGGCGAGGCGGCCTACCTCACCGACGCCCAGCGGCTGACCGCCCTGGAGGCCGCCGTGGACGCCGCGGCGGGCCGCGTCCCGGTCCTCGCCGGGGTCATCGAGACCACCACGGCCCGGGTCCTGGACCGGGCGGCCGACGCGGTCCGGGCGGGCGCCGACGCGCTCGTGGCCACGGCGCCTTTCTACACCCGCACCCACCCCGTGGAGATCGCCGACCACTTCCGCCGCCTCCGCGAGAGCGTCGGCCTGCCGCTGTTCGCCTACGACATCCCGGTCGCCGTGCACACCAAGCTGCCCCGCGACGTCGTCCTCGGCCTGGCCGGTGACGGCACCCTCGCCGGGCTCAAGGACTCCAGCGGCGACGAGGGGTCCCTGCGCCGGCTGCTGGTCGAACTGCGCCGCCGCACACCCGGTTTCACCGTGCTGACGGGCTCCGAACTCACCGTCGACGGCGCGCTGCTCGCCGGCGCCGACGGCGTCGTGCCCGGCCTCGGCAACGTCGACGCCCACGGCTACGTACGCCTCTACGAGGCCGCCCGGGCCGGCGACTGGGCCACAGCCCGGGCCGAACAGGACCGGCTCGCCGCCCTGTTCGCCCTCACCGACGCGGGCGACCCCGCCCTGATGGGCGGCAGCTCCAGCGCGCTCGGCGCCTTCAAGGCAGCGGCGCATCTGCTGGGCCTCATCGACTGCCCCGCCACCGCCGCGCCGCAGGTGCCGCTCGACGCCCCGGCCGTGGCCCGCGTCCGTGACCGGCTCGTCGAGGCCGGACTCCTGTGACCCGAGGGCCGGGCCGGTGACCGCCGGCCCGGCCCCGTCCGAGTCCCCCCGCTGCACCCCGTCCCCGACGCGCGTCCTCCCACCCGCATAGGATCGTCATGTCATCTGCGCGCACCACCCCGACCTCCCCGCCCTGGTACCGCGAGATCGGCCGGCAGAAGTGGAAGTCCTTCTTCGCCGCCTGGATCGGCTACTTCCTCGACGGCTTCGACTTCGTCCTCATCACCCTGGTACTGACCGAGATCGCCGACGACTTCGGGCTGTCGGCCGTCGAGTCCGCCAGCCTCGTCTCCGGAGCCTTCATCACCCGCTGGCTCGGCGGTGCCGTGCTCGGCGCGCTCGGCGACCGGTTCGGCCGCAAGAGCGCCATGGTGGCCAGCATCCTGCTGTACTCGGTCGGTACCTTCGCCTGCGGCTTCGCCTGGGACTACACCAGCCTGTTCACCGCCCGCCTGCTCATCGGCATGGGCATGGCCGGCGAGTACAGCGCCAGCGCCACCTACGTCCTGGAGAGCTGGCCCGCCCGGCTGCGCAACCGCGCCTCCGGGTTTCTCATCTCCGGCTTCTCGCTCGGCGGCGTCCTGGCGGCCGAGGTCTACGAACACGTGGTGCCGGGGCACGGCTGGCGGTGGCTGTTCTACATCGGCCTGTTCCCCGTCGTCGTCGCGCTGTGGGTACGCCGGGCGCTGCCCGAGGCCGACGACTGGGAGGCACGGGTGGGGGCGACCGGTGAACGGCCCAACCCCTTCCGGCCGCTGTTCGCCGGCCGTCGGCGGGCGACGGTCAACACGGTGCTCGCGGTCGTCGCCACGGGCTCGCTGTTCGCGGTGTTCACCCCGCTCGGCGCGGGCGCGGTGCCCGTCCTGTCCGTGCTGGCGGCGGCCTGTCTGGTCGCCTTCGCGGTGCAACTGGGCGGCCGCAAGCGATGGGTGCTGTTCCTCGCGCTGTGCGTCACCGTGTTCTGCGCCTTCCTCTACAGCTGGCCGGTCCAGGCGCTGCTGCCCACCTACCTCAAGACCGAGCTGGGCTTCACCCCTGCTCAGGTCAGCGACGCGCTCTACTACGCCGGGTTCGGCACGATGGCGGGCTGCATCGTCACCGGCTTCCTCGGCGACCGGTTCGGCACCCGCAGGGCGTACGCCTGCACCCTGCTGGTCGGCGTCGCCTTCGTCTTCCCCGTCTTCGCCATCCGGGACAGCCAACTCCAGCTCGGCGTCCTGCTCTTCCTGATGCTCGCCTGCATGCAGGGCATCTCCGGGCTGCTGCCCAAGTTCATCGCCGGGCACTTCCCGACCGAGACCCGGGCGGCGTCGCTGGGCTTCACCTACAACGTCGGCGCGCTGGGCGGTGCCGTCGCCCCGGTGCTCGGGGCCAGGCTGGCGTCGACCATGTCCCTGGGCCAGTCGCTGGCGGTGCTGACGTTCTCGCTGACCCTCGTGGTGATCGTGCTGATCGGCTTCGACGTCCCGAGCCGGCTCAACCGGCTGGTCGACAAGGACGCCGTCCCGGACTACCTCGCCGCCCGACCGGCCGTGCCGGACGGGCCGGGACGCGCACGGTCGAGGCCCTGAGAGGGGACGCGGCGGGGTGCGGTTCGTGCTCCGACTGGCCCAAGGAGCGCTGTTCGCCGCGGCGATGGGCGGTCTCCTGGTGTAACAGTCGTTTTATGATCTGTAGACGAAATGATCGTCAGAGCGACGTGCGCAGTTCGCGTGGCAGGATCCGCATCGCCGCGGTGACCCTGGTCGCCGCCACCGCCCTCGGCAACGCCGCCACCGCGGTGGCCGCTCCGTCGGCGCCCCTGCGCACCGACTGGGACGCCATCGCCGCGTGCGAGTCCAGCGGCAACTGGCAGGCGAACACCGGCAACGGCTACTACGGCGGCCTGCAGTTCGCACGGTCGAGCTGGATCGCCGCGGGCGGCCTCGAGTACGCCCCGCGCGCGGACCTCGCCAGCCGCGCCGAGCAGATCGCCGTGGCCGAGCGGCTGGCCCGCATGCAGGGGATGTCCGCCTGGGGCTGCGCCTGACCGCGGCCGAGCAGGCACCCGTCCGCGCGGGGTCGACCGGGGTGACCCGTGGGTGTGCACGTGCCGCCGGTCCGCGCACGTCCCGTCTTCCCCGGGGCCGTGGACGGGCGGTCCCCGGCCGGGGAGCCGAGCGGCGGACCCGGACGTTGCCTGCGCCGCTGCGCCCGGGATCGCCTCGCCCCGGCCGGGCGCGGGTCAGGGACCGAGGACGCGGCGTCCCGCATAGGCGGACCAGCGGCCGTCGCGCCGGGCCACGGTGATGTCCCGGCCGAAACAGGCGGTCAGCAGGGAGTCGGTCAGGACGTCGTCCACCGCGCCCAGCGACAGGATCCGGCCCTCGCGCAGCAGCAGGGCGTGGCTGACGGCCGGGAACAGCTCCTCCAGATGATGGGTGACCGTCACGGTGGCGAGCCGGGGCCTTCCCTCGGCCAGCTGGTGCATCGCCTCGACGAGGTCCTCGCGGGAGGGCAGGTCCAGGGCGTTGAACGGCTCGTCCAGGAGGAGCAGGGCCGGGTCGGCCATCAGCGCCCGGGCGATCAGGACCCGCGCCCGCTGCCCGCCCGAGCAGACGCCGTACGGCCGGTCGGCCAGCTCCTTGACGCCGAGCTCGGTCAACAGGTCGCGGGCCCGCAGGCGGACCTCGTCGTCGTACGTCCGCCACAGGGGCTGCACGGTGCCGCTGTGGCCGGTGAGCACGACCGCGTGGGCGGTGAGGTCCTGCGGCACCCGCTGGGCGGAGCCGGCGTGTCCGATGCGGGCCCGCAGTTCCCGCACGTCCACCCGGCCGAGCCGGCTGCCGAGGACCTCGACCGTGCCCGTGGTGGGGTGCATCAGGGCGCCGAGCAGCCGCAGCAGTGTGGTCTTCCCCGCGCCGTTGGCCCCGAGCAGCGCCCAGTGCTCGCCCGGCCGGACCGTCCAGTCGACGCCGTCGAGGATCAGCTGGTCCGTGGTGGAGCGGCGCACGCTCACGTCCTGGAGCCGGAGCACGGCCGCCGCGTGCTCCGCCACCCGGGGGGTGGCTGTCTGGCCGGTCATGCCCTGACTCCTTCGCGCGCGGGACACCCTTCGAACGGTCACGGGGAACAGTAGATGTACTCGCCACACGCCTGCCCCGTCGTCCGATACCTGGACGACGGGTCCCGCGCCGACGGGTCCCGCGCCCGCCTCCATGACGACGGAGGCGGGCGCAGGACCGGTGCTGCGGCGGCGGGAGTCAGACGCCCGCCACCGACCGGATCCAGGAGCGGTAGGCGGTCACGTTGGTGTACGCGGTGGTGGTCTGCCGGTCGCTGGTGGAGGCGACGCCCACCTGGACACCGCCGGCCATCATCGGGCCGCCGGAGTCGCCGCCCGCCGTGATGCCGTCACCGGGACGGGCGCATATCGCCTGACCGTTGTAGGCGTCGTAACAGCCCTGCGTGACGCTCATGTTGGCGACCTTGAGGTACTGGGACTGGCAGTTGATCTCCGAGCCGCAGCGGGAGGTCGCCCCCCAGCCGTAGACCTGCACGCTCTGGCCGACCCGTACCGTGCCCGGCTGCCCGAGCTGCGCGTAGCCGGCGGAGACGGAGCGGTCGAGTCGGACCAGGGCGAGGTCGGCCGAGGGGCTGGTGACGGTCTGGACGCCGTTCGCCACCGTGCCGCCGGAGCCCTGGTCGAGGCTGCCGACGCGGAAGGACAGGTTGCCGCCGCTGACGCAGTGCTTGGCGGTGAGGATCCAGGTGGGGGAGATGATGGTCGAGGTGCAGGTCTGGGCGCCGTTCGAGAACAGGCGGGCCGCCCAGGGGGCGTTCTGCGCGTAACCGCCGCCGATGATCGGCTGCGGGCCGCCGTCACCGGGCCGGGGCTCCGCCGCCGAGGCGGCCGGGGCGAGCGTGAGGGCGGACAGCAGGGCGGCCAGGACGGCGGCCAGCAGGGCGGGGACGAGTCTCGTGGTTCGCAAGGCTCCTCGATTCCGACGGACACGCGCCCGGGCGCGTGCTGATGTGTGGGGGCGCCCACAGCATCCCGGGCACGGTCGCCGGCCGAACAATCCCGGCTTCGCATAACACGGTGTTATGCCCGAGGGCCCGGGCGACCGGGGGAACGTCACCGTCGGGGCCCTAGCGGAGCAGCAGTTGCACGAGGGCCATGGTGCCGACCGTCACCACCAGTGTCCGCAGGACCGTGGGGCTGAAGTGGCGGCCCACCTTGGCGCCGACGTATCCGCCGAGGCCCGAACCGACCGCGAGGAGGCCGACGGCAGTCCATTCGAGGTCCGCGGCGAAGACGAAGAAGAGCGCGGCGACGGTGTTGACCACGGCGGCGAGGACGTTCTTGACGCCGTTGAGGCGTTGCAGGGGTTCGTCCAGCAACATGCCCATCAGGGACAGGTAGATGATCCCCTGGGCCGCGGTGAAGTAGCCGCCGTACACACTGGCCAGCGTCAGGCCGGTGAAGAGCAGTGGACCGCCGTCCCGGCGGGGCGAGGCGCCGGTGCGGGCCCGGCGGCGCTGGACCAGCCTGCCGATCTGCGGCTGGAACGCCACCAGCAGCAGGGCGAGCCCCACCAGCACCGGCACGATCGTCTCGAAGGCGTCGGCCGGCAGCGTCAGCAGCAGGGCGGCGCCCGCGAAGCCGCCCACCAGCGCCCCGGAGCCCAGCTTCAGCACGCGCCGGCGCTGGCCCCGCAGCTCCTCGCGGTATCCGATGGCCCCGCTGATGGAGCCGGGGATCAGGCCGAGCGCGTTGGAGACGGTGGCGGTGACCGGTGACAGCCCGGTGGCCAGCAGCACGGGGAAGGTGATCAGGGTGCCCGAGCCGACGACGCTGTTGATGGCGCCGGCCCCGACGCCCGCCGCGAAGACCGCGGCCATGGCCTCCGGCGTCACCCCGTGCCGCCGCGCGCCGGGTGCGCACCCGGCCGGAAGGTGTCTCGTGCGTCTGTCACGGGCCGACTGTACCCACGGCTCCGATCCGTGGGTTCGCCGGTCTCAACCGGTCGTGTACGGACACTTCTTGACGGTAATTCACCTGATCATGCGGTGATACGATCACCGCGTTTGTGAGCGGGCGGATGGGTGAAGGACGGCATCCCCGACGTAACGGACAGCCCGGGCGCTACCCCCGGTGCGGGCAGTCCACCGGGCCGCCCGCACGGACGGGAATCCGGCAAACCGGCTGTCAGTCGCCTGATAGAGAGTCTTATGACGGAATACACAGGGAACCCCTTGCTCTGGGTCGCCCTCGTCGCCCTCGTCGCCGCCGCCGTGCTCGTCAACCGCCAGCGCAAGGCGGCACGGGCGTTGCGACAGCAGATCCAGGGGCTCAGGGATCATTACACCGAGCTGGAGAGCGATTACGACAAGTCCGTACGGGCCGCCCAGGAGCGGGCCGAGGACGAGACGAAGACGGTGCTGAAGTCCGCCATGCGGACCCTTCAGGGCCTCGCCGCCGAACAGCAGCTGGTGCTCTCCCGGCTGCAGAACAAGTACGGAGACTCGGCCCTCCTCCAGGACCTGCTGGAGATCGACCACACCAACTCGCAGTTCGGCCGGCGGGCCCAGTCCATCGCCGTCCTGTGCGACGGGTGGCTCGGCGGGCGCCGCGACACCGCGTCCGTCTACGACGTGGTGCGCAGCGCCCAGGGGCGCATCCGGCACTTCCGCCGGGTGGACATCCTCTCCCAGGTCGACTTCGGCATCACCAGCCGGGCCGTCGAGCCCGTCGCGCTGGCCCTCGCCGAGCTGCTCGACAACGCCACCAGCTACTCGAGCCCGGACACCGTCGTCGAGATCAACATCCGGACGGTGCCCAAGGGCATCTGCGTGGTGGTCGACGACGCTGGTGTCGGCATGAGCGACGAGGAGCGGGCCCGCGCCGACAAGCTGCTCGCCACCGAGCGTGCCTCGGGGGTGGCGGGGCTCGGCAATCCGCCGCAGTTCGGCTTCGCCGTCATCGGCCTGCTGTGCGAACGATTCGGCTTCGAGGTGTCGGTGGACTCCTCCTCTCCCTACGGAGGTGTACGGGCGGTGGTCCTGCTGCCGCACGAACTGCTCACCGCCATGCCGGAGAAGAGGTCCCCCGCACCCGCCCCGGCCACCCGCGGCACGGCCCGGCCGGTCCCGGACGCCGGCGGACCGGAGGCCGCGTCACTCGCCTCCTCCCAGACCGGCGACGGCCTGCCCCGGCGCCGCCGCAAGCGGCCCATGGCCATCGTGCCCGGCAGCGCGTCCGCCCCCCGTGCGGCGGGCCGCTCCGACTCCGAACAGGCGCAGGTCATGGGTGCCTTCCAGCGCGGAACGCAGTCCGGCCGGGTCACCGGAGCGGACAGCCCGGACACCGCCGGCCGGACGAGCGACACACCTGGTGCAAGCAGCGAAGGACATGAGGTCTCGTGAACGACGATCTGTCATGGATGCTCGACAGCGCCCTGGAGATTCCTGGCGCCCTGCACGCCGTCCTGATATCCGCCGACGGCCTGCTGATGGCCCGGACGCAGGACTTCGACAAGGACGACGCCGACCGGGTGGCCGCCGCCATGAGCGGTGTGCAGTCGCTCAGCCGCACCCTCGCCTTCTTCTGTGAGGACCCCGGCCAGGCGTGGCGGCAGACCCTGGTCGAGTTCGACGGCGGCTGGGTGTTCCTGATCTCCGCCGGTGAGGGCGCCTACCTCGGCGTCTCGGCCTCCCCGGAGGTGGACATGGCGGACATCACCTTCCGCATGCAGCAGCTCGTGGCCCAGCTCGGCAAACGGCTGACCACGCCGCCGCGCGAGAACCTGGGTGCCCGCTCATGACCGGCCACGACGGCCGGCAGCCCGAGGCGCCCGAATTAGTACGGCCGTACGTCATCACCAAGGGGCGCGGTCTGCCCGACGAGGACGACCTCTCCCTGATCACCCTGGTCACCGCGGCCGCCGGGCAGCCGCAGCGCCCGGCCCGGCTGTCCCCCGAGGAGCGGAGCCTGCTCGACCTCTGTTCCGCCGGCTACCTCTCGGTCGCCGAGATCGCCGGTCACACCCACTTCCCGCTGGGCGTCGTACGGATCCTGCTGGCCTCCCTCATGGAGGGCGGGCACCTCATGACCCGTCCGCCGGTGGCCCGGGCCCGCCTCGCGGACCGAGAGATCCTGGAGGAGGTGCTCAATGGGCTCCGCGCCAAGTTTGGGTGAGCGGCACTACGTACGCGAGGGAGCGACCCAGACGGCGGTCAAGATCCTCGTCGTCGGCCACTTCGCGGTGGGCAAGACCACCCTCATCGGCTCGATCTCCGAGATCGAGCCGCTGACCACCGAGGAGACGATGACGCAGGCCGCCGAGTCGGTCGACGACCTCAAGGGGGTCCGGGGCAAGACCACCACCACGGTCGCCATGGACTTCGGACGCCTGACCATCAGCGACCGCGTCGTGCTCTACCTCTTCGGCACCCCCGGCCAGCAGCGCTTCGTGCAGATGTGGGAGGACATGGCCCGCGGCGCGCTGGGCGCCCTGGTGCTGGTCGACCCGGAGCGGCTGGCGGACTCCTTCCCGGTGATCGACCTCATCGAGCACTACGGGCTCGAATACGCCATCGCCGTCAACCACTTCGACGGCACACCACTGCGCGACGAGCGGGCGCTGCGCGAGGCGCTCGACCTGCTCGACGACACCCCGGTCGTCACCTGCGACGCCCGCGACGAGAAGTCCTCGGCCGCCGCACTGACCACCCTCGTCCGCTACTTGCTGGACCGCACCCGCCAGGAGCTGGAGACATGAACGCCCCCGACACCGCCCCGGTGCCGCCGCCCGGCTGCCCGGCCCACGGCTCCGGCGCCCGGGTGCCGCTGCACGGGCCCGAGTTCGCCGCCGACCCGCAGGCTTACTACGAGTACCTGCGTCACTACGGGGCCGCGGCCCCCGTCGAACTGGCCCCGGGGGTGGAGGCGACGCTGGTCACGGACTACGCCGCTGCGCTCCAACTGCTGCAGAACTCGGGGACCTTCCGCAAGGACGCACGCCGCTGGCGGGCCTTCAACGAGGGCAAGGTGAGCCCGGACAGCCCGGTCGCGCCGCTGCTGGCCTACCGGCCCAACTGCATGTTCGCCGACGGCGCCGACCACCTCAGGCTGCGCCAGGCGGTCACCGACAGCATGGCGCGGGTCGACGCCCGGCGGCTGAGCCGCAGCACCGAGCAGATCTCCGGCTACCTCATCTCCCAGTTCGGCGCCCGCGGTTCGGCCGACCTGCTCGGGGACTACGCCAAGCAGCTGCCGCTGTTCGTGTTCAACGAACTCTTCGGCTGCCCCGCCGACATCGGCGACCGGGTGCTGTTCGGCATCTCCGGCATGTTCGACGGCGTCAACGCCGAGAAGGCCACCGCGGTGCTGTTCGAAGCGGTGGGGGAACTCGTCGCCCTCAAGCGGCGCAAGCCCGGCGACGACGTCACCTCCTGGCTGATGCGGCACGAGGCGGGGCTGGACGACGAGGAGATGGTCCACCAACTCGCCCTGCTCCTGGGCGCGGGAGCCGAGCCCCTGCGCAACCTCCTGGGCAACACCCTGCACCGGCTCCTCACCCATGAGCGGTACGCCCGCGAGGGCGGCCTGATCGACGAGGCCCTCGACGACACGCTGTGGGAGAACCCGCCCATGGCCAACTACGCCCCGCACTACCCGGCCTCCGACACCGAACTGGCCGGACAGCAGCTCCAGGCGGGCGACCTGGTCCTGGTGAGCTTCGCCGCCGCCAACACCGGTCCGGCGCTGAAGGCGTCCCGCCAGGCCGGGAGCAACCGCGCGCACCTCGCGTGGAGTGCGGGCCCGCATGCCTGCCCGTCGAAGGAACCGGCCCGGCACATCACCGTCACGGCCGTCGAGCACCTGCTCAACGAGCTGCCCGACGTCGAACTGGCCGTGCCCGAGGACAGCCTGACGTGGCGTCCGGGCCCCTTCAACCGGGCGCTGGCCACGCTCCCGGCCCGTTTCACCCCGGTGCGCACCGCACGGCGCGCCGAGCCGGGGCAGCCATCCGCGGCGGCCGAACGGGAGAAGGCGCAGACCGCGGCGCGTCCCGCCGAACACAAGGGCATGTGGAGCCAGTTCCTCAACTGGCTCACACGGTGATCTGCGCAACACCTGCCCAACCCGCCCCTTTCGCATGATGACCGAACGGCACGGGTAGTGAGCAACGCGGTACTCACGTTGCTCACGAGTCAAAGGAGGTGTCGTGGACGACATATCCACGAACGCCGCTTTCCCGGCGCCGAAACCCCCGATACCCGCCCCCCGAGGCGGGTATCGCTTTGTGCGGCTCCGACCGGGGGCGGGCCGGTGACCGCCGCACCGACGGGCCGGGGGCCGCGGCGCACCCCGACGGGCGCGGCCCCGCGGCGCACGCCGACGCTCGGCTCCCTGACCAGCGGTCAGCTGCGAAGACTCGGCGCGGTCGCCGGCCTGTCCCGGGCCGACGCCGAGACCTACGCACAGGTCCTGACCGACTCCCTGGGTCCGGTGGCCGAGCGGCCGCTGAGCCTGCCGCCGCCCACCCGGACCTTCCTGTCCGACGACCACACCCCCGTGGAGTTCTCCCTCTCCTTCCGGCCGGACGCGGCACCCTCGATGCGGGTGCTCGTGGAACCGGGCTGCGGCGCAGACAGCCTGGCTCACAGCGGCCGGGTCGGACTGGAGACGATCCGGGCGATGGCGCGGCGCTGGAACTTCGGCACCGACGTCCTCGACGAGCTCACGGACCTGTTCCTGCCGGCCGCCCCGCAGGGGCCCTTCGCCCTGTGGTGCGCCCTGGAACTCAGGCCCGGCGGCGTTCCCAAGGTCAAGGTCTACCTCAACCCGGCGGCGGGCGGGGAGGAACGTTCCGCCACGACGGTGCGCGAGGCCCTGCACCGGCTCGGTCACGGCCGGGCCTTCGACAGCCTGCCCGCGGGCCGCGGCTACCCGTTCCTCGCCCTGGACCTCGGTGACTGGGCGGAGCCCCGGGCGAAGGTCTACGTCCGCCACGACCACCTCACGGCCGGACAGGCCGGGCGGCTGCCCCGCATGGACCCGGGCCCCGGTCCCGCGGCGGTCGAGGGGTTCTTCCGCACCGCCGCGGGCCCGGGTCCCGACGCGGCGGGGCTCGACGGGCGCCCCGGCCTGTCCTGCCACTCCTTCACCGAACCCGGTGCCGCGCGGCCGAGCGGATTCACCTTGCACATCCCGGTCAGGGACTACGTCCGGCACGACGGGGAGGCGCTGACACGGGCGTCGTGGGTGCTCCGCCACCACGGCATGGACGCCTCCGTGCTCGACCGCGCCGTGGCCGCCCTCACCGAACGGCGGCCCGAGGACGGAGCGGGCCTGATCGCCTACCTGGCCCTGGCCCACCAGCGCGACCAGCCGCCGCGGGTGACGGCGTACCTCTCCTCGGAGGCGTACGCGGTCCGTCCGCCGGCCGCACGGACGGCCCGTCAGCCGCTCGCGGTGTCCTGAACCGACCGCCCGCACGCGACAGGGCCCCCGGTGCGATCCACCGGGAGCCCTGGGCGCGGACGTGACCGGGCGCCCTCGCGGACGACGCGGCGGCGCCCGGCGGGACGGTCACACCGGCAGCGACTCCCGGAACTGAGCCAGGTAGGGGCCCACGTCGACCTGGATCGAGGCGCCCGCGGTCCGGCCGTAACGCTGGACGATGCCGGCGAGGTAGGTGCCGACCTCCTCGCGCATCTCCTTGACCGGGGGCAGGGCGGCGGCGCCGTCGATCAGGCGGGCCACCCACTCCGATTGCGCCTCCACCAGCCGGGTGATCGCGCCCACGGGGCGCACCAGCCCGACGAAGTACAGCCCGGGCCGCCCGGCCGGGACCACCCGCCGGTACAGCTCGACGGAGCCGTCGGCCGCGACCGGGCAGCCGGCGGGCAGGAACGGGAAGGTCATGTGGAAGCCGGTGCAGTAGACGACCGCGTCGGCCGCCTCGGCGCTGCCGTCCGTGAACACGACCCGGTCCCCGTCGAAGGAGGCGATGGCGGGCTTCGGGATCACCGCGCCGTGCCGGATCCGGCTGAGGATCTCGTCCGACAGGGTCGTCGCGGACGAGAAGACCGGGTGGTCGGGCTCGGGCAGGCCGTAGTCCGACAGCCTGCCGCGCGCGACCAGCAGGGCCTGCTCCACCCATCGGCGCCGCTCGGCGAAGGACATCTCGTTCCACCAGGGGGCCTCGGCGATCTCGTCGACCGACATCCCGAAGAGCTGCTTGGGCACGACGTGCAGTCCCCGGCGCACCGACAGCAAGGTGCGCTCCGCGTGCCGGGAGAGGTCGGCCGCGATGTCCACCGCCGACGCACCGAGGCCCACCACGACCACGCGCCGGCCGGCGAAGTCGCCGCCGTCGCGGTAGTCGAGGGAGTGCAGAATCGTTCCGGTGAAGGAGTCGGCGCCGGACGGCAGGGGATCGGGCAGGGCGGGGTCGGTGTGGTGCCCCGAGGCGACGACCACCTGCTCGAACCGCCGCGCGCTCTCCACGCCGTCCGCGTCCCGGCTCACGACACTCCACGTGCCGTCCGCGTCCTGCCGGACCGACACCACCTCGGTCCGCAGCTCCACGTGGTCGAGCAGGCCCGCCCACTCGGCGAAGGACCGCAGGTAGGCGGCGACCTGACTGTGCCGGGGGTAGAGCGGATAGGAGGACGGCATCGGGAAGTCCGCGTACCCCGTCAGCTGCTTGGCGGTGTTCAGGTGCAGGGTCCGGTAACCCGGGCCGCGCTCGCCCGCGCCGGGCTGGCGCCAGATCCCGCCGACGTCGGGTGCCTTCTCCAGGCAGACGAAGGAGATGCCGCGCTCCTTCAGGGCACGGCCCACCGCCAGCCCCGACAGGCCTGCACCGATCACACACACACGCACGGGATGTCCCCCCAGGATGTCCTCAGCCTCCCCCGATCACGCACTTCCTGCCCATCCGCAACTGCGCGCACACCGGTACGACCCGGGGAGCGGGGTGTCGGTGATCACGTTTCACGCGCCCCGCTGGTCCCACACCCGGCGGATCTTGCCGAGCGAGCGCTCCAGCGTCTCCGGCTCGACGACCTCCACCTCCACGCTGACGCCCACACCGTCCTTGACGCCCTGTCCGATCGCCCTCGCGGCGGCCGCGCGCTGCTCGGGACCGGCATCGGGGCGGGCCTCGACGCGTACGGTCATGTGGTCCATGCGGCCGCGTTCGGTGAGCCGGATCTGGAAGTGCGGGGCGACGCCGGGAGTCCGCAGCACGATCTCCTCGACCTGGGTGGGGAAGACGTTCACCCCGCGCAGGATGATCATGTCGTCGCAGCGGCCGGTGACCTTCTGCATCCGGCGGAAAGCGGGACGCGCGGTGCCGGGCAGCAGCCGGGTCAGGTCGCGCGTGCGGTAACGGATGACCGGGAGCGCCTCCTTGGTGAGCGAGGTGAAGACGACCTCCCCCTCCTCTCCCTCGGGCAGCACGGCGTCCGTGAGCGGGTCCACCACCTCGGGGTAGAAGTGGTCCTCCCAGATGTGCAGCCCGTCCTTGGTCTCGACGCACTCCTGGGCCACACCGGGGCCGATCACCTCGGACAGGCCGTAGATGTCGACGGCGTGGATGTCCATGCGCTCCTCGATCTCGCGCCGCATCTCCTCGGTCCACGGCTCGGCTCCGAAGACGCCGACCTCCAGGGAGGTGCCGCGCGGATCGACGCCCTGCCGCTCGAACTCGTCGAGCAGGGTGAGCATGTAGGAGGGGGTCACCATGATGATCTCGGGCCGGAAGTCCTGGATGATCTGCACCTGGCGTGCGGTCATGCCGCCGGAGGCCGGGATCACCGTGCACCCGGCGCGCTCGGCGCCGTAGTGCGCGCCGAGTCCGCCGGTGAACAGGCCGTAGCCGTAGGAGATGTGCACCTTGTGGCCGGGGCGGCCGCCGGCGGCGCGGATCGAACGGGCTATGACGTCCGCCCACATGGACAGGTCGTCGTCCGTGTATCCGACGACGGTGGCGCGGCCGGTGGTGCCGCTGGAGGCGTGCACGCGCCGCACGTCGGACATCGGCACGGCGAACATCCCGAAGGGATAGGTGTCCCGCAGGTCCGCCTTGGTGGTGAAGGGGAACCTGGACAGGTCCGCGAGGCTGCGGCAGTCCTCGGGCGTGACTCCGGCGGCGTCGAACTTCTCGCGGTACAGCTCCACGTTGTCGTAGGCGTGCCGCAGGGTCGCGCGCAGGCGGTCGAGCTGGAGCTCCCGGAGCTGCTCACGGGTCAGGCGCTCGGCCTCGTCCCGGAGGTCATGGGGGAGGGGCGCGCCCCGCCGGGGTGCCGGGGCCGCCCCGCTCGTCGGCTCGCTGCTGCTCATCGCGACTCCTTCGTCGTCGTGCCCGGCGTCTCGCGCGCCGTGTCTTCCCGCGCGCCGCGGCCCGGCCCGTCCGCCGGTGCGCCGGGGCCGCCCTCGCCGGCCTCGGCGGGGCCGCGACCGCCGCCGCCGGCCCGCACGCTGCGGCTGCGGCCGCGGAACTCCGCGATCAGTTCCTCGCCGCGCCGCACGCTCACGTCGTAGATCCCGCTGCGTCCGTAGCGGGAGCGCTCCTCGGCGCGGGCGACGAGCACGTCGCCCTCGTGCGCGGGGGCGACGAAGACGATGTCGGCGCCGGACGCGACGGTCACCGGACCGTGGCTGTTGCAGGCGCAGGCGAAGGCGGTGTCGGCCAGCAGGAACAGGAAGCCGCCGTGGGCGATCCCATGTCCGTTCACCATCGCCGGGGTCACGGTCATGCGGAGCACGGCCGTCCCCTCGCCGTGCTCGACCAGCTCGATGCCCAGCCCTCGGGAGGCCCGGTCCGCGGCGAACATCACCTCCGTGGGGGTCCGCCCAGTGGCCTGTGTCAACCTGCCCACCACCCTGTCTCCCGACCGACCATTCGGTTAGCTCGCGGCGGGGCCACGTTATCCAGCCGTGCCGCGGCGCTGTCAAGAGTGTGACCGGCGGTTCCCGGCTCTTGCCCGGCGCGCGGAAACCGGTCACACTGGTACCGAACGAATGGTCGGTTGGGAAGCTGGTGACGATGACCACGACACACGCCGAGGCCCCGCCCCCGGAGGCGCCGGACGGGCTCCAGGCGCACTTCGACGCGACGATCGCGCGCGACCAGCGGGTCGAGCCGCGGGACTGGATGCCCGACGGCTACCGCAAGACGCTGATCCGGCAGATCGCGCAGCACGCGCACTCGGAGATCATCGGCATGCAGCCCGAGGGTGAGTGGATCACCCGGGCCCCGTCGCTGCGGCGCAAGGCGATCCTGTTCGCCAAGGTCCAGGACGAGGCCGGGCACGGGCTGTACCTGTACTCGGCGGCCGAGACGCTCGGCGCGGACCGTGACGACCTCACGGAGCGGCTGATCGAGGGACGTCAGAAGTACTCGTCGATCTTCAACTACCCGACCCTCAGCTTCGCCGACGTCGGCGTGATCGGCTGGTTCGTGGACGGCGCCGCGATCTGCAACCAGGTGCCGCTGTGCCGCAGCTCCTACGGGCCCTACGCGCGCGCGATGGTGCGCATCTGCAAGGAGGAGTCCTTCCACCAGCGGCAGGGGTACGAGCTGCTGATGACGATGATGCGCGGCACCGAAGCCCAGCGCGAGATGGTCCAGGACGCGGTGAACCGCTGGTGGTGGCCGTCCCTGATGATGTTCGGCCCGCCCGACGACGCGTCGCCCAACTCGGCGCGCTCCATGGCCTGGAAGATCAAGCGGCACAGCAACGACGAACTGCGCCGTCGCTTCGTCGACATGACCGTCCCGCAGGCCGAGAAGCTCGGCGTCATCCTGCCCGACCCGGAGCTGCGCTGGAACGAGGAGACGGGCCACCACGACTTCGGCACCCCCGACTGGGACGAGCTGATGCGGGTCATCAAGGGCGACGGCCCGTGCAACGAGCAGCGGACGCGGCGGCGGCGGACCGCACACGAGGAGGGCGCCTGGGTGCGCGAGGCGGCCTCCGCCCACGCCGCCAAGCAGGCCGCCCGCGCGCGGAAGGGAGCGGCGGCATGACCCCCGAGCAGTCCGGCCGGCGGGGCTGGCCGCTGTACGAGGTGTTCGTGCGCGGCAAGCGCGGCCTCAACCACGTCCACGTCGGCTCGCTGCACGCCGCCGACGACGCCATGGCCCTCACCCACGCCCGCGACCTCTACACCCGGCGCAACGAGGGCGTGAGCATCTGGGTGGTGCGCTCCGAGCACATCGCCGCCTCCACCCGCGACGAGAAGGACCCCTTCTTCGCGCCCAGCGCCGACAAGGTCTACCGCCACCCGACCTTCTACGACATCCCCGACGACGTCCTCCACATCTAGGAGCAGGGCATGAGTGACGACCACGTCTACCTCACCCTGGCCGAGGGACACGAGGACGACACCCGCTGGGCCTACGGCACCGGCTTCGAGGACCCGCTGCACGGCGTCGACACCACCGTGCCCGAGGGTGTCGACGCCGGTGCGCTGGCCGCGCAGTGCGTCGCGCTCGCCGACGACGCCCTGGTGAGCGCCCAGCGGCTGGCCGAGTGGGTGACCCGGGCGCCGGAGCTGGAGGAGGAGGTGGCGCTGGCCAACATCGGCCTCGACCTCCTCGGCCAGGCCCGCCTGCTGTACTCCCGCGCGGGCCAGGCCGACGGCACCGGCCGCGGCGAGGACTCCTACGCCTACTTCCGCGACGCCGGTGACTTCCGCAACGTCCGCCTGGCCGAGCTGCCGTGCGGTGACTTCGCGTTCGCCGTCGTGCGGCTGCTGGTCCTTTCCAGCTGGCGTCTGGCCCACTTCCGGCGGCTGGAGGCCCACCCGGACCCGGTGCTCGCCGCGGTCGCCGCCAAGGGCGTCAAGGAGCTGACGTACCACCGCCAGTACGCCGCCGAGTGGTGCGTGCGGCTGGGCGACGGCACGCCGGAGTCGCACCGCCGGATGCGCGCCGCGCTGGACGAGGTCGCCCCCTACCTCGGCGAACTGCACACCGCGTACGACGTGCGGGACGAGGTCGCCGACGACCTGCGCCAGGTCACGGAGGCGGCCGGACTGACCCTGCCGGTGTACCGCCCGCTGCCCGGCTCGGGACGCGCCGGTGAGCACACCGGCCACCTGGCGCCGCTGCTGGCCGAGTTGCAGAGCGTCGCCCGCGCCCACCCGGAGGCGACATGGTGACCGGCGGCCCCGCACTCCTGGACGCCCACCGGGCCCGGCGCGTCGCCGAGCAGGTGCCCGACCCCGAGCTGCCCATGCTGACCCTCGCCGACCTCGGCGTCCTGCGCGGCGTCGAGGTCGGCGGGGACGGGACCGTGGTCGCGAGCCTGACCCCCACCTACTCGGGCTGTCCGGCCATGGCCGAGATGCGGGCGGACGTCGCCGCGCGGCTGCGCGAGGCGGGGTACCCGCGCGTCGAGATCCGCACCGTCCTGGACCCGCCCTGGACCAGCGACTGGATCACCGAGGCGGGCCGCCGCAAGCTCGCCGAGCACGGCATCGCCCCGCCCGGCGCCGCGCCCCGCGGCCCGGTCTCCCTGGTGCTGTCGCCCACCCGGCCCGCGGTGCCCTGCCCCCGCTGCGGTGCGGCGGACACCGAGGAGACCTCCCGCTTCGCCGCCACGTCCTGCAAGGCGCTGTGGCGCTGCCGGGTCTGCCGCGAGCCGTTCGAGTACGTCAAGGAGATCTGATGGCCCCGACCGCCCCCGTCCCGGTGGCCCCGGCGCGCACCCGGCGCCGGCCCGCCTTCCACACCCTGCGCGTCGCCGCCGTCGAGCGGCTGTGCGCGGACGCCGCGGCCGTGAGCTTCGAGATCCCGGACGAGCTGGCCGAGGAGTTCGCCTTCGCGCCCGGTCAGTCGCTCACCCTGCGGCGCGAGGTGGACGGCCGCGACGAGCGCCGCTCGTACTCCATCTGCGCACCGGCCGGCACGGTACCGCGCATCGGGGTCCGGGTGGTGCCCGGCGGGCTCTTCTCGGCGTGGCTGGTCGGCGAGGTGCGGCCGGGCGACACCGTGGAGGTGATGGCGCCCACCGGCCTGTTCACCCCCGACCTGACCGTCCCCGGCCACCACGTCCTGATCGCCGCCGGGTCGGGCATCACCCCGATGGTGTCCATCGCGGAGTCGGTGCTCGCCGCCGACGACCGTTCCCGCGTCACCCTCTTCTACGGCAACCGCCGCACCGACACGGTGATGTTCGCCGATCAGCTGGCCGACCTGAAGGACCTCCATCCGACCCGGTTCCACCTGGCCCACGTGCTCTCGCGCGAGCCCCGGGAGGCCGAGGTGCTCTCCGGCCGCCTGGACGCCGAAAGGCTCTCGGCGCTGGTCGGCTCCCTGGTGGACGTGCCGGCCGCCGACCACTGGTGGCTGTGCGGCCCGCAGGGGATGGTCGCCGACGCCCAGCAGGTCCTGGCCGGCCTCGGCGTCCCGGCGGAGCGCGTGCACCGGGAGCTGTTCTACGCCGACGACGAACCCGTGCGGGAGGTGCGCCACGAGGAGAGCGGCCCGCGGGGACCCGTCAGCGAGGTCACCGTCGTCCTGGACGGCCGCTCGACGACCGCGCCGGTCCCCCGGGAGCGGTCGGTCCTCGACGGGGCCCAGCAGACCCGCCCCGACCTGCCCTTCGCCTGCAAGGGCGGGGTCTGCGGAACCTGCAGGGCCTTGGTCACCGACGGCAGCGTCGACATGCGCCGCAACTACGCGCTCGAAGCGGCCGAGGTCGACGCGGGTTACGTCCTGACGTGCCAGTCGTACCCGGTCTCCGACAGGCTGACCGTGGACTACGACAGCTGACGGGAGGTCACCCCGCCCCGCTCAGGCGGGATTGTCGCCGTGGGTGAGGGTCTCCCAGGCGACGAAGAGGTTGTCCGTGCCGGAGGGGCGGGTGCGCTCGGTGAGCGCCTCGGTGTTGTCCATGGCGAAACCGAGGCGGTTGTGCAGGGCGTTGTAGCCGACCTCGGTGACCGGGCCCAGGCCGAGGTGGAGCGTGCCCCCGCACAGCCAGCTCGGCACGCCCGCCCCCTGCTGGTACTTCGCCTGGAAGCCCAGCGCGTGCCGCAGCCGCTCGCCGACGTCGGTGCCGTACAGGTCCTGCCCCTGGATCCGGCTGGTCTCGGCGACGTGCGAGATCGACGAGATGCCGTACCCGGTGTGGGTGAAGTCCCGGCAGGTCTCCTGGGTGAGGCCGGTGACGAAGGTGGACTGGCCCTGCCAGTACTTGACGATCTTGTCCCGGGTGTCGAGGTGCTGGCTCGGCACGGTCTTCGGCAGGTCCCCGTCGGACTCCAGGTACACGTACGCGGCCGTGCGGGTGCGGAACCTGGCCATGGCCTTGTCGTAGGAGGCCCTGTCCTCCAGGAAGACGGAGATGCCGACGGCGGCCTCCGTCATCGTCAGCTCCCAGTTGCCGTTGGAGTTGGAGCCGTTGATGATCTCGGGCAGGTAGACGTCGCGGAGCATCGCGGCGAAGCGGCCGGAGTTCGTCCAGGTGCCCCCGTAGGTGTACTTGATGATCTCCGCGGCCTTGGGCCAGGAGGAGCCGGCCCACCCGGTCTGCAGCGGGGCGTTGCTGTTGGTGTGGTCCCGGAGCACGGCGGACCAGGCGTCCATCAGCTCGATGGACTTGCGGGCGTAGCGCTCGTCGCGGGTGACGTACCAGGCCAGCGCGTTGGTGTAGGCCGCGATCGCGTCCTCGCGCTCGTCGGTGCAGCCGTAGTTCGGGTTGGAGTACGAGCCGCACTCGACCACCGCGCGGGGCTTCGGCACGCGGCCGAGGTCGGCGTACCTGCTGGCCGTCATCTGGTCGAAGGCGCCCTTCCAGGGCTGGGCCCCGGCCTGGACCTTGGCCCGGACGAAGTCGAGCTGGCCCCGGGAGACGGTGACTCCGGGGTGCGTGAAGGCGGCCGGCGCGGCCTGCGCGCGAGGAGCGACCGCACCGGGCCCGGCCAGCAGGGTGCCGACGAGCGCGGCGGTGAGGGTGGCGAGGAGAACGGCGCGGGGGCGGCGACGGCGTGCGGGAGCAGAGGACATGTGGGGGGTCCATCCGTTCGTCTATGTGAACGCTGGGTGTCTTTCTGAACGTTCGACTGGGCGGTGACGATAGGTAGAGACCAATGGGGCGTCAAGAGGTCGCGCACGTACCGGGCGGTCCTCCGCCCGGCGGACCGCGGCGCGGGCGAACACTATGAACGCAACGGCCGAAGGGGTGGCTCCGGCCCCGCGGGCTTCCTAACATCCCGGCTCGCAGCGCGACTTCGCGCCGGCCGCAGCACCAGCACCAAGGACAGGAGCCCCACCTTGACCGCACCCCACGCTCCCGCGCGCGACCCCCGGCCCACCCGCCGCAGGGGCCGCCCGGCGGTGGTGGCCGCCGCGCTCGCCAGCGTCCTGCTCGTCACCCTCGCCAGCGTCTCCGCCGCCCCGGCGCGGGCCGCCGGACAGCCCGGGCCGGGCCGCCCGGTGCCCGCCGCCTGCCCGTCCGCCCTCGCCGAGAAGGCCACCTGCTACACGGGCCAGGACACCAACGGGGCCCACTACACGATGGCCGTGCCCCACCGGTGGAACGGTTCCCTCGTCGTGCACGCCCACGGCGGCCCCGACCTGGGCGACGCCTCCGACCCGGCGCGCAGCACCGAGGACCTGGAGCGCTGGGCGGTGATGGTCGACCAGGGGTACGCCTGGGCCGCCTCCTCCTACCGGCGCGGCGGCTACGGGGCGCGTATGGCGGCCGCGGACACCGAGAACGTACGCCGCCTGTTCACCGACCGGTTCGGCCGGCCGGAACACACCTACCTGCACGGCCAGTCCTGGGGCGGGAACGTGGCCGCCAAGGCCGCCGAGACCTACGGCCGGCGCGCGGGCGCCTACGACGGGGTGCTGCTGACGAACGGGGTGCTCGGCGGCGGTTCGCGAGGCTACGACTACCGCGTGGACCTGCGCGTCGTCTACCAGTACTACTGCCACAACCACCCGCGTCCGACCGAGCCGCAGTACCCGCTGTGGCAGGGACTGCGCCCCGGCTCCACCATGACGACCGCGGGCCTGCGCGCCCGGCTGCAGGAATGCACGGGCTACGCCTCCGCCCCGGCCGACCGGACCCGGCCGCAGCAGCGCAACCTCGACGACATCCTCGCCGTCACGGGCATCCCCGAGCGCACTCTGGAGTCACACCTGCGCTTTGCCACCTTCACCTTCCGGGACATCGTGACCGACCGGCTCGGCGGGCGGAACCCGTGGAGCAACCGGGGGGTGCGCTACACGGGCTCGCACGACGACGAGGCGCTCAACGCGGGCGTCGAACGCTTCTCGGCCGACCCCTCCGCACGCCGTGACCTGTCCTGGGACAGCGATCTCACCGGCAAGGTCTCCCTGCCCGTGCTCACCCTGCACGCCATCGACGACCCGACGGCGTTCGTGGAGCACGAGGCGGCCTACCGCGCCACGCTCCGGGGGGCCGGCCGGGACGGGAACCTCGTCCAGACCTTCACGGCCGAGCACGAGCACAGCTCACTGAGCGACTCCGAGTACGCCAACTCCCTCGCCGCGCTGGACACCTGGGTGCGCACCGGCCGCCGGCCGAGCCCGCGTTCGATCGCCGCCTCGTGCGCCGCCTTCGACGCGACGTACGGTACGGGCTGCTTCTACGACCCCGGCTTCCGTCCCGGACCGTACGCCTCGCGGGTGCGGCCCCGGCCGGGCGGCCTCGCCTGGCCCGCCATGACGGCCGCGCAGGAGCGGGCCTGGAGCAGGATCGAGGGCGTGGGCATCGCGCCGTAGGCGGCAGGGCTCGGTGGAGGGCCGTCGTCTAGCGGCCCTCCACCTCGGCCAGTACCGCCCGGATCACGTGGCGGGCGTTGCCGGCCATCGCGGGGTTGGTCTCCCGGTAGTACGGCAGGGCGATCAGCGCCTGGGAGAGGGTGCGGCCCCGGCCGCGCCGCCAGGTCGCCCCGTCCACGCCGAGCGCCTCGCGGAAGATCTCCCTCGCGCCGGGCGGCAGCAGGTTCCACGCCGGGAAGAGGTCGCAGGCCGGATCGCCCACGCCCATGCACCCGAAGTCGATCACCCCGGCCAGCCTGCCGCCGCTCAGCAGCAGGTTGCCCGGCATCAGGTCCGCGTGCAGCCAGCGGGCCTGCCCGTCCCACGCCGGGGCGCCCAGCGCGTCCTGCCACACCTCGGTCAGCGCGTCGCAGTCGACGCCCTCCTCGGGCAGGTCACGCAGGGCGGCGAGGGCGGCCCGGGTCGACTCGTCGAGCGCGGCGAGCGGCCCGCCGCGGTACGCCTTCGGCGGGTCCGGCAGGGCGACGCTCCGCATCGCCGCCACGAAGGCGGCCAGATCCGTCGCGAGCGACTCCGGGTCGGTCAGGGCTCCGGCCTCGGGAAGCTCGCCGGGCAGCCACCGGTAGACCGACCAGGGCCACGGGTAGCCCTCGGCCGGCACCCCGGCCCCGAGCACCTCGGGTACGGCGGTGGGCAGCAGGGGTGCCAGCCGCGGCAGCCACTCCCGTTCCGTCGTCACGTCCGCGACCCCGCCCCGGACCAGCGGCAGCCGTACGACCATGGTCTCGCCCAGCCGGTACATCGCGTTGACCGTGCCGCCCGAGGGGAAGCGCTCGACCGGCAGCCCCGACCACTGCGGGAACTGCCCGTCGACGAGCCGCCGTACGAGGCGGTCGTCGACGTCGGGGGTGTCGCGGCGGGCCTGACCTGAACTCATGGGGCCCAGCCGACCGTTCGGCACGGCCGGCCGTCAAACGCTTACCCGGCCGGCGGGCGCCCGACGGCCGGTCTCAGACGCCGAACTCCGAGGGCGGGACGCCGAGCGCGGTGCACGCCTCGCGAACGGCGTACTGCTCGGACGGCTCGAAGGTGCCGTCGGCACCGGCGACGACCATGCCGGTCTGCACGACCGCGCGGGCCTCCGCGGGCTTCTTGGCGGCCTTGGCGATCACCTGGAGGGCCTCGGCCCTGCCCTGGTCGAAGTTGGCGAGGAGCCGGTCCACGTGCTGGTTGAACCGCTGGCGGAGCTGGTCCGCCGGGAAGTTCTGCAGCACCTCGTTGGAGACGATCAACTCCTCCACGCGCTGCCGCTCGGAGGGCTCCACCCGTCCGTCCGCGGCGGCGACCAGCGCACACATGGCCATGCTGGCGTCCCGGTAGGCGCCGCTCTTCAGCTCGTTCTTGGCGGAGGCGAGCTGGGACTTGAACATCCCGATCAGCTGGGCCTTGGAACCGCCCGACGACGAACCGGACCTGCCACCGCCCACGGGGCCGTGCGCTCCCTGACCGGATCCGCTCGCTCCGCGCGTGCCCTGGGACTGCTGGAAGGTCTTGGCCTGGTCCTTGATCTTGTCCCACATCGCCACTCGGGCCACCTCGGCTTCTGTCGCTGCGTATCGGTCTGACTCGGTCTGTCTTCGGCCGCGCACCACCGCGGTCACCACGATGAACGCGCCCGGGGACCACAGGGTTCCCGACGGGCAAAGAAGAGGCAAAGCGTCTGGTGGGGAGGGCGTGCCGAGCCTCCGACCGGGGCCGGGCCGTCGCCGTCGTGGACCGGCTTCAGCCGTACACGACCCGGTCGAGGAGGCTTTGCAGGTACAGGCCGCGTCCGGCGTCCACCGGCGTCGGTGTGCCGGTGCGGACGGCCGTCGCGAAGTCGTGGCGCAGTACGGGCCAGCACTCCTCGTGGTCGAGCCCGGCCGTGTCGTAGACCAGGGGCTCGGCCGCGCCGAAGAGTTCGACGCGGGTCTGCGCGCGGGGGACGGCCACGGAGCCGGACAGCGAGGCCTGGCTCACCGCGCCGTTCTCGTGCGCGCAGGTCAGTTCCAGCCAGCGACGTGGGTCGCCGGTGGCGCGGATGTCGGTGACGGGGCCGACGGCGGCGTCCAGCAGGTCGAGCAGATGGGGGCCGAGGTCGAGCAGGGCGCCGTGCTCGAGCCGCCAGCCGGTGGCGAACTCGCCGCCCAGGAAGGCGCCGTGGAGGTAGCAGGAGCGCGCTCCCACCGCCTCGAAGGAGCGCGCCGCTTCGAGGAAGGCCCGGGTGGCCGGGTGGTAGCGCTTGGTCAGGACGAGCTGGGAGACCACACCGGACTCGGCCACCGCGTCGGCCACCCGGCGGGCCGCGGCCAGGTCGGGGCCGAGCGGCTTCTCCAGCAGCAGGGCCTTGCCCCGTTTCGCCGCCGCCGGCGCCAGCTCGGCCTGGACGGCGGGCGGCACGGCGAACGCCACGGCCTCGCAGTGGTCCAGCAACTCCTCGAAGGAGCCGGCGACATGGGCGGCGTAGGGGGCGGCGGTCTCGCGGGCGGCCTCGGTACGGCGGGCCCAGACGGCGGCGAGCCGGGTCTCGGGTCCGGCGGCGAGCACCCGGGCGTGCATGGCGCGGGCCCAGGGGCCGGCTCCCACGAGCCCGATCTCGACGGGCCGGTCGGTCCAGGGGGCGGGGACAGCGGTCACGGTGTTCCTGTCTTGGAAGGTCTGCCGGCGGACCGTCGGGGACGACGGGCGGCGGTCAGGAGGCGAGGCGTTCCAGCCGGGCGTCGGCGCCGGCGGGGGAGTAGAGGTGCTCGACGACCATGGCGGCGGCCCCGACGAGGCCCGCGTGGTCGCCGAGTCGCGAGGTGACGACCTGGAGGTTGGCGGTCGCGCGGGGCATCGCCCGCTGGTAGACCAGCTCCCGCACCCCGGTCAGGAAGGGAACCCCGGAGAGTTCCCCGGCGATCATGAGCACTCCGGGATTGAGCAGGGTCACGACGGTCACCAGGACCTCGCCCACCCGGCGCCCCGCCTCGCGGGCCAGCCGGACCGCGTCGGGGTGGCCCTCGTTGAGGAGCCGCCTGACATCCTGCCCGGACGCGGTGTCCAGACCGAGGGCGGCCAGCTCCTTGGCGATCGCCCGTCCACTGGCGACGGCCGCGAGGCAGCCGTGGGAGCCGCACATGCACAGCGCGTCGGACCGGTCGTGCAGGCGGATGTGCCCGATGTCGCCCGCTCCGCCGTCGATGCCGCGGTAGAGCCGGTCGCCGATGACGACCCCGGCGCCGATGCCGGTGGAGACCTTCAGCAGCACGAAGGAGGCGCAGTCGCGGTGGTTGGCCTGATGCTCGGCCAGCGCCATCAGGTTGGCGTCGTTGTCCACGAGGACCGGCACGGCCTCGGCGGCCTCGGGCTCCAGGCCGAGACGGGCCGCGTACGCCGCGTGGAGCCGCTCCCGGATGGGGTAGCGGTCCCAGCCGGGCATGATGGGTGGTTCGATCACCCGTCCCGACTCCCAGTCGACCGGGCCGGGCACCGACAGACCGATGCCCGCCACGTGGGACGCCGGGACACCGGCCGCGGCGATCAGGCCGGGGAACCAGCCGGCCAGCCGGTCCAGGACGGACTCGGGACCCTCGCCGACGTCCATCGGGCCGGTGTGCTCGGCCAGGACGGTGCCGGCCAGGTCGAGCACGGCGGCGCGGGCGTGCCGGGTCTCCAGGTCGAAGGCGATGACCGAGGCGTGGCCCGGGTCGAACACGATCCGGTGGGAGGGACGGCCGCCGGTGGAGGCGCCCGCGGTGGCGCGCAGCCACCCGGCGCGGTTGAGCAGGTCGAGGCGCTGTCCGACGGTGGACCGGGAGAGCCCGGTCACCTGCTGGAGGTCGGCCCGGGTGTTGGCGCGGCCGCTGCGGATGAGGTGCAGCAACTCGCCCGCGCTGGCCTGACTCGACGTCATCATGGTGCTCCCCCGCAGCTCAGCTCTTGTCGGCGCCGCTGGTCAGCCCCTCGGTGAGCAGGCGTTCGGCGGCGAAGAACAGAAGTACCACGGGGATCGTGAGTACCACGGAACCGGCCATGAGGACGGTCTTGGGCACCTCGATGCCGTTGGACAGCTGGGCCAGGCCCAGGGAGACGGTCCAACTGCCCGGGTCGGCGGCCAGGAACAGCAGCGCGAAGAGGAACTCGTTCCAGGCGATCATGAAGACGTACAGGCCGGTCGCCATCAGCGAGGGCAGGGCCAGCGGCAGGATCACCTTGCGGACGGTCTGCAGCCGGGAGCACCCGTCGAGTGCCGCCGCCTCCTCGATGGAGGCGGGGATGGTGACGAGGTAGTTCTTCAGCATGTAGATCGACACGGGCACGGTCTGGGCGACGTACACGACGGCGAGGCCGACCAGGCTGGAGGAGAGTCCGAGCTTCGCGAAGATCACGAAGAGCGGGACGGCCAGCAGCGTCGCCGGGAACAGGTAGACCGCCAGGAAGAGGGCGCTGACCTGGCGGTGGCCGAAGAACTTCAGCCGGCTCACCGCGTAGGCGCCCGGCACGGCCGCCACGAGGGTCAGCACCACCGTACCGAGCGAGACCAGCGCGGAGTTGAGCAAAAACCTCAGGAAGCCCTGGCCGCCGTCGTCGGTGGAGCGCAGCACGTCCCGGTAGGTGGAGAGGGTGAAGTCCTTGGCCGACACCCACAGGGAGCCGGGGTCGAGCAGGAGCGCGTCGACGGGCTTCAACGACAGCAGCACCATGTAGTAGAAGGGCAGCAGGGTGATCACGGCGAGGAACGCGATGACGAACCAGCGTGCGACGCCGAAGAATTTCTCCTCGAACCGTGCCCTGGTCAGGGCCGTCTTGCCGGTCACGCTTCCTCCTGGACCTTGTTGCCGAAGAACTTGAAGTAGAAGCCCAGCAGGATCATCAGCGAGACGGCCAGGACGAGTGCCTGGGCGGCCGCCGCTCCCACGTCGTAGCGGGCGGTGAGGAAGTCGTAGACGCGCACGGCGGCCACGTCGGTGCCGGCGCCGCCGCCGGTGAGCAGGTAGACGTCGTCGAACTTGTTGAACGTCATGATGAAGCGCAGCACGCACAGCAGCGCGATCACCGGCATCAGCTGCGGCAGCAGGACGTGCCGGAACCGCTGGGTGGGCGTGGCGCCGTCGACCAGCGCGGCCTCCTCCAGGGTGTCGGGCACCGCCTGCAGCCGGGCCAAAATGAAGAGGAAGGCGAAGGGGAAGTAGCGCCAGCACTCGAAGACGATGACGGTCAGCAGCGCCAGCGGGACGTCGAAGTGCATCCCCAGCAGATCGACCTCGTACTCCCGGGTGGACAGGAAGGCGATCGGGTCGTCCCAGCCGAACAGCCGCCGGCCCCAGTCGTTGACGACGCCGTACTGCGGGCTGAGCGCGACCTCCCACACGAAGGCCACGGCCACGACCGGCGCGACGTACGGCAGCAGCATCGCCGCGCGCAGCAGCCCGCGCCCCCGGAACGGCTTGCGCAGGGCGAGCGCGGCGACCAGGCCGAGCAGGACGGAGCCGAACGTGGCGCCCGCCGTGTACAGCAGGGTGGTGCCGAGGCTGGACCAGAAGCCGGCCGAGTCGAACACCTGCGAGAAGTTGTCCAGGGACCAGTTGCCGAACAGGCCCATGCCCTGGATGTCGACGAGCCTGGCCCTCTGGAAGGCCAGCAGCACGGTCCAGGCGATGGGCAGCACCACCACGACGAGGACCACGAGGAAGGTGGGGGAGACGAACGCGAGGCCCGCGCGGTTGGCGCGCCGGCTCGCGGTCAGCGGGCGGCGGCCCGGGGAGGCGGACCGGTCCGTGGACGGATCCGCCGACCGGTGGCTGGTGTCCCGGCGCTGCGGCGCGCCGGCGGGGGCTGTGGGCATGAGAGACCTTCGTGACGTGCAGACGGCGGGCGGCTACTGCAGGGACTTCTTCAGGGCGGCGACCTCGTCGTCGGCGTCGCGCGCCGCCTCGGACGGCGAACTCTGGCCGCTGGTCATGGCGCCGATGGCCTTCGGTACGGGCAGTTCGCCGTTGGTGGCGCCGACGAGGGCTCCCTCGCCCTGGGTGATGCCCCAGCGGCGCATGTTGCTGACGCCGTCGGCGAGCTGGTCGAGCAGGGTCTTGGGGAAGACCTCGTCCAGGGGCTTGCGGGTGTCGACGCCGATGTCGCTGTGCCGCCAGGCGTCCAGATAGCGCCCGGGGTCGGCGGCCGTGCCCTTGCGGACCGGGATCTTGCCCTCGGGGGCCATGCCGAACCAGGACTCGTAGCCCGTGCCCATCATGTACTCGATGAACTCGCGGGACGCCGCCGTCTCGGCGGTCTTGGTGGTCACCCAGGACGTGATCTCGCCGAACTGGGCCGCCTCCTCGGCGTCGGGGCCCTTCATGGCGGTGACGATGCCGCTGTTGTCCGACAGGTACCGCGGGTCCTTCGCGCACTGCGGGCAGCTGGGCAGGGCGTCCCCGCGCAGTCCGGCGAGCTCGTCGAGCAGGAAGGAGGACCAGATGACCATGGAGGAGCGGCCCGCGAAGTAGGTCGCGCGGGTGGAGTCCACGGTCTGGGTGCCGGGAGCGCCGTAGGTGCGGGCCAGCCGGTCGTAGGTGCGGAAGGCGGTCTCGCACCGCGGTGACCGGAGGGCGACCTCGTGCCGGGCGTCGACCAGTTGGCAGTCGTTGGCCAGGGCGAGGCTCTCGAAGCTCTGGGAGGTGAAGACGTCGCTGGGGTCGGTCGCCGCCGAGACGCCGTCGTGCCCCTTGGTGGTGAGCGCCTCGGCCGCGGCCAGCGCCTTCGCGTACGTGTCGGGGGCGGGCAGGCCCTTCTGCCCGAACTGGTCCTTGCGGTAGACCAGCAGCTGGAGCCAGGCGTCGGAGGGCACTCCGAGGCTGGTGCCGCCGTCGGACGTCAGCTCCAGCGCGTTGGCGTTGAAGGTGTCGCGCCCCAGACCGTCGACGATCTGCTTCGGGATGTCGGTGTTCAGCAGGCCGTTGGTGTACATCTGCCAGACCTGGCCCATGGGGGCTGCCCCGATGACGTCCGGCAGGGTGCCCGACGCGGCCGCCGACATGATGAGCTGCGGCATCTGGCTCTCGTCGACCCCGACGAGCTTCACCTTGACGCCGCTCTTCTTCTCGAACCCGTCGATGACCTTCTGGGTCGCGGCGGTGCGGTCGGGCAGGTTCTCCTGCGACCAGACCGTGATCTCGCGGTCGGGTGTGCCGGGGCCCGTGCTGCTCGCGCAGCCCGAGAGCAACCCGATTCCCAAGGCTGCCGTGACGCCGACCGCGGTCGTCCTCGACCGCAGGGTCCTGATGCGCATTGAGTGTCCTCGTTCCGGCTTACGTCTGCTCGTCACGCATCACAGCATCACTTTTGCGTGTTGACAAGACTTAAGTTGCGGATATTGTCGACGCAACCGCATCAGCAACCCTTCCGGAGCCCCCGTGTCATCCGTGCCGCCCGTGCCGCCCGCTCCCTCCGTGTCGTCCGTGGAGCGCGTCGTCCAGTTCACCGGTCCTCGCCAGGTGGAGGTCGCCGAGCACAGCAGGACCGAACTGCCGCCCGGTCATCTGCGGGTGCGCACCCGCTACTCGGGCATCTCCGCCGGCACCGAGCTGACCGCCTACCGCGGCACCAACCCCTACCTGACCCGGACCTGGGACCCCGAAGCGCGCCTGTTCCGCGACGGGGCGCCCGGCATCGAGTACCCGGTGGCCGGCTGGGGCTACTCCGAGGTCGGCGAGGTCGTCGAGGTCTCCCCGGAACTGACCGGCACCCCGGGCCTGCCGGTCCCCGGCGACCTGGTGTGGGGCATCTGGGGCCACCGCAGCGAGGGCATCGTCCCCGCGGAGCGCATGATCGGCCACACCCTGCCGGCCGGCCTCGAACCGCTCGCCGGAGCGTTCGCCCGGGTCGGGGCCATCGCGTACAACGCCGTCCTGGCCGGCGACATCCACCTCGGGGAGGACGTCGCCGTGTTCGGGCAGGGCGTCATCGGCCTGCTCACCACCCGCCTCGCCCGGCTCAGCGGCGCTCGCGTCACCGCCGTGGACGCCCTCGACGGCCGCCTGGAGACCGCGAAGCGCTACGGTGCCCGGCACACCCTCAACGCCCGTACCGACGCCGTCGCCGAACGCGTCCGCGAGGCCACCGGCGGCCTCGGCGCCGATCTCGCCATCGAGATCAGCGGCGCCTACCCGGCCCTGCACGAGGCGCTGCGCTCGGTCGCGGCCGGCGGCCGGGTGGTGGCCTCCGGCTTCTACCAGGGCGACGGCATCGGTCTGCGCCTCGGCGACGAGTTCCACCACAACCGGGTCCAGCTGATCTGCTCCCAGATCGGCGGCGTCCCGCCCCAGCTGTCCAACCGCTGGAGCGTCGAACGCCTCCAGCGGACCTTCCTGCGCCTGGTCGCCGAGGGCCAGGTGGACGTCGACTCCCTGGTGAGCCACGTCGTCCCCGTCGCCGACGCGGCCGACGCCTACGTACTGCTGGACGAGCGGCCCGCCGAGGCGCTGCAGGTCGTCCTGGAATTCTGAGCCCCGAAAGGCCGAGGCACCCCATGCTCAAGACCGCTGTCCAGGAACAACTGCTGCCGGGAGACACCCTGCAGGCCAAGTGGGACTTCGCCCTCCAGGCCGGCTACGACGCCGTCGAACTGCGCGGCAAGGGCGACTTCCACTTCGCCTCCCGCCGCGAGGAACTGCGGCAGGCCCGCCGGGACGGTGTGGTCATGCCGACCGTCTGCGTCGACATGCTGCACTTCCTCGGCGCCTTCGACGAGGACCTGCGCCGCGACGCCGTCGCCCAGATGAAGTCCCAGCTCACCGTCATCGCCGAGATCGGCGGCGTGGGCGCCCAGACCCCCGCCTCGTACGGCATGTTCTCCCGCCGTCTGCCGCCCTTCGAGCCGCCGCGCACCGAGGAGGAGGACCGCGAGGTGCTCCTCGCCGGACTCACCGAACTCGGCGAGCACGCCCGCAGCGAGGGCGTCACGCTCTTCCTCGAGCCGCTCAACCGCTACGAGGACCACATGGTCAACCGCCTCGACCAGGCCGCCGACCTGATCCGCGCCGTCGGCCTGGACTCCGTGCGCATCGGCATCGACAGCTACCACATGAACATCGAGGAGACCGACCCGGCGGCCGCGATCGTCGCCCACGCCGACGTCATCGGCCACGCCCAGGTCTCCGACTCCAACCGCTTCCAGCCGGGCGCCGGACACCTCGACTGGCCGGCCTGGCTCGGCGCCCTGCACACCGTCGGCTACGACGGCCACCTCGCCCTCGAATGCCGGCTGACCGGCGACCCCGTCCAGGCCGTGCGTTCCGTACCCGCCTTCCTCAAGAGGTCGGGCGCGTGAGCACCCCCCTGGACCTCCTGGACCGGCCCGCGCCCACCGCGCCCGCGGACCTGACCCTGCGGCGCGGTGCGGCGCGGGTCCTGCTCGACAACTGGACCGGCGCCTCCACCGTCCCTTCGCGCACCCTCTACCCGCACCAGTGGAGCTGGGACTCCGCCTTCGTCGCCATCGGACTGCGCCACCTCTCGGTGCGCCGCGCCCAGCGGGAACTGGAGTCGCTGCTGGCCGCGCAGTGGGCCGACGGGCGCGTGCCCCACATCGTCTTCAACCCCGACCTGCCGCACGGCGCCTACTTCCCGAGCCCCGACTTCTGGCAGTCCTCCTCGGCGGGCCGGGACGCCGGCGCACCCCCGTCCACCGAGACCTCCGGCATCGTCCAGCCGCCCGTGCACGCCCTGGCCGCCTGGCTCGTCCACCTGGCCGACCCGGCCGAGTCACGGCGCCGCGGCTTCCTCGCCCGCGTCCGGCCGAGGCTCGCCGCCTGGCACGACTACCTGCTCGACCGCCGCGACCTCGGCGGCGGGGGCCTCGCGGCCGTCGTCCACCCGTGGGAACCCGGCATGGACAACAGTCCCGGCTGGGACCGGGCCCTGCGGCGGGTCGAACCCAGCCCGTCCGGCACCTTCCGGCGCGCCGACCTCGACCACGGTCACCCCGCCGACCGGCCCACCGACCTCGACTACGGCCGCTACGTGCGGCTGGCCACCGAGTACCGGGACGCCGGATACGACGACCGTCTCGTGCGGCACCGCTTCGCCGTGGAGGACCCCGCCTTCAACGCGCTGCTGATCGTGAGCGAACTGGCCCTCGCGGCCATGTCCCGCGAACTGGGCCTGCCCGCGCGCCGGCACACGGAGCGGGCCGCCGGTCTGACCCGGGCGCTGGTGCGCCGGCTGTGGGCCCCGGAGGCCGGCCTGTTCCGCGTGCGCGACCTGCACGCCGGCACCCTGGTCGAGGAAGGGAGCGTCAGCGGGCTGATCCCGCTCGTCGTCCCCGGCCTGCCGCGGGACGTCGTCCGGCGCCTGCACGCCACACTCACCGGCCCGCGCTTCAGCGCCCCCGCCACGGCGCTGGTCCCGAGCTACGACCTGACCGGCCACGCCTTCCACCCCACCCGGTACTGGCGCGGGCCCGCCTGGTTCAACACCGCCTGGCTGATCGAGCGGGGACTGCGCACCCACGGCCTCGGGCCGGACGCCGCGCGGCTGCGCAGCGGCCTCCTCGCCGAGGCCGGACGCTCCGGCTTCGCCGAGTACGTCGACCCCTCCACCGGTGCGGCCTGCGGCACCCGGCACTTCTCCTGGACCGCCGCCCTGGCGCTCGACCTGCTGACCGCCGACCCCGACGACCACGACCTGGCCGGCGACGACGGGGCGGCACACGACCCGGCCGGCGACGATCCGACCGGCGACGACCGGTCGGCGCACGACCCGAGCGGCCACCACCGGGCGGACCGCGACCGCGCGGACCGCGACCGCGCGGACCGCGACCGCGCGGACCGCGATCGTACGGACCGCGCCCCGGCCGGCCGACGACCCACGGACCACGACACGACGGAGCCCCTGCCATGACCGCGGCCGATTCCCGCGTCCAACTGGTGCGCGACGCCACCTTCGTCCGGCTCGCCGCCGACGGCGGGATCAGCGGCGTCCGCGGCTCGGCGCCCGACGGGCTGTTCCGTCAGGACGCCCGGCACCTCAGCCGCTGGCGGCTGACCGTCGACGGCACCGCCCCCACCGCGCTGATGCCCGCCACCCAGGAGAACGACGACACGGCCGCCTGTGTGCTCACCCCCGAGGGCACCCGCGACCAGCCGCCCGCCTACACCGTCTTCCGCCGCCAGAGCGTCGCCGCGGGCACCCTCACCGAGCACCTCGGCGTGGTCAGCAACCGCCCGGACGCCGTGACCGCCCGGCTCGACCTCACCGTCGACGCCGACTTCGCCGACCTCTTCGAACTGCGCGCCGACGACCGCCACTACGCCAAGCCCGGCGCGCGGTACACGGCCCAGGAGACCGCCGACGGGCTGGTCCTCGACTACCGGCGGGCCGACTGGCACGCCCGGACGGAGATCGTCTGCCGCCCGGCCCCGGACAGTTCGGCGCCCGTACCGGGGGAACCCGGTGCCACCGCGCGGACGTTGACCTGGCACCTCCCGCTCGACGCGCACGGCCGCGCCGACCTGCACCTGACCGTCCGGGCCCACCCGCACGGCCGGCCCGGGCCCGGCGCCGCGTCCTGCACCGTGCCCTCCGCCGCGTGGGCCGGCCGCACCGCCGCAGGGGCTGCGCCACGGGCCGGGGCCGCGACGGACGACCTGACCCGCACCTGCGAACGCGGGCTCGCCGACATCGACCTGCTGACCGTCCCGGTGCCCGGCGTCGACGGTGAGGACGTACGGGTCCCGGCCGCCGGCATCCCGTGGTTCCTCACCCTGTTCGGCCGCGACTCCCTGCTGACCTCCTTCTTCCTGCTGCCCTACCGGCCCGCGACGGCGGCCGCCGTGCTCAGCGCGCTCGCCGCGACCCAGGGCCGGCGCCACGACCCCTTCAGCGGCGAGCAGCCGGGACGCATCGTGCACGAGACCCGGCACGGCGAACTCGCCCACTTCCGGCAGGTCCCCTACGGCCGCTACTACGGTGCCGTCGACGCCACGCCGCTCTTCCTCGTCCTGCTGCACGCCCACCACGAGGCCACCGGCGACCGGTCCGTCGCCGAACGGCTTGAGCGGCACGCCCGTCGCGCCGTCGACTGGATGTTCACCGACGGCGGCCTGGACGAGCACGGTTACCTCGTCTACGAGCCCGACCCGGGCGGGCTGGTCAACCAGAACTGGAAGGACTCCGCGGGCGCCGTCTGCTTCCGCGACGGAACCCAGGCCGAGGGGCCGGTCGCGGTCTGCGAGGCGCAGGGCTACGCCTACGACGCTCTCCTGCGCACGGCCGAACTCGCCGACGGCGTCTGGCGGGACGCGGGGTACGCGCGACGGCTGCGCGAGAGCGCCGCCCGGCTGCGGGACCGCTTCGCGGCCGACTTCTGGATGCCGCGGGCGGACTTCCCCGCCCTCGCGCTGGACGGCGCCGGCCGCCAGGCGGACGCGCTCGCGTCGGACGCCGGGCACCTGCTGTGGTCGGGCATCCTGGACGACGAGCGCGCCCGCCGGGTGGGCCGGCGTCTGCTGGAGCCGGACTTCTTCTCCGGCTGGGCGATCCGGACCCTCGCCGCGGGCCAGCGGCCCTACCACCCGCTGTCGTACCACCGGGGCAGCGCCTGGCCGCACGACAACGCGGTCATCGTCCTGGGCCTGGCCAGGTACGGCCTCACCCGAGAGGTGCGCGCCGTCGCCGAGGGACTCGTCGCGGCGGCGGCCCACCACGGCCACCGGCTTCCCGAGGTCCTCGCCGGCTACGACCGCTCGGCCACCGCCGCCCCGGTGCCCTATCCCCACTCCTGTTCGCCGCAGGCCTGGGCCGCCGCCACCCCGCTGGCCCTGCGGACCGCTCTGGGCCCCCGGCCGCTCAGTCCCTGACCGCCCGCGGGCCCGCCGCCGCGGCGGCGGTGCTCGCGCGGACGACGAGGCGGGGCTCCACCGACGCCGGCTCCGGCACCGTCTCCGGGGCCGCGATGTAGCGCAGCAGGTGGGACACGGCGAGTTCGCCCATCTGCGCGAACGGCTGGGCGACCGTGGTCAGCGGCGGAGCGCAGTACTCGGCCAGTTCGATGTCGTCGACACCGACCACGGAGACGTCCTCGGGCACCCGCCGCCCCAGTTCCCGCAGCGCCCGCACCACGCCGAAGGCCATCTCGTCGCTCGCCACGAACACCGCGGTCACGTCCGGGATCCGGCCCAGGACGAGTCCGGCACGGTAGCCGGACGCGGGCGACCAGTCGCCCTCCAGGGGCGGCGGCACCGTCCGTCCCGCCGCCTCCAGCGTCGTACGCCAGCCGTCGCGCCTGCTGGCGGCCTCCAGCCACTCGGCCGGGCCCGCCAGGTGCCAGACGGTCTCGTGCCCCAGGTCCAGCAGGTGCCGGGTGGCCAACGTGGCCGTCAGCGACTGGTCCACCGCCACGACCTCGGTGGCGTCGGTGCGGGAGCCGTCGATGGTGAGGGTCGGCGTGGCACGGGTGAGTTCCTCCAGCCCGGTGCTGCCGTTGATCAGCGGCACCGACAGGATGATCCCCTCGACCCCCTGGTCGGTGAGCCGGGACAGGGCGGACTCGATGGCGAAGGTGTCGAGCGAGGAGGTGGTGGCGGTGCTCACCGCGTACCCGACGCTCTGCGCGGCGCCTTCGATGCCCGACATCAGGGCGGCACGGGAGTAGAAGGTGGTCCGCAGCGTCACCACGCCGATGGTGCGACTGCGCCCGGAGGACAGCATGCGCGCCGCGTTGTTGCGCCGGTAGCCGAGCCGGGCCACCGCGGCCAGCACCTCGGCCCGGGTCTCCTCCCGCACGTTCGGATGCCCGGAGAGCACCCGCGACACCGTCTGCGCGGACACCCCGGCGGCCCGGGCCACGTCCGTCATCCCCGGCGGGCGTTGCCCGCCGCCCTGCTTCGCCATACGCGCCTTCCTCGACGACCTCCCCGCGATGATATCGCTGACATCGGCGATCGCCCGTGACGCCGAGGCCGTGCGGGCTTCTCCGTGCCAAGCTGTTGGCATCGATAACATCGTCTGCCATAGTCGACCCCGGCAGCACCGGACTCCGCCGAGAGATCGATAACAAGCGGGCGCCCGGTACGGGCACGAGCACCGGAGTCCCCAGTGACCCTCCCCAGCATCCCGTCCGCGACCGGCGCCGTACGTGCCGCGGCCACCCTGACGTACTCCGGTGGGACGCTGCTGCGGGCCGGACGTGCGCACCGCGTCCTGTCCGGCTCGCTGCACTACTTCCGCGTCCACCCCGACCAGTGGGCCGACCGCCTCGAACGGGTGGCGGCTCTCGGGCTCAACACCGTGGACACCTACGTCCCGTGGAACTTCCACGAGCGGCGCCCCGGTGAGGCCCGTTTCGACGGCTGGCGCGACCTCGCGCGCTTCGCCGGGCTGGCCCAGCGCACCGGCCTCGACCTCATGCTGCGGCCCGGACCCTACATCTGCGCCGAGTGGGACAACGGCGGACTGCCGGCCTGGCTCACCGGCGTCCCCGGCATGCGGCCGCGCACCAGCCACCGGCCGTACCTGGACGCGGTCGGCCGCTGGTTCGACGTGCTCGTCCCGCGGATCGCGGCCCTCCAGGCCGTGCACGGCGGCCCGGTGGTGGCCGTGCAGATCGAGAACGAGTACGGCAGTTACGGCGACGACCGCGCCTATGTGCGCTGGGTACGGGACGCCTTGGTGGACCGTGGTGTCACCGAACTCCTCTACACCGCGGACGGACCCACCCCGCTGATGCAGGACGGCGGCACCCTGCCCGGCGAGCTGGCGACCGCGACCCTCGGCTCCCGGCCCGACGAGGCCGCGGCGCTGCTGCGCTCGCGCCGGCCCGAGGAGCCCTTCCTCTGCGCGGAGTTCTGGAACGGCTGGTTCGACCACTGGGGCGAGAAGCACCACGTCCGGTCGTCCGGCAGCGCCGCCCGGGACGTGGGCGGCATTCTCGACACGGGTGGTTCGGTCAGCCTCTACATGGCGCACGGCGGCACCAACTTCGGCCTGTGGGCCGGGGCCAACCACGAGGGCGGCAGCTACCTGCCGACCGTCACCAGCTACGACTCCGACGCCCCGGTGGCCGAACACGGCGCGCTCACCCCGAAGTTCCACGCGCTGCGGGAGACGTTCGCCGCGGTCGGGGACGGGAGCGCGCCACGACGGCCGCTGCCCGCCGATCCGCCCCTGCTGCCGCCCCGGACCCTGCCGGTGACACGGCGGGGGGAACTCGTACCGGCGCTGCGCGCCACGGCCGAGCCGGTGCACGCCCCCGCGCAGCTCAGCTTCGAGGAACTCGGCCAGTCGGCCGGCCTGGTGCTCTACACGGCCCGGCCGCTGCTGCCCCGCGGCGAGCACGAGGTGACCGTGACCGGCCTGCACGACCGGGCCCAGGTGTTCGCCGACGGGCTGCCCGTCGCCGTGCTGGACCGCGAGACCTCCTCGTTCTCCCTGACCGGGAAGGGGACGCGGACCAGGCTGGAACTGCTGGTGGAGAACCAGGGGAGGATCAACTACGGGCCGCTGCTGGGCCAGGGCAAGGGCATCCTCGGCGGGGTGCGGGTGGAGCGGCGGCTCGTGCACGGCTGGACCATGCACCGGCTCCCGCTGGACGAGTGGTCGCCCCGCGACCTCGCCCGCGCCGTCTCGGCCACCCCCGCGGGCGGCACCGCCGGCTTCGCCACCGCGTCCCTGGACCTCACCGGACCCGCCGACACCTTCCTCGCCCTGCCGGGCTTCGCCAAGGGCTTCGTCTGGGTCAACGACGCCCTGCTCGGGCGCTACTGGGAGGTGGGCCCCCAGACCACCCTGTACCTGCCCGGCCCCTTCCTGCGCCCCGGCCCCAACACGCTCACCGTCCTGGAGCTCGAACGGTTCGGCGAGCACCTCGCACTCGTGGACCGGCCGGACCTCGGCCCCACCGAGGAGTACGTCGAGACCTTCGACTGACCGGTCCGCACGGCCCCACCGCGTACCACCCCACTGGCAGCAGCACGAGTTGAGGAGTACCTGTGCCACGGTTGACCGCTCCCGCAAGCAGACTCGCCCTCGTGGCCGTCGCCACGGCACTCGCCCTCGCGGGCGGCGGGTCCCTCGGCGCGCCGCCCGCGTCGGCGTCGGACCCCGAACCCGGCGCCGCCTACACCGTCACCGTCGGCGCGAAGGGGCCCTGGAGCCGCCCGGACGACACGCCGGCCGCCCCGTACATCGACAAGGACGGCACCTTCTACTACCAGCAGGCCCACGCGCTGTACGGCGCCGACGACAGCCGCGCCTGGAGCTTCTACTCCGGCACCGACTTCGACACCGCCGAACGGTCCGCCGTCAGTGACGCCGCCGACCCGGACGAGCCCAGGGACCGCAACGACGACACCACGTGGCGCTGCAACAGCAGTCCGACCGGCAAGGAGTCCACCTTCCCGCCCGCCGGGTCGGGCTACGCGCAGAAGAACTACTGCGACCTGGCCGGTGTGTGGGTCGACCCCGACACCGGAGACTGGTACGGCCTGGTGCACAACGAGTTCACCCCGCAACCCTTCGGCGACGGCCTGCACTTCGACGGGATCGACTACGCGGTCTCGCACGACCGGGGCCGCACCTGGACGATCAGGGACCACGTCATCACGTCGCCGTACAGCACCGAACGCGGTGACACCGGGACGTTCCCCGAGCAGACCTTCCACTACGGCGACGGCGACCCGCGCCTGTTCGTGGACACCGCCTCCGGCTACTTCTACGTCTACTACGGCTCGCGGATCGTGGAGAAGGGCGGCAGCTGGAAGGCGTTCCACGCCCACGTGGCCCGCTCCCCGATGTCCGCGAAGATGGCCCCCGGCTCCTGGCAGAAGTGGTACGACGGAGCCTGGTCCGAGCCCGGTGCCGGCGGACGCGAGAGCAACATCGTGCCGGTCGGTCCGTCCGGCGGCACCGGCTACACCCCCGTGCAGGACGAGTACGACCCGGCCACCCCCGGCACGGTGAGCGAACAGGTCGCCGCCGGGGAGATGCCCGCCACCTCGCCCCTGTTCGTCATGGACATCACGTACAACGCCCACCTCGGGCTGTACGTGGGCGAGCCCCAGGCGGTCGACCAGAGCGGCGACGCCCCGCAGCGCTTCTACGCCACCGACGACCTCGCCACCCAGAAGTGGTTCCCGATCGGCGACACGGGCGAGCACACCAACGCCTCCTGGTACCGGTGGTTCCTGGACGGCGTCAACAAGACCGGCTCGGGCATCGTCGGGAAGCGGTTCCGCTCCTACTGCTCCTTCGGGTGCTCGGGGGGCGCTTCGAGCGAGTACGTCGACCTCACGATCGACACGACCGAGCCCGCCGCTCCGGTCGACGAGGACAGGACCTACCGCATCACCGGAGCCGACGGCCGGTCGCTCGCCCAGGCCTCGCGCCACGGTTCCGCCACCACCTCGGTACGCAGGCCGAACGGCGCGGCACCGTCCGACTGGGTCTTCACCGGGAACGGCGACGGCTCCTACCGCATCGCCAACGCCGCGACCGGCCGGCTGCTCGGCGTCGACTCCTCGGCCACGGCCGGCCGGGCCTGGGGCACCCGGCCCACCGTCACCGCGTCCGGCAGCGACGGCCCCTCCGTCGGGCAGCAGTGGTTCGTCATCCCGGGTGCGTCCGCCGACGGCACCGCCACCGGCACGTACCGCCTGGTCAACCGCTACAGCGGCCTGGTGATCGGCATCTCCGCCGACCCCCGCCGGCGCGTCGAGACCACACCGACCCGCTCCTGGACCGACACCACCGGCAACCGGGTCGGCGGTTCACGCGGCCCCGACGAGCAGACCCTGACCCTCACCCCGACCGGGACGGCGGACTGACGCGACCGGGCCGGATCCGGCTGCCGAGCAAGGGACCCGGCCACCGGTCGGGCCGACCGGGTCCGCGCCCGCCCACGCCCCTACTGCGAGGCCGGGTGGGCGCGGCCCCGGTCCGGGGCGCCGGCGCGACGACGGCAGTCCGCGTCGTGCCGTGCGCCCAGAGAGGTCCACCACCGCTCGCAGCAGTCGTCGTGGAGGGGGAGACGGCCGGGGGAACGGGTGCACTCCGGGCCGTGGTCGGCGCCGTAGGAGCACCGCCAGAACGCGCAGCACGGCCCGGGAGCGGCCCCGAGCGGCTCCCGCAGGAGCGGGCGGGCCAGCAGCTCGGCCCGCCGCGCCAGGACCACCCGCCGCCGGTGGATGGCGCTCTCACGGGCGGCGCACCAGGCGAACACGGCGGCGGCGTACAGGCCGGGCAGGGCCAGCCACGGGTGGTGTGCGCCCGCGTACACGGCGGCGGCCAGAAGGAGCACGGCGGCGGCACGGCACGCACGGGCGGTGCGCAGGCTCGGCGTCACAGGGAACTCCCGTGGGTCGGCGGGGAGAGGGCCTCGGGTCCTCCGTATGCCCCGGGTTCGCCGACCTACGTCGCTTTCCCGTCACGTCCGGCGGAAAATCTCTCGCGACCGCCCGGGAGCAGCGCCGCGCGGCCACCCGGAAGGCGCGGCTCCGGGTCCAGGGGGTGTCGCTCGCATCCTGCCGCGGCCGCGGCAGGCGACGAGGCACCGTCGCCCGGAGCCGGCCTGATCCGAACGGCCCCCCTATCGCCCCTCCTGCGCCAGGTGGCCCAGGGCCGCGCTGCGGCTGGTCGACAGGTGGTGCAGGACCAGCTCCTGGACGCGGTCCACGTCGCGGGCCGCGATGGCCCGGTACAGGGCGTCGTGTTCCAGGGCGACGGCCATCAGGTCGTCGTGCTGGCCCAGGAGCCAGCGCAGCCGGCTGCGCAGGACCCGCTCCAGCTCGTTCAGCAGCTCGTTGGCGGCCAGGGAGACGACGGTCTCGTGGAAGTCGGCGGCCGCCCGGCGGGCCCGTACCGCGTCGTCGGCGCGGGCCGCGTCGAGTTCGGCGTCCACCGTGGCGCGCAGCCGCTCCAGCCCCTCCCGCGTGTGCCGTTGGGCGGCGAGCCGGAAGCCCAGGGTCTCCAGACCCGAGCGGACCTCGTCCAGGTCGGCGATGTCGCTCGTGGTGAACTCCCGCACCACCGCCCAGCTCCGTGGCCGCGGGGTCACCAGTCCTTCCGACACCAGGGCCTTGAGGGCCTCGCGCACGGGGAGCCGGCTCACCCCGAGGGACTCGGCCAGGTCCCGTTCGACCAGGCGGCTGCCGGGGGCACGCACACCGTCGATGATCTCGTCGCGCAACCGCCGCGTGACCCGCTCGGACTCGGGCGTGAAGCCCTCTGACGCAGCCATCGCAGTCCTTCGTCTGTCTTCCCGTTCCCGGCCCGCCGACCGCGCCGTGCGGGGCGGCGGTCGGGCGGCCCGTCAGAATACCCCGGCGTCCGGGGACGGTCCGGGCGGGACGGCGGCGGGGGCGGGTCAGCCAGCCTGCGGCGGCCAGTTGACGATGCGCTTGGGGCGCGGGCGCGCGTAGGTGCGCACCTTGGACGTGGACAGACCCAGCCGGACCAGGGACTCGGCCACCGTCACGGCGGCCGAGACGCCGTCGACCACGGGGACACCGGTCCGCTCCACCACGCGTTCGGCGAGACCGGCCATGCCTCCGCAGCCCAGGCAGATCACCTCGGCCCGGTCGTCCTCGACCGCGCGGGCGGCCTGCTCCGTGATGGCGTCCACGGCGGCCTGTTCGTCCTGCTCCAGTTCCAGTACGGCGAGGCCGCTGGCCCGGACGGACGCGCACCTGGCGCTCAGTCCGGCCACCTCCAGCCGCTCCTCGATGAGCGGGACCGTACGGTCGAGGGTGGTGACGACGGAGTAGCGGCGGCCCAGGTACTGCGCGGTGCTCGCCGCGGCCTCGGTGATGTCGACGACGGGCACGTCGAGCAACTCCTGCAGCCCCTCCCGCCCGTGTTCGCCGTAGCCGGCCTGGATCACCGCGTCGAACGGCTCCGGGTGGGCGCGCACCGCCTCCATCACGGCGACGGCGGCGAGGTAACTCTCGTAGTTGCCCTCGACGGACTCCGCGCCGAACGCCGGTGTCAGCGGCACGATCTCGGTGCCGGGCGAGGCCGCGCCCGCCGCCTGCTTGCCGATCGCGTCGGTGATGGACTGCGTGGTGTTGACGTTGACCACGAGGATACGCATGGGTGGGCCTGGGCCTTCTGTTCGGACGGGTGCCCCCGCGACGGGCGGGGACAGGGCGGTGCGGGACGGAGCGGTGCGCAAGCGACGGCCCGGGGACGAGCGGGCGCGGGACTATTCCGCAGCGACGGCGATGGCCTCGCCGTCCACGTCGCGGATCGGCGTCGCACGGTCGGCGACGACCGCGTACAGCGCTGCGGCGAGGATCGCGCCGACGAACCAGGAGAAGCCGGCCGCCGCGTGGAAGAAGGGGACCAGGGCGACGACGACGGCGATCGCGGCGCTCGGGACGAAGGCGGCGACGGCCCGCGGGTTGTAGCCGCGGCGGTAGTGGTACTCGGCGCCCGCGTCCTCGGTGTAGAGGGCCGGCACGTTCACGCGGGCCTTCCGCAGCAGCCAGTAGTCCGCCATGATCACACCGAAGAGGGGACCGAGCAGCGCGCCGAGCCCGCCGAGGAAGTAGTTCACGACGACCGGGCTGTTGTAGAGGTTCCAGGGCGTGATCACCAGGCCCAGGGCCGCGCTCACCAGACCCGCGCGGCGGAAGTCGAGCCGGTGCGGGAACAGGTTGACCAGGGCGTAGATCGGCGCGACGAAGTTGGCCAGCAGGTTCACCGCCACCGTGAGGGCGATCAGGCACAGCGAGGCGACGGCCAGCAGGAACATGTTGGGGATGGTCCTGACGATGTCCGTCGGGCTGGTGATCACGTGCCCGTCGAGGGTGAACTGGGCTCCGCTGAGGACCGCCACGATGACGGCGAAGAAGAGCATGTTCACCGGGATGCCGATCACGTTGCCGCGGACGATCGAGCCGCGGCTGCGCGCGGACCGGGTGAAGTCGCAGAAGTTGAGGACGAACGTCCCGTAGATCACCACCCACAGGGCGGCGGCCTGGAGCACCTGGAGCCACATGGCGCCGCCGGTGAGGGGATCGCCGACGGACACGGAGACCGAGCCGTCGGCCCGCACGAACATCCACACCGCGAGCGCGCACATCGTCAGCAGCGTGGTGGGCGCGGCGAAGGCCATGTACCGGCGGATCATCTGCATCCCGTAGCTGACGATGAGCACCTGGAGGGCCCACAGCGCCAGGAAGGTGATCCAGCCGAGCGTCGACTGGCCGAGCAGGGAGTCGGTGTCCAGGGAGGCCAGGGAGGGGAACATGGCCACCAGGAGGGCACTCAGCACGGCGGACGCCAGATAGGTCTGGATACCAAACCAGGCGATGGCCACGGCGCCGCGTACGGCGGCCGGAATCTTCGCCCCCCTGATGCCGAACGCGATGCGGCTCATGACGGGGAACGGAACGCCCGTCTTGTGGCCCATGAATCCGGACAGCGTGAGCAGGAGGAAGAGCAGGACCGAGGCGAGCGCGAAGGCCGCGAGGATGCCCCACACGTTCAGTCCGAGGGCGAACAGCCCGATGGCGAAGGCGTAATTGCCCAGGCTGTGCACGTCGTTGGCCCAGAGCGTGAAGACGTTGTAGGCGCCCCAGCGGCGCCCTTCCCGCTTCGTCGGGGCGAGGTCGTACGTGTAGAGGCCGGAGCTGGTGGCCGTGTCGCTGGTCTCCGCGGACGAGCGGCGGTCTTCCAGGGCAGTCATACGGGACTCCTGGGATCAGGTGCGGGGTTGGAGGCTTTCACAAAGCGGAAGCGGCTTTCCGGTGAACTGAACGTAGTTTTCGCCAAACCGCACCGTCAAGGGGTCTACGGCAAATGGAATACCATTTTTGGGGTCGACCGACAGCTCTGAGGGTGGTGTCCGCTGCGGCCACCTGCCATTGAGACGATGTGGAGATGCCGTGCGCCGGGCCCCGTGTGTCGCTCTCCGGCCGGCCGGCGGCTCGTCAGCCCCGCGCGCGCCTCTCCGTGCTCTCCCGCAGGACGAGCCGGTGGTCCACGACGAGGTCCTGGGGCGCCTGGGCCCGTGACCCGGCGCCGTCCGGTGCCGCCGCCTCCTCGATGCGGTGCTGGAGCAGCTCTACCGCGACCTTGGCCACAGCCGCCTTGTCGGGAGCCACCGTGCTCAGCGTCGGGACGCTGAACCGTCCGCCCTCCACGTCGTCGAAGCCGATGACCGCGACGTCCTCGGGCACCGAGACGCCGTGCTCGTGCAAGGCCCGCAACGCCCCCAGCGCCAGCTGGTCGTTGAGGCAGAGCAGCGCGTCGGGCCGCGGGCCCTCCCGCAGTGCACGTGACACGGCCCGCGCACCGTCCGGCATCCGGAAGGAGCCGACCGGCAGCAGCATGGCAGGATCGTAGGCGATGCCCGCCTCCGCCAGGGCGGCCCGATAGCCCCGGGTGCGGGCCTGCGCCGTCCCCAGCCCCGAGTCGTCGAGCCCGCCGACGGCCAGGATGCTGCGGCGTCCGAGGCCGATCAGATGCCGGGTGGCCTCGCGGGCGGCACGCTCGTTGTCGATGGCCACATGATCGGCGCCCTCCTCCAGCAGCTCGCCGAGCAGCACCGTGGGCGGGAACCCCGTGCGGTCCCGCAGGTCGTCGGCGGTCAGGGCGAGCGGACTGAGGATGATGCCGTCCACGAAGGTGGACCCGAACCCGGCCAGCGCCGCCAGCTCGTGGTCGCGGTCCGCCCCGGACTGGTGGATCAGGACCGTCAGGGACCTCTCCTCGGCCTCCCGGATCACATGCCGGGCCAACTCCGCGAAGTACGGTATGTCCAGTTCCGGGACGACGAGCGCGATGATGCCGGTACGGCCCTTGCGCAGGTGACGGCCGGCCAGGTTGACGCGGTAGCCGAGGTGTTCGATGGCCTCGCGCACCACCCGCCGGGTCCGGTCGGAGACGTGGGCGTAGTCGTTGATGACATTGGAGACCGTCTTCTCCGAAACGCCCGCATGACGTGCGACGTCCTTGATCCTGGGCCGTGCCACCGAGACCTCCCTGCCTCTTCCGCGCCGCCCGAGTCTATGTCCCGGTGCGGGGAGGGTCTCGGTGCAGGTCTCCTTCCCCTCAGCTCTTTACAGCCAATGTACATCGATGTAAAAACTAGCCACCGCATGAGCTCCGGCCGTCGAAAGGTCCGCGATGAGTTCCCGTCTGCCTGCCCAGGGGGTGCCGGCCGTGACCGATCCGGTCCGCCGCCCCAGTCGCCGCCGGTTGCTGCGCCACGCCGTGGCCGGCGCGGGAGCCCTGCTCGCCGCGGGCCCGCTGTCCGGCTGCGCCTCACCCGCCTCGGCGTCGGGGGCGTCCTCGCTGAGCGTCTGGGACCTGTTCCAGGGCGGCGACGGCATGCTCATGGACGACATGATCGAGGCCGTGTCGAAGGGGGCCGGGGGAGCCAAGGGTTTCGACGTCGACCGGACGATCCTCGACTGGGGACCCTCGTACTACACCAAGCTCGCCATGTCCGCGGCCGGCGGCCGGGCCTCCGACGTGGCCGCCATGCACCTGTCCCGGCTGGCGGGCTACGCGCCCGGCGGCCTGGTGGACGCCTTCGACCTGGACCTGCTGGCCGAGTTCGGCGTCACGTGCAGGGACTTCACCCCCGCCGTCTGGTCGCGCACCCAGCACGAGGGCACCGTCTACGCGATCCCGCTGGACGTCCACCCCTTCATCGTGTTCTACGACAAGAAGGCCGCGGAGAAGGCCGGACTGCTCGACCCCTCGGGCGAACTGGCCCCGATGGGATCGCCCGAGGCGCTGCTGGAGGCGGGCAGGGCTCTCGCCGAGGCGACGGGGGAGGCGGGCATCCTGTTCGGCCACGTCACCGACACGGCGCAGAACTGGCGCCTGTTCGCCGGTCTCTACGCCCAGACCGGCGCCGCCTTCGACCTGCCGGACGGCGGCCCCCCGAAGATCGACGTCGACGCCGCCGTACGGGTCGTGACCCTCATGACGCAGCTCTTCGACGGGAGGACCAACCCGAACAACCTGGACTACAACGGCGCGATCGCCGCCTTCACCAACGGCCGCGGCGGCATGGCGATGCTCGGCGAGTGGGAACTGCCGACGCTGAAGAAGTCCGGCGTCGACCTGGGCGCCGCGCCGTTCCCGCAGGTCTTCGACAAGCCGGCCGTCTACACCGACAGCCACAGCTTCGTCCTCCCGCACCAGGACGACCCCGACCCGGCCCGGCGCCGCGAGGCCCACCGGTACGTCGCGCAGATCCTCAAGCAGAGCCTCACCTGGGCGAGCGCCGGACACATCCCCGCGTACCAGCCCGTCCTCGCCGAGCCGGAGTACGCGGCGCTCGACCCTCAGTCCTCCTACGCGGACGCCGCGAAGGTGGCGGTGCTCGACCCGCCCAACTGGTTCGCCGGAGCCGGTTCGAACTTCCAGAACCGCATGTGCCAGCCGCTCCAGTCGGCGCTGCTCGGCAACACCACCCCCGAGAAGGCGGTGCGGCAGATGGTCCGCGAGGCGGACACGCTGCTGCGGCAGCCCAACCCGGTGGCCTGACCAGCGAAAGGAGTGACCGACGTGACCACCACCGCACCCCTCGGCGCCGAGGAACGGACCGGCTCGCCCGCAGTCCCCCCGGCCGGCCGCCGCACCGCCCTCGCCCGCCTGCGCTCCGGCAACGGGCTCGTGTTCGTCCTGCCGTTCCTGCTCGTGTTCGGCCTCTTCATGGTGTGGCCGATCGTCCAGGGGCTCTGGATGAGCTTCACCGACAGCTCGCTCGCCCTGCGCGACACGGACTTCGTCGGCTTCGACAACTACACCGAGGCCTTCGGCGACCCCGACGTGTGGAGCAGCCTCGGCAACACCGTCTTCTTCACCGTCGTCTCCAGCGTCCCGCTGGTCCTGGTCGCGCTCGCGATGGCCCTGCTGGTGCACAGCGGACTCGCCGGACAGTGGGTGTGGCGCCTGTCCTTCTTCGCCCCCTACCTGCTTCCCGTGACCGTCGTCACCTTGATCTGGACCTGGCTCTACCAGCCGGAGCTGGGCATGGCCAACCAGCTCCTGGACACCCTCGGCATGGAACCGGTCGGATGGCTGTCCGACGAGTCCGTCGCCATGTGGTCCGTCGCCGCCCTCACCGTCTGGTGGACGGTCGGCTTCAACTTCCTGCTCTACCTCGCCGCGCTCCAGTCCCTGCCGGCGACCTTCGACGAGGCGGCGGCACTCGACGGGGCCGGCGCCTGGCGCCGCCTGCGGTCCATCACCCTGCCCCAACTGCGCAGGACCACGGGTCTGGTGGCCATGCTCCAGGTCCTCGCCTCCCTCAAGGTCTTCGACCAGATCTACATCCTCACCAAGGGCGGCCCGAACGGCTCCACCCGGCCCGTCCTCGAGTACGTCTACGACGTCGGCTTCACCGGTTACCGCCTCGGCTACGCCTCCGCCGTCTCGTACCTCTTCTTCGCCCTGATCGTCGTCGTCTCGCTCGTGCAGCTCCGCCTCTTCCGCCGGGAGGTCTGACCGTGTCAGCAACCGCCACCACCCTCCGCCCCCGGCGGCGTCCACCCCGCGAGGCGGCCGGTTCGCCCCTGCTCCTGGGCCACGGACGGCTGCCCCGCGTGCTGGCCACGACCGCGCTGGCCGTCCTCGCCGTCGTCTGGCTGCTGCCGTTCGTGTGGGCGGTCATCACCTCCGTGCAGAGCGAGGAGGACGTCAACACCACCGGGCTGTCCCCGTTCAAGGGCGCCTTCACCCTGGACGCCTACCAGCAGATACTGGAACGCGGCAACGTCACCGTCTGGGCCTTCAACAGCTTCCTGATCTCCGCCCTGGTCACCCTGATCACCGTCGCGGTCTCCACCCTCGCCGCGTACGGCTTCTCGCGCGGCACCTTCCGCGGCCGCCGGATGCTCCTCGGCGTCACCGTGGCCGCCATCATGGTCCCGCCGCAACTGCTCGTCGTGCCGCTGTTCGACCAGATGACCCTGTTCCACCTGGTCGACACCTACGCGGCCGTGATCCTGCCGCAGGTCGTCGCGCCGATGATGGTGTACATCCTCAAGCGGTTCTTCGACGGCATCCCCAAGGAGCTGGAGGAGGCGGCCCGCATCGACGGCGCCTCCGAGTTCCGGGTCTTCCGGTCGGTCGTCCTGCCGCTCTCACGCCCCATCGTGGCCGCGGTGGCGATCTTCGTCTTCATCGGCGCCTGGAACAACTTCATGTGGCCCTTCATCGTCACCAACGACCCCGACCTGATGACCCTCCCGGTGGGCCTGGCCACCGTGAAGGACGCCTACGGCATCCAGTACGCGCAGTCCATGGCCTCCGCCCTGCTGGCCGCGCTGCCGCTGATCGCGGTCTTCCTCCTCTTCCAGCGCCGCATCGTCGACTCCGTCGCCACCACCGGCCTCGGCGGCTCCTGAACCCCCGAACCACAACGCCCGCAGAGCTGTACCCACGGGCCCGGCGCCCGCGCGCCCGGCCCACCGAACGACTGGAGCATGTGTGCCCACTCACTCCGTACCGCGCCCGGAGTACCCGCGACCGCAGTTCGTGCGCCGCGACTGGCTCAACCTGAACGGCGCCTGGCAGTTCGAGACCGACCGGGGGGACAGCGGCCTCGAACGCGGGCTGCTCGACCGCGAGCTGCGGGAGGAGATCCTCGTCCCCTTCCCGCCCGAGTCCGAGCTGTCCGGCATCGGCGACACCGACTTCCTGGAGGCCGTCTGGTACCGGCGGGCCGTCACCCTCCCGGCCGCCTGGGCCGGCCGCCGGGTACTGCTGCACTTCGGCGCCGTCGACCACGACACCACCGTGTGGGCCGACGGCAGGGAGGTGGCCCGGCACCGCGGTGGATTCACCCCCTTCACCGCGGACCTCGGCGACATCGCCGGGGCGGGGGAGGAGGTCGTGATCACCGTGCGGGCCCGCGACCCCAAGTCCGGCCCGCAGGCGCGCGGCAAGCAGGCCGTCGAGTACGCCAACCACGACTGCAACTACACCCGGGTGACCGGCATCTGGCAGACCGTCTGGCTGGAGCCCGTCCCCGAGACGCATCTGCGCCGCCCCCGTATCACCCCCGACCTGGCCGGCTCCGCCTTCCACCTCGAACTGCCCCTGTCCGGCAACCGCCCGGGGTTCCGGGTACGCGCCGTGCTCGGCGACGCCGAGGGCGAGGTGAGCCGCGCCGAGGCGCGCGCCGACCTGGACCTCGCCCCGCGCCTGCACCTGCCGGTGCCGGACGACCGGCGGCGCGAGTGGGGACCGGACGATCCCCACCTGTACGACCTGCGCATCGAACTCCTCGACGCCGCCGGGCGGGTCGTCGACGCCGCGGAGAGCTACGCCGGGCTGCGCGCCGTGGGACTGCGGGGCAAGGCCGTCCTGCTCAACGGCCGCCCCGTCTTCCAGCGCCTCGTCCTCGACCAGGGCTGGTACCCGGACGGCCTGATGACCGCCCCGAGCGACGAGGCCCTGGTCAGGGACATCGAGCTGGCCATGGCGGCCGGCTTCAACGGGGCCCGGCTGCACCAGAAGGTCTTCGAGGAGCGCTTCCTGCACCACGCCGACCGCCTCGGCTACCTGGTCTGGGGCGAGTTCGGCGACTGGGGCTGCGAGACCGGCGGCTCCTCGGGCGACAACCAGAGGCCCGACGCCTCCTACGTCGCACAGTGGCTGGAGGCACTCGAACGCGACTACTCGCACCCCTCGATCATCGGCTGGTGCCCGCTCAACGAGACCTACCAGAAGCTGCACGACCGCCTCACCCGGCTCGACGACGTCACCCGCGCGATGTTCCTGGCCACCAAGGCCATGGACACCACCCGCCCGGTCGTCGACGCCTCCGGCTACGCCCACCGGGTCGCCGAGACCGACGTCTACGACTCCCACCACTACGAGCAGGACCCCGCCGCCTTCCGGCAGTTGATGTCCGGCCTCGCCAAGGACGCGCCCTTCGTCAACACCCACGAGAACGGCACCCCCTACTCAGTGCCCTACCGGGGCCAGCCGTACTTCGTCAGCGAGTTCGGCGGCATCTGGTGGGACCCCGAGGCGGCCGCCGCCCAGTCGGGCGAGGACCGCACCGTCTCCTGGGGCTACGGGGAACGCGTCCGGGACGAGGACGAGTTCCACGAGCGCTTCAGCGGCCTCACCGAAGTACTGCTGGAGGACCGGAACATGTTCGGCTACTGCTACACCCAGCTGACCGACGTCTTCCAGGAGCAGAACGGCATCTACCGCTTCGACCGCGGCGAGAAGCTCGACGTGGCCCGCGTCCGCGCCGCCCAGCTGCGCCCCGCGGCCATCGAGCAGCCCGAGGACTGACCGGCCCGGGGGCCGCGGGCGTCTCTGCGCCCGCGGCCCCCGGGTGTCCGGCGTCAGAACGGGCGGTCCCCCTCGATGGCGACCCGCTCGGCGACCCGCCGCCCGGTCCCGTAGTCGCCCACCGCGTAGTGCTGCGTGGCCCGGTTGTCCCAGAAGGCGACGTCCCCCGGCTGCCAGCGCCAGCGCACCTGGTACTCGGGCACGTGCGCCTGCTGGAACAGAAACCGCAGCAGCCGGTCGCTCTCGTCCCGGTCCATGCCGGTGACGTGCGTGGTGAAGGACGTGTTGACGAACAGCATGCGCCGCCCGGTCTCCGGGTGCGTGCGCACCACGGGGTGTTCCACCGGCGGGAACAGGTCCTGGTACGGAAGCAGCCGGTCGGGACCGTAGAAACGCGCGAAACCCGGGATGAAGTCGTGGACCGCGCGGGCCCCGTCGACGCGCTCCTTCACCTCCCGCGGCAGGTTGTCGTACGCCGCCGCCATGTCCGCCCACATCGTGTCCCCGCCGAACGGCGGCACCTCGCGCAGCTGGAGCACCGCGCCGAGCGCGGGCCGCTCGCGGAAGGTCACGTCGGTGTGCCAGACGTTCTCGTACGTCGGCGCGGCCCCGGCGCCCTTGTCGAACCGGACGACGTCGTCGCGGGAACCGGCGGCGAGCAGCGGGTTGGTCTCCAGCGCGCCCCAGTGACCGGCGAACTGCCGCTGCTGGTCGGAGGTGAGGTGCGCACCGCGGAAGAACAGCACCTTCCACTCCAGCAGCGCGCGGTTCAACTCCTCGCGCAGCGCGGGCGACAGCGGACGGGCGAGGTCGACACCGCGCACCTCGGCACCGATCGTGCGCGCCTGCGGGACGACCTCGAAGCGGGTGTAGGGCCGGTCCTCCCACCCCTCCGGCAGGCGGCGCAGGACGCGCGGGCCCTCGTGGAGTCCGCCGTCCGGAACGCGTGCTTCGCGCAGGACGGTGGTCGGGCCGGCGGCGGTAACGGTCATGGGAGTCCTCCCCTTGAACGGCGGTACGCGTGGGATCCGGCCGGGGCGGCGCGGATCGTCACCGCCCGGGGGCCGAGGAAAGAGGTGCTGGAAGAACTGCTACGGGTGCTCCGGGACGTGGGCCGGAGAAGAAGCCGACGGGCCACGGCGCGGCAGGCGCCGGACGGTCGGTGCGAAGGCGGCCGTCAGAGGCCGGAACGCTCACATCCGGTGCGCTCGGGCACGCGGGGACACTCCGCGATGGTGCCGAACCGGTATGTGGTCATGCCAACGATTGTGTGATCTTCTCCCGTCCGTGTCAACGGGGTCACGGGTGGCGGGGGACGAAGGGCCGCAGGTCGTCGCCCTCCGGCTGGACGACCCCGTAGCTGCTCTCGGGCACCTTGTTCCACACGCCGGGCAGGTCGCCCAGGGGCTCCGACACGATCAGCCGGCTGTTGTCGGACGCCTCCTTGAGGAAGGGCAGCCCGGGGTGCAGTGCGCGCAGACTCTCCACCCGGCTGCTGTAGTAGAGCGACCGCGACCGGCCCTGGCTGGAGTAGCGGAAGGCCCACAGGCGCCGGCCGTCGGTCACCGCGACCGTCATCTGCAGCGGGAACTCCACGCCGTGCTCGTGCCCGATCTCCTCCACCAGGCCCGCCATCCGGGCCACGGCGGCGGGCGGGTCCTCCTCCAGGCCGAGGGTGAGCGCCAGGTAGAACATCATCTCGGAGTCCGTCGACCCTTCGATGTCGAGGTAGAGCTGCGGATCGACGGCCAGGGCGAGGTCCCGGCGCAGCCGGTGGAAGTCGGCGATCGCGCCGTTGTGCATCCACATCCAGCGGCCGTGGCGGAACGGATGGCAGTTGGTCTGCTGCACCGCGCTGCCCGTCGAGGCGCGGATGTGCGCGAAGAACAGGGGGGAGCGAACGTGGCTCGCGATCTCCCGCAGGTTGCGGTTGCTCCAGGCCGGACCGATCTCCCGGACGATCGCGGGCGTCGTCATCTCCGGCCCGAACCAGCCGACGCCGAACCCGTCCCCGTTCGTCGTCTCCACTCCCATGCGGGCGTGCAGGCTCTGGTCGATGAGGGAGTGCTCCGGCTGGTAGAGCAGGGTCTCCAGGAGGACGGGCGTCCCCGAGTAGGCGAGCCATCGGCACATCGCTCCGTCGCCTCCCTGATTCCCGGAACGTCAGTCGACCGGCCAGGTGTGCACCGGGGCGTTGAGATGCATGTAGTCCATGTACTGCCGGGTCATCCGGCGCAGTGCCTCGTGGCGGCCGGGCCGGGCGGTGGCGTCGAGGTGGTGGAACATCTCCTTCTGCCAGACCGCCCCGTTGCGCCCGGTGACGCAGCGCTGCTCGATGATGCCGAGCAGCGGCTCCCGCCAGGCGGAGTCCATGCCCGACAGCTCCAGACCACGGTGCGCCAGCGGCAGCAGCCGGCGCAGGACCAGCTCGGGGACGGTCACCTCGCCCGCTCCGGGCCAGTAGAGGTGCGCCTCGATGCCGTGCCGGGCGGCGGTGTGCAGATTGTCCTCGGCGACCGAGAACGACATCCGCGACCACACCGGCCGCTCCTCCTCCACCAGGGCCCGGGTGAGCCCGTAGTAGAAGGCGCCGTTGGCGAGCGTGTCGGCGACCGTCGGGCCCGCGGGCAGGACCCGGTTCTCCACCCGGACGTGCGGCTTGTCGTGGGCCACGGCGTAGACGGGCCGGTTCCAGCGGTAGATGGTGCCGTTGTGGAGGGTGAGCTCGCCCAGTTCGGGGATGTCGCCGCGGTCGAGGGTCTCCGCGGGATCCTGGTCGTCGCACAGGGGCAGCAGCGCCGGGAAGTAGCGGAGGTTCTCCTCGAACAGGTCGAAGACGCTGTTGATCCAGCGCTCCCCGAACCACACCCGGGGCCTGACACCCTGCGCCTTGATCTCCTGCGGCCGGGTGTCGGTGGCCTGCTCGAACAGCGGGATGCGGCTCTCGTGCCACAGCTCCTTGCCGAGCAGGAAGGGCGAGTTGGCCGCGAGGGCGACCTGGACTCCGGCGATGGCCTGGGCGGCGTTCCAGTAGGCGGGGAAGTCCTCCGGGGCGACCTGGAGGTGGAACTGCGTGCTGGTGCAGGCCGCTTCCGGCGTGATGGTGTCCGCGTAGGTCCGCAGGCGGTCGACGCCGTCCACCTCGATGTGCAGGTCCTCGCCCCGGGCCGCGAACACCTGGTCGTTGAGCAGCCGGTAGCGCGGGTTCTCCGACAGGGCCGCCTCGCCCACGTCGGACTGGCGCAGCGTGGGCAGGGTGCCGACCATGATCAGATGGGCGCCTACCGAGGAGGCCCGGTCCTCGGCGTGGTTCAGGGCGGCGCGGATCTCGGTCTCCCAGGCGTCCGGACCGCCCGCCGTCAGCTGCCGGGGCGGGATGTTGATCTCCAGGTTGAACCGGCCCAGCTCGGTGGACCAGGCGGGGTCCGCGATCGCTTCGAGCGCGTCGCTGTTGCGCATCGCCGGCTCGCCCCGGTCGTCGACCAGGTTCAGCTCGATCTCCAGGCCGACCTGGGGCCGCTCGGTCTCGAACCGTGACTCGCGCAGCATCTGCGCGAAGGCGTCGAGACACTCCTGCATCTTGATCCGGTACCGGCGGCGGTCCTCGCGGGTGAAGACCAGCGCCGGGACGTCCCGTCCCATCGGTCCTCCCGGGGTTGCCTTCCTCGGACGCTCCTCCACCCCAGCGTCGCACCACTGCGCGGACCCCACCAGACGGGACGCGAACGGGGGCCCGGCGCACCGTGTGCGCCGGGCCCCCGTCGGTTCGGCCCCGGAAGGGCCGATCAGGCCCTACAGCTTGCCGGACGCGCGCACCGAGATCTTCTTGGAGGTCTTGCCCGCCGGAGAGGAGCCGTAGCCCTCGATCTTGTCGACCACGTCCGTGCCCTCGACGACCTTGCCGAAGACGACGTGCTTGCCGTCCAGCCAGGGCGTGGGGACCGTGGTGATGAAGAACTGCGAGCCGTTGGTGTTCGGACCCGCGTTCGCCATGGAGAGCAGGTACGGCTCGCCGTGCTTCAGCTGGAAGTTCTCGTCCGCGAACTTCTCGCCGTAGATGCTCTTGCCGCCGGTGCCGTTGCCCGCGGTGAAGTCACCGCCCTGGAGCATGAACTGCGGGATCACGCGGTGGAACGGGGAACCCGCGTAGCCGAAGCCGTGCTCGCCGGTGGCCAGCTCGATGAAGTTCTTGGCGGTCTTGGGGGTGACGTCCTCGAACAGCTCGAAGACGATGCGGCCCGCATCCTGGCCGTCGATGTCGATGTCGAAGTAAACCTTGGAATTGCTCATCGCACCATTGTGACCTGTGACCCCCGGTGATGCCGAACCGGCTGCCCGTTCAGCGTGTGGCGAGCAGCCCGAGGGTGTCGATCACGCGGTTCGAGAAACCCCACTCGTTGTCGTACCAGGCCACCACCTTGACGTGCCGGCCGTCCACGCGGGTCAGCGCCGAGTCGAAGATCGAGGAGGCCGGGTTGCCCGTGATGTCGGAGGAGACCAGCGGGTCCTCCGAGTACTCCAGCACCCCGGCGAGCGGTCCTTCGGCGGCGGCACGGTAGGCGGCCAGGACGTCCTCGCGCGTCACGTCGCGGGCGACCGTGGTGTTCAGCTCGACGATCGAGCCCACCGGGACCGGCACGCGGATCGAGTCGCCCGACAGCTTGCCGTCTAGGCCCGGCAGCACCAGGCCGATCGCCTTGGCGGCGCCCGTCGTGGTCGGCACGATGTTCACCCCGGCGGCGCGGGCGCGGCGCGCGTCGCGGTGCGGCCCGTCCTGGAGGTTCTGCTCCTGCGTGTAGGCGTGCACCGTCGTCATGAAGCCGTGCTCGATGCCGGCCAGCTCGTCGAGGACCGCGGCGAGCGGCGCGAGGGCGTTGGTGGTGCAGGACGCGTTGGAGACGATCGTGTGCGCCGCCGGGTCGTAGGCGTCCGTGTTCACGCCGTACGCGAGCGTCACGTCGGCGCCGCTGGACGGGGCGCTGACCAGGACCTTGCGGGCGCCCGCGGTGAGGTGGGCGCGGGCGGCGTCGGCGGAGGTGAAGCGGCCGGTCGACTCCAGCACGAGGTCGACGCCCAGCTCGGCCCAGGGCAGCCGGGCCGGCTCGCGCTCGGCGAGCACCTTGATGCGGTGGCCGTCGACGACCAGCGTGTCGCCGTCGACGGTCACCGGGCGGCCGAGCCGGCCCGCCGTCGAGTCGAAGGCGAGCAGGCGGGCCAGGGTGGCGGGCTCCGTGAGGTCGTTGACGGCGACGACCTCGAGCTTCGTGTCGCGCTCCAGCAGCGCACGCAGCACGTTGCGCCCGATGCGGCCGAAACCGTTGATGCCGATGCGAGTCATGAGTGGTGTGTCCCTTCGTTCTCCACCAGGTCCTTCACCACCCACACTCCCGCGCACCGGACGCGGGCGGCAGCGGCGTGGGTGCCACGGTTCGCAAGGATCACGCCAGGCAGACAGGCGCGCGCGGTCACTCGCCCCGGGCGAAGGTGCGGCGGTAGTCGCTGGGGGTGGTGCCGAGGATGCGCTGGAAGTGCAGCCGCAGGTTCGCGCCGGTGCCGAGGCCCACGTCGGCGGCGATCTGCTCGACGCCGCGCTCGGAGCGTTCGAGCAGCTCACGGGCCATGTCGATACGGGCACGCATGATCCACTGCATCGGGGTGTAGCCGGTGTCCTCGACGAAGCGCCGCGAGAGGGTACGTGCCGACACCGCGGCGTGCCGGGCCAGGGCCTGGAGGGTGAGCGGCTCATCGAGCCTGCGCAGAGCCCACTCACGGGTGGCGGCGAAGCGCTCGCCCAGCGGCTCGGGCACGCTGCGCGGCACGTACTGGGCCTGACCGCCGCTGCGGTAGGGGGCCGCCACCAGGCGGCGGGCCGCGTGGTTCGACGCGGCCACCCCGAGATCACCGCGCAGGATGTGCAGGCACAGGTCGATGCCGGAGGCGGCGCCCGCGGACGTCAGGACGCTGCCCTCGTCGACGAACAGCACGTTCTCGTCCACCCGTACGTGCGGGTGCTTGGCCGCGAGTGCCCGCGTGTAGTGCCAGTGCGTGGTGGCCCGTCTGCCGTCGAGCAGACCCGTGGCGGCGAGCGCGAACGCCCCGGTGGAGATGGCGGCGAGCCGGGCGCCCCGGTCGTGGGCCGCCGTGAGCGCGTCGATGACCGCGGGTGGCGGATCGTCGACGTCGGGGGACCGGTAACCGGGGAGGAAGACCACGTCGGCCCAGGCCAGGGCCTCCAGGCCGTGGGCGACGTGGTACGACAGGCCGTCCCCGCCGGTCACCAGGCCGGGTGCGGCGCCGCACACCCGCACCTCGTACGGCATGCTCGCGCGTGTCGTGAACACCTGCGCCGGGATGCCGACGTCGAGGGGTTTCGCGCCTTCGAGCACGAGGACGGCGACGCGGCGCAGGCGGGAGGACGGCACGGGAGAAGGGTACGGCGGGGGAGTGCGGGGTCAGCTCAGGCCGAGGACGTCCATCGTGTGTTCGGCCATGCGCCGCTCGCCGAGGGCGTTGGGGTGCACGGGAACGAGGCTGCGGCCGAACAGGAGCGGTTCGATCCAGCGGGTACCCGGAGCCTCGCAGGCGTCGTGTCCCTCGGACACCTGGGAGAAGTCCACGTAGGTGGTGCCGGTCTCCTCGGCGGCGCGCCGGACCGCGTCGTTGAGGTGTGCCTGGATGGCCCGCAGGTAGGGGACGTCACCGGAGGCGAGGGGCAGCTTCACGAAGCAGGACGGATCGGCGGCGGCCGGAGTGATCCACGGGTAGCCGAGGGCCGCCACGCGGGCGTTCGGGGCCTTGGCGCGGACGTCGAGCAGCGCGGCCTTGAGGGCGGGATAGGTGTTGTTCTCGATCTCGTCGTCGAAGGACGTGCCGTGCCGGTCCTTGCAGGGACTGCCCTTCCCTCCGCTGAGGACACCGGCCGAACCGCAGGCCGTGATGGCGTTGATGAACGTGCCGTTGTCGTTGCCGCCGATGGTGAGCGTGACCAGGTCGGTGCCGGCGTCGAGCGCGTCCACCTGCGGGGCGACGCCCGGGTACTGGGCCTCGGTGAAGTCGGCGGTCCGGGCGGCGCCGCAGGTGACGTCCTTGAGGCGGGCGCCGGTGGCGGCCGCGACGACGTGGGGGTAGTTGGCCGTCGAGCGCAGACAGAGCAGGTTGGTGGGGTCGACGGGAAGGACGCCCGAGCCGGCGCTGTAACTGTCGCCCAGGGCCACGTAGTCGAGCGCGGCGGGCGTGGCATGGGCGGTGGCGTCCGTGAGACCGAGGGCGAGCGTGCCGACGGCGGCGGCTGTCGCGGTCATGACACGGCGAAGGGCGTGCTTCGGCATGTGCTCTCTCTTCTCGAGGAGGGCGGCAGCTGGAGTTACCGGGCGGTTCTACTTTTAAGTAATGTGCAGGGCTGTTGACTCGAAGTCAACGATGTTGACGGAACTTCCCGCGGCCTGACGGAGTGGCTGGAAGAGGCCGTCGACGCGCGGGACGACCGGCCGGCGGCCGCCCTGGGCGGGCGGGGGCTGTTCTAAAGTGAATCCCGCCAGCCGTACGACGGACCTGTGAGGTACTCACCAGCCATGTCGACCGAAACGTTTGAGTTCCAGGTAGAGGCACGTCAGCTGCTCCAGCTGATGATTCACTCCGTCTACTCGAACAAGGATGTCTTCCTGCGCGAGCTCGTCTCCAACGCCTCCGACGCGCTGGACAAGCTGCGCCTCGCCGCCCTGCGCGACGACGTGCCCGGCGCCGACGTGAGCGATCTGCACATCGAGTTGGAGGCCGACAAGGAGGCCCGCACGCTGACCGTGCGGGACAACGGCATCGGCATGTCGTACGACGAGGTCACCCGGCTGATCGGCACGATCGCCAACTCGGGCACCGCCAAGTTCCTCGAAGAGCTGCGCGAGACCAAGGACGCGGCAGGGGCCGACGGACTCATCGGCCAGTTCGGCGTCGGGTTCTACTCGGGCTTCATGGTCGCGGACGAGGTCACCCTGGTCACCCGGCACGCCGGTGAGACCGAGGGCACCCGCTGGACCTCGCGCGGCGAGGGCACCTACACCCTGGAGCGGATCCCGGAGGCTCCGCAGGGCACCGCGGTCACCCTGCACCTCAAGCCGGCCGACTCCGAGAACCAGCTCCACGACTACACCTCCGAGTGGAAGATCAAGGAGATCGTCAAGCGGTACTCGGACTTCATCACCTGGCCGGTCCGCCTGCTGCCGGCGCCGGGCGGGGACGACACCGCCGAGGCCCGCGAGGCCGAGACGCTCAACTCGATGAAGGCCCTGTGGGCCCGCCCGCGCGACGAGGTGTCCGACGACGAGTACCACGAGCTGTACAAGCACATCGCCCACGACTGGCGCGACCCGCTGGAGACGATCCGCCTCCAGGCGGAGGGCACCTTCGAGTACCAGGCCCTGCTCTTCGTGCCCTCGCACGCCCCGCACGACCTGTTCACCCAGGGCTACCAGCGCGGCGTCCAGCTCTACGTGAAGCGCGTCTTCATCATGGACGACTGCGAGGAACTGCTGCCGCCCTACCTCCGCTTCGTCAAGGGCGTCGTCGACGCGCAGGATCTCTCCCTCAACGTCTCGCGCGAGATCCTCCAGCAGGACCGCCACATCCGCATGATCCAGCGCCGCCTGACCAAGAAGGTCCTCTCGACGGTCAAGGACCTCAGGACTTCGGCGCCGGAGCGCTACGCCACGTTCTGGCGCGAGTTCGGCGCGGTGCTCAAGGAAGGCCTGGTGACCGACTCCGAGAACCGGGACGCCCTCCTGGCCGCCTGCTCGTTCGCCTCCACGCACGACGCCGAGGAGCCCACCGCGCTCAAGGACTACGTGGAGCGCATGAAGGAGGGGCAGAACGACATCTACTACATGACGGGCGAGTCCCGGCAGGCCATCGAGAACTCCCCGCACATGGAGGCGTTCCGGGCCAAGGGCGTCGAGGTCCTCCTGCTCACCGACGCCGTCGACGAGGTCTGGGTCGACGCGGTGGGGGAGTACGAGGGCAGGACGCTGCGCTCGGTGGCCAAGGGCGAGATCGACCTCGCCGGCACCGAGGACGACAAGAGCGACGCCGAGAAGGAGAAGCAGGGCGAGGAGTACGCCGGGCTGCTCGGCTGGATGACCGAGCACCTGGGCGAGGACGTCAAGGAGGTCCGCCTCTCCTCCCGCCTCACCGTCTCGCCGGCCTGTGTCGTCTCCGACGCGGGTGAGCTGACGCCCGCCCTGGAGAACATGTACCGCGCGATGGGCCAGGAGGTGCCCAGCGCCAAGCGGATCCTCGAACTCAACCCCGAGCACCAGCTGGTGAAGACCCTGAACCGGGCCTGGACCGACCAGCGGGACCGCGCCGAGCTCACCGAGACCGCCGAACTGCTGCACGCCCTCGCGGTGCTCGCCGAGGGAGGCCGGCCGAAGGAGCCCGCCCGGTTCGTGCAGCTGATGGCGGACCGCCTGGAGCGCACCCTGTAGGCGGATACGGCCCGGTCACGGCACGGGGCCCCGCGGCGGCTGCGCCCGGGGCCTCGTCCGTGCGCTGGTGGAAGAGGCTCCGGGCCCTGCGCCATCCGCATGGCGAGACGGGATGGCATCCGGAGCGCATCACTCCGTATATTCGCACGCATGTATGCATCGGCTCCGCTGCTGTGCCTCGCGCTCTTCGCGAACTCGGCGTGGTGCGTCGACGACGGCCTCTGTCGCCACTGAGCCCCGGGCCTGACGCGCTCCCCGCGCCGCCAGCCCCGCCAGCGCCCGCCGTCCCCGTGCACACCACCCCGGAGATTCTTCCGTGACCACCGCACCCCCCGCCGGGTCGTCCCCGGCCGCGCCGCCGCGCGCGCCCGCCCCGCTGTTCGCTCCCTCGCCGACCTCCTCGGCACGTCCGAAGGCGCCGCCCCTGCCCCCCGTGCGGCGCACCCCGCTCGTCGTGTCCGGGCTGCTCGCCGCCGCCCTCACCGCGTACGTGTGGTCCGCGCACGGCGCCAAGCCCGGCGTGCTGCTCCTGCTCGGCCTCGGCCTGGGCGTCGCCCTCTTCCACTCCCGCTTCGGCTTCACCTCCGCCTGGCGGCAGCTGGTCGCCGTCGGCAACGGAACGGGGCTGCGGGCACACGCTCTGCTCCTCGGCACCACCGCCACCCTGTTCGCACTGGTCATCGGCACCGAGACCGGGTTGTTCGGCTCGCAGCCCGCGCCGTCCGCCGGACCGATCGGCGTCGGCCTGTTCGCCGGGTCGGCGCTCTTCGCCGTCGGCATGCAGCTCGGCGGCGCCTGCGCCTCCGGCACCCTCTTCGCCGTCGGCTCGGGACAGACGTCGATCGTGCTGACGCTGGGCGGCTTCGTCGCCGGCGCCACGCTGGCCGCCTGGCAGTTCGACCTGTGGAAGGACCTCCCGGCCTGGGAGCCCGTCGTGCTGTCCGACCACATCGGCTGGTTCGGCTCCTGGGGCGTCACCGTCGCCGCGCTGCTCCTGGTGGTACTGGTCAGCCGGCGTGTTCAGGCCCGCCGCAACCCGCCCCCGCTCGGGACCGTCCCCTCGGCGCGCCGGGCGGCGGTCCGGGCCGTTCGCGGTTCCTGGCCCCTGGCCGCGGGCGCCCTGGCACTGGCCGTGCTCGGCGCGGGCGTACTCCTGGTCTCCGGCGGCGCCTGGGGCGTCACCAGCGCCTTCAGCCTGTGGGGCTCGGAGCTGGTGGGCGCGCTCGGCGGTCATCCGGAGACCTGGTCCTGGTGGCAGCGCCCCGGCAACGCCGAGATGCTGTCCGGCTCCGTCCTCGCCGACAAGACCAGCCTCACCGACATCGGCATCATGATCGGCGCCGCCGTCGCCGCCTCCCTCGGCGGCACCTGGGCGCTGCACCGGGGCATCCCCTGGCGCACCGCGCTGGCGGCGGTGCTCGGCGGCGTCCTGATGGGCGTCGGCGCCCGACTGGCCGGAGGCTGCAACATCGGCGCCTACCTGGCGGGCATCGCCTCCGGCAGCCTCAGCGGCTGGCTGTGGGGTGTGTTCGCGCTGGCCGGCACCTGGGTGGGCCTCAAACTGCGGCCGCTGTTCGGCCTGGGCAACCCCAAGCCGGGCGACGGCGTCTGCTGACGGGGGACGCCCGTGCGGCACAGGGGTCAGGCCTGTGCCGCACGGGCAGCTAGGGGGTTCGGATCCCGCGCTCCTCGGGGGCGCCCCGCTCCGCGCGGGTGACCCGGGCGACGGCCTCCGCGGTGAGCGCACGGCCGTGCGGCTCACGGGCCAGGGCGCGGTGCAGGGTCAGACCCTCGATGAGGGCGTCGAGCTGGCGGGCCGTGTCCGGGTCGAAGTGCTTCTCCAGGTGGACGCGGCTGCGGCGCATCCACTCGTGGGTCAGCTCCCGGTAGGCGGGCTGCCGCGCGGCGAGCGTGTACAGCTCCTGGGTCAGCACCAGGTCGCGCTGGCTGTCCTCGGACAGCTCGTGCACGAGGTCGGCCACCGCCTCCCGGGCCTGGTCGCGGTCGGCGGCGGCGCCGAGGTGCGCGTCGAAGACCGCGACGATGTGGTCGGTGAAGCGGCCGAATGCCTCCCGCAGCACCTGCTCCATGCCGCTGAAGTGGTACGTCATCGAGCCGAGCGGCACCCCCGCGCGCTGTGCGATCCTGCGGTGGGAGACGCGTGCGATGCCCTCCTCGGCGATCAGGTCGAGGGTGGCCGCGAGGATGCGCTCCCGCCGCTGCGGATCCGTGTGTCCGGTCGCCATGGGAGCAGGCTCACAGATTCCGCACCGGCCGGGCGGGGTTGCCGACGGCCACGACGTTCGCGGGCACGTCCTTCGTGACGACCGCACCGGCACCGATCACCGCGTTGTCCCCGATGGTCACGCCCGGCAGGACGATCGCACCCCCGCCGAGCCAGACGTTGTCGCCGATGACGATGGGGCGGGCCGCCTCCAGCTTGTCCCGGCGGGGCCCGGGCTCCAGGGGGTGCGTGGGGGTGAGCAACTGGACGTTCGGCCCGATCTGGCAGTCCTCGCCGATCGTGATCGCCGCGACGTCCAGCGCCGTCAGGTTGTAGTTGACGAAGGTGCGCGCCCCGACGGTGATGTTGCTGCCGTAGTCGACGTACAGCGGCGGCCGTACGTGCGCCTCGGCACCCAGGGAGCCGAGCAGCTCGTCCAGGAGCGGTCGTGCGGTCTCCGCGTCCTCCGCGTACGCCGTCTGGTAGCGGGCGGCCAGCCGCACGGCCTGCTGCTGCCTGCGGGCGATCTCCGGGTCGTCGGCGACGTAGAGGTCGCCCGCCAGCATGCGTTCGAGGTTCGTGCGGGAATCGCCCGCGAAGTGGTCCGTCGGCATGCGTGCGATCGTACCCTGCCGAGCGTACGAACGTACACTCGTGTCCGTCGCGCGGTTGGAGCGGTCGGCACGGTAGCCGCATCGTGAGACGGGGCGGGCCGCGGGAATGGCCGGAAGCGGGGCTCCGTTGACACCTGTCATGCCCGACTCTTCCCCACGGTCCACGGCCGGCCGCATGCCGCTGGCCGTCTACATCCTCGGCCTGTCCGTCTTCGCGCTCGGCACCAGCGAGTTCATGCTCTCCGGGCTGCTGCCGCCCATCGCCGACGACATGGACGTGTCGATCCCGCGAGCCGGGCTGCTGATATCGGCCTTCGCGATCGGCATGGTGGTCGGTGCGCCGCTGCTCGCCGTCGCGACCCTGCGCCTGCCGCGCAAGACCACCCTGGTCGCGCTGATCACGGTGTTCGGTCTCGGCCAGGTCGCGGGCGCACTCGCGACGAGCTACGAGGTGCTGTTCGTCTCCCGGGTCGTCAGCGCGCTCGCCTGCGCCGGCTTCTGGGCCGTGGGCGCGGCCGTGGCCATCGCCATGGTGCCGGTGACCGCCCGGGCCCGCGCGATGGCCGTGATGATCGGCGGACTGTCCATCGCCAACGTGCTGGGCGTCCCCGCGGGCGCGTTCCTCGGCGAACACCTGGGCTGGCGGTCCGCGTTCTGGGCCGTGGGCGGCGCGTCCGCCGTCGCGCTCGTCGGCGTGGTGACCCTGATCCCCCGCATCCCGCTGCCCGAGCGGCGGCCCCGGCTGCGGGGCGAGCTGGCCATCTACCGGGACCGTCAGGTCTGGCTGTCCATCGTCGTGACCGCGCTCGCCGCCGGGGGAGTGTTCTGCGCCTTCTCCTATCTCGCGCCGCTGCTCACCGACGTGGCCGGACTGGCGGACGGCTGGGTCCCGACCGTCCTCGCGCTGTTCGGCGTCGGCGCGCTGATCGGCACGACGATCGGCGGCCGGGTCGCCGACGCGCACCTGTTCGGCGTCCTGCTCTCCGGCATCACCGCCTCGACGGTCCTGCTGGCCGCCCTCGCGCTGTTCGCCTCCAGCCCGGCCGCCGTCATCGTCCTGTCGCTGCTCCTCGGCGTCTCCGCGTTCTACACGGCGCCCGCGCTCAACGCCCGCATGTTCAACGTCGCCGGCGCCGCGCCCACCCTCGCCGGTGCGACGACGACCGCCGCGTTCAACCTGGGCAACACCGGCGGCCCCTGGCTCGGCGGCACCGTGATCGACGCGGACTTCGGGTACGCCGCCACCGCCTGGGCGGGCGCCGCGATGACCCTGGTCGCGATCGCCTTCGTCGCCGCCTCGCTGCGGTTGCACAGCCGGTCGCGCGTCGTGGCGGGCGCGATGGCCACCGAGCCCGCGAGCGTGGACCTGTCCCAGCGGGTGTGACACCGGCCGGGCCCGGACAACTGCTGGGCGTCCGGGCCGGCTTCGTTTATGATCACCGGCAAGGGGCGGGGTCGTAGCACAGAGGTAGTGCGCCGTGCCATCTCGGAGGACGTCGGTTCGAATCCGGTCGCCCCGCCCCCCTTCCTCGAACGCGGCTCCGGGCCCCGACCTCGGGCCCGACGTCCGGGCGGCGAGCCCGGCGGCGGTCCCGCCGCAGCGGCTCGCCGGCCCCGCGCACGCCTCCTTGCCCGCGCCCATGGAGGCCAGAACCCGACCGCCATGGACCCGTCGGAAACCCCGGGACTCGCGTCCATGGCGGCCAGAACCTGACCTCGATCGGGAGCAGAGTGGGCGCAGCGGGGCCGGCCGGCCCCTCGGACGGCCCGCTCCCGCGGACCGCCCCCTCGCTTCCCGCAGCTTCCTCGAGGCAAGGAGCCCGTCGTGCCCGGCAAAGCCGTGACCCGCCTGAACTTCCGTGGTGACGCCCCTGAGGCCGTCAGCTTCTCCGCCCGGTGGGCGCCCCTCTTCGGCATGCCGCGGGACCGCTTCGGCGTCACCTCGGCCCTCGACATCGTGAGCGGGTACTCCGCGTGAGCGTGCTCGACGCGCGGTCGCTGAACCGGGCGGCACTCGCCCGGCAGCTGCTGCTCGCCCGCGCCGACCACCCGGTCCTGGAGGCCGTGGCACACCTCGGCGGCCTGCAGGCGCAGGAGCCGCAGGAACCGTTCGTCGGCCTGTGGTCGCGGCTGCGCGACTTCGCGCCGGGAGCGCTCTCGGACCTGCTGACCGGCCGGCGGGTGGTGCGCACCCACCTGATGCGCCGCACCGTCCACCTGGTCACCGCCGACGACATGCTGGCCTGGCGTTCGCGCCACGACACCATGCTGCGCGGACGCGTCCTCGGCACCTACCGCCGCGAGCTGGCAGGGGTGGACCTCGACGAACTCGCCGCGGCCGGCCGGGCGGTCCTGGCCGACGGCGAACCCCGCTCGATGGGCGAGCTGGCCCGGGCGGTCGCCGGGCGCTGGCCGGACGCGGCACCGCGGGCCCTGGGAGAGATGCTGGTCGCCGCGCTGATCCCCATGGTGCAACTGCCGCCGCGCGGTCTGTGGCGCACCCGGGCCGGGGTGCGCAACGCCCCGGCCGCCGCCTGGCTGGGCCGCGAGGTCGACCCGCCGGCCCCGCCGGGCACCGATCCGGTCGGCGCGGCGCTGGTGCGGCGCTACCTCGCCGCGTTCGGGCCGGCCGCCTCGGCGGACCTGCGCGCCTGGTGCGGTCTGGCGGGGCTGCCCGCCGCCGTCGCGGCGGTGCGCGGGGAACTGGTCTCCTTCCGCGACGAGCGCGGCCGGGAACTGCTGGACCTGCCCGACGCACCCCGCCCCGACCCCGGCACCCGCGCGCCGGCGCGGTTCCTGCCGGCGTTCGACAACGCGGTCCTCGGCTACCAGGGCCGCGGCCGCCTCATCGACGACGCGCACCGCGGACTGTCGGTCACCGGCGCCCGCCTCGTCCTCGTCGACGGCCGGGTCGCCGCGACCTGGGCGGTGGCGGACGGCACGGTGACCGTGACCCCGCTGCGCCGGCTCACCCGGGCGGAGCGCGCCGAGGTCACGGAGGAGGGGGCGGCCCTGGCGTCCTTCCTCTCCGACGGCGAGGGCGCCCGGGTCCGGGTCGCGGCGGCGCCGTCCTGAGTACGGGGCGGCCGGGCCGGGCGCCGGGCCCAGTACCGCCTGCTTCCCGTGGCACCGATGCGGTGGCCGGCCCCGAAGAGGAGGTCAGCCACCCCCGCGTCCCGCTGACCGCTGCCCGCGGCAACGAAATGCGGCGTACATCCATCTTCGGGAGCTACGCCAGGAGGAGAGGGGCCCGAGACCCCACTACACCCGACGCAGTACGCCGGTCCAGACCCAGGGTCGGATCAAACGCCGAGAACCCCGGGCGAGCATGGATGCGTACCCCGGTCAGCGCCTCCGCCTTCCCCCCATGTGCCGGGTCTTCGTCCTGCCCGCAACCCGACGGATTGGTCCAAGGTGGCTACGTTTCTCTATCGACTCGGCCGGAGGGCGTTCCGGCGCCGCGGCCTGGTCGCCCTGCTCTGGGTGGCCATACTCGTGGGCGCCGGCGTCGCGTCGTCCGCCGCGCCCGCCCCGCCCGAAGACTCCTTCTCCATGCCAGGCACCGAGTCCCAGAAGGCCTTCGACCTGCTCGACGAGCAGTTCCCGGCCGCCAGCGCCGAGGGTGCCACCGCCCGGGTCGTGATCCGCGCGCCCGAGGGTGGCAAGATCTCCGACCCGGCCGGCAAGGACCAGGTCGAGGACCTGGTCGCCGACCTGAAGGCAGGCCCGCAGGTCGCCTCGGTGGCCAACCCGTTCGAGGGGAACGCCGTCAGCAAGGACGGCACCACCGCGTACGTCTCCGTGACCTACAAGGTCAACGCGATGGAACTGACCGACGAGGCACGCGACTCGCTCACCGCCGCCACCGACCACGCGCGTGAAGGCGGTTACACCGTCGAGACCGGCGGCGACGCGGTCGTGGCCGAGCAGGAGATGGGCGGCACCGCCGAGCTGATCGGCATCGGAGTCGCCGCGGTCGTGCTCCTGCTGACCTTCGGCTCACTGGTCGCGGCCGGCATGCCGCTGCTCTCGGCGATCATCGGCGTCGGCATCGGCATCTCCGCCATCGGGGCCCTCGGCAGCACGCTGGAGCTGTCCGCCACGACCTCCACGCTCGCCATGATGATCGGCCTCGCGGTAGCCATCGACTACGCCCTGTTCATCGTCTCGCGCTACCGGGCCGAGATAGCCGAGGGCCGCGCCCCGGAGGAAGCGGCCGGGCGCGCGGTCGGCACCGCGGGCTCCGCGGTCGTCTTCGCCGGGCTGACCGTCGTGGTGGCCCTGGCCGGGCTCGCGATCGTCAACATCCCGATCCTCACCAAGATGGGTCTGGCCGCGGCGGGCACGGTCGGTATCGCCGTGCTGATCGCCCTCACCCTCACCCCGGCGCTGCTCGGTTTCGCCGGCAGGAAGGCGCTCAGCCGCCGGGACCGGAAGGCCCCCGCCCGGGCGCGGGCAGCCTCCGCCAGGCCGCGGCTCGGCACCCGCTGGGCCCGCTTCGTCCTGCGCCGCCCGGTCACCGTCCTGCTCACCGCGGTCCTCGGCCTCGGGGTGATCGCGGTGCCGGCCGCCGGCATGGAACTGGGTATGCCCGACGAGGGCAGCTCGGCCCCGGACACCACCCAGCGCAAGGCCTACGACATGCTGTCCGAGTCCTTCGGGGCCGGATTCAACGGCCCGCTGATGGTCACCGTCGACGCGCGCGGCGCGGACGACCCCGAGGCCGCCGCCGACACCGTCGGCAAGAAGATCACCGCACTGGGCGAGGCGGCGGCCGTCACCCCGGCCGACTTCAACGAGGAGGGCGACACCGCCGTCCTCACCGTGGTGCCGAAGACCGGCCCGAGCGACACGGCCACCGAGTCGCTGGTGCACGACATCCGTTCGCTGTCCGGCGACATCAGGACGGACACGGGCGCGACCATGCTGGTCACCGGTGCGACCGCGATGACGATCGACTTCTCGCAGACCCTGGACGACGCGCTCGTCCCCTACCTGGCCCTGGTCGTCGGGCTCGCCTTCCTGCTCCTGATGCTGGTCTTCCGCTCCGTCCTCGTCCCGCTGAAGGCGGCCCTCGGCTTCCTGCTGTCGGTGGCCGCGGCGCTCGGCGCGGTGGTCGCGGTCTTCCAGTGGGGCTGGCTCGCGGACGTGTTCGGGGTGGACCAGCCGGGCCCGATCATGTCGATGATGCCCATCTTCATGATCGGCGTGGTCTTCGGCCTGGCCATGGACTACGAGGTCTTCCTCGTCACCCGCATGCGGGAGGCCTACGTGCACGGCGAGTCCGCCGCCGACTCCGTCACCACGGGATTCACCCACGGCGGCCGGGTCGTCGCGGCCGCCGCGATCATCATGATCAGCGTCTTCTCCGGCTTCATCCTGGAGAACGACGCCATGATCAAGATGATGGGCTTCGGCCTCGCGATCGCCGTCCTCTTCGACGCCTTCGTGGTCCGCATGGCCATCGTGCCCGCGGTGCTCGCCCTGCTCGGCACCAAGGCCTGGTGGCTGCCCAGGTGGCTGGACCGCCTCCTGCCGAACGTCGACGTCGAGGGCGAGAAGCTGCACCGGGAACTCGGCGACACCGCCACGCCCCCGGAGCCCCGCCGGGAGCCGGAGACGGCCGGAGTCTGACACCCACCGCGCACCGTCCGTCCTGCGACGGTTCCACGGACGGTTCGGTCTCAGCGAGGGCGGCCCGGCGCCCGCGGCGGCCCCGGCTCCCGCACCGTCGGCCGGGGCCGCCGAGGTGAAGGACCCGACCGGAGTCCGACCAGCCCCGGCCCCGCACTCCGCCCGTGTCCGCGTCCCTCCCAGGGGAAGCGGACACGGGCGGACGCCGTCCGGCGGCGGGGCCGGGGGCGGGTGGCCACGGGTCAGGAGCCGACGGCCGCCGGGCCCTCGGCGCCAGCCTCGCCGGCCGGCCGGAACTCCACGGCGACGACGCCGTCCACACTCCGGCAGTGCTCCTCGAGGAGCGGGGCGGACACATGATCCGGAAGCCGGCCGCTGAGCACCACATGGCCGTGCGCCACGTCCACCTGCACCGACGAGGGAGCCAGGCCGAGCGCCTTGACCAGGGCCTCCTCGATGATCTCGGTACGGATCGCGCGGTCCGTGCGCAGGAAGACCCGCAGCAGGTCGCTGCGGCTGACGACCCCGGCGAGCCGTCCGTCCCCGTCGACGACCAGCAGCCGCTTGATGCGGTGCCGCGCCATCACCCGGGCGGCGTCCACGACGCTCCAGTCCTCCCGGGCGCACCGCGCCGGCGAGGTCATGAGCCCGGCCGCGTCCGTGGCGTCCGCCTTGCCGGCCGAGACCCGGGACCACTCCGCGTGCTCCGGGGAACCGTCGGGCTCCTGCCCCCACATCTTCTGCAACAGGTCGGCCTCCGACACCACCCCCACGGGGCGGTTGTCCGCGTCGACGACCGGCACAGCCGTGATGTCGTACTCCAGCAGCAGGTGGGCGATCTCCTTGAACGGTGTGCCCCGCTGTACGCGGACCACGGCGCCGCTCATCAGATCGCGCACCCTCTGGTGTCTCATGAAGGGTCTTCTCCTCCGCTGCCGGTCCGCTTCGACCGGCGTTCGTCCTTCTTGCCCGGGAAAACGATCGGCCCGGCCCCGGAGTGCCCCGCCGACGCGCGGGGACTGACGAGGACCAGGGCGATGTCGTCGCCCGGGGTGGGCGCGTGCCGGATGAGGGTGTCGGCCATGGCGTCGAGATCGCCGGGATCACCGGTTTCCAGCAGTCCGGCCAGAGCCGCGATCGCGTCGTCGAGGTCGACTCCGGGCGCCTCGACGAGCCCGTCGGTGTAGAGGGCGAGCACACTGCCGGGCGGCAAGGGGAACTCCAGCGCGGGGTACACGGTGTCCGGCTCGATGCCCAGCAGCAGGCCGGGGGGCACGCGCAGGGGTTCGACGCGCCCGTCGGCGTGACGCAGCAGGGGAGGGGGGTGGCCGGCGAGTGCCACGCACGCGTGGTGCGTGGCGAGGTCGAGGTGGACGTAGGCGCAGCTCGTGAACAGACCGGGGTCCAGGTCGGTGAGCAGGCGGTTGGTGCGGGTCAGCACGTCACCGGGGGGCGCGCCCACGGTGGCGTGGGCGTGCACGGCGGTGCGGACCTGCCCCATGAGGGCCGCGGCGTCCACGTTGTGGCCCTGCACGTCGCCGATGGTGACCGCCGCCGTGTGCTCGTCGAGGCGGATGACGTCGTAGAAGTCGCCGCCGATGCCCAGGCCGCGGGCCGCCGGCAGATAGCGGGCGGCCACGCCGAGGCCGGAGAGGTGGGGCAGGGTGTGGGGGAGCAGGGCGGACTGCAGACGGTGCGCCAGGTCGTGCTTGGCGTCGTACAGCCGGGCGCGGTCCAGGGCCTGCCCGACCAGGCCGGCCAGCGAGGTGAGGGCGGCCCGCTCGGCGGGCGGGAAGACGTGGGGCCGCCGGTAGGCGAGCAGGAGCGAGCCGATGGGCCGGCCGGAGGCGATCAGCGGCAGCACGGCCCACGCGGCCATCCCGTCCTCGTGCGCCACGGCGGGATAGGCCTCGTGGAGTTCGTCGAACGTCGACCAGAAGCCGGGGACGCCGGTGGCCATGACGTCGGCGCCGGGGTCGGCCGAGCTCAGGGGGGCCCGGTCGAAGGGCTGCAGGAGGGTGGTGCGGTAACCGCGCTGCCCGACGATCTTGAGGCGCCCGTCCTCCGCCACCATCACCACCATGCCCTGGGCCCCCAGGGCCGGCATGAGCTGGTCGGCGGTCTGCTCCACCACGTCCTGCACGCCGACCGCCTCGGTCAGGGTGGAGGCCAGGTGCATCAGGTGGTAGAGCACGGTGGCGCGGCTGGGCCCCGACGACTGTACGGCCCGGGAGGGCGGCGCCTCCCCGTCCGGACTGCCGGGGGTGATGCGTACGCTCAGCCCCGTGGCGTCCGGGTACAGCTCGAAGGTCAGCCACGTCGCGGGCGGGCGCAGCACCGTGAACGCCTGCGGTCTGCGGCTGACCAGCGCGGCCCGGTAGCGGTCCTCGACATGCGGTACATCCATCCAGGGCAGCGCCTCCCACGGCAGCGCGCCCATCAGCACAGCCCGGTCGACACCGAGCAGCTCGGCCGCCCCGGGGGTGACGAAGGTGAGGTGCCCGTCCAGGTCCAGCGCACAGGAGCCGCCGGGCAGACGGTCCACGAAGGCCGAAAGCCCGGCCGCCTCCGTCCGCGAGGGCGCGCGCGGGGCCGGCGGCGGCAGCGTCCTTGGACGGTCGGGGGGCAGCAGCGGGTCGCCGCGGTCCAGGGCGCGCTGCAGACAGTCACCGAGCCGCCGGCAGCCGGCCCGGATGACGTCCTCCTCGGCGTCGCTCAGCCGCGCCGGATGATTCCCCGGCCACATCAGCACCAGACCGCCCCGGACCGCGGTGCCCGAGACGAGCGGCGCGGCCGCCAGGCCGAAGTCGTACGGCAGGACGAGCGCCACCCGTGGATACTCGCGCGCCATCTCCTCCCGGCCGCCGGCCCACGTCAGACGGCGTTCACGGACCGCGTCCGCGACGGGCATCGGGTCCCGGAGCCCCACCCGCCGCCACGGAGCGGCCATCTCCTGCGGGACCCCCGTGACCAGGACCTGCCACACCGCGTCATCGCCGGGTGGCAGTACGTACAGGAGTCCTCCGTACGCACCGCTCGCCCGCACCACCGCGGCCAGCGCGGAGTCCATCAGCCGTCCGCCCGCTTCGGCGCCGACAGGGCTGCCCGACGCCGGCCACACCGAACATCACCCATACCTGGACACTACGCCCGTACGGCCGTCACGGCACGCGAGGATGCGGGGCGAGCGCCACGTCTGCCGGACCCGGCCCAGCGGGCCGTCCCGCACCCGACCCGGCCCCTGGACACGCCGGTCAGGTGCGCATCAGCCGTTGCGTGATCTCCCGGTACTGCCGCAGCGCGAGCCGGAGTTCCTCGGCGTGCGTCTCGGGGTCCTGGTCCTGCCAGCTCTCGTGCAGGGCCCGGCGCCGTTCCGCCAGGGCCTTCGCCAGGTGGCCCGCGGCGTCGTCGAAGGCGCCCTCGGCCTCCTCCAGAGCGTCGTGCGGAGCGTCGGCGAAGGTGTTGAGGGCCTTGCGCAGGCGGTCCATGACGGCGTCCCGGTCCGCCGACGGCAGAAGAGACTCCTCTGCCGCGGTACGGCGCTCGATGCGGCGCTGGTCCTGGTCCGGGGGCTGCTGTGCGCGCGTCTGGTCATACATCGTGGTGCCGCTCTCCTGGGTCGCTGTCGCTTTTCCGGGTCACTGGTACCACCGGGTACCCCGGAGCGGCACGACCCTGCGCCGTACCGACCGTCAACGCCCGATCGTGCGGCGTGCGCAGGCGCCGGTTCGTCCGTTCCCCGTCACCGCTGGGTGAGGGTTTGGGGGTAGTCGGTGATGATGCCGTCGACGCCGAGGGCGGTCATGGTACGGATGGCGCCGGGTTCGTCGACGGTCCAGACGTTGATGTCCATGCCGAGTTGGTGGACGCGGTCGACGAGGGTCTGGTCGGTGACGGTGTGCTG
>NZ_SOAV01000015.1 GCF_004364245.1 Streptomyces sp. BK208 | reverse complement strand
CACATCGTAGGCAGCTGAGAGGAACGTGCGGTCGCCTGGGGCCCTGCCCTTTTCGCTATCCACGCTGAATCCGAAGCCGTGATCACGCCAGATGCACCAAGGCCACCCCGCCTGTGACCAGCAGTTACGGGACAGCCCTTAGGATCTGGGGGAAGAGGTGCCGTGGACAGGACAAGCCGGCCACCGTCACTAACTTGGAACTGTCGGTCTTTCGGCAGGCGCTCCGCGATCGCGCGGGTCTTGGTATGGAGCTCTTGGCCCAGTCGCTTCAGGTGGGCGACCGCGTCCAATGGAAGCCCCAGGCTCTTCGAAACAGAGGCCCGCAACGCCGCCCACTCCGTCGGCGACGGCAAGTCCGCTTCCGGGTTACCCCACTTCGATGCACCTTCGACGAAGATCTCGCGCCGCAGGAGGCGGGAGTAGAACCGCTCCACCACGCAGAAGGCGTAGGCGGCGGTGTCAACCATCTCGGGCGATAGGTGCGGCGCACGGAGGGCCAGCTCTTTCCACGACCCGGTCAACAGACGCTCATCGGCCTCGGCCCGGCTGATGGCGGGGCGGTCGATCAGGTCGGTCAGCGACCACAGAGCGTCCAGCACGTGTCTGGCTTCCGGCGTGCCGTGCCGATACGCCAGCCCTCCGACGATGTGCGGCAGGTACGTCTTCAGGAGATCGATCCGCTTGATCATTTTGGCGCGGCGAGCCTCATCCGAATCGGATCCCATCGCGGGAGCCAGTTCGCCCGCCACCGTGACGGCTGCCTCGAAGGCGGGCATGTCCTCAAGTTTGTCGAGGAATTCGCGCACCGTCATGGTGTCTGCCACAGGAGGGATGATCTCTCCAGTCTCGGCGTCAACCTTTTCGTGTCTCGTGTCAAGCAGGTCTTTCCCTACCTCCCTCATGACGGCGGCAGAATGGGCCAGGTCAGGAAAGATCGCAGATCGCTCCTTCTCGGTCCTGCGTCGTGCTCTTCCGATCAGGTCATTGGCGATCAGGTGCACCAGCATGTCGACCGCGTCGTCCGCAGCGGTCTCGGTCAAGCGGGCAACTGCTGCCACCGTCGCGGCACGCCGCTTCGTCCTCTGCACCTCATGTTCTGTGGCGAACCGGGCGAGATGCGACAGGCGTCGGGCAGAGAAGACGCGGGTGTCCGCGGGCGGCAGCCCCAGCGATTGGACCTCGTGGTTCCGGGCGAAGGCGCCCGCGAGATTCGTCCAGGCGGGCTTGCCCGGCCCTCGCTGCAGTTCAGCCAGCGGCGACTTTCGCTCGTTGTCCGGGACTGCGGTCAGTCGATCGAGCTCGGACAGCCGGTCCGCGTACGGGGCCAAGAGTGCCTGCCACATCTCTTGGTCGCTCGCCCCTCGTACTGATCGGACCAGATCGGTGAGGGTTCTCTCGCCGGACAGTTCGATGCGCTGTTCCCGCAGCCAGGCGACCGCGCGCCGCAGGAGGGCCTTGACTCCTTCCTCCGTGTACGTGGCGCGCGACACCAGCATGCTTTTCAGCGCTGCCTCGCCCTTGCTGTATGGCTTCCAGCCACAGGCCGACCGGATCTCCTTTGCATGGCGCCGCGTCAGCCCGTCGTGCGAACCGTACGTGCTCAGGACGGCCACGCCGTCGCTGATGTGGAGCTGGGCCGCCACGTGTTCCACGACCGGCCGTGGCAGGGAAGCGATCTCCTGCGGTTTGGGGAATCGGCCCAGGGACCGCAGGAAGGTGAGCTGGATGGCGAAGCCCAAGCGGTTCTGCGGCCCGCGTTTGGTCAGGATCAGTTCGACCTCGGACTCGGTGAGGTCGAAGAAGGCCAACAGGCCCGCTGGCAAGTCTCCATCGGGAATCGACGGGTAATCCCGGCCCAGGGGATAGCTCGAGCTGGTGCTCATCTTGTACGCCTCGCTGCAAATCCGACTACGACGACGAGCAGATTCAAGGCATGCGGCGCGGTCAGTCAAACGGCTGCGCCACCGGTTCAGCGCCTAGCACACGGTTCTGCAATATTCGTCGTCGAAGAAATTTCGGCTGGTCCGATCCGGGGATACGTGGGGCCCACGGCAGCTGGGGCCGCTTACGGTCCTCGGCCATGGAGAACGTATGGATCGAGCCGGGCGGGCCCACCGGTCCCGGCTACACCGAGGATCAGCTCAGACGCGCGAGAACCTTCACCGAGACGGACATCCGGGCATCACGGGCACAGTTGGCGGCACGCTTTGGCCTCGGTGACGTCTGTGCCGAGATCGCCGACGGGACAGCACCCGGCGCAAGCGTCGCCTTGGAACAGCTGGCCCACCAGCTTGGGTACGCGACGGAGACACTGGAGAAATACCTTCGGGTTACGCGCCTCGCAGGAACCGCACTTCGCGACCGTCTGCTCGCCTCCGCCGTCCACGTCCCGTGGAAGTGCGTGACCACCGCCTGCGTCACCGATCCCCAAGAGCGGGCCCGACGCATCACGTTGCTGCTCGAACTACTCGACAGGGCAGAGCGGGCGGGATGGCCCGTTTCACTGGATGCGGCACAATACCGCCTGACATTGGGCCTGGCGGGCGGAGCCGAGCCTCCCGCAGAGATCGTTGCGCAGCTCGACCGAGAAGAAGTTCGCGAGGCCGTCCTGGCCGAGCTGACCAAGAGTCCGGCGGCAGTGCTGGCCGTGCTGCGGGAGCCCGCAGTGCGGGAAGTGCTGAAGGACCAGGACGTCGCGCGTTACGTCCGCGCACAGATGCGACCGGCTCCCAGCGCGGACGAAGCCCTACTCGATGAGCTCGTCGGCAGTGAGGACCGCGATCCGCACGCCGACTGGACCATCCGCTACTTCGGACTGGTCCACAAAGCCAGAGAAATCTTGCTGCTCGGTCCTGAGGACTTCGTGGACGTCAACGACCCCGAGGTCTGGGAGTCCGTCGAGTCCATCCGCGACTCGGTCGCTTCCTGGGCCGACCGGGTCTTGCAGCAGCGTCCCCGCACCATCCGACTCCTGGCAGGAAAGTAGAAACCCATGCCCAGCGCCGCAGGCCGCTACTCCAACAACGTACGTGACGTCCTCGACCGTGAAGCCCTCCGCTGCATTCTCGCCGGCGGGAGCGAGGGTGAGCAGTTCTCCCGGCTACAGGGGATCGTTCGATCGAAAATCAAAGTGCTGTCGGCCGAGTACCACGCGGTGTTCGACCGCGCGGTGAAGTCGATGTGCACCACCTCCTTCAACAAGGTCACCAAAGAGATCCGACTCGCTGCCCTGGCCGGACCGCCCGGCCCTTCGCGCACCGAACCCACTCTCCAAGGCCCCGGCTGCGGCACCACCCCCACCGCCCCGGACGACGCCAGCGTTCCCGGTCCACGCGCCAGAGCCACCGACGACCAAGTCGTCGCGAAGGTTGTACTCGGCGAGGGGGGGCGAACTGACGGAGAAGACCGCTCGGCAACTCGTACTGCAAGACCTCGACCGCATCATCGACGTATTGCCCTCTCTCGCCGAACGCGACTTCAGGGAGGCCGACCGGCTCGACCAGCAGGCCAAAGAGTCCACCCAAGGTGCAAAAAGGCACCGAGCGCGTGGAAACCGCATCCTCGCCCTAGTCAAACGCTACGACCGTCTAGTCGCCGGCATCGACAGCCTTCCTGGCATCTTCACCGTCGCCGACTTGCTGACCGAAGTCGGGCCGCAGGCCCTCGGCCTGGACGAGGACGACGCCGAACTCCTTCTCTACGCAGGCGCCCTATGACCGAGTCTGCGTGGCACAAGGAGATCAAAGGATGGGGCGTGGCCACCGAAATCTCCCTCGGCAACCGCCGTGCCGACTGCCAACTGCGCTGCGGGAAGCGGGCTGAGGTCCAGGCCCGCCCACTTCCACCCGCCGAAGTCGCCGGCCGGGAAGCACACGCCGACTTGTGGATCCTGGACTGCCGTGACGCTCACCGCTCGCAACGCCTGATGGTCTGGAACGACTCGCAGTTCGGCACACTGTTGCGCTGGGAACGTCCGTGGCAAGGCTTCGCCGTCGCCAAGCGTCCGGTTTTCCTCAACCTTAAGCTCGATCTCCGCACAGGCCACGGCACCTTCGTGCAGGTGAACCGCTGGGTCTTCGATAGCCGCCAGGCCACGGGTACTGGTCAGATCCACACAGCCCGCACCCTCAGGTTCTGGATGCGCTACGGCCTTCCGCCGCAGGAACACCTGGCGGTGGCACTATGAGCCGGCTCCGCTCCCAGGGCCTGCGCCACCGCACAGTCACGATCGAACTGGATGGTGTCCTACAACAGCTGCCAGCCGAGTACCACCCAACTGGTCCGCTTGTGGGGCGCATGGTGACCGCCCCCGCCTTTCACGCCCGCTCCCTGTTCGACGAATGCCCCGTGCCGGTTTCTATGCCGCTGCACCGCCCAACTGCGCTCACCGACCGGCGGCTGATCGTCGTAGACAACCTGTCCGAGCAGTGGGTTATGGGTTTCAGCGTCCACCGCCACGGACAGCTCTACCGCATCACCGGCTTCTACCCCAAGTAGCAGCCCATCAGCCCTTGCAGCCACCGAACGCACTCACCCTGAAGCACTCGCCGAGTGCCAGGCACGCCCCTAGGGTCGATTTACGTCCGACTCAAGCGCCCCACAGCAAGGCCCGCCTCGCGCAGTGCTCCCGTCAGCGCCTGTTGACGGGGGCACACCGACGACCAAGGGGCTTCACCACCGAAATGTTCCGCGAGAACCGTCTGCCATGCAGGTGCCACGGGTGAACACTCCGTCAATCCACCACCCCGCAACCAGGGTGTAGACCGTCTGCGAGTGCCCATAGCGTTCCGCAGATCACGCCAGGAGAGGCCAGCACGGATCTCGCAGAACATCCACCTGGTGACGTGGTGGTCTGTCCCGCCGGGCCGCCCGGTGACGGCCTGCGGTATCAGCAGAGCCAAAAGATCTCACTCCCGGTCAGTGACTAGATGACAGCCCCCGTGACCCTCAACAAGGTGATCATTGTAGGCGGACTCTAGCTTTCCGCCGACACGAGGTCTGCCAGGAGGGGCAGGTGTTCCGGCACCACATCGGCGATCTCCTCAGTCACCCGCTCCCACGGGCTCCAGTACAGCGCCTCGATCAGCACGAGGCGTCCCTGCGGGCATGGGCCGAGCGACTGGGCGATCGCTGCGAGGGCTTTGCCACGATGCTCGGGTATGGCGAGGGCGTCGGCCAGGGCGCGGGCCGCCGTGCGGGCACCCACCCGGCAGAGCGCTTTGACGACGGTCGGCGTGGCCGCCTCGCGCAGGGCAGGGGTGCTGATCTCCTCCAGCACCGCGGCGGCACGGGTGACGTCCCCCGTGGCTGCGGCGCCCGTCGCAAGGTGGCCGAGGGCGTGCTCGTCTCCTTGCCTGTCGACGATCAGCTCTGCTGCGGCCAGATCACCGGTGTCCACCAGCTTTTTCACGACACCGGTGAGGATCTCGTGGACCGCGTCCTTCGGCAGGCCGTCCTCCAGCCCGAGCACCGCGTCGATCTCGCCCGCCGCGAGGAGCGCATCGGCGGCGGCGTACGTGTCCCAGCGCCGGCGGGAGGGGCTGTCAGCAGTGCCTGCCAGGCCGAGGATCTCCTGAGCAAGCTCTGCCGCTCCGCCCGGTTTCCCGGTGCGGCCGAATGCCTGGGCCACCCGTCGCAGGCCCTCGGTGCGCTCGGCAGGATCTGCCAGGGCCCAGCTCTCGTGGAGTACGCGGAGCAGGAGTTCGTACCCCTCCGCGGGGCGACCCGTGTGGTGCAGGCCCTCGGCCAGCTCCGCGAGGTCGAGGACGCGTGCGTAACCGGCGGACGTGTCGGCGGCTCGTTCGGCGCGGTGGATGAGGCGGGCCGCGTCGCCCGGCCGCCCGGACCGGCCAGCTGCGACGGCCAGCTTGATGAGGGTGTGCACCCCGCGCCCCTGAGCCCTCCGCGCCACGTTCGTCGCCCGCTTGACCACGGCGTGGGCGCGTTCCTCCTGGCCCGCTCGCAGCAGGAAGTCGGCGGTGTCAGTCGACAGCGTCATCCGCCAGTGGAGGTAGGGCACCTTGTCGGTGGCGTCGCGGGCTTGTCGGGCCAGGCGCAGCGTCTGTGCCGGGTCACGGGACTCTGCCGTCGTCCTGCCGGCGGCGTTGAGGACGCGCGCCCGGTAGATGGGTTCGGTGATCCGCTCGGCCAGTTCCAGGGCCCGGTCGAGGTCACCGGTTTCCGCCGCCGCGATGCCGATCTCGAGCAGGCCGTCCTCCGGATCGTTCAGGAAACGGCTGACCAGGTCGGTCGCCTGCTGGTGGTGCCCGGTCGCTTCCAGGCCCGCGGCGACGTGGGGGTAGACCCAGTCCACGCCGTCGGGGTCGTCGATGTCCGCTGCCAGCTGGGCCGACGTCAGGGCAAACTCGGCAGCCTGTTCGGCGAGCCCCGGTGCCGTGGACATCCCCCGGGCGAACAGGGCGAGGTACTGCGCACGCCGGACGGGGTCACCGGAGCCGGCCGATCGGGACACGACACGCTTCGCCAGCGCCAGGGCCCGGCGCTGCTCGCCGAGCCGGGAGAGCGCGGCGGTCAGCGAGGCGCCCAAGGCGCTCCGGGAGACGGTGTTGGGCACCGCCATGACCGCGTCGACGACTTCCAGCGCCCAGGGAACCGCATCGGGGCCCGGGGCCCCGGCCTCCTCCTGAGCTTCCATGGCGTTCCTCGCCACCCTGGCCAGGGCCCCGACGGCGGCGACGAGAGCGTCCGCCCTGCGCTCCGGGTCGCTGATGCGGCGGGCCGACCGCAGGGCCTCGGCGGACCGGCCGGAGTCCGCCAGGCCCTTGGCGATCGCTTCCAGGAAGCGGTCCCGGTCCTCGGTGCGGTCCGCTCCGTCGAGCAGAGCGGCCGCCTGATCCGTGCGCCCGGCGGCGGCCAGGGCGCCGGCGATGGCGCTCAGAGCGGCCACCCGGTCCCACGCGTCGCGCCGCGACTCGGCCAGATGAACGGCGCGCGCCGGGTGCCCGAGTCGGGCCCACAGGGCGATCAGGCCGGACGGGAGAGGCGCCGTCCGATCGTGCAGCCCGTCCCGCGCGGCGGCGAGCCGCAGGGCCACGGACACGTCCTGATCGCCGCGGCGCCGGCCGTCCGCGAGCACCAGGTCGAACGCGGACGACACCGTATTGACTGCCTCCAGGTCCGCCCCGGACGCCCGCCACAACCGCTCTTGCCACCCGGTGTCACAGGCCAGCGTCACCAGCCTGGGAGCGTCCCCCTGTTCGCGCAGCAATTGGGTGTAGCCGCGCAGCAGGTACTCGGGTGTCCCCTCCGGCCATCCGGCGCTCCGGTAGGAGTCCGCCCACCGGTGCAGACGGCTGCGATGGGCCGCCAGCTCCTGGTCCGTGACCAGTTCCGCCGCGCCGCGCCGGATCTCCTCGTGCGCGAAGAGAAAAACGGGCGGATCGTCGGACGTCCAGTGCCCGAAGCGCTGGCGGAAGCTGCGGCCGCTCACCGCGGTCAGCTCGCGCTCGACCAGCCGCGCCGGGCTCTCGGTCAGATCCGCGAAGTCGGGTGCGCTCAGACCGCCTCCGGCCGCGACGGTCAGAGCGGCCAGGTCCCAGCCCAGCCCGCCGCCGTCTCGCAGTCGCAGCAGATCCCGCTCTGCGTCCCAGCGCGCCGCGCGGGCGTGTGGGGACGGCTCCAGCCGACGGTCGATCCGCGTGGTCCGCAGGGGGTGGTCCGCGGGTACGTCCCCCGGTACCGGCGGATGCGGACGGCCGGCGACGAGGATCCGCATGCCGTGCGGGGGAACGCGTGGCAGCAGCGCCGCGATGCTGTGGCCGTCGGGACCGGCGGTCACGCCGCGGTCCTCGTCCAGCCCGTCCACCACGAGCACGAGTCGTCGGCCGCGCGCCGCGCACCCCTGTGCGGCGCGGTGCAGCGCGAGCAGCATCTGCTCGTCGCGCGTGGCGGGGGTGCTCAGCGGCTCCTCCTCGCCCAGCAAGGCGTACACCTGCCGCTGTACAACCTCGCAGAACGCCGCCGCGTCGCTCTGCGAGACCATGCGGGAGGTGATGAAGAACGACACGACATCGACGCCGGGTGGAGGATGCAGGACGAAGTGCGCCAGCAGGGCGGACTTTCCCGCCCACGCCGGGGCCACCCAGCGCCAGTAGTTGGCGCCGGGACCGTCCGCGGGGACATCGTGCGCGCAGAAGGCGGCCAGCTGGGCGAGTTCCCTCTCACGCCCCTGGAAATCGGCGGCGGCGAGGGCCTGTTCCACCTGCAGGAGATAGCCGGAGACGGCGGCGCGCCCCGCGACCACCTGCACGAAGCTGTCAATCATCACGCCACTGTTGGCGAAGGCCCCGGCTCCCTCGGCGGAGGATCCACCCGACTTGCGTACCGCGGCGCGACTGCGGAAGAACATCGGATGCGCCGCTAACCCTGCCCCCGATAACCGGTATTCGCGCTGCCGCCCTCCGCCCGCGCGTCACCGGTCTCGCCGACGGAGACCACACCGTCGGACGGGGAGGCGACGGCACCCGTGTTGGCGTCCCCGCCGCCGGCGGCCGTGGCACTCCCGGTCCTGGACACCTGTACGGACGTGCTCCCGGACGGGGCCATGCTCCCGGACGGGGCCAGCAACGCGCAGACGCCGACTCCCAAGGCGGCCACACCGACCACCGCGGAGACCACGCCAGCCACCTGGTTCGCCCGGTCCCAGCTCAGCAGCGACAGCGCACCGGCGACGACCGCCAGGACCAGAACCGTCGTCACCAAGACGGCGCGCCGGTCACCCCGCACAGCCACCCTCTCTGCCCCCTTACGCCCCGTCGAGGCGGAACCGCACCGAGCCCGGTATGGCCCACGCCGCATGCCGAGCCCCACCATACGGCCAGGCCAACATCGCCATGCGGGAAAGCTCTGGAGGAGAGCCCTGGAGGGCAATGGCGCCCCGAACAAGGTTCCGCACGGCCCACCACAAGGCCGAGAGCGTCGGTCGGCGCTGGGAGCCCCCTGGGACGTTTCTGGGACTTCCAAATGCATTAAGGGGCACCAACGTGAAACGAGCGGAAGACCATTAGCGCAGGTCATCGACTCGCACCGTCCATTGCTGCAGGGCGAAACGCTGGCCGGTCTCTTCCGCGACATTTGATCTGTAGGACCCGGCGACTCCGCTTTGAGCGTCATCAGCCCTCGGCGTTGCCTCGTCACTCGCAGCCTTGACTCCGCCTGGCCTGCCCAACGCGTGCCTGACGCACCATCAGAACGAGCGTCAAATGAGCGTCACGAGCGTCATTTCAGCGTCAAGATATCGCCCGTAACGCCCACACCGCACATAATGCGCACGCTTAAAACCGCAGGTCAGGAGCCCTTCGCGGCCGGTTCGAGGATGGCGACACACTCCACATGATGCGTCATCGGGAACAGGTCGAACACCCGCAGCGTCCGCACCCGGTACCCCCCGTCCCGGAAGTACCCCAGGTCCCGGGCGAGGGCCGCCGGGTCGCAGGCCACGTAGGCGATCCTGCGGGCGCCCAGGGACGACAGGTGCTGGACCGTGTTGCGGCCGGCGCCCGCGCGGGGCGGGTCGAGGACGATGAGGTCGACCTCGTCGATGCCGGTGCGGGGCAGGACGGACTCGACCTTGCCCTGCTCGATGCGGACGCGGTCGAAGTCGGCGAGGTTGTGGCGCGCGTCCTCGACGGCGCGCTTGCCGGACTCGATGCCGAGGACCGCGCCCTGGTCGCCGACGCGGTCGGCGAGGGCTCCGGCGAAGAGGCCGACGCCGCAGTAGAGGTCGAGGGCCATGTCGCCCTTGCGGGGCAGCAGGCCCTGCATGACCGCCTTCACCAGGGTGTCGGCGGCCTTCGGGTGGACCTGCCAGAAGCCGCCCGAGCCGACCCGGTAGGTGCGGCCGTCGGCGCGCTCGCGGACGAAGGGGCGGCCGTGGACGCGGTGGACGCCACCGTCCTTCTCACCGACCCGCATGACCGAGACCGGGCGGTCCAGCTCCACGAGGGGGAGCCTCCCACCCGGGCGCGGGGTCAGGATGACCTGGCGGTCCTGGGAGCCGGTGGCCGCGATCGCCTCGACGGACGCCATGCCGGGCCAGTCCCGCGCCTCGATGCCCAGCTCGCTGACGCCCTCCGCCGCGATCATGCAGTGGTCGACCGGCTCGACCTCGTGGGAGCGGTGCTTGCGCAGGCCCGCGCGGCCGTCGGCGTCCACGGCGTACTGCACGCGGGTGCGCCACGACGGGACCTGCCCGGCGGGCACCTTGTCGCCCTCGGCCGGCATCACCGTGCCGTCCCAGCCGGCCTCCTCGGGGGTGAGGCCCGCCAGGCGCTGGAGCTGCTCGGCGACGACCTCGCCCTTCAGGCGGCGCTGCGCGCCCGGCTTCGCGTGCTGCCAGTCGCAGCCGCCGCAGCGGCCGGGGCCCGAGAAGGGGCAGGGGGCCTCGATGCGGTCCTTGGAGGGGTCCAGGATCTCGACCGCGTCCGCGCGCAGGAAGCGCGCGCCCTCCTCGCCCTCCGTCACCCGGGCCACCACCCGCTCTCCGGGCAGCGTGTGCCGGACGAACAGCACCTGGCCCTCGGAGGTGCGGGCGATGCAGTGGCCGCCGTGGGCGACCGGGCCGACCTCGACCTCGTACTCCTCCCCCACCAGCGAGACCGCTCGCGACTCCGCCTGCGACTTCTTCGGTTCTGCCTGCATGGCGGGGTGACTCCAGAGAACGGGGACGACAAAGGACAACAGCCGTCCAGTCTACGTGGACGAGGAGGAGTCCTTGTCCTTCGAACGGTCGTGGTGATGGTGGTGGGCCGGGCCGCGCCGGACCGCGCCGGGGGCGTTCCAGTCCTGGCGCTTGCGGGCCCGGCGCCGGGCGGCCTCGGAGGACTCCAGCTGGTACGGGACGGAGGTGACCATGACGCCCGGCGTGAACAGCAGGCGGCCCTTGAGGCGCAGGGCGCTCTGGTTGTGCAGCAGGTGCTCGTACCAGTGGCCGACCACGTACTCGGGGATGATGACCGAGACCGCGTCGCGCGGGGACTCCTTGCGCAGGCTCTTGACGTACTCGATGACCGGCCGGGTGATCTCGCGGTACGGCGAGTCGAGGACCTTGAGCGGTACGGCGATGCCGCGGCGCTCCCACTCCTCGCGCAGGGCCTTGGTCTCGGCCGGGTCGACGTTGACGCTGAGCGCCTCCAGGCTGTCGGAGCGCATGAGCTTGGCGTAGGCGAGGGCGCGCAGCGTGGGACGGTGGATCTTGGAGATCAGGACGACCGAGTGGACGCGGGAGGGGCGCACCATGTCGTCGTTCTGGGCCTCCTCGGGGTCCTCGGGGGCCGCGATCTCCTCGGCGACACGGTCGTAGTGCTTGCGGATCGCCGTCATCGTCGCGAAGAAGATGCACATGCCGAGCAGGGCGACCCAGGCGCCGTGGGTGAACTTCGTGGCCAGGACCACGACCAGCACGAGTCCGGTGAAGAAGGCGCCGAAGGCGTTGATCGCGCGGGAGCGGACCATGCGGCGGCGGGCGGCCTGGTCGCGCTCGGTGGCCAGGAGGCGGTTCCAGTGCCGGACCATGCCGATCTGGCTGAGCGTGAAGGACACGAAGACGCCGACGATGTAGAGCTGGATCAGCCGGGTCGAGTCGGCGCCGTAGACGACGACCAGGAGCATGGCCGCGCCGGCCAGGAGCACGATGCCGTTGGAGAAGGCCAGGCGGTCGCCGCGGGTGTGCAGCTGGCGCGGCAGGTAGCGGTCCTGGGCGAGGATCGAGCCGAGCAGCGGGAAGCCGTTGTAGGCGGTGTTGGCGGCCAGGAAGAGGACCAGCGCGGTGGCGGCGGCCAGGACGACGAACAGGAAGCTGCCCTCGCCGAAGACCGCCTCGGCGACCTGGGAGATCACCGGGTGCTGGACGTAGTCCGCGCCGACGGCGACGCCGTTGTGGAAGAGGTCGGTGGCCGGGTTCTCGGACATGCGGACGTCGGTGGCGGAGGCCAGCGCGATGATGCCGCAGAACATGGTGACGGCGAGCAGGCCCATCATCGCGAGCGTGTTGCCCGCGTTCTTCGACTTGGGCTTGCGGAAGGCCGGGACGCCGTTGGAGATCGCCTCGACGCCGGTGAGGGCGGCGCAGCCGGAGGAGAAGGCGCGCAGGAGCAGGAAGACCAGGGCGAAGCCGGCCAGCCCGCCGTGCTCCGGTTTGATCTCGTAGTCCGCGGTGGGGGCGCGCATGGTGTCGCCCAGGACCAGGCCGCGGAACGCTCCCCAGACGATCATGATGAAGACGCCGCCGACGAAGACGTACGTCGGGATCGCGAAGAGCTTGCCCGACTCCTTGACCCCGCGCAGGTTCATCAGGGTGAGCAGCAGGATCACGGCGACGGCGCACAGGACCTTGTGCTCGACGACGAAGGGGATCGCCGAGCCCAGGTTCTCGATGCCGGAGGAGATGGAGACGGCGACCGTCAGGACGTAGTCCACCAGCAGGGCGCTGGCCACGGTCAGGCCGGCCTTCGGGCCGAGGTTCGTGGTGGCCACCTCGTAGTCGCCGCCACCGCTCGGGTAGGCGTGCACGTTCTGCCGGTAGGAGGCGACGACCGTGAACATGAGGACGACGACCGCGACCGCGATCCAGGGGCTGAAGTGATACGCCGACACGCCCGCGATGGACAGGACGAGCAGCACCTCGCCGGGCGCGTACGCCACTGAGGACAGCGGGTCGGACGCGAAGACGGGCAGGGCGATGCGCTTCGGCAGGAGCGTTTCGCCGAGCCGGTCGCTGCGCAGTGCGCGCCCGATGAGAATCCGCTTGGGCACGTCGGTCAGTTTGGACACAACAGAGGATCGTAGGCGTTCGAACGGGCGAGCGCCCAACCGCCACCCCCCGATCCGCCCGTCGTCTGCTCTACGGGTGAATTCGCGGGGTGGTGCGGCTGCGGCTGGGGCGGGCGCTGGCGTTCGCATGGCTATATGACCAACACCGTCCGTCGCCCTGCGAGCACCTTCCGTCGCCTTGTGAGTGCCACCGGTCGCCCTGTGAGTACCGCCCGTCGCCCTGTGAGGGAGATCCCATGCATCTGTCCGCGGAGCTGATCGGCGGCGCCGTCACGCTCGTCGGTCTCGGCATCCTGGCCTTCGCGAGTATCCGCAGCATCGGCCGGCGGGGGTCGTCGGCGGGGGGCTGAGCCCGCCCGAGGGCCCCGGGGTACGCCTGCCCCGGGGGCGCGCGGCTCAGGCGAACGGGGAGCCGCGGCCCTCCAGCATCTCGTTGAGCGTGTGCTGGATGGTGTCCTTCACCTCGCCCGCGAGCTTCTCGACCACCAGGGGGTCCTCCGCGGCGTCCTCGGGGAAGGCGTCCGTGTGGACGGGGGTGCCGAAGCGGATGGTCCACTTGGTCGGCATCGGGACCAGGCCCAGCACGCCGAGCAGCGGGAACGTCGGGGTGATCGGGAAGTACGGCAGCTTCAGCATCCGGGCCAGAGTCGGAGCTGAGCCGATCATGGGATAGATCTCCTCGGCGCCGACGATCGAGCACGGCACCATGGGGCGCCGCGAGCGCAGCGCCACCGCGGCGAAGCCGCCCCGACCGAAGCGCTGCAGGCGGTAGCGCTCCTCGAAGGGCTTACCGAGTCCCTTGTACCCCTCGGGCATCACGCCGACCAGTTCCCCGGAGTCGAGCAGCCGCAGGGCGTTCTCGGGGCACGCCCGGACGTGGCCCGCCTTGCGCGCGAGGTCGCGGACGACGGGGAGGTCGAAGGCCAGGTCGGCGGCGAGCAGCCGCAGCCTGCGGTGGGCGCTGTGGTGGTCGCGCAGGGCCACCTGGAGCATCAGGGCGTCCAGCGGCAGGGTGCCGGAGTGGTTGGCGACCAGGAGCGCTCCCCCGTCGTCGGGTACGTGCTCCAGGCCCTCCACGTCGACGCGGAAGTACTTCTCGTACAGCATCCGCAGGGCGGGGAGCAGGTAGTCGTCCGTCAGCTCCGGGTCGAAGCCGAAGTCGTCGACGGCGCCCTCGTCGGAGGTCAGGCGGGCGAACGCGTCGGCGCCGCCCGCCAGGACCTCGCGCAGCACCTCGGCGGTCAGGGACGCCTCGGCCTCGCCGAAGGGGATGTCTCCGGTCATGCGTGCCTCGTCTCGGCTGGGTGGGTCGGGTCGGGTCGAGTCCGGTCAGGGTCGCGCCCGGGACGGCGGTCCGGCCCCGCCGGAGGGCCGGGCCGCCGTAGCCGTGCGGGGCGGGGCGGGGCGGGTGGTGCCGGTACACGCAGGGGTGGTGTCAGTACACGTAGGGGACGAACTTCGCCGTCCGTGCCGCGTACGCGTCGAAGGCCTCGCCGTAGCGCTCGGCGAGGTACTTGTCGAGCATGGGGATGTTCATGAAGACGAACATGCAGACCATGATCAGCGGGATGGCGAACGCCCACAGCGTTCCGGTCACCAGCGCGAACCCGGAGAAGAGCACAGCGTCACCGAAGTAGTTGATGTGCATCGAGTACTTGAACAGGCCCTCGGTGTAGAGCTTGCCCTTGTTCTCCGGGCGCTTCTTCCAGAGCTTGCGCTGGTACTCCGACCCGGTGTTCAGGTAGGAGCCGAAGAGGTACAGCGCGACGCCCAGCCAGGTGAAGACGCTCACGCCGGCCTCGTCGGTGCCGCCGAAGTACGCCATCGTGCCGTGGATCACCAGCACCCAGACGCCGATGGTGGACGCCTCCGACCACTCCATCCTGCGTTGCAGCATCACGAAGTTCGTGGCGATGAAGCGCAGCAGGTAGAGCACCGACAGCGCCGCGAGCAGGGCCCGGCGCAGCGTCACCGCCTGGTCGAAGTCGGTGCCGAACCAGTCCGCCACGGTGTCCGCACCGCCGAAGAGGAACCACACGGCGCCGGCCACGGCGACGGTGTTGAAGGTGGTCACCAGGGCCTTGGGGCCGGTGGAGGCGTCGTATCCGCCGTACATCTCTCACTCTCGCTCTCTACTTGTCCGTCCCCCGTCTTCGGGTCTACGGGCGCGCGGTGGCGTCCTCCCTGGCCTTCGTCGGGCGCCGCCCGCCGCCGGTGGCCGGGGGGCGGGCCGGGGTGCCGTCGCGGCCGGTCCCGTCCTGCGCGGGCGCCGGCTGCGGGGCCGGTTCCCCGCCCGGTGCCGGTTCGGGTGCCGGTCGCGGTGGAGCGGAGGCGTCCGCGAGCAACTTGGCGCGCATCGACAGGTACTTGGCGTTCATCTCGTCGACGGGGATGAACTTGTTCACGCCGCCGGCGCTGATCTTGGGTTCCTGATGCTCCATGATGCGGACGTCCTGGGGGTCCTGCACCCACTTCTCCATGTAGAGGGACGCCCACGGCAGCAGCCGGCGCAGCGGTTCGATCCGCAGGACCGGCTTGACCTGTTCGTACTCGTACCAGCGCAGGATGTGCTCCGTGTTCTGGTCGTCGATCGGGACCAGCCAGGAGGTGGTCTCGAACTGCTCGGTCTGCACGTGCACCATGCACGGGAAGGTGAACGTGATGACGTAGTGGGTGGTGTTGGTCGGGTCGTCCTCCTGGCAGTGGTCGAAGGAGTAGCGGATGGTCTGCCCCTCCGCCTCCGTCTCCACCCGGTGGTTGGTGATCCGGGTGGCGGCGAGGTAGCGCTCGCGGCCGTCGAGGCCGAACTTGCTCGGGGTGCCGTACAGGAGCAGGTAGTCGATGTAGTTGAACCAGTGGTCCCGGTGCACGTAGGTCACGTGGTAGAACTCGAGCAGGCTCTCGATGTAACGGGTGTAGTGCACCGGGCGGGTCCAGCGCTTGGTGGCGTACAGCTTCCGGTTTTCCGTCACCTCGGGCGGCGCCGCGACCGGCGGCAGGTCGGCCGCGGGGCGCTCGTCGCCCCACCACATCCACACCAGGCCGAACTGCTCCCGGACCGGGTGGGTGGGCACGCGCAGCGAGCCGGGGATGCGGGCGCCCGCGCCCATGGCGGGTATCGCCCGGCAGGCGCCGTCGGCTCCGTAGCGGAAGCCGTGGTACGGGCATTCGATCGTGTTGCCCTTCATGCGGCCGTCGCCGAGGTTGGCGCCCTTGTGCGGGCAACGGGCGCCCTGGCACACGAGGTTGCCGTCGATGTCGCGCCAGAGCACGAGGTCCTGGCCCATGCGGCGCACACCGAGCGGTTTGTCGTTGCGTACCTCCTGCGCCTCGACGAGGGGGTACCACTGGTTGGGGATCATCGGGTCGTCTCCCGTCTGGGTGGGATTCCGCCCCCCCCTCGTGGGCGAAGGGGGCGGCCGTGCTCTGCGTCGGGGTGCGGCTGGTGCTCAGTCGCCGGCGGTCTCCGGTGTGCCGGGTGGGCCGTCGGTGTCCGGGCTCTCGACGACCTCGACCGTTCCCGCGTCGCCGTCCACCACGATCAGGTCACCGGTGTGGATGCGCTGGGTGGCGTCCTTGGTGTTCACCACCGACGGGACGTGGAACTCGCGGGCCACGATGGAGCTGTGCGAGAGCATCGACCCGATGTCGGTGACGACCCCGCCAGCGATGGCGAACAGCGGTGTCCAGGAGGCGTCGGTGTACCGGGTCACCAGGATCTCGCCGGCCTCGAACTCGTCGGCCTGCCACACCAGGTCCTCGACGATGCGGGCGCGGCCCACGATGCGGCCGGGGCTGGCGGCCAGCCCTTCGAGACGGGCGCCGTCGGCGGCGGGACGGACCGAGGCGGTGATGTCGTGCACGCCGACGAAGGTCAACGGAGGCTCAGGGAGCCGCTTGTTGTGCTCGTGCAGCCGGCGAGCGGCGTCGATGCGGGCCCGGTCGAAGACGCGTACGGCGTCCTCGTCGCCGGCGAGGTAGCGGCGCACGTCCTCGAAGTCCAGGTGGGCGACCTCGTCCAGGGAGTGCAGCACGCCGTCGGCGACCAGGCGGCGGCCGACCTCGTAGACCACGTTCCGCACCAGCCAGATGGACGTGATCATGGACATCCGGGTGGTCTCCCGCAGTTCGCTGCACAGGGCGTAGAGGGAGATGACGGTGTCCAGGATCTGGCGCCTGGGCATCGCCAGCCGGTCCAGCACCGCGCGGGAGTCGTCGGACCAGCCGCTGCTGCGCCGCAGGATGTCGTCGATGGAGAAGCCGTCGGCGACGTAGCGCCGGATCATCTGGAAGAGGTACGACGGGTCGTCGATCCACCGGGGGTGGGTGATCTCCATCTCCTGGTGGCCGCGGGTGCCGTTGGCGCGCAGGAACGGCTCCATGTGCCGGTCCCAGAAGCGCTGCCCGGCGGGGTCCGCGCGCAGCAGCCGGGCGATGTCCTCGAGCGGCTCGTCCTCGATGATCCTCAGCACGGCGGGGTCGTTCTTGGCGGCCTGGGCGACCGCCCAGACCTCCTTGGCCGACTCCACGGTGCGCAGGCTGGACATGTCGGTCTTGACGCGGTTCTGGAGGCCCGCGCCGTCGCTGCCGAGCCAGCGGGCGCACAGCTCGGTGAGCAGGCCGTAGAACGCGAACGCGTTGATGTAGTACGGCATGTAGCCGACGTGCATGTCGTGGAACCAGGCGAGGTCGCGGTGGAGTTCGCCGTGCAGCTCGCGCCTGCTCATCCGGGTCAGGTCCAGGCCCCGGGCCCGGTCGAACTCGTAGAGCCGGGCGTCGACCATCTGTTGCGAGCGGGACTTCATCCGCGTCATCTCGCGGGCGGTGTGCTGCAGCCAGTGGAGGGTGGACCGCAGGTCCTCCAGGCCGCCGGGGAAGGTGCCGAACGGGTTCTCGTAGGTGGTGAGGTCGACTTCCTCGCTGACGAACCGGCTGGTGAAGTGGCGCTGGTCGCGGGTGGGCAGGCACTGGGCCAGCAGGTAGGAGCTGTAGGAGATGTTGAGGTAGACGTGACCCTGGTAGAAGCCCATGTGCAGGTCGGCCTCGCCGGTGTCGCGCACGCCCAGGGCGCCCGCGCAGTCGGTGTGGACGGTGCGCTGGTAGTAGCGGGCGAAGCTGAGGCCGAGCGGGGTCATCAGGCCGACGAAGATCTCGCCGATGTCCATGCGCGACCACAGGGTGCCGTCGAGGATCGGCTTCGGCTGCGGGGCGACGTAGGGGCTGAGCGCGCCGGACGGGGCCGCGGGCGCGGCGGGGCGGGTGGTGATCGGCCGGGTCTGGAACAGGTGGAATGTGCCGTCCCGCAGGCCCCACTCGATGTCCTGCTCGCTGTCGTAGAGGTCGCGGATGCGGACGGCGAGGGCGCCGAGTTCGCGCAGCTGGTCGTGGGTGAGGCAGGGGACGTTGCGGGCCGCCGCGTCGACCTTCGTCATGCCGATGCGGCCGGGCTCCAGCGGGGCGCACTTGGTGACCTTGTAGCGCACCCGTTCCTCGACGACGTCCAGCTTCTCGTCGTCGACGACGAAGAAGTCGCTGGAGACCTGCCCGGAGACCAGTCCCTCGCCCAGACCCTGGCAGGCCTCCACGACGAGGCGGTGAGGGCGGGGGTTGACCGGGTCGACGGTGAACATCACGCCGCTGACGTCGGTGTGGATCATCTCCTGGACGACCACCGCGAGGGAGCCGGGGGCGTCCGTGTCCCGGTAGACGGTGGCGCGGTCGGACCACAGCGAGGCCCAGCACCGCAGGACGGCGTCGAGTACGTCCTCGTCGCCGCAGACGTCGAGGACCGTGTCGTGCTGGCCGGCGAAGGACTGGGCGGCGGAGTCCTCCCGCAGTCCGGAGGAGCGCACCGCCACGCGGGGGCGGCCCATGCCGCCGTAGGCGTCGAGGACGGCGTCGGCGATCGGGGCGGGCATCCGGGTGCCCAGGATGCGCTCGCGCATCGTGCGGGGTGCGGCGCCCGGTGCCTCGGCGGCGATCCCGGTCTCCCGCAGGTAGGCGTCGAAAAGGGCGGTGGTCAGGCAGAACGCGGGCGGTACGGGCAGTCCGGCGGCGGAGAGCTCGGCGAGGCGGGTGCCCTTGCCGCCGAGTTCCCCGCGGTGGTCTCCGGCCGGGCCGCCCGCGCCCAGGGTGACGACACAGGCGGCGTGGCCGGCGGGGTCGGTGACCGGGCTCGCGGGGTGCTCGACGGCTCCGGCGGCGGTCGTCGAGTCGCTGACGTGCGTGTCCATGGCGGATGTCTCCTCGGCGGTCAGGCGTGCGCGACGCGCTTGCTGGTGCCCGTGAAGGCGTGGAACTGCTCGCCCGGGACGATCCGGGTGGCCTCGACGTCGTCGAACCCGGCCCGGCGCAGCTGGTCCGCCAGTTCGTCGGCCCGGGGCAGCGGACCGCCGAAGTCGGCGTAGGTGAACCAGAGGTTGAGCGCCTCGAGGCCGACGTTGCCGCCCTTGCAGGAGGTGGTGAGCAGCAGCCTGCCGCCGGGTGCCAGCAGGTCGTGGGCGCGGCGCAGGGCGTCGACCCGCTCGGCCTCGGGGAAGTAGTAGATGTTGTTGTGCAGGGTGACCAGGTCGAACTGGGGCTGCGCGTCGAGGGTGCGCAGGTCGGCCTGCCGGGTCTCGACCCGGTCGGTCAGCCCCCACTCGGCCATGTTCGCCGCGGCGCTGTCGGCCACGTCCTGCTGGAGGTCGACGGCGAGCGCCGTCAGGCGGGGGTTGAGTGCGGCGGCGTGGCGGACGTAGGCGCCGCTGCCGCAGCCGACCTCCAGGAGCCGTACGGGCGCGTCCCGGTCCAGGGTGCGGGCGATGGCCTCCTCGACCAGCGGCTGGATCACCCGGGTGGAGCGGGCGATGACCAGGCCGTCCTGGTCGTCGAGGGAGAAGCGGCGGCCTTCGCGCAGCATGCGGGGGCCGTTGAGCAGGGCGGGCACGTGGAAGCGCAGGACTTCCTCCAGTGCCGCGGCGATGGCGTCGTTGCCGGTCTGGGCGAGTGCCTTGGCGGGCAGGCTGCGCAGCCTGTAGCAGCCCTCGCGGCGGGCGAGGTCGCCGAGGCGGATGCCCATGTCCAGCCACTCCTTGAGGCGCGGCAGGTCCTCGTCGGCGACGTCGAGGCGTTCCGCCAGCGACTCCAGGTCGCAGGGGCGTACGGCGAGGGCGGCGAGCACGCCGGAACTCGCCGCCGAGGCCAGGAAGGCGGCCCGGTACACCGGTTCGACGAAGCCCTTGGACAGGGCCAGGAGCAGCGGCATGTGCGGGTTGCCGAGCACCTTGGTCACGGTGCGCAAGTCGGTCAGCGGCGCCTCGACGCGGCTGCCGACGCTCTTGGCCAGGCTCAGAATGTCCATGGTGCTTCCCTTGTTGCCTTCCTGTGCGGGGTGGTGCCGAGGGCGTCGAGTTCGGTGCCCAGGTGGGCGAGCAGCCGGTCGCGGGAAGGGCCGCCGTTCAGGAAGAAGTGATCGCCCGTCAGGTGACGCCGCAGGAACGAGCCGGAGGTGTAGGGCCGCCACGCCTCGACCATCTCGGGGGTGGCGATGGGGTCCGCGGTGGCGGAGAACGCGGTCGTGGGGCAGTCCAGCGTCGGCCGGGGCTCCCAGCGGTAGCGTTCGCAGGCGCGCAGGTCGGCGCGGAGCACCGGGAGCCTGCGGTCGAAGTAGGCGGCGCCGAGGGCGTCCGCGTCGCCGAAACCGCCCAGGCCCCGGATCACCTCGCGCAGCGCGGCGTCGGAGAGGGTGTGGTCGGCGCGGTCGCCGTACAGGTGCGGTGCCCGGCTGCCGGAGACGAACAGGTGGCGGGGCGGTTCCAGTCCGCGCCGGCGCAACACGCAGGCCACCTCGTAGGCGAGCAGGGCGCCCATGCTGTGCCCGAACAGGGCGTAGTCGTGAGCCAGCCGGTGCTCGGTCAACGCGTCCGCGACGGCTTCGGCGAGGGGGGCCATACGGTCGTACGGCGTCTCACGCAGGCGCAGTCCGCGGCCGGGCGGTTGCACGGGGACGACGGCCACGTCGTCGCCCAGGCGCTGCTGCCAGCCGCGGAACGCGGAGACCGTGCCCCCGGCGTAGGGGAAGCAGACCAGGCGCAGCGGGGCGGTCGCCGGGTCGGACTGTCCGGCGTCCGGTGCCGCGACCGGGCGGGGGAACCAGGCGGACCGCTGGGAGAGCAGGTCAGCGGGTGACATGGGCGCGCCCCTCGGGTGAGTCGAGCCAGGCGACGGTGCGCCGCATGCCCTCCTTGAAGTCGACCTCGCCCTTGAAGCCCAGCTCGTCCTGGGCGCGCCCGATCGGGTAGGACTGGTCGCGGTCGAAGAGGTGGACGGCGTGCCGGGTCAGGACGGGCCGGGAGTTGATCCGCAGGGCGCCCCAGAGCTTCTCGGAGACGGTGGCGACGGCGGTGGCGACGGGCGTGGGCAGGCTCAGCCAGGGTGCCTTCACGCCCAGGCCCTCGGCGAGTGCCTCGACGTACTCCCGCCAGGTGGTGTCGTGCGGGTCGCGCAGGTTGTAGGCCCGGCCCTCGGTGTGCTCGCCGGTCGCGGCGGCGATGATGCCGTCCACGGCGTTGGAGACGTAGAGCAGTCCGGCGGGGACCCGGCCGCCGCGGATGTAGACCATCTGCTTGCCCAGCAGCAGGTTCGCGATCTCGATCACGAAGTCCTTGCTGCCGGGGCCGTAGACGGAGACGGGGCGCACCACGGTGACCGGAAGTCCGGTGCGCTCCGCGGCGGCCCACACGGCGCGTTCGCCGAGCATCTTGCTGCGGTTGTAGGGCAGGCCGATGTCGCGCGGGGCGGTGGTCTCGTCGCAGGGCCGCTCGGGGTAGCCGTAGACGTCGGTAGTGCTGAGGTGGACCAGGCGTTCGACCGTCCCGGCGGCGTGGGCGGCGTCCACGAGGTTCTTGGCCCCGTCCACGTTGACCGCGCGGAACCGGTCCCAGGGGCCCCAGTCGGCGGAGAGTCCGGCGCAGTTGTAGACGTACCGGACGCCGGTGGTGGCGCGGCGCAGGCTGTCGGGATCGCCGAGGTCGCCGATGGTGACCTGGGCGGCGGCCCCGGCGAAGGCGGCGCGGTCGCTGGTGGAGCGCGCCAGGACGCGGACGCGGTGCCCGCGCTCGGCCAGGCGGTGCACCAGGTGACCACCGATGAAGCCGCTGGCGCCGGTGACCAGGATGTCGGGGGCGGCGGCGGAGGGGCTGTCTTGGCTGAGTGAGGACATGGATCACACCAGGAGGTCGAGGGAGTGTTCGAGGTCTGCTTCGCTGTGGTCGGCGTTGATGAAGAAGCGGAGCCGGCACTGGTCGCGCGGGACGGCGGGGTAGCCGATCGGCATGACGTTGACGCCGCGCTCCAGCAGCGAGTTGGAGAGCGCCATCGTCTTCTCCCAGTCACCGGTGATCACGGGGATCACCGCGGAGAGGCGGGAGACGCCGACGTCCAGGCCGCGGGCTCGGGCACCGGCCCGGAAGAACTCGGCCAGCTCCTGCACCCGGGCGACCCGTTCGGGCTCGTCCTGGACGACGCGCAGCGCCTCCAGGGCGGCGGCGGCGTTCGCCGGGGAGATGCCGGTGGAGAAGATGTGCAGCGGCGCCGTGAACTTGAGGTACTCGATGAGCGGACGGCGGGCCGCGATGTAGCCGCCGAGGCTGCCCAGCGCCTTGCTGAGGGTGCCCATCCACAGATCGACGTCGGTCGGGTCGGTGCCGTAGTGCTCGCCCACGCCGCGGCCGGTGCGGCCCAGGACGCCGATGGAGTGCGCCTCGTCGATCATCAGCATGGCGCCGTGCCGCTTCTTGACCTCGATGAAGCGCGGCAGGTCGGGGATGTCGCCGTCCTGGCTGTAGGCGCCTTCGATGACCACGAGCGCCCTGCGGTGCGAGGCCCGCGCTCCGGCCAGGATGCGGTCCAGGGCGGCCCAGTCGTTGTGCGGGAAGGACCGGCGCCGGGCGCCCGAGAGGATGCAGCCGCGCACGGTGCTGTCGTGGATCCAGGCGTCGTGCACCACCAGGTCCTCCGGACCGAACAGGTGGCCGACGGTGGCGACGTTGGTGGCGTGGCCGCCGGCGAAAACGATGGCCGCCTCGGCGCCGACGAACCGGGCGATCTCGGCTTCGAGTTCGTGGTGCAGCGGGGTCTCGCCGAACAGGAGCGGCGTGGCGGAGGCCGAGGTGCCGTAGCGGTCGACGGCGTCCTTGGCGGCCTGGCGCACTCGCGGGTGGTGGGAGAGCGCGAGGTAGTTGAAGGCCGCGAAGTTGACGACCTTGGTGCCGTCGACCGTGGCGAGCGCGGCGTTGAAGCCCTCGTGGGTGCGTCCGTAGGGGTTCGCGCCGCCGGTCCGGGTCTGCCGGAGCCTGCCCTGGAGTTCGGCGTACTCCGCCCAGTCCTCGAAGGTGTGCTCCTGGCGGACGGACGCGCCGGGCGCCGGTACGGGGTCCGACGCGCCTCCCGGGGCGGAGCCGGCGGCAGGCACGGGGGTGGGGGCCGGGCGGGCAGGTACGGGGACCGGCGGCGCCGGAACGGGCGGCGCCGGGAACGGCTGGGGGACGTAGTAGGTGTACCCGGGGGCACCGTGCGGCGGGTAGCCGTACGGGTAGGGGTACGGCACGCCGGGCTGCGGGGCCGGGGCGGCGACGGCGTAGCCGTGGGGTGGGGCCGGGAAGGCGCCGTAGGGGCCGTACTGCGGGGCCGGGGCGGGCGGCGGCGGTACGGCCGCGGGGTGGACCGGAGCCGTGTCCGCGCCGGCGCTGCCGGGGCGGGGGCCGCCGGTGCGGGCGCCGTCGCCGTCGTCGCCGGCCGTGAGCCGACCGATGATGTCCTGCACCGTGGGGTCCTCCGGCAAGTCCTGGAAGGTGTGCGCGCGTTCGGGGAAGCGGGCGGTGAGTCGGCGGTGGAGGTCGGTCCGCATCAGCGAGTCGAACCCCAGGTCGAGGCCCAGCCGGGCGTGTGCCGGCAGGTCGGCCACGGGGTATCCGCAGACGCGGGCGACGGTGTCGAGCACGGTGCGGGGGATCTCGCCCGCCGGGTCCGGCAGGGCCGTGCCCGTCACCGTGGGCTGGGGCGGCATGGGATCGCCTTCCTGGTCGTCAGAGGGCGCCGGGAACCGGTAGGTCCGGCGTTCGAAGGGCGTGTGCGGCAACGGGACCCGGGCGGGCGGGTGCTCCCCGTCGAGGGCGGCCCAGTCCACGGTTCCGCCGGCACAGTGGTGGGCGCCGAGCGACCGGAGCAGCGTGCGCCGGCCGGGTGCGCCGCGGCGCAGCGAGGGCAGCCACAGCGGGGGACGCGTCCCGCTTGCCGGGGCGTCGGCGACGGCGGACCGGCCGAGGTTGAGCAGGGTCGGGTGCGGACCGATCTCGACGAAGGCGTCGCAGAACGGCCCGTCCTCCGTCTCCCGGTCGCGCAGCCGGGCGAAGCCCTCGGCGAAGCGCACGGTGCCGAGCAGGTGCCGGACCCAGTACTCGGCGTCCACCCGCTGCACCGGTTTGCCGGTGGCGTCGGAGATCCACGGAATCCGCGGAGGGTGGAACCGGACGGCGCGGGCGGCCTCCAGCAACGGCCCGGCGGCGCCCGCCATCAGCGGTGAGTGGAAGGCGTGCGAGACGGCGAGCGGCCGCACGGTGACGCCCGCCCGCTCCAGGTCCGAGCGCAGCCGCGCGATCTCGTCCGCCGCGCCGGAGAGCACCAGGTGGCGGGGCGCGTTGACGGCGGCGAGGGCCACCTGGTCGTGACCGGCGGCGGCGTCCCGCACCGTGCCGGGGTCACCGACGCAGGCGATCATCGCGCCCTCACCGGGCTGTTCGTCCATGGCGCGTCCGCGGACGACCGCGAGCGTGAGGGCGTCCTCGAGGGAGAGGACACCGGCGACGCACGCGGCGGCGAGGGCTCCGGCGCTGTGTCCGAGCACGGCGGCCGGGCGGACCCCGCAGCTCGTCCACAGCTCGGCCAGGGCCACTTCGAGGGCCACCAGCGCGGGCTGGCAGTGCCGGGTGCGGCCCAGGTGCCCGGCGTGCTCGGGGTCGAAGAGCAGGCCGGTCACCGGGATCCCGCCCAGGTCGCGCAGCACCTCGTCGGCGCGCCGCAACGTGCGGGCGAAGGCGGGGTGGGTGTCGTACAGCTCGCGGCCCATGCCCGGGTACTGGGTGCCCTGTCCGCCGAAGAGGAAGGCGACGGTGGGTGCGCCGCCGTGCGCCGGGCCGCCGCGGGCCACGTCCGGGACGGGTTCGCTTCGGATCAACGCGTCGAGGGCGGCGTCCAGTTCGGCGGTGGTCCCGGCGGTGAGGACGGCCCGGTGGGGCAGGTGGGAGCGGCCGGTGCCGGCGGAGCGGCACAGCGCCGCGACCGATGCGCCGGGGTGGGCGGCGAGGTGGGTGCGGTACCGGCCGGCCAGGGTGGTCAGGGCGGTCTCGGTGTGTGCGGACAGGGGCAGGGCGTGCACCGGGCCTGCGAGCGCCTCGCAGGCCGGGGTAGCCGCCGCGGGTTCGGGCGCGGACTCGACGATCACGTGGGCGTTGGTGCCGCCGAAGCCGAAGGAGCTGACGCCGGCGCGGACCGTGCCCCGGGCGGGCAGCGCGCGCCGGGCGGTGGGCACGGCCAGGCCCGCACCCGTCCAGTCCAGGTGCCGGTTGGGCGTGGTGAGGTGCAGCAGCGGCGGCACCTCTCGCTGCCTCACCACGAGAACCGCCTTGATCAGCCCGGCGATGCCGGCGGCCGCCTCCAGGTGGCCGATACCGGTCTTGACGGAGCCGACCAGGCAGGGCGAGCCGGCGGGGCGGCCGCGGCCGTAGACACCGGCCAGCGCCTCCCATTCGACGGGGTCGCCGAGGGCGGTGCCGGTGCCGTGCGCCTCGACGAAGTCGATCTGCCCGGGCTCTACCCCGGCCCGCGCCAGCGCCTCGGTCAGCACGGCACGCTGGGCCGTGGCGCGGGGCGCGGTCAGGCCGTTGGCCCGGCCGCCGTGGCCGAGCGCGGAGCCGGTGAGCACGGCGTGCACGCGGTCGCCGTCGGCCAGCGCGGCGGACAGCGGTTTGAGGCAGACCAGGCCCGCGCCCTCACCGCGGACGTAGCCGTCGGCGGCGTCGTCGAAGGTGCGGCAGCGTCCGCCGGGGCCGAGCATGCCGCCCCGGGCGAGCGCCGCCGAGAGCCCCGGCGTCAGCATCAGGTTGACGCCGCCCGCGAGGGCGACGCCGCACTCGCCGTCCCGCAGGCTGCGCAGTGCGGTGTGGACGGCGGTGAGGGAGGAGGAGCAGGCGGTGTCGAGGGCGAGGCTCGGCCCGTGCAGGTCGAAGAAGTACGAGAGCCGGCCCGCCGCGACGGACTGGGCGTTGCCGGTGGCCGAGTACATGTCGACCAGGTCGGGGCGGGGCATCTGGAGGTCCGCGTAGTCGTGTCCGCTGACGCCGACGAAGACGCCGGTGTCCGTGCCCGCCAGGGAGGAGGGTGCGATCGCCGCGTCCTCCAGGGTCTGCCAGGCGACCTCCAGGAGCAGCCGCTGCTGGGGGTCCATGCGTTCCGCCTCGCGGGCGGAGATGCCGAAGAAGCGGGCGTCGAAGTCGTACACGTGGTCGAGGAACCCGCCCGGGCGCCCGCCCGGACCCGCGACGTCGCCCATCCGGTCGGCGGGGGCCTCGCCCACCGCGTCGCGGCCGTCCCGCAGCAGCCGCCAGTAGCTGTCGGCGTCGGGGGCGCCGGGGAAGCGGCAGCCGATGCCCACCACGGCGACGGGTTCGTCCGCGAGGGCGCGGCGGACGGAACCGTACGGGCGCGGGTGCGGGGCGCCGTCGGTACCGCCGGGTTCCGCCGGGCGGATCCCGGCCGCACCGGCCAACGCGCCGCCCGTACCGCTGCCGGCGGCGTCGGCGCTGACGTGCGCCGCCAGGGCCCGGACGGTCGGGTGGTCGTAGAGGGTGGCCGGGGTGACGGGCGAGCCGAGCCAGTCGCCGAACCGGTCGGCGAGGGCGACGGCCTGCTTGGAGTCCAGTCCGAGGGAGGTGAAGGGCACCGTCGGGTCGATCACCGAGGGGCGCAGGCCCAGCCGGGCGGCGACGGCGCGCCGCAGCCAGGTCTCGGCCTGGGCCCGCGTCCGCTCCGGCGCAGGTGCGGCGTCGGCGAGGGCCGTCCGGCACAGCTCGGTCAGCGCACCGGCGCCGTCCGGCTCGGGACCGGACAGGAGCGCGCCGACGTCCAAGGGGACGCCGAGCCCTTCCGCCAGCAGCCGCACGGCCGTCAGCAGCCTCGGGAATCGCGGGGCCCGGTCGTCGGCGTTCGCGACTGCGAGGGCGTCGGTGACGAGTGCGGCCGTACGGTCCTCGGTGCCGGTGCCGGTGTCCCGACAGTGCGGCGGGGTGCCGTGCAGGGGTGGGCCGTCCTGCACGACGCTGGCGGCCACCACGGGCAGTTCGAGCTCGAGCAACTGCTGTCGGCACGCCCGGCGCTGGATCTTGCCGCTGGTGGTGCGCGGTACCGAGGAGCGCTTGAGCAGCACGACGGTGTGTGGGGTCACCTGGTGCTCGTCGGCGACGGCCGTGCGCAGACGGGCCAGCAGGGCGTGCGGGTCCCCGGCGCCGGGCCCGCCGATCTCGTAGGCGAGCGCGAGTTGTTCGCCGTCCTCGGTGGGGATGCCGAACGCGGCCCCGTGCCCGGCGCGCAAGCCCGGGCAGACGCGTTCGGCCGTCTGCTCGACGTCCTGCGGGTGGATGTTGCGGCCCTGGACGATGATCACGTCCTTCGTCCTGCCGACCACGAAGAGCGTCCCGTCGTGGCGGAAGCCCAGGTCCCCGGTGCGCAGCCACACGGCGCCGGGTTCGCCCTCCACCCGGGTGCCGAAGACCTCCGCACCGGCCTCGGGACGCTTCCAGTAGCCGCGGGCCACGGCAGGTCCGGCCACCCGGATCTCGGCGACGGTGCCGTCGGGGACCCGGCGGCCGGTGGCGGCGTCGACCACCGCCACCTCGACGTCGGCGACGGCTGCTCCGCAGCCGACGACGCGGGTGGTGCGCGCGCCGTCCGGGCCGGGGCGGCGCGCGGTGCCCGCCTCCAGGGCCGCCGCGTCGAAGGTGCCCACCACGGGAGCCTCGTCCGGTTCGGCTCCGGTGACCATGAGGGTCGCTTCGGCCAGGCCGTAGCAGGGCAGCAGCGCGGTGCGCTGGAAACCGGCCGGCGCGAAGTACTCGGCGAACCGGTCGAGGGTGTCGGGGCGGATCGGCTCGGCGCCGTTCAGGGCGAGACGCCAGCGGCTGAGGTCCAGGCCGGCCCGCTGTTCCGGGGTGATCCGTAGCAGGCACTGCTCGAAGCCGAAGTTGGGCGCGACGCTGGTGGAGGCGCCGGTGCGGGAGAGGGTCTCCAGCCACAGCAGCGGGCGCCGCACGAAGGTCGCCGGGGCCATCAGGTGCGCGGGGAAGCCGCCGTACACCGGGGTGAGGATGCCGCCGATGAGGCCCATGTCGTGGTACGGGGGCAGCCACGACACCATGCCCGAGTCGGCGTCGTGCCCGAGCCGGAGGTGGATGGAGCGCAGGTTGCGCACCAGGTTGCCGTGTCCGACCATCACGCCCTTGGGCGTGGCGGTGGAACCGGAGGTGTACTGGAGGAAGGCCAGGGACTCCGCCGTGAGGCCGGCGTCCTCCCACGTGGTGGTGAAGTCGCCGCTGTAGAGGTCCTCGGTCACCAGCCAGCGCACGCCGTCGAGTCCGGTGCCGACGTGTCCGGTGCCGCGGGCGGCCACGGCCTCGCGGACCTGCCGGGTGGTGAGGGCGTGGGTGGCGGCGGAGTCCCGGGCGATCGCCGCGAGCCGGGGCACCGTCTGCCCGAACCGGGCGTTGTCCGGCGGGTAGGCGGGGACGGCCACGGCGCCTGCGTACAGGCAGCCGAAGAACGCGGCGAGGTAGTCGAGGCCCGGCGGGTGCAGCAGCAGGACGGGGCCCTGTCCCACCTGTTCGCGTCGCAGGTGTGCGGCCACCTCGCGGGCGTGCAGGTCGAGTTCCCGGTAGGTCCAGGCGACCGAGGTGCCGTCGCCGTCGGTGAGGAACCGGTGGGCGAGGGCGTCCGGGGTGTGCTCCGCCCGGTGCCGCAGCAGGGCGGTGACCGTCTCGGGTTCGGGTCCCCGCCAGTGCTCGCGCATCGGCTCCGTCGGCCCCTGACTCACGTTCTTCTCCCTGGATCGCCGGGCCACTTACCGGGCCGTTCCGAGCGGTGAGCCGACGCGGGGGGCCGCGTCCAGGCCGAGCCGGCGGTAGTCGGTCTTGCCGTTGGGGCTGAGCGGCATCCGGTCCAGGCGGACGGCGCCGTGCGGCACCATGTAGGACGGCAGGTACCGTGCGCAGTGCCGTTTGAGTTCGACCAGGCCGATCCGGTCGGCGCCCTGGCGCAGGGTGTAGTAGAGCCGCAGCCGTGCCCGGGGGCCGGAGCCGTCGACCAGGACGGCGGCGTCCGCGATGCCGGGGTGGCGCAGCGCCGCGGCCTCGATCTCGCCCAGCTCGACCCGGTAGCCGGAGAGCTTCACCATGCGGTCCTTGCGCCCGCGGTAGACGAGCCGGCCGTCCTCCTCGTAGCTGACCAGGTCGCCGGTGGGGTGGACGCCCCGGCAGTGGGCGGAGGAGACCGGCTCCTCGGTGCACCGCCAGTAGCCGGGGGTCACGCATACGCCGGACACCTGGAGTTCGCCGATGGCGCCGGGCTCGCGGACGGTGCGGCCGGCGTCGTCCACGACGGTGGTCTCGGCGCCGGTGATCGGCAGGCCGATCGGCACCGGGGTAGCCCGGAGCAGGTCCTCGGGACGCACCCGGTGGTAGGTGCAGACGTTGGTCTCGGTGGGTCCGTAGAGGTTGTAGAGGGGGGTGCCTGCGGGGAGCAGTTCGTTCAGCGCGCGCAGCTGCGGTACGGGGAAGACCTCGCCGGCGAAGAGGACGTAGCGCAGGCTCGCGGTGTGCCCGGGGGTGAGGGCCGAGGAGGCGGTCAGGAGGTGCAGGACCGACGGCACGGAGTACCAGACGGTGACCCGGTGCCGGCGGATGCCCTCGGCCAGGGCGGTCACGTCCTTGGCGTCCGCGTCGGGGACGATCCACACCGCGGCGCCGCAGGACAGCGCGGTGAACAGGTCGAAGGTGCTCAGGTCGAAGTTGAAGGAGGCGTGGCCCGCGAACACGTCGTCGGGGCCGACGTCCAGTTCGCCGCGGGCCCACGCCACGAAGTTGGCCAGGGAGCCGTGGGAGATGCGCACTCCCTTGGGCGTGCCGGTGGACCCCGAGGTGTAGAGGACGGCGGCGAGGTCCCCGGAGGTGAGGGACGGCAGCAGGGTGACTCCGCCCGCGCGGCCCTGCTCCCAGCTCTCCCACCGGGCCACCGGGGTGCCGCCCACCGTGTCGGGCAGTTCGCCGCCGACCGCGACGACCGCGGTGACGGACGCCGGCAGGTCGGCGTCGCCGAGCAGGGCGGCGTGGTGCGCGTCGGTGAACAGGACGAGGGGTTCGGCGTCCGCCAGGATGGTCCGCACCCTGTTCACCGGCTGGCCGCCGTCCAGCGGGACGTAGGCGCAGCCGGTCTCCAGGGCGGCGACGATCGCCTCGGCGTAACGCGGCTGCTTGTCCATCCAGATGGCGATCCGGTCGCCGACGCGCGCCCCCAGGCTGAGCAGGTGGGCGGCCACGGCCTCGACCCGGGCGGTGAACTCCCCGTACGTCAGCGGGTCGGGGCCGACGAAGGCGGGCCTGGCCGCGTGCAGCGTGGACGCGTCCTGGGGCAGGCGTATCACGGAGGGAGTGGTGGCGCTCATGGCGTGTGGGCCCTTCTCCTTGACGTGCGTGGGTGGCTCGGGGCCCGGGCCCCGTCCGGCAGGGAGGGGGCCTGCCGGGCGGGGGCCGGACGTGCGGGGTGGACGGACACGACCGCTGCGGGGGGGGGCTGCGTGCTGGACGGACACGGCTGCTGCGGGGCGGACGGGGACGGCTGGAACGGGGCGGGGAGTCCGCCACCGGTACAGGCGGCCGTCACGGGGCGGCGGGCAGCACCCCGGTCTCGCGGGCGGCGTCGACGAAGATGTCGGCGGCCAGGTCCAGGTCCTGCGGTGTGTGCTCGCAGGTGACGCTGACCCGCAACCGGGCGTCACCCAGCGGGACTCCCGGGTAGACCACGGTCTGGCAGAACAGGCCCCGGGCCCGCACCGCCCGGCCCATCTCCATCGCGCGGCGTTCGTCACCGATGACGATGGGCAGGATCGCGCTCTCGGAGTGCTCCAGGTCGAAGCCTGCCTCCAGCAGCCGGCCGCGCAGCGTGCCGATGTTGGTCCACAGCCGCTTGAGGCGCTCGGGTTCCGCCTCGATGACGTCGATGGCGGCGATCAGCCCGGCGGCGACCCCGGCGGGGATGTTCGCGGCGAAGACGTAGGAGTTGGAGTAGTAGCGCAGGTACTCGACGACCTCCTCCTCGCCGACGACGAACCCGCCCATGCCGGCCAGGGTCTTGCTCATGGTGCCAAGCTCCAGGTCGACCTCGCCCTTGAGGCCGAAGTGCTCGGCGGTGCCGGAGCCGCGTACGCCGAGGACGCCGGTGGCGTGGGCGTCGTCGATCATCACGCGGGCGTCGTACTCCTTCGCCAGCCGGACGATCTCCGGCAGGTCGCACACGTCGCCGTGCATGCTGAAGACGCCGTCGGCGACGACGAGCCTGCCGCCGGTCCCCTGCGCGGCGCTGCGGCTGAGGATGCGTTCGAGGTCGGCCATGTCGTTGTGCCGGTAGATCTTGCGGACGGCGCCGGAGAGCCGGGCCCCGTCGACGATGCTCATGTGGTTGAGCCGGTCGACGACGAGGGTGTCGTAGCTCTTGACCAGTGCCGAGATGGCACCGAGGTTCGCGGAGTAGCCACCGGGATAGACGATGCAGGCGGGCCGCCGCTTGAAGGCCGCCAGCCGCCGTTCCAGCTCCTTGTGCAGCATGTTGGTGCCGCCGATGAACCGGGAGCCGGTGTGGGTGGCACCGTAGGTGCGGGTGGCGTCGCAGACCGCCTCGATGACGGCGGGGTGGTTGGCGAGGCCGAGGTAGTTGTTGGAGGCGAACATGAGGAACTCGCGCTTGCGTCCCTCCAGTTCGTCGAAGATCACGGCGCGGTTCCCGCACTGCGAGTGCAGCGGCATGCCGTACCAGTACAGACGGTCCTGCTGACGGGAGCGCAGGTAGCCGGCGAAGCTGCGGGTCTTGGCGAACAGGTCGGGGTCGCGCTGCTCGGTGAAGTCCTTCATCGAGCGGTGGTCCCAGCCGTCCCGGGCACCCGCGGGCGCCGTCGTGGGCCGCTCCGCTTCGGCGCCCGTGCCCGTGCCCGTGTTCCGGGTGAGCGCCGCGCGGTCGCGCAGCGCGTCGGCCAGGGCGCGCAGAGTCGTGGCACCGGCGAGGTCCGGGGCCGCCCCGGCGAGGCCGAGCCGTTCGGTGGCCTCGGCGACGACGGAGGCCAGGACGACCGAGTCGACGCCCAGCTCGCCCTCCAGATCGGCGTCCAGGGGGAGTTGGTGCCGCTGGTACTGGGTCTGCCGCATGGCGGCGGCGACCACGGCCTCGGTGACGGGATCGTCGGCTCCCGCCTCGCCGCCGACGGGGACGTCGGCCCCCGATCCGCTGCCGACCGGATCGCCGGTCCCGGCGCGGGCGGTGGCGAGGGTGCCGGGTCCCGCGCCGGCGTCGGCCAGCGCGGCCCGCACGGCGTCGGCGAGTTCGCCGATGGTCGTCAGGCCGGCCGGCAGCTCGGTGGGCAGGGCGAAGTGCTCACGGACGGAGAGCAGGACGGACTCCATGATGACGGAGTCGATGCCGAGGTCCGCCTCGAAGTGGCTCTCCGGCCGCAGGTGACCGACGTCGTACAGGGTGCGGGCGGCGATGACCTGCACGACGCCGTCGCGGATCCGCGCGGCGTCCGGGCGCGCGTTCACGGTGCCGGTCATGCGGCGCTGCCCCCCTCGTCCTGCCGGAGCCGGTCGACCAGGGCGCAGATCGCGTCGACGGACCGGAAGTTCTGCGGGGTGACCTCCGTCAGGGGCACCGTGACGCGGAACTCGCCCTGGAGGTAGTGGACGAGGTCGAAGACGGCGGCGGAGTCGATGATGTTGAGCTCCGCGATGGGGGTGTCCGGCTCCAGGCCTTCGGCGTCGCCGCCCATCCAGGCGTCGGCGATGTAGTCGGTGATCAGTTTCCGAGGAGTCATGGTCGTCCTTGGTTCATCGGTCGTCTGCACGCTGGGGCCGGACCCGGCTCCGGGTCGGGCCCGCCGCCCTCAGACCGGATCGATGGCGGGCCAGGTCAGTGCGGCGGCGCCCCAGGTGAGGCCGCCGCCGAACGCGGTGAGCAGCACCCGGTCGCCGGGCCGGAGGGTGCCCCGGGCGTGCGCGTGGTCGAGTGCCAGGGGGATGGAGGCGGCCGCCGTGTTGCCCACCTCGGCGATGTTGCTGACGCTGCGCTCCCGGGGGATGCCGATCTCGTCGGCCAGTCGCGCGGTGATGCGGTGGTTGGCCTGGTGGCTGACCAGCCAGTCCACGTCGTCCAGCCGCCAGCCCGCCCGGTCCAGCACGTGCGCCGCGCACTCGCCCATGCGCTGGACGGCGAGCCAGAAGACCCGCTTGCCCTGCATCGTGAAGTAGCGGTCGGCGGGATCGGCCGGCTCCGCCCCGTCCGGCCGCGGCGGGCCGCCGGACGGTACGGTGATGAGGTCCACGCCGGTGCCGTCGCTGCCCAGCCGGAGCGGGCCGAGGGCACCGGTCTCGTCCTGCCCGCCGGCCCGCAGGACGACGGCGCCCGCGCCGTCACCGAAGATCACCGAGGTGGAGCGGTCCTCGGGGTTGAGGATGCGGGAGAACGTCTCCGCGCCGACGACCAGGACCCGTTCCGCGGCACCGGAGGCGATCAGACCGGAGGCCGTGGCGAGCCCGTAGAGGAAACCGGAGCACACCGCGGACACGTCGAACGCCGTGATCGGGCCCGCCCCCAGCCGGGCCGCCACCGTCGGCGCGGTCGCCGGGCAGGGCCGGTCCGGGGTGGTGGTGGCCACGATGACCGCGTCGATGGCGTCCGCGGACAGACGGGCGGACTTCAGCGCCCGCTCGGCGGCACCCACCGCCAGGTCGGAGGTGTGGGTGCCGTCCTCGACGACGTAGCGCCGCGCGATGCCCGTACGGGCCCGGATCCAGGCGTCCGAGGTGTCCATGGTCCGTTCCAGCTCCGCGTTGGTGACGCACCGGGACGGCAGACAGGAGCCGATGCCGGTCACCACGGACGCCCGCGTCACCGGGCACCGCTCACGGATCGGCTCCGGTGTGCGGTCTGCCGGCACGTGCGTCGGCGGAGACGGGAAACCACGTGTGCGCTCCTCACGTCGTGGACGGTTTGCCGGCCGGCGGGTGCGGGGAGTAACCCGGGCGCCGTGGCCGTCCCGAGTCTGGCCGGGGCCCCTGACCGGACGCTGACGGCTGACTGACCGCGTCCGGAGCCCGGCCGGGACGCCCACCGGGAGTCAGTGAGCCGTCAGCGAGCCGTCAGCGCACCGCCCCAGACTTGCCGCAGCGTCGCGTCGCCGCCGCGCCCCGCACCCGCACACCCCGCGGACGGGGTGGTGCGGCGTGCGGCGACCGAGCCACACAGGAAAGGCGGACCCCACTGATGAGCACCACCTACGACAGGCTCGTTGATCTGCTGGTCGACGGTTTCGCGGTGGACCGCGCCGCGATCCGTCCGGACGTGACCTTCGAGGAGCTGGAGATGGACTCGCTCTTCCTCGTGGAACTGCTTCTCGTCATCCAGTCCGAGTTCGGTGTGAAGATCGGCGAGGACGCCGCGGTCCCCACCGACACCATCTCCCACGCGGTGGACCTGGTGGACGGCGAGATCGCGGCCGCGGCGTCATGACCGACCGCTCCGTCGCCGTGACCGGCCTCGGTCTGGTGACCGCGGCGGGCCTGGGCGTCGACGCGACCTGGGAGGGTGTGCTGCGCGGCCGGTCGGCGGGAGCCAAGGACGATCGGCTCGCCGGACTGCCCGTGGACATCGCCTGCGCGGTGCCGGGCCTGGACCCGGCACGGCACGTGGACCGGCGCAGCGCCCTGTTCCACGACCGATTCGTGCAGTTGGCGATCGTCGCCGCCCGGGAGGCCGTGGCCGACGCCGGTCTGGACCCGTTGACCTGGGACGGCGCCCGGGTGGGCGTGGTCGTCGGCTGCGGACTGGGCGGCGTGTCCACGTGGGAGGCGCAGCACCGGCGGCTGCTGGAGCGCGGTCCCGCGGGGGTCTCCGCGCTGCTGGTGCCCATGCTGGTGCCGAACATGGCGGCCGGGCACCTCGCGATGGACCTGCGTGCCCTGGGCCCGAACCTGGTGACCGCGACCGCGTGCGCGTCGGGCGGCACCGCGCTCGGCATCGCGGCGCGGCTGCTGCGGGACGGGACCTGCGACATCGTGGTGGCCGGCGGCAGCGAGGCGGGGATCAGCCCGCTCATGGTCACGGGCTTCGCGCAGATGGGCGCGCTCTCCCGCCGTGTCGAGGAGCCGGCCGCGGCGTCCCGGCCCTTCGACGCCGACCGGGACGGCTTCGTGATCGGCGAGGGCAGCGGCATGCTCGTCCTGGAGCGGGTCGCGGACGCCGAGGCGCGCGGCGCCGCGGTCCGTGCCCGGCTGGTGGGGCACGGCGCCTCGGCCGACGCCCACCACGTCACCGCGCCCGACCCCGAGGGCGCCGGCGCGCTGCGGGCGATGGAGGCGGCCCTCGCCCAGGCGGGCGTCACCGGCCGCGACGTCGACCACGTGAACGCGCACGGCACCTCGACCCCCCTCAACGACGCGGTGGAGGCCGCGGTGCTGGGCCGGCTGCTGGGCGACCGGGCGACCGTCACCTCGACCAAGGGGGTGCTCGGGCACACGCTGGGCGCGGCCGGTGCCATCGAGGCGGCGCTGACCGTGCTGTGCGTCGAGCGGTCCACCGTTCCTCCGACCGCGAACCTGCTGCGGCAGGACGTGGCGGCCGGCCTGGACGTGGTCGCCGGTGCTCCGCGGGAGCAGAAGGTGGAGCTGGCGATGAGCAACTCGTTCGGCTTCGGCGGGCAGAACGCGGTGCTGGTCTTCGCCTCCCCGTGACGGCACCGTCCACCGCCCCGGCACCCGGGCCCCGGCCCGGAACCCGGCCTGTGTCCCCGCACCGCCCCCAGACCCCTGTCCCCCGCCCCTTCTGTCCCCGCCCCCCACCACGCCATGGGCGTCCCCCGTTCGCGACGCCCCTCGTCAACTCCGGAAGAAGCTGTCCCGTGACCGGAAGAAACCTGATCCTCCAGCGCGTCGTCGGCGCCCTCTACATCCTCGCGGGGATAGGCAAGTTCTTCCCGCAGCTGGAGTCGGTGGAGGGGCGCCTCGACGACGCCTCGGAAGCCAACCGGGGAACCGTGATCTCCGGCCCCGTCGACTGGCTGGACCGCCACCCCACCGGCGTGATGTGGGGCGTCGCCGCCGCCATGGTCGCGGCGGGGCTCGCCCTGCTGTGGAACCGCCGCTCCGTCGTCGTCATCGCGCTCTACGGCCAGTTGCTGATGCTGGTGCTGTTCGTGGTGATCCTGGTGAGTAGTGTCCCGGAGATCCTGGCGATGGACGCCGCGTTCTTCGCCGCCGCGATCTACCTCCTGTACCGCTACCACACGTCGCCGGGGACGAGAACCGCCGCGTCGACGGGCCCGTCCCGGGAAGCCAGGTGATCCGGTCATGACCTTCTCCGTCCCCTCCGATGCGATGGACACCCTGGAGGATCAGGTCACGCAGGCCCTGCGGACCACCGACGACCGGGCCCTGACCATCCTCGGCTACGGCGAGGTGACGCTGGTGCTGCGCCTGGAGACCGGCGCGGGTGCCTTCGCGTGCAAGCGCCTGCCGGTCTTCCCGTCCAGGGAACGGCTGGACCGGCACTCGGCACTGGTCGACGACTACGTCACCCGGCTCGACAAGGGCGGTGTCTCGGTCGCCGAGACCCGTATGTGGCACCGGTCGCTGCGGGGCGGCCGGGCCGTCGCGTACTGCGTGCAGAAGGCGCTGCCCGAGGAGCGGCTGTGCTCGCGGTTGCTGCACACGGCCGGCGACGCGTGGTGCGAGGGATTCTTCGAACGGTTCCTGGACCGCGTCGAGTCGACCGTCACCCCTCGTCTCGGGCTCGACGGACAGGCCTCCAACTGGATCGATGTGGACGGCGAACTGGTCTACCTCGACGTGACGACCCCGCTCATGCGCGACGAACGCGAACGCGAACTCCTCGACGTACCGCTGTTCTTCACCTCCCTGCCGTGGCTGATGCGGGACGTGGTGCGTCTGGCGATGACGAAATCGATCTTCGACAAGTTCTACTCGCCGCGCGGAGTGGTCCTCGACTTCCTCGGAAACCTGCACAAGGAACGGCTGGAGCGGCTGGTCCCGCGCTTCGTCGAGCAGGCCGACGCCCGCCTGGACCGGCCGCTGGACACCGAGGAGATCTCGGCGTACTACCGCGACGACGCACGGATGTGGGAACTCATCCAGCGGCTGCGGCGGGCGGACCGCTTCGTCCACCACAAGATCCTGCACCGGCCGTACCCCTTCCTGCTGCCCCGCCGTGTCACGCGCTGAGACCGCGGCGGCGCCGGAGACCGACGACCTCGCCGGCCAGGTCGTACTGGACGTGGCCCGCCCGCTGCGCGTCAGCCACCTGACGCCGGCGTCGCGACGGCTCACCCTCGCCGTCGTGTCCATCGGCTGGCTGCGCGGCCGAAGTCCGCAGACCCTGGCCGCGCTCCGGGCGCGGTACCTGACGCCCGCCGAGGCGGAGCGGGCCTTCGCACTGCACTCCCCGCGCCGGAGACACGAGTGGCTGGCCGGCCGGCTCGCGCTCAAGCACGCCGTCAGCGCGTACGGCCGACGGCACTGGGACCTGGACCGGGAGCCCGGCACCATCGAGGTGCGCACCGTGACCGGGGGCCTCCAGGCCGGCAGGCCGGTGGTGGACGCGCCGGTCGAGGTGGGCCTGACGCACTCGGGGGACTTCGCGGTCGCCGTGTGCGGACCGCACGCGATAGGCGTCGACCTGGAACACGACCGGCCCATGCCGCCGACCCTGGCCAGACTGCTCGACCAGGAGTGCGACCCGCGGGCGCCGACGCCCGACGCCCGGCGGCTGGCGGCCATGCCGGCGGCGCTGCGCTGGACGTGCAAGGAGGCCGTGCTCAAGTACTACGGGTTCGGGCTGCGGGTCGACGCCCGCGAGGTGGCGCTGACCGGCTGGCTGCCGGACGGCCGCTTCACCTGGCGGCCGGGAGGCGGGCTGCTGCGCCACGCGCCGACCGCCGAGACGCGGCGGCCGACGGGATGGGCCGGCGCGGTCCACGGCCACCACCTGGCCCTCGTGGGGCGATGAAGGCGGCCTTGCCCGGCCATGAACCGCCTTGCCCGGCCATGAACGGCCCTGCCCGGCCTTCGAAGAGGAGATCGTCATGACGACCCACGGTGCGGACCGGTGCGCTCCACCGGTGCCCCCGTTCACACAGGCACTGGAGGAGGCGGTGGGAACGGCGGCGCTGAGTCCCTCCTCGCACAACTGCCAGCCGTGGGGCCTCGCCCGGGTCACGACCGCGGCGGCGCGCCGGACGGCGGCGGAGCTGACCGGCGAGGACGCGGACGAGTACCTGGTCCTGGCCCTCGACCGCGGCCGGGAGCTGACGGCGCTCGCCGCGCACGCCGTCGAGATGGAGGTGAGCTGCGGCATCTACGGGCGCATCCTGCTGCGGGGGCTGGCGGCCCGGGGCTGGACGGTCGCCTCGGTGCGCGTCCTGGACGGCGACGCGCCGATCCGGGGCGGCGGCTCCCGGTTCGGCGCCGGTTGGCCGGCGAGGTGGACGCCGCTGTGCGTGGTGGCGCTGCGGCCGGGGACGCCGTCCGGGGAAGGTCCGGCGGACCTGCGCGAGACCGCGCTCGCCCGCCGCACCCACCGCGGGGCCTACCGCCCGGAGCCGGTGCCGGCCGAGCTGCTGCGCGATCTGGCGGGGACCGTATCGCCGGACGGTGAGAGGGACTTGATCCGCGTCCGGCACCTGACCGAGCCGCAGGAGCTGCGTGCGTTCGCGTCGTTCGTCGCCCGGCACGCGGGACGCGACTTCGGGCACCGCGCCGCCTGGCGGGAGACCCACTCCTTCCTGCGCCGGGACCTCGCGGATGCCACCGCGCGGGGGGACGGGTTCACGCCGGACCAGCTCTTCGGTCCCATGTCCCGGCCGCGCCGGGCCGCGCTGCGCTGCGCGCTGGCGCCGGCCACGATGCGTCTGCTGGGCAAGGTCGGCTACCACCGGGTGCTGGCCGCCGGGCTCGCCGACCTCGTGCGCCGCACTCCGGCCATGGTGACCATGGGGTTCGCCGGGCCGGAGCCCGGACGGGCGGAGCTGCTACGGGGCGGCGAGCGGCTGGCCGACTACTGGTGGCGGGCGACCCGGCACGGACTGTCCCTGCATCCCGTCAGCATCGTCGTCCAGCACGATGACCTGCGCGGCCGGCTGGAGCGGGAGCTGTCCCTGCCCGGACGCACCTTCTTCGTGAGCCGGGTCGGCGCCGCCGAGCGTCCCGCGCCCCGCTCCCACCGGCGCGACGACGCCGCCCGCTGCGTGCCGGTCTGATCCGAACGGATGCCGGACCAGCGGCATTCACAAGATTCCGGACAGGATCTTCATCACGCTGAAACAGCTTCGCACGGACCGTCATCGGGGGAACGCAGGACACTCTCCAACTGCGCACGTGCGTGCTAAGTTTGGCCGCATGACGCATATCGGGGGAATCACAAAGAAAGGCGTCCGGCACCGACCACTCACCGCCGGGGCGCGCCCGCACAGTCCGTGCAATGAACATCCTTCTCGTACGAAAGCTCACGTATGACGACACGTGTCCTGGTGTGCTGCGACCGCGTCATCCTGGGCGAGGGAATGCGCGCATTGCTGGAGCGGCACGACATGAAGGTGCAGGTGGAAACCACCCTGCGCGGCTCGCTGGCCACAGCGACGGAGACCGGTCCCGACATCATGGTGACCGTCGCCCCGCTGTTCACCCTGGACAGCATCGACAAACTGACGGAACTCGCGCGGCTCGGCAGGACCATTCTCCTGACCAAGCCGGAGAACACCTACCGCGCATTCGAGGCACTGCGCGTGGGAGTACGCGCCGTATTGTCGGCCGAAACGTCGGTCGAAGAACTGGTGCACGTCATCAAGACCATCACCGAAGTGAATGCCATAATCGCTCCCGGAGAGGCCCAGGAAGCCCTGACCCGCTATTGGCGGAGCAAGGCCCCGAAGAACCTCCGCCCCGAACTGACCCCTCGGGAAACGGAAGTGCTGGTGCTCCTGACCCAGGGAAAGACGAACACCGAGATGGCCGGCACCCTGTCCGTCTCCAGCACCACGGTCAGGTCCCACGTGCACCGGGTCCTGCGCAAACTGGGTGCGGCGACCCGTGCGCAGGCCGTCGCCATCGCCTACGAGTCGGGCCTCCTGGGCACCTGCCCGGGTTACGGCACCCCCGCCCGCTGACGGCCCCGCCGGGCCGAACGGCTCGCCGCCGCCCGGCCCCGCGTTCCGTGCCGCGGCGGCGGCGGACCCGCCGGGTCAGGACGCCGCCCGATAGCCCGGTCCCACGCGTTCGCCGCTCATCTCCCCGACCACCGAGGCCATCGCGTCGAAAGCCTCGGCCAGTCCCTGAAATGCCTCTGATTTCATGTCTTGGGAGAACGCGTCCGACGCGGTCACCGAAATGATCTCGAAGTAGTGGAATGGAGCGTCCCGTTCCGTGCTCACCCGCTGCACGCCGAAGGCGCGCACGCTGGGCAGCCGGGGACAGGACGCGTAGTCGACGTCCCGGACCCAGGCCTCGAAGCGGGCCGGGTCCACTCCGTCGTGCAGACGAATACGGTGGATGATGACGTCCATGTCTCGCGCCTCCCTGGCTGTGCGCTCAGCGACGTGCCACGGGACGCCGGCGCCCCAGGCCCAGCGCTCGCGCGACGTTGTTCTTCTGGATCTCGTTGGTGCCGGAGAAGATCCGGGCGGGCAGCGCGTCCCGCAGCAGGGACTCGGCCTCCCCGTCCAGCACTCCCAGTGCGCCCCTCAACTGGACGGCGTCGAGGCCGAGCTGTACGGCTGCCTCACTCACGGCGATCTTCGCGAGGGCCGGTCCGATCTCGTCCGCCCCGCCGTCGGCCAGTGACCGTGCCGCGCGGTAGAGCAGCAGTCTGGCCCCCTCGTAGCGGCCCAGCATGTCGACGATGCGGTGGCTGACCGCCTGGAAATCCCCGATGGGCGAGCCGAACTGCTCGCGGTTGCGGGCATGTTCCACCGTGGACTCGAGCACGCGGCGCATCGCTCCGAGGTAGGCCGCGAACAGGCAGGTGCGCTCCCACTTCATCGACGAGGAGAAGATGCTCGCCCCGGCGCCCTCCGCTCCCAGCACCGCACCGGCCGGGACGGGACAGTCGTCGAAGTGGACGTCGGCCGTCGGGGACCCGCGCAGCCCCACCTTGTCGTACGGCCGTCCGACGGTGAGCCCCGGGGTGGACGCCTGGACCAGGAAGGTGGTCAGCCCGAAGAAGCCGCCGCGGGCGTCGGTGGCGGCCTGCACCACGAACACGTCGGCCACCGGAGCGTTGGTGATGAAGCACTTCGAACCGTTGAGGACGTAACCGCCGTCGACGGCGCGGGCGCGGGTGTGCAGCCGCAGCGCGTCCGACCCGGCCTCCGGCTCGGTGACGGCGTGCGCGGCGATCCGCTCACCCGAACTCAGAGCAGGCAGCCACGCGCCGCGCTGCTCCTCGGTACCGAACTCGACGACCGGCATGACGGCGGCGAACAGGTGCGCGGCGACCGAGAAGGCGAAGCCGGTGTCCGCACAGCCGTATCCGAGCGCCTCCATGGTGGCTGCCGCGGCCACCGCGTCCAGACCGCTGCCGCCGAACTCTCCCGGCACGCTGGTGCCCACCAGGCCCTGTTTGCCGGCCAGTCGCCAGCGCCGCCGGAAGTCCCCGGCGTCGTCGAAGCAGCCGGGGGAAGCCAGCTCACGCCGGGCGAACCGCACGACCATGTCGCGCATCTGCGTGGTGTCGTCGTCGAACCCGGCGTCGAAGTCGAAGTTCATCGCGTTGCGTCCGTGCCTTCCTCGATGAGCAGGTGGTAGTTGATGCCGCCGGTTCCGAACGCGCTGACCGCGGCGCGCCGCGGCCGGCCCGGCCGCGCCGGCCAGGGCAGGGGCTCGGTGGCGACCCGCGCCGGTACCGCGTCCAGGGCGAGGTCGGGGCTGAGTTCGCTCAGGTTGACGCTGGGTGGCAGGGTCGCCCGCCGCAGCGCCTGGAGCGTGCGCAGCAGTCCGGCCGCGCCGGCCGCCGCGAAGGTGTGGCCGAGGAAGGACTTGACGGACCCGATGTGCAGCGGCGTCCCGCGCCGCCCCGTGCCGTACACCTGTGCGGCGGCGGCGATCTCCACCCGGTCCCCCAGCCTGGTCCCGGTGCCGTGGGCCTCCAGGTAGTCCACGTCGTCGGGGCCGAACTCCACCTGGGCGAAAGCCTGCCGTACGGCCCGGGCCTGGCCGTCGGCGTCCGGCGCGATCAGCGACTTCGCGTCGTTGGACGCACCGACCGCGCGGAGCACGCAGAACACCTGGTCGCCGTCGCGGCGGGCGTCCGCCAGGCGCTTGAGCAGGAACAGCGCGCAGCCGTCACCCGGGGTGAAGCCGTCGGCCGCGGCGTCGAACGGGGTGATCCTGCTGTGCGACAGCAGGCCCAGGGAGGAGCACAGGACCATGTCCCGCGCGTTGCACGGCAGTTCCACCCCGCCCGCCACGGCGTAGTCGGCCGCACCGGAACGCAGCCGCCCCACGGCGACGTCGAGCGCCGCCAGCGAGGAGGCGCAGGCGGCCTCCACGGCCACCGGCACCGCGTCCAGGCGGTGTTCGTTGCCGACCAGAGCCGCGATGCCGCTGGCGACACAGCCGTCCCAGGTCGTCGGCAGGTCGACCGGGCCGGGCTCCCCGAAGCGGTCCCGCACCAGCTTGGTGAGCGCTTCGAACTCGTCCGGTCCCAGGGCGCCGAGCGCGGTGAGGGAGCGGACGTCCGCCTCCAGGTCGTCGAGGCACAGACCGGTGTGCAGCCCGCGCTCCCTGGACAGGCCGAGGTTGCTGCCGACGGCGACGGTTCCGACACCCCTCAGGGTGTGCGGCGGGCGCCCGTATCGGGCGAACATCTCGGCCGCCACGTCGAGCCCGAGACGCTGGGCCGCGTCCATCGCCGCGTACCGGTGCGGCGGGACGCGCAGCCCGCCGGGCGGCGCCGAAGGCACCGGGACGGGCGCGCCGAGATCCGTGTAGCTGCGGCCGCGGGCCAGTGCGCCCGGGGCGTGGTACAGGTCCCGGTCGAACGACTCGGCCGGCAGCGGCCCGATCCGGTCCCGTCCGGAGAGCATGGTCCGCCAGAAGGCGTCCGCGTCGGGCGAGTCGGCGAAACGCCCGCCGAACCCGACGATCGCGACAGGCTCCCCGGCGCCGCGCACGAACGAGGGCGCACCATCGCGCGGGGCGGCCGCTCCCTCGTCTGATAGCCGGTCGCCGGGCGGGACGACGAGCGGGGCGCCGACGGCGTGCGGCGCGCGAGCCTGCGCCGTACGAGCCTGCGCCGTACGACCCTGCGCCGTACCGGCCTGTGCCTGCGCTCCGGCGGAAGCCGGTACGTCCTCTTCGAGCAGCACGTGGCAGACCGTTCCGGTCAGCGAGGCGCCCAGGACCGCCGCCCGGCGGGGGGTACCGTCCGCGGTCGGCTCCCAGGGCTCGGCCGTGCGCGGTACGCGGAACGGGCCCGCAGTCGGGCCTGCGCCGGTCGACGCCGGAGGGACGGTGCGGTGGTGCAGGGCCAGTGCCGCCTTGGTGACACCGGCCAGCCCCGCGTTGGCGAAGGTGTGGCCGAGCCGGTCGCGCACGCTGCCCAGGGCCACGGAGGCCCGCGGCGCACCGGCGTGCAGCGCGGCGAGCGCCTCCCGCTCGGCGAGCCCCACGGCGGCCGTGCCGTGACCCGCACACTCGACGAGGCCCACCGACCCGGGCGCGACACCCGCCGTGCGGTGCGCCGCCTCGGCCGCCGCCCGGCGATGCCCGGCCGACAGCGAGTAGCGGAAGGTGCCCGGCCGCCCCTCGTGCCGCAGCGCGCAGTCCAGTACCGACGCGTACACGCGGTCGCCGTCCCGCCGCGCGGTCGAGCGGCGCTTGAGCAGCAGCGCCCCGAGCCCTTCGGCGAGCACGGGGGTGTCCGCCGCCGCGTCCGGTCCGGGCGCGAGCCCCTTCGCCGCCAGCGCCCGCCGCGCGAAGCGGCCCTCGTCGCGCTGGCCCACCACGACCAGGACGGCGTCGGCCAGGCCGGCGCGCAGGCTGTCCACGGCGTGCGCGAGGGCCCAGTAGGAGGTGGCGTCCGCCGACTCGACGGCGAGGGTGCGCCCGCGCAGCCTGAAGGCGGACGCGACGCGTGCCGGGATCGTACTGGCCATCTCCCCCACCCGGTCGTGCGGCGAGGCACCGAGCCGGCGCACCAGTACGTCGTTGAGTTCCCGCTCGGCCGCCCCCGCGTCGGCTCCGGCCTCCTGCCAGGGACCGTCCGCGAGCGCCCCGGCCAGGTCCCGGGCGTAGCGGGCGCCGTCGACGCGCAGCGCGTTGGCGTACTGCCGGTCCAGGCCGAGGCAGGTGCCCACGACCACGTCCGTGCGGCCGGAGAGGCCGCCGGGTCCCGAGGCGTCGTCGAGGCACTGGCGGGCCGCCTCGATCACGAGCAGTTGCAGGCGCGCCATGGAGGCCGCCTGGGCCGGCGGGATGCCGAACCGTGCGACGTCGACCTCGATGTCACCGAGGCTTCGCGGCGCAGGGCCCGCGCCGGCGCCCGACGCCGGCGCGTCGGCGCGCAGCAGCCGCCACAGCTCCCCGATACCGCGGGCCCGTGGGTAGAGGGCGGACATGGCGACGATGGCGACGGGTTCCGCGGGGTCCGGCGCCGCCGGTGCCGCCTGCGGCGCGTCCCCGGCCGTGGCTGTTCTCTGGTCTGACAACTTCTCGTTCCCGTTCACGAGGGCGCCGGCCGCGACCGGGCCGTCAGGCGGTGAGCAGGCTGGTGTCGGCCGGGGCGTACGGCTGTCGCCACAGCGCGGACGGCACCTTCAGGACCGGGTCCTGCGCGAGGATCTCGGCGTGCCTCCGGCGCAGCAGCGCGCCCGGCTGGACCCCCAGCTCCTCGTCCAGCCGCTTCCTGGCCAGGTGGTACGAGTGCAGGGCGTCGCCCTGGCGCCCCACCCGGTAGAGGCCGACCATCAGCAGCTCGCAGAACCGCTCGCGCAGCGGGTACTGCGCCACCAGTTGCTGGAGCATGGCGATCGCCTGTGCCTCTGCGCCGAGCAGGAACATCGCGGTGGCCAGGTCCTCGAGCGCGGCGAGCCGGCGTTCCTCGAACAGGGCGGCGGCGCCCTGGCAGCGCCTGCCCTCTCCCGCGTCGATGAGGGCGGGGCCGCGCCACAGCCGCAGACCGGTCTCCAGCACTTCGACGGCGCGGGCGGGATCTGCGGGGAGCAGGGAGGCACCCCGCGAGACGAGTCCCAGGAAGCGGTTGCCGTCCACGCAGTGCGGGTCGACCTCCAGGAGATAGCCCCCGAGCACGGAGCGCAGGATGCCGTCGGCACGCTCGGGGCAGGCATGCTCGCTGAGCACTTTCCGGGCCCGTGCGGCGTGCGCCTGGAGGGCGTTGAGGACGTTGTCGGGCGGGTTCGCGCCCCAGAGCTCGTCCACCAGGTCCGCGAGTGACACCGCGCGGCCCGCGTCGACGGCGAGCGTCGCCACCAGTGTGCGGACCTTGCCGGCCCGGATTCCGCCGCCGCTGTGCGGCGTGTCGATCGATACGGGTCCCAATATGTTGATTTCCACACGTCCCCCGAAGTTGTACATGCCGTGGCCGTGGTCCGAGGGTCGGCCGCGCGCAGCCGGACGTCCCGGTGCGCCGGGCGCGTCCTCGCGCGCTCCTCGCACTCCCGTGAGCGGACGGAGTCGGTCACGGCCGTCCTGACCGGCCCCGAAGGGTCGCCGCCCGGGTTTTGGCTGGCTGCGGACCAGTTTTCGAACCGGAGTCCATCGTGGCAAGCACTCCCCCACCCGTCATCCACTCAACGACCGGATTCCGGCCTCAACACAGGACCGGTGAAGCGCGATGCAGGCGTCAATGTGTTGAGGCGCGCCCGCGCTCCGGTCCAACCGGACTGAACGACGCGAACGAACCACCCCGCCGGGGTCCGGCGGCGGCGGACCGGCATGATGGTGACCCGCGGCCCTCAGCGGGGCCGCCGGTGTTTGCCCGTCGAGCCGAAAGAGGAAGATGAACGGGATGTTCACCCCGGTAAGAGGGCTGAGAAGAAGAGTGGTGTGAGCCGTGCACATTGTCATCATGGGCTGCGGGCGGGTGGGCTCCGCGCTCGCCCAGACCCTGGAGCAGCAGGGGCACACGGTCGCCGTCATCGACCGGGACCCCACCGCCTTCCGACGCCTCGGTTCCTCGTTCGGCGGCCGCCGGGTCACCGGCATCGGCTTCGACCAGGACACCCTGCGTGAGGCGGGCATCGAGGACGCGGGTGCCTTCGCCGCCGTGTCCAGCGGGGACAACTCGAACATCATCGCCGCCCGCGTGGCCCGCGAGATGTTCGGTGTGGAGAACGTCGCCGCCCGCATCTACGACCCGCGCCGCGCCGAGGTGTACCAGCGCCTGGGGATCCCCACCGTCGCCACCGTCCGCTGGACGGCCGACCAGATGCTGCGCCGGCTGCTCCCCTCGGGTGCCGAGCCGCTGTGGCGCGACCCCACCGGCGGTGTCCAGCTCGCCGAGGTGCACACCTCCTCGGCCTGGGTCGGTCACAAGATCAGCCGGCTCCAGGAGGAGACGGGCGTGCGGGTGGCCTTCCTCACCCGGCTCGGGGAGGCGATCCTGCCCTCCTCGCAGACCGTCCTGCAGGAGGGTGACCTCGTGCACGTGATGATGCGCACCGACGAGGTCCACAAGGTCGAGGCGGCGTTCGCCAAGGGTCCCGAAGAGGAGGGCGGTCACTGATGAGGGTCGCCATTGCCGGAGCCGGCGCGGTCGGCCGTTCGATCGCGGGCGAGCTGCTGGAGAACGGCCACGAGATCCTGCTCATCGACAAGGCGCCGACCGCCATCTCGGTCGAGCGCGTTCCGATGGCGGAGTGGCTGCTCGCCGACGCGTGCGAGATCACGTCCCTGGACGAGGCGGCGCTCCAGCGCTGCAACGTCGTCATCGCCGCGACGGGCGACGACAAGGTCAACCTCGTCGTGTCCCTGCTGGCCAAGACGGAGTACGGCGTTCCGCGCGTCGTCGCCCGGGTGAACAACCCGAAGAACGAGTGGCTCTTCAACGAGTCCTGGGGCGTGGACGTCGCCGTCTCCACCCCGCGGCTGATGTCGGCCCTGGTGGAGGAGGCGGTGAGCGTCGGCGACCTGGTCCGGCTGCTGCGCTTCAGCCACGGCGACGCCAACCTCGTCGAGCTGACGCTGCCGGAGGAGTCGGCTCTGGCCGGCACCCAGGTCGGCGACGTCCAGTGGCCCGAGGACACCTCGCTGGTGACGATCATTCGCGGCACGCGGGTGCTGACGCCGTCCCGGGAGGACTCCCTGGAGGCGGGCGACGAGCTGCTGTTCGTCGCCGCTCAGGCCCGTGAGGAGCAGCTGGAGGACCTGCTGTCGGCGCGCCGGCGCCCGGACGACGCCGTCTGACCGACGCGGCGGGCGCACGGGCCCGCACGACGGGACGGTACGGCGGTGGGGCGCCCGGTGATGTCCGGGCGCCCCACCGCCGTACCGTCCCGTCCGGCCCGTCAGGCCTTGCGGTGCCTGCCGCCGCGCAGGTCCGCGGCCTCCCCGTCGGACTGGGGCGGCCCCGTCAGGGTGCCGTCGGCCTCCCGGTCGCTCCGCTCCCGCCCGTCCTTCTCCGCCTCGGCGGCCTTCTCGGCCTCCTCCGCCGCCTCCATCTCCGCGAACACGTCGATGGGGGCCGGCGCCTTGGCCAGGAAGACCCAGGTCAGCCAGACGGCGAGCAGGAAGGGCGGGATCTTCAGGATGACGAGGACCCAGCCGAGCTGTTCGGTGTCGGCCCACCAGTAGAGCGGGAAGAGGACGGCGCTCTTGGCGAGCAGGATCAGGCCCCACGCGTAGCTGGCCTTGGTGTACGCCTTCTTGCGGCCCGGGTTGCGGGTGCGCCAGGAGAGGTTCTCCTTGAAGACCGGGCCGAGGATCAGACCGATCAGGGGCACGCCGGCCAGCGAGGTGACGATGTACGCCAGTGCCAGGCCCAGGGTGTAGAGCATGCCCGGCAGATAGAAGTTCTTGGCGTTGTCGGTCATCATCGCGAAGACCACGCCGAAGGCGACGCCGAAGACACCGCTGAACGCGTGCTTGACGGTGTCCTTCATCACCAGCCGCACCACGACCAGCACCACCGACACGGCCAGGGCCGCGATCGCCGACATGTGCAGGTCGTTGTTGAGCGTGAAGATCGTGACGAAGAGCAGGCCCGGCAGCACCGTCTCGATCATGCCGCGCACGCCGCCGAACGCCTCGAACAGCGCGGCCTCCGTCACCGCCCGGGCGTCGTCGGCTTCCGTCGTGTCTTCGGTCGGCTTGTCGAGCGACGTCACCGGCTACTCCCGTCCGAGGGGTCTCAGTTCGTATTTCGGGTTGAAGAGCACCCGACGGCCGTGGCTCATCGAGACCCGGCCCGATGCGATCAGCTTGCGCCCCGGCTCTATGCCCACGATGGAGCGTCTGCCCAGCCACACCACGTCCAGGGCGGCGGTGCCGTCGAACAGCTCGGCCTCCAGGGCCGGGACGCCCGCACGCGGTCGCAGGGTGACCGTGCGCAAGGTACCAGTAACCGAAACGACCTGTCGGTCCTGGCAGTCTCCGATGCGCGTACAGCCGGCGGTGTCGGCGTCCTCGCGCAGTTCCTCCGACTCCAGGTCCTCCTGGGAGGAGGAGAGCCGGTCGAACATGCGCCGGAACCGGCCCACCGGCTTGTCGGAACGCGGAGCAGCACTCATATCTGAAGCGTACCGGGGCCCGCCGACAGCCATGCACCCCTCTCGGGCCGGGATGGCGAGCCTCACGTCGGCTCTCCGCCACCGGCGCCGCTCACCGCCGTTCACTTCTCGAAGCGGTAGCCCATGCCCGGCTCGGTGATGAAGTGGCGCGGGTGCGCGGGGTCCGCCTCCAGCTTGCGGCGCAGCTGGGCCATGTAGACCCGCAGGTAGTTCGTCTCCGTCCCGTACGACGGTCCCCACACCTCCTGGAGCAGCTGCTTCTGGCTGACCAGGCGCCCCGTGTTGCGCACCAGCACCTCCAGCAGATGCCACTCGGTGGGCGTCAGGCGTACGTCCTTCCCGCCCCGGTTGACCTTCTTCGCGGCCAGGTCGACGGTGAACTCCGCGGTGTCCACGACCACCTCGTCCTCGCCGCCGGGGACCGGCTCGGACCGTCGGACGGCGGCCCGCAGCCGGGCCAGCAGCTCGTCCATGCCGAAGGGCTTGGTGACGTAGTCGTCGGCGCCCGCGTCGAGCGCCTCGACCTTCTCGTCGGAGGAGTGGCGGGCGGACAGCACCAGGATCGGCACCCGGGTCCAGCCGCGCAGGCCCCTGATCACGTCGACGCCGTCCATGTCGGGCAGGCCCAGGTCCAGCACCACCACGTCGGGGTGGCGGGCGGCGGCGAGCTGGAGGGCGGCGGCGCCGTCGTGGGCGGCGTCGACCTCGTAGTGCCGTGCCCTGAGGTTGATCACGAGGGCCCGCACGATCTGCGGTTCGTCGTCGATCACGAGCACCCGGGTCATGGGGCGGCCTGCCTTTCCGCGGTCGCGTGCGGTGCCGTCACCGCGTTCCGTGCCGTCACGAGGTGCGGGGCCGGCTCCCCGGAGCCCACCGCGCGCAGGGTCAGGACCATGGTGAGGCCGCCGCCGGGGGTGTCCTCCGCGTTCAGGGTGCCGCCCATCGCCTCGGCGAAGCCCCGGGCCACGGCGAGACCGAGACCGACGCCGGCCCCGCGGGGGGCGTCGCCGTACCGCTGGAAGGGCTCGAAGATGCGGTCCTTGGCCTCGTCCGGCACTCCCGGCCCCCGGTCGACGATCCGTACCTCGACGCGGTCCGCGAGGGCGCTGGCGGCGACCAGGACGGTCCGGTCGTCCGGACTGTACTTGACGGCGTTCTCCACCAGGTTGGCCAGCGCCCGTTCCAGGAGGCCGGCGTCCACCGCGACCATGGGCAGCGTCTCCGGGATGTCCAGCTCCGCGCTGCCCTCGGGCACGCCGCCGAGCGCCATCGGCGCCACCTCGTCGACGTCGATCTCGCGGATCAGCGGGGTGACGGTGCCGGTCTGCAGGCGCGACATGTCGAGCAGGTTGCCCACCAGGTGGTCGAGGCGGTCGGCGCCCTCCTCGATGCCTTCGAGCAGCTCCGCCCGGTCCTCGTCCGACCAGGCCACGTCGTCGGACCTGAGGCTGGTCACCGCCGCCTTGATCCCGGCCAGCGGGGTGCGCAGGTCGTGGCTGACGGCGGCCAGCAGAGCGGTGCGGATGCGGTTGCCCTCGGCCAGCGTGCGGGCCCGGTCGGCCTCCTCGCGCAGGCGGCGCCGGTCCAGGACGACGGCGGCCTGGGCGGCGAAGGCGGCGAGCACCCGGCGGTCCTCGGCGGGCAGGACGCGGCCGGTCAGCGCCAGGGCCATGTGGTCCCCGACCGGCATGTCCACGTCGGCGTCCTCCGGCCGGTCGACCGGCGGCCCCGTTCCGGCGCGGCCGGCGCAGGTCCAGGGCGCCACGTCGCCCTCCCGTTCCAGCAGGGCGGCCGACTCCATGCCGAAGGTCTCGCGCACCCGCTCCAGCAGCGTCTCCAGGCTGGTCTCGCCGCGCAGGACGTCACCGGCGAGGAAGGAGAGGATCTCCGACTCGGCGCGCAGCCGGGCGGCCTGGTGGGTGCGGCGGGCCGCGACGTCCACGACCGAGGCCACGGAGAGCGCGACGCCCACGAATATGGCGAGCGCAAGCATGTTCCTCGGGTCGGCGATGGTGATCCGGTTGACGGGGGGCGTGAAGAACCAATTCAGCAGCAGCGACCCGACCGCGGCCGACGCCAGCGCCGGGTACAGCCCGCCGAGCAGGGCGGCCGCGACCGTCAGCGCCAGGTAGAGCAGGACGTCGTTGGCGAGTCCGAGGTGGACGGTGCTGAGCAGCAGCGTCAGCAGCACCGGGCCGCCCAGGCCGGCGAACCAGCCCCACACGATCCGGGACCGGCCGAGCCGCGCGCCCCTGGCCACCGGCAGTCCGCGCCCCTTGGCGACCTCTTCGTGGGTCACGATGTGGACGTCCAGGTCGGGCCCGGACTCGCGGGCGACGGTGGCGCCGACGCCGGGCCCGAAGACGTACTGCCAGGCCTTGCGGCGCGAGGAGCCGAGGACGATCTGGGTGGCGTTGACACCCCGCGCGAAGTCGAGCAGCGCGGCCGGTATGTCCTCGCCGAGCACGTGGTGGAAGGTGCCGCCGAGATCCTCCACCAGGGTGCGCTGCACCGCCAGCTCCTTGGGCGAGGCCGAGGTCAGCCCGTCGCTGCGGGCGATGTACACGGCCAGCACCTCGCCGCCCGCGCCCTTCTCGGCGAGGCGGGCGGCCCGCCGTATCAGCGTCCGGCCCTCGGGACCGCCGGTCAGGCCCACCACGATGCGTTCGCGCGAGCCCCAGATCCTGGAGACGCGGTGTTCGCTGCGGTACTGCTGGAGGTACTCGTCGGCCCGGTCCGCGACCCACAGCAGCGCCAGCTCGCGCAGGGCGGTGAGGTTGCCGGGGCGGAAGTAGTTCGACAGGGCGGCGTCGACCTTGTCCGGCTGGTAGATGTTGCCGTGGGCCATGCGCCGGCGCAGCGCCTGCGGCGACATGTCGACCAGTTCGATCTGGTCCGCGCGCCGCACCACCTCGTCGGGCACGGTCTCCCGCTGCCGTACGCCGGTGATGGACTCCACGACGTCGCCGAGTGACTCCAGGTGCTGGATGTTGACGGTCGAGACGACGTCGATGCCGGCCGCGAGGAGTTCCTCCACGTCCTGCCAGCGCTTGGCGTTGCGCACGCCGGGGACGTTGGTGTGGGCCAGTTCGTCCACCAGCGCCACCCGGGGGGCGCGGGCGAGGACCGCGTCCAGGTCCAGCTCCGTGAAGGCCGCGCCGCGGTGCTCCACCTCCCGGCGCGGCACCTCCTCCAGACCGCGCAGCATCACCTCGGTGCGGGAGCGGCCGTGGTGCTCGACGAGCGCCACCACGCAGTCGGTGCCCCGTTCGACGCGGCGGTGCGCCTCGGACAGCATGGCGTACGTCTTGCCGACGCCCGGTGCCGCACCGAGGTAGATCCGAAGCTTGCCGCGTCCCATGGCCTCATTGTCTTCCGGTCGGCGCCGAGTGCGCAGCGTCGACCTTACGACCCGCAATCGCGACAAATCGGGGCGGGGTGCGGGTGCCGGCCCGTCCTTGACGGAACCCTGACGCCCAGGGATGCCGTCCGGACCGCGGCGGGATCCGGACGCCGCCCCCGAGCGTCAGTCCTCGACGATCCGCCCGTCCCGCAGCTCCAGCACCCGGTCGGCGAGGCCCAGCAGGGTCGTGTCGTGGGTGGCGACCAGCGCGGTGACCTGTTCACTGTGCACGACGGCGCGCAGCAGCTCCATCACGGAGCGCCCGGTCTCCGCGTCCAGCTGGCCGGTGGGCTCGTCCGCGATCAGCAGGGCGGGCTCGTTGGCGAGCGCACGGGCGACGGCGACCCGCTGCTGCTGTCCGCCGGACAGCTCACCGGGGCGCTGGTTGGCGTGGTCGGCGAGGCCGACGAGGGAGAGCAGCAGCTCGACGCGTTCCTCGCGGGCGCGCGGCGCGGCCCGGCGCAACCGCATCGGTACACCGACGTTCTCGGCGGCGGTGAGGATCGGGAGGAGCCCGAAGGACTGGAAGACGAAACCGACCCGGTCCCGGCGCAGGGCGAGCAGGCCGTCCTCGTCCAGCGTCGCGAGGTCCCGGCCGTCGACCTCGACCCGTCCGGCATCCGGTGTGTCCAGGCCTCCGACGATGTTGAGCAGGGTGGTCTTGCCGGAGCCCGACCGCCCCTTGAGGGCGACCAGCTCACCGCGCGGCACGTCGAAGGAGACGCCGCGCAGAGCGTGTACGGCGGCGCTGTCCCGGCCGTACGACTTCTGAACGCCCTCGACGCGCACCATGGTCTCGGTGACCACCTGGCTCATTCCGCGTCCTCCCCCGTCGTACGCCGTGAAACCGGGCGCCAGTATCGCCGGAGGGGCGGGGGGATTCAACGGCCGGGGCCCGGTCTTCGGGGCGTGCGTGCCACGAGGGCCGCACCCCGCCGGGGATGCGGCCCTCGTGACGCGAGGTACGGCCGCCGGCCGTACCGAGTCGCGTGTCCTCGCCCAGGTCCGGCGACAGGTCCTAGCGGACCTCGGTGATCTCCGGTCCGCGCTGGAGCTGGCCCATGCCGCCGGCGAAGCGGGAGCCCTCCTCCTGCTGGACACCCTCGGGGACCATCTGGGCGTCGTTGGGCAGCTTGAGGACGATCGGGTCGCGGGGGGCCATCGGGCCCTCGCCGCGGACGACGACCGTGTCCCGGAAGATCTGCTCCAGCAGCCCGGCGGCCTGCGGCTGCACCGCGCCCTGGCCCGAGATCACGCCGCGCAGGAACCAGCGGGGCCCGTCCACGCCGACGAACCGCACGACCTGGAAGCCGCCCGTGCCGTCCGGCAGCTGCACCGGGACCTGCGCCCGCAGCTCCCAGCCCAGCGGACCCTCGACCTCGTCGACGATGCCGCCCTGCTGGGTGATGCCGGAGCCGATCTCCTCGCGCACCTCGCCCCAGATGCCCTCGCGCTTGGGTGCGGCGAAGCCCTGGAGCTGGATGGCGCTGTCGCGCAGGACCACGGTCGCGGCGACGATCGCGTCGCCCGCGACCTCCACCCGCAGTTCCATGCCGTCGACCCCGGGGATGAACAGGCCACCCAGGTCGACCCTGCCCTCGCCCGGGTCGCGGACCTCGGTGCTGTCCCAGGGCCCGTCGGGGCGCGGCTCGGGCTCGAGCCGCACGCGTTCGCGCTCTTCGTCCGCCTCGGTGTCGACGCTGTCGACGACCTGCTCGGTCTCGCCGGCCGCGTCCTCGGCGGCATCCCTCTTCTTGCGACGTCCGAACACGTCACTGTCCTTCCCGGTCGGATACGACCGAAGCGTATCGATTCCCACCCGTCGGGCCGCCTTCGGCGACCTGACCGCTTGTGCCGCTTGCACGGTCCAACCCGGCGTGGCCGCCGGTGGACCCGAAGCCCCCCTCGGCCCGCGCCGAGTCGGGAAGTTCCGCGACCTGACGGAAGCGGACCCTCTCGACCTGCTGGACGACCAGTTGGGCAATCCGGTCGAAGCGCTCGAACCGCACGCTCTCGCGCGGGTCGAGATTCACCACGATCACCTTGATCTCCCCACGGTACCCGGCATCGATCGTCCCCGGGGCATTCACGAGGGCGACACCGCAGCGGGCGGCCAGTCCGGAACGTGGGTGCACGAAGGCCGCGTACCCCTCGGGGAGCGCCACAGACACGCCCGTGGGCAGAACGGCGCGTTCGCCGGGCGCCAGCTCGCAGCCGGCGGTGGTGCGCAGGTCCGCTCCCGCGTCGCCGGGCTGCGCGTACTCCGGGAGCGGCACGTCGGGGTCGAGGCGGCGGATCATGACCTCGAGGTCGGCACGGCTCACGGGTTCACCTCGAAGGCGCGGGCGCGGCGGAGCTGGTCGGGGTCGTCCATGGCGGCGCGGATCTCCTCCTCGCGGCCGTTGCGGACGAAGTGCTCGACCTTCACCTCGATGAACAGGGCGTCGGCGCGGACGGCCACCGGGCCGTCGGGACCGCCGATCCGGCCGGTGGCGGTGGAGTAGATCTTCCGGCCGGCCACCGCGGTGACCTCGGCCTCCAGGTACAGGGTCGTGTCCACGGGCACCGGCCGCCGGAAGTCGGTCTCGAGCCGTCCGGTCACCGCGATGGTGCGCAGCAGCCAGTTCAGCGAGCCCAGCGTCTCGTCCAGCGCGGTGGCCAGCACGCCGCCGTGCGCCAGGCCGGGAGCGCCCTGGTGAGCGGGGCGGACGGTGAACTCGGCGGTGATCGACACGCCTTCACCGGCCCGCGCCTGGAGGTGCAGTCCGTGGGGCTGGTCGCCGCCGCAGCCGAAGCACTGCCCGTAGTGGGCGCCGAGCAGCTCGCCGGGGGCGGGCGCGTCGGGGTGCCGTACGGGTTTCACGGCGTCGGCGGGGGGCTGGAGACCTGGGGAAGTACCACTCACAGGCGCAGACCTTACCCGCGCGTCGGCCGAACACCGATACCGTGCCAAGCTTGCTTCATGCAGCTCTCCACGGCCCCGTACGAAGAACGCCTCACCGCGCCCCGTTCCTGGTGGCTGGTCTCCTTCCTGGTGGGGCTGGCGTTCGCGCTGATCCTGCTGCCCTTCGGCACGCTGTCGATGCTGGGCGGCCTCGTGGGCGGCACGGCGGTGGCGGCGGTGGCGGCCAGTTCGTACGGCGCGGTCCGCATCCGGGTCGTGGGCGACTCGCTGATCGCGGGCGAGGCGAAGGTGCCGGTCTCGGCGCTGGGCGAGGCGGAGATCCTCGACCCGGAGGAGGCCCGCGCCTGGCGCACGTACAAGGCGGACGTCCGGGCGTTCCTGCTGCTGCGCGCCTACATCCCGCGGGCCGTGCGCGTGGTGGTCACGGACCCGGAGGACCCGACCCCGTACCTGTACCTGTCGACGCGGGAGCCGGAGCGGCTGATCGAGGCCCTGACGGCGGCGAAGGCGGCGGCCGCGTAACGCGGACCCCCGGCCGGGCCGTCCGTTCCCGCTCGCGCGGGCGCGCGAGCCCGTCGGCGGTCGTCCCTCAGCGGTCGCCTGTCAGCGGTCGTCTGTCAGCGGCCGTCTGTCAGCGGCCGTCTTTGCCGAAGTTTTTCCCGAGGCCGCCGGGGCCGGGTCCGATGCCCTTGGCGACCTCACCCATGTCCAGGGCGTCCTGCGGCCGTTCCAGCGCCGGGAGGCCGTCGAGGGCGCTCCAGGCGACCTGGTGCTTGCGCAGGTCGGTCCGGATTCTCGCCGCCAGCTTCCTGGTGTCCCGGCGGTTCATGACGGCGCCCACGGCCGCGCCCACCATGAAGGGCATCAGGTTGGGCAGGTCGCGCACCATCCGCTTCATGATCTGCTGGCGCAGCTGGCGCTTCATGGGGCTGTTCATCGCCGAGCCGAGGGTCGACGGCTTGGTCACGTCGACGCCGCGCTCACCGGACCACGAGTTCAGGTACGCGGTGCTGCGCTGCGCGAGGCCGCCGGGCGGACGTACGCCGTAGACCTCGTGGAGTTCGGCGATCAGCTTGAGCTCGATCGCCGCGACGCCGGTGATCTCTGCGGCCAGTTCGGTGGGCATCGCGGGCGGTACGGGCAGCATCGCCGCCGCACCGACACCCGCGCCGACGGTCGCCGTCCCCTTGGCCGCGCCGGCCACGAGCCGGTCGGCGAGCTCCTCGGGGCCGAGGCCGGGGAAGTGCGCCCGCAGCGTCGCCAGGTCCCGTACGGGCACGCGGGGCGCCAGGTCGATGATCCGGTCGGCCAGGTGGGCCAGGGCGGCCCTGGCGCGAGCGCCACCGTTGCGGACGCCCTGTCCGGCCCTGCCCCGGAACGCCGCTGCCCTGCGCCGGGCAGCGGGTGCCGGTGGCTGCGTGGTCGCCGGGAGGTCACTCCGGCCGGCCACTGGCTCGAGCGGGGCCGTCCCCGTACCGGCGGGGCCCCGCTCGTCGTCACGCGCGCTGTGCGGACCGTCGAGCGGTCCTTGGTCCGCTTCCCGCCTGGAGAAGCGGCGCTTCCAGGGAGGGGTCGAGCCTGTCACGGCCGACCCCGCCTCAGTCGCAGTCGCGGCAGATCGGCTGGCCGTTCTTCTCCCGGGCCAGCTGGCTGCGGTGGTGCACCAGGAAGCAGCTCATGCAGGTGAACTCATCCTGCTGCTTCGGCAGCACACGGACCGCCAGTTCCTCGTTCGAGAGGTCGGCGCCGGGAAGTTCGAGGCCTTCCGCGGCCTCGAACTCGTCGACGTCGACGGCCGAGGCGGACTTGTCGTTCCGCCGGGCCTTCAGCTCTTCGAGGCTGTCCGAGTCGACGTCGTCGTCGGTCTTGCGTGGAGTGTCGTAATCGGTTGCCATGGTCGCTCTCCCCCTCTGGGTGTCTGCGGTGTCTTCAGCGCACGTAACGCGTGAGAGGCCGGACTTGTGCCCGACCCGAGGCGGAGATTTTGCCTCACATCAAGGTCTGTTACTCAATCGACACCCAACCGGCCCTCTCTCGAGTGATCGGCTTGGATGGCGATGGGGACCGTACACGGTCCGAATGCCGCACGCCAAAGGCGTCTCACCGTGTACTTCCCGTGATCCTGACCCCTGAAAACCGGGATTTTCCCGGCTTTCCGACAGGGTGCATGATCACGGAGAGTAGAGGGCGGGAAAGGCTCGGTTGTGATCGATCACACACGAGACTTCCGGGCCGGTGGCCTGGAAATTCCGCTCAAAGCGAACAACCTCGGGTCTCGGTGGGATGTAGGGGCCATGATCTCAGACGGGCAGCGTCACCCGCATCACGAGGCCTCCGCCCTCGCGCGGCTGCGCGTAGATGTGCCCGCCGTGCGCCCTGGCCACGGACCGCGCGATGGACAGACCGAGCCCGACGCCCTTGTCGCTGCCCGTGCGCTCGGTGCGCAGCCGCCTGAACGGCTCGAAGAGGTTGTCCACCTCGTAGGCCGGTACGACCGGGCCCGTGTTGGTGACCACGAGGACCGCCAGCCCGCCCTCCACGGCCGTGGTGACCTCCACCCAGCCCCGTTCGGCCACGTTGTAGCGCACTGCGTTCTGGACGAGGTTCAGGGCGATCCGCTCCAGCAGGACGCCGTTGCCCTGGACCACCGCGGCCTCACGGGTGCCGCGCAGCTCCACGCCCTTGGACTCCGCCTCGCCGTGCACCTGGTCGATGGCCTGGCCGGCCACCTCGGCGAGGTCCACCGGCTTGCGCTCGACGATCTGGTTGTCGCTGCGGGCGAGCAGCAGCAGTCCCTCGACCAGCTGCTCGCTGCGTTCGTTGGTCGCCAGCAGCGTCTTGCCGAGCTGCTGCAGCTCCACCGGGGCACCCGGATCGGACAGGTGCACCTCCAGGAGGGTGCGGTTGATCGCCAGGGGCGTGCGCAGCTCGTGGGAGGCGTTCCCGACGAAGCGCTGCTGGGCGGTGAAGGCCCGCTGCAGCCGCTCCAGCATGTCGTCGAAGGTGTCGGCGAGCTCCTTCAGCTCGTCGTCCGGGCCGTCCAGCTCGATCCGGCGGGAGAGGTCGGAGCCCGCCACCGCGCGCGCGGTGCGGGTGATGCGGCCCAGCGGGGACAGGACGCGCCCCGCCATGGCGTAGCCGAAGGCGAAGGCGATCACGGCGAGGCCGAGCAGCGCCAGCAGGGAACGGCTGAGCAAGTTGTCCAGGGCGACCTTGCGCTGGTGGTCCATGCAGTCGCTGATCGCCGCGTTGAAGTCGGACAGCGACAGGCCGCCGTTGTCGACCACGGGGCACGTGCTGCTGGAGACCTTGAGGTCGGTGAAGTCGACGATCTTGTACAGCGGTTCGTTGCCGGTGCGCACCGCCTGGGCGGCCAGCAGGTAGATGATCGACAGCAGCAGGATGCCGGCGATCAGGAACATGCCGCCGTACAGCAGGGTGAGCCGTATCCGGATGGTGGGCCGCAGCCACGGCAGGGGCGTGGCCGAGCGCGGGTCCCACGTGGGCTTCGGGGGCGCTCCGGGGGGCGCGGGTGTCGTCGCCACGGCCGGTCAGATCCGGTAACCGGAGCCGGGGACGGTGACGATGACGGGCGGCTCGCCCAGCTTGCGGCGCAGGGTCATGACGGTCACGCGCACGACGTTGGTGAACGGGTCGGTGTTCTCGTCCCAGGCCTTCTCGAGCAGCTGCTCGGCGGAGACCACGGCGCCCTCGCTGCGCATGAGCACTTCCAGGACGGCGAACTCCTTGGGCGCGAGCTGAACCTCCTTGCCGTCCCGGAAGACCTCGCGGCGGTTCGGGTCCAGCTTGATGCCGGCGCGCTCCAGGACGGGCGGAAGGGGGACGCTGGTGCGCCGGCCCAGGGCACGCACGCGGGCGATCAGCTCGCTGAACGCGAACGGCTTGGGCAGGTAGTCGTCGGCGCCGATCTCCAGGCCCTCGACGCGGTCGCTGACGTCACCGGAGGCCGTGAGCATGAGCACGCGCGTGGGCATGCCCAGCTCGACGATCTTGCGGCAGACGTCGTCGCCGTGCACGAGGGGGAGGTCGCGGTCCAGGACGACCACGTCGTAGTCGTTGACGCCGATGCGCTCGAGAGCGGCCGCACCGTCGTACACGACGTCGACGGCCATGGCCTCCCGGCGCAGTCCGGTGGCCACCGCATCGGCGAGCAGCTGCTCGTCCTCGACGACGAGTACGCGCACGTCGCTGGTCCTTCCTGTGTCCACCCGCGTAGCGCTTGTCGGCGCACGAGGGCAGGGGGCTGGTGGGTGTGTTGCCTCCATCCTGCCCTTTTCGGCCATAAGTCGGCTGTAAGGCGGGTGATGAGACGGTGACGAAGAAGGGTGCGGAAAGGCTGCGGGAGCGGGAATGCCGGATTTTCTCGCGCGGTTGAGGTTTCCGCGAAGGGGAGCTGGGGGAGGACGGCTTTACACCCCGCGATCACGCTCTGCCTGTACCGCGTTACCGCGCGGTACGCCGCGGTCCGCTTCCGCAGAGCGGGCGTGGGTGTCCGGCACCGTCGCCGCCCGGCCGGGCTGCGCTGGGCACTCCACCGGAGACGTGATCGTCCCTTTCGACCGGCACACCCCCGTGCCAACGACCCACGACCCAGGACGAGGGGGCGCAGCATGGACGCTTTCACCGCAGGACTTCTGCAGCGCATACAGACGACCGAGTCCGACCTCTCCCGGGCCCGCGACGAGGGCGACGAGTTCCTCGTCGAAGTGGAGCTGGGCGAGCTCGACGATCTGCGCCGCCTTGCCGCCGAGCACGGTGTGGAGGTCAGCGCGACCAACGCCTGATCGGCCCGCGAAAGACGAGGCCCCGGCGAGATCCAGCGCCGGGGCCTCGTCATGCGTACGACGGTGCGGGGACGCGGGCGCGCCGACCTGTACCTGCCCGCGCCGGCCCGCCAAGGGGGGCGCCCCGTGGACGCCGGGCGGACGGCACCTCTGCCGCACCTCGCACCGGACCACGCCGACGGCACCGCGCGCCGGGCCGGATGCGGGCCCGCGCGGCCGGAGGAGCGCCCCCGACGCACCTCCTCGCGCCGGAGCGGCAGCCTGCCTCCGGACCGCCGGAGGGCTACGCGCCGAAGTCCGTCAGGAGCCGCTGGAGGGGTTCGAAGACGGCCGGGGTGGCGGCGATGGTCAGCTCGCCGCCGGGGCGCTCACCGGGGCGTCCACCGGTCACCGCGCCCGCCTCACGGGCGATCAGGTCGCCCGCCGCGAGGTCCCAGGGGTGCAGACCGCGCTCGTAGTAGCCGTCGAGCCGGCCCGCGGCCACGTCGCACAGGTCGATCGCGGCCGAGCCGCCGCGCCGGATGTCCCGGACCAGCGGGATCAGCCGCCGCGCGATCTCGGCCTGCTCCGCGCGGACGTCGGCGACGTAGTTGAACCCGGTGGAGACCAGCGCCTGGTCCAGCGGTGCGGCGGACCGGCAGGTGAGCCTGCGCTCACCCTCCCAGGCGCCCGTCGCCCAGGCGCCGCCGCCGAGCAGCGCGTGGTACGTCTCGCCCCGCATCGGCGCCACGACCACGCCGGCCACCCGCTCGCCGTCCTGCTCGGCGGCGATGGAGACCGCCCAGGTGGGCAGCCCGTAGAGGTAGTTCACCGTGCCGTCCAGCGGGTCGATGACCCAGCGGACGCCGCTGGTGCCCTCGGTGGCGGAGCCCTCCTCGCCGAGGAAGCCGTCGTCGGGGCGCCGGTCGGCGATCATCCCGGTGATCAGCTTCTCCGCCGCGATGTCCATCTCGGTGACCACGTCGATCGGACTGGACTTGGTGGCGGCGACCGCCAGGTCGGCCGGGCGGCCGTCCCGCAGCAGGTCGCCCGCACGGTGGGCCGCCTCCTGGGCGATCTTCAGCAGGTCGGCATGGAGCGGGTCGGGCGTCACGTCGGTCACGGGGCTCCTCACGCGTAGGGACTGTCGGCGCCCGCGGCGGCGGGCCGGGGGGCGCGGGCGGGGCAGCAGCCGACCGGGCACAGGTCGTGGCTCGCGCCCAGGGTCCCGAGGGCGCACGGCACGACGTCCTGCCCGCGCTCGGTGGTGGCCCGCTCCAGGACCAGCTCGCGCACCGCGGCGGCGAACCGGGGGTCGGCTCCCACGGTGGCCGAGCGGCGCACCGGCAGCCTCAGCTCCGCGGCCTTGGCGGTGGCCTCCGTGTCGAGGTCGTACAGGACCTCCATGTGGTCGGAGACGAACCCGATGGGCGCCATCACCACGGCGGGGGCTCCGGCCGTGTGCCGCTCCTCCAGGTGGTCGCAGATGTCGGGCTCCAGCCACGGGATGTGCGGGGCGCCCGAGCGCGACTGGTAGACGAGCTGCCACGGGTGGTCGACGCCGGTGCGCTCGCGGACGGCGTCGGCGATCAGCCGCGCCACGTCCAGGTGCTGGCGCACGTACGCCCCGCCGTCGCCGTGCTCCTCGACCGGCCCCGAGGTGTCGGCGGCGGAGGTGGGGATCGAGTGGGTGCAGAACGCGAGGTGCGCGCCGTCCCGGACCTCCTCCGGCAGCTCGGCGAGGGAGCGGACGACCCCGTCGACCATGGGCTCGACGAAGCCGGGGTGGTTGAAGTAGTGCCGGAGCTTGTCGATCTCCGGCAGCTCCAGGCCCTCTGCCTCCAGCGTGGCGAGCGCGTCCGCGAGGTTCTCGCGGTACTGGCGGCAGCCGGAGTACGAGGCGTAGGCGCTGGTGGCGAGGACCAGGATGCGGCGGCGGCCGTCGCGGACCATCTCGCGCAGGGTGTCCGTCAGGTACGGCGCCCAGTTGCGGTTGCCCCAGTAGAGGGGCAGGTCCAGACCGTGCTCGGCGAAGTCCTTGCGCAGGGCGTCCAGCAGGGCGCGGTTCTGGTCGTTGATGGGGCTGACCCCGCCGAAGAGGAAGTAGTGCTGTCCGACTTCCTTGAGGCGTTCCTTGGGGATGCCGCGACCCCGGGTCACGTTCTCCAGGAACGGGACCACGTCGTCCGGGCCCTCCGGGCCGCCGAACGAGAGCAGGAGCAGGGCGTCGTAGGGGCTGGCATCGAGCACGTCTGGCATGTGTAGATCCTGCCACCCGCCACTGACGGCGAGGAAACGACGGGGTACCGCCCGTGTGTTTCGCCAGGTCCGAGGGGGTGTTTCCGAACGCGGGGGCGAGTAATCTGTATCAGCCGCGTTCACACCTTACGCACCCGCCACCCAGCAGTCACTGAGCCGCTTCCGGAGACCTCGTTGGCCAGTCCCTACCGCGCCCTGTTCGCCGCGCCCGGCACCAAGGGCTTCTCCGCCGCCGGCCTCCTCGGCCGGATGCCGCTGTCGATGATGGGCATCGGCGTGGTGACGATGATCTCGCAGCTCACCGGCCGGTACGGACTGGCCGGCGCGCTGTCGGCCACCATCGCGCTCGCCGCCGCCGTGGCCGGACCTCAGGTCTCCCGCCTGGTGGACCGGTACGGGCAGCGCCGGGTGCTGCGCCCGGCGACCCTGGTGTCGCTGACCGCGGCGGCGGTGCTGCTGCCGGCCGCACACTACGGGTGGCCGGACTGGGTGCTGTTCGTCGCCTGCGCCGGCATCGGCTGCGTGCCGAGCCTCGGCGCGATGGTCAGGGCCCGCTGGGCGGCCCTGTACCGGGGCACGCCGCAGCTGCACACCGCGTACTCCTTCGAGTCCGTGGTGGACGAGGTCTGCTTCATCTTCGGCCCGATCATCTCCATCGGCCTGTCCACCGCCTGGTTCCCGGAGGCCGGTCCGCTGCTCGCCGCCTGCTTTCTCGCGACCGGCGTCTTCTGGCTGACCTCGCAGCGCGCCACCGAGCCGGAGCCGCACCCGCGCGAGCACAAGGGCGGCGGCACCGCGCTGCGCTCGCGGGGCCTCCAGGTCCTGGTCGGCACGTTCGCGGCCACGGGGACGATCTTCGGGGCCATCGACGTGGTCACCGTCGCGTTCGCCGAGGAGGAGGGGCACAAGGCCGCCGCCAGCCTCGTCCTCGCCCTCTACGCGGCCGGATCGTGCACGGCGGCCATGGTCTTCGGGCTGCTGCGCTTCGCCGGACCGCCCGAGCGCCGCTGGCTCCTGGGCGTGTGTGCGATGGCCGTGAGTATGATCCCCCTCCTACTGGTCGGAAACTTGCCGCTTCTGGCCGCGGCGCTGTTCGTTGCGGGTCTGTCCATCGCTCCCACGATGATCACGACGATGTCCCTCATCGAAGAGCACGTACCACGCACGCAGCTCACCGAGGGCATGACCTGGGTGAGTACCGGACTCGCGGTCGGGGTCGCGCTCGGCTCCTCCGCGGGTGGCTGGGTGATCGACGCTTCCGGGGCGCGTGCCGGGTACGGGGTTCCGGCGGTGGCCGGGGTCGTCGCGGTCGCGGTCGGTTTCCTCGGGTACCGCCGGCTCAAGCGGCCGGAACCGCGTCGGGGAGGGACCGTTGAGCAGCACACGCACGGCGAACGGCAGGAAGAGCGGAAGGCCGGGCGGCCGGAACGGCACCTGGCGTAACTGGGGCGGCAACGTCTCCGCGCGCCCCGCGCGGGAGGTCGCTCCCGCCTCCGTCGACGAACTGGCCGGCGCCGTCCGCAGGGCGGCCGAGGACGGGCTGCGGGTCAAGCCGGTCGGCACCGGGCACTCCTTCACGTCGATAGCCGCGACGGACGGCGTACTGATCCGCCCTCACCTGCTGACGGGCATCCGCGGCATCGATCGCGACGCCATGACGGTCACGGTCGAGGCGGGCACCCCGCTCAAGAGGCTCAACCTGGCACTCGCGCGGGAGGGCCTGTCGCTGACGAACATGGGCGACATCATGGAGCAGACGGTGTCCGGGGCCACCAGCACCGGCACCCACGGAACGGGCCGGGACTCCGCCTCGATCGCCGCCCAGATCCGCGCTCTCGAGCTGGTCACGGCGGACGGCTCGGTGCTGACCTGCTCCGCGGACGAGAACCCCGACGTGTTCGCCGCCGCCCGGATCGGCCTCGGCGCGCTCGGCGTCGTCACCGCGATCACCTTCGCCGTCGAGCCGGTCTTCCTGCTCACGGCCCGCGAGGAACCGATGCCGCTCGACCGGGTCCTGGCCGACTTCGACGAGCTGTGGTCGGAGAACGAGCACTTCGAGTTCTACTGGTTCCCGCACACCGGCAGCACCAACACCAAGCGCAACAACCGCAGCGCCGGCCCGGAGCAGCCGGTGGGCCGGTTGCAGGGCTGGCTGGACGACGAGTTCCTGTCCAACGGCCTCTTCCAGGCGGTGAACTGGGTCGGCCGCGCGGCGCCCGCCACCGTCCCGGCGATCGCCCGGGTCTCCAGCAGGGCACTCTCCGCACGGACCTACACGGACACGCCGTACAAGGTCTTCACCTCCCCGCGCCGGGTGCGGTTCGTGGAGATGGAGTACGCCGTCCCGCGCGAGGCCGTCGTCGAGGCGCTGCGCGAGTTGAGGGCGATGGTCGACCGGTCGCGGCTGCGGATCAGCTTCCCGGTCGAGGTGCGCACGGCGCCGGCCGACGACATCACGCTGTCCACCGCATCGGGGCGCGACAGCGCGTACATCGCCGTGCACATGTTCCGGGGCACGCCCTACCAGGCGTACTTCACCGCCGCGGAACGCATCTTCACGGCGTACGAGGGCCGGCCGCACTGGGGCAAGGTCCACACCCGGGACGCCGAGTACTTCTCCCGGGTGTACCCCCGCTTCGGCGAGTTCACGGCACTGCGGGACCGTCTTGACCCGGAGCGTCTGTTCCTGAACGACTACTTGCGCCGGGTGCTGGGGCCGTAGCCGACGCGCCCGGGTCCGGGGTCGCGGAGTCACCGGCGTCCTCGTCGCCGGTGGCGTCCGGGGTGGGCGCGGGACCGGAACCCGTGCCGCCGTTCTCCGTACCGCCGCTCTCCGCGGCGCCGCCGTCCGCGCTGCCGGAGGGGGTGGAGGCGGGGGCGTCGTTGCCGGAACCGGAGTCCTTCGGGTCACCCGTGTCACGGGGACCCTCCGAACCTCGGCCGTCCGGCGCGTCGTCCGAGTCGCCGGAACCGCCCGAATCCGCCGCGGACTCGTTGTGACCGGTGAAGGCGCTTGTCACGGTGGTGCTGTGGCCGCCGCTCAGGCTCTGGCCGGAGGCGACCTCGTACGCGGTGATCCCGGCCATGGTCACGCCGAAGACGAGGGCGGCCGCGACCAGCGGGCGCCGCCAGCTCTTGACCCGGGCGCGGTAGACGGTGCCCGCGGTGAACCCGCCGCCGGGCCCCGGCTCCGGCCCGGCACCCGGGCCCGAGGCCGAGGTCGGGGTCGAGGCCGAGGTCGAGGGTGAGGTCGGCGCCGCGTCGGAGACCGAGACGGCACGCCCCGCGGTCCGCACCGTGGCGACGGTGCGCTTCACCCGGATCTGCTCCCCGGTGCGCTTGAAGAAGTGCTGGAGCACCGAACCGCCGCAGGTGGCGACGACACTGATCAGACCGGCGCCGACGATCGTGCCGTAGACGCCGAAGGAGGAGGCGAGTTTGGCGGCCACCACCGCTGCCAGGGCACTGCCCGCCACCTGGGGCACGCTCAGGTCGATCCGCTTGGACTCCCCCTTCGAACCCACGTCCGCCTCACCTGCGCCATCGGACCTTTCACGCATCCTCGGACCTTGCCTTCCTTTCCCCTACGGGAGCGATCAACTGCACGAGAAAGGGACGCGCGACCGAAACCATTAGTTCCGTTTCTGGTGATTGCGTGAAGTACGCCACGTTCAAGATCGCGGGATCCGCGCCGGCGACGGCCGGGCGTCACCTCTTGACGGAAGTCGGACGGCGCGCCAATCCACGCACGTGGCCCGAATGGAGTACTGTTGCGAGCCCTGGAGCCGGACTCCCGACGGGGGCCCGGCCCCTCGAAGGACCGCCGGGAGGGGGCTAGTTGCACAGGGTGACGGAGTTGGTCACTCAGCGTTGCGAATAGGTAACCGTGCCATAACGGCGATCCAGGGCCCGCGCCCGACACGCCGGGCAACTCGGCAAGGTTGTGGCAGCCTGCACCCGGGCAGGCCACACTCGACAGAGCGGAAGCAGCGACGCACGTGACGTCGGCAGGCACCACCCGGGAGGTCCCCATGCCCGAACTGCGTGTCGTGGCCGTCTCGAATGACGGCACACGGCTGGTGCTGAAGGCTGCGGACAGCACGGAGTACACGCTTCCGATCGACGAGCGACTCCGGGCCGCCGTGCGCGGCGACCGTCCCCGCCTCGGCCAGATCGAGATCGAGGTGGAGAGTCATCTCCGCCCCCGCGACATCCAGGCACGTATACGAGCCGGCGCGACCGCCGAAGAGGTCGCCCAGATGGCCGGCATCCCCGTCGATCGCGTACGGCGTTTCGAGGGTCCCGTGCTGGCCGAGCGCGCCTTCATGGCGGAGCGGGCTCGCAAGACCCCCGTCCGCCGTCCCGGCGAGAACTCCGGACCACCCCTCGGCGAGGCCGTCCAGGAGCGGCTGCTGCTGCGCGGCGCCGACAAGGACACCGTCCAGTGGGACTCCTGGCGCCGCGACGACGGCACCTGGGAAGTGCTGCTGGTCTACCTGGTCGCGGGCGAACCGCACTCGGCGAGCTGGACGTACGACCCGCCCCGGCGGCTCGTGCAGGCCGTCGACGCGGAGGCACGCGCGCTGATCGGCGAGTCCGACGACCTCGCCGCGGCCGAGCCCAGCTTCCCGTTCGTGCCGCGCATCGCCAGACTGCCGCGCGACCGGCCGCTGGACCGCACCCTCGACCGGGAGCAGCGCGAGCGGCCGAGTCTGCCCCCGCCGCCGGCCGAGCCGGCCGACGACACCGTGATCACCGCCTCGGCCGAGCGTGAACGCGACTCGCTCACCAGCCTGCTGGAGGCCGTACCGAGCTTCCGTGGCGACCTGGTGGTGCCCGAGCGCGCTCCCGACCCGGTCGAGGAGCCCGTCGAGGAACCCGAGGTGGAGGAGCCTCCGGCGCCCGCGGCGTCGGCCGGGTCCGCCTACGCGGACGTGCTCATGCCGCGGTCGGTGGCCAGCCACCGCGACCGCCTCACCGGTTCCACCGACCGCCAGGCCGAGGCCGACGGCGTCCGCCCGGGCCGCCGCGCGGCGGTGCCGAGCTGGGACGAGATCGTCTTCGGGACACGGCGCAAGAAGCAGGAGTGACCGGGCCCCGCCCGAGGTGAGTGAAGGGGGCGGGGGCCGCGCCCGTGCGGGCGCGGCCCCCGCCCCCTTCAGCGTCACGCCTTGACCGCGACCGCCGGGCGCTGTCCTACTGCGGGTCGGGACCCACCGCGACCGGCCGGCCCGGGTCCGAGGACCACTCGGACCACGAGCCCACGTACAGCGCCGCCGGAATACCGGCCACCGCCAGGGCGAGCACCTCGTGGGCACCCGACACGCCCGAACCGCAGTACACGCCGACCGCGCCGTCCTCCGTGGCGCCCAGGGTCTTGAACCGCGCCCGTAGTTCCTCGGCGGGCAGGAAGCGGCCGTCGGGAGCCACGTTGTCGGACGTGGGCGCGGACACGGCGCCCGGGATGTGTCCGCCGACCGGATCGATCGGCTCGACCTCGCCCCGGTAGCGCTCCCCCGCGCGGGCGTCGAACAGCACCCCGGACCGGGCCAGCGCCGCGGCCCCGTCCGCGTCCAGCAGTCCCGCCGCGCCCGGCGCCGGCGCGAAGTCGCCCGGTGCCGGAGCCGGCACGTCCGTCGACAGCGGCGCCCGCCAGGACGGCAACCCGCCGTCGAGGACCCGCACGTTCGGGTGACCCGTCCAGTGCAGCAGCCACCAGGCCCGCGCCGCCGCCCACCCCTGTCCGCCGTCGTAGACGACGACCGGCCGCGCCCGCGACACACCCGCCCGGCGCATCGCGTCGCCGAACTCCCCGAGATCGGGCAGTGGGTGCCGCCCGCCCGCGCCGGGCGCGGAGGCGAGTTCCCTGTCCAGGTCCACGAAGACGGCACCGGGGAGGTGCCCGGCCGCGTACGCGGCCCGGCCGTCGAACGTCGGGGCGCCGGCCGCCTTCGCCGTGCTCAGCTGCCAGCGGACGTCGAGCAGGACCGGCGGGTGCGCGTCCGCCAGTTCGTCGGCGAGTTCGGATGCGGAGATGATGGCGTTCATGGCTCCATCCTGGCCTACCGAGTGGCCGAGGCGTCGATGTCCGGCTACTCTGCCCGCCGGACAGTACCGGTCACGAGGCGTACGGGTTCGGGCACATGCTGTACTGCCCGGGCAGGGCGGGCTGCCCTCACACGCGCGAACATGCCCGAAGCCCCGCACCGGATCCGGTGCCGGCCTCGGTGCGCAGGCCGCGCGAGCCCGTCGGAGCGGAAGCGGACGCACGGCCCGCGAAGGGTCGAGAAGAGGGTGACGATGACCGACGCACGGGGATCGGACGGCCGGACCGGCGAGACGAACGCCCGGCGCGCGCCCGGCACACCCTGCTGGGTGAGTCTGATGGTGCACGGACCCGCGGCCACCCACGACTTCTACGGAGCCCTGTTCGGCTGGGAGTTCCGGCCGGGTCCCCAGCAACTGGGCCCGTACGCGCGGGCCCTGCTCGACGGGCGGGAGGTGGCCGGCATCGGGCAGCTGCCCCCGGACCGGCAACTGCCCACCGCCTGGACCCCGTACTTCGCCTCCGACGACGTCGACCGGACGGCCGCGACGGTGCGCCTGTGCGGCGGCACGGTCGGCGTCGGCCCGCTCGACGCGGGTGAGGCGGGCCGCCTGGCCCTCTGCTCCGACCCGTCGGGCGCCGTCTTCGGCATCTGGCAGGCGGCCGCCCACCTGGGCGCGGCCGTCACCGGTGTGCCCGGCACGCCGACGTGGAACGAGTTGCTGACCTACGAGACGGCGAGCGTCGCCACGTTCTACGAGACGGTGTTCGGCTTCGAACCGGTCCCCGAGCGCTCCACCGGCCGCGACCACGTCACCCTGCGCCTGGGCGGCCACCCCGTCGCCGGTGTCCACGGCGTCGGGGACACCCTGCCGCGCGACCGGGGGCCGCACTGGATGACGTACTTCGAGGTGGCCGACACGGACGCGTCCGTCGCGCGGCTCGTCGACCTGGGCGGGCACGTCCTCACCCCGGCCCGGGACACGCCCCACGGCCGGGCGGCGACGGTGGCGGACCCGGAGGGGGCGCGGTTCACGCTGCTGCACGGCGACCGGTGAGCCGGGCGGCCACGGCCGGTGCGGCAGGCGGGCCTCAGCCGGACGACACCGGCAGCACGTCCGGCGACAGCGCCGCCGCGCGGGCCGTCGCGGCGGTCGTACGGCGGCGGTGGTGACGTCGGCACAGCACCTCGTAACCGATCTCGTCGGGGGACTGGGCGACGTCGCCGACGACCACCTGGGCGCCCTCGACGACCATCACGCCGCCCACGGTCCGGGCGTTGTGCGTGGCGCGGGCGCCGCACCAGCACAGGGCCTCGACCTGGAGCACCTCGACCCGGTCGGCCAGTTCCACCAGGCGCTGGGAGCCGGGGAAGAGCTTGGAGCGGAAGTCGGTGGTGATGCCGAAGGCGTACACGTCGACGTCGAGGTCGTCCACCACGCGCGCGAGCTGGTCGATCTGCTCCGGCGCGAGGAACTGCGCCTCGTCGGCGATCACGTAGTCCACCCGGCCGCCCTGCGAGAGGTGATCGACGATGTGGGCGTACAGGTCCTGGCCGTCCCCGACCTCGACCGCGTCGGTGACCAGGCCGAGGCGGGAGGAGAGCTTGCCCTCGCCGGCGCGGTCGTCGCGGGTGAAGATCATCCCGACCAGGCCGCGCGCCGAGCGGTTGTGCTCGATCTGGAGAGCCAGTGTCGACTTCCCGCAGTCCATCGTTCCGGAGAAGAACACCAGCTCGGGCATGAGGGGTCGGGCACCTTTCGGCGGAGGGGGCTTGCGGGTCAGGAGCGTACTTCGAGCAGCGGGACGAGCTGTTCGGCGGGGGTCATCGAGCCGTGGTTGCCGACCATCGCCGACTCCTTGGGCTCCCGCTCGGAGGCGATGAGCAGGACGTCGTCGCGCGCGGCGGCGACCACGTCGCCGATGCGCTCGTACACCCGGTCGTCGATGCGGGGGCCGAACCAGCCCGCCGCGACCGCCTCGTCCCGCGAGGCGACCCAGAACTGCTCGCCGAGCACCTCGCGCCAGCAGGTCAGCACGTCGTTGTGCGCGCCCGGGACGGCGTAGACGTGCCGGGCGCGGCCCTCGCCGCCGAGGAGGGCGACGCCCGCCTTCAGCTCCCAGTCCTCGTCGAAGTCGATGCGGTGGTCCTCGTCGAACGGCACGTCGATCATGCCGTGGTCGGCGGTGACGTACAGGGCGCTGCGCGGCGGCAGCTGCTCGGCGAGGCGCTGGACGAGCCGGTCGACGTGCCCGAGCCGGCCGCGCCAGGTGTCGGAGTCGACGCCGAAGCGGTGGCCGGCGCCGTCGACCTCGGCGTAGTAGGTGTAGACGAGGGCGCGGTCGGCGCGGGCCAGCTGCTCGGCGGCGCAGTCCATCCGGTCCTCGCCGGACAGGCGCCCGTGGAACTCGCCGCCGCTGAGCGCGACCTTGGTCAGCGGGGTGTTGGCGAAGGCCGGGGAGGAGACCTGGGCGGCGTGCACACCCGCCTCGTGGGCGAGGCCGAAGACGGTCGGGTACGGCTGCCAGGGGCCGGGCGCGGTCCACGGCTGCCAGCGCAACTGGTTCATCAGCGCGCCGGTGGCGGGATCGCGCACCGTGTAGCCGGGCAGGCCGTGGGCGCCCGGCGGCAGTCCGGTGCCGACGGAGGCGAGGGAGGTGGCGGTGGTCGCCGGGTAGCCGGCCGTGATGGGGCGCCCGGTGCCGCCGCGCGAGCTGTCCAGCAGCGAGCTGAGGAAGGGGGCGTGGTCCGGGTGGGCGCGCAGCTGCTCCCAGCCGAGGCCGTCGATCAGGAAGACGCAGTTGCGGTCGGCCGGGGTCAGCTCGGTGATGCCCGCGGTCATGCCGGGGACGCCGAGGCCGGCGGCCAGGGTGGGCAGCAGGTCGGCGAGGGAGCCCGTGCCGTACTCGGGTACGGGGGCGGAGTCGACGGGGAGCGGTTCCGGGTGGGTGTCCCAGGCGGTGTGCTGCACCATCAGCGGGCGGAGTCGGCGGTCGCCTCGGACAGGGCCTGGGCGAAGGCGAGCGCCTGGCGCACCGTCTCGGGTCCGTCGCCGGCCTCGCTGACGCGCAGGCTCAGGTCGTCGGCCGTCGAGCTGCCCGTGTAGCCGTGGTCGGCCTCGCAGTTGGGGTCGCCGCAGGCGGCGGGCTCCAGGTCGAGGCGGGAGACGGCGCCCCAGCCGATGGTCAGCACGATCTCGCGGGGCAGCGTGCCCGGCTTGTACTGCTCCGGGTTGGCGACGACGCGGCTGACGACGATGGACGAGATCCGGCCGAGCTTGACGGACTCCGTGGACGTCGTGGCGTACGGCGTCGGGGAGGTGTCGTCGGCGGCCTGCTCGTCGGTGTGGCTGACGATGAAGCGGTTGCCGGTCAGGACCAGCACGGTCACGTGCCGGCGCACCTCGTTCTGGTCGAACGTCGTCTCCTGGTGGACCAGGTACGACCGCACGGGCTCGCCGCCCACGGCGGCCTCCACCGCCTCGGCCACGAGGGCCGGGTAGTAGCCGCTGCGCTCGATCGCCGCTCGCAGCCCCTGGGTCGTCGTACTGGTCTTGGCCATGCCGTCCATCCTACGGGGACCCACTGACTGCGAGGGACGCTCCCGCGGTACCCGTCCCGGGCCGAGCGCGGGCCGTGCTCGGGGACGTGCACGGGCCCACGCCCGGCCGCGCCCGGGAGGTCACCCGGGTCCTGCTCGGGCCGTCGCCGCGCCGCGGCGGGCCGTCGCCGGGTCCCGGCGGGTCAGTAGGCCGGCAGGGTGCGCGGGCCCAGGTCGTCGCGGGCGGGAGGGGGCGCGAGGCGGACGGAGGCGCCGAGGACGCTCAGGCCCTGCGGGGCGACCACGACCGGTTCCAGGGTGACGGCGACGACCTCCGGGTGGTCGTCGACCAGCCGGGAGACCCGCAGCAGCAGCTCCTCCAGGGCCGCCGCGTCGACGGGGGCCGAGCCGCGCCAGCCGAAGAGGAGGGGTGCCGTGCGCACCGAGCGGATGAGCGAGGTGGCGTCCCGGTCGGTGACCGGGATCAGCCGGTGCGCCATGTCGCCGAGCAGCTGCGTGGCGGCGCCGGCGAGCCCGAAGGAGAGCACCGCTCCCGCCGCCGGGTCGATGACCGCCCGTACGACGGTGTCGACGCCGCGCGGGGCCATGCCCTGGACCACCGGGCGCAGCTCCTCGGGCTTGCCGAACAGCTCGGACAACTCGGCGTAGGCCCGCCGCAGTTGCTCCTCGTCGGCGAGGTCGAGGCGTACGCCGCCCAGGTCGGCGCGGTGCCGCAGGTGGGGGGCGGTGGCCTTGAGGGCGACGGGGTAGCCGAGGGTCCGCGCGGCGGTCACGGCCTCGTCGGGGGTGGGGGCGGGCAGCGCGCGGTGGACGTGGACGCCGTACCTGCCGAGCAGCTCACAGGTCTCCTCGGCGCCGAGGGTGAGCCCCTGTCCGCGGGCGAGGAGGCCCGCGATCTGCCCGGCGGCGCCCTTCTCGTCGATGTCCTCGTACTCGGGCACCTTGCCGGGGTCGGCGGCCTCGCGTCGCCACTGGGCGTAGGCGACGGCCTGGCCGAGGGCGCGGACGGCGCGCTCGGCGGCGGGGTAGGCGGGGATGAGGTGGGCACCCTCCGGGGCGCGGACGGCGGGCCGCTGCTGGGCCGGGGCGGCGGGCGCGGCCTCCTCGGCGGGTCCCGGGGCGGCCTGCGGGGCGGTGCTCGCCGCCGCCGACAGGGCCTCCGCCAGGCCGCCCAGTTCGACGTGGACCACGAGGACGGGCTTGGTGGGGACCGCGGCCGCCGCCGAGCGCAGGGCCTCCGCCAGCGCGGCGTCCCCGGCCGCCCCCTCCCCCACCGTCGGGATGGCGGTGACGACGACCGCGTCGCACGTGTCGTCGGCCAGGGCCCGGGACAGGGCCGCGTGGAAGTCGTCGGCGGAGGCGGCCGTCGTCAGGTCCAGCGGGGGGTGCGGGCGCAGTCCTTCGGAGAGGCACGCGTCGTAGGTGAGCAGTCCCAGGGACTCCGAGTTGCCCAGGATGGCCACCCTCGGTCCGGCGGGCAGCGGCTGGCGGGCGAGCAGCAGTCCCGCGTCGACCAGGTCGGTGATGGTGTCGACGCGGATCACGCCGGCCTGCCGCAGCAGCGCGGAGACCGTCGCGTGCGGCAGCCGCGTCGCCCGGACGGCGTGTCCCTGCGGCGCCACCCCGCCGTGCCGGGCGCCCTGCACCACGACCAGGGGTTTGGCGGCCGCGGTCCGCCGGGCCAGGCGGGTGAACTTGCGCGGGTTGCCGATGGACTCCAGGTACATCAGCGCGACGTCGGTCTCGGGGTCGTCGTACCAGTACTGGAGGACGTCGTTGCCGGAGACGTCGGCGCGGTTGCCGGAGGAGACGAAGGTGGAGACGCCGGTGTGGCCGGTGACCCCGCCGCCGCGCCGGTGCAGCCGGGAGAGCAGGGCGATGCCGATGGCGCCGGACTGGGCGAACAGGCCGATCCGGCCGGGGCGCGGCATCTCCGGGGCGAGGGAGGCGTTGAGCCGCACGCCCGGGGAGGTGTTGATGATCCCGAAGGCGTTGGGGCCGATGATCCGCATACCGTACGAGCGCGCCTGCCGCACGAGGGCGCGCTGCCGCTCGCGTCCCTCGGGACCGCTGTCGGCGTACCCGGCGGAGATCACCACGAGCCCCTGCACGCCGTGCTCGCCGCAGTCGGCGACGGCGTCGGGGACGCGCTCGGCGGGCACGGTGACGACGGCGAGGTCGACGGGCCCGTCGATGTCGCGCACGGAGCGGCACGCCGGGACCCCGTCGAGCTCCTTCCGGTCCTCGGGGAAGGCCCTGTTCACGGCGTACAGGCGGCCCGTGTAGCCCGCGTCCCGGATGTTGCCGAGGATGCTGCGGCCGACGCCGCCCGGGGAGCGGCCGGCGCCGACGACCGCGACCGAGCCGGGCTGCAGCAGCCGCTGGACGGACCGGGCCTCCGCGCGGTGCTCGCGCGCGTACTGCACGGCGAGCGAGCGGTCGGTGGGTTCGAGATCGAATTCCAGGCGGACCACGCCGTCCTCGAAGCTCCGCTTCTGGGTGTACCCGGCGTCCATGAAGACTTTGATCATCTTGTTGTTGGCGGGCAGCACCTCGGCGGCGAAGCGGCGGATGCCGCGCTCGCGGGCCACGGCGGCGATGTGCTCCAGGAGGGCCGAGGCGACGCCGCGCCCCTGGTGGGCGTCCTGGACGAGGAAGGCGACCTCGGCCTCGTCGGCCGGTGCGGGGGCGGGCGTTCCGCCGGCGCCGATCCGGTCGTAGCGTACGGTGGCGATGAACTCGCCGCCGACGGTGGCCGCGAGTCCCACCCGGTCCACAAAGTCGTGGTGCGTGAAGCGGTGGACGTCCTTGGCGGACAGGCGAGGGTACGGCGCGAAGAAGCGGTAGTACTTCGACTCGTCGGAGACCTGCTCGTAGAAGCTGACCAGGCGCTCGGCGTCATCAACGGTGATGGGGCGGACGCGCGCGGTGCCGCCGTCGCGCAGCACCACGTCGGCTTCCCAGTGGGCGGGGTACTCGTGCCGGTCCGACGAGGTCTGCATGGGCCCCAGACTACGGCTCGCGTACGACAACGGCGCGGGGCAGTCTGTGGAGGACGGAGACTCGGACCGAGGCCGCGGTCCGACGACCGGACGGGACGGCGCAGCGGTCGTCCCGGCTTGCTTCACGATGTGGGAAACTGGTCTAGACAATATGGTCTAGACAACTCCAACGCCTCTGAACACCGAAGGGCAGCATCACATGGCTGAGCGCCGCGTCAACGTCGGCTGGGCCGAGGGCCTCCACGCCCGCCCCGCCTCCATCTTCGTCCGAGCCGCCACGGCCACAGGCGTCCCGGTGACGATCGCCAAGGCCGACGGGTCCCCCGTCAACGCGGCCTCCATGCTGGCCGTCCTCGGCCTCGGCGCCCAGGGCGGCGAGGAGATCATCCTCGCCTCCGACGCCGAGGGCGCCGAGGCCGCCCTGGAGCGGCTGGCGAAGCTGGTCGCCGAGGGGCTCGAGGAGCTTCCCGAGACCGTCTGACGGACAGCGGCACGGGACAGCAGCACGAACAGCAGCACCGAAAGGCCCGCCGGACCACCGGCCGGGCCTTTCGCCTTTTCCCGGCCGACCCGGACCGGCACGTATTCACGCCCGCCGCACATTTACGAGGCAGCGGAAAAAGAACGGCCGAGAATCAGCCACCCTTTTGTGTACGGCACCCGTGTTACCGTCGCGAGATCGCCGTGTTTACGGAATGTTGCGCATTCCTCACCGGCCCCGTCCGTCCGTCGCCGGAAGCGAATCGCAGGCGGTGCGCGGACGCCGACCGCTCGACGTGCAGGGTCATGAGCGCCCGCGCGCGTTCGCCGTCGCCCCGGGCCACCGCGTCGGCGATCGCGCCGTGCTCCGCCCAGTACTCCACCGGCCCGGCGGGGGCCTCCACGACGTACATCCAGGCGATCTTGTGGCGGAGCTGGGTGAGCAGCGCCGTCAGGGAAGGGCTGCCGGCCGCCTGGGAGAGAGTCTCGTGGAACCAGCCGCCCAGGGAGCGCAGGTCGTCGCCGGTGCCCTGCCTGGCCCGCTCCTGGCCCAGCCTGACCAGGCCGCGCAGCACCTTGAGGTGGGCGTCGGTGCGCCGCCGGGCGGCCCGGGAGGCGCCGAGCGGCTCCAGGAGCGAGCGCGCCTCCAGCAGGTCGGCGGCCTCCCGCTCGGTCGGTTCCGCGACGCACGCGCCCGCGTGCCGCCGGGTCACCACGAAGCCCTCGGCCTCCAGCGTGCGCAGCGCCTCGCGGACGGGCACGCGGGAGACCCCGTAACGGCCGGCGAGGAGTTCCTCGGTGAGCCGGCTCCCGCGGCCGTGTACGCCGGAGACGATGTCGTCCCGGATCGCCGTGCACACCGAATGCGCCGGAATACGCATGACCGACCTCCCCTTCGACCCCCGTGAAGCGTCGACGATTGACGCGCGTTGCGCAACCACCGGCCAATCAAGCGTTATTAAATGCGAAAAGCCCCGGCTCGGGAAGCCGGGGCTTTCTGGGGGTGCCGCCGTCAGACGTTCACACCGTGGGAACGGAGATAGGCGACGGGGTCCATGTCCGAGCCGTATTCGGGGCTCGTACGGGCCTCGAAGTGCAGGTGGGGCCCGGTGACGTTGCCGGTGGCACCGGAGAGGCCGATCTGCTGACCGGCGTCGACCGACTGGCCGACCGAGACGCCGATCGACGACAGGTGTCCGTACTGCGTGTACGTGCCGTCGTGCATCTTGATCACGACCTGGTTGCCGTAGGCGCCGCCCCAGCCGGCCTCGACGACGGTGCCGACGCCGACCGCGTGCACGGAGGTGCCGCTGGAGGCGTGGAAGTCGATGCCGGTGTGACTGCCGGAGGACCACAGGGAACTGCCGGCCTGGTAGGCGGTGGAGACGTAGGAGGCGGTGATCGGCGCGACGAAGGTGTTGAGGCGCTTGCGCTCCGCCTCGCGCGCGGCGCGCTCCTTGGCCTCTCGGGCTTCCTTGGCCGCCTCGGCCGCCCGCTCGCGGGCCGCCTCCTGGGCCGCCTCGCGGGCGGCGGCGTCCACGGCCGCCTGCCTCTGGGCGACGGCCTGGGCGTCGATCTCGTCGGCCACGGAACCGCCGATGGTGACGACCGGGGTGAGGCCGCTCTGTTCCACCGCGGGCTCCGCGGCGAGCGCCGGAGCGGCGAGGGTGCCGACGACACCGGTGGTGGCGAGGGCCGCGACCCCCGCGGCGCGGGCGGTGGTGCGGTGCACCCGTCCAGGACGACGGTGCTTCCCGGTGGCGCGCGTGAACGCCATGTAGAGGCTTGTCCTTTCCTTCCCTCTCGCCTACCGGGTTAGCTGACGGGTTCGGAGCAGGAAGGTCTCCTACGGACCCCCTCGCCGTGGGCGCGGGCGTCCGATTCACCCCAGGGACTGCGATGGGTCCCCGGCTCCCCTGGCTCGCGCCGTACGGGGACTCGGCGATGACTGTCCGGTGCCGCGGGTGCGGCGCACTGCCTGACGAACAGCCCGGACGACGCTAAACGCGGCTGTGTTCAATTCTCAAACGCAACAGGGATTTTGTAGTGCACGCCACAGGGCAGACGGTGATCACTCCCCCAATCCGGACAAACGGCGGCCCTGGTGACACTCCGGTCACCAGGGCCGCCGCACGCGTGTGCCGCTACTCGGCCGCCACCACGGTGACTTCACCGATGCCGAGGGCCTCGACGGGCTCCTTGATCTGCGCCGCGTCGCCGACGAGGACCGTCACGAGGCGGTCCACGGGGAACGCGTTCACGACCGCCGCCGTGGCCTCCACGGTGCCCGTGGCGGCGAGTTGACGGTAGAGCGTCGCCTGGAAGTCGTCGGGCAGGTGCTGCTCCACCTGGTCGGCCAGGGTGCTCGCCACGGCCGCCGCGGTCTCGTACTTCAGCGGCGCCACGCCGACGAGGTTCTGCACGGCCACGTCGCGCTCGGCATCGGTGAGCCCCTCAGCGGCGAGCTTGCGCAGCACCGTCCACAGGTCCTCCAGGGCCGGGCCGGTGTTGGGCGTGTCGATGGAGCCGCTGATGGCGAGCATCGAGGCGCCCGTGCCGTCCGGCGCGGAACGCAGGACCTGGCCGAACGCCCGGACGCCGTAGGTGTAGCCCTTCTCCTCGCGCAAAACGCGGTCCAGACGGGAGGTGAGGGTGCCGCCGAGGCAGTAGGTGCCGAGCACCTGCGCGGGCCACACGCGGTCGTGCCGGTCGGCGCCGGTACGGCCGATCAGCAGCTGCGTCTGGACGGCGCCGGGACGGTCGACGATGACGACCCGGCCGCGGTCGTCGGCGGTCACCGGGGGCACGGGGCGCGGCTCTGCGGCCGAACCGGTCCAGGCGCCCAGGGTGTCGCCGAGCAGCACGTCGAGGTCCACTCCGGTGAGGTCGCCGACGACCACGGCGGTGGCCGTCGCCGGGCGGACGTGCCGCTCGTAGAAGGCGCGTACGGCCGCCGAGTCGACGGCGGCGACGGTCTCCTCGGTGCCCTGGCGCGGCCGCGACATGCGCGAGGCGGCCGGGAACAGCTCCTTGGAGAGCTCCTTGGCGGCGCGCCGGGCGGGGTTGGCCAGCTCGTGTGGGATCTCGTCGAGCCGGTTGCGCACCAGCCGTTCGACCTCGCCGTCGGCGAAGGCGGGCGCCCTGAGGGCGTCGGCGAGCAGCCCGAGGGCCTTGGCGAGGCGCGAGGCGGGAACCTCGAGGCTCAGCCGGACGCCGGGGTGGTCGGCGTGCGCGTCCAGGGTGGCGCCGCAGCGCTCCAGCTCGGCGGCGAAGTCCTCGGCGGAGTGCTTGTCGGTGCCCTCGGAGAAGGCGCGCGCCATGATGGTGGCGACGCCGTCGAGACCGGACGGCTCGGCCTCCAGGGGCGCGTCGAGGAGCACCTCGACGGCGACGACCTGCTGGCCGGGGCGGTGGCAGCGCAGCACGGTGAGGCCATTGTCCAGGCTGCCGCGCTCGGGGGCCGGGAACGCCCACGGCTTGGGCTCGCCGGCCTGGGGCCGGTCGTGGAATTCCATGGTGGCGAGCTCGGTCACTTGTCCGCCTCCTCGTTCTCGTCGTGGGCGTCGGCGTCGGCGGGGGCGGTGGGCTCGTAGACGAGCACCGCCCGGTTGTCGGGGCGCAGGCGGGCCTTGGCGACCTCCTGGACCTCCTCCGCGGTCACCTCGAGCACCCGCTGCACGGCGGTGAGGGCGAGCTGCGGGTCGCCGAACAGGACGGCGTACCGGCACAGTTCGTCGGCGCGGCCCGCGACCGTGCCGAGCCGGTCCAGCCACTCGCGCTCCAGCTGGGCCTGGGCGCGCTCCATCTCCTCGGCCGTGGGCCCCTCCTCGGCGAACCGGGCCAGCTCCTCGTCGACGGCGGTCTCGATGACCGGCACCTCGACGTCGCCGGACGTCTTGACGTCCAGCCACCCCAGGGAGGGCGCTCCGGCGAGCCGCAGCAGGCCGAAACCGGCGGCGACGGCCGTGCGGTCGCGGCGCACGAGCCGGTTGTAGAGACGGGACGACTCGCCGCCGCCCAGGACGGTGAGAGCCACGTCGGCCGCGTCGCACGCGCGTGTGCCGTCCTCCGGCAGGCGGTAGGCCGCCATCAGGGCGCGGGCGGGAACCTCCTCCTCGACGACCTCGCGCAGCTGCCCGCCCATGACGTCGGGCAGCGAACCGTCCCGGGGAGGCTGCTTGCCGTCGTGCGAGGCGATGGAGCCGAAGTACTTCTCGATCCAGGCGAGCGTCTGCTCGGGGTCGATGTCGCCGACGACCGACAGCACCGCGTTGTTCGGCGCGTAGTAGGTGCGGAAGAACGCGCGCGCGTCCTCCAGGGTCGCCGCGTCCAGGTCGGCCATGGAACCGATCGGCGTGTGGTGGTAGGGGTGGCCCTCGGGGTAGGCGAGGGCGGTCAGCTTCTCGAAGGCCGTGCCGTAGGGGACGTTGTCGTAGCGCTGGCGGCGTTCGTTCTTGACGACGTCCCGCTGGTTCTCCATGGACTCCTCGTCCAGGGCGGCCAGCAGGGAACCCATGCGGTCGGCCTCCAGCCAGAGGGCGAGCTCCAGCTGGTGGGCGGGCATGGTCTCGAAGTAGTTGGTCCGCTCGAAGCTGGTGGTGCCGTTGAGCGAGCCGCCGGCGCCCTGCACCAGCTCGAAGTGGCCGTTGCCCTTGACCTGTGCGGAGCCCTGGAACATCAGGTGCTCGAAAAGGTGAGCCAGGCCGGTGCGCCCCTTGACCTCGTGGCGCGAGCCGACGTCGTACCAGAGGCACACCGCCGCGACGGGGGTCAGGTGGTCCTCGGAGAGCACCACGCGCAGGCCGTTGGCCAGACGGTGCTCGGTCGCTGTCAGGCCGCCGGAGCCTGCCTGGGCTGTGGCCGTGTGACCCATGGGCATGTACGTCCCTTCGATCGCGGAATCCTTGCTGGAGTCACCGGGTGAGGCACCGGGTGCGTCACGTGGTGAATCACTGGGCGGAACTGCGGAATTCCGCCGGTCCCGCCACTGTATGCAAGCGTGCGGGCCGCCGGTGGAGTTCCCGGCCCTCGTACGCCGAGAGCGAGAAACGCGGTGGGCCGGGCGCGGCAACGCGGTCTGCGGGCGGCCGCGGACGGCGGGCCCGGCCGAGGGCGTACCCTGCGGGCAGCGCCGGGCCGGCAGCCCGTGACGGGTCCTGGTCGGTCGCTGTCAGTGCCGCAGTCCACAATGGACGGCGTCAGATCACCGTTCACGCTTCAGCAAGGAGCCGGCAGCGATGGCCCGCCGTAGTACGAAGACCCCGCCGCCCGACGACCCGTACGAGGAGAAGATCCTCGACATCGACGTCGTCGACGAGATGCAGGGCTCCTTCCTCGAGTACGCGTACTCGGTCATCTACTCCCGTGCGCTGCCGGACGCCCGCGACGGCCTCAAGCCCGTGCACCGCCGCATCGTCTACCAGATGAACGAGATGGGGCTGCGGCCCGAGCGCGGTTACGTGAAGTGCGCCCGTGTCGTGGGCGAGGTGATGGGCAAGCTGCACCCGCACGGCGACGCGTCGATCTACGACGCGCTGGTGCGCATGGCCCAGTCCTTCTCGATGCGGGTGCCGCTCGTGGACGGCCACGGGAACTTCGGCTCGCTGGGCAACGACGACCCGCCGGCCGCCATGCGGTACACCGAGTGCCGGATGGCCGAGCCCGCCGGCCTGATGACGGAGTCCATCGACGAGGACACCGTCGACTTCGCCCCCAACTACGACGGCCAGGAGCAGGAGCCGGTGGCGCTGCCCGCCGCCTTCCCCAACCTGCTGGTCAACGGCGCCTCGGGCATCGCGGTCGGCATGGCCACCAACATGCCGCCGCACAACCTGCGCGAGGTGATCGCGGCGGCCCGGCACCTGATCCGGCATCCGAACGCCGATCTGGACGCGCTGATGAAGCACGTGCCCGGCCCGGACCTGCCGACCGGCGGACGGATCGTCGGCCTGCCCGGCATCCGGGACGCCTACGAGACGGGCCGCGGCACGTTCAAGATCCGCGCGACCGTGTCCGTGGAGACGGTGACCGCCCGCCGCAAGGGGCTCGTCGTCACCGAGCTGCCCTTCGCGGTCGGCCCGGAGAAGGTCATCTCCAAGATCAAGGACCTGGTCGGCGCCAAGAAGCTCCAGGGCATCGCGGACGTCAAGGACCTCACCGACCGCGAGCACGGTCTGCGCCTGGTCATCGAGATCAAGAACGGCTTCGTGCCCGAGGCGGTCCTGGAGCAGCTGTACAAGCTGACGGCCATGGAGGAGTCCTTCGGCATCAACAACGTCGCCCTGGTGGACGGCCAGCCGCTCACCCTGGGCCTGAAGGAGCTGCTGGAGGTCTATCTCGACCACCGCTTCACCGTCGTCAGGCGCCGCAGCGAGTTCCGCCGCGGCAAGAGGCGCGACCGGCTGCACCTGGTGGAGGGCCTGCTCACCGCCCTGGTCGACATCGACGAGGTCATCCGGCTCATCCGCTCCAGCGAGAACTCCGCCCAGGCCAAGCAGCGCCTGATGGAGCGCTTCTCGCTGAGCGACGTCCAGACGCAGTACATCCTGGACACGCCGCTGCGCCGGCTGACCAAGTACGACCGCATCGAGCTTGAGTCCGAGAAGGAGCGGCTGAACGCGGAGATCGAGGAGCTGACCCGGATCCTCGACTCGGACGCGGAGCTGCGCAAGCTGGTCTCGACCGAACTGGCGGCGGTGGCGAAGAAGTTCGGCACCGACCGGCGCACGACGCTGCTGGAGTCGGGCGGCGCCACGGTCGCCACGGTGCCGCTCCAGGTGGCGGACGACCCGTGCCGGGTGCTCCTGTCGTCGACGGGACTGCTGGCCCGCACCGCGAACGGTGAGCCGCTCGTCACCGAGGAGGGCGCCAAGCGCGTCAAGCACGACCTGATCGTCTCGGCGGTGCCGGCCACGGCGCGCGGCGAGGTGGGCGTGGTGACGTCCGGCGGACGTCTGCTGCGGGTGAACGTCGTGGACCTGCCCCAGCTGCCGGAGTCCATGCCGGCGCCGAACCTCGCGGGCGGTGCGCCGCTGGCCGAGTTCGTGTCCCTGGAGGACGACGAGGAGGTCATCTGCCTGACCACGCTGGACGAGTCCTCGCCGGGGCTGGCGCTCGGCACGGAACAGGGCGTCGTCAAGCGGGTGGTGCCCGACTACCCCTCCCACAAGGACGAGCTGGAGGTCATCTCCCTCAAGGAGGGCGACCGCATCGTCGGCGGGGTCGAGCTGCGCACCGGCGAGGAGGACCTGGTCTTCATCACGGACGACGCGCAGCTCCTGCGCTACCAGGCCGCGCAGGTCCGGCCCCAGGGCCGTCCGGCGGGCGGTGTGGCGGGCATCAAGCTCGCCGACGGCGCCAAGGTCATCTCCTTCACGGCGGTGGACCCGGCCGCCGAGGCGGTCGTCTTCACGGTCGCCGGATCACGCGGCACGCTGGACGACTCCGTGCAGACCACGGCCAAGCTGACGCCGTTCGACCAGTACCCGCGCAAGGGCCGGGCCACGGGCGGCGTGCGCTGCCAGCGGTTCCTGAAGGGCGAGGACTGCCTGGCCTTCGCCTGGGCGGGTGCCACTCCGGCGCTCGCCGCGCAGCGGAACGGCACGCCCGCCCAGCTCCCCGACATGGACCCGCGTCGCGACGGCTCGGGCGTGTCGCTGCCGAAGACGGTGGCGGTGGTGGCGGGTCCGGCCTAGAAGGTGTCGTCGCCGAGGACTTCCCCGTCCGGCTCCGCGCGGTGGGGCTCGTCTCCCCCGGGCTCTTCGCCGTCGGGGTCCTCGCCGTCGGTCACGTAGCGCAGGACGCCCCACATGCCGTGCTCGTCGGCGGGTGGGGCGTCGGCGTCCCGGCGGCACGCGCCGAGTTCCTCGCCGAGGGCCGTCGCGTTGATGCCGGTGCCGATGAGGACGAGCTGGGTGCGGTGGACGCCGCCCGCGTCCCCGGCCCGCGCTGCTTCGCCCTCCGTGGCGTCGGCGGACGCCCAGGGCTCCGGGTAGAAGCGCAGGAAGCGTCCCACGGCGTGGACGGCGTACCGGTTCCGCGGGTCGTACGGGCCGAAGTCGACGTAGCCCTTGATCCGGTAGAGCCCCTCGGGCCGGCTGTCGAGGAAGCGCATGAGCCGGCGCGGGTCGAGCGGGCGGTCGGAGACGAACGACAGGGTGTCGTAGGCGGCGTGCAGGTGTCCGGCGTGGGCGCCGCCCTCGGAGTGGTCGTGCAGGTCGTCGAAGGACAACTGCCCCACCCGGTCCTCGCTGGGCCGGCAGTCGTACAGGAAGGCGGGGTCGACACGCCCGTAGGTCGCGGGCACGACGGCGGCACCGTCGCCGAGCGAGTGCACCAGGGCGAGGACGCGCTCGGCGTCGGGAGCCCGGTCGGTCTTGTTGACCACGACCAGGTCGGCCAGGGCCAGGTGCCGGTCGATCTCGGGGTGCCTGGCGCGCGTGTCGTCGAACTCGGCGGCGTCGACGACCTCGACGAGCCCCCCGTAGACCACCCCCGGCTGTTCGCTGGCGAGCAGCATGCGCACCAGTTCCTGCGGTTCGGCGAGGCCGCTGGCCTCGATGACGATGACGTCGATGCCGGCCTCGGGCCGGGCGAGCCGCTCCAGGTACCCGTCGAGTTCGCTCACGTCGACCGCGCAGCACAGGCACCCGTTGCCGAGGGACACGGTGGAGTCGCCGAGGGCGCCCGCGACGGCCATCGCGTCGATCTCGATGGAGCCGAAGTCGTTGACGATGGCGCCGATACGGCTGCCTCCGCTGCGGTGGAGGAGGTGGTTGAGGAGGGTGGTCTTCCCGGAACCGAGGAATCCGGCGAGTACGACGACCGGGATCTGCTGCGACGTCGGGCGCTGCCCCACCGTGCGACCTCTCTCTCACCCACGCGTACGCCGGTCCGCGGCGGCGCGTACGTCCAGGTACGGAATTGCCTGTTCAGGATACGAGCCGGGACAGTCCGCGCGGAGTGAACGATTGTTAGCAGCACTTGATGGGCAGACGTTTTGCATGGCGCCGGACCGTGCGACCCTCGCTTCCCTCCGTGCGCCGCCTCTCCGCCTCCCCGCCGGTCAGCGCCGCTCGGCACCCTGGAGGCGGCAGCACCGCCCATCGCTCGCCGGCCCCCGTCAGCCGACCCGCACTCGACGTCCGGCGGGCGGTCGCCTGATTCGGGGGTTGACATGGTCACACGGAAGAACGTCACGGGGAGGTTCGGCTCCGCCGCGGCCGGGGTGCTGACGGCCGCGCGGCAGCGGCGACTGGCCAGGGCACGTCTGGACGAGCGGGAACTGCGTCTGGAGGAGTCGGCGCTCAGGCGCGAGGCGATGCGGCACCAGCAGCGTATGCACTGGGAGTTGCTGACGAGGGCGATCGACGACCCGTCGCTGGCCGAGGTCATCGACACGTACGACAAGAGCATCCCGGCCGCGCGGCGCCGTCAGTTCCTCTACGCGAACGCCTGGTACACGTACCTGTACCACTGCTACCGGGCCGGCCTGCTGGACCGGGAGGAGCTGTACCGCACCCTGCGCGAGTTCTTCCAGAGCCCCGTCTTCCGGGAGTACTGGGGCGCGTCCGCGCACATGCGGGCCTCCCTCAACGAGGCGTCCGAGGAAGCCCGTCTCGGCCGCATGGTCGACGGCCTCGTCCAGGACCTCGACGAGGCGGACACCGACGAATGGTGGGTCGTGGGGACCCCGCCGACGGACTGACGGCGCGGGCCGCGGGCTCGGCCGCGCCGGTCGATGCGCCCCGCGCCCCGCGACACGACGGAGTGTTTTTCGGCCGTCCCGTCACGTCTGCCTCGTGGACGCCAGTAGCGTGTGCTCACCATCACTCCGGAGACTCATAAGGACCGGTACCTTTGAAGATCGTGCGCCGCATCGGTGTGCCTCCCAGCGCCCGGGGCAGTAACTCGGGATCCACCTGCCCCGACGTGTTCGAACTGAGCGACGGCAACTTCGCCGTCATCGGCACCGAGGCCACCGAGGCGCTGGAGCGTGAGCTGCCCGCCGACGCCGCCCGGGCCGACTACGAACGCATCGTGGTCATCAGCCGGGAGACCCTCATCCGGGCGAAGGCGGACATCCCCGACGCCTGACGTCACCCCTTGTCCGTGGCCGTACCCACCGCCGACCGCACACGGACCACCACCGGCGAGCAGCCCGGCACCCCGTCCTCGCTCGACGCTCCCCCGACCAGGCCTGGCGCCCGAACGGCACCAGGCCGCTCGTCTTCCTCAGGCGACCGCGGGCACAGCGGCCGGCGCCCCCGGCCCCACGTACCGTGCCACCGGCCGGATGATCTTCGAGTCGCGCGCCTGTTCCAGGATGTTCGCGCTCCAGCCCACCACCCGCGCCGCCGCGAAGGTGGGCGTGAACATCTCGCGGGGCAGGCCGCACAGCTCCATGACCACCCCCGCGTAGAACTCGACGTTGGTGTGCAGCTCGCGCCCCGGCTTCAGTTCCGCGAGGATCGCCTCGACCTGCCGCTCGACCTCGACGGCGAACTCCACGCGGGGGCCGCCGAACCGCCGCGCCACGTCGCGCAGCATCCGCGAGCGCGGGTCCTCCGTGCGGTAGACCGCGTGGCCGAAACCCATGATGCGGTCGCCGGCGAGCACCCGTTCGCGGATCCACGCGTCGATGCGGCCGGGCGTGCCGATCGCGTCCAGTGTGTCCAGTGCCCGGCTGGGGGCGCCCCCGTGCAGGGGGCCGGACAGTGCCGACACGGCACCGGCCAGGCAGGCCGCGACGTCCGCTCCGGTGGAGGCGATGACCCGCGCGGTGAAGGTCGACGCGTTGAACCCGTGGTCGATGGTGGAGATCAGGTACTGCTCGATCGCCCGCGTGCGCTCCTGGTCCGGTTCCTCACCGGTCATCATGTAGAGGTAGTTCGCGGCGAACGACAGGTCCTCGCGGGGTTCCACCGGCTCCAGCCCCCGCCCCAGCCGGTGCAGCGCGGTCAGCAGCGTCGGTACGGCCGCGGCGGCCGCCAGCGTGTCCTGCCGCCGCCGGTCGGCCGACAGGTCGTACACGGGGCGGAAGCCCAGGGCGGCACCCAGCAGGGACAGGCCCGTGCGCATCCCGGCGAGCGGTCCGGAGCGTCCACCGGCGGCGGCGATGGCGGGCAGCGCCGCGCGCACGGCGTCGGGGAGCCGCCGCAGCGCCGCCGTCTCGGCGGCGAAGGCGGCCGCGCGCCGCGCGTCGGGAAGCTCCCCGTGGATCAGGAGGTGCCAGACGTCCTCGAAGCCGCGGCTCTGCGCCAGCTCGACGGCGGAGTACTGCCGGTAGTGGTAGAAGCCTTCGAGCCCTCGCACGTCGCCGACCTCGGTGTCGGCCACCACGACCCCGGCGAGCCCGCGCGGCACCTCGACGAGCTGTGCGGCGGGCCGTGCGGCTGGCCGTGCGGCGGCTTCGGTCCTGCGTGTGGACATGATTACCTCCTCGAACTTGACTCAACTGTCCACACTTGACTGATAACCTGTCAATATTGATTGGATCAATATAAATTCTCCATGACTCAACACAGTCGGCTCCGAATCGATACGGTGACCCCATGCGCGACCAAGAGCCCGAGCATCCCGCCGACGGCACCGAGCGGCGCCTGACCACCAGGGAGACGGCCGACCTGCTCGGGGTGAAACCCGAGACCGTCTACGCGTACGTCAGCCGGGGCCAGCTCGGCAGCCGGCGCGCACCCGGCGGCCGGGGCAGCACCTTCGACGCCGACGAGGTCCGGGCCCTCGCCCGGCGCAACCGGCGCGACGGAGCCGCCCCCGGAGCCGCGGCCACCGGCCAGGAGCTGACCGTGCGCACCCGGCTCACGCTCATCGAGAGCGACCGGTACTACTACCGGGGCGTCGACGCGGTCGAACTGGCCGCGCGCCACTCCTACGAGGAGGTGGCCGAGTGGCTCTGGACCGGGCGGCTGCTCACCGGCGCCGCCTTCTCGGCCCCGGAACCCTCCGTGGCCGTCGCCCGCCGTGCCGTCGACGCCCTGCCCGCACACGCCGGCCCCGCCGACCGGCTCCGGGTGGCGGCGATCGCCGCGGCGGTCGCGGACCCGCTCCGTTTCGACCTGTCCGAGGACGCGGTACTGGGCACGGCGCGCGTCCTCATCCCCTCCCTCGTCGCCGCGCTGCCGCCCGTGCCGCCCGTGCCGCCCGACGGAGACGACGGGGCCCCGATCGCCCACCGCCTGTGGAGCAGGCTCAGCGGGCACGAGGCCGACGAGCCGTCCCTGCGCGCCCTCGACACGGCGCTCTGCCTCCTCGCCGACCACGATCTGGCGGCCTCCACGCTCGCGGTGCGCGTCGCCGCGTCGGCCCGCGCCCACGCCTACGCCGCCGTGTCCGCCGGGCTCGGCGTGATCGAGGGACCGCTGCACGGCGCCGCCGGGGGGCTGGCCCACCGGATGCTGCTGGAGGTCCTCGACCAGGGCAGCGCGGCTCCGGTGGTCGCGGCGGAGCTGCGGGCCGGCCGGCGCGTTCCGGGACTCGGCCACCGGCTCTACCCCGGCGAGGACCCACGCGCGCGTGCCCTGTTCAGGCTGCTCGAGGACATCCCCCGGGCGGCGCCCGCGCTCGCGGCGGCCCGGGACGTCCAGGCCACCGCCGCCCGCCACACCCCGCTGCACGCCAACGTCGACCTGGCGCTCGCCGTCCTCACGGCGTCGTCCGGGATGGCGCCCACCGCCGCCGAGACGATCTTCGCCGTGGCCCGTACGGCGGGCTGGATCGCCCATGCCCTGGAGGAGTACGGGGAGCGCCCGCTGCGGATGCGGCCGAGCGGGCTGTACTGCGGGCCCAGGCCGCCGCGTCCTCTGCCGGAGTAGCGTCCGGGCGCGGCCGGAAGTCGTCGCGGCGCAAGTCAGGTTAGGCTCACCTCTGTGAGTACGTGCTCAGTCGTCTCCCGGGACCTCGACGAGCCCGTTCCGGGCACCGCACCCGTCGCGAGGACCTGGTTGCTGCTCGAACAGCCCGGGCCGTGGGGCGCCAAGGCGCTCACCGCGAGCCACCTGGACCCCTCGCTGGGCCGCGCCCTGGACGCGGCGGCGAAGGGGACGGGGGTGCGCGTCGCCCTCATCCGCCGTCCCGGTCGCCACGCGGACCAGGGTGCGCCGGCCGAGCGCAGGGTGTACGCGGCCCACACCGTGCCGGGCGGCGTGTGGCTGCACGGCGCCACGATCGAGGACCCCCGCCGCCTGCTCGATCTCGACCTCGCGGCACTCGGCCGGGGCGATCACCGCACCTTCGACTCGGTGCTGGGCGGCGCCCCGCACACGGGCGATCCGCTCGCCCTCGTCTGCACCAACGGGAAACGCGACCGGTGCTGCGCCCTCCTCGGCAGGCCCCTGGCGGCCGAGCTCGCCGCGTCCGGAGCCGACGGCGTCTGGGAGGTGACCCACCTGGGCGGCCACCGCTTCTCGCCGACCGTGCTCGTGCTGCCGCACGGTTACGTCTACGGCCGGGTCCAGGCCCACGTCGTCAAGGAGATCCTGCACGGGGCGCGGGAGGGCCGGATCGTCGTCGAGGGCTGCCGCGGGAACTCCGCCTGGGAGCGCCCCGGCCAGGCGGCCGAGCTGGCCCTGCGGTCGGCCGTCGGCGAGGACGCGGCCCAGGCGCTGACCGTCGTACGCACCGACGGCGCCGCACCACGCTGGGAGGTGACCCTGGCCCATCCGGACGGCCGCCGGTGGCGGGTCACCGTCGTCCAGGGAGCCTCGGAGCCGCCGCGCCCGGAGAGCTGCGGAGCGTCGGTGCTGGGCGCACCGGCGCGGATGGAGGTCACCGCGGTGCGCGCGCTGTCGGCGCCGGCCGTACTGGCGAGCTGACGCTGCGGGCGCGGCCCGAGGTCCGGGCGCCGCCGGCGATAGATGCGCCACACCCCCCTGGGGCGGGCCACGCCTCCCACGTACCGTCGTGGCCATGAGCTCCACTCCCCCCGTCCGCCGACGGCGCCTGGGCCTGCCGCGGCGGGTGTTCTCGCAGGTGCTGCTGATGCAGCTGGCGATCGCGGCCGGTGTCGCCGTGCTCGCGACCGGGCTGTTCCTCGCGCCGCTCGGTGACCAGCTGGACGACCAGGCGATGCGCCGGGCGCTGGCGATCGCGCAGACCACCGCTCAGCAGCCGCAGGTCGTACGGGACCTGCGGACCACCCGTCCGTCGGCGGACGGACCGGTGCAGCGGGAGGCGGAACGGGTCCGCGAGGCCACCCGGGCGGAGTACGTCGTCGTGATGGACCGCGAGGGCGTGCGCTGGTCGCACACCGACCCGGAGCGGATCGGTCAGGTCGTCTCGACCGACCCGGGCCAGGCCCTGTCCGGCCGCGAGATCATGGAGATCGACGACGGCACGCTGGGCCGCTCCGCCCGCGGGAAGGTGCCGCTGCGCGACAGCGACGGCGAGATCGTCGGGGCGGTCTCGGTCGGCATCGCGTACGACAGCGTCCGGGCGCGGCTGATCCACGCCATCCCCGGCCTGTTCGCCTACGCCGGTGGCGCGCTGGCCGTCGGCGCCCTGGCGTCCTGGCTCATCTCGCGCCGGGTGCAGCGGCAGACCCGGGACCTGGCCTTCTCGGACATCGCGGGGCTGCTGGCGGAGCGCGAGGCCATGCTGCACGGCATCCGGGAGGGCGTCGTCGCCCTCGACCGCGGAGGCCGGGTGCGGCTGCTCAACGACGAGGCGCAACGCCTGCTGGGCATCGGCGGCGAGGCGGTCGGCCGTTTCCCGGACGAGGCACTCGGTGCGGGGCGCACCGCCGACGTCCTGGCCGGCCGGGTGACCGGCACCGACCTGCTGACCGTACGCGGCCAGCGGGTCCTGGTCGCCAACCGGATGCCCACCGACGACGACGGCGCCGTCGCCACGCTACGCGACCGCACCGAGCTGGAGCAGCTCGGCCGGGAGCTGGACTCCACGCGCGGCCTGATCGACGCCCTGCGGGCGCAGGACCACGAGCACGCCAACCGCATGCACACGCTGCTGGGGCTGCTGGAGCTGGAGATGTTCGACGACGCCGTGGAGTTCGTCGGAGAGGTGGTGGGCGACCACCGGGTCACCGCGGAACAGATCACCGAACGGATCCAGGACCCCCTCCTCGCCGCCCTGCTGGTCGGCAAGGCCACCGTCGCGGCCGAACGCGGGGTGGCGCTGTGGGTCTCGGACCGGACGCGGCTGCCGGACCGTCTGGTCGATCCGGGAGGGCTCGTCACGATCGTCGGCAACCTGGTCGACAACGCCCTCGACGCCGCGGCGGGGACGTCGCACGCGCGCGTGGAGGTGGAGCTGCGTGCCGAGGGGCGCGCCGCCACGCTGACGGTGCGCGACACGGGACCCGGCATACCGGTGGACCACCGTGAGCTGGTGTTCACGGCGGGCTGGTCCACCAAGGAACCTCCGGCACACCGCGAACGCGGGATCGGGCTGTCCCTGGTGCGCCGCCTGGCCGAACGGCAGGGCGGAAGGGCCACCGTCGGCGAGGCGTACGGCGGGGGCGCGGAGTTCGTCGTGGCACTGCCTGAGGCCCTGACGGAACCCGGCCCGGAGCCAGCCCCCACGGTCCCCGCGCCCAGCGGCCCCGCGGCCACCGCCGCCCCTACCGCCCCCGCCCCCGCCCCCGCCGAGGAGGAGTCCCGATGATCGAGGTCCTGGTCGTGGACGACGACACGCGGGTCGCGCGCGTCAACGCCGCGTACGTCGAGAAGGTGCCCGGCTTCCACGTCGCCGCCGAGGCGCACAGCGCGCTGGAGGCACTGGACGCCGTGGAGCGGCTGCCCCGCCTGGACCTGATCCTCCTGGATCACTACCTGCCCGACCGGACCGGTCTGGAGGTCGTCCGGGAGATGCGGCGACGAGGCCTGCAGACCGACGTGATCATGGTGACGGCCGCACGGGACGTGTCGACCGTGCAGGCGGCGATGCGCCAGGGCGCCCTCCAGTACCTGGTGAAACCGTTCGCCTTCGCCGGTCTGCGCGCCAAGCTGGAGGCGTACGCGGAGCTGCGCCGCACACTCGACGGCGGCGGTGAGGCCGAACAGGCCGAGGTCGACCGGATCTTCGGCGCCCTGTCGGCACCGTCCGAGCCGGGGCTGCCCAAGGGGCACTCCCCCACCACCGCCGAACTGGTACGCCAATGCCTGCTGAAAGCCGACGCACCGCTCTCCGCCCAGGAGATCGCCGAGCGGACCGGGGTGAGCCGCCAGACCGCGCAGCGCTATCTGAAGCTCCTGGAACGCACCGGCCGGGCCGTACTGACCCTCAAGTACGGCGAGGCGGGCCGCCCCGAGCACCGTTACGCGTGGGTGACCCGCGCCTGAGCCCCCCTCGGGCACCGCAACCGTCGAGACCGCCGGGGCGGCGGCACGCCGAGGGCGGCCTCACGCGGCCCCCGCCCCGGTGAGCGACCGCACCTCGGTCTCGGCGTGCTTGGCCTCGTCCGGGATCTCCGGGGAGGTGACCGTGCCCAGCCAGCCGGCGACGAAGCCCAGCGGGATCGAGACGAGACCGGGGTTCTGCAGCGGGAAGCACTGGAAGTCGACGCCCGGGAAGAGCGACTGGGGGCTGCCGGAGACCACCGGGGACAGCAGCACGAGCACCACGGACGGCACCAGGCCGCCGTAGACCGCCCAGACCGCGCCCCGGGTGGTGAAGCCGCGCCAGAACAGCGAGAAGAGCAGCACCGGCAGGTTGGCCGAAGCGGCCACGGCGAAGGCGAGGCCGACCAGGAAGGCGACGTTGAGATCGCGGGCGAGCAGCCCGAGCCCGATCGCGACGGCGCCGATACCGACCGCGGCGACCCGCGCCACGGCGACCTCGCTGCGCGGCTTGGAGTGGCGACGCCGCAAGGACGCGTACAGGTCGTGGGCCACGGATGCCGACGACGCCAGGGTGATGCCGGCGACCACCGCGAGGATGGTGGCGAACGCGACGGCGGCGACGACGGCGAACAGGACCGTCCCGCCGGTCGAGTGCGCGCCGCCGCCCAGGTCCAGGGCGAGCAGCGGTACCGCCGTGTTCCCGGCGGCGTTCGACGCGCGTACGGCGTCTGGGCCGATCAGGGCGGCGGCGCCGAACCCGAGGACGATCGTCATCAGGTAGAAGCCGCCGATGAGGCCGATCGACCAGACCACGGACCGCCTCGCGGCCCGTGCGGTGGGCACGGTGTAGAAGCGGGACAGGATGTGCGGAAGCCCGGCGGTGCCCAGCACCAGGGCGAGACCCAGGCTGATGAAGTCGAAGCGGGAGACCCAGTCCCCGCCGTAGGCCAGGCCCGGCGCGAGGAACGCCTCTCCGTGGCCGCTGCGCTCGGCCGCCGTGCGCAGCAGCCGGTCGACGTCGCCGTGGAAGCGCACCAGGACGAGCGTGGTCAGCGCCACGGTGCCGCCGAGCAGCAGGACCGCCTTGACGATCTGGATCCAGGTGGTGGCGCGCATCCCGCCGAGTGACACGTAGATCACCATGAGGGCGCCGACGCCGATGACGGTCCACGTCCGCGCCGCCTCGGACGTCCCGCCCAGCAGCAGCGCGACGAGGCTGCCCGCACCCACCATCTGCGCCACCAGGTACAGGACGGAGACGGTGACCGAGGAGGTCCCCGCCGCGATCCGGACCGGCCGCTCCCTCATCCGGGCGGCCACGACGTCGGCGAGGGTGAACCGCCCGCAGTTGCGGACCAGTTCGGCGACCAGGAACAGCACGACGAGCCAGGCCACGAGGAAGCCCACCGAGTAGAGCATGCCGTCGTAGCCGTAGAGCGCGATCAGCCCCGAGATGCCGAGGAAGGAGGCGGCCGACATGTAGTCGCCGGAGATGGCAAAACCATTCTCCATCGGCGAGAAGAGGCGGCCGCCCGTGTAGAACTCCTCCGCGGACCCCTGCCGACGGCGGCCGGCCCAGGTGGTGATGCCGAGCGTGACGGCTACGAAGGTGCTGAACAGCAGCAGTGCCAGGGTCTGGTGGTCTCCCGTCATGACGCACCGCCTCGTACGCCGCGTGTCAGTTCCTGGGTGTCCCAGCGCAGTTCGAGTGCGGGCCGGTCCCTGCGCAGCCGGGCGTGCCGTGCGTAGGCCCAGGTGAGCAGGAACGTGGTGAGGAACTGCCCGAGCCCCGCGACCATCGCCACGTTCACCGCACCGGCCACCGGCCGGGCCATCAGGGCGGGCGCCGTGGTGGCGGCCACCACGTAGGCGACGTACCAGAGGAAGAAGGCGATGACCGCCGGCACGACGAACCTCCGGTACCGGCTGCGGACCTCCTGGAAGGCCGCGCTGCGCTGGACCTCCAGATAGACGTCGGCGGCCGCGCCCCGGGACGGCTCCGCGGCGACGTCCCGGCGCATCGACGGCAGCGTCGGCTCGGGGGCCCCGGGACCGGCCGATTCTCCCCATCCCGAGGCGAGCGCGTCGTACCACGGGTCGTCGTACCGCAGGTCGGCGTACCCGCCGTCCGGGGCCGTCTCGGCAGGGGCTCTGCCCGGTACGGCGCGATGGTCGGCCGCGCGTTCGGGACCGCCCCCGGTGCCGCGGAGCCGATCGTTGCTTGACTGCATGCCCAAGGATGGACAGAACGGGAAGAGCCCCGACACATCTTCCTCACGCACTTCACCCCATCAGGTGATTCATCCCCTTGGTGGCCGCACCAGCCCCTTCCCGTAGGCGTAACGCACCGCCTGCGCACGGTCCTTGACGCCGGTCTTGGCGAACAGGTTGTTGATGTGGGTCTTCACCGTCGCCGGTGAGACGTGCAGCCTGCTCGCGATCTGCCGGTTGTTCAACCCTTCGGCGATGAGGACCAGCACCTCGGTCTCCCGCGCGGTGAGCCCGTCCGAGGAATCGGGAGGCCCCGCCGGCCGGGGCTCGGACTCGGACAGGCGCTCCAGCAGCCGCCGCTGGATGCCGGGAGCAAGTCCCGCGTCCCCGGACAGCACGCCGTGCACCGCCCGGACGATCTCGTCCCCGCCCGCGTCCTTGGTGAGATAACCGCGCGCGCCCGCTCGCAACGCGGGGAACACGGACGCGTCGTCCGCGTACGTCGTGAGCACGACCACCTGCGTCGCGGGGTGTTCGGACCGGATCCGGCGAGTGGCCTCCACACCGTCGCATCTGGGCATGCGCAGGTCCATCAGGACCACGTCCGGCGCGAGTTCGGCGACGAGCCGCACAGCCTCCTCGCCGTCTGCGGCGGCGCCCACGACCTCCACTCCGGGGAGCAGTCCGAGCAGCATCACGATCCCCTCCCGCACCACGGTCTGATCGTCGGCGACCACTACCCGCGCGGGCCTCTGCTCGCCTTCCTCCGTCATACGGGCACCTTCAACGTCACCACGAACCCCTCCTCGCCCGGACCTGCCGACAGCGAGCCGCCCAGCAGCTCGGCACGCTCCCGCATGCCCAGCAGACCGTACCCACCTCCGGTGCCGGTGCCTTCGCCGGACGGACCCCCCGAGTCCCGGACGTCCAGCATCACTTCGTGGGCGCCGTACTCCAGCCGCACCCGCACCCGGGCGCCGGGGGCGTGCCTGCGGGCGTTCGTCAGCGCCTCCTGGGCCACTCTGCGCACGGCTTGCGACGCCTCGGCCGGCAGCGGTCTGCGATCCCCCGTAATGGTGACGTCCGCCGCGCCCTCGGCCATGTCGACGAGCTGGGCCAGGAAGTCCTCCAGCGGCGTCAGATCGCCGCGGAGCGCGGAGAGCGCCTGCCGGGTCTCGGCGAGTCCCTCCCGGGCCATCCCGCGTGCCGCCACCACCCGGTCCAGGATCTGCCGGCGGTCGGCGCCCCGCTCGATCAGCAGCCTGGCGGCCTCCAGATGCACCAGCTGCGCCGAGAGGCTGTGCGCCAGCACGTCGTGGATCTCCCGGGCGATACGGGCCCGCTCCGCGAGTGCCGCGGACTCGGCCTCGGCCGCCCGGGCGGCCCGCTCCTGGGCCAGCAGGCGCTGCGCGCTCCCCCGCGCCTCGGCGTCGAGCCGCAGGACGTATCCGGCGAGGACCAGGCCGGCCATCGTAGCCACCGTGGCCGGCCATGCGTCGTCGCTGACCACGGCGTAGCAGGTCATCGCCACCGAGATCACGGGCAGCGCCGCCGCGACGGGCATCCGCTCCAGGGCCATGACGGCACACCCGCACCAGATGACCAGAGCGGGGACGTCGAAGCCGACGGACCGGGCGCCGACCGCGATCACCAGCAGCACGGCGACCAGGGCGAGGGACGGCCACAGGCGATGCGCGAGCGTGGTCCGGAAGAAGGCATACGCGGCGCACACGGCGGCCAGCAGGCCGACGACCGCCGCGACCGAGCCCCATCCGTGCAGACGGCTGCTGGTGAAGGCGCCCCACAGCAGCGTCCCCAGCACGACCAGGCGCACCCCCCTGGCGAGCAGGCGCCGGGGGCGGGAGACTCCCTCGTGCAGGAGCGCCTCCCTGGACGGCCACCTCGTCCAGACGTTCTCCGTCACGCGGGCTCCTTCCGGGCCGGCCGGGACAGGCGGCCACGGTACGCGGGGCCCGGCGCACCGGCCGGACGCGCGGCCTGGACGCGCCAGGCCAGGACTGCGGAACGGACCAGCAGGGTCGCCGCGAGGGCGAGCAGCAGGGCGGAGCTGTCCTGCCGCACCCCCAGGGCCGCTCCGACCCCGTAGAGACCGGCGCGGAGCACGATGCCCGCAGTCCACACGGCGACGCTCGCCCGGCTGCCCCTGCCCCACACGCCTCCGTCGGACTCGACCCATACGCGGGTGGTCCAGGCCCAGCCGGCGCCGGTGACCAGGCCGATGAGCAACTCGGCGGCCAGCAGCAGCACGGCAGCGGTGTGGTGATGGGCGTCGATCACGCCCGGCTCACGCAGCGCGACGATGCCCAGCACCACGGGCAGCACCCACCAGCGCCGGTCGGTGTCGATCCGGCTGGCGCGGAACTGGCGGACGATCACCAGGACGGCCGCCGCGGTGACGGCCAGCACATCGACGAGCCCGGACATCGTGCCTCCCTGAGCGGAGAAGGTGATGCCGGCAGCGGTCCCGCCGGCGTCTTCGACGTTACGGAAGCGGCGAGGTCACGGGATCGGAGCCCGGGTGGATCATGGGTGGAGACCGGGCCTTCGCACGACTCCACCCTGGGGTGGAGTCGTGCGAAGGCCCGGGGCGATGGTCCGGGACGGCAGTGCAAGGGCCCGGAACGGTGGTCCGGGACGGCAGTGCGGGCGTGGGCCCCTACGCCGGACCGGGCCCGGTGTCGCTCCCGGGCCCGGTCCGACGGCTGAGCATCCTCACGCGTCGATGCGCGACCGGTCCAGCGTGGCCGCGGAGCTGGAGATGAACTCCTTGCGGGGCGCGACGTCGTTGCCCATCAGCAGATCGAAGACCTGCTCGGCGGAGTCCAGGTCGGTGAGGTTGATCCGGCGCAGAGTGCGGTGACGCGGGTCCATGGTGGTCTCCGCCAGCTGGTCGGCGTCCATCTCGCCCAGACCCTTGTAGCGCTGGATGGAGTCCTTGTACCGGATGTTCTTGCTCTGGAACTCCATGAGCTTGTCGCGCAGCTCCCGGTCCGAGTACGTGTAGACGTACTTGTCCTGGCCCTTCTTCGGCTGGATCAGCTCGATGCGGTGCAGCGGCGGCACCGCGGCGAACACCCGTCCCGCCTCCACCATGGGCCGCATGTACCGGTGGAACAGGGTCAGCAGCAGGGTGCGGATGTGGGAGCCGTCCACATCGGCGTCGGTCATCATGATGATCTTGCCGTAGCGGGCCGCGTCGATGTCGAAGGTACGGCCCGACCCCGCTCCTATGACCTGGATGATCGCCCCGCACTCGGCGTTCTTCAGCATGTCCGTCACGGACGACTTCTGGACGTTGAGGATCTTGCCGCGGATCGGCAGCAGCGCCTGAAACTCGGAGTTCCGGGCGAGCTTGGCCGTGCCCAGGGCGGAGTCGCCCTCGACGATGAACAGCTCGCTGCGGTCGACGTCGTCGCTGCGGCAGTCGGCGAGCTTCGCGGGCAGCGAGGAGGACTCCAGGGCCGTCTTGCGGCGCTGGGCGTCCTTGTGCTGGCGGGCGGCGATGCGGGTGCGGGCCGCGGCGACGGCCTTCTCCATGACCACCCGGGCCTGCTGGGCCGCGTCACGCTTGGTCGAGGTCAGGAACGCCTTCAGTTCCCTGCTGATCACGGTGTTCACGATCCGGCGGGCGGCCGAGGTGCCGAGGACCTCCTTGGTCTGGCCCTCGAACTGCGGCTCGGCGAGCCGGACCGTCACGACCGCCGTCAGCCCTTCCAGCGCGTCGTCCTTCACGATGTCGTCCTCGGCGACGCGCAGCATCTTCTTGGCGCGCAGCACCTCGTTCATCGTCTTGGCGACGGCCTGCTCGAAGCCGGCGACGTGGGTGCCGCCCTTCGGCGTGGCGATGATGTTGACGAACGACCTGACGGTGGTGTCGTATCCGGTGCCCCAGCGCAGCGCGACGTCCACGCCGAGGTCGCGGGTGACCTCGCTGGGCGTCATCTGCCCGTCCTCGTCCAGGACCGGGACCGTCTCCTTGAAGCTGCCCTGTCCGCTGAAGCGGAGGACGTCGCAGACCGGCCGGTCGCCGGCCAGGAACTCGCAGAACTCGCTGATGCCACCGTCGAAGCGGAACGACTCCTCGCCCTTGCTGCCCCCGTCGCCCAGACCGAACTCGTCGCGCACGACGATCGTCAGTCCGGGCACCAGGAACGCGGTCTGGCGGGCCCGCTGGTGCAGCGTGTCCAGGGAGAGCTTCGCGTCCTTGAGGAAGATCTGGCGGTCCGCCCAGTACCGCACGCGCGTGCCGCGGCGGTTCTTGGGAACCTTCTTGACCTTGCGCAGTCCGCTGCCGGGCTCGAACCTGGCGTCCGGTCCGGTCTTCGCGAAGGTGCCCGGGACGCCCCGCCGGAAACTGATGGCGTGGGTGTGCCCGCCGAGGTCGACCTCGATGTCCAGGCGGGCGGACAGGGCGTTCACCACGGAGGCGCCGACGCCGTGCAGACCGCCGGAGGCGGCGTAGGCGCCGCCTCCGAACTTGCCGCCGGCGTGCAGCTTGGTCATGACGACCTCGACGCCGGACAGGCCGGTCTTGGGCTCGATGTCGACCGGGATGCCCCGGCCGTTGTCCCGGACCTCCACCGAGGCGTCGTCGTGGAGGATCACCTCGATGTGGTCACAGTAACCACCCAGGGCCTCGTCGACCGAGTTGTCGATGATCTCCCACAGGCAGTGCATCAGGCCACGGCTGTCGGTGGATCCGATGTACATGCCCGGACGCTTGCGTACGGCCTCGAGCCCCTCGAGGACGAGCAGGTGCCGCGCGGTGTAGTTGGATCCGTCCCGGTCTGCTCCTGCCAGCAGCGCAGTGGACGGCACGGATGTCTCGGCGGTCACGCGGTTCGCTCCTCGCTGAATTTCAGATGGGGCCCCGCTGGGTAAGGGCGCGGCTCGGTTCACCGGTCAGAGGGTACCGAGGCCTGGTAGAGCCGTTGTAACGCCACCCTCGTCTCCGACTCACCCTAGTCCAGGGTCGCATGCCTGTTCGATCCCTCGATGGGGTGAAGTACACATCACGTTCCCTTCGAGGCATGAACCATTTAGGCTCCGGGCACGTCCTCATGAACAAACCGGCAACCCAGCCGGCCGGACCGACACTGACCGACAGCGCGAACCCGTACGACACAGAGACACGCAATACGGCACATTCGCCGCCAATCGGCAACAGCCGGCCCCTCGGAAAGTTTTTTCGAGGAAAAGCCACGAGCGGGAACGTTTTGGGGCTGGTTGGATGTTGACCCTGGTACGACAGCTCGTCGAGCTAGAGAAGAGGCGACGTGACTACTGTTCTGACTTCCGCAAGCCCGCTGACGGCCGCCGATCGCTGCGACCGCTGCGGCGCCCAGGCATACCTGCGCGTCGTCCTGCTGAGCGGCGGAGAACTGCTCTTCTGCGCCCACCACGGGCGCAAGTTCGAGCCGGAACTCAAGAAGATCGCCGCTGAGATACAGGACGAGACGGAGCGGCTGACGGCCGTTCCGGCATCTTCCGCCGAGGAAGAGCGCTGACCCGACGCGCCCGACGACGAGCCGAATCGGCTGAGGCCGATGAACGGGCGGCCGCCTCCGGATCCCGGATGCGGCCGCCCGTACTCGTGCCCGGCAGGCTCTCAGCGGCCCTCAGGCGCCCTCGTGCTGCCGTGCGGCAGTGTCGTCCCAGCCCAGCGTCCGCAGCACCGCCGAGACGCGCGTGTAGACGCCGGGGCTGCCCGGTCGCCCACAGCCACTCCCCCAGGACACGAGGCCGATGAGCCTCCCCTCGCCGACCAGCGGCCCTCCGCTGTCCCCCTGACAGGCGTCGCGGCCGCCTGCCTCCTGCCCGGCGCAGAGCATGGAGCTCGCGAGGTACCGCCCGTCGTCGCTCCCCGGATACGCGCGCTCGCAGGACGCGTCGGGCAGCACCCGCACGCGGGCCGCGTGCAGACCGTTCGCGTAGTCGCCGGCTCCCGAGGTGTCGCCCCAGCCGTAGACGAGAGCCGCGGTGCCGGCCGTGTACGCCCGGTCGCCCTCTGCCGCCATCCCCAGGACGGAGCCCGCGGGAAGCGCCTCGGAGAGAGTGAGCACCGCGAAGTCGCCGGCGTTGCTGCTGTCGTCGTGCTCCGGATTGACCCAGACGGAGCGGACGGGGATCTCCCGGCCCTGGTCCGAGAGCAGATCGGTCCGGCCGGCGATGACCCTCAGGTCGTCGACCTCCTCCGGCGGAGACCCGAGCACCTGCTCGCCCAGACAGTGGGCTGCCGTGAGCACGGTGGTCCGGCCGACGGCCACTCCCCCGCAGAACTGCCCCGCCCGGCTACCTCCGAACCGGTCACGACTGGCCAGGGCCACGGTCCACGGACTGTCGGACACCTCGACCGGGAAACCCCCGACGACGATGCTGTCGGCGGCGGCGGGGACGGCGGTCCCCAGCGGTATCGCGGTCGCGGCGGCCGCCAGCACCAGCGGCCGGGCCAGTGTCCGGGCAAAGAGACGACGCATGCGGGCTCCTCACTCACAGGTGGTCACGAGACACCCAGAGTGATCCAGTACGCCGTGCCGCGCACCCGCTGCCCCAGCGCGAAGGCCCGGTTCCGCACCTGGCGGGACCGGGCCTCGTCGCTCGTACCGTGGTCGCCCCTACGGGCTGCCGCGACCTAGTCGAGGTAGTCGCGGAGCACCTGGGAGCGCGACGGGTGGCGCAGCTTCGACATGGTCTTCGACTCGATCTGGCGGATGCGCTCGCGCGTGACGCCGTACACCTTGCCGATCTCGTCGAGGGTCTTCGGCTGACCGTCGGTGAGACCGAAGCGCATGGAGACGACGCCCGCCTCGCGCTCGGACAGGGTGTCGAGAACGGAGTGCAGCTGCTCCTGCAGGAGTGTGAAGCTGACCGCGTCGGCCGGGACGACCGCCTCGGAGTCCTCGATGAGGTCACCGAACTCGCTGTCGCCGTCCTCGCCCAGCGGGGTGTGCAGCGAGATGGGCTCGCGACCGTACTTCTGGACCTCGATGACCTTTTCCGGGGTCATGTCGAGCTCCTTGGCCAGCTCCTCCGGGGTGGGCTCGCGGCCCAGGTCCTGGAGCATCTGGCGCTGCACACGCGCGAGCTTGTTGATGACCTCGACCATGTGCACCGGGATACGGATGGTGCGGGCCTGGTCGGCCATCGCGCGGGTGATCGCCTGGCGGATCCACCAGGTGGCGTACGTGGAGAACTTGTAGCCCTTGGTGTAGTCGAACTTCTCCACCGCGCGGATCAGACCGAGGTTGCCCTCCTGGATGAGGTCCAGGAAGAGCATGCCGCGGCCGGTGTAGCGCTTGGCCAGGGAGACCACCAGACGGAGGTTGGCCTCCAGCAGGTGGTTCTTGGCGCGGCGGCCGTCCTCGGCGATGATCTCCAGTTCGCGCTTGAGCTTCGGCGCGAGCTTGTCGGAGTTCGCCAGCTTGTCCTCGGCGAACAGACCGGCCTCGATGCGCTTGGCGAGTTCGACCTCCTGCTCGGCGTTGAGCAGGGGGACCTTGCCGATCTGCTTGAGGTAGTCCTTGACGGGGTCGGCGGTGGCACCGGCCGCGGCGACCTGCTGCGCCGGAGCGTCGTCCTCGTCCTCGTCGGACAGCACGAAGCCCGCGTTCTCGGTGCCCTCGGGCTCCTCGGTCGCGGCCTTCGGCTCCTCGGTCGCCTCGTCCTCGAGGAGCTCGCCGTCTTCCTTCTTGGCGGTGGTCTTCTTGGCCGCCGTCTTCTTGGCGGTCGCCTTCTTCGCGGTCGCCTTCTTGGCGGTGGCCTTCTTGGCCGCCGTCTTCTTGGCGGGAGCGTCTTCCTCGACGGCGGGCTCGGCGGCGGGCGCCGCCGGGGCGGCGGGGGCGGCCGCCTTCCTGCTGGTCACCGGCTTCGCGGCGACCGTCTTCGTGGCGGTGCGCTTGGCGGGACTCTTCGCTGCGACGCTCTTTCGGGTGCGCTTGGGCTCTGCGGCACTGACCATCAGCGTCACACCCTCTTCCTCGAGGATCTGGTTGAGGCTGCGCAGTACGTTCTTCCACTGAGTGGCCGGAATCTGGTCAGCTTCGAAGGCCCGACGCACGTCATCGCCGGCGATCTGCCCCTCAGCCTTTCCCCGCTCGATGAGCGCCATGACAGAGACGGACTCGGCGATCTCCGGCGGGAGCGTACGGGATGTGCTGGCCGACACGAACAACCTCTCGGAACGTTGAAAAACGGCTTCCGGCCCCGTCCACGGCGGACGGGAGCCGACCACCGGCTTGGGATGGGCCGACGGTGCGGGCGGGCCGGGAGATGCACAGCGCCGTGAACGACGGCTGTATTCCCTCCGCGGCTGTCACCTCTTAGGTCATCGTGTTGTTCCCAAGAGCGTTACGCCCAATCCGCGTGGCCCGAGTCACACCCCGTAAGCAATCAAAACCGGTCAGATACGGATGAAAAAGGTCACCAGCTCATGGCTTCCGGGCACCGTGCACCGCGGGAAGGCTCAGCCTCTCATCACACCGTCGGACCCCGCGAGACCCTGAGCGGGTCCGCGGGGTCCGACGGGGACGGCGTCGGCCGGCCACTGCCACAGGAGGGGTTCGGCGTGACCGGAACGCGCCGTCGCGGCGGAAAGCGGTCAGTGCTCGCGCGGGGCGGGCACCACGCGTTCCACCTCGGGGTGGACGGTCAGAAGCTGGCGCATGGCCGCCTCGGCCGCGGAGCCGTCGCCGGTGGCGAGGGCGTCGACGATTCTGCCGTGCTGGGCGAGCGACGCGTCGTTCGGCCGGTCACAGCCCGTGACCGGTCCGCCGGAGACGTGGAGGGCGGCGGAGACGATCCCGGACAGATGGTCCAGCATCCGGTTGCCCGCGACCTGGATGAGCAGGGTGTGGAACTCGGCATCGGCACGGGAGAAGGTGAGCGCGTCCCCCTGCCCCATGGCGTGCCCCATGATCCCGACCATGTCCGACAGCCGCTGCTGGACGTCCTCGCGGCCGTGCCCGGCGGCCAGGCGCGCGGCGAGCGGCTCGATCGTCCAGCGCAGCTCGTTCAGCTCGCGGCGCTGGTCGTCGCGCTGCGGTCCGAAGGCACGCCATTCGATGATGTCCGGGTCCAGGAGGTTCCAGTCACTGACGGGGCGCACCCGGGTGCCGACGTTGGGGCGAGCACTGACCAGCCCCTTGGCCTCCAGGACGCGGAGTGACTCGCGCACCACGGTGCGGGAGACCTCGAAACGCTGCCCGATCTCCTCGGGCACCAGCGGCCGGTCGGCACCCAGGTCGCCCGAAACGATCATCTGGCCCAGCTGCTGGACGAGTTGCCCGTGCAGCCCGCGTCCGCGGTTTCCCGTGGAGCGTCGGCCCACGCGGCCCAGCTCGGGCTCCACTCCTTCCCAGGAGGGCGCTCCTACGCGGTCGACGGCGGGCGTCTCGGCGTACGGGTAGCGGTCGAGTTCGCCCGGGTTCACGAGGCCGGAGTCGGCGGAACGGGCGGCGGTCATCATGGTGTGCGCAAGGGTACTCACGCATCCTTTGTCGGCGCGGATCCCAACTCCCTTGAGGTCTTTGGTGAAAAGCACACGAAAGGGTGATCGCTCACCCCGTCGCAATTGACGCCTTATCGGAAAGAAATGGGCTTTCCCCGGGGAGTTGCGCGCACGGTCGGAACGACAGGGTGAGACAGAGGTCATCGGACCCTGCTGCGCAGGGTCATGAACAGATACGCGCAGAGCAGGGTGGTCAGCGACAACGTCATTGCGCCGCCCACGGGTTGAGAGACGAGAGTCAGCAGCTCCACCACGTACCGCTCGCCTCCGAACGGCCACTGGGTCAGGAGGATCTCGCGCACGCGCAGCGGGAGGCCGGTGGCCGTCCGTACGGACGGGCCCTCCCAGACCTTCTGTACGAGCGGTACGACGAGGACCGGAACGGCGACGACCGCCGCCAGCCCGGCGGTGGTGGACCGGAAGATGCCCGCGGCGAGCACGCCGGACCAGGCGCACCCCACGACGAGCCCGAGCCAACCGGCACTCAGGGCGGACCAGTCGGCCGGGACCTCCGAGAACTCCGGCCCGTAGAACAGGCGCAGCACTTGGGCGTCACAGCCCACCGTCAGGGTTGCAAGGAGCAGCGCCACGGCCGCGGAGACGAGGAGTTTGGCGGTCAGCAGCCCCATACGGCGGGGCACGGTGCCGCGGTCCGCCGCCAGCGCGGGGTGGCGGAACTCGTCGCCGAAGGCGAGGGCGCCGAGCAGCCCGGCGCCCAGCGCCGCGGGCGGCAGCGGGAACTCCCGGGGCCAGGCGGCGAGGAGCCGCGGCTGCGGGGTGTGTCCGATCCGGGCCAGCACCACGGCGGTGGCGGCGGACACGAGGAGCACCAGCGCACCGACGACGAATCCGGTGCCGACGCCCGTCGCACGACGCAGTTCGTAGCGCAGCGGCCGCAGGGGGCTGGGGGCGGAACGGACGGAGATGGGAGGCGGAAGCGTGTCCACCGGCTTCCCTCGCCTCGCCGGCCCCGGCGTGAGAACGGCGAACGGGCGCGGGGTACGGTGCGGGCCCGCGTCGGGGGCGGTGGGCTCGGAGGGGTGCGGGTGACGGCCGGGGGCCGGGGCGTTCCGGGGCCCAGGGGCCCTGTGGAGGGCGGCCCCGGCCGCGGGGCCGCCGGGATCCTCTTGGGTGGTGGGCGCCTGCCGGGGACCGTCGAGGGGCCGGGTGCCGGGGTGCGGCTGTGCGGCGCCGGCGTGAGACACCGGGGGGCCGGCGAGCGTCGGGCGGGGCGCGCTCGGCGTCCCGGTGCCCCGCGCACGTTCGCCGGACGTCTCCCGTCGCTCCTGGTTCCGGGCGGCGGGGACCTCACCGGCGCCGGGGCCCATGTCGCCCACCTCGTCGGCCAGTCGGTGCACCAGGATGCCGTGCCGGAAGGCCGTCTCACCGACGTCGGCGCACGTACTGCCGTACACCGCGAGCCGGTTGCCGCCCTCGCGTACCACCTCGACGGAACGGCGTGCCGTGCGGGCCTCCTTGGTCACCAGAGCGGCGAGGCGGGCCGCGTGCGGGCTGCGGACGACGACGCGGGGGCGCAGCCGGGTGCGGGAGAACTCCGCCGCCTCCTGGTCGGCGACGACTCTGCCCCGCTCCAGCGTGACGACGTGGTCGGCGCCGCGCGCGGCCTCCTTGGGGTCGGGCGTGGTGAACAGGACCGTGCCGCCCTGGGCGGCGTGGGCGCGCAGCGCGTCGTGCAGAAGCCGTGCGTCGGGGGCGGAGAGAGCGCAGGCGGGGTCGTCGAAGACCAGGGTGTGCGGGTCGGGCACCAGCGCGCAGGCCAGGCCGAGGCGCCGGTCCATGCCCCGGGAGAGGGTGCCGAGGCGTTCGTCGCGCAGGTGCGCGAGTCCGGCCGACTCCAGGACCTCGTCGGCCCTGCGTACGGGGACACCGGCGGCCGCGCACAGCATGCGGAGATGGCCGCGCACGGTACGCGCCGGGTGGCCCGGGACGTCCCCCAGCAGCACGCCTACCTCGCGGGAGGGGTGGGCGATGCGGTGCAGGGGGCGGCCTCTGAAGTGGGTGAGGCCACGGCCGCGTTGCAGCTCGAGCATGAGTCTGAGGACCGTCGTCTTGCCGGCGCCCGATGCTCCGAGCAGTGCGGTGACGCGGCCCGCGCGCGCCTCGAACGAGACGTCGTCGACGGCGGGCGGAAGCTCCTTGCGGGGGTTGCTGGTCAGTCCGAAGGCCTGGATCACCCGAAGCAAGATAGCGTGCTATATCCGGTTTTTCGGGCACCGCACGACCTGCCGGGGCGGGGGCGGCACCCCGTCGTGGATCCCTCGCAGGCCACCGGCACCGGGATTCCGCCCGGCTTCGGCGTCAGACCTCGGGGCGCAGCATCGGAGGGTTGAGGAGGGTCGCGCCACCGGCGCGGAAGAGCTGGGCGGGACGGCCGCCCTGGCGGGTGGTCGTCCCGCCGGTGGGCACGAGGAAGCCCGGCGTGCCCGTCACCTTGCGATGGAAGTTGCGGGGGTCGAGCGCCACGCTCCACACCGCCTCGTAGACGCGGCGCAGCTCACCGACGGTGAACTCGGGCGGGCAGAACGCGGTGGCCAGCGACGAGTACTCGATCTTGGAGCGGGCCCGCTCCACCCCGTCCGCCAGGATCTGGGCATGGTCGAAGGCGAGCGGTGCCACCGCCTCGCCGGTGGGACCGTAGCCGCTCTGTTCCAGCAGCTCCTCGACCGGCGCCCAGCGGGCGTTGCTGGCGTCACCGCCCGCCCGGGGTGCGGGCAGGTCGGGGGCGAGTGCGAGGTGGGCCACGCTGACCACCCGCATCCGGGGGTCGCGTCCGGGGTCGCCGTAGGTCGCGAGCTGCTCCAGGTGTGCGCCGCTGTCCTCGGCCGGGGCGGCCGGGTCGTGGACGCGCAGCCCGGTCTCCTCGGCCAGCTCCCGCGCCGCCGCCTGCGCCAGGTCCTCGTCGGCCCGTACGAACCCGCCGGGCAGGGCCCAGCGGCCCTGGAACGGCGACTCGCCCCTGCGTACGGCCAGCGCGCACAGGGAGTGGCGGCGCACGGTCAGCACGACCAGGTCCACAGTGACGGCGAAGGGCGGAAAGGCTGACGGGTCGTAGGGCATGCGGCGATCTTAGTCGTCTGCCTGACGATAAACACTCCCTTCGCGGGCCGCTTCGGGTACTGATCCACTTCCCCCCGCTCCGCGATTACCGCTTGCCCCGGCCGACCGCGCGAGGACGCGTCGTCCCAGGTCAGCATCGCGACGGCCGGTGGGCCGCCGGCGGGAGGGCCGACGGGCGGCCAGGAGGCGGCAGGCCGGCCTCCAGCGGCGGCCGCGATGTCGGCCGGGCAAGCGGTGGACGCGGCACGAACGGTCGCCGCGTGCGACGGCGGAAGTCCTGCTGGCGGTGGGCCACTCACCCGGACACGTATCCGGTGACCCACGGTGCCGACTGCGGAGACGGCCCGCACCGTGCGACCAACCGTGTCAGGAGCCCTCACTGTCACCACCGGTCCCGCGCTCTCCCGCGCGCCCTCCTTGCGGGCGCACTTCCCGCTGCCCGCCCGCGGCCGGCCCCGGACCGTGAAGGCGGCTCCGGCCCGTCCGTGCGGCCCCAGGGCGGCCGGCCGGGGAAGGGGTGCGGGGGCGTGCGGTCCCGGCGCCCGGTTCGTGCGCCCGCACCCTCGCCCCGCGCCGGGCACCGTCCGCCGGGGCGAGGGTGCCGGCACGGCGCCGGCGGCCCGGCGGCAGAGCGGCCGCGGGCTCTGCGGGCTGAGGTCCGGCGCAGTCCGGGCCCGTGGGCGCTTCGCCGGGTCCGGCCTCGTCCGCGGTGCCGTCTCCGGTGCGTCCGCCCTCCTCCCGCCCCTCGCGCAGGCACTGGCGGATCGACTCTGGATCGAGGCCCTCGTTGCACGCCTGGTGCAGGAGCCGGGCGAAGAGGTAGTCGGGGTCCGCCCCGAGGGCCATGGCCAGCGCCTCCCGCGCTTCCAGTTCGTCACCGGTGGACCAGGCGACCCAGCCCGCGAGGGTGAGGGGCGCGGCCGCGTGCTCGCCGTACGGCCCGACGCAGCGGCGGGCCAGGGCCCGCCAGAGGCGCAACGCGGGTGCCGCCTCGTCACCCTCCATCCACGCGGCCGCGCGGTCCCGTGTCGTACGGTCCTGCAGGCCGAGGATCAAGGCCGCCGCCTCGTCGTGCCCGAGCAGGTGGTCGTCGCGGAGGTCCTCGGCCGGGACGCCGGACACGGGCGGGGCCCCGGCGAGGCGCCGCATGACCCGCTCCGCCGTCTCCAGGGTCTCCTCGGCGACCTCCGAGCGGCCGCCCGCGTCCAGGATGCGGGAGACCAGCGTCGTGGCGGACGCGTCGAGGGCGGCCGTCTGCTCGGCCACCGCCCCCTCCTCCCACGGAAGCAGCCTGGCGCGCAGCTCGCCGAGCGAGCCGCGTACCTGGATACCGGCGTAGGTCGCCGCCGCGGCCAGCACCGAGGTACCCGGCAGTCCCATGGGGAGCCCGCCGGCCGGGCAGCAGGCCTCCTCGTCGCAGCAGTACGACCAGAAGCGCCCGGCCGAGATGCACAGCGCCTCCACGACGGGCACGTCCAGGGCACCGCACTCGACGCGCAGCTTCTGGGCCAGCGGCCGCAGCCGCTCCATCACGTCCCGTCCGGTCTCGCCCGGACCCGGTTCCTGGCACAGGTAGGCGACCATCTGCTCGGGGCGCACCCCTCGCCGCTCGCTCCCGGTCACCAGGCCGTGGACCAGTTGTCCGGCCGCGCCCGCCCAGTCGTCCGGGCAGGCCGGGATGCCGAGTCGTGCGCGCCCGCCGAAACGACCCCGCCCGTCCTTCTCGCGCAGGGCGGCCAGGACGATGCTGTCCTCGGGGCGGTACCCGAGCAGGTACGGCAGGGCGTCGGCGAGCTCGGCGGGGGTGCGCAGGGTGACCTGGTGCTCGTCCGCGGGGCCCCCGTACGGGGCGTGGTCCGCCCGGGACGACTCCGAGGCTTCCGTGATGTCACCGTTGTCGGAGGATCCAGTCGTTTCGCTGTGGTTCGTCATGGCTCGACGATCTCGCGGATCGGCATGTTCCGCTTTGCCCTGTGGATAACTGTCAACAGGACCATGTCATCCCCCCTCATCACCGCGGGGCCTAGCTCAGGCAGGGCCGGCGACCCGAGGCCCCTCGCCTACCCCGCCAGGGCGAGGACGAGTGGGAGCACCTCGGCGGCACCGGCCCGGCGCAGCAGGCGCGCGCCCACGGCCAGGGTCCAGCCGGAGTCGGTGTAGTCGTCGACGAGGAGGACGGGGCCGGGGGTGCCCGCCAGGGCGGCGGCGAGATCGCCGGGCACGGTGAACGACTCGGCCAGGGCGCGCAGCCGCTGGGCGGAGTTGCTGCGGTGGGCGGCGTGCTCGTCGGCCTGCGGGGTGTGGGCGAGGGTGCCCAGCAGCGGGAGCCTGCCGACCCGCGCCACCCCCTCGGCGAGCGAGGAGACCAGCTGGGGGCGGCTGCGGGAGGGCATGGCGACGACGCCCACGGGCCTCGCCACCGCGTCGGGAGAGCCGTCGGCCCAGCCGCCCGGTGAGCGGGCCCAGTCGGCCAGCACCGTCACGACGGCGGCCAGCACGTCGTCCGGGACGGGGCCGTCCGCCGCCTGCGCCGCCAGCAACGGGCGCAGCCGGTTGCCCCAGCCGATGTCCGAGAGCCTTCCCAGCGCCCGCCCGGTCATGGCCTGCTGACCTGCGGGAATACGGCCCTTGAGGTCCATACCCACCGCGGCGAGGCCGGTCGGCCACATCTTGCGCGGCTCGACCTCCACGCCCGGCCGGTCCAGCTCCCCCGTCGCCGCCGCGAGGGAGGCTGCGGAGACGGCGGGGTCCAGCCAGGGCCCGGCGCAGGTGTCACAGCGCCCGCACGGGGAGGCCTTCTCGTCGTCCAGCTGCCGTTGCAGGAACTCCATCCGGCACCCGGTGGTGGCCACGTAGTCCCGCATGGCCTGCTGCTCCGCCTGCCGCTGCCGGGCCACCCACGCGTACCGCTCCGCGTCGTACACCCACGGCCGGCCCGTGGCGGTCCAGCCGCCCTTCACGCGCTTGACCGCGCCGTCCACGTCGAGCACCTTGAGCATCGTCTCCAGCCGCGAACGGCGGAGGTCCACCAGCGGCTCGAGCGCCGGCAGGGACATCGGCCGCCCCGCCTCCTCCAGCACCACCAGCGTGCGCCGCACCTGCTCCTCGGGCGGGAAGCCCACCGAGGCGAAGTACGCCCAGATCGCCTCGTCCTCCCGCCCCGGCAGCAGCAGGACGTCCGCATGGTCCACACCACGTCCCGCGCGCCCCACCTGCTGGTAGTAGGCGATCGGGGACGAGGGTGATCCCAGGTGCACGACGAAGCCGAGGTCTGGCTTGTCGAAACCCATGCCGAGGGCCGAAGTGGCCACGAGCGCCTTCACCCGGTTCGCCAGCAGGTCCTCCTCGGCCTGCAACCGGTCGGCGTTCTCGGTCTTCCCCGTGTAGGAGGCCACCGGGTAGCCGCGCTGCCGCAGGAACGCAGCCACCTCCTCGGCGGCCGCCACCGTCAGCGTGTAGATGATCCCGGACCCCGGCAGATCCCCGAGCCGCTCCCCCAGCCACGCCAGCCGGTGCGCCGCGTCGGGCAGCTCGAGCACGCCCAGGCGGAGACTCTCCCGGTCGAGCGGTCCCCGCAGCACCAGGGCGTCCCCGCCCCCCGTGCCCAGCTGCTCCGCCACGTCGGCCGTGACCCGCGCGTTGGCGGTGGCGGTGGTGGCCAGCACGGGGACCCCGGGCGGCAGCTCGGCCAGCATCGTGCGCAGGCGCCGGTAGTCGGGGCGGAAGTCGTGACCCCAGTCGGAGATGCAGTGCGCCTCGTCCACCACGAGGAGACCGGTCGTGGCCGCGAGCCTCGGCAGCACCTGGTCGCGGAAGTCCACGGAATTGAGGCGTTCCGGGCTCACGAGAAGAACGTCGGTCTCGCCCCGCTCGACCTCGCCGTAGACCGTTTCCCACTCCTCCGGGTTGGCCGAGTTGATCGTGCGCGCCCGGATCCCCGCCCGCGCGGCCGACTCGACCTGGTTGCGCATGAGCGCCAGCAGCGGCGAGATGATCACCGTGGGCCCCGCGCCGCGCCGGCGCAGCAGAGCGGTGGCGACGAAGTACACGGCCGACTTGCCCCAGCCGGTGCGCTGCACCACGAGAGCACGCCGGTGCTCCTCCACCAGGGCCGCGACGGCCTGCCACTGATCCTCCCGCAGCCGCGCGGAACCGTCCCGGTCGCCGACCAGCTCGGCGAGGACGGCGTCGGCTTCGGTACGCAGTTCCACGTGGTCCATCCCCCCATGCAACCCGATGGCACCGACAATCGGCGAATCAGGAGGGGGTGGCGGCGCGCGCCGCGTCCCATGCGTCACCCGGCACCACTCCGGGTAGGGATATAGAACGCACATCGGCTGATATGGGTCCTCGGTCCCAATTGCTCGTTGCCGCATCTGAGTTCGACAGGAAGAATTGAAGTCCGCTCCCCGCAGGGCCCTTCCGAGTCTCCGGCAGGGCATCGCTGCGGTGCGCGCTCCCCGAATCCGACCCTGCCCGCAGTGTGGGCGCGTAGCCGAAGGGAGGAACGTGACCTTCGGATTCGCTCCGTCCTCGGCGGCCTCGTTTTCACCGTCCGCCGCTTCCGCCACTCGCATGCTCGAACCGGCGGAGTGGGCCGCCGCCGGTATCCCGCTGCTGCGCAATCCGCGGGAGATCGTCAGCGGGCTGCACGCGCGCCACCGCCCCGAACCGGCGACGGCGGTCGTGGCCGTGCTCGACCCGGACGAACGACTGCGCGCCAGCGCCTCGTTCACCAGCCGCCGCTCCCCCGCCGACGGATGGCTCTTCCGCAACGCCCTGCTCTCCCAGTTGCGCCGCGTCATCCCGCACGACCTGCGGCGCCGCACCCCGGTGCGCACCGCCGTGCTGCTCTACTGCCGTGAGGGCGACGCGCGTTGGACACAGGAGGACGGTGCCTGGATGTGGGGGCTGCGGGACGCGTGCACACTGCACGGGCTGCGCTGCGGCGCGTACATCACGCTGACCGGGGACGGCTGGCAGGTGCTCGGCGAGGGCCGCGGCGGGCGTCGGCCCAACGCGGCGTCGGCACCGGAGCCCTTCGCCACGGCGGAGGCTCCACCCCCGCCGCCGCGCACCGGAGGCGTCGCCTCGGACGTGCTGCGCCGCGCGGCGGCCCGCTGAACCCCACGCGAGCGACGGGCCCGGGGCCGGCCCGAGCGGCGACGCGCAGACCCGCACACGAGCCGCCTGGACGGCGATACACGACCCGCCATGACCGGCCCCCACCCGGTCGGCGAACCGGCCTGCGCGCGAGTGAACCCCGTACGCAGTCCCCGGATTGCGTCGGACGCGATCGGGCGCGCCGAAACCGCCACCGTGCGTTTCCGCAGTCCCGGAGTCCCGCAGTCCTGCGGCCTGCACCCCGTGGCGCACCGGCGCCCCGTCCCACCGGACGGGGAGGGCTCAGACGCCCGCGCCCAGCACCGAGTTGATCCGCTGCGGGTCGCCGCAGACGATCAGCAGGGCACCGGCCCGGGAGTGGGCCGCGGCCAGGGCGGTGACAGCGGCGGCCTCGGGGCCTCCGTTGAGCGCGACCACGACCACCGCTCGCGACGCGGCACGGTCGGCGAGGGCGGCGTCGGTGTAGAAGACGTCGTCGCCCGCGTCGTGCTGCGCCCAGTAGGCGGCATCGCCGAAGGACAGTTCGTGTGCCGCCCACGGGTGCGGGTCACCGGTGGTGATCACCAGCACGTCCCCGGGAGCGCGCCCCGAGTCCAGCAGCAGGTCCACGGCCTCTTCGGCGGCGTCGAGCGCACCGTCGGGCGTGGCCGGGACCAACTGGACCTGCGGGGCGGCCGGGGTGGCGGCAGCGGGGGCCGGGACAGCCGGACTCGCGGGTGCGGGCACGGCCGCGGGTGCGGGCTTGGCCGCGGCGGTGTCGCGCGGCGCGCGTTGCGCCGGCGGCGCCGGCCGCACCGGGCCGGGACGGCCGGGGCGCGGCGGAGCCGCGGGGCGGGGACCGGGTACGGGGCGGGGGGTCGACGCGGTGCGGCCACTGGCCGGAGTGGCGCGGGGACCCTGGGCCTTCTCGTGAATCTGAGGCTCCTCGGGAATGAGAGGCATGAGCTGATATTTATCAAACACTGGTGCGGCTCGCGTCGGCGGGTGGCACCTGCCTGCGAGCGCAACGGTCAGAAGTCGAAGCCGAGCTGACCGTTCATGGCCGGAACGCTTGCGTCCGTCCAAGTGCGGACCTTCTTGAGGTGCCGCCACTGGGGCAGCGCATCAAGATACGCCCACGACAAGCGGTGGTGCGGGGTGGGGCCCCGCTCCTCCAGTGCGGCCTTGTGCACGGGCGACGGATACCCGGCGTTGTCCGCAAAACCGAAGTCTGCATGGTCGACACCCAGTTCGGCCATCATTTTGTCGCGCTGAACCTTGGCAAGCACCGAGGCCGCCGCGACGGCGACGCAGGACTGATCGCCCTTGATCACCGTACGGACCCGCCAAGGCGCCCCGAGATAGTCGTGCTTGCCGTCGAGGATGACGGCTTCGGGCCTGACCGGCAGGGCCTCCAGGGCCCGCCCCGCCGCCAGTCGCAGCGCGGCGGTCATACCCAGCGCGTCGATCTCCTCCGGCGAGGCGTGCCCCAGGGCATAGGACGTGACCCAGGTGTGCAGCTCAACGGCGAGTTCGGTGCGCCGCTTGATGGTGAGGAGCTTGGAGTCGGTCAGGCCGGCCGGGGGCCGGCGCAGTCCGGTGATCGCGGCACAGACGGTGACCGGACCGGCCCACGCACCGCGCCCCACCTCGTCGACACCGGCAATGATCTTCGCTCCGGTCGTGGCGCGAAGGGAGCGCTCGACGGTGTGAGTAGGGGGTTCGTACGGCATGACGCCCTTAGCCTACGCCGCCGCGAACCTCCGGCGACACCCCGGTCCCCGAACGCGTCCGGGGCTGCTCGGCGGCCTGGTTCAGGGGCCGTCGGGCCGCAGCAGCGGGACCATCAGCTGGTCGATCATTTCCTCGAGCTCGCGGTCCGTCCATTCACTTGCACAAATCTTCGCGCGATACATCATCATCGCCGGGATGGCATCGAAGACGTACCCGTTGGCCGCGTCATGCCGCACCTCCCCCCGCGCCATTCCCCGGTTGACGACCTCGCGGATCATCGCGAGGGTCGGCTCCACCACACCTTTGATGATCACCGCGTGGAAACGCTCGGCCTGCGTCGTGTCGCATTCGTGAATCACCGAACGCAGCGCGAAACCGGGCCGGGAGTACATCGCGTCGCGCGCCCTGCGGCACAGCTCGACCAGGTCCTCGCGCACGCTCCCGAGGTCGGGGACCGTGTCGAAGTCCGGCAGCCCGGACCGCAGCGCGTCCGCGACGAGGTCCTCCTTCGAGGGCCATCGCCGGTAGACGGCCGCCTTGCCGGTCTGCGCGCTCGCGGCCACGCCCTCCATCGTCAGGCCGTTCCAGCCGACGGTGCCCAGCTGGTCCAGCGCGGCTTCGAGGATGGCGCGCTCCAGGACCGCACCTCGCCGGCGGGAGGGCGTCTGGGCGGAGGCGGCCACCCAGTGCGAAGCAACCATGTCGGAGGCCTCCAGAAAAGCGGTGAAAACGGGTATTCGGGGATAAGGCGTTCATCGCGCGCCCGCAACGGGGGACCGGACGCACGACGGCTCGCTAAGTGAACGGTTGCGTTCACTGTCTTCGAGTCACTAACGTTGAAGCAACAGTGAACGCGGGCGTTCACTAAGTCATCGTGGGGGACACATAGTGACAACCTCTTCTCTGTCCAAAGACCAGAAGCCGGGAGCGGCCCGCCGGGAGGGGCATCCCGGCATCGCACTCGCCGTCATCGCGGCCTGCCAACTCATGGTCGTACTCGACGCGACGATTGTGAACATCGCGCTCCCGCACATCCAGAGCGCGCTCGCGTTCAGCACCACCGACCTCACCTGGGTCGTCAGCGCGTACACGCTCACCTTCGGCGGGCTGCTGCTGCTCGGCGGCCGAGCCGGCGACATCCTCGGCAGGCGTCGGGTCTTCATGACCGGCATCCTGCTGTTCACCTTCGCCTCGCTGCTCGGCGGCTTCGCCCAGGAGCCCTGGCAGCTGCTGGCGGCGCGCGTCCTCCAGGGCATGGGCGGCGCCATCGCGTCGCCCACATCGCTGGCCCTGATCACCACGACCTTCCCCGAGGGACCGGAACGCAACCGGGCCTTCGGTGTCTTCGCCGCCGTCTCCGCGGGCGGCGGCGCCATCGGCCTGCTGGCGGGCGGCATGCTCACCGAGTGGCTCGACTGGCGCTGGGTGCTCTTCGTCAACGTGCCGATCGGCCTGTTGATCGCCGTGCTCGCACCGCTCTACATCAGCGAGTCCGAACGCCACTCCGGCCGCTTCGACATAGCCGGCGCCGTGACTTCCACGGCAGGCATGGCGTCGCTCGTCTACGGCTTCATCCGGGCCGCGGACAAGGGCTGGCGGGACAACCTGACCATCGGCTCCTTCGCGGCGGCCGCGGTCCTGCTGGCGGCCTTCGTCTTCATCGAGCAGCGGGCCAAGGAACCGATCACACCGCTGAAGATGTTCGCCGACCGCAACCGCTCCGGCACGTACGTGATCATGCTGTGCCTGGCCGCGGCGATGTTCGGCATGTTCTTCTACATCGTGCTGTTCGTCCAGAACGTGCTCGGCTACACCCCCATCGAAGCCGGCCTGGCCTTCCTGCCGGTCACGGTCGTGATCGCGCTGGGTGCGGGCCTGTCGCAGCGGTTCCTCCCCGTCTTCGGTCCCAAACCCTTCATGGTCGCGGGCTCGACGCTCGCCGCGATCGGGCTCGGCTGGCAGGCCCTGATCAGCTCCGACAGCTCCTACGTCGGCGGCATCCTGGGACCGATGCTGATCTTCGGTTTCGGCATGGGGCTGAACTTCGTGACACTGACGCTGACCGCCGTCTCCGGGGTCGCCCAGCACGAGGCGGGCGCCGCGTCGGGGCTGCTCAACGCGATGCAGCAGGTGGGCGGCTCGATCGGTCTGGCCATCCTGACCACGGTCTTCGGCACGGCCAGCAGGGACGAGGCCAAGACACAGGTGCCGGACTTCCTCGCCAACGCGTCGCCGGAGCAGAAGGCGGAGTTCGCGCGGACGCACCAGCTGCCCGCTCCCTGGTCGCACGAGGTGCTGGCCCAGGGCATCAGCGCGGCCTTCATCCCCGCTGCCGCCATGGCCGTACTCGCCCTGGCCACGGCATGGCTGGTGATCCGGGTGCGCAAGAGCGACCTGGAGGCGCTGTCCGGCACGGCCGGGCCGGGCATGGGCTGACCCCACGCAACCGCGGGACGGGCGGGAGCCACCGGCGGGCGGCCCGGACGCCCGCCGCAGCCCGGCCCGCGGGCACCCGGTCACCCCGGCGCTCCGCCGCCCGTACGGGTGCGCGGACCGTCCGAGGAGCGGCAGAAGCACGGACAGCACTACGACGGAAACCCGGACGACGGACAGCCCGACGATGGATAGCCCGCCGACGGACAGCAGCGCGGCGAGCACCGACGGCGCCTCCATGTCCCACCCCACCCCCTCATGACCCCCGAGCCCGCCGGGCACCGATGCCCCGCGCGGCTGCTGTCATGACAACGCGGGGACTGTCACGGAGAGTTCCCGGAGCGCACGGAGAGTCGCGACGTGCGGTCTCGTCAGGCCGCCGCCGTCATCCAGGCGGGCAGCGCCTCGACCCGTCCCACCCACTCGGGCGGGGGTGCCCCCGCCCGGCCGGACGCGACGACCCCGCCCACGATGGCGCAGGTCGTGTCCACGTCTCCGCCGACCTGGGCGGTGGTCCAGAACGCGGTCTCGTAGTCCCCGAGCGCCCGTGCCGCGGACCAGAGCGCGAAGGGGACCGTGTCGTGCGCGGTCGTACGCCGGCCGCAGCCCAGGACGGCGGCGACCGTGGCCGCGTCGCCGTAGTCGAGCATGTCCCGGGCGCGGCGCAGTCCGGCGCCCACCGCGCTCTTCGGCACCAGCGCGATCACCCCGTCGAGGAGCGCGTGCGCGGGAGGCGGGCCGGCCGGATCCGCGGCCAGCGCGGCGGCGGCCGCGACGGCCATGGCGCCGACCACCGCTTCACGGTGCTGGTGGGTCGGGTAGGCGGAGATCTCCGCCTGGTGGGTCGCCTGTTCCGGGTCGTCCGCGTACCAGGCGCCCAGCGGCGCGATGCGCATGGCGGCGCCGTTGCCCCAGGAGCCCTGTCCGTTGAACAGCGCCGCGGCCAGCTCGCGCCAGTCGCCACCCTCCCGGACCAGCCGCAGCAGCCGGTTGACCGCGGGACCGTACCCCCGGTCGAAGTCGTGGTGCCGGGCGAAGGAGAGCGCCAGCGCATCCTGGTCGACGCGGTGGTGGGCGGCCAGGACGGAGACCACGGAACAGGCCATCTCCGTGTCGTCCGTCCACTGCCAGGTGCCGGGCGGCAGCTCGCGGCGTCCCAGCAGCGGATAGTTCACGGGGACGAAGAACTGCGAGCCCAGCGCGTCCCCGACCGACAGTCCGCGCAGGCTGGAAAGGGCGCGGTCCAGGCGCCCGGCGGGAGAAGATTGAGCGGTCATCGCCCTGCCACTCTATCCGGTGATCCCGTACGGTTCCGGATCTCGCCAGCGTTCGAAGGGCCGGTCAAGGGTGTACTTGCCGTCCTCACCGAGAACGAGCATGCGCATCTCGGCGTTCCCCGGATTGGACAGCGACTCGAACTCCGCGACCGTCCAGTGGAACCACCTCATGCAGAACAGCCGCATGGCCAGCCCGTGGGTCACCAGCAGCACGTTCGGCGGGTGGTCGGGGTCCTCGAAGCTGCGGAACAGGCTCTCCAGGAAGCCGCCGACCCGGTCGTACACGTCGGCGCCGGACTCGCCCTGCGCGAAGCGGTAGAAGAAGTGTCCGTAGGCGTCCCGGTAGGCCTTCTGCAGACGTACGTCGTCGCGGTCCTGCCAGTTGCCCCAGTCCTGCTCGCGCAGTCGGGGCTCCTCCCGTATCCGTATGCGGTCCGGGTCGAGGCGGAAGGCGCGGAGGGTCTCGTGGGTGCGGCGGTAGGGGGAGACGTAGACGCTGATCCGCTCACGGCCGAAGATCTCGCGCAGCCCTCTGCCGGTCTCCTCGGCCTCCGCCCGGCCGCGGTCGGTGAGGGCCAGCGCGTGGTCGGGTTCGCGCTCGTACACGGTGTCATCGGCGTTGCCGATCGACTCGCCGTGCCGGACAAGGACGATGCGCCGTGGTCGTGCCATGCCAGAACCCTAGATCGAGACGGGCGGAACCCAAGACTCGTACGGCCCCGTACGGCGTACGTCACACAGATTCCACACCTGGCGGAAGCCGGGGGCGGCCCCCGGTCTCAGACGGTCCAGGAGGGTTCGAGCCGCACGATGTCACCCGTCAGCGCGGCGATGTCGGCCTCCGTCTGGGCGCGCAGCGCGAGCCGCTCCACCCGCTCGGTGCGGTACTTCCCGTGCTCGGCCGCGGACAGCCACATGGACAGGACGAGGTACTCGTTGTGGCCGTCGCCCGGGGATTCGCCGAACAGGCCGCGGATCATGCCGGGCGAACCGGCCATCGCCGGGTTCCAGACCTTCTCCTGCATGAGGACGTAGTGCTCGGCCCGCTCCTCGTGGACCCGGCACAGCGCCACCCGCAGCAGGTCGGCGTCGGTGAAGCGCGGCTCGAATCCGGTCTTCACGTCGAACCGGTGGTCGAAGAGCCTGACCTGGGCGTCCTTGAAGGTGCCCACTTGGGCCGCGGCCAGCCTGTCGTGGGAGCGGGCCATGAAGGAGTCGTAGAAGGCGCGGCTCTCCCAGAAGGCGAAGACGTGCGCCACGTCCGGCCGCTCCCGGCTCCAGCCGCCCCCCTGCCCGCGAAATCCCGGCTCCCCCGGAAGCCCCGCCCACTTCCGCTGCCCCCGCTCGAAACCGCGGCGGTCCACCACGGTGCAGCGAATCCACTTGACCAGCACCGCGCCATGGTAAGGCCCCGGAACGTGGTACCGGTCGCTCTCCGGGCGAACGCTTGCCCGCACCTGTGTCCAGGTGCGTGGCAGGATGGACAACCGGCCGCCACCGCCCGGCAGTTCGGGGGCCGGGCAGGGCGGGGGACCTGGGAAGGGGAGTCTGTGAACGGTCTCAGCAAAGGCATGCGCAAGGTCGAGGTCGCGCTGCGGTGGGACCCGAGTCCGGCGGGAGCGCCGGCCGCCGACCTGGACCTCGTCGCGGGGACCTATGCGGCGGACGATCCGTACGGCGCTCCGGCCTACCTGGTGCACTTCGACAGCCGCTCGCCCGACGGCACGATCTATCTCAACCGGGACAGCAAGGACGGCAAGGGCTTCGGTTTCGACGAGGTCATGACGCTGGAGCTGGAGCGGCTCGACGACCGGTACGCGCGCGTGGTGGTGGGCGTCGCCATACAGCAACGCTCCGAGGACCGGACGTTCGCCGACGTGTCGGCCCCCGGCCTGCGCATCCGCGAGGGGTACACCGACCTGGCCACCGAGGACTTCGGCGGCGTCCTGGGTGCCACGGCGGCGACGGTCGCGGAGTTCGTCCGGGACGAGACGGGCGCGTGGGAGTTCCGGGCCGGAGTGCGCGGGTTCGACGGGGACCCCGCGACCTTCACCCGGGTGATGGGCGCGGCACGCCGCCCCTGAGGGCCCACGGAAGCGGAGAGGGCGCCGACCCGTGGTCGGCGCCCTCTCTCATGTGTGGCTCAGTGCCCTCGGCGGCCGACGCTCGACGGAGTGTCGGCCGCGGCACCGCCCGCGTTCGGCGGGCGGTGCCGGCTTCAGCTGCAGCCGCTGGTCGAGCCGCAGCCCTCGCAGATGTAGCAGGAGCCCGCGCGCTGCATCTTCGTGCCGCAGGAGAAGCACAGCGGGGCGTCGGCCTGGATGCCCAGCTGCATCTCCACCAGCTCGGCGCTGGTGTGCGCCTGCTGCGGAACGGGCTTGGCGGCCTCGGACTCGGCCTTCGGCGTGGCGACCGCCTTCAGCTCCTGGGCGCGCGGCGCCGACTGGGCCAGGCCCTCGACGTCCATCTCGTCGTCGGACGGCTCGTAGGAACCGGTCTCCAGGTGGCGCTGACGCTCCTCGGCGGAGTGGATGCCGAGCGCGGAGCGGGTCTCGAAGGGCAGGAAGTCCAGCGCCAGGCGGCGGAAGATGTAGTCGACGATCGACTGCGCCATCCGCACGTCCGGGTCGTCCGTCATGCCGGCCGGCTCGAAGCGCATGTTGGTGAACTTCGAGACGTACGTCTCCAGGGGCACCCCGTACTGGAGGCCGACGGAGACCGCGATGGAGAAGGCGTCCATCATGCCCGCGAGGGTCGAGCCCTGCTTGGACATCTTGAGGAAGACCTCGCCCAGGCCGTCGTCCGGGTAGGAGTTGGCCGTCATGTAGCCCTCGGCGCCGCCGACCGTGAAGGAGGTGGTGATGCCGGGACGACCCTTCGGAAGGCGCTTGCGAACCGGGCGGTACTCGACGACCTTCTCGACGGTCTCGCGGATGGCCGCCTCGGTCTTCTCGGTGATCTCCGCCTTCTCCGTGTCCTTGACCGACTTGGTCTTGGCGGAGAGCGGCTGGCCCACCTTGCAGTTGTCGCGGTAGATGGCGAGCGCCTTGACGCCCATCTTCCACGCCTCGAAGTAGACCTCCTCGACGTCCTCGACGGTCGCCGACTCCGGCAGGTTGACCGTCTTGGAGAGGGCCCCGGAGATCCACGGCTGGATGGCGGCCATCATGCGGACGTGGCCCATCGCGGAGATGGAGCGCTCGCCCATCGCGCAGTCGAACACCTCGTAGTGCTCGTGCGCGAGACCGGGCGCGTCGATCACGTTGCCGTTCTCGGCGATGTGGGCGACGATCGCCTCGATCTGCTCCTCCTGGTAGCCCAGGCGGCGCAGGGCCTGCGGGACGGTGCCGTTGACGATCTGCATCGAGCCGCCGCCGACCAGCTTCTTGAACTTGACCAGGGCGAGGTCGGGCTCCAGGCCGGTGGTGTCGCAGGACATCGCGAGACCGATGGTGCCGGTGGGGGCGATGACGGACGCCTGGGAGTTGCGGAAGCCGTTCTTCTCGCCGAGGCGGAGCACGTCCTGCCAGGCCTCCGTGGCGGCGGCCCAGATCGGCGTGTCGAGGTCGTCCATGCGGACGGCCCTGGCGTTCTCGTCGGAGTGCTGCTTCATGACCCGCAGGTGCGGCTGCGCGTTGCGCGCGTAGCCGTCGTAGGGGCCGACGATCGCGGCGAGTTCGGCGGAGCGCCGGTACGACGTGCCGGTCATCAGGGAGGTGATGGCACCGGCCAGGGCGCGGCCGCCGTCGGAGTCGTAGGCGTGGCCGGTCGCCATCAGCAGCGCGCCGAGGTTGGCGTAGCCGATGCCGAGCTGCCGGAAGGCGCGGGTGTTCTCGCCGATCTTCTGGGTCGGGAAGTCCGCGAAGCAGATGGAGATGTCCATCGCGGTGATGACCAGCTCGACGACCTTGGAGAAGCGCTCGGCGTCGAAGGACTGGTTGCCCTTGCCGTCGTCCTTCAGGAACTTCATCAGGTTCAGCGAGGCGAGGTTGCAGGACGTGTTGTCCAGGTGCATGTACTCGCTGCACGGGTTCGAGCCGTTGATGCGGCCGGACTCCGGGCACGTGTGCCACGCGTTGATGGTGTCGTCGTACTGGATGCCCGGGTCGGCGCAGGCCCAGGCGGCCTCGGCCATCTTGCGGAACAGCGCCTTGGCGTCGACCTCCTCGATGACCTCGCCGGTCATGCGGGACGTCAGGCCGAACTTGCCGCCGTCCTGCACGGCCTTCATGAACGTGTCGTTCACACGGACCGAGTTGTTGGCGTTCTGGTACTGGACGGACGTGATGTCGTCGCCGCCCAGGTCCATGTCGAAGCCCGCGTCGCGCAGGGCGCGGATCTTCTCCTCCTCCTTGACCTTGGTCTCGATGAAGTCCTCGATGTCGGGGTGGTCGACGTCGAGGATGACCATCTTGGCCGCGCGGCGGGTGGCGCCGCCGGACTTGATGGTGCCGGCCGAGGCGTCGGCGCCGCGCATGAAGGAGACCGGTCCCGAGGCGTTGCCGCCGGAGGAGAGCAGTTCCTTGGAGGAGCGGATCCGGGAGAGGTTCAGGCCGGCTCCGGAGCCGCCCTTGAAGATCATGCCCTCTTCCTTGTACCAGTCGAGGATCGACTCCATGGAGTCGTCGACGGACAGGATGAAGCAGGCGGAGACCTGCTGCGGCTGGGGCGTGCCGACGTTGAACCACACCGGGCTGTTGAAGCTGAAGATCTGGTGCAGGAGGGCGTAGGCCAGCTCGTGCTCGAAGATCTCGGCGTCGGCGGGCGAGGCGAAGTACTTGTGGTCCTCACCGGCCTTCCGGTACGTCTTCACGATGCGGTCGATGAGCTGCTTCAGGCTCACCTCGCGCTGCGGGGTGCCCACGGCACCCCGGAAGTACTTGCTGGTGACGATGTTGACCGCGTTCACCGACCAGAACTCGGGGAACTCGACGCCACGCTGCTCGAAGTTGACCGAGCCGTCGCGCCAGTTGGTCATGACGACGTCACGACGCTCCCAGGCCACCTCGTCGTAGGGGTGGACGCCGGGAGTGGTGTGGACGCGCTCGACGCGGAGTCCCTTGCCCGCCTTGGTGCCCTTGGCGCGGGAACTCCGTGCCGGACCGCTCGCCGTCTCTGTCATGCCGCCTCCCTGTACGGGCGAAAACGCCCTGAAGTGCCACGATTGTTCCCGTGGCACGGTGTTCTGTCTGGTGTTGCGGGCATCTCCTGCACCGCCCGCAACAGGTCTTTCTGGTTCGCCGCCGTCCAGCCGGCCCCGGGCGCCGAAGTCCGGGTCCGGCCCGCCTGTCAGTCGGCGGCGCCTGCGGGCTCGGGGACCTGTCCGGCCCCCGCGGGCCCGCGGTCGTCCTCCTGGCTCCCCACGCCGGTGTCGTCCTCCGGGCCGGCCGGCCTCGTCGTCTCCCTCAGTTCCGTGATCGCGGCCTCGAAGTCCTCGAGCGAGTCGAACGCCCGGTAGACCGAGGCGAACCGCAGATAGGCGACGAGGTCGAGCTCCTGCAACGGGCCGAGGATGGCCAGCCCCACGTCGTGGGTGGTCAGCTCGGCACTTCCGGTCGCCCGCACCGCCTCCTCGACCCGCTGGCCGAGCTGGGCGAGCGCGTCCTCGGTGACGGGGCGGCCCTGGCAGGCCTTGCGCACGCCGTTGATGACCTTGGTGCGGCTGAACGGTTCGGTGACCCCGGACCGCTTCACCACCATGAGCGAACAGGTCTCCACGGTGGTGAACCGTCGAGAACAGTCGGGGCACTGGCGGCGCCTGCGGATCGACGTGCCGTCGTCGGTCGTACGGCTGTCGACGACACGGCTGTCGGGGTGCCTGCAGAAGGGGCAGTGCATGGACTCCGAACCCTCCTCACAGCAGACTCAACAGCCTCGAAAGGCCCTTCAGGTCCCTCGAAGCAGCCCCCAGCATAGGCGATCGCAGCGGGCTCGAAGACCCGGGGGACCACAACTTGTGGGCTGCTGATGCAATCCAACCACTAGATGTGGGGATTGGCTCATACATACACGCCGTGCACGCGTGTCGCAGCTCTCCGTACGCGCACAGGTGTGCGCCCGCCTCGGGGCTTCACGGAGACGCCGCGCCCGCACCCTCGCCGCGGGGAGGTGCACGACCCCCGGTACCCGAACCCGTACAGCCGTATCCCTCCTCGCGCATGCGGAGATACCGTGGGCGCCGCGGGGAGGGGGCGTGGGACTACCGCAACAGAGGGGAGACCGGCCCCGTCGAACGGGAAGCCGGATGGCAGACTGGAGCGACATCCCGCAGGTTGTCACCACGGCGGTGAAGAGTACAGCAATAGACCCTTTTGTCCGCCAGGCGCCACGGTAGCCATACACCCGAACATGCAATACGAGCGAGCGATTCCCGTTTTTTCACTCGAACGTGTGTTTGGCGCAACCTTTCGAAAGCTACTACCGTTGTGCAGCAGGGAGACCATCGAGAGGGGCCGACGTGACCACCACCGCCGACAGTGCCACCATCACTGCCCAGGAGCGCCCCCAGGGCCGCCCTGAGCCGGTGCACGCGATGAACGACGCCGCGAATCCCGAGGGGCACAAGCGCTCCCTGCCCGGGCGACCTCCCGGCATCCGGGCGGACAGCTCGGGGCTCACCGACCGCCAGCGCCGCGTCATCGAGGTCATCCGCGACTCGGTGCAGCGACGCGGGTACCCGCCGTCGATGCGGGAGATCGGCCAGGCCGTCGGCCTCTCCAGCACCTCGTCCGTGGCCCACCAGCTGATGGCACTGGAACGCAAGGGCTTCCTGCGCCGCGACCCGCACCGCCCCCGCGCCTACGAGGTGCGCGGTTCCGACCAGGCGGCCTCGGTGCAGCCCACGGACACCGCCGGCAAGCCGGCCGCGTCGTACGTGCCGCTCGTCGGGCGCATCGCCGCCGGTGGTCCGATCCTCGCCGAGGAGTCCGTCGAGGACGTCTTCCCGCTCCCCCGGCAGTTGGTCGGCGACGGCGAGCTGTTCGTCCTCAAGGTCGTCGGCGACTCGATGATCGAGGCCGCGATCTGCGACGGCGACTGGGTCACGGTCCGCCGCCAGCCGGTCGCGGAGAACGGCGACATCGTGGCCGCGATGCTGGACGGCGAGGCCACCGTCAAGCGCTTCAAGCGCGAGGACGGCCACGTCTGGCTCCTCCCGCACAACGCGGCCTACGAGCCGATCCCCGGTGACGACGCGACCATCCTCGGCAAGGTGGTGGCCGTACTGCGCCGCGTCTGAGCGCCACGGCGGGCGGGTACGCGTGAAGCGACCCGCCGACCCGACCGGGCCCCGGAACCTCTGCGCCGGTTCCGGGGCCCCGCGCTGTCCGGGGCCGGGTGGACCGGCGCGGGGCGGTGTCTTCGGTGCCTTCAGTCGCCCTGGGGCTGCTCCGCGCTCTCCGTCCGTGCCGCGCCCTCCGTCGACTCGGCGGTCTCGGCCTGCTTCGCCTTCGCGTCGATCGCGGCGAGCGACTTGCGGACCTGGTTGCGGTCCGTGGTGAACCAGAAGTCGGGCAGGGACGCCTTCAGATAGCTCCCGTACCGGGCCGTCGCCAGCCGCTGGTCCAGGACCGCGACCACCCCGCGGTCGCCTGACGCCCGGACGAGCCGGCCCGCGCCCTGGGCCATCAGCAGGGCGGCGTGGGTGGCGGCAACCGCCATGAAACCGTTGCCCCCGGCCTCCTCCACCGCCTTCTGGCGCGCGCTCATCAGGGGGTCGTCCGGGCGCGGGAACGGGATCTTGTCCATGACGACCAGCTGACAGCTCGGCCCGGGGACGTCGACGCCCTGCCACAGGGACAGCGTGCCGAAGAGACAGGTCCGCGGGTCGGCGGCGAAGTTCTTGATCAGCTCGCCGAGAGTCTCCTCGCCCTGGAGCAGGATCGGGTACTCCGGGATCCGCGAGCGCAGCTCCTCGGCGGCGAGCTGGGCCGCGCGCATCGAGGAGAACAGCCCCAGCGTGCGGCCGCCCGCCGCCTGGATCAGCTCGGTGAGCTCGTCGAGCATGTCACCGCGGTCGCCGTCCCGGGCGGGGCGGGCCAAATGCTTGGCGACGTAGAGGATGCCCTGCTTGCGGTAGTCGAAGGGGGAGCCCACGTCGACGCCCTTCCACTGGGGAACGTCGTCGCCCTCGGTGCCCTCGGGGGCCAGCCCGAGCGACGCCCCGACACCGTTGAAGTCACCGCCCAGCTTCAGGGTCGCGGAGGTCAGGACCACCGAGCGGTCGGTGAAGAGCTTCTCCCGCAGCAGGCCCGAGACGGACATCGGAGCGACCCGCAGGGAAGCCCCGAACCGGTCGTGGCGCTCGTACCAGACGACGTCCCACTCGGAGCCGTTGGTGATCCGCTCCGCCACGTCGTGCACGGACTCCACGGAGGCCAGTGCCTGCTTGCGGACCGCGTCCTCGTCCTGCACGGACTTGTCCCGGGTGGACCCGATGCCCGAGATGACCGTGCGGCAGGCGTCCCGCAGCGCCATCAGGGCGTAGCCCAGGTCCTCCGGGATCTCCTCGAGGCGGCCGGGCAGCGCCAGCTCCATCAGCCGTTCGAAGCCCTCGGCGGCGGTCTGGAGCTGGTCGGCCGCCTTCTCGTTGACCAGCTTCGCGGCGCGGCGCACCGCGCGGTTGACCTGGCCGGGGGTCAGCTCGCCGGTGGCGACGCCGGTGACCCGGGAGACCAGCTCGTGCGCCTCGTCGACGACCAGCACCTCGTGCTGCGGCAGGACGGGGGCGCCCTCGATGGCGTCGATCGCGAGCAGGGCGTGGTTGGTGACGACGACGTCGGAGAGCTTGGCCCGCTCCCGGGCCGCCTCGGCGAAGCACTCGGCGCCGTATGCGCACTTCGAGGCGCCCAGACACTCCCGGGAGGACACCGAGACCTGTGACCAGGCGCGGTCGGAGACACCCGGCGTGAGGTCGTCACGGTCACCGGTCTCGGTCTCGTCGGCCCAGTCGCGCATCCGCAGCAAATCCTGGCCCAGCCTGCTGGTGGGGGCGGCCGCCTCGAACTGGTCGAAGAGGCCCTCTTCCTCGTCCTGCGGCACACCCTCGTGCAGGCGGTGCAGGCACAGGTAGTTCGACCGGCCCTTGAGCATCGCGAACTCCGGGCGGCGGCGCAGCTGCGGGTGGAGCGCGTCGACCGTGCGGGGCAGGTCGCGCTCGACGAGCTGGCGCTGCAGGGCCAGGGTCGCCGTGGCCACGACCACCCGCTCCCCGTGTGCCAGCGCGGGCACCAGGTATCCCAGGGACTTTCCGGTGCCGGTGCCGGCCTGGACCAGCAGATGGGAGCCGCCGTCGATGGCTTCCTCGACGGCTTCGGCCATGGCCACCTGGCCGGGACGCTCCGTACCGCCGACGGCGGAGACGGCGGCGTGCAGGAGTTCGGGGAGTGAGGGCTTCGTCATAGCGCGACCACCCTACGGCCCAGGACTGACAAACGGGTGGCCAAGGCTGATGCCGCAGGCGGGAGCGGCGCCAAGGACGGGCGGGGCTGCGGGGACGGGCAGGGCATCGGTGGCTCCTGTACGGGCGGCGGCCGGCGGTGCGGGCGGCGGCCGGCCGCGGCGGTGTGGGAGGCGGCCGGGAGCGGCGGAGTGGGAGGCGGCCGGCTGGCGGAGTGGACGGCGACGGTCGCGGTGCGTCAGGAGGGCCCCCGCGCCGCCCGTTCGCGGACCATCAGGGCGGCCCGCTTGCCGGGCAGGTCCACCACGGCCGTCTGTCGGAACCCGGCGCCGAGGAACGCCGCGACGGACGTCTCGTTGCGGACGTCGGGTTCGGCGAGCACGCGCGTGCAGGCGGGGCGCGCCGCGAGGATCAGGTCTGCGACGGTCCTGAGCAGCTCGGTCCCGAGGCCCCTCCCCCGGTCGGCCTCGTCGCCGATCAGCACGTGGACCCCGGTGTCGTGCGGCCGGACCGGGCAGTACCGGGCCAGCGGGTCCAGGTCGGCCCGGTAGATCTCCCAGTAGCTCATCGGCGCCCCGTCCAGCGTCCCGACGCACGGGACGCTGCGTCCGTCCCCGGCCAGCTGCGCCCGCAGGTGTTCCTCGGTCACGCTCGGCGGTCCGGCCAGTTCCCAGTACGCGGCGACGACGGGGTCGTTCATCCAGCGCGCGACGAGCGCGGTGTCCCGGGCGAGGTCGACGGGCATCAGCCGGAGGACGCCTGCGGTGGTGACGCCCGGCCCCCAGTCGGCGAGGCGGTCGAGGAGATCGGAAGGTCCGTGTTCCGCTGCCCGACCGGCGTCGTTCCCCGCGCCGCGGAAGAGGGCGACGAACTCCTCGGGCAGTTGGAGGTCCAGGGTGTCCTCGGTGCTCGTGTCGGTGGGATTCACAGTGTCGCTCCTTCGGCAGGGCGGCCCGCTCAGGCGTGCAGGGGGTTGGCGATGGTGACGTAGACGGACTGGGTGTCCACCGGGCCGACGAGTTCGTCGAGGCCGTGCAGCCGGGTGAGCAGGTTCGCCTTGCAGCGCAGCACCGGCGAGTCGAGGAGGTGGGCGGGGAGCGGGCTCGCGGGTGCCGCGGCGCTCGCGGCCTGCTCGACGAGGAAGCGGCGGAAGGCCGCCAGCAACGTCCTCTCGTCGGCGAGGGACTGGGAGCCGAAGGCACCGATGAGGCCGAACACGTTGTTGACGGCGAGGTAGTAGGCGAAGCGCTCGTCGGTGACGTCGTCGGCCACGAACGTGTCGCTGTGCTCTCCGATGCCGGGCAGCCGGGCGTCGAGTTCCGCGCGCCGGGAGGCGCGGAAGTAGTAGCCCTGGTTGTCGCGGTAGCGGCCACCGGCGGGCCAGCCTTCCGCGTCCAGCAGCACAAGCGTGTTCTGCTGGTGCGCCTCCAGCGCGATCCCCGCACGGGCGTCCAGCCACAGGACGGGGCGTACGACGTGGTGGAGGTAGCGCAGGAACCACTCGACGGCGACGGCTCCGCGCGGTCGGCCGGTCCGCCCGGCGAGCCGGGTGAGGATCCCGGCCAGCCGGGACCGTGCGGGGAAGCCCGACGCGGCATGCCCGCACCCGCCGTGCCCGGACGTCCCCCGCCCGCACACGCCGTCCTCCGCGGTCCCGGCCCCCGACGGCCCGGGGTGCGGCTGCGGTGCGACGAGCGAGGCCACGCAGGAGACGTCGTCGGAGGGCCGGAACGGGTTGTGCCGGACGACCACGTCGAGCCCTCGCACGGGCGTGCCGTCCGGTGCGTCGACGGCGAGCCAGGCGGGGTCGCGGACGATGTCGAAGTCCGGGTGGGCCGCCCGCCACCGGCGGGACAGCCCCCGGCGCAGCAGACGGTGCACCTCGACACCGCGGTGGAGTTCCTTGCGGAGGTTCTCCCGGCGGGAGTTGGTGATGTGCAGGGCCAGCGAGAGCTTGAGCATGGCGGGAGCGCCGCTGCGGTGCACGGTGCGCACGGAGGACGTGGGGTGCCACGCCGGGCCGTGCGCGCCGAGGTCCCGGAGCAGGCCGGTGTCCAGCAGTGCGGCCGTCTCAGGCCGGTGCAGCACCGCGCGGAACTGCCAGGGGTGCAGGGGCAGAAGGGCGTACCCGTGCGGGGGCGCCGGGCCGTCCGCGGCGAGGCGCGCGGTGAGCACGGACGCGGTGACGGGGCGCCCGCGCTCGGTCCAGGCGGAGTCGGCGGCGAGTACGGAGGGGGCGACGGCCAGCCAGTGCAGGGGGAAGGCGCCGCGCAGCTCCGGGGAGTACCTGCGTGCCTCGGCATCGGTGAGACCGGCACGGCTCTTCGGGGCGGGGTGCAGCGGGTGCCCGAGCAGAAGCGCCTGTTCGGCGGCGAGGAAGAGGTCGGGCCCGTCGCCGTCTCCCGCACCGTCGCGGCGAGCGCCGGGGTCGGGCGCGGGCCGTTCCGCGCGGTCCCGGAGGAACACGGCGGTGCGGCGGACGGAGTCGGCGACGCGCGCGACGAGGTCGAGCCCCTCGGGTTCCGGGGCGCCGACCGTCTCCCGAGCGAGCAGCGCGGCCAGCGTGACCGCGTCCACGGGAGGTGCCGAGACGGGGGCACCGCTCAGCCGCGGGGCGCCGAAACGGTGACCTCCGGTCGGGGACCAGTAGTGGACGGGGACGACGAGGGCCGTGCCGGAGGCCGGGAGCGGGAGGTGGAGGATGCCGTTGCCGGGGGCGGACGCGTCGGTCTCCCTGGCCCAGCAGCGGAGGAGGTTCTCCGTGGCCGTGGCCTGGGCGGCGGCGTAGGGGTCGAGGAGAGCCCCGGGCCCGGCCCCGTGCGAGGGGGAACCGGCCCCCGGCTGCCGCGGCCCGGGGAAACGTCCAGGCGCGACCGACCGGGGCTCGGCTTCGGACGGGGCGCCCGTCCCTGGGGTCGGCCCGAGGCCGCCTCCTGCTCCCACTCCGGCATCGGCTCCCCGTCTCTCCCCCGAAGTTGCCCGCGCGTCCACATCCCGGTCGGGGTCCACACCAAAGGCGGTGCCCGCCCCCGCACCCGCCGTCCTGACCACGGCCGGGACGGTGGCGGACCCCGACGAGGTGCCGGGCGCCGCGTCCGTCGGGACGGCGGGCTCCGGGGAGGGCAGGCGCCCGGCGTCCGGGAGAGCGACGGACGCCGGACCGGCCGGACGCACCGGAGCAACCGGCGTCCCGGGCGTGAACGCGGCCGTGAAGACCGGCGGTTCGGGCGTGAACGCGGCCGTGGAGACCTGCGGTTCGGGTGCGGAGTCGGTGGGCAACGCGGGTTCTCCTGGCGGGTGGTGTCTCCGGACGGGGGGCCTCATCGCGGGGTGTGCTCCCCGGGCGAGGCGGCAGCCCCACCGTCGCGCCGGCGGTCCACCGCCTGTACGGCGTCCGCGAGTCGGTCCAGCACGGCCGACATCTGCTCCTCGGTGACGATGAGCGGCGGCAGCAGGCGTACGACGTTGGCGTGCGCTCCCGTGACGTCCACGATCAGCCCGCGGCGCAGGCACTCCTGCCGGACGGCGGCGGCCAGTTCGGCAGGAGAGGCGGGGCGGGCACGGTCCGCGGGGCCTTCGGGCGCGCCGTCCGGTGCCACCAGCTCGATACCGGCCAGCAGGCCCCGGCCGCGTACATCCCCGAGGCACGCGAACTCCCCGGCGAGCGCGCGCAGTCGGGTGAGCGTGCGGCCGCCCAGCTCGGCGGCGTGTTCGGCGAGGCGGTGTTCGCGGACGTGGGCGAGGGTGGCCGCGCCCGCGGCGAGGGCCAGTTGATTGCCGCGGAAGGCACCGGCCCCGGGCGGCGCACCGGCTCGCGGCCGTCCGGTGCCGTCCGCACTGTCCGTGCCGTCCGCAGTGTTCACGCCTCCCCCGTCACCCAGGTCGTCGCGGTGGACCACCGCGGCCAGCGGCAGGCTGCCGCCGATCGCCTTCGCGAGGACCAGCACGTCGGGCGTGACCCCGCTGTGCTCGAACGCCCAGTAGGCGCCGGTCCGGCCGACCCCCGTCTCGGTCTCGTCGACGATGAGCGGGACGGCCCGTTCGGCCGTGCGGGCGCGCAGACGCCGTACCAGGGCGTCCGGTGCCGGGAACACCCCGGCCTCGCTGCGTACCGGGTCCAGGAGGAGACCCGCGGGCAGGTGCTGGGCCGTCTCCCCCAGGTCGGGGAGTGACGCGTGGTCTCCGGCGGCCACCACCCGGGTCCGTCCGGTGGCGGCGCGGACCAGTGCGGTGGCGATGGTGACCGGGTCGGCGCCGGCCGGGCCGCAGAACCGCACGCGCGCGTGGTCGGCGAGTCCGGGCGGCAGCGTCCGCAGCAGCTCGGTGACGAAGGCGTCCTCGACCGGCGTGGTGAGGCCCATGACGTGCAGGGGGGCGCCCGAGTCGAGGACCGCGCGGATCGCCTGCAGGACCACGGGGTGGTTGTGGCCGAGGGCCAGCGTGCCCGCGCCGGAGACGCAGTCCAGGTAACGGCGGCCGTCGGCGCCCTCGATGGTGAGTCCCCGCGCCCGGACCGGTACGACCGGGAGCGCCCGCGGGTAGGTGCGGGCGGCCGGTTCACGCCCCGGCTGACGCCTCGAAGCGCCCTCCGTCGCGGTCGAGGCGCCGGCTTGCCCAGCGCCCTCCCGCCCCGTGTGCACCCATGCCGTACGCGCCCGCCCGGCTGCCCTCACCCCGGCCGGCCCGGCGTTCCCGCCTCCGGCCGCACCACAGTTCCCGTACGGGGACCCCGCCACGTCTTGTCGCCCTCCCGCTGCCCGGACGCGGTGCGGCGTGCCGGGCACTCCCGGGCCGGGGGGCCGCGTCCGGACAGCGGGCCCCCCACCGCTACCAACCGCGGACCGTTCGCCGGGTTACGGCCTGTCCGAAGATCGTTGCCGGGCCGGGGACCTTGCGGCCCGCCGCTGCCACGCGGTCCGGCCTTCCGGTCCGGCTGACGCCGCGTGCCAGGTCAGGCGGCTGTGTCCGAACCGTTGCCGTTCCGTCGGAAGTCCCCCACAGCGACCGCATAGTGTGTGGTGCCGTTCCCGAAGTCGCCGTCGTCCGGCGACCGGTCGCGGCATCACGTTCGTTCACATCAGGGGGAGTCACCACCATGCGATCCATACGGCCGTCGTTCACCACGCGCGGACGCGGAAGGCGCGGAGCCTCCTCCGCGGCCGCCGCCGTGGCGCTCGTCTCGGCGCTCGCGCTCACCGCCACGGCGTGCGAGGACGGCGACCCCGAGGCGGGCGCCGACGCCTCGGCCTCGGCGTCCGCCGCCGCAGACGACGGCAACGGCGGTATCCGGATCCCGGAGCACGTCAAGGACAAGCTCAAGGAACACGGGATCGACGTCGACGACTGGAAGAACGGCGCCTGGAAGAACTGGAACAAGGACGACTGGCTGCGCGAGGCGCAGGACTTCGTCAACCCGATCATCGAGGGTCTGTGGAACCCGGACCGGATGCGGGAAGCCGAGGAGCCGGACCAGGGGGTCGAGGAGAACGACATCTCCGGCGACCAGGGCGTCACCGATCCGGAGCCCGCCCCCGTCGAGGCCGAGGCCGTCCCGGCCAAGTACCACGACAACGCCGCCACCGCGGGCAAGCTCCTCTTCGACTCCCCCAAGGGCTCGATGGTCTGCTCGGCGACGGTCGTGAAGGACCCGGCCCACCCCGGCAAGTCCAACATGGTCTGGACGGCCGGTCACTGCGTGCACGCCGGCAAGAGCGGCGGCTGGTACCGCAACATCGCCTTCGTGCCGTCGTACAACGACGCGAACGAATCGATCGAGGAGCTGGAGAAGGCCACCAAGGAGGAACTCGCTCCGTACGGCGTGTGGTGGGGCGACTGGGCGCAGACCTCGGACCAGTGGATCGAGCAGGGCGGTGCGACCGGCGGTGACGGCGCCCCGTACGACTTCGCCGTGATCCATGTGACGCCGGAGAAGGGCGGCGACGGCAAGTCGCTGGAGGAGACGGTCGGCGCGGCGCTGCCGGTGGACTTCGACGCGCCCGCCGTGCCGGACGTCAAGAGCATGAAGGCGACCGGTTATCCGGCCGCGCCGCCGTACGACGGTCAGAAGCTGTTCCAGTGCCAGGACAAGCCCGGGCGGCTGTCGATCAGCGCCACCGACCCGACGATGTACCGCGTCGGCTGCACCATGACCGGGGGTTCGTCCGGCGGTGGCTGGGTCGCCGCCGGTTCCGACGGCAAGCCCGCGCTGGTCTCCAACACCTCGATCGGCCCGATCACGGCCGGATGGCTGGCCGGCCCGCGCCTCGGCGAGGAGGCCAAGGGCGTGTTCGACTCGGTGAGCGACAAGTTCGCCGGCCAGTGACCACGCAACGCCTGCGCTGAGCAGTACGGACGGCGGGGTGCGTCAAGCCTGAGGCCGGCACCCCGCCGCGCGCCCCGTGACGTTCCCGCGCACGTTCCATCAGGTCATCGGCCCTGCGCACGCCTCACAGGGTCGTCGTCGGCCCTGCGCAGGCTTCCTGGGGCCACAGGCAATCACCCATACGTTCATCGACACTCACGCGTTCCGACGGGGGTCCTCGCACCATGCGTTCCACATCTGTGTCCGCCGCGCCACGGCGCGGCCGGCGTACCGCACTCACCGCCGCCTGCCTGGTCGCCGCACTGGCGCTCACCGCTACCGCCTGCGGCGGGCCGGAGGACGACGAAGCCGACGCCGAGCCGGGCGGTGGTACCTCCCAGGCCGCCGGCACGGGCGACGCCGGCAGCGGAAAGGGCGGCCTGCCGACCGGCCTGGCGGACCGGCTCAAGAAGCACGGCATCGACGTCGAGCAGTGGAAGGACGGCGGCTGGAAGAACTGGGACAGGGACGCCTGGCTCAGTGAGGCCGAGGACTTCGTCAACCCGGTGATCGAGGGCCTGTGGAAGCCGGACCGGATGAAGTCCGCCGAGGAGGCCGACAAGACCGTCACCACCAAGGACGCGGCCGCCGACCAGGGCGCCACCGATCCCGAGCCGGCACCCGTCGAGGCCGTCGCCGAGAAGAAGCCGTACCACGAGAACGCCGCTCCGGTGGGCAAGGTCTTCTTCGACTCCCCCGAGGGCTCGATGGTCTGCTCAGGCACCGTGATCAAGGACGTGAACCACCCGGGCAAGTCCAACATGGTGTGGACGGCGGGCCACTGCGTGCACGCCGGCGGCAGCGGCGGCTGGTACCGCAACATCGCCTTCGTCCCGTCGTACAACGACTACGGCAAGTCCGAGGCGGAGCTGGCGGACGCGACGACCACCGAGATGGCTCCGTACGGCACCTGGTGGGCCGACTGGGCGTCGACCTCGGACCAGTGGATCCGGGGCGGTTCGGAGAGCGGCGGCGACGGGGCCGCGTACGACTACTCGGTGCTGCACGTGAAGCCCGAACAGGGCAGCAAGTCGCTGGAGGAGACGGTCGGTGCCGCCCTGGCGGTGGACTTCTCCGCTCCGTCGGCGACGGAGGTGTCCAGCATGGGCGCCTGGGGCTACCCGGCGGCGGCGCCGTACAACGGCCTGGAGATGTTCAAGTGCGTCGACCGGCCCGGCCGGCTGTCGCTGAGCCCGTCGCTGCCGACGATGTACCGCATCGGCTGCACCATGACCGGTGGCTCGTCGGGCGGTGGCTGGTTCCGGGTGGTGGACGGCGAGACCAGGCTGGTCTCGAACACCTCGATCGGCCCGCTGGAGAACACCTGGCTGGCGGGGCCGCAGCTGGGCCGGTCGGCCGAGGCGATGTACCAGAACATGAGCAGGACCTACGGCGGTCAGTGAGCCGCAGGTGACGACCGAGGGCCCGTCCCCTGCCGCGGCAGGGGACGGGCCCTCGGTCGTGCTTCACGGCCGCGCGGGGCGGCCGGGGGCTCAGGCGAGCGGTGCCGGAACGTACGGCGTGAGCTCCGCCGCCAGCTCCTCGTGCACCCGCACCTTGAGCAGGGTGCCCTCCGGGGTGTGCTCCTCGGAGATCACCTCGCCCTCGTCGTGGGCGCGGGCGACCAGCTTGCCCTGGGTGTACGGCACGAGCGCCTCGATCTCGACCGAGGGACGCGGCAGCTCGTTGTCGATCAGCGCGAGGAGCTGGTCGATGTTCTGACCGGTGCGCGCCGAGACCGCGATGGACCGCTTCTCGACCCGCAGCAGCCGCTGGAGCACCAGCGGGTCGGCCATGTCGGCCTTGTTGACCACGACGATCTCGGGTACGGCGGTGGCGCCGACGTCCCTGATCACCTCGCGAACGGCGGCCAGCTGCTCCTCCGGGGCCGGGTGCGATCCGTCCACCACGTGCAGGATCAGGTCGGAGTCGCCGACCTCCTCCATCGTGGAGCGGAACGCCTCGACCAGGTGGTGCGGCAGGTGCCGGACGAAGCCGACGGTGTCCGCGAGGGTGTACAGGCGGCCGCTCGGCGTCTCCGCGCGGCGCACCGTCGGGTCGAGGGTGGCGAACAGCGCGTTCTCCACCAGCACGCCCGCGCCGGTGAGGCGGTTGAGCAGCGAGGACTTGCCGGCGTTGGTGTAGCCCGCGATGGCGACGGAGGGCACCTTGTGACGCTTGCGCTCCTGGCGCTTGATCTCGCGGCCGGTCTTCATCTCCGCGATCTCACGGCGCATCTTCGCCATCTTCTCGCGGATCCGGCGCCGGTCCGTCTCGATCTTGGTCTCACCGGGACCACGGGTGGCGAGGCCGCCGCCCTTGCCACCGCCCATCTGCCGGGACAGCGACTGACCCCAGCCGCGCAGCCTCGGCAGCATGTACTGCATCTGCGCGAGCGCCACCTGCGCCTTGCCCTCTCGGGACTTGGCGTGCTGGGCGAAGATGTCCAGGATCAGGGCGGTGCGGTCGATGACCTTGACCTTGACGACGTCCTCGAGGTGGATCAGCTGCCCCGGGCTCAGCTCACCGTCGCAGATGACGGTGTCCGCGCCCGTGTCGAGGACGACGTCCCGCAGCTCCTCGGCCTTGCCGGAGCCGATGTAGGTGGCGGCGTCGGGCTTGTCCCGCCGCTGGACGACACCGTCGAGCACGAGCGCGCCCGCCGTCTCGGCGAGGGCCGCCAGCTCGGCCAGCGAGTTCTCCGCGTCCTGCACGGTGCCCGAGGTCCACACGCCGACGAGCACGACCCGCTCCAGACGGAGCTGGCGGTACTCGACCTCGGTGACGTCCTCGAGCTCGGTTGAGAGCCCCACCACACGGCGCAGGGCCGCGCGGTCGGAGCGGTCGAACTGCTCACCGTCCCACTGCGAGTCGTTCTCTCGGTTCCGGGCGACGTCCTCTTCCATCAGGGCATCGGCCCGAAGGCCCTCGGGATAGGTCTGCGCGAGACGCTTGGTGTCCTGGGAGGGGGAAGAAGAGGAGGTCATTGGATCCTTACGTAGCCGGGAAACGGTGGGCGCGGCACATCCGCCGCGACATCCTGTACAACGTGCGGGCCGCCGGGGAGATTCCCGTGGCCCGTACCGCGCCGTCCCGAAGATGGTCGCACGGCACGGGCCGTCTCGTCACCGGCTTATTCCCCGTGCGCCTGGTGCGAACCCTTGGCGGGGGCCTTGGCGGAGTGCTTCGCGGGGGTCTTCGAGGCGTTCTTGGTGGCGGGGGTCTGCTTCCAGTCCGGGTGGCCGGGCATCGGCGGGGTCTTCTCGCCGTACAGCCAGGCCTGGAAGAACGCGCCCAGATCGCGGCCGGCGGTCTCGGATGCGAGCCGGACGAAGTCGGCGGTCGTGGCCGTGCCGTCCCGGTGCCGGGCGACCCACGCGCGTTCGAGACCTTCGAAGGCGGGCCGGCCGATCTCCTGGCGCAGCGCGTAGAGCACGAGCGCGGCGCCGTCGTACACGTTGGAGCGGAAGATGCCGGTCTTGCTGCCGTTCTTCGGCGGCTTGGGGGCGGCGGGCGGGCCGCCCGCCGTGCGCCAGCGGTCGGAGGCGCCGTAGGCGGCCTTCATGCGGGTCGCCAAAGGCTTGTCGGCGGTCTCCTCCGCGTACAGCGCCTCGTACCAGGTGGCGTGTCCCTCGTTGAGCCACAGGTCGGACCAGGTGGCCGGGGCGACGCTGTCACCGAACCACTGGTGGGAAAGTTCGTGGACCATGATCGACTCGACGTACCACCGGGGGTAGGCGGGCTCGGTGAACAGCTCCCGCTCGAAGAGGGAGAGCGTCTGCGTCTCGAGTTCGAAGCCGGTGGTGGCGTCGGCCATGAGCAGGCCGTACGTCTCGAAGGGGTAGCGGCCGACCTTCTCCTCCATCCACGCGATCTGTCCGGGGGTCTTCTCCAGCCACGGTTCGAGCGCCGCGCGGTGCTGGGTCGGCACGACGTCCCGGACGGGGAGCCCGTGCGGTCCCGCGCGGTGCAGGACCGTGGAACGGCCGATGGACACCTGGGCCAGTTCGGTGGCCATGGGGTGCCCTCTCCGGTAGGTCCAGGTGGTCGCTCCGGCCTCCCGCTCCACGTCCGTCGGCAGGCCGTTCGCGACGGCCGTGAGCCCGTCGGGGGCCGTGATGCGGAAGGTGAACCGCGCCTTGTCGGAGGGGTGGTCGTTGCAGGGGAAGACCAGGTGGGCGACGTCGGCCTGGTTGGCCATGGCGAGGCCGTCGGCGGTGCGCACCCAGCCGCCCTGGCGGTCCTCGGGATACACGGGGTCGCTGCTGTGCCGCACCGTGATCCGCGTCCACTCGCCCTCGTCCAGCGCGTCCTCCGGCGTGACGACGAGGTCCTCGCCGGCCGCGGTGAAGCCCGCGGGGTCGCCGTCGACCTCGACGGAGTCGACCTTGCCGTGGGCGAAGTCGAGGTTGATCCGGTCCAGGTCGGTCGTTGTGCGGGCGTCGATGGTGGTGACGGCCTTCAGCGGCTTGCCGTTGTCGCCGGAGTAGGTGAAGGAAAGGTCGTACGCCGCCACGTCGTAGCCGGGGTTGCCCAGGTGCGGGAAGAGGCGGTCGCCGAGCCCAAGCGGGGCCGGCGGGGCGCTCGCCGCGACCAGGCAGACGGAGACGGCGCAGGCGAGCAGCGCCGCGGCTCTGAGCCGCCGGGGGCGTGCGCGGGGGCGTGGCGGCGGGAGGTGAGGGGAGTGCAGCATCCCTCACCGCTATCAGCGCGCGCGTGTCCCGCGACGACGGCGCGCGCCCGGGGCACCCGAACGGGTTCGGTGCGGCGCGCCGGGTCAGGCGCCGGTCGGCTGCGGCTGGGCGCGGCTGACGTCGTACACGCCGGCCACGTCGCGCATGGCCCGCATGAGGGCGGGCAGCCGGGCCGCGTCCGGGAGCACGACGGTGTAGCTGTGCCGGACCCGCTGGCGGTCCGGGGGTTCGACGGTCGCGGAGACGATCTCGGCGCCTTCGAGGGCCATGGCCTCGGTGAGGTCGGCCAGCAGGTGCGGGCGGCCGAACGATTCGGCGAGCAGGGTCACCCGGCACCCGGTGCTCTCGCCCCAGCGCACCCCTACCTCCGCGCGTCCGGTGCTCTTCATGCGCGCCACCACGGCGCACTGGGCGCGGTGCACGGTCACCACTCCGCCGCGCACGGCGAATCCGGTGATCTCGTCCGGCGGTACGGGGGTGCAGCAGCCCGCCAGCCGCACCGTCGCGCCCGGCGGGTCGACGAGCACGTCGGCGGAGGCGGGGCGCACGGGCGGAGCGTCGGCGGCCGGACGCGGGGCGTCGGGGTGGGCGTCGGGTGCGGCGGCGCCGCGGGCCGGCTCCGCCGCTTCGGGCGCCGGTTGCGGGGAGGCCGCCAGCCGGCGCTGGATGGCGATCCGCGCGGCGGGGGTGTGGGCGTGCTCCAGCCACTCCCTGGAGGGCTCGGAGGCGGGGTCCTGTCCCATCAGCAGCTGCACGGTGTCGCCGTCCCGCAGCACCGTGCTCATGGTCGCCAGCCGGCCGTTGACCCGCGCGCCCATGGTCGCGTGCGCGTCCTCGCCGTACTGGGCGTATGCGGCGTCGACGCACGTCGCGCCCTCGGGGAGGCCGAGGGTGCCGCCGTCGGGGCGGAAGACGGTGATCTCGCGGTCCTGGGCGAGGTCCTCGCGGAGGGTAGACCAGAAGGTGTCGGGGTCGGGGGCGCCGCGCTGCCAGTCGAGCAGCCGGGACAGCCAGCCGGGGCGGGTCGGGTCGGCGCGCTCGCCGTCGCCCGCGCTCTGCTCCTCGGACGGCTGGGCGTACGGGTTGCCGAGCGCGACGACGCCGGCCTCGGCGACCTTGTGCATCTGGTGGGTGCGGATGAGGACCTCGACGACCTGGCCGTCCTGCGCGCGGGCCACCGCCGTGTGCAGCGACTGGTACAGGTTGAACTTGGGGACGGCGATGAAGTCCTTGAACTCCGAGACGACGGGGGTCATACAGGTGTGCAGTTCACCGAGGACGGCGTAGCAGTCGGCGTCCTCCTGCACGAGCACCAGGAGGCGGCCGAAGTCCGCGCCGCGGAGCGTGCCGCGCTTGCGGGAGACACGGTGCACGGAGACGTAGTGCCGGGGGCGGATCAGGATCTCGGCCTGGATGTCGGCCTCGCGCAGCACTCCCCGTACCTCGTCGGCGACGGCGGTGAGCGGGTCGTCCGCGCGGGCGGCGTTCTCCTGGACCAGCTCCCGCGTGTGCGCGTACTCCTCGGGGTGCATGACCGCGAAGACGAGGTCCTCCAGCTCGGACTTGAGCGCCTGGACGCCGAGCCGTTCGGCGAGCGGGATGAGGACGTCGCGGGTGACCTTGGCGATGCGTTCCTGTTTCTCGCGGCGCATGACGCCGAGGGTGCGCATGTTGTGCAGCCGGTCGGCGAGTTTGATCGACATCACCCGGACGTCGTTGCCGGTGGCGAGGAGCATCTTCCGGAAGGTCTCGGGTTCGGCGGCGGCCCCGTAGTCGACCTTCTCCAGCTTGGTGACGCCGTCGACGAGGTAGCGGACCTCGGCGCCGAACTCCTCGCCGACCTGGTCGAGCGTCACGTCGGTGTCCTCGACGGTGTCGTGGAGGAGCGAGGCGGTCAGCGTGGTGGTCTCCGCGCCGAGTTCGGCGAGGATCAGGGTGACGGCGAGGGGGTGGGTGATGTACGGCTCGCCGCTCTTGCGCATCTGGCCGCGGTGCGAGGACTCCGCCAGTACGTAGGCGCGGCGCAGCGGGTCGAGGTCGGCGTCGGGGTGGTGGGCGCGGTGGGCCTCGACGACGTGGCCGATGGCGTCGGGCAGGCCCCGGCTGCGGGTGGTGGCGCCGAGCAGGGCGGCGCGGCCGAGCCGGCGCAGGTCGATCCGGGGGCGGGCCTTCCTGCGGGGTGCCGGCGCGACGGCACCGGTGGCCGCGGGCGGCACAGGGCCCGGGGTCGCTGGGTTCACGGCCTCCGCGTTCATGGGCACCTCCGGCTGCGCGGACCGGCGGACGGGGAATCCCAGGGCGGACACGGCTCAGGGGATGGTGTCGGTCCCCCGTCCGGGCCGGTGCTTGATGCTATCGAGCCCATCACGTGCGGCCGACCGCCTCTCGCCGAGCGTGAAACGGATCACCCATTCGAGCGATGGTCCGAGGGTTTACGTTTTCGCACTGAGTGTCTTGGACCGGGCTGTGGTTCACCGCGGCCGTGCTCACCGGGTCGTGATGCAGCCGAGCACCCCCTCCAGCCAGGCGGAGTCGAACTCGCCCTCCGCGACGATCACGGCGGGTCCCGTCATCTCGATCTCGCCGTCGGGGTGCTCGGTGATCACCAGGGTGCCGCCGGGCACGTCGACGGTGTAGGTGGCCGGGGTGCCGGTGACCGCCGGGTCGGCGCCGTCCCGGCGGGCGGTGGCCACGGCGACGGCGCACGCGCCGGTACCGCAGGAGCGGGTCTCACCGGAGCCGCGCTCGTGCACGCGCATCGCGACGTGACGCGGGCCCCGGTCGACCACGAACTCGACGTTGACCCCGTCGGGGTAGACGTCGGCGGGCTCGTACGGCGGCGGACTGTAGAGGTGGCCCGCGTGGGCCAGGTCGGCGACGAAGGCGACCGCGTGCGGGTTGCCCATGTTCACGTTCCGCGCGGGCCAGGTGCGCTCGCCCACGCTCACCTCGACCTCGCCTTCGGGGAGCCGCGCGCGTCCCATCCCGACGGTGACGTCACCCGGCGCGGAGCTGCCGGAGACCGGCTTGGCGATGTGCACGCGCTTCACGCCGCCGCGTGTGGCGATGGCGAGGTCGCCCTCCGCGACGTGCCCGGCGTGCTGGAGGTAGCGCGCGAAGACCCGCACGCCGTTGCCGCACATCTCCGCGACCGAGCCGTCGCCGTTGCGGTAGTCCATGAACCACTCCGCCTCCGGGGCCATGTCCCTGGCCTCGGGGTGCGCCTCGGACCGCACCACGTGCAGCAGTCCGTCCCCGCCGACACCCGCGCGGCGGTCGCACAGGACGGCGACGGCGGCGGGGCTCAGGTCGAGGGCGTTGTCCGGGTCGGGAACGATCACGAAGTCGTTCTCGGTGCCGTGTCCCTTGAGGAAGGCGATCCGCGTGCTCATTCCTCGATCGTACGGGGTGGGCGCACGGTGCCGACGGGGGGCGGAGGCGGGAAGGGCGTGGACCCGGAGGTCACCGGGGCGCTCCGTCAGCCCCGCAGGCGGGCGACCCGCCACACGGCCAGCACGACGACCGCGGCGACCGCGATCACGTACACCAGGACCGTCCGCCAGTCGGGGCGACGCCCCGACCCGCGCTGCGGCAGGCCCGGCCACGTGTAACCGACCCGGCGGGCGGCCATCATGCCCCAGCCGGCCGCGCAGGAGCAGATCAGCAGGCCCAGCATCGCGATCACGGCGCCGCTGTCGCCGAAGTCGAAGGCGAGCGGGAAGGCGAACATCAGGGAGCCGAGCGCGGCCAGGCACACGATGGGCGCGAGCTGCCAGATGCGCAGCCGGCGCTGGGGACGCAGCTCGACCTCGACCTCGTCCCCGTACATCTCCTCGGGCTCGGGCCCGTCCGCTGCGACACCGTCCGGCGTCGCGTCGGGCCCGTCGGAGCTGAGGGAACCGTCCTCCGGGTCCGGTCCGCCGCGGTCGGCGGTGCCGTGCTCGGTGCTCGGTGCGGTGTCGCGAGGGCCGGCCTCCATCGCCACGCGCCCTCCCAACTAGGACTCACTCGGTCGATCGAAGCTCGATGATGGCACGCCACCGGAGGCCCGGATGACGGGCGGGGCGTCCCGATGCCATCACGTGATCAGGCTGTAACCGGTCGTTCGACCAACGACAGAGCGAGCCGCGGAAGTTCCGTGCGGTCCGCCACGCCCCCACTCAGCCAGTGCACCCGTGGGTCGCGCCTGAACCACGAATCCTGGCGGCGCGCGAAGCGTTTGGTGGCACGGACGGTCTCGGCGCGCGCCTCGTCCAGGGTGCACTCGCCGGCCAGCGCCGCGAGGACCTGCTGGTAGCCGAGCGCACGGGACGCCGTACGCCCCTCGCGCAGCCCCTGCGCCTCCAGTGCCCGCACTTCTTCGACCAGTCCGGCCTCCCACATCCGGTCGACCCGCAGGGCGATGCGCTCGTCCAGTTCCGGGCGGGCGACGTCGACGCCGATCTGCACGGTGTCGTAGACGGAGTCGTGACCGGGGAGGTTGGCGGTGAAGGGCCGGCCGGTGATCTCGATCACCTCGAGGGCGCGCACGATCCGGCGTCCGTTGCTGGGGAGGATGGCCCGCCCCGCCTCCGGGTCGGCGGCGGCCAGGCGGGCGTGCAGCGCGCCGGGACCGTGCCGTTCGAGTTCGTCCTCCAACCGGGCCCTGACCTCGGGGTCGGTGCCGGGGAACTCCAGGTTGTCGACGGCCCCGCGGACGTAGAGGCCGGAGCCGCCGACGAGGACCGGCCAGCGCCCCTGGGCGAGCAGGGCGTCGATGCGCTCCCGCGCGAGGCGCTGGTACTCGGCGACGGACGCCGTGACGGTCACGTCCCAGATGTCCAGCAGATGGTGCGGGACGCCGCCGCGCTCCTCGGGCGTCAGCTTGGCGGTGCCGATGTCCATCCCACGGTAGAGCTGCATGGAGTCGGCGTTGACGACCTCGCCGCCGAGCCGCTCGGCCAGGAAGACGCCCAGATCGGACTTTCCGGCCGCGGTGGGTCCGACTACGGCGATGACGCGGGGTGCGGAAGGTGCGCTGCTCACCGCACCAGTCTCGCAAACCTCTCACCCGGCCCTCGAACGAGTTACGTGACGCTCCGCGGCGGGGGTCGTTGCCCGTTGCGAGGTTCCCGCTCCCCGGACCACCGGGTCATGGCCCCGGCCACGCAAACGGACGCACCGGACGCCGCGGGATTTCGCCCGCACGAGTAACGTATGGAGTTGATATGGGCGTTTTTGCACGGCTTCTTCGGAGGTCGAAGGGCACCGAGGAGGTGTCGGCCGCCGAGGCGCGGACCGACACCCCGGACACCGAGGGCGCGGCGGAGGCCGGCACGGCCGAAACCGAGGCCGCGGAGACGGTCGACACCGGCTCCCGGGACACGGCGGAGGCCGGCGAGGCCGCGGGTTCCGCCACCGAGGGCGGCGACCCGGAGAGCGTCGGCATCCCCAAGCAGCAGTCCGCGGAAGAGGCCGTCGACAACGAGGCCGACAAGGGCGCCCGCACCTGACTGCCCCGTGAGGGAAGGCGAACCATGGGTCTCCTGGACAACTTGAAGGCCAGACTCGAACCGGCGAAGGGCAAGGTCTCCGACCTCGCACAGCAGCACGGCGACAAGATCGACCGCGGTATCGACAAGATGGCGCGGACCGTCGACGAGCGGACCAAGGGCAAGTACAGCGACCGGATCCAGACGGGCACCGGCAAGGCAAAGGGCGCCATGGACCGCCTCGCCCACAAGGACGACGAGGGCAGGGAAGGAGGCGGCGGCACGCCTGGCGGAGCGCCCGGTGGCACGCCTGGCGGCACGCCCGGTGGCCCTCCTCCGGCCGGACCGCCTCCGGCTTCCTGACTCGGCACGTCGTCGGACGGCACGGAGCCGGATCGGGTGATCCGCTCCGGGCCGTCCGCGGGCGCCGGGCGGGCCGCCACCCGGCCGCCGGGATCGGCTGCGCGGTCGCCGGGATCACGCCGCCCGGCCGCTACGACCAGGCGGCCACGACGTATCCCACCCCGTACGGGGCGTCCTCGTAGAGCAGCGTGCCGGTGAGGTCCGCGTGCTCGGCCGCGCCCGCGAGGACCTGCCAGGGAGCCCGGCCGGACACCTTGAGCTCACGCGACAGTGCCACGTCCAGCGCGGCCAGGGCGGCCCGGTCCGCCGCCCCCAGGGCACGCCCCACCGCCGCGTCGAAGGGCGCCGCCCGCTCGTCGAGGTACCCGGGCGCCTTGACCGTGCGGCACGCACTGGCGTCGCCCAGCACCAGCAGCGCCGTCCGCCCGGCTCGCGCGGCGAACTCCCGGCCGACGGCCGCACAGCGCTCGGCGGGCAGCGTCTCCCCCACACCCACGGCGTCCACGGGGGCGTCGGCCCACGCCGTCCGTTCGAGCAGCCAGGCGCCCACGGCGAGCCCGTAGGGCAGATGCGTCCCCCGCTCATCGTCGCCGTCGGCGGCGCCCAGGGAAACGTCCACGTCCACGCCGAAACCGCGGAAGGAGCCCCGCGCGCCCGGCGGGTAGGCCTCGGGTCCGGCGGAGTCCGCGGGGCCGACGACCACGAGCCGGTCGGGACGGGACGCGGCGAGCACGCCCAGCGCGTCCGTGCACGCGGCGCGTGCGGCGTCCAGTTCGGGCGCGGCACCCGCGGCGACCTCGGGTACGAGGAGCGGCGGGCAGGGGCAGACGGCGGCGGCGACAAGCATGATCGGCAGCGTAACCCCGTACCGCCGTCCCCCGGCGGCGCCCCCCGCGGTCAGTCGCAGCCGCAGCCGCTCGCCACCGCCGGCATGGGCTCGGGCACGCCGATCTTCGGCAGGCCCAGCAGGACGCCCGCCGGCTTGGCCTGCTCGGCCGTGTTGCGCTTCTCCCAGGCGTCCCCCGCGCGCGTGCGGCGCACATCGAGCACCGCGCCCTCGGCGAGGAGGTGGTGCGGAGCGGCGTAGGTGATCTCGACCGTCACCACGTCGCCGGGACGGACCTCCTGCTCCGGCTTGGTGAAGTGCACCAGGCGGTTGTCGGGGGCGCGGCCGGAGAGCCGGTGCGTGGCGCCGTCCTTGCGGCCCTCCCCCTCGGCGACCATCAGCTCCAGGGTGCGCCCGACCTGCTTCTTGTTCTCCTCCCAGGAGATCTCCTCCTGGAGGGCGACCAGGCGCTCGTAGCGCTCCTGGACAACCGCCTTGGGGATCTGGCCGTCCATCTCGGCGGCCGGGGTCCCGGGCCGCTTGGAGTACTGGAAGGTGTACGCCTGGGCGAAGCGGGCCTCGCGCACCACGTGCAGGGTCTGCTCGAAGTCCTCCTCGGTCTCCCCGGGGAAGCCCACGATGATGTCGGTGGTGATCGCCGCGTGCGGGATGGCCGCCCGCACCTTCTCGATGATCCCCAGGTAGCGCTCCTGCCGGTAGGAGCGGCGCATCGCCTTGAGCACCGGGTCGGAGCCGGACTGGAGCGGCATGTGCAGCTGCGGCATCGCGTTCGGCGTCTCGGCCATGGCGGCGATGACGTCGTCGGTGAAGTCGCGCGGGTGCGGGGAGGTGAAGCGGACGCGCTCCAGCCCGTCGATGGTCCCGCAGGCCCGCAGCAGCTTGCTGAACGCCTCGCGGTCGCCGATGTCGGAGCCGTAGGCGTTGACGTTCTGGCCGAGCAGGGTGATCTCGCTGACGCCCTCGGCGACCAGGGCCTCGACCTCGGCGAGGATGTCACCGGGACGACGGTCCTTCTCCTTGCCGCGCAGGGCGGGGACGATGCAGAAGGTGCACGTGTTGTTGCAGCCGACGGAGATGGAGACCCACGCCGCGTACGCGCTCTCGCGCCGGGTGGGGAGGGTGGACGGGAACGCCTCCAGGGACTCGGCGATCTCGACCTGCGCCTCCTCCTGCACGCGGGCGCGCTCCAGCAGCACCGGGAGCTTGCCGATGTTGTGGGTGCCGAAGACGACGTCCACCCAGGGGGCCCGCTTCACGATGGTGTCGCGGTCCTTCTGCGCCAGGCAGCCGCCGACCGCGATCTGCATGCCGGGGCGGCTCGCCTTCTTCGGGGCGAGGTGACCGAGGTTGCCGTACAGCTTGTTGTCGGCGTTCTCCCGTACGGCGCAGGTGTTGAAGACGACGACGTCGGCGTCGCCGTCGGCGCTCTCGGGGGCGCGGACGTAACCCGCGTCCTCCAGCAGACCGGACAATCGCTCGGAGTCGTGGACGTTCATCTGGCACCCGTAGGTGCGTACTTCGTACGTGCGCGTGCCGCCCACTGACTGGCTCCGGTCGATGCTGCTCATGGCAACAAGGGTAGGCGGTCGCGATCGTGGTGAACGCCGCCCCGCATCTTGACAGTACACCGTCACCCTCGGTGTGATGCATGGGAGCGCTCCCACTCTACCGGTCCCCTGTTCCGTTTCCCTCCCTGGAGGCACCCTGTGCTCACCCGAGTGCTGCGATTACTGCGCCGGCCCTGGACCGCGGCGGTGGCCGCCGCCGCGCTGGTGGTGTCGGTCCTGGTGACGATCCCCGCGAGCGGTGCGGCGGCCGCCGCCTGCCGCGTCGACTACACCGTCAACGCGTGGGCGGGCGGCTACACCGCCCAGGTGAAGATCATCAACCTCGGTCCCGCCGCGAGCGGCTGGAAGCTGACCTGGACCTACGCCGGCGATCAGCAGGTGACGTCGGCGTGGAACGCGGCGGTCACCCAGACCGGCACCTCCGTCGTCGCCGTCGACGCGGGGTGGAACGGCGCGCTGTCCACGGGCGGCACCGCCGAGTTCGGGCTGCAGGGGACCTGGCGGTCCGCCGACCCCGTGCCGAGCGACTTCGCGCTCAACGGTGTCTCCTGCGGCGACGACGGCGGCACACCGCCCACGACGCCGCCGACCACACCGCCCGGGACGACTCCGCCCCCGTCCGCGGAGTGCGGTGACGCCGTGATCTGTTCGGGCTTCGAGGACCAGGCGGGCTCGGAACCGTCCGGCGACTGGCGGTTCACCGCACCCGACTGCCGGGGCACGGGCGCGGTCGCCGTCGACTCGGCGGTGGCGCACGAGGGGGGCAGGTCGCTGCGGGTCGACGGCAGGGCCGGTTACTGCAACCACGCCTTCGTCGCCCATGCCGCGGACCTGTCGGCGGTCGGTCCGGTGATGTACGTACGCATGTGGGTGCGGCACTCCACCGCGCTGCCGACCTCCCACGTCACCTTCGTGTCGATGCCGGACTCGGCCCAGGGCGGCCGGACGCTGCGGGTGGGCGGCCAGAACGGCGCGCTGCAGTGGAACCGGGAGAGCGACGACGCCACCCTGCCGGCACAGAGCCCGGCCGGGGTCGCGCTGAGCCGGCCGCTGCCGACGAACGGCTGGCAGTGCCTGCGGTTCGCGATCGACACCTCGGCGGGCGACCTGGACACCTGGCTCGGCGACGAGCAGGTCCCGGGCCTGCACGCCGACGGGGTGCCGACCCAGGACGTCGACCAGCAATGGCTCGCCCGCGGTTCCGCACCCCGGCCGACCGCCCTGCGGCTGGGCTGGGAGAGCTACGCGACGGGCGACGACACGGTCTGGTTCGACGACGTGGCCGTGGGCTCCTCCCCGATCGGCTGCTGACCGCCGGGGCGGCGCGCGGGGCGCGGGCGGCGGGCGCGGGCACGGGCGCCTCTGACCGTCACCTCCGCCCCGTCGTCCGCCCGGCCGCCCCGCCCCCTCCGACCGGGCGGCTGCGCAAACGCGGCGGGCGCCGCGGGCGTACGCACCCGGCCGTCGCCCGGGGCGGGGCGGATGACCCGTCAGCGGCGCCGGGCTCCCCGCGGAGCGCGCGGCTCACGGCTCACGGCCCGCGGCTCACGGCTCACGGCTCACGGCTCGATGAGCCCCGCGCGGATCGCGTAGCGGGTGAGTTCCAGACGGTCGCGTACGCCCAGTTTCTGCAGGAGGTTCGCGCGGTGGCGTTCGACGGTCTTGGCGCTGATGAACAGCAGCTCGCCGATCTCCTTCGAGGTGTGCCCCTCGGCGACGAGCTTGAGGATCTCCTCCTCGCGCTCGGTGATGGGCCGCTCGGGCAGGCCACCACCGCCCTGCACACGGTCCAGGTAGGAGCGGACGAGGGCCCGCTCGGCGCCGGGGTAGATGAAGGGCTCGTCGCGCACGGCGGCGCGGCACGCCTCGACCAGGTCGCGGTCGGCGACGGATTTCAGGACGTAGCCGCAGGCGCCCGCCTTGAGGGCCTCGAAGAAGTACTGCTCGTTGTCGTACATGGTCAGGATGAGGATGCGCAGCCCGGGCAGGCGGCGGGAGAGTTCACGGGCCGCCTGGAGGCCGGTCATACGGGGCATGGCGACGTCCAGGACGGCCAGGTCGACCTCGGTGGCCCGCGCGGCCGCGACCGCTTCGGCACCGTCCCCGGCCTCGGCGACCACCGTCAGGTCGGGTTCGCCGTCGAGGATCAGGCGGACCCCGCGGCGTACGAGGGTGTGGTCGTCGGCGAGCAGGACGCGGATCAGGGGCCGTGCTGACATCAGGGGCTGTCTCCGGTTCGGTCTGCGGAACGGTCCCCGGGCGGCGCGGGGACGCGCAGGCGTACGTCGGTGCCCCCTCCAGGGGCGGATTCGAAGTGGATCTCGGCTCCGGTCAGCAGGGCCCGCTCCCGCATCCCGCGGATGCCGGCGCCCTCGGCTGCCGTCCCGAGGCCGGTGCCGTTGTCGCGGACGAGCAGTTCGACACCGCCGCCCTCGGCCGGCGGCAGCGGGCGCAGCGTGAGGACGGCGCGGTCGGCGGCGGCGTGGCGGGCGGTGTTGGTCAGACTCTCCTGGGCGACCCGGTAGAGCACGAGCTCGGCCTCCGGGGCGAGCGGGGGCAGGTCACCGGGGACGTGGTGCTGGACGGTCAGGCCGTGGTGGGTGAATTCGGCGGCGAGCGAGCGCAGGGCGCTGGCCAGGCCGAGTTCCTCCAGGACGCCGGGACGCAGGCGGCGGGCGATGCGGCGGATCTCGTCGAGCCCGGCCCGGGTGGCCTCCTGCGCCAGGGTCACGTCCTCGCGCAGGTCCCCGGGGACCCGGTCGGCGACGCGTTTGAGCTGGAGGAGGACGGCGGTGAGGGTCTGGCCCACCTCGTCGTGGAGTTCGCGGGCGATGCGGTGGCGCTCGCGTTCCTGGGCCTGCAGCGCCCGGCCGGCGCCCGCGGCGCGTTCGGCCTGGAGCCGGTCCAGCATCGTGTTGTAGGTCGCGATCAGCTGTGCCGCCTCGGCCGGTCCGGAGACCGCGGGCCGGGTGCCGGGCACCAGCAGGTCCGCGGTGGACATGGCCCGGCCCAGCCGCTGCAGCGGGGTGAGCCCGATGCGCAGGACGACCGCGTTGCCGGCCAGCAGGGCCACCAGGCCGGCCAGCAGGACGAGGGCCTCCCCGGCCAGCACGGGCGTCGACACGGTGACCGGTCCCAGCAGCAGTGCGGTGGCGACGACCAGGCCGGCGGCGTTGAGCGAGAAGATCCGCCAGAACAGCGACACGTTCCTCTTTCCGCTCCTCCCGGCCTTCGCGCACGACACCCCCGCGGGCAGTCTCGCCGCCCGCGACCGGCTGCGTATATCCGTCACGACACCCATATCGCCACCGTACGTGCGGATGGCAGCATGGCGAGGCCGCGAGCACGTCACCCACGTGGGCGAAGCACGGCGTCAGACGCAGGACGAGTGAGGGGAAAGCACGTGTCAGCTCCACGCCTGAGGGCGACTCCGCTCCCGGGTATCGGGGTCCAGTACGACCTGGTGACCCGCGAACACCGCCACCTGTCGGTGGTGGCGCACCGCGACGGCGCCCGCACGGTGAACGTGTACCGGTCGGACGACCCCGACTCCTGCGCCCACTCCCTGCGGATGACCGGCCCCGAGGCGGGCGCGCTGATCGACGCGCTGAAGCCCACCCACCACAGTGCGAGCCTGCTCTACACGACCGATCTGGGTCTGGTCGCCGAGCGGATCGAGGTCGCCGCCACCTCCCGCTGGAACGGGCGGCTGCTGGGCGACACCCGGATGCGGACCGACACGGGTGCCTCGATCGTGGCGGTGCTGCGGCGGGCCGAGGCGATCCCCTCGCCGGCGCCGGACTTCCGGCTCGTGGGTGGTGACACCTTGATCGTCATCGGCACCCGTGAGGGCGTCGACGCCGCCGCGGCGATACTCGGGCAGGAGTGAGCCGGTGCACTCCGCGGTTCTGCTGATCGAGTTCGGTTCCATCATCCTGGGGCTGGGGCTCCTCGGCCGGTTCGCCGGCCGGTACCGCCTCTCCCCCATCCCGCTGTACCTCCTCGCCGGTCTGGCCTTCGGCGAGGGCGGCCTGCTCCCGCTCGGCGCGAGCGAGGAGTTCGTCGCGACCGGTGCCGAGATCGGTGTCATCCTCCTGCTGCTGATGCTGGGCCTCGAGTACTCGGCCAGCGACCTGGTCACCAACCTCAAGTCCCACTACCCGGCCGGCCTCGTCGACTGCGCGCTCAACGCGGTGCCGGGCGCGGTGGCCGCCCTGCTGATGGGCTGGGGCCCGGTGGCCGCCGTGGTCCTCGCCGGCGTGACGTGGATCTCGTCGTCCGGTGTCATCGCGAAGGTGCTCGGCGACCTGGGCCGGGTGGGCAACCGCGAGACGCCGGTGATCCTGAGCGTGCTGGTGCTGGAGGACCTGGCGATGGCGGTGTACCTGCCGATCGTCACGGCCCTGGTCGCCGGCGCCGGTCTGATGACCGGGAGCATCACCCTGGCGATCGCGCTGGCCGCGGCGGGCCTCGTGCTCTTCGTCGCGGTGCGCTACGGGCGGCTCATCTCCCGCTTCGTCTCCAGCGACGACCCCGAGAAGCTGCTCCTGGTGGTGCTCGGGCTGACGATCCTGGTCGCCGGTGTCGCCCAGCAGCTCCAGGTGTCGGCGGCGGTGGGCGCCTTCCTGGTGGGCATCGCGCTGTCCGGGGAGGTCGCCGAGGGGGCGCACACCCTGCTGAGCCCGCTGCGGGACCTGTTCGCGGCGGTCTTCTTCGTCTTCTTCGGGCTGCACACGGACCCGGCCAGCATCCCGCCGGTCCTGCTGCCGGCCCTGGTGCTGGCGCTGCTGACCGCCGTGACGAAGATCGCCACCGGGTACTGGGCGGCACGGCGGGCCGGGATCTCCGTCAAGGGCCGCTGGCGGGCGGGCGGCGCGCTGGTGGCCCGCGGCGAGTTCTCGATCGTCATCGCCGGCCTCGCGGTCTCGGCCGGCATCGAGCCGTCCCTGGGCCCGCTGGCCACGGCGTACGTGCTCATCCTGGTCGTCCTCGGGCCGCTCACCGCCCGCTTCACCGAGCCGCTGGCGATGCGCCTCTTCCGGCGCCGCGTCGATCCCGACCGCCCAGCAAGCCCCGCGGAGGAGGCACCCCGGGCGGCGGAGGCCTCGGTGGGCGACTGAGCGGGCCGCGGTCACCGCTCGGCCCCGGCGGCCCCGGCACGCCGGTGCCGGGGTCGTGGGCCGCCGGGACCGGCCGCCCGACGTCCCGTACCGGGGCGCCGCACGCCGGGACCGGTCGGCCGACGTCCCGTACCGGGTCGTCCCACCCCGGGACCGGCCGCCCGACGTCCCGTACCGGGTCGTCCCACGCCGGGACCGGGCGCCCGGCGTCCGCTCGGTCTGCGGGCCCCGTGCGCCCCCCACCCCCCGGTGGCGCGGTCGCCGGGCACGTCGGGACCGGTGCGGTGCGTCGCCGTGTGAGTTCGGCCCTGGTCAGTGCGGGTGCGGGCTGGCAGGATCGGCCCCATGTCCACGCTGCTCCCCCGTATCGGCAGGCGCCGCGCCGTCCAGGGCGCGCTCGCCGGCTTCGTCGTGCTGGGGCTGCTGCTGTGGTGGCTGCTGCCGTTGGGCGAGAAGCCGCCGAGCGGGACCATCACGTTCAGCACGGGCACCCGCGCGGGTGTCTACCAGAAGTACGGCGAGCTGCTGCGCGCCGAGCTGCGCAAGGACATGCCGGACCTGGACGTGCGGCTGACGACCAGCGCGGGCTCGCAGGAGAACGTCGAGCGGGTGGCGTCCGGGAAGGCCGACTTCACGATCGCCGCGGCCGACGCGGTCGAGACGTACAAACTGGCCGGCAACCCGGGCGCCGAGGAGCTGCGCGGGGTCACCCGGCTCTACGACGACTACGTCCAGTTGGTGGTGCCGAACGGCTCGGACATCCAGTCGGTGGCCGACCTGCGCGGCAAGCGGGTGGCCATAGGGCTGCCCAACTCGGGGGTCCGGCTGATCGCCACCCGGCTGCTGAAGGCCGTGGGCATCGACCCGGAGACGGACATCACGCCCCGGGCGGACGGGATCGACACCGGTCCCGGACGGCTGGGCGACGAGCTGGACGCGTTCTTCTGGTCGGGCGGGGTGCCGACGGACGGTCTCCGGAAGATAGCGGAGACCTCCGCGTTCCGCTTCGTGCCGATCGGCGACGACCTCGTGACCAAGCTGCACGAGTCCGGCGGCGCGACCCGCTACTACCGCACCACCAACATGCCGGAGTCGGCCTACCCCACCGTGCAGAACGGTGCCGTGGTGCCCACCATGGCGGTGTCCAACCTGCTGGTGACCCGCGCAGACGTCGATCCGCGGCTCACCGAGTGGCTGACCAGGACCGTGCTCGACAGCCGCGACGGCATCGGTGCGCATGTGCACTCCGCGCAGCTGGTGGACCTGCGCACCGCGATCTACACCGACCCGCTGGAGCTGCACGAGGGCGCCCGGCGCTACTACCGCTCGGTCAAGCCGTAGGGCGGATCCGGCTCCTGGGGTGCGGTGCCGGTCCTCGGCACGGTGACCGTGACCTGAAGGCCGTGCGGGTCGTGGTGGCCGAAGGAGATCGACCCGTCGCCCGCCGCGAGCAGCGCCCGGCAGATGGACAGGCCGAGGCCGGAGCCGTTGACGTTCTGGTGCCGTCCACTGCGCCAGAAACGGTCTCCCACGCGCGTGAGCTCCTCGTCGGTGAGTCCGGGACCGTTGTCGGTGACGACGACCGTGGCGGTGTCCCCGGCGGAGGCGACCTCGACCCGCACGGTCTCGTCGGGGGGCGTGAACTTCACCGCGTTGTCGATGACCGCGTCCAGGGCGCTGGACAGCGCCACCGGGTCGGCCCAGCCCGTGGTCGGCGGGCAGTCGCCGACCAGCCGTACGCCCTGGGCCTCGGCCGTCGGCGCCCACGCGGCCACCCGCTCGGCGGTCAGCGCGCCGACGTCGGTGACCTGGAGGTCGGCCTGGCTGTGCTCGGCCAGGGCCAGGTCGAGCAGGTCGTCGAGGACCCGGGCCAGACGCTTGCCCTCGGTCTGGACGGAGGCGATCTCCTCGTTCCCCTCGGGCAGCTCCAGGGCCAGCAGCTCGATGCGCAGCAGGAGCGCGGCGAGGGGGTTGCGCAGCTGGTGCGAGGCGTCGGCGACGAAGGCGCGCTGCTGCTCCAGCACGTCCTCCACGTGGTCCGCCATCTCGTTGAAGGACCCGGCCAGGCGTCGCAGCTCGGGCGGCCCCCCGGACGGCGCGACACGGGACTTGAGCCGTCCGGTGGCGATGTCGTGGGTGGTGGCGTCGAGCACCCGCACCGGCCTGAGCACCCAGCCGGTGAGCCGGAGCGCGGCGCCGACGGCGAGCAGCATGGCGGCGAACTCCCCGGCACCGATCACCAGCCAGCCGCGCAGGGTGCTCGTGCGCATCGAGTCGGTCGGCGACTCGGTGACCACGACCGCGACCACGTCGCCGTCCCGGATGACCGGTGAGGCCACCACGAGCCGGCCGTCCTGCCAGGGCCACACCTGCGCGGGGTCGTGGCTGCGGCGGCTGAGCAGCGCTTCGTCGAAGGAGTCGCGGACTTCTCCGGTCTGGGGCAGGAACCACGTCGTGGGCGCGTTGGCCATCGGGATGTGGTTGCGGTAGAAGACGCCCGCCTTGATGCCGTAGACCTCGTAGTAGCTGGTCAGCTCGGTCTGCAGGGTCTCCAGGCGCTCGTCCGTGGTGGTCGGGGGCGCGCCGCCCGGCACGTCCTCCGTGACGAACTGGGCGAGCGCGGCGAAGCGCGCCGTGTCGTCGATGCGGTCGATGACGACCTTCTGCTGCTCGGCGCGGGCGACGCTGACGCCGAGCGGCACACCGAGCGCGAGCAGGACGGCCGCCATCAGGACGATGAGCAGCGGGAGCAGGCGTGTGCTCACCGGGCCCCGCTAACCCGCGGGGGCGACGAGGCGGTAGCCGACGCCGCGGACGGTCTCGATGAGCGCGGGCATGTGCAGCTTGGAACGCAGGGAGGCGACGTGCACCTCCAGGGTGCGCCCGGTCCCCTCCCAGCTGGTGCGCCAGACCTCGCTGATGATCTGCTCGCGGCGGAAGACCACTCCGGGGCGCTGGGCGAGCAGGGCGAGCAGGTCGAACTCCTTGCGGGTGAGCTGGACGACCGAGCCGTCCACGCTCACCTGGCGGGTCGGCAGGTCGATCCGCACGGCGCCGAGGCGGACCACGGTCTCGGTGCTCCCGGTCGCGTCCTCGTGGGCGGTTCGCCGGCTGACGGCGTGGATCCGGGCGAGCAGCTCCCCGGTGTCGTACGGCTTGACCACGTAGTCGTCGGCGCCGAGGTTGAGGCCGTGGATGCGGGAGCGTACGTCGGAGCGCGCGGTGACCATGATGACCGGGGTGCTGGTGCGCTTGCGGATCTTGCCGCAGACCTCGTAGCCGTCCTGGTCGGGCAGGCCCAGGTCGAGCAGGACCACGCCGAAGCCGTCGCCCTCGGGGACGAGCGCCTGGAGTGCCTCCTCGCCGCTGCGCGCGTGGGTGACGTCGAAGCCGTGCCGTGCCAGGATCGCGGACAGGGCGGCGGCCACGTGGTTGTCGTCCTCGACGAGCAGCAGTCTCATCCGGGCTCCCTTCGGTTTCGTGTCGGCAGCGGGTGGTGGTCGGGGTGTCGGGGCGGCTGGAACCGCGGGCACGCGCGCGTGCGTCCTGTGCAGTGACGCCGATGTAAGGGGACGGCGTCAAGAGGCTTCCGGTTGCGGCCGCTCGAAGTTACCCGGCCGATATGCGCCCAGCTCACAAGTGCTACGACCAGTGTCCGATTGCTATCGGATCGTGATGCTCAGATCTCGCTCAGATGTAGAGACGCGGAGTGTCCCGGGTCACTACTGTCCTCCGAAACCCAGGAGGACGGAGCCCGAGAGCGATGACCGAAGTATCGGTGGCCAAGGAAGACAAGGCTGCGACCGGCGAACTGGTCGTCCTGAAGAGTGTCAACAAGCACTTCGGCGCGTTGCACGTGCTCCAGGACATCGACCTGACCATCCACCGCGGCGAGGTCGTCGTGGTCATCGGCCCCTCGGGGTCCGGCAAGTCCACCCTGTGCCGCACCGTCAACCGTCTGGAGAGCATCGACGACGGTTCGATCACGATCGACGGCAAGCCGCTGCCCGCCGAGGGCAAGGAGCTGGCCCGGCTGCGGGCCGACGTCGGCATGGTCTTCCAGTCCTTCAACCTCTTCGCGCACAAGACGGTGCTCGAGAACGTGACCCTGGGCCAGGTCAAGGTCCGCAAGGTCGACGCCAAGAAAGCCGAGGAGAAGGCCCGCGCCCTGCTCGACCGGGTCGGTGTGGGCGCCCAGGCGGACAAGTACCCCGCGCAGCTCTCCGGCGGTCAGCAGCAGCGTGTCGCCATCGCGCGGGCGCTGGCCATGGACCCGAAGGTCATGCTCTTCGACGAGCCGACGTCGGCCCTCGACCCCGAGATGATCAACGAGGTGCTCGAGGTGATGAAGCAGCTCGCCCAGGACGGCATGACCATGGTCGTCGTCACGCACGAGATGGGCTTCGCCCGCTCGGCGGCCAACCGCGTGGTGTTCATGGCGGACGGCCGCATCGTCGAAGAGGCCACGCCCGACCAGTTCTTCAGCAATCCGCGCAGCGACCGTGCCAAGGACTTCCTGTCGAAGATCCTGCACCACTGATGTCCCGGGGCGGCTCCGGCGTCCCGCATCGCCCGCCCCTGGCGGCCACCGTCGACGGCCGCGCCTGATCACCTGATCGCCTGATCCTCTGATCGTCCGATCGCGCTCGATCGGAGCTCGATCACAGCCAAAGGATGTTCACCATGAAGCTCCGCAAGGTCTCCGCCGCCTCGGCCGCCGTGCTCGCCCTCGCCCTGACCGCCACCGCGTGCGGCGGCGACGACAAGGACAGCGGCTCGTCCGGCGGCGACGGCAAGAAGATCACCATCGGCATCAAGTTCGACCAGCCCGGCCTCGGCCAGAAGACCCCGGACGGCTACGCGGGCTTCGACGTGGACGTCGCCACGTACGTCGCCAAGAAGCTCGGCTACACCGAGGACCAGATCGAGTGGAAGGAGTCGAAGAGCGCCGACCGCGAGACCATGCTGCAGCGCGGCGACGTCGACTTCATCGCCGCCACCTACTCGATCACCCCGCAGCGCCAGGAGAAGGTCGACTTCGCCGGCCCCTACCTGCTCGCCCACCAGGACGTGCTGCTCCGTGCCGACGACGACAAGGTCAAGTCGCCGGAGGACCTGAACAACGCGAAGCTCTGCTCGGTCACCGGTTCGACCTCGGCCCAGAACATCAAGGACAAGCTGGCCCCCAAGGCGCAGCTGCAGCCGTACCCGACGTACTCGGCCTGCCTGCCCGGCCTGCAGAACGGCGCCATCGACGCGCTGACCACCGACGACTCGATCCTCGCCGGTTACGCCTCCCAGTCGCAGTTCAAGGGCAAGTTCAAGCTCGGCGGCTTCAAGCTGACGAACGAGAACTACGGCATCGGCGTCAAGAAGGGCAGCGACCTCAAGGACAAGATCAACAAGGCCCTTGAGGACATGGTCGCGGACAAGTCCTGGGACAAGGCCGTCAAGGACAACTTCGGCCCGGCCAACTACAAGAACGAGCCCGCGCCGAAGATCGGCGACATCAAGAGCTGAGGCCGGGCCTGACAGGGTGCGCCGCCCCACACCAGGGGCGGCGCACCGGGGCGGGCATCCCTACACCCGGAAGCGCGGGAGATCGTGTTCGACTTTCTTCAGGATTACGACCTGGCGGGTGCCGTCTGGACGACAGTGCAGCTCGCTGTGCTCTCGGCCGTCGGCTCCCTGATCTGGGGCACCATGCTGGCCGCCATGCGGGTCGGCCCGGTTCCGTTGATGCGCGCTTTCGGAACCGCGTACGTGAACATCGTGCGGAACATTCCGCTGACGGTGATCATTCTGTTCGCGTCGCTGGGACTGAACCAGACGCTCGGGGTCACCCTCGGCGGGGGCAACGACTTCGAGACGATCAACTTCCGGCTCGCCGTCCTGGGCCTGATCCTCTACACGTCGTCCTTCGTGTGCGAGGCGCTGCGCTCCGGCATCAACACGGTGCCGGTCGGCCAGGCGGAGGCGGCCCGGGCCCTCGGGCTGAGCTTCGGGCAGGTGCTCCGGCTGGTGGTGCTGCCGCAGGCGTTCCGCTCGTCCGTCGTTCCGCTGGCGAACGTGCTGATCGCGCTGATCAAGAACACCACGGTCGCCGCCGCCATCGGTGTGGCGGAGACGGCGCTGCTGATGAAGGAAATGATCGAGAACGAGGCGCAGCTGCTGCTCATCTCCGCGGTCATCGCTCTCGTGTTCGTGGTGTTGACGCTGCCGACCGGCCTGATCCTCGGCTGGGTGGGCAAGAAGGTGGCGGTGAAGCGATGAGCTCGGTCCTCTACGACGCACAGGGCCCCCGCGCCAAGCGTCGCAACATCCTCTTCACGGTCGTCTTCCTGGTCGCCTTCGCCGCCCTGCTGTGGTGGGTGTTCAGCACCCTCGACGACAAGGGGCAGCTGGAGTGGGCCCTGTGGAAGCCGTTCTTCACCGGCACCGAGGCGTGGTCGACGTACATCTGGCCGGGTCTGCAGAACACCCTGAAGGCCGCGGTACTGGCCGTGGTCATCGCCCTGCCGCTGGGGGCCGTGCTGGGCATCTCCCGGCTCTCCGACCACCGGTGGGTCCGGGTGCCGGCCGCGATCGTGGTCGAGTTCTTCCGGTCCATCCCCGTGCTGGTCCTGATGATCTTCGGTCTCGCGCTGTTCGCCGAGTACACGAACGTCAGCTCGGACGACCGCCCGCTCTACGCCGTCGTCACCGGTCTGGTGCTGTACAACGCCTCCGTCCTCGCCGAGATCGTCCGCTCCGGCATCCTGGCCCTGCCCAGGGGCCAGGCGGAGGGCGCCATGGCGATCGGGTTGCGCAAGGGCCAGGTCATGCGGCTGATCCTGCTGCCGCAGGCGGTCACGGCGATGCTGCCGGCCATCGTCAGCCAGCTCGTGGTGATCCTGAAGGACACCGCGCTCGGCGGCGCCATCCTCACCTTCCCCGAGCTGCTGGCTTCGGCCAACACGATGAGCGGCTACTACGGCGCCAACGTGATCGCCAGCTACACCGTGGTCGCCGTGATCTACATCGCGCTCAACTTCGCCCTCACCTCCTTCGCGAGCTGGCTGGAGCGCCGGCTGCGGCGGGGGAAGAAGTCGACCGGTGCGGTGCTCAGTGCGGACGACGTGGAGACCGCCGACGCCGGGACGGTCGGCAAGGTCTGACCACACCCGAGCACAGCTGACACTCGGTCATCTCGTATGACCATCAACGGAGGTCGTGGCATGATCGCCACGGCCTCCGTCGCTTGACGCAAGCTGCGGCAATAGGTTGCATACGTTCTGTGACCGTGCACCCTGCTCCAATGTCCTGTTCACCCACGTCCTCCGGGACACCGCCACGGGCAGGGGGCGCCGCACCGTGGACCCGGTGATCATCACCGGAGCGGGGCCCGTCGGGCTCACGCTCGCCCTGGCGCTGGCGCGGCAGGAGGTGCCCTGCGTCGTCCTCGACGAGGGGCCGGGCAAGGACGAACCGCGCCCCGCGCGCACCGTCGTGCTGCGCGAGGAGGCCGTCGCCCTCGTCGAGCGGCTGACCGGCACCCCGCTGACGGGGCTCGGTGCGCGTTGGGCCGGATGGCGGTCGATGCGGCGCAAGCAGGTGACGCGCGAGGTCGTGTTCGGCGACGCCGATCCGGCCCCGCTGCACATCGCCCAGCACGAGCTGACCGGGGTGCTGCGCACGGCGCTCACCGGTGAGCGGCTCGTCCGGATCGCCGTGGACAGCCGGCTGGACGGCGTCGAGCAGGAGAAGTCCGGCGTCACGGCCCACACCCGCGGCCCGGCCGGCACCTGGTGGCGCGGCAGTTACCTGATCGGCTGCGACGGCCCCCGCTCCACCGTCCGCAAGCTCCAGGACATCCGCTTCCCCGGCCGTACGGCGGTGGAACGATACGCCGTCGCCGCCCTGCGCACCGAACTCCCGTGGACCGACGAGGCACTGCTCCACCGGATGCCGCCGTGGCGCACGACCGGCCCGTCGGCCGGAGAGGTCGTCGCCCGCCCGCTGCCGGACGGCGTGTGGCGCCTGGACTGGCTGTTGCCGCCCGGCAAGGACCTGGTCACACCGGAACTCCTGGTGAACCGGGTCCGGGAGACCCTGACCGGCTGGGCCGACGGTGCGACCCCGGCGTACGAGCTCCTCGACACCGGCGTCCACACGGTCCACCACCGCCTGGCCCGCCGCTGGCGGGTGGGCCGGGTGCTGCTCGCCGGGGACGCTGCGCACCTGCTGGGCGCGCTGGGCACGCAGGGCCTCGAGGAGGGGTTGCTGGACGCCGACAACCTCGCCTGGAAGCTGGCCCTGGCCTGGCACCACGGTCCTCGCGAGGCCCTGCTGGACAGCTACCAGGAGGAGCGCCGGGCGGCGATCTCGGCGCGACTGCGCGCCGCCGACCAGGTGCTCCCGCTGCTGCGCGGCGGCGGCGGACTGCGTTCCTACGTCCCCGGCTCCTCCCGCGGCAACGACGCGCTGCTGACGGACGGTCACCTCGGCCGCGGGACGCTGGGCGCGCCGGGGACGTACGCCGACTCGTCCCTCGCGCCCGACGCCCTCGACGGGGACGTGTCGGTCGGCACCGCGCCCGGGGCGCCGGTCGCCGATGTGCGGGTCACGGCGGAGGACGGCACCTTCGTACGGCTGCGCGACCGGCTCGGGCGCGGGGCGCTGCTGGTGGTGCTGATCGCGCCGGGCACCGGGGTGTGGGAGCGCAAGCACTGGGTGACGGCCGGGATCATGCCCCGGCTGGCGGCCGCGGTCACGGCGCTGCCCCACCGCGCCGAGTTGCTGGTCGCCGAGAGCTACCCGGGGGCGGCGGCGCACACGGTGCTGCTGGTGCGGCCCGACGGCCATCTGGTCACGGCCCTGAACGGGGTGCGTCCGGCCGACCTCTACGCGGCCGCGGAGAGCGCGCTGGGCGGGACGGCGGCCGGAGCGCAAGCCGGCGAGGGGGCGGGAGCGGCGGCCGGGACGCGCTGAGACGCCCCGAGCGGCCCCGGACCGCACGGCCCGGGGTCCGCGCCCCGGCCCCGGGGCGGTCCGCCGACGGTTCCCGGCCGTCGGTCGCCCGTCGGTCCGTCGGTGTCCGCATGGTGACGGCGAGTTGACCGGTCCGCACCGTCATGGTCTACTCCGGATCGTGACCGACACCTGTGTGCGCCTGTGGCGGAGGGTCCATATGGACCTCGTCCGCTATGCGGGCTGCGTGTGTCGCCCGTCCTGCTGATTCGCACCCCTTCTGTCACGCGCGCGCCGCCGCTCGGACGTGCCGCCGCGCGCTTCCTCGCGAACTCCCAGGACGGTACCCGTGTCCCTCCCCTCCCTCTCTCCCGTCTCCCCCTCCGCCTCCGCCTCCGCGGCCGCCCCTACGCAGGCCGAGCTTTTCGACTTCGTACGGCGTGCGGCGGCCGACACCGATCTGATCGACTCCCTGCCGCTCGACCCCGAGGGCCGCACCTGGGTGCGGCTCGCGGGTCCCGGCGGCAGCGAGGCCTGGCTCATCGGCTGGCCGCCGGGCACGGGCACCGGATGGCACGACCACGCCGACTCCGTGGGCGCCTTCGTGACCGCCGTGGGCGAACTCAAGGAGAACGCGCTCGCCGCCCGGCTGCCCACCGACGGCTGGAAGACCCTGGAACTCAGCGACGGTGTGGACCGGCAGCGCCGGCTGACCGCCGGCAAGGGGCGCGCCTTCGGCCGGCACCACGTGCACGAGGTCCTCAACGAGTCCTCCGGCCACCACGCGGTGTCGGTGCACGCCTACTACCCGCCCCTGCCGCAGATCCGCCGCTACAGCCGCAGCGGGCAGACCCTTCGGCTGGAGCAGGTCGAGCGCCCCCAGGACTGGCAGTGAGCGAACCCACGGGAATCGACGCGCTGCTGGAACGCGTACGCGCCGGCTACCGGCGGATCGCACCGCGGGATGCCTATGACGCCGCCGAGGCCGGCACCGTGCTCCTCGTCGACATCCGGTACGCCGCACTGCGTGAACGGGACGGCGTCATTCCCGGCGCCCTGGTGGTCGAACGCAACGAACTGGAATGGCGTCTGGATCCGCAGGGCAGCCACCGTCTCCCCGAGGCGAAGGACCACGACGTGCGGGTGGTCGTGGTGTGCAACGAGGGTTACGCCTCCAGCCTGGCGGCGGAATCACTGCACCGTCTGGGGCTGCACCGGGCCACCGATCTGGTCGGCGGCTTCCAGGCCTGGCGCGCGGCGGGCCTGCCGGTGACCCTGCCGTCTCAGTAGTCGGCGGGGCAGTACGGGGGCGCCGTGTCCGCGTTGGCCTCGGTGATCAGGCGGATCCCTTCGGGGAGCGCAGGGCGATCCTGCGCGGTGCGCTCCTCGACCGCCTTGTCTGCCCGGCCCGCCCTCGCGCCCTCGGGTTGACGGAGCGTCAGAAGCCCTCGCCGTCGAGGTACTCCGTGTCCTCGCCCTCCTCCTCCAGCGCCCGGCGGACCACCCGAAGGGCCATGCCCTCGGGGTAGCCCTTGCGGGCGAGCATGCCGGCGAGGCGGCGCAGCCTCTTGTCCCGGTCGAGACCCCGGGTGGCTCGCAGCTTGCGGGCGACCAGGTCGCGCGCGGTCTCCTCCTCCTGCTCGCTGTCCAGGTGGGACACCGCCGCGTCGATGAGGGTGGCGTCGACGCCTTTGGTGCGCAGCTCGCGGGCGAGGGCGCGTCTGGCCAGCCCGCGGCCGTGATGGCGGGACTCCACCCAGGCCTCCGCGAAGGCACTGTCGTTGATCAGGCCGACCTCCTCGAACCTGGACAGCACCTCCTCCGCGGCCTCGTCGGGGATCTCCCGCTTGCGCAGGGCGTCCGCCAGCTGTCTGCGGGTGCGCGGGGTCCCGGTCAGCAGGCGCAGGCAGATCGCCCGTGCCTGCTCGACCGGGTCCCGCGGAGGCTCCCCCTTCTCGGCCCTCGACGAGGAAGTGGCACCTCCGTCCTCGGCGGACGGCTCCGCGCGCGTGTGCCGCCGGCGCCCGCGTGTGCCGCCGGCAGCACGGCCCCGTCCTCCGCCGCGGCGCGCCTCGCCGTCACCGCGGCGCGCCTCACCGTCCTCGCGGGAGTCCCCGGCGGAAGGGTCCGTCCCGTACGGGGCCGCAGCCGCCCCGTACGCGTCGTCGTCCGGCCCGGCGGAGCCGCTCGCGTACTCGGCCCAGTCGGTTCGTCGGGTCACGGATCAGCTCTTGGCTGCCGCGGCCTTGGACTTGGTGGCCTTGGCGGTCGCGGGAGCGGGCACCGCCGGTGCGGCGTCGGCCGTGGCGGCGGAGGCGGCGTCCGCGCCGGACTCGGTGGCCGGCTCCTCGGGACGCACGCCGACGCCCAGCTTCTCCTTGATCTTCTTCTCGATCTCGTTCGCCAGGTCGGGGTTGTCCTTCAGGAAGTTGCGCGCGTTCTCCTTGCCCTGGCCGAGCTGGTCGCCCTCGTACGTGTACCAGGCGCCGGCCTTGCGGACGAAGCCGTGCTCCACGCCCATGTCGATCAGACCGCCCTCACGGCTGATGCCCTGGCCGTAGAGGATGTCGAACTCGGCCTGCTTGAAGGGCGGCGCGACCTTGTTCTTGACGACCTTGCAGCGGGTGCGGTTGCCGACCGCGTCCGTGCCGTCCTTGAGCGTCTCGATGCGGCGGATGTCGATGCGCACGGAGGCGTAGAACTTCAGCGCCCGGCCACCGGTCGTGGTCTCCGGGGAGCCGAACATCACGCCGATCTTCTCGCGGAGCTGGTTGATGAAGATCGCGGTGGTCTTCGACTGGTTGAGCGCGCTGGTGATCTTCCGCAGGGCCTGGCTCATCAGACGGGCCTGCAGACCGACGTGGCTGTCACCCATCTCGCCCTCGATCTCCGCGCGCGGGACGAGCGCGGCGACGGAGTCGATGACGATGAGGTCGAGGGCGCCGGAGCGGACCAGCATGTCCACGATCTCCAGGGCCTGCTCGCCGTTGTCCGGCTGGGAGAGGATCAGGTTGTCGATGTCGACGCCGAGCTTCTTGGCGTACTCGGGGTCGAGGGCGTGCTCGGCGTCCACGAACGCGACCTGGCCGCCGGCCTTCTGCGCGTTCGCCACCGCGTGCAGGGTCAGGGTCGTCTTGCCGGAGGACTCGGGGCCGTAGACCTCCACGACACGGCCGCGCGGGAGGCCGCCGACGCCGAGGGCCACGTCGAGCGCGGTCGACCCGGTGGGGATGACCTCGATGGGCTCGTTCGGCCGCTCGCCCATGCGCATGACCGCGCCCTTGCCGAACTGCCGTTCAATCTGTGCGAGCGCGGCGTCCAGGGCCTTCTCGCGGTCGGTTCCTGCCATGGGTTCCACCCGGTTTGCTTGATTCGATCGCTTCACGTCAAAGACGCTAATGCCTGCCACTGACAATGGGCCCCGATGCGGGTCCGGCCTGTGGATAACTCGGGGACTTATCTCCCTGAACCCACTCGAATCACCCGTCAAGAGCCCTGCCGGAGCCTCCATGAGAATGGATGTTCGATTTTCGTGTCAAGCGCGCCACACGGCTCTTCCGAGCGTACGTCTCCCCACCCTGCGGACCGGGCTCCCGGACGCGGAGGCGGGCCTCGGAGGAGCCCGGACCGGGCGGTGCGCCGCTACGGCGCTGCCGTCGTCGGCGCCTGGACCCGGGCCGCTCTCACCTGCGGGCGGGGCGCGCCCCCGGTCGGCAGGCGTCGCTCCTCAGGAGGATCCGCCGTCCCCGGTCTCCTCCCGTCCCTCCACCTCCGGGCGCCCCTGTTCCGGGCGCCGGGACCACAGGGTGCGCAGACGCGTGGGCCTCCCTGTCCCCGGCCTGCGGGTCCGCCGCCCGTGGACGCGCGGGTCGTCCGTGACGTCGTAGCGCTTGACGTACGCCCCGAGGAACGCCTGCAGTGTGGCGACCGCCGGGATGGCGATCAGCGCGCCGACCGCGCCGAGCAGGGCGGTGCCCGCGATGACCGAGCCGAAGGCGACCGCGGGATGGATGTCCACGGTCTTGGAGGTGAGCTTGGGCTGCAGCACGTAGTTCTCGAACTGCTGGTAGATCACCACGAAGACCAGCACCCACAGCGCGTACCAGGGATTGACCGTGAACGCGATCAGCATGGGCAGGGCGCCCGCGAGGTAGGTGCCGATGGTCGGGATGAACTGGGACACCAGGCCCACCCACACGGCGAGCGCCGGGGCGTAGGGCACTCCGAGGATCTCCAGGAGGACGTAGTGCGCGACGCCCGAGACCAGCGCCATCAGCCCGCGTGAGTACAGGTAGCCGCCGGTCTTGTCCACGGCGATCTCCCACGCGCGCAGGACCTCGGCCTGGCGGGCGGGCGGCAGGACGGAGCAGAGGCCGCGCCGCAGCCGGGGGCCGTCGGCGGCGAAGTAGAACGAGAACAGCAGGATCGTCAGCAGCTGGAAGAGGCCGCCGAGGACCTGGGCCGACACGTCCAGGACGCCCGTCGCGCTGTTCTGCACGTAGTTGCGCAGCCAGTCGGAGCGGAGCAGGCCCTCCTGGATGTCCACCCGCCGCAGCTCGGTGTGGAAGTGGCCGTTGACCCAGTTGATGACGGAGTCGAGGTAGTCCGGGAAGTCCTCGACCATCTTGACGATCTGCCCGGCGAGCATGGAGCCGAGCAGGGTGACGAACCCGGCGGCGGCGACCAGCACGGCGAGGAAGACCAGGAACGTGGCGAACCCGCGGCGCAGGCCGCGCGCGGCCATCCAGCTCACCGCCGGTTCGATGGCCAGGGCCAGGAAGAACGCGATGAGGACGTTGATCAGCAGCCCGGTGAGCTGGTGGAAGGCCCAGCTGCCCAGCTGGAAGGCGGCGATGAGGGCGAGGGCCAGCACCATGGCGCGCGGCAGCCAGCGCGGCATGCGGGCGCCCTGCCCGGTGCCGGCGCCGTCGGCCGGGGGGCCGGCGGGCGGCGTCGTGCCCGCCGGGGTCGCGTGCCGGGTCGCCTGCCCGGTCTCGTCAGTGGATGCCACGGAGCAAGTCTCGCCCACGCCGCCGACGGGAAAGCCCCGTTCCCCGATCTTCCCGGACCGTCACCGCTGTTCCCGCGGCACGTTCATGACGGTGCACACCACCCGCCACACGTCCTTGGCGTCCCAGCCGGCGTCCAGCGCCTCGTGCACGGTACGCCCGCCCAGCTCCGCCATCACGTGATCGCGCGCGAAGGTGTCGGCGTACCCCGGACCGAAGTGATCCGTCATCCGCTCCCAGAAGACCGTCAACCGCATGCCCCCAGTATTGCGCCCCTGGGGTGGGCCCCGAGCCAAGGCCACCTGCGATGACCGCTTCCCGGCCTACGGTCTGTTCCATGGCCGAACCCGGAGCGTCCCCCCTCCCCGCGATCCCACCGCGCGCGACTCCCGACCGCGCGGTCCCCGGCCCCTCGGACCCGCGACTCCCGGACGCGCGCCCCTCCGGCCCGCGCTCACCGCTCGCGCGCGCGGAGCGCTTCGTGTGGCTCACCGCGCGCGTACTGGAGCAGCGGCTGTTCGCGTACCACTTCCGTGGCGGGGATCCCGACCCGGTGGAGACCGCTCTCGACGCGTACCGCAACGCGGACGGCGGGTACGGCCACGCCCTGGAGCCCGACGTGCGCGGTCCGGTCAGCCAGCCGCTGCACACCGCGTACGCCTTGCGCGTCCTGGACGCCGTCGGCCGCTGCGGCGGGCAGCGTGTCGAGCGGGTGTGCCGCTACCTGACCTCCGTGTCCACCCCGGACGGCGCCCTTCCGGTGGTCCGCGCGGACGGGCTCGGGCATCCGCTCGCACCCCGTGTGCCGGTCGTGGCCGACCCCCCGGGCGCGCTGCTCGTCACCGGGCCGGTGGTCGGGCTGCTGCACCGGAACGGGGTCTGGCACGCCTGGCTGTTCCGCGCCACCGACTTCTGCTGGCAGGCGGCCGAGTCCCTGGAGCCCTCGGACCCGTACGAGGTCGAGGCCGCCCTGGCCTTCCTGGACACGGCCGTGGACCGCCCGCGCGCGCGGGCCGCGGCCGACCGGCTGGGCCGCCTGGTGCGCGAGCGCCACCTCGCCGTGCCGGCCCCGGACGCTCCCGGCGCGGACCCGGACCTCAGCGGCTGCGCGCCGGGCGGGCGCCGCTTCCCGCACGACTACGCCGGGGACCCGCGTTCGCTCGCGCGCGCGTGGTTCACCGACGAGGAGATGGCCCGCTCCCTGGACTTCCTCGCGGCCCGGCAGGAGGAGGACGGCGGCTGGCCCGTCGGTCGGCACGGATGGGCGCCCGCCCCGGCGCTGGAGGCGCGCGCCAGGGTGACGATCGAGGCCCTGCGCACGCTCGGGGCGTACGGCCGCCCCCTCGGCTGACCCGGACGCCACCGTGCGCCCTTAGCCGCCCACGGCACGTACACCGGCGGTGACGGCCACGGCGGCGGCGACGACGAGCAGGAACGGCGCCCGCAGCAGCAGCGCGACCGCCGCCGCGGCGACGCCCGCGGCCCGCGCGTCCAGCACGAGGGTCCGGCCGTCGGCGAAGGTCTGCTGGGCGGTGAGCGCCGCGAGGAGGGCGACGGGCAGCAGCGCGGCGAGCCGCCGGACCAGGGGGCGTTCCAGAGCGCCCGCGGGCACCAGCAGCCCCAGGAGCTTGACGGCGTAGCAGCCCACCGCGGTCACGCCGATGGCGATCCACACGCTCATCGCCCGTCCTCCCCTTCGGCTCCCCCACGACCCATGTCCTCACCGGCGCCCCCTGCGCGGCGTCCGCGCGCCCAGAGCACGAGGGGTGCCGCCAGCGCCGCCACCAGGACGGGCACGCCGGCGGGCAGCACGGGCAGCAGACCGAGCCCCAGGAGGACGGCCAGCGCCGCGACCGTGCGCTCGGTGCTGTCCTTCAGCATCGGCGCGAGCAGCGCGAGGAAGACCGCGGGACCGGCCGCGTCCAGGCCCCAGGTGTCGGTGTCCCCGATGGCCTCCGCGCCCAGCGCGCCGAGCAGGGTGGTGAGGTTCCACAGGACGTACAGGGTGAGTCCGGTGACGGTGAAGCCGATCCGGACGCTGCGCCGGGTGGGCTGGGCGAGCGCCACGGCCGTCGTCTCGTCGATGACCCACTGCGCGGCGAACGGCCGTACCGCGCGCGGGAGGGCCAGCAACTGGGACAGACGCAGCCCGTAGAAGGCGTTGCGCACGCCGAGGAAGAAGGCCCCCGCCGCCGCGGTGAGCGGATTGCCGCCGGCCGCGAGCGCGCCGACGAGCGCGAACTGGGACGCGCCGGTGAACACCAGGAGGCTGAGCGCGCAGGTCTGGGCCAGGGTGAGTCCGCTGCCGGCCGAGGTCACCCCGAAGGCGAACCCGGACAGTCCGACGGCGACTCCCACCCCCAGGGCGTCGCGTACGACGGCGGCGTCCGGCTTGCCGCCGTCCGCATCGGCCCCGGACACGTCGGGAAGGGCTGTCTGTTCTCTCACGCCTCGAACGGTAGGAACAGCTCCCGCGGCGCGTCTTGTACGTTCTTGCGCTCGCGTTGGTAGGCACCGGGCGGCACCCCGACGATCCGCGCGAAGTGCCGGTTGAGGTGCGGCTGGTCGGTGAACCCCACGGCGACGGCGGCCTCGGCCGGGGCCGTCCCGGTGTCCAGCAGCCGCCGCGCCCGACGCACCCGGGCGTCCGTCAGCCAGGTGTGGGGCGGCATTCCGTAGGCGGCGCGGAAGGCCCGCAGCAGCGCGAACGGGCTGGTCCCGAGTTCCGCGGCGAGCCGCTCCAGGCTCGGCGGGTCGGCCATCCGCTCCTCCAGCACGGCACGCGCGCGTGCCGCCGTCCCGTCTCCGGCCGTGCGTACCGGGCGCCGTGGCAGCCGACCGCCGTTCAGACGCAGCAGCCGGGTCACCGCCACCCGCAGCAGGGTGTCGGCGGCGAGCGCGTTCCCTTCGTCGGCGGCCCGCAGCACGCGGTGCACCAGCTCGACGGTGTACGGGTCGTCGAGCACCGGGCGGACGAACCCCGGCGTCCCGCGCAGCGTCGTCGTCTCCGCCGCGATCGCGGCCACCAGCTCGGGCGCCGGGTAGACGGCCCCGTACCGCCACCCCTCCGGCACGCCGGCCCGCCCGGTGTGCGGCGTGTCCGGGTTGACCAGGGCGAGCGAGCCGGCCCCGGCGTACTGGTCGCCGCCGCCGTGGTGGAAGACCTCCACGCCGTCGGCGATGGCGGCGATGACGAAGTGCTCGTGCGTGTGGCGCACGAAGGTCTTGCGTATGTACTGGGCGCGGAGCAGGTCCACGTCCGGCAGCTCCGCGTACCGCCAGTGCCGTGCCCGCTCACCTGTTCCCGCCATGCCGTCCATTCTCCGCCACCCGCCCCGCCTCACCTCACGCCCGGGAGACCGCACGCGCCGGGCGACCGCACGGGCCGGACTCGACGGTCGGCCCCGGACTCGACGGGCAGGCGGCTGGCCGGCCCCGGACACGGCTCGGACACCCGCGCACGTCCGGCCCGCGCGAGCGGTCTCGACGCCCGGCCGGCCGGGCGCCCGGCACCGGCGAGGGCACGGCCCGTACGCCCGGCTCGGGCCGAATGTCAGTGGCCGGGTGCACGATGGATCCATGGTCAGCTCCGCACACCGAGCCCTGGACGGCTTCTCCCCCGCGACCCGCGGCTGGTTCACGGGTGCCTTCTCCGCGCCCACCTCCGCCCAGGCGGGCGCGTGGCAGGCCATCTCCCAGGGTTCGGACGTCCTGGTGGTCGCCCCCACCGGGTCCGGCAAGACGCTGGCCGCCTTCCTCGCCGCGCTGGACCAGCTGACCTCCACGCCTCCGCCCGCCGATCCCAAGAAGCGCTGCCGCGTCCTGTACGTCTCCCCGCTCAAGGCCCTCGCCGTCGACGTGGAGCGCAACCTCCGCAGTCCGCTGACCGGCATCCGCCAGGAGTCGGTGCGCCTCGGCCTGCCCGAGCCCGAGGTCAAGGTGGGCATCCGCTCCGGCGACACTCCGCCCGCCGAGCGCCGCGCCCTGTCCACCCGGCCGCCGGACATCCTGATCACCACCCCGGAGTCCCTCTTCCTGATGCTGACGTCGGCCACGCGCGACGCGCTGACCGGCATCGAGACGGTGATCCTGGACGAGGTGCACGCCGTCGCGGGCACCAAGCGCGGCGCACATCTGGCGCTCACCCTGGAGCGGCTGGACGAGCTGCTGCCGAAGCCCGCCCGCCGCATCGGGCTGTCGGCGACGGTCCGCCCCGTGGACGAGGTCGCCCGGTTCCTGGCTCCGCGCGGCAAGGTGGAGATCGTCCAGCCGGAGTCCGGCAAGGAGTTCGACCTGTCCGTCGTCGTCCCGGTCGAGGACCTCGGCGAGCTGGGCGGCTCCCCCGTCGCGGACGGTGACGAGGGCGCTGAGCGCCCGTCGATCTGGCCGCACGTCGAGGAGCGGATCACCGACCTGGTCCAGTCGCACCGCTCGACGATCGTCTTCGCCAACTCCCGGCGGCTGGCCGAGCGCCTGTGCAACCGGCTCAACGAGATCGCGTACGAGCGCGCGACCGGCGAGCCCCTGGACGAGCACCACTCCCCAGCCGAGCTGATGGGCGGCTCCGGCGCCGCCCAGGGCGCCCCCTCGGTGATCGCCCGCGCCCACCACGGCTCGGTCTCCAAGGAGCAGCGGGCCTTGGTCGAGGAGGACCTCAAGGCCGGCCGGCTGCCCGCCGTCGTCGCCACCTCCAGCCTGGAGCTGGGCATCGACATGGGCGCCGTCGACCTGGTGATCCAGGTCGAGTCGCCGCCCTCCGTCGCCTCCGGTCTCCAGCGTGTCGGCCGCGCGGGGCACCAGGTCGGCGCGGTCTCCACGGGTGTGGTCTTCCCCAAGTACCGCGGCGACCTGGTGCAGTCGGCCGTGGTCACCGAGCGCATGCGCAGTGGCGCCATCGAAGCGCTGAGAATCCCGGCGAACCCGCTGGACGTGCTGGCCCAGCAGCTCGTGGCGATGACCGCGCTGGACACCTGGCAGGTAGACGACCTCCTCACCACCGTCCGCCGCGCCGCGCCGTTCGCCTCGCTGCCGGAGTCGGCCTTCACCGCCGTCCTGGACATGCTCGCGGGCCGCTATCCCTCCGACGCCTTCGCCGAGCTGCGCCCGCGCGTGGTGTGGGACCGGATCGCCGGCACGGTCACCGGCCGCCCGGGGGCGCAGCGGCTCGCCGTGACGTCCGGGGGCACGATCCCCGACCGCGGGCTCTTCGGGGTGTTCCTCGCCGGTGCCGATCCGAAGAAGGGCGGCGGCCGGGTCGGCGAGCTGGACGAGGAGATGGTGTACGAGTCCCGGGTGGGGGACGTCTTCACACTGGGCACCAGCTCCTGGCGGATCGAGGACATCACGCGCGACCGGGTGCTGGTCTCCCCGGCGCCCGGCGTGCCGGGCAGGCTGCCGTTCTGGAAGGGCGACCAGCTGGGGCGCCCTCTGGAGCTGGGCCGCGCGCTGGGCGCGTTCCTGCGCGAGGTCGGTGCGCTCTCCAAGGAGGACGCCCGGCTGCGCCTGGTCGCCGCCGGCCTCGACGCCTGGGCCGCGGACAACGTGCTGGCCTATCTCGCCGAGCAGCGCGAGGCCTGCGGCCACGTCCCCGACGACCGCACCATCGTCGTCGAGCGCTTCCGGGACGAGCTGGGCGACTGGCGGGTCGTGGTCCACTCCCCCTTCGGCGCCCAGGTGCACGCGCCCTGGGCCCTCGCCCTGGGCGCCCGCCTGTCCGAGCGGTACGGCATGGACGCCCAGGTGATGCACGCCGACGACGGCATCGTGCTGCGGCTGCCGGACGCCGACCTGATGGGCATGGACTTCCTGGACGCGGACCCCGTGAAGCCCGGCCTGGAGTACGACGCCGAGAAGGCTCCCGTCGGTGCGGCCGACGTCGTCTTCGACAAGGGCGAGGTCGACCGGGTCGTCACCGACCAGGTGGGCGGCTCGGCACTGTTCGCGTCCCGGTTCCGCGAGTGCGCCGCCCGCGCGCTGCTGCTGCCGCGCCGCAGCCCCGGCAAGCGCACCCCGCTGTGGCAGCAGCGCCAGCGGGCCGCGCAGCTGCTGGAGGTGGCGAGCGAGTACGGCTCGTTCCCGATCGTCCTGGAAGCCGTCCGCGAGTGCCTCCAGGACGTCTTCGACGTGCCCGGCCTGGTGGAGCTGATGGGCGACCTGGAGGCCCGCAAGGTCCGCCTGGTCGAGGTCACCACCCCGGAGCCGTCGCCGTTCGCCCGCTCCCTGCTCTTCGGCTACGTCGCCCAGTTCCTGTACGAGGGCGACTCGCCGCTCGCCGAGCGCCGGGCGGCCGCCCTGTCCCTGGACTCGCGGCTGCTGGCCGAGCTGCTCGGCCAGGCGGAGCTGCGCGAGCTGCTGGACGCTGAGGTGCTCACCGAGCTGGAGCGCGAGCTGCAGTGGCTCACCGAGGACCGCCGGATCAAGGACGCCGAGGGTGTCGCCGACCTGCTGCGGGTGCTGGGTCCGCTGACGGACGAGGAGCTGGTCGTGCGGGGCGCCGAGCCGCAGTGGGCGCCGGAGCTGGCCCGGGCGCGCCGCGCGATCAGGGTGCGGATCGCCGGCGCCGACCACTGGGCGGCGATCGAGGACGCGGGCCGGTTGCGCGACGCGCTCGGCACGGCGCTGCCCGTCGGTGTGCCGGAGGCCTTCACCGAGCCGGTCAAGGATCCGCTCGGCGACCTCCTCGCCCGCCATGCCCGCACCCACGGCCCCTTCACGTCGGTCACCGCGGCGGCCCGCTTCGGTCTGGGCGTGGCCGTCACCGAGGGCGCCCTGCAGCGGCTCGCCGGGACGGGGCGGGTGGTGCAGGGCGAGTTCCATCCGGCCGGGATCGGCCAGGAGTGGTGCGACGCGACCGTGCTGCGCAGGCTGCGCCGCCGTTCCCTGGCCGCGCTCCGGCACGAGCTGGAGCCGGTGGCGCCGGCCGCGCTCGGCCAGTTCCTCCCCCAGTGGCAGCACATCGGCAAGGGACACGCGCTGCGCGGCATCGACGGCCTGGTGCGCGCGGTCGAGCAGCTGCAGGGCGCCTCCGTGCCCGCCTCCGCGCTGGAGAAGCTGGTCCTCCCCTCGCGCGTGGCCAACTACTCCCCCGCGATGCTGGACGAGCTGACGGCCGCCGGTGAGTTGGTGTGGGCCGGAGCGGGCTCTCTGCCCGGCAAGGACGGCTGGGTCTCCCTCTACCTCGCGGACGCGGCCCCCCTGCTCCTGCCGCCCCCGCATCCCCTGGAGACGACCGCCCTGCACGAGTCCGTCCTGACCGCTCTCTCGGGCGGGTACGGCCTGTTCTTCCGCCAGATCGCCGACCAGGTCCGCGCCACCACCCACCCCGAGGCCACCGATCCCCAGCTGGCCGACGCCCTGTGGGACCTCGCCTGGTCGGGCCGGCTGACGAACGACACGCTCACCCCCCTGCGCTCGCTGCTGGGCTCCGGACGCACCGCCGGATCCACCGCCCACCGTGCCAAACGCGCGGTGCCGCGCGGGCGGTACGGCTCGCTGACGGCGGCCGCCCGCCCGACGTCCCGCAGCGGCCCGCCGACGGTCGCGGGACGCTGGTCGCTGCTCCCGGCCCGCGAGGGGGACGGCACGGTGCGCGCCCATGCCCTGGCCCGTACGCTCCTCGACCGGCACGGTGTGGTCACCCGCGGCGCCGTCGCCGCGGAGGGCGTGGAGGGCGGCTTCTCCGCGGTGTACCGCGTCCTGGCCGCCTTCGAGGAGAGCGGCCAGGCCCGGCGGGGTTATGTCGTGGAGGGTCTGGGGGCGGCGCAGTTCGCCATGGAGGGAGCCGTGGACCGGCTGCGTGCCGTGGCGAACGCCCGCGAGCGCGGGGAGAGTGCGCCCGCGCAGGCGCAGCCCACCGGTGACGGCTTCGGGACCGGATCCGCGTCCGGCGCCTCCGACGGCCCGGCCGCCGACTCCCCCTACGGCTCCTTCGACGACGGCGTGTCCGGCGGGGCCGATGCTCCGGACCCCTTCGGCGGCTTCGGGCCCGAGGGCCGCGAGCACTCCGACGGCACAGCTCCCTCGGACGGCTTCGACGACGTCTTCGCCGACCCCGACGGCCTGGGCCGTTCCCCGTCCCGCGGGGACTACATCTCCCCGCGCGACTACGCCGAGCCGGGCGCCGGCGGTCCGCGCGGAGGTGGCGGGCACGGCGGCTTCTCGGGCCCCCGCGGCCCGTACGACAGCTCGTTCCCAGCCCGGCGCGACCGCACGACCGCCGGCCCCCGAGCCGTCGTCCTGGCGGCGGCCGACCCGGCGAACGCGTACGGCGCGGCCCTCGGCTGGCCTGAGCCACCGGCCGGTGCCACGCACAAGCCCGGCCGCAAGGCCGGCTCCCTGGTGGTGCTCGTCGAGGGCGAACCGGCGCTCTACATGGAGCGCGGCGGCAAGACGCTCCTGCTGTGGCCCTCCGACCCCGACCGGCTGCCCACCGAGGACCCGCGGCTGCGAGCCGCCGCGGAGGCCCTCGCGGAGGCCGCCCGCGCCGGCTCCCTCGGCACGGTCACCGTGGAGCGCGTCAACGGCGCCGCGGCCCTGACGTCCCCGTTCGGCCCCCTCCTGGAAGGGGCGGGGTTCATCGCCACCCCGCGCGGCCTGCGCATCAGGGCGTGAGCCTGTCACCCTTGAGCCATGCCCGAAGGAGACACGGTCTGGCAGGCGGCGCGACGACTGCACGACGCCCTCGCGGGGAAGGTGCTGACCCGCAGCGACTTCCGCGTCCCCCGGTTCGCCACGGCCGACCTCACCGGCCGCACGGTCCTGGACGTCACCGCGCGCGGCAAGCACCTGCTGACCCGGGTCGAGGGCGGTCTGACGGTGCACTCGCACCTGCGGATGGACGGCTCGTGGAAGGTGTTCGCACCCGGTCAGCGCTGGAGCGGCGGCCCCGCGCACCAGATCAGGGTCATCCTCGGCACCGGCGACCGGACGGCCGTCGGCTACCGCCTCCCGGTGCTGGAGATCCTGCGCACCGCCCACGAGCAGCGCGCCGTCGGCCATCTCGGCCCCGATCTGCTCGGCCCCGACTGGGACCCGGCGCGGGCCCTCGACAACCTGCGCGCCGACCCCTCCCGCGCGCTGGGCGAGGCCCTGCTCGACCAGCGCAATCTCGCCGGCATCGGCAACGTCTACAAGTGCGAGCTCTGCTTCCTGCTCGGCGTCACGCCCTGGCTGCCGGTCGGCGAGCTGTCCCCGGACCGCGCCGCGCAGCTGCCCGCCCTCGCGCAGAAGCTCCTGGAGGCCAACCGCGACCGGCCGATCCGGCGGACGACGGGCCTGCGCGGACAGGACCTGTTCGTGTACGGCCGCGCACCCCGCCCGTGCCTGCGCTGCGGTACGTCGGTCCGGGTGGCCGACCAGGGCGACGGCTCCCGCGACCGCCCCACGTACTGGTGCCCGACCTGCCAGGCAGGGCCCGCCCCGCGCCCGGCCGGCCCCGCGCGGACCCGACGCGGCGGCAACGGCCGAACCGGCTGAGGAAGCCGCCGGGAGCCGCTCGGGCAGCCGCCGGAAACCGCTCGCGGGCCTCGCGACGGCGGCGACGACTGACGCGCCCGCGACCACCCGTGACGCCTCGCCTCGCTGACGCCCGCGACCAGCGACGACCCGCGACCGCCAGCGGCGGCTCGGCCCGCAGCGGCTCAGCCCGCGGCGAGCAGGGTGTCCATCTGGCCGGCCGCCTCGCGCATGCCGTCGTCCATGCCCATCGCAATGAGCTGGTCCATCTGCTCCCTGGTGTCGAAGACCGACCTCAGCTCCATGCGGGTGCCGCCGTCGCGCCCGGTGAGCGTCACCCGGTTCGCGGTCGTCGGCATCGCGGCGTCCGGCACCCCGTGCTCGTCGGCGAAGCCGTCCGTGAACTCCAGCGACCTCGGTGCGTCGACCGTGGCCACCCGCCACCAGCCGCGGTACTTCTCACCCTGCGGGCCGGTCATGAAGTAGGTGACGTCACCGCCGGGGGACAGATCGTGCTCCTCCACCGTCGCCGGGTAGGACGGCGGTCCCCACCAGCGCTCCAGCTGCCGGGGGTCGGACCAGAGCCGCCAGACCCGTTCCGCGGGGGCGGCGAAGTCGGCGACCAGGGTGAGGGTCAGATGGTCGAGATCCTTGTCGACGCCGGTGACACTCATCGGCTCGGTCCTTCCGTCGCTCGGTGCGCTCCGTCTTCCGGCGGCGCCTCGCCGGGCCGGGCGCGCCGGCCCGCGTCCCGGGCCGTCCCGCGCAGGGCCCGCCGCCACCGTCCCGCCTCCAGCGCCCCCGCGGTCCGGCGTGGCGGCACGCAGTGCACCGGCAGCACGCTCAGCCCCCAGCCGCCGACCGCGACCGCCCCTTCAAGCACCCCGGCGCCGGGGTGCAGCGCCAGGCGCAGCACGGCCCACCACCACAGGACGCCGAGGCCCAGCGCGGCCGCCCGGCAGGCCGTCCGCGCCGCCGCCATCCCGCGTCATCCGTTCCCGGCCTGGAACATCCAGTGCTGCTTCTCCAGGTCGGCGGTGATCTGGATGAAGATGTCCTGGCTCACGGGATCCGGGTCCTCGCTCGCCGTGATCCGCTCACGCATCCGCCCGATCACCGCGCTCAGCGCGTCCACGATGGTCTGTACGGCGGTGGTGTCGTCGACCCAGCCCTCGGGGGTCACGTCGATGCCGCTGCCGACGGCGACGGTCGCGGCCCGCCCGTCCGGAGAGACGCCGAGCGCCGAGGCACGTTCCGCCACGGTGTCCGAGTGCGTGCGGGCGGTCTCGACGAGTTCGTCGAGCTGGAGGTGCACGGAGCGGAACCGTGGACCGACCACGTTCCAGTGGATCTGCTTGGCCACCAGGGCCAGGTCGACCAGGTCGACGAGGGCGCCCTGCAACGCCTCGGAGACGGTCTTCAGGTCCGCGTCGGACAACGGGCTCTTCACGACGTACATCCACGCCTCCGTCGGTTCTCCCCCGGCCATCTCCCTCCACGATGACCGCACCCGCACGGACCGGCAAACCGGCGAACACGGGCCTCTCGCGCCCACGGCCCGCCCCGTTCGTACGGATGCCGTCGCGCACGCGCCCACCCGGTCCGGGCACGCGAAAACCCCGGCACCGTCCCTCCGCACTTCCGGAGGGCCCCGGCCGGGGCCTCACACGCACATGTTCTCGGGCGCTCAGGCGGCGACGACGTCCACTGCCTCGGCGGGCGCCTTGATGGTGACCCGCTCCGGTGGCACGCCGGACACCGAGACGGAACCCAGCATCGGACGCACCGGCGCCGGCACGGTCTCGCTGGGCGTCGCCGCGGCGGACTGGGCCAGCTCGGCGAGGGCGAGTTCGTCGCTCACTTCCCGCATGAGCTCGGACATCCGTACGTCCAGCGCGTCGCAGATGGCGGAGAGCAGCTCGGAAGACGCCTCCTTCTGCCCCCGCTCCACCTCGGAGAGATAGCCGAGTGAGACTCGGGCGGACGAGGAGACTTCGCGCAGAGTACGGCCCTGGCGTTGGCGCTGCCGACGCAGCACGTCACCCAGCAGGCGACGGAGCAGAATCATCGGTGGCTCCCTCCTCGGACCGTGTAACCGCATCCTTCACGCCCCACCGTACCGCCTCGCGCCGCGGCCGTGCGGGGAGCGATGTCGTGTTCACTCAGGGCTGCAAACATCAAAACCCCCCGTTCCGTTCCGTATCCTGTGCCCGCTCATTCCCGGTCTGTTCGCTCGCAAGCTCCCTCAAAAGAAGTGCGAGTACGCTCCGTACACTCTCCATACGAATTTCCGCGCGGTCGCCGTTCAACCGCAGCGCCTCCACTTTTCCGCCATCGGCGCAACCCCGGCCGGGTCCGAAAGGCCCGTCCACGGCCACGAAGACCGTTCCCACGGGCTGCCCGTCCTGCGGTTCAGGGCCGGCGACTCCGGTCGTCGCGATGCCCCAGTCGGCGCCCAGCACGGTACGCACGCCTGCCGCCATCTGGGCGGCGACCTGCGGGTCCACCGCTCCCCGCGCCGCGAGCAGGTCGGCGTCGACGCCGAGTACCTGCCGCTTCAGCTCCGTCGCGTAGGCGGTGACCGACCCCCGGAACGCCTTGGAGGCCCCGGGGACGGCCGTGAGCGCGGAAGCGACCATTCCGCCGGTCAGGGACTCGGCGACCGCGAGGGTCTCGCCCCTCACCGTGAGTAGTCGCACCACGTCGGCGGCCGTGGAAATCAAGCTTCCGTCTCCTTCAACGCCGCTCTGCGTTCGGCGATTCCCCGGCGGCGCAGCACAATGGCCTGCTTCACATAGTCGAGGCCGGTCACCACGGTCAGGACGACCGCCGCGGCCATCACCCAGAACCTCAGGGTGGCCAGGGGCCCCGTCAGCGCCAGGACGTACATGCCGACGGCGATGCCCTGGGTGAGCGTCTTCAGCTTGCCGCCCCGGCTCGCGGGGATGACGCCGTACCGGATGACCACGAAACGCAGGACGGTGATCCCGAGTTCCCGGCCGAGGATGACGGCCGTCACCCACCACGGCAGGTCGCCCAGCGCGGACAGGCAGATCAGCGCCGCGCCCATGATCGCCTTGTCGGCGATGGGGTCGGCGATCTTCCCGAAGTCCGTGACGAGGTTGTAGGTGCGCGCCAGGTGCCCGTCGAAGAGGTCGGTGATCATGGCGATGGCGAAGGAGGCCCAGGCGAACGACCGCCAGGCCGGGTCGTACCCCCCGTTGCCGAGCATCAGCGCGACGAAGGCCGGTACGAGGAGCAGCCGGAGCATCGTCAGCAGATTGGCGACGTTCCAGACGCTCGCCTGGTTGACGGCGGCGGCAGCGATCTTGCCGCCGCGCAGGTGGGCACCGCCCTCGGTCGCACCCCGGTGCGCCGCGCCCCGTTCCGTCGCACCGTGGTCCGTCGCCTCCCGGTCCTGCGCATCCCGTTCCACGGCGCCCCCCGGAGTCGTACGCTCGGCCGGTCCGTGCGCCGCACCGGCGGCGCCCAGCGAGCCGGTCCTGCCCGCACGGGAGGAGCCGCCCGCGGCGGACGCCGGGACTCCGCTCATCTGCCGGCCTCCTCACTCCGCTCGGGCGATCCCGGCAGCGGTTCGGCCACCAGGTCGACACCCTCCGTACCGACCACCTTCGCGTCGACCATACGACCCACACTCAGGCCCTCGCCGCTCGTGAGCAGCACCTGGCCGTCCGTCTCCGGCGCCTGGTGCTCCGCACGGCCGCGGACGCCGTCGCCGTCGCCCGCGCTGTCCACGGACTCGACGAGCACCCGCACGGTCGAGCCGACGCGCTCGTCGGCGCGCTGCGAGACCAGCTCTTCGGCCAGGCGCGAGACACGAGCCAACCGCTCGGCCACGACGTCCTCGTCCAGCTTGTCACCGTAGGTCGCCGCCTCGGTGCCCTCCTCGTCGGAGTATCCGAAGACGCCGATGGCGTCCAGCCGGGCATGGTTCAGGAAGCGCTCCAGCTCGGCGAGATCGGCCTCGGACTCGCCGGGGAAGCCGACGATGAAGTTGGAGCGCACACCCGCCTCGGGTGCCTTGCTCCGGATGGTGTCGAGGAGCTCCAGGAAGCGGTCGGTGTCGCCGAAGCGGCGCATCGCGCGCAGCACGTCCGGAGCGGAGTGCTGGAAGGACAGGTCGAAGTAGGGCACGACCTTCTCGGTGGAGGTCAGCACGTCGATCAGGCCGGGGCGCATCTCGGCGGGCTGGAGGTAGCTGACGCGCACGCGCTCGATGCCGTCGACGTCGGCCAGGTTCGGCAGCAGCGACTCCAGCAGACGGATGTCGCCGAGGTCCTTGCCGTAGGAGGTGTTGTTCTCGGAGACCAGCATGACCTCCTTGACGCCCTGCTCGGCCAGCCACCGCGTCTCGTTCAGCACGTCGCTGGGGCGGCGCGAGATGAAGGAGCCGCGGAAGGAGGGGATGGCGCAGAAGGAGCAGCGCCGGTCGCAGCCGGAGGCGAGCTTCACCGAGGCGACCGGGGAGCCGTCCAGCCGGCGGCGCAGGGGCGCGCGCGGACCCGAGGCGGGGGCGACGCCTTCGGGCAGGTCGGTCGGGCCGTGCCCCGGCAGGGCGACCGCGGCGCCGGCCTCCTGGCGCTCGGCGGGGCTGATCGGCAGCAGCTTGCGCCGGTCGCGCGGGGTGTGCGCGGCGTGGATGCCGCCGTTCAGGATGGTCTGGAGCCGGTCGGAGATGTCGGCGTAGTCGTCGAAGCCGAGGACGCCGTCGGCCTCCGGGAGGGCCTCGGCCAGCTCCTTGCCGTACCGCTCGGCCATGCAGCCGACCGCGACCACGGCCTGCGTTCTTCCGTGGCCCTTGAGGTCGTTGGCCTCCAGGAGGGCGTCCACGGAGTCCTTCTTGGCGGCCTCGACGAAGCCGCACGTGTTCACGACGGCGACGTCCGCTCCCTCGGCGTCCTCGACGAGCGTCCAGCCGTCCGCCTCCAGACGGCCTGCGAGCTCCTCCGAGTCCACCTCGTTACGGGCGCAGCCAAGGGTGACGAGTGCGACGGTACGGCTTTCAGGCATGGGCTCAAGACTACTTCGTCCCGCCGACGCCCCATGTCGACGGGGTTGGCCGATCCCGGCCGACCCCGTGGCGACAGGCTTCCCGGATCCGCTAACCGACCTGCGGATCGCCCTTCGTGTACGTCAGGCGCTCGACGGCGCCGGGCTGGAAGTCGTCCTCGATCTTCTTGCCGTTGACGTAGAGCTCTATGGCACCGGCGTCTCCGAGGACGAGCTTGACCTTCTCGTTGTCCTGGAAGGTCTTGGAGTCGCCCTGCTGGAGCGTGCCATCGAAGAGCTGCCTGCCGTTGTGGTCCTGGGCGGAGATCCAGCTGCGGCCCCCGATGGCGCTGACCTTGACGGTCACCTTGTCCGCGGGCGCGGCGGCGATGGCGCTGTCGCTCGGCTTGGGGGCGGCGGGCTTCTTGGGCTTGGCGCTCGGCGAGGCGGACTCGCCGGACGAGGGCTGGGCCCCCTCGGCGACGCTCGCCTCGTTGCCGCCGCTGTCGCCGCCCTTGACGAAGCTGAAGCCCACGAACCCGATCACGGCGACGATGGCGGCGACCATGGCGGCGGTCCAGTTGGGTCCGCGCCGCTCGGGACGGATGCGCTCCGCCTCGAACAGCGGCGCGGTGGCGGTCGGCGCCGGGCGCCCGCCGTGCTCGGCGTCGAACTGCGCGAGCAGCTCGGCGGGATCGAGTCCGACGGCCTTGGCGAGGGTGCGGATGTGCCCGCGCGCATAGACGTCGCCGCCGCAGGGCGCGAAGTCGTCCGCCTCGATGGCGTGCACGATGGCGATGCGGACCCGGGTGGCGGTGGTGATGTCGTCGACGGTCAGCCCGGCGGCGATCCGTGCCTGCTGCAGGGCACGGCCGACGGTGGGGCGGGCGTCCTCGGAAACGCTTTCGGGGACGTCGTGGGACACGTCTTCGACCGGACGCTCGTCTTCGGGAGAGTTGCCGTTGGACACGGGGGCGCCTTTCGAGCGTGAGCCGCCTGTGCTGGGCGTTCAGTCTAGGGGGGGTACAAACGGGTGGGGCAACCGGGCGGTACGACCTTTACGCCATCGGAATGGCCCGGCACACCGATGGTGGACTACCTGTTTGTACTTTCCTCAACTTGACGTAGAGCACGAGGAAACGGTTGCTCAATGATCCCTAACGGGTGAGTCACGATCGGCCGGCCGGCCGTCGTGACCTCCTTCGGCGGAACCCTTCGCTCACCCGTCCCTACCCTTCAGACTCCCCCCGGATCACCGCGAGCACGCCGTCCAGTTCGTCGGGCTTCACGAGAACGTCACGCGCCTTCGAACCCTCGCTCGGTCCGACGATGCTCCGGGACTCCATCAGGTCCATCAGCCGCCCGGCCTTGGCGAAGCCGACGCGCAGCTTGCGCTGGAGCATCGAGGTGGACCCGAACTGCGTGGAGACGACCAGCTCGGCCGCCTGGCACAGCAGGTCGAGGTCGTCGCCGATGTCCTCGTCGATCTCCTTCTTCTGCTTCGTCCCGACGGTGACGTCTTCGCGGAAGACCGGCGCCATCTGGTCCTTGCAGTGCTGGACGACGAGCGCCACCTCCTCCTCGGTCACGAACGCGCCCTGCATGCGGGTCGGCTTGTTCGCGCCCATCGGCAGGAAGAGTCCGTCGCCCTTGCCGATGAGCTTCTCGGCGCCGGGCTGGTCGAGAATGACCCGTGAGTCGGCGAGCGAGGAGGTGGCGAAGGCGAGCCGCGAGGGCACGTTGGCCTTGATGAGGCCGGTGACGACGTCCACGGACGGCCGCTGGGTGGCGAGCACGAGGTGGATGCCGGCCGCCCGCGCGAGCTGGGTGATCCGGACGATCGCGTCCTCGACGTCGCGCGGCGCGACCATCATCAGGTCGGCCAGCTCGTCCACGATCACCAGCAGGTACGGGTAGGGCTGGAGTTCACGCTCGCTGCCCTCGGGCGGCTTGACCTTGCCCTCGCGCACCGCGCGGTTGAAGTCGTCGATGTGCCGGTAGCCGTAGGCGGCGAGGTCGTCGTAGCGCAGGTCCATCTCGCGCACGACCCACTGGAGCGCCTCGGCGGCCCGCTTCGGGTTGGTGATGATCGGCGTGATCAGGTGCGGGATGCCCTCGTACGCGGTCAGCTCGACGCGCTTGGGGTCGACGAGGATCATCCGGACGTCCTCCGGGGTCGCCCGCATCATGATCGAGGTGATCAGGCAGTTGATGCAGGACGACTTGCCGGAGCCGGTGGCGCCGGCGACCAGCATGTGCGGCATCTTCGCCAGCGAGTGCATGACGTAGCCGCCCTCGACGTCCTTGCCGAAGGCGACCAGCATCGGGTCGTCGTCCTCGGCGGACTCCGCGAGCCGCAGCACGTCGCCGAGGTTGACCATCTCCCGGTCGGTGTTGGGGATCTCGATACCGACCGCGGACTTGCCGGGGATCGGGCTGATGATCCGTACGTCGGGGCTGGCGACGGCGTACGCGATGTTCTTGGTCAGCGCGGTGATCCGCTCGACCTTCACGGCGGGGCCCAGCTCGACCTCGTACCGGGTGACCGTCGGGCCGCGGGTGAAGCCGGTGACGCGGGCGTCCACCTTGAACTCGGTGAAGACGGTGGTCAGCGAGTCCACTATGGCGTCGTTGGCGGCGCTGCGCGCCTTGCCGGGGCCGCCGCGCGTGAGGGAGTCGAGGGACGGCAGCGAGTAGGTGATGTCGCCGGAGAGCTGGAGCTGCTCGGCGCGCGGCGGCAGGTCCCGCTCCTTGGGCAGCGGGGTCTTGGTGAGGTCGGGGACGCTCCCGCCTGCCGGCTCCTCCTCGGGCGCCTTGGCGGCGTCCTTCCTGAGCTTCCCCGGCTGCGGCCGCGCGGCGGGTACGGGTGTGGGCGTGGGGGTCGTCGACTCGCGGTCCCCCGTGCCGACGCCCTGGGTGAGGTCGGCGACCACCGGCGAGGGCGGCATGCCGTGCAGGACCGCGCCGTCGAGCGCGGCGGCGGCCGCCGCGGCCACGTCGACGGCGTCCATCGGGCGGTTCATCTCCGGCTGCGGCACGGCGGACCGGCGGGGCCTGCCGCGACGCCGGCCGAGCGCCTCCTGCTCGGCCGTGTCGTGATCGTACGGCTGCTCCACGGCGGCCGGTGTCCCGCGTCTGCGGGACCGGGCGGGCAGCGCCTCGCGCCACTGTTCGTCGTAGCGCTCGTCGTCGTCCGTGAAGTCCGCGTAGGCGTCCGCCTCCGGGTCGCCGACCACGCCGAGCCGCACCCCGAGCTGCCGCAGCCGCTGGGGGATGGCGTTGACCGGGGTGGCGGTGACGACGAGCAGCCCGAAGACCGTGAGCAGCACGAGCAGCGGCACGGCCAGCACGTCGGTCATCGTGGCCGACAGCGGGGTCGCCGCGGCCCAGCCGATGAGGCCCCCGGCATCCCTTATGGCCTGCATGCCGGCGCTGCGGGCGGGTGAGCCGCAGCCGATGTGCACCTGCCCGAGCACGCCGACGACGAGCGCGGACAGGCCGATCACGATCCGTCCGTTGGCCTCGGGCTTCTCGGGGTGCCGGATCAGGCGTACGCCGATGGCGCCGAGCAGGATCGGCACGAGCAGGTCCAGGCGCCCGAAGGCTCCGGTCACGAGGATCTCGACGAGGTCGCCGACGGGACCCTTGAGGTCGGCCCAGGTGCCCGCGGCGACGATCAGCGCGACGCCGAGCAGCAGCAGGGCGACACCGTCCTTGCGGTGGGCCGGGTCGAGGTTCTTGGCACCCTGCCCTATGCCGCGGAAGACGGCGCCGACGCCGTGCGCGAGGCCCAGCCAGAGCGCCCGCACCAGCCGGTAGAGGCCCCCGGTGGGGCTGGGAGCCGCTTTGGGCGCGGGCTTCCTCGCCACGGCCTTCCTGGCGGGCACCTTCTTCGCGGGCGCCTTCTTCGCGGGGGCCTTCCTGACCGGACCCTTCGCGGGAGCGGCCGCCTTCTTCGCGGGCTGCTTCTTGGCTGCGGAGGGACGTGAGGCCATAGGTGTGAGGTTACCGGGGGAGACGGCGGTCGACACGTGTGCCCACCGCTTCACCCGTTCGTGTCGCTCATGCGAGGCACCGGAACTGACGCTTCCGGTACAGGCCCTGACAAGCCCTCACAGATCGTCCTCCTGACGGCCGCTCGGTCCGCCGCGGCAGACCTGACGGGTCGGCGGACGCGTCCGGGGCGTCAGTTGACCGCGGGCTGGCCTCCGGACGTGCCCGGCTCCAGGGCGTCCAGCGCCCGCCGCAGCCCGGTGAGCTTGCGCTCCAGGTGAGCGGCCGTCGCCACCGCCGCGGCGTCCGTCGACTCGTCGCCCAGCTGCTTGGACAGCGCCTCCGCCTGCTCCTCCACGGCCGCCAGCCGTGCCGACAGCTCGGCGAGCAGCCCGGCGGGCTCCTTGACCTCGCCGGCCTCGGCCTTGCCGTTGCCCTCCAACTGGAGGCGCAGCAGCGCCGCCTGCTCGCGCAGCTGGCAGTTCTTCATGTACAGCTCGACGAAGACCGAGACCTTGGCGCGCAGCACCCAGGGGTCGAACGGCTTGGAGATGTAGTCCACCGCTCCCGCCGCGTAGCCGCGGAAGGTGTGGTGGGGGCCGTGGTTGATCGCGGTGAGGAAGATGATCGGGATGTCCCGGGTCCGCTCCCGCCGCTTGATGTGCGCGGCGGTCTCGAAACCGTCCATGCCCGGCATCTGGACGTCCAGCAGAATGACCGCGAAGTCGTCCGTGAGCAGTGCTTTGAGCGCTTCCTCCCCGGACGATGCCCGCACCAGCGTCTGATCGAGCGCCGAGAGGATCGCCTCCAGCGCCAGCAGATTCTCCGGCCGGTCATCGACCAGGAGGATCTTGGCCTTCTGCACCATGGCCCGCCCTCCTCGCCCCGGCGTGGGGCCTCCCCTGTCCACAGGACTCGACGCGGCACCGGCTGGTGCCGCCCCGGCGGACGGCTCCCTTGCGCCGCCCGTCCTTGTGCCGGTCATCGTAGCCGCACCCCGCCCGTCGCCACACCCTGTCACCGTGATGTCACTGTGCTCGTAGCAGAAACGCGGCGGGGGACCAGAAGGTTCCCCGGATCCCGCACTTCTACCCGACTCCGAGCACGCTGAGTCAGCGACCGCGTGGACGGTGAAGGTTCCCGCCAGCACACACTCCACGTTCGCACACCGCCCGAGCGGGCCGCACGGAAGGTGCCCCCGCGTACGCGGACACCGTGCCCGAAGGTACTACGGTCACGGTGTCCGGACGTACGGGTCACGTCCCGCCGGCGCCCGGCCGCGCCCGGCGACGCCAACCGGAAGCGCGGCTCCGGGTGCTCACTCCTCGTTCGTGTCGTTCATCCACTGCTGCATCACCGTCAGCAGGTGGTCAGGGTCGACCGGCTTCGTCACGTAGTCGGAGGCACCGGACTCGATCGCCTTCTCCCGGTCGCCCTTCATCGCCTTCGCGGTCAGCGCGATGATCGGCAGGCCGGCGAACTGGGGCATCCGGCGGATCGCCGTGGTCGTCGCGTAGCCGTCCATCTCGGGCATCATGATGTCCATCAGGACGACCGCCACGTCCTCGTGCTGCTCCAGGACCTCGATGCCCTCCCGCCCGTTCTCGGCGTACAGCACGGACAGGCCGTGCTGCTCCAGGACGCTGGTGAGGGCGAAGACGTTGCGGATGTCGTCGTCCACGATCAGCACCTTCTGCCCGCCGAACCGGATCCCCCGGGTCGACTGGTGCGACGGCTCCTGCTCGGCGTCCGACTGCCGCTCCCGCACCGCGGGCAGCTCATCGGTCGCGGCCGGCCGGCGGCGGCGCCGGAACAGCGCGGTCGCGCCGTTGTGCGCGTCCTGGTGCGGCTTCGCCTCGGCCGGGATGTCGGCCTCCGCCTGCGGCGCCTCGGCACGCGCCAGGGCCGCCGGCCGCGGGCCCGCCTCGGAGCCGGGCAGGGCCTGCGGGTAGCCGTTCGGGGGCAGCTCGCTCGGGTGCAGCGGCAGGTAGAGCGTGAACGTCGAACCGCGGCCGGGCTCGCTCTGCGCCTGGATCTCGCCGCCCAGCAGCTGCGCGATCTCCCGCGAGATGGACAGTCCCAGGCCCGTACCGCCGTACTTGCGGCTGGTCGTGCCGTCGGCCTGCTTGAACGCTTCGAAGATCACCTGCATCTTGCTGGCCGCGATCCCGATGCCCGTGTCGCTGACGGAGAACGCGATCAGCTCGGCGTCCGGGTCGTTCATCGAACCGGCCTCCAGCAACTGCTCCCGGATGGCCTGCGGCACCTCGTCCCGGGCCGGGCGGATGACCAGCTCGACGGAGCCGGAGTCGGTGAACTTCACCGCGTTGGACAGCAGGTTGCGCAGCACCTGGAGCAGCCGCTGCTCGTCGGTGTGCATGGTGGCGGGCAGTCCCGGCGAGACCCGCACCGACAGGTCCAGGCCCTTCTCCGCGCTCAGCGGCCGGAAGGTGGCCTCCACGTAGTCCACGAGCTGGACGAGTGCGATGCGCGTCGGGGAGACGTCCATCTTGCCCGCGTCGACCTTCGACAGGTCCAGGATGTCGTTGATGAGCTGCAACAGGTCCGACCCCGCACCGTGGATCGTCTCGGCGAACTCGACCTGCTTCGGCGTCAGGTTCGCGTCGGCGTTGTCGGCGAGCAACTTGGCCAGGATCAGCAGCGAGTTGAGCGGCGTACGCAGCTCGTGCGACATGTTGGCCAGGAACTCGCTCTTGTAGCGCATGGAGACCGCGAGCTGCTCGGCGCGCTCCTCCAGGACCTGGCGGGCCTCCTCGATCTCGGTGTTCTTCACCTCGATGTCGCGGTTCTGCTGCGCCAGCAGCTCGGCCTTCTCCTCCAGTTCGGCGTTGGAGGACTGGAGCGCCTTCTGCCGCTGCTCCAACTCCTCCGACCGCTCACGCAGTTGCTCGGTCAGCTCCTGCGACTGGCTCAGCAGCACCTCGGTCTTGGTGTTGACGGAGATGGTGTTGACGCTGGTCGCGATCATCTCGGCGATCTGGTTGAGGAAGTCCTTCTGGATGTGCGTGAACGGCGTGAACGACGCCAGCTCGATCACGCCGAGCACCTGCCCCTCGAAGAGCACCGGCAGCACGATCACCTGGGCGGGCGGCGCCTCGCCGAGCCCGGAGCTGATCCTCAGGTAGCCGCTCGGCGCGTTCTCCACGAGGATCGTGCGCTTCTCCTTGGCCGCGGTGCCCACCAGCGCCTCGCCCGGCCGGAACGAGGTCGGCATGGACCCCATCGAGTAGCCGTACGACCCGAGCATCCGCAGCTCGTACGCGTCGCCCTCGGCGCCCGCCTGTTCCTGGCCGTCGACCAGCGGCATCGCGAGGAAGAACGCCCCGTGCTGCGCGGAGACCACGGGCGTCAGCTCGCTCATGATCAGCGAGGCCACGTCCTGGAGGTCCCGGCGGCCCTGCATCAGGCCGGAGATCCGGGCCAGGTTGCCCTTGAGCCAGTCCTGCTCCTTGTTGGCGATCGTGGTGTCGCGCAGGTTGGCGATCATCTTGTTGATGTAGTCCTGCAGCTCCGAGATCTCACCGGAGGCGTCCACGTCGATCTTCAGGTTCAGGTCGCCGCGCGTCACGGCGGTCGCCACGCGCGCGATGGCCCGCACCTGCCGGGTGAGGTTCCCGGCCATCTCGTTCACGGACTCCGTCAGGTCCCGCCAGGTGCCGTCGACGTCACGCACGCGTGCCTGACCGCCCAGCTGCCCCTCCGTGCCCACCTCACGGGCGACGCGGGTGACCTCCTCGGCGAAGGACGACAGCTGGTCCACCATCGTGTTGATCGTCGTCTTCAGCTCCAGGATCTCGCCGCGCGCGTCGATGTCGATCTTCTTGGTCAGGTCGCCCTTCGCGATCGCCGTGGTGACCATGGCGATGTTGCGCACCTGACCGGTCAGGTTGGACGCCATCTGGTTCACCGACTCGGTGAGGTCCTTCCACGTCCCCGACACGCCCGGCACCTGCGCCTGGCCGCCCAGGATGCCGTCGGTTCCCACCTCGCGGGCCACCTTGGTCACCTGGTCGGCGAAGGACCGCAGCGTCCGCACCATGGTGTTGAAGGTGTCGGCGAGCTGCGCGACCTCGCCGCGCGCCTCGATCGTCACGGTCCGCGTCAGGTCGCCGTTGGCGACGGCCGCGGCCACCTGGGAGATGTTCCGCACCTGGACCGTGAGGTTCTTGGCCATCAGGTTGACGTTGTCGTTGAGGTCCTTCCAGATGCCCACGACGCCGGGCACGCTCGCCTGGCCGCCGAGGATGCCCTCCGTGCCCACCTCGCGCGCGACCCGCGTCACCTGCTCGGCGAAGGACGACAGCTGGTCGACCATGGTGTTGACGGTGGTGACCAGTTCGAGGATCTCGCCCTTGGCGTCGACCGTGATCTTCTTCGACAGGTCGCCCTTGGCCACCGCCGTGGTGACCTCGGCGATGTTGCGCACCTGCATGGTCAGGTTGTTGGCCATGCCGTTCACGGACTGCGTGAGGTCCTTCCAGGTGCCGGAGACGCCCTGCACCTCCGCCTGCCCGCCGAGGATGCCCTCGGTGCCCACCTCGCGCGCGACGCGGGTGACCTCCTGGGCGAACGACGACAGCTGGTCCACCATCGTGTTCAGGGTGTTCTTCAGCTCCAGGATCTCCCCGCGCGCGTCCACGGTGATCTTCTGGGACAGGTCACCGCGCGCCACCGCCGTCGCGACCTGCGCGATGTTGCGCACCTGCGCGGTGAGGTTGCCGGCCATGCCGTTCACGGAGTCCGTCAGGTCGCGCCACACGCCCGCGACCCCCGGCACCTGCGCCTGACCGCCGAGTCGGCCCTCCGTGCCCACCTCACGGGCGACCCGGGTGACCTGCTCGGCGAAGCTGGAGAGCTGGTCGACCATCGTGTTGATGGTGTTCTTCAGCTCCAGGATCTCGCCGCGCGCGTCGACGTCGATCTTCTGGGACAGGTCACCGCGCGCCACGGCCGTCGTCACCTGCGCGATGTTGCGCACCTGGGAGGTCAGGTTGCCGGCCATGGAGTTGACGGAGTCCGTCAGCTCCTTCCAGGTCCCCGACACGCCGTCGACCCGCGCCTGACCGCCGAGGCGCCCCTCCGTGCCCACGTCCCGGGCCATCCGCGTCACCTGGTCGGCGAAGGACGACAGCTGGTCGACCATCGTGTTCACGGTGTTCTTCAGCTGGAGCATCTCGCCGGAGACGTCCACGGTGACCTTCTGCGACAGGTCGCCGTTGGCCACCGCCGTCGTCACCTGGGCGATGTTCCTCACCTGACCGGTGAGGTTGCGGAACGCGGTGTTGACGGAGTCGGTGAGGTCCTTCCAGGTCCCCGCAGCCCCCGGCACCTGCGCCTGACCGCCCAGCTCGCCCTCGACCCCGACCTCACGCGCCACCCGCGTGACCTCGGCACCGAAGGCGGACAGCTGGTCCACCATCGTGTTGACGGTGTTCTTCAGCTCCAGCATCTCCCCGGCCACGTCGACGGTGACCTTCTGCGACAGGTCACCGCTGGCCACCGCCGTCGTCACCGTCGCGATGTCACGCACCTGGGTCGTCAGGTTCCGGAAGACCGTGTTGACGGAGTCCGTCAGGTCCTTCCAGATGCCGGCGGCGCCCGGCACGTTCGCCTGCCCGCCGAGCTGCCCCTCACCACCGGTCTCGTTGGCCACGCGCGTGACCTCGTCCGCGAAGATCCGCAGCGTCTCGGTCATCTGGTTGATCGTCTCGGCGAGCTGCGCGACCTCGCCCCGGGCCGGCACCGTCACCTTCTTCGACAGGTCGCCGTTGGCGACCGCCGTCGTCACGTGGGAGATCTCCCGCACCTGGGCCGTCAGGTTCCCGGCCATGGTGTTGACGGAGTCGGTCAGCTCCTTCCACACCCCGGCCACGCCCGGCACCTGCGCCTGCCCACCCAGCGCGCCCTCGGTGCCCACCTCACGGGCCACGCGCGTCACCTCGGAGGAGAACGCGGAGAGCTGGTCCACCATCGTGTTGACGGTGTTCTTCAGCTCCAGCATCTCCCCGGCCACGTGCACCGTGACCTTCCGGGACAGATCGCCCTTGGCCACCGCCGTCGTCACCAGCGCGATGTCCCGCACCTGGGCGGTGAGCCGGTACGCCATGGTGTTGACGGAGTCCGTCAGGTCCTTCCAGGAACCGGACATACCGCGCACCCGGGCCTGACCGCCCAGCTTTCCCTCGGTGCCGACCTCGCTGGCCACCCGCGTGACCTCGTCCGTGAACGTCGACAACTGGTCGACCAGGTTGTTCACGGTCCGGCCGACCTTCAGGAACTCACCGCGCAACGGCTGCCCGGTGCCCTCGTCGTTCTGCGTCCGCAGCTCCATACGGGGCGACAGGTCACCGTCCGCGACCGCCGACAGCACCCGGCTCACCTCGGAGACGGGCCGCACGAGGTCGTCCACCAGCGCGTTCGAGTGGTCGATCGCGGCCGCCCAGGACCCCTCGCAGGCCCCGGTCTCCAGCCGCTCCGTGAGTTTTCCCTCACGTCCGACCACACGCCGTACCCGCGCCAGCTCACCCGTGAGGTGGAGATTGCGGTCGGCCACCTCGTTGAAGACCGCCGCGATCTCCGACATCACACCGTCGCCGGACACGGTGAGCCGCCTGCGGAAGTTGCCCTCCCGCATCGACACCAGCGCCGCCAGCAGCCGGTTCAGCGCGGCCGTGTCCACCGTCGTACTGCCGCTGCGCGCACCGCCGCCCCGCGATGTGCCCTGGTTGCTCAGGGACTGTCCGCCTTTCGCGCGCGTCCTCGTGGCCCGCGCCGCTGCGCCAGACTCCACTGTGTCCCTCCCGCAAGGGTCGACCGATACCGCTGTGCCCGGTCCCCGCCGCATGGCGGACCGGATCACTGCCGCTCACTTCCGTACTGCCGCACGATCCGGCCCGGTGACCGGACCGCTTCCAGGGCTGCTGCCCACCCGACTCGGCGCGCATTCACCTGCCCGGACCTTCACAAGCAGCCTGCCCAGTGTTTCACCCCGGCCGAACCAGGCCATAACAGTTCGGCAGCTTCGCACATCGTCCGCACACCCTCTGGGCGGAAACACTGCAGACCGGCATCCGAATGGACGGCGAAGGTAAGTAACCTGGCATACGGCTGTCCAGCCATACCGGTCCGTCCGGTCTGGGCGGTGACACGGAGACGAGCGGGCATCGGAGGGGCGGCCGGAATGACCACCGGACTGATCCCGGGGGAGCAGCCCCCGGATCCCGGACCGACGGGCGGACTGCCGCAGCAGCGGGGCGAGCCGGCCGGCCAGGAGGCCGTGTACGGGGAGAGAGGGTCGAGGAGTTCTGTGATCACCGCGCGCGCGGCCGCCAGCTTCGAGCCCGTCGGGCGATCCGTGGCCAGTGCCCGGTCCTTCGTCCGCGACACGCTCCAGGGCTGGGGCCACGCCGACATCGTCGACGACGCCGTGGTGCTCACCAGCGAACTGGTGACCAATGCCGTGGTCCACGCCGGCACCACCGCCGACGTCGTGTGCCTGCGCAGCGACGACGGCGTCCGGATCGAGGTCGCCGACCACTATCCGGAACGCGAGGTCCCGCTCCAGGGCTCCCCCGCCACCATGGGCAGCCTCGACCGCGAGGGCGGCCGCGGCCTCCAGCTGTGCGCGGCACTGGCCGACCGCTGGGGCGTCGAGTACACGCCGACGCTGAAGAACGTCTGGTTCCACCTCCACCTGCCCGAGCGCCCGGTCGGCACCCGCGCCGCCGGCCCCTCCCTCCCCGCCGCCCTGCTGCCGCTCGCCGACGGCAGGGTCCGCGTCGCCGTCGTACAGATCGACCGCTCCGGCGCCATCTCGTCGTGGAGCGAGGACGCCGAGGACCTCTTCGGCTACTCCGCCGACCAGGTCACCGGCAAACCGCTGACCGACCTCGCCGCCTGGCCGCACACCCCCGGCACCAGCACCGGCATCGCCGAGGCCCTGCAGCTCTCCCGCTGGGAGGGCAGCTACGGCATGCGGGGCGCCAACGGCCGCGTCACCCCGGTCTACGCCTCCCACCTGCGCGTCCGCGACCCCGACGGCGAGCCCTCCACGGTGTGTCTGCTCGTCCGCGACCACGAACGCGCGGTGCTGCAGACCCCGTTGCGCGTGCCCGCCTCCGACTCCCCGTCCTCCGAGGGCCAGAGCGCGGACCCCTTCGAGGTGTTCATCGGCTCCCCCGCCCCGGACGACCTCGACGGCCTGCTCCAGCGCACGGTCGAGCGCGCCCGCGACATGCTCGACGCCGACGCCGCCTTCCTGCTCCTGGCGACCGACGACGAAACCGAGTTGGAGGTCCGCGCCTCCACCGGCCTGCCCTCCGCCCGCCAGCGTTTCGCCCGCGTCCCCGTCGAGGCGGGGCCCGGCCGCTACGGCTCGGCGCGCATGCCCGCCGTCCACGACGACCTGGAGGCCGTCCCCGGCGCGGTCCCGCTCCTGGACAGCACCGGCATGCGCTCGGTCGTCACCGTCCCCCTCAAGGTCGAGGGCCGCCTCACCGGTTCCCTCGGCGTCGCGGCGGAGGCCGCCGGCCGGTACTCCAACGAGGAGGCGCTGCGCCTGCAGTTCGCGGCCGACCGCATCGCGCTGGCCGTCGAGTCGGCGCGTCTCGGCGAGCTGGAGCGGCTGCGCCGCGGCTCGCTGAGCTTCCTGGTCGAGGCCTCCGACCTGCTCGCCGGCACCCTCGACCGCGACCAGACGCTGGCCCTGATGGCCCAGATGACGGTCCCGACGCTGGCCACCTGGTGCGCCGTCTACACGATCGCCGACCAGTCCTCGGACCCGTACCTCTCCTACGTCCTGCACGAGGACGAGGAGCTCATCGACGGCATCAAGTCCCTCCTGTCGAAGATCGCCCCGCCCGACCCGGTGCCCACCCCGGGTGCCCGCGTCTGGACGGCGCCCGCCGAGATGGCCCACCAGGCGGCGCTGCGCACCTCCATGCGCGACCTGGGCCTCAGCGGCGGCGTCGCCCAGCCGCTGAGCACCGGCCTCGGCCCGACCCTCGCCACCGCCTCCGCGGTCGGCGGCGAGACCGTCGTCCTCCCGCTGGTCGCCCGCAACCGCGTCATCGGCATGCTCACCCTCGGCAAGCCCACCGACGACCACTTCCGCCAGGAGATCCTCGAACTGGCCGAGGACCTCTCCCGACGGGCCGCCCTGGCCCTGGACAACGCCCGGCTGTATTCGGAACGCACGGCCATCAGCCAGTCCCTCCAGCGCAGCCTCCTGCCCCCGGAACTGCCCGTCATCGACGGCGTCGAGGTCGAGGTCATCTACCGCGCGGCCGGCGAGGGCAACGAGGTCGGCGGTGACTTCTACGACCTCTTCCCCATCAGCGACGACGCGTACGGCTTCGCCATCGGCGACGTCTGCGGTACCGGCCCGAACGCCGCGGCCGTCACCGGCCTGGCCAGGCACGCCCTGCGCCTGCTGGCCCGCGAGGGCCTGAGCGGCCCGGCGGTCCTGGAGCGTCTCAATTCGGCCATCCTCGACGAGGGCGCCCGCAGCCGCTTCCTCACTCTCCTGTACGGCGAGATGCGTCCCCAGGAGGACGGCAGCGCGGAGCTGAAGGTCGTCTGCGCCGGCCACCCGCTCCCGCTCCGCCTCCGTCAGGACGGCACGGTCGAGCCGGCCGCCGAGCCCCAGCCCCTCCTCGGCGTCATCGAGGACCTGGAGCTGTACGAGCAGACGGTCACCCTCGACCCGGGCGACGTCCTGCTGTGCGTCACGGACGGCGTCACCGAGCGCCGTGAGGGCACGCGCATGCTGGGCGACGACGGCCTCGCCGACGTCCTCACGTCCTGCACGGGCCTGACGGCGGGTGCGGTGGCCGCGCGCATCATGCGCGCGGTGGAGCGCTTCGCGTCCGACGCCCCGTCCGACGACATGGCGATCCTCGCGATGCGCGTCCCGGAGCCCCACGCGGACTAGCGTTCCGGCCCCGGGACTTGGCCCGGGGCCCGGGCCGTCTCCGGCTTCGGCTTCGGCTTCGGCTTCGGCTTCGGACATGCGAAAGGCCCCGCCCGAATCGGGCGGGGCCTTTCGTGAGGGAGCCCCCAAACGGAATCGAACCGTTGACCTTCTCCTTACCATGGAGACGCTCTACCGACTGAGCTATAGGGGCCTGTCGCTTTCGAGGTTTCCCTCGCGGCAACGGAATAGATCATACCCCGAACAACCCGGTGCTCCCAACCACGGACTTGCCGTCAGTACGCGGGCTGCAGCAGCCCGCCGAGCGCATTGCAGGCGGACACGATCCGCTGCATGTCCCGCTTCGTCAACGCGGCCTCGACCGGCAGCGCGAGCGTCTCGTCGGCGGCCCGCTCCGTCTCCGGCAGCGACACGCACCGCCGGAATCCGGGCATCCTGTGCACGGGTGTTCTCACCGGCACCCGGCACTCGACTCCCCTGCCCCGTACCGCCCGGGCGAACGCGTCCCTGTCCGGCCGCCCGTTCCCCGGCACCCGCACCACGTACTGCTGATAGGTGTGCCCGTCACCCCAGTCCGGGGTCCGCACTCCCCTCAACTTCCCGTCGAGATAGGCCGCCCGCTGCCGGCGCCGTGCTATCTCGTCGTACGGCGCCTCGGACTCGCCGTGCTCCAGTACGAGCAGCCCGTGCCGCTGCCCCGTCCTGTGCAGGGGGCCCATGTCCGCCGGCCGCCCGAAGCGGTGCACGACGACCACGGCCGCGGTCCGAGACGTCAGCGCCCCCTCCACCAGCGCGGGATCCAGGCAGTACGTCGCCGGATCTATGTCGGCGAAGACCGGTGACGCGCCCACCAGGGCCACGGCTTCGGCGACTTCCACGTTCCCGAAGGCAGGTACGACGACCTCGTCACCGACGCCTATGCCGGCGGCCCTGAGCAATGCTGCAGTACCCATACCTGGGATGGTCGGCGCACAACGTGAACTCGAAGTGACGGAAAACAAAAAAGGGCTGGTCCCGGAACCGAAGTTCCGGGACCAGCCCTCTAATAATTGTTCGGCGGCGTCCTACTCTCCCACAGGGTCCCCCCTGCAGTACCATCGGCGCTGTAAGGCTTAGCTTCCGGGTTCGAAATGTAACCG
>NZ_SOAV01000014.1 GCF_004364245.1 Streptomyces sp. BK208 | reverse complement strand
ATCGGCCCCGCCTGGGACTCCCTGCTGGCCAAACTCGTCATCACCGGCCGCACCCGCGAGGAAGCCCTCCAGCGCGCCGCCCGCGCCCTGGACGAGTTCACCGTCGAGGGCATGGCCACCGCCATCCCCTTCCACCGCGCCGTCGTCCGCGATCCGGCCTTCGCACCCGAACTCACCGGCTCCACCGACCCCTTCACGGTCCACACCCGCTGGATCGAGACCGAGTTCGTCAACGACATCAAGCCCTTCACCGCGCCCGCCGACACCGACACCGACGAGGACTCCGGACGCGAGACGGTCGTCGTCGAGGTCGGCGGCAAACGCCTGGAAGTCTCCCTGCCCTCCTCCCTCGGCATGTCCCTGGCCCGCACCGGCCTCGCGGCCGGCGCCCGCCCCAAACGCCGCGCGGCCAAGAAGTCCGGGCCCGCCGCCTCCGGCGACACCCTCGCCTCCCCCATGCAGGGCACCATCGTCAAGATCGCCGTCGAAGAGGGCCAGGAAGTCCAGGAAGGCGACCTGATCGTCGTCCTCGAAGCCATGAAGATGGAACAGCCCCTCAACGCCCACAAGTCCGGCACCATCAAGAGCCTCAGCGCCGAGGTCGGCGCCTCCCTCACCTCCGGCGCCGCCATCTGCGAGATCAAGGACTGACGGCCATGGCAGCACTCAGCTACTCCGAAGCCGTGAGCGAGGCGCTGGAACGTCTGCGTCCGGTCGGTTTCGAGCACGGCAGAAGCTTCGTGAACCACGCTCCGATGGCCGCCGAAGCCCTCGCGCACATGGGATACGCCGACGAGGTGCCGGCCTGGGTCGAACGGAACCTGCGCAGCCGCTCCTACCACGACGTTCCCGAGCGCCGCTGGCCCATCGACCCCGACGACCCCGGTGACTGGCGGGCCGCGCTCGGCGACTTCTCCCGGGTGGCCGACTGGACGGCGCTCTTCGAGCGGGAGCTGGCGCTGGGCCCGTGGACCGGGGTGCTGGCTCGCTGGTGGCCCCGGCTGCTGCCGGGCATGTCCGCGGTGCTCACCCACGGAGTGATCCGTACCGCGCACGCGGTCCGGGCCGTAGCCGCCGCCCCCGGCGACAACCGGCTCCAGCTGGGCGAGTTGGCGCAGGGCCTCGGCTACTGGGCCGCCCGCCACTCGACCCACGGCATCGTCGCCGACCCCGACGACGCGGCGGACCGCGAGGCGGCGGGCCCCGGCGCGCCGTCGCTCCCCGGCGACGTGACCGGCCCCGGCGATGCCGCGGGCCCGGGCGGCGACCCCGCCGGACGGGACCTCGGACGCGCCCCGGACGCCGGGCACGACGGAGGCGACGGACGCGACGAGGTCGCCCGTGACCTGGACGCGCTCGTCGCCGAGTACGCCGGGATCTACGCCACCGCCGCCCAGCACCACCCGGTCCCCCTGATCCACGCGGTCACCGGGCCCGCCGCGGTGCGCCTGGTCGTCGGCCACCTGCCACCCGCCCAGCGCCGCCCCTCGTACCTGACCGCGCGGGCCGTCAGCCGCACGATGCTCGACTGGTTCCGCACGGCGCCCGGCCCCGCCACCCCGGCGCCGGCCGCCCCGCCCGCCCTGTCGGAGGTCTTCGCCCGGGCCGTGGAGATCGGCGACGAGCACACCATCAAGCTCGCCGAGGTCGCGGTGCGCCACGAGGCGTTCGCGCCGGACCCCCGGCACGCGGCGGCGGCGCACCTGGCGAACCGGGCCATCGGGCGCCTGTCCCGCTGATCCGCCCCACACCCGTTCCCTGCCCCGCCCGCCGGCGGGGAGTTCCCGAGGAGTGTCATGGACGCACAAGTCATCGTCGTGGGCGCCGGGCCGGCCGGCATGATGCTCGCGGGCGAGCTGCGGCTCGCGGGCGTCGACGTCGTCGTACTGGAGAAGCTCGCCGCACGCACCGGAGAGTCACGGGGCCTCGGCTTCACCGCACGCACCATGGAGGTCTTCGACCAGCGGGGCCTGCTGTCCCGCTTCGGGGACATCGAGGTCAGCAACGTGGGCCACTTCGGGGGCCTGCCGGTGGACTTCGGCGTGCTGGACGGCGCCCACCAGGCGGCCAAGAGTGTTCCGCAGTCGGCCACCGAGACCGTCCTGGAGGAGTGGTGCACCCGGCTCGGCGCCGACCTGCGGCGCCGCCACGAGGTGCGGTCCGTCACGGAGAAGGAGGACTGCGTCGAGGTCGAGGTGAACGGCCCCGACGGGGTGGAGCGGCTGCGGTGCGAGTACCTGGTCGGCTGCGACGGCGGCCGCTCGGTGATCCGCAAGAAGGCCGGCTTCGACTTCCCGGGCACGCCCTCGACCCTCGAGATGTACCTCGCCGACGTCAAGGGCGTGGACCTGCAGCCCCGGATGATCGGCGAGACCCTCGAAGGCGGCATGGTCATGGTCGGCCCGCTGCCCGGCGGGATCACCCGGCTGATCGTGTGCGAGCGCGGCACCCCGCCGAAGCGGCGCGAGCAGCCCCCGGCCTGGGACGAGGTCTCCGCGGCCTGGCAGCGGCTGACCGGCGACGACATCTCGCACGCCGAGCCGGTGTGGCTGTCCGCCTTCGGCGACGGCACCCGGCAGGTCTCCGAGTACCGGCGCGGCCGGGTCTTCCTGGCCGGCGACTCCGCCCACATCCACCTCCCGGCCGGCGGCCAGGGCATGAACACCAGCATCCAGGACTCGGTGAACCTCGGCTGGAAGCTCGGCGCCGTGGTGCGCGGCCGGGCCCCCGAGTCGCTGCTCGACAGCTACCACGCCGAACGCCACCCGGTGGGGGAGCGGCTGCTGATGAACACCCGGGCCCAGGGACTGCTGTTCCTGTCCGGACCCGAGGTGCAGCCGCTGCGCGACGTGCTGACCGAACTGATCCGGTATCCCGAGGTCGCCCGGCACTTCGCGGCGATGGTCTCGGGACTGGAGATCAGGTACGACCTCGACGGCGGCTCCCACCCGCTGCTCGGCCGGCGCCTGCCGGACGTGGAGCTGAGCGGCCACAAGCTGCTGTCCCGCAGCACCGAGGCGCTGCGCGCCGGGCGCGGTGTGCTGCTGGACCTCGCCGACAACGGCCGGCTGCGCGAGCGGGCCCGGCCCTGGCTGGACCGGATCGACGTCGTCACCGCCACCCCCGTACTGCCCGGGGACAGCGCCCTGGCCCGCACCACCTCCGTACTGGTCCGCCCCGACGGCTACGTGGCCTGGGCGGCCCCCGGCAGCCACGCCGACCTGCCCATGGCCCTGGAGCGCTGGTTCGGACCGGCCCGCTGACCCGTCCGCCCGCACCCGCCCCACCCGCCCAGAGGAGAGACCATGCACAGCACGTTGATCGTCGCCCGGATGGACCCGGGCAGCAGCACCGAGGTCGCCCGGCTCTTCGGCGAGTTCGACGGCACCGAGATGCCCCACCTGATGGGCACCCGGCGCCGCCAGCTCTTCGCCTACCGCGGCCTCTACTTCCACCTGCAGGACTTCGACGGCGACAACGGCGGCGAGCTGATCGAGCAGGCCAAGACCGACGACAGGTTCGTCCGGATCAGCGCGGACCTCAAGCCGTTCATCGAGGCGTACGATCCCGCGACCTGGCGTTCCCCCGCCGACGCGGTCGCCACCCGCTTCTACGACTGGGAGGGCCGGGCGTGAGCGCCAGACGAGTGGTCATCACGGGCGTCGGCGTCACCGCGCCCGGAGGGGTGGGCCGCAAGAACTTCTGGAGCCTGCTCAGCGAGGGCCGCACCGCCACCCGCGGGATCACCTTCTTCGACCCCTCCGCCTTCCGGTCCAGGGTCGCCGCCGAGATCGACTTCGATCCCGAGGACCACGGACTGAGCCCCCAGGAGATCCGCCGGATGGACCGGGCGGCCCAACTGGCGGTGGTCACCGCCCGCGAGGCGCTCGCCGACAGCGGACTCGACCTGTCCGGCGCCGACCCGCACCGGGTCGGGGTCACCATCGGCAGCGCGGTCGGCGCGACCATGGGCCTCGACCAGGAGTACCGCGTCGTCAGCGACGGCGGCCGGCTGGACCTGGTGGACCACCGGTACGCGGTGCCGCACCTGTACAACTACCTCGTCCCCAGCTCCCTGGCCGCCGAGGTGGCGTGGGCGGCGGGCGCCGAGGGCCCGGCCACGGTCGTCTCCACCGGCTGCACCTCCGGGCTGGACTCCGTCGGCCACGCGGTGGAGCTGATCCGCGAGGGTTCGGCGTGCGCCATGGTGGCGGGCGCCACCGACGCGCCCATCTCACCCATCACCCTGGCCTGCTTCGACGCCATCAAGGCCACCACCCCCCGCAACGACGACCCGGAACACGCCTCGCGGCCCTTCGACGGCACGCGCAACGGTTTCGTGCTCGGCGAGGGCTCGGCGGTGTTCGTGCTGGAGGAGCTGGAGGCCGCCCGGCGGCGCGGCGCGCACATCTACGCCGAGATCGCCGGCTACGCCTCGCGCTGCAACGCCTTCCACATGACGGGGCTGCGCCCGGACGGCGCCGAGATGGCCGAGGCCATCACGGTCGCGCTGGACGAGGCCCGGCTCAACCCGGAGGCCGTGGACTACGTCAACGCGCACGGTTCGGGCACCAAGCAGAACGACCGCCACGAGACCGCCGCCTTCAAGAAGAGCCTGGGCGAGCACGCCTACCGGACCCCGGTCTCCTCCATCAAGTCCATGGTCGGACACTCGCTCGGCGCGATCGGCTCGATCGAGATCGCCGCCTCGGTCCTCGCCATGGAGCACGGCGTGGTGCCGCCGACGGCCAACCTGCACACCCCCGACCCCGAGTGCGACCTCGACTACGTGCCGCTGACGGCGCGCGAGCACCGCACCGACGCGGTGCTGACCGTCGGCAGCGGGTTCGGCGGCTTCCAGAGCGCGATGGTGCTCGCCCGACCGGAGAGGAGCGCCGCATGAGCACGGCCACCGCACGGACCGTGGTGACGGGGCTCGGCATCGCCGCGCCCAACGGCCTGGGCACGGCCGACTACTGGGCCGCCACCCGGGCCGGGAAGAGCGGCATCGCCCGCATCACCCGCTTCGACCCGTCGTCGTACCCGGCGCGGCTGGCCGGGGAGGTGCCCGGCTTCAACGCGGCCGACCATCTGCCCAACCGGCTGCTGGCGCAGACCGACCGGATGACCCGGCTCGCCCTCGTGGCGGCCGACTGGGCGCTGGCCGACGCCGGCACCGGACCGGCCGACCTGCCCGCCTACGACATGGGCGTGGTCACCGCCAGCTCCTCCGGCGGCTTCGAGTTCGGCCAGGGAGAGCTGCGCAACCTGTGGGGCCGGGGCAGTCAGTACGTGTCCGCCTACCAGTCCTTCGCCTGGTTCTACGCCGTCAACAGCGGTCAGATCTCCATCCGCAACGGCATGAAGGGCCCGAGCGGCGTCCTCGTCTCCGACCAGGCGGGCGGGCTTGACGCGCTGGCGCACGCGCGGCGGCAGATCCGCAAGGGCACCCGGCTGATCATGTCCGGGTCGATCGACGCCTCGATCTGCCCCTGGGGCTGGGTGGCCCAGCTGGCCGGCGGCCGGCTGACCACCGAGCAGGAGCCCGAGCGCGCCTATCTGCCCTTCGACGCCGCGGCGAGCGGACACGTGCCGGCCGAGGGCGGCGCACTGCTCGTCCTGGAGTCGGAACGGTCGGCGGCGCAGCGGGGCGTCCGGGTGTACGGCGAGATCGCGGGCTACGGAGCCACGTTCGACCCCGCTCCCGGCAGCGGCCGGCCCCCGGGCCTGCGCAAGGCGATCGAACTCGCCCTCGGTGACGCGGGCGTGGACGCGGGCGACGTCGACGTCGTCTTCGCGGACGCGGCCGCCGTGCCGGAGCTGGACCGGGCGGAGGCGGACGCGCTCAACGCCGTGTTCGGACCGCACGGCGTCCCGGTCACCGCGCCCAAGACGATGACCGGCCGCCTCTACTCGGGCGCCGCCCCGCTGGACGTGGCGACCGCCCTGCTCGCCGCCCGGGACGGCCTCGTACCCGCCACCACCAACGTCGACCCGGACACCTCCTACGACCTCGACCTGGTCACCGAGCCGCGTCCCGCCGACCTGCGCACCGCCCTGGTCCTCGCCCGGGGCGAGTGCGGCTTCAACTCGGCCCTGGTGGTCCGCACCCCCTGACGCCCCGCCCCACCGGCTTCCCGGGACGTCACGCCCCCCCACGAGCACGACCGGCCGCCGCCCCGGACGGGCGCCCCGGCCTTCCCTCGCACCGGCCGGCATCCGCCCGGCCCCGGCGCACGCCCGGCCCCGGCGGGGCCGGTCTCCCGTGCTCCCCCAGAACGCGCCCGCCCGCCCGGTCCACCATCCGCGTCCCCCACGCCGGACCGGGCGGGCGGGCGTCAGAGCCGCCCGCCCACGTCCGTCCGCGCCCCCGGGGCCCGCCCGGGGGCGCGGAGCACCGACAGAGAGGACCCACCCATGCCCACGCAGTCCTTCACCCTCGACGACCTCCGGCGCGTCCTGCTCGAGGCCGCCGGCGCCGACGAGAGCGTGGATCTCGACGGCGACATCCTCGACACCGACTTCGAGGAGCTGAGCTACGAGTCCCTGGCCATTCTCGAGACCTGCGGCCGCATAGAGCGGGAGTACGGCATCTCGCTCGACGACTCCGTGGTGACCGAGGCGAAGACGCCCCGGGCCCTGCTGAGTCTGGTCAACACCCAGCTCGCCGGCGTGACCGCCGCCGCCTGACCCGCCTGCCCCGGACCCCCACTGCCCGTCGCGGCCGGGTTCCCCCCCTCGCCCGGCCGCGGCGGCCCCCCGGACGCAGCCGCCCACCCAGTACCCACAAGGGAGTACCAGTCATGTCCGACAAGCATCAGCGGGTCGCCCTCGTCTCCGGGGCCACCAGCGGAATCGGCCGCGCCGCCGCGCGGCTGCTGGCCGAGCAGGGGCACCGGGTCTTCATCGGCTCCCGCGATCCCGAGAACGTCAGCAGCACCGTGAAGGAACTGCGCGCCGAGGGCCTGGAGGTCGACGGCTCCGTCCTCGACGTCCGCTCCGCGCTGTCGATCGAGACCTTCGTCCAGTCCGCCGTGGACCGCTACGGAACCGTGGACGTCCTGGTCAACAACGCGGGCCGGTCCGGCGGCGGCGTCACCGCCGACATCGACGACGAACTCTGGTACGACGTCGTCGAGACCAACCTGAACAGCGTCTTCCGGCTGACCCGCGCCGTCCTGACCACCGGCGGCATGCGCGGCAAGGACCGCGGCCGGATCATCAACATCGCCTCCACCGCCGGCAAGCAGGGCGTCGTGCTCGGTGCCCCGTACTCCGCCTCCAAGCACGGAGTGGTCGGTTTCACCAAGGCCCTCGGCAACGAACTCGCCCCCACCGGCATCACCGTCAACGCCGTCTGCCCCGGCTACGTGGAGACGCCGATGGCGCAGCGCGTGCGCGCCGGGTACGCCGCCGCCTACGACACCACCGAGGACGCCATCCTCGACAAGTTCACCGCGAAGATCCCGCTCGGGCGCTACTCCACCCCCGAGGAGGTCGCCGGCCTCGTCGGCTACCTCGCCTCCGACACCGCCGCGTCCATCACCGCACAGGCCCTGAACGTGTGCGGCGGCCTCGGCAACTTCTGAACCCCGCCGCCACCGATCACCCCGACGAGGAGACCCTCCATGTCCGCATCCGAGCCACGGGAAGTCGAGCACGAGATCACGGTCTCGGCTCCGGCCGGCGACGTCTACCGGCTGATCGCCGACGTGACGAACTGGCCGCGCGTCTTCCCGCCGACCATCTACGTCGACCACCTGGAGCGCTCCGGCGACGAGGAACTGATCAGGATCTGGGCCACCGCCAACGGCGAGGCCAAGAACTGGACCTCGCGCCGGGTCCTGGACCCCGGGAACCTGCGGATCACCTTCCGGCAGCAGGTCTCCACGCCCCCGGTCGCCAGTATGGGCGGCACCTGGATCGTCGAACCGGTCGACGGCAGCACCGCGCGCGTCCGGCTGCTCCACGACTACACGGCCGTCGACGACGACCCGGCCGGCCTGGCCTGGATCGAGGAGGCCGTCGACCGCAACTCCCGCACGGAACTCGCGGCGCTGAAGACCAACGTCGAACTCGCCACCGCCTCCGAGGAACTCACCTTCTCCTTCGAGGACACCGTCGCCGTCGACGGCTCCGCCAAGGACGCCTACGACTTCGTCAACGAGGCCGGCCGGTGGGCCGAACGGCTGCCGCACGTGGCGACCGTGCGCCTGACCGAGGACACCCCCGGCCTGCAGACCCTGGAGATGGACACCCGGGCCAAGGACGGCTCCACCCACACCACCCGGTCCTACCGGGTGTGCCTGGAGGGCCGCAAGATCGCCTACAAGCAGACCACGCTGCCGGCCCTGATGAGCCTGCACACCGGCTACTGGACCTTCCGCGACACGGACACCGGTGCCCTCGCGTCCTCGCAGCACACCGTCGTGCTGCGCCCCGAGAACATCGAGCGGATCCTGGGACCCGGGGCGGGGGTCGCCGAGGCCCGCGAGTACGTGCGCACGGCGCTGAGCACCAACAGCCGGGCCACGCTGGGCCATGCCCGCGACTACGCCGAGGCGAGGCGCTGACCCGTGTCCGGTGCCGACACGGCCGGCACGGCCGACACAGCCGATACGCAGGTCGTCGTGGTCGGCGCCGGCCCCGTCGGGCTGATGCTCGCCGGGGAACTGCGGCTCGGCGGCGTCGAGGTGACCGTGCTGGAACGGCTGGACACCCCGACCACCGAGTCCCGGGCCTCCACACTGCACGCCCGGACGATGGAGATCCTCCGGCAGCGCGGTCTGCTGGACGCCCCCGGCGGCTTCGCGGACCCCCTTCCGCCCTGCGAGCCCCGGGGCCACTTCGGCGGTCTCCCCCTGGACCTGACCCTGCCCAGCTCCCACCCGGGCCAGTGGAAGGTCCCGCAGGTGCGCACCGAGGCGGTCCTCGGCTCCTGGGCGGACCGCCTCGGGGCGCGCGTGCTGCGCGGACACCACGTCGTCTCGGTCGAGCAGGACGCGGACCGGGTGCGGGTGGTGGCCGAGCACGCGGGACGGCGCACCGCGTTCACCGCCCGCTACGCCGTCGGCTGCGACGGCGAGCGGTCGGCCGTGCGCCGGCTGGCCGGCATCGGCTTCCCCGGCGCCGACGCCGAACGGGAGCTCCTGCGCGCCGACGTCGACGGCGTCGAGATCCCCGACCGGCGTTTCCAGCGGCTGCCGAACGGGCTGGCGATCGCGGCCCGCCGCGGCGACGGCGCCACCCGCGTGATGGTCCACCGCTTCGGCACCCCGCCGCGCGGGGCGGGCGAGCCGGACTTCGCGGACGTCGTGACGGCCTGGCGGGACGTCACCGGCGAGGACGTCTCCGGCGGCACCCCGCTGTGGGTGAACTCCTTCGGGGACGCGTCCCGGCAGGCCGAGCACTACCGCCGGGGGCGGATCCTGCTGGCCGGCGACGCCGCGCACCAGCAGATGCCGATCGGCGGCCAGGCACTCAACCTGGGCCTCCAGGACGCGGTCAACCTGGGCTGGAAACTCGCCGCCACCGTCTCGGGCCGGGCCCCCGAAGGCCTCCTGGACACGTACCACGAGGAGCGGCACGCGGTCGGGCGGCGCGTGCTGTCCACCATCCGCGCGCAGGCCCGGCTGCTGCTCGGCGGCCCCGAGGTGGAGGCCCTGCGCTCGGTGATCGGTGAACTGATCCCGTACGAGCCGGTCCGGACCCACCTGGCCGGACTGATCAGCGGTCTCGACATCCGCTACGGCGCCGACGAGGAGCCCGGCCCGGTGGGCGCGCGGCTGCCCGGCCTGCCGCCCGGTGCCCAAGGCGCCGCACCGGCTGCCCTGCGCCGGGCCCGCGGGCTCCTCCTGGTGGCGGAAGGCGCCGCGGAAACGGGCGAGTCCCTGGTGCGCGCCGCGCGTCCGTGGGCCGGCGCCGTCGACACCGCGACCGCTGCGCCGGCCGGGGACGGCCCCCTGCGGGACGCCACCGCGGTCCTCGTACGCCCCGACGGCCACATCGCCTGGGCGGGCGACGCACCGGACGGCCTCACGACGGCGCTCGCCCGGTGGTTCGCCCCCGACGAGGAGGCCGGGACGGCCCCCGACCGCGCCGGGCACACCGGCGGACGGCGGCACCGCCCCACGCGCCACCACGGCGCACGACACCAAGCCGCACGACCTCACGGCAGGAGAGAGAACATGGGCAATCTGACCGGACGCACGGCGCTCGTCACGGGTGCCAGCCGGGGCATGGGACGGGCCACCGCCGAGCGGCTGGCCCGCGACGGCGCGCTCGTCGTCGTGCACTACGGCACCAGCGGGGACGCGGCCGCCGAGGTCGTCGACGGCATCGAGCGGGACGGCGGACGGGCCTTCGCCGTACGGGCCGAACTCGGCGCCCCCGGCGACGTGCACGAGCTGTTCCTCGCCCTGGAGGAGGGCCTGAAGGAGCGCACCGGCTCCACCGAACTCGACATCCTGGTCAACAACGCCGGGGTGATGGGCGGGGTCAAGCCCGAGGACACCACGCCGGAGCAGTTCGACCGGATCGTCGCCGTGAACGCCAAGGCGCCGTTCTTCCTCATCCAGCGGGCGCTCGCCAACATGCCCGACGGCGGCCGGATCGTGAACGTCTCCTCGGGGCTGACCCGGTTCGCCAACCCCGACGAGATCGCCTACGCGATGAGCAAGGGCGCCGTGGAGCAGCTCGCGCTGCACTACGCGAAGGCGCTCGGCCCGCGCCGCATCACGGTGAACAGCGTCGCCCCGGGCATCACCCGCAACGGCAACCCGGTGTTCGACGTGCCCGAGGCGGTCGAGGCGATGGCCGCGCTGTCCGCCTTCAACCGGGTCGGCGAACCGCAGGACGTCGCCGACGTCGTCGCCTTCCTGGTGTCCGACGACGCCCGCTGGATCACCGGCTCCTTCGTCGACGCCAGCGGCGGCACCCTCCTGGGCTGACGCCGTGACCAGGACCGTTCCAGGGCCGGTGGCCGACGCCGGGGAAGGACGCTGGAGCCCCCGGCTGTGGGGGCTGCTGCTGGTCCTCGCCGGCAACATGCTCATCGACGCGCTCGAGGTCTCCGTGGCGGTCGTGGCGCTGCCCTCCATCGGCACGGACCTCGGGCTGCCCCTGACGAGCGCGCAGTGGGCGATGACCGGCTTCGCCGCCGGCTTCGGCGCCCTCATGCTCTTCGGCACCCGGCTGGTGGCCCTGCTGGGCCGCCGCCGGGTCTACCTGGTGGCGCTCCTCGGGTTCGCCGCCGCCTCCCTGCTCAGCGCCTTCGCCCAGGAGCCCGCGCTGCTCGTCGCGACCCGGCTGGTCAAGGGGTTCTGCGCCGCGCTGACGGCCCCCACCGGGCTGGCCATCATCTCCACCGCGTTCCCCGAGGGCCGCCCCCGCGGCCGCGCGGTGTCCGTCTACACCCTCTTCGGTGCCGGCGGGTTCACCGCGGGCCTGCTGCTGTCCGGCTGGCTGAGCACGTACAGCTGGCGGCTGGCCTTCGCCTTCCCGGCCCCCGTGGTCCTGCTGCTCTTCGCCGCCGCGCTGCGCCTGGTCCCCGGCGGCGACGGCCCGCCGGGCGGGCACCCGGCCGCACCCCGGCGCTACGGCGTGCGGGGCGCGGTGGCCCTCACGGGCGCGCTGCTCGCCCTCGTGCACGGCGTCACCGCACTGCCCGCACACGGCTGGAGCGACGTCAGGTTCCTCGGGTCGATGACCGCGGCGGCCCTGCTGCTGACGTGGTTCCGGTCGCTGGAACGCGCCGCACCGGCTCCGCTGTTGCCCGTCCACCTGCTGCGCGGCGGGGCCCTGATCCGCTCGGCCCTCGGCGCGGTCTGCCTCAACGGCTCCTATCTCGGGCTGCTGTTCGTGCTGACGTACCAGACACAGACCCTCGCCGGCTGGTCACCGCCGGTGGCGGCCGCGGCGCTGCTGCCGGCCGCCGTGCCGCCCGCGATCACCGCGCTCGCCTCGGGGTGGCTGATCACCCGGTTCGGTGCGCCGCGCCTCATCGCGGCCGGTGCCGCCAGCGCGTTCGCCGGACTCCTGCTGCAACTGCGGTCCGGCTGGCCCCTGGACTACACCGGGCGGCTGCTGCCGACGCTGCTGCTGGTGGGGCTGGGCTTCGTGCTGTCCTTCGCCGCGCTCAACGTGCAGGCCACCTCCGAGCTGGCGCCCGCCGACCGCGCTGCGGGCAGCGGGCTCTACCAGACCGCGGTGCAGCTCGCCGCGGTCCTCGCGGTCGCGCTGGTCGCGGCGCTGCTCGCCGGTGCGGGCGGGGACGGCGGACCCGCGGCGCGGCTCGCCGCCTGCCGGCCGGCCCTGGTCCTGGTGGCCGCGCTCGGCGGACTCGGCCTGCTCACCGCGCTCACCGGCCTCGTCCGTCCCGGCGCCGCGGGCCGTTCGTCCGCACCCCGCACCTGACCTTCACTCCTTCCACTCCACGACGGGGGCACGATCATGGATCTGACGACGAAGAACTGGGTCTTCGACGACGACCTCGACGACCTCGAGGACCTCGACTACGAGTTCGAACGGGATCACGTCGCCGAGCCGGAGCCGCCCGACCTGGCGCACCTGGCGGCGTGCGACCCGGCCGAGCGCACCCGCCTCGTCGACCGCTACGTACGGGACGAACTGGCCCGGGTGCTGCGGGTGCCGCCGGACACGATCGACACCGTGGGACGCCCGATGAACAGCCTGGGCATCGGGTCCATCAACGGCCTCGAACTGCAACGCCGGATGGAGTCCGTGCTGCGGGTCGACGTCAACCTCAACCGGCTGCTGAGGGCCCACAGCGCCGCCGAGCTGATCGACTGCCTGGCCGGGCAGCTCGGCCCCGGGGACAGCCTCCACAAGCACAACGGGCGCGACGACCACCTCGTCTCGCACGACGTGCTGGGCACGACGTGATCGGACAGCTCGCGCACCGGCCGGACGCGGCGGCCGGCGCGCCGCGGCTGCCCGCGCCCGGGCACCTCGACGTGTGGCTGGTGCGCCGCCCCCGGCTGGACACGGCGGCCGGGACGCTCGCCCTGGACGAGCTGAGCGAGCCGGAGCGCCGGCGCACGGCCTCCTTCGTGCGCCCGGCCGACGGGGTCACGTACGCGGCCGCGCACATCGCGCTGCGCCGCCTGCTCGGCGCCTACCTGGGGCTGCCGGCGGCGGACGTCCCGTTCGTGCGCGAGCCCTGTCCCGGGTGCGCCGGGCCGCACGGCAGGCCGGCCGTCCGCCACCCCGACCCGCCGCTGCACTTCTCCCTGGCGCACAGCCACGGCATGGCCGTGGTCGCCGTCTCCCGGGCCGTGCTCGGGGTGGACGTGGAGCGGCTGCCCCGGACGGAGACCGTCGAGGTGTGCGCCGCGGCGCTGCACCCCGGCGAGCAGTCCGAGCTGGCGGAGCTGGGCACCGAGGAGCGGCGCCTGGCCTTCGGCCGGATCTGGACCCGCAAGGAGGCCTATCTCAAGGCGCTGGGCACCGGCCTGTCCCGCGACCCCGCCCGGGACTACCTGGGCGCCGACCGGGACCGCCGGCCGACCGGCTGGGCGCTGCTCGACCTGGCGTCCGGCCCCCGGCACAACGCCGCCGTCGCCGTGCGCGGCACGCCGCCCGAACGGGTCGCCGTGCGCTGGCTGCCGCCCACCGCGACACACGTCGACGGGTCGGTGGACCTGGCCGCCGGCGGTGTGACCACCCGCGTATCCGACTGGGGAGCGTGACACGACGATGTCGACCGACCAGAGAACCGAGCAGACGAACCAGCAGACGAACCAGCAGACGAACCAGCAGACGAACCAGCAGACGAGCCGGCAGACGGCGGAGCGGCAGCCGCTGCACCGGCGCGAGCACCGGGGTCAGTGGAGCGCCGAGGAGCGCATCGAGGAACTCGGGCTGATCAAGCAGGCCGCCCGGCACGGCGACCCGACGGCCACCGAGCGGCAGCACGCCAAGGGGAAGCTCACCGCCCACGAACGCATCGAACTCCTGCTCGACGAGGGGTCGTTCACCGAGGTCGAGATGTTGCGCCGGCACCGGGCGACCGGCTTCGGACTGGAGAAGAAACGTCCCTACACCGACGGCGTGATCACCGGCTGGGGCACCGTCCACGGACGCACGGTCTTCGTGTACGCGCACGACTTCCGGGTCTTCGGCGGCGCCCTCGGCGAAGCGCACGCCCTGAAGATCCACAAGATCATGGACATGGCCATAGCGGCCGGCGCGCCCCTGGTGTCGCTCAACGACGGAGCGGGCGCCCGCATCCAGGAGGGCGTCTGCGCGCTCGCCGGCTACGGCGGCATCTTCCAGCGCAACACCAAGGCGTCCGGCGTCATCCCGCAGATCAGCGTGATGCTCGGCCCGTGCGCGGGCGGCGCCGCCTACTCGCCCGCCCTGACCGACTTCGTCTTCATGGTCCGCGACATCGCGCAGATGTTCATCACCGGCCCGGACGTGGTGAAGGCGGTGACGGGCGAGGAGATCACCCAGAACGCCCTCGGCGGCGCCGACGTCCACGCCACCGCCTCCGGCGTCGCCCACTTCGCCTACGACGACGTGCGCAGCTGCCTGGAGGACGTGCGCCACCTGCTGTCCCTGCTGCCTGCCAACAACCGCGAACTGCCCCCGAGCGCGCCCGGCTCCGACCCGGCCGACCGGCGCACCGACCGGCTGCTGGAGATCGTCCCCGACGACCCGGGCCGGGTCTACGACATCCGCGCCGTCATCGAGGAGATCGTGGACGACGGCGACTACTTCGAGGTGCACTCCGGCTGGGCGACCAACATGGTGTGCGCCCTGTCCCGGCTCGACGGCGAGGTCGTGGGCATCGTCGCCAACCAGCCCACGTCGTACGCCGGCGTCCTGGACATCGACGCGAGCGAGAAGGCCGCCCGGTTCGTGCAGTTCTGCGACGCCTTCAACATCCCGCTGGTGACGCTGATCGACGTCCCGGGCTTCCTGCCGGGCGTCGACCAGGAGCACAACGGCATCATCCGGCGCGGGGCCAAGCTGCTGTACGCGTACTGCAACGCCACCGTGCCGCGTGTCTCCCTGGTGCTGCGCAAGGCGTACGGCGGCGCGTACATCGTGATGGACTCCCGCTCGATCGGCTCCGACCTGGCGCTGGCCTGGCCGTCCAACGAGATCGCGGTGATGGGCGCCGAGGGCGCCGCAGGCGTCATCTTCCGCCGGGAGATCGCCGCGTCGGACGACCCCGAGGGCACCCGCGCTCAGAAGATCAAGGAGTACCAGGCGGAGCTGATGCACCCGTACTACGCGGCCGAACGCGGCCTCATCGACGACGTCATCGACCCGCGGGAGACCCGCCGCGCCCTCGCCGGGGCCCTGGCGATGCTGCGCAGCAAGCAGGCCGACCTGCCGTGCCGCAAGCACGGCAACCCCCCGCAGTGAGCGGGACGGACGGCGCGGACGCCACCGGCCCGGCCGCGGTCGTGCGCGTCCTGCGGGGCAGCCCCACCCCCGCCGAGATCGCCGCCCTCACCACCGTCCTGCTCGCCCGCGCCGCCGCCCTCACCACCGCCCCGTCCGGGCCGCCCCGCCCCCGGCCGACCGCGGGCTGGCGCCGGCCGGAACGCGTCTCCGCACACCGCGACCCCCGCGGCTGGCACACCGCCGACGGCCCGCGCGGCCGTCCGCCCACCGGAAAGGAGCACCCCATCCCATGACCCGCCCGCCCTTCGGCCCCGCCGCCGACACGGACACGGTCACCCTCTCCCGGACCGAACTCGACGCCCTGCGCGCCCAGGTCCGGGCACTGAGCGACCGGACGGAGATCGCCGAACTGGTCGACCGGTACGTCACCCTGCTGGACACCCAGGACGAGCACGGTTTCGACGACGGCTGGCCGGCGGGGGTCTTCACCGAGGACTGCCTGCTCCAGTTCCCCGTCGGCACGCTGGAAGGACGGGAGGGGGCCGCCGCCTTCCACTTCGACCGCAAGTCCCGGTTCGCCCGGACCCATCACCTGGCGTCCAACTACGGCATCACCACGGACGGCGACACGGCCCGGATCCGCGTCCACCTCGTCGCCTCGCACGTGCACCACGACGACGGCCCCGACCCCGGCGGCCGCTTCGACATCGGCGGCCACAGCGAGGCCGAGGCGGTCCGCACCCCGGACGGCTGGCGGATCCACCGCTGGCGGTTCCACCTGACGTGGTCGGACGGGGCCGGCCCCCGGCCCGGTCCCGAAGCCCGCGCCCTGCGCACCTCCCAGCCACGCCCCCGCACCTGACCGACCCGCACCCGACGAAAGGACACCACCGTGCCGGGCAACCCAGTCACCCTCGACACCGACGCCCTGCGGGGCCTCCGCGGCGCGGCCCGCCTGCGGGCCTTCGAGACGTACCTGTGCCGCAGCCTGGCACCCCACCTCCACGTCCCGCCGGCCCACCGGGTCTCCCTGACCCGGCCGCTGTACGCCCAGGGCATCGACTCGCTGACCGCGCTGGCCCTCCAGCGCACCCTGGAGTCGGCGCTTGGGGTCCCCGTCCCCTCGCACCAGCTGCTGCGGGAGCAGACCGTCGGGGAACTCGCCGCCGTCCTCAGCACCACGACGGAGCGGGAGGCCTCCGAGGAGACCACCGCCTGATCACCGGCCGCCGAACGGCCCTGTGAGTAAAGTCTCAGATCGCGGGAGCGGGACACCTGTGCCGTCCCGGAGCACAGCAGAACGGGGCGGCATCGTCATACGATGCCGCCCCGTCTTTTGCGTATCCAGAGCACATGAGGTGCTCCTGGTGCGCGAGGGGGGAGTTGAACCCCCACGCCCTTGCGGGCACTGGAACCTGAATCCAGCGCGTCTGCCTATTCCGCCACCCGCGCATTGGGTGTGTCTTCCGGGCTTTTCCTTGCGGTCCGGCGCCTTCCGACACGAGAACATTAGCACGCTGGAAGGGGTCGATTCACATCCCTTTCCCCCGGCGGACCGGGGCGCCCGCCCTCCTTCGGGCACTCGTCCCGGCCCTTGGCCGTTCACGTATCAACCTCGTACCGGTCCGGCCCGTCCCCCCGGGAGCCGGTAGGGGACCGCGGCCAGGTGCGGGACACTGGTCTGCGGCCGCCTCTACGATCCTGGGCATGAGTACCCGAGGGAGCAATCCCGAAGGTCCGCGGGAGTTCGAAGAGGAGCCCCTGCGGGAACTCCGAGAGGCGTCGACACCCGTCGACCGGGCCGACAGGGGGAACCAGCCGATCGACCGGCGCGTGGATACGATCAGTAAGCAGTACCAGGTGGACAGTGCGCGCACGCACCGCACGACGCGGAGCGGCACTGCGCGAGGCGGCAGTACGCAGCACAGCACTACGCAGGACAGTGGAAGCGGACAGGACGGCAGCGACGGAGGAGGTGCCCCATGGGAGTCCTGAAGAAGTTCGAGCAGCGGCTCGAAGGCCTGGTCAACGGCACCTTCGCGAAGGTGTTCAAGTCCGAGGTGCAGCCCGTGGAGATCGCGGGAGCGCTCCAGCGTGAATGCGACAACAACGCGACCATCTGGAACCGCGACCGCACCGTCGTGCCCAACGACTTCATCGTGGAACTGAGCACGCCCGACTTCGAGCGCCTCAGCCCCTACTCCGGACAGCTCGGCGACGAGCTGGCCGGCATGGTCCGCGACTACGCCAAGCAGCAGCGCTACACCTTCATGGGACCGATCAAGGTCCACCTGGAGAAGGCCGACGACCTCGACACCGGTCTGTACCGGGTGCGCAGCCGCACCCTCGCCTCCTCCAGCAGCCACCAGGGCGGCCCGGCCCCCGCCGCGCCCCCGGCACCCCCCGCACGACCCGCCGGCCCCGGCGGCGGCTACGGCTACCCGCCGGCCGCGGCCCCGGGCGCCCCGCCCATGCCCGCCGCGCCGCCGCCCGGCGGCCGTCCCGGCGGCTACGGCTACCCGCAGCCGGCCGGCGGCCAGCAGCCCCCGGCCGCGCCCGCTCCCGGCGGACGCACCCGCCACTGGATCGAGATCAACGGCACCCGCCACCAGATCTCCCGCGCGACGCTCGTGCTGGGCCGCAGTACCGAGGCCGACGTGCGGATCGACGACCCCGGCGTCTCCCGCCGGCACTGCGAGATCCGGACCGGAACGCCCTCGACGATCCAGGATCTCGGCTCCACCAACGGCATCGTGGTGGACGGGCAGCACACCACCCGCGCTACGCTCCGCGACGGCTCGCGGATCGTCGTGGGCAGCACCACCGTTATCTACAGGCAAGCCGAAGGGTGATCCGGGGGCAATGTCAGAGCTGACCCTCACGGTCATGCGGCTGGGTTTTCTCGCCGTACTGTGGCTGTTCGTGATCGTGGCCGTGCAGGTCATCCGCAGCGACCTCTTCGGTACGCGGGTCACCCAGCGCGGCGCGCGGCGCGACGCCGCCCGACCGCAGCAGACCGCCACGCGCCAGGGCCAGGCGCCTCCACCTCAGCGCCAGCAGTCCGGCGGCGGCCGCGGCCGCCGGGGCGCGCCCACCAAACTGGTCGTGACGGAGGGCACCCTCACCGGCACCACCGTCGCCCTCCAGGGCCAGACCATCACGCTCGGCCGGGCACACGACTCGACGATCGTGCTGGACGACGACTACGCCTCCAGCCGCCATGCCAGGATCTATCCGGACCAGAACGGGCAGTGGATCGTCGAGGACCTGGGCTCCACCAACGGCACCTACCTGGACCGGGCCCGGCTGACGACCCCCACCCCCATCGGCCCGGGGGCGCCGATCCGCATCGGCAAGACCGTCATCGAGCTGCGGAAGTAGTGCTACACCAATGAATGAGCGCGAGCGGAGCGAGCACGCAGCGGCGGCCGGCACCCCGGGCCCCGGCGCGCTCCCGACCGGAGGGTGGGCAGTGTGGCTCGACACGACCGGCTGCAGTCGGAGCCGACGGGCGAGGTGCGCATGAGTCTGTCACTGCGCTTCGCCGCCGGTTCCCACAAGGGGATGATCCGGGAGGGCAACGAGGACTCCGGTTACGCCGGCCCCCGCCTGCTCGCCATCGCCGACGGCATGGGCGGCCAGGCCGCGGGCGAGGTCGCCTCCTCCGAGGTGATCTCCACCATCGTCGCCCTCGACGACGACGTGCCCGGCTCCGACGTCCTCACCTCGCTCGGCGCCGCCGTGCAGCGCGCCAACGACCAGCTGCGGCAGATGGTCGAGGAGGACCCCGCCCTGGAGGGCATGGGCACCACGCTCACCGCCCTGCTGTGGACCGGCCAGCGCCTGGGCATGGTCCACGTCGGCGACTCCCGCGCCTACCTCCTGCGCGACGGCGTCCTCACCCAGATCACACAGGACCACACCTGGGTGCAGCGCCTCGTCGACGAGGGCCGCATCACCGAGGAGGAGGCGGGCACCCACCCGCAGCGCTCCCTGCTGATGCGCGCCCTCGGCAGCGGCGACCACGTCGAACCCGACCTGTCCATCCGCGAGGTGCGGGCCGGCGACCGCTACCTGATCTGCTCCGACGGGCTCTCCGGCGTCGTCTCCCACCAGACGATGGAGGACACCCTCGCCAGCTACCAGGGCCCGCAGGAGACCGTCCAGGAGCTGATCCAGCTCGCCCTGCGCGGCGGCGGCCCGGACAACATCACCGTCATCGTCGCCGACGTCCTCGACCTGGACACCGGCGACACCCTCGCCGCCCAGCTCTCCGACACCCCCGTGGTCGTCGGCGCCGTCGCCGAGAACCAGGCGCAGACGGGCGACAACGGCATCATGCAGACCCCGGCCGGCCGCGCCGCCGGCCTCGGGCGGCCACGCGGCGGGGGCGGCGAGTTCGGCCCGCCCGGCAGCGGCGACGTCACCGGCTTCATCCCGACCGGCGGCTTCGACGACTACGGCCCGGACGACTTCGTCAAACCCCGCAAGAGCCGCAAGTGGCTCAAGCGGTCCCTGTACACCGCCCTCGCCCTCGCCGTCATCGGCGGCGGCACCTACGGCGGCTGGCGCTGGACGCAGACCCAGTACTACGTCGGCACCAACGACGACCATCTCGCGCTCTACCGGGGTATCAGCCAGGACCTCGCCTGGGTCTCGCTCTCGAAGGTCCAGAAGGACCACCCCGAGATCGAACTCAAGTACCTGCCGCCCTACCAGCAGGAGCTGGTCGAGGCCACCATCCCCGAGGGCGACCTCAACGACGCCCGGGCCAAGATCGAGGAACTGGCGGTCCAGGCCTCCGCCTGCAAGAAGCAGGCCGAGAAGCGTTCCGCGGCGACCGAGAAGAACGCGAAGACGGGCGAGGGCGAGGCCGGAGGCACCACGGGAACCAGCCGCGCCTCCTTCACGTCCAAGGCCTCGCCGAGCCCGACCCCCTCGGGATCGCCCAAGACCCCCGAATCGTCCGAGTCCCCGACCGCACCCACTCCAGGCTCAGGCCCGACCCTCTCGGAGGAAGAGCAGAAGGTCGTCTCGCTGTGCGGTAAGCAGCAGTAGGCAAGCCGTGAGAGGCCCCGTCACACGATGAGCAGTACTACCAACCCGTCGACGCAGCACACGTCCACGATCGGCGCCATCGGCGCCCCGAGCCGGCGCAACACCGAGCTGGCTCTGCTCGTGTTCGCCGTGCTCATCCCGGTCTTCGCCTACGCCAACGTGGGTCTGGCGATCAACGACGAGGTCCCCGCCGGCCTGCTGAGCTACGGCCTCGGCCTCGGCCTGCTGGCCGGCGTCGGCCACCTCGTCGTACGCAAGTTCGCGCCCTACGCGGACCCGCTGCTGCTGCCGCTGGCCACGCTGCTCAACGGCCTGGGACTCGTCGCCATCTGGCGCCTGGACCAGTCGAAGCGCCTGCAGGCGAGCAAGTTGTTCGTCGAGGCGGCGCCGCGCCAGCTCATGTACTCCGCACTCGGTGTCGCCCTGTTCGTCGCCGTGCTCGTCTTCCTCAGGGACCACCGCGTTCTGCAGCGCTACACCTACATCTCCATGGCCGGCGCGCTGGTCCTGTTGCTGCTGCCACTGGTTCCGGGCCTCGGACACGACACCTTCGGCGCCAAGATCTGGATCAAGATCCCCGGTCTCGGAACGCTCCAGCCCGGCGAGTTCGCCAAGATCGTCCTTGCGGTGTTCTTCGCGGGCTACCTCATGGTCAAACGCGACGCCCTGGCCCTCGCCAGCCGCCGCGTCATGGGCCTCTACCTGCCCCGCGGACGTGACCTCGGTCCGATCATCGTCGTCTGGATCATCTCGATCCTGATCCTCGTCTTCGAGACCGACCTCGGCACCTCGCTGCTCTTCTTCGGCATGTTCGTGATCATGCTGTACGTCGCCACCGAGCGGACCAGCTGGATCGTCTTCGGTCTGCTGATGTCGGCGGCCGGCGCCGTCGGCGTCGCCTCCTTCGAATCCCACGTACAGCAGCGCGTCCAGGCCTGGCTCGACCCGATGCACGAGTACGAGCTCAGCCGGCAGGGCATCTTCGGCCACACCGAGCAGTCCATGCAGGCCCTGTGGGCATTCGGCTCCGGTGGCACCATGGGCAGCGGCTGGGGCCAGGGCAACTCCGATCTCATCGGCTTCGCCGCCAACTCCGACTTCATCCTCGCCACCTTCGGCGAGGAACTGGGCCTCGCCGGTCTGATGGCGCTACTCCTGCTCTACGCACTGATCGTGGAACGCGGTGTGCGCACCGCCCTCGCCGCCCGCGACCCCTTCGGCAAGCTCCTCGCCATCGGCCTCTCCGGCGCCTTCGCCCTCCAGGTCTTCGTCGTCGCCGGCGGTGTCATGGGCCTCATCCCGCTCACCGGTATGACCATGCCCTTCCTGGCCTACGGCGGCTCCTCCGTCATCGCCAACTGGGCGTTGATCGGCATCCTGCTGCGCATCAGCGACACCGCGCGCAGACCGGCACCCGCCGCGCCCGCCAGCCCCGACGCCGAGATGACCCAGGTGGTCCGACCGTGAACAAGCCACTGCGCCGGATCGCGATCTTCTGCGGTCTGCTGGTCCTCACCCTGCTCGTCCGGGACAACTGGCTCCAGTACGTCCAGGCCGACGAGCTGAAGGAGGACGAGCACAACCGCCGCGTCGCCATCGAGCGGTACGCCAGCCCCCGCGGCGACATCATCGTCGACGGCAAGGCCATCACCGGACACGCCACCACCGAGGGCGACTTCAAGTACAAGCGCACCTACAAGGACGGCGCCATGTGGGCGCCCGTCACCGGTTACGTCTCCCAGGCCTTCGGCGCCACCCAGCTCGAGTCCATCGACGACGGCATCCTCACCGGCAACGACGACCGGCTCTTCTTCCGCAACACCCTGGACATGCTCACGGGCAAGAAGCGCGAGGGCGGGAACGTCGTCACCACGCTGAACGCCGCCGCCCAGAAGGCCGCCTACGACGGTCTGAAGAAGCAGGGCGCCAAGGGCGCCGTCGTCGCGCTGGAGCCGTCCACCGGCAAGATCCTCTCGATGGCCTCGTACCCGTCGTACGACCCCACCTCCATCGCGGGCAGCAACGAGGCGGCCGGCGAGGCCTGGAACAAGCTCCAGAAGAAGAACAACCCGGCCGACCCGATGCTCAACCGCGCCCTGCGCGAGGTCTACCCGCCCGGCTCCACCTTCAAGGTGCTCACCGCGGCGGCGGCCCTGGAGCACGGCCTGTACAAGTCAGCCGACGAGAAGACCGACTCCCCGCTGCCCTGGACCATGCCCGGCACCAGCACCGAGCTGAAGAACGAGGGCGACATCCCCTGCGAGAACGCCACCCTCCGCGAGGCCCTGCGCGTCTCCTGCAACACGGTCTTCGGCAAGGTCGGCTACGACCTCGGCAACGACGACATGCTGGACACCGCGAAGAAGTTCGGCTTCACCGAGGAGCAGTTCGTCCCGGTGCGCTCCAGCGCCTCGGTCTTCTCCGACGACATGAACGACTCGCAGGTCGCGCTCTCCTCCATCGGCCAGTTCAACACCGCGGCGACTCCGCTGCAGATGGCCATGGTCACCTCCGCCATCGCCAACAACGGCACGCTGATGAAGCCGTACATGGTCGACGAGCTGCAGGCGCCCAACCTCGACACCATCGAGAAGACGGACCCCGAGGAGATGAGCAAGCCGCTGTCCGCGGACAACGCCCAGATCCTCCAGTCCATGATGGAGACCGTCGTCGAGGACGGCACGGGAACCAACGCCCAGATCGACGGCGTCACGGTGGGCGGCAAGACGGGTACCGCACAGCACGGCGAGAACAACAGCAAGAACCCCTACGCCTGGTTCATCTCGTACGCCAAGGGCGAGGACGGCAGCTCGCCGGTCGCCGTGGCCGTGGTGATCGAGGACGACAACGCCGTGCGCGACGACATCTCCGGCGGCGGCCTCGCGGCACCGATCGCGAAGAACGTCATGGAGGCCGTCATCGACAGCAAGAAGTGACCGCGTCCTGAACGGGACGTGACTCCGGTCACGTCCCCTTCACATCGGCGCACGTTGCGATACCGGTCCTGTATCGGCTGTCCGGCTCGGCCAAGGGGCCCGGAGCAAGCCGGGTACGGTAGGCCGGACGGCAGCCTCCGACCGTACAAGCATGCCGGTCGGGACCGACGGAGAGGGCTGGTAGTAACCATGGAAGAGCCGCGTCGCCTCGGCGGCCGGTACGAGCTGGGCCCGGTGCTCGGCCGTGGTGGCATGGCGGAGGTCTATCACGCTCATGACACCCGGCTCGGACGCCAGGTGGCGGTGAAGACGCTGCGCGCGGACCTCGCGCGCGACCCGTCCTTCCAGGCCCGCTTCCGCCGGGAGGCCCAGTCGGCCGCCTCGCTCAACCACCCCGCGATCGTGGCGGTCTACGACACGGGCGAGGACTACATCGACAACGTGTCGATCCCGTACATCGTCATGGAGTACGTCGACGGCTCCACACTCCGTGAGCTTCTTCACTCCGGCCGCAAGCTGCTGCCGGAGCGGACGCTGGAGATGACGATCGGCATCCTCCAGGCCCTGGAGTACTCGCACCGGGCCGGCATCGTCCACCGCGACATCAAGCCGGCCAACGTCATGCTCACCCGCAACGGCCAGGTCAAGGTCATGGACTTCGGCATCGCCCGCGCCATGGGCGACTCCGGCATGACGATGACCCAGACCGCAGCGGTGATCGGCACCGCCCAGTACCTCTCCCCTGAGCAGGCCAAGGGTGAGCAGGTCGACGCCCGGTCCGACCTGTACTCCACGGGCTGCCTGCTCTACGAGCTGCTCACGGTGCGTCCGCCGTTCGTCGGCGACTCCCCGGTGGCCGTCGCCTACCAGCACGTGCGTGAGGAACCGCAGGCGCCGAGCGTCTTCGACCCCGAGATCACGCCCGAGATGGACGCGATCGTGCTGAAGGCCCTGGTCAAGGACCCGGACTACCGCTACCAGTCGGCCGACGAGATGCGCGCCGACATCGAGGCCTGCCTCGACGGCCAGCCCGTCGGCGCCACCGCCGCGATGGGTGCCATGGCCGCCGGCGGTTACGGCGCCTACCCGGACGACCAGCAGACCACCGCCCTGCGCTCCGACGCGGGCGGCGGCGCCACGACCATGCTGCCGCCCATGAACCCGGACGACGGCGGCTACGGCTACGACGACCGCCCCGACCGGCGCCGCCAGCAGCCCCGCAAGAAGAACACCGCCACGATCCTCCTGGTCCTGGCCGGCATCCTCGTCCTGGTGGGTGCCATCCTGATCGGCAAGTACGCCTTCAGCGGGGACGGGGGACCGGGCAACGGCAAGGTCGACGTGCCGAACCTGGTGGGTCAGACCCAGGCCGACGCCCAGAAGCAGCTCACCAACTCCGACCTCGTGCTGGGCACGGTCGAGCGCAAGCCCTGCGAGGATCAGAAGAAGGGCAGCGTCTGCGACCAGGACCCCGCGCAGGGCACCTCGGTCGACAAGGACTCCACCGTCAACCTGGTGGTGTCGACGGGCGCCCCGAAGGTCGCCGTCGACAACGTGATCGGCAAGAACGTCGACGACGCCACCAAGCAGCTCGAGGACAAGGGCTTCCAGGTCGAGACCAAGCAGACCGAGTCCTCCCAGGACGAGGGCACGGTCCTCAGCCAGAACCCCGACCCGGGCAAGGAGCTGGAGAAGGGCTCCACGGTGACCCTGGAGGTCGCCAAGGCCGAGGAGAAGGCCACGGTGCCGGACGTCGTCGGGCGCAGCTGTGACGAGGCCAAGGCCCAGATGGAGAGCAACGGTCTCAAGGCCACCTGCACGGACCAGCCCACCAACGACCCGAACCAGGTGGACAAGGTCATCTCCTCCACGCCCTCGGCGAACCAGCAGGTCGACCCGGGCTCGAAGGTCACGATCGTGGTCGGCAAGGCCGTGGAGAAGAAGAAGGTGCCGGAGGTCCGCACCAAGACGCTCGCGGAGGCCCGTCAGATCCTGCAACAGAGCGGCTTCACCAACGTGCAGGTCGCACCGGGCGCCCCGGGTGACGATAACGCGGTGGTCATGGCCCTGGACCCGCAACCAGGCAGCGAGGTCGACGACCCCGCGGGCACGCAGATCACCCTCACCACGGTGGGCGGCAACGGCGGCAACGGCGGCAACAACAACGGCGGCAACAACGGCGGCATCATCGGAGGCCTCCCCGGCCGCGACTGAACCGCCCGTCGCACGACCGGAGCCCCGGTCCCCCAGCTCGACTGGGGGACCGGGGCTCCGCCCATGGCGTCCATCTCGGATCCGATGATCATTTGAACGCTCCAGCTGCCACACCACTGGCCGTAGCCGTGCCGGCGACACGAGCAAGTGGTCACGATGCTCGTGGACCGGGTCCGTCGGCGGGGGCCTGCATCTGAGCGGGTTGGGTGGGCTGCTCAAGCCGCTGACCAAGTGGGTGCCGGAGCCCTGCCTGGAGCGACGTCGAAGGCCGGGCAACGACTGCGGCCACAACACGACGTGGGCAAGGACGGTCGGGGACTGAACGTCGCCAACTCTCGACTCGCGCAGATACCCACGATATTTCAGCCTTTGAGAGGACACATCAATAATTTGCAAGAATGAGCAGAATGTACAGTCAACTTGTCATTCAGGGACGCAAACATCCATTTCCCTATTGCCTCACCACCTGGCGCATGGCACGATTAAATGCACCATGAAGGAAACCCAAAAAGAAATGGTCACAAGTATGAATAAAAGGGCGAGCATTTCAATCATCTCTGCTATCCTGATTTCGGCAACAGCTTTCACACTCGCTCCGAGTGCTACCGCTGCCTCAAACGTTGCAGCGGCTACTTACAACGGCGCCTGCGGGTCTGGATATGGAGTCGTTAACTCAATGGCACTTACGAAAGGAACCGTCTATCTCACCTATAATTCAGCGACCGGAAAGAACTGCGTGGTCACAGTCAGAAACTCATCGGGTGCCGCCCTCTACATGACGGCGGAGGTGGCCGTTGCCGACACCTACCCGAACTCAAATGTTCAAGACGTTGGCTTTTACACTAGCTACGCTGGACCCGTCTACGTCAACGCCGCTGGTAAATGCGTCGCGTGGGGCGGTAACATTGACTACTCCGGACGCTGGAACGGTAGGTCGAACTGCGGTTGATCGCTAGCCAGCCACAAGCCACCGCAGCCCCGACCCTCCACCGAGGGCCGGGGCTGCGCCGCAGTACGTTGATTTGGCAGATTTGCCATGTCCCTATTACTCCCTGAGTGGCCACATGGCCCCAAATATAGGGTCAGCCATGATTAACGAGACTGCTCTATCTCAGCATCCTTGCCGAAATAGAAGTGCTCGAGCGCGTAAAGGTGCCGCCACTGGTGCCGGGCCGGTTTGCACGTGACGACCGCGATTATAGCGGCATATTTCGAGGTAAGCCCCAAGGTCATCTACTCTCTATTGTTCGACCACCGCGGGATGAACGGACCGTCACCGGTTACAGCAGCTTGCTGGGGTACAGAACTGACCTCAACCAAGGAGGTCAGCGGTATCCAGTGCGCCTTTCCCAATAAGCGCCCGTCGCTTTGTGGTCGCGATACTGACGCTGCGTGATGCCGAATGCGGGCAGGCGCGAGGCCCTTGGCAGGAACAACCTTCCGGCGGAAAATCCGGCCGAGGTAGAACATAGCGGTCCATCGCCGAGCACCTAACTGGCCTCCTGCGCGACCACCGGATTGTGGCCAGGGCCCGCAAAGGGACGGCGTGCGTTGGGCCGCTTTCCCCGACGTACCCGACTGGCCCAACTCGTCCGCGACCACGTCGTGTCAGGCCTCCACCGCGTACCGCTACCTCCGCGAAGGTGGCAGCCCTGGCCACTGGTGCACCCACCGGACCTGACCACCGCCTGGGGCGTGCCAAGGCGGACGGGCTGACTCATCTGAACCTCGACAGTACTGTCGCCGCGCCGGGCCACAAAGGCACCGACTTCTGGTAGTCCGGAACACACAAGGACCATGGTGGGAACGTACAGGTTCGCGCCCCCGAGCGGCTGGCCGATCTGGGTCTCGCCAGTAGGACCGACCTGGACGTGCCGATCCAGGTCGACCTCGGTTACCAGAACGTCGACGTCGGCTTCGGCCACCCCTCCAAGAAGCCCGCCGGAGGAGCGCCGAAGACGTGCGACACGGTCATCCGCGGCATCCCCGGCGCCTATGAACGCGCCCACTTCCAGATCAAGACGACCTTCAAACCCTGCGCCGGACCAGCCTCGAATCCAGCCGCATCGCGAAGATCGCCGCCGTAGCCCTCGTCCTGCTCGAGCTCTATGACGACCGCACAACCTGTGCGATGCGATCACCAACGCCGCGGCGAGGTACAAGACGCCGACCGCTGCCAGCAGGGCGAACAACACAGTGGTCGGGTTGCCCCAGGAGGGGACCTGGTCGAAGTTCGCGTTGCACTTGCTGCGCATCGGGAACCATCGCTGACTCGACCGCGTGCGTGTCCCGGTAGGCGTCGTTGTAGCGGACACCGTGACCGTGGACGCATGCCTCCTCGACGTCGAATCCTCCGGAGAGGATCCCGGTCAGCTAGACGGCCGCAAAGCCTACGGCACGATCGACAGAGCGGCGACGCCCAGTGACAGCCGGGTACGGGGCTGCGCCCATGGCGCCCGCACGGAGGGCCCGAACCCCAACGTGCCTCGCCCCCCGTCGATCACCCCCACGCCCAGAACCGCCAATACGACGGCCATGACGGTATGGACAGCGCCGAGCAGGAACAGCAGCGCGTAAGCGTCGCGGCCAGCCCGCCCAGACAGGCGAGCCGCTCGAGCCGGGCGAGCAACAGCATCGAACGTGTCTTCAAATGTCATAACTCGTTAAGTCTGGTTGACCACATCATCTCAAGAGGGACGAAAGGCCGGGCGATGATCAACGAGACGGCTCTACTGGAATCGCGGACTCTCCGCAGCGGCGTCCTCGAACGCACGGACGTACTCGACCGCGTGAAGGCACTGGCCCTGCTGCCGGACGGCATGCACGTGACGACGGCGATGGCGGCGACGTACTTCCACGTCACCGCCGAAGCCGTTCGGCAGCTGGTCAAACGCCACCGTGAGGAACTGGAAGCCAGCGGGATGTGCGTGATCCGAGGCGCTGACCTGCAGCAATTCGAGAGTGACAACATGTCACTCTCGCTGGGCAGTTATCCACAGGCCCGCCGAAGCCTCACCATCTATTCCAGGCGAGCCGTACTCAACATCGCCATGCTCCTGCGCGACAGCGACGTCGCCCGCCAGGTACGCACCTACCTTCTGAACATGGAGTACCTGGCCCGCACACGGCCTGTGGAGAACCCGGCCCCGACAGACGCCTCCGCGCTCGACGCCCGCATCGACCAACGCATCACCCACATCCTCGGCAAGACAGTCGTGCCGATGTTCAACGCCCTGATCGAAACATCAAGTGATCACCAACGAGAGCTCATCGCTCTCCGGACAGGCGTCCAACGCATCGAAAAGCGGCTCCGCCAGCACAATGCTCGACTGCAACGGCTGGAAGGCCATCGGGAGGACCGCCCGCTCGCCGGTGTCATGGCCTCCATGGACGCCATGAACGGCCGCGAGTTCGAGGAGCATGTCGCCACGCTGCTCCGACGCGACGGGTGCACCCACGTCCTCGTACGCGGTGGCAGCAGGGACCGGGGCATCGACATCACTGCGCTCACCGCTGACGGACGAACGATCGTCGTCCAGTGCAAGAGATTCGCACCTCACCTGACCATCACCAGTCCCGAGATTCAGAAGTTCATCGGGGCGGCCAAAGTCCTGCACAGCTCCGAAGTCGCCCTGTTCGTGGCTACCTGCCCCTTCACACGTGACGCCCAGAACATCGCCGTCGAGAGTGGCATCACCGCCGTGCATCGCGGACTCCTGGAAGCGTGGAGTGCCGGTGCACCACTGAACGACTTGCAGTAGGCGAGCGAAGAGGCCCGAAGCCGCAAAGGGAAGTTGCGGCTTCGGGCCTCCGTCATGTCAGGGACTGAGTTGCCTCGATCGAGCAACTCAGTCCCCTCACTGCAGTTCCTCCGGCGGGGTGCGGTCCCCGTCCACCTTCTCCGTGCGGACCAGCTCGCCCCAGACCACGTACCGGTAGCGGCTCGTGTAGACCGGGGTGCAGGTCGTCAGGGTGATGTAGTGGCCGGCCTTCTTCTTGCCGGACTCCTCGGGGATGCCGTCGAGGACGTCGACGTTGAACTTCGACGTCTCGGGGAGGACGGCGTAGGTCTTGTACACGTACCAGGTGTCCTTCGTCTCGAAGACGATCGGATCACCCTTCTCGATCTTGTCGATGTCGTGGAACCTCGCGCCGTGCCCGTCGCGGTGGGCGGCGAGCGCGAAGTTTCCCTTCTTGTCCGAGGTGGGCAGCGTCGCCTTCACCGGGTCGGTGTAGTAGCCGGCCACGCCGTCGTTGAGGACCTTCATCGACGTGCCCTTCTCCACCAGGACGTCGCCCTCGCCCATCGCCGGGACGTGCAGGAAGCCGATGCCCGCCTTGGTGTCCAGCGCCCCCGGGCCGTCCGGGCCCACCCGGTCCTGGGCCCAGTCGTCCCGGACCTTGTCCGCCTGCCGGTCCGCCGCGCGGTCGGCTACGACGTTCGTCCACCACAGCGAGTAGACGACGAACAGGCCCATCACCAGGCCCGCGGTGATGAGCAGTTCACCGAAGACGCTCACCGCCTGCGCGGCCACCCGTCGGGGACCCCGGCGGCGTGCCGTCCCGGGCTCCGACGGGCCGTCCTCGCCGGCCTGCTCCTGCTGCTCCGTGTCGGTGGTCGCTGCCACTGGTCATCCGCCCTTAACTGACGAGCGCATCCGGCTTGCCCTTGCTGCGCGGCCGTTCCTCGACCATTTTGCCCCAGACGATCATGCGGTACTTGCTGGTGAACTCCGGCGTGCACGTGGTGAGGGTGATGTAGCGGCCGGGCCCCTTGAAGCCCGACTGCCGCGGCACCGGGTCCAGCACGGTGACGTTGCCCGGCGACGTCACCGGCAGGATCGACGCCATCTTGTACACGAAGTACTTGTCCTGGGTCTCCACCACGATCGGGTCGCCCGGCTCCAGCTTGTTGATGTACCGGAACGGCTCGCCGTGCGTGTTGCGGTGCCCGGCCAGCCCGAAGTTGCCGGTCTTCGCGTCCGGCATGGCCGTCTTCAGGCCGTCCTCCGCGTAGTGCCCGACCATGCCCCGGTCCAGCACCTTCTTGCTGCTGATGCCCTCCGCGATCGGCACCACCACGTCGAGCTTGGGGATGTGCAGCAGTGCGAAGCCCTGGCCCGGTTCGAAGGTCCCCGGGTTGCGCTTTCCGTTCGCCCAGTCGTCCTGGAGGTTGCTCGCGGCCCGGTCGGCCTGGGCGTGCGCCCGTACGTTCGTCCACCACAGCTGGTAGGTGACGAACAGCAGCATCAGCACACCGGTCGTGATGAAGATCTCACCGATCGCCCGGCTGGCGATCACCGCGGCGCCCGGCTTGCGCGCACGCGCCTGCCGACGCGCCTCCACGCGCGACAGGGGCGCCTTCTCGGGCTCCCCGGCCTCCGCCTCCGCCGACTGCCCCCTGGGAGCCCCACGACGCCCGTGACGCCGTTTGGCGGCCTTCCTGCGGGCCGCGCGACCGCCGGCCACGGGACCGTCCCCCGCCGACCCCGCCCCGGCGGCCGTCCGCCGCTCCGGCGGCTCCGGGATCCGCAGGGCCACCGTCTCGTCGTCGGCGACCGGCGGCCGGTACTCCTCCCCGGCCCGCCCGGACGCGGACTCCTCGTACCGGCCGTCCCCGAACGCACCGGAATCCCCGTACGGCCGCCCGTACGAGGATCCCTGGTCACCGGCCGTGCCGGAGTCGCGCTCGGGGCGCAGCGCGGTCACGCCGTGGCCCTGCCCACCACCGGGGCGAGCCCCGCCGACCTCGCCACCGCGTCCCGGTCGCCGCACTCCGCGAGCCAGTTGGCCAGCATCCGGTGCCCGTGCTCGGTCAGCACCGACTCCGGATGGAACTGCACGCCCTCCACCGGCAGTTCCCGGTGGCGCAGGCCCATCACGATCCCGTCGGGCGTACGGGCCGTCACCTCCAGCTCCGCCGGCACCGTGGCCGGCTGCGCCGCCAGCGAGTGGTACCGGGTCGCCGTGAACGGCGAGGGCAGGCCCGCGAAGACGCCCCGGTTCGCGTGCTCGACGGGCGAGGTCTTGCCGTGCAGCAGCTCCGGAGCCCGGTCCACCACGCCGCCGTACGCCACCTGCATCGACTGCATGCCCAGGCAGACGCCGAAGACCGGCACCCCGGTCGCCGCGCAGTGCCGCACCATCTCGACGCACACCCCGGCCTGCTCCGGCGTGCCCGGCCCCGGCGAGAGCAGCACGCCGTCGAAGCCGTCCTGGGCGTGGGCCGTCGACACCTCGTCGTTGCGCAGCACCTCGCACTCGGCGCCGAGTTGGTAGAGGTACTGGACCAGGTTGAAGACGAAGCTGTCGTAGTTGTCGACGACGAGGATGCGCGCGCTCACTGGTTGTCCACCGTCACATCGTTGAAGGGCAGCAGCGGTTCGGCCCAGGGGAAGACGTACTGGAAGAGGACGTAGACCACGATCATCGCCAGCATGAGCGAGAGCAGCGCCTTCACCCACGCGTTCCCCGGCAGATGCCGCCAGATCCAGCCGTACATGCCGTCCCTTCCGTCGCACCACGGCGCCACACTCACGCCGTACCGCACCAGACTAGAGCCTGCCCGGTGCATCGGGCCGCGGGAACGGGAACGGCGCTAGCCCACAGGCTGGGCGTAGTGCAGGTCCGCCGTGCCGGAGTAGCCCGGCAGCGTCACCCGCCCGTCGTCCTCGACCTTCCAGCCGAGGCCGTACACGTTGACGTACACCATGTAGTTCTGGATCGTCGGCGACTTCGCCAGCGCGTTCTTCAGCCGCTCCGGGTCACCGACCGCCTGGATCTTGTACGGGGGCGAGTAGACGCGGCCCTGCAGGATCAGGGTGTTGCCGACGCAGCGTACGGCGCTGGTGGAGATCAGCCGCTGGTCCATCACCTTGATGCCCTCGGCGCCCCCCTGCCACAGCGCGTTCACCACCGCCTGCAGGTCCTGCTGGTGGATCACCAGGTAGTCGGGCTGCGGCTCCGGGTACCCGGGGAGCTTCGCGGTGGCGTCCGGCGGGGCGTCGTCGAGGGTGACGGTGATCGCCTTGCCCTTCAGCTTCTGCGTACCGGCCTTCTCCTCCAGTGCCGCGAGCTTGTCGTCCTCCGACTTCGTCCGGCCGTCGTCGCGCTCGGCGAACGATTCGACCTCTTCGCGCAGGGTCCCGTTGGCCTCCTCCAGATCGCCGTTCTCCCGGCTGCGTTCGTGGATGAGATCGGACAACTTGAGCAAAGAGGCGTCCGTACGGATATTGGTGCCCTTCGCGGTATTGAAGCTGGTGAAGAAAATAAGTCCCGCGAGCGCGAAGACGGCCGCCGTGAGGATCCGCGCGGGCCGGAAACGGCGTCGGCGGGCAGGGCTGGGTCCCGTTCCGGGGGAGTCGGCAGAATTGCTCAACGTACCCTTATCTCCTTCGGCGCCACGGAAGGACTACGCTAACGGACGCCCGGGGGAGCGCTCAGAGTCCCCTTGTCCCCCATGGACGCCGCCCCACCGAGACCGACCCCCGTTCCCTGCGCGGCCACGCAGCGCATCGACAGGAGAGACCCTCGTGCCGAAGTCACGTATCCGCAAGAAGGCCGATTACACGCCGCCGCCCTCGAAGCAGGCGACGAATATCAAACTGACCAGCCGCGGCTGGGTCGCACCGGTCATGCTGGCCATGTTCGTCATCGGCCTGGCCTGGATCGTCGTCTTCTACGTCACCGACGGTTCACTGCCCATCGACTCCCTGGGCAACTGGAACATCGTGGTGGGCTTCGGTTTCATCGCCGCTGGGTTCGGCGTCTCGACCCAGTGGAAGTAGCCCGGCGGTAGTTCCCACAGCTCTGCCCAGGGCTGTCCACGGAGTTATCCACAGGCGTTATCCACATGGGGAAAAGAAAGACGATCTGTGGATAACCCACCGGGCATTGACGCCGGTGTGACGGAAGTACCGGCTGGACCCCCGGGTCCGAAAACACGTTCGCCCCCTGCCTGACCTGCATAAACACTGGTCAGTGACAGGGGGCACATGTGTTCCCGCACGCTGTGCACAAGATCGGCCACCTACTGTGGACAACCGCTGCTCAGGTGAGCTGCGCGGTCCTCAACAGGGCCAGCCCGACGACGACCAGCACGACCAGCGCGCTGGTGCCGTACTGCACGAGCGTGCGCCGCTCACGCGGGGCGTGGAGCATGGCGAAGCCGGTCACGACGCCCGCGGCGAGGCCGCCGAGGTGCGCCTGCCAGGAGACGTTCCCCTGGGTGAAGGTGAAGATCAGACTGATCGCCAGCAGGACGACGACCGGCCGCATGTCGGCGTTGCGCCGGCGCGCGAGGGCGGCGGTGGCGCCGAAGAGACCGAAGATCGCGCCGGAGGCTCCGAGGGTGGCCGTGGTGGGTGAGGCGAGCAGATAGGCGAAGACGCTGCCGGCCAGACCCGAGACGAGGTAGAGCGTGAGGTAGCGGGCTCTGCCGAGGGCTTCTTCCAAGGGGGCACCGAGGAACCAGAGGGTGATCATGTTGAAGCCGATGTGCCAGATCTCCTCGTGCGTGAACATCGAGGTCACCAGGCGGTACCACTCGCCCTCCGCGACGCCCTCCGTAGGGACGAAGGGGGCCGGGGGCCAGCGGCCGATGAGCACCATGTCGGCGAGGAAGGAGTCCCCCAGCGCCTGGACGGCGATGAACACCGCCACGTTGATCCCGATCAGGACCTTGGTGAGCAGGTGGGGGTCGGCGGCGACCGTGCCGCCCGCGAGGGTGCGGGGCCTGGAGGCGGCCGGGGGCGGGCCGCTGCCGCCGGTGCGGCCCGCGGCGCAGTCGGGGCAGTGGAAGCCGACGGACGCGTTGACCATGCAGTCCGTGCAGATGGGGCGCTCGCAGCGGGTGCAGCGGATGCCGGTCTCGCGGCCGGGATGGCGGTAGCAACCGGGCGGGCTCTGGGCATCCGGTCGGCCGGCCGCGTGGTCCATGGCATCCCCTCGGTCGTCCCTGCGGGCGGTGTGTGCGGATGCACCGTCCCGCCCTGCTCTACGGATGGGCGGGACGTTTGGTTCCTGCCCGGTGTGCGGGACGTCAGGCGCCGCGGGTCTCGACGACGACCGTCTCGACGACGATGTCGTCGACGGGGCGCTCGGTGCGGGGGTTGGTCCTGGTGGCGGCGATGGTGTCGACGACCTTCTGACTGGCCGTGTCGGTCACTTCGCCGAAGATCGTGTGCTTGCGGTTCAGCCAGGTCGTCGGGGAGACGGTGATGAAGAACTGCGAGCCGTTGGTACCGGGACCGGCGTTGGCCATGGCCAGCAGGTAGGGCCGGTCGAAGGCGAGGTCGGGGTGGAACTCGTCCGGGAACTGGTAGCCGGGGTCTCCGGTGCCGTTCCCCAGCGGGTCGCCGCCCTGGATCATGAAGCCGCTGAGCACCCGGTGGAAGACGGTGCCGTCGTAGAGCCTGGCCGTGGTCTTCTCACCGGTGACCGGGTGGGTCCACTCCCGTTCACCGCGGGCCAGCTCGACGAAGTTCCTGACCGTCGCGGGCGCGTGGTTCGGCAGCAGCCGGATCTCGATGTCGCCTCGGCTGGTCTTCAGAGTGGCGTAGAGCTGCTCGGCCACGGTGCGCCTTCCCTCGTCCTGCGATGCGGACCGATCCTCCCACGGTCGGGGCACGTTCGGCGTTCATCCCGCTGGGTCACGAGCATGGGACGCGGATCCGTGGCATGGTCGTGGGCAGGCTCGTGTTGCCCGGTATTCATCCCCTATTGACGTTGATCGGCTCTTGTTCGCAACTTCATCACCAGTTGTCCCGGAGGGCTCGGCGGCACCACCCGTGACCCGGATGCCCTCTCTCACATGCCTGGCGGTGCGTCCCCAGGCATGATCCGTAAAAGGGTGGAAAGTCGAATTACCGTACGCCACCGAGGAGGAGGAACCCGTGACCCGCATCGACAGCGTGCGCGCCGCGACCGGTTCGGCGAAGGACAGCGTGCTGCACGCCGCGGAAGTGGTGGCGCCCTACGCCGACACGGCCAAGGACAGGGCCGCCCACTATGCACAGGAGGCGCGCGTACGGCTGGCGCCCAAGGTGTCGCAGGCCGCAGATCAGGCCCGTCTCCAGTACGGCGCGCATGTGGCGCCGCGGCTGGAGCAGGCCCGTACGCATGTGCCGCCGAAGATGGACGCGGCCGCCCAGGAGGCCGCCGTCCGTACGCGTCTGGCCGCTCGGCAGGCGGCCGACTACTCACGTCCGAAGATCGAGCAGGCGGTGGCCGCGGCCGGCCCCGTGCGGGACGAGGCCACCGCGCGGGGTCTCGCCGCGCTGGCGGCGCTGCGCGGTCAGGTCACGGCCAAGGAGATCCAGAAGCTGACGCGCAAGCACCAGCGACGGGCCAGGGCCGGCCGTGTCGCCAAGGTGCTCGCGGTGGCGGGTGTCCTCGCCGGCGGCGCCTTCGCCGCATGGAAGTGGTGGGACAAGCAGGCCAACCCGGAGTGGCTGGTGGAGCCGCCGGAGGCGACCGAGGTCCCCGAGCCGAGCCCGCTGACGTCGGTGGACGGCACCGGCGAGGCCGTCCTCGATCCTGAGGTGCAGGCGAAGCAGGCACAGGAGGAGGCGGCGGAGGGCGACGAGCCCCGCTGATCCTCAGCGCCCGTACGGCGTCGACTGTCTGCCTGATGATCGCTGTGGGGCGGGAGACCTGGAGTCTCCCGCCCCACAGCGACGTTTCACGTGAAACGGCGCTCAGCGGCCGTAGCGGCGTTCGCGCAGCGAGTAGGAGCGCAGGGCGCGGAGGAAGTCGATCTCACGGAAGTCCGGCCAGTAGGTCTCACAGAAGTGGACCTCGGCGTAGGCGGACTGCCAGAGCAGGAATCCGGAGAGCCGCTGCTCGCCGGAGGTGCGGATGATGAGGTCGGACTCGGACCGCGTCTTGGAGTACAGGTGCTTGGAGATGTGCTCCATGGTGAAGGTCTCGATGAACTCGTCGATGTCCCCGCCCTGTGAGCTGTGCTCGGTCAGGGCGGACCGGACGGCGTCGACGATCTCGCGCCTGCCGCCGTAGCCCACGGCGACGTCGACCTTGGTGCCGCCCTTGCGGTCCTGGGTGGAGGCGGTGGCGGTCTTGAGGCGGCTCGCGGATTCCGCGGGCAGCAGGTCCAGGGCGCCGACAGCCTCGACGGGCCAGGGATTGCCCGGTGCGGCCAACTGCTCGACGACCTCGGCGATGATGTCGATGAGGGGGTTCAGCTGCTCCTCGGGCCGGTGGAGGTTGTCGTCGGAGAGCATGAACAGGGTGACGTGCTCGATCTGTGCCGAATCGCACCAGCGCAGGAAGTCCAGCACCTTGGCGCCGCCGGCCCGGTAGCCCTCGCGGGGGTCGTCTATGCCCGACATCTTGGCCCACCGGCGGTTGCCGTCGAGCATGATGCCGATGTGCTGGGGGCGTGGGCGTCCTTCCAGCTCTCTGACCAGTCGCTTCATATAGAGCGCGTCGAGAGCGGCCCGTACCTTCGCCCGCATGGTCTACCCCTTCCACCTCGTCGGCAGCGAACGGACGGCTCCGACGGCGATGAGCCACGTGGCACCGCCCCGCGGGGCTGTGGCGCTGATGCCCTGTGGGGTGACGATATCAAGAGCAGACAGCTCCGCCCGGGCGCCGAGAGGGGCTCTTCCACGGACCCGCCCCGGCGACGCCGCGACCGCCGAAACCTCGTTTCCCGTGGTCAACTGGCCTTTTCCGTCCGGTTGTTGATGATCGCCCGGCCGAAACGCGCCGCGCCGGGAGCGGGGTGAGGGCGACGACGGTGAGGAACGTCTCCGCCCACCGGGACCGGATGGCGGGGCCGTGCGGTCCGCCTGGTCGGCCTTGAAGCGCACAGAGCGCCTCCGACGCACGTTTCCGCGGGTCGAAGGCGCTCTTCACGGTGGAGCCTAGGGGAGTCGAACCCCTGACATCTGCCATGCAAAGACAGCGCTCTACCAACTGAGCTAAGGCCCCTCGGGAGGCGTCGCCGGTCCTGAACCCGCGGACCGTCGGTCGCCGCAGACAAGAGTACCGGGTCGCCCCCCGTATCTCACAAATGATTGGGGCTCCCGGGGAACGACCACGCTCCGTAAGATGCTCGGCGTGGTTCGCTGGAGCGAACTGCGGTTTCGGGGAAGCGATGGGGAGACGCAATGGACGCCGCACAGCAGGAAGCCACCGCAAGAGCGCGGGAACTGCAGCGGAACTGGTACGGGGAGCCGCTGGGGGCGCTCTTCCGCAGGCTTATCGACGATCTCGGTCTCAACCAGGCTCGTCTGGCGGGGGTCCTCGGGCTGTCCGCGCCGATGCTGTCGCAGCTGATGAGCGGCCAGCGGGCGAAGATCGGCAACCCCGCGGTGGTGCAGCGGGTGCAGCTGCTGCAGGACCTGGCGGGGCAGGTCGCCGACGGCAGTGCGAGCGCGGCCGAGGCGACGGAGCGCATGGACGAGATCCGCAAGTCGCAGGGGGGCTCGGTGCTCAACAACACCACGACGTCCACGACCAGTTCGGGCGCGCCCACGGTCAAGCGGGTGGTCCGTGAGATCCAGTCGCTGCTGCGCTCGGTGGCGGCCGCCGGGGACATCATCGACGCGGCGGACGCCCTCTCCTCCTCGCATCCGGAGCTGGCGGAGTTCCTGCGGGTGTACGGCGCGGGCCGCACCTCGGACGCGGTCGCGCACTACCAGTCCCACCAGAACTGATTCCCGCAGGTCCGGTCGCCGAGGGGGTCGGCGGCCGGACCCGCGGGAAGGGCGCGACAGGTCCCAGGGGAGGAGCGGCGCACAGCCATGGGTGAGGTCTTCGCGGGCCGGTACGAGCTGGTCGATCCGATCGGCCGGGGCGGGGTGGGTGCCGTCTGGCGCGCCTGGGACCACCGGCGCAGGCGTTATGTGGCCGCGAAGGTGCTGCAGCAGCGGGACGCGCACTCGCTGCTGCGGTTCGTCCGCGAGCAGGCGCTGCGCATCGATCATCCCCATGTGCTCGCGCCCGCGAGCTGGGCCGCCGACGACGACCAGGTCCTGTTCACCATGGACCTGGTCACGGGCGGTTCCCTGGTCCATCTGGTCGGGGACTACGGGCCCCTGCCGCCCGACTTCGTGTGCACGCTGCTCGACCAGCTCCTCGCGGGCCTGGCCGCGGTGCACGGGGAGGGTGTGGTGCACCGTGACATCAAGCCCGCCAACCTGCTCCTCGAAGCGACGGGGACGGGCCGTCCGCGTCTCAGGCTGTCCGACTTCGGCATCGCGATGCGGTTGGGTGAGCCCCGGCTGACGGAGACCAACCTGGTCGTGGGGACACCGGGTTACCTCGCGCCGGAGCAGATGATGGGCGCGGAGCCGGACTTCCCGGCGGACCTGTTCGCGGTGGGTCTGGTCGCCCTGTATCTGCTGGAGGGGGCGAAGCCGGACGCCAAGGCGCTCGTGCAGCATTTCGCCGAGTACGGCACGCCGCCCGCACCGCGGGGGATTCCCGAGCCGTTGTGGCAGGTCGTGGCGACGCTGGTGCAGCCGGATCCGGTGGCGAGGTTCCGTACCGCGACGGGGGCGCGCAAGGCGCTGGCCGCGGCGGTGGAACTGCTGCCGGAGCCCGGACCCGACGACGAGCTGATCGAGATCTTCGACCAAGTGGGCCCGCTGCCCGCGGGTTTCGACGCCGAGGGGCCGCTCAGGAGGGCGTCCGGCCTGGACGACGCAGCCACCGACCCACGGCAGCCGACGGCCCCGGGCCCGTCCCCGCACACGCCTCCCCGGCCGTCCCCGCACACCGCACCGCCCGCGCCTCCCCGGCCGTCCACGTCTCCGTCCGGCACGTCTCCGATCCCGTCCGGCACGTCTCCGATCCCGTCCGGCACGTCTCCGATCCCGTCCGGCACGTCTCCGATCCCGTCCGGCACGTCTCCGATCCCGTCGGGGCCGTCTGCGCCCCCGGACGGCACCCCGTCCCCCCTGCCGCCGCCGACGCCGACCGGCATGCCTCCCGCCCGGGACTGGACGCCTTCCGCCCCCGTCTCGTCGTCGGACACCGGGAGTTTCCGCCTGCCGCCACCGCAGCCGACCGTCACACCGTCCCCGGCCACGCGCTCGCCCTCGCCTTCGGTGGGCGATGCGGCGGCCCAACCGTCCGCGCCTTTCCCCGCGTTCACAGCCGGACCGGAGCTCCGGGCGCCGGGGCGGACCCCGCACGCGCCGCAGTACGCCGACGTCGCCACCGCCCCGTACACCGCACGGAACCCGCGGTCGGCGCCGCACGCTCAGCACCGCGGGGCTCGACGGCGGCGTCGGCCCGGCCCCCCGGCGAAGGTGGTGTTGCCGCTGCTGATGCTCGCGCTGGCCTGCTACGCCGTCGGTTTCTGGGCGCTGAGCCGTATCTGACGCGGGAGGCGGTCTAGGTTCTGCGCCGGGCCGCCGCCGTCCACACCGCCAGCCCGAGGAGGAGCAGGCTGCCGGTTCCGATGCCGCCGACGGCCACCGCCTTCATGGCGACGTCGTCCTCCGAGGCGGCGTCGGCTCCCGTGGCTCCACCGCCGGGTGCGGCGATCCGGTCCTGTGCGGAGACATCGAAGAGCCCCTTCGGCCGGGACTCCCCCGCGTAGTCGGGACCGGTCTCCGCCGTTCCCCCGACCCGCAGGCGCAGCGTCAGTCCGAACGGGCCCCGGCCGAAGGCGTCGGCCACCTGTGCGGCGAGGTGGACGACCACGTAGTAGTCACCGGCGAACCGCAGCGCGCCGGTCTGCGCCTCACTCGCGTACCGGTTGGCGTACGCCACGGGCGGCAGGGGGGCGAGGCCGACGGTGGTCGCGCGGCCGGTGTAGCTCTTGGCGGCGTCGTCGACCTCGGCGCGCACGGGGTTGTGCAGGGCCAGCCGCAGGGCGGCGGTGGCGTAGCCGGAGGCTCCCGCGGAACCGGCGAGTTCGGCGGTGGCGTACACCTGGCGGCCCCAGTCGACCGGCACCTTGTAATAGAGGGTCTCCCCGGGCCGTATGTCGTCGCGCCAGGCCCCCTGCCCGACGAGGGCGGCGTGGGCGAACCCGTTGCCGCCCGGCCGGCGCTCCGGCTCACCGGCCGGGGGTTGCGGCGAGGCGGAGTCCCAGGACCCGGGTGGTTCGGTCACGCCGGTCCGGCGCGGGCGGGGTTCGCTCGCGACACCGAGTTCCAGGTCCCAGTCGTCCGGCGGGGAGTCCTGGGGCCTGGTCCGCTCGACCCCGACGTAATAGGTGCCGGACTCCTGGCACCGGCGGGAGGCGGGGTCGATCTCGCGGGTGCCCCAGGCGGTGACCGGGCGGGGGCTGTGCGCGGCGCCGAAGGTGGCGCTGCGCACGGAGCAGGAGCCGCCCTCGGCGTCCCGCACGGAGACCCGGACGCCGTCCACGGCGGTGACGTCACCGTCGGTCCGGGGCACGGCGGTCACGGAGACGTAGGCGTCGGAGGCGGCATCGAGTTCGAGGCGGTAGTAACGGGTGCCGTTCCTCGGCAGCGAGCTGCGGTACGTGGACCCCGCCGTCAGCGTTTCGGCACCCGCGGTGGCACTCGCGCCGGCGATGCGCACGGCGTCGTCGGCGAAGGCGTACCCGTCGGCCGCGCCGGCCGCTCCCACCGCACCGGCGGCACCGGCGGCGCCGACCGCACCGGCCGCCTGCGCCGGGCCGGCCGCACCGGCGGCGATCGCCGTGGGGCCGGGCAGCAGCGCGGCCGGGAGCGCGGCGGTCGTGACCAGTACGGCGCCCAGCAGGGTCATCCGGGCGAGCACCCGCGGCCGCGCCCGCCTCGTTCCGGCGCGCCGTCGAGCCGTACACCACCGTCCCATGACCCGCCACCCCTCGCGTCCACCGGCTCAGTCGCTCAGTCGCCTCGTCCGTCGCCACCCGCCCCGAGCGGACCTGCCCTCTCTGGGCAACACAAAACCCCGACCGTTTGACGGCCGGGGTCTGCTCAGGACCGGATGTCGGTCGTACTCACGAACCCGTGGGCACGGAGTCAGTCGCCTCCGTCCACAGATCCTGCTCGGCGCGATCCGCCTGGATCTGGCGGTACACGAGGAGCCCGCCGATGGCGGCCAGTGCGACCAGGAGAAGCTTCTTCACCGCGCGACCTCGTCTTTCCTTGACGTAGGGGACCTCTGGCGCCCGACTATACACACCGGCCGATACCGATCGGTGACCTGCGTCGGTGGTCAACTGCCCGTCGCCGGAACCCTCTAGAAGCGGACGAGACCATTCTGATCGGAGGGTGATCACACCCTCACGTGCGGTGACTTTTGCCCGCCTCTCTCCCGTCTGGGCAGCCTTTCCACCCCCTTGCGGCTATTCGGGTGGTGTTCATCTGAACATCGACGCGCCACGGGCCCAGGTCCACCACTTCGCGATCCGCATACACATCATGAGGAAAGTACGCAAATCGCCCAACCCGAAAGTGAGGGGCCATGGCCCGGAACAAGGTCCTGACGCTGTGGACCAGCGTCGTCACCGCCTTCCTCGCGCTGTGCACGGCGCTCGGATTCATCACGACGACGGCCGCCGCCGCCGTACCGCAGACCGGAACGCACAGCAACACCGAGAGCGCCTCCCCCCAGGCGGCACCCGCGGCCGCGGCCCCCAGGGCCCGGACCCGAACCGGCTCCCTGCCCCCCACGATGAAACAGCGCATCCGCGCCGAGGCCCACGGCGCGGCACCCAGTTGCCGCCACCACCCGCTCGCCGACGCCTCCGCGGCGGCGGCAGCCGCCACCGCCACCACCACCGGCCTCCCGTGCGACGACACCGCAGCCGGACCTCGGACCCAGCACACCATCCCGCTCCAGCGCTGAGCGGCCCGCACCACCCCCGACCCTGACGCAACGGCGATCTGCGTACGCACCACACGCGAGAAACGGCCCGGCCGCTCGACAGAGCAGCCGGGCCGCCGCCGTGTGTGCCCGGAGGGACACGGCGACGCCCCCGGCCGGCCCCCACGTACGGACCCCTGTGGCCACGCGGGGAGTTGTGACCTGCGGCCGTACCCGTCCGGAAAGACGGTGAGTGCCGCCGTGAACCGGCGCCCCGGCGTCGCGCCTCACCCCCGGCAGGTCCTCGGCCCGGTCCCCGTCCGCTCAGCCCCGTGTCCCTTCCGGGTCCGTGCGGGTGAGGGTGATCGCGGCGGACGGGCATCCCTCGGCGGCCTCGCGCACCCTCGGGGCGTCGACGTCGTGTTCCCGGCCGGGTATGACGGCGCCGAGGCCGTCCACCTTGGTGAAGACGGCCGGGGCCCGGTGGACGCAGTCACCGGAGCCGTAGCACTGCTCGGGGTCGAGGACGATCCTCATGCCTACTCCAGCGGCGGTCGGTGGCGAGGCCTTCCCGACCTGCCTTCCCAGCGAACGGCACGCTGAACCCGCCCTGCCGGGAGACCTGTTGGCGCGGACTCCCGCGGCCCGATGCCCGGGCCGTCCCGTACCGAGGCCGTCCCGTACCGCGACGGGCGGCCCGTCACACGTACGCGTCGGCATGGTTTGGCTCCGGTCCCTCCCCTCGTGGGGACCGGTGCCACACCATGCCGGCGCCGTTCTCGCGTGCGGTGGCGGGGCTCCGGCGGACCGGCAGGGGACGGGCTGCGGAAAGCTGGCCGAGAACATGCGGCCTCACGGGGCCTCACGGGGTAGCTGTCCGAGTACTGAGCCGCTGACCTGTCCGGGTACCGCGGGGACGCTTCGCCACTGCGACGCGATCCTGCCATCCGTGGTCGGCGCAGGGGAGGTTCCGGACCTACGGAACCGATGTAGCCGCAGGTCAGACGTATAGAGTGAGTTTTCCGGTCCGGACGTCCAGGTGTGGGGGAAGTAAGGAGTGGACACCTTGAGTTTCGACTCAGGGGCACGCACGGCCTTCGCAGAACGCCTCGCACTGCTGTACACGGAGGCGGGAAATCCTCCCCTCAAGCGCGTGTCCGAGGCTGTCGTCCGGCTCCAGCGGGTCGACGAACGAGGGCGGCCGGTACGCGTCTCCGCCCAGCGGATCAGCGACTGGCGCCGGGCCAAGAACGTGCCCGCCCAGTTCCCCGCCCTCGCGGCCGTCCTGCACGTCCTCATACCGCAGGCGCGACGCGCGCGGCCCGTCCCCGTCTCCGCCGGCCTGTACGACCTGACCCAGTGGCAGCGCCTGTGGGAGCGGGCGCTGGCGGACCCGACCGGTGAACGCCCCGCGCCGCCCGCGGTCGAGGAACAGCCGGCCGCCGAGACCCCGGGCGCCCCCGGCGGGGTCTGCCCCTACCGGGGACTGGCCGCCTACCGCCGGCAGGACGCCGGCTGGTTCTTCGGGCGGGAGCGGAGCACCCGCGCTCTCGTCGCCCAGCTCCACGCGGCCCGGGACACGGGCGGCCTGGTCATGCTCGTGGGCGCCTCGGGAGCGGGGAAGTCCTCACTGCTGAACGCCGGCCTGGTGCCCGCCCTGCGCGCCGAGGCGCCGGACCCCGGGGACGGATCGCTCAGGCGGGTGCTGCAACTCGTCCCCGGTGCCGACCCGCTCGGGGAACTGACCCGGCTGATACCGGCGCTCGCGCCCGTCGTCGACGCCATGAGGCGCACGGCGGCACGGAAGACGGCGGCCCCGGAGCCGGGCGCCCCCGGGTCCCCGGCCACGGACGTCCCGCGCGCCGAGGACGCCGTCAGGGCGGCCTTCGCGGCGTGGGCGGCGTCCGCCGACGGCACCGGGGGGCAGGACACGCCTTCGCGGGATGCGCCGGACGCGCCGGACAGGCCGGACGCACAGGACAGGCCTGACAGGCCGGACAGGCCGGACAGGCCGGACGCGCAGGACGGGCACCGCCGGGACGGGACTCCGCCGACCGCGCCCCCCGCCCGCCCCGTCGTCATCGTGGACCAGTTCGAGGAGCTCTTCACGCTCTGCCCCGACGACGCGGACCGGCGGGTGTTCATCCGGCTGCTGCAGGCCGCCTGCGTGCCCGGAGCCGCCGGGAAGCCGGCACCGGTGCTCGTCGCCCTGGGCGTCCGCGCCGACTTCTACGACCGCTGCCTGCGCTATCCCGAGCTGGCCGACGCGCTCCAGCACCGGCACATGGTGCTCGGCCCCCTCACCACCGCCGAACTGCGCGAGGCGGTGATCGCCCCCGCCAGGGCCGTCGGCATGGAACTCGAACCGGGACTCGCCGAGCTGATCATCCGCGAGGTGAGCAGCGACGGCCCGCAGGGCGCCCACGACGCGGGCGTACTGCCCCTCCTCTCCCACGCCCTGCTCGCCACCTGGCAGCGACGCAAGGCGGGCCGGCTGACCCTGGCCGGGTACCGCGCGGCCGGCGGCATCCAGGGCGCGGTGGCCGCGACCGCCGAGCGTGCCTGGTCCCGGCTGGACCCGGCGGCCCGCACGGCCGCGAGACTGCTGCTGCTCAGGCTGGTCCGGCTGAGCGAGGACACCCAGGCCACCCGCAGACGCAGCACCCGGCGCCGACTGGCCGAGGAGTCCGGCGACCCCGGCAAGACGGAGGAGTCCCTCGAAGCGCTGGTGCGGGCCCGGCTGGTGACCCTAGACGCGGACACCGTGGAGATCACCCACGAGGCCCTGCTGCACGCCTGGCCCCGGTTGCGCGACTGGATCGACGAGGACCGCGCCGGGAACCTGCTCCGTCAGCGGCTGGAGGAGGACGGCCTGGCCTGGGAGGAGTCGGACCGCGACTCCGCGCTGCTCTACCGGGGCTCCCGGCTGGAGCAGGCGAGCGGCTGGGCGAAGTCGGCCGACGACACCTTCCTGACCCGCGGTGCGGTGGAGTTCCTGGCCGCCGCGGTCAGGCTGCGCAGGCGCACCGTCATGATCAGGCGGGCCGCGGTGGCGGCGCTGGTCGTCCTCTCCCTCGTGGCCGTCGGCTCGGCGGTGCTCGCCTGGCAGCAGCGCAACGACGCCGTGTTCGAGCAGGTGGTCGCCGAGGCGGACCGGGTCCAGGACACGGACCCGTCGCTCTCCGCCCAGCTGGACCTGGCGGCCCACCGCCTGCGCCCGGACGACGAGAACGTCAGGAACCGCCTGATCTCGATCGTGAACGCGCCCCTGGCCACCCCGCTGCTCGGGCACACCGGCGCCGTCTACCTCACCTCCTTCAGCCCGGACGGACGCATCCTGGCGACTGCCAGCTACGACCGGACCGTCCGGCTGTGGGACGTCTCGGAGCCCGGCCGCCCCCAGCCGCTCGGCAAACCGCTCACCGGACACACCAGCTGGGTGAGCACCGCGGTCTTCAGTCCGGACGGCCGCACCCTGGCCAGCGCCTCGGACGACGGCACGATCCGGCTGTGGGACGTACGCGACCCCAGCCGTCCGCGCCCGCTCGGCGCTCCCCTGGCCGGCCACGACGGCACCGTCTACCTGCTCGCCTTCAGCCCGGACGGCCACACCCTCGCCTCCGCCCACGACGACCACGCCGTGCGCCTGTGGGACGTGGCCGACCCGCGCGCCCCCAAGGCGCTCGACACCCTGACCGGCTCCACCGCCGCGGTGCGCTCGGTCGCCTTCAGCCCCGACGGACACACGCTCGCGGCCGGCGGCGACGACGACAAGGTCCGGCTCTGGGACGTCACCGACCCCGTGCGGCCGACCGCCGTCGGTGAACCGCTCACCGGCCACAGCGGCCTGGTGCACTCCGTGGCCTTCAGCCCCGACGGCCGCACCCTCGCCAGCGGCAGCGCGGACGACACCGTCCGGCTCTGGGACGTCACCGACCCCGCCCGGGCGAAATCCGTCGGCGCCCCGCTCACCGGCCACACCGGTCCCGTCTGGGCGGTGGCCTTCAGTCCCGACGGGTCCATGCTCGCCGTGAGCAGCGCGGACAGCACGGCGAGCCTGTGGAACGTCAGCGACCCCTCGTACCCCTCCCAGGTCGGCGTGCCCCTCGCCGGGGGCAGCGGGGAGATGTACGCCCTGGGCTTCAGCCCCGACGGCCACACCCTCGCCACCGGCAGCGGCGACAGCAAGGTCCGCCTGTGGTCGCTGCCGACGTCGGACGTGATCGGCCGCATCGGCGCCTTCCGCCCGGACGGACACGTCCTGGCCACGGCGGCCCGCGACGGCAGGGTCCGGCTGTGGAACGTGACGGACCCCGCCCGGCCGGTGTCGCTGAGCGCCCCCTTCGCGCCGGGGGGCCCGGGGGAGAGCGACCTCCGCTCGCTGGTGTTCTCGCCGGACGGCGGCACACTCGCGGTTCTCGAGGCGGACGCGCTGCGGTTGTGGGACGTCACGGACCCGGCCCGGCCCACCGCCCACGGACCGCCGGTGGCGCTGAACACCCGCTACGCGGGCCCCGACACCCTGGCGTTCAGCCCCGACGGCCGCACCCTGGCCACGGCGTACGACGACCGCACCGTCCAGTTGTGGAACACCGACGACCCCTCCAGCCCGCGCCGCCTGGGCCGGCCGCTCACCGGCCACACGGGCTACGTCAACACCCTCGCCTTCAGCCCGGACGGCCGCACCCTCGCCAGCGGCGGCGCGGACGACGCCGTACGCCTCTGGGACGTCACCGACCCGGCGCACGCCACCCGGCTCGGCGCGCCCCGCACCGGGCACCTCGGGCCGGTCAACGTCCTCGCCTACAGCCCCGACGGCCGCACCCTGGCCAGCGGCAGCGACGACGGCACCGTCCGGCTGTGGAACGTCACCGAGCCCGGCGGGACGTCCGGGGCCGCGACCACGCTCGCCGGGCACACCGACTCGGTGACGTCGCTGACGTTCGGCCAGGACGGCTCCACCCTGGCCAGCGGCGCCAACGACAACACGGTCCGCCTGTGGCACGTCACCGGCCCCGCCGAGGCCACCCCCGTCGGCCAGGCGATGAGTCCCAACGCGAAGACCGGCAGCTTCCTCTCCTTCAGCCCCGTACGGCGCATGCTCGGGGTCTCCAGCGGCACGGACACCGTCCGCCTGTGGAGCCTCGGCGTGGACGACGCCATCGACCGCATCTGCTCCGCCACCCGGGGCGTGCTGACCGAGGAGAAGTGGCACGAGTATCTGCCGCGCCTGGACTACGAGTCACCGTGCGACCACTGACCACTCCGGCCGAACGTGATCCGCGTCACATCACTCGCGCCCGACCGACCAGTCGGCACCCACCGGGCGCCCGGGCTTGTTAGCCTTGGCCACAGCCCGACCGCTGGCGCATCCCCCGTCGCCAGCGGTCGGGTTTTTTCGCACCCTCGCCCCCGGGCCTCCTTCCGAGGCGGGCAGACCCGTATGCCCCGGTGCGGTCGCCGCGCCACGACTCCGGGGTGACGCTGTGACCGTGACGGACGCGCTCGCCTCCGTCGCGCCGCGAGGTGGAGTGACGACCGCGCCAGGACGAAGGGGCGACAGGCCATGGCGGACATGCCGCAGGGAGCACGGCGGGAGACCGGGGGCGGCCGGAACGACGGCGGGCCGGCCGGACCGCTGAGGTACTTCGGTGTGCCGCTCCTCGTCAGCGGAGTCCTGAGCATCCTGCAAGGCATCGCGGGCATCGCCACGGACCGCCTGTTCGTCGCCCCGCGACACTACGAGTACCGGTTCGACCTCACCAGCTGGGGCTGGATCCACCTGGTCGTCGGCGTCGCGCTGGTCGTCGTCGGCGCGGGAGTGCTGCGGACCATGTCCTGGGGCCGCGCGGCCGCGGTGACGACCGCCGCGATCAGCCTGGTGACCCAGTTCATGTTCATCCCCTACTACCCCCTGTGGTCGATCAGCGTGATGGCGCTCGACCTGATCATCCTGTGGGGCATGGCCCGGCTCGCCCACACATGAGCGAAGCGGACCGGACCGCGGACGCCGAAGACCCCCAGCCGTACCGGCTGGGGGTCTTCGTGCTGGTGGGGCTAACAGGATTTGAACCTGTGGCCTCATCCTTATCAGGGATGCGCTCTAACCAACTGAGCTATAGCCCCGCCGCGCTCTGCGGTGTATGTCCCGCGCGCTGACCCCTGAAGATTAGCGCACGAGGCGGGCAGTCCCAAAATCGGTTGGCGCGCGGTCCGGGAGCGCGGACGCCCCGCGGATCACTCGTCCTCGGCGAGCGTCAGCTCCACGCCGCCGACGAAGCCGGCGGACAGGTTGTAGATGAACGCGCCGAGCGTCGCCAGGGCCGTCGCGAGGACGACGTCGATGACCGCGATGATCGTCGTGAACATCAGCACGTTGGGCAGCGACAGGAAGGACTGCAGGTCGAAGCCGTTGGACTCGTTGGAGCCGGTGGCCTCGGAGATCGTGCCGCCGACGGTCGAGAAGACCCCCATGGCGTCCATGACCATCCACAGCACGGCGGAGGCCACGATGGTGCAGATGCCGAGCGCGATGGAGAGCAGGAAGCTGACCTTCATCACCGACCACGGGTCGGCCTTCGACACCCGCAGGCGCGCCTTGCGCACCCGGGGAGTGGTGCGGGCGCCGGTGCGCGGGCGGCGGACGGCGGCCGCGGTGCCGCCCTGGGCCTGGTAGGCCTGCGGCGGGTGGTAGGGCCCGCCGGGCTGCTGGGGCCGCCGTTCCCCCGGCAGCGGCGAGGCCGCCGCCTGCGTCTGCTGGCCTCGGGTGTCCGTCACAGTTCCCCCCTGGGATCCATGCGTTGTGGACGAGCTCCCCGAGTGCGAGTCGGTCGCTCCGTCGTCGATCCTGCGCAGCTGAGTCGTGTGCGAATCCGTCGCACGCGCGGCGGAGCCACGGCCGCCGCCGCCCGTTTCCGTACCCGAAGGGGTACCGGCCGATCCGGCGCCCGTGGCTCCGCTCACGATGACTCTCTCCTCGTGCTACTCGGCCGAGGGCGCCTCACCCTCGTCCGTGCCGCTGGTCGCGGCACCCTCGGCGGTCTCGTCGACGGCCACGTCGCCGTCGACCTCCTCCGCCTCGCGTCCCGCCTCGGCGTTGCGTGCGATGCCGACGACGGCATCGCGCTTGCCCAGGTTGATCAGTTGAACGCCCATGGTGTCACGGCCGGTCTCCCTGACCCCGTTGACTCGCGTACGAATCACACCGCCCGAGAGCGTGATGGCGAGGATCTCGTCGTGCTCCTCGACCACCAGCGCACCCACGAGCGACCCGCGGTCCTCGACGATCTTGGCGGCCTTGATGCCGAGGCCACCGCGACCCTGGACGCGGTACTCGTCGACGGAGGTCCGCTTCGCGTAACCGCCGTCGGTGGCAGTGAACACGAACGTACCGGCTCGAACAACATTCATCGAGAGCAGCTCGTCCCCTTCGCGGAAACTCATGCCCTTGACGCCCGAGGTGGCACGTCCCATCGGACGCAGCGTGTCGTCCGACGCCGTGAACCTGATCGACTGCGCCTTCTTGCTGATCAGCAGCAGATCGTCCTCGGCCGAGACGAGTTCGGCCCCGATCAGCTCGTCGTCGCTGCCGTCCGCCTGCTCCCGCAGGTTGATGGCGATGACACCGCCCGAACGCGGCGAGTCGTAGTCCTTCAGCGGCGTCTTCTTCACCAGGCCGGCCTTGGTGGCCAGGACCAGGTAGGGAACCGCCTCGTAGTCGCGGATCGCGCGGATCTGGGCGATCGTCTCGTCCGGCTGGAAGGCCAGCAGGTTCGCCACGTGCTGGCCGCGCGCGTCCCGGCCGGCGTCCGGCAGCTCGTAGGCCTTGGCCCGGTAGACCCGGCCCTTGTTGGTGAAGAACAGCAGCCAGTGGTGCGTGGTGGACACGAAGAAGTGGTTGACGATGTCGTCTTCCTTGAGCTTCGCGCCGCGCACGCCCTTGCCGCCGCGCTTCTGCGCCCGGTAGTCATCGGTCTTGGTGCGCTTGATGTAGCCGCCCCGCGTGACCGTGACGACGATGTCCTCCTCGGCGATCAGGTCCTCGATGGACATGTCGCCCTCGTAGGGGATCAGCTTCGTCTTGCGGTCGTCGCCGTACTTCTCGACGATCGCGGTCAGCTCCTCGCTGACGATCCCGCGCTGACGGACCGGGGAGGCGAGGATCCCGTTGTACTCGTTGATCTTCGCCTGCAGGTCGTCGTGCTCCCGGACGATCTTCTGGCGCTCCAGGGCCGCGAGGCGGCGCAGCTGCATCTCCAGGATCGCGTTGGCCTGGATCTCGTCGATCTCCAGGAGGTCCATCAGGCCCCCGCGCGCGATCTCGACGGTCTCGCTGCGCCGGATCAGCGCGATGACCTCGTCGATGGCGTCCAGCGCCTTGAGCAGACCGCGCAGGATGTGCGCCCGCTCCTCGGCCTTGCGCAGCCGGAAGCGCGTACGGCGGACGATGACCTCGATCTGGTGGTTCACCCAGTGGCGGATGAACGCGTCCAGGGACAGGGTGCGCGGCACGCCGTCGACCAGGGCCAGCATGTTGGCGCCGAAGTTGGTCTGCAGGTCGGTGTGCTTGTACAGGTTGTTCAGGACGACCTTGGCGACCGCGTCCCGCTTGAGGACGATCACCAGGCGCTGGCCGGTGCGGGACGACGTCTCGTCGCGGACGTCGGCGATTCCGCCGATCTTGCCGTCCTTCACCAGGTCGGCGATCTTCTGCGCCAGGTTGTCCGGGTTGACCTGGTAGGGCAGCTCCGTGACCACCAGGCACTGGCGGTTCTGGATCTCCTCGACCTCGACGACCGCGCGCATGGTGATCGAGCCGCGCCCGGTGCGGTACGCCTCCTCGATGCCCTTGCGGCCCACCACCAGGGCGCCGGTCGGGAAGTCGGGGCCCTTAATGCGCTCGATGAGCGCGTCGAGCAGCTCCTCGTGCGAGGCCTCGTAGTTCTCCAGGTACCACTGGGCGCCGGCCGCGACCTCGCGCAGGTTGTGCGGCGGGATGTTGGTCGCCATGCCGACCGCGATGCCCGCCGAGCCGTTGATCAGCAGGTTCGGGAAGCGGGCGGGCAGGACGGTCGGCTCCTGGGAGCGGCCGTCGTAGTTGTCCGTGAAGTCGACGGTCTCCTCGTCGATGTCGCGGACCATCTCCATCGACAGCGGCGCCATCTTGCACTCGGTGTAGCGCATGGCCGCCGCCGGGTCGTTGCCCGGCGAACCGAAGTTGCCGTTGGAGTCGACGAGCGGCATGCGCATCGACCAGGGCTGGGCGAGGCGGACCAGGGCGTCGTAGATGGAGCTGTCGCCGTGCGGGTGGTAGTTGCCCATGACGTCGCCGACGACGCGGGCGCACTTGTAGAAGCCGCGCTCGGGGCGGTAGCCGCCGTCGTACATGGCGTACAGCACGCGCCGGTGCACGGGCTTGAGGCCGTCGCGGACGTCGGGCAGCGCGCGCGAGACGATGACGGACATCGCGTAGTCGAGGTACGAGCGCTGCATCTCCGTCTCGAGCCCGACGGGCTCGACACGCATCGCCAGGGCGTCGTCCTCGGACGCCGTCACAGGAGTGTTCTCGTCGGTCATTGCTGGTGAAGATCCTTCCTGGTGCGGTCAGCTGAGACCGACTCAGATGTCGAGGAAGCGGACGTCCTTGGCGTTGCGCTGGATGAACGCGCGCCGGGCCTCGACGTCCTCGCCCATCAGCACCGAGAACAGGTCGTCGGCCTGCGCGGCGTCGTCGAGCGTGACCTGGCCGAGCACGCGGTGCTCCTGGTCCATGGTCGTGATGCGCAGCTCCTCGGCGTTCATCTCGCCGAGACCCTTGAAGCGCTGGACCGAGTCCTCGCGGATGCGCTTGCCGGCGTTGCGGCCCATCTCGATCAGCGCGTCGCGCTCGCGGTCGGAGTACGCGTACTCGAAGTCGTCCCGGCCCCACTTGATCTTGTACAGCGGCGGACGGGAGAGGTACACGTGGCCGGACTCCACCAGCGGCCGCATGAAGCGGAACAGGAAGGTCAGCAGCAGGGTGTTGATGTGCTGGCCGTCGACGTCGGCGTCCGCCATCAGGATGATCTTGTGATAGCGGAGCTTCTCGATGTCGAAGTCCTCGTGCACACCGGTGCCGAACGCGGAGATCATCGCCTGGATCTCCTGGTTCTGCAGGATCCGGTCGATGCGCGCCTTCTCGACGTTGAGGATCTTGCCCCGGATCGGGAGGATCGCCTGGTACTGCGGGTTGCGGCCGGACTTGGCCGAACCGCCGGCGGAGTCACCCTCAACGATGAAGATCTCGCACTTGGTCGGGTCGTTCGACTGGCAGTCCGACAGCTTGCCCGGCAGCGAGGCCGACTCCAGCAGGCCCTTGCGCCGGGTCAGGTCACGGGCCTTGCGGGCCGCCACGCGCGCGTGGGCCGCCTGGATGCCCTTGCGGATGATGTCCGCGGCCTCGTTCGGATTGCGGTCGAGCCAGTCGGTCAGGTGCTCGTAGACGACCTTCTGGACGAAGGTCTTCACCTCGGTGTTGCCCAGCTTCGTCTTGGTCTGGCCCTCGAACTGCGGCTCGCTCAGCTTCACCGAGATGATCGCGGTCAGACCCTCGCGGATGTCGTCACCCGTGAGGTTGTCGTCCTTCTCGCGCAGCAGCTTCTTGTCGCGCGCGTACTTGTTGATCAGTGAGGTGAGCGCCGCGCGGAAGCCCTCCTCGTGCGTGCCGCCCTCGTGCGTGTGGATGATGTTGGCGAACGAGTACACGCCCTCGGTGTAGCCGCCGTTCCACTGCATGGCGACCTCGAGGGACAGGTTCTTGTCCTTGTCCTCGGCCTCGAGGTCGATCACGGTGGGGTGCACCAGCTCTCCCTTGCGGGAGTTGAGGTACTTCACGAAGTCGACGATGCCGCCCTCGTAGTGGTACGAGACGCTCTTGACCTCGTGCTTCTCGTCCTCGCCCGCCTCGTCCGCGCCGGCCGTGGCCTTCGCCGACTCGCGCTCGTCGGTGAGGTTGATCCGCAGGCCCTTGTTGAGGAAGGCCATCTCCTGGAAGCGCCGGGAGAGCGTCTCGAAGGAGTAGTCGGTGGTCTCGAAGATGTCGCCGTCGGCCCAGAAGGTGACCGAGGTGCCGGTCTCCTCGGTGGCCTCGTGCCGGGCGAGCGGCGCCGTGGGGACGCCCAGCTTGTACTCCTGCGTCCAGCGGTGGCCGTCCGTCTTGACCTCCACCGCGACCCTCGTGGAAAGGGCGTTGACGACGGAGACACCCACACCGTGCAGACCACCGGAGACCGCGTAGCCGCCGCCGCCGAACTTGCCGCCCGCGTGCAGCACGGTCAGCACGACCTCGACGGCGGGCTTCCCCTCGGAGGGGACGATGCCCACCGGGATGCCACGGCCGTTGTCGACGACCCGGACACCGCCGTCGGCGAGGATCGTGACGTCGATCGTGTCCGCGTGGCCGGCCAGCGCCTCGTCGACGGAGTTGTCCACGACCTCCTGCACCAGGTGGTGCAGGCCTCGTTCACCGGTCGAGCCGATGTACATACCGGGTCGCTTGCGGACCGCGTCCAGACCCTCGAGGACGGTGATGGCACTGGCGTCGTACGAGGTGGGAGCCTCGCCGGGCGAGGTGCTCACCGCGTCGTTCACGCCGGTGTCGGTGGACGGGTTGTTCTCGTTGGGGTTGCCGGAATCGGCCACGAAGCGCCCTTTCTGGCACAGCACGAGCCGGGCTCGTCGGCAGGTTGCCGGAGCGGCTGCGGCATGTTGCGTTGGTAAGCCTTGATCAGCGTTGCTCAGCTAGTCCCGGACGGTCCCCACGTTCGGGGCGGGATTCTCTCTCATTCTACCGGTACCACTGACACTGATGGGGGTTTGCCGGTACCTGAGTCCGCATGTGCCGCCCTGAACGAGCCTTGCCCGACTCCCGATATACGGAAGGGGGCTTCAAGAGGCTCACAACGGCACTCAGCGCTTCGAGGCGTCAACCCTTTGCTACTTGGCAGTCAGAACCCGCGGCGCGCCCGCTTCCGGGGGCGCGCCGCAGCGTGCGCCAACGGTTCACGCCGACCGTCGGCACCGATTTTTGTGAGGTACATCACGCATGCCTGACGGGCTGCCAGACCGTCCGCCGGTCACCCGTAGGTGTCACCCGGGCCCTGGCTGCCGGGCGCCCGCAGCGGCCCGTAGCGCCGCCCCTGACCGGCCGGGCCGCCGGGTCCGAGAACCTTGATCATCCGAACCGACCCGTGCCCCAGGTCCTCGTTGAGACGGGCCACCAGCGTCGGGGCGAGCAACCGCAGGTTCGTCGCCCAGGCCGTCGAGTCGCAGCGCACGACCAGCACCCGCTCGTCCTCGTCGTACCGCTCCGGTACGCAGTGCTTCGCCACGTCCTCGCCGACGATCTCCGGCCAGCGGCCCATCACCCCGCCCACCGCGGCCGGGGTCTCCCAGCCTCGCTCGGTGATCAGCCGGTTGATCGCCGAGCCCAGCGCCATGGGATCGCGGCCGTCGGCCCGCGCCCCGGAGCGCAGGCCCCCGCGACGCGCCTGCTTCTTCTGCTGGGCCGCGTCCCCCCGCGCGCGTGCCGCCTCCCGCGCCGCCCTGAGGGCCACGCGCGCGAGGTCGACGCCGGACGGCTCCGGGCCGCTCTTCCCGCGGTTCCCGTCGTGGTCCTTGTCGCGATCGCCCGAAGGACCCCCGGTGGCCGGCCCTTCGGCGCTCATACGCGCTCCACCGCGCCCTCCGCGACCGCGTACCGCGCCCCCGCCAGCACGTGCGGCACGTCGTCGTCGACGGCGGCCGTCACCAGCACCTGCTCACCGGGCGCCACCAGTTCGGCCAGCCGCTCCCGGCGCCGCGCGTCCAGCTCGGCGAAGACGTCGTCCAGGACCAGCACCGGCTCGTTGCCCTCCGCCCGCAGCAGGTCGAACGAGGCCAGCCGCAGCGCCAGCGCGTACGACCAGGACTCGCCGTGCGAGGCGTACCCCTTGGCGGGCAGCGAGCCGAGCTTGAGCAGCAGGTCGTCCCGGTGCGGGCCCACCAGGGTGACGCCCCGCTCGATCTCCTGCTTGCGCGCCTCGGCGAGCGCCGCCATCAGCTGCTCGTACAGGTCCTCACGCCGGTGCGCCTCACCGGGCGCCGACGGCTTGTACTCCAGGGCCACGGGGCCACCGCCCGGGGCCAGCTGCTCGTACGCCTTGTCGGCCAGCGGCTGCACGGCCGCGATCAGGTCCAGGCGCTGGGCGAGCAGCTCGGCGCCCGCGCGCGCGAGGTGCTGGTCCCAGACGTCGAGCGTGGACAGGTCCATCGTCCGGCCGCCGTGCCGGCGGGCGAGCGCGGCCGACTTCAGCAGGGTGTTGCGCTGCTTGAGCACCCGGTCGTAGTCGGAGCGCACCCCGGCCATCCGCGGGGAGCGGGCGGTGATCAGCTCGTCCAGGAAGCGGCGCCGCTCACCGGGGTCGCCCTTCACCAGCGCGAGGTCCTCGGGAGCGAACAGCACGGTGCGCACGATGCCGAGCACGTCACGTGGTCTGACCTGGGAGGACCTGTTGATGCGGGCGCGGTTGGCCTTGCCCGGGTTCAGCTCGAGCTCGATCAGCTGCTGCCGCTCGCCCTGCCTCACCTGGGCGCGGATCACGGCGCGCTCGGCGCCCATGCGCACCAGGGGGGCGTCCGAGGAGACCCGGTGGCTGCCGAGGGTGGCCAGGTAGCCGACCGCCTCGACGAGGTTGGTCTTCCCCTGCCCGTTGGGGCCGACGAAGGCGGTGACGCCCGGGTCGAGGGGCACCTCGACCCGGGCGTACGAGCGGAAGTCGGCCAGCGACAGATGCGTGACGTGCATGATCGTGCGCCGACCTTCCGGGTGTTCGTCCCTCGGGCGCCCGGCCCTCGGGTACTGCCTACTTCTTCTCGACCGCGTGTCCGCCGAACTGGTTGCGCAGCGCGGCGATCATCTTCATCTGCGGCGAGTCGTCCTGGCGGGACGCGAACCGCGCGAAGAGGGAGGCCGTGATCGCGGGCAGCGGCACCGCGTTGTCGATCGCCGCCTCCACAGTCCAGCGTCCCTCACCGGAGTCCTGTGCATAACCCCGGAGCCCGTCCAGGTGCTCGTCGTCGTCGAGCGCGTTGACCGCCAGGTCGAGCAGCCAGGAACGGATCACCGTGCCCTCCTGCCAGGACCGGAAGACCTCGCGGACGTTCTCCACGGAGTCGACCTTCTCCAGCAGCTCCCAGCCCTCGGCGTAGGCCTGCATCATCGCGTACTCGATGCCGTTGTGGACCATCTTCGCGAAGTGGCCCGCGCCCACCTTGCCGGCGTGCACGGCACCGAAGTCGCCCTCCGGCTTGAGGGCGTCGAAGACCGGCTGCACCTTGGCGACGTCGTCCGCGTCGCCGCCGTACATCAGCGCGTAGCCGTTCTCCAGGCCCCACACGCCGCCGGAGACGCCGCAGTCCACGAAGCCTATGCCCTTGGCGGCCAGCTCCCCGGCGTGCTTCTCGTCGTCCGTCCAGCGGGAGTTGCCGCCGTCCACGACGACGTCACCGGGCTCCAGCAGCTCGCCGAGCCGGTCGACGGTGGCCTGGGTGGCCTCGCCGGCCGGGACCATCACCCACACCACGCGCGGTGCGCTGAGCTTGCCCACAAGCTCTTCCAGGCTGTGGACGTCGGCGAGGTCCGGATTGCGGTCGTATCCGACGACGGTGTGGCCCGCGCGGCGGATCCGCTCGCGCATGTTGCCGCCCATCTTGCCGAGGCCGACGAGACCGAGCTCCATCAGTTGCGTTCCTTAGGTGTGCGAGGTGGCAAGGCGGCACCTCCGTACCCGCCGGATGCGTGCCGCGGCACTTTCGTACCCGAGCCGAGCCTAAACCCGGACGGCCGCGCACAGCTGTGGGCATACGCGCTCAGACGTACGCCCCCACCTGCACATTCGTCCCCAGCCTGTGGACGGCCACCGACTCCGCCACCACCGGACGCCCGGCTCAGCCGCTCAGTCGCACCGGCATGATCAGGTACTTGTACGCCTCGTCCGCCTCGGCGTCCACCGCGGGCCTGCCGCTGAGCAGCGCCGGCTTCGTGGACGTCGTGAAGGACAGCTGGGCGACCGGGGAGTCGATGGCGCTCAGACCGTCCAGCAGGAAGGTCGGGTTGAAGGCGATCGAGATGTCGTCACCCTCCAGCTGGGCGTCGACCCTCTCCACAGCCTGTGCGTCGTCGCTGGAGCCGGCCTCCAGGATCAGCACGCCCTGCTCGAAGCTGAGCCGCACCGGGGTGTTCCGCTCGGCGACCAGGGCAACGCGCTTGACGGCCTCCACGAAGGGAGCGGTCTCGATCACGGCGACGCTGTTGAACTCGGTCGGGAACAGCGTCTTGTACTTCGGGAGGTCGCCCTCCAGCAGACGCGTCGTCGTCCGGCGGCCCGCGCCCTCGAAGCCGATCAGGCCCTCGCCGGCGCCCGAACCGGACAGCGCCAGGATCACCTGGTCACCGCTGGTCAGCGCCTTGGCGGTGTCCTGGAGCGTCTTGGCGGGCACCAGGGCGACCGCGGAGATGTCCGGGTTCTCCGGCTTCCACAGGAACTCGCGGACCGCGAAGCGGTAGCGGTCGGTGGACGCCAGCGTCACCGAGTCGCCCTCGATCTCGATGCGCACACCGGTCAGCACGGGCAGCGTGTCGTCGCGGCCCGCGGCGATCGCCACCTGCTGCACGGCCGAGGCGAAGACCTCGCCGGGGACCGTGCCGGTGGCCTCCGGCATCTGCGGGAGCGCCGGGTACTCCTCCACCGGCAGGGTGTGCAGGGTGAACCGCGAGGATCCACAGACCACCGTCGCCCGTACACCGTCTGTGGAAATCTCCACCGGCCGGTTGGGGAGGGCGCGGGAGATGTCGGCGAGCAGACGGCCCGAGACGAGGACGGTGCCCTCCTCCTCGATCTCCGCCTCCACGGACACCCGCGCCGAGACCTCGTAGTCGAAGCTGGACAGGCTCAGCTGCCCCTCCTCGGCCTTCAGCAGCAGGCCCGCGAGGACCGGCGCCGGCGGACGGGCCGGGAGGCTGCGGGCCGCCCAGGCCACTGCCTCCGCGAGTACGTCGCGTTCCACCCGGATCTTCACTGTTGCCGCCTCCTGCTGTTGCCGGCGCTGCTCGCCCTGCTTCGCCTTCGTCGTCTGACCGGTGTCGTGTGCCGCTGTGGGGGGCAGAACACCGGGGACCAGTCTGACGCACCCCACTGACAGTAGGTGCCGTTCGGGGTCAAGTCGCGACGAGGTGCGGTCGGGCTCGAGAGGCCGAGTTGTGCACAGGACCCACTTCGAAACGGATTCCGCTCTCTCTCTAGTCGTCAGTAGTAGTAGGGCCTGTGGATACCGTGGATAACCTCGTTTGCCCAGGTCAGAGCAGGAATTTTGTCCACGGGTCCTGTGGGCGGAGCCGGTGGACAACCGGGCGTATCTGTGGAGAACAGAAAGTTCTGCACACACCGTGCACAGGGAGAGGCGACTTCTCCCCAGAGCCGTCCCCAGCTTTGGCCCCGTTTCCCACAGCCCCACCAGGCAGCCCGGTGTGACGCCTTTCACTCGACGCGGTGACAGGGCGCGTCACGTTGCCGAACAGTGGACAGGCATGTGGAGAAGCTGGGGATCACTGGGGACAACCGCCTCCAGCCTGTGGGTTGCCCGTGGACAACTGCGTGCACAGCCTGTGGATCATTTTTTCGTCCACAGCCTGTGGAGATCGTTCGTCCACGAATCCACAGGGAGCTGACCTGCCCTGATGATCCCTCACCAGCCTGGCCTGTGGACAGGATCGGGACAACTTCCCAGTCCCCAAGGTGTGGACGGAAAAAATCCGTCGAATCTGTGGAGGAAGCCCGTAACCCGGCAGGTATTCGAACATCGGCCAGGACAGCCGTACGAGCCAGGGATCGGGTGTGAACCCGCGAGGCCATGCGAAAGGCGCCCCCGGGGAGTCCGGAGGCGCCTCGTGGCCGGCGGCGGTCGGCCGCTCCTGATGCGGTTGCTCAGCCGTTCTTGATGCGGTTGGTCAGCTCGGTCACCTGGTTGTAGATGGACCGCCGCTCGGCCATCAGATTGCGGATCTTGCGGTCGGCGTGCATCACCGTGGTGTGGTCCCGGCCGCCGAACAGCGCGCCGATCTTCGGCAGCGAGAGGTCCGTCAGCTCGCGGCAGAGGTACATGGCGATCTGCCGGGCCGTGACCAGCGCCCGCCCGCGCGAGGTGCCGCACAGGTCCTCGACGGTGAGGCCGAAGTAGTCGGCGGTCGCGCCCATGATGGCCGTGGACGTGATCTCGGGAGCCGAGTCCTCGCCGCCCGGGATCAGGTCCTTCAGGACGATCTCGGTCAGGCCCAGGTCGACCGGCTGCCGGTTGAGCGACGCGAACGCCGTCACCCGGATCAGCGCCCCCTCCAGCTCGCGGATGTTGCGGGAGATCCGCGAGGCGATGAACTCCAGCACCTCGGGCGGGGCGTTGAGCTGTTCCTGTACCGCCTTCTTGCGCAGGATCGCGATGCGCGTCTCCAGCTCCGGCGGCTGGACGTCGGTGATCAGCCCCCACTCGAAGCGGTTGCGGAGCCGGTCCTCCAGCGTCACCAGCTGCTTGGGCGGCCGGTCGCTGGAGAGCACGATCTGCTTGTTGGCGTTGTGGAGGGTGTTGAAGGTGTGGAAGAACTCCTCCTGCGTCGACTCCTTGTCCGCGAGGAACTGGATGTCGTCGACGAGCAGGATGTCCATCTCGCGGTACCGCTTGCGGAAGCTGTCGCCCTTGCCGTCGCGGATGGAGTTGATGAACTCGTTGGTGAACTCCTCCGAGCTCACGTAGCGCACCCGGGTGCCCGGGTAGAGACTGCGCGCGTAGTGCCCGATGGCGTGCAGCAGGTGGGTCTTGCCCAGTCCCGACTCCCCGTAGATGAACAGGGGGTTGTAGGCCTTCGCGGGCGCCTCGGCGACGGCGACGGCCGCCGCGTGGGCGAAGCGGTTCGAGGCGCCGATGACGAAGGTGTCGAAGAGGTACTTCGGGTTCAGGCGCGCGGTCGGCTCGCCGGGGCCGGTGGCCGGCGCGGGCTGTGCGGCCAGCGGGCCGGGCGCTCCGGTGGCGGGCCCGGGACCCACGGGACCGCCGCGGTGGACGTGCCCGGATCCGGACGGCGGCTCGGGCAGCTCGCGGCGGGGGCCGCGCTGCTCGTACTCCCCGCGCTGCTGGTCGTAGTCGCCCCGCTGCTGGTCGTACTCGCCGCGTGGCGGGTCGTAGTCACCGCGCTGCTGCTCGTAGTCGTTCCGCTGCTGGTCGTAGTCCCCGCGCGGGGGCTCGTACGACGGGCGTTCCGGAGGCTTCGGCCGGTAGTCCTGCTGGTACGCGCTGTGCGACTCATGGGGGTACGGCGAGGACTCCTGGCCGTACGGCTCCTGCGCCGGCGAGGCGTAGGGGTCCCGTTCCGGGAAGCCGAGGCGCTGCTGCTGCCAGCCGTAGTCGTCCTGCTGCTGCGGGGGACGGGGCCAGGAGCCGGGCTCGGGGCGCTGGTACTCCTGCGGGTAGGCGGGCCGGGCGGTGGGGAGCTGGTCGCCGCGGTTGCGGCCGTACCCCTCGTACTCGTCGCGGTACTCCTCGCGGCCGCCCTGTCCCTGGCCCTGGGCGGGGTGCTCGGGCTCCTCGTAGCGGGGCTGGGGGCGGGAGGGCGGCGTCTGGGGTGTCTGCGGAGCGGGTCCCGAGGGTTCGCCCACGGTGTCGTCGACGGTGATCGCGATGCGGATCGGGCGGCCGCATTCGCGGCTCAGGGTCTCGCTGACGACGGGGGCGAGACGGCCCTCCAGTACGCCCTTCGCAAATTCGTTCGGTACGGCGAGCAGGGCGGTGTCGGCGACCAGCGCGAGCGGCTGGCAGCGGCGGATCCAGTGCTCGTCCTTCGACTCGACGCCCTGCCCGCGTCCGTCTCCGAGGAGTTGCTCCAGTACGCGTGGCCACACTGCGGCAAGATCGGCAGGTACGTCAGCCACAGGGCACGCTCTCTCACGAGTCCCTCGAAGGTGTGATTCGGGGACGGGTCGGGATGAAACTCGGGTGGGGCAGGGATAAGGGAACGAATCGGAGTCCAGTCACGGTAGTCAGCGCGACGGGTAGGGTTCAAGTTGTTGTCCCCAGCCTGTGGACAAGTGTCTCCCGGTCACCGCTGGTTTGACCGAATGGCGCAGTCGCACGTACCGTAACCAGGTCGAGTTGTCGATGGCTGCTGCCGCCTGCCTCCGATGGGCACAGGTCACGTCCAAGGTGATCGAAAAGCGGTGCACTCGGGCGTAACGCGAGCTACTCGTGGGCGCACGGTGACAGCCAGGACGGCACCCCGCCAACACCCGAATCTTTCTGGAGCCCCCGAGTGAGCAAGCGCACCTTCCAGCCGAACAACCGTCGCCGCGCGAAGACCCACGGCTTCCGGCTGCGTATGCGTACCCGTGCCGGCCGCGCGATTCTCGCGACCCGCCGCAGCAAGGGTCGCGCCCGTCTGTCCGCCTGATCCCGGTCAGGTCATGACATCGTGCTGCCCACCGAGAACCGGCTGAGGCGGCGCGAGGACTTCGCGACCGCGGTACGACGGGGCCGCCGGGCAGGCCGCCCGGCTCTCGTCGTCCATCTTCGAAGCGGTGCCACGGACCCGCACGCGCCTGGGGAGAGCGCTCCCCGGACACGTGCGGGTTTCGTCGTGAGCAAAGCCGTAGGTGGCGCGGTCGTGCGCAACAAGGTGAAGCGCAGGCTTCGTCACCTGATGCGCGACCGGATCGACCTGTTGCCCCCCGGTAGCCTGGTAGTCGTACGAGCGCTGCCCGGTGCGGGTGACGCCGACCATGCACAGCTGGCCCGAGACCTGGACGCCGCCCTGGCGCGGCTACTGGGAGGGGGCGCGCGATGAAGTACCCGCTGCTGGCTCTGATCAAGCTCTACCAGTGGACGATCAGTCCGCTGCTGGGGCCGGTGTGCAAGTACTACCCGTCGTGTTCCCACTACGGCTACACGGCCATCGACCGGCACGGAGCCATCAAGGGCACGGCACTCACCGCCTGGCGCATCCTGCGGTGCAATCCGTGGTCGCTGGGCGGTGTGGACCATGTTCCGCCGCGCAAGCGCCCGCGGTGGCACGAAATGCTGCGGGCCGCCTGGCGGGCACGCAAGGGCGGGACCTCCGCCGCCGAACCGGCCACCGAAGGACGGCCTGCTCATCCGAGCCCGTCCGAGCCTTCGGGCCCGGCCGCAGAGACCTCGCCCCATGCCCAAGGAGCATGATTAGTGGACACGATTGCCAGCCTCTTCAGCTTCATCACCTGGCCCGTCTCCTGGGTCATCGTCCAGTTCCACACGGTGTACGGGGCGATCTTCGGACCTGACACCGGATGGGCCTGGGGCCTGTCCATCGTGTCCCTGGTGATCCTCATCCGTATCTGCCTGATCCCGCTCTTCGTGAAGCAGATCAAGGCGACGCGCGGGATGCAGACGCTCCAGCCGGAGATGAAGAAGATCCAGGAGCGCTACAAGAACGACAAGCAGCGTCAGTCCGAAGAGATGATGAAGCTGTACAAGGAGACGGGTACCAACCCGCTCTCCTCGTGCCTTCCCATCCTGGCGCAGTCCCCGTTCTTCTTCGCCCTGTACCACGTGCTCAACGGCATCGCCTCCGGCGACACCATCGGCGCGGTCAACCAGGACCTGCTGGAGAGCGCCCAGAAGGCGCACATCTTCGGGGCCCCGCTGGCCTCCAAGTTCTTCAGCAGCGAGAGCGAGGTCGCCGCCCTCAGCGCCTCCCTGACCGACGTCCGGGTCGTCACCGCGATCATGATCGTGCTGATGTCGGCCTCGCAGTTCTTCACCCAGCGCCAGCTGATGACGAAGAACGTCGACACCACGGTGAAGACGCCGTTCATGCAGCAGCAGAAGATGCTGATGTACGTCTTCCCCGTCATGTTCGCCGTCTTCGGTGTGAACTTCCCCGTCGGTGTCCTCGTCTACTGGCTGACCACGAACGTGTGGACCATGGGCCAGCAGATGTACGTCATCCGGAACAACCCGACGCCCGGCTCCAAGGCGCAGGCCGCCTACCTGGAGCGGCTGCACAAGAGCGTCACCGAGCACGGCGGGACCCGCCGCCGGGGCGAGAAGGCCATCGTGAAGGCCATCGTCGCCAAGGGCCGGGACCGCAACGAGGCCGAGCGCAAGTTCATCAACGGTCTGAACAAGGCGGGCATGGCGGCGCAGCCCGACGGCACCGTGGTCAAGAACGACGCCGCTGTCGCCGCCCAGAGTGCGGACGGCTCGACCGTGACGACCACGGGTCAGCCCAAGCGCCAGCAGCCGAAGCGGCAGAGCAAGTCCCAGCGCCAGGCCAAGCCCGCGGGTGAGGCCGAGCCGAAGACGTCGCTGACCAAGTCGGACGAGCCGGATGAGCCGGACGACGCCAAACCGGCCGGCAAGCAGGACACCAAGCCTGCCGCCGGTGCCAAGAAGCCGGCTCAGAAGTCCGGTGGCGGCGGCCGCAGCAAGGCCCAGTCCGGACAGCGCAAGGGCCCGCAGCGGCCCAAGTCCCCGTCGAAGAAGTAGAAGGAGTCCATCCCGTGACGGAAGGCACCACCTCCGCCGCTGCCGAGGGTGCAGACACCCTCACCCGCCTCGAGCAGGAGGGCGAGATCGCCGCGGACTACCTGGAGGGTCTGCTCGACATCGCCGACCTCGACGGCGATATCGACATGGACGTCGAGGCCGACCGTGCCTCCGTCTCGATCATCAGCGACAGCAAGAGCAGGGACCTGCAGAAGCTGGTCGGCCGGGACGGTGAGGTGCTGGAGGCTCTGCAGGAGCTCACGCGCCTGGCCGTGCACCGGGAGACCGGCGACCGCAGTCGGCTGATGCTCGACATCGCGGGTTACCGGGCGAGCAAGCGCGCCGAGCTGTCGGAGCTGGGCGCCAAGGCCGCGGCCGAGGTCAGGAGCAGCGGCGAGTCCGTGCGCCTGAAGCCCATGACGCCCTTCGAGCGCAAGGTCGTGCACGACGCGGTCAAGGCCGCGGGACTGCGCAGCGAGTCCGAGGGCGAGGAGCCGGAGCGCTTCGTCGTCGTACTTCCCGCCTGATCGGTCCCCTCTCGTTCTCCGGCCCCGTCTGTTGCGCAGGCGGGGCCGAGTTTTTGTCAGCCTGATAGTTCTGGTGGTTCTGGTACCGGCGCCCGGTGCGCCGGCGCCGTACGGAAGGACGGTCCCCCCCGTGTCGGAGGCAGCGGAGCTCCCCCCTGTACCCGAGCAGGCGCGTGATGTGTTCGGTGATCGCTACGCGGACGCGGTCCGCTATGCGGAACTGCTCGCCGATGCGGGGGTGAAGCGCGGTCTGATCGGCCCGCGCGAAGTGCCCCGGCTCTGGGAGCGGCACCTGCTGAACTGCGCGGTGCTCTCGGAGGTCGTGCCCGAGGGAGTGACGGTGTGCGACGTCGGTTCGGGAGCCGGCCTGCCCGGCATCCCGCTCGCGTTGGTGCGGGAAGACCTGAAGATCACTCTCCTTGAGCCGCTGCTGCGCCGCACCAATTTCCTGACCGAGGTCGTGGAGCTGCTGGGCCTGGACCACGTCACCGTGGTGCGCGGCCGGGCCGAGGAGGTCATGGGCAAGCTGCCACCGGTGCACGTGGTGACGGCGCGCGCCGTCGCGCCGCTGGACCGTCTCGCCACCTGGGGCATCCCGCTGCTGCGCCCGTACGGGGAGATGCTCGCACTCAAGGGTGACGCGGCCGAGGAAGAGCTGAAGGGCGCGACCGCGGCGCTGAGCAAGCTCGGGGCCGAGGAGACGTCCATCCTCCACGTCGGGGAGGGTGTGGTGGACCCCATGTCCACTGTGGTGCGGGTCGAGGTCGGCGAAAGCCCCGGTGGCGTGCGCTTCGCCGCCAAGCGGGCCAAGGCCGCGCGGACCGGACGGACGCGCCGGCGTCGCGGATAGCGGCTCGAGACGGTTGACGGTGGCTGTGATGGTCCGCCGTACTCCACACAAGCTGCCCTGCCTGTGCGTGCCGGAGTGTCGCGGCAGTTCGGCATAGGCTGCTGTGCATCGTGTTTCACGTGAAACGTCGCTCACTGCTGCACGGCATCATCAGCCGCGGCCGCGCCGCGGCCGATCCCCGCGACCGAAAGCCTCTCGGGTCGCTCGGAGAGGGAACGGAGTTGTCCACAGAGGTGGATTTCTCCACAGAAGACCAGGCCTCACTGGTTCATGACCCCGAAGGCATGGGAGGCTCTGTTCATAGCGAGCCTGAAGTCGAGGAGAGTGAATCCTTGCGGTCCGACGCCAATATCGCGGGGCCGATGACCGATCCGGTCCCCGGCCCCCGTACCGAGTCGATGGGGGCGGATGTTTCACGTGAAACACCGCCTCCGATGGACGACACTCCGATCGGTCGTGCTGCTCAACTGGCGGTAGAGGCTCTGGGCCGCGCCGGTGAGGGGCTACCGCGGCCGGAGCAGACCCGGGTCATGGTCGTAGCCAACCAGAAGGGCGGAGTAGGCAAGACGACGACGACCGTCAACCTTGCCGCGTCACTCGCCCTGCACGGTGCGAGAGTCCTGGTCGTCGACCTCGACCCGCAGGGCAACGCCTCCACCGCTCTCGGTATCGACCATCACGCCGATGTTCCCTCCATCTACGACGTGCTGGTCGAAAGTCGCCCGCTCTCTGAAGTGGTCCAGCCGGTTCCCGACGTCGAGGGACTGTTCTGCGCGCCCGCCACGATCGATCTCGCCGGTGCGGAGATCGAGCTGGTCTCTCTGGTGGCACGCGAGAGCCGGCTCCAGCGGGCGATCACGGCATATGAACAGCCGCTGGACTACATCCTCATCGACTGCCCGCCCTCTCTCGGTCTGCTGACGGTCAACGCGCTCGTCGCGGGCCAGGAGGTACTGATCCCGATCCAGTGTGAGTACTACGCGCTGGAAGGACTGGGACAGCTGCTGCGCAACGTCGACCTGGTTCGGGGACACCTCAACCCCACGCTGCACGTTTCGACGATCCTGCTCACCATGTACGACGGCCGGACGCGGCTCGCGTCCCAGGTCGCGGACGAGGTGCGCAGCCACTTCGGCGAGGAGGTGCTGCGGACGAGCATTCCTCGCTCCGTCCGTATCTCCGAGGCCCCGAGTTACGGGCAGACAGTACTGACCTACGATCCAGGATCAAGTGGAGCCCTCTCCTACCTGGAGGCGGCCCGTGAGATCGCGCTGAAGGGCGTGGGCGTCGCCTATGACGCGACCCATGCCCATATCGGCGCTCAGAATGATCCGAGCATGGTGGAGGGGATCCAGTGAGTGAGCGACGGAGGGGGCTGGGCCGTGGGCTGGGCGCACTGATCCCCAACGCCCCGACCGAGAAGTCGGTTGCCTCGGCGGCCTTGGGAAGTGCTGCCGCCGCGTCCACGGCGGCAGTGCCCCTGTTGCCGAGCGAGCGTGGAGTGGCCGCCGCGAAGGTGGCCACGCTGCCGCATGTTTCACGTGAAACAGAAGCGTCGGCGACCTCTCACGGTACGGAGGGGCTTCGACCCCCCATGGGGGCGCACTTCGCCGAAGTTCCTCTCGACGCCATCACGCCGAACCCGAAGCAGCCGCGCAAGGACTTCGACGACGACGCACTGGCCGAGCTTGTCACCTCCATCAGAGAGGTCGGCCTCCTCCAGCCGGTTGTCGTGCGGCCGACTGAACCCGGGCGCTATGAGCTCATCATGGGTGAGCGCCGCTTCCGTGCCTGCCGGGAGCTGGAGCTGGACGTCATTCCGGCGATCGTGCGGGCGACGGAGGACGAGAAGCTCCTCCTGGACGCACTCCTGGAGAACCTGCACCGCGCCCAGTTGAACCCGCTGGAGGAGGCATTCGCCTACGACCAGCTGCTGAAGGACTTCAACTGCACGCACGACCAGCTGGCGGACCGCATCGGTCGCTCCCGTCCGCAGGTGTCCAACACGCTGCGGCTGCTGAAGCTCTCCCCGAAGGTGCAGAACCGCGTGGCGGCGGGAGTGCTCTCCGCGGGGCACGCGCGGGCGCTGCTGTCCGTGGACGACCCGGAGGAGCAGGACCGGCTGGCCCATCGCATCGTGGCCGAAGGGCTCTCGGTGCGGTCGGTCGAGGAGATCGTGACCCTGATGGGTTCCCGGCCTCAGAAGCCGCAGCGAGCCAAGGGGCCGCGAGCCGGATCGCTGGTCTCCCCGGCGCTGTCGGACCTTGCGACCCGACTCTCGGACCGCTTCGAGACACGGGTGAAGGTCGATCTGGGACAGAAGAAGGGCAAGATCACCGTGGAGTTCGCCTCCATGGAGGACCTGGAGCGGATCCTCGGCAGCCTCGCCCCCGGCGAGGGCCCCGTGCTGCAGAAGAGCCTCGTCGAGGACGAAGACGAGGACACCGCGTCCTGATGCTCAGCTAGCGAAACCTCGGGGTGGGCTTCGGCTCCCTCCAGGGGCGGGCCGTGTTCCGGTGCTTACCGGAACACGGCCCGCCCTTTGCTTTGCGCCGGTGTCTAGGCCACGGCATCGTGGATACGATGCGGTCAGGCTTTGTCACCTGGCAGTACCTCTGAGAGGAAGGCAGGGGCCATGCGCACGATGAGCCGCACCGAACTGGTGAGCGCCGGCTTGGGGCTGGGCGCGGTCGGCGGCTTCATCGGCAGCCTGCTCAGGGAACGGAGCGCTCTGACAGCCGCCCGAGATGCGGCAGGCGAAGGAAGCGAGGAACAGCCTTCATGGGGCGCCGGCTCGTACCGCTCACGCTGGACAACCTTCAGGACCTTCCCCAGCGCTGTCGCTCGTGCGTCTTCTGGGAACTGGACCCCGTCAGCGGGGAGGCCGCGGTAGAGGCGGGCAGGCCCGCTCTGGAGAAGGAGTCCTGGATCTCCGCCGTCCTGCTGGACTGGGGGTCGTGCGGCCGGGTGGTCTACGTCGACGACGTGCCGGTGGGCTTTGTGCTTTACGCCCCGCCCGCGTATGTGCCGCGTTCGACGGCTTTCCCCACCAGCCCGGTCTCACCGGACGCGGTCCAGCTGATGACCGCGATGGTGATGCCGGGGTACCAGGGTCAGGGCCTGGGCCGGGTGATGGTCCAGACGGTCGCCAAGGATCTGCTGAGGCGAGGTTTCAAGGCGATCGAGGCGTTCGGGGACGCCCGCTGGAAAGAGCCCGCCTGCGTTCTGCCGGCGGAGCATCTGCTGGCGGTGGGCTTCAAGACGGTCCGGCCGCATCCCAGGCATCCGCGCCTGAGACTGGATCTCCGTTCCACGCTGTCCTGGAAGGAAGACGTGGAGATGGCACTGGACCGCTTGCTCGGCGCGGTGCAGAAAGAACCGGTGTTGCGTCCGCTGTAACGGCGGACCCGAGGCGGTGCGCACACGAATGGGCCGACCCGTTCGGGTCGGCCCATTCGTGTTTCACGTGAAACGTCAGTCACGCTCGTCAGTCGGCGATGAAGTCCTCGAGGTCGCGGACGATCGCGGCCTTCGGCTTGGCGCCGACGATGGTCTTGGCGACCTCGCCACCCTGGTAGACGTTCAGGGTCGGGATGGACATGACGCCGTACTTGGCAGCCGTACCCGGGTTCTCGTCGATGTTCAGCTTGACGATCTCGATCTTGTCGCCGTACTCGGCGGCGATCGCCTCGAGGGACGGCGCGATCTGGCGGCACGGACCGCACCAGGCGGCCCAGAAGTCCACCAGGACGGGCTTGTCGTTCTTGAGGACGTCCTGCTCGAAGGAGTCGTCGGTCACATGCTTCAGGGTGCCGGCCACGGCGGGCTCCTTAACTGGTTGGTGCGGGGGATGGATGGTCAGACGGCGGTCTTCTCGGGCTCCGCCTTGTCCTCGTCGCTGAGTGCGGCGAGGAAGCGCTCGGCGTCGAGCGCGGCGGAGCAGCCGGTGCCCGCGGCGGTGATCGCCTGGCGGTAGGTGTGGTCGACCACGTCACCGGCGCCGAAGACTCCCGTCAGGTTGGTGCGGGTCGAGGGCGCCTCGACCTTCAGGTAGCCCTCCGGGTCCAGGTCGAGCTGCCCCTTGAAGAGCTCGGTACGCGGGTCGTGGCCGATCGCGATGAACAGGCCGGTCACCGGCAGATCCGAGAGTTCGCCGGTCTTCACGTTGCGCAGCTTCAGACCGGCGAGCTTCTGATCACCCTGGACCTCGGCGACCTCGCTGTCCCAGACGAACGTGATCTTGGGGTCGGCGAAGGCGCGCTCCTGCATCGCCTTCGAAGCCCGCAAGGTGTCCCGACGGTGGACGATCGTCACGGACTTCGCGAAGCGGGAGAGGAACGTCGCCTCCTCCATCGCGGTGTCGCCGCCGCCGATCACGGCGATGTCCTGGTCCTTGAAGAAGAAACCGTCACAGGTCGCGCACCAGGAGACACCGCGGCCGGACAGGGCGTCCTCGTTGGGGAGCCCGAGCTTGCGGTGCTGGGATCCCGTGGTGACGATGACGGCCTTGGCCCGGTGGACCGTTCCCGCGGTATCGGTGACGGTCTTGATCTCGCCGGCGAGGTCGACGGCGACGACGTCGTCCGGGATCAGCTCGGCACCGAAGCGCTCGGCCTGGGCTCGCATGTTGTCCATGAGCTCGGGGCCCATGATGCCGTCCTGGAAGCCGGGGAAGTTCTCCACCTCGGTGGTGTTCATCAGGGCTCCGCCCGCGGTGACGGCACCCTCGAACACCAGCGGCTTCAGCGACGCTCGCGCGGTGTAGAGCGCCGCCGTGTAGCCGGCGGGCCCGGAGCCGATGATGATCACGTTACGGACGTCGCTCACGGCTTCATTCCTCGTCTCTGGACTGCTTCTTCAAGGCCGGGTGGAGCTGCACTCGGAACTCTCACCCCACCTAACGGATCCTACGGGGCTCGCATTCCCACTGTGCCCGGGCACACGGGGCCGCGGCCGCTCCGCCTGGCAGGGGAGAAGGCAGGGCCATTACGAACGCGCGTAGGAGTGCTTCAGGAGGATCTTGGCCTTGCCTACCGAAGAGTCCTCCACGCACGCCGAATCGACGATGTAGGCGGTGACCTTGGTGGCGTCGGCGGCGTCGGGCAGGACCACCAGCATCGCTTCCTTGCCCTGGTACACGCCCGGCTCCGTGGCGATCGCCACGTCGTCGCGGCCGATGCCCCGCTGGATGCACTCGGGGACGGTCGGCTGCTTGAAGACGTGGTTCTCGGGGGTCTCGCCACCGTTCTCGGACTCCAGGCCGAAGGTGCGCGGCGTACGGGACCCGTTCTGAGCGCCGCCGTCCTCGACGAGACCGGTGACCTTCGCCTTGAGCTGCCCCTCGGAAAAGGTGTCCGCGAGCGCGGTCTGCTGCTCGTGAGCCGTGTCGTCGGACGGACTCCCCCCAGCCAGGGAGGACACGACGACCGACCCGAGCCCGATGGCGGCGGCAGCCACGGCCCCGAGTAGGGCGATCCTTCGTCGTCCGCCTCGACGGCGGTCCTTGCGACCGGGACCGGTGGAGGAGGACCGGGCGTGTCCGGCAGGCCGGTCGGCCGGGGCCGATGTTTCACGTGAAACAGGCGTGCCATCGGCGGGGCCGGCTACGGACTCGGCTGCCAGGGCGGCCTCGATACGGGCGACCACATCGTCCGGCATGGGGCCCGGTGCGGGCAGGGCGCCGAGCAGACTGTGGATCTCCTCCAGCGAAGCGCGGACGTCCGCGCAGGACGCGCAGGTTTCCAGATGCCGTCGTACGTCCGAGGCCCGGGTGGACGGCAGGACGCCCTCGGCGAGGTCGGAGATCTCCGCGACGTCCGGGTGCCCGGTCATGTCTGTCGTCGACGACGTCACGTTCGTCCACCTCCGCCCTTCACTACGGCTGGATCGCTCGGTCCTGGCTCCGGCGGACCCGCTCGCTGCGGTCCCGCTGCGGGTGGGACGGATGCCCCCGGCGTCCGGTTCCGCCCCGCGGCCGCCTCTGCCTTTCTCACGCCGCCGTCGGGCCGGAGGTGGGTGAGCAGCGGCAGGAGCCTGGCTCGGCCCCGGGCGCACCTGCTCTTGATCGTTCCGGCCGGTACGTCGAGGACGCGGGCGGCCTCCGCGACGGGGTAGCCCTGCATGTCCACCAGCACGAGAGCGGCCCGCTGGTCGGCAGGCAGGGTGTCCAGGGCATCCAGGAGCTGGCGGTGCAGATCGTTGCGCTCGGCGGGAGCGGAGGCCGACTCGTGCGGCTCCAGCAGTTGCTCCAGGCGCTCGGTGTCGTCGACGGGCGCGGTCTTGCGTGAGGCGGCCTTGCGGGCACGGTCCAGGCAGGCGTTCACCGTGATCCGGTGCAGCCAGGTCGTGACGGCTGCCTGGCCGCGGAAGGTGTGGGCGGCCCGGTAGGCGGAGACGAGTGCGTCCTGGACGGCGTCGGCGGCCTCTTCACGGTCCCCCAGCGTCCGCAGGGCCACTGCCCAGAGCCGGTCGCGGTGACGCCGCACGAGCTCGCCGAAGGCATCGGGGTCACCCGCGACGTGGCGGGCGAGGAGGTCCTGGTCGGTCACTCCGTCGTACCCGGCGCCCTCCGCCATCGGATCCTCCCCTCTGCGCCAGACGACCTCAGCTGGTCACCTTGATGTCGGCGACGCGCCCGCGGAACTGGCCCTCCGTCAGCGGAAGCTCGGTCAACCAGACCAGAAGGTAGCGGGTCCGCAGCTCCTTGTCCGGCTTGAGCTCCACGGTCGTGCCGTTTCCGTCGGCGACCTTCGTGTAGCCCTCGAAGGACTGCGGTTCCGGGCCCGAGGCCCCGCCGGAACGGAGCTCCACCGACGTGTCCCCGCCGAACGTGACGGTGACCTTGCCGACCTGCTGGACCTTGCCCAGGTCGACCACGAGTCCCACACCCTGCTTCAGCCGCCCGAAGTCGGCGCTCGCGTAGTGGCTCGTCTGCCAGTAGGTGCCGGGGTCACCGTCGTAGGCCTTGCCGACGTTCTCCGGGTATTCGGACCCGTCGGAACCGAACGGGTCGAAGTCGTGCGCCCCCGCGATGGCGATCGGCCGGCTGGCCGGCTTCTTCGGACCCTTGTCGTTGTCTCCGTCCACCGTCTGGGTCTGGTTCGGGTCGTCCGCCTTGCCGCCGCGCTCCATGAGGGCGTCCGCGAGCTGCCAGCTGCCGAGACCGAGGGCGGCGATCAGCAGAGCCGAGACGCTCCACTTGAGGGCCTTGCCGGTACGGCTCTGCAACGGGGGCGGCGGAGCGGGCACGGGCTGGGTGACACCGGGATGCGGGGCCGGCCGCCCGTACGCGCCCTGCTGGTAGGCCGTGCGCTGGTACTGGGGCGGGGCGGTGTACGACGGCTCCGGCGGGCGGATGCGCGGCATCTCGCCGATCGCCTTCACCAGTTCCTCCGGCGTGGTGCACGGGGACTCGTGACGGGACGCGGTGGCGCCGTCGTTGGCGAGCGCCCGCATCGCCAGCTCGGACAGGCCGCGGTGGACGCCGGCACGTACCTGGTCCGGCGGGATCAGCCCGATGTCCTTGGGCAGCCCGGCCAGGCCGTGGGCGTCGCTCTCGTACGGCCAGCGCTGGGTGAGCGTGGCGTACAGAAGCGCGCCGATGGCCTCGGTGTCGGTGCGCTGCGGAGTGTCGGAACTGATGCCGCGCAGCGCGGCGTTCACGGCGAGCCCGCGGATCCGCCACTGGCCCGTGGACGTACGCAGTACCGCGTTGGGGTTCAGGCGCAGATGCGCGAGGCCCTCGCGGTGGGCGGCAGCCATCGCCGAGGCGACCTGGCTGACCATCTGGTAGGCGTCGTAGACCTCCAGCGGCCCGGAGGCGAGGAGCGCGGTCAGCTCGGTGGCGTCGGGGAGCCATTCGTGCACGACGTAGACGAGGTCGTTGTCCTCGACGGCGTCCAGGACCTGGACGAACCGGGGGTCTCCGAGCAGGGCGGAGGAGCGTGCCGAGGCCAGAACGGAACGGGCCCGCGGGTGGTTCGCCGGGAGGAGGTGGACTCCCACGGCCCGGCGCAGCTTCTCGTCCACGGCCCGCCAACTGCTGAAACCGTCCAGGCGGGTGACGCACTCCTCGAGGCGGTAGCGTCCGGCGAGCTTGTGCCCGCTGTGCAGTTCGGGAGGCGAGGTCGTGCCGGCTTCCTCGCTCGTGGGGCTCCCCTGTGCCTCGTCGCTGTCCGTGTCCCGCTCCCGGTTGTTGGCCACCCCGTCGGCCGTGGACTGGTCCGCCTCCGCGGTCAGCGGCTCTTCACCGCTGTTGTCTGCCACGTCGACGGCAGCTGTGCTCCGTTCCGCCACCGTCGTTCCTGCCTCCCCAATCCGTGCGCGTCGGCCGACCCCGATCCGCGCGTCCGACGCCGAACCCAATTGTGCCCACAGTCCGCCGCTATGCACGACACACGGCAGCGGGCGATGGTTGTGCGCCTACCCCGGGTCTCAGCGTCCCAGGCGTCCGCGCACCATGCCGACCAGAGAGTTGACCTCCTCGATCCGCATGCGACGGGCGGCTACGAAGAAGACACCGAACAGGAGGAACCCGCCGGCCAGCAGCGCGGCGAACGATCCCACGACGCCCTGGCCGAGCGTGCGGCTGATCGCGTAGCAGGCGGCGCCGCCGACCAGGGCGGCCGGTACGGACGCGATGCACAGCCGGGCGTACGTGCGCAGCACCCGGGCACCGTCCAGGTCACCGCCCAGCCGCTTACGCAGCCTGCGCCAGGCGACACCCACGCCGATCACGTAGGCCAGACCGTAGGAGGCCGCCATGCCGACGACGGCCCAGCGGGACGGAAGCAGGAGGTAACACAGGCCCGAGGCGGCGGCATTGACCACGGCCACGATGACGGTGTTGTAGAAGGGCGTCCGGGTGTCCTCGTAGGCGTAGAACGCGCGCAGGACGACGTACTGCACGGAGTACGGGATGAGACCGAGGCCGAAGGCCATCAGCATGTAGCCCATGTTGGTGGCCTCGCTGGTGCCGGAGGAGCCGAACATGAGCGTGCACATCGGGATGCCGAGCGCGACGAACGCGAAGGACACGGGAACGATGGCCACGGCAGTGGTGCGCAGCCCCTGGGAGATGTCGTCCCGGACCGCTCCCCCGTCCTCCTCGGCGGCCGAGCGGGAAATGCGAGGCAGCAGGGCGGCCATCAGGGAGACGGTGATGATGGCCTGTGGCAGACCCCAGATGAGCTGGGCATTGGCGTAGGCGGCGAAGCCTGTGCCGTCGACGGGTGATGCCTTGCCCGCCGCGGTCGACAGCTGGATGACGATCATGGCGCCCGCCTGGTTGGCGAGGACGAACAGGACCGTCCACTTGGCGAGAGTGATGGCCTTGCCGAGGCCGTGACCTCTCCAGTCGAAACGCAGCCGAAGCCGGAAACCCGTCTCCCGCAGGTACGGAATCATGGCCAGCGACTGCACGATGAGTCCGAGCAGCACCCCGATGCCGAGCAGGCGCTCGCCCTCCGGGGGGATGCTCGTGACCTTCATCCCCGAGCTTTCCGCGGTGCCGTAGACCCAGATGAACATGCCCAGGGTCACGATGATGACGATGTTGTTCAGGACCGGGGTCCACATCATCGCGCCGAACCGGCCGCGGGCGTTGAGGACCTGCCCCATCACCACGTGCAGACCCATGAAGAAGATGGACGGCAGGAAGTAGCGGACGAAGGTGATCCCGACCTCGTTCGCCGCGGGGTCACTGGCGACGGGGTTGGACAGCAGCCGGATCAGCAGGGGTGCGGCCAGGACCGTGATCAACGTCAGCGCGCCCAGCGCCACCATGACGAGGGTCAGCAGGCGGTTGGCGTACGCCTCGCCACCGTCCTCGTCGTCCTTCATGGCGCGTACGAGCTGCGGTACGAACACCGAGTTGAGACCGCCGCCGACGGTGAGGATGTAGATCATCGTGGGCAGCTGGTAGGCGACCTGGAACGTGTCGCCGAGCAGGCCGACACCCAATGCCGAGACGATCAGCGCCGAGCGGACGAACCCGGTCAGCCGCGACACCATCGTGCCCGCCGCCATCACGGCGCTCGACTTCAGCAGGCCCCCCGCGCGCCCGCCCTTCTTGGGCGCGGCGGCCGACGGGGCCGCAGGGGCCGGCTCGGGCTCCTGGACCGGTGCCTCCGCCGCTTCGGGGGTGGGTGCCACCGCGTACTGGCCAGGTGCGGGCGCCGCATACGGTCCGGGCGCCGGCGCGGGACTTCCGTACGGGCCGGGTGCCTGAGCGTTCCCGTACGGGTGGGGTCCCTGATGGCCGCCGTACTGTCCCGGAGCCGGTGGCGTGCCGTACTGTCCCGGAGCCGGTGGCGTGCCGTACTGGTCCGGTCCCGCCGCCGCCTGGCCGTACGGGCCGGGCGCCGGGGCGGGCACGGCCGCCTGGTCGTCGTAGGAGGGGTGGCCCCCGCCCTGCTGCTGGTCGCGGAACAGGTGGGCGAACGCGTCCGGCTCGTGACGCTGGTCACCGGCCTGGCCGACCAGGTCGTCCACGCCGACGAACTGGGTGGTCCGGGGATCGTCGCCGTACGGCAGGTACTGCGTCGGGCCCTCCGGCTCGGGGGCCGGGGTCTGGGCCCAGATGCGGGGGTCGGGGGCGTAGGGCGACTGCGCGGGCTGGGAGTACAGCGGCTGCTGCGGCGGGTACGTCCCCGGAGGCGGAGGGGGGTGCGCGGCGCGGTCGTAGAGCGCCTCGGAGACCGGGTCCTGGGCGGAGAGGTCCTGCGACCGGTAGGGGTCCTGGTCGTAGGCGTCCTGGAGGTACATGTCCGCGGGTGGCTGCGGCGGCGTCCGGTCGGGGTCCGGCGGCGGACCCTCGGGGTGACCCGAGCCGTCCACGGCCTGACCGCGGTCACCGTCGTACGGCGCGTTCATGGTTACCCCACCTCATCGTCCCGGGCCGACCGGCCACGACATCCTCAACGGTCCACTCTCTCACCCGTGCCGGACGGGTCGGCGCTTTCCGCTGCGGTGTCCGGTGTCGGGTCACTCGGCTGCTCCGGGTCGCCTGTCCGGGCCTGTGCCCCGGACTCCTGGGTGAGACGTCCTTCGGGGGCTTCGGGGTTCTCGGGGTCGTCCTCGGAGTTCCCGGACGCCTCCGACTCCCCGGAGTCGCTCTCCTCGCCCGCCTCGGCCTGCTCGGCGGCACGCGCCGCGGCGCGCTTGCGCTGCGTGTACATCCGGAAACCGGCGAGGACGAGCAGCAGGACGCCACCACCGATGACGAGCATCACGGTGGCCGTGATCTCGGTGACCTTCACGTCGAAGGTGACGGGTTGGCCGTACGGCCGCCCGTCCTTCGTGTACAGCTGGGCGATCACCGTCGCCCGGCCGTTGGCCTTCGCCGACGTGGTGAACTTCACCGACTGGCTGTGACCGCCGGAGACGGAGATCGGCTGCTCCTCGTAGTCCGCGCCGTCGATCTCGAGCCGCGTCGGGTTCGTGGAGGAGAGCCGCAGGACCAGGGGGCCGACGTCCTGCACCAGGTTGTTCTGCACCGTCACCGGGATCGTGGCGCTGCGGCCGGAGAGTTTCGTCTCCGACTTGTCGATCAGCCGGACCCGGCCGGACAGCCCGTCGAGGTAGGTCTTCACTCCGTCGCGGAAGGACTTCGCCTCGGCGGCCCGGCCCCGCCACGACACGGACATCTCCCGGTTCAGGGCGCGTCCGAACGGGGTCACCACCCGGGACGGGTCCGAGAGCACGACCTTGAAGCTGTCCAGGGCGTCCTGCGTCCGCGTGCTCTCCACGAAGGCCGACCGGGGCAGTTCCTTCCTGCGCAGGGCCGACGGGTAGGAGGAGGTTCCGGGAACCGTCGTGGCGGCGTCCGGGTCCGGCTTGGCGGCGGAGGCCGCCGTCAGCTTCTGGGAATCGGACCAGGTGCCGCCCTGGAGGGCCCGCAGCGCCTCGGCCATCGCACGGGCCTGACTGCCGGAGGGCATGCGCTGGGGAGCGATGACGACACTACGCTGCTTGTCGGTCTGGAGTTCCAGGCCGAGGCTCTGGGCGAGGAAGCGCTGCACGGCGAGGGTGGAGGCGGACGCCGTCGTCAGGTCGCCCTCGAACGCCGTCGACAGCCGGTCGTCCGCCACGACGGCCGTGGTGCCGCCCCCGATGGGGCGGGCGGCGGACGGCGTGTAGGGCAGACCGTTGGTCTCCTGGAGGCTGTCGCTGCGCGCGATCACCTTGTCGGCACCCGCGGAGGTGGCGACCTTGACGATCGAGCGGTCGACGGCGCCTTCGACGGGCCAGGCGAAGTCGGTGTTCGGCTTCACGTGGAGGATCGTCTCGACGGTGTTGTCGACGACGTCCGTCGCCTCCTTGAGCTGGCTCAGCGACCCGGCGACGTCCGTGCCGTTGTGGGCCAGGGAAGCCACGTCGGGGTCGGCGAAGGGAAGGGCGACGACCTCCTTGTCGGCGACCGCGTCCTGCAGGTCGGCCAGCCACTGCTTCGCGATCGCCTGGTGGGTGCCCGCGGTGGTCCGGTCCCCGTCCCGGACGCGGTAGCTGCCCGTCATCGCGTCGACCGAGGCCAGCAGGTCCGGATCGACCACCCAGGTGACGTCGAGGTCCTTTCCGAGCGTCACCATCTGGTTCAGGCGACCGCCGGGGGAGATCTCCTTCGCCAGGTCGTCGTTGAGGAAGACCGGCGTCTGCTCCTCGTTCGGCCCCGTCTCGGCGGCCATGTGCGTCGTCGACACGAGCGGCCACAGTGCCGTGGTCCTGGTCTTGGTGCCGGCCTCGTCGGGCCGCCACGGCAGGAAGGTCCGCTGGATGCCGAGCATCCGCTCCCAGGGCTGTGCGGAGGTCTCCCCGGACAACGAGACGGCGAATTCGTAGACGCCGTCGTCGCCGAGGTTCAGGTCGTCGACCGGGACGGAGATGTTGAAGTGCTCGGCGACGCCCGGAGTGAGCTTGGAGAACTTCTCGGTGTACTTGTCGTCGATCTCCGGGGAGACGGACCCCTGGAGATCGTCGCTGTCCTTGGCGATCGCGTCGACGGAGGAGCGGGTGTCCATCTGCGGGCCCACCCGCAGACCCACGTGCGCGTCCGTGACGGCCTGCCGGCCGTTGTTGGTCACGGTGCCCGACACGGTCACCGTGTCGCCGTCCGTGGGCGCAGACGGGGTGAGCGAGTCGACGGCCACGGCCACCGAGCCCGCGCCGGTGTCGGCCCGGGCGGTGGCGGCTTCCTCCGCGTGCGCCGTACCGGCAGCGGGCAGCTGGACCACGCCGGCCAGCAGCGGCGCCCCGGCGAGCAGTGCCGTGGTGCGCCGGAGCCACCGGCGGGCAGGTGAGGCACTGGTCCCCTGGAAGTCTGCCGCCTCGGCCACGCGCTCGCCCGTCCCTCGTCGTGATCAGTGGTCGTCGGAATGTGCGTCCACGCATGGTAACGATGCGCGCCGAGGGGAAGTGCCGCGGTGTACGCCACAAGATCCGCGACAGGACCGGGCTTCCCCGTATGTGCGCCTATAGAGGGAGCGGGGCGGAAGTGGGGGATTCGGTGCGTGATCAATGGAGGCGCCTGTCTCCGCCCGGGCCACGTACCCTGTTCTGTTGTGCCGAACGCCAACGAAGCCAGCCCCAGTGTCCTGCGTCAGGAGCAGCACCGCGCGGTGAGTGAGCCGCTGCGGATCGCCCCTGCCGCCGACGATCTCGCCCGCCGATTCCAGGAGGCCGGGTTCTCGCTCGCCCTGGTCGGCGGCTCGGTCCGGGACGCCTTGCTCGGGCGGCTCGGAAACGACCTGGACTTCACGACGGACGCCCGCCCTCAGGACGTACTGAAGATCATGCGTCCCTGGGCGGACGCGATCTGGGAGGTCGGGATCGCCTTCGGCACGGTCGGAGGGCAGAAGGACGGCTGGCAGATCGAGGTGACCACCTACCGGTCGGAGGCGTACGACCGCACCTCGCGCAAGCCCGAGGTGTCCTACGGCGACTCCATCGAGGAGGATCTCGTCCGCCGTGACTTCACGGTGAACGCGATGGCCGTAGCACTCCCGGAGAAGGTGTTCATCGACCCGCACGGCGGGCTCGACGACCTCGCGGCCGGTGTGCTGCGCACTCCGGGGACTCCTGAGGACTCCTTCTCGGACGATCCCCTCCGGATGATGAGGGCGGCACGCTTCGCCGCGCAGCTCGACTTCGAGGTGGCTCCTGAGGTGGTCAAGGCCATGCAGGACATGGCCGGGCGCATCGACATCGTCTCGGCCGAGCGGGTCAGGGACGAGCTGAACAAGCTCGTCCTGTCCTCACATCCGCGCAAGGGACTGACGCTGCTGGTGGAGACCGGCCTCGCTGAGCGGGTCCTGCCCGAGCTGCCGGCCCTGCGGCTGGAGCGTGACGAGCACCACCGGCACAAGGATGTCTACGACCACACGCTCATCGTCCTGGAGCAGGCCATGGCCCTGGAAGAGGAGGGGCCCGACCTGACCCTCCGCCTGGCCGCCCTGTTGCACGACATCGGCAAGCCGCGCACTCGTCGCTTCGAGCAGGACGGCAGGGTCTCCTTCCACCACCACGAGGTGGTCGGGGCCAAGATGACGAAGAAGCGCATGATCGCGCTCAAGTACTCCAACGATCTGGTGAGGGACGTCTCACGCCTGGTCGAGCTGCACCTGCGTTTCCACGGTTACGGCACGGGCGAGTGGACGGACTCCGCCGTCCGCCGCTATGTCCGGGACGCCGGACCGCTGCTCGACCGGCTCCACAAGCTGACGCGGTCGGACTGCACGACGCGCAACAAGCGCAAGGCGTCGGCTCTCTCCCGTGCCTATGACGGCCTGGAGGAGCGGATCGCGCAGCTTCAGGAGCAGGAGGAGCTGGACGCCATCCGGCCGGATCTGGACGGCAACCAGATCATGGAAATCCTCGGGGTCCGGCCCGGCCCGGCCGTCGGGCAGGCGTACAAGCACCTTCTGGAGCTTCGCCTGGAGAACGGGCCGATGGAACACGACGCGGCGGTGTCGGCTCTGCGGGAGTGGTGGGCCCGGCACCCGGAGAACGCATGAGAACGGGCGGCACGTTTCACGTGAAACGTGCCGCCCGTCGGGTCATGTTTCACGTGAAACATGACCCATGCGGCAAACGCGGAGGGGATGATCCCGCTCAGACGTCACCGAGGCAGAGCAGGAACTCCTCGCCGTCACCGGTCTCGGCGTAGAAACCGGTGGCTCCGTCGACCTTCCGGCACTCCGTCTCGGCGGTCACCGACGTGAAGTGGCCCTTCACCTTGGACAGGACCTTGCCCTCGGCGTCCGTGGCGGAGCAGTCCACGACCTCCATGCGGTCCGACGACGACGACGCGGACTTCAGGCAGTCGCCCACGCCGGCCTGGTCGGCGTCGTCCCGGCTGGCGATGTAACCGCCGACCGCCACACCCACCACGACCACCGCGATGACGATGTTCTTGATCGTCTTGAAGCTCATCTTGCGACGGGCCGGCTGCGGCGGGACCGGGGCGTAGGGCACACCCTGCTGCGGGAAACCGGGCTGACCGGGCTGGCCGGCCTGCTGCGGGAACCCCTGCTGCCCCTGGGCGTAGGGGTTCTGCCCCTGGGGCTGCTGCGGAGCCTGCGGCTGGTTCTGCGCGAACGGATTGCCCTGAGGCGGCGGCTGGGTGGTCACTGGGGGTCCCCCTGAAATAGGTGCGTGTCGCGAACATGGCGCGAGATAAGACGCACGTAAGCTACCGGGTCGCACTGACAACTCTGTAGCCCGGTAGGGCTCTGTGTCACTGATGTGACACTGACCGGCTCTCAAACCGGGCCATAGCTGCCGCAACCCCTCCGTAGACGAGGGACACCGTCACCACCAGCGGCACCGACCGGCCGTCCGGCGGCAGCATGAGCGCGGCCACCCCCGCCGCGCCGACGAAGGCCACGTTGAAGAGCACGTCGTAGACGGAGAAGATCCGGCCGCGGTAGGTGTCCTCGACCGAGGACTGCACGACCGTGTCGGTGGCGATCTTCGCCCCCTGTGTGGTCAGGCCCAGCACGAACGCGGCGGCGAGCAGGGGGGCCGTGGCGAACGGCAGCCCCAGGGCGGGCACCAGCACGGTGGCGACCGCCGCGCAGACGGCCATCCAGCGACCGGGGCCCAGCCCTCCCGCCGCCCAGGGCGTGACCACCGCGGCCGCGAAGAAGCCCGCCCCGGAGACCCCGAGCGCCAGTCCCAGCAGGGCGAGACCCTCGTCCGTGTCCGAACTCAGGGAGTACCGGCACAGCATCAGCAGCATGACCAGCAGGGCGCCGTAGCAGAACCGCATCAGTGTCATGCCCGCGAGCGCCCAGGCCGCTTCGCGGCGGGCCGGTGCGGCGAGATGGCGTACGCCCGCCACCAGGTCCCGGGCGGTGCCGGTGAGCGCCGAACTCAGCCTCGGCCGTACGAGTGCCAGGTCGGGGCCCAGCAGTTCCACGGCGATGCGCAGCGACGCCAGCGCCCCGCACAGGTAGAGGCCGGCGCCGAGCAGGACCACGGCGGCGTCGGAGTCCGAGACCACGAGACGGACGACGAACGCGAGACCACCGCCGGCCGTGGCGGCCAGGGTGCCGGCCGTCGGGGAGAGCGAGTTGGCGATCACCAGACGCTCGGCGTCGACGACCCGGGGCAGGGCGGCGGAGAGCCCCGCGAGAACGAAGCGGTTGACGGCCGTGACGCAGAGCGCCGAGACGTAGAAGAGCCAGTCGGGGACGGAGGCGATCATCAGCGCCGCCGTCACCGAGGCCAGCACGGCGCGCAGCAGATTGCCGTACAGGAAGACCTGGCGGCGGCGCCAGCGGTCCAGGAGGACACCGGCGAAGGGGCCCACCAGGGAGTACGGGAGCAGCAGGACCGCCATCGCGGAGGCGATCGCGGCGGCCGAGGTCTGCTTCTCCGGGGAGAAGACGACGTAGGTGGCGAGCGCGACCTGGTAAACCCCGTCGGCCCCCTGGGAGAGCAGGCGAACGGCGAGCAGGCGCCGGAACCCCTTCAGGCGCAGGAGGACGCGCAGGTCACGGACGACGGCCATGGGGCACAGCCTCACATACGGGAAGGGTCCCCGGGTCATGCGACCCGGGGACCCTCGGCAGACCGGGGTCAGCGGCTTCTCAGCGCTCGACCTCGCCCGCGATGAACTTCTCGACGTTGGCGCGGGCCTCGTCGTCGAAGTACTGGACCGGCGGGGACTTCATGAAGTAGCTCGACGCCGACAGGATCGGGCCGCCGATGCCGCGGTCCTTGGCGATCTTCGCGGCGCGCAGGGCGTCGATGATGACACCGGCCGAGTTCGGGGAGTCCCAGACCTCGAGCTTGTACTCCAGGTTCAGCGGGACGTCACCGAAGGCGCGGCCCTCGAGGCGGACGTAGGCCCACTTGCGGTCGTCCAGCCAGGCGACGTAGTCGGACGGGCCGATGTGGACGTTGTCCGCACCCAGATCGCGGTCGGGGATCTGGGAGGTCACGGCCTGCGTCTTGGAGATCTTCTTGGACTCCAGGCGCTCGCGCTCGAGCATGTTCTTGAAGTCCATGTTGCCGCCGACGTTCAGCTGCATCGTGCGGTCCAGGACGACGCCGCGGTCCTCGAACAGCTTCGCCATGACGCGGTGCGTGATGGTGGCGCCGACCTGCGACTTGATGTCGTCACCGACGATCGGGACGCCCGCCTCGGTGAACTTGTCCGCCCACTCCTTGGTGCCGGCGATGAAGACCGGGAGGGCGTTGACGAAGGCGACCTTGGCGTCGATGGCGCACTGGGCGTAGTACTTCGCCGCGTCCTCGGAACCGACGGGCAGGTAGCAGACGAGGACGTCGACCTGCTTGTCCTTGAGGATCTGGACGATGTCGACCGGCGCCTCGGCGGACTCCTCGATGGTCTGGCGGTAGTACTTGCCGAGACCGTCGTACGTGTGGCCGCGCTGGACCTGGACGCCGCTGTTCGGCACGTCGCAGATCTTGATGGTGTTGTTCTCGGAGGCGCCGATGGCGTCCGCCAGGTCCAGACCGACCTTCTTGGCGTCCACGTCGAAGGCGGCGACGAACTCGATGTCGCTGACGTGGTAGTCGCCGAACTGGACGTGCATCAGGCCGGGGACCTTGGCCGCCGGGTCGGCGTCCTTGTAGTACTCGACGCCCTGCACCAGCGATGCGGCGCAGTTGCCCACACCGACGATGGCTACGCGAACCGAACCCATTCCGGTTGCTCCCTGTGTGTACGAGTGAGGCCCTGACTGGGCGCTCACGTGGCGGTGTCGCCGGGCGTATCCGGCCGGGAGTCGTCTCCCAGCCGGGGCAGGCCGCCCGTCGCTCCAGATGTCGTGTCCTGTTGAGCGGTCCCCTCGGCGGCGGAACCCCTCAGGTCCCGTCCCGCCCGCTCACTCTCGATGAGCTCGTTCAGCCAGCGCACTTCGCGCTCCACGGACTCCATTCCGTGGCGCTGGAGCTCAAGCGTGTAGTCGTCGAGACGCTCCCGGGTGCGGGCCAGGGAGGCTCGCATCTTCTCCAGGCGCTCCTCCAGCCGGCTGCGCCGGCCCTCGAGCACGCGCATGCGTACGTCACGCGACGTCTGCCCGAAGAACGCGAACCGAGCGGCGAAGGTCTCGTCGTCGTACGCGTCCGGGCCCGTCTGGGAGAGGAGCTGCTCGAAATGTTCCTTACCGTCGGCCGTCAGCCGGTAGACGATCTTGGCGCGGCGTCCTGTGAGGGACGCGGCGGCCTCGTCGACGTTCCCGGGCTCCTCGATCAACCAGCCGTTGGTGACCAGCGTCTTGAGGCAGGGGTAGAGCGTCCCGTAGCTGAACGCCCGGAACACTCCCAGTGACGTGTTGAGCCGTTTACGCAGCTCGTAGCCGTGCATCGGGGACTCGCGGAGCAGGCCGAGTACGGCGAACTCGAGGATGCCGGATCTCCGGCTCATCGTCGCCTCCTCTCGCCCTTATGCCGCGCTGATGTATCGAGTCGATACATCAGCACGATAGAACGAGCTTCGGCGTGCGACAAGAGGTGAACTGGTGAACGGGATCACATCAGGGATTCATCGCGAGCAAGTTGCCTGATTTGAGGTGAACTTCGGGCCTCGGGGGTTTTGACGGTGCGTAGTGTGTGCGCCATGCGAACCACCGGGAACCGAGTGACGTCTGGGAGCGTCCCTGTCCCCGGTGCAGTACGGGTGAATGCGGAAGGGGCCGCATCCGTACTTCGGGGGGACCGGAAACCAGCCGCCTTTACCAGGCGCGCAAAGGTGCGCCTGCCCGAGGAGTAGTCGTTCGATGAGCGAGCACCGTCGCAAACCGCCGCCGCCGCAGGGAGGCGGACGTGCCGCGGCCCGACGCGGTCAGTCCGGTTCGTCCTCCGGCCGCCGTGCGGCACCGCGAGGCGCCACAGAGTCTCCGTCCGCCTCCTACGGTGCGCAGGACGAGGAGCGTCCGTACGGCAGCCGCGCCGAGGCCAGGCGCGCGGCACAGCGCAGCGGGGGCAGCCGTCGTAGAGCGGCCGAACCGGGCCGCGGTGGCCGGCGAGGGGCCCCCGGAGGCGCGGCGGGGCCGGGGCGGGGCCGGGCGGCCGCGCCCGGCAAGAAGCGGATGATCGACTACCCGCGCCACGGCAAGGACGGGTGGCACCGCTGGGTGCCCTCCTGGAGGCTCGTTTCCGGACTGTGCATCGCGTTCTTCGGTTGCCTGGTCGGCGCCGCGGGCCTCGCGTACGCCATGGTGAGCGTCCCCGTCGTCGACGATTCCGCCGTCGCGCAGAACAACGTCTACTACTGGGCCGACAACACCCAGATGGTGGCCACCGGCGGTGACCGCAACCGCCAGAACGTCAACCTCTCGCAGATCCCCAAGGAGATGCGTTACGCCGTCATCTCCCAGGAGAACAAGACGTTCTACTCGGACAGCGGCATCGACCCCAAGGGCATCGCCCGCGCCGTGTTCAACATGGCCAAGGGAGGTGAGACCCAGGGTGGGTCCACCATCACCCAGCAGTACGTGAAGAACGCGATGCTGAACGACCAGTCGCAGACGGTCTCCCGCAAGGTCAAGGAGATCTTCGTCTCGATCAAGGTCGGGGCCGAGGAGCCGAAGGACAAGATCCTCGCGGGCTACCTGAACTCCGCCTACTACGGCCGCGGCGCCTACGGCATCCAGGCCGCCGCACGCGCGTACTTCAACGTCGACGCCGTCGACCTCAACCCGGGGCAGTGCGCCTTCCTCTCGGCGATGCTCAAGGGCGCCACCTACTTCGACCCGGCGGGTTCGGTCTCGATCGACCCGGTGGGGGCCACGCCTCAGGCCAACCAGAAGCGGGCCCACTCCCAGATGCAGGACACCCTCGACAAGATGGTGGAGTACGGGCATCTGAGCCAGACGGAACGGGCCAAGTACACCGAACTCCCCAGCACGCAGAACCCGCAGTCGAACGCCAAGCTGGGCGGCCAGATCGGCTACCTCGTCAGGCTCGCCAAGGCCTCCGTGCTCAAGAGCGGCGAGGTGTCGGAGCAGCAGCTGGAGAAGGGCGGCTACTCGATCTACACGACCTTCGACAAGAAGAAGGTCGACGAGCTCGAGAAGTCGGTGCAGAAGGTCTACAAGGACAAGATCGACCCCAAGAAGCGTCCCGAGAAGGACACGCACGTCCAGTTCGGCGGGGCGTCCATCGACACCAAGACCGGGGCGATCAAGGCCATCTACGGCGGTGAGGACGCCACCAAGCACTTCACCAACAACGCCGATGTCACCGGCGCCCAGGTCGGTTCGACGTTCAAGCCGTTCGTGCTCGCGGCGGCGATGAAGTGGGGTGTGCGGGACCCGGACCTCGGTGAGGTCCAGGCCCAGGACGAGCGCACCGTCGTCTCGCCGAAGAGCCTCTACAGCGGCAAGAACAACCTCAAGATCAACAACTATGACGGATCGATCTGGCAGAACGAGAAGGGCGAGCAGTGGCGTCAGGAGAATGACGGCAAGGACAACGTCGGTTCCCCGCCGGACTACAAGATCGACCTCCGTGAGGCGATGCGGGAGTCGGTGAACTCCGCCTTCGTGCAGCTCGGCATGGATGTCGGTCTGGACAAGGTGAAGGAGGCCGCCGTCGACGCGGGTCTCCTGGAGGACAGCCTGGCGGGGTCCGGTTACCCGTCCTTCTCCATCGGTGTCTCCGACCCGAGTGCCATCCGCATGGCGGGCGCGTACGCCACCTTCGCGGACAGCGGCAAGCAGCGTGAGCCGTACTCCGTCACGAAGGTGACCAACAAGGACGGCACGGTCTACACGCACAAGGTCGAGGAGAAGCAGGCCTTCACCGCGAAGGTCGCCGACAACGTCACGGACGTCCTGAAGACCGTCGTCGAGAAGGGAACGGGCACCAACGCCCAGCTGCCCGGCCGAGAGGTGGCGGGCAAGACCGGTACCACGGACGGCAACAAGTCCGCCTGGTTCGTCGGTTACACCCCGCAGCTGTCGACCGCGATCAGCATGTATCGGTACCCGGACGACGAGACCATCAAGAACCGCACGTTCCTGGAGATGTACGGAACGGGTGGTGAGGACAAGATCCACGGCGCCTCCTTCCCGTCCACGATCTGGCAGGACTACATGTCGGACGCGATGAAGGGCATGAAGGCGGAGAAGTTCCCGAAGCCGGAGCCCATCGGTGAGGTCATCAACGACACCCCGTCGCCGACTCCCACGCCCTCCCCCTCCCCCTCGGCCTCCGAGACCGAAGAGACCAGCCCGTCGCCGACCCCGTCGCCCAGCGACACGCAGACCGCTCCCTCGCCTTCCACGCCGACCAATACGTGCGGGGTCTTCGAGTGGAACTGCGACGACGGCGACAACGCCGGCAACGGCAACGGGGGCAACGGCCCAGGCGGCTCGGAGGGCAGCGGATCACCTTCACCCACAACCAGTGAGACAGGGGAAGAGGGCGACAGCGGAACCAGTCGCGGAAACAGCATCTGGGGCGCGAACGGATAGCCGCACCGCCGCAAGCAGGGGTGTTTCACGTGAAACACCCGCAAGTTTCACGTGAAAACAGGGGCCGCCGCATCCATGAGGGTGCGGCGGCCCCGCCCTGTCCCCAGGTGCGTACGGCAGGATGTGCCCCATGCCCAGTGCAGAATCGACGCCAGCGAGCGTGCACGAGCCGGACCCGGTGCGGCCGACCAGGGAGGACACGGTCGCCGCGGCCGGCAGCGAGCTGATCGGCGGCCCGGTGGGTCGGCGTGCCCTGCTGGGTACGTCCTGGTGGACCCCCGTGCGGGTGATCGCACTCGTGGCGATCGGCATGTTCGTCCTCGGACTGGTCCAGAAGGCCCCGTGTTACAACGGTGCCTGGTTCTTCGGCGCCAGCTCCCAGTACACGCACGCGTGCTACTCGGACATCCCGCACCTCTACCAGGGACGCGGATTCGTCGACGGGCTCGTGCCGTACTTCGACAAGCTCCCCGGCGACATGGAGTACCTGGAGTACCCCGTGCTGACCGGCCTGTTCATGGAGGTCGCGTCCTGGCTCACGCCGGGCAGCGGCACCATCCAGGACCAGGAGCAGTGGTACTGGATGGTCAATGCCGGGATGCTCATGGTTTGTGCGGTCGTCATCGCCGTCTGCGTGGCCCGTACGCACACCCGGCGCCCCTGGGACGGTCTGCTGGTCGCCTTGGCGCCCGCCTTCGCGCTGACTGCCACCGTCAACTGGGACCTGCTGGCGGTCGCCCTGACGGCAGCCGCCCTCCTGATGTGGTCCCGGGAGCGCCCGCTGGCCTTCGGCGTGCTGCTGGGCCTGGCCACGGCCGCCAAGCTCTACCCCTTCTTGATCCTCGGCCCCCTTCTCGTCCTGTGCTGGCGTGCGGGCAAGTGGCGGGCGTTCGGAACGGCACTGGGAGGCGCGGTCGTCGCCTGGCTCGTCGTGAATCTGCCGGTGATGCTCTTCGCCTTCGACGGCTGGTCGAAGTTCTACACGTTCAGCCAGGAGAGGGGCGTGGACTTCGGGTCCCTTTGGCTGATCCTGGCCCAGAACTCCGACAACCCCCTCAGCACCGAGACCGTCAACACCCTCGCCACGCTTCTGATGCTGCTGAGCTGCGGCGCCGTCGCGGCGCTGACGCTGGCCGCTCCGCGGCGGCCGCGGCTCGCGCAGCTCGCCTTCCTGATCGTCGCGGCGTTCATCCTCACCAACAAGGTCTACTCACCGCAGTACGTGCTCTGGCTGGTGCCGCTCGCCGCCCTGGCCCGGCCCAAGTGGCGGGACTTCCTGATCTGGCAGGCGTGCGAAGTGGCCTACTTCCTCGGCATCTGGATGTATCTCGCCTACACCACCAGCGGCGACGCCCACAAGGGACTGCCGACGGACGGCTACCACTGGGCCATCGGCCTGCACCTGCTGGGGACGCTGTTCCTCTGTGCCATGGTCGTGCGCGACATCCTGAGGCCGGACCGGGACCCGGTGCGGCGGACGGGCGACGACGACCCGTCGGGCGGGGTGCTGGACGGCGCGGAGGATGTCTTCGTCCTGGGTCCGGCGGCTCGTGCCGAGCCGCCCGCGGCCCACTACGAGGAGACACGGGTGCACTGGGGCAGGAGCCGGCAGCCGGGCAGTTCGCACTGAGTGAACGCGTGAAAGCCCGTACCCGAGGGCCACCAGGACCCCGGGAACGGCCTTTCACGTCCTGCGGCCGCTCGCTAGCGGTCGAGGATGCGGTCGAACTGCGTGGTGGTGTGCCGCAGATGCGCCACCAGCTCGTCCCCCACCTTGGGCTCCGCCGCGTCCGAGGGAACGAACAGGATCGACACCTGCATGTGCGGCGGCTCCGCGAACCAGCGCTGCTTGCCGCTCCAGACGAACGGGGAGAGGTTGCGGTTGACCGTGGCGAGGCCGGCCCGGGCGACGCCCTTGGCGCGCGGCATGACACCGTGCAGCGCCTTCGGTGCCTCCAGCCCCACCCCGTGCGACGTACCGCCCGCCACGACCACCAGGAAGCCGTCGGAGGCCGCCTTCTGCTGCCGGTAGCCGAAACGCTCTCCCTTGGCGACGCGCGTGACGTCCAGGACGGCGCCGCGGTACTCGGTGGCCTCGTGATCCCCCAACCACAGCCGGGTGCCGATCCGGGCGCGGAAGCGGGTCTGCGGGAACTGCTGCTGGAGCCGGGCCAGTTCGTCGGCCTTGAGATGGCTGACGAACATGGTGTGCAGCGGGAGCCGGGCCGCCCGCAGCCGGTCCATCCAGCCGATGACCTCCTCGACGGCGTCCGAGCCGTCGGTGCGGTCCAGCGGCAGGTGGATGGCGAAGCCCTCCAGCCGGACGTTCTCTATGGCGGCGTGCAGCTGCGGCAGGTCCTGCTCGCTGATGCCGTGCCGCTTCATCGAGGACATCACCTCGATGACCACGCGCGCGCCCACCAGGCCGTACACGCCGTCGATGGACGACACCGAACGCACCACCCGGTCGGGCAGCGGAACGGGTTCCTCACCGCGGCGGTACGGGGTGAGGACCAGCAGGTCACCCCCGAAGAAGTCCTTGATGCGAGCGGCTTCGTAGGTGGTGCCGACGGCCAGTACGTCCGAGCCCAGCCGTGTGGCCTCCTCCGCCAGCCGCTCGTGACCGAATCCGTAGCCGTTGCCCTTGCAGACCGGGACCAGCCCGGGGAACTGCTCCTGCACGTGCTTGTGGTGCGCCCGCCAGCGCGCGGTGTCGACGTAGAGCGTGAGCGCCATGGCCGGACCTGGAACCTTTCTCGTGGCTGTCAGAGGTGCGGATCGGGGAGGGACTGTCGGTCAGCGGCGCGACATGTAGATGTCGAGCGCCTTGTGGAGCAGCTTGTTCAGGGGGAAGTCCCACTCGCCGAGGTATTCGGCCGCCTGACCGCCCGTACCCACCTTGAACTGAATCAGCCCGAAGAGGTGGTCGCTCTCGTCCAGCGAGTCGGAGATGCCGCGCAGGTCGTAGACGGTGGCGCCCAGCGCGTAGGAGTCGCGGAGCATGGCCCACTGCATGGCGTTCGACGGCCGGACCTCGCGGCCGATGTTGTCGGAGGCGCCGTAGGAGTACCAGACGTGCCCGCCGACGACCAGCATGGTCGCCGCCGACAGGTTCACCCCGTTGTGCCGGGCGAAGTACAGCCGCATGCGGTTGGGGTCCTCGTTGTTGAGGGCGGCCCACATGCGCTGGAAGTACGACAGCGGGCGCGGCCGGAAGTGGTCGCGCACGGCCGTGATCTCGTACAGGCGCTGCCACTCCTCGAGGTCGTGGTAGCCGCCCTGGACGACCTCGACACCGGCCTTCTCGGCCTTCTTGATGTTGCGGCGCCACAGCTGGTTGAAGTTCTTGTGGACCTCTTCCAGGGAGCGGTTGGCCAGCGGCACCTGGAAGACGTAACGGGGCTGCACGTCACCGAAGCCGGCGCCGCCGTCCTCGCCCTGCTGCCAGCCCATCCGGCGCAGCTTGTCGGCCACCTCGAAGGCGCGCGGCTCGATGTGGTCCGCCTCTATGTCCCGCAGGCGCTTGACGTCGGGGTCCTGGATGCCCTTCTTGATGGACGTCGCGTCCCAACGCCGGATGATCACCGGCGGGCCCATCTTCACCGAGAAGGCGCCCTGCTGCTTCAGGTGCGCCAGCATCGGCTCCATCCAGTCCTGGAGGTTCGGCGCGAACCAGTTGATGACCGGGCCCTCGGGGAGGTAGGCGAGGTAGCGCTTGATCTTGGGCAGCTGCCGGTAGAGGACGAGACCCACGCCGACCAGCTCACCGGTCCGGTCGTCGAACCAGCCGAGGTTCTCCGAGCGCCATTCCGCCTTCACGTCCGCCCACGCCGGGACCTGCATGTGACTGGCCGCCGGCAGGCTCTGGATGTAGGCCAGATGCTGCTCGCGGCTGATGGTCCTCAGGGTCAGGCTCATTCGGGGCGCTCCTCGGGCTGGTGTGTCCCCATGGGTACAGGGGCTCCGGCTCTCGCGCGAAGCCTACTGCGCCCTGTGAGCGCCCCGTCCGGCGTACGGCCGCAAGGGGTGTCCGGCGGGCGGTCGCCGGGCGGGTTCAGCCGACGAGCCCACCGTGGTAGATGCCGAAGAACAGACCGAGCGCGCAGGCTCCGAGACCCAGCACCAGGCCGAAGCGCTCTCGGGTCGTCACGGAGACGTACTGGCCGTATCCGCCGGTCAGCACACCGAGCAGGCCCGCCCAGGAGGTCAGGACGTGCAGCCCCCGGAAACTCGCGGTGGCGAGGGCGAGCACCCCGAGCACCAGCGTCACGGCCAGCAGGGTGTCCTGGAGGGGGTGCGATTTGCCGTCGGTGGCCAGCAGACCGGTCCGGGGCTTGGCGGGTCGCATGATCTGTGCCATGGGGAACCTCCTGCCGAAGGCAGTGTGTCGTCGCCCTCACATCCGCTGAGTATCGATTGTGTCCCCTCACAGCCGGATTTCAACCGCAAGCCGGTCGCCGGGTACTCTGTACCTTCTGCACTGGTGTCTTCTGCCGTCCACGGCCGGGCCTCCTCCCTGGAGGCGGTCCGATTGTCAGTGGGTCCTGGTTTACTCGTTGATGCCGGTGCGAACGCATCGCAACCCTCCTGCCACGGAACGACCGTGGCCGCTGAGTCCAAAGGAGGTGGGTTCCACATGCGTCACTACGAGGTGATGGTCATCCTCGACCCCGATCTCGAGGAGCGCTCTGTCTCCCCGCTGATCGAGAACTTCCTCTCTGTCGTCCGTGACGGCGGCGGAAAGGTCGAGAAGGTCGACACCTGGGGCCGTCGTCGTCTCTCGTACGAGATCAAGAAGAAGCCCGAGGGCATCTACTCGGTCATCGACCTGCAGGCCGAGCCTGCGGTCGTCAAGGAGCTCGACCGCCAGATGAACCTGAACGAGTCGGTCCTCCGGACCAAGGTCCTCCGTCCCGAGACCCACTGAGCCTTCCCGCTCAGCTGATACCGGGATTCGAGTAGCAGCAACCAAGCAGCCAGAGCAGCAAACCCGCCGAGAGGTTCCCCATGGCAGGCGAGACCGTCATCACGGTCGTCGGCAATCTTGTCGACGACCCCGAGCTGCGCTTCACCCCGTCCGGTGCGGCCGTCGCGAAGTTCCGCGTCGCGTCGACTCCCCGCACCTTCGACCGCCAGACCAACGAGTGGAAGGACGGCGAGAGCCTGTTCCTCACCTGCTCGGTCTGGCGCCAGGCGGCGGAGAACGTCGCCGAGTCGCTCCAGCGAGGCATGCGCGTCATCGTGCAGGGCCGGCTGAAGCAGCGGTCCTACGAGGACCGTGAGGGCGTCAAGCGCACGGTCTACGAGCTGGACGTCGACGAGGTCGGCGCCAGCCTTCGCAGCGCCACGGCCAAGGTCACCAAGACCTCGGGCCAGGGCCGCGGAGGCCAGGGCGGCTACGGCGGCGGTGGCGGTGGCGGCCAGGGTGGCGGCGGCTGGGGCGGCGGCTCCGGCGGCGGCCAGCAGGGCGGCGGCGCTCCCGCCGACGACCCCTGGGCGACCGGTGCTCCCGCCGGTGGCCAGCAGGGCGGCGGCCAGCAGGGCGGCGGCTGGGGCGGCGGCTCCGGCGGCGGTGGCGGCTACTCGGACGAGCCCCCCTTCTAGGCGGGCTCCACCCACACTTCTTGATCACACAGGAGAAACATCATGGCTAAGCCGCCTGTGCGCAAGCCGAAGAAGAAGGTCTGCGCATTCTGCAAGGACAAGGTCACGTACGTGGACTACAAGGACACGAACATGCTGCGGAAATTCATTTCCGACCGCGGCAAGATCCGTGCCCGCCGCGTGACCGGCAACTGCACTCAGCACCAGCGTGACGTCGCCACGGCCGTGAAGAACAGCCGTGAGATGGCGCTGCTGCCCTACACCTCCACCGCGCGATAAGGGAAGGGTGACCGAAACATGAAGATCATCCTCACCCACGAGGTCTCCGGCCTCGGTGCCGCGGGCGACGTCGTCGACGTCAAGGACGGCTACGCTCGCAACTACCTGATCCCGCGGAAGTTCGCGATCCGCTGGACCAAGGGTGGCGAGAAGGACGTCGAGCAGATCCGTCGTGCTCGCAAGATCCACGAGATCCAGACCATCGAGCAGGCCAACCAGGTGAAGGCCCAGCTTGAGGGTGTGAAGGTCCGTCTGGCCGTTCGCTCCGGCGACGCCGGTCGTCTCTTCGGCTCCGTCACCCCGGCCGACGTCGCTTCGGCGATCAAGGCCGCCGGTGGCCCCGAGGTCGACAAGCGCCGCATCGAGCTGGGCTCGCCGATCAAGACCCTGGGCGCCCACGAGACGTCCGTGCGTCTGCACCCCGAGGTTGACGCCAAGGTCAGCATCGAGGTTGTCGCTGCCTGAGCATTGCTCTCGCTGAAGCGATGAGAGGGGCCGCATTCCCGAAAGGGAATGCGGCCCCTCTTCGTGTCCGTCCTCGAAGCCGTACGCAACGCGGAACGTCGTGTTTCACGTGAAACGGTCAGCGCGTCGCGCCCGTCACGATCCAGCGTCCCGATCGCGTACGCAGCCACAGCGTCGCCAGACGCATCATCATCATCAGCGTCATCGCCGCCCACAGGGCGGTGAGCCCACCGCCGAGCGCAGGGACGAGCAGGGCCGCGGGTGTGTAGATCGCCAGGGTCAGCAGCATGGCCCAGGCCAGGTATGGGCCGTCGCCCGCACCCATGAGGACACCGTCCAGGACATAGACCACTCCGCAGATCGGCTGGGCGACGGCCACGATCACCAGCGCGGGCAGTGCCGTGTCCTTGACCACGGCGTCGCCGGTGAACAGGGGAAGGAAAACCGGCCGGGACAGCACCACGAGCAGACCCAGTACGACCCCGACCGCGACGCCCCACTCCACCATCCTGCGACAGGCGTCGCGTGCCCCCTGGGTGTCGTTCGCTCCGAGATACCGGCCGATGATGGCCTGCCCGGCGATCGCGATGGCATCGAGAGCGAAGGCCAGCAGGCTCCACAGGGACAGGATGATCTGATGTGCCGCGATGTCGGCATCGCCGAGGCGGGCCGCCACCGCCGTCGCGATCATGAGGATCGCGCGCAGGGAAAGCGTGCGCACGAGCAGCGGCATGCCGGCCTGAGCGGAGGCCCTGATGCCGGCCAGGTCCGGCCGCAGGGAGGCGCCGTGTCGGCGGGCTCCGCGAATGACCACCCACAGGTAGACCGCGGCCATGCCGCACTGGGCGACGACGGTGCCCCAGGCGGAGCCCGCGATGCCGAGTCCGGCACCGTAGACGAGCACGACATTGAGTACGGCGTTGGCGACGAAACCGGCCACGGCCACGTAGAGCGGGGTCCTGGTGTTCTGCAGACCCCGCAGGACACCGGTCGAGGCCAGCACGACGAGCATGGCGGGGATACCGAGAGACGAAATGCGCAGATAGGTGGTGGCGAAGGGAGCCGCGGTGTCGGAGGCGCCGAAGAGTTCCACGAGAGAGGGAGCCGTGGGCAGAACGGCCGCTATGACGGCCGCGCCGAGCAGCAGGGCCAGCCAGATACCGTCCATGCCCTGGCGGATCGCCGCCTGCGGATCGCCCGCGCCGACGTGCCGGGAGACGGCGGCCGTGGTGGCGTAGGCGAGGAAGACGAAGATGCTGACGGCCGTCGTGAGCAGGGCCGAGGCGATGCCGAGTCCGGCGAGCTGAGCGGTTCCGAGATGGCCGACGATGGCACTGTCGGCCATGACGAACAGCGGCTCGGCGACGAGCGCGCCGAAGGCCGGGACGGCCAGCGCGACGATCTCTCGGTCGTGCCGGCGCCGGGCGGTCCGCGTACGCGCAGGGGCCTGTGTCATGAGCACCAATCTAATCTTCCACAGGTAAGAGATGCAAAGCCTTTGTAACCCTTACGATCTGTCTCACCCCGTGCACTTCTGGGCAGGGGTCGCCTCGATCTTGGTCTGACCGGCCAAGTTTTTCTTCTGCACAGGCAGTGGACGGTAAAGGCGCAGCTCAGGCTAGTTCCCTGAGGGATTCTGCGGGCTTGTTCACAGGGCTGTCCACCGAGTCGTGCACAGGTTTGGCGCGGTTCTCCACAGCATCTGGCCGGTCGTCCACATGCCCTGTGGATAACCAGATTGGCTGACGGTGCCCGCGGGCCTACGGTTGTCCGGCGCCCACTCCGTCCGTCGGCTGGTGAACCATCACAAAACCGGCGCGCCAGAACCGGAGTTGGGCGTCCTATTTGTCAGTGCCGTGCCGTAGAAATGAGAGGCACGGCGAGGTCCGCCGGGCGGACGGGAGGAGGTGGCTCGGTGAGCATTTCCGAGCCCTTGGACGACCCGTGGGCCGACAGCGGCCCAAGTGATCGTCTGCCTGCTTCCCGCCGCCGCGGCGAGGGGGGCCGCAGCCGCGACGAGCAGCACGAACGCGGATCCGACAGCGGTGGGTGGGACGGCGGCGGCCCGTCGTTCGAGCGGGTGCCGCCCCAGGACCTGGATGCCGAGCAGTCGGTCCTCGGCGGCATGCTCCTGTCCAAGGACGCCATCGCCGACGTCGTCGAGATCCTCAAGGGCCACGACTTCTACAAGCCGGCCCACGAGACGGTCTACCAGGCCATCCTCGACGTCTACGCCAAGGGCGAGCCCGCCGACCCCATCACGATCGCCGCCGAACTCACCAAACGCGGTGAGATCAACAAGGTCGGCGGTGCCTCGTACCTGCACACGCTCGTCCAGACCGTGCCGACGGCCGCGAACGCCGCCTACTACGCGGAGATCGTGCACGAGCGGGCAGTCCTGCGCCGCCTGGTGGAAGCCGGCACCCGGATCACCCAGATGGGATACGCGGCCGACGACGACGTCGACGAGATCGTCAACCGCGCCCAGGCCGAGATCTACGCCGTCACCGAGCAGCGCACCAGTGAGGACTACCTGCCGCTCGGCGACATCATGGAGGGCGCCCTCGACGAGATCGAGGCGATCGGGTCGCGCAGCGGCGAGATGACCGGTGTGCCGACGGGTTTCACGGACTTCGATTCGCTGACCAACGGACTGCACCCCGGCCAGATGGTCGTCATCGCCGCCCGCCCCGCGATGGGCAAGTCGACTCTCGCGCTCGACTTCGCACGGGCCGCGTCGATCAAGAACAATCTGCCCAGCGTCATCTTCTCGCTCGAGATGGGCCGCAACGAGATCGCGATGCGTCTGCTGTCCGCCGAGGCCCGTGTCGCGTTGCACCACATGCGGTCGGGCACGATGACGGACGACGACTGGACCCGGCTCGCCCGCCGGATGCCCGACGTGTCGGCCGCCCCGCTCTACATCGACGACTCCCCGAACCTGTCGATGATGGAGATCCGTGCCAAGTGCCGCCGCCTCAAGCAGCGCAACGACCTCAAGCTGGTCGTCATCGACTACCTCCAGCTGATGCAGTCCGGCGGGTCCAAGCGCGCCGAGAGCCGGCAGCAGGAGGTCTCGGACATGTCCCGTAACCTCAAGCTCCTCGCGAAGGAGCTGGAGATCCCGGTCATCGCGCTCTCCCAGCTGAACCGAGGCCCCGAACAGCGCACCGACAAGAAGCCCATGGTCTCCGACCTGCGTGAGTCCGGTTCGATCGAGCAGGACGCCGACATGGTCATCCTGCTGCACCGCGAGGACGCCTACGAGAAGGAGTCGCCGCGCGCGGGCGAGGCGGACCTGATCGTGGCCAAGCACCGTAACGGTCCGACGGCGACGATCACGGTCGCCTTCCAGGGCCACTACTCGCGCTTCGTCGACATGGCACAGACCTGACGGTCGGCCGGACCGGCTCTCACCCGCGGACGCCGGGCGGGACAAGGTGTCCAGCTTCGTGTTCCTCCTCTCCGACGTCGCGGGGAACATCACGGGCACCGACCACGTCATCGACGGAGGCACGGTCAAGACTCGCTGAACCGGTGGGGCGCCACGGGGAAATCGGCTCGACGGGAGCTGTCCCGGCCGGTGGACTGGGCGCATGACGACACCTCAGGAAGAGCTGCTGCCCGGCACCCGCCGGGCGCTGACGCACCGGATCGCCGTGGCCCAGGCCGAGGGGCGGACCCCGTCGCTCGTCGCGGCGGTGGTCCGGGGCGGGCGGACCGTGTGGCACGGTGCTCGGAGCTCGGTCGACGGACAGGGCCCGGACGAGAACGTGCAGTACCGGATCGGCTCGATCACCAAGACGTTCACCGCCGTCCTCGTCCTGCGGTTGCGCGACGAGGGCGTGCTCGACCTCGGGGACCCGCTGGAGAAGCACCTGCCGGGCACCGGGGCGGGGGAGGCCACGATCGCCCAACTGCTCGCGCACGCGGGCGGGCTGGCGGCCGAGTCGCCCGGGCCCTGGTGGGAGCGGACACCGGGCTCGCTGCGGCCCGAGCTGGCCGACGTACTGGGTGAGCGGCCGCTCCTGCACCCGGTGGGCCGCCGGCACCACTACTCCAACCCCGGTTACACCCTGCTCGGCGCGCTGATCGAGAAGTTGCGCGGTGCGGCGTGGGAGGACGTCCTGCGGCGGGAGGTGCTGGAACCGCTGGGGCTGGAGCGTACGGCCGCAAAAGCCAGCGCCCCGCACGCCGGAGGCTGGGCGGTGCATCCATGGGCCGATGTGATGCTGGCCGAGCCCGTGGAGGATCTCGGCAGGATGGCTCCGGCCGGTCAGCTCTGGTCGACCACCGGGGACCTGGCGCGGTTCGCCGTCTTTCTGACGCAGGGAGACGACAGGGTGCTCGGCGCGGAGACCGTGCGGGAGATGCGGGCGCCCGCCGCACCGGCCGAGGCCTCGGACGTCGTGGACGGTGCGGCGTACGGGCTGGGGCTGCAGCTCCAGCACCGGGACGGGCGGCTGCTCGTGGGGCACTCCGGGTCACTGCCGGGCTTCCTGGCCAACCTCACCATCGGCGTGGAGGACGACGTGGCCGCGGTGGTGCTGACCAACTGCACGTCGGGGCCACTGATCGGCGGGCTCGGGGCCGACCTGGTGCGGATCGTCGCCGAGGCGGAACCCCGGATCCCCGCACCGTGGCGTCCGCTGCCCGAGGCCGACCCGTCGGTACTGGAGCTGGCGGGGCAGTGGTACTGGGGCACGCAGGCCTTCGCCCTGCGGCTGACGTCGGACGGCGGGGTCTCGCTGGGACCACTGTCGGGCCAGGGCCGCCGGTCACGTTTCCGGGTGAACGGGGACGGCACCTGGACAGGCCTGGAGGGGTATTACGCAGGTGAGCTGCTGCGAGCGGTGAGGCGTCCCGACGGAACGGTGAGCCACCTGGACCTCGGGTCCTTCGTGTTCACGCGCCAGCCGTACGAGGAGGGCGACGCGGTGCCCGGCGGAGTGCACCCGGAGGGCTGGCGGGGGATCGGCTGACGGTCCTCAGGCCGCACGTGGCCCTGTTTCACGTGAAACAGGGCCACGTGCCCGTTGCCACCGTGCCAGGGAGCCGTTCCTCAGAGCTGGAGCTTGAAGCCCGTGTGCGAGGCCGAGAAGCCCAGGCGCTCGTAGAAGCGGTGGGCGTCGGTACGGGTCTTGTCGGACGTGAGCTGCACCAGGTGGCATCCCTGCCGCCGGGACTCGTCGACCGCCCACTCGATGAGCTGCGTGCCCAGTCCACTGCCGCGTTCGTCGCCGTGGATACGTACGCCCTCGATGATCGAACGGGTCGCGCCGCGCCGGGACAGTCCGGGGACGATCGTCAGCTGGAGCGTCCCGACGACACGGCCCGCGCGGACGGCCACCACCAGGTGCTGGTTCGGGTCGGACCTGAGGCGTTCGAAAGCGGTCCGGTACGGGGTCAGATCATCCGGTGACTCACGCTGTGCGCCCAGCGGGTCGTCGGCGAGCATCGCGACGACCGCCGGGATGTCCTCGACGGTGGTGGGCCGTATTTCAAGATCTTCCATGGCCGCACTCTAGAACGTGCTCAGGCGGGCACCGGCGCCTTCAGGGTCTCCACGGCTCGGACCAGCGGGGCCAGGTCGGGGTTCACGGCGGCCGCGTCGAGAGCCTCGCGCAGCGCGGCGTCGTTGGTGGGCCGTGCCTCGTTCAGCAGCTGCAGGCCCGCCACGGTGACGTTGGTGTAGATGCCGCGCCGGTCGGTGGGGCACAGGTAGCGCTCCAGCAGGCCCCGGTCTTCGAGCCGGGTGACCAGCCTGGTGGTCGCGCTCTGGCTGAGGACGACGGCATCGGCGACCTGCTTCATCTGCAGATGTCCCCCGTCGCCGTCGTGCTGCCGGCTGAGCACGTCGAGCAGCGAGTACTCACGGACGCTCAGGTCGTGCCCGGTCTGCAGCGCGCGCTCGATGTGCGCCTCGATCCTCCCGTGCAGCAGGGAGAGGGCGCACCAGCCCTGGGAGAGAGCGGTGAGTGCGGGATCCGTCGCTGTCATGTGATTCCTCCGTCCAGGAGCGCCTCAGACCAGGGTAGACCAACTGCGCAATTGCCCTCGTTTGCAAGTAGCCCGCGTGTGCAACTATTGTGGGCGAACGCAAAGCGCTCCTGCAATCTTCTGGGAAGGTGTCACCCTCCATGCCTCTCGCGCTTCTGGCCCTCGCGATCGGGGCCTTCGGGATCGGAACGACGGAATTCGTGATCATGGGCCTGCTGCCCGAGGTCGCGAGCGACTACGGGGTCTCCATCCCCACCGCCGGCTATCTGGTGACCGGCTACGCGCTCGGCGTGATGGCCGGCGCCCCGCTGATGACCGTGCTCGGCACCAAGGTCCCCCGCAAGCGGATGCTGATGCTGCTGATGGGTCTGTTCATCGTCGGCAACCTGCTCTCCGCCGTCGCCCCCGTGTTCTCCGTCATGCTGATCGGCCGCGTGGTCGCCTCACTCGCCCACGGCGCCTTCTTCGGCATCGGTTCCGTCGTCGCGGCCGGTCTGGTCGCCCCGCACAAGAAGGCCGGCGCGATCGCGATGATGTTCACCGGCCTGACCGTCGCCAATGTCGTCGGAGTCCCGCTGGGAACGCTGATCGGGCAGTCCGCCGGCTGGCGCGTCACCTTCGCGGTCGTCGCCGCGCTCGGGGTCGTCGGCCTGGCCGGAGTCGCCAAGCTGGTCCCCGACGTGCCCAGGGCCGAGGGAGTACGGCTGCGGGACGAAATGGCGGCGTTCAAGAACGCCCAGGTCCTGCTCGCGATGGCCATGACCGTTCTCGGCTTCGGCGGAGTCTTCGCGGCCATCACCTACATCGCGCCGATGATGACCCACGTCGCGGGCTTCGCCGACGGCTCGGTCACCTGGCTGCTCGTCCTCTTCGGCCTCGGCATGGTCGGCGGCAACCTCGTCGGCGGCAGGTTCGCCGACCGCGCCCTGATGCCCATGCTGTACATCTCCCTGGGTGCGCTGGCCGTCGTCCTCGCCCTCTTCACGCTCACCGCGCACGACAAGATCGCGTCCGCCGTGACCGTCGTCCTGATCGGCGCCCTGGGCTTCGCCACCGTCCCGCCGCTGCAGAAGCGCGTCCTGGACCACGCACACGGTGCCCCGACGCTGGCCTCCGCGGTGAACATCGGTGCCTTCAACCTCGGCAACGCGCTCTCCGCCTGGCTCGGGGGCGTCGTCATCGCCGCAGGCTTCGGCTACACCGCCCCCAACTGGGTCGGCGCCGCGCTCGCCTTCGCCGCCCTCGTCCTCGCTGTCTTCTCCGCCGCTCTGGAGCGGCGCGGGAGCACACCCGGCTCGGTCGTCGCCGGTTCCGTGCCCGCCGAGCAGCGAGCCCCCGCCGTCCACCACTGAAAGAACCCGCCAAGGCCCAGGGGCGGGATCAGAGCCCGTCCCTCACCCCTTGCTCTGGCCCACTGACGCCTCGGCGACCACCGAGGCACCGCACCACTCAGCACAACCAAGGAGAAAGACCCATGAGCACCACCGCCGTCGCCCCGCTGACGATCCACGACGCCGAAGCCCTCGTCACCGCCGCTCACGACGCCGCCGAGGCGGCCGGTGTCACCGTCAGCGTCACGGTCCTCGATGCCGGCGGTCACCTGCTGGCCTTCCGGCGGGACGACCGTGCCGTGCTGATCTCCGGAGAGACCAGCGGCCGCAAGGCCTACACGGCGCTCCAGCTGAACGCTCCCACCGCGGACCTCGTCGACGCCGTGCAGCCCGGGGGCCCCTTCCACACCCTGCCCACGGCGCTCGACCGGCCGCTGCTGTTCATCGCCGGCGGCGTGCCCGTGCACCGCGAGGGACGGCTGATCGGGGCGATCGGGGTGGGTGGCGGCGCACCCGAGCAGGACCATTCCTTCGCCTCGGCCGCACTGCAGAGCATCGCCTGACGACAGCGGCATGCGGCAGCCACCCGTCCGATCGTCGGTCCCGGGCCGCCCGGGGCCGGCGATCGCCGTGCCGCATGGGCGCCGAAGTCAGCCCGCCGCCACCGTCAGCGGCGCGAACCGCCGAGCCCAGTCCCCGGGCAACTCGGTGATTCCGTACGTCATGACCGCGTTGGGCGCGACCGTGGAGAGGCCACGCTCCTTCACCCACGCCAGCAACTCCTCGTGCCGCACGTCGATGTCCGTGCGCAGGGGCCGGTCGGTACCGGCGGCGAGGGAGCCGATCAGAGCCTTGGCCGTCTCGGTGTCACGGGCGATCAGCGGACCCACGACATGGGTGTCCATGTTCGGCCAGGCCGCGGCGTACCCGACGACCCGGCCGGCCGCCTCGGCGACGCGCAGTTGGTCGGCGAACGCGGGCAGCCGCGCGATGATGTGGGTGCGATCGGCGCCGAAGACCTCCTCGTCGAGCCGGAGGATCGCGCCGAGGTCCTCAGCGGTGGCCGCGCGAGTGGCAGTCCTCGGTGCCGGCCCGCCGGGCACGAAACGGCCACGCACCATCTCCGCCCCGCCGGTCACCTTGAAGCCGAGCTCCTCGTAGAGCGGTCGGCCGTACGGGGTCGCGTGCAGAGTCAGCGGAACGGTGCCCAGAGCGGAGACGACGTGGCGCATCAGCCGGCGGCCCACGCCCTGGCGGGCGTGCCGCTCGGCGACCAGCACCATGCCGATGGCGGCGAGGGTGGGACGCTCCGGAGGTCCGTACTCGGTGACGGTGCAGGCGGCGACGAGACCGCCGTCGGGGTCGTCGATGCCGTACCCCTTTCCGGCCGTGAGGAGGAACCCCCATTTGTGCTCCTCGCGGAGCCATCCCCGGTTCTCGGAGAGGTCGGCGCAGGCAGTGAGGTCGCGGAGCGTCAGACGGCGGATCGGAGCGGAGGCGAGGAAAGGTGTCGGCACGCAGGTCAGGCTGTCCGACGGCGGTCGTCCGCGTCCACCGCTTTCCGGCAGATCACACGAGCTTTCGGTCACGTCGACCTCGTTCAGCCGAGGTCGGGGGCGTGCATGGCTCGCACACCCTCGATGTTGCCGTCCAGGTAGTGCCGCAACGACAGCGGTACGAGGTGGACCGAGGCGATCCCGACCCGGGTGAACGGCACTCTGACGATCTCGTACTCACCGGCGGGCTCGTCGACCTCGGGGCCGTGCCGCAGGGAGGGGTCCATGGATTCCAGGTGGCAGACGAAGAAGTGCTGCACCTTCACACCGGTCGCGCCACCGTCCTCGCCGATGTGCTCCACGGTGTCCACGAAGCAGGGCACCACATCACTGATCTTGGCGCCGAGTTCCTCGTACACCTCGCGGTGCAGGGCGTCCACGACGGTGGTGTCGTCCGGCTCGACCCCACCGCCGGGAGTGACCCAGTAGGGGTCGACGCCGGGCTTGGTCCGCTTGATCAGGATCAGGTGGTCGCCGTCCAGCAGGACGGCGCGAGCGGTGCGCTTGACCACGGGTCGGACGGTCATGGGAGAAATGTGGCCCGGCTGGTTCCACGTGAAACATCGTGACGCGCGCCCGGTTCGTGAGCCCGCCGACTCCGTCCCAGCCGGTGGCCGCATGCAGCGACACGCGCGAGCCCGGCCATGGGCGGCATCGTCTGCGTGCCGCTGCGCACCCACAGGAAGAACGTCCGCACCGGCGGAACCGGTGGATGGCCGGATCCGGATGTCCGGCGGCCGGCCCTTCCCGGGCCTCCGGGGTGAAGGACCGGCCGGCGAGAGTACGGAGGGACGGCTCGGCGTCGTCAGTCCGCCGTCTCGTCCAGTGCCCGCAGCAGGTCCGCCACCAGGTCCTCGGGGTCCTCCGCGCCGACCGAGAGCCGGATGAAGCCCTCCGGTACCGCATCGCCACCCCAGCGCCCGCGCCGTTCCGCGGTGGACCGCACCCCGCCGAAGCTCGTCGCACCCTCGACCAGGCGCAGCGCCTCGAGGAAACGGTCGGCACGCGCGCGCGAGGGCAGCGTGAACGAGACGACACAGCCGTAGCGCAGCATCTGCTGAGAGGCGACCTTGTGGGACGGGTCGTCGGGAAGTCCGGGGTACCGCAGCCCGGTGATCTCGGGCCGGGCCCGCAGCGCCTCGGCCACCCTGAGCGCGGTGGCGTTCTGCCGGTCCACGCGGAGTTGGAGCGTGGCGATCGAGCGGTGCGCCAGCCAGGCTTCCATGGGCCCGGGAATCGCGCCGACGATCTTGCGCCAGCGCCGTACGGCGGCCATCGCGGCGGGGTCCCGCCCGGCCACGTAGCCCAGGAGGACGTCACCGTGGCCGGTGAGCTGCTTGGTGCCACTGGCCACTGAGAAGTCGGCGCCGAGCTCCAGCGGGCGCTGCCCCAGCGGTGAGGCGAGCGTGTTGTCGACGGCTACCAGGGCGCCGCACGCGTGTGCCGCCTCGACCAGCCGCCGCACGTCGCACACGTCGAGCCCCGGATTGGAAGGCGTCTCCAGCCACAGCAGCTTCGCCCCGTCCAGGACGTCGAGCTGGGCGTCCCCGACGGTCGGCGCGGTGCGCACCTCGATGCCGTACGCCTCCAGCTGTGTGCGGGCCAGCGGCAGCACCTGGTAGCCGTCGTCGGGCAGGACGACCGTGTCACCGGCGCGCAGCTGCGAGAAGAGCACCGAGGAGATCGCGGCCATGCCCGAGGCGAAGACGAGGGTCTCGACCCCGTCCTGTCCCGAATCCTCCAGCTCGCCGATGGCGCGCTCGAGGTGGGTCCAGGTCGGGTTCTCGTCGCGGCCGTAGGTGTACGGGCCGGTCGGGTCGCCCGGGAGGTGGAAGTGGGCGGCGAACACCGGACCGGGCAGGGTGGGCTCGTGCTTGACGGGTTCGGGCAGCCCGGCCCGCACCGCGCGCGTGCCGTCACCGGGGCCGGAGGCGGGGCCCGTCCTGCCCGTGCCGGTGCTGTCGTTCGTGGCGGAATCGCTCATGCCGCCCGTCCTTCCACTTGTTCGCGTACCGCGGCGAGCAGCCCGTCGCTCGCCGCCTCCACCATCTCAAGGCATTCCTCGAAACCGTCCTGACCCCCGTAGTACGGGTCCGGAACGTCGAGGTCACCACCGTCGGCGGCGGGGTCGTACGACCGCAGCAGACGCACCTTGGCCGCGTCCTGCTCGGTGGGGGCGAGCCGCCGCAGGGCCCTCAGGTGTCCGGCGTCGAGGGCGACGACGAGGTCGAGGCGGGAGAACCAGGACTGCTGGAACTGGCGTGCCGTGTGGTCGAGACCGTAGCCGTTCTCGGCCAGGACGGCCACGGTGCGCGGGTCGGCGCCCTCACCCTCGTGCCAGCCCCCGGTACCGGCGCTGTCGGCCTCGACCAGGTCGTCGAGTCCCGCGTCCGCCACGCGCGCGCGGAAGACGGCTTCGGCCATCGGGGACCGGCAGATGTTGCCCGTGCAGACGAAGCAGACGCGGTAGGTCATCCGGATCAGTCCCCGTCGGGCAGGAAAGCGTTGAGGGCCCAGGAGACGATCGAGATGATCAGTGCGCCCAGGACGGCGGTCCAGAACCCGTCGACGTGGAAACTCAGGTCGAGCTTGTCCGCCACCCAGGACGTGAGCAACAGCATCAGCGCGTTGACCACGAGGGTGAACAGACCGAGGGTCAGGATGAACAGCGGGAAGGTCAGCACCTGCACGATCGGCTTCACCACCATGTTGACCAGGCCGAAGACCAGAGCGACCACGATCAGGGTGACGGCCTTCTCGCCGGTGCTGCCCCCGGTGAGGGTGATCTTGTCGAGCAGCCACACGGCGACCGCGAGGGCGCCCGCGTTGGCGATCGTCTTGACTAGGAAATTCTTCATGTGTCTGATCGTGACAGACGTGATCGGACCCGAACGGTGAGGCAGGGGCGGACGAGGCGATGAAGGCATTCCGGCTGGACGAACTGGAGGCGGAGCGCGCCGCCAACGACGGTGCCTACCTGCAGTTCCTGCGGGAGCGGAACATGTCGGTCGGCCTGTACGCCCTCGACGCGGGGACGAGCGATCCGCAGCAGCCGCACGCACAGGACGAGGTGTACTTCGTGGTGAGCGGACGGGCCGCGATCACCGTGGGCATGGAGACCACCCAGGTCGCCCGCGGCAGCGTGGTCTACGTGCCGGCCGGGGTGGCCCACAAGTTCCATCACATCAGCGAGGACCTGCGGGTTCTGGTGGTCTTCTCTCCGCCGGAGAGCTGAGGACGACCTCGGGGTTCCCTAGGGGATCGGTCAGGGGGAGACAAGGGATGCGAGGCCCCTGCTGTGGCGCCCGCGGCCCTAGCATCGGGTGCAGGACGTCAGAGGACTCCCAGGATTCCCCGAAAGGTAAGGGCAACGGCGATGCGAGAGATCTTCACGGGACTGCCGTGGTGGGTGAAGTGGGTCGCGGTGCCGGTCATCGCCCTGGTCGTGTTCGGCGGGCTGATCGCCAGCGTGGTCGGATTCGTGATCGGTCTGCTGTTCAAGCTGCTGATCTTCGTCGCGCTCGTCGGCGGACTGATCTACGTCGTACGCAAGTTCATGTCCAGCTCCTCGTCGCGCAGCGACTGGTGAGCGAGGTGGGGCACCGGTGGCGGTAACAGAAACCACCGGTTCCCTCGGGCGAGGGAAGTTTCCCGGGCGGGCCGTCGGTGAGCGGTGACCGGCGATTAGAGTCCGGAACTCCACGCGGGGGCGACCCCGCGAACGGCGTACACCCCCACCCGTGTTCTCCGCACGGACCGCCACCTCGCGTCCCGGAAGTGACCCTTGGCCACGGCTGACACCGCATTCGCTCAGCTGCACGCCCTCCCCGTGCAGCCCCGATCGACGCCACGGACATCCCCCGCGCCGTCCTCGGCCGACCCGCCTTCCGTGACTCTGATCGGCTCCGTTCAGCGAGCGATGCGCCTGCTCGAGTGCGTCGCCGAGCACCCGTACGGAGCCCCCGCCAAACAACTGGCCCGCGAGACGGGACTGGCGCTGCCCACGGCCTACCACCTTCTGCGGACCCTGGTGCACGAGGGCTATCTGCGCCGGGAGAAGGGGCTGTTCTTCCTCGGCGAGGCCGCCGAGCGGCTGAGCGGCAGCGGCGCCGAGCAGAAACGTCGCAGCACAGTGGTCGACACCATGGCGCACTGGCGCGACGCGATCGGCGTCCCCGTGTACTACGCCATGTACCGGGACGGCGAGATCGACGTCATGTGCGTCTCCGACACCCCGGGCAATCCGGCGGTCGAGGAGTGGGCGGACTTCCGCGAGACGGGACACGCGCACGCCATCGGGCAGTGTCTGCTCTCCCAGCTCGACGAGGACGCACGCCGCGACCACCTGGACCGCTACCCGGTGCAGCCGCTCACGCCGTACACGGTGCGCGACAGCCACAGCCTGCTGAGGCGGCTGGAGCGCATGCGCCGGATGACGCCGGTGACCGAGCGCCAGGAGTACGCGCTGGGGACGGTCTGCGCGGCGATCCCGATCACCGTCGGCACCACGGCCGCGACGATGGCCATCTCACTGCCCCTTCAGCAGGCCGACCGGCTGCTGCCCGCGGCACAGCGGCTGCAGACCGAGGTGGGCCGGCGTCTGGGCTCGCTCGCCCTCTCTATCAGTATCTGAAAACTCACTCCTTGTGATCTGGTGTGTACGTTGAGCAAGATGCCACCAGTGTTAGAGGTTTGATTCCCGGACAGGTCGACGGCGAATGACGGGGTAGGCGAATGGGCGAGTCCGTACAGGCAGAGGTCATGATGAGCTTTCTCGTGTCCGAGGAGCTCTCTTTCCGCATTCCGGTGGAGCTGCGCTACGAGAGCCATGATCCCTATGCCGTGCGCCTGACCTTCCATCTGCCCGGTGACGCACCGGTGACCTGGGCCTTCGGCCGGGAGTTGCTGGTCGACGGGGTGGGCCGACCGTGCGGTGACGGGGACGTGCGCATCGCGCCGGTCGATCCGGAACCGCTGGCCGAGGTGCTGATCCGGCTTCAGGTCGGCAGCGACCAGGCCCTGTTCCGTTCCTCGGCCGCGCCCCTCGTGGCCTTCCTCGACCGCACCGACAAGCTGGTGCCGCTGGGACAGGAAGGGGCGCTCGCCGACTTCGACAGTCACCTCGACGAGGCCCTGGACCGCATCCTGGCCGAGGAACAGAGCGCGGGCTGAACCGTTACCGCAACCCCGCGGCGGTGGCGTAACGCTTCACCGGGCGGGTCAGCGCTTACGACGACGGCCCCGCCCGCCCCGCACCGGTGCACTACCGCCCGCTCCCGCCACCGCCGCCCGGGCCGGCCGGTCCGCCGCCACGACCAGGGCGGCGAGGGCCGTGGTGACCGGCACGGACGCCACCAGGCCGATCGAGCCGACCAGCGTCCGCACGATCTCCTCGGCGACCAGCTCGCTGTTGGCGACGGTCCCCACCCCGCTCTGCGCGATCGAGAACAGCAGCAGCAGGGGCAGCGCGGCGCCGGCGTAGGCGAGGACGAGCGTGTTCACCACCGAGGCGATGTGGTCGCGGCCGATGCGGATGCCCGCGCGGTACAGGCCGCGCCATCCCATGGCCGGGTTGGCTTCGTGCAGTTCCCAGACCGCGGACGTCTGGGTGACCGTCACGTCGTCGAGGACGCCGAGCGATCCGATGATGACCCCGGCCAGCAGCAGGCCGCTCATGTCGATCGACGGGTACAGGCCGTGGATGAGGCCGGTGTTGTCGTCCGTGTTGCCGGTGAGCGCGGCCCAGCCGATGAACAGGGAGCCGAGCATGCCGATGAGCAGCAGCGAGATCAGGGTGCCCAGCACCGCCACCGACGTGCGGGCCGACAGCCCGTGGCACAGGTAGAGCGCGATCAGCATGATCGCGCTGGATCCGATCACCGCCACGACCAAGGGGTTCGAGCCCTGGAGGACGGCGGGCAGGATGAAGAAGTTCAGCAGGAGGAAGCTGATGGCCAGCGAGACCAGCGCCATGAGGCCGCGCATCCGTCCGACGGCCACGACGGCGAGCGCGAAGATGCCGGCGAGCAGTGCCAGGGGGAGACGGCGGTTGACGTCCGTCACCGAGTACTGCAGATCCTTGGGCGCGGAGGGTTCGTAGGCGACCACCACCTCCTGGCCCTCGTGCAACTGCCGTGTCTGGTCCGGCTGCACGATCTCCTCGAACGTACGGCCCTTGTCGTCGCCGGTGTCGACACGGACGGTCGCCCGCTTGCACTCGCCCTTCGCCTGCTGCACCGCCGAGGAACCCTCGGCGGTGGATGTGTCGCCGGTCGGGGTGCCGCCCGGAGCGTTGGCGGACTGGCAGCTCAGTTCGACCACCTTGGTGACGGTGGCCTGCTGCGTCTGCCGGTCGAAACCGACCCCCGTGCGCTCGTGGGCCGGCGCGCCGCCCGGCCACAGCACCGCGAGCCCGACCAGTACGGCGGCGGCGAAGGGAATCAGGATCGCGGCGATGACCTTGCGCAGGTGCCGCGAGACGGGCGCCGCGGGTCCATGACTGTGCGCGTGCGAGTGCCCGTGCCCACCACCGGCGCCGTGTCCACCGCCCGCGCCGTGGCCACCAGAACCGTGGTCGCTGTCCTCAGCCTCGTGCCCATGTGCCTGCCCGGGCCCATGCCCCTGACCGGCGACCTGTCTGCCGTCGTTCGCGGCGTGGGTGGCGACGGGGACGGGCCCGGTTGCCTGGCCGTCGCCCTCTGCGGCGTTCGGTCCGCGGCGGGGCCGGCGCGGCGGAAAGGGGGGTCGCTGCGGTGTGGTCACCGCCCGATCATCGCAAGAACGAGGGGGGCCCTCTGTTCACCGCGCCCGGATGGGCGCTAGCGTGGGGGCACCTTTGTACACGCGGGAGCTCGGAGCACCGGGCTGAGAGGGCGCTGACCTCCGTCCCAGCGATGTTTCACGGGAAACGTCACCGAAGCCGGGTGACGTGTCCCACGGAACGTCGACAGACGGAAGCCGCTGCGTCGACCGCCGAACCTGTTACCGGGTAATGCCGGCGTAGGGAGTAGGTCTCATGACCATCAAGGACGCACGCACGCCTGCCTCCGCACAGAGCTCCACGCAGAACTCCACGCAGAATTCCGTCCAGAAGGACGCCGTGGAGACCACGGAGGCCGGGAAGTCCATCGGCTGGCACAAGGCGTACGTCGAGGGCTCGCGCCCCGACCTGCGGGTGCCGGTCCGTCAGGTGCACCTCACCAACGGACAGTCGGTCACGTTGTACGACACCTCGGGCCCGTACACCGACCCACTCGTCGACACCGATGTCCGCAGGGGACTGGCGCCGCTGCGGGAGAACTGGATCATCGCCCGCGGCGACACCGAGGAGTACGCGGGCCGTCCCGTACGTCCCGAGGACGACGGGATCAAGCACACGTCGCCCCGCGGCGGCCTGCGCAACCTCGACGCCGTCTTCCCCGGCCGCCCGCGTCAGCCGCGTCGGGGCCGGGACGGCAGCGCCGTGACGCAGCTCGCGTACGCACGACGGGGCGAGATCACCCCGGAGATGGAGTACGTGGCCGTCCGGGAGAACGTGTCGCCCGAAGTGGTGCGCGAGGAGATCGCCGCGGGACGTGCCGTACTGCCCGCCAACGTCAACCACCCCGAGATCGAGCCGATGATCATCGGCAAGCGGTTCCTGGTGAAGGTGAACGCCAACATCGGCAACTCGGCGGTGACCTCCTCCATCGAAGAGGAGGTCGACAAGATGACCTGGGCGACCCGGTGGGGAGCCGACACGGTCATGGACCTCTCCACCGGCCGCAACATCCACACCACCCGCGAGTGGGTCCTGCGCAACTCCCCCGTCCCGATCGGGACCGTGCCGCTCTACCAGGCCCTGGAGAAGGTCGACGGCCGGGCCGAGGAGCTGACCTGGGAGATCTACAAGGACACCGTGATCGAACAGGCCGAGCAGGGCGTGGACTACATGACGGTCCACGCGGGCGTGCGCCTGCCGTACGTACCCCTGACCGCGAACCGCAAGACCGGCATCGTCTCGCGCGGCGGGTCGATCATGGCGGCGTGGTGCCTGGCGCACCACAAGGAGTCCTTCCTGTACGAGAACTTCGAGGAACTCTGCGAGATCCTCGCCGCGTACGACGTCACGTACTCCCTCGGCGACGGCCTGCGTCCGGGGTCGATCGCCGACGCCAACGACGAAGCGCAGTTCGCCGAGTTGCGCACCCTCGGGGAACTCAACCGGATCGCCAAGCGTTGCAACGTACAGACCATGATCGAGGGCCCGGGACATGTCCCGATGCACAAGATCAAGGAGAACATCGACCTTCAGCAGGAGATCTGCGATGAAGCTCCGTTCTATACGCTCGGCCCGCTGACGACGGACGTCGCGCCGGCGTACGACCACATCACCTCCGGCATCGGTGCCGCGATGATCGCCTGGTGGGGCACGGCCATGCTCTGCTACGTCACGCCCAAGGAACACCTGGGCCTGCCCAACCGTGACGACGTCAAGACCGGCGTCATCACCTACAAGATCGCCGCCCATGCCGCCGACCTCGCCAAGGGTCACCCAGGTGCACAGGAGTGGGACGACGCGCTGTCCGACGCCCGGTTCGAGTTCCGGTGGGAGGACCAGTTCAACCTGGCCCTCGACCCGGACACGGCACGGGAGTTCCACGACGAGACGCTGCCGGCCGAGCCCGCGAAGACGGCCCATTTCTGCTCGATGTGCGGGCCCAAGTTCTGTTCGATGAAGATCTCGCAGGACATTCGCCGGGAGCACGGGAGCAGCCGGGGCGAGATCGAGGAGGGCATGGAACAGAAGTCGAAGGAGTTCGCGGCGGCGGGCAACCGCGTGTACCTGCCGATCGCGGACTGACCCACGGGCGCGGGGAGGGGGCAGACGGCAGGGCCGGCCCTCTCCCCGTCGAGGGGTCCCGCTCGGCAGACTGGACGCATGACAGCCACCTCACTGAGCAAGGGTGCCAACGTCGCCGTCGACTCCCCCGCGGTGCGCGTCGAACTGGTGTGGTCCGCCGGGGCGGGCGTACCCGAGGTCGACGCCTCCGCATTGCTGCTCACCTCGGCCGGACGGGTGCGGGACGACGGGGACTTCGTCTTCTACAACCAGCCCCGTCACACGTCCGGCTCCGTGCGGCACCTGGGCAGGCACGGCGTCCCCGGCGCGGTTGCGGGGACCACGGGCGACGCCGTGGAGGTGAACCTGCGCGCGGTGGAGATGGCCGTCGAGCGCATCGTCCTGTGCGCCTCGGCGGACGGCGGGACGTTCGGCCGGGTCCCCGGGCTGTCGCTGCGGCTGCTGGACGCAGGGACGGGCACCGAGCTGGCCCGGTTCGACATCACCGCCGGGCCGGAGATCGCACTGGTCGCCGGGGAGCTGTACCGGCGCCAGGGGGCGTGGAAGTTCCGCGCGGTCGGGCAGGGGTACGCCGCCGGGCTCGCGGGGCTGGCCACCGACTTCGGCATCACCGTGGACGACGCTCCCCCGGCGGCGGGCTCCGCCCCGGCCGCCGCCCCGACCCCGGCTCCGGCCTCGGTCCCGCCGGCTCCCCTGCCGTCGACGCCACCCGCCACGCCCGTACCACCCCCCGTTCCGTCGCGGCCGCCCGTACCGCCGGCCGTACCGCCGCTCGTGCCGCAGGCCGCGGCGCCGGCTTCCGCCGGCCCTCGTTTCACCAAGGGCGAGGACCGGCTTCCCGTGGACATGCGCAAGCGGCTGTCCCTGCGCAAGGAGCAGGTCGCGGTCAGCCTGAGCAAGCACGGGGCGGCCGGTGCCACCGCGCGGGTCGTCCTCGTCCTGGACGCCTCCGGCTCCATGTCGTTCCTCTACTCCAAGGGCGTCGTCGCGGACGTGGTGGAGCGGATGGCCGCCGTCGCCGCGCAGTTGGACGACGACGGGGAGATGCAGGCGTGGACCTTCGCCTCGAACCCGGCCCGGCTGCCCGACCTGCGCCTGGGCGAGCTGCCCGAGTGGCTGCGGCTGCACGTGCGGGTGGGGGAGATCAGCCTGTTCCGCCGGGGCAGGAAGAAGGGGCTGCACCCCGAGCAGGTGGACATGCGGGCGGTCGGCATCCAGAACGAGGAGCAGAAGGTGATCGCCGAGGTCCGCGCCTTCGTCCGGGAGCATCCGGCGCCGGTCCCGACGCTGGTGCTGTTCTTCTCCGACGGCGGTGTCTACCGCGACGCCGAGATCGAGCGGGAGCTGCGGGAGGCCGTGGAGGAACCCGTCTTCTGGCAGTTCGTGGGGCTCGGGCGCTCCAACTACGGGGTGCTGGAGCGGTTCGACACCCTGCCGGGCCGTCGCGTCGACAACGCGGGCTTCTTCGCCGTCGACGACATCGGCACCGTACCGGACCCGGAGCTGTACGACCGGCTGCTGTCCGAGTTCCCGTCCTGGATCACTGCCGCCGGCCGGGCGGGCATCCTCTGAACCGCTGCCCGCCCGTGCCGGTGGCTACTCGGGCCGGTGGTCCGGGCCGCCGAAGTCCGGACTGCTGTAGTCCGGACTCGAGTAGCTCGGACGCGGACCCGCGTCGGGGCCGCCGTCGGGGCTGGTGAACCCGGGTCGGCCGTAGCCGAGGTGCGGCATGCGGCTGCGCGGAGCGGCCGGACCGGCTCGATCCAGGGCCGCCGCTCCCGGGTCGGCGAGTGCCTCCTGCAGGAACGGCAGGATGCCGCGCTCCAGCAGAGCCTCGTGCCAGGCGGCCCTGGCCCGGGCCACCTCCTCGTCGCGCGCGGTGTAGAAACCGGACTCGGCGGAGGGGCGGTTGCGCAGCGCGGTGAGCAGGAGCCCCACCGCGGCGACCAGGATCGCCACCGCGGTGACGGCGCCGAACACCCATCCCGTGGTGAGCATGGTCCGGGCGAAGGCCTGCTCCGGGTCGAGCACCCTCAGGATGTATCCGACCAGCAGGAAGATCGCCGCGGCGGTGCCGGCCAGGACCGGTGCCAGGACGGCGACGACGGCGACGGCCCCCGCACCGGTCGCCTCGGCCATCTCGCCCACGGTGGCGGCGAGTCCCACCGCTCCCGAGTCCTGCTCCTCGGAGCCGGGTTCGTGCGGGGCGGACGCAGCGTCCGCGGGCGCCGGGCGGCGCAGCTCCTCGCGGACCTTCACGTAGTGCTGGTACTCGGTCGTGGCCGCCGCCGTGATGAGGGCAGTGGCGTTGAGGGCCATGGTGCGCAGTTGTTCGGAGTTGAGCCGCTGACCGACGGCGGCCAGCTCCGGGCGGTGTGGTGCGGAGCGCAGCGCCTCGTCGAGGACCCGCACGTACTCTTGGCGGTCCTCGTTCGACAGATGCTGCGGAACGCTGTTCATGTGCATCCCCCGATGCTCCGTAGGGCTTGGGGCTCGCATGCCAACGAGCCGTCGGGCAGAAACGGAGGGGAGCCTGCTACGGATAAGCCGATGGTAGAGCGGTGACGGTGGAGGGTGACAGGGGGTTTCCGGAAATTGGGTGCCGCTCTGTACGGACGGCGCAGCCCAAGAGCCCGTCGGACGAACGGTCAGGCGCCCAGTGGAAGTTGCTGGACCAGCAGCTTTCCGGCCATGGTGACGCCGCCGTCCATCGCGATGGCCAGGCCGTCCGCGTAGACGTGCGGTCCCTCGACCACCGTGCGGGTGTCGTCCTCGCCGTCCTCGGAGCCGACTTCGCCCAGCAGGTAGGGGATGGGGCTGTGGCCGTGAACGATCCGGGTGCCGCCGTACGTATCCAGCAGTGAGCGCACGGCGTCGGCGCCGCCCTCGTCCCGGAAGGAGAAGCGCTTGGTGAGCTTGCGGAACAGGTCCCACACCTCCTCCGCGTCGTTGCGCGTGAGCGTCTCGCGAACGGTGTCGTTCACCTCTTCGATGGAGCGGCCGTAGTCGAGGTAGGTGGTGGCGTCCGAGTGGACCAGCAGGTGGTCGTCGACCTCTTCCATGGCGTCGAGACGGGCCATCCACTGCAGGTGGTGATCCTGAAGGCGGTCCATGTCGGTCTTCTGCCCGCCGTTCAGCAGCCAGGCGGCCTGGAAGGTGGCGGTGCCCGCACCGGAGTTGACGGGGGTGTCGCCGAACCGCTTGGCGCCGAGCAGCAGCAGCTCGTGGTTGCCCATCAGGGCCTTGCAGTAGCCGCCGGCCGCGGCGGCCTCCGCGGACAGCCGCATCACCAGGTCGATGACGCCGATGCCGTCCGGGCCGCGGTCGGTGAAGTCGCCGAGGAACCACAGCCGGGAGGTGCCCGCGCACCACTGGCCGGCGTCGTCGACGAGGCCCTTCTCCCGCAGGGCGGCCAACAGCTCGTCGAGGTAGCCGTGCACGTCGCCGACGACGAACAGGGGGCCCTGGCGGGTGGCCGGCGGCTGCACCGTGATCGGCTCGGGATCGACCGCGACCTGGACCGTGTCGCCCCGGCGGATGACGGGCAGATCGCGCTGCGTGGGCGTGTAACCCTCGGGCACGGCAGCTTCGAGCCGCTCCTCGGAGGGTGGGGCGGACTCGCCCGTGTGCATGCCGGGGGCAGCGTACGGAGCGGTCTCGTGGACGTACGCGGGCACCCGGAAGTCGCGCACCGTCGCCGTCCGCTCCACCTCGGGTCCCTGACCGGCCCCCTGAGTCATCGACCCCTCCACCATCGCGCCGCATCTGCACCGCTTCGGACTGCCTGGTCGCAGCGGCCCGCGGTGTGTGGGCCCATCATAGGAATGCGGATCGCGCTGTGTGATGACCCAGGGGTGGTGAATCAGGACAGGACTCCGTTTCGCCGCGGCTTTCGCCCCGTTTGGGCCTGGCTTCGCCCGTCCGTCACCACGGTCCAATGCCGTGACGGACGTGTCGGGTGTGGCCTTCGCCGCCCTGTTTCGCCGTCCTATGCCTCGCCCGTCCTAGGCCGTCACCGTCCGCCCGCGCCGTCACCGTCCGCCTGGGGCCGTCACTCCGGCCGTGCCGTCACTCCGCGCGTGCCGTCACTCCGCGCCGGCCGCCTGTTCGTGCATGGCGTCCTTCGGTACGTGCCGTTCCGGTCGGGCCACGCCGTGCGCGGTTCGCGGCCGGCCCAGGGGTGCCTCGGCCGGGCGGGGCCGAGCGCACGGCGCCGCTGTCGGCCGCCGGCCTCGCGTCCCGCTCCTCGCCTCTCGCACCCCGGCGATCGATACTCGTCCCGGAGTCCCGGAGTCCCGGAGTCCCGGAGTCCCGGAGTCCCGGAGTCCCGGAGTCCCGGAGTCCGCGCGGCCGCGCGGCCGCGTCCCACCCGGCCGGTGACCCGGCCGCCGTGCGTGCCGCGGGACCGGGCGGCCCTACTCGCCCTCCGGCGACCGCGGAGGGCTGACCGTCGTACGCGGTGGCCGTCGCTGCGACGACGTACGCACGATCAGTTCGGTCGGTATCACCTGCTCGACCGGCTGGTCGGAGTGCAGCCCCTCGATCGCGTCGATGAGGACCTGGATCACGGCGGTGCCGATGCGGCGGGGTTTCAGCGACAGGGTGGTGATCGGCGGCTCCGTACTCGCGTACCCGGTGGACTCGCTGCAGCAGACCAGCAGCAGGTCCTCGGGGACGCGCAGCCCGTATCGGCGGGCGGCGGCGAGCAGGTCGGTGCCGTTCGGGTCGAACAGGCCGTAGACGGCGTCGGGCCGGTCGGGCCGGGCGAGCAGCCGGTCGGCGGCGACCGCGCCGGCGCACGGATCGTGCGCCGGATAGGCCTCGTAGACCGGATCCTGGCCGACCCGCTCGCACCAGCGCAGGTAGGCGGTGGTCGACAGGTGGGTGTACGTGTCGGTCGTGGTGCCGGTGAGCAGGCCGATCCTGCGGGCGCCGGCGTCGGCGAGGTGGTCGAGGATGCCGAGCACCGCCGCCTCGTGGTCGTTGTCGACCCAAGCGGTGACCGGCAGCGAGCCGCCCGGGCGGCCGTCGGACACGACGGGCAGCCCCTGGCGGACCAGTTCGCTGACGACCGGATCGTGGTCCGAGGGGTCGATGACGACCGTGCCGTCGAGCGCGACGTTGGACCACACGTCGTGACGGGAGGTCGCCGGGAGGATGACGAGGGCGTACCCGCGGGCGAGCGCGGCGGACGTGGCGGCGCGCGCCATCTCCGCGAAGTACGCGAACTCGGTGAAGGTGAAAGGTTCATCCCCGTACGTCGTCACGGTCAGGCCGATCAGCCCGGACTTGCCGGTGCGGAGCGTGCGGGCGGCGGCCGAGGGCCGGTAGCCCAGACGGTCGGCGACCTCGCGCACATGGCGCCGGGTGGCATCCGGGAGTCGGCCCTTGCCGTTGAGGGCGTCGGAGACGGTAGTGATGGATACTCCGGCGGCGGCGGCCACGTCCCTGATGCCCGCCCGACCCGGCCGGTTGCCTCGACGTGAGGTTTCCGCGCGGCTCACCTGGTGCTTCCCTGCTGCTGTCATGGCGAGCCGATAGTAGGGCTCATCGGGTGGGGTAGCGCGGACGCATATGCACGCGTTGACAGTCACGTTTTTGCATGATCATTAAGCGCGAACGCCCTTGGAATGAAAGCTAGTTGGTGGTTCTCATCCCATTAGCTGACGTGTTGACCAGTGAGGGCCTGCGGGGTGGCGGATGTTGCGAAGAGGTCTCAACTCACCTGCACGAGGGACGCGCGCCACGGCGCGAGCCACCGGCGCGTAGATATATGTGCGGCGCGCCCCCCGAATCGTGCGCCTTCGTGCTCTGATGCCCCTGATGCCCGTGTGACGGACGAGACCTGGTCGCACCCGGACGAGGTCCGGTCCACCTATACGCAGCGGCGGCGAATCCTCTTAAGGTGAGGAGTATTCGATGCCGGTGGTGGTCACGAGGAGGACTGCGGTGAGCGAGAAGAACCCCAGGCTGCGCGCCGAGCTGGAGGGGATTCCCACCTACAGGCCGGGCAAGCCCGCCGCGGCCGACGGTCCGGTGGCCTACAAGCTGTCCTCCAACGAGAATCCGTATCCGCCCCTGCCGGGGGTGATGGAGACGGTGACGGCCGCCGCCTCCTCCTTCAACCGGTATCCCGACATGGCCTGCACGGCGCTGATGGCCGAGCTGTCGGACCGCTTCGGCGTGCCGCTGTCCCACCTGGCCACCGGTACCGGTTCGGTCGGAGTGGCCCAGCAGCTGATCCAGGCGACCTCGGGCCCCGGCGACGAGGTGATCTACGCCTGGCGCTCCTTCGAGGCGTACCCGATCATCACGCAGATCAGCGGTGCGACGTCCGTGCAGGTGCCGCTGACGCCGGGCGAGGTGCACGACCTGGACGCGATGGCGGACGCGATCACCGACCGGACCCGGCTGATCTTCGTCTGCAACCCCAACAACCCGACGGGCACGGTGGTACGGCGGGCCGAGCTGGAGCGGTTCCTGGACCGGGTGCCGAGCGATGTGCTGGTGGTCCTGGACGAGGCCTACCGCGAGTTCATCCGCGACCCCGAGGTCCCGGACGGCGTCGAGTTCTACCGTGAGCGGCCCAACGTCTGCGTGCTGCGCACCTTCTCCAAGGCCTACGGGCTGGCCGGCCTGCGCGTCGGGTTCGCGATCGCGCACGAACCGGTGGCTGCGGCGTTGCGCAAGACGGCGGTGCCCTTCGGGGTCAGTCAGATCGCCCAGGAGGCGGCGATCGCCTCGCTGCGTGCCGAGGACGAGCTGATCGGGCGGGTCGGCTCACTGGTGTGCGAGCGCACCCGGGTGGCCGACGCGCTGGGTGCGCAGGGCTGGACCGTGCCGGAGAGCCAGGCCAACTTCGTCTGGCTGCGGCTGGGGGAGCGCACGCTCGCCTTCGCGAACGTCTGCGAACAGGCCGGCGTGGTCGTCCGGCCCTTCGCGGGTGAGGGCGTACGCGTGACGATCGGCGAGAGCGAGGCGAACGACATCTTCCTGAAGGTGTCGGAGGAGTTCCGCAAGGAGCTGTAGGCCGGCAAGGAGCCGTGGTCAGCCGTCGACGCGTTCGACGCGGACCGGGTCGCCGTCGCGCACCGTCGCCAGGAGACGCGGCTCGCCTTCGAGACGGCCCATGACGTTGCACGGACTCGCGAGGCGGCACTCGTCGCCCCGCGAGATCGGCGTCGGGCCGTAGGGGAGGGCCAGGGCGTCCCCGTCGGTCCAGAAGGCGACCGTGCCCGGTTCGACGACCTGACGGGCGTCCGTTTCACGTGGAACGGACACGCCTGTGTCGAAGTACACCTCCTCGCCCCAGGTGTGGGCGGAGGCAGTGAGTGGCAGCGCCTTGAGCAGCATCTGTGTGGTCGGGGTGTCGTCGAGTGCCGCGGTGAGGTGTCCCGCGTGCCATGAGATCCGTATCCGCATGCCGTGGATTCAACAATATGTTGAAGACCATGCCAAGGGGTTGACGTCACAGGGGACCCCCCTTCCGGTGTCGAAAAGCAGTAGGTCATAATTGCTTGTGAATGTGAACGCGTTCACAAGCGTGTCCCGGTTGCGCCCACGATGGGTGTGACAAACACGCTCAAAGCGCCGCTGACCACGGCGATGTGGCGAGGGTAAGGAGAGTGACGACGTGGACCTGGCTCTGGCGCCGGAGACGCTGGCGCGATGGCAGTTCGGCATCACGACCGTCTACCACTTCCTGTTCGTCCCGTTGACGATTTCGCTGGCCGCCCTCACGGCCGGACTGCAGACCGCCTGGGTCCGCACGGAGAAGGAGAAGTACCTCAAGGCGACCAAGTTCTGGGGCAAGCTCTTCCTGATCAACATCGCGATGGGTGTCGTCACCGGCATCGTGCAGGAGTTCCAGTTCGGCATGAACTGGTCGGACTACTCCCGCTTCGTCGGTGACGTCTTCGGCGCTCCGCTCGCCTTCGAGGCGCTGATCGCCTTCTTCTTCGAGTCCACCTTCATCGGTCTGTGGATCTTCGGCTGGGACAAGCTGCCCAAGAAGATCCACCTGGCCTGCATATGGATGGTCTCGATCGGCACCCTGCTGTCCGCGTACTTCATCCTCGCGGCCAACTCCTGGATGCAGCACCCCGTCGGCTACCGGATCAACGAGGACAAGGGCCGCGCCGAACTCACCGACTTCTGGCAGGTCCTCACCCAGAACACCACGCTCAACCAGGTCTTCCACAGCTTCTCGGCGGCCTTCCTCACGGGCGGCGCCTTCATGGTCGGCATCGCCGCCTTCCACCTGATGCGCAAGCGGCACATCACGGTGATGCGGACCTCGCTCCGGCTCGGCCTGGTGACCCTGGCGGTCGGCGGACTGCTCACCGCGGTCAGCGGAGACACCCTCGGCAAGGTCATGTACGAGCAGCAGCCGATGAAGATGGCCGCCGCCGAGGCCCTGTGGGACGGCGAGCAGCCGGCGCCGTTCTCCGTCTTCGCCTACGGGGACGTGGACAAGGGGCACAACACGGTCGCCCTGGAGATCCCCGGCCTGCTGTCCTTCCTCGCGCACAGCGACTTCGAGTCCTACGTGCCCGGTATCCACGACACCAACAAGGCGCTCCAGGAGAAGTTCGGGCCCGGCGACTACAAGCCCATCGTCCCCGTCGCCTACTGGGGCTTCCGCTGGATGATCGGCTTCGGCATGGCGTCCTTCTCGCTGGGTCTGCTGGGCCTGTGGCTGACACGGAAGAGGTTCCTGCTGCCACCGGCGCTGCGCACCGGGGAGGACGAGGTCCCGCGTCTGGTGCTGCTGAAGAAGCCGCTCGGGTCGAGGCTCTCCCGGATGTACTGGCTGCTGGCGGTGTGGACGATGGCGTTCCCGCTGATCGCCAACTCGTGGGGCTGGATCTTCACGGAGATGGGCCGCCAGCCCTGGGTGGTCTACGGCGTGATGCAGACCCGAGACGCGGTCTCCCCCGGTGTCTCCACCGCCGAGGTCGTCATCTCGATGTCCGTCTTCACCCTGCTGTACGCCGTCCTGGCCGTCATCGAGGTCCGGCTCCTCGCGAAGTACGTGAAGGCGGGACCGCCCGAGCTGACCGAGGCCGACCTCAATCCGCCCACGAAGGTCGGCGGCGATCGCAGTGACGCCGACAAGCCGATGGCCTTCTCGTACTAGGCCGAGGGAGCTGCACAGTCATGGAACTGCACGACGTCTGGTTCGTCCTGATCGCCGTCCTGTGGACCGGCTACTTCTTCCTGGAGGGCTTCGACTTCGGGGTCGGTGTGCTCACCAAGCTGCTCGCCCGCGACCGCGCCGAGAAGCGGGTGCTGATCAACACCATCGGCCCCGTGTGGGACGGCAACGAGGTCTGGCTGCTCACGGCCGGTGGCGCCACCTTCGCCGCCTTCCCCGAGTGGTACGCCACCCTCTTCTCCGGGTTCTACCTGCCCCTGCTGGTCATCCTGGTCTGCCTGATCGTCCGGGGGGTCGCCTTCGAGTACCGCGTGAAGCGGCCCGAGGAGAGGTGGCAGCGCAACTGGGAGACAGCGATCTTCTGGACCTCGCTGATCCCCGCGTTCCTGTGGGGCGTCGTCTTCGGCAACATCGTCCACGGGGTGAAGATCGACCGGGACCTGGAGTACGTCGGTTCGCTCTGGGACCTGCTCAACCCGTACGCCCTCCTCGGCGGCCTGGTGACGCTGACGCTGTTCACCTTCCACGGCACGGTGTTCACCGCGCTCAAGACCGTCGGCGAGATCCGTGAGCGCGCCCGGACCCTGGCGCTGCGGGTCGGCCTGGTCACGGCCGTGCTGGCCCTGGCCTTCCTGATCTGGACGCAGGCGGACAGCGGAGACGCCAAGAGCCTGGTCGCCCTCGTGGTGGCCGTCGCCGCTCTGGTCGCCGCGCTGACGGCGAACCAGGCCGGGCGAGAGGGCTGGGCGTTCGCGCTGTCCGGCGTCACCATCGTGGCCGCGGTGGCGATGCTCTTCCTGACGCTCTTCCCGAACGTCATGCCCTCCACGCTGAACGCGGACTGGAGCCTCACCGTCACCAACGCCTCGTCCAGTGCCTACACGCTGAAGATCATGACCTGGCTGGCCGTGATCGCCACGCCGGTCGTCCTGCTCTACCAGGGCTGGACGTACTGGGTGTTCCGCAAGCGCATCGGCACCCAGCACCTCGCCGACGTCGCGCACTGAGTCCGTCGGGGTGCGTTTCACGTGAAACGCACCTCTGGGGCAGGGAGGCCTGTTTCACGTGAAACCCATCGACCCACGTCTTCTGAGGTACGCGCGCGCCACCCGCTTGTTCCTGGCGGCGGTCGTCGCCCTGGGCGCCGTCGGGGCCGGTCTGCTCGTCGCGCAGGCGATGCTGATCGCCGAGGTGGTAGTGGGCGCCTTCCAGCACGGCACGCCGGTCACCGGTCTGCGTACTCCGCTGCTGCTGCTGGTAGCCGTGGCCTGCGGGCGGGCCCTGGTCGGCTGGCTCACCGAACTGGCAGCGCACCGGGCGAGCGCGGCGGTGAAGTCGGAGCTGCGGGGCCGGCTGCTGGACCGTGCCGGTGCGCTCGGACCCGGCTGGCTGAGCGGTCAGCGCACCGGCTCGCTGGTCGCTCTGGCCACCCGGGGGGTCGACGCCCTCGACGACTACTTCTCGCGCTATCTGCCACAGCTGGGCCTCGCGGTGGTCGTGCCCGTGGCGGTGCTGGCCCGCATCGTCACCGAGGACTGGGTCTCGGCGGTCATCATCGTCGGCACCCTGCCGCTCATCCCGATCTTCATGATGCTGATCGGCTGGGCCACCCAGTCCCGGATGGACCGCCAGTGGCGGCTGCTGTCGCGCCTGTCCGGACACTTCCTCGACGTGGTCGCCGGCCTGCCCACACTGAAGGTCTTCGGCCGGGCCAGGGCGCAGGCCGAGTCGATCAGACGCATCACCGGCGAGTACCGCCAGGCGACCATGCGGACGCTGCGGATCGCCTTCCTGTCGTCCTTCGCGCTGGAACTGCTGGCCACGCTGTCCGTGGCGCTCGTCGCCGTCACCATCGGGATGCGCCTGGTCCACGGTGACATGGCCCTGTACGACGGCCTGGTCGTGCTGGTCCTCGCGCCCGAGGCCTATCTGCCGTTGCGACAGGTGGGGGCGCAGTACCACGCGGCGGCCGAGGGACTGGCCGCCGCCGAGGACATCTTCTCGGTGCTGGAACGCCCCGTACCGCCGTCGGGGACCGGCCCGGTTCCGGCGGACGGTGCCCTGACCTTCGAGGACGTGACGGTCCGCTACCCCGGACGCGGCACGGACGCCGTCACGGGCGTGAACCTCACGGTTCAACCCGGGGAGACGGTCGCGCTCGTCGGCCCCAGCGGAGCGGGCAAGTCGACGCTTCTCCACGCCCTCCTCGGCTTCGTCTCTCCCACCCGGGGACACCTCCGGGTCGGGGGAGCCGACCTCGCCACCCTCGACGTGGCCGAGTGGCACGCTCGCGTCTCCTGGGTGCCGCAGCGCCCCCACCTGTACGCCGGCACCATCGCCGAGAACGTACGGCTGGCCCGGCCCGACGCGGACGACGTCGCGGTACGGCGGGCACTGCGGGACGCGGGGGCGCTGGAGTTCGTGGACGCGCTGCCCGAGGGCACGGCGACCGTCCTCGGGGAGGACGGGGCCGGGCTGTCCGCCGGACAGCGGCAGCGGCTCGCGCTGGCCCGGGCGTTTCTCGCGGACCGGCCGGTGCTGCTGCTCGACGAGCCGACGGCGGCCCTGGACGGGGCCACCGAGGCCGAGGTCGTGGACGCCGTACGCAGACTGTCGGCGGGGCGGACGGTCCTGCTGGTCGTCCACCGCCCGGCGCTGCTGGAGGTGGCCGACCGGGTGGTACGGCTGGACGAGCCGGCAGCGGCCGCCGCTCTTGACGGCACCCGTCGGCTGCCGGGCCCGCCGGAAGGAAGCCCTCGTCCCTCGGTCCCGGCCTCGTTCGAGGTCCCGGAGCCTGCCGGGCCTGCCGCGGACGCCCGTCACGGTGTCCTCGCCAGGGTCCGTGCCCTGTCCGGCGCCCGGCGCGGGCGGCTAGGTCTGGCACTGCTGCTCGGCAGCCTGGCGCTCGGCAGCGCCGTGGGCCTGATGGCGACCTCCGGGTACCTCATCTCGCGGGCTTCGGAGCAGCCCCCGGTGCTGTACCTGATGGTGCCGGTGACGGCCACGCGCGCCTTCGGCATCGGGCGGGCCGTGTTCCGCTACGCGGAGCGGCTCGTGTCGCACGACGCCGTGCTGCGGATGCTGGCGGACACGCGGGTCGCCGTGTACCGGAGGCTGGAGCGGCTGGCGCCCGCGGGCCTGCGGCACAGCCGTCGGGGCGACCTGCTGTCCCGGCTCGTCTCCGACGTCGACGCCCTGCAGGACTACTGGCTGCGCTGGCTGCTGCCCGCCGGCAGCGCGCTGGTCGTCTCCGCCGCGTCGGTGGGGTTCACGGCCTGGCTGCTGCCGGAGGCGGGCCTGGTCCTCGCGGTCGGCCTGCTCGCGGCCGGTGCCGGCGTCCCACTGGTCACGGCGAGCGTGGCTCGCCGCGCCGAGCGCAGGCTCGCCCCCGCCCGGGGCGTGCTCGCCACCCGGGTGACGGACCTGCTGACCGGCACCGCCGAGCTGACCGTCGCCGGCGCCCTGGCCGGGCGGACCACCGAGGCGCGGAGGGCCGACGCCACCCTCACGCGGATCGCCTCGCGCGCCGCCACCGCCACGGCACTGGGTGACGGACTCACCGCGCTCGTCTCCGGTCTGACCGTCGCGGGCGCCGCCCTCGTCGGGGTCCAGGCCGCCGCCGACGGCCGGCTCGCCGGAGTCGCCGTGGCCGTCGTCGTACTCACCCCGCTGGCCGCTTTCGAGGCCGTGCTCGGGATGCCGCTCGCCGTGCGGTACCGGCAGCGTGTGCGCAGGAGCGCCGAGCGCGTGCACGAGGTGCTCGACGCCCCGGAGCCGGTGCGGGAGCCGGAGGTGCCGCGGCCGGCGCCCGCCTCGCCGTTCCCGGTGGTCCTCAAGGGGCTGGCCGCGCGCCACGCCGGGCAGGACCGGGACGCGCTGACGGCGGTCGGCCTGACGCTGACGGAAGGGCGCCGTGTCGCCGTGGTCGGGCCGTCCGGGTCCGGCAAGACGACCCTGGCCCACGTCCTGCTGCGCTTCCTCGACGCGGACGCGGGCTCCTTCACGCTCGCCGGTGTCGACGCCTACGCCCTGGCAGGCGACGACGTACGGCGGCTGGTCGGGCTGTGCGCCCAGGACGCACACCTCTTCGACAGCTCGGTCCGCGAGAACCTGCTGCTGGCCAGGAAGGACGCCACCGAGGAGGAGCTGCGGGACGCGCTGTCGCGAGCCCGGCTGCTGGAGTGGGCCGAGACCCTGCCCGACGGTCTGGACACGCTGGTCGGTGAGCACGGGGCCCGGCTGTCCGGTGGCCAGCGTCAGCGGCTCGCCCTGGCCCGGGCACTGCTCGCCGACTTCCCCGTGCTCGTGCTCGACGAGCCCGCCGAGCACCTCGACCTGCCGACCGCCGACGCGCTCACCGCTGATCTGCTGGCCGCCACCGAGGGCCGTACCACCCTGCTGATCACGCACCGGCTCGCGGGGCTGCGGGCCGTGGACGAGGTCATCGTCCTGGACCGGGGCCGGGTCGTGCAGCGCGGCCCGTACGCGGAGCTGGCCGCGGTGCCGGGGCCACTGCGGGAGATGGCCGGACGGGAGGCGGCGGCGGAACTGCTGGTGTCGGCGCGGTGACCGGCCGGCCGGTAGTTTCGCCAAGTTTCCAGGAATCCGACTTTCCTGAACAAAACAGTCTCATTAGGCTCGGGGCATGTCCCCAGCACCACCTCCCCGCTTCCCACCGTCCCCTCGGGAAGCCTCGGCCGAACTACTGGCGCGGGTGCCGAAGCTGCTGGACGCGATGCGGTCCGTCGGCAGCGGGCTGGAGCTGCACTCCACGCTGCACCGGATCTGCGAGACGGCCGCCGACCTGGCACAGGCCCGGTACGCGGCCCTCGGCGTCGTCGACGAGGACGGCTACGGCCTCGCCGACTTCGTGCACCACGGCCTCGACGAGGCGACCGTCCGGCGCGTCGGCCGCCTCCCCGACGGTCGCAAGGGCCTGCTCGGCGCGCTCGTCAGCCACCCCGAGCCGGTCCGGCTGACCGACCTGGCCCAGGACCCGCGCGCGTGCGGCTTCCCCGAGCACCATCCCCCGATGCGCAGCTTCCTGGGAGTACCCATCCGTGTGCAGGGCGAGATCTTCGGCAACCTCTACCTGACCGACAAGCACGGGGGTGAGCCCTTCGGTGACCACGACCTCGCGATGGTCCGGGTTCTGGCCACCGAGGCCGGCATCGCCATCGGCAACGCGCGGCTGCACGAGGCCGCCCAGCAGCGGGAGCGCTGGATCGACGGATCGGTCGCCGTCACCACCGCCCTGCTGGCCGGCGGCGACACCGACGACGCCCTGCAGATCGTCGCCGAGCAGGCCCGCCGCCTGTCCGGAGCGGCCGCGGGGATCGTGCTGCTGCCGGCCGACGGGGGCGGCCTGGAGATCGTGGCCGTCGACGCGCCGCACCCCACGAACATCCTCGGAGCGGTCATCCCGCCGGAGAACGGCATCGTGGCGGAACTCCTCACCGGGCGGCCCGTGTTCGTGGACGATGCCGCCACCGACCCACGCCTGGCGGCCGGGCCGGCACGTTCCTACGGGCCGGTCATGCTGTTGCCGCTGAGCAGGGACGGGAACATCCTCGGGGGTCTCGTCATGCCCCGTGCGCGGGGGGAGCGCCCGTTCACCAGGACGGAGCGGGCGCTGGGCGACCGGTTCGCCTCGCAGGCGGCACTGGCGCTCACGATGGCCGAGGCTCAGCGCGACCGGGAACGGCTCGCCGTGTACGAGGACCGGGACCGGATCGCCCGGGACCTGCACGATCTCGTCATCCAGCGGCTGTTCGCCACCGGGATGATGCTGGAGGACGCCCAGCGCAGAACGGTCGTGCCCGAAGTGCGCGACGGGGTCGGCGGGGCCGTCGACGAGCTCGACGTCACCATTCAGGAGATCCGCTCCGCGATCTTCGCGCTCCAGCAGCCTGCCGACGCGCCGGCGGGGCTGCGCACCCGAGTCCTGCGCGAGATCGGGATGGCCGCGGTTCCGCTGGGCTTCACGCCCGCGCACCGCTTCGTCGGCCCGGTGGACACCGCCGTCGGCGACGTGACGGGCAAGAACCTCATCGCCGCGCTGCGCGAGACCCTGTCCAACGCCTTCCGGCACGCTCACGCCGACCGGATCGAGGTGGTCGTGGACGCGACGGCGACCCTGCCGGACGGCCGGCCGGGCGTGCGTCTGACCGTCGCGGACGACGGGATCGGCATCCCCGAGGGCGGACGGCGCAGCGGCCTGCACAACCTGGAGCGCCGCGCCGAGACCGTGGGCGGCGCCAGCCGGATCGGACCGGGCATCGGGGCGGGTGGCGCCGGTACGACGGTGCTGTGGGAAGCACCGTACTGAGCGCCGCCGCAGAGTGCTGACCCGTGTGCAGCAGCGGCATTGAGCCGAGTGCAGCAACGGGTCCCCCACATGCACGACCCGAACGAGACTGCGGCCCCTGCGGCGGTCCACGATCGCTGACATGCGCTCATCCCGTCGGCTCCCGTTGCTCGTTGCGGTGCTGCTGTGCGCACTCTCGCTGCTCGCGGCCCGACCCGTCGACGGCATGGACGGGGACGGCGGGTCCGGGGCCGCACTCGGCCCGCAGGTGACGCGACTGTACGAGGAAGCGGCGACGGCCACCCGGCAGTACGAGGAGGGCCGGCGGGCCGCCGAGGCGCAACGGGTGCGAGCTCAGGACTACGAGCGACTGCTCGACGGACAGCGGCAGAAGATCGACGCCATGCACGAGGACCTGGGCCGCATCGCCCGCGCCCAGTACCGCGACGGCGGTGGGCTCCCGCTCACCGCCCGCATGCTGCTCGCCGACGATCCCGACGGGCTGATGCGCGGTCAGCGGGCGGTCGCGCGAGCGAACCTGGCCGTCGACCGGGCCATCGGCCGGAACCTGCGGGCCGAGGCCCGGCTCGCCGCCGACGAGGCCAAGGCACAGGCGGCCTGGCAGGTGCTCGAGAAACGCGACACCGACCTGGTGGAGCTGAAGAAGAAGATCGAGGACAGGCTGGAGGCCGCGCGGTCACGACTGGAGGGCCAGGCCGACTCCTCGGTCGCGGCCGGGGCGTGCCCCGGTGCGGTCCGCCTCGACCAGCAGGACGCCGGCGTCGGAGCGTCCTGGGTGGCCCCGGTCGAGACCTACGAGCTGTCGGCGTCCTTCGGCAGCGGCGGATCGAGATGGGCGAACCGGCACACCGGCCAGGACTTCGCGGTGCCGGTCGGGACACCGGTCCGCTCGGTCGGCACGGGCCGGGTCCTGAAGGTGACCTGTGGCGGGGCCTTCGGCATCCAGCTCGTCGTCCAGCACGCGGACGGCTACTACACGCAGTACGCCCATCTCGCCGCCGTGGCCGTCGACCAGGGCGACCGGGTCGAGGCCGGGCAGTGGATCGGTCAGTCCGGCAGTACCGGCAACTCCACCGGCCCCCACCTGCACTTCGAGGTACGGGTCACCCCGGAGACGGGCTCGGCGGTGGATCCGGTGCCGTGGCTGTCACAGCGCGGGGTGCCGCTGCGGTGACGGCACCGGGCGTCCTGCGGGGCGGACGTCAGTGCAGGTCGGCCAGCATCCGCTCGATCACGACCGCCACGCCGTCGTCGTTGTTGGCGACCGTCCGCCCCGAGGCCGCGGCGATCACGTCCGGGTGCGCGTTGCCCATCGCGTAGGAACGTCCCGCCCAGGTGAGCATCTCCACGTCGTTCGGCATGTCACCGAAGGCGACGACCTCCTCGTGGGAGATGCCGCGCTCGGCGCAGCACAGAGCGAGTGTGCTGGCCTTGGAGACCTCCGGGCCGCTGATCTCCAGCAGGGCGCTGGGGCTGGAACGGGTGACGTTGGCGCGGTCGCCGATGGCGAGGCGGGCCAGCGTGAGGAAGCCGTCGGGGTCCAGCTCCGGGTGGAAGGCCAGGATCTTGAGGACGGGCTCGGCGGCGGCGCGACCGCCCGGCGCCAGGATCTCCTCGGCGGGCACGAGGCCGTCGGGCACCTCCATGTGGAGCTTCGGGTACGCCGGCTCCTGATGGAACCCGTACGTCTGCTCGACCGCGTACACCGTGCCGGGAGCCGCCTCGCGCAGCAGCCGTACGGCGTCCAGCGCGTTCTCCTGCGGCAGCTCGCGGACCTTGACGAAGCGGTGCTTGCCGGGGCCGCCGTGCAGGTCCACGACGGCGGCGCCGTTGCCGCAGATGGCGAGCCCGTGACCGTGGACGTGGGCGCTGACGACGTCCATCCAGCGGGCGGGGCGGCCGGTGACGAAGAAGACCTCGATGCCGGCCTCCTCCGCGGCGGCCAGCGCGGTGACCGTGCGCGGGGAGACCGACTTGTCGTCCCGCAGCAGGGTGCCGTCGAGGTCGGTGGCGATGAGCCGCGGGCGAGTGGCGGCGGCCGGGGGCTCGGGCTGTCGGGTCGCTGAGGTCACCCGGTCATTGTCACGCATGTGCGTGCACGCCCGTGCGCCGGTGCGCACATATGTGAGCTACGGCTCCCATGCCTGGACCTCGCTTCCCCGCTGTCAGTCCTTCAACTGCGCCGGTGCCTCCATCGCGATCCGCTCGAAGACCTTCTCGTCCGCGGCGAAGTCCGAGTCGGCGATCGGCCAGTGGACGACGAGCTCGGTGAAGCCCAGGTCCCGGTGGCGTCCGGCGAAGTCCACGAACGCGTCCACGGACTCCAGTGGACGGCTGCGCTCCGGGGTGAAGCCGGTGAGCAGGACCCGGTCCAGCTCACCCGCATCGCGGCCGATGGCGGCACAGGCGTCGGCCAGCCGGTCGCTCTGCTGCCGCAGCGCCCGGTCCGACTGCTCGGCGGTGCCGCTCTCGAACAGCTTCGGGTCGCCGGTGGTCACCCACGCCTGCCCGTGCCGCGCGGCGAGCGTCAGTCCCCGCGGGCCGGTCGCCGCCACCGCGAAGGGCAGCCGGGGCCGCTGTACGCAGCCCGGGATGTTGCGCGCCTCGTGCGCCGAGTAGAAGTCGCCCTCGTACGACACGGCGTCCTCGGTCAGCAACCGGTCGAGCAACGGCAGGAATTCTCCGAGCCGGTCCGCCCGCTCACGCGGCGTCCACGGCTCCTGACCCAGCGCCGTGGCGTCGAAGCCGGTGCCGCCCGCTCCTATGCCGAGCGTGATCCGGCCGCCGGAAATGTCGTCGAGGGAGATCAGCTCCTTGGCGAGTGTCACCGGATGCCGGAAGTTCGGCGAGGTGACCAGGGTGCCCAGACGCAACCGCTCGGTGACGGCCGCGGCGGCGGTGAGGGTCGGCACGGCACCGAACCAGGGGCCGTCCCGGAAGCTCCGCCAGGAGAGGTGATCGTAGGTGTACGCCGTGTGGAAGCCGAGCTGCTCGGCCCGTGTCCAGGTCGAACGGCCGCCTTCGTGCCAGCGGCGGTACGGGAGGATCACGGTGCTCAGGTGCAGACTCATACCTCCGAGCCTATGCGGCCGATCGCTGTTTCACGTGAAACAGCGATCGGCGTCACTGCACGCGGCTGCTCAGCCACGGGCTGAGGAAGATCATCGGGACGTACTCCCGGTGGGTGCGGTCTCCGGGCAGGGGCACGATCAGGTGGTACCCGGGCGGGAAACGACGCCCCTTGACGAAGGCGCGGCCACCGAAGACGGAGCGGAGGAACGCGGGCACCTCGTCGCGCGGGATGTCGGGGCACTCCACGTTCTCCACGGTGATCAGGGCATCGTCCTCGGGAAAGAGCCGGACGGTCACCCGGGGGACGCCGCCGAACTCGACGAAGGCCTCGTGCGGAAGGGAGCCGTCGGAGTCGGTCGTCACCCCCACGCCCGCGGCGCTGCGGCGGGAGGTCCGGTCGGCGCCGATGTCGTCGGTGACCTCGATCTCCAGCGCGTACTCCTCGGCGATGGCGCGGAGGGCGGTGACGGCGGACTGGGTGGTGGGAAGGTGCTCCATGCCTTCGATCATGCTGGGTCAGCGCGCGGCGGGAAAGCGCAGGTAGCGGGCCGGTACGTGCTTCGTCAGCCAGACACCGTTGGCGCTGACGTGGAAGATGTGGCCGTCGCGGTGCATGGCGGCGGCGTCCACCGAGAGCACGACCGGCCGGCCGCGGCGGGCTCCGACCCGGGTCGCGGTGTCGCGGTCCGGCGAGAGGTGCACGTCGTGCCGGTTCATCGGCCGCAGGCCCTCGGCACGAATGGCCTCCAGATGCCGGGAGACGGTCCCGTGGTAGAGGTACGGCGGCGGGGTCACCGGGGGGAGACCGAGATCCACACCGACGCTGTGGCCCTGGCTGGCGCGGACACGGCTGCCCTCGACGGCGAAGCGCCGCTTGTCGTTGGTGGCGACGACGTGGTCGAGCTCCGCACGGGTGAAACGGAAGCCGTGCGCGGCCGCCGCGGAGATCAGTGTGTCGATCTCGACCCAGCCGCCCGCGTCGAGCGTGAGCCCGATCCTTTCCGGCTGGTGGCGCAGGTGCTTCGACAGATACTTGGACACCTTCACTGTGCGTCTGTCGTCGTGTGCGCCTTCGTCTCTGTCGTCTGTACGTTCCTGGTGCATGGCGCCAGCCTGCCCGGTGAGATGCGCGTCACGCGATCGATTTACCCACCGCAGGTTTGATCCACAGCCAAGTCGGGTTATCCACAGGCTGGTTGGGGTCTTCTGTGGACACTACAGAGGTGGTTGGACCCGAGCGAGGCGCCTCAGCACCCGAGGGGCGAAGCGGGACATGAAGTGAGCGCCTCGCGCCTCCGGCGTCACCGGGACCACCGCCTTGTTGTGCACGACCGCCTCCAGCACGGCGCCGGCCACCTTCTCCGGCGGGTAGTTGCGCATCGCGTAGAGGCGGGCGGTGCGCTGCTGTCGCCGCTTCTCCTCCTCCGTGTCGACACCGGCGAAGTGCGCCGTGGACGTGATGCCGGTGTTGACGAGGCCGGGGCAGATCGCCGTGACGCCGATCCCCTGATCAGCCAGTTCGGCGCGCAGGCACTCGCTCAGCATCAGCACGGCCGCCTTCGAGGTGCCGTAGGCGGGCAGCGCCCGGGAGGGCTGGAAGGCCGCCGCGGACGCGGTGTTGACGATGTGACCGCCCTGCCCGCGCTCGGCCATCTGCCGGCCGAACAGACGGCAGCCGTGGATCACGCCCCACAGGTTGACGTCGAGAACCTTCTTCCAGTCCTCCGGCGTGGTGTCGAAGAAGGAACCCGACAGTCCGATCCCGGCGTTGTTCACGAGCACGTCCACCACGCCGTACTCGGCGGCGACCTTCACCGCCAGCTTCTCCATGGCCTGCCCGTCGGACACGTCGACGGTCTCCGCCCAGGCGGCCGGCGCACCGATCAGCCGCGACAGCTCCGCGGTGCGGGCAGCGGACTCGGGGTCCCGGTCGACGGCCACGACGCGCGCACCGGCCTCGGCGAACGCCAGCGCCGTCGCCCGCCCGATGCCGTTTCCCGCACCGGTGACCAGGACCAGCTGTCCGCCGAAGCGGTCGGCGTGCTTCCCGTTCGCCGCCGGCTCGGTCCGCCCGTCCTCGACGGCGGTGACGAACTCCGTGATCCAGTCCGCCAGCCGGTCGGGCCGGGTGCGCGGCACCCAGTGCTTCGCGGGCAGGGTGCGCCGGGTGAGCCGAGGCGCCCACAGCTCCAACTCGTCGTAGAGCCGCTCCGACAGGAACGCGTCACCCAGCGGAGTGATCAGCTGCACGGGAGCGTGCGCGTAGGCGTCCTCGCGCGGCCTGCGCAGCCGCGGCCGGACGTTGTCCCGGTACAGCCACGCCCCGTGGGCCGCGTCCGACGGCAGGGACGCGGTCGGATAGTCGCCGCCGGGCACCTTCTCGACGCGCTCCAGGATGCCCGGCCAGCGCTTGCCGAGCGGGCCGCGCCAGGCCAGTTCGGGGAGCACGGGGGTGTGCAGCAGATAGACGTACCAGGACTTGGCACCCTGGCCGAGCAGCTGCCCGATGCGGCGCGGGGTGGGCCGCCTGAGGCGTTTGTTGATCCAGTGTCCGAAGTGGTCGAGGGACGGGCCGGACATCGAGGTGAAGGAGGCGATACGGCCCTCGGTACGCCTGACGGTGACGAACTCCCAGGACTGCACGGAGCCCCAGTCGTGTCCCACCAGGTGCACCGGACGGTCCGGACTGACCGCGTCGGCCACGGCCAGGAAGTCGTCCGTCAGCTTCGCCAGGGTGAACCCGCCCCGCAGCGGCCTCGGCGCGGTGGAGCGGCCGTGGCCGCGGACGTCGTAGAGGACCACGTGGAAGCGGCCGGCCAGGCGGGCGGCTACCTCGGACCAGACCTCCTTGCTGTCCGGGTAGCCGTGCACCAGGACGACCGTGGGCTGCCGCGGATCGCCCAGTTCCGTCACGCACAGCTCGACCCCGCCCGTGCTCACCCAGCGCTCGCGCGCACCGTCCAGCACCGTCATTCCTCCTCCGCCCAGCGCCGCACGTGCGGCAGATCGTCGTGCAGTCGGAAGGTGTCCTCGTCCAAGCGGTACGGCGCCCTGGACGGGGACCGGCCTTCACGCGGGACCGGTCCGCGGGGCGCCGCCGGGTCGGCCCTCGCCGTCGCCTTGCCGCCCCCGTTCCCCCGTCTGGGCGCGGCCCGCGCCGCCCGTGCTACCGGCCCGTAACGTGACGACGCCGAATCTCCCAGTTGTTAGACCAGTCGTCAATAGGGTGGGTGCGCGGCCTCGGGACAGCCGCGCCGTGGCTCTCAGGTACGGCAACCCCTACGGGCCCGTACTACTGGAGTCTGACGCGAAGACGGCTCTGCGGTCTGACGACCGCGGTGGCGCCCGTCACTACTGTCGTGGATGTGACTGTGATCGCGACCGAAAGCCTGAGCAAGCGGTTCCCCCGGGTGACCGCGCTCGACCGGCTCTCCGTGGATGTCGGACCCGGTGTGACCGGACTCGTCGGTGCCAACGGCGCCGGCAAGTCCACTCTGATCAAGATCCTGCTGGGTCTGTCTCCCGCCACCGAGGGCCGGGCCGAAGTGCTCGGACTCGATGTCGCCACCAAGGGCGCCGACATCCGTGAGCGGGTCGGCTACATGCCGGAGCACGACTGCCTGCCACCCGACGTCTCGGCCACCGAGTTCGTCGTCCACATGGCGCGCATGTCCGGCCTCCCGCCCACCGCCGCCCGCGAGCGCACCGCCGACACCCTGCGCCACGTCGGACTGTACGAGGAGCGCTACCGCCCGATAGGCGGTTACTCGACGGGCATGAAGCAGCGCGTCAAGCTCGCGCAGGCACTCGTCCACGACCCTCAGCTGGTCTTCCTCGACGAGCCGACCAACGGCCTCGACCCGGTCGGCCGTGACGAGATGCTCGGCCTGATCCGTCGCATCCACACCGACTTCGGCATCTCCGTCCTGGTCACCTCGCACCTGCTGGGCGAGCTGGAACGCACCTGCGACCACGTCGTCGTCGTGGACGGCGGCAAGCTGCTGCGCTCCAGCTCCACCACGGACTTCACCCAGACCACCACGACCCTCGCGATCGAGGTCACGGACACCGACGAGCACCCCGACGGCACCCGCGCGGTGCGCGACGCGCTGGACGCGCGCGGGGTGAGCGTCCAGGACGGCAGCGGCCTGCCCGGCGCCGGGCGCGTCCTGCTGCTCACCTCGGCGGGCGAGGAGACCTACGACCTGGTCCGCGACGTCATAACCGACCTCGGACTCGGCCTGGTCCGCATGGAGCAGCGCCGGCACCACATCTCGGAGGTCTTCACCGACAGCGACGCAGCAAGGAAGGAGGCGGTCGGCCATGGCAGCTGAGCAGCCCACAGCCACGGTCCCGGGCGACCAGACCCGCATCCACAACATCGGGTACCGCACCTACGACGGCCCCCGCCTCGGCCGTGCCTACGCCCGCCGCTCGCTGTACTCGCAGTCCCTGCGCGGTGCCTACGGTCTCGGCCGCTCGGCCAAGTCCAAGGTGCTGCCGATGCTGCTGTTCGTGGTGATGTGCCTGCCGGCGGCCATCATGGTCGCCGTCGCCGTCGCCACCAAGGCCGACGACCTGCCCGTGGAGTACACGCGCTACGCGATCGTCCTGCAGGCCGTCATCAGCCTCTACGTCGCTGCCCAGGCCCCGCAGTCCGTCTCGCGCGACCTGCGCTTCAAGACCGTGCCGCTGTACTTCTCCCGGCCGATCGAGACCTCCGACTACGTCCGCGCCAAGTACGCCTCGCTGGCCTCGGCCCTCTTCATCCTCACCGCCGCGCCCCTGCTGGTGCTCTACGTGGGCGCGCTGCTCGCCAAACTCGACTTCGCGGACCAGACCAAGGGGTTCGCGCAGGGACTGGTCTCCGTGGCACTGCTCTCCCTGCTCTTCGCCGGCCTCGGCCTGGTCGTCGCCTCGGTCACCCCGCGACGCGGCTTCGGCATCGCCGCCGTCATCGCCGTCCTGACCATCACCTACGGCGCGGTCTCCACCCTCCAGGCCATCGCGGACGTCCAGGGCAGCTCCGGGGCCGTCGCCTGGATAGGCCTGTTCTCGCCGATCACCCTCATCGACGGAGTGCAGTCCGCCTTCCTGGGCGCCACCTCGGCCTCCCCGGGCGGGATCGGCCCGAGCAACGGCGAGGGCGCGGTCTACGTCCTCGTCACCCTGGGCCTGATCGCCGGCGCGTACGGGCTGCTGATGCGCCGCTACAAGAAGGTGGGACTGTGACCACGCTGAACATCGACCACGTCTCCCGCTGGTTCGGCAACGTGGTCGCCGTCAACGACATCACCATGACGATCGGCCCCGGCGTCACCGGCCTGCTCGGCCCGAACGGCGCGGGGAAGTCGACCCTCATCAACATGATGGGCGGCTTCCTCGCCCCCTCCACCGGCAGCGTCACCCTCGACGGCCAGCCGGTCTGGCGCAACGAGAACATCTACCAACACATCGGCGTCGTCCCCGAGCGTGAGGCGATGTACGACTTCCTCACCGGCCGCGAGTTCGTCCTCGCCAACGCCGAGCTGCACGGCCTGGGCGCCAGGGCGGCCGACGAGGCGCTCGCCACCGTGGAGATGGCCTACGCCCAGGACCGGAAGATCGCCACGTACTCCAAGGGCATGCGCCAGCGCGTGAAGATGGCCTCCGCCCTGGTGCACCAGCCCTCACTGCTCCTGCTCGACGAGCCGTTCAACGGCATGGATCCGCGCCAGCGCATGCAGTTGATGGACCTGCTGCGGCGCATGGGCGACGAGGGCCGCACGGTGCTGTTCTCCTCGCACATCCTCGAGGAGGTCGAACAGCTCGCCTGGCACATCGAGGTCATCGTCGCCGGACGCCACGCGGCCAGCGGCGACTTCCGCAAGATCCGTCGCCTGATGACCGACCGGCCGCACCGCTACCTGGTGCGCTCCAGCGACGACCGGGCCCTGGCGGCGGCGCTGATCGCCGACCCGTCGACGTCCGGCATCGAGGTCGACCTGGCCGAGGGCGCGTTGCGCATCCAGGCCGTGGACTTCGGCCGCTTCACGGCGCTGTTGCCGAAGGTCGCCCGCGACCAGGGCATCCGGCTGCTCACGGTCTCGCCGTCCGACGAGTCCCTCGAGTCCGTCTTCTCGTATCTCGTCGCGGCGTAGGAGGCCCAAGAATGTACGACCCCACAGTCGCCCGGCTCACCTACCGGGCCCTGCTCGGCCGCCGCCGGGCCCTCATCCTCGGCGCGCTCCCGCTGCTGCTGCTCGTGATCGCCGTCGCGGTGCGCGCACTCGCCGGAGCCGACGACCAGACCACGACGGACGTGCTGGGCGGATTCGCCCTCGCCACCATGGTGCCGATCATCGGTGTCATCGCCGGCACCGGCGCCATCGGTCCCGAGATCGACGACGGCTCGGTGGTGTACCTGCTGTCCAAGCCGATCAAGCGACCGACGATCATCTTCACCAAGCTGATCGTCGCCATAGCCGTGACGATGGTCTTCTCCGCCGTGCCCACGCTGCTCGCCGGCCTGATCCTCAACGGCAACGGCCAGCAGGTGGCCGTCGCCTACACGATCGCCGCGCTGGTCGCCTCCATCGCCTACGCCGCTCTGTTCCTGCTGCTGGGCACGGTGTCCCGGCACGCGGTGGTCTTCGGCCTCGTCTACGCCCTCGTGTGGGAGGCCCTGTTCGGTTCCCTGGTGCCGGGCGCCCGCACGCTGAGCGTCCAGCAGTGGTCGCTGGCCGTGGCCCAGAAAGTCGCCGACGGCAACCTGGTGACCTCCGACGTCGGCCTGCCCACCGCGACGGTGCTGCTGGCCGGGGTGACCGTGCTCGCCACCTGGTACGCGGGCCAGAAACTGCGGTCGCTGACGCTCGCAGGGGAGGAGTGACCGACGCGGTGAGCGTCCGTCGGCCCCGGTACCGCCCACATGCGGGTGACGGGGCCGTGCGACGCACTCCGGGAGCCGGTGCGGGCCGCACACCCTCGGTGTACGTGTACGTCCGCATTTAATCGGTGGCGCCCGGCTTTCCGTCGCGGCACTGTGGGGGATGCACGAGGCCGGACGGCGCCGGCGCAGCGGGAGGCCGCTTCGAGCACGCGGGGATGCCTCGCGTGGGCCGACCGACGGGGACGCCGACGCCGTCCGGACCGTGCGCACGGTCGTGTCACAGCCCCGGGGGCCGGGACCGGCCCGCCGGACGCTCCGGCCGCAGGGCGGGGATCAGCCCGCCAGACGCTCCAGCACCACCGCGATGCCGTCCTCGTCGTTGGAGGACGTCACCTCGTCGGCCACCGCCTTCAGCTCCTCGTGGGCGTTGGCCATCGCCACGCCCCTGGCCGCCCAGCCGAACATCGGCACGTCGTTGGGCATGTCGCCGAACGCGATCGTGTCCGCGGCCTTGAGACCGAGCCGGCGTGCCGCCAGCGACAGGCCGGTCGCCTTGGACAGGCCGAGGGGGAGCAGCTCGACGACTCCGGCGCCGGCCATGACGACCGTGACGAAGCCGCCCGCGGCGTGCCGGGCCACCTCGGCCAGCTCGTCGTCCGAGAGGGTCGGATGCTGGATGTAGATCTTGTTCAGCGGCGCCGACCACAGATCCGAGGCGTCGGTGAACGGCACGGCCGGCAGGTCGCCCCCGACCGCGTAGCCCGGGCCGACCAGCACGTCGCCCTCCAGGCCGTCCCGGCTCGCCGCCAGGTACAGCGGACCGGTCTCCGCCTCGATCTTGGCCAGCGCCACCCCGGCCAGCTGCCGGTCCAGGGTCACGGAGGTCAGCAGCCGGTGCTCCCCGGCGTGGTAGACCTGCGCGCCCTGACCGCAGACGGCCAGCCCGTCGTAACCGAGGTCGTCCAGGATGTGCCGGGTCCACGGCACCGCCCGCCCGGTGACCACGATGTGGGCCGCGCCCGCCGCGGTGGCCGCACGGAGCGCGTCACGGGTGCGCTGCGAGATCGTGTCGTCGCCGCGCAGCAGCGTGCCGTCGAGGTCGGTCGCGATCAGCCGGTACGGGAAGCCACCGGCGGTGCCGGTGCCGGGGATCGTGGCGGTGCCGGTGTCCGTCACTTGGCCACCGGCTCCAGGACCTCCCGGCCGCCCAGGTAAGGGCGCAGCACCTCGGGCACGCGGACCGAGCCGTCGGCCTGCTGGTGGTTCTCCAGGATCGCCACGATCGTGCGCGGTACGGCGCACAGCGTGCCGTTGAGCGTGGCCAGCGGGCGCACCTTCTTGCCCTCGCGGACGCGGATCGACAGCCGGCGGGACTGGAACTCGGTGCAGTCCGAGGTCGAGGTCAGCTCGCGGTACTTGCCCTGGGTCGGGATCCACGCCTCGCAGTCGTACTTGCGCGCGGCCGAGGAGCCCAGGTCGGCCGAGGCCACGTCGATCACCCGGAACGGCAGCTCCAGCGACGTCAGCCACTGCTTCTCCCACTCCAGCAGGCGCTGGTGCTCGGCCTGCGAGTCCTCGGGGAGGACGTAGGAGAACATCTCGACCTTGTCGAACTGGTGCACGCGGAAGATGCCCCGGGTGTCCTTGCCGTGCGAGCCCGCCTCGCGGCGGAAGCAGGGCGAGAAGCCGGCGTAGCGCAGCGGCAGTCGGTCGGCGTCCAGGATCTCGTCCATGTGGTACGCCGCGAGCGGCACCTCGGACGTGCCGACCAGGTAGAGGTCGTCCTTGTCCAGGTGGTAGACGTCCTGGGCGGCCTGGCCGAGGAAGCCCGTGCCGGCCATCGACTGCGGGCGCACCAGCGCCGGGGTCAGCATCGGCGTGAAGCCGGCCGCGGTGGCCTGCGCGATCGCCGCGTTGACCAGGGCGAGCTCCAGGAGGGCGCCCACGCCGGTCAGGAAGTAGAAGCGTGACCCGGAGACCTTGGCGCCGCGCTCCACGTCGATGGCGCCGAGCAGCTGGCCCAGCTCCAGGTGGTCCCGGGGCTCGAAGCCCTCGGCGGCGAAGTCGCGGTGCGTGCCGTGCGTCTCCAGCGTGACGAAGTCCTCCTCACCGCCGACGGGCACGTCGGGGTGGACGAGGTTGCCGAGGCGCTGGAGCAGCTCCTGGGTCTCGGTGTCGGCCGCGTCGCGTTCGGTGTCGGCGGCCTTGACGTCGGTCTTCAGCTGCTCGGCCCGCTTGAGCAGCTCCGCCTTCTCGTCCCCGGATGCCTTGCCGATCAGCTTGCCGAGGCCCTTCTGCTCGGCACGCAGCTCGTCGAAGCGGACGCCGGACGACCTGCGCCGTTCGTCGGCGGACAGGAGGGAGTCGACGAGCGCGACGTCCTCTCCACGGGCGCGCTGCGAGGCGCGCACACGGTCGGGGTCCTCACGGAGCAGGCGAAGGTCAATCACGAGGTCAAGGCTACCGGTGTGCGAGGCCGGGTCTCGACCCACTATTGCCGGAAGGGGTCCCGCCCGTGGTTCCTCTGGTCAATGAAGAGGCGCGACATCCCTGGAACGGGGTGCCGTACGGCTGAGGAGTTGACCGGATTTGCCTGTGGAGAACGGGAGTTGGGAGGTGTCTGTCCACAGGAATCCACAGTCCGGAAAAGTTATCCACAGGCTGTGCGAAAGATCTGTGGACTCACGGAGGCGATCATTCCAAAATCCTGGGTGCGGACTGGTCAAACCTTCCCCGCCCCCACTTTCGAGTGGAAACCGGGCGCTGGGTGTCACTCCGGAGAATGGGGGGCGGGAAACAGGTGGACGAAGGGTGGCTTGAGTCCCTGTGGGTGAAGGGGTCGGCCGTAGGGGGATATGTCGACTGAATGCCCCTTCGTTGTCGACTTGTCCCCAGGTCGAGAAGAGGACCTGTGGATAACTTCTGTGGACAACGAAAATCAGCAGGTAGGACCGGCGGTCAGAACCGGCCGTCCTGGCACCGCGCCACCCAGTCCGCCGCCGCCACGAACGCCTCGTCCGATGTCCCCGGCCGCAGTGCGTCCACGTCCGCGGGATCGACCTCGGCACGCGGGTAGGACCCGAGGTAGCGCACCTGGAGGCAGGACCGCTTCAGACCCATCAGCGCGTCGGCCACCCGGCGGTCGGAGATGTGCCCCTCGGCGTCGATGCAGAAGCAGTAGTTGCCGATCCCGGCCCCCGTCGGCCGGGACTGGAGCAGCATCAGGTTGACGCCCCGGGTGGCGAACTCGCCCAGCAGGTCGCGCAGGCCGCCGGGGTGGTCGTCGCGCTGCCAGAGCACGACGGACGTCTTGTCCGCGCCGGTCGGTGCCGCGGGCCGGGCCGGGCGGCCCACCAGCACGAAGCGCGTCTGGGCGTTCTCCGCGTCGTGGATGTCGGCTTCCAGGACCTCCAGGCCGTACCGCTCGGCGGCGAACTCACCCGCGAAGGCCGCGTCGTACCGCCCCTCCTGCACCAGGCGGGCGCCGTCCGCGTTGGAGGCGGCCGACTCCCAGGCGACGTCCGGGAGGTGCGCCTTGAGCCAGTTGCGGACCTGGGGCTGGGCGGCCGGGTGGGCGGTGACCGTCTTGATGTCCGACAGCTTCGTGCCGGGACGGACCAGCAGCGCGAAGGTGATGGACAGCAGCACCTCGCGGTAGATCATCAAGGGCTGGCCGGCGACCAGCTCGTCGAGGGTGGTGGTGATGCCGCCCTCGACGGAGTTCTCGATCGGCACGAACGCGGCCTCGGCCTCGCCGGTGCGCACCGCGTCGAGCGCGGACTGGACGGAGACGTACGGGACCAGTTCCCGGGTCGCCGTCTCCGGAAGGGTGCGCAGGGCGACTTCGGTGAAGGTGCCTTCAGGGCCGAGATACGCGTAACTGGCTGGCATGTCCTCACCCTAATGCGCCCGGGCGAGACCCGGTTCACGCATCTCGCCCCTCCCCCTCACCGGGGTGATGCGCCGCCGGTTCACCCTTCGAGCAGCCGCTGCCCCACGTACTCTCCCTCCGCCGCCCCGCCCGGCACCGCGAACAGGCCGCTCGCCTCGTGCCGGATGAACCGCGACAGCGCGTCGCCCCGGTCCAGCTTGCGCTGCACGGGCACGAAGCCCCGCAGGGGGTCGGCCTGCCAGCAGACGAAGAGCAGTCCGGCGTCCGGGACTCCGTCGGCGTCGAAGCCGTCGTGGTACGAGAAGGGACGGCGGAGCATGGCCGCGCCGCCGTTCTGGTCGGGGCGGGTGATCCGGGCGTGGGCGTTGATCGGGACGACGAGTTTTCCGGAGCCGTCCGTCTTCTCCAGGTCCATCTCGGTCGTCTCGGTGGCCTCATCGCCCCCGGACAGGGGCGCCCCGTCGGACTTGCGGCGCCCGATGACGTCCTCCTGGGCCTTGGGGGACAGCTGCTCCCAGTCGTCGAGCAGCATGCGGATGCGGCGTACGACGACGTAGGAGCCGTTCGCCATCCAGGCCGGACCGGCCGTCGCGGAGGCGGCCGACTCCGGGACGAAGATCCGCTGGTCGAAGTCGGCCTCGGCGGGTTTCGGGTTGCGGGTGCCGTCGACCTGGCCCATGAGGTTGCGGGTCGTCATGGGGCGGTCGGTGGCGCCCGGCGAGCGGTTGAAGCCGTTCATCTGCCAGCGGACGCGGGCGGCCGTCCCGGCGTCCCGCTGGATCGCGCGCAGGGCGTGGAAGGCCACCAGGGCGTCGTCGGCGCCGATCTGGACCCACAGGTCGCCGTTGCTGCGGTTCTTGTCGAGGTGGTCGGAGGAGAAGTCGGGGAGCGGGTCGAGGGCGTCCGGACGCTGCGCGTCCAGACCGGTGCGGCCGAAGAAGCTGTGGCCGAACCCGAAGGTGACGGTCAGCGAGGAGGGTCCGGCGTCCCGGGCCACGTCGGTGTCACGGGTACCGGCCGGCTCGCCCGCCATCAGCCGCCGGGCCGTGTCGGACCAGCGGCGCAGCAGCGCGGCGGCCTCCTTGCGGCCCGCGCCCGCGGCGAGGTCGAAGGCGACGAGGTGCCCGCAGGCCTGCATCGGGGTGGTGATGCCGGGCTGATGTTTCCCGTGAAACATCGCCTGCTCGCTGCCGAGCGAGGTGAGGGGGGTGGCGGCGGCGGAGGGCGCGGCGGCATAGCCCGCAGCGGCCCCCGCCGCGCCGAGGGCGAGCCCGGTGGCGCCGGCGGTGCCGAGCAGTCGTCGGCGTGAGATGCCCCCGGGAACGTCCCCGGAGTTCCGGGAGGCGAGCGGCCCGGGGGCGCCGGGAGCCCGGCGCGTGGCCTCGGAGCTGCGGGTCTCCGGGATGGACTGGTCAGCCATGGTGCGGTTCAGCCGATCTGCGCGTTCTTGGAGAGGGTGACCTGGTCGATGTCGGAGGTCCGTATGGTCACGGCGACTTCCCAGTCGCCGGCCATCGGGACCTGCACTCCGCTCGCCGACCAGTGGCCGGTGGTGATGTGTTCGGGGGCGACGGGCAGGGGCCCGATGTCCTTGGCCTTCTGGGTGAGGGCCACCTTCACCTCCGGGACGTCGAAGGCGGTCCCGTCCGAGCGCTCGACGTAGAGGTGCATGTCGTTGGCGCCGACCCGGGCCGGGTCGAGTTCGATCCGGAGGACGCCCTTGCCGTTCTGGCCGCCGGTGTCGAAGGGCATGTCCAGCGTCACCGCGCCGGTGGCGGGGACGGAGGCGGCGGAGGACGCGCCGGCGGCCTTGGCCTCCTCCTCGGTGCGCCCCGGCTCGGTCTGGGTCAGGACGGTGGTCACCGCGAGCAGGACGACGGCGACGCCCGCCTCGGCGAGCACGGAGCGGCGCAGACCGAAGCGGTGCGGGTCGGCGTCCCGTTGCCGTTTCTGCCGGGCGGCGTCGACGGCCGCGCGCTGCCGGGCGAGCTGGGCGGCACGCTGGGTACCGCCGGAGCCCTTCCCCACGCCGGAAGCCTTCCCTGCGGCCCCGGTCTTCGCGGCCCCGGTCTTCGCGGCCCCGGCCTTCCCCGCGACCTCTTCCCCCGAGGCCGCGGTCTTCCCCACGGCTGCGGTCTTCGCGGTCTCGATCTTCGCCGTGACCTCGGCTTCTCCCGAGGCCCCGTCCTTTGCAACCCCGCCCCGCTCCGCAGCCGGCGACTCCGCAGCCGCCGACCCCGCGGCCCCGGCCTTATCCGTGCCGTTCGCCCCGCCGTTCTTCCGGCCGCCCGACGCGGCCACGCGTTCCTTGTCCCGCTGCCCGGGGACGGCGGTCGCCGACTGCGCCAGCTGCGCCGTCCACCGTCGGGAGAAGTAGGCGACGCCGACGAGCACCGCCACGAGCCCGATCTTGACCAGGAGCAGCTGCCCGTACCGGGTGTCGGTGAAGGCCGTCCACGAGCCGAGCTGGCGCCATGCCTGGTAGGTGCCGGTCGCCACCAGCGCGACGACGCTGCCGAAGGCGACGCGCGAGAACCGGCGTACGGCCTCGGAGGGGACCGGTGTGTCCGCCGGGCCGCGGTACAGGGCCACGAGCAGCGCGGTGAGTCCGCCGAGCCAGGTGGCGACGGCGGTCAGGTGGACGATGTCGACCGGCATGGCGAGACCGGCCTGGAGGCCGACGGAGGCGTGCTCGGACATCGCCCAGGTCGCCGCGAGGCCCGCCGCCACGACGCTCCCGCCGATCGCGAGCCCGAAGGTGAGGTCCCGCCTCTCCTCGTCCTCCCGTTTGTCGTACGCGCCGAAGAGCACGGCGATGAACAGCGCGGCCGCCGCGAGCAGCAGCAGCCGGGAGACCAGTGCGGCGCCCGCCTTGGTCTGCAGCACCTCGCCCAGCAGGCTCAGGTCGAAGACGTCGGCGGCCTTCCCGGAGCCGGTGTAGGAGCCGCGCAGCAGCAGGAGCAGCAAGGTGGCGGCGGTCAGCGCGAGCCAGCCGGAGACGACGAACCGCTGGAGGATTCGCACCCCGGAGCCGCGCGGCCAGCAGGCGAGCACGAAGGCGGCGCCGCCCACCAGGACGGCGAAGGCGGCGTACGACACGTACCGCCCGACGCCGTACAGCCCGCCGACGAATCCGCCGCCCGCCTCCTGGCCGGAGACGGAGACCGAGGTGTCGGAGGGGGCGCCGACGGAGAAGGTGTAGGCGCCGGCGATCGGGTGGCTGTCGGCGGAGACGACCTGGTAGGACACCGTGTACGTGCCGTCGGGCAGCCCGGCGTGCAGTTTCACGGAGTACGTCGTGCCACCGGTGCCGGCGGGCTTTCCGTCGTCGACCCGCTTGCCCTTGGGATCGAGGACGCGCAGTGAGTCGTCGTCCATGGAGACCGACTCGGAGAAGGTGAGCGACACCTGGGCCGGAGCCCTGTCGACCACCGCCCCCTCCCGGGGGTCGCTGCCGGTCAGCGCGGCGTGCGCGGAGACCGGTCCGGCACCGGCCAGCAGCGCGCAGGCCGCGGCCAGGAGCAGCAGCACCAGGGTCCGGACGCGCGGGGCGATGGTCTGCGTCAAGGTGGTCCCTCCCTCAGTGTCCGGACTCTTCGGAGTGGCCGGAGTGTCCATCGGTGGGCTGGTAGGTGGCCGCCTTCACGGGCAGCTCGACCGTGACGGGGTCGGAGTGGGCGAAGTGCAGTTCGACGGCGACCGACTGACCTTGCTTCGGCCGCTGCTTCAGCTTCTCGAACATCAGATGGTTTCCGCCGCTCTTGAACACGAGTCGACCGTGGGCGGGGACCTCGAGGCGGTCGACCTCCTTCATGGTCCCGCCGACGGTCTCGTGCACGGTGACCTCGCCGGCCCCGCTGGTGACGGAGGTCAGTTCGTCCGCGGCGTCGCCCTCGTTGGTGATCGTGAGGAAACCGGCCGCCATCGAGTCGGAGACGGGCTGCGGTATGTAGGCGGCGCCGACGGAGAGTTCGGTGCCGGAGGCCGCGGCGTCCGAGTCGGAGTCCGGGCCGCCGCAGCCCGCGAGGGCCAGGGCGCCGATCACCGCGACGGCGGCGAGGCCGGGGCGGTGCCGCGAGGACCCTCCCGCGGGGCGCCTCACGGGTTCTCCCCCTTGATGAGCTCGGGGAGGTCCTTGGTGTAGTCGTCGACCGTCGCGTCCTCGCCGTAGAGGACGTAGCCAGCGTCGGACTTCGGGGAGAAGGCGAGGACCTGGGTGCCGTGGGTCGAGACGACCTTGCCGTCCTTGTCCTTGGTGGGCGGGTCGATCGAGATGCCGAGGGTGCGGGCGCCGGCCTGGATGGTGTCGAAGTCGCCGGTCAGGCCGACGATCTGCGGGTCGATGCCCTTGAGCCACTCGCCGAGCGCGGCCGGGGTGTCCCGCTCGGGGTCGGTGCTGACGAACACGACGCGCAGCTCGTCCTGCTGCGCCTGGGAGAGCTGCTTCTTCGCCACGGCGATGTTGTTCATGGTCAGCGGGCAGACGTCGGGGCAGTGGGTGTAGCCGAAGTAGATCAGGGTGGGCTTGCCGGCGGTCTGGCGGCGCAGGTCGTACTTCTTGCCCTGGGTGTCGGTGAGGACCAGGTCGGGCTTCTCGAAGGGCTTGTCGAGAACGGTGGCGGCCTGCCGGCTGTTGTCCTCGGAGACCATGGTCACGGGCTTGTCGCTGTCGCCGCCGCTGCCGCAGGCGGACAGGGTCAGACAGGCGGCGGCCAGCAGGGCGGCCATGGCGAACTTCTTCTTGTGCATAGCGAAATGTCCCAGATGTGAGGTGCTCCGGTGCGCGCCGGGGCCCGTCGGACGAACCGACGGACCGTACCCGGCGCGCACCGGACGAGAGGATGCGCCGGCGAGGTGGTGCCGACGCACCGGCACGGGTGCTGTTACGCCGCCGCGCCGGAGTTGCGCCGGCGGCCGGCCAGCACGCCGTACGCGACACCCGCCGCACCGACGACGATGCCGACGATGCCGAGGACGCGGGCGGTGGTGTCGCTGCCGTCGCCGGAGCCGGAGTCCGACGAGGAGGTGTCGGCGGCGGTGTTCCGTGCGTCCGCCCCGGCGTCGTCGCCCTTGGCGTCCGAGGCGCCCGCCGCGCCGTGGGCGTCCTCCTCGGCAGCGGACAGCTTGAGCACGGGCGCCGGGGTGTCGGGCTCGTCCTGGCCCTCCTGCGGCACCTCGATCCAGCGCACGACCTCCTTGTTGGAGTACGTCTGGATCGCCTTGAACACCAGCTCGTCGGCGTCCTCGGGCAGCGCGCCGATGGAGAGGGGGAACTTCTGGAAGTAGCCGGGCTCGACGCCCTTGCCGTCGGCGGTCCAGGTCACCTTGGTGACGACCTCGGTGATCTGCTTGCCGTGCGACTCCAGCGGCTTGGCCGGCTTGGACTTGGTGACGTCGGCCTTCCAGCCCGGGATCGGCTGCGGCATCACGGACGCCAGCGGGTGGTCGGCGGGGAAGCTGACCTCCAGCTTGGTGGTGGAGGCGTCGTCGCGTTCGTTGGGGACCTTGAAGTCGACGACCGCGTACCCGCCCTTGGCGGCCGCGCCCTCCGGCTGCACGCTGACGTGCGCGAAGGCGGGGGCGGACAGGGCGAGGACGGCGATGCCGGACACGGCGCCGACGGCGGCGATACGGGAAGCCTTCATGGACGGAGTACTCCGCTTCGTGTGGACACCGGAGCTGAGCCGGTGCCGGTGACAGGAGGGGTGCGCGCACGCGCGCGTGCCGCACGACGGCGGCCCCTCCCGGGAAGCGGGACGGTGGTCGCGTCGTGTCAGGCGGCGAGGGCGAACGCGTCCGTCGGCGGACCGCGCCTGATGACCGTGTGCTGGAGCGCGGTGGTACGGGGCCGCGGCGCCACCCACCGGGCGGGGCGCGGCGGACGCGGGCCGGTACCGGGCGCGCCGGCGAGCCCGGCGTGCAGGGCGCGCACCAGGGAGAGCGCGGCGCGCAGGGCGCGTACGAACGCCGCCTCGGCCATGGAGTGGGCGGAGTGCGCCGACAGTTCGACGAGCCGGGCCAGGGCGAGGTCCCCGCGCCGCAGCAGCCAGCCGGCGGCCAGGGCCGCGAGGACGTGACCGAGCAGCATCGGCAGGGACGGCAGCAGCGAGGCGGACGTACCGGCGGTGGACAGGGCGTCGGCCGGGTGGTGCGCCGCACCGGTGGAGGCGTCGGAGGGAACCCGCGCGTCGGTGAGGATGCGCTGGGCCTGGGCCGGGCTGATCGCCGCCGCGGTGGTCCCGCAGACCAGCCGGGCGGCCTGCTGGACCAGTGAGGCGTCGGACAGCGCACCCGCACCGCCGCCGGACGCCGGGGCCGGGGCGGTGGCCATGGTGGTGCCGTGCTGGCCGAGCCCGAACAGGGTGTGCAGCGCGGTCTGTCCGACGGCGAGCAGTATCGCGATGCCGGCCAGCGAACGCAGGCGCCCGGCGAGCGGCACGGCCACCAGGACCGCCCCGAGGAAACCCGCGCCCAGCGACCACAGCGGCACGGTGGCGCAGGAGGCGAGGGTGTGCCCCGCCGCGGCCAGCACGACGCAGACCGCGGCGAACACCGCGGCCCGCAGAATCCGGAGATCGTTCCCGGAGCGCGCCGTTGGCGGGTGGGGGGCAGTCATGGCGGCCTCATCATCGCACCCACGGCCCACGCGCCGTACGGCAGGTCCACAAGATGCCGTACGACCGGAAGGTCGGGAACGGTAGTGAAGATCACCTTCTGTCGCGGGCGGCCCGCATACACCCGTCGGCGGCGGCCCCGCATCCGCCAGACGGGCGGTCACTCGGCCGCGGGGCGCTTACGCAGGGGTGTGAGGGGCAATACGTATCGGTATGTCGAGCCGCGGCCGGGAGGCTGGAGCATGAGCATCTGGTGGTCACTCCATTTGCGGCGCGAGGCTGCGAGCGTGCCCCTGGCCCGCCGCCTGCTGATCGGCACCATGGAGACCGCGGGCGTCGACCCCGACATCTCCTTCGACCTCTCCGTCGCGCTGAGCGAGGCCTGCGCCAACGCCGTCGAGCACGGCGGGGACATGGGGCCCGGCGGCCCCGGCGAGGCGTACCGCGTGACGGCCTACCTGGACGGCGAACTGTGCCGCATCGAGGTCTCCGACACCGGGCCCGGCTTCCCCGCCGCCGCTCCGGGCGGACCGCACGGCACGGCCCGGCAGGTGCCGGTGGAGGCGGAGAGCGGCCGCGGTCTGTGCCTCATCCGGGAGCTCGCCGACCACGTCCACATCGGCCACACGCCGGGGCGCGCCGGTGCCGTGGTGAGCTTCGACAAGATCCTCAAGTGGCGGGAGAACGCCCCGCTGGTGGCGGTCTGACGGAGCACACCTGAACTCCGCGGAGCACTCCTGGGGAACATCCCGTAAGCACAGCGACGGCCGGGCACCCCGCACGGGGTGCCCGGCCGTCGTACGGCGGGTCAGCCCTTGAGCGCGGCCATCCACTCCTCGACCTCGTCCGACCGGCGCGGCAGCCCGGCGGACAGGTTCCGGTTGCCGTCGGCGGTGACGAGGATGTCGTCCTCGATGCGCACGCCGATGCCCCGGTACTCCTCCGGCACGGTCAGGTCGTCGGCCTGGAAGTACAGGCCCGGCTCGACGGTGAGCACCATGCCGGGCTCCAGCGTGCCGTCGACGTACGTCTCCACGCGCGCGACGGCGCAGTCGTGGACGTCCATGCCGAGCATGTGACCGGTGCCGTGCAGCGTCCAGCGGCGCTGCAGGCCCAGCTCCAGCACCCGCTCGACCGGGCCCTCGACCAGACCCCACTCGACGAGCCGCTCGGCCAGCACCCGCTGGGAGGCGTCGTGGAAGTCGCGGTACGCGGCGCCCGGCTTGACCGCCGCGATGCCCGCCTCCTGGGCGTCGTACACGGCGTCGTAGATCTTCTTCTGCAACTCGCTGTAGCGGCCGTTGATCGGCAGCGTGCGGGTGACGTCGGCCGTGTAGTACGTGTGCGTCTCCACGCCCGCGTCGAGCAGCAGCAGGTCGCCGGAGCGCACCGGGCCGTCGTTGCGGACCCAGTGCAGGGTGCAGGCGTGCGGGCCGGCGGCGCAGATGGAGCCGTAGCCGATGTCGTTGCCCTCCACGCGGGCGCGGAGGAAGAAGGTCCCCTCGATGTAGCGCTCGCTGGTCGCCTCGGCCTTGTCGAGCACCTTCACGACGTCCTCGAAGCCGCGCACGGTGGAGTCGACGGCCTTCTGCAGCTCGCCGATCTCGAACTCGTCCTTGACCAGGCGGGCCTCGGACAGGAAGACGCGCAGTTCCTCGTCGCGCTCGGCGGTGACCTTGTCGGTGAGGGCCGCCTCGATGCCGGCGTCGTGGCCGCGCACGACGCGCACCGGGCCGGTGGCCTCGCGCAGGCTGTCGGCGAGTTCGCGGACGTCGGAGGCGGGGATGCCGTACAGCTTGCCGGCCTCGGTGAGGGAGTGGCGGCGGCCGACCCACAGCTCGCCCTGGCCGCTCAGCCAGAACTCGCCGTTCTCACGGTCGGAGCGGGGCAGGAGGTAGATCGTCGCGGTGTGCCCGTCGCCCTCGGGCTCCAGGACCAGGACGCCGTCCTCGGTCTGGTTGCCGGTCAGGTAGGCGTACTCGACCGAGGCGCGGAAGGAGTACTCCGTGTCGTTGGAGCGGGTCTTGAGGTTGCCCGCGGGGATGACGAGGCGCTCGCCGGGGAAGCGGGCGGACAGCGCGGCACGGCGGGCGGCGGTCTCGGCGGCCTGGGCGACGGGCTCCAGGTCGTGCAGCTCCGTGTCGGCCCAGCCGGACTTCATGTTCTCGGCCAGCTCGTCGGACACGGCCGGGTACAGGCCGTTCTTGCGCTGCTTGATCGGCTCCTCGGTCTCGTCCGGGTTCTCCGGGGTCTCCGGGTTCTCCGGGGTGAGCTCCTCCGCCACGGTCATCCTCCTAGGTACGGCACTGGACCACCCCCATCGTACGGTCGTTCGGAAGGGGGCCCAGGGCCGAAGGGCCTGTTACGCGGCGGCGCTACCGTCCGTTATGCGGGACGTGCGGGGCGTCAGAGCGCTCCTGGTGTCCGTTATTCGAACCTGACCGCCAGCAGGACGACGTCCTCCGCGGAGTCCTCGTCCGCCTTTCCGCCGGGCAGCGCGGTGCGCAGGACGTGCTCGACGACCGCGTCCGGGTCGTGGCGCGCGGCCCGGGGGACCCCGGCCGCCGCCGCGTGCAGCCGGGCGAAGGCGCGGTCGGCCGGGTCGCCGGTGCGGTGCAGCAGTCCGTCGGTGTAGAGCAGAACCGTCTCTCCGGGCTCGGCCTGCAGCTCCACGCTGGGCGCCTCCCAGCAGGCCAGCATGCCGAGCGGGGCGGACACGGAGGTCTCGACGAACTCCGTGCGCCGCTCCCCGATCAGCAGGGGCGGACTGTGCCCGGCGCCGGCGAGGGTGATCCGGCGCAGCGCGGGCTCGCAGTAGCCGAACAGGGCGGTGGCCGAGCGGGCCGGCTCGGTGAGCCGCAGCAGCAGCTCCAGGTCGGACAGGACGGCGACCGGATCCTCGCCCTCCATCACGGCGTACGCCCGCAGCGAGGCGCGCAGCCGCCCCATCGCCGCGACCGCGCTGGGACCGGACCCGGTGACGGACCCGACGGCGAGACCGAGGGCCGCGTCCGGCAGCGGCAGCGCGTCGTACCAGTCGCCGCCGCCGCGCGGGCCGGTGCGGTGCCGGGCGGCGAGCTGCACGCCGGGCACCCGGGGAAGACGGGAGGGCAGCAGTTCCTCGGCCATCGTCGCCATGGTGGCGCGGGTGCGCTCGACCTCCACGAGGCGGGACAGGTGCTGCGCGGCGTAGCGGACGTACAGGCCGGCGAGGTGGCGCTGCCGCTCACCCGGCTCGGCGGGCTCGTCGTAGAGCCACACGGCGGCGCCGAGGCGCCCGGTGCGCACCTCGGACGGCCCGGTGCACAGGGGGAGGGTGTAACTCGCGGCGTAACCGAGGCGGGCGGCGACCTCGCGGTGGCGGGGGTCGAGGCTCTTCTCGGCCGGCAGATCGGGCTCGGCGACGCCGTCCTCGTCGACCGGCAGCCCGTCCAGGATCCGCCCGTACGGCACGGAACTGCGCGGCACGGTCTCGATGTGGCCGAGATCGGCACGGCCGAGGCCGAGGCCGACGGTGGTGTCGGGGCCGAGCCCGTCGGCCGGTTCCAGCACGACCAGGCCGCGCCGGGCGCCGACCAGGGCGGCTCCGGCGTGCAGCAGTTCCCGGAGGCCGTCGGAGAGGGTGTCCGTCCGCACCAGGCGTTCGGTCAGTTCGTGCAGGGTCGTGAGGTCCGAGACCCAGCCGGCCAGCCGGTCCTGGAGCAGGGCCCCGGGGGTACACGCGGTGCCCGCGGCGGCCGCGGCGTCCGTCGTGGGGGACGCGGCCACCGGGGAGGTGCCCGCGGCTGCGGACGCGACAGTGTGTGCGGGGGACGGAACCGTTGAATCGATTCCAGCCACTTTCGCTGGGTGCGGGGCGTTCATGGCGTCCGGCCTTTGGACCGGCGCTTACTGCTCAAAAGCATCGCAAACCCCCATGTCATTCTGCGCCGCCAGCAGTGTCTCCACATGTACACGCACTCGTAAGGAGATGTCCAGCATTGTCCTGCCGGGATTCCTGGTGTCCACGGGGTGCGAGCGACCTCCTTCCCGACCCCTTGCGGAAAAGCGAATTTGGCTTGAAACTGCCCCGGAGGACGCCTTGTTGCGGTCGACTGGGGCTGCTTCACGGAGCGTCACAGCGGTCGTGATGGGTACGTACTCGGAGAAGACCAGGGGTGGTTGGGGACCACCTGGAACCTGGCGACGGACCCGGGCGTCCTATCCACCGACGACCGTGCCCCATCCTCCCGTGGCGGAGGCGGAGAGAAATACGCGCGACGGCAAAACGCCAGACTTCGCCACCCCCGCGCCACGCCCATGCTTTTGCCAGACGCAGTGGTCGGAACCGTCACGGACGCAGTCAGTGCTCGACCCACAGGGGTTTCCCTTGCCCTTGGCGGAGGCGTTCCCGGGTAGTCCCGTGGACGTCCCCCGGCGGGGGTGTGATGCGCCACCAGCAACGCACAGCGAAGTGATCGACACATGGTGTGAAGTGACCACGGTGTTGCCAGGCGTGCAACGGAAAGGAACGAGCGCTCATGCGCGAGATCCTCGGAAGGCGACGCAGGCTCCTGTCCCCGCACGACGACGGGCAGCCTGAGCTGATCGGCGCGGCCCTGACCTACGCGGCACGATGGCGGTGGCCCGTACTCCCGGGCGCGGCGGCGGACCCGCGGGCGCGGTCACGCTGCACCTGCCCCGACCCCGAGTGCGCGGTGCCGGGCGCGCATCCCTTCGACCCCGGGCTCCTCACCGCGACCACGGACGCCCGCATGGTGCGCTGGTGGTGGACGAACCGGCCGACCGCCCCGATCGTCCTGGCCACCGGGGGAAGCGCCCCGTGCGCCGTCTCCCTGCCCGCACTCCCGGCCGCCCACGCCCTCGCCGCGCTCGACCGCGCCGGGCTGCGGGTCGGCCCGGTCGTCGCCTCGCCCGCCCGCTGGGCGCTGCTGGTCCGGCCGTACTCCATGGAGCAGCTGGGCGAGCTGCTCTACGCCAAGGACTTCGTGCCCGGCTCCCTGCGCTTCCACGGAGAGGGCGGCTATCTCCCGCTGCCCCCGTCCGAGACCGGTGCCGGCGCCGTCCGCTGGGAGCGGGCGCCGCTGCCCGGCTCCGCCGCGCCCTGGGTGCCCGACGTGGAGGCCGTGGTGGACGCGGTGGTCGACGCCCTCACTCGTACGGGTGTGAGCGCGCCCGAGTTGTAGGGGTGTCCCGGCGCGCGCCCGGTCCGCGCCCGCCGTCGGTCGTTATCGTCCGCCCCATGCCGCTTCATGCAGGGGAGCACCGCGCCGTCGGGCCGTACCGCACCGGGTCACACCCTGGCGGGCCGGACCGCCGGCGGATCCGTCTGTACGGGCTCGCGGCCGTCGTGGTGTGCGCGGTCGTACTGCCGTTCGCCGTGGCGTCCGCGGGGCCCCCGGACGACGGGGACGGCAAGGCCCCGGTGACCGTGCCGCTCCTCGCGCGGGGCGGTGACGGCGAGGTGCCCGCTTCCGGGGCGGAGCCGAGGACCGCGTCCGGGGCCGGGCCGGGAACAGGGGCCGGATTCGATTCCTGGGCCGGGTCCCGGGCCGAACCGGGGGCCGGAGGAGCCGAGCGCGCCGAGGCGGGGGACGCGGGGGACGCGGGGGACGCGCCCGCCCGTTCGCCGCTGCCGCCCGGTCCCGCGCTGGCCGCGCGCTGCGGCCCCGAACTCACCTCGCCCGCGGGCGTCGAGGCGCAGACCTGTGTCCTGACCCGGGGGGCGGAGACCTGGGCGCGCACCTACTACCGCAACGCCACCGGCGGCCCGGTCGAGTCCATGCTGAGCCTCTTGGGGCCCGACGGCCGCAGTGTGCGGACGCACTGCGCGGTGAGCGCCGACGATGCGCCGGGCACCTGTGAGACGCCCCCGGACCACTCCAGCGATGCCGCCCGGGGCGGACTGGCGGGGTACAGCGCGATCGCGGAGTTCGCGAGCCGGGCCGGGTACGGGCCGCTCCTGCTGCGCGCCGGGAGCAGCGGCGGAAGCGACGGCGAGAGCAAGGACGGCGACCGCGAGAGCAATGACGGAAGCGACCGTGAGAGCGACGGCGACGCACCGGCGGGATCGGGTGGTTGACGGCCGATCGGCGGGCGGGTGCGGACTCGCGCAAGGAAAGACCCGGTTGCTGGCGACGGGGGATGCACCAGCAACCGGGCTACTCGAACGGTAACAAGAGATCGGCTGTTAGCAAATTCGATCTCTTGGTTTCCGGTCACCGACTGGCTTGTCCGCACCGGGAGTTATGACTGGTGCGACCGCCGGGGAGCCGCCGCTCCGGCTGACCGGTCGGTCAGCCGGGGGCGGCCCGCGCGGTTGTGCGTCAGCTGAGCGTGACCTGTCGGTTGGTCAGGCCGCCGCGCGCCCGGCGCTCGTCGTGCGTGAGCGGAGCGTCCGTGGCCAGGGCCTCGGCGAGCCGCTCGGCGAACTCCGCGGCCGGCTTCTCGATGTCCTGCGCGGTGATCTCGCTCGGCAGGTCCCACACCGGCACGGTGAGGCCGTGGGCACGGAAGGAGCCGACGAGCCGGGTGCCCTCGCCGAGCGACGAACGGCCCGCGGCGTGCAGCCGGGCGAGAGCGTCCAGAAGCCGCTCCTCCTCGTGCGGCATGACCCAGCGCAGGTGGTTCTTGTCCGGCGTCTCGCACCAGTAGGCGGCGTCGACGCCCGCCAGCCGGACGGTCGGGATGGCCGCGGCGTTGGCCCGCTCCAGGGACGCGGTGACGTCCGGCGTGGCGTTCTCCGGGTCCGGCACCCAGAACTCGAAGCCCGAGTGCACCTCCGGCTCGAACGCGCCCTCGGGCGCGAGCAGGTCCTGCAGCCGCGGACCGTCGGCCGGCGCGCGGCGGCCCTGCACCGGGGTGCCCGGCGCGGCGGTCAGCGCCCGCGCGAGGGTGTCGGCGAGGTCGCGGCTGATGTCGCCCGACGCCGTGTCGTTCTGCAGGCCGAGCAGGACCGAGCCGTCGTCGCGGCGCAGGGCGGGCCAGGCCATCGGCAGCACCGTGGCCAGCGTGACCGACGGGACGCCCTCGGGCAGGCCGTCGCGCAGGGTCAGCCCGACCGTGGCGGCCGGCACCAGCTCCCGCAGCGCCACCCAGTCGCACTCGCCGGGCAGCCCCTCGAACGGGCGCTGCACCAGCGCGGTCGTGGCCTGCGCGGCGGTCCGGCCGTGGCAGGCCTTGTACCGGCGGCCGCTGCCGCAGGGGCAGGGCTCGCGGGCACCGACGACCGGGACCTCGGCATCGTCGAGCTGGGGCCGCTTGGCCTTCGTCTGGGGTCGCTTCTTGGCCATCGTGGGTGTCTCCCGGTTACGGCTCTACTCGTACGGCGCGAGCCTAGCCGTTCCCGCCCCGCCGGACGGGACCTGTGGACAACGGACCGCCTGTGGACAACTCGCCCCGGCCGCAGCCGCGTCCACGCGACCGACGGGCCGGTTCAAGCCGCCGTACGGCTCGCCCGGGTCCTCGCGCGACTCGCGCCCGGCATAGTGCGGGCCCCGGGCCATGCCTCGGAGGGACCGGCCCAAGTCCTCGTGCGACTTGGTCCGGGCCTCGTGCGACTCGGTCCAGGCCTCGGGCGACCCGGTTCGGACCGCGGCTCGGAGAGCGGCCGTGGCGAGGGACGGGGTCAGGCCAGGTCGTCGAAGGCTTCCGCGAAGTCCAGGCCGGGGATCTCGGACACCGCCGGAGCCGAGATGCGGGTGGCGAAGTCCTCGCGCCGGTTTCCGGCACCCGGGGCGCGCACGTCGTCGTGGACGACGACCCAGACGGTGACCTCTCCGCACGCGCTGTCCCGCACGCCCCAGTCGTCGGCGAGCGCCGTGATGATGTTCAGCCCGCGTCCACCGTGCGCGGTGACCGACGGGGTCGCCGGAGCCGGGCGGGTCGGACCGCCCCCGTCCGTGACCTCCACCAGCAGCCGTCCGCGCGCGTCCACCTGCCACGCGGCACGGACGTCGCCGTCCCCGGCCAAGGCGTCGCCCAGCGGCCGACCGTGCTTGCAGGCATTGCTCAACAGTTCGGAAAGGATCAGTACGGCGTCGTCGATGACCGAATCCGCTACACCGCCCCTGCGCAACTGATCACGCATGCGGTGCCTTGCTTCCCCCACGCCCGCAGGGCCATGGGGCACGGCCATGCTCGACGACGTGGGCACCTCCTGTGCCACCACCAACGCCACCCCCGAGACCTCCTTCGCCCCACGCCACCGAGTGGATGCCCCATCGCTCTGAGCCGGAAACCGGCCGATCGCCGCACGGTGACGCATTCGACACGGTCGAACACGCACCGAACGCGCCGGAGCACTCCCCGTAGTCGCGTGGCCGGATTTCGCCGGTGTGGCCGAGATCGGAGAATGGGGCAGCCGAGCCGCCCGGTCAAGAGGTACGGCCGAATCAGCGGCCCAGGTGGTCCAGGACCGCGCGCGGCCGGTTGGTGATGATGGCGTCGACGCCCAGGTCGACGCAGTGGTCCACGTCGGCGGTCTCGTTCACCGTCCATACGTGCACCTGGTGACCGGCCGCCTTCAGACGCTCGATGTACGCGGGGTGGTTGCGCACGATCCGGATGGAGGGGCCGGCGATCCGGACACCCGCGGGCAGCCGCCCGTCGCGCAGCCGGGGTGAGACGAACTGCATGAGGGAGACCGTCGGCAGCGTCGGCGACGCGGCCCGCACCCGGTGCAGCGAGCGGGCCGAGAAGCTCATCACCCGCACCGGCGACTCCTCGGCCGAGGCCGGGGCGTCGAGCCCGAAACGCTTCAGGAGCTGCAGCAGCCGCTCCTCCACCTGGCCCGCCCAGCGGGTGGGGTGCTTGGTCTCGATGGCCAGTTCCACGCGCCGTCCCGAGTCGGCGACCAGCTGCAGCAGCCGTTCCAGGGTCAGGACGGACGTCTCCTCCCGGTCCTCGGGCCGGTGCTCCCAGTCGGGCTGCTCGTCGCGCGTGCGCCAGAACTCCCGGGTCCGCCGGGTGCCGAAGTCCAGGGCCGCGAGATCGGCGAGCTCCAGCGCGGAGACCGCGCCGCGGCCGTTGGACGTACGGTTGACGCGCCAGTCGTGGACGCAGACGAGGTGGCCGTCGGCGGTCAGGCGTACATCGCACTCCAGGGCGTCCGCCCCGTCCTCGATCGCCTTCCGGTACGCGGCCAGCGTGTGCTCGGGTGCATCCTCGGAGGCGCCACGGTGGGCGACGACCTGAATCCGGTGCTGTCGTGCGTGGGTCACCGCGTCATGGTGCCACCGCGGGCGGGTAGACGTGCCACCGGGCGGAATCGGCAACCCGTCCGTTTAGTCTTGGATGACCGTTGTAAAGGACAGTCGGGGACCCACAGCTACGGCTTATGGTGCTCTGACGGCCCGTGGGAAAAGCTGATGGCATACAGAATCACCGGCACACCCCCACCGCGCCGGACCGTGGAGCAGCGCGTGAGCGTGGCTGAGCGCGACCAGGGTGAGCGACCAACAGCCGTGGAACGAGGAGAGAAGCTGTGAGCACCGAGAACGAGGGCACCGCGGTACCCCCGGCCCCGTCCGCACCTCCCGTGCCGGTGGATGCTCCCGCTGCCTCCGCCCAGCCTCCCGCGCCGCCCGCCCCCCACCAGGACCGCACCATCACCCCGGAGGCTCCGGCGGCTCCCCCCGCCCCTGCCCCGGCCGGGGTGCCCGGGGACCACCGGGCACCCCAGGCGCAGACGGGGCCGCAGGGCGGCGAGGTCCCGCAGGGCCACTCGGCTCCCGACGCCGCGTGGCCCCCGCCCCCGCCGCCGGGCACCGGGGCCCACACCCCGGCGTACGGCGGAGGCGGCGACAGCGGCTACGGAGGCGGTTTCGGCGACGGGACCGGCGGCGGCGCCGGCGGCTGGGGTGCCTCGTACCAGCAGCCCGCGCCGAAGCCCGGGCGCGGCCGTGGCGGTCTGGTGGCCGGCGTCCTGATCGCCGCGCTGGTCGCGGGCGGCCTGGGCGGCGGTCTCGGCTACACCCTCGCCAAGAACAACGACGGGAACGGCTCCACCACGGTCTCCGCCTCCGACACCGGCGGCTCCGTCAAGCGCGACGCGGGCACCGTGGCCGGCGTGGCCGCCAAGGCGCTGCCCAGCACGGTCACCATCCAGGCCGAGGGGAGCAACGGCGAGGGCGGCACCGGCACCGGGTTCGTCTTCGACAAGGAAGGCCACATCGTCACCAACAACCACGTGGTGGCGGAGGCGGTCGACGGCGGCAAGCTCAGCGCGACCTTCCCCGACGGCAAGAAGTACGACGCCGAGGTGGTCGGCCACGCCCAGGGCTACGACGTCGCGGTTGTCAAGCTGGAGAACGCCCCGTCGGACCTGAACCCGCTCCCCCTGGGCGACTCCGACAAGGTCGCCGTGGGCGACTCGACAATCGCCATCGGCGCCCCCTTCGGCCTGTCCAACACGGTGACCACGGGCATCATCAGCGCCAAGAACCGCCCCGTGGCCTCCAGCGACGGCAGCGCCGACAGCAAGGCCTCCTACATGAGTGCCCTGCAGACCGACGCGTCGATCAACCCGGGCAACTCCGGTGGCCCGCTGCTGGACGCGCAGGGCAACGTCATCGGCATCAACTCCGCGATCCAGTCGTCCAGCAACGGCAGCTTCGGCACCGGCCAGGCCGGCTCCATCGGCCTGGGCTTCGCGATCCCCATCAACCAGGCCGAGTTCGTCGCCCAGCAGCTGATCAAGAACGGCAAGCCGGTGTACGCGAAGATCGGTGCCTCCGTCTCCCTGGAGGAGGCGACGGGCGGCGCCAAGCTCACCGAGCAGGGCGTGGGCGGAGCCGACCCCGTCGAGAAGGGCGGCCCGGCCGACGACGCGGGCCTCAAGCCCGGTGACGTCATCACCAAGCTCGACGACCGCGTGATCGACAGCGGCCCGACCCTGATCGGCGAGATCTGGACCCACGCGCCCGGCGACGAGGTCACGGTCACCTACGAGCGCGGCGGCAAGCAGCACACGACCGAGGTCACCCTGGGCTCGAAGGTCGGCGACGACTGACAGCCGTCCCACCACGACCCACCGAGACCCACCCACTTCGCCACCGGGCCGCATTCGCCCCGGTGGCGAAGTGCGTCAGCCGGAAACCCACATGCCCGGCGCCCCGGGCGAACCCGGGGCGGAGGCGACCCGAGCGGCCTCGAGGCCGAGGCGGCCTTGGAACCGAGGCGGCCTTGAGGCCGAGGCACCCAGGCACCTCACCTCACCTCACCTCACCTCAACTCAACTCAAGTCATCTCGACTCATCTCGAATCACACGATGATGACCCGGCGTCCGCGCGTGTGGCCGGCCTGGCTGTCGACGTGCGCCGCCGCGGCCTCGGCGAGCGAGTACGTCTTCTCGACCGGGATGTGGAGTCTGCCGCGCGCGATGAGGTCGACGGTCTCGGCGAGCGCAGCCGGCACGCTTCCGGCCACGCCGGAGAACCGCACGCCGAATTCGGGTGCGCCGAGATCGGCGATGGTGACGACCCTCTCCGGATCCCCGGTCAGCTCGACGAGTTCGCGAAGCACACCCGAGCCCGCCAGGTCGAGCGCCGCGTCGACTCCGCCGAGCCGCCGCACCCGCTCCACCCAGCCCTCGCCGTACGTCGTGGCGACTGCACCGAGACCCCGCAGGTACTCCTGGTTGGCGGCACCGGCCGTACCGATCACCCTGATGCCGCGGTCGCGGGCGATCTGCAGCACCGCCGATCCGACACCGCCGGACGCGCCGCTGACCAGGAGGGTCTGGCCGGGCCGCACCCCGACTTCCCGGACGACGCGCAGCGCGGTCTCCATCACCGACGGGTACCCGGCCGCCTCTTCGAACGTCAGGCCCTCGGGCATCCGGGCCCAGGCCCCGAGCACGGCGAACTCGGCGTAGGTGTCGGTGCCCTCGCCGAACACCCGGTCACCGACCTCGACGTCCTCGACCCCCTCTCCGACCTCGTCCACGATCCCGGCGGCGTCGAGCCCGACCCCCGAGGGCAGCGTGACCGGATGGGCCCCCAGCACCTGCCCTTCCCTGATCCGCCAGTCGACGGGATTCACGCCGGCTGCCCGCACGGCGATGCGTATGCGGCCGGGCCCCGCGTGGGGCTCCTCGGCGTCGACGAGGCGCAGGACATCGGGACCGCCGAACTCGGCGAAGCTCACTTTCTTCATGCGGCCGACCGTAGCACTAACCGTTAGTGTTTCCTAACAACTTCAATCTCGTACCTGCTAGCCTTCCGTCATGACCGTGCAGCAGTCCGGACGTCGTGAGCGCAAGAAGGCCGCGACCCGCCAGAAGATCGCCGACACCGCGCTCCGGCTCTTCCTGGAGCGCGGATACGAGGCGGTGGGCATCCGCGACGTGGCCGCCGAGGCCGACGTGGCCGTCACCACGGTCTTCTCCCACTTCGCCTCGAAGGAGGCCCTGGTCTTCGAGCAGGACGAGGACTTCGAGCAACGCCTCACCCGTGCGGTCACCGACCGGGCGCCGGACGAGCCGATCGTCCCCGCGCTGCGCCGCGAGATCCTGGCCCTGGTGCGGCACTGCACCGCGGACAGCGCCGCTCCCGTCTGGCGCATGATCGACGCGTCCGACGCCCTGCGCAGGTACGACGAGTCGATGCGCCTGCGCCATGCGGACGCCCTGGCCCGCGCCATCGCCGCCGAGCCCGGCCTGACCCGCAGCGAAACCGCCGCCCGCACCCTCGCGCGCTTCGCGGTCGACGCCTACTCACTGGCCCGCGAGGCGCCCGATCCGGAGGCCGCCCTGGACGAGATCTTCCCGATGATCGAGGCCGCCTGGCAGGCAGCCCGCCCTCCCCGCCACACGTGAGCCCCGCACGACGAACCGTGCCGGTAGGCTGTACCCGCTCCGTCCCGGGCGGGACGGTGCAGGGGTGGGTTGCCCGAGCGGCCTAAGGGAACGGTCTTGAAAACCGTCGTGGCAGCGATGTCACCGTGGGTTCAAATCCCACACCCACCGCAGTTGTTGACGGCCCCTGACCAGGCGTTACGGTCGGGGGCCGTCGCCGTGCGCGCTGACCGCCGAACACCCGCTGCTCCCCGCGACGTCCGGGCCCGGTCGCGGGCACGGCGAGGGCACGGCTGGGACATGCCGCGGCAGCGTTGAGATCGATCGGTAGGGTCGTGAGCATGGGGGACCGGAAGACCCGTAAGTGCGTGTGGTGCGACAGGCAATTCACGCGGCGTTCCAGGTGGCGGGCGAAGCGCTACTGCAAGCGATGGCACCAATGCGTGCACTACGGCGCGGTCCTGGTGGGGGCCCTTTTCTCTTGAGCGGCCCCTGACCAGGCACGATGGTCCGGGGTCGTCGTCGTTCTGTGGTACGGACTCCCGCGCGGGCGCGGACTCGTCGGCCGCGCGGGGCGGACCGGCTACGGCTCCCTGAGTGCGTAGTCCCGTGCCAGGGACGACCAGTCGACGTCCCGCAGGGCCGGGTCCGAGTCGTACGCGTCGGGGGCGCGGGGCGTGGGCTGGAACCAGATGACGGTCAGGGCGGAGCGGTAGGCGAACGGGTCGCTGGCCGGGGTCACGGGCGCGGAGGAGAAGCGGCCCACGCAGGCCACGCGCGGGAGTGTCTCGACGGGGCCGAAGGCGCCCGCGTACTGGTCCGGGTACGCGCGCGGGGGCGGGACCAGGTGCACCGGTGTGGGTGGGGACATCCGGGCGGCGGTGCGCAGGAGTTCCGCGATGCGCAGGTCGTTGACGGGGCGGCACGGGTAGCCCTCCGGCATGCCGCCGCCGTAGGTGGCCGTGAGGCGCAGTTCGGCCAGGTCGACGCTGCGACCGGAGGTCAGGACGATCCTGGCCAGCGACATGGCCGGCTCGCGGAAACGGTCGCTGAGGCGGTTGTGGGGCCGGGCCGCCTGGGGCCGGTCGAGCCGGCGGTCGTAGGAGTGCTGGTGGGGGCGGTCGTGCATCGGGGGCTTTCCGGTCGTGCCGCGGGGAGGGCCGCGTGGAGGGGTGTGGAGGGGGGAGGGTGCGTGAGGGTGGCCGGAAACGGCGCCCCGTCAGGGAGGTGTCAGGGGTGGTGGCCCGTCATGCGGGCCGCCGACGTGATCGTCGCGCGGGCCTCACGATCGGTCAGGCCGGTGGCGCGGGCGGCTTCGAGCAGGGGGGCCAGCAGGGCCGGGCCGATGCCGTTCTCGTAGGCGCGGCAGGCCGCCCAGAAGAGGCGTGTGTTGCGCTGGCCCTCGTGCGCGGCGAGGACGAACTGGACGAGGCCGCGGCCGTCGCTCACTGCCCCGCCGCGGCCGTCGCTCACCGTCCCGCCGCGGCCCGCGCTCACTCCCGGGCCGCTCCCGCCGCGCCGTACGGGTGGTGGCAGCAGCAGGCGCAGGAGTGCGGGCGGGCACGGTGCGGGTGCCAGGTGGGACGTGCCGGGGGCGGTCGTGTAGGTGCCGTGGTGGGTGCGGGAGCCGGGGCCGACCAGGTAGCCGCCGGCGCCCCGGATGTCGATGCCGGGAGCGAGGCGGCCGGCCGAGTTGGGGACGACGTGGTCGGGCGGGCCGGTCAGCCAGAGGTGGCGGCCTCCGCTGGGGGTCAGGACCACCACCGTGGGCGGGATCGTGAACAGGTGGCGCAGGGCGAGTTCGCGCAGGGCGGTCGAGGAGTCCGGCTCCGCGTCGTCGTGCCTGATGTCCAGGTCGACGCCGATCAGATGGTGGGGCGGCAGTCCGCAGGCGATGCCGTAGCCCGTGGCCCACGGGGCGGCGGCGAACAGCGCGCGGACGCGGGCCGGGTCGGTGGAGGCGTCGTGGACACCGTGGCCGAAGCGGCCGCACTCGCCGTGGCAGATGAACGGCTGCGGGGTCGAGGCGCCGCGGTGAGGGGAGCGCAGCGCCGGGAGCTTGGTCCGGGCCAGCGGGATGACGGCCAGCCCGCGCTCCGCGGCTGACAGGGCGTGTGCGAGGGCCAGCGTCGTGGCCTGCCGGTCGGTGGTGGCCATGGGTCTATGTTCGTACGTATGTTCGAGAAAGGGAAGAGCGGGGGTGCGACACGCCGTGGGGGCTGGCGGGTGAGGGGAAAAGTGGCGGAACGCTTCCCCTCTTGTGGCGCTTGGGGATGAGTCACCCTGACTGTCCCTTAGTGGGACGGAAGGGAGTGATGAGGGTTTATCGATATGTCCTCACGCTTGAGGGCGAATCGCGTCTTCCGGGGTGGTTTGCCGGGAGCCGGTGGGCAACTCTGATCATGCGACGTCGTGCACAGCGTCGAGGCGGTCGGCCAACTGCCTTGACACGAGCCCTAGTTCACGTACTTCTCGCGTTGTCGGCTGGAAGCCGGTGCGCACTTGTTCTGGAGGAACAACATGGCAAGCATCCGTACCGCCCGTGTCGTCGCCGCCCTCGCCGCCCTTCCGCTTGCCGCCGCTCTGCTCGGCGGGATCGCGACGGCGGACAACGGCGCCCTCGCGGACGACGGATCGAGCGCGACCGCCGCCAGTGCCAACGCCGGCATCCTCGGCAGCGGCGTCGGCGGGAGCAACAACGGCAACTCGTCCACCACGCAGCAGCAGGCGGTCGGCTCGGGGGCCTCGAACCAGAGCAACACCGCGCAGGTCGACGGCTCCGCGTTCACGGCGATCAATCAGGGCAACGAGAACGTGGCCGTCAGCTTCACCCCGCTGTGGTGGTGAGCTGAGGGGCCGGCGCGGGTGCGTTGCCGCGCCGCCCCTCGGGTCGTCGTGCGGGTGTGCTTCATGGGGTCGCAGTGCGTCCGGGCGACGGTACTCCGGTACCGTCGCCCGGACGTTTTCGTGCCCGGTCGTACTCCGCCCTCGTGCCCGGCCGCCCTCCGTCCTCGTGGCCCCCCGGCACCGTCCTTGTGGCCCCCCCGGGCACCGTCCTTGTGGCCGGCCCGGGCCCCCTGCCCCCGTCGCCGGTGCCGTCCGCGTGCCCGGCTTCGGGCCTGTGCTCGGGGCCGTCCGGGCCCGCCGGGACGCCTGTCCCGCGCGGTCCCTAAGGGATCGACCCGCACTCCCTCTCCTCCCCCACTCCACCTACAGGAGGTGGGGCCAACACCACCCCTACAACCTGAGGCGGACTCGGCTTCGGGACCTGCGGCCGATCCGCGGGCCGCCGCCCGCTCCTAGCGTGGAGCCATGACCACACCCGTCTGCACCAGCGCTTCGAACGCCGCCACCGCCGTGGCGCCCGCCACGAGGCCGACGATGACGACGCAGACCTTCCCGTACCCGTCGTTCGCGTCGTACGTGAAGGCCCGCCAGCCGGTGCTGCTGCGTACCGCCCGGTCCCTCACCGCGAACCCGAGCGACGCCGAGGACCTGCTGCAGACCGCGCTCGCCAAGACGTACGTGGCCTGGGAGCGCATCGAGGACCACCGTGCCCTGGACGGCTATGTGCGCCGGGCGCTGCTGAACACCCGGACCTCGCAGTGGCGCAAGCGCAAGGTCGACGAGTTCGCCTGCGACGAGCTGCCCGAGCCGGAGCCCGTGTCCTGCGGCGACGACCAGGCGGAGCGGCAGGCCCTGCACGACGCGATGTGGCGGGCGATCATGAAGCTGCCCGCGCGGCAGCGGGCGATGGTCGTCCTCAGGTACTACGAGGACCTCAGCGAGGCCCGGACGGCCGAAGTCCTCGGAGTTTCCGTGGGTACGGTGAAGTCGGCGGTCTCCCGCGCCCTCGGCAAGCTCCGCGAGGACCCTGAGCTGGGCTTTGTCCACTCCTGAGCCGCCCTGAGGGGCCCCGGTGGGCGCCCCTGTCGCGCGCCGCCCGCTGATCGATCGTCCGGGGCTAGTGACATACCACGCGGTATGTGCGCAGAATCAGCGCAACCCTTACCGCCGCGTAGGCAATGTCGCCCCGGGAGGACACCCGTGCTGAGCACGATGCAGGACGTACCGCTGCTGATATCGAGGATCCTGACCCACGGGTCGACCATCCACGGCAGCTCGCAGGTGACCACCTGGACCGGTGAGGACGAACCGCACCGCCGCTCCTTCGCCGAGATCGGAGCCCGCGCCGCCCAGCTGGCGCACGCCCTGCGGGAGGACCTCGGGGTCCGGGACGCCGAACGTGTGGCGACGCTTGCCTGGAACAACGCCGAGCACGTCGAGGCCTACTTCGCGATTCCGTCCATGGGCGCGATCCTGCACACCCTCAACCTCCGCCTCCCGCCCGAGCAGCTGGCCTGGATCGTCAACCACGCCGCCGACCGGGTCGTGATCGCCAACGGTTCGCTGCTGCCGCTGCTCGCCCCGCTGCTGCCGCACCTCAAGACCGTCGAGCACGTCGTCGTCACGGGGCCGGGCGACCGCTCGCTGCTGGACGGGGCCGCCGCCGTCCAGGTGCACGAGTACGAGGACCTGATCGCCCCCAAGCCCACGACGTACGACTGGCCCGAGCTGGACGAGCGGGCCGCGGCCGCCATGTGCTACACCTCCGGCACCACCGGCGACCCGAAGGGCGTGGTCTACAGCCACCGCTCCATCTACCTGCACTCCATGCAGGTCAACATGACCCAGTCGATGGGCCTGACCGACCAGGACACCTCGCTGGTCGTGGTCCCGCAGTTCCATGTCAACGCCTGGGGACTGCCGCACGCCACCTTCATGACCGGCGTCAACATGCTGATGCCGGACCGCTTCCTGCAGCCCGCGCCCCTCGCCGCGATGATCGAGGGCGAGCGGCCGACGCACGCCGCCGCCGTCCCCACCATCTGGCAGGGCCTGCTCGCCGAGCTGACCGCCAAGCCCCGGGACGTCTCCTCCCTGACCCAGGTCACCATCGGCGGCTCCGCCTGTCCTCCCTCCCTGATGGAGGCGTTCGACGCGCTCGGCATGCGGGTCTGCCACGCCTGGGGCATGACGGAGACCTCGCCGCTCGGCACGGTCGCCCGGCCGCCGGCCCACGCGATCGGCACGGAGCAGGAGTTCGGCTACCGCCTCACCCAGGGCCGTTTCCCGGCCGGTGTCGAGGCCCGCCTCACCGGTCCCGGCGGCGAGCGCCTGCCCTGGGACGGCGAGTCCGCCGGTGAGCTGGAGGTGCGCGGCAACTGGATCGCCGGCGCCTACTACAACGGGCCGGGCGCCGAGCCGTTGCGTCCCGACGACAAGTTCAGCGAGGACGGCTGGCTGAAGACGGGTGACGTCGGCACGATCTCCCCGGACGGCTTCCTCACCCTCACCGACCGGGCCAAGGACGTCATCAAGTCCGGCGGGGAGTGGATCTCCTCCGTCGAGCTGGAGAACGCGCTGATGTCCCACCCGGACGTCGCCGAGGCCGCCGTGGTCGCCGTCCCGGACGACAAGTGGGGGGAGCGCCCGCTGGCCACCGTCGTCCTCAGGGAGGGCGCCACCACCGACTTCGCCGCCCTGCGCACCTTCCTCGCCGAGGACGGCAAGATCGCCAAGTGGCAGCTGCCGGAACGCTGGACGGTCATCGAGACGGTGCCCAAGACGAGCGTCGGCAAGTTCGACAAGAAGGTGCTGCGCAGGCAGTACGCCGACGGGGGCCTGGACGTCACCCGCCTCTGACCCGCGCGGACAGGAGGACGAGCACGGTCACGGGCGACCTGGCACCCGTGACCGGTCACGGCCTCCCGTTTTCGGTGACCCCTCACCGGCCTCCTGACTACGGCGACCGGTCTCCGGGTGGGATCCACGGCCAGGCGGCCACGGCCCCCCGCCCGGGAGGCACGTCCTCACCGCGCGGTCCGCGCGGGGCGTACGATCGTGGCCGTCCACCCCAGCACCAGCCAGGCCCCCGCCACCGCGCAGACGCCGCCCCAGCCCCAGTGGCCGAACGCCGGTCCCGCGAGCGCCGAGGCCAGCGCGCCGCCCGCGAAGCCCGCGACGACGTACGCCGTGTTGGCGGTGGCCGGGGCCGAGGTGGTGGTCAGGGCGAGGGTCTGGTTGGCGACGTGGGAGGCGACCAGGGCGGCGTGCACCAGGACGGCGGCCGCGCACAGGGCGGCCATCGTCCGCCCGCCCAGCCAGAACAGCGGCACCGACAGGGCGGCCAGCGCGTACGCGGACCGTACGACCTTGGCGGCGCCGAACCGGTCGACCAGGCCGCCCGCGAGCGGCGCGACGACACTCGCCGCCAGCCCGAACAGGCCGAACAGACCGGCCGCCGCGGTGGTCATGCCGTACCCCTCGTCCCCCGTGAGCAGCAGGGCGAGCGACGTCCACAGGGCGCTCCAGGCGCCGTACATGCCGGCCTGGCGCACGCACGCGCGCCACAGGTCGGGGGAGCGGCGCACCACGCCCGGTATCGCGACGAGCCCGGCGAACAGCGGGCCCCGCCGCTGCCGTCGCTCCACGGGCAGGATGTAAGCCGTCGCCAGCCCCAGCACGGCGGTCAGGACGGCGGCGCCCACGAACACCGTGCGCCAGCCGAAGGCCTGCCCGGCGAGGCCGCCTAGCACCCGGGCCGCGACGACACCGGTGAACAGGCCCGCGATGACGGCGGCGACGTGCCGGGCCCGGCGGTCGGCGGGGGCGCGCTCGGCGACCAGCGGGACGAGCAGCTGCGGTACGACGGTCGCGGCCGAGGCGACCAGGACGGCCCCCGCCAGCGCGCCGGTCCCGGCCGACGCGGCGGCGGCGAGCAGGGCGGCCGTGGCGACCAGCGAGAGGACGGCGACCAGGCGGCGCCGGTTCACGCTGTCGCCGAGCGGGGCGAAGAAGAGCAGGCCGGCCGCATAGCCCAGCTGGGCGACCGAGGCGAGCCAGGCGACCGCCGACGGGGTCGAGCCCATGTCGTGGGCGATGAGGGGCAGCAGCGGCGCCGCGAGGTAGATGTTGGCGGCCGTGACGGCGGTGCACAGGGCGATCAGGGGGAGGAAGAGCCGGGCGGCGGCCGTGGAGGGAGCGGCCCCGCCCGGACCACCGCCGGCGGGGGGCCCTGCGGGCCGGCACCCGGGAGCGGGTTCGGCCCCGGCCGGTGCGGTTGCGGAGGTGGACGGCGATGACGTCATGAGCGGAGCTGCCCCTTCGAGTGCGCAGTCATAACCAACTGGTTGGTTGGAAGTAACCAGGGGAGTCTCACGCGCATTCCCGGATGCTGTCAACCAAATAGTTGGTTGCCCGGCCCGCCCCGCTTACCCTGGCCCTCATGGCAGCAAGGGACCCCGAGGCAACGAAGGCCCGGATCTTCGAGGCGGCGGTGACGGAGTTCGCCCGTCACGGCATCGCCGGCGCGCGCATCGACCGCATCGCGACCGAGGCGAAGGCCAACAAGCAGCTGATCTACGCCTACTACGGCAACAAGGGCGAGCTGTTCGCGTCCGTCCTCGAGAAGAAGATGCTCGACCTCGCGATCTCGGTCCCCGTCGACCCGGACGACATCGAGGGCTGGATCGACCGCCTGCTGGACTACCACGCCGCCCACCCCGAGCTGCTGCGCCTGCTCTTCTGGGAGGGCATGGAGTACGGCACCGCCGAGCTGCCCCACGAGGCCGAACGCCAGGCCCACTACGCCCGCAAGGTCGACGCCCTGCGGGACGCCCAGGAACGCGGCGTGGTCACCGGCGCCATCCCGGCGACGGACCTGCTCTTCCTGCTCGTCGCGATGGCCAACTGGGCGGTCGTCGTACCGCAGATGAAGCGCATCCTCGTCGGCGGCGGGGAGGACGACGCCGACCGCCTGCGCGACTCGATCAAGAAGGCGGCCCGCCGCATCGTCGACGACCGGTGACGCGCGCGGTGCCGTGGACCCGCGAGGGCGAGGACGCCGTCGGCCGCGACGCGGGGCGCCGTCGACCGTGGCGCGCGGGGCACCGTGGGCCGGTAACGCGCGGGGCACCGTGGGCCGGTGACGCGGACGTGCCCTCGGCCGTGCGAGGCCGAGGGCGCCCTCAGTTGGTCCCGATCCGCGCGAGCAGCTCGACGATCCGGGACTGCACCTCACCGCTGGTGGAACGCTCCGCCAGGAACAGCACCGTCTCGCCCGAGGCCAGCCGCGGCAGGTCGGCCTGGTCGACGGCGGCGGTGTAGACGACCAGCGGGGTGCGGGTGAGCTGTCCGTTGGCGCGCAGCCAGTCGATGATCCCGGCGTGGCCCGCCTGACGCCGCTCGATCTGCATCAGGTCCATCACGACGAGGTTGGGCCGGAACTGCCCGGCCAGCGTCACCGCGTCGGCGTCGCTCGCCGCCCGCGCCACCTGCATCCCCCGTCGTTCCAGCGTCGAGGTCAACGCCAGCGCGATCTCCGCGTGCTCCTCGATCAGCAGCACGCGAGGCGGGTGCTGCTCGCTGTCCCGCGGGGCGAGCGCCTTCAGCAGTACGGCGGGGTCGGCGCCGTAGGCGGCGTCGCGCGAGGCCTGTCCCAGCCCGGCCGTGACCAGCACCGGCACCTCGGCGGCCACCGCCGCCTGGCGCAGCGACTGGAGCGCCGTACGCGTGATCGGCCCGGTCAGCGGGTCCACGAACAGTGCGGCGGGGAACGCCGCGATCTGCGCGTCGACCTCCTCGCGCGAGTTCACGATCACCGGCCGGTAGCCACGGTCACTGAGCGCCTGCTGCGTGGACACGTCCGGCGCGGGCCACACCAGCAGCCGACGCGGGTTGTCCAGCGGCTCCGGCGGCAGTTCGTCGTCCATCGGCTGCGGACGCGGCGGGTCGGCGACCTCGACGGCGCCGCCGGGACCGTCCAGCGGCTCGGGTCCCTCGGCCGCGTTGCGGTCCGGCGCTCCTATGGCGTACGACCGTCCGGCGCCCTCGGTGACCGGCGCCGGCCGTCCCTGACCGCCGACGGACGACTGCTCCTGGGGCGGCTTCGGGGGCTGGGCCTGCGGTTGCCGCTGCTTCGGCTGCCCGGCGGCGGGCTGCGCTCCCGGCGGCTGCTCGGCGGACGGGTGCGGACGGGCGGACGGCTCGGACCGCGTGGTGGCCGGGTCGGGCGGCGTGCCCAGCTTGCGGCGTCGTCCGCCGCCGCCCGGCTGGTGCGGGGCGGGCGTGGCCGACGGCTGCTGCACCTGGACCGCCTGCCGGTTGAACGGCACCCCCTGCCCCAGTGTCCGCACGCTGAACGCCCGTCCCTGCGTCGAGTTCGGGTCGAAGGGCGCGGACGCCTCGGCGGGCAACGGCTGCGCCGCGCGCGGCGCGGGCGCGTTCTCGGGCGGCAGGGGGGTGCCCCGGCTCGGCGTGGTGGCGGGAACGCCCTGCGGAGCCGCGGGCGCGGCAGGCGCGGCCGAGGTCGCCGGGACCGCCGGGGCCGCGGGACCGGCAGCGGCGCCGGGCGGTACGGGCGTACCGGCACCGCCCTCGGTGTCCCCGGCCGCCGGCCACGGCTGCGGCGCGGGCCCCGGCTGACCAGGGACCGTGCCGGCAGCAGGGGCAGCAGGGGCAGCAGGGGCAGCGGGGGCAGCGGGAGCTGCGGGGGTCGGGGCGCCGGCCTGCGCGGTGCCGACGGTGCCGGCGCCGGGCTCGGCGGGCCGGGGCACCTGGGCCTCGGCGCCCACGGCGGGCACGGGTGCTCCGTGCACCGGCGGTGTCCCTTGTACCGGGATGCTCGGCGCGGGACGACCGTCCCGCGCCGGGACCGGCGCCTGCTCCTCGGCCGGACGGGCCGCCCCGGCCCGGCGGCGGCGTCCCGTCGGGGCCTCGGCGGGGTGCGGCTGCGGCGGAGTGTGGTCGTCGGCCGGGCCGTGCGGTACGGCGTCGTGCCGGCCGTCGGCGGGAAGGGCGTCACCGGGCGCGGCCGGCCCGGGCACCGGCACCCGGCCGGCCTGCCCCTGCGCCCGTTCCTGCCCCTGCGCCTGCGGGTGGCCCCGCAGTTCCTCCGCCGGCTGCCCGGCCTCGTCGGACGGGCGGTCGGCGTCGGCGGGCGGCAGGGCGAAGACCTGGCGCGGAGCGGCCTCCTGCGCTGCGGCCCGCTCGTTCGCGGAAGCCAGCGCACGGCGTCGCCGCCCCGTCGGCTGATCGGCGCCCGCAGGATCCGCCGCGTCCGCCGGGTCCGAGGCGCCGGCCTGCACGGGCAACGCCCGGGGCAGCGCGTGCTGCGCAGTACCGTCCTGCCCGGCTCGCCTGCCGGTGGGCGCGGGCACACCCTGCGGCGGTACGGTCCCGCCCAGCCCGGTGTTGGACGCGGCGGATCCCCCGCCGTGCTCGCCGGCCATGACGACGGCGCCCTCGGACACCCCGGCGGGCACTCCCTGGGGCACCCCGGCGGCCTGCGCGCCCTCGGCCCCGGAGCCCTCGGCGGGCCGTCCGCGCCGACGCCCGGTCCCGCCGGACCCGGCACCCTCGGCGGGTCCCGCCTGCGCGGGTACGGGAACCGGCACCGGCACGCCGTCCGGCGCCTGCGCCTGCGCCGGTGCTTCGACCTGGTCCTCTGCCGGAGCCGCCGCCCGCCGCCTGCGCCGACCGGTCGGGGTGGCCTTCTCCGCCTCGGCACCCGCACCGGCCTCGTCGGGTGTCCCGGCGACCTCGCTGTCCAGGAACGCGTCGACGGAAGCCCGGCGCGCACGCCGGCGCCCGCCTCCGGGGGCCGGTTCCCGGACCGCCAGGGCGACTTCCGCGCCCGCGGCACCGGCGCCTCCGGCCGGGACGGACGCCCCGGGGGCCGCGGGGTCGACCGGGGCGAGCTCGGCGCCGCCCTGGGCCCCGACGGCTCCGGCCCCGCCCCCGATCGGCACCTCCAGCACGTAGGCGCTGCCGCTCATGCCCGGCACCTCGTGGGTCTGCAGCACGCCGCCGTGCGCCCGCACGATCCCGCGCACGATCGGCTCGTGCACCGGGTCTCCCCCGGCGTACGGCCCGCGCACCTCGATGCGTACGACCTCGCCGCGCTGCGCCGCCGCGACCACGACGGTGTTGTCCAGGTAGCCGCCCGTGGCCGACACGGGAGAGTTGCCGGTGGCGTCGACGCCCGCGACGTCGGCGACGAGATGGGCGAGCGCGGTGGCCAGCAGCCGGGCGTCGACCTCGGCCTCGATCGGCGGCGCGTGCACGGCGAACTGCACGCGCCCGGGACCGATCAGCTCCACCGCCCCGTCGACACCCGCGGCGACGACGGCGTCGAGCATCACCTTCGTGCGGGCGACCTGTTCGCTGCCCGCGTCGAGACGCTGGTAGCCGAGGACGTTGTCGATGAGGGTGGTGATGCGGGAGTAGCCGGCCGACAGGTGGTGCAGCACCTGGTTGGCCTCGGGCCACAACTGCCCGGCGTCGTCCGAGGCCAGCGCGGCCAGCTCCCGGCGCAGCTCGTCCAGCGGCCCGCGCAGCGAGTCGCCGAGGAGGGTGAGCAGCTGCTCGTGCCGCCCCGCGATCGCCTCGTAGCGGTCCTTCTCCCGCTCGCCGAGGGCGGCGTAGCGGTCGGCGTCCGCGGCGATCTCCTCCGCGTGCTTCTCCCGCAGCTCCTCCAGCTCGGCGACGTGCCGCTCCCGCAGCCCGGTCAGCTCGGCCGCGTGCTCCTCGGCGAGCCGCTCCACTTCCTCGGCGTGCCGCCGCTCCGCCTCCTCGTGCTCCTTGACGAGGGCGTCGTAGGGGCGCCGGTCGGTGAAGGTCATCACGGCGCCCACGAGCTGGTCGCCGTCGCGCACGGGCGCGGTCGTCAGGTCGACCGGCAGCTGGTCCCCGCTCTTGGCGAACAGCACCTGTCCGCGCACCCGGTGCTTGCGCCCGGAGCGCAGGGTGTCGGCGAGCGGCGACTCGTCGTACGGGAAGGGCGAGCCGTCGGCACGCGAGTGCAGGACGAGGGTGTGCAGCTCGCGGCCGCCGAGTTCACCGGCCCGGTAGCCCAGGATCTGGGCGGCGGCCGGGTTGACGAGGACGATCCGGCCGTCGGTGTCGGTGCCCACCACGCCCTCGGAGGCGGCCCGCAGGATCATCTCGGTCTGCCGCTGCGAACGGGCCAGCTCGGCCTCGGTGTCGACGGTGCCGGAGAGGTCGCGGACGACGAGCATCAGCAGCTCGTCGCCGGTGTAGCCGTAGGTGTCGTAGGCCTGCTGGCCGGTCTCCAGGTTGGCGCTGGTGACCTCGACGGGGAACTCCGCGCCGTCGGTGCGCCGCGCGACCATCCGGGTCGGCTTGGTGCGCGCCCGCGGGTCGATGTGGTCGGGGCGGCGCATGGAGCCGGGGATGAGCCGCGAGTCGAACTGCGGCAGCAGATCCAGCAGACCGCGCCCGACCAGCGCGGTGCCCGGCGCCTCGAACGCCTCCAGCGCGATGGTGTTCGCGTTGACCACGGTGCCGTTGGCGTTGACCAGGACCAACGCGTCAGGCAGCGCGTCCAGTATGGCTGCGAGGCGAGCAGTGCCCCGGGATGGCCTGCTGCTCACGAGACGCTTCCCTCCTGTTACCGCACTTGCCGACCGCCTGGGCCATCTTGCCAACGGGCCCGCAGCGTGTCACGCGAGGGAGTCTAAGGGTTGGGGCCCGGCGGGCGGCGTGGGATGGGACGGAGGTCGCACGAGGAAGTGACGTAGAACGTGTGACCGGTGACCGCCGGACCCCGCCCGAGCCCTACTACCGGGCCCTGCCCGAGCCTTACGACCGGGTCGCGCCCGCCGGCTCCGGCAGCAGCGGCACCATGCGGTCCCAGCGGGAGATCTCGCACCCGTCGCGACGGTCGTACGTCGCGTCGACCGGGCGTCCCGCCCAGATGCCGGTGACCCGCGCGGTGGCGGGGCCGCCGTACTGCATGGTGCAGACACTGCCCTCGGCCACCGGGGCGAAGGTGTCCCGGCCCCACCGGGTGTCCTGCTCGACGGCGGCGCACGCGCCCTCGGGGTCGGGGTGGTCGCCGTCGGTGGGGTGGCAGTACAGCTCGTACGTGCCGTCCAGGCCCGGGCCGGCGTCGCGGACGGTGACCGTCAGGTGGTCGCCCTCCGTCGTGCCGGGACCGGCGGCCGAGGCGGCGGCCGGGTGCGCGGCGCAGACGGAGGCGAGGGCGGCGGCGGACAGGGTGGCGGCGCCGAGCAGGCGGGCCGCGGGGGTGCGGGAGATCCGGTACATGACCTGCCCAACGCGCCGGCCGCCCGGACGTTGCGCGCGCGGCCGCGGGGTACGCCGTGCGGACGCCCCCGGCAGGCCGTAAGGGCTTTGCCCCGCGGCCCGCCCGCCTAGTACCGTAGGGGTCGATTGGTGACAGCGCGCTCAACTGTGTCATCATCGGCACGCGCCACTCGCGCTCGCACGCGAAGTGGTGATGTTGTCTGGAGGCGTCGCCTAGTCCGGTCTATGGCGCCGCACTGCTAATGCGGTTTGGGGCTTACACCCCATCGAGGGTTCAAATCCCTCCGCCTCCGCACCGACCACCGAAGCCCCGGCCCACACGGCCGGGGCTTCGGTGTTGTCACCGACCGGCGCGGGGTGGCCCCAGAGGTCCCGCCAGAGGCCCCGGACAGGCGTTTGGGCAGGTCACAAGGGGTGCGGCCAATGGATTTCACATGACGGCGGCAGTCATGTAATGTTCTTCCTGTCGCCGCGAACGGGCTGGAAGGAACGGGAGCGGCGGTAAAACTGAACAAGACAAGCACTCGTAGCTTAACGGATAGAGCATCTGACTACGGATCAGAAGGTTGCAGGTTCGAATCCTGCCGAGTGCACAGCAGACCAGAGGCCTTGTGGAGTGATCCACAAGGCCTCTGGCTTTTGCCTCGACGGCAGTGTTTGCCGGCAACCGCCTCACGGAGCGGGTGGGGAACCGGTTGGGCTCGGGTGAGTCGTGAGATCCACCCGATGCGGAGCTGAGTAGCCGTACTCATGCGCCAGCCTCGCAGAGGCGAGCATGGTGGCGAGTATGAACCTGCCCGCTGCCCCGCCGGCCTTCGATGCCACCACTGGCCCCGGACCGCGGCGCCGTGCGGACCGCGGTGCCGATATCGGGGCCGGGTGTGGTCTCGTGCTCCTGGAGCTGATCACCCTTGTGGTGATCTTCGGACTCTGGTTCTTATCCGGGTTCAACCTCGACCCAGCGAAGAGCGTCACGACTGACCCGTTGTGGAACTACCTGGCTGCTGCTGGCGGAGTCGGGCTCCTCGCCGTTGCGGCGGCCGCGATAGCGGCATGGGCCGGAGCCATCGTCACGGTTGTCTCCCAAGCCATCATGGCCGCCTTGATCTGCATCGTTGTCTTCGATGGCGTTGAGGTTCAGTCCCACCAAGAGCAGCGATGCCGCGACGTACCGTCAGCGGTGGGCTGCAAGGGGCACGGCTAGACGGCTGAGAGGGCTCCATTCGCGCCGTCGTCATCATTTGGTCCGTTGCCGTCACCCCTCAGCACGTCCCCGACGCGGTCGAAGGCGGAGCGCTGGGAGTCGAGCCGGACGAAGGTGTAAATGTCCATCGTCACGCGGATCGAGCTGTGGCCCAAGACCTCCATGATCATGCGGGGGTCGGCGCCCTGTTCGTGGAGGAGGGACGCGCACGTGTGACGCAGGTCGTGAAACCGGACCTTACGGACGGCTGCACGGGCGCACAGGGCCTCGAAGGACCGGTTCAGGTTGCGCGGCTCGATCGGGGTCCCGTTCTTCGTGGTGAAGACGAGTCCCTGACCCGTCCCCTTCAAGGCGGCCCGCCTGCGGCGGGCCGCGCGCGCGGGCGGCCCGTGGCCGCCGCCGCTCCCTGTCTTCGCCACCGCTCCGGCGGCCCCCCGCCGCTCAGCGCGCAGCACCGCCAAGGCTGGCGACCAGGCCAGGAGGAAACCCGACCTCCCCGAGCACCAAGACCAGGCCGACGCCGACCATGCGTGACCACACCGCCAACCGGCCACTGCTCCAAGCCGGATGGGCCGCAGAGCCGCATGCGGTGGCGTGACGCATTGAAGAAGCGTGGTCGTGGCCGGCGGGTGGTCGCTGGAAACACACGTGACGGGTGCTCATTCGGCGCACCCGCCGTCGTGGCTGACTTTCGGTGGCTCAGGTCAGAACTCCTCTCCAACTCGACAACGAGGGACCGGCGTTCCAGCAGCACCCGCACACGAGCACGCCAACCGCCCCGGTACCATCGGCACCGGGGTCCTGACCAGGGATTCCGCGACCGGGCCACCCTGAATGCTGTCCAGGCGGAGGGGTGGTCCGGTCTTCTGCTTGTGGGTCTACGGCTCAGCTCAGGGCCTTACCGACCTCGTAGATCGTGGGCCTGTCCTCGGGCGCCGGACTGAGCATGGCGTCGATCAGTTCGCCCAGCTCGCCATGCACCTTCACAGGCCGGCGCTTGCCGCTCGCGACGGCTTGTCTCTGCTCGGGGCGCGGTGCGTCGTCCGGGTACTCGACGGTCCGCCAGCCCGTGGCGGAAATGAGCAGGGACGCGCCGAGCGCATAAATGTCCGCTTCCTGCGTAGGCTGCGCCTCTCCGGTCGCAAGCACGCTGCGCGCGATCTCCGGCGCCTCGTAGTGGACGAGGCAGCCGCGGAACGGAAAGTCGTAACCCTCGGGGACGTGTCCGCCGCGCGCCAAGGCCAGGTCGATGAGGTGCGTGCGATCCGCGCCGATGATGAAGTGTGCCGGTTGCACGTCGCCGTGGGTCCAGCCCTTGCCATGTAGCTCGGCCAGCGCCTCTACGCAGCCGAGGGCCGCGCTGGTATGAGGTTCCGTACGAGAGTCCGGCTCACGACAGGGCTTCCACAGCTCGTACAGGTCGGGCCCTTCGTGCCACGGCTGGAAGTTCCAGGTGCCCAGCTCCCATTCGCCGTACGCGAAGTCATCGAGGCCGAGGCGGTACAGCACGGCCCCTTCGCGCGCGGGGGCGAGTGCCGTCCAGGGCTGTGCGGGCCAGTCGGCCGTGGCCTCGATCGGGTAACCGACCTTCACGGCGTACCGCCCCCGAGGGCTCTCGACCTCCCAGACCATCGAGCCTCGACGATTGACGACCAGGCGCTGATCCTTGGGCATCAGCGCGTTGAGCACGACGATCGGCAGTTCAGGGGGTGTCCCGGACAAAGTCTGTTCTCCTTCCGGGCGGCGCGGTCGACCCCGCATCGAGGCCGGCCGCGCCGCTGGTGTCGTGTCGCTACGCCTGACCGTACGGACGGCCGCAGTCCGCGTCGCACTGCGCGAGGTTCGTGCCGTCCACGGTCCAGAGGTCGTCGAAGACCATGAATCCGGCCGCCTTCATCGCGTGTGCGGACGCGGCGACCTTCTTCGGGTCACGGGGCCCTCCGCCCGGCATGGGGCTGTGGTGGAGGAAGCGGCCCGCGTACTGGTCGCAGAGCGCGGCGTACTCCTTCGTGTGCAGGATGAGTGCGTGCAGACCGAGGTCCACGTCGTCGGACGGGACCATGGGCACGGTCGCGGTCGCGGCGGTGACCACGAAGGCCACCGCCTGGTCCGCGATCCGCTCGGCCCGTTCGCGGGACTGCCCGTTGTGGACGATCACGAAGTGGGTGAGGCTGTCGAACAGTTCCTCACCAGCCACCGCGCGACCGGTCTTTTGGTCGTTGGCCGTTGCCGTCATGCGAATACTCCTTGAGTGTCGCTGTGCTCTGGCACTTGCGCCCGCATCGGTCGCCGAGGCACGGCCTATGGCGACCGGGGGATGGAAGGCCGACCCCGAACGGGGAAGGGGGAGCCAGGGAAGGTGGCACCCCGTTCGGGGCGGCCGGTCTACTGGCTGGTGCCGAGGGCCATGCCGATCACCAGGCCACACGATCCGCTGATCATGATGATGAACAGGACCCCGGCATACCGGCCGATGGCGCGCATCACAGGCCGTCCCGGCTGTTGCCGTTCTTGATGGCCAGGCGGGCGCTCAGTTCTTCCCGCGCGGTCGGGGCCACCACGTTGTCCGGCAGGGCATCCCACTCGACGCCGCCGCCGACGGGCCTTATCTGCACCCGGGCGCCGACCCCGCCCATGACGACGCCGATACGTCCACTGGCAGTGTCCTTCGCCAGTTCACCGATGCCTGGCCTGGTCTGCTGGTTGCTCGCCATGCGGACGAGCATCCTGCCGCTCATCAGGACGTTGGAACCTCCGACAAACCCCACTTCGGGACGTCCCGCGTCAGGTAGAACGTCCCTAGTGCCGTCCCCGGCTGTTAGGAGAGATTGGGATGCCGAACGAGAGGTTACGTGCTGCCATGGCGGCCGGCGGCTGGACTTACGCCGCCCTTGCGGACAAGGTCGAAGTCGACCCCAAGTCCGTAGAACGATGGGTCAATCTGGGGCGTACGCCGCGCCGGACCACGGCCATGCTGGCAGCGGAAACACTAGGAGAAGACGTGCACGCTCTATGGCCCGCGCTCCGGCAGGCACGCCCTGCCCGCGCTGTCAGTCCGGAACTTGTGGCCCTCTACGACCAGCGGGCGGACATCCCCGTGTCCACCTTCGTGGACATGCTGACCCAGGCGCGCGAGCACATCGACGTGCTGGTGTACGCCGCCGTCTTCCTGCACGAGGCGTACCCGCGGCTCAACGACTTGTTGCGAGAGCGAGCGGACGGCGGGTGTGCGGTCCGTATCGCAATCGGCGACCCGGACAGTACGAATGTCCAACAGCGCGGCGCGGAGGAGAGGTTCGGCCACGGGATCGAGTCCCGTTGCCGACTCGCCCTCATGCACTACCGCCCGCTTGCCGGGGTACCTGGCATCGAGGTTCGAACCCATGCCACCACCCTCTACAACTCCATCTATCGCGCGGATGACCAGGCTCTGGTCAATGCCCATGTCTGGGGCGTGAACGCCTACGGTGCTCCCGTGTGGCATCTCCGGCGCAGCGGGAAGGGCGGCATGTTCGACACCTACGCCAGCAGCTTCGACGCGGTGTGGGAAACCGCGACGCCGGTACGAGAAGGGTGACCATGGCACGGACCGAGTTCTACGACGACCCAGCGGCACCGGAGCCGAACAGCCTGGTGGTCGCCGCGTCCGCCGTGGTCACCGACGACGAAGGGCGCGTACTCCTTCAGCGCCGCAGGGATAACGATCTGTGGGCGCTACCTGGTGGCGGCATGGAGATGACCGACTCACTCCCAGGAACGGCCGTCCGCGAGGTGAAGGAAGAAGCCGGTCTGGACGTAGAGATCACCGGGCTCGTAGGCACGTACACCGACCCTCGCCACATCATCGCCTACTCGGACGGTGAGGTGCGCAGGCAGTTCAACGTCTGCTTCACCGCCCGCGTGGTCGGGGGCCGGCTCGCGATCTCGGACGAGTCAACGGAGCTGCGGTTCGTCCAGCCGGAGGAGATCGATCAGCTGCCGATGCACCACACGCAGCGGCTCCGGATCCGTCACTTCCTTGAACACCGCGAGCGGCCCTACCTCGGCTGATCGCACCCGCGACGTCGCTTTAGGGGCTCGATCCATGGCCTGATCTCCCCGCACCCAGATTCCTACCGGACACGCATAAGTACTGCAGCGGACCAGCAAAAGTGGTATGACCGTCTCCTACGCTTGGCAGGGAGGGTGTCGTGTACTGGCTGTTCGCAGACGAAACTAATGTTACGCCGGACCAAGGGAAATTCTTCATATATGGCGGGCTAATCGCAACGCCTGATCAGATTGTTGATTGCCACAATGCGATGAACGAAATTCGTGCTCGATTCGGCTTTGTTGATACTGACCCATTCAAGTTTCACACGCGGTCACGGCCGAAGCAGATTTCGTTGCAGGATTGGAATCAGGCGAAGAGTGAGGCCCTTAAGGCTGGCCATGCTGCCGGGGTACAGATGCTTGCCTATGTCGTGCATCACGGGATAGCGAAAGGGGCAGAGGGGAGTGCGAAGGTTGAATTTGCACTCAATACCTTGATATCGCATTTCGATTTGCGCTACCTAGGGCAGCATGGCAACGCCTATGGTGCAGTTTGTATCGATAGAATTGACGAAGACTTTGGTTACCGCCACCTGCGGGATCGATTCCAGCAACCGTTGTCGCTGCCCGATGGCAGGAAGGTGTCCCTCGAACGGGTTGTCCACTACTCCATGACGTGTGACGGAGCCTCTCACATGAGCTCGCTCGTCGATCTCGCGGTGGGAGGTTTTAGATACTGCGTTAATACGGCGATGGGTGCAGGCAAGGACGAAGTCGCCGAACAAATCATGCCTTCCATCGCTGACATGATGTGGGGGGTCCAGCGGGGAGATAAATTCCAGATAGGCGACTATGGCCTGGTGAAGCGGCCAGTGATTGTAAGATCTGAGGCCTTCAAGGCTGACTACGATGAACTCACTCGCCTTTTGGGTGTGTATTCCAATAAGCCAACCGCTTCCGTGATATAAACTTGGCGGCTTTGTGCCGCGCTGCCCGTCACAGGGCGGCGCGGCACAAAGAGATGCTCCAATAGGGTGGAAGGGCTCCTCTAGGCTTCGATTCAGAAGAGACGGTAAGGTTCTTCATCTTCTTCCGAGGAAGCCTCAAATACTCGGGCGCGGACAACCTGAGCCCCTGCCCTTTTGGCCCATGAACGGAAATCCTTTCCCACCTGCCATACCGTGGACTCCTCCCACACGGCCCCGAGAGCCTCTTGCATGACGACGCCCAGCTCGTAATTGCTTACCCGGGGATCGCTCTCAATGAGGTTGAGAGCTTCGGCACCTCCCGGGATACTCTGCAAAGCTCTCAGAACTTTCGACGGGATCACCTGCCCGGAGCTGTCGAGGACATCGTTTGCTATGTGAATGTCTTCGTTGAGTCGCTGAGCTAGATTCAGAGTTAGGAGTTCAGTCAAGGCTCGGCGATTCCTTTGAGGAAGCGCCCTGTACTGTCTTACGGTGATGGGGCTAGTTGACAATTGTTTCAGCATGTCAAATGCCGCCTTTGGTGTCCGCAAAGTGAAGGACTCGCCATTCCGGCTACGTGTGCGTCCTCCGCGTAGTGTGCCAGTGGGCACGTAGCCATCCGGAGGCACCTGAAGCTGGTCAGCATCCATGATTGCCAGGCCGGCGTAGTGAAACCACATAGTGAACGAGCGTGCGTACTCCAGCCAGGATTTTGACTGGGCCTCAACTGCGGGGAATACGTTAGTAAGTTCGCGTGAGTACATGGCTACAGTGACCCGGTCGCCATGCCGCTCGGCTAGGCCGAGGAATGCAGAGTATGCTCTATTCCTCCTAAGTGCAGATGCTACCCTGCGCCTCATTTCTGCCTCGATATCTTCCGCGTTAAGCACCTCGTCAAGTAGGCGCACACGGTTGGGCTCATATGCGGTCAAGCCAAAAAGTCGGGGTTCCCGTGAGCGATTGTAGATGACCTTGGTGCTGACATTGAGCTCCACGGATAGATCGCCAACGGAAGCATCGCCGCCCTGCGCCAGAACGGAATACAGCAGCTCTGCTACAGCGCGCGGACTTTGACGAACAATATACGAGTCCTCGATTGGAACGCGGCCAGTGTTCAGGAAATCCCGGAACGTATCCCAATAGGTGTCTAGTTTACCCGCCAGCGCGACAACGAGCCGCGAGTCAAGGAGTGATTGAATTGCAGCGCTGTTGTATCGCTCCGTGACTTCGACGGCTGACACCGGAGCAAATCTCGCAATATGGCGAAGTGCCTCACTCTCGATAGGAGACAAGCCTGAAAGATCTGAGTCGAAAAGACTCTGAACGTTCAATGCCTCGCTGACGAGTTGCTCCTGGCTTTTCTGCCTAGCCTGCAACTCGCGAATGATGTGGCCACTCAGTTTCTTAAAAAGCCACGGTAGTCCCTGGGAATATTCTCTGAGCCTTTGCCTCAAGTCGCGAGACAGTGAGGTACTGAGCTTTTTCTCCAATCGACGCAACAGTGTTTCAATCTCGCGCGCCCTCATGGGGCCTACCGAGATGGAAGTGCTGGCAGTCCTGATTTCGTCGCGGAGGCGAAAGGGGTGCGATTCTGTCCATGCGACAAGGTCAGTCTTCCAGGCGAACCCGACGAGGAGAGGAATTTCTGAGTCACGTACCATCAGAGTTAGATCTCTGAACTCTTGTGTCATGCGCTCATCCTGAAAAACATTCTCGAACTGGTCGAAGAACACAAGGAACGGCTTGCCCTGGCTGTTCCATTCTGCTCTTTGAAGAGTCCAAATAGAACTAGCCAAGCTAGCCCATGAAGAGTCCTCAGGCAACTTAATTACGCCCAGTCCACCCGCCTCGTGTGCGGCTACGCGTAACACTTCACTGATGAATCGGGCAGACGTGGCGGTTCGGCTGTCTACGATCATTGCGTAGCCAGCGCGCGTTTCCACAATCTTTTTCAGTTGCAGCGCAAGAGAACTTTTTCCCCAGCCGGACTGCGCATTCAGTACTAGAGTTCCCCGATTTTGACTAACGAAGGCTTCCAGATCTTGTACCGCAGATCCCCGGCCGACGAAGTGTTGGGGGGAGGCTGGCAGTTGGTATTCGAAGTCTTCCGTGCTTCCTCTTACTCGGACGATCGTCGGAAGTGCCTCATCTTCAAGCGTTGCCGGCGTTCTGCGTGGGTCCTCGCCCTGAGTTGTACGAATGGGGAGACCTGTCGCGTAGGAGTCACCTTCGAGCAATTCGATGACCGGCTCGGGTACGCACGTGGCTTCGGTGCCCCAAACTAGTACGGAGTCGGCTCGATGGGTTGCACGATCTAGGGATTTGGCGCAGCTGTAGATTCCGTGCTCAGTGATGATGATTGCGGGATCACTGAGTAGGCGAGTAGCGGCAGAGTTGCTCTCTGGGAGCTCTGAAATAAGCTGACGCTTCCGGAGGAGATCGACGACGTCTGTCACGTTGAAGTATCTGAAGTGCTTGTCTTTAGTCCGTGCTTTTCTCGCTACTTCCTCGCCCTCTGCGACGAGGCGAGGCAGGGCGAAAAAGTATCCGAAGACATTATCTTCAGTCTCGTACCGTGCTAGCTGCAGTTTCCCGATGAAAGAAGTGCATGCTTGCGCTCGAACGTTGGATGTGTACGCCTTGCACTCAACGATTGCTTTGTGGTGAGTGATCGTGTTGGTGGCGGAAACGTCGATCTCGATTCCGTCTGAATGCACGTTCAGATCACTTGTTGTGGGCGCTTCATAGCCGTACTCGTGCAAAAGGAGCGCAACGAAGTTCTCGAACAGGTGGCCTTTGGCATTGTTGCGGGCCGCTACCGTGTCCCCTGCAGCGAGGACCAGTACCTGGTGATCTTGTACGGCTAGGCGCTCCATTGCTTCAGAGTAACTGCGAGGTGTGACAACCGAGATGAGCTTGCGGTAGCTGGACTAGGCGGCCCTACCAGAGCCCGCACGCACGCAGCGCCGCCGGGCGCGCCAGCCCGGGCGAAGACAGGAGGCAGGCCGCGCCGCAGAGACGGCGTGCGCCTGGGCCGTGCGCAGGCTTCGAACCCGTAGAAGCTGGCCGCAACTCTCAGCCTCGTAGGATCCGAAGTCCCGCGTAGGCTGCGACCCGGTGACCACGGTTCAGGACTGACGGCAACGCTGACGGCAACGGCGGCACACGGAGACCGACGCTTACGAGCGTCAACGGTCAGTCCGACAGAAGGCGAGGCCCCCGCTCAACGCCGCGCCCGATCCTACGGATCAGAAGGTTGCAGGTTCGAATCCTGCCGAGTGCACAGTGAGTCGGAAGCCCCGCGGATTAATCCACGGGGCTTCCGGCTTTTGTTCCGACGCGACCGGGTTCCGTACCCCCGCCGTTCCGTCGTGTGGTGGCCCGTCCGGAGTGGACGCGACGGCCCGGGACGAGTGCGCGCAGGTGCGGGCCGCCGCGCAGGCACCACAGGGCGATGACCGGGTCGCAGATCGCGCAGCCCAGTGACGAGTCGTGGGCGAAGGGGAGGATCGGGCTGCCCTTCAGGTGGTGGACGACGTCCCATGCGGTGTGCAGCAGCCAGCCGATGCCGATGAACGTCCAGGACGTGAGGCCCCGGTAGGCGACGTACAGCAGGAGCGCGCCGAACGGGAGCTCCCAGCCGCCCATGCCGCCGCCCGAGAAGTAGACGCCACCCGCCCCGGCGATCCCGACGGCGTTCAGGGGCCGGCGGTGCGGGTCCGGGACGAGGGAGAGCAGGAGGACGACGAGCAGGCCGATGCCGATCGGCGTGACGTAGGGAAGGAGGCCGGCGAGGTTCATGCGGGCACGTTAAGCAGCGTTCGGGGCGGGTCCCAGTGGCGTGAGTGACAGTTTCCGACCGATTCTCGCCGACGGGATTCGAGGCCAGGGGTGCCGGGAGTCGGACGACACGGCGGTTGTGGCCGACCGGACGTGATCACAGTGCCCAACTGTGTCTAAGGTGTGCGCATGTTGAGAGGACCAGTCTTCATATCCGACCGGCCGCGTCTCGACGGAGGCCGACGGTGAACAAGCCGCTGAGGGCCGTGGCGATCTTCTGCGGGCTGCTGGTGCTCGGCCTGCTGGTCCGCGCCAACTGGCTGCAGTACGTCCGGGCCCCGGAGCTGGCCTCCGACACCAAGAACCGGCGGGTGCAGATCGAGCAGTTCGCCACCCCGCGCGGCGACATAGTCGTCGGCGGCCGGGCGGTCACCGGCTCCAAGGAGACCGAGAGCACCGACCTCAAGTACAAGCGGACCTACGCCGACGGGCCGATGTACGCGCCCGTGACCGGATACGCCTCACAGGCGCAGGGCATGACGCTGCTGGAGAAGACCTACGACTCCATCCTCACCGGGAAGGACGACCGGCTGGCCTTCCAGCGGTTCGCCGACGTGGTCAGCGGGGAGGGGCGGCGGCCCGGTTCGGTGGTCACCACCATCGACCCGAAGGCGCAGAAGGCCGCCTGGGACGGGCTGACCGACCTGAAGGGCGCCCGGGGCGCCGTGGTCGCGCTCGACCCGCAGACCGGGAAGGTGCTGGCGCTGGTCTCGGCGCCCTCCTACGACCCGTCGGCGTTCGCGGGCAGCACCTTCAAGGAGTCCGACCGCTTCGTGGCGCTCGACAAGAAGAAGAACAAGCCGCTGGCCAACCGCGCGCTGCGGGAGACCTTCCCGCCGGGCTCCACCTTCAAGATCCTCACCGCGGCCGCCGCGCTGGAGCACGGCGTCGTCACCGACGTGGACGCCCGCACGGACGCCGTCTCCCCGTATCCGCTGCCGCAGTCCAGGAACAAGATCGGCAGCGAGGCGGGTGACGCGGTCTGCAACAAGGCCTCGATGAAGACCGCCATGCAGCACTCCTGCAACAACGTCTTCCTCGACGCCGCCTCCAAGCTGGGCCAGGACAAGCTGCGCGAGACGGCCGAGAAGTTCGGTTTCAACGAGGACGTCTACTCCGACGACTTCGGCGACCTGCTGGCCACCAAGAGCCTCTACCCCGAGAACCTCGACGCGCCGGGCACCGCCCTCACCGGCATGGGTCAGGGCAGCCTCACCAGCACCCCGATGCAGATGGCCATGGTCACCGCCGGCCTCGCCAACGACGGCAAGGTGATGCAGCCGTACGTCGTCGACGAGGTCAAGGGGCCGGACCTGGACACCCTGGAGAAGACCGAGCCCGCGGTGATGAGCGAGGCGGTCTCCGCCGAGACCGCGCAGAAGGTCCAGGAGATGATGGAGTTCACCGCCAAGGAGGGCAGCGCCCGCCGGGCCCAGATCGACGGCATCACGGTCGGCGGCAAGACCGGTACCGCCCAGCGCGGTGTCGACGTGAACGACGAGGTGCCGTACGGCTGGTTCGTGTCCTACGGCAAGAAGGACGACGGGTCCTCCGTCGCGGTGGCCGTGTTCATCGACCCGACCGACATGGACATCTCCCGCGGCGACATCTCCGGTGGCGGGCTCGGCGCGCCCATCGCCAAGAGCGTGATGGAGGCCGTGCTGAAGCCGTGACGTCGTGAGGCCGTGACGCCGTGACGCCGGCGCGGACGGCGGTGGGTCAGGGCCTCGCCGCGTCGTAGGCCTCGCGGGCCCGCTCGACCGCCGCCATCCGCCGCTCCGTCCAGCGCGCGAGGCCCCGGACCTGTTCGGCGGCCTCGCGGCCGAGGTCGGTGAGGGAGTAGTCCACGCGGGGCGGGATCACGGGCTTGGCGTCCCGGTGGACCAGGCCGTCGCGCTCCAGCGTCCGCAGGGTCTGGGCCAGCATCTTCTCGCTGACCCGGCCGATCTCCCGGCGCAGCTCGCTGAAGCGGTGGGGGCGCTCCAGCAGGGTGATCAGGACCAGGGTGCCCCAGCGGCTGGTGACGTGCTCCATGACCAGGCGCTCGGGGCAGACCGCTTCGCTTTCCGCCATGACCGTACGGTACGTCCGGGCGGGCGCTCACCATGAGTGAGTGCCCGCCCGATTCCGTCGCCGGGCGTTGTCAGTGGGGTCCTCTACTGTCGGCGGGGATGGCACAGGCATGGAAGTGCGCGGGGCTGCGGTGGTCGGCGGACGGCCCCGTGCTGACGTGGGTCGGGGGCCGGCGCAGTGTGCCGGCCCGGGGGAAGCGGTTGGCCTTCGGGGTCGCCGAGGGGGGTGTGCGGACCTGTGTGGGAGCTCGCGGGCACGCGTGCCCCGTGCGGGCCGGCGTGCCGGGGCGGAGCACGGGAGCGCGGTGCGAGGAGTGCGCGCGCCTCGACCGGGCCCACTCCGTGGCCGCCGACACCGTGGCGGACGATCCGCGGCCGTACCGCGTCTATCTGGCGTGGTTCGGTCCGGGGCTCGTCAAGGTGGGGATCACGGCGCGGGAGAGGGGAGCCGCCCGGCTGCTGGAGCAGGGGGCCGTGTGCTTCACCTGGCTGGGCTGCGGGCCGCTGATGGCCGCCCGCAGGACCGAGGAGCTGCTGCGGGCCGCGCTGGGCGTGCCCGACCGCATCCCGTACGCCCACAAGCGCGCCGTGCGGGCCCACTTGCCCGAGTCGGAGGCGGAGCGGGCGTCAGAGATCGCCGGCCTGCACGCGCGGGCGGTGGCCCTCGGCGGCTGGCCGGAGGCGCTGACGCCGGAGCCGTTCCGGGGGGTCGATCACGCCGGTGTCTTCGGGATCGGGGGGCCGGGGCGCGGGCCGGCCGCCGTGGCGGAGGTGGCCGAGCTGGTGGCGGGCGGCGCGATCGGGGGTGCGCTGGTGGCGGCGGCCGGGCCGGACCTGCATCTGGCGACGGAGCGCGGGGTCGTGGTGCTCGACACCCGGCTGATGACGGGGTGGGAGCTGGTGTCCGCCGAGGGTGAGCCGTGCGCCGTGCCCGTGCGGGACCTCAAAGGAGCCGCCGGAGTACAGGACGGGCTGTTCTGACCTCGGTTCCCGGACCGCCACCCGGGGATCGCCCTGCTCCCGGCCCCCTTGTCCGGGAGCGCGCGGGGCGCGATCGTGGCCGCATGAGTGATCAGGAGGCCGGGCAGGTCCGCCGGTTCTGGGAGGGGCTCGGGCTGCCCGGGCTGGTCGACGTGCACACGCACTTCATGCCCGAGCGCGTGCTGCGCAAGGTCTGGGCCTACTTCGACGCCCTCGGGCCGCTGACCGGCGGGGTCGAGTGGCCGATCACCTACCGGCAGGAGGAGGACGAACGGGCGGAGCTGCTGCGCGCGTTCGGGGTGCGGGCCTTCACCGCCATGCTCTACCCGCACAAGGCGGGCATGGCCCAGTGGCTGAACGACTGGGCGGTCGGCTTCGCCCGCCGGACGCCCGACTGCCTGCACACCTCCACCCTCTTCCCCGAGCCGGGCGTCGAGGCGTACGTCCGGCGGGCCGTCGAGGACGGGGCGCGGGTCTTCAAGGCGCACGTGCAGGTGGGGGCGTACGACCCGGCCGACGAGCTGCTCGACGCGGCGTGGGGCGTGCTCGCCGAGGCGGGGGTCCCGGTGGTCGTCCACTGCGGTTCGGGCCCGGCGCCCGGCAAGCACACCGGGCCCGAGCCGATCGCCCGGGTCCTGGCCCGCCACCCCCGGCTGCGCCTGGTCGTCGCCCACCTCGGCATGCCCGAGTACGAGGACTTCCTGGACCTCGCCGGGCGGTACGGGGAGGTGCGGCTGGACACCACCATGGTGTTCACCGACTTCAGCGAGCGGCTCGCGCCCTTCCCGCGCCGTGCGCTGTCCCGGCTGGCGGACCTCGGCGACCGCGTCCTGCTCGGCACCGACTTCCCCAACATCCCCTATCCCTACCTGCACCAGTTGCGCGCCCTGGAGCGGCTCGGACTGGGGGACGCGTGGCTGCGCGGGGTGTGCCACGACAACGCGGCCCGGCTGTTCGGGCTGCCCGGCGGCTCCGCGGAGGACTGAGCGGCGGCTCCGCGGAGGCTGAGCGGCGCCGCCCGGGCGGTACCTGAGCGGCCGCTGTGCGTTTCTCAGAGAAATCACAGCTTGGGGAAAGGGCCCTCTCAGAGCACCCCGCCAGGGTGTCCAGCATGACCACGACCTCGCCCCAGGGGCGCACCGAACTGCTGAGGCCGGACGGGAGCCCCGTCCGGGTGCTTGTAGTGGACGACGAGCTGTCCATCACCGAACTGCTGTCCATGGCCCTGCGCTACGAGGGCTGGCAGATCCGCAGCGCCGGGGACGGCCACGGCGCCGTCCAGGCCGCGCGCGACTTCCGGCCCGACGCCGTCGTACTGGACATGATGCTGCCGGACATGGACGGCCTGAGCGTGCTGGGGCGGCTGCGCCGCGACCTGCCGGACGTGCCGGTGCTCTTCCTGACCGCCAAGGACGCCGTGGAGGACCGGATCGCGGGCCTCACGGCGGGCGGGGACGACTACGTCACCAAGCCGTTCAGCCTGGAGGAGGTCGTCGCCCGGCTGCGCGGACTGATCCGGCGTTCGGGCGCCGCCGACCGGCGCTCCGACTCCGTACTGGTCGTCGGTGACCTGACCCTCGACGAGGACAGTCACGAGGTCACCCGGGGCGGCGACGGCATCCACCTCACCGCCACCGAGTTCGAGCTGCTGCGCTTCCTGATGCGCAACCCGCGGCGGGTGCTGAGCAAGGCGCAGATCCTGGACCGCGTGTGGTCCTACGACTTCGGCGGGCAGGCCAACGTCGTGGAGCTGTACATCTCGTACCTGCGCCGGAAGATCGACGCGGGGCGCGAACCGATGATCCACACCCGGCGCGGCGCCGGGTACCTGATCAAGCCCACGGCATGACCCGGCGGCGACGACCGCGGCCGCGGACCCTGCGGACGCGGCTCGTCGTCGCGTCCGTGGCGCTGATCGCGGTGGTGTGCGCGGTGATCGGCACGGTGACGACGGTGGCGCTGCGCTCGCACCTGTACGAGCAGCTGGACGGGCAGGTGGGCGAGGTCGCGAGGCGGGTGTCCGGGTTCGGGCCGCCGGGCGCGCCGGGGTCCGGTGCGGTGAGCCCGCAACGGGTCGACCTCGAGGAGTTCGTCACCCACGGCGGCCCCCAGCCGCGCGACACGATCGTCGCCGAGACCCGGGACGGCGCCGTCGTCGACGCCAAGTACGGCGAGAAGAACGACGAGAGCACGGAACCCAGCAGGACGACCGCGGTCTCCCTCGACGAGGACCAGCGCGGCGCGCTCGCCTCCGTCCCCCGGGACGGCGATCCGCACACCGTCGCGATCCCCGGTCTCGGCGACTACCGCGTCGAGTACCACGACGGCTACTACGCGGGCCTGCCCACCGCCGAAGCCGACGGCACCATCAGCACCCTGGTCCTGGTGGAGGCCAGCGTCACCGCGGCCGGGCTCGTCGCCGCCTCCCTCGCCGGGGCCGTCATCGTCGGCGTGGCCACCCGCCCTCTGCGCCGGGTCGCCGCCACCGCCGGCCGGGTCTCCGAACTCCCCCTGCACGCCGGCGAGGTGAATCTCGACGAACGGGTCGCGGCGTCCGAGTGCGACCCGCACACCGAGGTCGGCCGGGTCGGCTCCGCGCTCAACCGGATGCTCGACCACGTCCACGGAGCCCTGCACGCCCGGCAGCAGAGCGAGATGCGGGTACGGCAGTTCGTCGCCGACGCCAGCCACGAACTGCGCACCCCCCTCGCCTCCATCCGGGGCTACGCCGAACTCACCCGCCGGGGCCGCGAACAGGTCGGGCCCGACACCCGGCACGCGCTGGGCCGCATCGAGTCCGAGGCCGGCCGCATGACCCTGCTGGTCGAGGACCTGCTGCTGCTCGCCCGCCTGGACGCCGGACGACCGCTGGAGTTCGGCCCGACCGATCTCGTACCGCTCGTCGTGGACACCGTCAGCGACGCCCGCGCGGCCGGCCTCGGCCACACCTGGCGGCTCGACCTGCCGGACGAACCGGCGCTGGTGTCGGCGGACGCGGCCCGGCTCCAGCAGGTGCTGGTCAACCTGCTGGGCAACGCCCGCAACCACACCCCGCCGGGCACGACCGTCACCGCGCGCGTGCGGCGCGACGGCCGGTGGGTGTGCGTGGACGTGGCGGACGACGGGCCCGGCATCCCCGCCGGGCTGCTGCCGCACGTCTTCGAACGGTTCGCGCGCGGCGACTCCGCCCGCTCCCGCGTGTCCGGCTCGACCGGCCTCGGGCTGGCGATCGTGCAGGCCGTGACGACCGCGCACGGCGGTGGCGTGACGGTCGACAGCGCGCCGGGGCGCACGGTCTTCACCGTGTGGCTGCCCGCCGTACAGGACGAGCCCGCCGCGGCGGGTCACTCACAGGCGCAGCACAGTCTCACCACACGGGTGCGACAGGGGAGTTGAGAACAGTCGGTCGCATGCGAACCGACTCTTCTCCCGGCTCCCTGCCGGCGCGGGAGCACCTCCCGGCCGCAGGAGCCGGTACGCCTGTCCTGGACGTGGTGATCCCCGTCTACAACGAGGAGAAGGACCTCGGGCCGTGCGTCCGCCGACTGCACGACCACCTCACCCGGACGTTCCCGTACGCCTTCCGCGTCACCGTCGCCGACAACGCCTCCACGGACGGCACCCCGCACGTCGCGGCCCGTCTGGCGGCCGGCCTCCCGGAGGTCAGGTCCGTCCGGCTGGAGCAGAAGGGGCGCGGCCGGGCCCTCAGGACCGTCTGGTCGGCCTCGGAGGCCCCGGTCCTCGCCTACATGGACGTGGACCTCTCCACCGACCTCAACGCGCTGCTGCCGCTGGTGGCCCCGCTGATCTCCGGTCACTCGGACCTCGCGATCGGCTCCCGGCTCGCCCGCAGCTCGCGGGTGGTGCGCGGCGCCAAGCGCGAGTTCATCTCCCGCACCTACAACCTCATCCTGCGCGGCTCCCTGCAGGCCCGCTTCTCCGACGCCCAGTGCGGCTTCAAGGCGATCCGCCGGGACGTGGCCCAGGTACTGCTGCCGCTGGTGGAGGACACCGGCTGGTTCTTCGACACCGAGATGCTGGTGCTCGCCGAGCGCGCCGGGTGCCGGATCCACGAGGTGCCGGTCGACTGGGTGGACGATCCCGACTCCACCGTGCACATCGTGCGGACCGCGGCCGAGGACCTCAGGGGCGTGTGGCGGGTGGGCAAGGCCCTGGCCACCGGTTCGCTGCCGCTGGACCGGCTGAGCCGCCCCTTCGGCGACGACCCGCGCGACCGCGACCTGACCGGCGTACCGCAGGGGCTGGCCCGGCAACTCGTCGGCTTCTGCGTCGTCGGCGTCCTGTCCACCCTCTTCTACCTCCTCCTCTACAGCGGCTTCCGTCACGTCGCCGGTTCCCAGCTCGCCAACGCGCTCGCGCTGCTGGTCTCCGCGGTCGCCAACACCGCCGCCAACCGGCGGCTGACCTTCGGCGTGCGCGGCCGGGGCGGCGCCGTGCGGCACCAGGCGCAGGGACTGGTCGTCTTCGGCATCGGCCTCGCGCTGACCAGCGGCTCCCTCGCCGCCCTGAGCGCGGCGACGGCCGACCCGGACCACTCCACCGAACTGGCGGTGCTGATCGCCGCCAACCTCGCCGCCACCGTGCTGCGCTTCCTGCTCTTCCGCGCCTGGGTCTTCCCCGACGCCGGATCCGAGGCCCACCCGCAGACGCCCCGCGTACCGGAGCACCGCCTGCCCGAGGCCCACCCGCAGACGCCCCGCGTACCGGAGCACCGCCTGCCCGAGGCCCACCCGCAGACGCCCCGCGTACCGGAGCACCGCCTGCCCGAGGCCCACCCGCAGACGCCCCGCGTACCGGAGCACCGCCTGCCCGAGGCCCACCCGCAGACGCCCCGCGTACCGGAGCACCGCCTGCCCGAGCCCCACCTCGATCCCCACCCCACTGCCGCGTACCGCGGCCGGAGCGACGCCACCGTGCGGCGCCGGCCGGTACGCCCCGCCGACACCGACCCGAGGGACGCCCGATGACGACGCACTACGACCCGGCCGCGTCCGCCGACGCCTCGCGCGCCCCCGGCGGCGAGGACGGGGGCCCGCCGCCCGCGCCCGCCCACCGGCAGTCGCGCCCGTCGCGGCGGCCCCGGCCCGGACGGCTGTGGCGCGGCCGCCCCGAGGACCCGGCCTGGGTACGCCCCGCCTTCCTCGGCCTCCTGCTGGCCACCGCCGTCCTCTACCTCTGCAACCTGAGCGCCTCCGGCTACGCCAACTCCTTCTACTCGGCGGCCGTGCAGGCGGGCAGCCAGTCCTGGAAGGCGTTCTTCTTCGGGTCGCTCGACGCGGGCAACGCCATCACCGTCGACAAGCCCCCGGCCGCGCTGTGGCCGATGGCGCTGGCGGTGCGGATCTTCGGTCTCTCCTCCTGGTCGATCCTCGTCCCCGAGGTGCTGATGGGGGTGGGCACCGTCGCCGTCGTGTACGCGGCCGTGCGCCGCCGGTTCAGCCCCGCGGCGGGCCTGATCGCGGGCGCCGTGCTGGCGCTCACCCCGGTCGCGGCGCTGATGTTCCGGTTCAACAACCCGGACGCACTCCTCGCGCTGCTGATGTCCGTCGCCTGCTACCTCGTCGTCCGGGCGCTGGAGGACGGCCGGACCAGGTGGCTGGTGTGGGCGGGCGTCGCGATCGGCTTCGCGTTCCTGGCGAAGACCCTCCAGGCCTTCCTGATCCTGCCCCCGCTCGCCCTCGCCTACGGCGTCTGCGCACCGGTCCGGCTCAGGAAGCGGCTCGGGCAGCTCGCGCTGGCGACCGCCGCGATCGTCGTCTCCGGGGGCTGGTGGGTCGCGGTCGTCGAGCTGTGGCCGGCGTCGTCCCGGCCGTACATCGGCGGTTCGCAGAACAACAGCTTCCTGGAGCTGACCTTCGGCTACAACGGCCTCGGCCGGCTCAACGGCGAGGAGAGCGGCAGCGTCGGCGGCAGCGGTGGCCCCGGTGGCGGGGGCGGCGGGCAGTGGGGTGAGACCGGCTGGGACCGGATGTTCAACTCCGAGATCGGCGGCCAGATCTCCTGGCTGCTCCCGGCCGCCCTGATCCTGCTCGCCGCGGGTCTGGTCGCCGTGCGCCGCGCGGGCCGCACGGACCCCGCGCGCGCGTCCTTCCTGGTCTGGGGCGGTTCGCTGCTGACGACCACGGCCGTCTTCAGCTACATGGCCGGCATCTTCCACCAGTACTACACGGTGGCCCTCGCGCCGTACCTGGCGGCGGTCGTCGGCATGGGCGCGGCGACGCTGTGGGAGCGGCGCGGGCGGATCTGGGCCTCGCTCGCCCTGGCCGCCGCCGTCACGGCGAGCGCGGCCTGGGGGTACGTCCTGCTCGACCGTACGCCCGACTACCTGCCCTGGCTGCGGGTGCCGGTCCTGGTCGGCGGTCTGGTCGCCGCGCTCGGACTGGTCTTCGCGGGGCGGCTGGGACGGCGGACCGCCCTCGCGGCGGCGGGCCTCGGCCTGGTGGCGTCGCTGGCCGCGCCCACCGCGTACACGCTGAGCACCGTGCGGGAGGGGCACAGCGGTTCCATCGTCACGGCCGGCCCGGCGGGCGCGAGCACGGGCGGCGGCCCGGGCGGCCGGGGCGGTGGCCCCGGCGGCGGCTTCCCGGGCGGCGGCAACGCACCCGGGCAGGGGCAGGGCCAGAACCAGGGGCAGGGCCAGGGCGGTCCGGGGGCCGGAGGCGGCTTCCCCGGTGGCGGCACCGCTCCGGGCGCCGGCGGGACCGACCGGAACGGTCCGGCCGGAGGAACGGGCGGCGGCCCCGCAGGCGAAGGCGGCCGGACGGGCGCGGGGGGCGGCATGGGCGGCGGCATGGGCGGCCTCCTCAACGGCGCCGACGTCGGCACCGAGGCGAAGGAGCTGCTGGAGACCGACGCCGACGCCTACACCTGGGCCGCGGCCGCGATCGGCTCCCAGAACGCCGCGAGCTACCAACTCGGTACCGGTGAACCGGTGATGGCGATCGGCGGCTTCAACGGCACGGACCCGTCACCGACCCTGGCGCAGTTCGAGAAGTACGTGGCGGACGGCAGGATCCACTACTTCATCGGCGGCGGCACGGGCGGCGGCACGGGCGGCGACTCCGGCACCGCGTCGCAGATCAGCTCGTGGGTCGAGGCCCACTTCAAGGAGGTCACGGCCGGCTCGGCCACCTTCTACGACCTCACGTCGCCGGTGGACTGACCCTGCGGACGCGCAGTTGTTGTACAGCGTACAGGTACACTCCTATACGCTGTACAACATGACGACATCACCCCGGGAATCCGCCGAGGAACGGGAAACCGCGCCCTCCGTCCAGGGCCACCCCCGGCGCTGGCTGATCCTCGCCGTCATCAGCCTCGCCCAGCTGACGGTGGTGCTGGACAACACCGTGCTGAACGTGGCCGTCCCCTCGCTCACCGACGAGCTGGGGGCGGCCACCTCGGACATCCAGTGGATGATCAACGCCTACTCGCTCGTCCAGTCAGGGCTGCTGCTCACCGCGGGCAGCGCGGCCGACCGGTACGGCCGCAAGAAGATGCTCGCCGCGGGCCTGGCCCTCTTCGGGCTCGGCTCGCTGGCGGCCGGACTCGCGGAGACCACCGGCCAGTTGATCGCGGCGCGGGCCGGCATGGGTGTCGGCGGCGCGCTGCTGCTGACCACCACGCTCGCCGTCGTGATGCAGATCTTCGCGCCCGCCGAGCACGCCAAGGCGATCGGCGTCTGGAGCGCGGTCAGCGCGCTCGGCTTCGCCTGCGGGCCACTGATCGGCGGCTTCGTGCTGGACCACTTCTGGTGGGGGGCGATCTTCCTGATCAACCTGCCGGTCGTGGCGCTCGGCCTGCTCGCGGTCGTGACCCTGGTCCCGGAGTCGAGGAGCCGGCAGGCCGAACGGCCCGACCTGCTCGGCGCCGTCCTCTCCACGATCGGCATGGCCGCGCTGGTCTACGCGGTCATCTCCGGTCCCGAGCACGGCTGGACGTCGGCACGGGTCCTGACCACGGCCGCCGCCGCGGTGGCGGTGCTCGCCCTCTTCGGCCACTGGGAGAGCCGCGTCCCGTACCCGATGCTCGACCTCGGGCTCTTCCGCGACCAGCGCTTCACCGGCGCGGTGGCCGGTCTCGTGCTGATCACCTTCGGCATGGGCGGCGCGCTGTTCCTGCTCACCCAGCACCTGCAGTTCGTCCTCGGCTACGGCCCGCTGGAGGCCGGGCTGCGCACCGCGCCGCTGGCCCTGACGGTGGTGCTGCTCAACTTCTCCGGGGTGGCGGCGAAGTGGCTGGCCCGGCTCGGTACGCCGGTGGCGGTGCTGCTGAGCATGGTGCTGATGGCGGCGGGCCTGGTGGCCATCGCCACGCTGACCGGGCAGGGCTACGCCGGCACGCTGCTGGGGCTGCTGCTGATCGGCGTGGGGTGCGCGCTGGGCAATCCGGCCATGGCGCACGCACTGATGAGCGCGATCCCGCCGGCCAGGGCAGGGGTCGGCGCCGGGGTCAACGGCACGCTGGCGGAGTTCGGCAACGGACTGGGCGTGGCCGTGCTCGGCGCGGTGCTGACCTCCCGGTTCGCGGCGCTGGCGCCGGTCGCGGCGACGTCGTTGCCGGCCGCGCTGGCCTCGGCACAGGGGGAGCGGGAGCGCGGACAGGTCATCGGCGCCTTCTCCTCGGGGCTGGAGAACAGTCAGCTGGTGGGAGCGGCGGCCGTGTTGCTGGGCGGTGTGGTGGCCGCGGTGCTGCTGCGGCGGGCGGAGCGGGTGGACGGCTGAGAGCCCGGGAACGGGGCAGTCGCGTGGACGCGGGACCGTCGTGGCTGGTCGCGCGCGCGTGACGGAGCCGCACATGGTCACGCACCGCGTCCTTGAGGAGGCGCCTAGCATGTCCGGCATCGACGGAGCCGAGGGGAAGGTGCGCATGGCGAAAGCACGGCGTCAGGGGCCGCGGGACAGCGTGTGGCTGTCGGGGGAGGGGCGGCGCAGCGGACGCCGTGGCGGACAGCCGTCAGGTCTCGACCGGGACCGGATCACCCGGGTCACCGTCCGGCTGCTGGACGCCGAGGGTCTGGCCGGGTTCTCCATGCGCCGCCTGGCCGCCGAGCTGAACGTCACCGCGATGTCCGTCTACTGGTACGTCGACACCAAGGACCAGTTGCTCGAACTCGCCCTGGACGCCGTCTTCGGCGAGCTGCGCCATCCCGACCCGGACGCCGGCCTGGACTGGCGGGAGGAGCTGCGCGCGCTGGCCCGGGAGAACCGGGCGCTGCTCGGGCGCCACCCCTGGTCGTCCCGGCTGGTCGGCACCTACCTCAACATCGGGCCGCACTCGCTGGCCTTCTCCCGGGCGGTGCAGAACGTCGTACGCCGCAGCGGGCTGCCCGCGCACCGTCTCTCCGGTGCCATCTCCGCCGTCTTCCAGTTCGTCTACGGCTACGGCACCATCGAGGGCCGCTTCCTCGCCCGGGTGGCGGACACCGGGCTGAGCCCGGAGGAGTACTACCGGGACTCGATGAGCGCCGTGACCGAGGTGCCGGACACCGCGGGCGTCATCGAGAGCGCCCAGGACATCATGGCGGCCCGCGGCGGCGACACCGTCGCGGAGATGCTGGACCGGGACTTCGAGTTCGCCCTCGACCTGCTCGTCGCGGGCATCGACGCCATGGTCGAGCGGGGCTGACCCGGCGCCGGGCGGACGCTCCGGCCGGCCTCGGTCGTCCGACGCCGGCCGGGCGGGCAAGCCGCCTCGGCCGATCCGGGCCGCCGTCGGCCGATCCGGGCCCCGGCCGACCCCGGCCGCCCTCGGCCGCCCTCAGTCGTCCGACGCCAACCGAGCCGGGAAGCCGCCCGTCGCCACCGGTCCCCACTTCTGCGGGGTCACCCGGACGATGGACTTGCCCTGCGCGACCATGGCCCGCCGGTACTCGTCCCAGTCGGGGTGCTCGCCGGAGATGTTGCGGAAGTACTCCACGAGCGGTTCCACGGAGTCGGGCGAGTCGATGACCTCGGCGGTGCCGTCGACCTGCACCCAGGGGCCGTTCCACTCGTCGCTGAGCACGATGAGGCTGACCCGCGGATCACGGCGCGCGTTGCGGGTCTTGGCCCGCTCGGGGTAGGTCGAGACGACGATCCGGCCGGCGTCGTCGACCCCGCAGGTCAGCGGCGAACCCTGAGGGCTCCCGTCGGCCCGCCGGGTCAGCAGGATCGCCCGGTGCCGGGGGCGCACGAAGTCCAGCAACTCGTCCAGCGAAACACGGGTGTTCGTCGCGATGTTCGGTGCCATGCCGCCAGCCTAGGCCGCCGTGCCGCTCCCCGCCGTCCCACCGCCCGCCGGGCGGCGGCTCCCCGCCGCCCCGCTCACCGCGCCCAGCGCCTCCGCGAGGTCGTCGTGCACCGGCACGTCGCGGCGCAGGCCGGAGAGTTCCAGGACGCGGCTCGGCAGGCCCCCCGGGACGGCCACCACGCGCAGCCGGGCGGCCCCGGGCAGGCCGCGGCGCACGGCGGTGAGGAGGCGGGCCCCCTGGGAGTCCATGAAACGGGTCGTGGAGAGGTCCAGGACGAGCAGGCGCAGGGTGTCGCGGCGCTGCTCCACGACGGCCATGATCAGGGGCAGCAGCCCAGCGGCGTTGCAGAAGTCGATCTCGTCGGGCATGGCGAGCACGGCGCACCCGGGCGGATCCCGCGGCTCACTCGGCTCACCGGGCTGGGAGAGGAAGGGCACAGCGCTCACCTGACAGACGTCCGTCGGGCTCTCGGCGGGCCGCTTCCTGACCCTGCGCCCATTCCACCACGCGGCGTTGGGGCGCGGAAGGCGTCCGCCCGGTCCGTCGACCGAACGTCACCGGCAGGCAACCGAGCAGCTAAAGTGCTGTTCGTCCTGTGCTCGCAGTCGGGAATGTGCTGCGGAGCTCTCCTGCGCACGGCCGTGAGGCCGCGCATGCCGAAGAGGTTCGTGGTGGCTGCGTCCGAATTTACTGATTTGCCGCGTTTTCCGGTGGGTTTCGAGCTGGCCGAAGCCCTGACGGCGGCGGCCCGGGACCTGCACGCGACGAGCAGCCCCGGCGACACCCTGAACACGGCCGCCGGACTGGCGGTGCGCCTGCTGCCCGACGCCGAGCACGCGGGCATCGCGGAGATCCAGCGCGGCGGCCGGCTGCGCACCCTCGCCTGGACCGACGAGACCGTACGGTTCGACGCCGAGCCCAGACCGGGCGGCCAGGGCGGACAGGGCGGCCAGGGCGGCCAGGGCGGTCACATCCCGCACCCGGACTGGGAGCGCCTGTGGGCCACGCCGGTGGTGCGCACGGACGACAGCGAGGCCGGCGGCGACAACACCCTGTCCCGGCTCGGCCTGCGCTCGGCGCTGTCCCTGCGGCTGCGCGCCGACCGGCGCCGGCTGACCGTGCTGACGGCCTACGCCCGCAAGGCGCAGGCCTTCGACGAGGACGCCACCCGCGTCGGACGGCTGTTCACCGCGCACGTCTCCCTCGCCCTGGAGTCGGCGACCGTGCGCGAGCAGCTCACCGAGGCGATGCGCACCCGGGACCTGATCGGCCAGGCCACCGGCATCCTGATGGAGCGCCTGGACATCGACGCGGCCGCCGCCTTCGAGTCGCTGGTGAAGGCCTCGCAGCGGGAGAACGTGAAACTGCGCGACCTGGCCCGCCGCATCGTCGACGCCCACGCGGGCCCGGGCGGCCGAGGCGTGGCCGAGCGCTGAGGGGACATCCGTACGGTCATGACGCAGACCACGGACACGGGCACGGAGACGCTGGATCACGCCATCGCGCGCACCCAAGGCCTGGACACACTGCTGCGCGACCTGACCGACCGGGCGGTCCAGGAGGTGCCCGGTGCGGACGCCTGCTCGGTCACGGTGCGCCGCGCCGAGCGGCTGATGACCCTGGCGGGCAGCACCGGCCTGCCCAGCGGCCTGGACCTGCGCCAGTACGAGAACGGGTCGGGGCCCTGCGTGGACGCCGCCGAGACGGACAGCGTCATGTACTCCCCCGACCTGGCCGCTGAGACCCGCTGGCCCGCGTACACGGAGTACGCGCTGGCCACCGGCGTGCGCTGTGTGCTGGCGCTGCCGCTGGCCGTGAAGGGCGAGACGGGCGCCGCGCTCAACCTGTACGGCCTGGAGCCGGACTCCCTGGCCGGCGGACGGGACGAGGCCCGCGCCTTCGCGGAGCGGGTCTCGGACGCGGTCGACGAGGCCCTGCGCCTCGAGCGGCGGCAGGCCTCGGCGGCCGACGTGCGCACCGCCCTGCTCTCCCGCAGCGTCATAGACCAGGCGATCGGCATGCTCATGGCCCGGGAGCGCATCGACGCCCACCGGGCCATGCAGCGGCTGCGCCGCATCTCACAGGACCGGAACGTCAAGCTCCGGGACCTGTGCGCCCAGGTGGTGGCCCGGGCGTCCGACGGTGCCTCACACGGCCGGAAGTGACTCCCCCTGGACCGCCTGGATGTCCAGCTCCACCCTGAGCGTCGTGCCGATGGCGGCGATGCCGGCCTGGACGACCTGGTTGTAGTTCATGGCGAAGTCCTCGCGGTGCAGCTCCGCCGTCGCGCGGAAGGCCGCCCGGGTGCCGCCCCAGGGGTCGGCGCCGGTGCCGAGGTAGGCCAGGTCCAGGTCGACCTCGCGGACGACCCCGTGCAGGCCCAGCTCGCCGTGGACGGTCCAGCGGTCGGGGCCGGCCTCGCTCACCCGGGTGGAGCAGTAGGTGATCTCCGGGAACCGCTCGACGTCCAGGAAGTCGGCCGAGCGCAGGTGGGTGTCGCGCATGCCGTTGCCCGTGTCGATGGAGGCCGCCCGGATCACCGCCTCCACCCGGGACTTGGTGACGTCGTCCGGCGCGATCTCGACGAGGGCGGCGAAGTCGGTGAAGCGGCCCCGCACGCTGGAGATGCCGAGGTGCTGGGCGACGGCGGAGACGGCGGAGTGCGCCGGGTCGACCGTCCACGGTCCCGGCGGCGGCAGTTCGGTGCCGCCCTGGCGGGCCAGCGTCACCGTGCCGACCTCGGCCCGGCCGCCGGCGGTGACGATCGCGCTGGAGGCGGCGGGCGCGTAGCCGACCGCGGTGACGATGACGGTGTACGCCCCGGGCGTGAGCGGGGTGGTGTCCCGCACGGCGCCCTCGGTGTCCGCCTCGGCGCGCAGTACCTGGACGCCGGTCATGTCGGTCACCGTGACGACCGCGTGCGACACGGCCCATCCGTCCCGCGTTCGGATCCTCGCGGTCAGTCCCATCCCGTTTTCTCCCTGCAAAGGCTCAGAAAGTGGTCGTAAAGAAACCGGCCCGTGGGGGCGGGCGCACCTCCGCTCAGAGCGCGCACGCCACCACGGGCCGGGGCCCTGCTACTCGCCGGGGTGGGCGAGCTCGATGTCGTGGCCGTCGGCACCGGAGCCGGCGACCGTCAGGGCGGTGGCGACCGGCGGGTAGCCGGTCGCGATGACGGTGTACTCACCGGCGTCCAGGTCGGTGAAGGCGTACGCCCCGTCCGTGCCGGTGGTGGCCGTGCCGACCACGTTGCCCGCCGCGTCGACCAGGGTGACGCGGGCGTCGGCCAGCGGACCGTGCGGGGCCCGCACGACGCCCTGGACCTGCGCACCGGCCTGGAGGTCGACCTCGACCCGGGTGACGCCCGTGCCGCCGACCTCCAGCGGCAGCGCGCGCGGCCGGTAGCCGGCGGCGTTCACCGCGACGGTCACCGTGCCCGGCACCAGCTCGGTGAAGGCGAACTCGCCCTGCTCACCGGTGGCGGCGCTGGCCAGCAGGTCACCGCGCACGTCGGTGACGATCACCATGGCGTCCTTGACCGGCAGCCCGCTCTCCACGGCCCGCACCAGGCCGGTGAGCCCGCTGGTGCCGCTGAGCAGGATGTCGTAGGCGACCGGCTCGTCGTTGACGACGATCGTCGACGCCTGCGGCTGGAAGCCGTCGGCGGAGGCGATCAGCACGTACGACCCGGCGCTCGGCGCGTCGACGGCGTAGGAGCCGTCGGCCTGGGCGACGGACCGGCCGAGCTGGCGGCCGGCCAGCGAGATCAGCGTGACGGCTGCCTGCGGGACCGGGGCGGACTCGGCGCCGCGGACGAAGCCGCGGACCGGGATGCCGCCGGACACGGGGGCCTGCGGTTCACCGGAGCCGGCCGTCGTGGCGACGGCGGCGAGCCGCTGCGTGGCGGCCGGGGAGGCCGAGGTGTCCGAGGCGACCGAGGCCGAGGCACCCGAGGGCGTGGCCGACGCGGCCGCCATCGCACCGGCCGGAACCGGCTCGTCGGCGACGAGGACGGCCTCCGCGGGGGTGCCCCCCACCGGCGGCACGGCCTCGGCCGAGGACTCCGACGCCTGGGCGAGGGCGCCCTTGGTGCGCAGCGGGACCTCCTTGATGAACAGCGTCACCAGGAAGGCGAGCAGGGCGATCGGGGCGACGATCAGGAAGATGTCGGCGATGCCGTGCCCGTAGGCGCTCTCCAGCCACTCACGGATGCCGGGGGGCAGCAGGTCCATGTCGGGGATCGAGCTGCCACCGGCGGCCTTGGCCGCCGCCGCCTGCTCCTGCGGGCTGAGCTGGCCGATGGTGTCCGAGGCGTAGTGGCTGATCCGGGTCGACATCACGGAGCCGAGCACCGAGACGCCCACCGCGCCACCGAGGGACCGGAAGAAGGTGACCGTGGAGGACGCCGCACCCAGGTCGCTCGGGGCCACCTGGTTCTGCGTGCAGAGCACCAGGTTCTGCATCATCATGCCGACGCCGAGGCCCATCAGCGCCATGAAGATCGCGATGTGCCAGTAGGGGGTGTCGTAGCGCATGGTGCCGAGCAGGCCGAGGCCCGCCGTCAGCAGCACACCGCCGGCCAGCAGCCAGCCCTTCCACTTGCCGGTCTTGGTGATGATCTGACCGGAGACCGTGGACGAGACGAACAGACCGCCGATCATCGGGATGGTCATGACGCCCGACATGGTCGGGGACTTGTCCCGGGCCAGCTGGAAGTACTGGCTGAAGTAGACGGTGCCCGCGAACATCGCGATACCGACGAACAGCGAGGCCAGCGAGGCCAGGGTGATGGTGCGGTTCCTGAACAGGCGCAGCGGGATGATCGGCTCGCTGGCCTTCGACTCGACGAGCAGGAAGAGCAGCGTCAGCACGATCGCGCCGCCGACCATGACGCCGGTCTGCCAGGACATCCAGTCGTACTTGTCGTCCGCGAAGGTGACCCAGACGAGCAGCAGGCAGACGGCCGCGGTGACGAAGAAGGCGCCGGCCCAGTCGACCTTGACCTTCCGCTTCAGCACCGGCAGGTGCAGGGTCTTCTGCAGCACGATCAGCGCGAGGATCGCGAAGGGGACGCCGACGTAGAGGCACCAGCGCCAGCCGAGCCAGCTGGTGTCGGTGATCACGCCGCCGAGCAGCGGGCCGCCGACGGTGGCGACGGCGAAGGTCGCGCCGAGGTAGCCGGAGTAGCGCCCGCGCTCACGCGGGGAGATCATCGCGGCCATGATGATCTGGGCCAGGGCGGACAGACCGCCGGCGCCCAGGCCCTGGATGGCCCGCGCGGTGATCAGCATCGCGGGGTTCTGCGACAGACCGGCCACGACGGAACCGATGACGTAGACGATCAGGGCTATCTGGACCAGGGCCTTCTTGCTGAAGAGGTCCGCGAGCTTGCCCCACAGCGGGGTGGACGCGGTCATCGTCAGCAGCGAGGCGGTGACGACCCAGGTGTAGGCGCTCTGGCCGCCACCGAGGTCCCCGATGATCTCGGGCAGGGCGTTGGTGACGATGGTCGAGGACAGGATCGCGCAGAACATGCCGAGCAGCAGCCCGGACAGTGCCTCCATGATCTGCCGGTGCGTCATCGGAGCGTCTCCGGTGGAGCCTCCCCCGTGCTTGGCATGAGCCCGCACACCGGCTGGTGTGGTCGTTGCCATGGACTTCCTTTACTTGATGGTGATCGCGGGTGTACGGGTGGACTGTTCGTCCCCGGACAGTGCGGGAGGCCGGGCCGCGGGGGCCCGGCAGTCGTCGAAGCTGGCCCTGAGGCGGGCCATGAGCCGGGAGAGCTGGCCGACCTCGTCGTCGGACCAGTCGCTCAGGCGGTGCGAGAGCAGCTGGGTGGACCGCTCGGCGATCTCGTCGAGCTGGTCCTGCCCGACGGGCGTCAGGCGCAGGATGCGCGAGCGCTTGTCCGCGGGGTCGGGGAAACGTTCGATCCAGCCGCGCTCCGCGGCGTGGGCCACGTGGCGGCTGGTCACCGACATGTCGACCGCGAGCAGCTCCGCGAGCTTGCTCATGCGCATGTCCCCGTGGCGGCCGAGCAGCGTCAGTACGGCGACGGACCCGCCGGGGCAGTCGGACGGCAGCAGCCGACCCATCTCCCGCTTCACGGCGCCGAAGGCGCTGAACTGGCGGATCAGCTCCTCGTACTGCGCCTTCTCGGCCATGCGCACCTCCCGATTCGTTGCTTAGGGCAACCATAGGATCAGTTGGTTGCTACAGGCAAACAAAAAGGGCCCGCGCGGCATAAAAAGTTGGCAAAGGCAAGTATTGCGAAAGTAAATGCGCAGGTGATAAGGGGTGGACCGGGTCAAGAGCACTCGGTGGCCCCGCACTTGGGCCGCACCCGGGGATTCGCTAGTGTCTCGGCCCATGGCTAACACCCAGGGCCCCCAGGGCAATAACGACCCCGCAGGCAGCACCCAGATGTTCCGCGCGTTCGTCGACGACGCCCCGCAGACTCGGCAGGCGGCCCCCGCCGCCTCCTCCGGGCCCCGCGTCGGCCTGATCGTCGGCATCGTCGCCGCCGTGATCGTCGTCGCGGCCGTGGCCTGGCTGGCGCTCGGCTAGGACGGCACCCGGCCCTCCGGGGCCGGTACCGGAACACGGCGAAGGCGACCGCCGCGGCACCCCCGAGGTGCCGCGGCGGTCGCCGCGCTGTCCCGTCGGCCGTCGCGGGCCGCGGGCTCAGTCGGAGATGAGGCCCTCGCGCAGCTGCGACAGGGTCCGGGTGAGCAGCCGCGAGACGTGCATCTGCGAGATGCCGACCTCCTCGCCGATCTGCGACTGGGTCATGTTGGCGAAGAAGCGCAGCATGATGATCCGCCGCTCCCGGGGCGGCAGCTTGGCCAGCAGCGGCTTGAGGGACTCGCGGTACTCCACGCCCTCGAGCGCGGTGTCCTCGTAGCCCAGGCGGTCCGCCAGCGAGCCCTCGCCGCCGTCGTCCTCCGGGGCCGGGGAGTCCAGCGAGGAGGCGGTGTACGCGTTGCCCACCGCGAGGCCGTCGACGACGTCCTCCTCGGAGACGCCGAGCACGGCGGCCAGCTCGCCGACCGTCGGGGAGCGGTCCAGCTTCTGGGACAGCTCGTCGCTGGCCTTGGTCAGCGCCAGGCGCAGCTCCTGCAGGCGGCGCGGGACGCGCACCGACCACGAGGTGTCGCGGAAGAACCGCTTGATCTCGCCGACGACGGTCGGCATGGCGAACGTCGGGAACTCGACCCCCCGCTCGCAGTCGAAGCGGTCGATGGCCTTGATCAGGCCGATGGTGCCGACCTGGACGATGTCCTCCATCGGCTCGTTGCGGGAGCGGAAGCGCGCGGCGGCGTAGCGCACCAGCGGGAGGTTGAGCTCGATCAGGGTGTCCCGGACGTAGGCGCGCTCGGGGCTGTCCTCGCCGAGCGCGGCGAGCCGCAGGAACAGGGAGCGGGACAGGGTGCGGGTGTCGATGGCCTCCGTGGCGGGGAGGGCCTGGGCCGGCACGGCGTCGAGGTCCGGCACGGCGTCGCCGGCCCGGGGGTCCTCGACCGGGCCGACGGGGCCGACGGAGTCGATGGGTCCGACGGGCTCGACGGCGGCCAGCGCCTCGATCGAGTCGGGCGGGGTCTCGCTCTCCGCGAGCGCGAGCACCTTCGAGCTGCCCTGTTCTGCGGACATGCCACCCCCTTTGGGTCGCGGGACGGTCGCGGCACACGCTCCCACGCCGGGAACGCAGCCTTCACCTGAATACCGGAGCCGAAGCTCCGGCAAACGCGTCTCCGGCAGAATGTCACATGTCGGCAACACGCTGTAGTGACATGTCGACATCCGAGATGCGAATACCCCCTGGAAACAGGGGGTCTGACGGGCTTTCAGCCCGATTCCGCCCGCAACGGCCCTGGTGAGCGATTCGCTCTTCCCGGTGACCCCTCGCTCGCGCTTTCGATCCTGCGCTGATCCCTGTCGAGCTTACGCGTCGATCCGGTTCGCGGACCTCAACCGCTGGAAACTGCGGGCCAGCAGCCGCGAGACGTGCATCTGGGAGACGCCGAGTTCCGCGCTGATCTGGGACTGCGTCAGGTTGCTGTAGTAGCGCAGCAGCAGGATCCGCTGCTCCCGCTCGGGGAGTTGGACGAGCAGGTGACGCACCAGGTCGCGGTGCTCGACCCCGTCGAGGGCCGGGTCCTCGTAGCCGAGCCGGTCGAGCAGCCCGGGCAGCCCGTCGCCCTCCTGGGCGGCCTCCAGCGAGGTGGCGTGGTAGGACCGTCCCGCCTCGATGCAGGACAGCACCTCCTCCTCGGTGATGCGCAGCCGCTCGGCGATCTCGGCGGTCGTCGGGGAGCGCCCGAAGGCGGTGGTCAGGTCCTCGGTGGCGCTGTTTACCTGCACCCACAGCTCGTGCAGCCGGCGCGGCACGTGCACCGTGCGGACGTTGTCGCGGAAGTACCGCTTGATCTCCCCCACCACCGTGGGCATGGCGAACGTCGGGAACTGCACCCCCCGCTCCGGGTCGAAGCGGTCGATGGCGTTGATGAGCCCGATGGTGCCGACCTGGACGACGTCCTCCATCGGCTCGTTGCGGGAGCGGAACCGGGCCGCGGCGTAGCGCACCAGCGGGAGGTTGGCCTCGATGAGCGCGGCGCGCACCCGGTCGTGCTCCGGCGTGCCCGGGGTGAGGTCCTTCAGTTCGCCGAAGAGCACCTGGGTCAGGGCCCGGGTGTCGGCGCCCCGGCTGCGCTGCGGCGCGGGTGCCTCCTGGGCCTGGGCGGGCGGTGCGGGCGGTGCTTGAGGCGCAGTACTGGCCGGCACGGTCAACTCCACCTCGTGATCTGTCAACTTCTCCGTCAACTCATCCGTCAAAAGCGGTCATAGCATCACAAGACATGTCCACTGTGTGCAAGCACCGCATACCGTCGTGTTGAGTGAACGCGGAACGGCCCCGCACCGAGCTGGTGCGGGGCCGGGGCACGGTCCGGAGCGCCGTGGGGGCCTGCGGTCGTACTAGAACTCGTAGTCGGCGATCACCCAGGTGGCGAACTCGCGCCACAGCGCGACACCCGCCTGGTGCGCCGGGTGTTCGAGGTAGCGCTTCAGGGCGTCGGCGTCGTCCACGGCCGAGTTGATGGCGAAGTCGTAGGCGATGGGCCGGTCGCTGATGTTCCAGGCACACTCCCAGAAGCGGAGGTCCTCGATCTGGCCGCCGAGCGCCCGGAAGGCCTCGACGCCCTCCACGACGCGCGGGTCGTCGCGCTCGACGCCGTCGTTCAGCTTGAACAGCACGAGATGGCGGATCATCACTCTCCTCCGTTGGCGGCCCAGGTCATGAAGTCGCCCACGGCGCCCGCCGCGTCGGATATGCCCTGGAAACCTATCTGCACGTAGTCGGCTGCCTTGGCCGGATCAGTGATGATCACGTACAGCACGAAGACCACGAGCACATAGACGGCGATCTTCTTCGAGTTCACCGCCACCGCGGCCTCCCCTGTCCCTTTCGACCCATGCCTGTCGGTCGCTCATGATCGCACGAAGGGCCCCGTCTTTCGACGGGGCCCTTCAAGAGCGGTAGCGGAGGGATTTGAACCCTCGGTGACTTGCGCCACACTCGCTTTCGAGGCGAGCTCCTTCGGCCGCTCGGACACGCTACCGAGAGAGACCTTACAGCACGGGGCGGCATGCTCCGAAATCGGTATCGCGCCCGACGGACACCCGTCCGGGCCCCTGTCCGGCCACTCGTCCGGGCCCCTGTCCGGACGGCGGCCCGCGCCCTCGTGCGGCGCGGGTCAGCGGTCGCGGAAGAAGTCCGTGAGCAGGTGGGCGCAGTCGTCCGCGAGCACGCCCTCGACGACCTCGGGACGGTGGTTGAGCCGACGGTCGCGGACGAGGTCCCACAGGGAGCCGGCCGCGCCCGCCTTGTCGTCCCGGGCGCCGTAGACCACCCGGTCCACGCGGGACTGCACGAGCGCGCCCGCGCACATCGTGCAGGGCTCCAGGGTGACGACGAGCGTGCAGCCGGTCAGCCGCCACTCGCCCAGTACCGCGGCGGCCCGCCGGACGGCGAGGACCTCCGCGTGGGCCGTCGGGTCGCCGGTGGCCTCGCGCTCGTTGTACCCCGCGGAGAGCACGGTACGGCGGTCCGGCGCCAGGACGACGGCGCCGACCGGTACGTCCCCGCCCTCCGCGGCCCGCCCGGCCTCGGCCAGGGCGAGCCGCATCGCTGCCCGCCACGGGTCGCGCACCGGGTCGGGCGGTGCCTCCTCGGGGTCCTCCTCGGCCGGCGCGGTCAGCGGACGGTCTCCAGGACGTCCGAGACCCCGAGCGCCTCGGCGATCTCCCCGACCGCGTCCCCGGACATCGAGCGCAGTTCCTTCTCGCTCACGCCGAGGTCGTCGAGGACCTCCGCGTCGCCGACCGGCCCGTGCGGCACGGCCTCACCCGAAGGGGCGGCCGCGGCGGAGCCGTCGCCGACGCCGTCGTCGTCCTCGTCCGCGTCGTCGTCGGACTCGCCGTCCTCCGTGCCGTCGAGGTCGAGGGCGTCGAGGTCGTCGCCGTCCTCACCCGGTTCCCGGCCGAGCAGCTCGTCGGTGAGCAGGATCTCGCCGTAGCTGCTGCGGGCGGCCGCGGCCGCGTCCGAGACGTAGATGCGAGGGTCCTCCTCGCCGTCCACCCGGACGACTCCGAACCACGCGTCCTCCTGCTCGATCAGCACGAGCACCGTGTCCTCGTCGGGAGAGGCCTCCCGGGCCAGGTCGGCAAGATCCGACAGGGTTTCCACATCGTCGAGCTCTGTGTCGCTCGCTTCCCACCCGTCTTCGGTGCGCGCGAGCAGTGCGGCGAAGTACACCGTGACTCTCCCACTGGTCCTAGGCGTGCCGGTTGGGGATCCCCCCGGCGGAGGCTACGGGCGGGGGAGCGGTGCTCCGAGCCCCACCCACTCGGAATCGTGGCAGAAACAAGGCACTCAGGGGACGTCTTCGGCGCCCTGTGTCCGGCTGTTTTGACCGGCTTCCCGGAAGGTGCGCTCCCGGACAGCCGCCCAGCAGCGCCCTCGTCGCCGCCACGTGCGGATCGTACGCGGATTCTCGCCGTCCCCGGGTACGTCCGTCACCACCAACATCGGCGCGGCGCACGATCTTCCCCGGCCGGCTCAGGAAGTTCTCGGCGAGGCCGGCCGGGAGCCCGGAGCCCGGAGCCCGGAGCCGGGAGCCGCAAGGTCGCGAGGCCGGGGGCCGGGAGCCGCAAGGTCGCGAGGCCGGGGGCCGGGGACCCCGGGAGCCCCGGGCCCGGGCCGTGGCCGCGGGTGGAGGCGGGCCGGGGCTGGGCTACCAGCGGAAGGTGCGCATGCGCATCGCGTGCCGCAGCCGGGCGGTCTTGGCGCGGCGCGGCTGCACGCGGTCCCGCAGCTGGCGGGCCTCCGCCAGGTCGCGCAGGAACTGGGCCCGGCGCCGACGCCGTTCGGCCTCGCGTTCCAGCTCGCGCTCCCGCGGCGTGGCGCGGTCCGGTCCGCGGTCCGGCCCGCGCTCCGGCACCGCACTCGGTTCGGCCCCGCGTCCCGTCCTCCGGTCCGTCCCGGAGGACCGTGTGTCGTGGAAGTCCCGGTCAGGCACAGTCTCACCACCCAGCGTCCGTCCTTCCCGCCTTCCCCCACTCGGGCGGTTTGACGCCCGCGAACGAGTGGAGCCGGGTCCGGGGCCTTGCCCGCCGCGGGGACGCCGCCCCCACGGGGCCCGGTTACTGTGGGGGACATGCGTCTCCACGTCGTCGACCACCCCCTGGTCGCCCACAAGCTCACCACGCTGCGCGACCAGCGCACCGACTCCGCGACCTTCCGCCGTCTCGCCGACGAGCTGGTCACCCTGCTCGCCTACGAGGCCACGCGCGACGTGCGCACCGAACAGGTCGACATCCAGACGCCGGTCACGCAGACCACCGGCGTCAAGCTCTCCCACCCGCGCCCGCTGGTGGTGCCGATCCTGCGCGCCGGTCTCGGCATGCTCGACGGCATGGTCCGGCTGCTGCCGACCGCCGAGGTGGGCTTCCTCGGCATGGTGCGCAACGAGGAGACGCTGCAGGCCTCCACCTACGCCACCCGCATGCCGGACGACCTCTCGGGACGCCAGGTGTACGTCCTGGACCCGATGCTGGCCACCGGCGGCACGCTGGTCGCCGCCATCCAGGAGCTGATCAGGCGCGGCGCCGACGACGTCACGGCCGTGGTGCTGCTGGCGGCCCCCGAGGGCGTCGAGGTGATGGAGCGCGAGCTGGCCGGCACCCCGGTGACCGTCGTGACGGCCTCGGTCGACGAGCGTCTCAACGAGCAGGGCTACATCGTGCCGGGCCTCGGCGACGCGGGCGACCGGATGTACGGAGCGGCCGAGTAGGACCCCGGACAGGGCCCGGGGCCGCTGCTCAGCAGCTCTTCTTCTTCGCGGCGGGCGCCGGCCGCGGCGCGGCCAGCTCGGCCAGCGCCGTGTCGGCGTCCGCCCGCTTCGTCAGCCCCTTGAAGCCGTTGCCGATGATCAGGTCGAGGGCGGCACCCTTGCGGGCCGCGTCGGTGCGGCGCTCGGCGCCGGACAGCTGGGTGCCGAGCACGGTCAGCGAGCTCTTCAGGGCGGCGTCCGGGCCGAGCAGGAGGCCGGTGCCCTCGACCTTCTTGTCGTACTCCTTGGGCGCGTTGCTCACGTCGCCCACGCGGAAGCCGCGCTTCTTCAGCTCGTCGGCGGTCTTCTGCGCCAGGCCGCTGCGGGTGGTCGCGTTGAGCACGTTGACGGTGATCTGACCGGGCTTCGGCAGCACCGCGGCGGCCGGCGAGGCGCTCGCCCGCGCCGTGGTGACACAGCCCGCGGCGCCGGCCGCCGAAGCCTTGTCGCCGCCGGTGAAGACGTCGATGAGCTGCAGCGTCCCCCAGCCGAGCACGGCGAGGACGGTGACGCAGGCGACGCCCACGAAGGCGAGACGGCCGCGTCGCCGGGCCGGGCGCATCCGCGGGTACTTGCCCCCCGTGATCTTGTACTGGCCGCCCATGCCGGGAGGAGTCAGCATGCTCATGGGCGCAGCGTAATGCGCGGGAGCGGCGATGCCTATTAGATGATCAGTCGACGTTCCGCGGTTCGGTCGCAAGGCAACCCGAAAGGGTCAAGCGCGGCCTCGCCGGAAGGCTGCGGGAGCCCGGTCAGCCGAGTTCGAGGACGCGGGCGTGCAGCACCTGACGCTGCTGCAGCGCGGCCCGCACCGCCCGGTGCAGGCCGTCCTCCAGGTACAGGTCCCCCTGCCACTTCACGACGTGCGCGAAGAGGTCGCCGTAGAAGGTGGAGTCCTCGGCCAGAAGGGTTTCCAGGTCGAGCTGGCCCTTGGTCGTCACGAGCTGATCGAGGCGGACCGGGCGCGGAGCGACGTCCGCCCACTGCCGGGTGCTTTCCCGGCCGTGGTCGGGGTACGGCCGGCCGTTTCCGATGCGCTTGAAGATCACACGGAAAGCCTACCGGCCCGGACGATGCGGGCGCAGCCATGGCGCCGGAGTGCGGCGCCGGAAAAGACGCCGTAAACGGGACCAAAGCGCCAACGGGCCCGGGAGGCCGGCGTCGTACGAGTCCCCGGCGGCGGAGGCGCCAGGTGTCCCGCCTCCGCCGCCCGTGGGCGGGCGGGTGTCAGCCGCGCCCCGATTCCCGCGACGGGAGCCGCTGCTCGCCGGCTGCCCGCGGCGCGGTGCCGGGCTTGGGAGCGCGGCGGGCAGCCTCGGCGCGCAGGAGGGCGCGCAGGACGGCGTAGGGGTCGTTGGGCATGGGGATTCCTCGTTCCTGGTGCTCCGGGTGTCCGTTCCTGTTCGCGGTGGACCGGCGGACCGGCGGGCGGGCCGGCGGCCGGGAGGGACGGTCAGCAGCGCAGAACCACGGAGCGCGGGCCGCGGGGGAGGTCGGCGGCCCGCACGGCAGGAGCGTCGAGGCGCGGGAGGAAACGGTGGTCGGTCCCGAAGTGCGGCGGGAGGGGCCGGACCACGGCCGCCCGCCGGACGCCGCGGGCCGGAGTGCGCAGGGCGGTGTCGAGGTGGTCGTACTCCCCCGCCGCGCCGCCCGCACCGGCCACCGCCGCGACCGGCACCGCCCGCTCCGCCACGGGCGTGCAGGGCACGACCAGGACGAGCAGCAGCACCAGGGCCCGCAGACACGCGCCCCGGGCGCGGACGGCGGTGACGGCGTGCGGTGCCGGTCTCACCTCAGTCGTGTCCCCGCCCGGCGTGCACCGGCCACCGCACCGGGGACGAGAACCGCCCGCTCGGCGTACGGAGCGGTGGGCGGGCGCCGGTCACAGGCCGCGGGGCGTCCGGCCGGCGAGCCCGCGCAGCCGTACGGCGGTGACGATCTCGACGACGCCGACGACGATCAGCCACCAGCCGCCGACCAGCATGAGGACGGTGGCCGACTCGACCGGCGAGTCGATCAGGACGATGCCGGCGGCGACGGTGACGACGCCGAGGACGACGTGCCAGCCGCGCGCCGGCATCGCCGGATCGTGCGCGGCGGCCACGATCTGCGTGACGCCGCGGAACAGCCAGCCGATGCCGATCCACAGCGCGAGCAGCAGCACCGACTGCAGGAGGCCGCGGAAGCAGAACAGGCCCAGCAGGATCGACACGGCGCCGCTGATGAAGGCCAGCACCCGCAGCGAGGTCCTGCGGTGCGTGCCGAAGGCGGCGGCCAGTTGCAGAACGCCGCTGATGACGAGGTAGAGGCCGAAGAGCACGCCGGCCGCGCGCAGCGAGGCCTGCGGCCAGACCAGGACCAGCACGCCCAGGACCAGCGAGGCGGCACCGGTGAACAGCACCGTCTGCCAGGCGACGCGGGACAGCGCGTGCAGGGGGCCCTCGAAGGCGGGCTCGGGCTCGTGCTCCTGCCGTCCGGCGCCCGGACCGCGGGTCCCGTGCCGGGAGTGCACCCCGCGATCGTCGTACGGCGTCCCGCCGGGGGAGGGGCTCGGTGGTTCGGTCATGCCCCATGCTGCGAGCGGCGCCGGCGCCCGCGCCACCGGAGCGGGTCCACGGGGCTGACGTCCTAGGTGCCGGAGGTCTTCGCGGCCTTGGCCGCCTTGGCCGCCGCCTTCATCTCCTGCTTGTGCGCCCGCACCTTGGTCAGCGACTCCGGCCCCCGGATGTCCGCGACCGACCGGAAGGAGTCGGGCTCCCCGTACACCCCCGCGGCCTCGCGCCACCCCTCGGGGCGGACGCCGAACTGCTTGCCGAGCAGCGCGAGGAAGATCTGGGCCTTCTGCTTGCCGAAGCCCGGCAGTTCCTGGAGCCGCTTCAGCAGCTCCTTGCCGGTGGACACCCCGCGCCACACGCCCTCGGCGTCACCGTCGTACGTCTCGACCAGGTACCGGCACAGCTGCTGCACCCGCCCCGCCATCGAACCGGGATAGCGGTGCACGGCCGGCTTCTCGGAGAGCAGCGCGGCGAACGCCTCGGGGTCGTGGGCCGCGATGTCGTGCGCGTCCAGGTCCTCCGCGCCCATCCGCCGGGCGATGGTCGACGGGCCCTTGAACGCCCACTCCATGGGCACTTGCTGGTCGAGCAGCATGCCGACCAGCGCGGCGAGCGGACTGCGCCCGAGGAGTTCGTCGGCCTCGGGGTCCTGGGCGAGGTGAAGTGTGACGTCCATGGTCACGATGATCGCGTGTCGGGGCTCAGGTCGCGCGCCAGTACCCCAGCGCGTTCACCCGCTGCTTCGGTACGCCCAGCTCCTTGCGGGCGTACGCGGCCAGCGTCCGCGTGGTCGCCGTGTCGCAGGCGATCCAGACGTACGGCTCGGAGGCGGCCCGCAGCAGCTCGGGCAGCTCCTCCTTCACCCGCGCCACCAGCCGCGCCCCGGCGTCCCGGCGGGGCACCGCGCGGACCTCGTGCCGCCCGGGGACGGTGCGCAAGGGCAGGCCGTCGGCGGGGTCGCCCTCGAACCAGACGGTCGCGGGCACGGGGCCCAGCGCGTCCAGGAGGGAGTTGAGGGCGGGCAGGGAGGCCGGGTCGGCGACCGCGAAGACCCGCGACGGGAGGGGCCGCGGCTCTTCGAAGCCGCTGCCCTGGACGGTCGCCTCGATCGTGTCCCCCGGCTTCGCCGCCCGCGCCCAGTCGCTCGCGCACCCCTCGTGCAGGGCGAACTCCAGGGCGAAGGTGCCGGCCACCGGGTCCGGGTCGACCAGCGTGTACCCGCGCTGGTGCGGCCTGCCCGCGTTGTCGAACCACAGCCGCACCCACATCGTGGGGTGCACCCCGGTCGCCGCCAGCATGCCGCCGTCGGTCAGCCGCAGCCGCCGGTAGTGCGGGGTCACGTCCTCGGTGTCCGTCACGGTGAACGCGAAGTCCTTCGCGCGCATCAGTTTGAGGACCGCGCCCTCCCAGCCCCGCCCCTGCCCCATGGTTCCTTCACCCTTCACGTACTATTCGGCCACGACAAAAACTTAGGTGAGCCTAACCTAAAGGAAAGTAGAGGCACAGGGGTGAGCGCCGAGACGTACCGCGACGCCTGGGGAATACCGCACCTGCGCGCGGACGGCGCGGCCGAACTCGCCCGCGCCCAGGGCCGGGTGACCGCCCGGGACCGCGCCTGGCAACTGGAGGTCGAGCGGCGCCGCGCCCAGGGCACCTCCGCGTCCTTCCTGGGACCCGAGGCCCTGTCCTGGGACCGGCTCGCCCGCCGCGCCCGGCTCGCGGACACCGCCCGCCGCTGCTTCACCGCCCTGGAGCGGAAGGACCCGGAGACGGCCGCCTGGGTGCGGGCGTACGTCGACGGCGTGAACGAAGGGCTCGCCGAACACCCGGGAGGCCGGCCCGCGCCGGAGTTCGCCCGCACCGGACTCGCCCCCGGCCGCTGGGAACCCTGGACCCCGCTCGGCGTGTGGCTCGCCACGCACATCCTCTTCGCCGGCTTCCCCGCCAAGCTCTGGCGCGAGCACATCACCGCGCACCTCGGCCCGGCGGCCGTCCCCCTGTTCGCCGCCGACGGCCCCGGCACCGCGGGCAGCAACGGCTGGCTGGTGAGCGGCGGACGGACCACCACCGGGCACGCGCTCATCGCGGGCGACCCACACCGCTGGATCGAGGACCCGGGCGTCTACCAGCAGATCCACCTGTCCTGCCCGGAGTTCGACGTCGTCGGCCTCGCCGTGCCCGGCGTCCCCGGCATCGCCCACTTCGGCCACACCGGCACGGTCGCCTGGGCCATCACCAACGCCATGGCCGACTACCAGGACCTGTACCGGGAGCGCCTGCGCCGCACCGGCGCCGGAGTCGAGGCACTCGGCCCGGACGGCGCCTGGCACCGCGCCGTCCGGCACACGGAACGCGTCGACGTCGCCGGGGAGGAGAGCGTCGAGGTCGAGATCATCGAGACCGCCCGCGGCCCGGTGATCGCCGGTGGCCCCGAGGGCCTCGACGACGGCACCCCGGGCGCCCTCAGCCTGCGCTACCCGCCCCGGGTCACCGCCGAACTCGGCTTCGGCGCCCTGCTGCCGCTGCTGCGGGCCCGCGACGTCGCCGACGTGGACCGCGCCCTGGACGCGTGGGCCGAGCCGGTCAACGTGGTGCAGGCCGCCGACACCGAGGGCGGCCTGCTGCACCGGGTCGCGGGCCGCGTGCCGGTACGGCCGGACGCCGACCGACGGTGCCCCGTACCGGCCTGGGAACCCGGCCACGAGTGGACCGGCTGGCACACCCCGCCCCGCGCGGGGCTCACCGACGGCGTCGCCGTGATGGCCAACCAGCGCGGCCCGGCCGCCCCGCTCGGCGTCGAGTTCGCGCCGCCGCACCGCGCCGACCGCATCGCGGCCCTGCTCGCGACCAGGGAGCGCTGGTCCGCGGCCGACCTGCCCGCGATCCACACGGACACCCTGCTGGGCTCGGCGGCATCGCTCCTGGACCACCTCGCCGCCCTGACCGGCCTCACCCCCGCGGCCGCGGCCCTCCGCGACCGCCTCGTCGCCTGGGACCGCCGCATGGACGCCGGCAGCACCGGGGCGGCCGCCTACGCGGCCGTGCGCACGGCGGTGGTCCGCGCCCTCGCGGCCCACCCGGTCCTGGCGGCCGCCTCCGTGCCGCCCGCGTACCCCGAGGTGCTGCAGCCGTGGCTCGCCCTGGTGCCGCGCGTCGCGTACGCCCTGGAACACCTCCTGCGCGCGGACGACCTGTACGGCATCGACCGCACCGCGGCCGTGCGCGCGGCGCTGGAGGAGGTCGCGGCGGACCCGCCCGCGGGCACCTGGGGCGACACCCATCGCCTGGCCCCCTGGCGGGCGCTGCCGGACGCCGCCGCCCCGGCGGACGAACCCGGCCTCTCCGGCGACCACGACTGCGTGCTGTGCACCTCCCCGGTGCCCGGCCTCACCGACCGCGCCGCGCGCGGCCCCGCCGCCCGGTACGTCTGGGACCTGGCCGACCGCGCCGACAGCCGCTGGGTGGTGCCGCACGGAGCCTCGGGCGTCCCCGGCGCGCCCCACCACCGCGACCAGCAGCCCCTGTGGCTCGCCGGGGAACTCGTCCCGGTGATCACCGACTTCGCCCGGCTCACGAAGGAATCCGATGACTGACCCGCACCCCGTCCGCTACGCCGACCGGACCGCCGTCCACGAGCAGCGGCTGGACGGTTTCGGAACCGTCCGCATCCTCCCCCTGGACCCGGCCGCCGACACCGCGGTGGTGCATGGCTGGGTGAGCGAGGAACGGGCCGCGTTCTGGGGCATGAACGGCCTGACGGCCCACCAGGTCGCCGACGTCTACGCGCACATGGACACCCTCGACACCCACCACGCCTTCCTGGTCGTCAAGGACGGCGAGCCGGTCGCCCTGCTCCAGACCTACGACCCCGCGGCCGACCGGGTGGGCGAGTGCTACGCCGCCCAGCCGGGCGACATCGGCGTCCACCTGCTCCTCGCCTCCGCCGGAGCCGAGGGCGCGCGCCCGGGCTGGACCGCCGCCCTCTCGGGTGCCCTCATGGCGTACGTCCTGCTGGGCCTCGACCGGACGCGGATCGTGGTCGACCCGGACGTGGCCAACGAGAAGGCCGTCGCCCGCTTCCTCAAGCAGGGCTTCACCGCCGGTCCCGCGGTCGTCCTGCCCGAGGTCGACCTGCCGGACGTGTACCTGCCCGAGAAGAAGGCGCAACTCGCCTTCCTTCCCCGGGAGGTAGCGTTCCCCGGGTGACGTCCGCGCCGACCGCCGAAGACCTGATCGCGCACTACGGCCTGGAGCCGATCCCCCGTGAGGGCGGACTGTTCCGGCGCACCTGGGCCGGACCCGGGCGCCCGGACGGCCGCCCCGCAGGGACGGCCATCCTCGCCCTGCTCACCGCCCGCCCGGGCGACTACTCGGCGCTGCACCGCCTGCCCACCGACGAGGTCTGGCACTTCTACCTCGGCGACCCGCTCGAACTGCTGCTCCTCGCCCCGGACGGCGGCGTGCGCACGGCCGTCCTCGGCCCGGACGTCCTGGGCGGGCAGCACGTGCAGTTCACCGTGCCCGCCGGCACCTGGATGGGCGGCCGGGTCCGCACGGGCGGCACCTGGTCGCTGTTCGGCTGCACGATGGCCCCCGGATTCACCTACGGGGACTACGAGCACGGCGACGCCTCCGACCTCGCGGCGCGCTACCCGGCCGAGGCGGCCCGGATCGTGGCCCTGTGCCGCCCTTGACCCCTGGGTCGTGCGGGCCCGGGGCGGTGGCCGCCCGGTGAACCGCGCCGCCTTCCGCCCGTCGTGGTGAGGAGCCGCCCGGCACGCGGCTGAGCGGGGCGGCCTCCGCGTCCGTACGTATCGGCGAGGCAGTGGGTCCCGACGACGGAGATGCGACGTGAGGTGTGGCGGCGGTGCGCGCGCTGGAGGCCGGGGGCGAAGGAACGACGGCGGACGGGACCGCGAGCGGCGACGGGCCCGGCGGGGATGCGGGCGGGCATCCGGGCGACCCCTCCCGCCGGAAGCCCGGCGACGGATCCCGGGCGGGTGCGGACCGGTGCCTCGGGCGTCCGGACGACGAGCGACGCGGGAGCCCGGAGGACCGGCCTCGCGGGCATACGGACGTCGAGCCACGCGGGAATCCGGACGACCGGCCCCGCGGGAATCCGGACGACCGGCCCCGCGGGCATACGGACGACCCGCGCCGCGCCCATATGCACGACCCGCCCCGCGGGCATGCGGACGACCGGCCCCGCAGGCCCTCGGACGACCCCTCCCGCGGGAAGTCCGACGCCGGGACGCCGGGGCGCTCCGGCGGCTGGTGCTGCTGGGCGCCCTGCTGGTCCTGCTCCTCCTCGGCGGTGCCGGACCGGCGTCCGCCCACGCCGCCCTCACCTCCACCGACCCCGGGGACGGATCCGTCCTGCGGCGGGCCCCCGCCCGCGTCACCCTGACCTTCAGCGAGTCCGTCGGCCTGCGCGACGACTCCTTCCGCGTCCTGGACCCGGGCGGTCACCGCGTCCGCACCGGGGAGGGCGGGCACGCGGACGGCCGGTCCGAGACGGCCCGGGTCACGCTGCCGGGCGAGCTGGGGGAGGGCACGTACACCGTGGCCTGGCGGGTGGTGTCCGCCGACGGTCACCCCGTCTCGGGCGCCTTCACCTTCTCGGTCGGCAAGCCGTCGCAGGCGACCGCACCCGTGGACACCGGCCCCACCGAGGACCCGCTCACCGCGGCCCTCCACAAGATCGCCCGCTACCTCTCCTACCTCGCCGCGGCCCTGCTCGTCGGCACCGCGGCCTTCGCGGCCCTGTGCCGCCCGCCGGACCCCGCCCCGCTGCGCCGCCCGCTGATGGCGGCCTGGTGGACCCTGCTGGCGTCCACCGTCGCCCTGCTGGTGCTGCGCGCCCCGTACGAGGCGGGGACGGGTCCGTCGACGGCCCTGGAACCGACCGCCCTGGGCGACACCCTCGTCTCCCGCCCCGGCGTCCTGCTCCTGGTCAGGCTGGCGCTGCTGCCGCCGATCGCGCTGTACCTCGCCCGCACGATCCGCACGACCCCCACGGCCCGCACGATCCGCACGACCCGGCTCGGGGAGCGCACCCCGCTCGCCGCCGCGGTGGGCGTCGCCCTGGCCGTCGTCCTCGCCCTGACCTGGGCCGCCGCCGAGCACGCCTCGGCCGGTGCGCAGGTGCCGGTCGCGATGACGTCCGCCGTGCTGCACCTGCTGGCCACCGCCGTCTGGCTGGGCGGTCTCGCGGCCCTGCTCACCCTCCTGCGCGCCGGGCGCCCGGCCCCGCCCGCCGCCGTGGTCGCCCGCTTCTCCCGGACCGCCTTCGCCGCCGTGACCGTCCTGGTCGTCACCGGCGTCTACCAGTCCTGGCGCGGCCTAGGCTCCTGGCAGGCGCTCACCGGATCGACGTACGGCAGGCTGCTGCTCGCCAAGGTGGTCCTGGTGGCCGTGTTGCTGGGCGCGGCGGCCGTGTCCCGGCGGTGGACGTCGGCGCTGCTGTCGGCGCCGGCCGCCGTACCCGCGCCCGGCCGCGTGCCCGAGCGGGTGCCGCAACCGGTGGGCGGCCCACCGCCGGAGGAACCACCGCCGGCGCGCCCACCGGCCCCCGACGGCGCGTCCGCCCTCCGCCGCGGACTGCGCCGCTCCGTCCTCGCGGAGGCCGTCGTCGCCGCCGTCGTGCTTGCGGTCACCACCGTGCTCACCGCCACCCCGCCGGGCCGGACCGCGGAGGAGACGGCGCGGGCGGCCGGGCCGGCGGACGGGGTGCGGCCCGCGTCCGTCACGACGATCCCGTTCGAGATCGGCGGGACGGCCAGGGGCACGGTCCAGATCACCCTGGACCCGGGCCGCACCGGCGACAACGCGGTGCAGGCCGTCGTCTTCGGCCCCGACGGCAGCCTGGCCGCCGTACCGGAGCTGCGCCTCGCCTTCACCCTGCCCGGCAAGGACGTGGGCCCCCTCCAGGCGGAGCTGGTCGACCGGGGCGGCTACTGGAGCGCCAACACGCTCACGCTGCCCCTGCCCGGCGTCTGGACCATGAAGGCGACCGTCCGGGTGTCGGAGGTGGACCAGGTGAGCGAGGAGCGGCGGACACGGATCCTGCCGTGAGGCCCGCCGGTCCCCGCCGGCCGCTCAGGGCGAGGGCTCCTCGGTGGCTGGCCCTTCCTCGCGCACGCTCAGCCGCGCCTTGAGCACGGGGCTGATGAGCAGGTCGTACACCAGGACCCCGACGACCCCGCCGATCAGCGGGCCGACGATGGGGATCCACCAGTAGCCGCTGAACCACTGGAACGTCCCGGGCAGGGCGATGCCGCCCCAGCCCTCGAAGAAGGTGAACAGACGGGGACCGAAGTCACGGGCCGGGTTGATCGCGTACCCGGCGTTGGTGCCGAAGGCGAGGCCGATCGCGACGACGACGAGCCCGATGATGTACGGGTGGAGATTGGCCGTCGGCGCCGTGTTGCGGGTGTCGATGAGCGCACAGATCACCAGCAGCAGGACCCCGGTGCCCACGATCTGGTCGAGCAGGGGACCCCACCAGGAGTCCCCGAAGTACTCGGCGGGGAACGTGGCGAAGATCGAGTACGTCGACAGCGACGTCTTCCGCGTCTCGCCCGCCGCGGCGATGGACGCGTCGATCGCCCACCGGTAGCAGGCGTACACGAGCGCCGCGGCGACGAAGGCGCCCACGACCTGTGCGAGCCAGTAGGGCAGCACCTTGCGCCACGGGAAGTCCCGCCGCACCGCGAAGCCCAGGGTCACCGCGGGATTGAGGTGCGCCCCGCTGATGCCGCCGGCCACGTAGACGCCGAAGACGACGGCGAGGCCCCAGCCCCACGCGATGATGAGCCAGTTGGCGGGCCCGAAGTCCACGACCTGCCGGCCCGATCCCGGCAGCCCGGCGACCGCGACGGCCACCGAACCGATGCCGAACAGGATCAGGACGAACGTCCCCAGGAACTCGGCGCACATCTCACCGCCGAGGCCTTCTCGATAACCGCGTCGGCGCACCATGCGTTCGGCCACCGGCCCTCCTTCGCTGGAACGGAACAGACCAATCCGCTCCATACCCGAAAAAAGACCACCAGGGTGATCAATCGGGTGATCCCGCTGTCGGACGCCCGAGACTTCCCCTTTACGGAGCAACGCCGGAGCCACGAGGAGTGCCCTTTCGGTCCGAGCCGGACGTAGCCGCCGACGCGTCGGGCACACACGCGTCGGGCACACACGTCGAAGGGCCCCGCAGCGAACTGCGGGGCCCTTCGACTTCGTGCCCGGTGAGGCACTGGCGGAGGATACGAGATTCGAACTCGTGAGGGGTTGCCCCCAACACGCTTTCCAAGCGTGCGCCCTAGGCCTCTAGGCGAATCCTCCGCCGAGAACATTACATGACGCGGAGGAGTGCTTGCGAACTCGTTCCGGGGGCCCGACATCGGGTAACGTGTGGGCCAGCCCCTCACGCGGCGCTATCTGACTGAACTCCCCCAGGGCCGGAAGGCAGCAAGGGTAGGTCGGCTCTGGCGGGTGCGTGGGGGGCGTCTCGTTTGCGGGCGGTCCGGTTGTCGGTGGGCGCCTATAACCTCGTATGCGTGTCGTCTCTCGCGCTCTACCGCCGTTACCGCCCGGAGTCCTTCGCCGAGGTCATCGGGCAGGGGCATGTCACCGACCCGCTGCAGCAGGCGCTGCGGAACAACCGGGTCAATCACGCGTACCTGTTCAGCGGTCCGCGCGGATGCGGCAAGACGACCAGCGCCCGCATCCTGGCGCGCTGTCTGAACTGCGAGCAGGGGCCGACGCCGACGCCGTGCGGCGAGTGCCAGTCCTGCCGCGACCTCGCGCGCAACGGTCCGGGGTCCATCGACGTCATCGAGATCGACGCCGCCTCCAACGGAGGTGTGAACGACGCCCGTGACCTGCGGGAGAAGGCGTTCTTCGGGCCCGCCTCCAGCCGGTACAAGATCTACATCATCGACGAGGCCCACATGGTCTCCACGGAGGGCTTCAACGCCCTGCTCAAGGTCGTCGAGGAGCCGCCGCCGCACCTGAAGTTCATCTTCGCGACGACCGAGCCCGAGAAGGTCATCGGGACCGTCCGGTCGCGGACCCACCACTACCCCTTCCGGCTCGTGCCGCCCGGCACCCTGCGCGACTACCTCGCCGAGGTGTGCGGCCGGGAGGGGATCGCGGTCGAGGAGGGCGTGCTCCCGCTCGTGGTGCGGGCCGGCGCGGGCTCCGTGCGTGACTCCATGTCCGTCATGGACCAGCTGCTCGCGGGCGCCGGTGCGGACGGTGTGACGTACGACATGACCACCGCCCTGCTCGGTTACACGGACGGTTCGCTGCTCGACTCGGTCGTCGAGTCGTTCGTCTCGGGGGACGGCTCCGCCGCCTTCGAGGTCGTGGACCGGGTGATCGAGGGGGGCAGCGACCCGCGGCGGTTCGTCACCGACCTGCTGGAGCGCCTCCGCGACCTGGTGATCCTCGCCGCCGTGCCCGACGCCGCGGAGAAGGGGCTCATCGACGCCCCCGCCGACGTCGTCGAGCGGATGCAGGCCCAGGCCCGGTCCTTCGGCGCCGCCGAGCTGAGCCGCGCGGCCGACATCGTCAACGAGGGGCTCACCGAGATGCGCGGCGCCCACTCGCCGCGCCTGCAGCTGGAGCTGATCTGCGCGCGCGTGCTGCTGCCGGCCGCGTACGGCGACGAGCGTTCCCTGATGGCCCGGCTGGACCGGATCGAGCGCGGAGTGCAGTTCTCGGCCGGCGCGGGCGCGCCCGCCATGGGGTACGCGCCCGGCCCCGAGGCGCACGCCGGTGCGGGGGGCGCGGCTTCCGCCGTTCCCGGACCGTCCGCCGCTGCTCCGGTGCCGCCGGGCGGCGGGCCCGCCGCGGCCCGGGCGGCGGTACGGGGGCAGGGCGGGGGCGCCCCGGCGGCCGCGCCGGGTGGTGGCCAGGGCGGTGGGCCGGGGAGCGGTCCGGGCGGTGGTCCGTCCTCCGACGCGAGCGGGTCTCCAGCCGGGCCTCCAGCCGCTCCTTTCGCCGGACCTTCCGCCCGGCCTCCAGCCGGTGAGGGACATCCGCAGGTCGCGCCCGCCCCCGCGCCCGCGTCCGCCGAGGCGGCTCCCGCGCCTGCCGCCCCTTCCCCCGCAGCGGCGGCACCCGCACCTGCGGCATCGGCGTCGGCACCCGCGCCTGCGGCCGGTTCCGCTCCGGCGTCCGCGCCCGGGGCCTGGCCGACCGCCGCTCCCGCGGGTGGCGGGCGCCGGCCCGGCGGATGGCCGACGGCGGCCCCCGCGGGCGGTGGACAGTCCCGCACACCGGCCGCCCCCGGCCCCGGTTCCGGCCCCGCCGCGGCACCGGCACCGGCACCGGCACCGGCACCGGCTCCCGCTCCCGCGCCCGTCACCCCGCCGCCGGGCGCTTCCGGGGTCGACCCCCGCGCGCTGTGGCCCAACATCCTGGAGGCGGTCAAGAACCGCCGCCGGTTCACCTGGATCCTGCTCAGCCAGAACGCCCAGGTCACCGGCTTCGACGGGACCTCCCTGCAACTCGGCTTCGTCAACGCGGGCGCCCGCGACAACTTCGTGAGCAGCGGCAGCGAGGACGTGCTGCGGCAGGCCCTGGCCGAGCAGTTCAACGTGGAGTGGAAGATCGACGCGGTCGTCGATCCGTCCGGCGGCGGCTCGGCGCCCCCGCCCGGCCCCGGGTCCGGACCCTCCGGCGGCTTCGGCGGGTCCGGTGGCGGCGGCTTCGGCGGTGGCGGAGGCGGCTACGGCGGGAGCGCGCCCGCGCAGCGGCCGTCGGCGCCCGCGCCGTCCCCCGCGGCCTCCTCGCCGGCCCAGGCGTCCGCTCCCGCCGCGGCGCCCGCGCCCCGACCCCCCGCGCCCGAGCCGCCCCCGGTCTCCCCCGAGGACGACATCCCCGAGGACGACGACCCGGACCTCGACGAGTCGGCGCTCTCCGGCAAGGAGCTGCTGGTGCGCGAGCTGGGCGCCACGGTGGTCGAGGAGATCACCAACGAGTAGGACGAGCGTCCCGTCGGCCGGCCCTCGGTCGGCCCTTCGGTCTCCGGTCCGCCTGGAGGAAGCCACAACCCCGCGCGAGGCGGTGCTTCGGAAGCCCGCACAAACCGCACCGGCGCGTTCCCATTAGGCTTCACCCCGTGAAGGTCCTTGTCATCGGCGGCGGCGCCCGCGAACACGCCCTGTGCCGTTCCCTGTCCCTCGACCCCGACGTCACCGCGCTGCACTGCGCACCCGGCAACGCCGGTATCGCCGAGGTCGCCGAACTGCACCAGGTCGACGCCCTCGACGGCGCGGCCGTCACCGCGCTGGCCACCCGGCTCGGTGCCGAACTGGTCGTCGTCGGACCCGAGGCGCCGCTGGTCGCCGGGGTCGCCGACGCCGTGCGCGAGGCGGGCATCCCGGTCTTCGGCCCCTCGGGCGAGGCCGCCCGGCTGGAAGGGTCCAAGGCCTTCGCCAAGGACGTGATGGCCGGCGCGGGCGTGCCCACCGCCCGCTCCTACGTCTGCACGAACCCCGACGAGGTCGACGCGGCCCTCGCCGCCTTCGGCGCGCCCTACGTCGTCAAGGACGACGGGCTGGCCGCGGGCAAGGGCGTCGTGGTCACCGACGACGTCGAGGCGGCCCGCGCGCACGCGAACGCCTGCGACCGCGTCGTCATCGAGGAGTTCCTCGACGGCCCCGAGGTCTCCCTCTTCGCCGTCACCGACGGCGAGAACGTACGCCCGCTGCAGCCAGCCCAGGACTTCAAGCGCGCCCTGGACGGCGACGAGGGCCCGAACACCGGCGGCATGGGCGCTTACTCGCCACTGCCCTGGGCCGACCCCAAGCTGGTCGACGAGGTCGTGCAGAGCGTGCTCCAGCCGACCGTCGACGAGATGCGCCGGCGCGGCACCCCGTTCTCCGGACTCCTGTACGCCGGACTCGCGATCACCTCGCGCGGCGTGCGGGTGATCGAGTTCAACGCCCGCTTCGGCGACCCCGAGACCCAGGTGGTGCTGGCCCGCCTGAAGACCCCGCTCGCCGGTCTGCTGATGGCCGCCGCCACCGGCAACCTCGCCGACCTCGAGCCCCTGCGCTGGAGCGACGAGGCGGCCGTCACCGTGGTCGTCGCCTCCCACAACTACCCCGGCACCCCGCGCACCGGCGACCCGATCACCGGCCTGGACGCGGTGGCCGCCGAGGACGCCCCCCACGCCTACGTCCTGCACGCCGGCACCCGCACCGAGGGCGACGCCGTCGTCAGCGCCGGTGGCCGGGTGCTGTCGGTCACGGCGACCGGCGCCGACCTCGCCGAGGCCCGCGACCGTGCCTACCGGGCCGTCGCCCGTATCGGCCTCGACGGCTCGCAGCACCGCACCGACATCGCGGCGAAGGCGGCGGGCGCGCACCGCTCCTGACACCCCGGTCACCGCACCCGGCAGGCCCCGGCTCCGTCCCAGGAGCCGGGGCCTGACCTTTGCTGTCCGTCTCCAGCTTTCCCCAAAGCCATTCCATCGGGTGACCGATGGGCCATACGGCTGACGGGCGCGAGGGCCCCAACTATGGTGCCGCGCAAGCGTTCCGGCACTTGGCCCACCGGCATTGCGATGTCAGTGCCGGGTGCCACAGTGGGTGAGGTGAGCAAGAGCCGAAGCGCAGTGATGCGGCAGGACGGTCCGGGACAGACCGGACGGACAGGGCAGCGATGAGGGGGTGAGGTCCGGTCGTGACCGGTATCGGTGGTGTGGAGATGGGCGCGCTGGCCGCGCGTACCCGGGCGCTGGCGGTGCTGCGGGTCCGCAGCCGCGCGCTGGCCGTGGCCCTGCTGCCCGCTGCCGCGGCCGTGATCCTGCTCGTCGGCGGCTCCACCGGGCACCTCGTGGGCGGGGTCTGGGACGCGCTGCGCTGGCTCGTGTCCGTCCTCGCGCTGTGCGTCCTGGCGGCCGCCGCCGGCGTCGCCCTGGTCGTGGCCCGTTCCCGGCCCGCCGTGACCCCGACGGTCACGGTCGCCGAGGAGTCGGCGCCCGATCTCTACCGGATGGTGCGCGACCTGGCCGACCGGCTCGACGTCCCCGCCCCCTCGGCGATAGCGCTCACCCCGGACTGCGACAGCTGGCTGGAGGACCGCACCCACGCGGTCCACGCCCCGCCGCCCGCGCAGGGGCGCGACGACGACCTCTCCGGCCCGGGGGCGGACGCCCGCCGCCGGAGTGCCGCGGCGGCGCCCGTGCTGGTCATCGGCTCACCGTTCCTGTGGTGGATGCGGGTGGGCGAGCTGCGCGCCGTCCTCGCCCCGGTCGTCGCCGGTACGGGTCCCTCGGCGCACCCCGACATAGCCGCGGCCCGGCGTTTCATACGGGGCCTGGACGCCGCCGTGGCGGTGGCCTCGGCGGATCGGCGCGATCCCCTGTCCCGCGCGGCGGGCGCGGGCCTGGGCTGGGTGACCCGGCTCCTGCTGCGCAGCTGCCGGGGGCACGCGGCCCAGATGGAGCGCGGGGTCGCGACCGCGGCCGCCGAGCGTGCCCAGGCCGTGGACTACGGTCTGCGCATCGTCGCGCAGGAACAGGTCGGGCTCGCCTACGCGGGCTGGGACCGGCTGCTGACCCGGGTGGCGCTGCCCGCCTGGCGGATGGGCCGCTGGCCCTCGCGGCTGGACGTGGGCGTCGTCGCCGCCCTCACGGAGCTGTCCCGCCGGGACCGCCTGGCCGAGGGCTTCGCCTCCCGCCTGGGTGAGCGTCCCGCCTGCGACCTGCTGGAGGAGCCCGGGGTGGTGGACGAGGCGGTCTCCCTGCTCGCCGCGCGGCTCTTCCACGGGGGGCCCGCCGAGACCGGCCCGGACTGGGCGCCGGTGGGCTGGGACGAGTACTCCGAGGAGGTCGTCGACCGGACCTGGCGCACGGACGCGGCCCGTCTGCACCGGGTGCTCGACACCCTGGGCGTCCGCCGTGCCGCCGAGGGCACCGACCCGGGCACGGACGGCCCGACCCTGGCCCGCGTCCTGGACCACCTCACGGCCCCGGACGCCGCGTTCACCGGCCACTCTGCCGCCGACACCGCCGACACCGCCGGCGCCGCCCCGCCCCGGCACGCCGGCGACGACGCCCGTCCCGCGCACGGCGACCACGACGCCCCCGCCGACGACGTCGAGGACCTCGGCGGCACCACGGTCCGCGGCGCCGCCCTGGCCGCCGGGCTCAGTGCGCAGCTGGCCCGCGAGGAGAAGCAGGCGCGTCCCGCCGGGACCACTCCCGCGACACCCGGACCGGCCGCCGCGTCGGGAGGCGGAGCCGCTCCCGACGCCGCCCTCTGGGACGACGGCGCGCTGCCCCTCCTCCCGCTCCAGCCCCCGCGCACCGGCCGCGAGATCCTCACCGCGCACATCACGGCGATGGTGTGCTGCGCGGCGATGGACACCGCCGGCGCGGCCCCCGGCCTCGACTGGCTGGACGGACCGTCGCTCCTGCTCGACGGCGCCCGCACCGCCGACCTGGCGCCCAGCGTGCTCCGCCTCGTCGAGACCGGCGACCCGGGCCCCCTGCGCGCCTGGATGACCGACCTCGGCATACGCCCGGAGAAGCCGGTGCGCCTGGTCTGACCTCGACCGCCCCCGGTCCGGCGTGACCTCGCGCGGCCCACGCCCGAAGGAATCGGACCCTCCCATTCCACTTTCGGCCACTTCGCGACGAACAGTGACAGGCCGCGTGCGAAATGTGATGTGCTGGGACCGATCGCGCACATGGCAAGAGCGTTCGTCATACGCACGACCACGGGGACGAGGGAGGGGACTGTCCCATGGGACCCGAGCAGATCCGCCGCTGGGAGTCGGGAGCACTCGCGCACGCCGTGACGGACCCCTTCGGACAGGGGCCCGTCCCCTGGCTGCGCGGCGGCGAGACGTACTTCGGCGACACCGGTCAGGTGGTCGCCTGGTACGCGGACCAGGACGGTTCCGGTGCCCGGTCCGGCGCGGGCACCGGCGGGGGACCCCGCGCCGCCGACGACGTCCGCCGTCAGATCAAGGGTTTCACCGCGACGGGAGCCGCCGCCCCCGGCGAGGCCATCGACTTCCACATCACCGTCGACCCGCCGCAGGAGTTCAGCGTCGACGTCTACCGGATCGGCCACTACGGCGGTGACGGCGCCGCCAAGATCACCACCAGCCCCCGGCTGTCCGGCATGGTCCAGCCCCCGCCGCTCACGGCCGACCGCACGGTCTCCTGCCACCACTGGTGGCTGTCCTGGCGGCTGCAGATCCCGACGTACTGGACCATCGGCGCGTACGTGGCCGTGCTCACCACCGCCGACGGCTACCGCTCCCACGTCCCCTTCACGGTCCGCGACGGCCACCCGGCCGACCTGCTCCTCCTGCTGCCGGACGTCACCTGGCAGGCGTACAACCTGTACCCGGAGGACGGCCGCACCGGCGCCAGCCTCTACCACGCGTGGGACGAGGAGGGCCGGCTGCTCGGCGAGGCGGACGCCGCGACGACCGTCTCCTTCGACCGCCCGTACGCCGGTGCAGGCCTTCCCCTGCACGTCGGCCACGCCTACGACTTCATCCGCTTCGCCGAGCGCTACGGCTACGACGTCGCCTACGCCGACGCCCGCGACCTGCACGCCGGCCGGGTCGACCCGGCCCGCTACCGGGGCCTGGTCTTCCCCGGCCACGACGAGTACTGGTCCGGCGCCATGCGCCGCACCGCGGAGCTGGCCCGCGACCGGGGGACGTCCCTGGTCTTCCTCTCCGCCAACACCATGTACTGGCAGGTGGAGCTGGCCCCCTCCCCGTCCGGCGCCCCCGACCGCCTGCTGACCTGCCGCAAGCGCAAGGGGCCCGGCCGCCCCGCGCTGTGGCGGGAGGTCGACCGCCCCGAGCAGCAGCTGCTCGGCATCCAGTACGCCGGCCGCGTCCCAGAGCCGCACCCGATGATCGTCCGCAACGCCGGGCACTGGCTCTGGGACGCCACCGGAGCGCACGAGGGCGACGAGATCGAGGACCTGGTGGCGGGCGAGGCGGACCGCTACTTCCCGCGCACCGCCCTCCCCGAGCACGACGAGCGGGTCCTGCTCGCCCACTCCCCGTACACCGACGTGGACGGCGTCCGGCGCCACCAGGAGACCTCGCTGTACCGGGCCCCTTCGGGCGCCTGGGTCTTCGCCTCCGGCACCTTCGCCTGGTCCCCGGCCCTGGACCGCCCCGGCCACGTCGACCCGCGGGTCCAGCGCGCCACCGCCAACCTCCTGGACCGCATCTGCAAACGCGACTGACCGCGCCCCCCGCCGCCCCGCCCGCCGGCCTCCCCCCGACGTACGGGACAATCGACGTATTGGACAGAACCACGGGGAGGAACCGTGTCCGGATTCGTTGAAAAGCCCGAGCCGCTCCAGGTTCCGGGCCTGGTGCATCTGCACACCGGAAAGGTGCGCGAGCTGTACCGGAACGAGGCGGGCGACCTCGTGATGGTCGCCAGTGACCGCATCTCCGCCTACGACTGGGTGCTGCCGACCGAGATCCCCGACAAGGGCCGGGTCCTCACCCAGCTCTCCCTGTGGTGGTTCGAGCAGCTCGCCGACCTGGCCCCCAACCACGTCCTGAGCACGGAGCTGCCCCCCGGCGCCCCCGCCGACTGGGAGGGCCGCGCCCTGGTCTGCAAGTCGCTGCGGATGGTCCCCGTGGAGTGCGTGGCCCGCGGCTACCTCACCGGCTCGGGCCTGGCGGAGTACGAGCAGACCCGCACCGTGTGCGGCCTCGCGCTGCCCGAGGGCCTCGTCGACGGCTCCGAGCTGCCCGCCCCGATCTTCACCCCGGCCACCAAGGCCGAGGTCGGCGAGCACGACGAGAACGTCTCCTACGAGGAGGTCGCCCGCCAGGTCGGCGCGGACACCGCGGCCGCCCTGCGCCAGGCCACCCTCGCCGTGTACTCCCGCGCCCGGGACATCGCCCGCGAGCGCGGCATCGTCCTCGCGGACACGAAGTTCGAGTTCGGCTTCGACGGGGACGACCTGGTCCTCGCCGACGAGGTACTCACCCCGGACTCGTCCCGGTTCTGGCCGGCCGACCGGTGGCAGCCGGGCCGCGCGCAGCCGTCGTACGACAAGCAGTTCGTGCGGGACTGGCTGACCTCGGCCGACTCCGGCTGGGACCGGAAGAGCGAGCAGCCCCCGCCGCCGCTGCCGCAGCAGGTCGTGGACGCCACCCGCGCCAAGTACGTGGAGGCCTACGAGCTGCTGACCGGCCAGAGCTGGTCGTAGCGGCCCGGCGCCCGCCGCGGTCGCGCGGCGGGCGCGGTCGCCGGACGGGCGCGGTCGCCGGACGGGCGTGGCCGGGCGATCGCGACACGAAGAAGCCCCCGGCCGGAGCCGGGGGCTTCTCCCACGGAGCGAACGACGAGGTTCGAACTCGCGACCTCAACCTTGGCAAGGTTGCGCTCTACCAACTGAGCTACGTTCGCACTGCGCCGTGAGCGGGAGTCGTGGACCGAAGTCGCGGACTTCGCCGTGGCGCGACAGCCACTATACCCAACCCCGCTCCCGTGCGAGACGCACCGCCGCATGCCGGTTCTCCGCGCCGAGCTTGGTCGCGGCCGACGACAGGTAGTTCCGCACGGTCCCCTCGGCGAGCGCGGCGCGTTCGGCGATCTCCGCGACGGGCGCCCCGTCGGCGGCGTGCTCCAGCACCTCGGCCTCGCGCGCGGTCAGCGGCGAGTCCCCGGCGGAGATCGCGTCGGCGGCCAACTCGGGGTCGACGTAACGGTTTCCGGCGTGCACCGTGCGGATCAGCTCGGCCAGCCGCTGGGCGCTGACGGTCTTCGGGACGAACCCGCGCACCCCCGCCGCGAGCGCCCGCTTCAGGTGCCCGGGGCGTCCGTGACTGGTCACGATCAGCACCTTGCAGGCGGGCAGCTCGGTCCGCAGCGATGTGGCGACCTTCACACCGTCGGCACCGGGCATCTGGAGGTCCAGCACGGCGACGTCCGGGGCGTGCGCCCGCGCCATCGCCAGCGCCTCCGGCCCGGTGGCCGCCTCGGCGACGACGACCAGGTCGTCCTCCAGGGACAGCAGCGCCGCCAGCGCCCCGCGGATGAGGTGTTCGTCGTCGGCGAGCAGCACCCGCACCGTCGCCGTCACGACGCGACCCCCAGCGCGGTCCCGGCCGCCCCGGAAGGCAGCGGCACCTCGGCCGTGAGCCGGAACACGCCCCGGCCCGCGGCCCCCGCCTCCAGCGTCCCGTCCACCGCGGCGAGCCGCTCCCGCAGTCCCGCGAGCCCGGAACCGCCCGAGCCCACCGGGGGACCGTCCCCGGCCCCGTCCGCCACCCCGTCGTTCTCCACCGTCAGCACCACACGTCCCTCCGCCGTCCGCACCGTCACGGCGACCTTCTTCGCGTCCCCGTGCCGCAGCACGTTCGTGGTCGCCTCCCGCACCACCCAGCCGAGCGCCGACTGCACCTCACCGGGCAGGCCGGCCGTCTCGCCGGTGACCTCCGAGACGATGCCCGCCGCCGAGAGCACACCGCGGGCCCCGGCCAGTTCGACCTCGAGGGCGGCCTCCCGGTAGCCGCGTACGACGTCCCGGACCTCGCGCTGCGACTCCTGCGCGATGCGCTGCACCTCGATCATCTGCTCCACCGCCTCCGGCCTGCCGCGCCGGGACAGCTGGACGGCCAGCTCGCTCTTGAGCGCGATCACCGCCAGGTTCCGCCCCATCACGTCGTGCAGGTCCCGGCCGAACCGGAGCCGCTCCTCGGCCACGGCGAGCCTGGCCCGGGTCTCCCTGGCGCCGTCGAGCGCGTACACCGCGTTGAGCAGCCAGACGGAGAACACGCAGGCGAAGGCGACGAAGGCACTGCCCAGCAGCACCACGCACGCGGTGAAGAACCCGGCCCGCACCGGAGCGCCCAGCAGGACCACCAGCACTCCGGCCCCGGTCGCGAACCCGGTGACGAGCGCGACCGTCCGCCGCCGGCTGCGCGCCCCGAGCGCGAGGACGCCGGCGCCGACGGTCACCACACCGCCGAAGGCCGTGCCCGCGACCGCTCCGACGTCGTCGCCGTCCGGCCCGCGCTCGGCGATGAGGAGCGCCGCCACCGAGACCACCACGGTCAGCACGGCGAGCGCCCGCAGCAGCCGCACCGGCTTCGCCCGCAGGCCGAGCTCCCAGTCCAGCGCCCGGGAGGCCACCAGCATGAGCACGACGGCGTGCGCGCTCACCGCCAGGAAGAGCACGGCGGCGAGCCGCGCGTCGAGCCGTCCGAACGCGGACAGCCCCATCACGGCGATCTCCACGATGCCGTAGAAGTGGAAGGACCAGCGCGTGTACGCCTCCACCTTCTCCGGTGTGTTCTTGAGCCGCCACCATCTGCCCGGCCTGCGCATCCGTCCGTCCGTCCCGCTCGCCGTGTACGCCTCTGACGTCGCGTACGTCAGTGCCGTGGCTCCCAGCGGAACCACCGCCGTACAGCAAACACCGCGAGCACGGTCCAGGCCACCGCCGTGGCCACGGCGCCCAGCGCCTCGTACGCCGACAGGTCGCCGGTCCAGCCGCCGCGCACCAGGGTGATCACGGGCGTCAGCGGCAGCAGCTCGCACACGGAGGCCAGCGTGTCGGGGAGCAGGTCGAGCGGGAAGAACAGACCGGAGCCGGCCATCGAGACGAACATGATCGGCAGCGGTGTGACCTGCGCGCTCTCACCGGTCCTGGTGAAGCTCGCGGTGGCCGCCGCGAGCGCGGCGCACAGCACCAGGCCCAGCAGCAGGCCGACGACGGCGAGATGGGGCGCCGACGGCGCGGACAGGTCCAGCAGGGCCGCGCAGCCCACCGCGAGCAGCAGGGACTGCACGAGCCCGCCGAGGACGGCCGGCAGGGCGGAGCCGCCGAGGATCTCCACGTCCCGCAACTCGCCGGTGCGCAGCCGCTTGAGGACGAGTTCCTCGCGCCGGACGACGAAGACGCCGACGAGTGCCGAGTACACGGCGAACAGCAGGGAGAAGCCGACGGCGGCGGGCAGCACCAGGGTGCCGAGGGTCAGCCCGGCCCCGGCGAGGTCCATCTCCTTGGCCCCCGCCCGCACGCTGAACGGCAGCACGAACGGCACGAACAGCGACGCGAAGACGGTGCCCTTGTTCCGTCCCAGCAGGATCAGTTCGGCGCGGGCGAGCGCGGTCATGCGGCTCATCGGCGTGGTGGTCGCGGTCCCGGCGGCGCCGCGCTTCGCACGGGCGGGTGTGTCCGTGGCGCTCATGCCGCGTACTCCTTCTCGTTCGTGGTGCCGGCCGCCTGCGCGGACACCTCCTTGGCGATGCTCAGGAAGGCCTCCTCCAGGGATGCCGAGCGCACGTCCAGACGGCGCAGCTCCACCCCGGCCTGCCCGGCCCACACCAGCAGGCCGGTCGCCGCGCGCTGCAGTTCCCGGGTGCGCAGGCGCACGGTCCGGCCGTCGGTCTCGTGGTCGTCCACGCCCAGTTCGGACAGCGGCGGCAGGTCGCCCACGAAGTAGCCCTCGGGCAGTTCGAAGGAGATCCGGGACGGCTGTACGGCGGTCACCTCGGCCGGGGTGCCGGTGGCGGCGATCCGGCCCTCGTGCATGATCGCGAGCCGGTCGGCGAGGTGCTCGGCCTCCTCCAGGTAGTGCGTGGTCAGCAGCACCGTCGTACCGCCGTCGCGCAGCGCGCTCACCAACTCCCAGGTGTCACGGCGGCCTTCGGCGTCCAGTCCGGTGCTGGGCTCGTCGAGGAAGAGCACCTCCGGGTCGCCGAGCAGGGCGAGCGCCAGGTCCAGGCGGCGTCGCTGTCCCCCGGACAGCTGCTTGACCCGGGTGTCGGTCTTGGCCCCGAGCCCGACCAGCGCCAGCACCTCGGCCGGCGGCCGGGCGCCGCTCACGCACCCCGCCCACATCCGTGCCGTCTCGGCGACGGTCAGCTCGGAGGGAAAGCCGCCCTCCTGGAGCATGACCCCGGTGCGGGGGCGTACGGCGCCCCGCTCGGTGTACGGGTCGTGCCCGAGGACGCGCACCCGCCCGCCGGCCGGAGCGGCGAGCCCTTCCAGCAGCTCGACCGTCGACGTCTTGCCGGCGCCGTTGGTGCCGAGCAGTGCGAAGACCTCCCCGCGGCGCACGGAGAAGTCGATCCCGCGCACGGCCTCGAACCCGCCCCCGTACACACGCCGAAGGCCGGTGACCTCAATCACGTGTTCGTGTCCGTTGGTTTGCATGTCTCGAGCATTCCGGCGCCCGGGACCGGGCGACAGTGCGGCCCGTCATCACCGGGCATGACAAATGTCAGAGCGGTTCCCGGAGGGACCTGGCCGGACGCACGAAAAGACCCCGGTCCTGGAGGACCGGGGTCTGATTCCCGAGCGGACGACGAGGCTCGAACTCGCGACCTCAACCTTGGCAAGGTTGCGCTCTACCAACTGAGCTACGTCCGCATGTGCTACCGACTGCGGACCTGAACAGAACGGTCCCGATCGGTGCGAGCACCAGCCTACCTGATCCAATCGGGTCATCGGTACGGCGATGCAGAGCGGGTGACAGGAATTGCACACTGCGCCTTCCCCCTGGAAGGGGGATGTTCTACTACTGAACTACACCCGCGTGTTCCGTGAGCTGGGCCTTTCGGCCTCGCCCCTCGGCGTGCTCCAGACTTTAGCTGATCACCCGGGGTGCCGCGCAAGTCGGTTGCCGCGAGGGGCGGCTGAGCGGCCGTCGGGCGTCCGTGCCGGACGCCCGTGCCCGACGCCCGGCTCACTGCGCCTCGGCGAACGCCTCGTACACCTTCTTCGGGATCCGGCCCCGCGCGGGCACGTCCATCTTGTTCGCCTGGGCCCAGGCGCGGACCGCCGCCGGGTCGGGGGCGACCTCCGTCTGCCGGTAGGCCTTGCCGGACCGGGAGCGCTTGCGGCCGGCCGAGACGTACGGCTCCAGGGCCTTGCGCAGTTTCCGGGCATTGGCTTCGTTCAGGTCGATCTCGTACATCCGGCCGTCGACTCCGAAGGCGACCGTCTCCGCCGCTCGGGAGCCGTCGATGTCGTCAAAGAGAGTGACCACGACACGCTGCGCCACGAATATCGGTCCCTTCGTGCGGCATCTCCGCGATGACGTGCCCGAACGTGCCGAGACGCCGCGATGATGCCGACTGTTCGCCTGTAATTGGGCAAAGTATCGGCTAATGACATTTCATTTGTACAGTGCCCGGCATTGCAATGGGAAGACCGACTAAATCTCTTGGCGTGTCCGTCCCGCAATAGGTGTCGGTGCCGCGTCCGAGATCTTTCCCGAAGCTTTTCGCGAGCACCCCCTCCCGATGCCGAATCGTGACTGGGCTCACGTAGTTTCCTCCAAGGCTACGCGCGTAGAAATTTTGTACGGGTAGTCTGAAGGAACCTGCTCAGCACCACACACCGGGAGTGCCAGTGGCACGCGTCGTAGTCGACGTCATGCTCAAGCCGGAGATCCTCGACCCCCAGGGCCAGGCGGTGCAGCGCGCACTGCCGCGGCTGGGTTTCGAAGGGATCTCGGACGTCCGCCAGGGAAAGCGATTCGAACTGGAAGTGGACGGGCCGGTCGACGACGCCGCCCTCGCCCGCATCCATGATCTTGCGGAATCCTTCCTCGCCAACACCGTGATCGAGGACTTCACCGTCAAGGTCGAGTCCGAAGACGCGGTCGCGGGGGCCGCGAAGTGACCGCTCGTATTGGCGTCGTCACTTTCCCCGGCAGCCTCGACGACCGTGACACGCAGCGCGCGATCCGCGTCGCCGGCGCCGAACCCGTCGCTCTCTGGCACAAGGACAAGGACCTCAAGCAGGTCGACGCCGTGGTGCTGTGCGGCGGATTCTCCTACGGCGATTATCTGCGGGCCGGCGCCATCGCGCGCTTCTCGCCGGTGATGGACACCCTGATCGACCAGGCCAGGGCCGGTCTCCCGGTGCTGGGCATCTGCAACGGCTTCCAGATCCTCACGGAGGCCCACCTGCTGCCCGGCGGCATGCTGGGCAACGACCACCTGCACTTCATCTGCCGCGACCAGAAGCTGCGGGTGGAGAACGCGGACACCTCCTGGACCAGCGACTACACCGCGGGCCAGGAGATCCACATCCCGCTGAAGAACATGGACGGCCGCTACGTCGCCGACCGGCGCACCCTGGACGAGCTGGAGGCCGAGGGGCGGGTGGCCTTCCGCTACCTGGACATGAACCCCAACGGCTCGCTCAACGACATCGCCGGCATCACCAACGCCGCCGGGAACGTCGTCGGCCTCATGCCGCACCCCGAGCACGCCGTCGAGCCGCTGATCGGTACGGGCCGTACCGACGGCCTGCCGTTCTTCACCTCGATCCTCAAGAAGCTGGTCAACGCATGAGCCGGACGCCTCTGGACACGGTCGAGCACGCGGCCGCGACCCCCGACGTCGAGCTGCCCTGGGCCGAGCTGGGCCTGAAGAAGGACGAGTACGAGAGGGTCGTGGAGATCCTCGGCCGCCGCCCCACCGGTGCGGAGCTGGCCATGTACTCCGTCATGTGGTCCGAGCACTGCTCGTACAAGAGCAGCAAGGTGCACCTGCGCCAGTTCGGCGAGAAGGCCCCCGAGTCCGACGCCATGCTCGTCGGCATCGGCGAGAACGCCGGTGTGGTCGACGTCGGTCAGGGCTACGCGGTCACCTTCAAGGTCGAGTCGCACAACCACCCCTCCTACGTGGAGCCCTACCAGGGCGCGGCCACGGGTGTCGGCGGCATCGTGCGCGACATCATCGCGATGGGCGCGCGTCCGGTCGCCGTCGTGGACCCGCTGCGCTTCGGCGCCGCGGACCACCCCGACACCAAGCGCGTCCTGCCGGGCGTCGTCGCCGGCATCGGCGGCTACGGCAACTGCCTGGGCCTGCCGAACATCGGCGGCGAGGTCGTCTTCGACGCCTGCTACCAGGGCAACCCGCTGGTCAACGCAGGTGCCATCGGCGTCATGCGGCACGAGGACATCCACCTCGCCAAGGCGTCCGGCGCGGGCAACAAGGTCATCCTGTACGGCGCCCGCACCGGCGGCGACGGCATCGGCGGCGCGTCGATCCTGGCTTCCGAGACCTTCGACGACGCCAAGCCGTCCAAGCGCCCCGCCGTGCAGGTCGGCGACCCCTTCCAGGAGAAGCTCCTCATCGAGTGCACCCTGGAGGCGTTCGCCGAGAAGCTGGTCGTCGGCATCCAGGACCTCGGTGCGGCGGGTCTGTCCTGCGCCACCTCCGAGCTGGCGTCGAACGGCTCCGGCGGCATGCGCGTCACCCTGGACGACGTCCCGCTGCGCGACTCGACCCTCTCGCCCGAGGAAATCCTCATGAGCGAGTCGCAGGAACGCATGTGCGCGGTCGTCGAGCCGGGCAAGGTCGAGCGCTTCCTGGAGATCTGCGAGAAGTGGGACGTCATCGCCACGGTCATCGGTGAGGTGACCGACGGCGACCGGCTGGAGATCTACTGGCACGGCGGCAAGATCGTCGACGTGGACCCGCGCACGGTCGCGCACGAGGGCCCGGTCTACGAGCGCCCCTACGCCCGCCCCGAGTGGCAGGACGCCCTCCAGGCCGACGACGCGAACAAGCTGCCCAGGCCCCAGACGTCCGAGGAGCTCAAGGGCCAGGTCCTGAAGCTGGTCGGCTCGCCCAACCAGGCCTCCAAGCAGTGGATCACCCAGCAGTACGACCACTTCGTGCAGGGCAACACGGTCCTCGCCCAGCCCGAGGACTCGGGCATGATCCGCGTGGACGAGGAGACCGGCCTCGGCGTCGCCATCGCGACCGACGGCAACGGCCGCTACGCCAAGCTCGACCCGTACACGGGCGCACAGCTCGCGCTGGCGGAGGCCTACCGCAACGTGGCGACGACCGGCGCGAAGCCGCTGGCCGTCTCCGACTGCCTGAACTTCGGCTCGCCGGAGGACCCGGCGGTCATGTGGCAGTTCTCCGAGGCCGTGCGCGGCCTGGCCGACGGCTGCCTCCAGCTCGGCACCCCGGTCACCGGCGGCAACGTCTCGCTCTACAACCAGACCGGCGAGGCCGCCATCCACCCGACCCCGGTGGTCGCGGTCCTCGGCGTCATCGACGACGTGGCCCGCCGCACGCCGGTCGCCTTCCAGGAGGACGGCCAGCTGCTGTACCTGCTGGGCGACACGCGTGAGGAGTTCGGCGGCTCTGCCTGGTCCCAGGTGGTCCACGACCACCTCGGCGGCCTGCCGCCCAAGGTCGACCTGGAGCGCGAGCGCCTGCTCGGAGAGATCCTGATCTCCGCGTCCCGCGACGGCATGATCGACTCCGCGCACGACCTGTCCGACGGCGGCCTGGTGCAGGCGGTCGTCGAGTCGGCGCTGCTCGGCGGCCGGGGCGCGCGCCTGGTCGTACCGGACGGGCTCGACGCCTTCACCTTCCTGTTCTCGGAGTCGGCGGGCCGCGCGGTCGTCGCCGTCCCGCGCTCGGAAGAGGTCCGCTTCAACGACATGTGCGGCGCCCGCGGCCTGCCCGTGACGCGCATCGGCGTGGTCGACGGGGACGCGGTCGAGGTCCAGGGCGAGTTCACCCTGTCCCTGACCGAGCTGCGCGAGACCCACGAGGCGACGATCCCGGGGCTGCTGGCGTAGCCGCCGGTCCCGGCAGTCCGAGGCCCCGTCCGGGCTGGTTCCGGGCGGGGCCTCGTCGTCTCAGCGCACGTAGTTCTTGAGGATCTCCGTGTCGAGTGTGATGCCGACGGGGTCGGGGAGGACCAGCGTCTCGCCGAACTTCGTGACGCGGGCGTCCCGGTAGCCGCCGACCTGGCGGTCCGGGCCGCTGTGCACCGTGACCGTGCAGTGGTCCCGGTCGATCAGCAGGTACAGCGGGATTCCCGCCTGTCCGTAAGCGGCTGGCTTCTCGTGTCGGTCCCGCCGGTCCGTGTCCGAGTCGTACGAGGTGACCTCGACGACCATGAGTGCTCCGGCTGGATCGGCCCATTCGCCGTATCCCGCGAAGTGGGCCTCCGGTACGAGCACGGCGTCCGGCCGGGCCCTGCTCTGCCGGTACGCGTCGACGCGCAGACCTCGGGCATGGTAAAGGTCCAGGTCCGGCCGGGCCTGAATACAGCGCTTGGCCAGCCAGGACACGATGGTGTCGTGATCCCCGTCGGTCACTTGTTTGACCCCGATCCGTCCGTCAATGAACTCCAACGTGACGGTCTCGGGAGCGGCGGAAGCGATCGTTTCGAACTCGTCCACCGACATCTGAGACGTGTGCTCGGCCATAACCGTCATGTTGCACCTCCTTCCAGGCATGGACCAGCGTTTCCGAGACGGCGCCTTTCCGGGCCGCCTTCCGCGGTCAGACACACGTACGAGTGACCCTTGCACCGGATTTCGTAAGTACGTAATCTCGTACGTGTGGAACCACTGGAACAGCGCGTGGCCGACCTCGAGCGGCGCCTGGCCGCCCTGGAAGCCGCCGACCGGCCTGCCCCGGCTCCTGGGGAGGGCGACCTCTGGGCTCTGGAAGGCCTGAAGAAACAACTCGCCGAGTCGGAGGCCGCAGCCGGGGGAGTCCTCTTCACCGGCTCCGTGCGCCTGCCGACCGGAGAGCGGTACGCCTGGCAGCACGGTGCGCTGACCGAGGGGCTGCTGGATGCCGACTGGGCCGAGTCCGCCGAGGTGTTCTCGGCCCTCGGGCATCCCGTGCGGCTGCGGCTGCTCCGCGAGGTCCTCGGCGGCCGGCGCACCGTGGCAGAGCTGGCCGAGCTGGACGGGATGGGCACGACTGGCCAGATCTACCACCACCTGCGCCAGCTCACCGGCGCCGGCTGGCTGCACACCACCGGCCGGGGCCGCCACGAGGTGCCGGCGGGGCGGGTCGTACCGCTGCTGGTGGCGCTGTCGATCGCGCGGAACTGACCGGGACCGTCGAGACGGCCGGGGCTGTCGAGACGCCGGACCGTCACGAGCAAGGGGGAACGAACGATGTCCGTACGCAAGCTCGCCATGACCACCTTCCGGGTACTGCAACTCGCCTTCCTGGCCCTGGTGGCCGTCGGCGTCCTCTTCGACCCGGGGTATCCCTGGTGGTGCGTCTTCCTGCCGCTGGTCCTCGCCTACGTCCTGGTCGCCGTGGTGAACCGGTGGGACGGCGGCGCCCCGGACGCCGCCGGCAGGGCCCGCGAGCCGGTCGAGGTCGCCCCGCCCGTCACCGGCCGCTGGTCCGCGCTGAACAGCCCGGCCGACCGCACCCCGAGCCACGGCGTCCACGCCTACGGCCAGACCTTCGCCATCGACCTCGTCGCCGAACCGGAGCCCGGCGCCCGCCCCGGCTTCCGCGCCCTGTGGCCCCTCGCCCGGCGCGGCCGCGACTTCCCGGCGTTCGGCGCCCCGGTCCTCGCGGTGGCCGACGCCCGGGTCGTACGGGCCGACGACGGCCAGCGCGACCACCTGAGCCGCACCTCCCTGCCCGCGCTGCTGTACCTGATGCTCGTCGAGGGCTCGGTGCGGGAGATGGCGGGCGTCCGCCGCATCGTCGGCAATCACCTGGTGCTGGACCTCGGCGGCGGCACGTACGCCCTGTACGCCCACGTCCAGCGCGGGTCGTTCACCGTCCGCGAGGGCGACCGGGTCCGCGCCGGACAGGTCCTCGCCCACTGCGGCAACACCGGCAACTCCACCGAGCCGCACGTCCACTTCCAGCTGATGGACGGCCCCGACCCCGACACCGCCCGGGGCGTCCCCTTCACCTGGACCGGCCTCGGCGTCCCGCGCAACGGGGAGATCTTCGAGGCGCCCTCGCCGACCGTCTCGCCCGCATAGGCTCACCCCATGCCCCCGGCCAGGAAACGCCCCCGTGCCTACGACCCCGCCCGCACCCGCGCCGCCGTCCTCGCGCAGTTCGGCCACGTACGGGCGGCGGTCCGCACCCTCGGTCCCGAGCAGCTCGCGCTGCCCACCCGGCTCGGCGACTGGACCGTGCGGGACCTGGCCGCGCACGTCGGGATGGCGCTGACCGCCGTGGACCGGCTGCTCGACGAGCCCCAGCCGATGCGACAGGACGGGCAGCTGACGGCCTGGCCGACCGCCATCGCCGCCGACGCGGACGCCATCGCCCGGACCGCCCACCGGCTCGCCGCCGACCACCCCGACCTCGACGCCCACCTGGCCGAGGTCGAGCGGCGCTTCACCGAGCGGCTCGACACCCACCCCGGCGGCAGACTGCTCCCCACCAGCGCGGGCGCCCTGCCGCTGGCCGACTACGTCGTCACCCGCACCGTCGAGCTGATCGTGCACAGCGACGACCTGAACGCCGCCGTTCCCGGTCTGGACATCCCCTACGACCGGCAGGCCCTGGCCGCCGCGACCCGGCTGCTGGCCGACGCGCTCGCCGTGCGGGCACCCGGCGGCTCGACGGAGGTGCGGATCCCGCCGTACGCGGTCGTGCAGTGCGTCGAGGGCCCCCGGCACACCCGGGGCACCCCGCCCAACGTCGTCGAGACCGACCCGCTGACCTGGATCCGGCTCGCCTCCGGGCGGCTGGCCTGGAAGGACGCCCTGGACGGGGCGAAGGTCAGCGCGAGCGGGGAGCGGGCCGACCTGGGCGCCCTGCTGCCGCTGCTCGGCTGACGGGCGAGCCGGACGAGGACCGGACGGAACCGGATCTTCCCCGTCTCCGTCGAATCGGCATGTACAGGCAGACGAAGCAGCGCACCAGGACCCTGACCGTGGCGGCCGTCGCCGCGCTCGTGCCGCTCGCCGCGGCCTGCGGCAGCGAGCACGCCGACGACGCCGGCAGCGACGCCGTGGGCGCGGGCGGACCGCGCATCACCGGCGTCCGGTGGAGCATCGACAGCGTCACCGTCGACGGCACCACCCACCGGGCACCGGCCGCGGCACACGTGCGGATCGACGAGGGCGGCGAGGCGGCCGGCAGCACCGGCTGCAACAGCTTCAGCGCCCGTGCCGACGTCGACGGCTCCGCCGGACGCGTCCGGCTCAGCGACGCCATGTTCACCGAGAAGGCCTGCGCCAAGACGCCCGCCGGCTTCGAGAAGTCCCTCGGCCGCGCCCTCACCACCGGCTCGCTCACCACGAAGAACGAGGGCGAGCGGCTCGTCCTCACCACCGCCGACGGCGACACCGTCCGGCTGAGCAGGGCCGAGGACGCGTCCCTGTACGGGACCAGGTGGACCGTCGACGCCCCGGGCCGGAAGGGCGACAAGGGCAGCGCCCACCTCACCTTCGACCGGGACGCGAAGACCGTTTCGGGGCGTCTGCCCTGCAACCGCGTCGAGGCCGGGGCCACCGTCAGCGACGGGCGTATCACCCTCGGCGCCCCGTCCACCACCCGAATGATGTGCGAAGGCTCACTCATGGACGCCGAGAAGCGGCTGCTGGGCCTCTTCGACGGCGCGGTCACGTACCGGATCGATCAGGAGACCCTCACGCTGACCAGCGAGGACGGCGCCACGGTCCGGGCCGTCGCCGACCGGTGACCCACAGGTGAGCCCCTGTCCCCAATTCGGACCAGTGGTCGACCTCGCCTACACTCGGAGGCGTGCCACGTGGTGACGGTCGACTCAATCACGATCTGCTTCCCGGCGAGAAGGGCCCCCAGGACGCATGCGGCGTCTTCGGTGTCTGGGCTCCGGGTGAAGAGGTCGCCAAGCTCTCCTACTTCGGGCTCTACGCCCTCCAGCATCGGGGCCAGGAATCCGCGGGAATCGCGGTCAGTAACGGCTCCCAGATCCTCGTCTTCAAGGACATGGGCCTGGTGTCCCAGGTCTTCGACGAGACCTCCCTCGGTTCGCTCCAGGGTCACATCGCGGTCGGTCACGCCCGCTACTCGACCACCGGTGCCTCCGTGTGGGAGAACGCCCAGCCGACGTTCCGTGCCACCGCGCAGGGCTCCATCGCGCTCGGGCACAACGGCAACCTCGTCAACACCGCCCAACTCGCCGAACTGGTCGCCGACCTGCCCAAGCAGGACGGCCGCTCCACCCGGGTCGCGGCGACCAACGACACCGACCTGATCACCGCGCTGCTCGCGGGCCAGGTCGACGAGGACGGCAAGCCGCTGACCGTCGAGGAGGCGGCCGGCAAGGTGCTGCCCCAGGTGCGCGGCGCCTTCTCCCTCGTCTTCATGGACGAGCACACCCTCTACGCCGCCCGTGACCCGCAGGGCATCCGCCCGCTGGTCCTCGGCCGCCTGGAGCGCGGCTGGGTGGTCGCCTCCGAGTCCGCCGCCCTCGACATCTGCGGCGCCAGCTTCGTGCGCGAGATCGAGCCGGGCGAGTTCGTCGCCATCGACGAGAACGGCCTGCGCACCTCTCGATTCGCAGAAGCGAAGCCCAAGGGCTGTGTCTTCGAGTACGTGTACCTGGCCCGCCCGGACACCGACATCGCCGGCCGCAACGTCTACCTCTCGCGTGTCGAGATGGGCCGCAAGCTGGCGAAGGAGGCCCCCGCGGAGGCCGACCTCGTCATAGCGACCCCGGAATCCGGCACCCCCGCCGCGATCGGGTACGCCGAGGCCTCCGGCATCCCCTTCGGCAACGGCCTGGTGAAGAACGCCTATGTCGGCCGGACCTTCATCCAGCCCTCACAGACCATTCGCCAGCTGGGCATCCGCCTGAAGCTGAACCCGCTCAAGGAAGTCATCAAGGGCAAGCGGCTGGTCGTCGTCGACGACTCCATCGTCCGCGGCAACACCCAGCGGGCCCTGGTCCGCATGCTCCGCGAGGCCGGCGCCGCCGAGATCCACATCCGGATCTCGTCCCCGCCCGTGAAGTGGCCCTGCTTCTTCGGCATCGACTTCGCCACCCGCGCCGAGCTCATCGCCAACGGCATGAGCGTCGAGGAGATCGGCACCTCCATGGGCGCCGACTCCCTGGCGTACATCTCCATCGACGGCATGATCGAGGCGACCACCATCGCCAAGCCGAACCTGTGCCGCGCCTGCTTCGACGGCGAGTACCCGATGGAGCTCCCCGACCCCGAGCTGCTCGGCAAGCAGCTCCTGGAGACCGAGCTGGCCGCCGGGCCCGCCGGTACGGCCGCCGCCGACGCCATCCGTCGCCCGTAGCCGTCCGCCCCCCTGGCCCCACCGCCGTACGACACGAAGGTTCACATCGTCATGCCTGACACAACTGGTGCCAGCTACGCAGCCGCCGGAGTCGACATCGAGGCGGGCGACCGCGCCGTCGAGCTCATGAAGGAATGGGTCAAGAAGACGCGGCGCCCCGAGGTCCTCGGCGGCCTCGGCGGCTTCGCCGGCCTCTTCGACGCCTCCGCCCTCAAGAACTACGAGCGCCCGCTGCTCGCCTCCGCCACCGACGGTGTCGGCACGAAGGTCGACATCGCCCGGCAGCTCGGCGTGTACGACACCATCGGCCACGACCTGGTCGCGATGGTCATGGACGACATCGTGGTGTGCGGCGCCGAGCCGCTGTTCATGACCGACTACATCTGCGTCGGCAAGGTCCACCCCGAGCGGGTCGCCTCGATCGTCAAGGGCATCGCCGAAGGCTGTGTGCTGGCCGGCTGCGCCCTGGTGGGCGGCGAGACGGCCGAGCACCCCGGCCTGCTGGGCCCGGACGACTTCGACGTCGCCGGCGCCGGTACGGGCGTCGTGGAGGCCGACCGGCTGCTCGGCCCGGATCGCATCCGTACGGGTGACGCGGTGATCGCCATGGCGTCCTCCGGGCTTCACTCGAACGGGTACTCGCTCGTCCGCCACGTCCTGCTGAACGAGGGCGGCCTGGCGCTCGACGCCCACCTGGACGGCCTCGGCCGCACCCTCGGCGAGGAGCTGCTGGAGCCGACCAAGATCTACTCCCTGGACTGCCTGGCCCTCATGCGCACCGCCGAGGTGCACGCCTTCAGCCACGTCACCGGCGGCGGCCTCGCGGCCAACCTGGCCCGGGTGATCCCCGACGGTCTGCACGCCGTGGTCGACCGCTCCACCTGGACGCCGGGCGCGATCTTCGACCTCGTCGGCCGGACCGGCGCCGTCGAGCGCCTGGAGCTGGAGCGGACGCTGAACATGGGCGTGGGCATGATCGCGATCGTGCCCGAGGAGTCGACGGACGTGGCCCTGACCGCCCTCGCCGACCGCGGCGTGGACGCCTGGGTGGCCGGCGAGATCACGGACCGGGGAGACCGGGAGACGGGCGCGGAGATGGTGGGCGACTACGCCGCCTGAGCCGCCGCGGGCAGCACAGAACCCGGCCGGTGACAGACATCACCGACCGGGTTGGTGTTCAGTGCGAGGTCAAGCGCCGCGTCGCCGTTGGGACGGGGACTGGCCGTCCTCGTCCTCGTCGTCGTCCTCATAGAGGTCGGCGTACTTCGCGTACACGTCGTCCTCCTGCTCATCATCCTCGAATGGCCCGCCGTTAGGCGGTTGTGCATTCGACGGCGATGCGCCCAGCTCCTCGGCCAGGCGGGAGAGATCAGTCCCACCGCTGTTGTACTTCAGCTGGCGGGCGACCTTCGTCTGCTTGGCCTTGGCCCGGCCGCGCCCCATGGCTCGACCCCCTCAACGACGGGGCTCGACGGCCCCAGAGTCTTGACACGCGTTCATGGTCCGGAACGGGCTCTCCGTGGAGAGACCGGTCCGTAGGGCTTCCACGGTACCTGAGCCCACGCCCATACGGTACGTCGCCCGCAGCACGTGGCCTGCCCAGGACCGGCGAGGCGCCCCGTCCTCGCTGGTCAACCGCGATTTTAACCACCTTTCGGCGGTCGACCCGCCGGGATAAGTGAGAGTTCTCTCCAACTGCCCCCCGACGGGTACCCGTCAAACCTGCGCAGACCCTGCCGGGCCGGCGCCGTACGACCGCGGGATCACCGCCGGGTACGGGCCTCGGCCATCCGCTGCTCGGCGATCCGGTCGGCCGCGGCGGCCGGCGGAATGCCATCCTCATTCGCACGTGCGAATATGGCCAGCGTGGTGTCGAAGATCTTCGCGGCCTTCGCCTTGCACCGGTCGAAGTCGAAGCCGTGCAGCTCGTCGGCGACCTGGATGACACCGCCGGCGTTCACCACGTAGTCGGGCGCGTAGAGGATCCCGCGGTCGGCGAGGTCCTTCTCGACGCCCGGGTGGGCGAGCTGGTTGTTGGCCGCGCCGCACACCACCCTGGCGGTCAGCACCGGCACCGTCTCGTCGTTGAGCGCCCCGCCGAGTGCGCAGGGCGCGTAGATGTCGAGGTTCTCCACCCGGATCAGCGCGTCGGTGTCGGCGACGGCGACCACCGAGGGGTGCCGCTCGGTGAGGGCCCGCACGACGTCCTTACGCACGTCGGTCACGACCACGTGCGCGCCCTCGGCGAGCAGGTGCTCGACCAGGTGGTGGCCGACCTTGCCGACGCCCGCGATGCCGACGGTGCGGTCGCGCAGCGTCGGGTCGCCCCACAGGTGCTGGGCGGAGGCCCGCATGCCCTGGTAGACGCCGAAGGCGGTGAGCACGGAGGAGTCGCCGGCGCCGCCGTTCTCGGGGGAGCGCCCGGTGGTCCACTGGCACTCGCGGGCCACGACGTCCATGTCGGCCACGTAGGTGCCGACGTCGCACGCGGTGACGTACCGGCCGCCGAGCGAGGCGACGAACCGGCCGTAGGCGAGGAGCAGTTCCTCGCTCTTGACCTGGTCCGGGTCGCCGATGATCACGGCCTTGCCGCCGCCGTGGTCGAGACCGGCCATGGCGTTCTTGTACGACATCCCGCGCGCGAGGTTCAGCGCGTCGGCGACGGCCTCCGCCTCGCTCGCGTACGGGTAGAAGCGGGTGCCGCCGAGGGCGGGGCCCAGGTCGGTGGAGTGGAGGGCGATGACGGCCTTGAGGCCGCTGGCACGGTCCTGGCAGAGCACGACTTGCTCATGACCCCCCTGGTCCGAGTGGAACAGGGTGTGCAGTACATCAGCAGGTGCGCCGGTTACGTCGGTCACGGTGGTGACTCCTGTGTAGGTGCGGCGATGGGCGGCAGTCTCCGTGCGGGTGGCGGGGACTGTGGCACGAGATTAGAGCCTGGCGGTGCCCGCCCGCCGCACAGTGCTCAGGATCACCTCCGCACGGAGTACGGGCGTGGGACGATTTGCAGAGATTCTCGCGCGTTTGTGATCCGTTCCGACGGATTTCCACAGGTTTTCGCGGCGGTGCGCGGGGGAGGGAGCAGGCGTGCCCAAGGTGTCCTCGGTGATCGTGCCGTACGCGGCGTACCTGCGCGTGTACGAGCCGCTGGTGGCCTTCCCGGACGAGGAGCGCGCCCACTGGACCCGATACGCCCGCCGCCCCGACCGGCCCTCGTACCAGGACGAGCTGCGCCGCTCCCTGGCGGACCTGCTGCCCACCCCGCCCGTCGCGGTGCCGGTGCACGAGAGCGCGGACGCCTTCGTGACCGAGGTGGACGGCGTGGTCTGCGTGTGTCCCTGGCGGACCCGGCTGCGCGGCTGGCAGGCCCTCGGCGAGGTGGCCGAGGACTTCCCCGAGCCGGTCCTGGACGCCCTGATCCCGCCGGTCGTACGGCGCCAGAGCGCGCAGGACTACGAACGCTGGCTGGAACGCAACCCGGACGCCCGGCCCTGGATCCGCACGGCCACCTGGCAGGTGCCGATCAACTGGTTCGTGCTGGTCTCCGACACGGAGCGGGAGTACGAGGAGGGCGGGGAGGACGAGGGCGCCGCAGCGCCGGTGCTCCGCTACCGCACGCCCATGGTGCAGGCCCGCCGGCGGGTGGCGCGAGGGCTGCGGGCCCTGCGGGAGGCCGTGGACGAGGGCCCGCTCGTCGACGGCCTGGTGGACGTCGGGCGCTGGCTGGAGGAATTCCACCCGCGGTCCCTGGTCGAGTTGGACTACGGCGGGCTGGTGCACGCCCTGCCGGCGGGCGAGTTGGCGGCGGACCACTCCGCGGCGGACGTGGCCGAGGGGATCGAGGCGCTGCGCCACGGCGACGGGGCCACCGCGGGGGCCGCCTACGGACGGCTGGTGGAGCGCTGGCGGGCGGTCCGGGACCGGCGGTCGGCGAACTGACGTTTGACGTACCGCCCGATGTGAGGTTTCGTCTTCCGCTCCGACACGTGTTCGGTGTGGGCTGATCTCCCGCCGACAAAGGACGTAGGTCCCGATCCGGGCGTATGCGTCAAGCGTGACGGACCGCACGTACATCACTCTTGCGCCGCTTCCCCCTCCTCGTGCCAAAATAGGACAAGGAGCCCGGGGAGGGCTCCTTCCGTCCTGCCGTGATGCACTGTGGGCGGAATCTCCGCATTGCACGCTTTGGGGGGTCTGATGACAGGTCTGGTGACCCCTGAGCGCCCTGTGACTGATCGTCACAGTGGCGTGACTGTCCGCTATGGCATGGTCCATCGGCTTCCGTCGCTGATGAACACCTGGGAGGGCAATTCCATCGGTTTGGCCGACGCGGCTGGACAGATGGTGTAGTTGTAGTGCCGAGGACAAGCCGTTCGTCCTATAACCGACTCGACTCGCGTCCGCCATTTCGGGCAACGCGGGTCAAGGTGCAGAATTTAGAGGAATGAACCGAGAAGGTTCGGTTCTCCCGAGGAGGCCGCTCATGACCGCTCGCACCCCTGATGCCGAGCCGCTGCTGACCCCGGCTGAGGTCGCCACCATGTTCCGCGTCGACCCCAAGACGGTCACGCGCTGGGCGAAGGCCGGCAAGCTCACGTCGATCCGCACGCTCGGCGGGCATCGCCGCTACCGCGAAGCCGAGGTCCGCGCTCTGCTCGCGGGCATTCCGCAGCAGCGCAGCGAGGCCTGAACAACCGCATAACCGGGCAGAACGGCAGGTCCCCCAACCTGCCGAGGCGCCCGGAAGCAGCTCCGTGCGACGCCCTCCCTGCCCCAACAGGGGTGCGTCGTTGATCGCGCTGGACTCCGCCGGGTCCAGCGCGATTTTTTTGTGTCCGGCTCCGTGCCGTCCGGTGGGTGCCCGGCCCGCTTCTGTGCGCGGGCTTGTCGGACTCTGGGGAGGGCTGTCGGATCGTCTGTGCGAGGACTGCGGGAGCTGGTGCAATTGCACATATTAAATTGACCAGTTGTAGGAGAGCCGTAAGGAGCACCGATCCAAAAATTTATGCGGTGACGCCCGTCACATGGCGCGCCGGTTGTTGGGTCCGGCGCCGGTGCGCTATTGGAGGCGTGGCCTCCAGGAGGTCGGCGGGGCAAGGGCGTTGAGAGGCCCGGTGCTCACGCCGTGGAGGCGCTCTCGTCCTCGACGCCCTCTTGACGGCTCGTCGGGGACTGTGGCGCCGACGAGTCCAGCGCCAGCCGCAACAGCCGGTGGCAGATGGGGCAGTGGCGCGTCAGGTGGCCGTACGACGACGCGGCCGACAGGTGCGCGCGGAGCAGGGCCCGTGTCTCGTGCCTGACCGATGCCGCCATACGCCACCTCCAGGGGCCACACGAGGGTGAGGCCCTGTCATTGGAGTACCGAGCGAATGTGACGCCGTCAAGGCCGCGAGAGGGCCGCTGAGAGCCTGCTGGGGGCTTCTGGTGGCCGCTGGGCCCCCCGGGGCTCCTGGTGCCTTCCGGGGCGGCGAGCCGCGGCGAACGGAAGAGCCGTCGCGAACGGAAGAAGCCCCGCACCGATCGCTCGGTGCGGGGCTTTCACTGCGGTCCTGACGGGATTTGAACCCGCGGCCTCCACCTTGACAGGGTGGCGAGCACTCCAAACTGCTCCACAGGACCAGGTTTCGCGGCGCTTCTTCTGCGTTGCGCTGCGAGAAGAGACTGTACAGGAGGGTGGGCCCCCGGTCGAACTCACCCTCCGTACGGGCTCGCTCACGGCGTCGTCACGGTGCCAGCGCGTCGATCGCCTTCACGATCCGCTTGTCGGAGACGGGGTACGCCGTGCCGAGCGCGTGCGCGAAATAGCTGACCCGGAGCTCCTCGATCATCCAGCGGACGTCCAGGACCTGCTGCGGCACCGGCCGGCCCTGCGGCATCTGCTCCAGCAGCCACGCGTACTCGTCGCGCATCTCGTGGACCTTCTCCATGCGGGAGGTGTCCCGCTGCACACCGGTCGGCATCTGCTGCAGCCGCCGGTCCGCGGCGACCAGATAGCGCATCAGGTCCGGCAGCCGCTTGATGCCCGCCTCGGTGACGAAGCCGGGCTTCACCAGCGCGTCCAACTGCGTCCGCACGTCCTGGAGGTTCGCCAGCAGCGCGGGGCTGCGTACCGCCTTCAGGCGGCGTTCGCAGGCCTGCCAGGCCGCCAGCACCTGCTGCACCTGGCCCACGGTGCGCACGGTCGTGTCGACGATCTCCGCGCGGACCTTGTCGTAGAGCTTCCGGTACGACTCCTCGTCCCACGCCGGGCCGCCGAAGTCCGCGATCAGCTTGTCCGCCGCCGCCGTGGCGCAGTCGTCGAACAGCGCCTGGATCGAACCGTGCGGGTTCGCGGACAGGCCCAGCTTCTGCTGGTTGGTCAGCTTCTCGGACGCGAACTTCGCGGGGTTGACCGGGATGTTGCGCAGGATCAGCCGGCGCGTGCCCTTCCACATCGCCTGCGCCTGCTCGGCCTCGGTGTCGAAGAGCCGGACGGAGACGGTGTTCGCCTTCGCCCCGTCGTCCACCAGCGCCGGATACGCCTTGACCGGCTGCCCGGCCCGGCGGGTCTCGAAGACCCGGGTCAGCGTGCCGATCGTCCAGTCCGTCAGACCGGAGCGCTCCAGCGACTCACCGCCGCTGCGCTCCGCGGTGGCCGCCGCGGCCTGCGAGAGCGCCTTGCGCGCCTTCGGGCGCAGCCGGAGCTTCAGCGCCTCCAGGTCCTTGTCCTCGGCGAGCTTGCGGCGGCGTTCGTCGACGATCCGGAACGTGATCTTCAGGTGGTCGGGGACCTTCGCCCAGTCGAAGTCCTCGGCGTCGAACGGGACTCCCACCATGCGCTTCAGCTCCCGCGCCATGGTCACCGTCAGCGGCTCCTGGAGCGGCACGGCACGGTCGAGGAAGGCCTGGGCGAAGTTCGGGGCGGGCACGTAGTTGCGGCGGACCGGCTTGGGCAGGGAGCGGATCAGCTCCGTGACCACCTGCTCGCGCAGGCCCGGGATCTGCCAGTCGAAGCCCTCGTCCGTGACCTGGTTGAGCACCTGGAGCGGCACGTGGACGGTCACGCCGTCGGCGTCCGCCCCCGGCTCGAACTGGTACGTCACCCGGAACTTCAGCGGCCCCTGCCGCCAGGAGTCCGGATAGTCGTCCTTGGTGACCGCCCCCGCCTTCTCGTTGATGAGCATCTCGCGCTCGAAGTCGAGGAAGTCGGGCTGCTCGTGCCGCTTGTGCTTCCACCACGAGTCGAAGTGCGCACCCGAGACGACGTGTTCGGGCACCCGCTGGTCGTAGAAGTCGTACAGCGTCTCGTCGTCGACCAGGATGTCCCGGCGCCGGGCGCGGTGCTCCAGCTCCTCGACCTCGGTCAGCAGCCTACGGTTGTCCGCGAAGAACTTGTGGTGGGTGCGCCAGTCGCCCTCCACCAGGGCGTTGCGGATGAACAGCTCGCGGCTGACCTCGGGGTCGATCCGCCCGTAGTTCACCTTGCGCTGCGCCACGATCGGCACGCCGTACAGCGTGACCTTCTCGTACGCCATCACCGCCGCCTGGTCCTTCTCCCAGTGCGGTTCGCTGTAGGTGCGCTTGAGGAGGTGCCCGGCGAGCGGCTCGACCCACTCCGGTTCGATCCTCGCGTTGACGCGGGCCCACAGCCGGGAGGTCTCCACCAGCTCGGCGGACATCACGAACCGCGGCGGCTTCTTGAAGAGCGCCGAACCCGGGAAGATCGCGAACTTGGCGTTCCGGGCGCCCAGGTACTCGTTCTTCCCCGTGCTCCTGCCACCCTCCGAGCCGGAGTCCTTGACGTCCTTCATGCCGACGTGGGAGAGCAGACCCGCGAGCAGCGACACGTGCACGCGGTCGTCGGGGGCGGCGTCGTCGGCGTCGTTGAGATGGATGCCCATCTGCTTGGCGACCGTGCGCAGCTGCGTGTAGATGTCCTGCCACTCGCGGATGCGCAGGAAGTTGAGGTACTCCTGCTTGCACATCCGGCGGAAGGACGACGAGCCGCGTTCCTTCTGCTGCTCGCGCACATAGCGCCACAGGTTGAGGAACGCGAGGAAGTCGCTGCTCTCGTCCTTGAAGCGGGCGTGCTGCTGGTCGGCCTGCGCCTGCTTCTCCGCCGGGCGCTCCCGCGGGTCCTGGATGGACAGGGCCGCCGCTATGACCATGACCTCGCGGACACAGCCGTTCTTGTCCGCCTCCAGCACCATCCGGGCCAGCCGCGGGTCGACGGGCAGCTGGGCGAGCTTGCGGCCGGTGTCGGTCAGCCGCTTGCGCGCGTCCTTCTGCGCCGGGTCGAGCGCGCCGAGCTCCTGGAGCAGCTGCACGCCGTCGCGGATGTTGCGGTGGTCCGGGGGGTCGATGAAGGGGAACTTCTCGATGTCGCCGAGGCCGGCCGCGGTCATCTGCAGGATGACGGAGGCCAGGTTCGTCCGCAGGATCTCGGCGTCCGTGAACTCCGGGCGGGACTCGAAGTCGTCCTCGGAGTACAGCCGGACGCAGATGCCGTCGGAGGTACGGCCGCAGCGGCCCTTGCGCTGGTTGGCGCTGGCCTGCGAGATCGGCTCGATGGGCAGCCGCTGCACCTTGGTGCGGTGGCTGTAGCGGGAGATGCGGGCGAAGCCGGGGTCGATGACGTACTTGATGCCGGGGACCGTGAGGGAGGTCTCGGCGACGTTGGTCGCGAGAACGATCCTGCGCCCGGTGTGCTGCTGGAACACCCGGTGCTGCTCGGCGTGCGACAGCCGGGCGTACAGCGGCAGGACCTCGGTGAATCTGTACTTCTTCTTCTCCAGCGCGTCGGCCGTGTCCCGGATCTCCCGCTCGCCGGAGAGGAAGACGAGGATGTCGCCCTTGCCCTCGCCCATCAGCTCCTCGACGGCGTCGGTGATCGCCGTGATCTGGTCCCGGTCGGCGTCCTCGCCGTCCTCCTCCAGGAGCGGCCGGTACCGCACCTCGACCGGATACGTCCGCCCGCTGACCTCGACGATCGGGGCGTCGCCGAAGTGCCGGGAGAAGCGCTCGGGGTCGATGGTCGCCGAGGTGATGACGACCTTGAGGTCGGGGCGCTTGGGCAGCAGCTGGGCGAGGTAGCCCAGCAGGAAGTCGATGTTGAGGGACCGCTCGTGGGCCTCGTCGATGATGATCGTGTCGTAGGCGCGCAACTCGCGGTCGGTCTGGATCTCGGCGAGCAGGATGCCGTCCGTCATCAGCTTGATGAAGGTGGACTGCGGGTTCACCTGGTCGGTGAAGCGGACCTTCCAGCCGACGGTCTCCCCGAGCGGCGTGTCCAGCTCGTCCGCGACCCGCTCGGCGACGGTGCGCGCGGCGATCCGGCGGGGCTGGGTGTGCCCGATCATGCCGCGGACGCCGCGGCCCAGCTCGACACAGATCTTCGGGATCTGGGTGGTCTTGCCGGAGCCGGTCTCGCCGGCGACGATCACGACCTGGTGATCACGGATGGCCGCCGCGATCTCGTCCTTCTTCTGGCTGACCGGGAGCTGCTCGGGGTAGCTGACGGCCGGGACGCGTGCCCGGCGTTCACCGATGCGCTCTTCGGCCCGGGCCACCTCCGTCTCGATCTCGGCGAGGACGGCGGCGCGGGCCTCCGGCTTACGGATCTTCCGCGCACCCTCCAGCCTGCGGCCGAGCCGGTGCGCGTCGCGCAGCGACAGCTCGGTCAGCCGGGGGGCGAGGGTGCCGAGGGCGGGAGCAGGGTGCGTAGACATACGGGTTCCAGGATCGCATCCTCGGGAAAAACCTGGCGAACGATTTCCGCCCGGGCAACACAGAACCCCCGTCGATGATCTCGACGGGGGTTGTATGTGGCTGGGGCCGGGGTCGAACCGGCGACCTATCGCTTTTCAGGCGATCGCTCGTACCAACTGAGCTACCCAGCCGCGAGGTTTCACGTGAAACCTCAGCGGTCCTGACGGGATTTGAACCCGCGGCCTCCACCTTGACAGGGTGGCGAGCACTCCAAACTGCTCCACAGGACCAAGCTTCGTACGACAGTGTCGCACATGTACTGCGTGCCCCCAACGGGATTCGAACCCGTGCTACCGCCTTGAAAGGGCGGCGTCCTAGGCCGCTAGACGATGAGGGCTATCGGCCCGCCTGGGCGCTTCGCAGCGCGTCGGGGACGTGAGAAGCATATGGGATGGCGGGAGGTATCGCCAAAACGCTTTACGGGGTGCTGGGGGCGGGGCTGTCCGGGGCGGTGGGGGACGGGCCGCTCACGGAGGGGGAGGGGGCCGCGCCCGGCTGGTTCTCCTTGGGCAGATGGCGGCTGACCTCGGCCGTGGTCAGGCCCAGGCCGCCCAGCTCGATCTCGTCCCAGGCCTGGAGGCGCCGGGAGTCCCGGTCGAAGTAGAGGATCGAGGCCTGGATGGGGTCGGGGTACTTGCCCTCGACCGCGCGCAGGCCGCTGCCGCCCGTGGACCCCTCGACGCGCAGCCGGGTGCCGTACCTCATGACCTTCATGTCCTCGTGGTGGAGGTGCCCGGCCAGGACCAGCGGTACGTCGCCGTCGACCTCGCGAGCGGCCGAGGGCTCGTGGGCGACGGCCACGTCCACGGGGGTGCCGGCCGCGCTCTGGTCGCGCAGGGCGGAGGCGAGCCGGGCGCCGGCCAGCTCCTGGGACGCCTCGGCGCCGTCCGCCTCGGAGCGGTCCGGGGTGTACTGCGGGTCGCCCATGCCGGCGAAGCGCAGGCCCGCGACGTTCCGGGCGTGACCGTCGTCCAGGACGTGCACGTTCTTCAGGTGCTTGAGGTACTCCTGGGTGCCCCGGGAGTCGTGGTTGCCGCGGACCCACACGTAGGGGGCGCCGAGGTCCTCGATCGGGTCCAGGAAGCCGTTCTCCGCGGCCGTGCCGTGATCCATCGTGTCGCCGGAGTCGACGATCACGTTCACCTTGTACTGCGCCACCAGCGAGGCGATGATCTTCCAGCTCGCCGGGTTCAGATGGATGTCCGACACGTGCAGGACGCGGATCGTGGTCGGGTCGGGCTGGTAGGCGGGGAGGGTCGAGGTGACGTCGTAGAGCTTGGTCACGTTGGTCACCAGGCGCGCCAGTTCCTTCTGGTAGACGTCGAACTCGGTCACGATGCTGCGCGCGTTGCCGACGAGGGAGGGTGCGGAGGAGAGCAGGCCGGAGAACTTCGGCTCCAGTACGGAGTCCGGGTTCCAGGTGGCGTAGGCGGTGCCGCCGGAGGCGACCAGGAGGGTGAGCGCGAGGCCCCCCGCGGCGAGGGCGCGCCGGGGACGGCGGTAGACGGCGAGGCCGAGCGCGGTGGCGCCGGTGACGACGGCCACGCAGGAGCGGACGGCGAGGTCGAGGGTGCCGTGCTCGACGTCCTGGGCGACCTCGTCCTGGAGGCCGGAGAGCCGTTCGGGGTGGTCGACGAGGGCCTGGGCGCGGTCGGGGTCGAGCTGGTCCACGTTGACGTCGAGGCGGACCGGGGCCACATGGCTGTCGAGCCGGAGGGCGCCCAGCGGCGAGACGTTGATCTTCGTACCGCCGGCCAGCGACGGGCGCAGGGTCATCGTGGTGTCCATCGGGCCGACCGGCGCCCGGACGTCGCCGACGACCAGCAGGCCCAGCCAGGCGCCGAGCAGCACCACGGCGACGAGGCCGCCGGCGCGGATCCAGGGGCGGGGGCGGGCGGCGAGTTCCGGGGTCGCGGAGGCGCAGCGGTCCCGCCGGTCGCGCCGGGCTCGGCAGCGGCGGGTGAGGGCGCGCGGGGCGTTGCGGATGGGGTTCATCACCTCGGCCAGGGCGTGCAGGGCTGCGGCGGGGACGCGGACCATTGGTCCCGTATGCCCAAGTCGCGGGGCGGATATGCGGGTCGTACTCCACGGTCGTACCCGACAATGGGCCTGTGCTGGAGATGACGCGCGAGGAGTTCGAGGAACTGGTCGCCGAGGCCCTGGACCGGATCCCGCCGGAGCTGACGCGGCTGATGGACAACGTCGCGGTGTTCGTCGAGGACGAACCGCCGGCGGACGATCCCGAGCTGCTCGGGCTGTACGAGGGGACGCCGCTGACGGAGCGCGGGGAGTGGTACGCGGGCGTGCTGCCGGACCGGATCACCATCTACCGGGGGCCGACGCTGCGGTTCTGCGCGTCGCGCGAGGACGTGGTCGCCGAGACGGAGGTGACGGTCGTTCACGAGATCGCCCACCACTTCGGGATCGACGACGCGCGGCTGCATTCCCTCGGGTACGGGTGACGCGCCCGGGTCCCGCTTCGGGTACGGGGTGACGCGCTCGGGTCAAATCGGCCGCGCGGGCGCGTGTCCTCTTGCGGGTGAAGGGAGTTGGGCACGGCGACTCCTGACCCCCGGAGGTGGCCGCCCGTGCGCCCCTTGTACGTACCCGTCCGTCTGGCCGCCACGGCCATGGCCGTCGTCGCCGCCGCCGGCTGCATGAGCGTCGGCGACGACGAGCCCGGCGGGGGCGTCGGGCCGTCGCACTCCGCCGGGGAACGGGGCGGCGAGGCGCCGGAGGGCGGCCCCGCGGTCTCCGGCGGGAACGCCGGGTACGACGCGGCGGCCGGCGACGGCAAGCGCGGCAAGGGGAAGAAGGCCGAGGGCGAGGACGAGGGCCACGGCAAGGGGAAGGGCCGGAAGGGCAAGGGCAAGGACGCGTCCGCCCCGGCGCCCCCGGCCGCGCTCCCGACCGGGGCCCGGCCGCCGAACGGGGGGAACCACGGGCCCGTGCCCACGTGGACGCCTCCGGTGGAGCCCACCCGCCCGGCCGAGCCGGAGCCGACGCCGACCCAGGAGCCGCCCGCCTCCCCGACGCCGGAGCCGACGGTGGCCGAGCCCTCCTCGTCGGCGCACGAGCCGCCCGGGACCCAGCTCGAACAGCGGGAGCCGGCTCCGGCGGCGGGGGCTCCGGCGTAAAACGGGCGGGTGGGCCGGCTGGGTCGGGCGGGTCGGTTGGGGCGAGTGGCGGCGAGCCGCTGAGCTGGGCTTGTGCGGCCGGTTTGCCTTCGGGGGTGGAGGGTGCGTATGGTGGTAGATCGTTTGATCCCATTTGCCCGGCGCCACCGCAGAGCGCGCCGTGTGGCGCGTACTCTCCCCTAGCCGTGGTGGACCGCATCGAGGCGGTCGTATTGCGAATCGCGATTCACGGAGTTGACGGGCGCGTGCCGACGAGAGACTCCGGAAGGTTTCGCATTCGCATGTCCATGACCAGTACTGATCACGTCGTCGTGCCCGAGGACGCCGAGGGCGTCGAGGGTGCACCGGAGGCCGTCGAGGCCACCGCTACCACCGAGGCCCCGGAAGCCGCCGAGGCTCCCGAGGCGACGTTCGCCGACCTCGGTCTCCCCGAGGGCGTCGTGCGCAAGCTCGCGCAGAACGGCGTGACCACCCCCTTCCCGATCCAGGCCGCGACCATCCCGGACGCGCTGGCGGGCAAGGACATCCTCGGCCGCGGCCGCACCGGCTCCGGCAAGACCCTCTCCTTCGGTCTGCCGACCCTGGCCACGCTGGCCGGCGGCCGCACCGAGAAGCACAAGCCCCGCGCCGTCATCCTGACGCCGACCCGCGAGCTGGCCATGCAGGTGGCCGACGCCCTTCAGCCCTACGGCGACGTCCTCGGCCTGAAGATGAAGGTCGTCTGCGGCGGTACCTCCATGGGCAACCAGATCTACGCCCTGGAGCGAGGCGTCGACATCCTCGTCGCCACCCCGGGCCGCCTGCGCGACATCATCAACCGCGGCGCGTGCTCCCTGGAGAACGTGCAGATCGCCGTTCTCGACGAGGCCGACCAGATGTCGGACCTCGGCTTCCTGCCCGAGGTCACCGAGCTGCTCGACCAGGTCCCCGCGGGCGGCCAGCGCATGCTCTTCTCGGCCACGATGGAGAACGAGATCTCCACGCTGGTCAAGCGCTACCTCACCGACCCGGTCACGCACGAGGTCGACAGCGCTCAGGGCAACGTGACGACCATGTCGCACCACATCCTCGTCGTGAAGCCCAAGGACAAGGCGCCGGTCACCGCCGCGATCGCCTCGCGCAAGGGCCGCACGATCATCTTCGTCCGCACCCAGCTCGGCGCCGACCGTATCGCCGAGCAGCTGTGCGACGCCGGTGTGAAGGCCGACGCGCTGCACGGCGGTATGACGCAGGGCGCGCGTACCCGGGTGCTGGAGGACTTCAAGAAGGGCTACGTCAACGCGCTCGTCGCCACCGACGTCGCCGCGCGCGGCATCCACGTCGACGGCATCGACCTCGTCCTGAACGTGGACCCGGCCGGCGACCACAAGGACTACCTGCACCGCGCGGGCCGCACCGCCCGCGCCGGCCGCACCGGCACGGTCGTCTCGCTCTCCCTGCCGCACCAGCGCCGCCAGATCTTCCGGCTGATGGAGGACGCGGGCGTCGACGCCACGCGCCACATCGTCCAGGGCGGCGCCGCCTTCGACCCGGAGGTCGCCGAGATCACCGGGGCCCGGTCGATGACCGAGGTCCAGGCCGAGTCGGCGGGCAACGCGGCGCAGCAGGCCGAGCGCGAGGTCGGTCAGCTCACCAAGGAGCTGGAGCGGGCCCAGCGCCGCGCCACCGAGCTGCGCGAGGAGGCGGACCGTCTGGTCGCCAGGGTCGCGCGGGAGCGCGGCGAGGACCCGGAGACGGTCCTGGCCGAGGTGGCCGCCGCGGCGTCCGAGACCGAGGTCTCGCTGCCCGAGCAGCCCGGCGCGCGGGACGTGGAGAAGACGGAGCGCACCGGCGGCGCCGGCCGCGACCGCTTCGCCGACCGGGGCGAGCGTTCCTTCGACCGTCGCGACGACCGCGGTGACCGTGGTGGCTTCCGTCGCGACGACCGGGGCGACCGTGGTGACCGTGGCGGCTTCCGCCGTGACGACCGCCGTGACGACCGCGGTGGCCGTTCCTTCGACCGTCGCGACGACCGCGGTGACCGTGGCGGCTTCCGTCGCGACGACCGGGGCGACCGTGGTGGTGACCGTGGCGGCTTCCGCCGTGACGACCGCCGTGACGACCGTGGCGGCCGTTCCTTCGACCGTCGCGACGACCGCGGCGGGCGTTCGTTCGAGCGTCGTGACGACCGGGGCGACCGCGGTGGCTTCCGCCGTGACGACCGCGGTGACCGCGGTGACCGTGGCGGGCGTTCCTTCGAGCGCCGTGACGACCGGGGCGACCGCGGTGGCCGTTCCTTCGAGCGTCGCGACGACCGCGGCGGACACCGGGGCAGTGACCGTCCGTTCAACCGCGACCGCCAGGGCGACCGCCCCGGCTTCCGCTCCGGCGGTCACGACCGCCCGTCCGGCCGCCGCGACGACCACCGTGGTTCGTCCTTCGGCCGCCGTGACGACAAGCCGCGCTGGAAGCGCAACGGCTGACGCCTGACGTCCTGAGAAGCGCCGTGGCCTCCACCCCACCGGGTGGAGGCCACGGCGCTTCGCGTTGCGGTCCGGTTTCGGCCACGGAGTGACGCATGTCACGCTCACCGCAAGGGAATTGCTGGGGGCATGACAGATGACGCCAAGGTGAGTGGGCTGTCGGACGAGGAACGGCTGGCCCAGCTCGGCTACACCCAGGTTCTGGCCCGCCGCATGTCGGCGTTCTCCAACTACGCGGTCTCCTTCACGATCATCTCGGTCCTGTCGGGCTGCCTGACCCTCTATCTCTTCGGCATGAACACGGGCGGCCCCGCCGTCATCACCTGGGGCTGGGTCGCGGTCGGCCTGATGACCCTCTTCGTCGGCCTGGCGATGGCGGAGATCTGCTCGGCGTACCCGACCTCGGCGGGCCTGTACTTCTGGGCGCACCGCCTGGCGCCGCCCCGGACGGCGGCGGCCTGGGCCTGGTTCACGGGCTGGTTCAACGTGCTGGGCCAGGTCGCGGTGACCGCCGGCATCGACTTCGGTGCCGCGTCCTTCCTGGGCGCCTACCTGAACCTGCAGTTCGACTTCGAGGTGACGCCGGGCCGCACGATCCTCCTCTTCGCGGCGATCCTGGTCCTCCACGGCCTGCTGAACACCTTCGGCGTCCGCATCGTCGGCCTGCTGAACAGCGTGAGCGTGTGGTGGCACGTCCTCGGCGTCGCGGTGATCGTCGGCGCGCTGACCTTCGCGCCGGACCACCACCGGTCGGCGTCCTTCGTGTTCGGCGAGTTCGTGAACAACACGGGCTGGGGCAGCGGCGTCTACGTGGTCCTGATCGGCCTCCTGATGGCCCAGTACACCTTCACCGGCTACGACGCCTCCGCCCACATGACCGAGGAGACCCACGACGCCTCGACGGCCGGTCCGAAGGGCATCGTCCGCTCCATCTGGACCTCCTGGATCGCGGGCTTCGTCCTCCTCCTCGGCTTCACCTTCGCGATCCAGTCCTACGACGGCGCCCTGACCTCGCCGACCGGTGCGCCGCCCGCGCAGATCCTCCTCGACGCCCTCGGCGCCACGGCGGGCAAGCTCCTGCTCCTCGTCGTGATCGGGGCGCAGCTGTTCTGCGGGATGGCGTCGGTGACGGCCAACAGCCGCATGATCTACGCCTTCTCGCGCGACGGAGCCCTCCCGTACTCCCACGTCTGGCACTCGGTGAACCCGCGCACCCGCACGCCGGTCGCGGCGGTCTGGCTGGCGGCACTGGCCGCGCTGGTCCTCGGCCTCCCGTACCTGATCAACGTCACGGCGTACGCCGCGGTGACCTCCATCGCGGTCATCGGTCTCTACATCGCCTACGTCATCCCGACGCTCCTGCGGGTCCGCAAGGGCGCCGCCTTCGAACGCGGGCCGTGGCACCTGGGCCGCTGGTCCCGGGCGGTCGGGGTGATCGCGGTGACGTGGGTCGGCGTCATCACGGTGCTGTTCATGCTGCCCCAGGTGTCCCCGGTCACCTGGGAGACCTTCAACTACGCGCCGATCGCCGTCCTGGTCGTCCTCGGCTTCGCCGCCACCTGGTGGCTCGCCTCGGCCCGCCACTGGTTCCTCAACCCCGACCACGAACGCACCCGCGCCCGCGCCGCCGCCCGCGCGAACACCCCCGAGCCGGTGGACCCGTAACCCCGGAGCCCCGCTCTCCTCCGACGCGGCCGGGACCCCGATACCCGATCGGCGTCCCGGCCGCGGCGGGCTATGCTCGGTGTGGCAACATCACGCAACACCGCGCGACACACCGCCTGGGCCCTTAGCTCAATTGGCAGAGCAGTGGACTTTTAATCCATTGGTTGTGGGTTCGAGTCCCACAGGGCCTACCGCGCGCAGGCGGGCCGTCCGGCTCCGACCTGCCAGTCAGCGCCCGAGTCCGCTTCCGCCGTCTCGGGCGCTGACTCGTTCTCGACGGGTGGATCCCCGCCCGCCTCAGTGCGTGGCTCCACGGAGACCGGTACCGACCCGGCCGGAGCCGCCAAGTGCCCGGGCCATCCAGGGCTGGAAGGGCTGGTGACCGGGGATCACCTGCCAGTCGTTGACGGCCCAGACCAGGCGCCAGTACCGCTCGACGAGCGGATCGTGTCCCGCCTCGAACCGCCGCGCCATCCACTCCCGCAGCTCCGGGCCGTCGGGGCGGCCGAGTACGGCGGCGAAGCGCTCGGCGACGGCGTCGGCGACCGGGACGGCGCCGGCGGCCTCCGGGTCGATGCCCGCCTCCCGGGCGGCGGCGACGGTCTGCCTGACGTAGGGGATGAGTTCCGCCACCGCCTCCGGGGCCACGTCCGGCAGCACCTCCTCGTCGGCGGGCGGCAGCGCGGCACGGGCCATGCGCGCGCGGAAGTCGTCGTCGGCGATGAGTTCGGCCAGCTCCACCCACGCGGCGAGCTGGGCGTCGGACGGCTCCTCGGGGAGTTCGGGCAGTGCGGTGCGCAGGGCGGCGGCGGCGTCGCGGGACTGTGGCGTGTCGGCGCCGAGCCCGGCGATGAAGTCGGCGACGGCGCGCCGTCGTTCGTCGGAGGTGAGGCGGGCGATCCGGTGCATGAGAACGGTCTCCTCGGGGCCGGCTCCGCGCCGGGCGACGAGCCGCAGCATGCTGTGGCGCAGGCGCAGGGCGCGGATCTGGAGGGCGGTGGCGTCGGCGTGCGCGGCGGCGACGTCGGCGACGGAGAGGTCTCCGTCCAGGACACGGCGGACCGTGCCGAGATCGACGTCCAGCTCCCGCAGGACGCCGACGAGGTGCAGCCGGCCGAGGGCCGCTTCGTCGTAACGGCGGTAACCGGCCGGGGTGCGGTCCGTGGGGGGTAGCAGTCCGGTGTCCGAGTAGAACCGGATGGTCCGGACCGGCACACCGGTGCGGACCGACAGTTCACCGATCGAGTACAGGGGCGTCGCGCCGTTCATGACGCCCACTCTCCGGTCTCCAGTCGCTGGAGAGTCAAGCCGTGCCGGACGCCCGCGGGGCGCGGAGGCGAGGGGGCGGCGCCTGCCCGCGGGGCGCGGTGAACCGTGGCGACGGCGTCGCCGCCTAGTGTGTGCTCCGCCGGACCCCGCCGCCCGCCCTCCCGGAGTGCACCGCATGCCCCTGCCCCACGTCCTCCTCTCCGCCGCCGTCTCCCTCGACGGCTACCTGGACGACACCGGCCCCGACCGGCTCCTGCTGTCCGGCCCCGCCGACTTCGACCGGGTCGACGAGGTGCGGGCGTCGGTCGACGCGATCCTGGTCGGGGCCGGGACGATCCGGGCCGACAACCCGCGGCTGCTGGTGAACTCGGCCGAGCGGCGGGCGGCGCGGGTGGCGGCGGGGGAGGCGGAGTACCCGCTCAAGGTCACCGTCAGCGGCAGCGGGGAGCTGGATCCGGCGGCGCGGTTCTGGCACACGGGCGGAGAGAAGCTGCTGCTGACCACGGACGACGGCGCCCGGCGGGCCCAGGGGCTCGGGATCGGTGCCGACGTGGTGTCGCTCGGGCCGGTGTTCGACTGGCGGGCGGCGCTGGAGTACCTGCACGACCGGCGGGGCGTGCGGCGGCTCATGGTGGAGGGCGGCGGGAGCGTCCACACCCAGTTGCTCCAGCGGGAACTCGCCGACGAGCTGCAGCTCGTCCTCGCGCCGCTGTTGGTGGGCGACCCGGCGGCGCCCCGGCTGTTCGGGCCCGGCGCCTACCAGGGCGGGCGGCTGCGGCTGGTGGAGACGCGGCGGATCGAGGACGTGGTGCTGACGCGCTACCTGCCGACCGCCCCGGGGACCGGTGACCGTGTCACCGCCGCCGACCGGCACTGGCTGGCACTCGCCTGTGAGCTGGCCGGGCTGTGCCCGCCCTCGGAGACCGCGTTCAGCGTGGGGGCGGTCGTGGTCGCCGCCGACGGGAGCGAGCTGGCGCGGGGGTACTCGCGGGAGGGCGGCGATCCCGTCGTGCACGCCGAGGAGGCCGCGCTCGCGAAGACCGACCCCTCGGACGCGCGGCTCGCGGGCGCGACCGTGTACAGCAGCCTGGAGCCCTGTGCCCGCCGTGCCTCCCGGCCCGCGCCCTGCGCCCGGCTGATCCTCGACGCCGGGGTGCGGCGCGTCGTCACGGCCTGGCGGGAGCCGGACACCTTCGTGCCGGGGGCGGACGGGAGCGGGGTGCTCGCCGCGGGGGGTGCCGACGTCGTCGTCCTGGCCGAGTACGAGGCACGGGCCAAGGCCCCCAACCGCCATCTGGAGGGGTAGGCGGATACCGATGTGCATTCCGGGCCCGGGATGACGTACAGTGGTGAACACAACGACGCGGGGTGGAGCAGCTCGGTAGCTCGCTGGGCTCATAACCCAGAGGTCGCAGGTTCAAATCCTGTCCCCGCTACTGAAGGCCGAGGGCCGGAATCCGAAAGGGTTCCGGCCCTCGGTGCGTCCCGCCGCGAACCGTGTCATCCGGTCGGCCCCTCACCGCTCGCCCCCCGCCCCCGCTGCCGGAAACCTGGAGCCCTGGACGGCGAGCGGCGCGAACGTGCGGGGTGGCGGGAGACGAGTGGTGCGGCCAGGTGACGTGGAGGACGAGGGAGCGGCCGCCAGGGCCGGTGGCAGGCTCCCCGGCGACCCCGTGCCGGACCCCGGCCTCGGGGACGAGGGGCCGCCCGCCGGGTCACCCCCGCGTCGCCGGACCGGATACGGACGGGCCTTCGTGCACGCGCTCCCCGTGCTGCTGATCGCCGTCGCCATCCTGTACGACGTCTTCACCCCGAGGTACTTCACCGCCGGCCCCCTCTACACGGCCGCACCCCTGATCGCCGCCCCGCTCTACTCGCGGCGCGGCACGGCCCTCACCGGTGTCGCCGTGGTCGCCGCGGTCATCGGTCTGCAGCTCGGCAAGGGCGTCGCCCACTACGTCGACTCCCTCACCGAGCTGATCACCATCGCGACGGTCGCCGTGCTCGCCGTCCTCGTGAACGGTCTGGTCCGCCGCAGCGACGAGCGCCTCGTCTCCGTGCGCGAGATCGCCGAGGCCGCCCAGCGCGCCGTCCTGCCCGAACCCGCCGAACGCATCGCGGGTTTCGAGATCGCCGTCTGCTACCAGGCCGCGCAGGCCGACGCCTTCATCGGCGGCGACCTGTACGCGGTGCAGGACAGCGCCCGCGGCGTCCGGCTCATCGTCGGCGACGTGCGCGGCAAGGGCATGGGCGCGGTCGCCGCCGTCGCCGTGGTGATCGGCGCCTTCCGGGAGGCCGCCGAGCAGGAGGCCACGCTGGAGGCGGTGGCGCAGCGGCTGGAGCGGGCGCTGGCGCGCGAGGGCACCCGGCGGGAGGGACTGGACGCCTTCGAGGGCTTCACCACCGCCGTCCTCGCCGAACTCCCGCACGGCGCCGGGACCGTCCGCATCGTCAACCGCGGTCACCCGCCGCCCCTGCTGCTCTACGCGGACGGAACGCTGGGCGCGCTGCCCGCCCGGGAGTCGGCGCTGCCGCTCGGCATGGGCGAGCTGGGCGTGTGGCCCGACCGGGCCGACGAGGTCGCCTTCCCCGGCGGGGCCACCCTGCTGCTCTACACCGACGGGCTGACCGAAGCCCGGGACGCGAAGGGCGAGTTCTACGATCCGCAGGCGCGGCTGACGGGCCGCGTCTTCAGGCATCCGACGACGCTGCTGGACACCCTCGCCGAGGACGTGCGCCGGCACTCCGGGGGCGGCATGGCGGACGACATGGCGCTGCTCGCCGTACGGCGGCCCCGGCGGGGCGATCATGATCATTGTCACGAGCCGTAACGGGGCGACCTCCCTGCGCATAACGGTTGACATACCGTCAGAAGAAAGTGACGTGAAGGGGAATACTGAGGCCGGGTCAACTCGCCCGGTTTTCACCGGCCCTGAGGGGTACGTCCCGGCCGTTCTCGTTAACGATCAAGAGGAACGGCTTGGAATCGGAGGCTCGGGTCTATTAACGTTCGATAACGCAGCGCGGTCGTCCCAGCCGTCACAGAAGGCGGCTCCGTGCGCACGCGCCGAATCCCGCAAGGGAACCGGGGAACCACCACATTGGGGTGAATCGGGCGTATGCCGCCGTGGAATCACGGTCGGCGCACACCCGTAGGAGACCTTCCTGCTCCGAACCCGTCAGCTAACCCGGTAGGCGAAAGGAAGGAAAGGAGTACGCCCACGTGGCGTCCAACCGGCCTGCCCCCGAGGCCCCGTTCGTGCCCGCAGGGCACGGCACCGACACCTTCGGCTACGACGCCCACCGCGCCGAAGAGGGTCCCTGGGAGGAGTGGAATCCCACCGAGGAGTCCATCCGCCCCGTGCGCGGCCGGCACCGCGTCGCCAAGCAGCGCGGCGGACTCGCCCGCAGCTCCACCGTCCTCGGCGTCGGTGTCATAGCCGCCGTCGGCGCGGGCGGCATGGCCAGCGCGCAGACCGGCAAGCCGCCGGTGTCCATCTCCATGCCCGACCTGCCGAACGTCGGCTCCCTCGTGCCCGGCGGCGACGAGGAGGCGGAGCCCGAGGGTTCCGCCACCCCGCTCAGCGGCATCGGCGTCACCGCCGCCGCGGACACCGGCGAGGGCACCTCCGCCGCCGGCGCCGGTGAGTCGCTGCGGGCCCGGATCATGGCGCAGGCCGAGCAGCAGCAGGCCCAGGTCGAGTCCAAGGCCGCCGCCGAGGCGCAGGCCGCGGCCGAGAAGAAGGCCCAGGAGGCCGCCGCCGAGGCGGAGAAGAAGGCCGAGGCCAAGGCCGCCGCCGCCAAGAAGAAGGCGGAGGAGGAGGCCGCGAAGAAGGCCGAGGCCGAGCGGCTCGCGAAGCTGGCCAAGCAGTACACGCTGCCGACCTCCTCGTACACGATCTCCTCGACCTTCAACCAGGCCGGCTCCCTGTGGGCCTCGGGCCACCACACCGGCCTCGACTTCGCCGCCCCCACGGGCACCCTGCTCAAGGCGGTCCACAGCGGCACGATCACGTCGGCCGGCTGGGACGGCTCGTACGGCTACAAGACCGTGCTCACCCTCGACGACGGCACCGAGCTCTGGTACGCGCACCAGTCGTCCATCAACGTCAGCGTCGGCCAGAAGGTCGCCACCGGTGACGTGATCGGCCGCGTCGGCGCCACCGGCAACGTCACCGGCGCCCACCTCCACCTCGAGGTGCACACGGCCGGCGGCTCGGGCATCGACCCGATGGCCTGGCTGCTGGGCAAGGGCCTCACCCCCTGACCCGCTCCGCCGGCCCACCCCGCACCACCCGTTCCGGCGGTCCTGACGGCAACCCCCCGGCGTCAGGGCCGCCGGTTCGCGGTGGTTTTGCGGGGTCTTTGCGGGCCTCGCGGAATGGCCTGCTCCGGTACGGTCGTTGACTCCTTACATGACTTCTCTGCGCAAGCTCGGCTCCTCCGACCTCGAGGTCTTCCCGCTGGCCCTCGGCGGCAACGTCTTCGGCTGGACCGCCGACCAGGACCGGTCCTTCGCCGTCCTGGACGCCTACACGGCGGCCGGCGGCAACTTCGTCGACACCGCCGACTCCTACTCCGCCTGGGTCGACGGCAACAGCGGCGGCGAGTCCGAGACCGTCCTCGGCAAGTGGCTCGCGGCCCGCGGCAACCGTGACGACGTCGTCCTCGCCACCAAGGTCAGCCAGCACCCCGAGTACCCGGGCCTGTCCGCCGCGAACATCAAGGCGGCGGCCGACGCCTCGCTGCGCCGTCTGGGCACCGACCGCATCGACCTCTATTACACCCACTTCGACAAGCCCGAGGTGCCGGTCGAAGAGATCATCGGCGCCCTCGACGAGCTGGTGAAGGCGGGCAAGGTGCGGCACATCGCCGCCTCCAACATCTCCGCCGAGCGGCTCGCGGAGTCCCTGGAGTTCTCCGACCGCGAGGGCCTCGCCCGGTACGTCGCCCTCCAGCCGCACTACAACCTCGTCTCCCGCGACACCTACGAGGGCGAGCTGAGCGACCTCGCCGAGCGGGCCGGTCTCGCCGCCGTGCCGTACTACGCCCTCGCGTCCGGGTTCCTCACCGGCAAGTACCGGCCCGGCACGGCCGTGGACAGCCCGCGGGCCGGCGGTGCGGCGAAGCACCTGGAGAGCGAGCGCGGGCGCCGGGTGCTGGCCGCTCTGGACGAGGTCGCCGAGGCCCACGACGCTCCCGTCGCCACGGTCGCCCTGGCCTGGCTGGCCGCCCGGCCGACGGTGGTGGCGCCGATCGCGTCCGCCCGCACGGTGGAGCAGTTGCCTGCCCTGCTGGGCGTGGCCGGGCTGAAGCTGACGGACGACGAGGTCGGGAAGCTCACCCGGGCCTCCGCCTGAGCGGCGGGCGCGCGTCGCGGCTCCAGGGCCGGTCGGGGTCCGGTGCCTCGTGCGGGGCGTACGAGGCGTAGGGGGCGTACGGCGCGTAGGGCATGTACGGCGCGTAGGGCACGTACGGGGGGTGCGGCGCGGGTGAGCCGTAGGGTCCGGACGGGGCGGGCGCCGGTGCGGGTCCGTACGCGCCGGGCGCTCCGCCGTACGGATACGCCCACGGGGGCACCGGCCGCGGCACGGACGCCGGCGGTGCCGTGGCCCGGGCCGCGTGCTCCAGCGCCGGACGGGCCACGTCCCGCAGGTGCCACAGGGCGTCCAGCAGGTGCCGCTCCCGGACGGTGAAGTCGGCGCCCGCCCGGCCCCGGCGGCCGCGCTGCCGCAGGAAGGCCACCGAGGTCGCGTACACCTCGTACCGCGCCACCGCCCGCGCCCCTTCCCTTCCGGCGTGCCGTCGGGCGTAGCGCCGGGCGATGCGGCGGGCCCGCATCGAGCCGAGCGCGTACGGCTCGGCGGGTGCCAGCCACCCGGCGGCGACGTACGCGGGGAGTTCGGCGCGCACCGTGCCCAGCTCGCGCTGCCGGGTCCAGATCACCAGCCAGGTCAGCAGGCCGAAGGACGGCACCATGAACGCCGCGTACACGGCGAAGAAGCCGAACTCGCCGAACGCGGTCGAGCCGTTCCACAGGGCGTGCACACCCATCGCGAGCAGCAGCCCGGCCACGGGCAGCAGAGCCCGGCGCAGGCGGTGCCGGCCCGCCGAGAGCGCCGCGATGCCGAAGCCGATGCCGGTGAGCACGGTGAACAGCGGGTGCGCGAACGGCGACAGGACGACGCGCACGAAGAAGGTGGCCGCGGTGACCGAGGCGATGCCGCGGTCGCCGGTCAGCTGGTCGGTGCCGAAAGCGGTGCCCAGGTAGAGGATGTTCTCGGTGAAGGCGAAGCCGGTGGCGGTGACCCCGGCGACGACCACGCCGTCGACGATGCCGGTGAAGTCCCGTCTGCGGAAGAGGAAGACCAGCAGGACGGCGGCGGCCTTGGCGGACTCCTCGACGACCGGGGCTATGACGGTGGCGCCCAGCGTGTCCGCGCCGACCGGGTCGGCGGTCGCGGTCGCTATCCAGCGCGTCGCGAAACTGTTGGCGACGATCGCTATCAGCGCCGCCGCACAGGCCCCCCAGGCGAAGCAGAACAGCAGATTCCGCCAGGGGCCGGGATCGACCCGGTCCAGCCAGCGGAACGCGGCTATGAGCAGCGGCACGGGCAGCACGGCGAGGCCGAGTCCCACCAGGAACCCCTGGGTGCCGGTCTGCTCGCGCACCAGGGCGAGGATCACCAGGCCGGAGATCGCCAGCAGGGTGCTCAGTGCCCCGTAACGCACCCAGGCGCGCTGCCACCAGTGCGGACGCGGCGGACTCGTCGGATACGCGGGACAGGTGGCCACGGCATGGACCCTAACCGGTGGGGGGCTGCTCCCGGTGCCCGTCGTGGTGCTGCACGCGGCGGAAGAGCAGGTCGTTCACCACATGTCCCTTCTCCAGTCCCTGGCCCTCGAAACGGGTCAGCGGCCGGTGGTCGGGGCGTGGCGCGAAACCGCCACCGGGCACGGCGTTCTCGAAGTCGGGGTGCGCGGTGAGCACGTCGAGCATCTGCTCGGCGTACGGCTCCCAGTCGGTGGCGCAGTGCACGACGGCCCCCGGGGCGAGCCGGGTCGCGGCCAGCGTCAGGAACTCGGGCTGGATCAGCCGGCGCTTGTGGTGGCGCTTCTTCGGCCAGGGGTCGGGGAAGTAGACGCGCAGCCCGGCCAGGGAGCCGGGGGTGAGCATCTCGCGCAGGAGGATGATCGCGTCGCCGTTGCCCACCCGGATGTTGGACAGCCCGTTCCGGTCCGCGAGACCGAGCAGGTTGCCCTGGCCCGGGGTGTGGACGTCGACGGCGAGGACGTTGGTGTCCGGGTCGGCGGCGGCCATCTCCGCCGTGGCCTCGCCCATGCCGAAGCCGATCTCCAGGACGACCGGGCGGGCGTTGCCGAACAGCTCGGCGAGGTCGACGACCCGCTGCCCGTCGATGTCCAGCCCCCACTGGGACCACAGCCGCTGCAGCGCGTCCGCCTGTCCGGTGGTCACCCGGCTCCGCCGCGGCTGGAAGCTGCGGATCCGCCGCTCGAAGTGCGACCCGGCGGGGTCGGCCTTCGGCCCGTCGGGGAAACGGGGCTCGCCCTTGGCGCGGACGTGCCGCGCGGACGCTCCGTACGTCGCTGAGGACGCTGAGGACGCGGAGGACGCCGGGGAGGCGGAGGGGGCGGAGGGCCCGGCGGGGGGTCGGGGCGCGGCTTCGGGGGTGTGGTGGGAGTCAGACACAATGCCTCGATTTTAGTCCGCGCCGGCGGCTGCCCCGGCTGGCAGCGGTCGGCGGCGTCGCCCCCGCGGGCGCGGACCGCTACTCGGCACCCAGCATCGCCAGCGCCCTGCGCCCCACCTCCCGGCCGATGGGCAGGGACGCGGTCGCCGCGGGCGACGGCGCGTTCAGCACGTGCACCGCGTGGGCGCCCTCCTTGATCAGGAAGTCGTCCACCAGCGTGCCGTCCGCCAGCACCGCCTGCGCGCGCACGCCCGCCGGCGCCGCGACCAGGTCGTCCTCGGTCACCGCGGGGAGCAGCCGGCGGACCGCCGCGGTGAAGGCGCGGGTGGACAGCGACCGGCGCAGCTCGCCCGCCCCGTACCTCCAGTGCCGCCGGGCTATCCGCCACGAACCCGGCCAGGCCAGGGTCGCGCCCAGCTCCCTGGGGCGCACCACGCCCCAGTCGTAGCCCTCGCGGGCCAGCGCCGGTACCGCGTTCGGCCCGACGTGCACGCCGCCGTCGATGCCGCGGGTCAGGTGCACCCCGAGGAACGGGAACGCCGGGTCCGGCACCGGGTACACCAGCCCCCGCACCAGCTCGGGCCGCGCCAGCTCGTAGTACTCGCCCCGGAAGGGCACGATCCGCATGCCCGGGTCGTCGCCGGTCAGCCGGGCGATCTCGTCGCAGTGCAGCCCGCCGCAGTTGACCATGACCCGGGCGCGGAGCACGTCACCGGCCCGGGTGCGCACGGCGACCCCGAGGCCGGGGCGCCGGTCGACGCGGTGCACCTCGGCGTCGTAGCGGATGTCGGCCCCGGAGGCGTGGGCGAGCTGCCGGGCCACGGCGCCGTAGTCGCAGATGCCGGTGGTGCCGACGTGTATGGCGGCGAGGCCGCGCACCTCGGGCTCGTACTCCTCGATCTGGGGGCCGCCCAGCTCGCGTACCGGTATGCCGTTCTCCCGGCCGCGCTGCACGAGGGCGTGCAGGCGGGGCAGCTCGGCGCGGTCGGTGGCGACGATCAGCTTGCCGGTGACGGCGTGGTCGATGCCGTACTCGGCGCAGAACTTGACCATCTCGGCGGCGCCCCGGACCGCGAAACGCGCCTTCAGCGAGCCCGGGCGGTAGTAGACACCGCTGTGGATGACGCCGCTGTTGCGGCCCGTCTGGTGGCGGGCGGGGCCCGGCTCCTTCTCCAGGACCGTGACCCGGGTGCCCGGCGCGGCACGCGTGATCGCGTACGCCGTCGACAGGCCGACGATGCCGCCGCCGATCACCAGCACGTCGCAGTCGTACGCGCCGCTCCGAACGGTCCTGGTCAGCACTGGTCCACTCTCCGGTCCACTCTCCCGGTCCATCTCCGGCCCACCTCCCGGCTTCGATACTGCACTGCGCCACTGACAACGCCCTCAAACCCGGGAGGGGCGGGGAGAACGGGGAACGGGAGAACGGGGGAGCGGCGGGGCGGGGGGTGCGGTCAGGCCGGGGTCACCAGCAGGGGGCGGGCGCGCTCGCGCAGCTCCACCACGCGCGGCTCGTCGCCGTACGGCTCCAGACGGTGCAGGAGGTCCTTCACGTACTCGGTGGTGCGGGCCGAGGAGATGCGGCCGGCCACCTCGACCGCCCGCACGCCCTGCTCGCAGGCCGCGTCCAGATTGCCCGACTCCAGCTCGGCCACCGCCGAGACGACGAGCCTGAGGCCGTGCGAGCGTACGAACTCCTCCGTCGGTTTCGACAGGGCCTGCTCGGTGAAGCGGCGGACCTGGCGTGGTGCCTTCAGGTCGCGGTAGCACTCGGCGGCGTCGGCGGCGAACCGGTCGTAGGAGTAGAAACCCAGCCACGACGGGTCGCTGTCGCCGGGCCGGGCGCGCTCCAGCCAGCTCTCGGCGGCCTTCAGGGCGGCCCCGGCCGCCACCGCGTCGCTCGCGCGCGCGTGGGCGCGAGCCTCCACCAGGCGGAAGAAGCTCATGGTGCGTGCCGTGGCCAGGCCCCGGTTGCGCTCCAGGGCCGCCTGGGCGAGGTCCACGCCCTCGTCGCCGAAGCCGCGGTAGGTGGCCTGCAGGGACATCGAGGCGAGGACGTAGCCGCCGAGCGGCACGTCGGCCGCCGCGCGGGCCAGGCGCAGGGCCTGGATGTAGTACCGCTGCGCGGCCTCCTGCTGGCCGGTGTCGAAGGCCATCCAGCCGGCCAGGCGGGTCAGCTCGGCCGAGGCGCCGAACAGGGCGCGGCCGACCTCGTCGGAGTAGGAGCCGAGCAGCAGCGGTGCCGCCTCGACGCGTAAGCACTCGGGGACCATCGACGAACGCCAGTCGCCGCCGCCGTACTTGGAGTCCCAGCGGCGGGCGTCCTCGGCGGCCTCGCGCAGCTTCTGCACATCACTGTGGCCGACTTTGAGCGGTGCGCCGGAGTCCTCGGCCGGGCCGGCCTCGCGCGCCACCGAGCTGTCGGCCGGGGTTATCAGCCACCGCGAGGCGGGCGTCGCGTAGGCGCTGACCGCGAACGATCCGGCGAGCGACTGCCAGATGCCGCCGCCGGTCCGGCGGCCGGCGAGGTCGAGGCGGTACAGCTCGGTGGCGGACCTGACCGCCTGGCCGACGTCCCTCGGGAAGGCGAGGCCCACCTCGGGCGCGGGGTCGGCGTCCGCCAGGCCGATCTCGTGCAATGGCACCGGGCGGCCGAGCTTCTGCCCGATGGCGGCGGCGATGAGGTGCGGCGCGGCACCCTGCGGCACCATGCCCTTCGACACCCAGCGCGCCACCGACGTCTTGTCGTAGCGCAGCGTCAACCCGCGCTGCGCGCCCAGGTCGTTGACGCGCCGGGCCAGTCCTGCGTTGCTGATTCCCGCGAGGGCGAGAACGGCGCCGAGCTTCTCGTTCGGCCCGCGTTGCTCCCTGGACATGCGCCACCCCTCGACACAGACGGCTGCCGCGCTGGCATAACCACGCGGCATTCGTAAACCCAGCGTAGTTCGCCGCATCCCATGCGTTAAGAGGCATTCTTCCGGATGGCGGGATTGTGGTCCGTACTCAAGTGCGGTGTATGTACGGTCTGTTGTCGCGTGCTCCCGATGTGTGGCCGTGCGCCCGTGCGTGCGCTCTTCTCCGGCCACGGCGGGAGCGTTTCCATGGTCGGTGCGTGGGTCGGCCCGCTGTACTGGATCCAGCGGGCTGGGGGACACCGCCGCCTACATCCCCGCGGGCGGCGGACCGGTCCGGGGGGCGGGTGACGTCCCCCGGACCGTACGCCGCCGGCCCCGTGCCGGGTGGTGTGCGAAGGTGTACGGAGCGTGTTCGAGTGCGAACACGTGACGCTGAATTGGCTGAAAATCGCCGTCGGTGATTTCGGGGTGCGACCGCCCTCACCACGGGTGTTGAGGGCGCATTGGGGCGCCAAAGGGCGCGTTGAGGGGGCGCATTCGCGTCGCCTGCGGGTGGTCTCCGGGGTGCCGTCGTGGCGGGTTCGTGGCGGGTTCTCGGCCGTGCTCCTGGTGGGTTCACGGCGGGGGCGCGGGCAGGCGCCTGGTGGGTGCGTGGCGGGTGCGCGGGCGGGCGCCTGGTGGGTGCGTGGCGGGTTCGCGGGTGGGCTCCCGGTGGGTTCGCGGCGGGTTCGTGGTTCCTCCGGGGTGGCGCCCGGTGGTTCGGTGGTGGCTCGGGGCGTCCGCGTCGGTCGGTGTCCGGGCCTCCGTGGAGGGGGAGTTGACGTACTCGCGCTCGTCCGCGGCCGGCGGAGTCGAGGGCGCACTCGGGGAGCACACGCGGCTCCGCCGACGCTCTGTGGCGCGCCCTTCATGGCAGCATGGGGAACCAGTTCGTACCGTGCGCTGGTTGTCCCCAGCCTGTGGAGGCGTCGATGCGGTGGTTGGTGGGGTGGAGCAGCGCCGCCGTGGGAGCAGCCGGGATCGCCGGAGCGGAAGGCTCCGCGGGGGCCACCGGCTACGACGGCGAGACCGTGCAGCCCGTGGGCGCCCAGCCGTTGTGGGGCGACCCCGACCCCCTGTGGGCGGTCGGGGACTGGCGCCCCGACGAGGTGCGCGTCGTCACCGCGGACCCACAGACCCGCATCGCCGTCCTCGGTATCTGCGGCGCGAGCGACGAGCAGCTGCGGGTCGCCCTGTTCGCCGCGCGCGGGGGTGCCCTGCGGCATCTGACGGCGTGGCCCGGCAGTTACACGGCCGTCGTCCAGGTGGGGCGGCGGATCACCGTCTGCGGCGACCTCGCGGGCGCGCGGCCGGTCTTCCACACCCCGTGGGCGGGCGGCACCGCGTACGCGACCGCCGCGCTGCCGCTGGCCGACCTCGTCGAGGCCAACCTCGACTTCGGCCACCTCGCCGCGCTGCTCGCCACACCCGACGTGCCGGCCGCGCTGGCCGACTCCACCCCGTACGACGGCGTGAAGCGTGTTCCGCCGGGGCACGCGCTGATCCTGCGCGCCGGGGCACGCGAGATCGCCGGGTACGAGCCGGTGGCCTCGCTCGCCGTCGCGGCGCCCGCGGCCGACCCGGACCGTGCGGTGGACGGTGTGCGGGACGCCCTGGTCGAGGCGGTGCGCACGCGGCTCGCCGCGCCCCGGCACGTCCCCGGGGACGGCATCGACCCCGGCCCCGTGCCGGGCATGGGACCCGCGGAACGGCGTGCGGCGCGCGGGATGCCGGTGCCGGGGATCGGGGCCGACCTGTCCGGCGGCCCGGCCTCGGGCACGCTGGCGCTGCTGGCGGCCGGGCTGCCGGGGATGCCGGGGACCGTGCTGGGACACGGCACCGGGGCGGGGGAGCGGCTGCTGGCCGTCACCTTCAACGACCTCGCCGTCGGCGGGCAGGAACCCGAGCTGGCGCGGGCGGGCGCGCTGGCGGCCAACCCCCGGCTCCACCACGTGGTGGTCACGGGCGGCGAGAACATGCTGCCGTTCGCCGCGCTGGACGGGCCGCTGACCGACGAACCGGGCTCCTTCCTGGTCGCCGCCGCACGGCACCGCGCGCGGCTGGCCGCGGGCAGCGCGGACCACTTCACCGGGTACGGGGCGCGGCAGGTCCTCGACGCCCATCCGGCGCGGCTGGCCGACCTGCTCATGGACCGCAAACGGCGCCACCTCGTCCGGCCGGTGGCCGCGCTCGCCAAGGCCGACGGGTCCGTGCTGGTCCCCGCGCGTGTGTACGCGGCGGCGCGAAGACTGGCGCGCACGCCGTACCGGAGCGGCCTGGAGGTGCTCGCCGAGCGGTTGCTGCGCAGACGCTTCGACCCGCCGGGCGACGGGGCGATGGACGCCTCCCTTGCCGCGCTGACCTGGGCCGGGGCGGGTCCTGCGGCGCGGTGGCTGACCGGAGAGGCGCTGGCCGAAGTATCGGTTCGCCTTCAGACGTCCTCGCAGCGGTCGGGGGTGGGGCCGGGGCAGCGGCCGGGGGACTTCCGGGCGCGGGCGGCGCTGGCGCGGCAGGCCGCGGACGTGCGGGTGCTGGAGCAGGCCGCCGAGATCCGCTTCCAGCGGTTGCACACGCCGTTCCTCGACAACCAGGTCGTCCGTGCCTGCCGGGCCCTGCCGGAGGCGCTGCGGGTGCGGCCGGGGGCGCGGGCGGCGATCCTGCGGACGGTGCTGGAGGGGGCGGGGGTGAGCGAACTGCCGAGCGGGTGGGGGGCGCCCACCCAGGCGCTGGCGGCCTCCGCGGCGCGGACGGGGTTGCGGGCCTCCGCGGACTCCCTGCTGGGGCTCTTCGACCGGCCGCTGCTCGCGGAGGCGGGGCTCGTGGAGGCGCGAGTGGTGCGCAAGGCGGTGCGCGCGGCGGCGGCGGGTGAACCGTTGCCGCTGGACGGGCTGGCCGACCTCGTCTCGCTGGAGCTGTGGCTCGGCCGCCTCCTCGCCCGCCGCGGCACCTGCTGGACCGGCACCCCGGCCCGCCAACGCGCGGTACCCGCGGGCATCGCACCGCAGCGGGGGGCGCTGGGCGGGGCGGGAACGGTCGTACGCCGGGCCTGACAGGGGGCGGGGTGCCTCCGGCGGTTGCGCGGGGGTTGATGCCTGCGGCGCCTGTGCGGGTGGATGGGTGTGGATGCCTGCGGCGCCTGTGCGGGTTGGGTGGGGGTGTGTGTAGCGCCTTGGGTTCGGTGGGTGGTGCGGGGCCGGGGCGGGGGGTGTCCGTCCTCGGAACGGCGCGGAATCGGTTACTTGAAGAGGGCTCGG
>NZ_SOAV01000013.1 GCF_004364245.1 Streptomyces sp. BK208 | reverse complement strand
CCTCCAACGCTGCACCCCATACCGCCAACTCATAGCCACCCAAACCCCCAACCCCAACCCCACACCCACACCCACACCCGCCTGAACCCCCACCAGCCTGAACCCCCACCACCCACCCCCGACACCACCCCACTGAGCAGTACAGCCAATCCGGCCCCCAGAAGCCCACCACGAACCAACACCCATATCTCCGCGGAGTGGGGAGGCCGGTATGTGTGCGGCCTGCGCCAAGACCAGTCATGTGCAAGTGGTCGAGACATAGCGCCGCTCAGAGCAGTCCGTGGCCGAGGGCAGGGCCCCGGTGGGCGTCGGGCCTGCGCCGGGGCAAGGGGCGCCACCGGCCGCCGTCAGGATTCGGCGGTGGACACGTGGCAGGCCAATTCGGTGGCCAGGCGTCGCATGACCATGCGGTTGGCGTGCCGCATCGTGGCCCGTACGACGGGGGCCAGCAGCCGGTCGGCGAGTGGCGCGCGTACCCACGTGTACGTGAACGAGACGCGGGCCCCGCCTGCGGGGAGCGGCTCGATGGTGTAGATGCCGCGGCCCTGACGCCGGCCGGCCGCGCTGACGTTGCGTTCGACGATGCGCCGAGAAGCCTCGGCCTCGACGACATCGATGGTGACGTCGCTCTTCGTGCCGCCCAGTGCGGCGGTGACGGTGGCGCACGATCCGATGCCTCTGGCGGGGCCGGTGTAGCGCCAGTTGGTCAGGTAGTGGTCGGTGAACCGCTCGTGGTTCGCCATGACGTCGAGGAAGCCGTAGACCTGCTCGGGAGTCTGAGGTACGTCGATCGACACAGTGACAGACTTCATGTACCACACGGTACATGCGCCCTGTACCGATTGGTACAGTCATGACGTGGTGGCCAAGGACGACTCACACCCCCAGGACCAGGCCGCGCAAGGCCCGCCCGGAACCCGGCGCACACAACTGGTGGACGCGGCAGTCGACCACATCGCGACACACGGCATCGCAGACCTGAGCCTGCGCAGGCTGGGCGCCGCCATCGGCGTCAGCCACCGCATGCTCATCCACTACTTCGGCTCCAAGGAACAGCTGCTCATCGAGATCGTCCGCACGTCGGAGCGACGCCAGCGCGACGTACTCTCCCGGCTCCGCCTGGAACCCGGCCCCTCACCCGCCGACGTCGCGCGCCTGCTGTGGCAGCAGCTCACCGACCCACAACTGGCCGGCCAGCAGCGGCTCTTCTTCGAAATCTGCGGGCACGCACTGCGCGGCCACCCCGAGACCGCTGCGATCCTCGAAGGGCTGGTGACAGACTGGCTGGAGCCGCTCGCAGCCGCCGAGGCCAGGGCGGGAGCAGGCCCTGCCCGGGCCCGCAACCGGGCCAGACTCGGACTCGCCACCGTCCGCGGCCTGCTGCTGGACCTCCTCGCCACCGGCGACCGCGCCGGCGTCAACGCCGCCATGGAAGAATTTCTCCGGCTCTACTACGGCCCACAGCGAGAAACCACCGACCAGACGTAACGACGACCGCACCAGACGACCCACCACCATCCCAACAACGGCCCCACAGCAACCACACCTCCACCTGTGTCGGCGTACACGTGAACATGCCCAGTCACGTACGGATGAACGTGCCCAGTTGCTGACGTACTGAGGATCGTTCGTGGGCAGTCTGCCGCTGGCCTGATCAGGGTGGTGGAGGGCGGCTGACCGTGGTGTTGGATCCGCAACGGTGGATGGAGCTTCGACGCTTTCGCGGGCTGCTTGAGTCCGGGGCCATGAGCCTGTCGGAGATCGCAAGAGAAACTGGGCTCAATCGCCGTACAGTCCGTAAGTACTTGTCCTCCAGGGCCCCGGCCGCACCACCCCAGCGGGCTGGGGCTCGCCGCGGCCGCGCCCGTCGATGGATGGTGGATGAGGTCGCGCCGCTGATCGATGCGATGCTGCGGTCGGAGATTCTGATCAAAGGTGCCGTGGTTCACGAGCGGCTGGTGGCCGAGTACGGCTTCACCGGCAACTACCAGCGGGTGAAGCTCTACATGCAGGAGGCCCGGCCGCGGATCGCGGAGACACTGGGCATCAGCCCGGGCGAGCTGGCCGGGCTGCACCGCAGATTCGAGGTCGTGCCCGGAGCGCAGGCCCAGGTCGACTGGGCCGACGAAGGGCAGATCCTCGCCCACGTCGGCATCCCGAAGGTCTACTCGTTCCACATGACCTTGTCCTACTCGCGAGATCCGTTCTGCTGTTTCACCACCAGCCAGGACCTGGCCACCTTCTTCGACTGCCACCGACAGGCGTTCGCCCACTTCGGCGGGGTGCCGATGTCGATCGTCTACGACCGCACCAAGACCGTTGTCCGACGCCACGTCGCACCGGGCGAGGCCGTTCCGCTGCACCCGGAAGCGGTCGGATTCGCCGGACACTACGACTTCGACATCGACGTCCTGGCCGCCTACCGCCCCACCGGAAAGGGCCGCGTCGAGCGGCAGGTCCTGATCGTCCGCGACCACGTCCTGGCCGGACGGTCCTTCTCCTCCATCGAAGAGCTGGACTCCGCTTTCAACGCCTGGGGGCCGTTGCGCCGGGCGAAGTCCCACGGCACCCATGGCGAAGTGATCGGGCACCGCGCGATCCGCGACCACATGGCCCTCAGGCCCCTGCCGGCGACACCCTACGTGGTCACCCAGCGGCACCTTCGCTACGTCGGCAAGGACTGCCTGGTCGCCTTCGACGCGAACCTCTACTCGGTGCCGGCCCGCAAGGTCCGTCCACGTCAGCTGGTGGAAGTCAGGGCCACGAAGTCCCAGATCACTCTGCACTCCACTGTCCCCGACGCCAACGGCGACACCCTGCTGGCAACGCACAGCAGGGCTGTCGGCCGCGGGGCCTGCGTCGTCGACGAGAAGCACTGGGACGGTCTTCCCGACGGCCGGAACCGACGGACCACCACCGGTGACGTTCCTCCGCGGCCTCGTCATCAGCACCCGCTCGGCGAGGAGACGGCCGGCTCGCTTGAACCGGGCCGCGGCCGTCCGCGTCGAGGTCGGCCGCAGACCCCTGTCGGTCTATGACGAACTGACCGGGACCCGTCCCTTCACCACCCATCCCACACAGGAGGAGCCCAGTTGAGCGAGCTGGTCAGCACCCGAATCCGCACCACAGCCGCCAAACTCGGCCTGCCCCACCTGGCCGAGAGCCTGAACCAGTACGCCGGCCGGGCAGACGAGGCCAAGATGGGCTACCTCGACTTCCTCGACCTCGTCCTGGCCGAGGAACTCGCTATCCGTGACGACCGGCGCTTCCGCCAGGGCCTGCGGCTGTCCAAGCTGCCGCACCACAAGACACTCGACGAGTACGACTTCTCCTTCCAGCCCGAACTCGACCCCCGGAAGATCAAAGATCTCGCCACCCTCGCCTTCGTCGAGGCCAAGGCCAACGCGGCCCTTCTGGGCCCGCCCGGGGTCGGCAAGACACACATCGCCGTCGCGCTCTCGGTCGCCGCTTGCCGGGGCGGATTCTCGGTCTACTTCACGACCCTCGACGACATGGTCCGCCAGCTCAAGGTCGCCGAGGCGGCCGGACGTCTCAACAGCAAGCTCCGCACCTACCTCCGGCCCGGCGTCCTCGTCGTCGACGAAGTCGGCTACCAGCCCCTCGAGCGCGCTGAGGCGAACCTGGTCTTCCAGGTGATCTCCAAGCGCTACGAAAAAGGCTCGATCATCCTGACCTCGAACAAAACCTTCAGCGAACGGGGACAGGTGTTCGGCGATGAAGTCCTCGCCACCGCCATTCTCGACCAGCTCCTGCACCACTGCGACGTCGTCTCCATCAACGGCCCGAGCTACCGGCTGAAGAACCGGCTCGCCGCCATCGAGCGCGACACCAACGTGGCTTGATCAATCACCCAGCCCGGGACCTCAGGCTGCCGCCCACGGCTCGGCACGCCAGCCCGGCAGTTCCTTGTCCAGCCATTCCTCGACGGTCCGCCGCCAAGGGTCGGTGGAGTCACTGTCGACGACATCGGCCCAGGTGTCTTCCGCGACGTCCGGATCGACGACGAGGCTGTCGAGGTAGGCGTCGAAGTCGTCGGCGACCTTGGTGAAGACCCCCTTCGACAGGTATCCCGGGTGAGGAATGCCATGCACGAAGGCATGGAGCTGGCCATGGGTCGCCGGGTTCAGGTCCAGGAACAGCGTGTCGCTCCCGCCGTTGCGGGCGATCGGGAGAAGGCCCGCCAGCGAGACCTCATGGGCGAGCCACCCCTCACGGCTACGGCGGTACTCGCCCCGAAGGGTGCCCCAGCCGCATTCGCCGTCGTTGTCACGGCCGAGCCGATAGAGGTCGTCGAAACTCTGGAGCGGCTCCGGGTCGCAAGCCGGCAGTCGGACCGAGTACGTGAGGCTCTCCCCGCCCGCCGCCTCCAGGAACGAGCGATAGGAAGGTGGCAGCGGAAGCCCGATCTCCCGTTCGAGACGTTCAACTTCACCGACCTCGAACGGCGTGAACGGCCCTACGACCAGGCGGCCTCGATACCAGCGCGACGACTCCTCAGACACGGCCAGATTGTCGCACTCCGTGGCCTCCCGAAATCCTCCAAGCCCCCACGCTACTGAACGTCGAGCTGAGCACGTTCATCCGTACCTGGCTGAGCACTCCGACGAGTACGCGGACAACCTGCCTCACAGGCCTTCAGAGACACAACGAAGCCCACAGAAACCCCCACATCGGCTCAGCCATCAACCCGCAGGACAGCCGAGTAACAGGCCAGAGTCGGCCACCAGTGTGCTGAGCACCAGCCACGGCAGCATCCACGTCATACGTGATCCCCCCTTCCACGCCCGCTCGTTGCGCGCGCATGTGGGTCAGACGGCACGGAATTCGTGAGCCGGACCGCCGCGCCACTCCACCCACCGCCGGTCGTCCAGAACGGCTTCCGCGCGTCGATGCCGGCGCCCTCAAGGAACACCACCAGGTCGTGATCGCTGTAGGCGGTGGCGAGGATTTCGTCCCGGCCGTGACGGTGCACGCTGACCGGCCCACGCCCGCAGTCGCAACGACGAGAAGATGACGGCCACACAACACTCCCACCGGCTCAGTGAACTCCCCCGGCCAAAGATGCAGCCAGCAGGCCAATCCGAGACGCCTGTGTCATACAAGGACGGCCGCGTTCATTCACCGGAACCGCCGTACCGGTCGCCTCGCCTCTCGGATCCAGCCCGCTCACTGCATACCTAGGGATTTTTGATCTTCCGGCTCGCCATCCCGTAAGCGCGGCGAAGTTGCCCATGGGATGTGCTCACCTACTGAACCGGGAGGTGCGAAGCTGTTACGTGGTCCGAGTGCCGGTCATGGCGCCGGGAACAGACGCCAGAGGGACGTGGTCTCGGCGCTTCGTGCTGTGTGGAGTGGGTCGGCGGCGTCCTTGGAGCGTGGGTGTCGGGGCTTGGTATCGATCTTGTCCACGATGCGAAGCTGTGATGCCTGGATGGCGTCGAGCAGCTGCTGACGTGTCCGGAGGTCGAGGTGCTCCGCCAGGTCGGGCAGGATGAGCCAGCCCTCGCCGCCTGGTCGGAGGTGGGCGGACAGTCCGGCGAGGAAGCTGTGGAGCATGGTGCTGTCCGGGTCGTAGACGCCTTGTTCGATGAGGCTGGTCGGACGGGCGGGGAGCCATGGTGGGTTGCAAACGACGAGGTCAGCGCGGCCTTCGGGATACAGGCCGGGGCCCGGCACCGGCACCTCAATGCGGTCGGTCAGTGCGAGCCGGTGGACGTTCTCCCTGGCGCAGGCCAGGGCGCGTGGGCTGATGTCGGTGGCCACGACGCGGTTGATACCGCGGCAAGCCAGGACCGCGGCGAGGACAGCGGTTCCCGTTCCGAGGTCGAATGCCGAACTGGTGGCGGGACTGTGTCGGGCCACGGGCGGCAGCGGCGTGTGCGCGACCAGGTCGACGTACTCACCTCTGACGGGCGCGAATACTCCGTAGTGGGGGTGGATCCGAGTCCCCAGCGCCGACACGTTGGGAGAGCTGTTGCACCAGCGCGGCTGGCGGACGGCATTCACAGTCGCTGAAAGGGTGAACGCGTGGGCCGCCCTGGTGAGATTCATCGAGCGCGGCTACGGCGACGACATCTACGAGTACACCAACGACCTGTACTGCCGAAACTGGCTGCACGAGGCGTGGCTCCTGCTGGACGAACACATCGTCCAACTCTGGACCCCGCAGATCAAAGCCCTGGACGACGGGTACAAGGCCGCAACCATCGACGACGATGGCCAAGCACTCGACCAGTTCCACTGGCTGCCCGGCCCCGACCTGTGGTGGTGGCGACACCCCCGCATCCTCACCGGAGACCTCGGACGTTCGCTTCGCTCGGCCGGCGCCATCGGCACCGACCCGGACACAACGTGACCCTCAGCCTCCTGGGATTACGGGACAGCCCTTAAAGGCTGTCCCGTAACTACGGCCCATCCCCGCGGGCGGGGCACTCCGCGCTCCCGGGGGCTACCCGAAGATGAGCTCGACGTCCTTGTCCACACAGAACCGCAGGACAGTGATCGACTCCCTGACGTCTTCGATGCGCCGTCGGATGACAGGGTCGCTGTCGTCAGACTGCCGCTGGTCGAGAATCGCTTCCAGCCGGGGCAGCATCGCCGCGCATTGAGCAGGCGTCAGGTCGGGGCCGTCGTCGTCTGGATGGTTGAGCAGTGGCGCCAGCGTGGTGGAGACACTGCGCCACTGGCGCTCTCCACCGAACCCGTTCATTTCGGTGAGGGTGAACCCCTCGGCCTGAGCCAACCACTTCCTGAACATGCTGAAGCCGGTGTATGACCAGGAGACGTCCGGACTCGCCACGTCGTCGTCGCCCGGGAAGAGCATCAGTCCCACCTTGTCCCCCCTTGGCTGTTCGTAGCCCAGGATCGCCGTGAGGAAGAGTGCCGGCAACTGAAATGATCTCCGGATGGCCGGTGCGATTACGGCGTCGGAGCCGTCCTGGATAGCCCCGTTCACCGGGCTGAGCCCACGCTGTTTCGGCAAGCTGGTGACGGCTGTGCGCCGCGAAACTGCGGCCAAGGAGCATCGCGGGCGTCCATGGGGGCTGCAGCTGGAGGACCGCATCCTGTTGGTCGTCCCGTACTGGCGCACGAACTTGACGATGCGCCAGCTCGCCTCGCTGTTCGGCATCTCGAAGTCGGCGGCCGACCGGATCATCGACCACCTCGGGCCCCAGTTCGCGCTCCAGCCGCGCAAGCGGTTCGCGAAGGACACCGTGCTCATCGTGGACGGCACCCTGGTCCCCACCCGGGATCGCACGATCGCCGAGCAGTCGAAGAACTACCGCTACTCCACAGCCCACCAGGTCGTCATCGACGCCGACACCCGGCTGGTCGTCGTGGTCGGCCGTCCTCTGCCCGGCAACCGACACGACTCCCGCGGCTGGGAGGAATCCGGTGCCAAGGGCGCCGTCGGCAAGACCGTGACCATCGCCGATGGCGGCTACCAGGGCACCGGCCTGGTCATCCCGCACCGCAGGGCCAAGAGCGAGGACCTGCCCGCCTGGAAGGAAGAACACAACCGCTCCCACAAACACGTCCGGGCGCGCGTCGAGCACACCTTCGCCCGCATGAAGAGCTGGAAGATCCTGCGCGACTGCCGCCTCAAGGGCGACGGCATCCACTACGCCATGCTCGGCATCGCTCGCCTGCACAACCTCAACCTCGCTGGATGACAGGTGAGTGCATGCAGCAGTCGACCACGTCAAAACCGACCTCAAGATCAGTTACGGGACAACCTTTAGTCGCTCGTTGGTGCGGTCATGGGGCGGGGAGATTTAACGAATCGCGAGTGGTCGCTTATGGAGCCGCATCTGCCGCCTTCCGGCAGGCGGGGAGGCCGGTGGAACGATCACCGCACCGTGCTCAATGGCATTTTGTTCCGGATCCGCACCGGCGTCCCGTGGCGTGACCTGCCGGAACGATACGGCTCCTGGAAATCCGTCTACGAGAGGCATCGCCGCTGGTCGGCGGACGGCACCTGGGACCGGATCCTGCAGGCGGTCCAGGCCCACGCCGACCTGGCCGGCCGGATTGACTGGGGCATGGTCGGTGTTGACTCGACCTCCTGCAGGGCCCACCAGCACGCGGCCGGAGCGCACAATGCCACCCCGCGGGTTCCGAAAAGGGGACGACGCCCCGGCATCACCGCCCTGACGAGGGGCTCGGACGGTCCCGGGGCGGGCTGACCTGCAAGATCCACCTTGCCGGGGAAGGCGGGTGCCGCCCGATGGCTCTCCTGATCACTCCGGGCCAGTGGGGCGACGCCCCGCAGATGATCGAGGTCTTGGACCGAATCCGGGTTCCCCGCCCTCTGGGCGGACGGCCCCGGACTCGGCCCGATCACGTCAGCGGCGACAAGGCATACAGCTCCCGCCGAAACCGCCGCTACCTGCGACGACGCGACATCAAGCACACCATCCCGGAACCGAAGGACCAGCGCGCCAACCGCCAGCGCCGCGGCAGCCGAGGAGGCCGACCTGCAGGCTTCGATAAAGCGATCTATAAGCGCAGGAACGAAGTTGAGCGGACGATCAACCGGCTCAAGAACTTCCGGGCCGTGGCCACGAGATATGACAAACGTGCCTACGTCTTCCACGGCACCGTCACAGTCGCCGCAATCCGACTCTGGCTTCAGACCTCACCCGTTCTCCACGCGTCATTGTGAAGACGACGACCCGGCCGCAGGACGCCATGCAGCTGGCCAGACCACGTCCCGGGCAACGGCCCCTGACACACCGAGGCTCGCCCGAGCGTGTTCAACATAGCGACTCCGGGCATCCCGGAACTCCAGATACGCCTGATCCCAGTTCTGTTCGACTTCTGTGGCGATGCCCCGAGCCAGGCACTCCAACCGCCACAAGCAATGGTCTAGGGTCTTGGACGCGGTGTTCGTCTCTGTGTCGCCAAGCAGCCCGAGCGTTTCCGACAGCGCAGAACGACGAGACTCCAGCTGGCCGAGAGCCGACAGCACTTCGGGTGTCGGTTCCAACGGCATGGGCCCTGACACCAACCCGCGGGCGGCAGCGATCATCTGACAGCGAGCCGCTAGCTCTTTGACGGCGTGAGCGTACTCGGCATAGGCCGTCAAGCGGTGCTCGTCCCATCGTACGGCCTGTTGTCTGCGCCACCTCGTACGCTCGTTCGCGCTGCTCACCAGGAACGACGTGACAGCCCCCAGGGCGACACCCACGAGCGGAAGTATCTGGCTGGTCAGACTCACAATGGACTCCTGATCAAGTAGTACAGCAACTACCCAATCCTTTCCACGGCAGTCGGGCAGCACAACACCCATCAGGGCAGCCGACGGTGATCCGCCGGACAGGACCTAATAGTGCTTCGTTACGTCGGGTGATCTCGCCTGGTGTTGGGCATCTTCTGGCATGAGGCTGGGGGAAGTGGAACGGCTCCGGGGTGAGTTATCGGAGTTCGTTGCCGATGTGTTCGCCTCGGTGCCGCGGCGGGATCAGCGGCGGTGGGGCGAGTGTTATCTGCGGGGCCTGATGCTCGACGGCCGGCGCCAGTCGGTCCAGCCGATGGCCGAGCGGCTGCCGGACGGGAACATGCAGGCCCTGCAGCAGTTCGTGAACCAGTCGCCGTGGGATCCGCTGCCGGTCAGGCAGCGGATCCCTGAGCGGCTGTCCGAGGTGATCACTCCTGAGGTGTGGGTGATCGACGACGTGTCGTTCCCCAAGTGCGGCAAGGCGTCGGCCGGGGTGGCCCGCCAGTACTGCGGGGCGGCCGGGAAACGGGCGAACTGCCAGGTCGCGGTCAGTGTCCATGCCGCCACCGACACCGCCTCGTGCCCATTGGAGTGGCAGTTGTATCTGCCGCGTGAGTGGACGGACGAGCCGGACCGGTGCCGCAGGGCAGGAGTCCCCGACGACGTGGTGCACCAGGAGAAGTGGCGTCTCGCGCTCGGCCTTCTGGACACACTCGCCGAGTGGCAGTTGAAGGCGCCGGTCGTGGTCGCTGATGCCGGCTACGGCGTCAGCACCCCGTTCCGCCTCGGTCTCCAGGAACGAGGGCTGTCCTATGTCCTGGCCCTGACCGGGAAGGAAGTCGCCCACCCGGAGGATGCCGAGCCGCACCAGCCGGCCTACGGTGGGCTCGGACCGCCCACCCTTGCCCGCTACCGCACCCCACCGCGAGCCGTCTGCGTCCTCGCAGCGCAGGCGGGTGCGGAGCAGTTCACCGAGGTGACCTGGAGGCAGGGCAGCAAAGGCGCGATGACCTCACGGTTCGCGGTGCTGACAGTGCGGCCTGCTGGCAAGCAGTCCCTGGCCGCAGCCCAGGAGGCGGGCGGCGGCCGCAACCGCTGGGACGGTGTCCTGCCCGTCCAGACACTTCTCGCCGAGTGGCCGGACGGCCAGGACATTCCGACCAACTACTGGATATCAAACCTGCCCGCCACCACCCCGGTCGCTGACCTGGTGCGGTGGGCGAAGATGCGCTGGCGCATCGAGCACGACTACCGCGAGCTCAAGCACGGACTCGGGCTGGACCACTTCGAGGGCCGCACCTGGCGCGGCTGGCACCACCACGTCACCCTCGTCACCGCGGCCCAGGCCTTCCTCACCCTCAGGCGGCTCGACCCAAAAGTCCGCACACCGGCCTGACCCTCTACCAGGTCCTCGACGTTCTTCAGGACCTGCTGAGGTGCTGGACCGGTACCTGTACCACCTGCGGACGCCCCCTGCCCCGCCCTCGGAGCAGCCGCAGACAGCCCACAACCTAACGAAGCACTACTAAGTCTTGTCCCGTAAATGATCTCTGAGCTGCCGCATGACGTACCACTCCCCGACTCGCATCTATCCGGTGAGGGCCAGGTTGTGTAGGTGTGCGATGCCACGCATGGCGTGGTGGACACCATCGCCTTTCGGGCGGCAGTCCCGAAGGATCTTCCAGCTCTTCATGCGGGCGAAGACGTGCTCGACGCGGGCTCGGACTTTGCGATGGGAAGCGTTGTGTTCCTCCTTCCAGGCTGGGAGTTCGGCCTGGTCTGGTTCGCGGCGGTGCGGGATGACCAGGCCGGTGCCCCGGTCACCGCCGTCCGCGATCACGGTGGTACGGCCGACGGAGGCCCTCGCGCCGGACAGTTCCCATGCCTCTCAGTCGTTGCGGTTGCCAGGCACCGGCCGTCCGACCACAACGACCATTCGTGTGTCTGCGTCGATGACGACTTGGTGGTTGGTGGAGTACCTGTAGTTATTGGACTGCTCAGCGGCGCTGTGGTCGCGGGTGGGCACGAGCGTGCCGTCGACGATGAGAACGGTGCCGGCGCGGAAGCGTTGCCGCTGCTTGAGCGCCAGCAACGGCCCAACGTGGTCGATGATGCGGTCGGCAGCTGACTTGGAGATGCCAAACAGCGGGGCGAGCTGGCGCAATGTCAGGTTGGTGCGCCAGTACGCGGTGACCAGCAGCACCCGGTCTTCCAGCGGCAGTGACCAGGGGCGCCCCCGCCGAGTCAGCGCAGCACCTTCTCGGCGCAAAGTAGCGATCAGCCTGCGGAAGTCCCGCGGTTGCAGCCCACTGAACGGGGCTATCCAATGCGGTTCCGACGCCGTGATCACACCAGCCACGTGAAGAGATCGTTCCACCTGTGGACCTCGGAAGCCGCGACTCAGCCGCAGCGGCACTCCCGGTGTTCCGCGGAACCCACCTGCTCCATGCGCTGGATCTCGCGCTCTGCTGCTTCCAGGTGCCCGAGGTCGAGGGCCATCGCGGCACGCCCGGCAATGTAGAAGAGGTCCTGCCGGGACCTGCAGTCCAACCCCGGTTGGCGGCAGAGGGCCAGGAACCGCACTTCGAGACTGAGTTCGATGCGGCCCATCTCGTCCCGAACGCCGACCGGGAGCGCGACGTGTCGGAGATCCTTGGCATAGTCACGCGTCTGCCGGTCGGCCTCGTCAGGCCGGGCTTCAACGGGACGATAGGGGTGATCGGCCCACTCCGTGTCAGCCCACCAGACGAGTTCGCCCAGGTGCTCCGCGGCGACCATCAAATCCGGAGGCGAGGCGGAGAGGGCCGCATCAGCGCTGGCAACCAGCTGGGCGAGACGGCGTCGCGCGTCGTCGTCCCCCGCCACGCACATCGCGACGAAGCCCGACAACACTTCAAGTCGGCGCGATACCTCCGCCCGCTGCCAGATCTCGTACAGCCCCGCCATCCACCGTTCCCTTCCCGCCAACCGCGTGTCCGCGCCCCGAACCCTATGACGTGCCACCGCCAACAGGTCCAACGGTTTTCCCAGGCTCAGCGAACGAAGCTCATGCCGGTTCCGTGGGGCGCACGGTGTCCTCTCACAGCTCGCCCGTCCGCGAGCGCGTGCTTCTTGATCATTGCGGGACAGCCCTTAGAGCCGTTTGAATGGCTTCGAGGGTGTCTCGGCACTCGCTCAGTCAGGTGGGGCGCTTGGGGGTGCAAGGGCACTCCCAGGTGTGTTCTGCCGCAAGGGTGCTGAGTGCTGCTGCATGGTCGGCGACGGGCTTGCACCCGGGGTGCCGGGTGAGGGAGCGGGGTGTGTTGTCGCCTTTGCGGCCCCGCAGGGGGGACCCGAAGCGGCACCCCATCAGCCACGGCTGGTCCGCGTCGGGGTAGCCCTAGCGGGGTCCATCCCCACCTGCGCGAGCCGGGCCATGGCCTCTGTGGCCCGGACCAGGTTGGTCAGGTTCAGGCGCACCCTCGGCATGAGGTGGGAGTAGGAGCGGGTTGCCCGGAGGCCGTGGATCAGGCTGGCGGGGGTGACGGGTGCCTGTGCGGGGAGGGTGGGACGCTTGCCCTGCTCGAGGAGGGTGACGAGGTGGGCGGCGGCCTGGTGTCTGTCGGCGGCGCGCTGGGCGGGGTGGCCGGGCATGGTCGCGTACCAGCTGCCGTGACGGCGGTGGACGGTTCCGGCCGGGGTCTGGTCGACGGTGACGGGGTAGAACCCCTCTTCGTCGCGCTTTCCAATGGCGTATCGCTACTGGTTCATTCCTTGTTCTCTTTCGCTGTTCTTGCCTTGGTCTGCCGGTTGGGCGCCACTCCCTCCCGACAAAGAAAAGACTATCAACGAGGTCTTCATTGTGCTGGTCCTCACGCGGAACTCTGACCACGGCGGGTATGCGAGTACGCGGGTAGGCCCTTCTCATCGTTGTCCCGGAGGCCCGCCAGCCCGCTTGTGCGCGCCGTCAGGAAAGGAATGCGTAATGTACCTCGCTCGGGAGTACCTCTTCGAAGGCCAGGCGGCCGGTGTCGCCGGCGCTATTGCTTTGATCGTGCTGATCGGTGTCATCGTGTGGAAGAAACTGGGCTGAGGCTTCCCCTTCTGTCACTTCCACGACCAGACTGTGGCAGGAGGTTCTCACCCGAGAGGCGTGCGTCGGGCGGGGAGCGTGCGACGAGGACCTCGCGGGGGTGAATGCGAAGCGAAAGAGAACTGCCGCCCAAAAGACTCGGCGTCGTGCCGGTCATGGAAGGGATCAACGACGTACACGTGTCCGAACCCGGCCTGGTCGTGGTCGACATCGCCGCAGCCGGCGACAAGACCATGTTCACCTTCCACACCGCCCTGGCCGCCCGGTGGGCCACCACCTCAACCGAACCAGAAGACCTGCCTTGAGCAACGTCTGGTCGTACTGCTGGCACCCGGTAGGTACGCCAAGTAAGCGGCATGCGCCCTGATGGGGAGGGGCTGGCCAAGGGCCGTCTCTACTGGTCCGTCCCGTTGCCCGACGTAGACGTGGACGGTTGAGGAGCTCGTTGTGGCCCATACAGTCGGCGGCCCAGGTGGTCAGGCGCGAGCCTCAGTGGCAGGCCAGGTCGGGGCCGTGCGCGCCGGTGGGTCAGCAGCACCCAGCCAGTCGCAGCGGATGGCGTCACGGTTGCTGGGCACCGCCGATTGCCGAACGGCCACTCACGGCACCGGGGTCACAGAGGATGCCAGGCGGCACCCTTCCCGTGCGGCCGGACCCAGCCGAAGACCACGTCCGCGAAATGGATGCCGAAGCCGAGGGTGCCCGGGCTCAGGAGTTCGGTGATCAGACGGCGGCGGTGGCACTCGGACTGGGTGGGGTCCGCGTCGCAGACTGCGGACCACTCGGGGTGTCGTATCTGGAGGGGCGAGAGCAGGGTGTCGCCGAAGGCGAGCAGGCGCGTGCCGTGCGAGGCGATGACGAAGCCGGTGTGGCCCGCGGTGTGGCCGGGCAGGGTGAGCGCGTGGACACCGGGGAAGATCTCGTCGCCGTTGAGTACCAGTCGGGCGCGGGGTTCGAGGGCCGTCGCGGCGGCGTCGCGGTGGTCCCACTCGACTTTCGGGATGACGAAGGTGGCCCGGGTGAACAGGGGAGGTTCGACGCCGGCCCAGCCCGTGTGGTCGGTGTGGAGGCGGGTGAAAGCCACCGTCTCGATGTTCGTCGGCGACCGCCCGAGCATGGCCAGGTTGCCGGGCAGCGAGCCGCCGTGCACGGCACCCCGGTAGGGGTGGTCAGGGTCTTCCGGTACCGCGTGCGGGCCGAAACCGGCGTCGATCAGCAGAGCCCTCGGGCCGAGTTCGACGAGGAGGCCGCCGGTGTTGGCGACCAGCCGGTGGGTGTCGTTGAGGTAGTTGCCGTATCTGCTCCACTGGCGGTCCACGGTTGAGGGGAGGGTGCCGGCCGGTTTCAGCAGCATCGCCCCGTCGGGCACGTAGCTGACCTTCAGCTCACCCACGCGCAGGGTGCACACGGCGGAGGGCCTGCGCAGTCGGTTGTCGTTCATGGTTGGTTTCCTCGCGGTAGAAAGCGTGGGGTGCGGCTCTGACACGGGAGGCGCGGCCGCCCGCCGCGTGGCGGTGGGCGGCCGCGCCGGGTGCGCGGACGGTGCCGTGTGCCGGGCACGGGATGGCCTACGCTGTCGTCCGCTTGCGCAGTACGGTGCCGGCGAGCAGGGCGCCCGCGAGGGCGACGACGCCCGCTGTGACCATGCCCGCGTGCAGTCCGCCCAGGATGTCGGCGCGGGACGGGACGGCGCCGGAGGAGAGGGCGCCCGTGCGGGCGGCGGCGATCGCACTCAGCCCGGAGACGCCGATCGCGGCCACGTACTGCGGCAGCTGCGACAGGCCGCCGACGACGCCCTGGTCCTCCTCGGTGACGCCCGTGGTCATCACGGTGATGAAGGAGACGACGCTGAAGACGTGTCCGAGCCCCATGACCGACGAGGTGACGAGCAGGGCGGTCAGGTTCACGTCTGCGGGCAGGGTGAACATCGCGACCGTGCCGGCGCCCTGGATCAACAGGCCCGCGGCCAGTACCTTGACCCCGCCGAACCGGCCGAGCAGCCGGGCGACGTACATGCCGCCGAGTGTCGCGGCGGCGCCCTCCCCGAGGTAACTCAGGCCGGCCTGAAGGGCGGTGAAGCCCAGCACGTCTTGCATGTACAGGCTCAGCAGCACGGTCGTGCCGGCGCACATGCCGAAGGTGATGACACCGAGAAGCCCCGACCACTTGACGCAGCGCCGGTTCAGTACGGACAGCGGCACCAGCGGCTCCGGGTGGCGTCGTTCGACCAGCAGGAACACGGCCAACAGGACCAGTCCGCAGATGATCGGACCGAGCGCCGAGGGGCGGATCCAGCCCTCGTCACCGCCGGTGGAGATGCCGTAGACCAGGCCGAAGAGGCCGAGGGTCGCCAGGACGGCACCCGGGATGTCCATGCGCCGGGCCGCACCGGACTGGTGGATCGACGGCAGGGCCAGCGCGCCGGCCAGCGCCAGCACACCCATCGCACACAGCACGACCATGGTCCAGCGCCAGCTGAAGCCGTTGGTGATGACACCGCCGCCGAGCGCGCCGAGCACGAAGCCCAGCGACATCACGGCGCCGTTGAGGCCGAGCGCACGGGCGCGCTTGGGGCCTTCCTGGAAGTAGCCGGTCATCAGGGCGATGGCGGACGGGGCGATCATCGCGGCAGCGGTGCCCTGGCCGATGCGGGTGGTGATCAGCATGCCGGGGCTGTCGGCGAGGGCGGCGCCCAGAGAGAACAGAGTGAAGACGGCGACGCCAAGGGTGAACAGCCGCTTGCGGCCGATCAGATCGGCGACCCGGGCGAACAGGGGCAGCAGGCTCGCCGACGGCAGCAGGCTGGCGGTGGCCACCCACTGCAGGGTGCCGGCCGAGGAGAAGCCGAGGGCGGTGCCGATGTCGGGCAGGGCGACGGTGACGATGGAGAAGTCCAAGCCGCACATGAAGGTCGCGCAGCACAGAGTGATCAGCACCAGCCACTCTCGTGTCCCGAGGGCGGCACCGTCGGCGGCGGGCCCGGGTGGCGCGGCGACGTCCTGAGCCTGCCGGGCGGATGGTGCGGATTCGGTGACGGCCATGAGTGGTCCTTCCAGGCTGTTCGACGGACCTGATCAGCCTCGAACCGGGAGCCCTGCGCAACAAGCACGATCTGTGCAACGATCGATTCGCTGGGCTCATCGTTCGAGGTCGGTGACATGAAGGACGCGGGGAGATTCGGTCATGGAACGCCAGGAGATCGAGATTTTCCTGACTCTCGCTGAAGAACTGCACTTCGGGCGGACCGCCGAGAGCGTGGGCGTCTCACAGAGCCGGGTCAGCCAGACCATCGCCAGGCTGGAGCGCCGGATCGGTGCCAAGCTGTTCGACCGCACCAGCCGTCAGGTCACGCTCACACCGATCGGGGAGCAGCTCAAGGCCGACCTCGCGCCCGCGTGGCGGGGGGTGGGGGAAGCGGTCGCGCGGGCCATGTCGGCCGGACGGGGGATCACCGGCGCGCTGCGGATCGGCTTTTCCGGTGCGTTCACCGGCCATCTGCTGCACAACATCACCGAGGTGTTCGGGCGCCAGCACCCGGGCGTGGACGTCCAGGTTCGCCAGGTGCAGATCTCGGACCCCTTCGGTCCGCTACGCGCAGGCGACGTCGAGCTGCAGGTCACCGAGCCTCCGATCGCCGAACCCGACCTGACGCTGGGGCCGGTGTTGGTGTCGCAGCCCAGAGTGCTGCTGATGTCGTCCGCGCACCCGTTCGCGGAGCGGGACTCGGTGAGCATCGAGGACCTGGCGGAGGCGACGCTGCTGACGGTCGCCGGGAACGTGCCGGCGCACTGGCTGGACCACCACTTCCCGCGGCAGACGCCGTCAGGGCGGCCCATCCCGCACGGGCAGGCGATGACGCACTGGGAGGATGCGCTCTCCCTGGTCCTGGCGGGCAAGGGCGTGACACCGGTGGCCGCGGCCGGCGCGCACTACTACAGCCGCCCTGGCCTGGTCTTCAAGCCGCTCACGGACTCCCCGGACATCGACTACGCCTTGGTCTGGCCCACCGGTCACGAGACGGCCCGGCTACGGGCGTTCGTCCGGGTGGCCATGGAGGAAGTCAGCCGAGTGGGCGGCCCGGCGCGGGCCGTGGAGAGCCTCTGGACGGGCGAGGGTCAGGGTGCCTGAGACGGGCCGCAGAAATGGCCGCTCGGTCACAGCCCAGGGCCCACGGGGTGTGCCCCCTCCCCCACCGCCAACAGTCGATGGTGCAGACGCAGGACCGGAGGTGGCCGCCGGGCGGCCGGCCCTGTCCCGGGGGGCGGGTCAGCCGTGCTAGGTGATGCAGCCGGTGCCGTCGCGGTCGTTGGCCTTCTTGGTGCAGGCGTCGACGTCGGCGCGGGAGCCGGAAGGCTTGTTGAAGTAGAGGCGTGTCCTTGTCGTTGTTCCAGATGAGGGTGCGGTTCTGACGGTGGATGACGTTCTTCGCGTCCGAGTCGGTGCCGCGGCCGCCGCGCAGGCTGACATAGTCGCCGGGCTGCAGGGTGTGGTGGCGCTGCCGCAGCCGCTCAAACACCGGGCAGTCGGCTCCCCACACCACCAGCTCCCCATTTATGTGGGCTGCCGTGCCCGTCTCATCATGGCTCTCCCGCGAGGCGGTGCGCGAGGCGCAGCAGGTCTGTCAGGTGCAGCACCCGTCCGTCGAAGCCTGGGAGAGGGACATGGAGCGGCTGGGTCCAGCGGACGGGGATTGCGTCCAGCCCGTAGTACGCCCCCGCGAGGCCTCCGGTGACTGCAGCGACGGTGTCCGTGTCACCTCCGAGGTCGATCGCGGCGCGTATGGCGTCCTCAAAGCTGGTGGTGGTGCGCAGGGCCCAGACGGCGGAGCCCAGGCAGGGCCAGACCGCACCGTTGAACTCGGTCGCCTGCTCGGGGTGCCAGTCGGGCGAGAGGACTACGGCGTACCGTCCACGGTGGCCGGGGTGGATGAGGCCCAGGATGTCCGGGAGTGCGGCGAGAGGGTCGACTTCCTCGAGAGTGGCGCGGATGAGTTCGTGGAAGATCGCGGTACCCTCCCAGGCCGCTCGGTCTCCGTGGGTGAGAGCAGCGATGCGGCGCGCAGCGTCCATGGTGGCTTCCTGGCCAGCGGCCGCGAAGTGAACCGAGGAGGTCGCCGCCCGCATCAAGGAGCCGTTTCCGGCCGCTCGTTGATTGACCTGGAAATGGATAGCGGCAGCGAGGTCCCAGGGCATGCCGTTGGTCAGGACGTCTTCCGTCTGCAAGCCGATGTCCTTCGGTTCTGACGCCGCCCACCGCTGGAAGCGGGCGAAGATGTCCGGCAGATCCAGCCTGCCCCGTTCCAGCAGGGACTCCGCGACGAGGACGGCCATCTGCGTATCGTCGGTGGCCTCGCCGGGGTCCCAGCCACCGCCTCCGCACATCTCGCCACCGGCACCAGGCGCGGGAAACCGCGCGGAGAACGCCCGCTGGGGGCCGAACTCGAAGGGGGCGCCCAGCGCGTCACCCACCGCCGAGCCGACGACCGCGCCAGCAGCCCGCTGAATCAGCTTCATTCGCGCAGGTTATCCGTGCGGTGCCGATGGCCATACGACCCTTTACCTCCCTCGGATCCCGAGACGTCGGAGGCGAACGCGACTCGTCCACAGAGGTGCACCGCCTGAGACATCGCTGTTCCGAGACACCCGTTCAGCTCAGATGACCCCATCCAGGCCGGCGTCGCCGGGCAATTGCGCGCGCAGCGTTGCGAATCTCCGGGAACGCGGCGGTCATGTCGGTGCCCTGCCTCGAGTGCAGCAGCACTCGCCGGTTGGCCCAGCGGGCGAGCGGGGCGCGGTAGCCGTCCTTCTCCAGACTTCGTTAAGGCTCATGAGACATCTTGGATCTGGCAGGTACGGCACGTCGGACGGCTTTCGGCGCAGGTCGCGTGGGGGCGCTGTGGCGCAGACCGTCGAGGAGGAGGCTGGTGATCTGGCGGGCTTCGTCGAGCCACCTCCTTCACGCGCATGGCGCAGATGCCGCCCAGGGCACGCAGCGGAGTGGAGCCGCTGACGTCATCGCGGACCGTGCCGGCTGCGGCGCCGGCGTCGAGGAGGCGGGTGAGGGCGGCACCCATGCGGGCACGGGCGTCGTCGAAGACCGGTGAGTCGGTGGCCATGATGCTCTCCAGTGCGACCGACATTCCCTTGCCCACGGCTGCGTGGTCGACCAGGAGTAGCAGAAAGCGGGACAGAACCGCTGGTCAGTCCCGCGCCTCGGCTCCCGGCCCCTTGCTGAGGAACTGCTTCGCCGCCTCAACCGCTTCTCCGTTGAGTTCCTCGACGGAGACTCCCCAGCTCTCCTCCCAGCCGTCCAGGTTGTGCGCGCAGTGCACAAGGGGTTCTAGCTCTTCGGGGTAGCCGAGGTCATAGGCGACGTCCGCCCAGATGAGGTGAGTGCCGACGGCGGGATCCAGGGACCCGTCGGCAATCTGACCAGCGATCCAGTAGGCCATCGCCAACTTTGCGGCTCGGGGGTCCGCGGGCGGGTGGAAGAGCAGTCCCAGTTCGTCCAGTACCTGGTCGAAGAGCTCTGGCGCTTCAGGCTCTTCGCTCCGGAGGAGTCCCGCCAGCATGGCCAGGGACGGGCTCTCGACCCCGGCTATCAGCGCGTCGAGACCTGCCTGAATGAGTCTGTCCGACCCGACATGCCTGCCAAATGCCCTCTCGCGCGCGATGCGTCTGAACTGATCGAGGGCGTCGTCGCTGGTCATCAAGGTCTTCTCCGTCGGCATCTGGGAGGGGAAGGCTTGCACATCCGCCGTCGCCGCTGCCATCGAGTTCCTCCCGTCGTCGGTGACCAGGACATGAGGACGCGCTTCCGCACGAGAGCGAAGCCTGTGCGGCCGAACATCTGGCGCTTGAATATCTTGATCCGGTTGACGTGTCCTTCGACGACGCCTGAGATCCAGGGCAGAGTCAGACCGGCGATGACGGCGTCGCGGTCGATGCCTGCGGCGAGGGTGAGGGCGGCCGGGTGGTCACCGGGTGCGGTGCGGTGCGCTTGTCGTGCAGGTAGGCGCGGACGCGCTGGTGGCTGCCCTTGTACCCGAGTGGCACGATCTCCTCCCATAGCTTCCAGGCGTTGGTGCAGCCCTCGTTCCAGCGGTCGTCAAGGTAGGGCTTGTAGTCGTCGAGGACGGAGGGCCAGTTCTGCCACTGACCGGTGAACAGCCCTTCCGGCGTTACGGCGTCGGCGAGCTGCTTGACGGTGCGGTAGGTCATCCCGAGCTGCCGCTGCACCGAGCGCCGGCTGTGCCCCGCCTTCAGCAGTGCGTGGACGGTGGCGTGCCGGGACCGGGTCCGATCGGAGAATCGATGTCCGCGTGGCCAACGAGAACCGGACGATTCCGCAGCCGGAGTGGCCTCGGAGTCGGGTCCGGGTTCAGGAGCCGTGGGGACCAGAGCGCGGAGGCAGCGACGTGCATCGGTATCGTCCCGCGCTGCGCCGAAGGTCGGCTCGGCCAACTGCCGGTATGTCCCGTTGCCGGCCCTGTGCCGCAGGCTCCGCAACCCCACCGCCAGGCGCAGCAGTAGACCGTCTCCCGCTTCCAGCGGACGTTCCCCCGTGGCACCACATCCGCCTTCCCCCGCGTTCGGTTCAGTTGTTCGGGATCCGTTTGTTCAATACCCGAGCCAGATCCCGAACAACTCCTACCAGCTAGGAAAGAGGTGGACATCAGTCCGCAACAACAGCCGCAGAGACAACGAAATGGGGAGACGATGCGAACCCGAACGAGAATCGCAAGCGCCCTCGGCGCCTCGGCCCTGATGATCGGCGCGCTGTCTGTGTCACCCGCCCAGGCGACGGAGCAGGGTGGTACCGGGACGCAGGCCTACTGCCAGACATGGATCGACGGTGCCTGGGGCAAGGCCAGCTGCTACAACAACTTCGGCTACGACCGCACTGCCTGGATCCTGGTGACCTGCGTCGACTTCTGGGACCCGGACGTGCGCGACACGGCGGTCGTACAGAACGGCTCGACAGCGACCCTTACGGGTAACTGCTGGGGCGCTGTCCAGAAGGTCGAGGCGGGCTGGGAATAATCACGCGGCATGCCGGGTCCACCCGCGCGTGGGTGGACCCGGTGCTGCACACCGAAGGTGCTCAGCTGCCCGGTCTCTATGACCAGCTCAAGCTGGCTGAGGGGAACGTCGTCTCCTGCATGCTGCGACAGCCTCGGCCGCGGTGGGCTGTGGTCAGCGCTGGGGAGGTCGAGTAGCAGGGCGTGGAACACGGGCGCGGGAATGAGCAGCCCGCCCCATCAGGAGGCGCCGGGCGGGAGCGGGGCGCCGTAGGCGTAGCCGACGGCTTGGTCGCGGTCGTGGCCGACCACTCAGGTTCAGCCGAGGCGGCGGCTCCAGCCGTCCAGGCCCCGGGCGAAGCGGTCGACGCCGGCGAACGGGTCGGTTTCTGCGGCCTCGGCGTAGATCTCCAGCAGAAGTGGGCGGACCTGGACGGCCTGGTGAGGGCCGTAATGCTGTGGGTCGAGAGTTCGAGCGCGGTCACGGGCGGGACTCCTGGGCGGTGAGGGTGCGGCGCACGGTGGCCAGCCGGCCGGTGATGCGGCGGCTGTCGAGCAGAAAGGCGTCGAGGCCGGTGGCGGTGGCCGCGGCCTGTTCGCGCTCGCCGCGGGCCGGCTGCAGTTCGGCCAGCTGCACGGTGCCGTACGCGCGGTTGCGGCGCATCGCTGTGGGGATCAGGGCGGAGGGCCTGGACGGTGGCGGCCTCGACGCGGTCATAGCGGCCCAGTGCCAGGTGGATGAGGCGGCCAGCCCGGACAGGTCAACAGGGGTGAGGAACGCCGGCCACGCCAGTGCCGGGGCGGACGGGTCGATGCGGCCGTAGGCGCGCCCGGCGGCCAGCAGACAGCGGGCGGCCGCAGTGCGCTCGGCGGTGCGGGCCTGGCCGATGGCGAGGCGGACGTGCAGCAGGGCGGCAAGATGCGGGTTCTGGCGGGCGCGGCGGTTGTCCAGGGCGGCGCGCGGAGCGTACAAGAGGGCTGAATCTTGTCAGGCTGAGCCTGACGCGTCATGCCGTCAGGCCTAGCCTGACGGCATGACGGACACGCCCGATCCCGACGCTGACCGCTGCGCATATGGCCGCACCGCGCTGGCCCGCCCCGCCCTTTCGGCGGAGCTGCAGAAACACACCGGCTGGGAGGTCATCGGCGAACAGCTCGACGTGGAGAAGCAGTCCGCTCACGAGCGGTACAAGGAGACCGTCGCGGAGTGGCAACTCGCCCTCCAGGAGCCTTACTACCCCGCTCCGCCGGGCGCCCCTGCACGCGGTCTGCCTCTGCAGGAGGCCGCGTACGCGCCCACCACGGCCGGTCAGAGGCCCGACGCGTGGGTGCGCGAGCACATCCCGCCCCACCGGAAGACGGACCACCCCGTCACCGACCATCTGCCGGTCCTGAGCACGGCGCAGGAGATGGTGCAGGTACCCGATGCCCTCAAGCACCTGTACGGCGACATGCGTACGCCTCCGGACCCGCTGGCCCGTGCACGCTTGACCGAGCGCAAGGCTGCGCTGCTCGACCGCATCGTCGCGGAAGAAGGACGCACTGAAGCCGCGCAGCAGGCGGAGGAGGCCCGGGCTGTCGCCGTTCAGCTCCGTGCCGAAGCACGAGAGACCGGTGAAGGGACGTCATGACCGAACGAACGCCGCCCGATGGGGTGCCGTCGACTGCCCTGGTGCCGCCCTGCGCGCTGGGCGGGCTGTGGGCCGTGCGGCACGGGCAGAGCACGGCCAACGTTGCCTTCGCCGCGGCGGAGGATTCCGGCACCACTGTGCCGGTGCCCGGCCGGGACCGGGACGTTCCGCTGTCCGACCTGGGCGCCGTGCAGGCGGTCGCGCTGGGCGACTGGCTGGCCGGAAAGGCGCCGGAGGCCGGACCGGACCTGGTGGTCTGCTCCCCTTATATGCGCGCGCTGCAGACGTGGGAGGGTATGGCGGCCCGTGTTGCCGAGCTCGGCAGGCTGCAGCTGGACATGCTCGTCGACGAGCGGCTGCGGGACCGGGAGATGGGCGTCTTCGAGCTGCACCCCCCGGCGGCGCTGCGGGCCCGGTCCCCGCAGGAGGCGGACCGCCGGGACCTGGTCGGTGAGTGGTGCTACCGGCCGCCTGGCGGGGAGAGCTTCGCCGATGTCGCCGTACGCGTGGGCCAGTTCGTCTCCGATCTGGCCCGGGCCGCGCCTGGGCGGCGGGTCCTGGTCGTAGCGCACGACGGAGTGGTCATCGCCCTGCGCTACGTCCTCGCCGGGATCGGCGCCGACGCACCCGAGGAACTGCCGCCGGTCCCGAACGCCTCGGTGTCGCACTGGAACGGCGACGGCCGCCGGCTGCGTCTGGCCGCCTGGGGCGACACCGCCCACCTGACTTCGCTGAACGACCTGGAAGGAATGACGCAGGCATGAACGACGACTCCCCCACCGACCCGATTCTCGCTCACGTCGAGCTGGTCGTCGGCGGACTGTACGGAGACCAAGCTTACGAGGCGGCCCGTAACGCCTCACTGGTTCGCGTCGGCGTCGGGAGGCGAAGCGCCCGCGACCTTGTGCCCATGGAGCTGCTGCCGCCAAAGATCACGGCACTTCCCAGTTGGGAAGTGCTGCTCAACAGCAGGGTCAGTCCTTTGACGACACCCCCTGCGGCTCTTGCCCGAGCCGCCACGTCACCGTCTCAGCAACGCCATACTGAGAGCCGCCAGAAAGCTCGGCGGCCCCGCGACGCAGGCCCCTGCCCGCCCTCGAACGCCCCCGGCATGCACCGGAGCGCCCCCGCGTGAGGAGATGACCGTCGGCGCTCCTGCGCCAACCATGGGAGCGGGCCGGGCCGGGACCGGCGCCATGGAGGCGCGGGCCGTCGAGAGCGTGCGGGAGGCAGCGATGGGGCGACGTTGGCTGGTAACGGGGTGCTCGTCGGGACTGGGCCGGGCGCTGGCCGAGGCGGCGGCACGGGATGGCCACGAAGTGGCGGTCACCGCGCGCGATACCGCCGCCCTGGACGACCTGGCCGCTGCCTGGCCCGGACGGATCGTCCCTCTCCCGCTGGAACTGCGCGACGCCGCCCAGTGCGAGGATGCCGTCCGCGCTGCCGCCGACCGTCTGGGCGGGGTTGACGTCCTCGTGAACAACGCGGGCGCCGGCCTGTTCGGCGCGGTCGAGGAAGTCTCCGACGCCGAGCTGCGCGACCAGCTGGAGACCCTGGTCGTGGGCCCCTGGCGGCTGGTCCGCCTGGTCCTGCCGCTCATGCGCGCCCAGGGAGGCGGACACATCGTCAACGTCTCCTCCCTGGCGGGCCGGATGGCGTTCCCCGGGCTGGGCGCGTACGTCGCCGGGAAGTACGCCCTGGAGGGTATGAGCCAGGCGCTGGCCGCGGAGGTGGCCGGCCAGGGCGTGCGAGTCACCGTGGTGGAGCCCGGCGGTTTCGCCACCCGTTACGGGACCTCACTCGCCGAGTCGAGCCGCCGGCTGCCTGAATACGCCGCGGTCACCGCCGAAACCCTGGGCGCGGTGCGCGGCATGGCGGGCGACCCCGCCACCGGACGGCCCCAGGACTTGGCCGTCCGGATCCTCGCCATCGTCGCCGCCGACGTGCCCACCCCGTTGCGCGTCCCGGTGGGCGATGACGCCTACACCTACCTGGAGACCGCCGAGCAGGCCGCACGCGAGGAACTCGCCGCCGCCCGCGCCCTGGTCGGGGGACTGTCACCGCTGCCGTCCACCACGCCGTAGGAGCCGCGCCGCGCACCGCCGACGACGTGACAGGGGGGTGCGAGGGGCGCCGTCGCCCGCCCGGTCGCGGTCGGGGTCGCACAGCACGGTGAACGCCTCGTGGTGGCAGGGCAGGAATCCCTTGGGGCCGTCGTAGACCTGGAGGCAGGGGTTGGCGACCAGCGCGCGCAGTTCGCGTTTGCCGAGGTAGGCCCCGGCGGGATCCCGGCGGCGCGGCGGCCGCCCGGTTCACCGACGCCTTAGAAACCTCGAACGTGACCAGCGATCAAGGTGCGGCCGTTCGTGGACCGCGGCCTGCTGGAAGCCTGCCATCTGAACACCGTACCGATGACGCCCGGGCCCATCTGGCTTCGTTCACGTTCAGCAGCAGCGTTTGTCGATGCCTCAGACTGGGACGCCAGCATTCGTCGGCAGGGGGACGCCCTCCACGCCCTTATCGGTCGAGATGGCGTCGAGATGCTCGACTGTTCCTGCGGCATCGGCACGCAGGCCATCGGTCTGGCGCTGCGCGGGCACTGCGTCACCGGCACCGATCTCAGCCCGCGCGCTTCCGCTCGCGCTGGCCGGGAGGCCGCTCGCCCGGGGCCTCAGTGTGCGCACCGCGGCCGCCGACATGCGACGCCTCCCGTTCCCGACGGCCGGTTCGACGTCGTCGTCTGCGTTGACAACTCGCTGCCCCACCTGCTGACAGAGCAGGATGTGCACGCCGCTCTGGCCGCGATGCGCCGCGTGCTGCGCCCGGACGGCCTGCTACTGGTCAGCACACGTCACTACGACGACTTGCTGCGTGCCCCCCGTTTCGACGCCCCCACAAGTCCACCGGACCGCCGCGTGCGCCGACGACCGAGATCGGACGGTCACCTTCCAGCTCTGGCACTGGCACTGGCACGAGGACGGAGAGCACTACGACCTGGAGCACTTCCAACTCCTTCCGGCAGGCGGAGAATGGTACGTCCAGGTCCGCCGGACCACCTACTGGGCCGTCAGCCAGGACCGGTTGGCCGGCCTCACAGCTGAGGCCGGCTTTGTCGACGTCCGGTGGCGGATGCCGCAGGAGACAGGCTTCTTCCAGCCGTTGCTCATGGCCCGCGCCGGCGATTGAGTGACTTCTTCACCGTCGGCCGTGAGGGCGGTGGTCGAGCCAGAACCGGTAAGTGTCAGCCAGCCTTGGCGGGTTGCTCGGCTCGTGCCCGGGTGCTGGCGAGGCGGTAGGAGTCGGTGCCGTTTTCGATGACGGTGCCGTTGAAGGTCAGGCGACCGGCGATCGCCGCGTACAGCTCGACCTTCGACATCTGCGGCATGACCAGGACCATTTCACCGGGAACACCTCGATGCTGTCCTCGCAAGTACCCCGGCGCTGACAAACCTCGTGAACATCACCCGACCGTGGATCTGGACGCCTCCCAAACCCATGTCCAACCACTGACGCGGCGCGTGAACACAGCCACTCATCCGTCACTTGGTCCACGCGGTTCGGCCACACCGCCGCCGGCAGCACCGACCAGGTCCGCGCACGTGACCTCACCCTAGCCCTGCCGCCCCACACGCCGCCCGCCTCCTCCAGGCCCAGGAAGCCGGGGTCGACGAGGACGACCTCCGCGAACTCGCGGCCCAGGCGTTGGGGGAGGTGTACTTCCGCGCCGGCGGCCGCCGCGCCCACGGCCTCGAAGTGGAACTCAAGGACATCGTCGACCTGCGGTTCGAGCTGTAGCAGGTCACGGTGCCGAACAGACAACAGGAAGGGCGTTGAGCCAGAACACGATAGGTGTCACCGAGGCAGGCGGGCTGTCTGAGCCACCGGGCGGCGAGTGTTGAGCGGAGGTCTGGACGGGGGTGCAGTCTCAGCTGTCCAGCCTGGCTTCCCACTTGCGCCTGCGCAGTACGAAGTCGCTGAAGAGATGTCGGCACCGGTCGAGCAGTTCCCCCACCTCCGCGTCGCCGCGCCGACCGTCCGGGGACGGATGCCAGCGCTGTACTGATTGCGCGGCCCAGGTGCGCAGCTTCATATCGGGGTCCTCGAGCAGACGGACCGCCGCCCGTAGCGCCACGATGCCGCCGTGCGCGTCGAGCAGCCGGAACGCTCCGACGCGGACATGCCGCGGTCGCTGGGAGCTGGTGCGTTCCAGTAGCCAGTCGGCGGGCAGTTCCTTGGCCGAGGGCAGCAGGGCGGTGGCGGTCTCGCGGACGACCTCGGCGGCAGGGTCGTCGAGGAGCGGCCGCATCTGCTTCACATCCGCGCAGTCCAGCGCCCGCAACCCGGCCACGGCTCGCGCCCGCACTCCGGCCGCCGGGTGCGAGAGCAGCGGCCGCAGCAGTCCGGCGTCCGCGCGGTTCCCGCACTCGGCCAGCCCGATGACCGCCCCGGGCGGCAACTCGGGGCCGTTGGGTGCCGTGCACCACTCCCGGTACCAGGCCGCCGGGTCGCCACCCTGCTGTCGTACGACGTAGCGGGCACAAGCACGCACGAGCGGGGAACGATCGCTGAGAAACGGCTCCGCCTGCTTCGAGCACCCTGCCCGTCTCAGCGCGGTGACGCCGGCCGAACGGACACGGGGGTTGCGTGCGGACAGCAGCGGAGGCAGTACCCCCTCGTAGCCCTCCTCATCCTGCGCAGCCGTGAGCGCCGCTGCGGCACACAGGTCCTGGACCACGGTGTCCTGGTCCCGGGCGGCCGCGCGGGCCAGCTCGGCGGGACGGAACAGTCGGCCGTCGACGGCCAGCCGGTAGGCGAACCGGCGGACGACGCGGTCGGGGTCAGTGAAGAGAACAGCGAGCTGCCCGGGAGATGCCTGGCGCAGGATGTGACCGAGCGCCTCGACGCCGAAGGTGCCTCTGTCGCGGCGGCCGACGCGGAGGATGAGCGGCGCGAGGTCGAGGGCAGAGCCCACGTTCAGGGCCTCACCGAGCAGCCGTCGGGCGTGCTCGCGCACCGGTTCGACCCAGTCGGTGCAGCGGATCACGATCAGCGGCAGCAGGCCGGGGTACCGGACCGACTGGAGCACAGCCTCCTGACGGATCCGCCCGTCGCGGTGGCAGAGGGCGAGTGCGAGCCGGGACTCGTCGAGGTGAGTCAGCTCAGCGGGCGGCGGTGCCGAGTGCTCCCATCCCGGCAAGAACTGCGGGCGATGCCAGGCCACCTCACGCACTGCTGCGTCCAGCGCGAGCCAGTCACCGGGGTGGGCGACATCGAGCGTGCTCTGAAGCGGCGCACCATCCGCGAGCCGCGTTGCTGCCGCTACCCCGTCCTCCATGTTCTCAAGCATTCCCCGCCCCTCCAGCAGTCGTACCAGGTGATCGTAGGAGGCGGGGTTCGCTTACGGCGCGGGAAATACGGCCCGTGACCGCCGAGGGCCGCCGCTCAGCACCCTGCTCGCCAGAAGCCGAACGCGGTGACCTCGCCCCTGTTTCGCTTGCCGCTTGTGCCAGGCAGGGCGCCGCATCGGTGACACCAGAGTCCTTCGCCTACTGAAGTCGCAGTCCAGCGGATGCCGACGATGACAGCTATCGTGCTTCGTCACAGGAGCCTGCTGTGCGGCCCGTTCCGGCCCGAGCGGGAGCAGGTGGCTTCATCGAGCAGTAGTGACGTCGCTTGTCGATGAGTTTTGGTTCTGGTCCAACTTCTGTGGATGCATCACGGTATGTGACCGACCGAGACCGGATGGCCCTACGTCACTGGCCGACAGACCTGCTTGGGATCATGCCCGCACGGACTTCGACCTCGCCCCACCGAACGGCGTTGGCCCGTTGCGGACCGGTGTGACTCGACCCGCGGCCAACACCGCGTTGGACTCGCTCCGCGACCCTTCTGCGATCTCGGAGTCCGACCGGCCAGGACAACACGTGTTCCGCCCCAGCGGGCTGATGATCAGCAGCCGCTGCATGCGCGACATGCTCGAAGCTATCGAGCTGGTAAGGCCCTGGCCCCGAACGGATCGAGTGTTGTTCCAGGGTGTGGACGTGTTCGCTCTTCCGGCCCGCGAGGTTGTCCGGCGCGTCGGGACCTGACCACGATCGAGGAAGATCCTGACGATGATGCTTCATTCACCGCCCCGGACTTGTTGCTGAACTCCTTCTGGCGTCCGTTCGCGTGCTCACCCTGCCCGATAACCCTGTTCCCCGCCGCCGACGGGCGTCAGCCGAGTAAGCAGGAACTACGTCCGCTACACAGTTGCGGGACGAGACCCGGATACCGACGCTGGAGGGATCCGACCCGGACCCCTCCGGAGCGCGGCCGCGCTCCTGCACACGGTCGTCCGGCGGGAGCCACTCCCCCATCGCAACAGTCTCTTCGTCGCCTTCGTGGCCGTCCAGTACCTGGACCAGTCCGGCGAAGGCATCGAACCGCCGCGCCATACGGCGCCCTGTCGGATCTGGACAGGAAGGTCCGTGACGGCCGGCTGGGCATCTACGCCGTCGCTGAGCCGCTGCGCTCCTGGCGCATCTGGACCGGGCGACGGGCGTAACTGGCTCTAACAAAAGCTGCTGATCATGAGGCTGTCGGCCTCTCTGTTCGTATGTCTGGGTATGGGAAACCGTCAGTCGCGGCCGTGGATCGTGTCAGATGAACTGTGGGCGCTGGTCGAGCCGTTGCTGCCAGCGCCGGGTCCGAAGAAGGCCGAGGGCAGACCGCGGGTGCCGGACCGCCAGGCCCTGTGCGGGATCCTCTTCGTCCTGCACACCGGCATCCAGTGGGAGTACCTGCCGCAAGAACTTGGCTTCGGCTCGGGCATGACCTGCTGGCGGCGCCTTGCTGCCTGGAACGAGGCCGGCGTCTGGGACCACATCCACCAGCTGCTGCTCAACGAGCTGAGGTCGAAGAACCAGCTGGACTGGGAACGGGCGGTGATCGACTCCTCACACGTGCGGGCTGCCCGACGGGGCCCAAAAGCGCGCTCGCGGTGTCCCTGACCGGCGGCAACCGCAACGACGTCACCCAACTCGAGCCGCTCCTCGACAAGATCCCCGCCGTCGCGGGCCAGGTCGGCAGACCCCGCCGTCGCCCCGGCGCGTTGCTGGCCGACCGCGGCTACGACCATGACAAGTACCGCCGCCTGCTCTGGCAGCGCGGGATCCGCCCCGTGATCGCCAGACGGGGCGAGCCACACGGCACCGGCCTGGGCACCTTCCGCTACGTCGTCGAGCGCACGATCGCCTGGCTCCACGGCTTCCGCCGCCTACGCATCCGCTGGGAACGACGCGACGACATCCACGAAGCATTCCTCGGCCTCGCCACCTGCCTGATCACCCACCGCCACGTCCAGCGTCTTTGTTAGGACCTCTAAGCCGGGTTCCGGGCGTACGCCGGTCCCGGGCAACGGCGTAACCCGCGTAATCCGGTCTCCGTCGATGGCGGCAACGCACGCCCGCCTGCGGCGTGTCACGGCCGGTCTGCGAGGATGTCGGCTGGCCGTCCGCAGCAGGCCCGCCCCGCTGCGCGAGGTCGGGAACGCAGCGGCGACAGGCGGGCGGGGACGGGTCCAGGGGCCCCGCGGGTGGGAGAGCGGAGTGGTGAGGGACATGCTGGAGTACCCGGAGTACCTTGCCGCTGCGGTGTTCGCCGCGGGCGGCCTCGTGCATGCCCTGCTGGCGCCGTACCGGTTCTCCACCGCGGTCCTGTTCTGCCTCGCGGTGACGTCTGCCGGACTCGGTGTGTCCTCCCGCAGCGCGGAGAGCCACCACACCGTCGCCACCGTGCTCGCCGTCCTCGCCCTGCTCGGGGGGCTCGCGCTGGGCCTGCTCCTGCTGGTCGACGCCGTCCTCCTGGTCCGGCGTTACGGGCCGCAGAAGCCGTTGCTCGCCACCGGCGCCGCCGGCTGCGCGGTGCTGGCGGTGCTCGGCCTCGACGCCGTCCTGCACACAGTCGGCGGGGAGGCGGCGGGTGGGCTCATGGTCGCGGTGAACGCGGCCGCGGGGTACCTCTCGCTGCTCTTTCTCGTCTTCACCGGGTACGTGATCGTCCAGGGGCGCAGCACCCCGCCTCCGGGGACCACCCATGTCGTCGTCCTGGGCGCCGGGCTCGACGGTGACCGGCCCGGTCCGTTGCTGCGGCGCAGGCTGGAGCGCGCCCTCGCGGTCGACGTGCCCGACGCACCGGGCACGGATCCTGTGACGTTCGTCGTCTCGGGCGGGCAGGGCGACGACGAGGTCGTCTCCGAGGCGGACGCCATGGCCGACTACCTGCGCGCCCGCGGAGTGTCCTGCGACCGAATCGTGCGGGAGGACCACTCCGTCAACACCGGACAGAACCTCCGCTTCAGCGGGGCCCTCATGGAACACGCCGGTCCCGGCCACCGGGCCACGGTGGTCACCAGCGGCTTCCACGTCTACCGCACCACCCTGCTGGCCCGCCGCGCCGGCGTGCCCGTGGACGTCGTCGGCGCACCGACCTCCCCCGCGTACTGGCTGTCCGCGACCCTGCGCGAGTTCGCCGCCGTCCTGTGGCTGGACCGGCTCCCGCTGGTCGGGCTCAGTCTGCTGCTCGCGGTGCCCGTGGCGACGGCGGTCTTCGTGCGCTGAGCGAGTCCTCGCGATCTTCGGTCACACCCTCCTCGGCGCGCCGGTGCGATGAGTTCGCCGGTCGTCGGCAGTCTCCCTTGCACACGCACCTCCGTCGGCCGAGCAGGGGCCGCGGGTCCGAAGGCGTGGCGAAGCGAGGGAGTCCACGATGCCCCACCCGATTCGGCTGTACATGTCGATGTCACTCGACGGGTTCATCGCCGGGCCGGACGACCGGCCAGGTCAGGAGCTGGGACGAGACGGCGGACGGCTCTTCGACTGGCTCGACGACCGGGAGTCCGACGGGCCGAGCGGCCAGGTCTACCGCGAGGCGCTGGCGACCGGCGCGCTGATCTCCGGCCGGCGGACCTTCGAGCTCGCCCGGCGCTGGCAGGGCGACCACCACGACGGCGTGCCCATCTTCGTCCTCACCCACCACGTGGACGACGGGGACGAGCCACCCGGCCACGCGCGGTTCGTCACCGACGTCGACGAGTGCGCCCGGCTGGCGCGCGCCGCCGCCGGGGACCGGCCCGTCATGGTGCACGGTGCGGGGGCGGCACAGGCGCTGCTTGGAGCCGGGCAGCTGGACGAGATGGAGATCCACCTGGTGCCGGTCCTCCTCGGAGGCGGCCGGCGACTGTTCGAGCACCTCGGTGGTGAGCACACCGAGCTCGAACTCGTCCGGCGGCTCGAGGACCGGGACGTCACGCATCTCCGCTACCGGGTGCGCCGGGCCGGGGAAGCGGCGCGAGAACGCTCTTAGTCTCGTACCGCGTCACCGACCTGGAGCGCTCCCCGCGCTTCAGCACCGCCCTCGCCTGCGGCATGCCGGGCCGGGCCGGGCACAAGCACGCGGCCCGCCCGGAGCGCGTGCTCTCTGCGCGGCACCTGGGGTCTTGCCCGAGCCGGCCGCCGTCACGACCTGAGTACGCAGCCCGAAGGCTGTTTTAACTCTCCTCGGGGTGTCAATCCAAGCGTGCGCGGGTACCAGCGGGGCCGCACAGCGGTCACGCCGGCCAGGAGGTGGCCCGCCTCGGCCGCCCACCCGCGCGCCGCGGCGAGGGGTCATGGCCGTAGTCCAACGTCCGCGGGCACGCCTCGTCCGGAGCCTGGGCACTCACCGCGCCGAGAAGGCGTGCCTCGCCGAACCAGGGGACAGCGCCCCGGGCCACGTCGGGCCGCGCACCCGTGACCGAGCCAAGGGCCATCACGGCGTCGTCCATGTCCCCGTCGAGGAACAAGAAGTACGCCTGCGCCGGCACAGCGCTCAGGGAGCTGTCCACTTCGAAGCTCTGCTTGGGTTCGGGGCGTCGGTCCTGCCACAACTCGGCGAGGTCCGCATAGGGCTCCGGAGCCGCCGGCGCCGAGGCTGTCAGCCGCCACGGGAAGCTCCACGGCACGCAACGGGCTTCCACCGCAGTACGCCACCACACCGGCGAGACCGACTCTCGCCGTCACTGACTGATTCGGCATCGCCAGGGGGCACCCGTGGCCAACTCGCGGGGCGCTCACCGTAGTCCGGGCCCGCCTTCGCGGAAGGAACGGGCCGCAATCCCCGACCTCCGTTGATCGCCCGACGCGGCCGGTCGAGTCAGCCGTTGGCGCCGGGCCGGTCCAGCCGCAGCGGCTCCGCACGGTCGAGAACGGCCGTCGCGGTGTCAGTCGAGCGTTGCCGCGACGGCCGGAGCGAGCAGGTCCGCGATCTCCTCCGGAGACGGGTGTGTCAGAGAGGGAATGCGCAGGATGTAGCGGCCCAGGGCCAGGCCGAGGAGCTGTGAGGTAACCAGTGCCGCCCGTGCCGGTGCTCCTTGCGGGCCGATGACTGGGGCGAGCGCCGGGCCCACCTGGCTCGCGAAGACTTCCCGCATGCGGGCGGCCGCGTGGTCGGCCGTCACCGCGGACCGGAGCAGCAGTAGCAGTGTGTCGCCCGCCGGGGCCCGTTCCCAACGGTCGAGGAAGGTCAGGACCAGTGTGCGCGGGAGCTGTTCGCGCGGCACGGCCGTGAGGTCGGGCAGGTGCAGGTCGACGGCGAGTGCGGCCTCGAAGAGGCGTTCCTTGCTGCCGTAGTAGCGCATCACCATCGACGGGTCGATGTTCGCGTCCGCGGCGACGGCGCGGATGGTGGTGCGGTCGTAACCCTGCTCCGCGAAGCGCCGTCTGGCCGCGTCCAGGATCGCCGCCCGGGTGCGGCTCGAGCGGCGCGCCGCACCCTCGTTCTCGGGTGCTGTCTCCCTGTTCCCAGTCATGCCAACAACTGTAGGCCAACAGGTGTTGACATGTCATCGACGCGGGTCCATCCTCAATGCCAACAGTTGTTTGCCAACGGCTGTTGGCAAAGGAATCGGAGGCAATGCCGTGAACGCCACCGCACAGCCCGCCGCTCTCCCCACCCGAACCAGGGTGGCCATCGTCGGCGCCGGTCCCACGGGCCTGGCCCTCGCGCTCACCCTCGCCACCGAGGGCGTCGACTTCGTGCTGCTGGACCGGCTCGCCGAGGGCGCCAACACCTCCCGCGCCGCTGTAGTCCACGCCCGCACCCTCGAGGTGCTCGACGAGTTGGGTGCGGCCGCCCCGCTGGTCGAAGAGGGCCTGAAGGTCGAGGAGTTCGCGGTCCGCGACGGAGCCAGGAAACTGCTCACCGTCCCCTTCGGCGCGCTGCCGACCGCATACCCGTACACCTTGATGCTGGAGCAGTACAAGACCGAGGCTCTGCTGCTCGCCCGCCTTCGCGAGCTCGGCGGTGATGTGCACCGGCCGTACGAGGTCGAGTCCCTCGCGCAGGACGCGGACGGTGTCACCCTCACCTTGACCGGCGGGCAGACTCTGCGCGCCGACTACGCGGTCGGTGCCGACGGCATGCACAGTTCGGTGCGCGAGGCGGCCGGCATCGGCTTCAGCGGCAGTGCGTACGAGGAGTCCTTCGTACTGGCAGACGTCGAGATGGATTGGGCACCGGGGCCGAACGAGGTCTCGCTGACCTTCGGCACGGCAGGTCTGACCGTCGTCGCCCCGCTGCCCGGCGGCCACTACCGTATCGTCGCCACCTGCGCCGAGGCCCCGGCGGAGCCGGAACTGAGGTTCTTGCAGCGACTGCTCGACGAACGCCTGCCGGACCAGGCGCGGGCGCACCGGGTGACCTGGTCCTCGCGATTCCGCATCCACCACCGGGTGGCGGACTCCTACCGCGTGGGCCGGCTGCTGCTCGCCGGGGACGCCGCGCATGTGCACAGCCCGGCCGGCGGGCAGGGCATGAACACCGGCATCCAGGACGGTGTCGCCCTCGGGCGCGCCATCGCGGCGGCGCGGGTCGAAGAGTACGAGAGCCGGCGACGGCCGATCGCGGCCGAGGTCGTCGCGTTCACCGACCGGATGACCAAGATCGCCACCACCCGGAACCCGATTCTACGAGCCGCCCGCAACACGATGCTCCCGTGCGTAGGACGGATCCCGGCCGTCCGCAACAAGCTGGCGCGCCGGCTGGCCGAGCTGGACTACCGGTAAGCCCCAATCGCAGCGGGGCTGGTGGCCCCGGAGCTCGTGCACGGTAGGCGGCGTGCCGGTCGCAGCCAGGTTGCCATCGGCGCCTTACCGGCGGAGCCGGGGTGGGGTGTGGGTGGTCAGTAACCGACGGTGAAGCGCTGGCGGTGGTGGCGAGGCTGCTCGATCTCGTCGAGGAGGGCGACGGCGTGGTCCTCGACGGAAAGGGTGCGGTCACCGTTCTGGTCCATGGCGAGGTCGTCTAGGGCGGTCCGATAGACGCCGGTACGGTCGCCGGGAGTGACCGTCGCTGCGGGGCTGAGGTTGCTCCAGTCGACGTCGGTCACGGTGCGGTGGTGGTCGAGGGCGTCGCCGTGGGCGTGCATGATCTGCAGGAGGAAGTCGGGCAGGTCGGGGGTGCCCCCGACCTGCTTGCCGTCGGGGTGCGCAGGGAGCCGGCGCCGCCGCCGACGACGGTGCTGACGACGACGTCCCGCCCCTTCGCCGCAGCGGTGACCGACTGCGGGTCGAGGACGTCGCCCGTGGTGACAGACAGGTCGGCGTGCCGTTCGTCGGCCTTCTCGGGATCGCGGACGCCCGCGGTGACGCGGTGGCCCCGGTGCGGGGCCTCGCGCATGATGGCGGAGCCGATGGCTCCATTGGCGCCGAGGACAGCGCTGTTCATCATGTGGGTTTCCTTCGTGGTTCGTGGTGTTGCCGTGCGTTGGGTCGGGTGACGGGGGTGCGCGGGCGCCGGGGGTAGGCGCATCGGCGGCACCTGCGCACCGTGCCGCCGAGCCCGTCGGCAACGGGCGAGCGGTTCACGGCACGAGGACGATGCGTCCGGGCAGGCCGCCCTGCGCGAGTCGCACATGGGCCTCGGCCACGGCGGTCAGGGGGAGGGCTGGCGACGCGGGCGAAGAGCACGCGGTTTGGGCGTCCCCTCGCCGTCGAGAGCGAAGCGGGCGAGGAACTGATGGAGGCCACCCGTCAGACGGTGCCCGCGGCCCTGGAGTCGGGAATCGGCCCGTTCAGCGGCCGGGCCGCACCCGTCATCGACGACCTTGTGCATCGCTTCGCCGAGGTGTCCGCGCGCACCCCTGACACTGGCTTCCGGGGCTGGATGGTCCAGGAGTTCGAAGAGGTACACGATCCGAGGGTGGACCGGCACTGGCGGCTGGTGTGGATCGTCAACGGCTGGCAGGTGGTGCCGAACCTGATCCCGGTGCACCCCTGGCTCCTCCAGGCCCTGCGCAACGACCGCGGCATCCGGTCACCGCGGCAGCCGCGTCCTCGTGTGCGGGGTCAGCGCCGGCACAGGGCATTCACCGCGCGGTCGAAGGCCGAGTCGCGCCCCTCAGCGAACTCCTGCGCTGTGAAGACCGGCTCGACGAGGTGGGGCGGGATGCCGGTGCCGTCGTAGGTGCGGCCCGCGGCGTCGAGGAACTCCTCGTTGGGCAGCCAGGCGTTCATGCCGTTGGGCAGGTACCGGTGCATGACGTCGGAGAACAGGCCCTGGGTGGCCTGTCCGATCCGCAGCGTCCGACCCGGGCGGGCCATCAGCGCCTGGGTGAAGGTCTCCCCGGCGCTGAAAGTGGAGCCGCCGGTCAGGACGGCGACGGGCCCGGTGAAGCGGGGCGCGGGCGAGGGGAGGACCGGCACGGGCTCGGGCGCGGTGCGGCGGGCGGGATCGTGCGGGTCGTTGCGGACACGCTTGGCGTAGGCGGTGTACGGCGTGTCCGTGAGCCGTCCGGCCAGGTGGACGCCGAGGGCGTCGGAGCCGCCGCCGTTGACGCGCAGGTCGATGATCAGACCGCGCAGGCGGTGGGCGCGGTCGACGGTGAACACGGTGTCCAGGGCGGCGTCCAGCTCCCGCAGCTGCGCCGTGTAGGAGGGGTCGTCGCCGGTGTAGCCGCCGAAGCCGGAGACGCGCAGGTAGCCGAGCCGACCGGGGCCGGCGAGGTCGGCGTAGGTGATGCGGCCTTGCGCGAACTCCCGCCGGTAGGGGGCGTCGCGCAGGTCTCTCGTCGTGATCAGCTCCCTCGCCCTGGCGTCGAGGCCGGCGCCCGGGGCCTCGGTGCCGGGGCGCACCTCGGCGTAGGCCCGCTCCCCGTCACGGACGGCCACGTGGGCGTCGTGGAGGGGCCGGACCATGCTGCTGAAGAGGTCGAAGAGCTGCTCGCGGGTGGTGTCGGGGCGCACATGTGGCCGGTACTGCTGCCGTACCGCGTGCCAGTCGACGCCCTTGGCGGCGAAGAAGGGGTAGTTGTCCTCGAAGGACTGCCAGAAGACGTCGAAGGTGGTGACCGGGTCCTGGGGCAGCGGCCGGGTGCAGGCGCCCGGCAGGAGCGGAAGCCGTCGCAGTGCGCGGTGCCCCACGGAGCCGTCGACGCTCAGGGAGGCGTGGTGTCCGTCGCCCGCGACCCGGACGGTGATGACGTCGCCGTCGGCCCCGGTGTACCGGCCGGGTGCGGTGCGCCGGGCCGCGTCGCCCTTCAGGCAGCCGACGGCGGTCGTCTGGTACTCCTGCAGGGTGTCGCCGTCGAGGACGACGACGGTGCCGTAGCCGTCCGTCCGCCACACGCCGTCGGTCCGGGGTGCCGCGGGCTGTGCGAGGGCGGTGGGGGCGGTGAGTGCCAGGGCGAGCGCGACGGCGCCGGCCGCTACGACAGTACGCACGACGGTGTCCTCCCGTTGATCGGTGATCACCCCACGGTGTCGGACCGGCCGGTGCCCGGCCATCATGCTGGCAGGTGATCGGGGGGTGGGGTTGGCACCCCGTACCCGTAGTGCTTCCGACAGCGGGCGCAGCGGGGCGTGTTCGGCGAAGCGGGCACGGTGCGGCCGAAGAGGGGCCCGGCAATGAGCCTTTCCCGAGCACCAGGGAAGACTGGTGCCCGCCGCCCTCGCCGGGGGTACGCGCGCAGGCCGGGCCGACCGCCGTGCCAGGAGGTGCCGTGCCCGTCGGATATCTGATCACCGTGACGATCGCCGCGATCAGCACGTAGTGCGCGCTGCGGCCGGTGCCGTGGGAGCATCCGCTGGGCCGCCCCAGTTACCTCTTCGGGCTGGCTGCCGACGAGCTGCCGTTCGCCGCCTTCTTCTGGGTGCTGCTGGTCCCGACGGCACTTGGCCTTCTCCGAGGGCGACATCGACTCGCCGGCCGCCTGGGCGACCGTCGGGCCGGCCGTCGTGACCCTGCCCGGGCTCGCGGTGATCGCCCACCGCGCCTGGGGCGAGCGGGACCGGATCGAGCGCGCTACGACCGAGGGCCTCGGCGACGGGTGGCGCGCCTCCATCGACGCGGACCTCGCCGAAGGGCTCCGGCGCAGGCGCCATGGGCTCGCACCTGTTCGTCCCCATCCCCCGGCGCCGCTGGAACGTCCGACGCGTGGCCAACCTGTCGTACGGGGACGTGGGCCGCCACAACCTGCTGGACGTGTACCACCGGTCGCGTCCCAAGGGTGCGCCCGTGCTGATCCACGTGCACGGCGGCCACTACAGCGGCGGTGGCAAGAACAGCCAGTCGCTCCCCCTCCACTACCGGCTGGCGAGCCGTGGCTGGGTGACCATCAGCGCCAGCCGGTTGAAACCCCACGTCCGGCACCCGAGCACATGATCGACCTGGAGGAGGTGATCTCCTGGGCGCGAAAGCACGCCCAGGAGTACGGCGCCGATCCGTCGACCTTGTTCGTGGCGTGCAGTTCGGCGGGAGGCCACATGAGCTCCGTCGCCCCACTGACCCCCGGCAAACCCGCGTTCCAGCCGGGTTTCGAGGAAGCCGACACCTCGGTAAGCGGCGTCGTCGTCCTGAACGGCTTCCTGGGCGCGTACTGGCACCAGGGCGCCGAGTCGTCACCGATGGGCCATGCCCGGCCGGACGCGCCGCCCGTGCTGATCGTCCACGGGGACCTGGACCCGTGCGTACCCGCGGCCGACATCCGAGAGGTGGCCGACGGGCTGCTCGACGCGTCCGACAATCCGGTCGTCCACGCCGAGTTGCGCGGCGGGCACAATGCCTTCGCCCTGTACCACTCGCTCCGCTTCGAGGCGGTGGTCGACGCGGTCGAGGCAGTCACCGCCTGGGTGCGGTCGCAGGAGCGGTCGCACCGGGCGTGACGAGCCGGACCCGGCACGCCGGGCACGGCCTGGCCGCCTCGGTGCCGCTCGGCCTCGCCCGGACGGCCGGCCCTGGCGCGCCCGCCGTCCGGTGACGCTCCGCTCCCGCCCGAAACCGCAGGCCCCCCGGCGGTCCGGGCGTCTCACGCGCGCGACGGCTCCGCGTCCCGGTGCCGCGCCGACCGCGATCGCCCCCCCCAGCCGGTCACCGGTGACCCGCGGACAGGGCCCTTCACGTCACCAGGCGCAGTGACGCCGCGGCGATCCCCACCCGCACGCTCTGGCCCCACGTCAGCTCCAGGGCGTCGGCCTCCATCCCGTCCCCGAAGACCACCAACCGGTCCGACTCCACGGTCAGCCGCAGCGCCTGTCCCCGCCCCAGTTCACCCGAGACCCTCGAGGTGCCGGTCGCGGGCGAAGGCCAGGCCTCGCGCACGAACCACAGCAGTCGCGGATCGCGTGGCGCGGGCATCGTCCCGGTGGCGCCGCGCTCCAGCCACAGGGAGCGGAGCCAGCCGGTGGCGCCGGTGCCGGTGCCGACGAGGACGCCGGAGGAAGCCTGGGTCTCGCCCGGGTCCGTCCCGGTGCCCAGGCGGTAACGGGCCGTCTGGTGGCCGGGCGGCCCCAGGTAGATCTCGTTCAGCGCCAGGAGGCGCTGGGTGTCGTCGGCGACCGCCTCGGCCATGGTCAGCTCCTCCGCCCCGCCGCCCCCGTCCCGGGCCGCGGTCGCGGCGCGCAGCAGACCTGCCGCGTCGGCGCAGCGGTGACGGACCAGGACCCCCGGATTGCGTCCCGGATCGGTGTCGATGCCCACCACCGGCTGCCCGGAGAGGTACTTCGCGGTGTTGGCGACCAAGCCGTCCTGGCCGACCACGACCACCACGTCCTCCGGGGCGAACAGGAACCGGTCCAGGTCCGCCCGTTCCACCCTGGTGCTGCGCCAGGTCGGCGGCACCGCCGACGCCACCTCCCGCAGCGCCCCCAGGGTGGCGTCGTGGCGGCGGGCCACCTCGTCGATCGAGCGGCCGCGGCTGGAGAGGAAGAACGCCGCCTGCCCGTGCGTCCCGTGCCGGGCGAGCAGTTCCTCGTACTCGGTCCTGCGGTGCACGAGCACCGCCCGCGGGGCCAGGCTCACGCGTCCGCCCGACCTTCCGGCCGCCCCATCCTGGCGAGGAGCCCGGTCAGCACGTCGGGGGCAAGGGTGACGCTCTCGATCCGCGGCAGGTTCTCCGCCAGCCGGGTCGCCGCCAGGGCGTGCAGCGTGGCCGGATCGACCTCGCCGTGCACCCGTAGCCAGGCGGCCTGGGCCTCGGCGCGCGCCGCGCCCGTCGCGCGCGCGGCCTCGGCCTCCGCGCGGGCCAAGCGGACCGTGCGGGCCGCCTCGGCCTCGGTCCGTACGCCGTCCGCCGCCGCCGTCTCCTCCGCCGCGCGCCGCGTGTTGGTGCCGCGCTGGTCGACCAACTGCTCCTCGCGCCTGGCCAGTTCGATCTGGCTGGCCAGTTCGTTCTCGGCGATGGCACGCTCGCGCTCGACGGCGACGGCCCGCCGCTCGTAGGTGGCCCGGTCCGCCTCCTGCTGGATCTGCTCGCGGGCCGGGGAGCGCAGGGCGCGCTCCACCTCCGCCTCCGGCCGGATAGCCACGACGCGTACGGCGACCACGTCGATGCCGGTGGCCGGCAGGCGGGGTTCGGCGGCGAGACCGGCGGCGACCCGTTCCCGCACGGAGGCGACGCCGTCCACCAGCGCGACGGCCAGCGGGGTGCGGGCCAGCACGTCCAGCGTGTGCTGTTGCGCGGTCTCGGTCAGGAGGGTGGCGATCTGCTCCAGGGGGGCGCCGCGCCACCTCCCGCTGTCGGGGTCCACGGAGAAGTCCAGCCGGTTCGCCGCCTCGGCCGGGTCACTGATCCGGTAGGTGACGGTGGCCTGCACGGCGACGTCCTGGAAGTCGGCCGTCCGGGCGTGGAACGCCATGGCCAGCTCCCGGTCGTCGACCGGCACTTCGGACAGCGCCGCCGACAGCGACCGGTACCAGAAGCTGAGTCCCCGGCCGTCGTGGACGAGCCGGCCGCGCTTGTGGTGGCGGATGTGGGCGGTGGGCGCGGAGCGCAGATGGCGCCATCCGAAGCGCCGGGTGATGTCGGCCATGACGGACCCCCTCGATTTCGTCAGTGCGACGATAACTGGCGGACGTAGATATCGTCAACCAGACGAGATAAGTCGGTGACCGGGCGCGGGAGACCGGTGCGCGCGGGGGAAGCCGTCGGGCGGGCGGGGTGGCAGGGCCGGGACCATCGTCAAGAGGGCGGAGTTCTTCTTCTGAGCGGTGGCCGCGGCGGTCGGCCGGCCGGGGCCCCGGTCCGGTTGGGGCACGGCAGGCACTGTGGCGCCACGCCGGAGCGCGGATGGACGGACGCAGACGCATCGCCGCACCGGGCAGTCTGTTCCATGATGCCGACTTCGACTACGAGGCCCGCATCATGCTGGGCGCCACGGCGTGCGGGGCCGGGGACGTCGGCCTGGTGCTCTCGACGGTCCCTCTCGACGGGCGACCGGATCACCGACGGCGATCCGGACAGCTGGTTCGACGCCTGGACCGGGCTGGGCGCCGATCTCGCCGCGCGCGGCGAGGAGGCGCTGGAGGCGGGCCAGGTCGACACGGCGCGCTAGCGCTGATGGCCGCATCCCAGTACTACGGCAAGGCGCTGGTCTTCATCGACGGCATGGCCGACCAGTAGGTGTTCCTCCCCACCTTCCGCGCGCACCGAGCCTGCTGGGACCGGTTCGTCGCCGCGTCCCACGGCAGCCACGTCCGGCTCGAAGTCCCGTACGGGACACGCCCATGCCGGGATACCTGCTGCGTCCCGACGCCTCGGGCACCACACGCCCGACGCTGGTCGTCACCAACCGGCGCGACGGCACGTTGCCCGGTCTGCTGAGCTACGGCGCGGCGGAGGCTCTCGCACGCGGGTGGAACGCCTTCCTGTCGGCCGGAGTCCCGGCGGGGCCGCAGGGGCGGGTCGGGTGTGTTCGCCACGCCCCCGCCGGGGGGCGGTCAGCGGCCGGCCGGGACGCCGGCAGGCTGGGCCTGCGGGGCGCGGCTGCGGCCGCGGCGCTACCGGAGGGGCGGCGCGGCGGGACCCTCGGCGGCGGGCAACCAGTGCCTCGTCAGGCAGCACGTGCCCCGGACGGTCTGCGACGATGACCGCGTGGACGGAGAAGCCGACCGCGCGGAACCGGCGGAGCCGCTGGGCGAGTCCGCCGGTTCCGGCCCACGCGCGCCGCCGCTCTCGTAGCATGGCGCCATGGTCCCCAGCCGACGCCGCACCACCGCCCCGCGGTCCCGTGTGCTCGTGCTCCACGGCTGTTGTTGATCCACACCGTCTGATCCGCGCCGCGCTGTTCCCGTCCGTCCGCCGGGTGGACGCACCGCGCCGGTGCCGAGCGCCTCTCCGGGCGCCTCTCCGCCCCGGGAGCTTCCCCCGTTCTCCGCGTCCCCGACGCATCGCCCGTGCTCCGGCAAGGGTCGTGCTCCGGGCGAAAGGCAGGCCGCCATGCGTCCCTCCGAAACCGCTCACGACCGCCGCAGACTCCGCCAGTGGCTGGCCGGCGAGGCCCGCGCCGACGGCGTCGCCCGCCGTGACATGCTCCGTCTCCTGGCGGCCGCCGGACTGGCCGGCGCCGCCTCCGCGGCGCCGGGCCCCCTCGCGCGGGCCGCCGGCCGGGCCGTCACCGCGGCCGGGATCGTCAAGCCCCTGCCCGAGGCGTGGTTCACCGTGCGCGGCACCAACGCCGAGACCCGGTTCGCCGCCCTCGCCGGAACCGGCTACCACACCCCCAACGAGCGCTTCTTCGTCCGTAACCACACCACGACGCCCGTCCTCGACGCCGCCGACTGGTCGCTCATCGTCTGGGGTGACGGCCTCCGCCACCGGCGTCCCGTCGAGTTCTCCCTCGACGACCTGAAGACGTTCCCGGCCGTCTCACACAGCGCGTTCGTGGAGTGCGCGGGCAACGGGCGCAGCCTGTTCACCTCCCAGCAGGGCCAGTCCGTCAGCGGCACCGCCTGGACGCTCGGCGCGATCGGCGCCGCCCGCTGGCGCGGTGTCCGCCTCGCCGACGTCCTCCGGCGGGCCGGCCTGGACCGGCGCGCCGTGGACGTCATGCCGCGCGGTCTCGACGCCCCCTACTCCACCGCCGACGGGGCCGACCTCGGCCGGGTCCGCCGTCCGCTGCCGCTGTCCAAGGCCCTCGACGACGTCCTGCTCGTCCACGAGATGAACGGCGAACCCCTGCCGCCCGACCACGGGCACCCCGTGCGGCTTCTGGTGCCGTCCTGGATCGGCATCGCCTCCATCAAGTGGATCGGTGACATCGAGGTGGCGGCGCAGCCCCTCTACTCACCCTGGAACACCGACTTCTACCGGCTCTTCGGGGACGCCCACCCGGCCGGCGGCAGCGCCCCGCTGACCCGGCAGACCGTCAAGAGCGCCTTCGAGCTCAACTGGGAGGCGCGCCTGCCCGCGGGCACCACGCACCGGCTCACCGGGCGTTCCTGGTCCGGGGCCGGGGGCGTCGTCCGGGTCGAGGTCAGTACCGACGGCGGCACCACCTGGGGCGAGGCCCGGTTGCACGACAGGCCGCGCCGGGACGGCTGGGTCCGCTGGTCCACCCGGTGGCGGCCGTCGGCCGCCGGCCCCCGCACCCTGCTGGCCCGGGCCACCGACAGCACCGGACGGACGCAGCCGGACGCCACGGCCGCCAACACGCAGGGCTACCTGTTCGACGCGGTCGTCCGCCACCCGGTCCACGTCGTGTGAACCGTACGGTTTCCGTACGCGAGAAGGGCGGCCGGTGCCGGCCGGCGCGTTCGCCGTAGGAGCCCTTTCGTCACCTGTCGTCTCCTGGCGCGAGCCTCGTGAACAGGCGGTCGAGCCAGGGAAAGGGCGGGGCGCCGACGAGCGGGTGGTGGTCCCCGGTGCTGTGGAGCTGCCGCGCGGCGAGGCTGGTCGCGGTGTGGGCGCTCTGGGTGACGCCGGAACTGAGGCTGACACGGCCACCCGTGCAGCCGGATAGTGCTCTGTCCGCACCGTGAGCTTGAGCCAACGGGCCTCCTGCCCCGGATGCGGCGCGCGTTGACCGGCAGCCACCGGTGACCTGTCTGCCCTGAAACAGGTCATGTCCCCCTGCTTGTTCCAGACCCGGCCCAGCTCGTCACCCCCGTACCTCACGTGTGATGAACTGTGGCCCGGTTTCGAGACGTTGATCTCGTCTCGCACAAGAGAGCAGAGGGACCGTGGGCCTTGGTGGGGGGGGACGTGGCAGCGGCTGACCGCCGTGATGCTCGTCATGGCGGTGGCGGCCGGGTGTACGGGGAAGGGCGAAGGCGCGGGCGGCGGAAACGTCGAAGACCTGCTGCGGAGTCACGACTGGAGGCAGATGCCGGGCACCACCGCGCGGAACGGCATCCTGCGCGTCAGCGCATTGGATCGGCACATCGTGGAGCAGGACTCCTCCGGCGGCCAGCCCAATCCCCCGCTGAACCTGGCCGGCCCGCATCTCAGGTCTGATGGCGACTTCACCGTCACTGCGCGCATGTCCGGTGTGGGTGATGATGACGGCGACTCCTGGCTGCGGCTGTACGGACGTGTACCGGTCATCTACGACGAGTGGCGGCAGGAGCGGCCCTCACTCCGCGTCGGTGTGACCGCAGACGGACGAGTGAAGGCACAGATCTGGGACGGCGAGGGCGATGATCCGGCCATCTCCAAGACTTTCGACTGTGGCTGCTCCGGGACGGTGACGCTGGCCGTGTCGAGCATCGGTGACACCTTCCGCGTGAAAGCTGACGGGCGGCGGCTGGGAACCGTGCAGGACCCGGGGGTGTTCGCCGAGGGCACGGTCTGGTTCGGTCTGGAAGCGGACGCGGGCGAAGACGAGCGCCGCGAGGGATGGCGTCTGACGCAGCTGATCGCGCGGGCAGAGAGCGGCGGCTCGCTCCGCGTGATCGAGGCGCCGCAGCTACGCCAGGAGCAGTCCGACGACTCGCTGCGTGCGCGAGCCGCAGAGGTGGGGCGGCCGTTCGACGTCGGCACCGCTCTGGCCGAGAACCCGCTGCTCACCGACGCACGCTACCGGGCGCTCGCGGGGAGCCAGTTCTCCATGCTCACTCCGGAGAACGCGTTCAAGCCACAGTTCCTCCACCCGCGCCGGGGCGTCTATGACTTCCGCGACGCGGACCTACTCGTGCGATTCGCCCGCGCAAACGAAATGAAGGTGCACGCGCACACCCTTGTCTGGCACGAGGCTCTGCCCGACTGGATGAGGGAGAACGACGACTCCAAGGAGGTGCGCCGGACCATGCTGCGGCACATCGCCATGATCGCCGGGCACTTCAAGGGAGCGGTCGCGGAATGGGATGTGGTCAACGAGCCCATGTCCGACGACGAGAAGAGCTACACCAACGGGGATCTCGGCCTGCGCTCCGAGCAGAGCCCGTGGTTCGAGGCCATGGGCGAGGAGTACATCGACGAAGCGTTCAGGGCCGCCCACCGGGCCGATCCGAAGGCACGGCTGTTCCTCAACGAGTACGGGGTCGAGGAGGAAGGCGAGCGGTGGGACGCCCTTTACGGTCTGGTCGAGCGGCTCAAGGAACGCGGCGTACCGATCGACGGCGTGGGCTTCCAGAACCATGAGTATGCGCCCGGCGACCGCATCGACCCGGAGACCTTCCGCAGCCATGTGCGGGATCTGGCGGAGCTCGGGGTTCAGGCGCGGGTGTCGGAGATGGACGTCTCCGTAGGTGAGGACGAGGAGGACGGGCAGCAGACCCAGGCTGATGAAATGGCGGGCAAGCTGCGGGTCTGCCTGGAGGAGCCGAACTGCACATCGTTCTCCACATGGGGATTCACCGACCGGTACGGTTCCACCGCCGACACCAAGGTCTATCCTCCGCGCACGGCCGATTCCCTGCCGTGGGACGAGGCCATGCGGCCGAAGCCGGCGTACGAGCGCTTGCTCGAAACCTTTGACGAGGCGTGAGGAATCAGGGTGCGATCTCCCGGTTCGCTGACGCGCTGCCCGGGGCCGTGCATGATCTGACCGCGGCCCGGGCTCACCGGCACGACGCGCGTCGCGGTGGTCGATCACGGGGGCATGTTCTCGCAACGGATCATCGGGTACAGGCTTGCGCGAGCGGCAGTGAGATCGGCTTCGGGGTCCGCCCGAAGAGCGGACCCGTGCGACCTGCCGAACGATCAACCTTCGAAGCAGCAGCACATTCACGGCCGGGCCGTTCCGCAACTCGGGTGTGCGCGTGCCGTGTTGTAGGGAGTACACCCGGCCGGAACCGGGTGGCAGCCCCAGCGCACCGAGCGGCCCACACCCCTACCGTGCTGCACATGAGTACTCCCGATTCGTCCACCACACGCCGCAGCGTGCTCGCGCTCGGCGCTGCCGCCGCTGCGACGCCCTGGCTGGGCACGAACCCGGCTTCGGCTTCCGCTCCGCCGCCGCCCGACACCACCCCCGGTGAACTGGACGAGCTGAGCATAGCCGGGCTGCACCGCCGGATGTCCGACGGGCAACTCGATGCCGAGCGGATCACCCGCTACTACCTCGACCGCATCCGACATGTCGACCCGCTCCTGCACGCGGTGATCGAGGTCAATCCCGACGCCCTGCGCGAAGCACGGCGCCTCGACGCCCTGCGGGGGACTCGCGGGCCACTGCACGGCGTGCCCGTCCTGTTGAAGGACCTGGTGGAGACCGCGGACCGCATGCACACCACGGCTGGTTCGCTCGCACTGATGGGTCTGCGGCCGACCGCAGACGCCACCGTCGCCGCCCTCCTGCTCGAGGCCGGGGCCGTCATCCTCGGCAAGACCAACCTCAGCGAATGGGCGGGCGGCATGTCTCTCGTCCATCACGCCGGGTGGAGCGCCAGGGGCGGTCAGACCAGAAACCCCTACAAACTCGACCGCTCCCCGAACGAGTCCAGCTCCGGCACGGGCGCCGCTGTGGCGGCCAACCTGGCCGTCGCGGGCATCGGCACCGAGACCAACGGCTCGATCCTCGACCCCTCCTCCGCGAACTGCCTGGTCGGGTTCAAGCCGACGGTCGGGCTGGTCGGGCGAGGCGGGGTCATCCCCGGCGTGCCGAGCCAGGACAGCGTGGGGCCGATGGCACGGACGGTCCGCGACACTGCGGTCATGCTGGGCGTTCTGGCGGGCCCCGACGCACGCGACCCGGCGACCCGGGCCGGCCGCGGTCACCGGCACCGCGACTACACCCGCTTCCTGGACGCCGACGGCCTGCGCGGCGCCCGAATCGGAGTACCACGCACCGTGTACTTCGGCTACGACCGGCACGCCGACGAGATCGCTGAGCGGGCGATCGCGGATTTGAGCAGGGCGGGGGCGACGGTCATCGACCCTGCGGACATCCCCACGGCCGAACGCCTCGAAGACCTGCCGAGCTCGATGGTGGTTCAGGCTTACGAGATCAAGAAGGCGCTGAACGGATACCTGGCCGCCGCGCCCGGCCGACACCCGCGCAGCCTGCCCGAGTTGATCGAGTTCAACCGCGAACACGCCGGTCGGGAACTGCGGTACGTACAGCAGGACGGCCTGGAGCTCGTCGAGGAGCTGGATTTCGGTGAACGTGAGTACCGCGAGGCCCTCGCCACCAACCACCGCCTGTCCCGGGCCGAGGGCATCGACTCCGTACTGCGCGAGCACCGCCTGGACGCCCTGGTCATGCCGACCTCGGGTCCCCCGGCCAAGATCGACCTCATCCGCGGTGACGCCCACGGCGGAGGCTCCTCCACCCCGGCGGCCCTCGCCGGCTACCCGGCCGTCAGTGTCCCGGCCGGCTTCGCCTTCGGCCTGCCGGTCGGCCTGACCTTCATGGGCACGGCCTGGAGCGAACCGACTCTTCTGCGACTGGCCTACGCGTACGAACAGGCCACCCGGGCACGGCGACCGCCGACCTACCGGGGGCCCGACGTCGGGTTCTGACGGATGATGGCACTGCGCGTGGTGACCACGACACGGGGGTGAGCGGTGATGCTTCATCTCCGTCTTCCCTCGAACAGCGGTCACGGAGGCGTCTGAGAGAGTCCAGAGGGGGCATGAGCCGGCTGCCCAGACGGCCAGGGTCTGGCGGTCGACGACAGGGAGCCGTTGCTGTCCGGCGAAGGCCACGGCCGGGCCGGTCACCCGGCCGTTCGTGACGATGACTGCGACGTCGGCGCCGTGGACCTGTCGGGCCGAGCCGTCGAGGACGTGGAGGTCCGGTGTGCCCACCGGGATGGTCTCGGGCCACCGCGTCGGTCCCGACGACATCGAGAGTCACCGCGTCTTCGTGGCCGTCGACGCCGATGCCAATGCCGCCCCGGGTCGGGTAGTCGGTTTCCACTCGCTGGTCCTCGCGCCGCCGGATCTGGACCTGCTCTTCGTCCAGAACGGGACGCAGGGACGCGGTATCGGGCGGCTCCTGGTCGAGCACATGATGAGCGAGGCGCGCGCGGCGGGGCTCAGGCGTGTCCGGGTGGCATCGCGTCCACCGGCCGAGGGCTTCTACCGCAGGGTCGGTGCGCTGCGTACGGGAACCACCGCGGCGAACCCGCCCGCCCTGGTCTGGGACCGGCCCGAGCTGAATTTTTGATCACCCAACGGTTGGCTTGATCCTTCTGTCACAATCGGCCCGCCGCCTCACGTCAGCGGCACGACCTCACGGCGTCGGCGTCGGCGTCGGCGTCGGCGTCGGCGTCGGCGTGCACGGTGGTGGCTTGCACGAGGGGGCGACTGCCGGCGTCGGCAAGCAAACGGGTGATTCGCTGCTGCCCGATCCCGGCATGGTCCCGCCCGACGGGAAAGTGGCTCGTAGGGCAGGCAATGTGATTGTCGTCGGGGGCTGAGGCCAGAGGGGCCCTTGATGCGACAGGTAGAGGCTTGCCGACACGGAGGACGGACGGCACCGGGACGACTCGAATCGCGCGATGTGGGCACCGGGAGAGGAGCCACGCCGCACGAGAGGAGGCCGGGTACCCGGTCGCCCGGCTCCCGCACCCAAGGAGAGACCACGATGGCGCTCGATGACGACGCCCAGCACGCCGTGCCGAACACGCCGGGGACGCGCGAGGACGGCGTCACCCGCCGACGTCCGCTGCCGCAACGGCATGTCGAGGAGACGGTCGAGATCGCGGTGCCCGTGCCGACGGCTTACAACCAGTGGACGCAGTTCAAGGCCTTCCCGCGCTTCTCGCACCTGGTGCAGGGCGTCGAGCAGATCAGGCCCACGGTGACCGTCTGGACCATCGGGCACGGGCCACTGCGCCACCGTTTCCCGGTCGAGATCGTCGAGCAGGACCCCGACGCCTACCTGGCCTGGCGTGGTCTGGAGCAGAACCCCTCCCACCAGGGTGAGGTCGAGTTCAGACCTACGGGGTCCGGCGGCACGGCGGTCACCGTCGGCATACTCCTGGAACCGCGGGGAGCCGCGAGAATCCTCACCCGTTCTTCCCGCGCCGCCCGGCTGACCGCCCGACTGGTACGCGGCGAACTCACGCACTTCAAGCACTTCATCGAGGGACTGGGGCACGAGGGCGGGGCCTGGCGGGGCACCATCCGCAACGGCCGCGTCCAGCACGATCAGCCGGAACCGCCCAGGAGCCGGGTGGCCCACTGGCCCGTCGGCTGACCGCGTACCGGACGAAGAAAGGCGAACCGATGCAGAATCCGCCCGGCGAGGAGCCGGAAACCAGCCTCTCCGTGACACCGCCGAAGAAGTGGGCGGCCGGAGTCCCGGCGGTCGTGCACGCCCTGGAGTACTCCCTCAAGCAGACCTCCCCGGGCAAAACCGGCGTGGACCTGCTGGCCATGAACCAGGTGGGCGGGATCGACTGCCCCGGCTGCGCGTGGGCGGACCCGGCCCCCGGCCGGCGGCATCGCAACGAGTACTGCGAGAACGGTGCCAAACACATCAACGACGAGGCCACCACGCGCCGGGTCACCGCCGACTTCTTCCGCGAGCACAGCGTCACCGACCTCGCCACCCGCTCGGACATGTGGCTCAACCAGCAGGGGCGGCTCACCGAGCCGATGATCAAGCGGCCCGGCAGTGAGCACTACGAGCCCATCAGCTGGAACGACGCCGTGGCCGTCCTCGCGCGGGAACTCCGGTCGCTGGCCTCCCCCGACGAGGCCGTCTTCTACACCTCCGGCCGCGCCAGCAACGAGGCCGCCTTCATCCTGCAGCTCTTCGCCCGCGCCTTCGGCACCAACAACCTGCCCGACTGCAGCAACATGTGCCACGAGTCCAGCGGCTTCGCCCTGAGCGAGACCCTGGGCACCGGCAAGGGCACCGTCAGTCTCGACGATCTCCACCACGCCGACCTGATCTTCCTGGTCGGGCAGAACCCGGGAACCAACCACCCGCGCCAGCTCAGCGCCCTGGAAGAGGCGAAGCGCAACGGGGGCCGGATCGTGGCCGTCAACCCCCTGCCGGAGGCCGGGCTGCGGCGCTTCAAGAACCCGCAGAAGCCGCGCGGGCTCGCCGGACGCGGCACCCAGATCGCCGACCGCTTCCTGCACATCAAGCCCGGCGGCGACCTCGCCCTGTTCCAGGCCCTGAACCGCTTGCTGCTCGAGGCCGAGGACGCCCGCCCCGGCACCGTCCTGGACCACGCCTTCATCGACGCCCACACCACGGGCTTCGAGGAGTTCGCCGAGCATGCCCGCGGCGTCGACTGGGACGACGTGCGCGCGGCGACCGGGCTGACCCGCGAGGAGATCGAAAAGGTCCGCGACGAGGTTCTGCGCAGCGAGCGTGTCATCGTCTGCTGGGCCATGGGCATCACCCAGCACAAGCACGGTGTGCCGACCATCCGGGAGATCGTCAACTTCCTGATGCTGCGTGGCAACCTGGGGCGCGCCGGTACCGGCGCCTGCCCGGTGCGCGGCCACAGCAACGTCCAGGGCGACCGCACCATGGGCATCTGGGAACAGATGCCGGACACCTTCCTCGACGCCCTGCAGAAGGAGTTCGGCTTCGACCCACCGCGCCCGCACGGCCTCGACTCGGTGGACTCGATCAAGGCGATGCGTGAGGGCCGTGTCAAGGTCTTCCTCGCCCTGGCCGGCAATTTCGTCCGCGCCGCTCCCGACAGCGAGGTCACCGAGGAGGCGATGCGCTCGTGCCGGCTGACCGCGCACATCTCCACCAAGCTCAACCGCTCGCACGCCGTCTGCGGCGACACCGCACTGATCCTGCCCACCCTGGGACGCACCGAGCGTGACGTCCAGGCGGACGGCGAGCAGTTCGTCACCGTCGAGAACTCCATGAGCGAGGTGCACACGTCCCAAGGGCGCCTCGAACCGGCCTCCCCGCTGCTGCTCAGCGAGGTCGCGATCCTGTGCCGGCTCGCCCGCCGCACCCTGGACGGCAAGCCGGACATCCCCTGGGAGAAGTTCGAGGGCGACTACGGCACCATCCGTGACCGCATCTCCCGCATCGTGCCGGGCTTCCACGACTTCAACGCACGGGTGACCCGCCCAGGAGGCTTCCAGCTGCCCAACCCGGTCAACGAGGGCGTGTTCCCGAACAAGGTCGGCAAGGCACTGTTCACCTGCAACGACCCGGTGGTCCCCCAGGCACCCGCGGGTCACCTACTGCTCCAGACGCTGCGCTCCCACGACCAGTGGAACACCGTCCCCTACAGCAACAACGACCGTTACCGCGGCATCCACGGCAGCCGCCACGTCGTGCTCGTCAACCCGGCCGACCTCACCGAACTCGGCCTCGCGCAGGGCGATCGCGTCGACCTGGTGAGCGTCTGGGCGGACGGAACCGAACGTCGGGCCCAGAACTTCGAGGTCGTGTCATACCCGGCCGCCAAGGGTTCGGCCGCCGCCTACTACCCCGAGACGAACGTCCTGGTGCCGCTGGACAGCGTCGCCGACATCAGCAACCAGCCTACGTCGAAGGGGATCGTCGTCCGCCTGGAGCACACCCTCGTCCGGACACCCGGCTGAGCGACGGCACGGTCCCGGCGAGACCCGCGACGGTCTGCCCGCCGCGGCCCGGGCTCCCGGAAGCCCGCGGCGCGGACGTCGGCCGATGGGCAACGGGGTCTCTCACCGGATGATCTCCACCATCACGGACGAAGTCCCCGAGGGCATGGCCGAGTGAACAGGTCAGGCGTCGGCGATGAGGGGATCGTACGGGGTGCCCTTGTTGCGCCCCGACATGATGGAGAGGAAGTCACCTACGAAGGCGCTGATGTTCTCGGCGTTGATCCAGCCCTCCGGCAGGAACCGGCCCAGCCCGGCCCGAAGCGGCATGATCGGTCGCACAGTGCTCGGTCACGCCCGACCCTGTCCTGCCGCCCCGCCCGGTCCCCCGCTTCCGCAGGGCCTCATCTCCCAGGACTGTGACAGGGCGTAAGGGATCTGACCGGCCGAACGGATGGCCTTCACCCTTGACTCGCGCGTTCGAATCCGCCGAAGGTGCCGAGCGAGATCTCGCGCCCCGCCGCCCGCGACGCCGTGGCCGCCGCGGTCGCCGCGACGGCCTCTGCGCTCGGGCAGCACGGCCGCCGACGTTCCTCCACGAGACCCGGGTGCTCGTCCGCAACGTCGAGGAGCACCAGCTCACCGGGGCTCCGACAGGGTCGACCGTCGGCGTCATCACCGAGTGACGACGTGCCGCTCGTTCGGGACACAGTGGGTCATGGTGAGGCCCTCGACATCGCGCGGCGGGTTCTTGCCGAGGTTCGACAGCCGCTCGCGGTCCTCGTCCGTGAGTTCCTGGCCGGCCAGCGGCTTCAGGCCCGCCACGTCCTGGGGGCTGATACCGAGGCCCTCGCCGACGCGCAGGCCGAGGTCGTTGTCGACCAGCAGGAAGTGCCAGACCATGCGTTCCTGCACCGGCCGCTCGCACTGCGAGATCAGGTCGATGAAGTTCTTCACCAGGTCGTCCCGCTCCCACTGCTCCAGCAGGCAGTAACGCTGGCCGGCCTGGAGGTAGTCGTTGGTACGCGGGATGCGCTTGCGGGTGACCCGGCCCCGGATCTCCGGCCCCTGTTCGTCGTGCGTTGGGTACTGCGCCTCGCGCAGGCTGCCGTCGGTGATGGACGGCTCGTAGTTGACGATCGGGTTCTCACCGCCGTCGACGTGGTACGCCATCTGGCCGTCGCGCTGATTGGTGCGCACGGTGGCGTTCTTGGCTTGGTTCACCGGGAGTTGAAGGTAGTTCGGGCCGACACGGTAGCGCTGTGTGTCACTGTACGAGAAGGTCCGGCCGACCAGCATTTTGTCGTCGGAGAAGTCCAAGCCGTCGACGAGGACACCGGTGCCGAACGAGATCTGCTCGTTCCCCGCGAAGTAGTTCTGCGGCATACGGTTCAGTACGATCCTGCCGACCGGTCTGGGCGGGAAGTCCTGCTCGGGCCAGGTCTTGGTGTCGTCCAACGGGTCGAAGTCCAGTTCCGGGTGGTCGTGGTCGTCCATCATCTGGACGAGCAGTTCCCACTCCGGGTAGTCGCCGCGGGCGACCGCCTCGTACAGGTCCTTGGTGGCGTGGCCGAGGGAGTCGGCCTGCACCTGCGCGGCGTCTTCCTCGGTCATGCTGCGCACACCTGCCTTGGGCATCCAGTGGTACTTGACCAGCTTGGTCTCACCGGTCCGGTTGACCCACTTGTAGGTGTTGACGCCGAAGCCCTGCTGGTGGCGGTAGTCGGCGGGGATGCCGCGCGGGCTGAAGAGGTTGACCAGCATGTGCATGCACTCCGGGGTCTGCGACATGAAGTCGAAGATGCGCCGGGGCTGCTGCTCGAACGTGACCGGGTCGGGCTTGAGGGCATGGATGACGTCCGGGAACTTGATGGCGTCCCGGATGAAGAAGACGCCCAGGTTGTTGCCGACCAGGTCCCAGTTGCCGTCCTCCGTGTAGAACTTGACCGCGAAGCCGCGTGGGTCGCGGGTCGCCTCCGAGGAATCGCGGCCGCCGATGACGGTGGAGAAGCGCAGGGCGATGTCGGTGCGCTTGCCGCGCTCTTGGAAGAGCTTGGCGCGGGTGTAGCGGTCGATCGGCTCGTCGCCCCAGGCACCGTACGCCTCGAAGTAGCCGTACGCGGTGACTCCGCGGGCGTGCACGACGCGCTCGGGGATGCGCTCCCGGTCGAAGTGACTGATCTTTTCCAGGAACTGGTAGTTCTCCAGCGTCGCGGGTCCGCGGGCGCCGACGGTGCGCTGGTTCTGGTTGTCGTAGACCGGATGTCCCTGCCGGTTGGTGAGCACCCTGCGGTCATCGCCGGGAGCGGGACCCTGGCTCGATACATCGGTCATTGCGCTTCTGCTCCTTCGACTCGTAGGCGCCGCAACGTACGCATGCGGGGGCGACGGCCGTCGGCCGGGCACATGGGCGTCCCGGCATCGGGCCAGGCGGGGCCGGTCATGTGTGACCCTGACACGGGGCCGGGCTGCCCGCGACCGGCGGACAGGGCCGAACGGCGCACCGTCACCCCGCGAACCCAGCCCTCTCCCCGGCGCTCGGGTCCGCGACGAGGGGCTGTCGTGTCGGTCGCCGAGGAGCCGGGTGCACAGCGGTGCCATCCCCAGGTACGCGGGCCCTCGTGGCTGCCCCCTGCGTCTGCGGGCGCTCGCGCGTCACCGCTGGCCGTGCAGGGTCTTGGCAGTGGGCGACGTCGGCACGGCCGCCGGGTCGGGATAGGTTCCCAGGAGGCGGTCGGCGCTTGCGGTCGTGGTGACCGTGAACCAGTAGTGCTCATTCTTGTAGTGGTGCAGCCGGTGGTTGCGCCAGACAGCTTTGTAGGCCCTGTTCCGGGGTCGGTAGTCGCTGTGGATCAGGTAGTGCGTCCACTCGTAGACCAGTCCCGCGACCGTCACGGTGATCATGAAGGTCAGGGCCTGGCCGAGTCGCGGAAAGGCCACGAGGGCGGCTGTGTTGTAGCCGATGATCACCCAGATGAGTGCCTTCCAAGGGATGAAGACCAGGGGGGTGTCACGTGGGTCGACGTGATGTTCACGGTGCTTCCTCGCCAACAGGGTGTCGAGAGTGAGGCCCGCGACCTTTCGGGGACGCCAGTGCAGGACGAAGACGTGGATCAGCCACTCGAGCAGGGGAAACAGCAGGATCAGCACGAGCGGTGCGAAGGCGTCCTCACCTCTCCAGTCCCCCACGGCTATGCGGCCGGTGAGCAGTACGCCCAGCACCGCGCTGATGATCCAGGGCGACGGGTATCGGCAGAAGGCGCGGAAGGCGCCTCCCAGCGTCACAGCGGTGCGGCGCGGCGCCGAGAGGGCGGACTCGTCCGCTCGCACACGGGCACGGGCGTCCGATGTCACGGCGTTCTCGGTGTCCCGCTTCTGCTGCGCAGTCGTCTTGCGCAAGGTTGCTCACCCCTCGAGTTGATTGATGACTTCGATCAGGGCCTCGGTGGCCGGGCGGAGCAAGGCCTCGGCACGGCTGTGCGCGGCGTCGGCGTCGGCGTCGGCGATGGCGGCGACCACGGCGTCGTAGGCGCAGGTCCGGTCCACCTCCGTGGCCATGACCTGGGCCAGAGCATCAAGCGCGGGTTCGTAGGCTGCTCGCAGGCTGTTGAACATCAGGCGGAAGGTCACGGAGTCGGCGGCGTCCGTGACGTGCTCCCAGAAAGTCAGCGCATGTCGCTGCCGGGCGACCGGATCGCCGTCGTCTTTCAGCGCTTGGACAGCGGCCTCGAGCTGCGGGACCAGTGTCGGTCCCCGGCGTCGGGCTGCCAGTTCGGCGATCTTCGGGCCCACGTGGAGCCGCGCTTCGAGGATGCTCCGGGCGACCGCCAGATCGATCTCGCCGCCGGCGAACAGGAGGCGAGGCAGCAGGTCGAGGCCGCCGGACCGACGGATGTCGCGCACCGTGGTGGCATCTCCTTGGCGCACTTCCACCAGGCCGGCGTGGGCAAGTCGTTGCAGTGCCTCGCGTACTGCCGGGCGTGAGACTCCCAACACCTCCGCGAGCCGGCGCTCACTGGGCAGGTTCTCACCCGGGGCGAGGCTGCCACTGATGACTTCTCCGAAGAGCTGATCGAACACTTCGTCAGGGACCGAACGCCGATTGACTGGTTGCAAGGGCATGTGCGCACTTTAGAACTTGGCGGACAGATGGTCTAGTGGTCAGACCACCTCTTTCGGCCGTGCCCTCGGACGAAGGGTGGTGGCTCCCGATGATCGGGGCGGTCGCGGTCGAGAGGTGAACCGGGTGACGGCCGTGGGAGTACATGCCGGAAGAAGTTGGCTTCGGCTCGGGCATGATCTGCTGGTGCGGCTGCCTGGCCGAGTGGTCCGAGATCGGGGTGTGGCCCCCGGTTGCACGAGGCCCTCGCCACCAACCTCCGCAGCGCGAAAGCCCTGGAGTTCGCCGGAGTGGCCGTCGACGGCTACCGCATCCGGACGTCGCAGGGGATCCAAGACGGGCCGAAGCCCGGTTGACCGAGGTAGAACCGGCAGCAAACACCACCTGATCACCGACGCCACCGGAATAGCGCTCGCCACCGCTCTGACCGGCGGGAACCGCAACGATGTCACTCAGCTCGTCCCGCTGCTCGAAGCCGTACCGCCAGTGCTGGGGCGAGCAAGGTCGGCCTCGGCGCAGGCCGAACGTGGTGAACGTGGTACTTGGCGACCGCGGCTACGACCACGACAAGTACCGCCACATGGCCAGGAATATCAGTGTGAACCCGCTGACATCATGCGCCGATGCGCCGAGCACGGCTCCGACCTGGGCGCTCACCGCCGGGTCGTCAAAGACGCGTGCGCCCGCCCGTCCCAGTTCCGCCCACGGATCCGCCGGGAGATCCGTGACGACATCCACTGAGCCTGCCTCACTCTGGGATGCGCACCCATCCGCCGGCGACGTCTGCGCTCACGCTGTTGATCCCACTAGCAAGTTGAATGAGGGGACTGCGGGTCGGGAGCGCATGCTGTTTCCTGGGCGGCCATGACCTCATCGCCGTGCTCGAAGGCCCATGCGCCGACCGCGTCGATGGGTGCCAGAAAGGTCCGTCCCAGAGCGGTGAGCTGGTACTCAACCCCTGACGATGCGTTGGGGTGTGCCTGCCGATCGACCAGCCCGTTGAACTGCAGCCGCCGCAGGGTCTCGGTGAGGACCTTGGAGCTGATCCCCCCGATCCGCTCCCGTAGTTCGACCGGGCGCCTGGAGCCGTCGCGCAGCGCCCAGAGCACCACGGCGTTCCAGGTGTTGGAGAGCAAGTCGAAGGCGAGGCGGGCACGGCAGTCGGCGAGGAAGGCGTCGGTGGTCACGTACCAAATGGTGCCCGAACGGCCTTCTAGCGTCGGTACGAACCGTCAAAGCAGGCACGGAGAAGGGAACACGTGGTGAGAATCGGCGTACTGGGAACGGGCAACATGGCTGACGCGCTCGCCACCCACTGGGTGCGGGCCGGGCACGAGGTGATCATCGGGGGACGGGACGCACACAAGGCGGAGCGGCTCGCGACACGCCTCGGGGGCAGCGCGAAGCCTGCCAGTCTGCGCGCGGCGGCCGAATCCGGCCAGGTGGTACTGGCCGCGTTGCCCTTCGGGGCGGGGGTAGACGTGGCGCGGGACCTGCACGCAGCCCTGAAGGGCAAGGTGCTGCTCGACTGCTCCAACCCGGTCGGGCCGGGCTTCCGGCTGCTGACGGAAGGAGGTCTCTCAGCCGCGCAGCAACTTGCGGTAGCGGCACCAGGAGCCCACGTGGTCAAGGCTTTCAACCTCTGCCACGAGGACGTGTGGCGCATGCGGCCGCCTGTCTTCGACGGGCGGCCACTGGCCGTGCCCATCTGCGGGGACGACGAGACGGCCCTCGACCGGGTACGCGAGTTGGTGCAGGACGTAGGGTGCGAACCCGTTGCTGGAGGCGGTCTCGAACGGGCGGGGCTCCTGGAAGCAACCGCCGCGCTGTTCATCGCTCTGTGGGTTGGTGAGGGAGCGGACGCGCAAGCGATCGCGCCTCCGCTGGCATACGCGGCCGGACCGAGCCACCAGGAAACGGGAGGCGACACGGCCGCCCAGCACGGCACCCACCGCTGAGCCGGCGACCACGCCAGCGGGCCGCTGCATCCGCTTCGTTCGCGCAGGTTGTCTGTGCCGCTCCGACAGCCGCGCGACCCTGTCCGGGGGGGTGGTACGTCCCGTGTTCGCCAGCCACAAGAGCAGCATGACCCTCGCAGGCAGAGTGAACCGCAAAGAGTTCTTCGCGAAGACCTCTTTGCGAAGAACTCTTTGCAGACTACCGTGTGCGGTATGGCTGATGCAGTGGAGATGCCGGACGGCCCGAACCTTGAAGAGGACTCGGTCGTCCTGGATGCCAAGGGGTTGCGTGCCCTGGCGCATCCGGTGCGCGTGCAGTTGGTCGGGCTGCTGCGGAAGTACGGGCCGTCGACGGCCACCCGCCTCGCGGAGCGGTTGGGCGTGAATTCCGGTACGGCCAGTTACCACCTCCGGCAGCTCGGTGCGGCCGGTTTCGTCGAGGAGGACACCGAACGCGGCAACGCGCGAGAGCGCTGGTGGCGGTCGGTGCACCGGACGACCTGGTTCAACGATCCGGAGCTGGCCGAGCGGGAGCCCGAGGCCGCACTGGCCTACCAGCAGTCCATCGCCGCCATCTACACCCTGCGCACGCAGCAGACCCTGAACGGGCTTCAGACGATGCCCCGCGCATGGCGGAACACCTTCGACATGAGCGACTGGGCCTTGCGGCTCACGCCAGAGGAGGCCGCTGCCCTGTACCGGGAGTTGTCGGACGTCATCGCGCGTTACCGGCGAGATGCGCCGGAGACGGCGGCAGGAGCCCCCGAGGAAGCTGAACGGGTCGCCGTGATCACGCAGATCCTGCCCGAACTGGATGCCCCTGCCGCGTCGTCACCCCCTCCCGGCCCTGGCCCTCAGGAAGAGGAAGGGGACCCGACGTCATGACCGACGACGCCTCGGAGCCGGGCGCGATACCCGGCAGGACGTCCTTACGACCGCTGGGCGGAGTGCTGACGGCCATGGCCGTGTCGCTGACCGGCACTCGGATCTCCGTTGTTGCACTGCCCTGGTTCGTCCTCGTGACCACCGGCAGCGCCACCCAGACCGGACTGGTCGCCTTCTGCGAGATGACTCCCTACGTGGTGGTCAAGGCGTTCACCGGACCGCTGGTGGACCGGATCGGACCGCGAGCCGTTTCCTGGACCACCGATCTGGCCAGCGCGACCGCCGCCGCTGCGGTTCCCCTGCTCCACACCCTCGATCTGCTCTCCTTGCCCCTTCTGCTGGTTCTGGTCGCGTTGATCGGTGCGGCCCGGGGGCCCGGCGACCTGGCCAAGGAGGTGATGGTCCCGGAGGCGGCCGAGCGTGGCCGGGTACCGCTGGAGCGGGCCACCGGGCTGTCCGGCGTGATCGAGCGGCTCGCCTCTACCGTCGGCCTGGCAGTCGGCGGATCCCTGGTGGCGCTGGTCGGTCCCTTGACCGGGCTCGCGGTCAACGCGGGCTGTTTCGCCCTCGGATCGGTGATCATCAAACTAGCCCTGCCTCGCGGCATGGGCCAGACGGCCGAGGAAGCCCCGGCGCCGGCCGGGGAGACGGATGCGGGCTACTGGCGGCGGTTCGGCGAAGGCTTCACCTTCCTGCGCGGCGAACCGCTGCTGCTCACCGTCATCGTCATGGTCGGCATCACCAACCTGCTGGACGCGGCGATCACCTCGGTACTCGTACCCGTCTGGGCCAGGAAATCCAGCAACGGACCGACCGCGATCGGCCTGATGGGCAGCATGATGGGTGCCGCGGGGGTCGCCGGGAGCCTGATCGCCGCGATGGTCGCGCACCGGCTGCGGCGGCGGATGGTGGTTCTCACCGGGTTCTTGCTTGCCGGGGCTCCGAGGTTCCTGATCCTGGCCTTAGACGCCCCGTTGGTGGTGGTGATAGCCGTCTTTGCGATCAGTGGGTTCGGCGCCGGCTTCGTCAACCCGGTACTGGGGGCCGTCCTCGTCGAGCGGGTGCCACGCCGGATGCTGGGCCGGGTCAACGCCCTCGGCGACTCGCTGGCCTGGTCCGGTATCCCTCTCGGCGGACTGCTCGCCGGCGCGGCGGTGACCGCTGCCGGACTCGTGCCGGTGCTGCTCACCTGCGGTGCCGCGTACTTCCTCACCACGAATCTGGCGGGACTGCGACCGGAATGGCGCGAGATGGACCGGACGCGCGGGCGGGGCGTCCTGAAGCCGCCTTCCGAGGAAGACACCTCGCAAGGCAGCGTCACTGCAGACGCGCACGCCTCACGCACACACAGGTGACTGGTGGTCGGGCGCGGATTGATCATGGTCGGCGCCGGCAACCAGGGCCCCGGAACGGCGGTGAACGCGTCGCGTCTGTAGGAGGTCCGCCCGAAGCCCCTGCCCGGCACCGCGCTGAGGCGCGCAGCCCGCGGTCACCACCTCAACTGGACTCCGCCGGATTGGAGGGACCTCGCCGCCGCAGGGCCGCGATCGGTCCGCCATGCTGTCCGGCCGATCCTGGTGGGCTGTCCTGCCTCATGACGCATCGTTCTGATCGTGGCGCGAGGACATCTGACGGACGACAAGTGGGCTCGGCCGGTACGGCATCTGCCGAAACCGGGGGCAGGCGTGGGCAGTGGTGCGATCAGCGAACGGTGATCAACCGACATCCGGAGCGGCCACGCGGCGATCGTGGACCTGCTCGCGGGTCGTCCGCGTTCGTGGGCCACAAGGCCCGTTGTCAGAGGCGATTGGCAGGATTGCGGCCATGAACGTCACGCCTGTCACTCCGCCACGGCCGATCGACGTCGTCGCGGTCTTTCCCCAACTGGCTTCGCTGGCCCGCACGGCGACCCGCCTGCACCCCCGCCGCGGGGCGCCGACGTGGCACGACAGCTCGATCGGCGGGCCGCTGCTGTGGCCTGCCGAGGAGCCGTGGCCGCACTGCGAGGAACCGCATGTGGTGGACGGCATCAACCCAGCCCGGTCTCCGGCGGATCTGCGGCTGGAACGGCGGGTCTTCGCCGCCTCGCACGGCCGGGACCTGACTCCGGAAGAGCGGGAGACTCTCGAGCGGATCCGGCCCCCTCGCACATATCCGCTGAGGCTGGCGGTCCAGTCGTTCGACGGCCCCGTGGCGATGCTGCCCGTCGCGCAGTTGTACGCGCGAGACGTGCCCGATCTGAGCCCGCCGGAGGGCAAGGACCTGCTGCAGGTTCTGTGGTGCCCCTTCGATCATCCGATCATGCCCAGGACCCTGCTCTTCTGGCGTTCGGCGGCCGCCGTCACCGACATCCTCGACACGCCCCCAGAGCCGCCCGCAGTGCAGTTCGACGGCTATCTGCCGGACCCGTGCGTGCTCGAACCGGAGCAGATCACCGAGTACCCCGACCATCTGGAGCTGAGCGAAGAACTGCGGGAGAAGCTCAAGCATTGGAGTGTGCCGCAGGCAGCAGAGGAAGACATGGACCCGGACACGTACTACGACTGTGTGCTGTCCAACGCACCCGGCTGGAAGGTCGGCGGCTGGCCCGCTTGGGACTCCACCGACCCCAGCCCGCAGCCCTGCTCCGAGTGCGGCACGGGCGTGGAGGTCCTTATGACCGTCGCCACGTTCGAGGAAGGGGACGACGCCGGGAACAGCTGGTCTCCACACCCCCACCCCGGTGCTGGACCGTACCCCGGCCACCGCGGTTACAACGCGACCGGGGTCCAGATAGGCAGCGGCTACCGGCAGCACCTGTTCGTCTGCCCGGCGGAGCCCGACCATCCGCACATCGAGTTGATGACGTAGCCCGTCCACGGTGTGCTGCGGCAGCATCACGGTGCGGGCATGCCGGCTGCCGCTGTCGCGGTGCCAAGATGGAGGTGACCCCGCTTGTCGTAGCGAGTGGTGACAGCCCGGGACTGCTTCGACAGAGCCGGTATCAAGTCGGCTTGTCGCCGGCTCCTGACCGGTCTTCGGAGAGAGTCCGCGGTGCGCCTGCCGGCAGTGCTTCGAGGTCTGCCGGGGCGTAGACCCATCCGTACGCGGTGGTCGTCGACCCGGCTCCGGAATCCGTGGGAGACCAGGTCCCGGGGGGCCAGCGGCGCCATAGCCACGTGCAGCCGGTGCGTCGGGTGATCTCAGGAGGGTGGATGGGGAAGCTGCTTGCCGTGTGTGATCGCGGGCGCGGTCATGTCGAGCAGGAGCAGGGCGTCGTGGTCGGGGGTTCCGGGTTCGGCGGTGTAGACGCCGATGCGCTGGCCGGGGGTGCCTTCGACGTGCAGGGCCTGGGACGTGAGGGTGAGGGTGCCGACCTGTGGGTGGTGGAAGGTCTTGTGGGCAGGCTTGCGGCCGGTGACCTCGTAGCGTTCCCAGAGTCCAGAGAAATCGGCGCTCTTGAGGAGGAGTTCGCCGACGAGGTTCGTCAGGTCGGGCGCGTCGGGGGCGGTGCCTGCGACGGCGCGCAGGCGGGCGACGCAGCCCATGATCTGCCGGTCCCAGTCGGGAAACAGATCGCGGGCGGCGGGGTGGAGGAAGAGGTAGCGAGCGAGGTTGCGGTGCTTGACGGGCCAGTCGTCCAGGCCCGCGTACAAGGCGAGGCCGCCGGGGTTCGAGGCGAGCATGTCCATGCTGCGGCTGATGACGTAGGCGGGGTTCGGCCGCAGTGACTCCAGCAGCAGCTTCAGGTGGGGGCGCACGGTCGGGCTGGGGGCAGGTGGTGGTTCGCCGATGTAGCGGGCGGCGCGGGCGGCGAGCTCGCGCAGGTGCCGGTGTTCCTGGTCGTCCATGCGCAGGGCGCGGGCGAGGGAGTCGAGGACGGCGGGACTGGGGCGCGTCTCCTTGCCGCGCTCCAGACGGACGTAGTAGTCGATGCTGATGCCGGCGAGGGTGGCCACCTCCTCGCGGCGCAGCCCCGGGGTGCGCCGCAGGCCGGCGCCGGGAGTGAGCCCTACGTGCTCGGGGCTGGTCTGGGTCCGGCGGGCGCGAAGGTAGCGGCCCAGCTCGGCGCCGTCATGGGGTGCGCTCTGGGATGCCATGGGTCCCAGTCTCACGCACCGCGCACCTGCCGCGCAGCCGGGAGAGGGGCCCTGCCACTACCCCCGAAGAGCCCGCCCTGCCACACCACCGGAATCCGGGCGAAGGTGAAGCAGCAAGACGCCGACGTCCTGACCACCTCGACCGGCCCACCGGCCCGGAACAGGCACGGTCCGCCGGCCGGGAGGACGGTGAGGGCGCCGGGGCACGCTACGACGCGAAGGGGCACGATGCGCTACACCAACCCGCGTGGCCTGGACGTCTCCCAGATCCGACAGGGCGCGTGGGGCATGTCTCACGGCTACACGGACTCGGGCACCGACGACACGGAGTCGACCAGGACCGTGCACCGGGCGCTGGACCTGGGCGTCACTCTGATCGACACCGCCGAGGATGTCCAGGCCCGGATGCTCGACCGCTGACAACGCCCCCTGCGATCCCCCAATCAGTTTGGAGCAAGACCCCATGCGTGCAGCAGTGATGTACGGAGCCGGCGACGTCCGTGTCGAGGACCGGCCCGACCCGAAGATCGTCCGGACGACCGATGCGGTGGTCCGCGTCGTCGCCTCCTGCGTGTGCGGCAGCGACCTGTGGCCCTACGCGTCCATGCCCGCCACCGGCACCGGCCGCCCCATGGGACACGAGTTCCTCGGCGTCATCGAGGAGACCGGCACGGACGTCACCACCCTCACGGCGGGGGACCTCGTCGTCGCACCGTTCACCTACAGCGACAACACCTGCGACTACTGCGCCAAGGGCCTGCACATCTCCTGCCGCAACGGCGGCCGGTACGGCTTCGACGGCGTCGACGGCGGACAGGGCGAGGCCGTCTGTGTCCCGTACGCGGACGGCACCCTGGTCAGGCTGCCCGTGGCCGCCGACTCCGCGCTGATCCCGTCGCTCCTTGCCCTCTCGGACGTGATGACCACCGGCCACCACGGCGCCGTCACCGCCGGCGTCGGCCGCGGTGACACGGTGCTGGTAGTCGGCGACGGCGCGGTCGGCCTGTGCGCGGTGCTCGCCGCCAAGCGGCTGGGCGCCGAGCGGATCGTGCTCGCCGGCCGCCACGCAACCCGCACCAGCCTGGGCCGCGACTTCGGTGCCACCGACGTTGTCGCCGAACGCGGTGAGGAGGGCATCACGCGGATCCGTGAACTGACCGGCGGCGTCGGCAAGGTCATCGAGGCCGTCGGTACCCGCCTCGCCTTCGACACCGCTTTGGGCGCCGTCCTGGACGGCGGCACCATCAGCCGCCTGGGCGTGCCTCAGTACGAACAAGTCTCGTTCGGCCCCGCCGAGTTCATGCGTGACGTCACCCTTACCGGCGGTGCCAGCCCCGCCCGCACCTACATCCCGCAACTGATGCCCGACGTCCTGGACGGCACGATCGTCCCCGGGCTCGTCTTCAGTGGGACCTTCCCTCTCGACCGGACGCCGGACGCCTACCGGGCGATGGCCGACCGCCGCGCCCTCAAGGCCCTCATTCGTCCCTGACCGGCAACTCCCCGTTCACGAGACTCCCACGGCCCCAGGACGGTCACCTGGCCGTGATCCGCAGCGGGGACAGCTCCGGCACCACCGCAGGCCTCTCGACGGCGGCGGGAGCCCGACCGCCACAGGCGCCCGCCTGCCGGGCCCCGCCGTGCCCACGGTCCGCCGGGAGCCGTCCACCGTGACCAGAGCACAGCGCCACTACGGTCACGGGCTTGCCCTCAACCAAACTTGAGGTCCTACCTTCTTCCCACGGCCTGCACGGTGTGCGGGCTCCGCTCAGAAGAACCCGGAGGGACCCCCCATGACGACCGAGCAGATCTCCGACACCGAACTCGCCGGGCAACCCGCCGCGTACTGGACCGGTGTCGCCTACGAGGCGCTCATCGCGTACACCCGGGCCCGACAGGCCGAAAAGGGCTACACCCAGCCCCAGTTCTGGATACTGCGCAACCTCTCGAAGAACGACCTTTCGCCTGACGGCGAGGGAATGACCCTGCTCGAGCTGCGCCGAGCCATGGCCTCCTACATCCGCCCCGAGGACGACCTGGCGGCGGAGGCCGAGGTGCTCCTGGAACGCGGCTGGCTGACCCGGGAAGCAGAGGACCGGCTGCGGCTCACCACGGAGGGCGAACAGGCCCGTGTCGACCTGGCCAGCAATGCCCCCGCAATCCGTGCTGCCCTGCACGAGGGCATCGACGACGCCGACTACGTCACCACGCTGAAGGTGCTCCAGCAGCTGATCCGTAACGCCGTCTGACAGGATCAGACTCTCGGCTCAGCCTTGATGCCACACCAGCGTGTAGCGCCAGAACAGCCGACGGCGCACTCGTGCCCCGGGCAGTATGCGTCGGGCTTCGTGGACGATCTCGGAATAGCTCATGGTCGCTGGTCGCACTGGCGCCGTCATCGAGGCCGGCAGACATGCCGTGCGGCCCTTGTTCTTGATCCAGCCCGTGACGGCATTGGGAACAATGGCGGCGGCTCCGAGCAGGTGGTCGGCAGGAGTCCGAGCACGCCAGAGTCCGACGACAACCAAAGTCCCACCGGGCGCCAGGTGCCGGCGGAAATGGGCGAGGGCGTCGGCGAAGGGCAGGTGGTGAAGGGCGGCGACGCAGGTGATGACGTCGTAGGAACCCGCCGGGACCCCGGTGAGCGCGTCCGCGGTGGTGAAGGTCACCGGAGTCTCGGGAGAGGTCAGTTCCTGCGCCCGGGCGATCACCGCTGGATCAGAATCGACTGCCTCCACCGCAGCGGCTCGCGTGACCAGCAGTCTGGCCAGTTCCCCGGTGCCACAGCCGACGTCCAGGGCGGTGCCGAAGCTCCCGAGCAGCTGCCTCATGATCCACCGGTGGTAATGGGCGTTGTGGTCCCAGGGGTGAGCGGCGTTGAACCCGTCGAGGGCCAGCAGCAGACGTCGCGGCAGTCTCGTCATGCGGTGAGTCCATCAGAACCGTCTCATCGACGCGACCCCGGTGGCGACCCGGTTCCGAGAAGACATCGCGTGTTGCCTGGCACACCTACCGAGCGACGAACGCCGAGGACCCACCTGAACGGTGCTCGGGTGCCCGGCTATCACCCTGCTCGCCCTGCACCGCCACTCCGGCCAGACCAGGCTGCCGGGCACCGGCCCAACCGCTCCCGCACCTCTCTACCGCCAACCTGCGTTGTTCATAGACTGGCCCGGTGGAAGACATCGAAGCGATCGCGGCCTTGCAGGACTCGGTGCGCAGGCGCCTGTACGAGTACGTGGTGGAGCAGGGACGTGAGGTCGGGCGCAACGAGGCGGCCCAAGCGGTCGGCGTGACGCGGACCCTGGCCGCCCACCACCTGGACAAGCTCACCGAGGTCGGGTTGCTGAACAGCGGCAACCGCCGCCTGACCGGCCGCTCGGGACCCGGCGCGGGCCGCCCTGCCAAGGTCTACTCACCCGCCCGCACGGAGCGGTCGGTGTCGCTGCCCGCCCGGGATTACCGCACGGTCGCCAGCCTCCTCGCGGAAGCCGCCGAGGAGGCGGGGCTCGACAGCCGGCTTTTCGCGACGGCCCGACGACGGGGCGAGGCCGACCGCGGACCCGTGACGCCCTGTGGGGATCTGGAGGAGGCCATGGGGGTGCTGGCAGCCCGAGGCTACGCGCCGCAACTGGAGGGCGGCGGAGAGGACGGCGAGGCGGGCCCACGCGTCGTCCGTATGCGCAACTGCCCCTTCCACACGGTCGCCGAACGCTTTCCGCCGCTCGTCTGCGGTATGAATCTGGCCCTGCTCGAAGGGCTGATCGGAGACGGCCCGGTGGCGGTGCGGATGGAGGCTCGGCCGGGAGGGTGCTGCGTGGTCCTCGAAGACTCAAGGAATGACGGGAACTCTAAAAACAACGTTCGTTGACATAGAGTCGGCCTCATGTTGGGATGTCACCATGACCACACCCCAACACGCCTTCAACCTGGCCGAGTTGAACGTCGTCACCCTTCGCCACTCCTTCGACGACCCGCACATGGCAGAGTTCGTCGCACAGCTCGACCCGATCAACGCCGACGCGGATGCCGCACCGGGCTTCGTGTGGCGGCTTGTGGCCGACGGGGCGAACGACGCCACCGGACTGCGGCCCGCGGGCGAGGACGTGGTCGTCAACCTCTCGGTATGGGAGAGCCAGGAGGCGCTGTGGGACTTCACCTACCGCAGCGGGCATCTTGAGGTGATGCGGCGCCGACGCGAATGGTTCGACCGGCACGTGCAGGCACACCTGGTGCTCTGGTGGGTCCCGGTCGGTCACCTCCCCACCGTCGAGGAGGCCTTGGACCGACTGGCGACACTGCGCGCCCACGGGCCGAGCCCGGACGCGTTCACCTTCGCCTCGTCCTACTCGGCGGAGAAAGCCGGCCTGCGTCCGGCCGAAGCGGCGACGTGAATCGATTGTCGGCTCGGTTCAGGCAGGCAATGGGCGGGACCGAGGGTGGTCCGCTGCTCTCCGGGACCATCGGCCGGCTGATGTACGGATACGAGCTTCTGTCAGCCGCGGTGGGAGAGCGGGCACTTGAGTTTCCTCTGCGCCACCGATGCGCCGTCGATGCCTCCAGACGCCGCGCAGCGTGCCGCGCCGTGAGCCGGAACGATCCAGTTACGTTGTGAGCTGATCTTGACGCCTGCCGATCTCACGGACCCGTACCGGCTCTGCGACTCGCGGCCGCACGGGAAGAGAGCGTCCGGAGTGAGAACGGACGAGGGGCCGGCGCGTCCTCAGTCCAGGACTTCCCGCAGCCAGGACCGTTCCGCGCGGCTCGTTGCGCGGGCGATGGTGAGCATGCCACGGCGGTAAGGGTCGTCGGTGTCCTCGGCGCTCAGCGGGCGGTCGCCGTCACGGAAGAAGCTCGCGGGCTGTTCCAGGAATTCCAACCGCCGACGCAGTACTGCGTGCTGGTCAGCGGTGCGAGGCAGTTGAGAGAGGAAGGCCAGAATCGTGAAGTACCGGGTGCTGTCGCTGATGTCCAGGCCGTCGGCGTCCCTCAGTCGGCGCAGCAGTTCGCGGCGGCCGGCGTCGGTCAGGTGCAGGGTGTGCCGCTGGGCGGCCGAGGCGCCCGGTTCGGTGCGCCGGTCCAGCAGCCCGGCGTTGACCAGCCGGTTGATCGCAGGATAGAGGCTGCCGTCGCTGATCGGCCGGGCATGGCCGGACAACTGCGCTATCCGGTGGCGCAGTTGGTAGCCGTGCAGCGGTCGCTCGGCCAGGAATCCCAGGATCGCGAGTTCGAGCATGCTGCTACTCTCGCACATCGAAACGATGTACCTCGAATCGATGTAGGAGGTGGGGATGACGTATACCGAGGAATGGGTGACCGCACGGGCACGGAACGCCTACGAGCACGGCCGGGCATCGTTCGACATACAGCCCGAACGGACGGCGCTGCTGGTCATCGACATGCAGGACGAATTCGTCCGGCCCGGATGGAGCCCCTACTGGGTACCCGCGGCCACTCGTATGGCACCCCGGCTGCGGCAGTTGGTCGAGGTGTGCCGGGCCGTCTCAGTGCCGGTGATCTGGACCATCTTCGACGACACCCATCTCGGACTGGACCGGCCGCACGCCCTGCGGTTCCTCCCACACGCCGACACCGACTGGCGCCGGCCCGAGCCTGCCGAGGTTTGGGCCCCGATGGACCACCGCCCCGACGAGGCGCTGATCCGCAAGCCCTCCTACGGCGCGTTCTACGACACCCCGCTCGACACGATGCTGCGCAACCTCTCCCGTGACACAGTCATCGTCACGGGAACACTCACCAACTACTGCTGCGGCACCACCGCCCGTCAGGCGTACGAACGTGGTTACAAGGTCGTCGTCGGGTCTGACGTCACAGCCACCGACGACGAGTCCCGGCAGGAACCAGAACTCGCCGTCCTACGCAAAGGGTTCGCGCTCGTGCTGTCCGCAGAGGAGATCGCGAACCGACTGACCACACTCACCCCTGCCTCAGAGGACGGGGACCGGGCGAACGTTTCCTGAGGCGTCCCTGGCTCGCCCGAGGCGGGTCAGGGTAGCCGCCTGGGCCGGTCACCGGTGATGCCTGGCGCCTGTGCCCCAGCTGTCTAGCCGATGAGAGCCTCAGCGATCTGACGGGTGGTCTGCGCGGCCACCCGGGGATCCACGGTGGCGTAGTGGGTGTAGGCGCTCAGGGCCGTGGTCAGTGCCCAGCCGCGGCCTCGGGCCCAGGTGGCGTCGTTCACGCCGAGCACGGCGCGGAAAACGGCCCGGCTCCGCGACGACATCAGCGTGAAGGCGATCATCAGGTCGCAGGCCGGGTCACCGATGCCGAGTCCGCCGAAGTCGATGACTGCGCTGAGGCGGCCGTCGACCGTCAGCAGGTTTCCGGTGTGGAAGTCGCCGTGGAACCAGGCCGGAGGACCATCCCATTCGGGGGCGCTGATCGCTGCGTCCCACAGCTCGGTCATGGCCACAGCGTCGAACACCCCGTCGACCTCCGCGATAGCGGCCCGCGTCGACGGATCCCGCGCGATCAGCGATTGGCCGGCAAGACTCTCACTCATGTCCTGGTTCGGGATCGTCTCGGGCTCGAAACGCTGAAGGGCGCTGAGGAACTCTGCCAGCTCGACGGCGGCATCGGGTGAGTCGGCCAGTGTCTCGGCGGTCGCCACGTCACCGTCCACCCAACGGGACACCGCCCACGGCCACGGGTAACCGAAGTCGGGCCTCCCGACCCCCACCGGGACCGGGACGGTCAGGGGCAGGTGCGGAGCGAGCCGGGGCAGCCACTCGTACTCCTTGCCGGCCTGTCCGACGGCACCGATATGACGCGGCAGCCGGACGGACAGCTCCTCGCCCAACCGGTAGATCACGTGGTCCGAGCCGGCCGGGTCGAGCAGCTGCAGAGGTTGAGCGGCAAACTGGGGGAACTGCGTCTCGACCAGGCGCCGCACCAGAGTGGCATCGATGGTGGGGCGGGCGGCCGCGGTTCTCTCGGTTGTCAAGAGCAGCTCCTGGAACGGCCCGCCCCGTGCGGCAGACGTTGGGGCCATCTCAGTCTGCCGGAGGTCGCCTGTCACCCGGTTTTCCACGTCCCGGCCTGTGGGCCGGAGCCGGCCTTGATCGTGACGGGCATAGCCGGGACGAGGGGGGCATGGCGATTTGCCGGCTGGCAAGCCGCATCTCGTCGCAGGGGCCGAGCGTTCGTGCTGAGCCAGTTGGCAGAGCTACCTCGGAAGAATCGCTGGAGGACCGCCGCGGTCGCCATCTTCTCCGGCGCTCCGGCGGACACGGCGTCCGGCCAAGGCACGGCCTCCGGGATCGTGCGGTCGCGGGTCAAGCCGTGCGATCCCCCGGGCGGTTCCGTACGCGTCCCGTCCCTTTGCCCCGCTGTCTCGGCAGCTATCGACCGGGCCGCGGGCGCACCTTGGACAGCCGTCTCGGCAGCCCGTGCAGCAGGGCGACCGTCATGGCGAAGCTGCCCAGTGTCACAAGGAAAGCACCTGGATAGAGGTGGCCCACCCAGCATGGTTGCCACCCACAGTGACAGGAGGCCGAGGAACCCTTTCCGGGGACCGCGCGGGCTGCGGCCATCCCGCTCACCGAGGCTGCCGTCGCGTAGTCCGCGCCAGTCACGGCCCACCGAGGCGAGGGCGTGTTCCCGACCGAGCCGGCCCGGCGGAAGGAGCGTTCGGCCGCTGTGAACGTGATCGGCAGCAGCACTCCGACGGCGGCGCCGAACCCGGTGCCAGACGCCGGCCAGATCCCACAGTTCGTCGCCGAGCCCCAACGACAGTGCAAGGAATACGCAAGTGGCCATGAGCGACGGCGGCCGGTTCGGCGTTCTTCTCCTGCTCGTGTGGGGCGCCGACGCTTCACCAGGTGTCCTCTCGGTAGTCGCATCCGTGTGGCCGGTGCGTAGTCGCCGGGCTCAGGTCCGTTCACGGACTTCGAGGACGTCGCCCGGAGATCCGGACTCCAGGCCTGGATCGGAACCCTGGTGATCGTCGCGCTTCGCCGGCAATGCCCAGGGAGGATGCCTTGTTGCGGTGCTCACGCATTCCGGTCCGGCCGCGGACTCACGCACTCAAGGTCGACGCCGAAGCACCCGCCTGGTAGGTCCTGCTCAGACAAGGGCGGTGACCAGTAGGGCGAAGGCGGCGACGATGACGGCGACGCGGACGTAGTGGTAGCGGTCCCAGCGGTTCATCTGCTCCTTCCAGTCCGCGGGGCGGTTCTCGGGGGTCCACGTCTTGCCCCGGTTGTTGATCGGGACGAGCAGCAGGAGCGACATGATCACACTCACGATCAGCAGCGCGGCGGCGATGACGACGAGCCCGGAGCCGGGGCGGTCCCATCCGGCGATGGCCCAGAGCGCGCTGAGGACGAGCGAGCCGATGTACCAGAACGGCATGAGGGCGCCCAGCATCCGGCCCCCGTGAGCGCGGGCGAGCTGGTCACTGTCCTCGGGCAGGGCGTCGAAGATCCGGTTCATGACGAAGGCGACGGAGAACTCCACTCCCACCATCAGGCCGACGATCACGGTGGTGAAAACCTCGAGTGCGTTGAGCATGATGACCTCTCCCGTAACCGATCTAGCGACGCTAGCTGTTGAGGCAACGCTAGTACTGCTGACGCTCGATTGTCTAGCGTTGCTAGGAAGAGACTCGTGCCGAAGAAGAACACAAGCTGCGGGAACGGCCGGAGCGCCTCATCGTGGCGGTCATCTGCGAACTCGCCGAACAGGAGGGCCGGGACGCCATCACCACCGGCCGGCTCGCCGACCGCATCGAGTGCAGCCGACCCGTTCGCTACAGCCGATTCCGCGGCAAGCGGGAGGCCTCGGACCCGTCGCCCGGAGGGGCTGCCGAGTCGGCCGCGGCGGTGCGTGCCGAACTGGCGTACGGGCAAGGAGGATCCGGGCGAAGGCTGGCCCCAGAAGCCCCTATGGTTCACCGTTCTCGGGGTAACGGCGACTCAGCAGAAGAGAGCTCGAATTCCGCCAGCGGCTGCCGGGCGTCGTGCCGTTCGGGCCGCAAAGCACGCCATCATGAAATGGGATCAACAACCTGGTGCGCTGTATGCCGTTCATGCCACGGCTGTGAATTCCCCGGTCAGCAAAATTGAAGTAATGGCCGGAAGATGAGGGCGCATCACCCCGGCGGGAAGTGATCCGGCTGGTCGGGACGAGGACCCGCACTGATCAAAGTGGCCGAACTGGCCCCCCGCATCCGGCCGGAGCGCGGAATTCCGCAATGTTGCTGCGCATTACCGGCCCTCCGGGACCGGTACGCCCGTGGGGCGCCACCCCTGGCCCCGGGTGGCGCCCCACGGCCGGTCAGGCACGCAGCCGGGCCATCCACGCCTCGATCTCGTCCGCCCGGCGCGGGAGGGCGGCCGAGAGGTTCTCGTTGCCGTCCTCGGTGACGAGGATGTCGTCCTCGATGCGCACGCCGATGCCCCGGTACTCCTCCGGCACCGTCAGGTCGTCCGGCTGGAAGTAGAGGCCGGGCTCCACGGTCAGGCACATGCCCGGCTCCAGCGGGCCGTCGACGTACGCCTCCGTCCGGGCCGCGGCGCAGTCGTGCACGTCCAGGCCGAGCATGTGGCCGGTGCCGTGCATGGTCCAGCGCCGCTGCAGTCCCAGCTCCAGCACCTTCTCCACGGTCAGGTCGCCGAGCAGACCCCACTCGACGAGCCGGACGGCGAGGGCGCGCTGGGCCGCGTCGTGGAAGTCCCGGTACGCGGCACCCGGCCCGACGGCCGCGATACCGGCCTCCTGTGCCTCCAGCACCGCGTCGTAGATCCTGCGCTGGAGGGGCGAGAACCGGCCGCTGACCGGCAGGGTCCGGGTGATGTCGGCGGTGTAGAGGTTGCGGGTCTCCACACCGGCGTCGAGCAGCAGCAGATCGCCGTCGCGCACCGCACCGTCGTTGCGCATCCAGTGGATGGTGGTGGCGTGCGGCCCGGCGGCGGCGATCGTGTTGTAGCCGACGTCGTTCCCCTCGACCCGGGCCCGCAGGAAGAACGTGCCCTCGATGTACCGCTCGGACGTGGCCCGTGCCCGGCCGAGGGAGCGCACGACGTCCTCGAAGCCCCGGGCGGTGGCCTCGCAGGCGAAGCGCAGATCGGCGATCTCGAAGTCGTCCTTCACCCGGCGCATCTCGGAGAGGAAGACCCGGAACTCCTCGTCGCGCTCCGCGGTGACCTTGTCCCTGAGCGCCTCCTCGACACCGGCGTCGTGGCCCCGCAGCAGACGGACCGGGCCCGTGCCCTCCTCCAGCGTGCCCGCGAGGGCGCGCACGTCACCGCAGGCCAGACCGAGCAGCCGCCGGTTCTCGCCGAGGCTGTTGCGGCGCCCGTCCCACAGCTCGCCCCGGTCGGAGAGCCAGAACTCGCCGTCGGCCCGGTCGGAGCGCGGGAGCAGGAAGACGGTCGCCTCGTGTCCGCCTTCCTCCCGCGGCTCCAGGACCAGGACACCGTTCTCCGACTGGTCACCCGTCAGGTACACGTAGTCGGAGGAGGGACGGAACCGGTAGACCATGTCGTTGGCGCGCGTCTTCAGGGTCCCGGCCGGGACGACCAGGCGTTCCCCGGGGAAACGGGCGGACAGTTCGGTCCGGCGGCGGGCGGTGTGCCCCGCCTGGGGGATCGGCCGCAGGTCCGGCCGCTCGGTGTCGGCCCAGCCCTGGCTCATGTTCGCGGCGAGTTCCTCACTCACCTCGTGGTACAGACCGTTCTTCCGCTGCGGGGGTTCCTGGCCAGCCCCCCGGTCGTCCGGTTCCTGGGTCGCGAGCGTCCGCTCGGTCACGCCGCCTCCTGGTTGTCGCGCCGGCCGCCTCCGGGTGCGAAGGGCGGGCCGCCTTGCCGAAGAAAGCGCGAATAATACTCCGCCCGAAATGACGCTCTCACGGCAGGACAAGGCGTTTTGACCGATGTAAATGGAGGACGGGGTCTTCACACAGCCGAATATGACCGTTGACACGCTGTGAACGGCACACCTAGCATGACGGACCGTTACGTACGGCCGGTCGAACGGGGGTTCAGGCCACCGGCACTCACTGAGGTTTCTGATCGCTCCACCGATCAGGTTATCCGCCCCGGAAACCTGGGTTATTTTCAGCGTCATTTTTCTGCAGCCACGGGAGAAATGTGTCCGGGAGTGCGTCGCCGTCGAATTCCGGCCTGGGTACCTATCTCCGGCTCATGAGAGCGCCCGGTGCCCCCTCGCTGGCGTTCTGGGGCATGGTCGGCCGCTTTCCGATCGCCATGCGCTCCATCGGCTGCCTCATGCTGATCTCCGCCGTCACCGGTTCGCTGGGGGACGCAGGTCTGGTGGCAGCGGCGATGCTCGTCTCCCAGGGAGTGGCCGCCCCGTTCCTCGGGCGCCTGGCCGACCGGCACAGCCAGCGCAGGGTGCTGCTCGGCGCCTGTCTCGGACACGCGGTCGGCATGACCCTGCTCCTGCTCGCGGTCGGTCTGGAGCTGCCGCTCGGGATGATGGTCGCCGCCGCCGTACTCACCGGTTGCACCTCCGTGTCGTTCACCGGTTTCATGCGGGCGCGCTGGGCGTCGTTCGTCGACCAGCGCACGCTGCGCACCGCGTACGCCATGGAGTCCATGCTCGACGACACGATCTTCCTGCTCGGACCCCTGCTGGTCACCGTGCTGAGTTCGTCGGTGCACCCGGCGGGAGGGCTGGTCGCCTGCGCGGTCCTGACCGTGACCGGATCGGTCTTCGTGGCACTGCACCGACGGTCCGAACCGGCCGGCGCCCAGCGGCCGGGCGAGCGTCCGCGAAGGGCGATCGGGGTGCCCGCGGTCTGGGTACTGATGATCACCTACGCCGGGATGGGCTTTCTGTTCGGCGCGATCGACGTCACGATGATCGCGTTCGCCGAGGAGCGGTCCGCGCCGGGGCTCGCCGGTGTGCTGCTGGCCCTGATCGCGGTGGGCAGCCTCTTCGCCGGAATCGCGTACGGTGCCGTCGACTGGCGGGTGTCACAGGTCACGCTGCTCGTGTTCACCACGTCCGTGCTGACGCTCAGCGCGGTCCCGCTGGCCTTCGCGGGCTCCCTCCCGGTGATGGCGGTCCTGGCGGTCGTCGCGGGCGTCGCGGTCTCGCCCGCCCTGATCGCGGGCAGCACGCTCCTCGAATCGGTGGCTCCCAAGGGAGCTCTGTCCGAGGCCTTCTCATGGCTCAACAGCTTCGGCGCGATGGGCATCGCGTCGGGTACGGCCGTCGGCGGTCGCCTCGCCGACGTGGGTACGTCCGCGCACGCCGCGTGGGCCGGGGCGGCCGGCGGTCTCGTCGCCCTGGTACTGAGCCTCGTCGGGCAGCCCGTGCTGCGCGCGGGCAGGCCGGCCGCGCGGCCGGCACCGGACATGACAGCAGCAGAACACTGAGGAACGAGGACAGAGTTGTGACGACAGCGCATCCTGTGTCCGGGCGAGAAGCCCTCGGGGGCCTACCGGTTCCCCGCATCTCGTTCGACGAGTTCCTGGCCTTCGGGCGGGAGGCCCTGATCCGGGCCGACGTCCCCGTGGTCATCACCTTGCCGAAGGGAATCCAGGGTCTGGGCCGTGACGGTGTGGCCGAGCGCCTCGGCGACATGAGGGTCACCCTCTTCACCGAGCCGGGCGACAAGCAGAACTCGCAGCGGTGGACCACGCGCGAGATCAGGCTCCGGGAGTTCTTCGAGGACGACCGGTACATGAACGACCCCCACACCTGGAACCGCATCGTCTCGAACTTCCGCAACAGCCCCGCCGACGTCAACGCCGTCCTGGGCTTCGACGCGGGCAGGCTCTTCGACTACCGCGGCCCGATGAACGCCGCCAACCTGTGGATCAGCCACAAGGGCGTGTTCACCCAGAGCCACTTCGACGAGCTGGAGAACTTCAACGTCTGCCTGGAGGGCAGCAAGCGGTTCGTGCTGGCCCCGCCGGGGTTCTGGGAGTACTACCCGCGATCGCTGCGGCGCGGGTTCGGTGACAAGTCGAAGGTCTTCGACTTCGACGACGTGGACTGGGCCCGCTACCCGAAGCTCGCCGCCAAACTCGCCCAGCGACGCGAACTGATCCTGCGGCCCGGGGAGATGCTCTACCTGCCGCTCGGCTGGTGGCACCAGGCCGAGTCACTGGACGACATGAACATCAACATGAACTTCTGGCTGCGCGATCCGAAGATCTTCCGCCGCCCCTACGTGCTCGGGGTGGCGGTCTACACCGCCGTCTACCGCAAGCTCAAGGGCGTCTACAACTACGAACCGGCGGACACCACCTCATGACCGAGCCCAGGACCATCACCCCGGCCCACCAGTACCGCAACAACGACAAGCTGATCGGCATCGGCAACGAGTTCTGGGACATGTCGGAGCACCACGGCCTGGCGGGCATCGTGGCCGACTACGACACGGGGACGGGCGTCCTGCGGGCCCGGGACGGCCACGAGACCCTTCCCGAGGGCCACGAGTTCGTCAACTTCAGCTGCTGCTCGTACCTGGACCTCGACTCCCACCCCGAGGTGATCGAGGGCGCGGTCCGGGCGCTGCGCCGCTACGGCGTACTGGACCACTGCATCGCACGCAGCCGCGTCCAGATTCCGGCCATGCTGGAGCTGGAGACCTCGCTCGGTGAGCTGTTCGACGCCCAGGTCGTGTGTTCCATCGCGGCCAGCACCGCCACCTTCGGGCTGCTGCCACTGATCGCCTCGGGGCATCTGGGCGACGGCGTCCGCCCTTTGATGATCTTCGACAAGAACGCCCACGTGTCCATGGCGAACGTCAAGCCGGTCTGCGCCGACGAGACCGAGGTGGTCACCTCCCGCCATCACGACCTCGACTTCATCGAGGACATGTGCCGGAAGTACGACCGGGTGGCCTACGTCTGCGACGGCAGCGACAGTCTGGGCGGTTACGCCCCGGTCAAGGAGCTGGCGGAACTGCAGGACCGGTACGGCCTGCTGGTCTACTACGACGATTCGCACTCGCTGTCGGCCTACGGCGAGCGGGGCATCGGCTATGTCCGCACCCACAACCCGGCCCGCAACGACCGCACGATCACGGTGGTCACGCTGAACAAGGCCTACGGCACGAGCGGCGCGGCGATCGTGCTCGACGGGCAGTCCCGGAAGACACTGCGCGTCGTCGAACGGTTCGGCGGCGCCCTGAACTACTCCCAACTGCTGGACACCGCCTCGGTCGGCGCAGGCCTCGCCTCGGCCGAGATCCACCGGACCGACGAGCTGACCACGCTGCAGAATCGTCTCTACCGCAACATCGAGCTCTTCGACTCACTGGTCCACACCGACCAGAGCAACGGCACCTTCCCGATCCGGCTGGTGCCGATGAGCGACACCACGGTCATCGAGGCGGGCCGGCGCATCATCGAGGCCGGATTCTACGTCTCCCCGGTGTTCTTCCCGATCGTCGCGCGCGGCACGGCGGGCCTGCGCGTCATGATGCGAGCCGGCCAGAGCGAACAGCAGATCCGCGACCTGTGCAAGGTGCTCGTCGAGGCCGGCGCCCGCCCGGCTGCTCCGGCCGCTCCGGCCGCGACCGGGGTACCCCGGTGACCCGCACGGGCCGGGCCGTCCCCCGCAGCCTCCTTTACACGCCGGCGCTCCGGCTCGACCAGGTCGTCAGAGCCTGGTCGTACGACGCCGACCTCCACGTCATGGATCTGGAGGACGCGGTGCCGCCGGGACGGAAGGCGGCGGCCCGGGACGTGTGCCGGGCGGCCCTGGAGAAGGCTCCCGAACCGGCCAACGTCGCGGTGCGCGTCAACGCGCTGGGCACCATGGACGCGGTCCACGATCTGCTGCTGCTCGCCGAGTGCCCGGTCAAGCCGGGCTTCGTGGTGATGACCATGGTCGACTCGGCGGTCGAGGTGACCCTGCTGCGGGACACCCTCGCCTCGGCCGGCGTCCGGCCCGAGATCTACGTGACCGTGGAGACACCCGCTGCCCTCGCCCGCATCGACGCGATCGCCGAGGCCGCCGACGGTCTGATACTCGGCTCCGCCGACCTGGCGGCCACGATGGGGGTGGAGATCACCTGGGCGAACATGCTCCCCGCACGGCAGGCCATGGCCCTGGCGAGCGCCCGGCACGGTGCGGCCTGCGTCGACACCGCCAATTTCCGCCTCGGTGACCCCGCGGCGCTGGCCGAGGAGATCGCCCGGACCGTCGAGCTGGGCTTCCTGGGCAAGGTGACCGTGCACCCGGCCGAACTGGACGCCATCAACCGCGCGTTGCGGCCCCGGCCGGAGGAACTGCAGCGCGCGCGACGCGTCACCGAAGCGGTGGAGGCCGCCGACGGCGGTGTCGCCCTCCTCGACGGAAGCATGGTCGGCCCGCCGTTCGCCCGCCGGGCCCGGGCCACCGTGATGCTCGGGGACGCGTGGGCGCAGCGTTTCGGGCGCCGGGCCGGCGGCGTGTGGAGCGAGCTGGGGGAGACCGCCGATGACCGTCGTTGAGGGCACCGCGAGTGCCGGTACGGGCCGCGTGCGACCGGTGTCGGTCGCCGTGATCGGCACCGGCGCCATCGGCCAGGACCTGGTCGCCAAAGTGCACCGTTCCGCGTTCCTGACGTGCGGCCTGGTGGCCGGACGCAACCCCGGCTCCGCCGGACTCCGCCACGCCGCCGCGCTGGGCTCCCCCACATCGGCGGACGGCATCGACGCGGTCCTCGGCGCACCACGGGCGTTCGACGTGGTCTTCGACGCCACCAGCGCCATGGCGCACGCCGAGCACTGGCGTCTGCTCGAACCACTGGGCGCCCTGGTGATCGACATGACGCCCAGCAGGATCGGGCAGATGGTGGTGCCGACCGTCACCGGCCCGCAGCCCCCGGCCGTGCGGAACGTGAACCTGATCAGCTGCGGCGGCCAGGCGTCGGTGCCGATCGCCCACGCCCTCGCGCAGCGCTTCGACGTGGAGTACATCGAGGTGGTCTCGACCGTGGCCTCGACCATCGCGGGCCGGGCGACCCGGCTGAACCTCGACGAGTACGTGACCACCACCCAGCACGCGGTCACCTCGTTCTCCGGGGTCGGTGACACCAAGGCGGTGCTCAACATCAGCCCCGCCGTGCCTCCGGCCCCGTTCCGGACGGCCGTCCACGCGATCGCCCCCGGAGCCGATGCCGAGCAAGTGCGCGCCGTCGTCGCCGCGGCGGCCGAGCGCGTCCGCGCCGCCCAGCCCGGCTACCAGGCCGTAGCCTGCTCGGTGAACGGCGACCGGATCACCGTCTCCCTGGAAGTCGTCGCCGACAGCGAGGTACTGCCGCCGTACGCCGGCAACCTGGACATCATCAACTCCGCGGCCGTCATGGTCGCCGAACAGCACGCCGTCCGGCTCTCCGCGGCTGCTCGGACGGGGGCGGGCCGGTGACCGACGTGACGATCCACGACCCGACGCTGCGCGACGGCCAGCACGCGGTACGGCACCGGCTCGACGCCGCCGCGCTGCGCGGGTACGCCGAGGCGGCCGACGCCGCGGGCATCCCGGTGGTGGAGGTGGGCCACGGCAACGGCCTGGGCGCCTCCTCGTTGCAGGTCGGACGGGCCGCCGTCAGCGACGACGAGATGCTGTCGACCGTACGGGAGGCGCTGACCCGCAGCCGGATGGGTGTCTTCATGCTGCCCGGCTGGGGCACCTCCGCCGATCTGCGCAAGGCGATCTCGCACGGTGCCGACGTCCTGCGTATCGGAGTGCACTGCACCGAGACCTCGCTGGCCGAGCGCCACCTCGAGTTCCTGCGGTCCGAGGGCGCGCAGGCGCACTGCGTGCTCATGATGAGCCACATGGCGACACCGGCCGAGCTGGCCGAGCACGCGGCGAAGACCGTGGAGTACGGGGCGCAGGCGGTCGGCATCATGGACTCCGCCGGCCACTTCCTGCCCGCCGACGTCACCGAGCGGATCGGTGCCATCGCCGCGGCTGTCGACGTGCCGGTGATCTTCCACGGGCACAACAACCTCGGCATGGCCGTCGCCAACTCCGTGGCCGCCGCGGAAGGCGGCGCGACCATCATCGACGGCTGCGCCCGGGGCTTCGGCGCCGGAGCGGGCAACACGCAGCTTGAGGTACTCGTTCCGGTGCTGGAGCGCACCGGGTACCGCACGGGGATCGACCTCTACCGGCTGCTCGACGCCGCCGAGTTCGCGGAGTGGAAGCTCATGCCCGCGCCGCCGGTGACCGGTTCGCTGAGCATCGTCAGCGGTCTGGCCGGGGTCTTCTCGGGGTTCAAGCACCACGTGCTGGACCAGGCGGAGCGCGCCGGGGTCGATCCGCGGGACGTGTTCTTCGAGCTCGGAAGACGCCAGGCCGTGGCGGGTCAGGAGGACCTGATCGTCGACGTCGTCGCCGAGTTGAGCACCCGCGGCAAGGACGTGGCCTCGTGAGAGTACCGATGATCACGGCCGAGGACATGGCCGGGGACGGGCGTCTGCTGCGGGTGGTCGACGCGCTGGCCGAAGCCCTGGCCGACCTCTCGGCGGGCCGGACCTCCTCGCCGCCGCGGACGGTCGTCCAGCACGGACCGCAGCGGGAACTGCTGGCGGGCACGGCGGTCTGGGCCGGACGCGGAGCAGGCACCGTCAAGATCACCTCGCTCACCCCGGACAACCGGGACCGCGGGCTTCCGCTGATCCACGGCCTTGTGGTGCTCACCGACCTCGAGACCGGGCGCATCACGGCGCTGCTGGACGGCGCCGAACTGACCGCGCTGCGCACCGGCGCGGTCGCGGCTCTCGCGACCCGCCTGTGCTCCCCGCCGGACGCCGGTGACCTGGCCCTCGTCGGGGCCGGTGTGCAGGCCCGTGCGCTGGTGCGGGCGGTGTCGGCGGTCCGACCGGTCCGCTCGGTGCGGGTGTACTCCCGTACCCGTGCCCGTACGGAGGCGTTCGCCCGGTGGGTGCGCGACACCGCGGGTCCCGGGGTGCGGGTCGCGGTCTGCGACACGGCCCGGGACGCCGTGCGGGACGCCGGGATCATCTGCACGGCGACCTCGACCGACGACGACGAGCCACTGCTGGCGGCCGACTGGGTGGCCCCCGGAGCACACGTCAACGTGATCGGCGGCACGCACGAAGACGCCGTCGAGGTCGAACCCACCTTGCTCGCGGACGCGTTGGTCGTGGTCGAGGAACGCGCGGCGGCGGTCGCCGAGGCGGGCGAGGTGCGGGCCGCACTCGCCGCGGGGCTGCTGCGGGAGGATCAGCTGACCGAACTGGGCACGCTGACGGACCCGGAGGCCCGGCCGGACCACAGCCGTACCTCGGTGTTCCGCGGCGTCGGCATGGCCATCGAGGACACGGCTGCGGCCGCGGCCCTCTACGAGGCCTCGTGCGGCTGAGGGGCGGTCGGCTCGGGGGGCTGCTCCCGCGACTCGCGGCAGCGGACCATGAAGGAGCGCTCGAAGACGATCACCGGTTCCCCGGACGACTTCCGTCCCGTCGTCTCCACCGTGATGATGCCCTGGCCCGGACGGGACCCGGACAGCCGCTTGTGCAGGATCCGGCTCTCGGCGTACAGCGTGTCGCCCACGTACACCGGGTCCTTCAGACGGACCTTGTCCCATCCGAGGTTGGCCACCGCCCGCGCGGACAGGGCCTGCACGGTCATGCCGCCGACCAGGCAGAGAGTGATCCCGCTGTTGACGAGCACCCGCCCGTACTCGGCGCCCTCGCCGTAGGCACGGTCGAAGTGCAACGGATGCTGGTTCATGGTGAGCAGGGTCAGCCAGGTGTTGTCGGTCTCGGTGATGGTCCTGCCCGGCCAGTGCCTGATCAGCATCCCGGGGGCGAAGTCCTCGTAGTCCCCGCCGTGTTCCTCCACGTACTCGCCGTCCCCGACGCGGCGCAGCGTCATGCGTAGATCCCCCTTGCACGTCACGGTAGCCGAAAGCTGCGACGACCGTACGCCATCCACCGCCGGGGCGCAGCCCGCCGCGGATCCGGCCCATCAGGCCGCGACATGCCCGAGAGGGCAGGAGAAGGAGAGCCGCCCGATGAGCTCAGCCGTGGAGACCGGCAGGCGGGGACCGTCAGGCCACCCGTGGTTCGGCGACCGGCACGTAGTCCCGCCCGCCGTGCCCCCGGCCGTGATCCGCCGGATGCTGGACCACGAGATACGGGACACCGGCTGGCCCTACCAGCGGCTGCTCCCCGCCGCCCCCTTCGTGCTGCCGCACGCGTCCTGCGCGGAGCTGTTCAGGGTGACCGCGGCGCTGCTCGACCTGGTGCGCCGCACCGCGCTGGAGACGGCGCCCACCACCCAGGGGCGGCTGGCCGCGTACCGCATGCCCGAGAGCGAGCACCGGCTCTTCTTGACCGACCAGTTCACCGAGGAGCGCTACGCGGACTGTGTGACCCGGCCGGACGTGGTCGTCGGCCCGGACGGCCCGCGGTTCGTGGAGTTCAACGTCAGCGGCGCGCTCGGTGGCCCGGTCGAGGTGCGGTCCCGCATGGCTGTCTGGCGCGCCCTGTACACCGACGACCAGGGACGGCTGCCGTTCAGCAGCCCGGACCCCTTCGCCGTACGCGCCGAGATGTTCCGCGGCCTGTGTGCCGAGCTGGGCGTCGCCCCCCGTGTCGCGGTCCTCGGCAGCGCGCGCGACCAGGGCGGCTCGACCCGGTACTTCGACATGCAGACCGAGTACTTCGCCGGCCGGGGGCTGGCCGCCCGCTTCTTCGAGCCGGAGGATCTCCACGAGGCCTGGGACTGCCCACCGCACCTGCGCTACCGGGTGGGGCTGAGGGACTTCACCATCCCGGACTGGCTCGAACTGGGCATCGACACCGCTCCCGTGCAGGACGCCCTCGATCATGGCTGCCTGCTGGTGGGCACGCAGACGTCCACGTTCCTGTCCAGCAAGCTCACCCTGGGCTTCCTGTCGGAGGGACGTCCCTGGATGAGCGCCGCCGAACAGCACCTGGTCGAACGGTACGTTCCGTGGACCCGGGTGCTGTCCCACCGCTTCACGCACCGGGCCGGTCGCAAGGTGGACCTCGTGCCGTACGCCGTGGCCAACCGTGAGCAGCTCGTACTCAAGGCGGGGATCGGAATGAGCGGCAAGCAGGTCGCCATCGGCCGCGAGCAGTCTCCCCAGCAGTGGGAGTCGGCGGTGGTCGCCGCCGCGGAGTCGGGGACGAGCGTCGTGCAGGACTTCGTCTCCCCGCGCACCTGCCCGTTGTACCTGGCCGCCGACGGCGCGGCGGAGCCTCACCTCGCCCAGGTGGCGCCCGTCCTCGGCCCGCTCCTCTTCGGCGGCCGGCCGGCCGGGATACTGGCCCGCTTCTTCGGCGACGGTTCGTCCGGCGTGGTCACCGTCCACGGCACCCACAGCTCGGACAACTGCGTGGCGGCCGTCTGACGAGGAGAACCCGGTCCCGTCACCGGGTTACCTGCGCACGGTGGCGCCCGTCCGCATGGAAACGGGTCGGCGGAGCACACCTCCTGCATGGGAACAGTGGTGCACGTACCGCAGACGAGGGACATGATCGGTGACGAGTTGTCCGGGGACGAAGCCTGGGCCGCGCTGCGCCGCTACGGGGGGCGCCGGCTGGTGACCGACGCGTTCCTGCGCTTCCGGTACGCCGACGGATTCAGTTTCGCGCGGGCCCTCGCCTTCCAGTTGGTCATCGGGATGGTGCCGCTCGCCATCGCCCTGGTGGGGGTCTCCGCGGCCATCCACACGGAAAGCGTCGGACGGCTGATCGAACTGACCTTGACCGAGATCGTTCCGTCGGCCAGCGCCGAGCTCGTGCGCGAGGGGCTGCTGACGACCCGTACGCATGCCGACGCCGATGCGGCGGGCACCGTGGCCATGTGGCTGGGCCTCGGTTTCGCCGTCCTGAACCTCGCATCGGCGATGGGCCAGATCGAGCGGGGATGCAACCGCATCTACGGCATCGAACGCGACCGGCCGTTCCTGGAGAAGTACGGCCGCAGCCTGCTGCTGGCGGTCGGTGCCGGCGGGCCGCTGGTGCTGGGCTTTCTCGTGACGGTGGCTGGCGGCGCGGTGGGCAGGGCGGTGGCGGAGGTGTTCGGCCGGCACGGGGCGTGGCTGAGCTGGTGGGAATGGGGGAAGGTCCCGGTGGGCGTGGCGCTCGCCTGCATGGCGTCGGCCGTCGTCCTGCGGTGGGCGCCCAGGCGTGCCCAACCGGGTTACACCTGGCTGGTGTTCGGGTCCGTCGTGCAGCTCGTCCTGTGGATCACGGCTACCTGGCTGCTGGCGCTCTACGTGGCGTACAGCGGGTCCTTCGGTTCGCTGTACGGGCCGCTGACCGCGCTGATGGCCCTGTTCCTGTGGGCCAACATGGCCGGCGTGGCCCTCTTCCTGGGCGTGGCGTTCGCGGCCCAGCTGGAGGCCGCCCGAGCCGGCATCACCAGCCCCGTGCTTCCGGATCCCGGCTCCGCTCCCCGGCCCGGTGACCAGCCCCGGCCGGGCGACCGGCCGTCCTCGCAACGGACGGACGGCGACGGAGGCTAGTGGCTCCGCTCGGAAGGTAGACGGCCGGCCTACGACGCTCGCGTCACAGAAACCGTGGGGGACATCCGAGATGCGCGAACGCCGAAGCGACGTCATGGAGCCCCGGGCGCCAGCCCCTCCCCGTGTCCCGGAGAACAGACGTGCCGCTCTGCCCGCGGCAGAACACCGGCCGGAGGGGGCTCGACGATCGCTACAGTCCAGTCCCATGACGAAGATCACGACGCGTACGGTCGAGTACCCGGCCGACGGCCTGACGATGATCGGGCACCTCGCGCTCCCGGCCGGTGCCGACCGCCGGCCCGCGGTGCTGCTCGGGCCGGAGGGCATGGGGCTGAGCGACGTCGAGCGCGGCCGGGCCGAGGCTCTCGCCGAGCTGGGATATGTGACGCTGGCCTTCGACCTGCACGGTGGGCGCTATCTCAGTGACCCTGAGGCGATGCTGGCCCGTTGCATGCCGCTGCTCGCCAGTCCCGACCGGATGCGGGGCATCGGTCACGCGGCGCTCGACGTGTTGCGCGCCGAGCCACGGACCGACCCCGACCGGATCGCCGCCGTCGGCTACGGCACCGGGGGCGCCGTCGGGCTGGAACTCGGGCGCGACGGCGTCAACCTGCGCGCGATCGCAACAGTCAACGCCCTGACCACGGGCCGACCGGGCGAGGCGGCGCGCATGCGCTGCCCGGTGTGGGCCGGGGTCGGATCGGAAGATCCGATCATGCCGCCCGCGCAACGGAGCGCGTTCACCGCCGAGATGCAGGCCGCGGGCGTCGACTGGCGCCTCGTGGTCTACGGCGGCGCCCTGCACGCGTTCCACCACCCGCCGGTCGACCACCCCGTGGTGCCCGGCGTCGGATACCACGCACGGCACGCGCAGCGAGCCTGGCGCGACGTCGTCGACCTGCTCGCCGAATGCCTGACCACGACGTCGTGATCCGGTCGGGCGCCGGCGGTCCCGGGCCGCGGGCCATGCCTCGCCCGACCTGACCCGGGTCCGTCTCTCGTCCTGCCACACCCGGCCTACGCGGGGTCTTTGCCCCGACTGGCGTTGAAGCGCGCCTTCTTCTGCCGATTCCCGCATGTGTTCATGTCGCACCACCTGCGGGTGCGGCTCCGGCTGGTGTCGAAGAACGCGGCTCGGCAGGTCGGTGACGCGCACAGGGCCAGTTTTCCGTCTCGTTCCCCGGCGATGACGCTGACCGCGTCGGCGGCGATCACGCCGAGGGCGTCTTCCACGCGGTCGGTCGAGGCGAGCTGCCATTCCCGCGTGCCTTCAGGCGTCAGGACGGCCGCTGCCCTCCCTCGGGTGCTGCAGTCGTTGATGACCTGGACGGCGGCCGTGGGCAGGGGCGACTGGAGCGCGGCCGCCGTCGCGGCGGCGTGGATCGACTCCCTCAGTCGCCGGGCCAGCTCCAGCTGGGCGGTGGTGCAGGAGTCCACGGCCAGGCCGTACACCGCCAGCCAGTCGACGAGTCGCTGCGGTGTGGGGATGCGCTCCACGGCATCGCCGTGCCGCTCCGACAAGGTGCCCGTGAAGCTGGTCGCCAGCACGGTGCCCAGGCGGAAGTCAGGGAATTCCGAACGCATGGAACCACCATAGCCGGTTGCACGCTCACAGGAGGACATAGTAGAACCGTCATAGCCGGTTCACTACAGGTTGCAGCGCAAGCGACGGCCAGGAGGCCCCATGCCCCGCCCCACCAGCAACGTGCAGGCATTCGAAGCTCATGCGACGGAGGCGGACCTCGACGACCTGCGTGCGCGACTGGCAGCGGCGCGGCTGCCGGAGGCCGAGACCGTTCATGGCGCTCCACCCGGCCCCGGGCGGTGGGAACAGGGCGTTCCGCTCGCCGACCTCACCGATCTCGTGGAGTACTGGCGTACCGGGTACGACTGGCGGGCGTTCGAGGAGCACCTCAACCAGATCGGCCAGTTCCGCACGACCATCGACGGCCTGGGGATCCACTTCCTGCATCGCCGGTCAGCGCGGACCGATGCCACTCCCCTCCTTCTCACGCATGGCTGGCCTGACAGCGTCGCCCGGTTCAGCCACTTGGTGGAGGAGCTGGCGGATCCGAGGCACGAGGACACGCCGGCCTTCCACGTCGTGGTCCCGTCGCTGCCGGGGTTCGGCTACAGCGACAAGCCCGCCACCACCGGGTGGGGAACCGAGAGGACCGCGGCCGCCTGGGTGGAACTGATGGGCAGGCTCGGCTACCGGCGGTTCCTGGCCCACGGCGGCGACTGGGGAGGCAATATCACCACGGTCCTCGCCGGCAGGTTCCCGGCACACGTCCTCGGCATCCACACCACCTTCGCCGAGGGACCGCCCGGGCTTACGACGGAGGGACTGACGGCGACGGAGCGCCGATGGGCCGAGGAGACCCGTGACTTCTGGCGCCACCGCGCCGCGTACGCGAAGCAGCAGGCGACCCGACCGCAGACCATCGGCTATGCGCTCGTCGACTCACCGGTCGGGCTCCTCGCCTGGATTCTCGACAAGTTCGCCGAATGGTCGGACACCCAGGACACCCCGTTCGAAACCATCCCCAGGGACCGCATCCTCGACAACGTCACGCTGTACTGGCTGACGCGCAGCGGAGCGTCCGCCGCCCGTATCTACTACGAGAGCCACAACTCGCTGGACCCGGAACTCCGGGTCGACGTCCCCTCAGCGATCACTGCCTACCCCCATGATGTCGAGAAGTGCCCGCGCCCCTGGGCGCAGCAGCGTTACCGACGGATCGTCCGCTGGGGCCTGCCCGACAAGGGGGGTCATTTCCCGTCACTGGAGGTTCCCGAACCCTTCGTCGAGGACCTGCGGGAAGGCCTCGCCGCGGTACTGGGCGCCGACCGATGAACCCGGCAGCGGCATGACCCGCGCTCCGGCACGGTCGCATCAGCCTCATGCCGTTGCCGAGACGGAGGCGAGAGCCGCTCCTCCTCCGGCGGCGGCGGCGACGAGGCAGGCGCGGCGCGCGAGGGGTGTCCTTGCCGCATGAGTGCCTGCGCCGAAGCCGCCCACGAGGAAGCGTGGATCCTCGTCGAGCACACCCGAACACCTCCGGCTTCCGGCTTCCGGCTTCCGGCTTCCGGCTTCCGGCTTCCGGCTTCCGGCTTCCGGCTTCCGGCTTCCGGCGGCGGCTCTCCGCGCCCGACTGCGCGAGCGCGGCATCGACCGGATGCCGTTCGCCGCCGAGGAGACGCGCCCGGACCTCGTCCGGTGCCCCGGCCCCGCCCGACGACGAGGCAGGCACCCGGCAGTGCGTGGCGCGCGGGCCCGCGTCCGCCCCGACACCCTGTACCGGCCGGGGCTGCACCCGGACCAGACGGCCGCCCGCGTCACCGGCCCGCCTCCTCCCACCTGGTGGCACGCGGAGGCCGGACGGCTCGCCGTACGGCGGCGCGGGGGTGACGGGAGATCAGATCGCCCTCGTCCGCACCATTGACGCGGTCATGCCTCCCTCGCATCATCGTGGGAGCGCTCCCACTCACGCCGCATCACAGAGCCCGATCGACCACTCGCACCGGGCTCTCCGACCGACGCGGCGCTCGTCCGAGGAGGACACGTCATGCCGCTCGCACACCTCCCCGCCACCGGCCGTCCCGGCCGGCCACCCGGCAGAGCCGGAAGAACCGCGGGCAGACGCCCCGCGGCCGCGCTCGTCTGCGCCCTGGCCACGGTCGCCGCTCTCGCCGCCGCTCCCCCGGCGCCCGCCGCGACCGGCCGGGCCGCCGCGGACCCTGCCACCACGGCGACGGCCTCCGACGTGGCGTCGCCCGTCGAGGTCTCCGTCAACGCGGGGGTGGGTCTCGGCACCATCGACAAGGCGGCGTTCGGCGTCAACCACGCCCTCTGGGACTCCCACATGAACGACCCGGAGGTGACCGGCCTGCTGGAGGAGGCGGGCGTCGGTGTCATGCGCTATCCCGGCGGTTCCTACGGCGACATCTACCACTGGAAGGACCACTCCGCTCCCGGCGGTTACGTGGCCCCCGGCACCACCTTCGACGAGTTCATGGGCAGCGTCCGCGCCGCCGGCTCCCAGCCTATGATCATCGCCAACTACGGCACGGGCACCCCGCAGGAGGCCGCCGACTGGGTCCGGTACGCCAACGTCACCCGCGGCTACGGGGCGAAGTACTGGGAGATCGGCAACGAGATCTACGGCAACGGCCACTACGGCAGCGGCTGGGAGGCCGACGACCACCCGGACAAGAGCCCGCGCGAGTACGCCCGCAACGTCCTCTCCTACGCCGAGGCGATGAAGGCGGTCGACCCGACGATCAAGATCGGTGCCGTGCTGACCACGCCGGGCGACTGGCCGGACGGCATCACCGGCCCGGACGACTCGGCCGACTGGAACCACACCGTGCTGTCCGCGGTCGCCGGGACGATCGACTTCGCCATCGTGCACTCCTACCCGGGCGGCGCCACCGCCGACGAGGCCCTGGACCGGACCGCGCGGCTGCCCGGACAGCTCCGCGAGGTCCGCCGGCAGATCGACCGGTACGCCGGGGAACGCTCGTCGAAGATCGGCATCGCGCTCACCGAGGTCAACTCCAACGTCCAGATGAACAGCCGCCCCAACGGCCTGTTCGCCGCGGACACCTACATGACGGCGCTGGAGAACGGCGTCTTCAACGTCGACTGGTGGAACGTCCACAACGGGCCCACCAAGGTGGAGACGGTGGACGGTGACACCGACTTCAACGACTTCGGTCTGCTCTCCAGCGGCGGCTGCGTCGACGAGGTCTGCCAGCCGGCCGTGAACACGCCGTTCCACCCGTACTTCGGCATCAAGTCGCTGACCGAGCTGGGCCGTCCCGGCGACACGATGGTCGCCTCCTCCACCGACAGCGACCAGGTCTCCGCGCACGCCGTGCACCGGGCCGACGGCACGCTGAGCGTGATGCTGATCAACAAGGATCCGTTGAACGCCCGTACCGCGGCCATCAGTTACTCCGGTTACACCCCCACTGCGCAGGCACCGGTCGTGCACCGTTACGGCCGCGGCGACACCGACGTCACCCGGGTGGCCGCCACCGCCGGGAGCGACCAGGTGCTGCCGCCGTACTCGATCACCACGATCACCGTGGCCCCGCACGCCGCCGCGGCCTCGCTCGGCGCGCCCGGCGCACCGAGGACCACCGCCGTGGACAACTCGACCGCCACGGTGAGCTGGCCGGCCCCTGCGAACGGCAGGGCGGTGCGCTACGAGGTGTACGAACGCCTGGGCACCAACGCCCAGTTGCTCGCCACCTCGACCTCCACCTCGGCGACTCTGCACAACCTGCCGCCGGGCTCCGAGCACACGGTCAACGTCCTCGCCCGGGACGCAGACGGCCGCCTGTCACGGCCCTCCGAGCCGCTGACCTTCGCCACCACGGCTCCGCGCGACAGCAGCTGCCTGGTCACGTACCGGGTGGACAGCGGCTGGGGCAGCGGATTCGTCGCCACCGTCACGGTCTCCAACGTCGGTGACGCCCCGGTCAACGGCTGGACCCTGGACTTCACGTGGCCTTCCTCCGGCCAGTCCGTGCAGAGCTCCTGGAACGCGAACGTCACCGGCTCGGGCACGCGTGTCCACGTGACCGACAACGGCGCCAACGCCGAGCTGGCCCCGCGCGGCGGCACCACCGCCACCTTCGGCTTCGTCGGAGCCAACGACGGCGCCAACCCCGTACCGACCACGTTCACCCTCAACGGCACGGTCTGCCGCACCTCCTGACCCGCCCCTCCTGACCCGGCCCCGCGCCCGGCCGCCCTCCGGCAGGCCGGGCCGCGGGCGCGCGGCGGACGCGTCGGCGGGTCTGCGCCGTCCGCTGACGGACTTGATACGGACTCGGACTCCCCAGCCACCTCGTGGATCCGGCCTGCGCCCCGATCGCCGACGGATGCCATTCCTACGCTCCTGTGCGACGTCCGGCCGTGTCATGAGCGGCGACCGCACGTGCAACTCCAGGTCGGGGGCCGGTCAGGGGCAGCGTGCTCCAGGTCGCTGTCGCCACGTGGAGCACGCTGACGGTTTCAGCGCAGCAGCGCGTCGAGGAAAGGGCTGGAGATCACATGGTGGGGGTCGAGCCGGTTCAGGGTCGCGACCGCCTCGTCCCAGCCCGGGCCGCCTCCCGCGCGCAGGGCGGCGGGTACGGCCCGGGTGAGGACGTCCGGGTCGGACCACGCGGCGGTGTCGGAGTAGGCCCAGCCTTTCGACCACTCCACACGTACGGTTGCCCGGTCTTCGTCCAGGGCCAGGAGGAACAGCTCGATGTCCCGGTAGAAGCGGTGCAGGGCGGGTGTGTCCGGCAACGAGAGGATGTCGATCCATACGGCGGTGTCGACGTCCGGCCGGTCCGGACGGGGCCGCAGGGCGGACAGCAGTGGTGGCCGGGCTCCGGGGACACCGCACACGGACGGATCCTCCAGGCCGGTCACCCGGATCTCCACCTGGCCGTTGACCGGGTACTCGCCTCGTGCCGCGTACTCGGCGAGCAGCGTGCCGTAGAAATCGGCGAACCGGCTGACCACCCACTGCAGATCGGCGCGGCGGGTGAGGACGGCATAGCCGTTGGCCGTCTCGCGCAGCGTGGTCGGTCGCACGTACTCCAGCAGGTTGCGGGAGGCTCCCCACAGGTCCGAGCGCAGCCCGCCCGCCAGCAGGTGGGTGAGCACGTCGCCGGTCAGCACGTCCCGCACGAGGGTCGGCGAGAGCAGAACGTCGGTGATGTCACCGGTCAGTGCGACCTTGGCCAGCAGGTACTGGACCTGACCGAAGAGCGGGGCGCTCGCCCATGCTCCCGAGACGAGCGTTCCGGCGAGCCGCGCAACCGGCTCGGGGAGCGAGTCGGAGAACGGGTAGTTGTACGGACCGTCGACGGTCCGGGAGGCGAACGGCCGCTCGGGGGCGACGCTCCATACCTTCAGCCAGGGCTTGTCCGTGAACGCGAACCAGATCGCCTCCGCCCTACCGGTCCTGTCCACGAAGTCAGCCAGGGTCCTGGTACCGGCCGGGGCCCCGGGGGCGGCGAACAACTCGGCCGCGGGGATGTTCAGGAAGGACCGGCAGCGCAGGTTGTGGTCGGCGCCCATCCGCAGCACGGCTTCGGTGACGAGAGAGCGACCGAGATGGGTGAGGAGGGCGTCGCAGTCGGGATCGGCCCGGCCGACCGTCCGCAGGACGTATCGCCCGGCTCCGGCGTCCCAGACGACCACGGTCAGCTCGGTGACCAGGTTGCTCAGCGAGCCGTAGCCCTGCCCGGGGGACGGTCGTTCACCGGTGGCGGGAACTGCCGTGCCGTGCGCGCCGATGGCCAGGGCGCCGCCGACCGTCAGCTCCCCCGGCGCGGGCGCGGAGACGACCCCGTATCCGTGCGAGCCTGCGAACGCCAGGAGCCTCTCCAGCAGGGCCCCGGCTTGGACCCGGACCAGAGCGGAACCGTCGGCGTCCTGCCGCTCCAGCGACATCCCGGTGAGGTGCGCGGTGGTGTCCACCAGGACGACCCGGGTCGCGGCGGGTGTGCCGTCGGCCACCGTGAGCGGAGCCCAGCCATGCCGCTTGCCCTGGGCACGTACCGTCCAGCCCGCACCGTGCGCCCAGTTCACGACGTCGAGCATGTCCTGCGGAGTGCGCGGCGCGCACGTCCACAGCTGGTCGGCGCGGATCTCACCGGCCCAGTTCTCGTAGACGCGCCGATAGACCGCGAGTCCGGTCGGGAAGCCGGGCGGTGACGGGGCGTCGGCGTAGGCACTGCCGGGCCGGACCATCCCGCGCAACCACCAGACCCCGCCACCCGCGACGACGGACGAGGCGAGCAGCCTGCGCCGCGACAGCCCGCCACCCTCAACCGAAGACTCGTCCGCCATCTCTGAGAACCTCCCCTGGTCCCGCCCACCCCGGGCCGGCCCTGGTGGGCCGACCGAGCAGGCACGCTAACCGGCGACCAGAAGCCTTGTAGTCATATGGTCGTTCGATCTACACGATCGAGTGAGAATCACGCGAACCCTCCTCCTTTCCCCGCACGGCCTGCGACCTCCGAAATGGTCGGAAGGCCGCGTCGGCACACGGGCGACGGCTGCGCCCGCCTTCCCGGACGGCAAGGTCACAGCTGACCTCGTGCCCTCGGAGATTGCCGCACCGCACTGTTCTTCACAGCTCCTGGCAGACGGACCAGACCTCTTGCAGGAGTGTCCGGTAGTCCTCCCCATAAGCGGCCACGGCCGCGTACACCGCGTCAAGGGCCGCCTGGAGCGGGTCGGATTCGGCCGCGCCGAGCAGCGCCGGCAGAGCCATGTGCGGCTGGGACATCCGCAGAACCGGGTCCGGCTCGCCGATGGTGACGCTCAGCGTGTACGGCACCCCGCCCTCGGGCTGCGCTGTCGGTGGTGCGGCACGGTCGGGGGGCTGCGCGAGGACGGCCGCGGGGCCGGTACCCCCCGGCAGAGATTGGGGCTTGGGCGTCGGCGTGAGCGTGTCACCGTGGGCCGGCGGCGGAAAGAGGGACCGTTCGGGCGGGACGGCCCGGCCGACGGTTCTGTCCGGGACTCGCGGGTCCGCTTCCAGGCATCGCCACGCCTGGGCCGGGTCGTCGAGGGGCGGCGGCAGCGGGCGCCCCTCGGCCAGGGCGGTCAGCCCTGCGGCGATCCAGTCGAGTCCGGCGAGTCCCGCCGCCTCACAGGCGCGGCACGCGGCCAGCAGTGCCGTCGCCCGCTGGGTTTCCGGCGTAGCGGCGTCGATAGCGTGGACGAGGGCCGGGTCGAAACCGAGCAGACCGCGCACGTTGCCTCCGACCCTCCGCAGGGCGTGGCTCGGCGGGCGTCCGCCCCACTGCCGTCGTTCGAGGGCAATCCGACGTTCTTCGTCGGCGTGTTCCTGCGCGAGGCGGTCCTGGCGTTCGGCCTCGGCGCGTTCGGCAGGCGTAGGGGGAGCCGGCTGCTGACGGGCGTAGCCGTGCCAGTAGGCGGCAGTCTTCGAGGTCTGCTTCAGGACCTCGTCCGGTGCGGGCGGAGCGGGCCAGAACTGCAACAGGTAGCGATCCAGCGGTGGCTCGGCGTCCAGGCGGGTGCCCTGCCGGTGTGCCGCGTCCATGCCCTGGGCACAGTAGCGCACCCGGTAATCCGTCTCCTGGAGATGGAGCTCCCAGGAGGCCTCACACGCCCACTGTACGAGGGCGCTGTCCGCCGAGACGGGCCGGAAGGACACCTCAACGACGTCCTCCCATGCCGGATCCAGCGGTGGCGCCTCGTCGTGCACCTCGACGGCGAAGGAGACGTTGCCCGTGTGCAGCCCGGTCGACAACCACAGCACGCCCGGTGTCGCGGCCCCGCACAGCCCGGCACTCTGACCCGCGAAGGACTCTTGAAGGTCCGGACCGTAGCTCTCCGGATCACTCATGACATAGATCTGGCCGTAGTCGACGTGGACTTCGCCCTCAACCGGCCTTCGCACTCCCATCCCCCTCGTCGCCGGGAACACGTGATACACGGCAAGGTACGGCACGGCACTGACACGGTGCCGTCCTGGCTGCCCCTGAGGGGCACGCCGATCAAGCTCGCCGGCGGCGGCGTACGAAGACGGCGGCGATCGCCGTAGCCACGGTGGTGTTGGCGACAGTCCAGAAGACGAGCTTGGCGTCCGGGCCGTTGACCGTCCGCAACTCTCCCTCCGCGCCGCGGCAGAACGAGTCCGGCGGGAAGTACTGCGAGACGGGAGAGCCGTGCCTCCCGCAGGGTGACATCTCGGGAAACAGGCCCGGCTGCGCCCGCTGCGAGAGGGCGGTTCCGATGAGCACGGTCAGCCACCCGGTCAGCAAGAACACGACCAGCAACCCGCGCGCAATCCTCGCCCGCCGTCCCAGCAGCCAGACCGCTGAGGTCGGCATGACGAAAACGACCAGGACAGTCATCAACAAGACGAGAGATCGCATGATCCTTTGACGATACCGACCGAAGATCCGCCGAGACAGGCCTCGACCGCAGTGCTGGAGCACCGGCGTGCAATGACCTCTCCGGTCCGCCCGTGCGCGATGACTTCCAGGGGCTCCCTGCGCTGCGTGCAGGTCACGACTTCGGCGTACCGATGAGTTCTGTGCGGTTCCGGAGTCGTGACTGCCGAATCCGCCGAGAGAGGTGGGCCTGTGCTGGGGACGATCCGGCGCGGGAGGAAGCGCATGGAGGCAGTGATGGGCGTCGACGACTCCGAGCAGGACGGCACGACCCGGGCGGGCGAGCGGCGGACGCGGGTGGGCCGTCCCGCGGTGCTGGTGGCGGGGGCGAGCATCGCGGGACCCGCGCTGGCGCACTGGCTGCATCGGCGGGGGGCCGAGGTGACCGTGGTGGAGCGGGCTCCCGAGTTGCGGCCCGGTGGGCAGGCGGTGGACGCACGAGGTGTCGCCAAGGAGGTCATCAGGCGCATGGGGCTGGACGCGGCGGTCCGCGCGGCGTGCACCGACACCGCCGGCGCGCACACCGTGGACGTGCACGGGCAGGTGCTGGAGACCTTCCGCGCGGACGACGAGGGTGGCGACGGGTTCATCGCGGACATCGAGATCCTCCGCGGGGATCTGTCACAACTGCTCCACGACGACACCCGCGACCGCGTCGAGTACCTCTTCGGCGACCGGATCGCCGGCCTCTCCCAGGACGCGGACGGGGTCGACGTGGTCTTCGCGGGCGGCGACCGGAGGCGCTTCGACCTGGTGGTCGGGGCCGACGGGCTGCACTCGCCGCTGCGGGCGATGGTCTTCGGCCCCCATGAGCGGTTCCTCCGCCACCTCGGCCACGTGCTCGCCTTCTACAGTGTGCCCAACGCGTTCGGCCTGGACCGCTGGCTGCTCGAGTATCAGGACCCGGAGTCCGGGCGCTCCGCCCTCCTGCGCCCCATCCAGGACGCCACCCGGGCGATGACCATGTTCTACTTCGCCGTGTCCGACTTCGACGTCGACCACCGTGACGTCGTGGCCCAGAAGCGCCTGCTGCGTGAGCGGATGGCGGGCCTGGGCTGGCTGGTCCCGGACATCCTCGCGCACCTGGACGACACCCCGGACTTCTATCTCGACCAGGTCGCTCAGGTGATGATGGACCGTTGGTCGAGCGGACGGGTGGGGCTGCTCGGGGACGCGGCGTTCAGCTCGTCGCCGATGTCGGGGCAGGGCACCGGGCTGGCACTGGTCGGCGCCTACGTGCTCGCCGGAGAGCTGGCCGCCGCCGGGTGGGATCCCGATGCCGGGTTCGCCCGCTACGAGTCGAGAATGCGCCCGTACGTCGAGGCCAACCAGGAGATCGGCCGGTTGAACGCCCGGAGTCGCGACCTCCCCGGGCCGGACGCGGAGCCGCTCCCCGATTTCGCCGGAGAATGGTTCGCCGAGCTGGTCGGGCGCGCGATCGACGGCATCGAACTCCCCGACTACGCGGGGGTGCCGGACTCCGCAGCCCCCGCCGGATCGCACATCACCTCGTCGGCCAAGCAGTAGTACGGGGTCTCGTACGGTCTCCTGTGGGCAGCCGCGAACAGCACCCCGGAGGTGCACGCATTCGTCGAGACCCTGCTCGAGACTGCTCGGAACCAGCGTGCCGACCCGCCGTCGCCGGCCTGAGTGCACTGAGCATCGCCAGGTACAGGCCGTCGTCACCCGGGCGGGGGCGGCGGCCTGTGACGGGCCGTGGGGGCGGCGGCCCGTGACGGGCTGCGGGGCCGGGGCGCAGACACGCCCGGGTCTCACCCGTCCGGCTGGAACATGCGGCTCTTCGGACCAGGAACGGCTGAGCGGGGACGCGGCGGGGAGCGGGGACGGCTACTTTTCACCGGGCTGGACACGCACTGCCCGGTCCAGGGCCGGAGGGGGCCGAGCGGCGCCGTCCTCGGTCACCTGCTGCGCCCAGTGAGGACATGATGGCGACTCATACCGAGCCGGTGGCTCCCGTCCCCGTGGCCGAGCGGCGCGGCGGGGGTCACGTCATGATCACCTGGCTGTCCACGACCGACCACAAGAAGATCGGGCACCTCTACCTGATCACGTCGTTCGCGTTCTTCCTCGTCGCCGGGGCGCTGGCCATGGTGATCCGGGCGGAGCTGGCCCGGCCCGGCCTGCAGATCGTGTCGGCGGAGCAGTACAACCAGTCGTTCACGATGCACGGCACCATCATGCTGCTGCTGTTCGCGACGCCGACGTTCGCCGGGTTCGCCAACGCCATCATGCCGCTTCAGATCGGCTCCCCGGACGTCGCGTTCCCCCGGCTGAACATGCTGTCCTACTGGCTGTTCGCCCTCGGTGGCCTGATCGTGCTGGCCGGCTTCCTCACCACTCAGGGGGCCGCCGACTTCGGCTGGACCGCCTACGCACCCCTCAGCGGCGGCGAGCGGACCCCCTACGACGGGGCCGACATGTGGGTCATGGGGCTGGCGCTCTCCGGGTTCGGCACGATCCTCGGCGCGGTCAACTTCATCACCACCATCATCTGCATGCGTGCTCCGGGCATGACCATGTTCCGGATGCCGATCTTCACCTGGAACGTGCTGCTCACCTCGGTGCTCGTCCTCCTCGCCTTTCCCGTGCTGGCGGCCGCCCTGCTGGTGCTCCAGGCCGACCGGCAGTTCGGCGCCCACGTCTTCGACGCGGAGAACGGCGGAGCGGTCCTGTGGCAGCACCTCTTCTGGTTCTTCGGCCACCCCGAGGTCTACATCCTCGCGCTGCCCTTCTTCGGGGTGATCAGCGAGATCATCCCCGTCTTCTCGCGGAAGCCGGTCTTCGGGTACCTGGGGCTGATCGGCGCCACCATCGCCATCACCGGCCTGTCGGTCACGGTCTGGGCGCACCACATGTTCGCCACCGGCGCGGTGCTGCTGCCGTTCTTCTCGTTCATGAGCTTTCTCATCGCCGTCCCCACCGGGGTGAAGTTCTTCAACTGGATCGGCACCATGTGGAAGGGGTCCCTGTCGTTCGAGCCACCGATGCTGTGGGCGGCCGGCTTCCTGGTCACGTTCCTCTTCGGTGGCCTGACCGGTGTCCTCCTGGCCTCGCCACCGCTCGACTTCCACGTCACCGACAGCTACTTCGTCGTGGCCCACTTCCACTACGTGCTCTTCGGCACGATCGTCTTCGCCATGTTCGGCGGCTTCAGCTTCTGGTGGCCCAAGATGACCGGCACCATGCTCGACCACCGACTGGAGAGGGTGCACTTCTGGACGCTGTTCGTGGGCTTCCACACGACGTTCCTCGTCCAGCACTGGCTCGGCGCCGAGGGCATGCCGCGCCGTTACGCCGACTACCTCGCCGCGGACGGCTTCACCGCTCTCAACACCGTCTCCTCCATCGGCGCCTTCCTCCTCGGACTGTCCACCCTGCCTTTCCTCTACAACGTCTGGAAGACCGCCCAGCGCGGGAAGCGCATCGAGGTCGACGACCCCTGGGGGTACGGTCGCTCGCTGGAGTGGGCGACGTCCTGCCCGCCGCCCCGGCACAACTTCGTCACCCTGCCGAAGGTCCGCTCCGAGTCGCCCGCCTTCGATCTGCACCACCCCGCGATGGCCGGTCTCGACCAGGCGGAGCAAACCGGGCAACGCGACGCCCTGGATCCGAGCGGTCACAAAGGCGACCGGAGATGACCGACCGGCCCCCTCGCGTCCCGTCCCCGGGTACCGCCTCGGCCGTCGCGCCACGAGGCCCGCTGCCGGCGACTGCGGCGCGATCTGCTCCGATGCCGTGCGGCGTGGGCGTCGGCGTGGCGGTGTGTGCGGCCGGGTGTGCGGCCGGGGTCAGCGGCGCGCTGTGCACGTGGGCGCGCTGAACGGACGGCTGAGCGGCGTGGCGCGTCGGCTATGCCGGCGTCGTACTGGTCCCGGTGGCCCGGGCGCTGTCCAGTGATATGCGGGCGGTGATGCGTTTGCCGCCCGGCTCCCGCTCCACCAACAGCTCCTCGGAGACCGCTTTGACGATCTCCAGGCCGTGCTGGCCGATCCTGCGGGGATCGGCGGAACGAGCGGCCGGCACCGCGGTGTGGGTGTCCGACACGACGACGTCCACGGCGCGGGAGCTGATGCGCAGCGCTATTCGGACCGGCCCCGGGGCGTACTTGCGGGCGTTGGTGACGAGTTCGCTGACCACCAGCTGGGTGAGGTCCCTCGTCCGTGCGGAGACCGGCAGCCGGTGCTCTCGGGCGGCCCGGTCGAGGAAGGTCACGGCGTGGTGGCGGGCGTCCCCGATACAGCCGTCGCCTTCCGCGTCCAGCACGTAGGCGCTGCGCATCACACAGTCGCTGCGCATCATGCCGTCGTCCGGCTGCGCGGTACAGCCGGCGTCCTCGACCAGGTTCTCCACTGGCGTCGTCCTCACATCCTCATGCGCGCGCCCGGACCGGCCCCTCCCCCGTACGCCGCCTGCGGTACGAGCAGGCCGTGCGTCCGGCCCGGGCGGTGGGCGAAGTCCTCGGCGCGCCGCTGACCCGGGGGGAAGCCTAGACGTAGTCGAGGGGACGCTGACACATCCGGGACGCGGACCGGTCCGCCGTCCAGGACGCGGACGGGTCCGTGCGGCCTTCCGCCTGCCACCCCAGATCGAGACGCCCTCGTCGTCGGGCCGCGTGACAGCCCGGCGTGACGTGCGAGGACCGAGCGGCCGATTCCCGGCCGGGGCATGGCCCGCCGCAGGCGTGAGAACTCCGAGCCGGCGCCTTCCGCGTCACGGGTGATGCCTCCCATGGCGCGCCCGTCAGCCGGCACCGAAATCGTGAGCGGGGGCCTCGCGCCATTCCACCCATTGCGGCTGGTCGAGGACGTCCTCCGGGTCGGTCATGCCGGCGCCTTCCAGGAGCACGACCAGGTCGTGGTCGCTGTAGGCGGTGCCGAGGACCTCGTCCCGTCCGTGATGGTGCACGCTGACTCTCCGGCCGCCTGCTACAGAGGGCCGGTGCACGACTATGGGGGCGCTGCTCACCTTTCCAGCGTGCCGCTGCGGGCTGCATGTCGCCAGCGGGAGGGGCACGACGGTGGCCGTCGCCGTACGGGACGCCGGGGCTCACCGCCCGCCGACGGCCGGCGTCGATGCCATGGCAGGGACCACCTCCGCGGTCGCGCAGGAGGCCCGCACGCGGAACGGGCGGCACGGCCGGGCCGCCCTCGCAGCGACAGCGGCGGCCGTCGGACCGGCTGCTCACGGAGACGGCGCCGCGGGCCGAGGACCCGCTGCCCTTCGCGCGCCACCGGCACCGAGCGCGTCAGCGGTTGACGTCCTCGTTGAAGTCGTCCGCGCAGGCGTCCCGCTCGCTCTGGCTGTCCGCGTGCTGGACGCAGTCGTCGAAGTCCTTGAACTCGTCCGAGTTCAGGATCGACGCACCGATGGCGATGATCACGATCGAGGCGACGAGCCCGAGTGCGCCGAGCACCGCTCCGATGACGGACATCTTTCCGCGTGGGGCCCGGCCGCCCCGGGCCCGGCGGGCGCCGATGATGCCGAAGATCAACGCCAGGAGTCCGAGGACCGCGCCGCCGATGACGGTCCAGAAGAAGAGGACGGCCAGGATGCCGAGTACGAGCGCGGCGACGGCCAGTCCGTTGCCGCGCCCAGCCGTGGAGTAGGACTGCGTCGAGTCGGCGGGTGTTCCGGGATGTTCGGGGAAGGCCACTTCTTCACGCTCATCTCTGTGTGCCCGGGGACGAGTTGCCGTGGTGTGCGCATGCCCCGACGAGCCCGGCGGATGCCTTCCGCGTCAGTGTTCCCGCCTCACGCCGAGCGGGCCGCGCCGCCGACCGGGCGCGCTTCCGACTGGAGGGCGGGCAGCGTCAGCTCCCACCAGTCGGTGACGCGACCGCTGACGGCGTGCGGGCCTTCCAGCGCGTCGGTGAGGGTGCAGAAGCCGAAGAAGGCACGCACCAGCGTCCGTGCGGTGCCGGCCGGCCGCACGTGGGCGGCCAGGTGCCCGGTGATCCGGGCCTGGGCCAGCAGACGGGTCACAGCGGTCGTCCAGAGGACGAACGGGTCGGGGAGGTGCACGTTGATGGTGTCGCGCTCCGCCCACAGACGGGCACCGGCCCGGGTCAGTGGGTCTTCGGAGAGCGCGCGGGCGACCTCGTGACTGAGCACGACGAGGCGTTCCAGCGGCGGCACGGCGTGGTCGACGTAGCGGGTGGCGAGGCCGGACCAGGTGGCGAAACCGCCTTCGACGACGGCCAGCGCGATGCCCTCCTTGCTGGTGTAGTGGAAGTAGACGGACCCGCTGGTGCGACCGGAGCGGGCGCTTATGTCATTGACGCTGGTCCCCGCGTATCCGTGCTCGGCGAAGAGGCAGGCGGCCGCCTCGAGGAGAGATCTGCGGGTTGCTCTGGCCCGTTCCTGCAAGGTTCCGCGCTTTCGGGTCGTCATGGAATGAATGACGGAAAATGTAGTGCGCCCGCGTACGCCTGGAGCAATCGAGCGTCAACCGTGCGCGGATGTTCCACATTCCTTTCGAAGATGCACGCGTGCGGGTGGCCTGTGACCCCGCTGGACGCGATTCCTGGTCGACCTTGCCGCACGGTCACCGCGTCCCGGCAGGAAATGCCTGGCGGGCGAGACGCCTCAAGTCGACTGTGCTGCACCGCTCATGACTGACCGTCAGGCCACTGGCAATTGCCTCCGCGCCATAGCGTATACACCACGAACGCCCGAAGAGCGAGCACTCGAAATGGTGATTGCGTCGCATTTCGGGCCGGAAATAACGTAGCCGTCGCAATGTTTTCCTTTTGCGTCTGATGCCCGTAATGCTCATCCCTGGCCGGAGCCCGGGAGGAAACGGCGGCGGTCCGTACCGCGCGTCACGCCACGCGGCATCACCACGAACGCGGTCCTGCCCCACGCGGCACCGCCCACCCCAGGAGGCACCGTGGCGCCGATCTCACGCACCCTGCGCAACTGGTCACCCGAGGCCGTCGTCTTCGACTGCGACGGCACCCTGATGGACACCGAACGGCATTGGCAGGACGCCCGCACCCGCGCCTTCCGCGAGTTCGGACTGCCCACTCCTCCGGGTTTCGCCGACCGGGCCAAGGGAGTGCACTACCTCGACTGCGGCCGCCTGATGGCGCAGGAGACGAACAAACCCGACCTGGCCGCCGATCTCTCCGCGTCCCTGCTCCGGCACTTCCTGTCGCTCGTCGCGGAGGACCCGCTGACCATGCCGGGCGCCTCGGAATTCGTACGGCTGTGCGCGCGCCGGCTGCCCCTGGCCGTCGCGAGCAACTGCCCGCTGGAGGTCGTGGACGAGAGCCTTCACCGCGCCGGGCTGCGACGGTATTTCCGGCATGTCGTCGTGCCCACGGTGCAGCCCGGAGACTCCGGCGGGCCGAGGCCGGTGACGGAGGAAGCACCGGAGCAGGCCGTACGGCCCAAACCGTGGCCCGACGTGTACAGCAGGGCCGCCCGCCTCTGCGGGGTTCCGCCGCAGGCCGCGCTCGCCGTCGAGGACTCCCTCACGGGTATCGAGTCGGCGGCCCGTGCGGGCCTGCGAGTGCTCGGGGTGGGACCACTGCCCGAGGGCGGCGACTGCGGTCGGTCCGACGCCTGGATCCCGCGGCTGGACTGCGAAGAGGCGCTGGCGTGGGTGAGGCAGCCGTCGTCGGTCCCCTCCGGATCCCGCACGGAGCCCCAGGAGAAGCACGGGTCCGCCTGAGGGCGGGGCGGACCCTCCCTGCGCTCCGCTCGGCATCCCGCGACGACCTCGTAGCCCGCACCGGTGTGCGTACAACCTTCGACGACGCGCGGTTGTCTACTCGGTGAACGCAACAAGGTCCGTGCCCTCACCGCACTGCACGACGGCGGAAGACGCACACGGCCGCACGTCCTTCACCTGCTGGAGGCTGCGGCGCGGACCGGTGCCGTGCGGCAGGCGCGCACCAGTCCCTCTCTTGGTGTCCGGCGCGCGGGGCGTCGCACACCCTCGCCCGTACCCGCCGCGGTCGGCATGGACCGCGGTCGGTCCCGGAGACCAGGGAGGTCTTCCTGTGCGTCTTCTTGTGCGTCTTCCTGTACGCCTTCCGGTACGTCACTTCGGACGAGTGGTCGTCGCGACGGTCGCGCTCATCGGTCTCGGCGGCGCGGTGGCCACAGCCCCCTCGGCGGCCGCGGCCCCGGCCCCCGTGCCCTTCCCGTCCATCGGGTGGCAGCAGCGCAACTGCGACTACGACGGCAACGGTCACGACGACGTGCTGACCGGTGCCCCCGGAGCCACGGTGGGCGGCTCCCCGGGTGCCGGCTACGTCTCCGTCCAGTACAGCTCGTCGGGTGGTCTGAGCACGACGAGAAAGAGCGTGCTCCACCAGAACGTCCCCGGCGTCCCCGGCGGCGCGGAGGCCCGTGACGGCTTCGGCGCGGCCGTCGCCTCCGGTGACCTGGACGACGACGGGTACGACGACGCCGTCGTCGGCATACCGGGCGAGGATCTCGGGGGTCTGTCCGACGCGGGCGGCGCCGTCGTGTTCTGGGGATCGCCCACCGGACTGCACGGGTCCGACAGCACCTGGCTGGAGGACGAAGCCCCGCGGGCCGGAGCGAGCTTCGGACGGGCGGTCGAGGCGGCCCGGTACTTCGCCCCCGATCCGGCGGATCCGGACGCCGACCCGCGTGATTCCCTCGCCGTCCTGGAGGACGACACCCTGCTCTTCTTCACCCTCACGCCCGGACTGTCGGCACGGCAGCCCACCCTGTCCGAGCACCGTGTGCGGGCGAGTGATCTGGCGCCGTCGGGCACCGGCTTCGAGTTCCGCAGCCTGTCTCACGGCAACTACAACGAGGACTCCTGGGCCGACCTGGCCGTCTCCGGCGTCACCACCGGAGAGCGGCCGGGTGTGGGCACGGTGCACGTCCTGCACGGCGCGCCGGACTCCGGTGCTCTCGGCGACGGGGGCACGTTCCCGGGTGGTCCGGCCGTCGTCTCGGGCGACTGGGACGGCACCGGTCAGGACGATCTCGTCATCGGCGACACCGGGGCCGGCGCACCGACGGGAGGTGGCATCACCCTGTACCTCGGCCGCGGGGACCTGTCCGGGCTGGAGCCCGAGCCGGCGCAGTACTGGACCCAGGACTCCCCCGGAGTGCCCGGGACCGCGGAAGCGGGCGACCAGTGGGGCGCGGAACTGTCGGCCGGGGACACCGACGGCGACGGCCACCCCGACCTCGCCGTCGGGGCGCCCGGCGAGGACATCGGCAGCGTGCCCGACGCGGGCGCGGTGTGGGTGCTGCGCGGCGACCGGACCGGCTTGAGCGGCACGGGCGTGAAGAGCTTCGACCAGCAGCTCGCCGCCATTCCCGGAACGGCGGAGAGGTCCGACCGCTGGGGCGCTCAGGTCCGGCTGATCGACGCCGACAAGGACGGTCTCCACGGACTTCTGGCGGCGGCACCGGGTGAGAACGGCGACGACGGCTTCATCTGGGTGCTGCCCGCGTCGCCGTCGGGTCTGGTCGCCGCCGGCACCTGGACCTACGACGGGGCACGCCTCGGAGCTCCGGCGGCCGACGCACGGTTCGGCGCGGCCGTCGACGAGTGACCCCGGCCCGTGGTCGGGCCGTGAAGAAATCAGGGCGGTCAGGTGTGTGTTCTGCCTGGTGGCGGGCACGAGGTGCGGCGGAGGTTGATAACTATGGTTCCCCTGCTTCTCGTTCTTCTGCTGGCTCTGATCCTGTTCGGTGCGGGCTTCGCCCTCAAGGCACTGTGGTGGATCGCTGTCATCGTGCTGGTGGTCTGGCTGCTGGGCTTCGTCGTCCGTTCCGCGGACAGCGGCGGCCGCAAGGGCCGCTGGTATCGCTGGTAGCCGACGCGGCACAGCCGCGCAGCGCCAGCCGGCCCGAGCCATCGGTGGGCCCCGGACACTGTCCGGGGCCCACCGGCATGTCCGACGCCGGAAGCCGGTTGTGCCGCAATGGGTGCGAATGCCACTTTCCCGGGCATCAGCTTTCACAGTTGGGGCCCGGTGGTGCAGCGGAACCCACCTCCCGCCACCGGGTCCCGACCCGCGCGGTGATCAGGAGCGGACGCCCCTCACGGCTCCTCAGCGTCTCGCGTTCGGCGGCTCGGCCCTCTTGCCCGGTCGCTTGTCACCGGCCTGTTCGGTCTTCTTGGCCTGACCGGGCGGTCGATGGCCCGGGGCCTTGCCCGCCGGGCCGCGTCCCGCCGACGAAGGCGGGACGCGCGTGCCGCGTGCCGCACCCCGCGCCACGGAGTCGTGCGCAGCCGTGCCGGCACCGGATGCACGGTCGGAGCCCTGGGACGGGGAGGGGGCCTGCCGGTCGGTTTCGTCGGAGGCATTGTGGCCGGAGGACGGCGGTGTCGCGGCAGCGGGCGTTGACGCCTCGGTCTCCCGCTTGGTGCGTGGAGCATGCACGTCTCCGGTGGGAGCGCCGCTGGCCTCGGTCGCGCTTCGGTCGTGCCCCTGGGGTGCGGAGTCGTCGGCGACGGTGAGGGCGGTGGCCAGGACGGTGACGAGCGTGACGCTCACACCCGCCACGAGCGTGCGCCGTCGCGCGGGCGCGGCACGGGGAGCGGTCCGGTCCCCGAAGGACGACGGTTTCGGATGCGTACGGTCGTCCGAGCGCGTCGCCGCGGGCGAGGGAACGAGGTTCCCGGTCGGCGCCGGCGGGTCGGCCGCGAGGCCGGCCGGGTCGGCCCACGCCGCCAGCGTGCGGGCGCAGTCACGGGCCGTCGGGCGGTCCCGCTCCTCCAGGGCGGTCATGTCCGCCAGCAGGTCGGCGAATTCCACCGGCAGCCCGGAGGGTATGACGGGCCGGCGGTGCAGTCGTGCGATCGCGGCTTCCAGAGGGCTTCCGTCGTATTCGAGCCTGCCCGTGAGGCACTCCAGGAGGGCCAGGCCGAGGGCGTACACGTCGGCGGGGCGGCCGACGGGCCGGCCGAGGACCTGCTCGGGGGAGAGGTAGGCGGCGGTGCCGACGAGTGTGCCGGTGACGGTGCGCGTGGTGGCGTCCAGCAGACGGGAGATGCCGAAGTCGGTGAGGTGGGGACGGTGTGAGGCGTCCAGGAGGACGTTGGACGGTTTGACGTCTCGGTGGACGACTCCGGCTTCGTGGGCGTGGGCCAGCGCGTCGGCGAGGCCGGCGCCGACCGCCGCCGTAGCCGCCGGCGTCAGCGGTCCCTGGGCGATGCGCTTCTTGAGCGTTCCGCCTTCGATCAGTTGCATGACCAGGAAGCCACGGCCGTTGTGCTGCCCGACGTCGTACGCGGTGACGAGTCCGGGGTGCTGCAACCGTGCCAGGATCACTGCCTCGCCGTGCGAGGCCTCCTCCGGGTCGAAGCCGGTGTCGGGCCGGAAGACCTTGACCGCCACCGGCCGCCTCAACCGCAGGTCGAGGCCCCGATGGACGTCCGCGGCACCGCCCGAACCGATGTGGCCGTCCAGACGGTAGCGGCCGCACAGTACTTCGGCGGAGCATCGGGAAGCGACGGCCCGGGCCGACTCACGAAGTCCCATTCCCTCTCCCATGGCATCGAGACGCGGGTCCGGGCGCTCGCCGGTGTGCCGCCGGCCAGCGGGTACCCAGAGGGCCGCCTCACGACACCCGTGCTTGTGCCGAGCAGTGCCGCGGGCCTCTGCGAAGTGACCGCCACGGCCGAGCCCGGCCGACGGCCCGGTGGCCGCCGACGCCTTCAGGCGCCCGGGAGGAACAGGCAGAACGGATGGCCGTGCGGGTCGCGCAACACCCGCACGTCCTCCTGCGGCTGGTGCTCCTGCACCGTCGCGCCGAGGGCGACGGCCCGCGCGGTCTCCCCCTCCAGGTCGGCGACCTGGAGGTCCAGATGTGCCTGCATCTGCTGGGTGCCCGGGCGCTGTGGCCAGGTCGGAGGCGTGTGATCCGGCTCCAGCTGGAAGCTCAGGCTGGGACGCTCCCGTCCCGGATCCTTCAGCCGCACCCATTCCGGCGACCGTTCGGCCTCCTCCCAACCGAGCAGCGCCCGGTAGAAGTCGGCGAGGGCAGGAGGGTCGGGAGTTCCGAGGACGAAGGCACCGAGCGTGGCAGTCATGTCCTCAGCCTTGCCCCGGCGGTCGGCCTCATGCATCCGCGTCGAACCCGCGGATCCGCCCTCCGGAGAAGAAGCCGAGCAGATCCTCTCCGCGCCGACCCCTTGTCACGTCTGTACGTCGTCCTGCGCGCTCGGCAGCGTGCTGGTCCCCTCCCACCACGGGTTCGTCCAGCCGCAGACCCCGCAGGAATACCGCCCGTTCACCCCGGCGATCTCCGTGCCGCACAATCCGCACTGCGTCATCGTGATCTGCTGACCGGCCAGGAAGGCGGCCGCTTTCGCAGCCATGTCCGGACACGGCTCCGCCTCGGGCGTCGACGCGGAAGACTTCGGGTTCTTCGTCACATTCCCGACCCTACGCGCGCCTGCGGCCCGGGCACGCGGGTTCGGGCCGGAAGGAGGACGGTACCCCCGCCCCGCAACTCGCCCGCTGTCCGGCCGAATCACGGATTGACAGCCGTGCCCAGTGGGCAGGCCAGTTGGCAGGCATCCCAGTGATGTCATGCGCACGACTCCTATCCCCCACAAGGAGATCGAACATGCATGTCCGGACACTCACGAGCGGCCTCGCCGCGGTCCTGCTGATGTCATGGCCCGCCCTGGGCGGCGGTCAGGCCCTGGCCGCGGAAACGCCGGGCGCCACCACCGCCTCCTCGGCCGCGGCGCGGATCCTCACCTACGACGCGAGCGGGTCCGCGGAGTTCAGGACCGCGGTCGACCGGGGCGCGGCGATCTGGAACGCGAGCGTGGACGGCGCGGAGCTGCGGCCTGCCACGGCCGGGCAACGGGCCAACATCCGGATCGTGGCCGACAACGGCTGGCCGCGCGCCCTGCCCACCTCCCTGGGCAACGGCACCGTGTGGATCGGCCGCCAAGCGGTGAACGAGGGCTATGACACGGTGCGCATCTCGTCCCACGAACTCGGCCACATCCTGGGCCTGCCGGACCGCAAGCCCGGGCCCTGCTCCAGCCTGATGTCGGGATCCAGCGCGGGCGTGCCGTGCACGAACCCGTACCCGAACGCAGCGGAGAAGGCGGAGGTCGAGGACAACTTCACCGGTGCGGTCGCGTCGCCGTCAGCGGTGACGGGATCGGTGCCCGTCCTGGTCGAGGACTGACCCGGCGCGGCTTCGGGGGCACCTCCGCGGTGCCGCACGTCCCCTCCCGCGCCCTGCGACCGCCGGCCCTTCCACCGGCATCCGCCCCTCCCCCGGGCCGGGGTCGGTCGCTCGGCACGGACGGCGGGCCCCGTCGGCACTCTTCGTGCTCGCGGGGCCCGCAGGTGCCGGGTGGGTCAGACCTGACCTCGCCAGGCCCCGGTCTCCTGGCCGCGCTTCTCGATGAACGTCTTGAACCGCCCCAGGTCCCCGGTGACCTGCTTGCGCACGAGGCCGAGCTTGTCCCCCACCGTCTCCGCGAGACCGTCCGGGTCGAACTCCATCTGCAGCATGACCTTGGTGCGCGCCTCGTCCAGCCGGTGGAACGTCACCACCCCGGCCTGACGGGCCTCGCCCTCAACGGTCGTCCAGGCCACCCGCTCGTCCGGGACCTGCTCCGTGATCCGTGCGTCGAACTCGCGCTTCACCCCGCCCACACTCGTCACCCAGTGCGTCAGCGTGTCGCTGCGCTGCTCGATCCGCTCCACGCCGCCCATGAACTCGGGGAAGGTCTCGAACTGCGTCCACTGGTTGTACGCCGTGTGCACCGGCACGTCGACCTCGACCGACTCCTCGACCTGAGACACGCAGAAGCCCCTTTCCTGACCGTGCGCCCGCGCTGGTGATCACCGCGAGCACGAGATGAACTCTCTTGCACTCCGCGGGTGTCCCGCACTCCGGCCCTCACACCCACAACCTCGTCCGCGGCCTTCCAACGTGACGGGACACACTGCCTCGGGTTCCCCCGGGCCCGGTGCGGCCCGCTGACCCGGCCTCCCCCAGGTCACCCCGCGCCGGGCCGCACAATGAGCCGCACAATGAGCGGATGACGTTCACCGAGGATGCGGCCACCGCACACGCCTGGGCGGCCCTGGGGGGCCGGCGCCGACTGGTCCGGAGGGTGTCCTTCGAGGGACCGGGCGCCGTCCTGCCGTCGCGTCTGCCGGTGAGGGAACTGGCGCGGGCCGCCGTGGCGGTTGCCTCACTGGCTGCGGCGGAACTGCTGTCGCTGCGCAACCGCGTGCCGGTGCCCGCGGTGCGGGTGGACGAAGGCGCGGTGGCCACCGCGTTCGTCAGTGAGCGCCACCTGCGCGTCGACGGCAGGGCCCCGGCGCCCTTCGCCCCGCTGTCCGGTTTCTGGCAGGCAGCCGACGGATGGGTGCGTACGCACGCCAACTACCCCCACCACCGTGCCCGGTTGCTCGGCGCTCTCGGGCTCGCGGACACGGGACAGGACCGCGCCCTGGTGGACACGCTCGCGAGGGAACTGGCATCGCGTCCGGCCCTGGAGATCCAGGAGACCGTCTACGCGGCCGGCGGCCTGGCCGTCGCCGTGGCGTCCGCGCCCGCCGGCCACCCGCCCGCCGGCCCCGTGCCGGCCGCCCGTCGCCCACCCGGCGCGGCGGGGGCCGCTCTGGTCGAGACGCGGAACGCGCCTGAGGGCGATCCCCGGCTGCTGGTGCCGGCTTCCCTGCCGGCCCGAGGGGTCCGTGTCCTGGACCTGACCCGTGTCATCGCCGGTCCCGTCGCGACCCGCACCCTGGCGCTGCTGGGCGCCGACGTGCTGCGCGTGGACGCGCCCCAGCTCGTCGAGGACGCATACGCCCATGCCGACACCGGCTTGGGCAAACGCTCCACCTTGCTGGACCTCGCCGACCCTGGCGACCGGCGCTCCTTCGAGGACCTTCTCAGCCAGGCGGACGTCGTGGTGACCGGATACCGCCCGGGTGCCCTGGACCGGCACGGACTCGCGCCCGACGCGCTCCTGGCCCGGCGTCCCGACCTGATCGTCGCTCAACTGTGCGCCTGGGGCTGGTCCGGCCCCTGGGCCGGGCGGCGCGGCTTCGACAGCCTCGTCCAGGCCGGTGCCGGTATCGCCGCGATCGAGGCCGGCGCCGACGGCCGCCCCGGCGTCCTGCCCGCCCAGGCGCTGGACCACGGGACCGGCTATCTGCTCGCCGCGGCCGTCCTGCGTGCGCTCAGCGACCGCCACGCCACCGGTGGCGGCCGACACCTTCGCCTCTCCCTGGCGGGCACGGCCTCCTGGCTGCTCGACATCCACCCCGCCTCCGACCCGGGTGGAGCCGACCTCCACGACCCCGGAGCCTGGCTCACCGAGACCGCGTCCCCCTACGGTCCGCTGCGGCACGCGCTGCCCCCCGTGCACTACGAAGGCGCACCCTCGAACTGGAACCGTGGACCCACCCGGTGGGGCACCGACCTGCCGAACTGGGCCTGAACGGCGCCGAGGTGCCCACCGAGCCGTCGCGGTCGCGGTCGCGGTCGCGGGATCATCCCGGCCCGCGACGCCACCGCGCCGGGTCGATCCGCCCCTGGTAGAGGGGCAGTTCGATGGGATGCTGGTCGTCGCAGAAGGGATCCCAGACACGGGTGAGCCCCGCGGTGCCGTACCGGCGGACCCGCCGGGTCTCGGTGAGGTCGAGGACGTCCGTGACGACGATCCACGGTTCGGGGCCCGCCTCGGCGCGTACCCGGCCTTCGGGATCGACCACGACGCTGCGGCCGATCCCGTCCGGGGGTGCCGCGTTCACGCTGGCCATGAAGACCTGGTTGACGATCGCGTTCGCACGGGCGAGGACGAGTTCCTGAGCACGATCGACGGTCGGTGTGCGTACGAGGTTCAGGACGAGGTCGGCGCCCTGCCACGCCAGATGCCGGGTGGTCTCCGGAAACCACGCGTCGTAGCAGATCGACAGGCCCACCCGCCCGTGATCCCCCAGGTCGAAGACGACGAAGCGGTCACCGGCCGCCGTGGTCTCGTAGGGGCGCCACGGGAAGACCTTGCGGTACTCGGCGATTCGCCTCCCCTCGGGCGAGTACACCGGGGCCGTGTTGTAGACGCGTCCGTCCTCGCCGCGTTCGTAGACGCTGCCGGGGACGAGCCACACGCCCAGCTCGCGGGCGAGGGCGGCCAGCGCGGCGCCCCTGGGACCGTCGAGTTCCTGCGCCGCGGTGTTCATGACCTGCTCGGGGTCCTCGTCCGGCCGGTGCCCGCACACGTGCAGTTCCGGGAAGACGAACAGCCGGACGGCGGGGTGGGCGCGGGCGAGGCCGCGCACCTGGCGGGCGAATCCTTCGAGGTGGTCGTCACCGTGGTGGAACGCGGCCGTCTGCACCAGGCCGAGCGACAGGGGGGTGGGCATGGAGGGGGGCACCTTCCGCGTCGGGTGGCGTGGAGGAGGGGACGGGCAGCAGCCAATCATCCGACCGCATACAGGACAAGGCCGCCGGATCCTGTGGGAAGCACAGGAGAATCCTGCGGCAGGCCGGGGCCGCACACCCCGGGGCGGGCCGCCGGACCCCGTTAGGGTTCCGGCATGCCTTCGACCTGCACCTCGCCCCGTCCGGCCGCCTGCTCCGTGCCAGGGCGGCCGGCATGACCCTCAACCAGCTCAGGGCATTCGTCGTGGCCGAACGACTCGGGTCGTTCACCGCCGCGGCGGCAGCCATGGACATCGCCCAGGCCTCCGCCTCCGAACTGGTCCGCCGCCTGGAGGCGGAACTGGACGCGGAGCTGTTCGTCCGGGGAAGCCGCACGCTCACCCTCACGACCGCCGGGCAGGAGCTGCTGCCGTACGCGCAGGAGGCGCTGGCCGCGGCGGACGGCGGGATCCGCGCCGTGCACTCGCTGGGTTCGCTGGGCGGTGGCACGGCGACCTTCGGAGTCCTGCGCAACGCCGACTACTACCTGCTGGCGGACCTCGTCCAGATGTTCCACGCCCGCTACCCCAAGGTCCGGGTGCGGCTCGTGGGCCAGAACTCGGCGGAGACCGCCGCCGCCGTGGCGGCCGGCCGCATAGAGGCGGGGCTCGTCGTCCTGCCGATCGACGACGAGGGGCTGTCGGTCACACCGCTGCTGCGCGACGAGGTGTTCTACGTCAGCGCCGCCCCGGAGCGCACGCGCGTGCCGGTCACCATCGAGGCGTTCTCGCAGGCGCCACTCGTGCTGTACGACGCGCACTACGGCTGGCAGGACCCGACGCGACGGCAACTCGCGGAGCGGGCCCAGCTGGCGGGTGTCCGGATCGATCCGCTCATCGAGCTGGAGCACGTCGAGGCGGCGGTGAAGCTGGCGGCGGTCGGGGTCGGGGACACGATCGCCAGCAGCGCCGTCATCGGCAGCCCGTCGTTTCCGCCCGGCCTGCACACAGTGTCCTTCGCCGAACCGTTGTACGACACGATCGCGCTCGTTCGGCGCCGGGGCCGGCCGTTGTCACGTGCCACCCGGGAGCTCGCCCGGCTGGCCGAGGACACCCTGCGGGAGGTGCGCCAGAGCCGGGGCGAGTGAGGGGCCGACCGACCCACAGGGTTTCCCTGTGGCAAGCCCAGGAAAGGCCCCTCTGGTCCTGTGGCTCCGTCTCGCCTAGCGTCCTGGTCATGCAGATCACGCACGAAGAAGCACAGGCCCTCCCTCCTCTCCAGTGGCTGAAGAAGCCCGCGGTCGACGGCCCGCCCGCCCAGCGTGACCCGAAGGTCGTCGAGCGTGTCTCGCAGATGCTGCGGGAGATCGAGCGCAGGGGCCTGGACGCGGTCCGCGCCTACGCCGAGGAACTGGACGGCTGGTCCGGCGACCTGGAGATCGGCGAGACCGAGTTGAAGAAGTCCGGGGACGCACTGCCTCCGGACGTCCGTACCGCACTGGAGATGGGGTACGAGCGCACGCACCGGTTCGCCGCCGCGCAGCGCGAGCACCTGACCGACTTCGAGATCGAACTGGCCCCTGGAGTGAACTGCGGCCAGCGGTACGTCCCCGTCTCCCGGGTCGGCGCGTACCTGCCCGCGGGCAGGTTCCCGTTGCTGGCCAGCGCCTTCATGACCGTCAACGTCGCGAAGACGGCCGGTGTGCCGATGGTCGTGGCGTGCACACCGCCGTCCGGCGAGCACGGCGCCCACCCCGCCGTTCTGTACGGCGCCCACCTGTCCCGGGCGGACCGGGTCTTCGCCGTCGGCGGTGTCCAGGCGCTCGGCGCCATGGCCTTCGGCCTGCTCGGCGAGGCGCCGGTCGACATGCTGGTCGGCGCGGGCAACGCCTTCGTCACTGAGGCCAAGCGGCAGCTGTTCGGACGCGTCGGCATCGACCTGCTGGCGGGACCGTCGGAAGTCGCGGTGATCGCCGACGACAGTGCCGACCCCGCGTGGGTGGCGGCCGACCTGCTGGGGCAGGCCGAGCACGGCCCCAACTCGCCCGCCGCGCTCATCACCACGTCCGAGGCGCTGGGCCGTGCCGTGGCCGCAGAGGTCGAGAGCCAGCTGGAGAAGCTGGTGACGCGGGACATCGCGGGACCGGCCTGGCGGGACTTCGGCTCCGTGATCGTCGTACGGGACCGTGACGACGCGATCGCCGTCGCCGACGTCCTCGGCCCCGAGCACCTGGAGGTCCACACCGAGGACGACGACTACTACCTGCGGAACCTCACCAACTACGGTTCGCTGTTCATCGGCCCCTGGTCCACCGTGGCGTACTCCGACAAGGGCATCGCCGGCACCAATCACGTGCTGCCGACGGGCAAGACCGCCCGCTACAACGCGGGCCTGTCGGTCTCCCGCTTCCTCAAGCCGCTCACGTACCAGAGGGCGGCCGAGAACGGCACGGCCGCGCTGGCACCCGCCGTCGAGCGCATCTCCGCGTTCGAGGGACTCGCCGCCCACGGGGCGACGGCCACGCTCCGCATCGACCGGGTCGGCCGTACGTCCGCTGCCTTCGACTCCGTTCCCGCGCCGCTGCGCGAGCAGCTGTGACCGGTCGCCGGTAGAGCACCGGCCGAGCGGGCGGCACCGCAGGACGCCCCTGCACGTCCACGCGACAGGGACCGACGTTCTGACGCGGTCCGCGTGACGGCTCGCCGCCCTCCGGCCGGGCTCCGCTCCCCCTCCATCTCCCCGAGGTCCCTCATGCACCGACCCCCTCCCTCCGCTCCCCCGCCGGGTGCGCACGGGCCCGCCCTCACCCAGGGGCTCAAGGGCCGACAGATCACCATGATCTCCATCGGCGGCGTGATCGGGGCCGGCCTGTTCGTCGGCTCGTCCACCGCCGTCGCGGCGGCCGGGCCCGCCGTGCTGGTCTCGTTCCTCCTGGCGGCCGCTCTGGTCGTGCTCGTCATGCAGATGCTCGGGGAGATGGCGGTCGCCCACCCCGACACCGGCTCGTTCTCGACCTATGCGGACCGCGCCCTCGGCCGCTGGGCGGGCTTCTCCGTCGGTTGGCTGTACTGGTGGTTCTACGTCCTCGTCATCCCCATCGAGGCGATCGCCGCCGGCGAGGTCGTCGGCGGCCTCCTCGCTCTGCCCAGCTGGATACCGGCCCTCGCGCTGATCGCCGTCCTGGCCGGGAGCAACCTTCTCGCGGTACGCAACTACGGCGAGTTCGAGTACTGGTTCGCCTTTCTCAAGGTCATCGCCATCGTGGCGTTCCTCGTCCTCGGTGCGCTCGCGGTTCTCGGACTGCTGCCGGGCAGCGACGCCCGCGGAGTCGGCCACCTCTGGAGCGACGGCGGGTTCGCGCCGCGGGGCTGGACGGCCGTCGTCGCCGGGCTGCTCACGGCGATGTTCAGTTTCCAGGGCAGCGAGATCGTCACCATAGCGGCCGCGGAGTCCGAAGCTCCGCGGAAGAACATCAAGAAGGCCGTGCGCGCCGTGGTCTGGCGGCTCGGCCTGTTCTACCTCGGGTCGATCTTCTTCGTCGTCAGCCTGGTGCCGTGGGACTCCGACGCGCTCGCCGACGGCTCGTACCAGGCGGTGCTCGACCGCATGAACATCCCCGGGGCCGAGCGCATCATGGACGTCGTGCTCGTCGTCGCCGTCAGCAGCTGTCTCAACTCGGCGATCTACACCGCCTCGCGCATGGCCTTCTCGCTGGCCCGGCGCGGCGACGCCCCGGCGGCGTTCGGCGTCACCTCCGCCTCGGGTGTGCCGCGCTGCGCGGTCGCCGCGTCGACCGCCATCGGCGTCGCAGCCGTGGTCGCCAATTACCTGCTGCCCAGGGTGTTCACCTACCTCATCGCGTCCAGCGGCGCGATCGCCCTGATGATGTACCTGGTCATCGCGCTCACGCAGTACGCGACCCGGCGCAAGGCGCCCCGGCCGTCCGAGGTGCGGATGTGGGGGTTCCCCTACCTGACCCTCGCGACCATCGCCTTCATCTCGGGGGTCCTGGTCCTGATGGCGGTCCTTCCGGAGCACCGGCTCGAACTGTGGCTGTCGCTCGGACTCGCCGCCGTGCTCGTCACGGTGGGCGCGCTGCGCCAACGCCGTCCCGGTGCGCGGCCGCCGGGCCGGGGCCCCGTCGGCGTCGAGCCGCCCGCGACGGCCTCCCCGGCCGATGCCGTGCGGCGGTGACGGCTCACGCCGGCGGGCCGTGCGTTCCCCGGGGGACGAACTCGGTCGGCAGGACCAGGCGCTCCCCCGCAGGATCCGCCCGGCCCGTGATGCGGCGGACGAGCAGACGGGCCGCCTGACGGGCCAGCTCCGCCAGGTCGTGCCGGACCGTGGTGAGGCGGAGCACCTCCCAGGAGGCCATGGGCAGGTCGTCGAATCCGACGACGGTGAGGTCGCCGGGCACGCTCAGGCCCGCGGCACGGGCGGCGTTGAGGACACCGACCGCGACCACGTCGTTCCCGCAGAACACCGCGGTGGGCCGCTGCGCGGCGTCCAGCAGGAAGGACAGCGCCTCGTACCCGGTCTCGTACTCGAAGGGCCCTCTCACCACCCGCTCCTCGGGCAGGCCGATGCCCTCGTCGGCGAGGGCCAGGCGGAAGCCGAGCTCCCGCTCGCGCCCCGTGGTGGTGTTGGCCGCGCCGAAGATGCCCGCGATACGGCGGTGCCCGAGCGCGGCGAGCTCGCGGGCGACGAGCCGGCCGCCTCCCTCGTTGTCGACGACGGAGGCGTAGTCACCGGCCCGGCCGGTGTCGCGGTTGAGGAAGACGTACGGCATGTCGCGGCGGTCGAGGCGCGCCGGGAGGCGGGAGTCGGTGGTGGCGGTGGCGAGTACGACACCGTCGAGCGACTGGTCGAGCAGTTCCTCCTGGGCAACCGCCTCGTCGGACCGCTCGGTGAGGAGCATCATCCGGTAACCCAGCCGGCCCAGTTCGTCGTGCAGGGGCGCGACCACGTGCGGGTAGAAGGGGTTCGTCAGGTCGGTCACGATGACGCCGATCCGCCGCGTGGAACGGGTGGACAGGGAGCGGCCCACTTCGCTCGGCACGTAGTTCAGCGCACGTGCCGCCTCCTTCACCTTGTCCCGCGTCGCCGGCGACACCCTGGGGTCGTCCCGCAGGGCACGGGACACCGTCGGCTGGGAGACGCCCGCCAGTCTCGCCACGTCATGACTCGTGATCGCCATCGGCCCCTCTTCTCGCCGCCCGCCGCGCACCGACCGGCCCCTTCCGTCCAGGATACGTATGTATCAGACGGCGGGTGCGGACGGGTCCGACACCCGAACCCGCCCGCAGCCGCGAGACAAAGCCGTCCCGGATTTTGCGGCGGACCTCTTGACAATGCCTTCGGTGCACCCTGTCATAGAAATACATACGTATTCATAGAGCGCCTCGTGTGCGGCGGCCCGCTGCGCACGCTCCACGTCGCTCGTCCCACGTCGCACGTCCCACCAGAGGAGTCGTCATGCCCGACACCGTCGTTCCCCCCTCCGAACTGGACCGGCGCACGATCCGCCGCAGCGACTTCGTCTCCTGCAACCAGGCGTTCATCGACTGCCGGACACCGGGCTCGGACCGCAAGGAGAACTACGCGATGATCGGACCGGGGGTGTCGCAGGCGGCCGGCCAGTTCGTCAACCTGCGCCTCCCGCACGGTTACAACATCGGCGCCGCGGCCATGCCGCACGGCATCACCAACAACCTCCACCTGCACTACACGGCCGAGGTGTTCGTCTGCACCGAGGGCGAGTACCTGCTGCGCTGGGGCGCCGACGGCACCGAGGGCGAGCTGCCGCTGCGCGCCGGTGACGTCGTGTCCGTCCCGACCTGGATCTTCCGCGGCTTCACCAACACCGGCCCGGACGACGGCTGGCTGTTCACCGTGCTCGGCATGGACGACACGGGCGGGATCATCTGGGGCCCGTCCGTACTGCGCGAGGCCGAGGGGCACGGCCTGTACCTGACCGCCGACAACCAGCTCGTCGACACCGTGGCCGGGGACCAGGTCCCCGAGGGCGGCGAACTCGTGCAGCCGATGGCGCAGGAGCACATCGACCGGCTGCGCCGCTACAGCCCCGAGCAGATGAAGCGCCGGATCGCCGCCGCGGACGAACTCGTCTGGTCCGAGCACCCGTTCCTCGACAGCTCCCTGCCCGGCGCGGGCGCCCGACTGAGCTGCGTCATCGGGTACGGCATGACGGAGGACCCGCACCAGGAGCCCCGGATCTTCAACCCGCACGGCCACAACGCCGCCTGGCTGCGCGCCGACCCGGGCCAGGGCGTCTCCCTGCACCGCCAGCACGAGACGCAGACCCTGATCGTCAAGGACGGTCTGTGGGAGATCACCCTCAACCGCACGGACCCGGTGTCGGTGCGCCTGGGCCCGCGGGACATGCTCTCCGTGCCGCAGGACGCCTGGCGGACCCTGCGCAACGTGGGCGACGACCGGGGCGATCTGCTCGTGGTCAACTCCGGTGACGGCCGGGTCCGTCTGGAGTGGGACGAGGAGGTCGTCAAGGCGGCCGCCGACGCCGGTCTGGGCATCGACCACAACGGGTACGTCGCGCCGTACGCGCTGCTGCCCCGCTCCGCGCGCCGCTGATGCCCGGCCCCTTGCCCGCGGCGCCGGACGGACCGCTGCCCCTGGTCGTCGTCCCGGGCATGCTGTGCGACGCGAGCCTGTGGTCGGACGTCGGCTTCCCGGACGGGCATCCGGTGCACCACGTCGCGCTCACCGACCCGTCCGTCGGGGAGCTGGCCGACACCGTGCTGTCCGCGACGACGGGCCCGTTCGTACTGGCGGGGCTCAGCATGGGGGCAATCGTCGGCTTCGAGGTGCTGCGCCGGGCACCCGGGCGCGTCGCCGGACTGTGTCTGGTCTCCACGAACGCGGGAGCGCCGCGCCCCGAGCAGTACGCGGCCTGGCGCGCGTGGGACGAGCTGGCCGGTGACGGCCGGTTCGACGCGGTGGTCGAGCAGACCCTGCCGGGCATGTTCGCCCAGACCCCGGCGCCGGTCCGCCTCGCGGAGCGTTACCGCCGCATGGCCCGCGCCGTCGGCCCGCGTGCCGCACGGGCCCAGCTCGCCGCGCAGGCCACCCGCCGGGACGCCTTCCCCGCTCTGCGCACCGTCCGCTGTCCCACCGCCGTCGTCTGCGGCACGCGGGACGCCCTGTGCCCGCCCGGCTTCCACCGGGCCATCGCCGACGCCGTCCCGGGCGCCCGGCTGCACGAGCTGCCCGGCACGGGACACCTGCTGCCGTGGGAACGGCCGGACGCGCTCACCTCGGTCCTCGGCGACCTCATGGCGACCGTGCGGGCCGACCACCGTCCCGCACGGGCGGGCTGAGACCCGCTCCGCCACCCGCCCCCCCATCCACCTGTCCCTCCCCCGACCCCATCCACCGACCCTCCCCCGACAGGAAGAGCCACCGTGCCCCGACATCTGAAGTCCGCCGTTCCCGCCGGTCAGGTCCGCGCCGCCCGCGCAGACGTCGCCGAGCGCGTCGCCGCGATCCTCGACGACATCCGCGAGCGCGGGGACGACGCCGTCCGCCAGTACTCGGAGAAGTTCGACGACTGGAGCCCCGAGTCCTTCCGGCTGTCGCAGGACGACGTCGCGCGGATCGTCTCCGGGGTACCCGGGACGGTCCTGGACGACATCCGCTTCGTGCAGCAGCAGGTCCGGACGTTCGCGCAGGCGCAGCGCGACTCGATGACCGACATCGAGATCGAGACACTGCCCGGCGTGCGTCTCGGACACCGCCACGTACCGGTCTCCGGCGCGGGCGCGTACGTGCCCGGCGGCCGCTACCCGCTGACCGCCTCGGCCCACATGACCATCGTGACGGCGAAGGTGGCCGGAGTCGCCCGAGTGGCCGCCTGCACCCCGCCGATCCGGGGCGAGATCCCCGCCGCGACCGTCGCCGCGATGCATCTCGCCGGCGCCGACGAGATCTACCTGCTGGGCGGCGTGCAGGCCGTCGCGGCACTCGCCGTCGGCACGGAGACCATCGGCCGGGTGCCGATGATCGCGGGTCCCGGCAACGCCTACGTCGCCGAGGCCAAGCGGCAGCTGTTCGGCGAGGTCGGCATCGACCTGTTCGCCGGTCCCACCGAGATCCTTGTCGTCGCCGACGAGCACGCCGACCCGTTCGTGGTCGCCGTGGACCTGCTGTCGCAGGCCGAGCACGGACCGGACTCCCCCGCCGTCCTCGTCACCACCTCCGAGGAGCTGGGCCGCGCGGTCGAGCGGCACGTCGAACGCCTCCTGCCCGGCATGCCCACCAAGGACTTCGCCGGCCCGGCCTGGCGCGACCACGGCGAGATCGTGGTGGCGGACTCGCTCGACGAGGCGTTCGCCGTCGCCGACTCCTACGCCAGCGAGCACGTGGAGGTCCTGACCGAGAACCCGCGCCGGGCGCTGGACCGGATGCACGACTACGGGGCGCTGTTCCTCGGTGAGGGCACGTGCGTGTCCTACGGCGACAAGGTCATCGGCACCAACCACGTCCTGCCCACCCGCGGCGCGGCCAGGTACACGGGTGGCCTGTGGGTCGGCAAGTACCTCAAGACGGTGACGTACCAGGAGGTCACCGACACGTCCTCCTCCGCGCTGCTCGGTGAGGTGTGCGGGCGCGCCGCGCGCGTCGAGCTCTTCGAGGGCCACGCCCGCTCGGGCGACGTGCGCGCGGCCAAGTACGCCGGCGCCGCGCTGCCGTGGAACGAGGAGGCGGGCGCGTGACGGGCACGACGACCCCGCTCGCCGGGCGCACCGCGCTGGTGAGCGGGGGCGGCAACGGCCTGGGCAGTGCCATCGCCCGGTCCCTGCTGTCCGACGGGGCCCGCGTGGTGATCACGGGTCGCACCGAGCACACCCTGAAGGAGACGGCCGCGCGCCTCGGCCCCCGCGCCGACTACCGGGTCTGCGACGTCTCCAGGCCCGGTGACGTGGAGGCGCTCGCCGACGGGCTCGCGGACGAGGAGATCTCCGTCCTGGTCAACAACGCGGGGATCGCCGGGCCCGTCGCTCCGCTGACGGACATCACGCCCGAGGAGTGGGACGAGGTCTTCGCCGTCAACGTGCGCGGCATGTTCCTCATGTGCCGCGCCTTCCTGCCCCCGATGACCCGGCGCGGGTCCGGTGACGTCGTCAACGTCGCCTCCGTGTCCGGCAAGCGGCCCCTGCTGCGGCGCACGCCCTACTGCGCCTCGAAGATGGCCGTCATCGGGCTCACGACGACACTCGCCGGTGAGGTCGGGCCGCTCGGGGTGACGGTCAATTCCCTGTCCCCCGGCCCGGTGTCGGGTCCGCGCATGGAGCGCAACTTCCGTCTGGAGGCGGAGCGCACCGGCGGCAGCCGGGCCGAGGCGGAGGCCGCGTTCGTGTCACGGGCGGCACTCGGCCGGATGGTCACCGAGGAAGAGGTCGGCTCCGCAGTGACCGCGATGCTGAGGATGCCGGGACTGTGCGGGGCGGACGTCGACCTGTCCGCCGGGATGGTGGCCCGATGACGGCCTCCGTACCACGCCGCCCCTCGCTCAAGCGGCGGCTCGCGTCCGGGGAACGGCTCTACGGCGTCCTGCTGCGGCTGCCCTCGGAGACGCTCGTGGAGATGGCGGGGGTCGCGGGCCTCGACTACGTGGTCCTGGACTGCGAGCACGGGCCGGCCGACATGACCGCGCTCCAGCACCATCTGACGGCCGCGGCGGCCCAGGGCGTCGAGGTCCTGGTGCGCGTGGGCACGGCGGAACCGGCACTCGCCCTGCGCTGTCTGGACCTGGGGGCGGCGGGCGTCATCCATCCCCATGTCGACAGCGCGGAGGACGCCCGGCGGGCCGTGGCGGCGGACCACTATCCGCCGCTGGGGCAGCGCGGCTTCGCCACGTACAGCAGAGCGGGCCGGTTCGGCACCGTGACGGCGCGGGAGCATCTGGCGGCGGGCGAGGACACCCTGGTCGTGGTGATGATCGAGACGGAGCGCGCCTGTGCCGCGGCCGGGGAGATCACCGCGACGAAGGGCGTGGACGCCGTGCTGGTGGGACCGTCCGACCTCGCCGCCGACTGCGGCTTCCCCGGACGGGACGTCATCGACGGGCTCACCGAGGGCGCCCACCGGGCCGCGCGCGCGGCGGGGCGGGCCGTGATGACCATCGTGCCGTCGACGACGGCGGCCCGAGAGGCCGAGGAAGCGGGCGCACAGCTGGTCCTCTACAACATGGCGGCCGTCCTGATGGACACCTTCCGCTCCCTCACGTCACCGAGGACCGGTCGCCGGGCCGGGGAACCCTCCGCTCCGGCACTCCGCACACCCCTTGACGCCACCCCGGACGCTCCTTAACGTTCACCGCAGTCTCCTGATTCATACGTATGCACACGCATAGCCGCTCACCCCATTCGTCCGCGCGATCGGAGAAGCCATGTCCGCCGCAGCGCCACCCACCGCCGCCGTCTCTGTCCCCGAGGACGCCGCGCAGAAGCGGAAGGCGATACGCCGCGCCATCGGCGCGGGAAGTATCGGCAACTTCGTAGAACAGTTCGACTACGGCCTCTACGGCTACATGGCTCCCATCATGGCCTCGTCGTTCTTCCCCGCGAGCGACGAGGGCGTCGCCGTCATCAGCACCTACGCGATCGTCGCCGTCGCCTGCCTGTTCCGTCCCCTGGGCGGAACGCTGGTGGGCCGCTGGGGCGACCGGGTCGGCCGCAAGAAGGCCCTGCTCTACACCATCGTCTGCATGGGCGTGACGACCGCGCTGATCGGGGTCCTGCCCACCTATCAGGCGGTCGGCGCCCTCGCACCGCTGCTCCTCCTGCTGCTGCGCGTCGTGCAGGGCATGGTCTCGGGCGGGGAGTACGTCGGCGCGGTGGCGTTCGTGGTGGAGTGGGCGGAGCCCAAGCGCCGCGCCTACTACACGTCGTACGCCTCCAACAGCTGCTTCGTCGGCATCCTCGCGGGGGCCGGTACGGCCGCGCTGACCAGCTGGGTCTTCCAGGGCCCGCACCTGGAGTCGTGGGGCTGGCGCATCCCGTTCGTCCTGGCCCTGCCGCTGAGCCTGGTCGGGATGTGGCTGCGCCGGCACATCGGCGAGACACCGGAGTTCGTGCGGGCGACCGAGGACGGCGCCGACGTGGTGAAGGCCCCGATCCGGGAGGCGCTGCGCTCTCAGTGGCGACCGATCCTCGTCTTCTGCGGCATCTCCGTCACGCTGGCGATCCTGTCCTACACCTGGGTCACGTTCTATCCGGAGTACCTGAGCGGCACGCTCGGCCTGCCCCGCTGGATGGGCCTGGCCTCCAACGCGATCTCCATCGCGGTGCTGATCCCGATGCTGCCGCTGGCCGGCATCCTCTCCGACCGCATCGGACGCAAGCCCATGCTGATCGCGGGTGCCGTCGCCTGCCTCGTGCTGGTCCCGCTGGCCTTCAGGGTCGGTGAGGCGGGCACGTTCGGCGCGGCCGTCGCGAGCCAGCTCATCTACATCGTCCCGGAGTTCTTCCTCACCGGCATCGTCACGGTCTGCGCGGCCGAACTCTTCGCCACGCGGACGCGGTTCAGTGCGAGCGCCATCGCCTACAACAGCTCGTTCTCCGTCTTCATGGGCATCACGCCGTTCGTGGCGGCCCTCCTCGTGAACACCTTCGGCACCATCTACGCCGTGTGGGCCTACCTCGCCGTCGGCGCACTGCTCGCGCTGGTCGTCGTCACCTTCTTCATGAAGGAGACCTACCGGAGCCGGCTAGGGGACGACAAGTTCGCCCGCTGACCGACCCTTCCACATACGTATACCCGTCGTCCGTGCCACCGGCCCGGTCCGGCACCCGCACCTCCACAGAAGGAAGCACCATGTCCCTCGACCCCATCGCCTACCAGCCGTACGCCGACCCGGACGACTTCATCCGTGAGGTCACCGACCGCATCTGGGTCTCCCGCGACATCGACCACATCGTCGAGAACTACGAGCCGGACTCCATCGTCCACACCAGCCTGGGCACGGTCGTCGGACGCGACGGCGTGATCGAGGGCAGCACGATGCGCATGGCCTCGGTGCCCGGTCACGTCGGTCAGGCCGAGGACGTCGTGTGGGAGGCGCGCGGCGACGACGCGTTCCTCAGCTCGCACCTGGTCTTCTCGGCCGACGAACACCTGGTCGACGGCCGCCTGGTGCCCGTCCGCAAGCGGACCGTCGCCAACTGCCTCTACCGGCGTGGCCGGATGGTCGAGGAGTGGGTCGTCCGCGACGACCTCGCGGACTGCCTGCAGCTGGGCCTCGACCCGGACGAAGTGGCCCGCGGGCTGCGCTTCCAGGGGTACACCGGGTCGATGACCGAGGCCGCGCCCAAGGAGGTGCTCCTGACCGGTGACAGCGGTGAGCGCCCCGACCAGTTCCGTCCCGAGTGCGAGATGGTGATGGAGTTCGTCGAGGACGTGTGGTCGCGGCGGCGCCTGAACAAGGTCCGCGACTACATGGACCGGGACCTGTTCCTGCACACGATCGGCGACCGCACCGTCATCCGGCCCGAGCGCTACCAGGCCGACCTGCTGGCCATGGTCGGCCCCTTCCCGGACGCCCGGTTCACCGTCCGGGACATCCAGGCCAACTACAACGAGCGGTACGCGGGTCTGCGGGTCGCCGTCCTGTGGACCATGAACGGCACATACCGGGGCACTCCCGCCTTCGGCGCTCTGACCGGACAGCCGGTGACCGTGCTCGGCGTCTCACAGTTCCTGATCCAGAACGGGCGGATCGTACGGGAGTACCGCGTGTACGACGAGATCTCGCTGCGCGCCCAGATCAACGCGGCCCGCGGAGACGGCCCGGAGGTCGATGCCAACATCTACTGAGCCGCACCGATCGGGGCCTGCAGCTCGCCATGTCCGCCACCGGCGCCCGCTGGAGCATCGTGGACCGGGACTGTCCTCCCGGTCCACGACCGCACGTCGGGAGCTTCCCCGCACGACCGCACCACGGTTCAACTGTCCGGCGGCATCAGGCTGCGAGCCCCACCGAGGCACGCGGCGCGGAACGCGCGACTCACGCTAAGGTCCCACGCCCGTCGTCGCCCTGCGCGAGTGACTGTTCGGTCCAGATGACCTTGCCGTCTTCCGTGTAGCGCACGCCCCACCGGTCGGCGAGCTGGGCGACGAGGAACAGCCCTCGCCCGCCCTCGTCGAAATCGGCGGCCTGGACCACGCGCGGCGCGGTGCTGCTCGCGTCGCGCACTTCGCAGATCAGGACGTGGTGCCGAAGGAGCCGCACAGTGATCGGCGGCGCGCCGTACCGTACGGCGTTCGTGATGAGTTCACTGAGGATGAGTTCCGTGGTGAATCCGATGTCGAGTCCCCACCTCTCCAGTTGCCGCACGCACTGCGCCCGGACCGTGCCGACTCCCGCGAAGTCGGCGGGGACGTCCCACTGGGCGATGTCCTCGGCCGGGAAACGGCGGGCGCCCGCGACGAGCAGGGCGACGTCGTCGTGCGATCTGGTGGGCACCATGGCCTCGACGACGGTGCGGCAGGTGCGCTCACAGTCCGGTCCCGTGTCGGCGAGTACCGACCGCAGCATCTCCAGCCCGGCGTCGATGCTCCTGCCCGGACCGTCCACCAGACCGTCGGTGTAGAGGACGAGACGGCTTCCCGGCGGAATGCCGATCTCGGTGGTCTGGAAGGGAACGCTCCCCAGGCCGAGGGGCAGATTGGCCGGCACGTCGACGAACTCGACCGAGCCGCCGGGCAGCACCAACGCCGGCGGGGGGTGTCCGGCACCGGCGAAGACGCACCGGCCGCTGGTGGGATCGTAGACCGCGTACACGAGGGTCGCGCCTGTGACGGTGTTGTCCTCGCCGCCTGCCTGATGTGCGGTGTCCAGACGCGTGACGAGCTGGTCCAGGTGGGACAGGAGGTCCTCCGGGGGCAGGTCGAGGGCCGAGAAGTTGAGGACCGCGGTGCGCAGCCTGCCCATGGTGGCGGCGGCCTGCAGTCCGTGTCCGACCACGTCGCCGACCACCAGGGCGACCCGGGCGCCGGACAGCGGGATGACGTCGAACCAGTCACCGCCGACGCCCGATCGGGCCGGCAGGTAGCGGTGGGCCACCTCCACGGCATCCTGCGGGGGCAGGTCCCGCGGCAGCAGGCTGCGCTGGAGGGACACCGCGGTGGCGTGCTCGCGTGTGTAGCGGCGCGCGTTGTCGATGCACACCGCCGCGCGGGCGGTCAGTTCCTCGGCAGGCGATACGTCGTCCGGCCGGAACGCAGGTTGGCTGCCGCGCCAGAACATGACGAGCCCCAGCACCACGCCCCGGGCTCGCAGCGGCACCGTGAGCAGCGAGTGGAAGCCGAGCCGGAGAACCTGCCGTGCGCCTTCCGGGTCCGGCGCCCGCCAGTCCTGCGCCTGTGCCAGATCCGGTACCAGGACGGCGTCCTCGCCGTCGATCGTCCGGTGCTGCAGTGCGACCGGTCCGTACTCCAGCCTGCTGCCCGCCCCGTGGAAGGGCCAGGATTCGGCCGCTCCGCGTACGGCTGCGCGCCGCACCGACGACGCGACACCCGGTACGGGTTCGTCTCCGCGGAGCACCGCGTCGAAGAGGTCGACGGTGACGACGTCGGCGAACTGCGGGACCGCGAGGTTCGCGAGCTCTTCGGCGGTACGCGTCACGTCGAGGGTGCTGCCGATCTCCGCGCTCGCCCGGTACAGCAGTTCGAGGCGTTCGTGTGCGACTTCCGCCCGCCCCGCCAGGGCGCGGAGTTCGGTGGTGTCACGCAGCGTGGCGACGCCGCCGGCCGGGCCGTGCCCGCCGCGGCCGGTCCGCCGCACGTTGACGGCGAGCAGGCGGCCGCCCACCGGCTGCACGGCGTCGTCCACCCTCCGTTCGGATGTCAGGAGCCGCACCATCGAGGGAGGCAGGCCGAGATCGCGCAGTGACCGGCGCTCCGCGTCCGCGGGCAGCCGCAGCAGTCTGCGCGCCTCGTCGTTGACCAGCGACAGCCGACCGTCCGGGCCGATCACCACGACCCCTTCGCGCGCCGCGTGCAGCACCGCGTCATGGTGCTCGTACATGCGCGTCACCTCGGTCGGTCCGAGCCCGTGTGTCTGCCGGCGCAACCGCCGGCTCACCAGCCACGCCGCGCACGTGGCCAGCGCCAGTGATCCTGCGGCACCGGCTGCCAGCAGCGGGAGTTGCCGGTTGAAGGTGCTGCTCACCGTGCTGATCTCCAGCCCGGCCGTCACGATGCCCACGACCCGCTCGTCCGCGTCGGTGACCGGCACGACCGCGCGAACGGCGTCCGTCGGCGCTCCCCTGAACAGTTCGGTGTAGGACTCGCCGTCGAGCGCCCGGCTGAAGTCTCCGGTCGATCGCTTGCCGATCAGATCGGGGCGGACGTCGGTAAGGCGGACGGCGTCCCGGTTCAGGACGGCGACGAAGTCCACGCCCGAGGTCCGCCGGGCTCCCTCGGCCAGGGGCTGCAGCGCGGCGGTGGGGTCCGCGCCCTTCAGAGCCGCCGCGACACCGGGGGAACTGGCGAAACCCGCCGCGACCGCGAGCGCTTGGTGTCGCGCGCCGCGCACCGTCTGGCTCCGCGTTTCGTACACGAGGGTGGCGTCACTCAGCGCGGCCAGGAGCAGCATGACCAGCAACTGCAGAACGAAGACCTGCGCCGCGACGCTCTGCGGCCATGGTTTCCGCAGGGTCGCCGGCACACCGCTCATTCCCTTGCGCATTCACCCGTTTTATCACCATTGGGTACCTCATCGGCTGTTGCCGCACACCTCCCCGCTCGCCGCGCATCGGGCGCAGACCCACGGGTCCGGCCGCGTACCGCACGGCATTGGTGCACCGGCGCCCGCTCCTCACGCGCAGCCCCGGCGCACCACTCCCCGATGCGGTCGACTCGTCGACCGGACAGCACCGATCCGCCGCATGAGGCACCGTCGGCGGGTCACAGCCGACCGCTCCGAAGCCGTGGTCACGCTCCGGAGACCAGCAGGTGGACGGCGAAGCCCGTGATGACGGCGCTGGACACCAGGGAGGTGAGCAGGCGACCCAGCGAGCCCGTCAGCGCGCGGCCCAGCAGCGTGCCGCCGCCGGCGAGGAGCAACTGCCAACTGGCGGACGCCGCGAAGGCCGCCAGGACGAACACCTCCGCGCCCCACTGCCCCGACACGGCTCTCCCCTGGCCGGCCAGCACGAACGCGGCGAAGTAGAGCACGGTGATCGGGTTCGTCATCGTGATGCCCAGAAGTCTCAGATAAGCCCGCCCAGGACTCGGAGCATCGGGATCAGCCCCCGCGCCGACCCGCCGCATACGGTGGTGGGCCATGGTCGTCACGGCGCTCCGGCAGGCGAGAGCCAGGAGGACGAGCGCCGAGGCCCAGCGCAGGGGCAGCGTGATCGACTGGAGCGCGGGGGCCAGCGCGGCACCTCCGATCACGGAGATCAGCGCGTACAGTCCGTCGGCGGTCGCGACCCCCAGAGCGGCACCGGCACCGACCCTCCACGACGTCCGTGCCGAGAGGGCCACGAGGTACGCCGCGACCGCTCCCACAGGCATGGCGATGCCATAGCCGGCCAGGAGCCCCGCGACCAGGGCCGCGCTCACGCGCGGGGCGGAATCGACCTCCGCGGGCAGCCGCGCTGCTGTCGGCCCCGGCCCGCGGCGGCGGAGCTGGGCATCGGCAGCGGGTGAGCGGTCTTCGTGGTCATGAGCAGATACTCGGCGGCTCCCGCCGGCCCTGGCAACTCGATTACCGGGCCTGCACGCTCGCGGGTCACGGCTGTTCCGCGGAGACCGGCGAGCGTCGGCAGGTCACCGTGGGCCGCCGTCGTCCTCGGCGGGGAACGCCTCGTAGACGGCATCGGCGTGCACGGCGTCCCATTGGCTGATCAGCAGGCGCTCCACCCCGCCGTCGCGCCGGCGCAGTTCGACCTCCCGTCCTCGGTCGAACTCGACCCGCACCCGCGGATTCCTGCAGACCGCCTCGGCCTCGCCCCGCATCACCTCGAACCAGACACCACGTACGGCGTATCTGAGATCGTTGCCCCGGTGGCGCAGTACGCGCAGGCGACGGTCGGTCAGCAGAAGCGAAGCGCGCCTCGGAAGCATGCCCCACAGCACGCGCCCGTACGTCACCGCGCAACCGGCCGTCATCCGCTCCCCCTCGGGAACCCACCGGGACAAACGCTCACGGTCCACCGACCACTTGGCCGCTTCCATCACCGTCCCCCTCCACTGCGGCACCCCACCAGCGTGCCCGCCGTGCCGATGACGACCACGCCGGCGGCGGCGACAGTCGTCATCGGTTCGCCACACCACCCGGGTACCCCCTGTCCGGGCAGGCAAGGTGGACTGGGACGAGTCCTCAGGCGGGGGCGTGACGGTGAGCGCTCGACAGCTTGTTCGGGGCGGCGTGGTGCACGGGTCGGCCGGTCGCGGGGGCCGCCAGACGCCGCAGGGACAGGCTCGCGGTCACCGCGAGGACCAGGAAGACGGCCAGCAGGAGGACCGACACCCACATCTGCCGGCTTCCCGGCTCCTGCCAGCCGGTCCAGGCCGCGGATCCGCCCCACAGCAGGATGCCGGCGGCGTAGAAGGAACGGACCCGGCGCAACTGCCGCACGGCCCGCAGGAACTGGATGCCTTCGGTCTTCGGTGCCATGCGCCACCGTGTACCCCGTTGCGCGCCGCCTATCAGGGGAGTCGGCCGGGCGCGAGCCCGCCGGGAGGAGCCGGCCCCGCGCCACACCGGCGGCGCGGCCCCCTCGACTCCACGCACGAGGCCGCTGGCAGTCACACGTCGGCGAGGGCGTCGACCACGAGGTCGGCGAGGAGGGCCCCGGCCGTGCCGTCCGGGTCGAGGTCGGGGTCGTAGATCGTGACGTTGAGGCCCACGCAGCGCTCGGAGGCGAGGAGGGTGGTGAGCAGGGGGCGGACCTCGTCCGGCAGCAGGCCGTCCGGGTCGGGGCTGTCCACGGCCGGCATGACGGACGGGTCCAGCACGTCGGCGTCGAGGTGCACCCAGAAGCCGTCGAGACCACCGCCGCCCAGCGCGTCCAGTGCGTCCTCGGCCTGCGCGCGCCCGCCTCGCCGCCGGATCTCCCCGACCGTGTGGACGGACATGCCGGCCGCGGTGAGCTCCGCAAGCTCGTCGTCGCCGTCCCGGATGCCGAACAGGTGCACGTCGCCCTCGCGCAGATAGGGCCTCAGCCCTTCCAGGTCGGTGAGATCGCGCTGGCCCCGTCCGGTGGCGAGCGCCAGTTCCTCGCCGGCGGCCGCGCCGACGTGCGGGGCGTTGCCCGGGTGACGGAAGTCCGCCGAGGCGTCCACGGCGGCCATGCCGTACCGTCCGATGCGCCGCAGCGCCAGCGACGCCCCGAGTTGGATCGAGCAGTCCCCGCCGAGAAGGACCGGGAACCGCCCCGCGCGGACGTGCCGTTCGACGCGGTCGGCGAGCTTGCGGGTGTACCCGGCGAGGGCGGCGGCGTTGAACACTCCGTCACCCTCGCGCCAGTCGCCCCGGTCGTAGCGGGGCGGCACCACGACCCCGCCCTCCTCGGCACCGAGACGCCGCAGCAAGCCCTGTTCACGCAGGGCGCCGGCGAGCTTGTAGCAACCGGGGACCACCCCGGGGGCGGGCGGGCGCAGACCCAGGTTGGACGGGGCGTCGATGAGCACGATCTTCTTCATCGGGTCATCCTGAGCGCTCGGACTCCGTCTGGCCAGCCCCGACAACCGGCCGGGAGCACCACCGCTTTCCGGACCGCCGGCCACGGCACGTTCCCGCCTCTGACGCCCCTCCCGATCCCGCGTCGACCCACCCGGCCGTCAGGCCCGGGTGAAGTCCCCTGCGTGCCAGGTGGCTCAACACGGCCTCGGCAGACGGCCGGTGCACCCGCGAACGCGACGGTGCGCCTCGTTCGTCCACCGAGCACGTCGTCCGCCACGGGGCGCCGGCATCGATGCCGGGCACCGGCGCCGTCAGCGCTCCTCCGCGCTGCTCTCGATCTCGTGCAGGTCGTCACCGGCCGGCTTCGGGATCTGACCGCGCTCCCCGTACATGGCCTGCGACAGTGCGACACGGGTGTTCGCGAGGAGCCTGCCGTCGCGTGCCGTACGGCCCTCGCCGTGCCCGGGCGCTTCGAGGGGTGCGTACTGCTCGTGGGCCGTGAGGGTGTAGCGCCGTGCCGGAGACAGCGGCTCGTGCACCTCCACGAACTCACCGTGGGGCAGCCGCTTGATGATGCCTGTCTCCCGGCCGTGCAGGACCTTCTCCCTGTCGCGCCGCTGCAGGCCCAGGCAGATGCGTTTCGTGACGAGGAACGCGAGGACGGGCGCCACGAAGAACCCGACACGGACGCACCAGGTGATCGCGTTCACGGACAGATGCAGGTGCGTGGCCCACAGGTCGTTCCCGCCCGCCAGCAGCAGGATCAGGTAGCAGGTGAGCCAGGCCACGCCGAAGGCCGTGCGGGTCGGAGCGTTGCGTGGCCGGTCTGCGACATGGTGCTCGCCCCTGTCGCCGGTCACCCACGCCTCGACGAACGGGTAGACGGCGATGACCAGGAGGACCAGCGGGAAGACCATCAGCGGGATGAACACGCCCAGGACGAGGGTGTGCCCCCACAGGTTGACCTCCCAGCCCGGCATCACCCGGATCAGACCCTCGGCGAACCCCATGTACCAGTCGGGCTGGGCGTTGGTGGAGACCTGGTCCGGGCGATAGGGACCCAGGGTCCAGATGGGATTGATCGTGGCGATCGCCGCGAGGGCGGAGATCACACCGAAGACCAGGAAGAAGAACCCGCCCGCCTTGGCCATGTAGACGGGCAGAAAGGGCATGCCTACGACATTCCTGTTGTTCCGTCCCGGCCCGGCGAACTGTGTGTGCTTGTGATAGAAGACCAGGATCAGGTGGGTCGCCACCAGGGCCACCATGATGCCCGGCAGCAGCAGGACATGGACCGAGTAGAACCTGCCGATGAGGTCGTGCCCCGGGAACTCGCCACCGAACAAGAACATGGACAGGTAGGTTCCGACGACGGGAACCGAAAGGGTCGCCCCTTCGACGAACCGGACCCCGGTACCCGACAGGAGATCGTCGGGCAGCGAGTAGCCGGTGAAGCCGGTGAACATGCCCAGGGCGAACAGCAGGGACCCGAATACCCAGTTGACCTCACGCGGCTTCCTGAAAGTACCGGTGAAGAACACTCGCATCATGTGCACCAGCATCGCGGCGAGGAACACCAATGCCGCCCAGTGGTGGATCTGCCGGATCAGCAGACCTCCGCGCACCTCGAAACTGATGTCGACGGTCGAGGCGTAGGCCTCCGACATGCGCACGCCCTGCAACGGCACGTAACTGCCGTGGTACGTCACCTCGTTCATGCTCGGGTGGAAGAACATGGTCAGGTAGATGCCGGTCAGGATGATGACGACGAAGCTGTAGAGCGCCACCTCGCCCAGCATGAAGGACCAATGGTCCGGGAAGATCTTGCGCATGTTGGCCCGGGCCAAGGTGTACAGACCCGTTCTGCCGTCCGCCCAGTCCGCCAGCCGCTCCCCCCGGGGAGCACCTTCGACGCGCGCCGTTCCGTCCGCGGTGTTCATTCGACCCCTCCTCACCATGCCGGCCGGAATGCGAGAGCGAAGACCATGACGGCCGTGCACATGGCGAACATGCCGTTGTCTTCCAGGAACAGACCGTCCAGGTGATCCAGGTGGAGAGCCAGGTAGAGGACGGCGTACGCCTGCAGAGTGGCTGCGGGCACCGCCAGCAGCGGCCAGTGCCAGATCACACCGCCCCGCGCGGCAGTGGGAACGCCCTGTTGCAGTCCGGGAAGGAGCCACCAGCGCCTGCGCGGGCTCACCGGTGCCCTCCCGCGAACTCGCGCGGACGTCCCGCGCCGCCATCGTCCGTCGCCCATCGCGCCGGATCGGCGGTGCGACGCGGACGCGCCTGTGATCTCTCTCGGTGCAGCACGGCTCACCCCTCAGGTCGGTTGCCTGCGCACTAGACGCCCGGACGGATGCTCCTTGTGACATCGGAGCCGGCGAATCGGCCCTGTTGTGAGCTTCTTCACTCTGGATCACGGCTCCGGGAGAGCCGGCCGTCCCGGCACTTTGTCCCAGGCAAGGAAAAAGGTGGCGGTTCCTCGCGCGGAAGGGGTTACGGCCTTCGACGAGGGCCGCTAGCTTCCTTGAGGTGTACCGGTCACGTTGGCGGTGGCCGGTGATGTCACGGCGCGACGGCGCGCGCCCGTACTCCCCCGGCAGGACGTTCCGGCCTGCCCACACCCCACTCCTGGGAGACATCTGTGCGCACGAGACCGTTAGGACCCAGTCCGTCGAGACCACGACGGATCCGCTCCCTGGTGCTGGCCGCGGTGTGTGCCGTCGGCTGCTTCCTGCCGACGGCACCGGCCCATGCCGCGGAACCGGGCGACGCCCCGCCTCGGGCGGCCGCGGCACCCGAGGACTTCCAGCAGGTCACTCTGGCCAAGGGCGTGGCGGAGGCCGGTGAGCCGATGACCCTGGCGGTGCTGCCCGACCGGTCGGTGCTGCACACCTCGCGGGACGGCACCCTGAGGATCACCGACGCGGCGGGGACCACCAAGGTCGCCGGGAAGCTGGACGTCTACGGTCACGACGAGGAGGGCCTCCAGGGCGTCGCGGCGGACCCCGGCTTCACGTCCAACCGGTACGTCTACCTCTACTACGCCCCGAAACTCTCCACGCCGGGGGGCGACGCGCCCTCCGACGGGGCGGCGTCGGACTTCACCCCGTTCGACGGCGTCAACCGGCTCTCCCGGTTCGTGCTGAGGACCGACGGCACCCTGGACCCCGGCAGTGAGAAGAAGATCCTCGACGTCCCCGCCTCGCGCGGCATCTGCTGCCATGTCGGCGGCGACATCGACTTCGACGCGGCCGGCAACCTGTACCTGTCGACCGGTGACGACTCCAATCCGTTCGCGTCGGACGGCTACACCCCGATCGACGAGCGTGCCTCGCGCAACCCGGCCTACGACGCCCAGCGTTCGGCCGGGAACACCAACGACCTGCGCGGCAAGGTGCTGCGGATCAAGGTCGGCGCGGACGGGTCGTACTCCGTCCCGAGCGGCAACCTCTTCGCGCCGGGCACGGCCAGGACCCGCCCCGAGATCTACGCCATGGGCTTCCGCAATCCGTTCCGGATGAGCGTCGACAAGGCGACCGGCATCGTCTACGTCGGTGACTACGGCCCGGACGCCGGTTCCGCGAGCCCTTCGCGCGGGCCGGCCGGTCAGGTCGAGTTCAACCGCATCACCAAGGCGGGCAACTTCGGCTGGCCGTACTGCACGGGCAAGAACGACGCCTACACGGACCACGACTTCGCCACCGGTGCGTCCGGCGCGAAGTTCGACTGCTCCGCACCGAAGAACACCTCACCCCGCAACACGGGTCTCACCGACCTGCCTCCCGTGCAGCCCGCCTGGATCCCCTACGACGGCGGCTCCGTACCGGAGTTCGGCGGCGGCTCGGAGTCCCCGATGGGCGGTCCGGTCTACCGCTACGACGCCTCCTCCACGTCCGAGGTGAAGTTCCCGCAGGAGTTCGACGGCGACTTCTTCGCCGGTGAGTTCGGGCGCCGCTGGATCAAGCGCATCGAGGCGGGCGGCGACGGCACCGTGCAGTCCATCAACGCCTTCCCCTGGAGCGGCACCCAGGTGATGGACATGGCCTTCGGCCCGGACGGCGCGCTGTACGTACTGGACTACGGCACCGGCTATTTCAATGGTGACGAGAACTCCGCGTTGTACCGCATCGAGCACGTGACCGGCGGCCACGCACCGGTAGCCCGGGCAGCGGCGAACGTGACCTCGGGCAAGGCACCGCTCGCGGTGTCGTTCTCCGCCGCGGGCAGTTCGGACGCCGACGGCGACGCTCTCGGCCACGCCTGGGACTTCGGTGACGGAAGCAGCTCCACCCAGGCGAATCCGTCGCACACCTACACCACCGACGGTCAGTACACGGCGACGCTCACGGTGACCGACCCCACGGGCAAGTCCGGCTCGGCCTCCGTCCTCGTCACGGTCGGAAACACCGCGCCCCGGGTCACCCTGGACCTGCCGGCCGACGGCCGGATCCACGACTTCGGCGACGCGATCCCCTTCAAGGTGACGGTGTCCGACCCCGAGGACGGAAGCGTCGACTGCTCCAAGGTCAAGGTCACCTTCATCATCGGCCACGACAGCCACGGCCACCCGCAGACCTCTGCCACCGGCTGCTCCGGCACCCTGCAGACCCTGGCCGACGGCGAACACGACCCGAACGCCAACATCTTCGGCGTGCTCGACGCCGAGTACACCGACCGGGGCGCGAGCGGCCAGCCGGCGCTCACCACCCACGACCAGCACATCGTCCAGCCGTCCCACCGGCAGGGCGAGCACTACGGCGACTCCTCCGGCGTCCAGGTCATCGCCCACTCCCCCGCGCACGGCGGCAAGACGGTCGGCGACATCGAGAACGGCGACTGGATCTCCTTCTCGCCGTACGCACTGGACAACGCCACCGCCTTCACCGCTCGCGTCTCCTCCGCCGGCAGCGGCGGCACCATCGAGGTACGGGCGGGCTCCCCGAGCGGCACCCTGCTGGGCACCGCGACCGTCCCGGTGACCGGCGGCTGGGAGACGTTCCAGGACGTCACCACCTCTCTCGGCAACCAGCCGGGCGGCTCGACCACCCTGTACCTGGTGTTCAGGGGCGGCACCGGAGCGCTCTTCGACGTGGACGAGTTCTCCTTCGCCACGTCCGGCGGTACTCCGGGGCAGCGTTCCGGCGCCGTCAAGGGCGTCAACGGCAAGTGCCTGGACGTCGACGGCGCACAGACCGCCGACGGCACCGAGATCCAGCTCTGGACCTGCAACAACACCAGCGCCCAGACCTGGACCACCACCGGCACCGGCACCGGCGCCCTCAAGGCCCTCGGCAAATGCCTGGACGTCTCCGGCGGCGCCACCGCCGACGGCACCAGGATCCAACTGTGGACCTGCAACAACACCGCCGCCCAGACCTGGACTCCCCAGCCCGACGGCACCCTCCGCAACCCCCGGTCCGGCAAATGCCTCGACGCCTCCGGCGGCACCTGGAACGACGGCACCCCCGTCCACCTGTGGACCTGCCACACCGGACCCAACCAGAAATGGACCCTGCCCTAGCCGAAGGGGGCGACACCATGCGCAAGAAGCTGAGAGCGAAGATCTGCCTGCTCGCGGGTGCCCTGCTCTGCGTGGCACCGCAGTCCTGGGCGGCCGCACCGTCGGCCCGGGCGCACGACGAGGCCATGGCCGACCCGGCCTACCAGGTACTCGTCTTCTCCAAGACCGCCGGCTTCCGCCACTCCTCCATCGACGACGGCATCGCGGCACTCAGAGACCTGGGCGCCGCGAACAACTTCACCGTCACGGCGACGGAGGACGCGCAGGCCTTCGCCGCCGGCAACCTCGCCCAGTACGAGGCCATCGTGTTCCTGTCCACCACAGGTGACGTAATGAACGGCACCCAGCAGGCGGCGATGGAGCAGTACATCGAGGAGGGCGGCGGCTACGTGGGCGTCCACGCAGCAGCCGACACCGAGTACGAGTGGCCCTTCTACGAAGGCCTGGCCGGGGCCCTGTTCCACTCCCACCCGGCCGTCCAGCAGGCCACGGTAGAGGTCGAGGACCGGGCGCACGACGCCACCGCGCACCTCGGCCGCACCTGGCAGCGCACCGACGAGTGGTACAACTACCGCACCGACCCCCGCGCCACCGCACACGTGCTGGCCTCGCTCGACGAGTCCAGCTATTCGGGCGGCAACATGAACGGCGACCACCCGATCGCCTGGTGCAAGGACTACGCGGGCGGCCGTGCCTTCTACACCGGCGGCGGCCACACCGACGAGTCCTACGCCGACCCCGCGTTCCGCCGGCACCTGCTCGGCGGCATCCGGTGGGCGGCGGGAATGACCGAAGCCGACTGCCGCCCGGAGACGGGCTACCGCCCCCTCTTCGACGGCACCGGCACCAGCGGCTGGAAACAGGCGGGCCCCGGCGGTTTCACCCTCGCCGACGGGACCCTCACCTCCCACGGCGGGCTCGGCATGTACTGGTACCAGGCCGAGGAGCTCACCGGCGACTACTCCCTGAAGCTGGACTGGAAGGTGAGCGGGGACGACAACTCAGGCGTCCTCGTCGGCTTCCCCGCCTCCGACGACCCGTGGTCGGCGGTGGACAACGGCTACGAGATCCAGATCGACGCCACCGACACCCCCGACCGCACGACGGGCTCCGTCTACGGCTTCCAGTCGGCCGACACCGCCGCGCGCGACGCGGCACTCAATCCGCCGGGCGAGTGGAACACGTACGAGATCCGGGTCACCGGTGAGCGGCTGGAGCTGTTCCTCAACGGTCGCAAGATCAACGACTTCACCAACACCGACCCGGCGCGAAGCCTCAAGCAGGGCCACATCGGCATCCAGAACCACGGTGACGGCGACGAGGCGGCGTTCCGCGACATCCGGGTCAAGCAGTCCGGCGGCGGTACTCCTGGGCAGCGTTCCGGCGCCGTCAAGGGCGTCAACGGCAAGTGCCTGGACGTCGACGGCGCACAGACCGCCGACGGCACCGAGATCCAGCTCTGGACCTGCAACAACACCAGCGCCCAGACCTGGACCACCACCGGCACCGGCACCGGCGCTCTCAAGGCCCTCGGCAAATGCCTGGACGTCTCCGGCGGCGCCACCGCCGACGGCACCAGGATCCAACTGTGGACCTGCAACAACACCGCCGCCCAGACCTGGACTCCCCAGCCCGACGGCACCCTCCGCAACCCCCGGTCCGGCAAATGCCTCGACGCCTCCGGCGGCACCTGGAACGACGGCACCCCCGTCCACCTGTGGACCTGCCACACCGGACCCAACCAGAAATGGACCCTGCCCTGACGGCCGGTCCGTGCCACAGCACGCCGTGCGGGCGAGAAGACCTCCGCTCCGCCCGCACGGCGTGCGAGGCTGCTCCCGTCACACGTTCAGAAGTCCTGCGAACCGTCGGAGGACGCGACGGGAGCGTGGGGCTCCGGAGCGCGGGAGTGGACGCGTTGCAGGTGCAGGTGGCGGGTGAGGCGAATGGCGGGCCGGACGAGCAGCTCGATGCTGCCGACCAGGAAGCACCAGGTGCCGGCCGTGGTCCACCGTTCGTTGAAGAACATGACGCTGCCGGCGATGAACCACAGCGCGATGAGGACGTCGTTCGCGATACTGGCGGCTTCGTAGCGCCGTCCGATGACGAGTTCCTCCCCGCCCAGGCGGATGACCAACGACGTGCTTCCCTCGGTGTTCCTCATACCCCCCACGTTACGGACAGAGCGATCAGAGGGATCGTCGCCCGGTGAGGGCCGGCAGCGTCGTCGTCCTGATCCGGCGGTAGGTCACGAACCCGTGCACGGTCACCCCGGCCCAGATGACGGTGCTGATCAGAGGCCACCACAGGCCCCGTCCCTGCGCACCCTCGACCAGTTCGGCGACCAGGTTCAGCGCCCAGCCGACAGCGAGGAAGAGCGCCGCCCATCTGGCCCACTGCCAGATCGCCATGGTGCCCCGGGCACGGGTTTCCCGCGTCTTGCGTTCTTCGGGCCGAACTTGTGTGTCCGTCATGTCTTTCGTCTGCCCCCTCCGCGCCGCCGTTTTCCGGCCTCCGCGAGGAAGGCCGGAAACCGCGGGTACGCGGTCAGCCGCCCGCCGGTTCGGCTCCCCGGAGCCGGGCACGGTGGCGGGCCACGGCGTCGTTGTCGGCACAGCGCACCGAGCAGACGGACTCGGCCTGCGCGGCGGTGTGCCCGCGGTTCACCACACCGTGCCGGGGGGAGCTGTTCGGACGCAGACGGTACGTCGGCTACCGGCCGGCGCCTCGCGCGGCCGGCTCGCGTTCGCGCAATCGCTGGAGCATGCCGCCGAGCATCGGCATCGTCAGACCCGCGAAGAGGAACAGGACGGCGAGGCCGCTCAGTGCCGGGCTCACCGCTTCCTCGACGTCGAGGGACCACGGGCTGTCGAGCGTGTAGAGGACGATGTACGACCCCTTGGAGATCGTGTATCCGACGCCCAGGACGGCCGCGAGCGTGCACAGGGCGAAGCCGGCGCCGGTCCAGGGGCGGGTGGCCCGGCTGCGGCGGGCGGTCCGGCCGCACATGAAGGCGAGTTCACCGCAGGTGACCAGGACGTAGGAGAGGTAGACGAGGAGATAGGCGGCCACCGAGGAGTGGTCGGCGTAGGCCGTGGTGAATTCGACGTCCTCGCCGTTGGCCGCAAGGAAGAGCGGGACCATGACGGCCAGTTCGACGACGGCCGCGAAGATGCGCTGGTACATGGCGGTGCGCAGGTACTCCGGGCGATAGGCCAGGTCCACCATGGTGATCTGCAGCGCCGCGCACCAGAGGATGGCGCAGACGTGGGCCACCAGCTTGCCGGCGTTGTCCAGGCCGGTGACGTCCTCGGCCGTCCTCGCGACGGCGGGGACCGCGAAGAGGACCCCGACGGTGCACACGGCGAACGCCACCGCGATCAGCCAGGTGAACACGCGCGGGTGATGCAGTGCTCTTCGGGTGCACAACGCGGTGACGATCACTCCTGCGACGGTGCAGGATCCGAAGATTATGCCGTCCATCAGAGACCTTCCAGTGCGTCGGCCGCGTATCGGGCGGCTTCGGTTCCAGTCCGTCGGCGCCGGGCCCGCTTCGGCTTCCCGGCGTCCGATCCGTCGTCCGGCGGGGAGGGCATGCCGAGATGGCCGCGGCGCGCCTCCAGGTGGGCGACGACCTTCAGGACCTCGCTCTCCGGCAGGTCGCGCAGCAGGGCGAGCACACGCCGGGCCAGCGGGTCCTCGAAGGCTTCGAGCGCGTCGAGGTCGTCGTAGGCGGCGTGCGGCAGCAGGTACGCCGGCGGTACGTCGCCGAGGGCCCGGCACAGGGCCAGGACGGTCTTGACGGTCGGGTTGTCCTGCCCGCCGTTCGCGAGTTTCGCGATGAGTGCGAACGACGTCGACGCGGGCGGGTCGGGCAGGTCGTCCACGGCCTGTGACAGGGTGCGGGAGACGTAGGCCCTGCCCCGTGCGTCCCTGCGGTGGGCCATGAGCCACTTCAGCTTCTGCGCGAGGGAGTGCGGCCGCGAACTCTGCGCTTCGGCGCCTGCGTCCCCCTGGGGCTCGCCCTCGTTACGACTCACGCCCACGTCGTGTATCTCTCTCGCCCTCACCGATCTGGCTTCTGTGTACTTTAGTTGACACACCGTCGGACGCAAAGGCAGGATCGCACCGTCGGCGGGCCCCCTCTGTCGGCCCCTGTCCGAAGGAGCACCCGGCCCTCGTAGTCCTCAGACCGCAGCGACCGCCGAGAGGAGCGCCGCTTGAGACGGCACGGCTCGCACGTCCCGGTGATCGACACCGGCAGGCCTCACTCCGCGAGGATCTACGACTATCTGCTCGGTGGCAAGGACAACTACCGGGTCGACCAACAGGCCGGTGACGAACTGCTCGCCGTCGCGCCCGAGGAGCGAGCCGCCGCCCGGGCCAACCGTGCCTTCCTCGAGCGCGCCGTCCGTCACGTCGTCCGGGCCGGTCCGCGGCAGATCCTCGACATCGGCAGCGGGTTGCCCCACTCCCCGAACGTGCACGAGATCGCCCTGGAGACGGCGGCGGACGTGCGCGTCGCCTACGTCGACAACGATCCGATCGTGACGGCGCACGCGGACGCGCTGCTCCGCAGTTCCGACGCGATCGGCGTCGCGCTCGCCGACCTGCGCGACCCGAGGGCCGTCGTCGAGCATCCGGGCGTGCGCGAGGTCATCGACTTCGACCGGCCGGTCGCCCTGCTCCTGGTCTCCGTCGTCCACTTCCTCACCCATGCGCACGAGCCCGCGCGAGTCGTCGCCGCCCTGCGCGACGCGCTCCCCGCCGGCAGCTACCTGGTGCTCTCGCACGTCACGGGTGACTTCGCCGACTGCAGCGGGGCCCAGGCCGTCTACGACAGGGCCGCCACTCCTCTCAATCCACGCTCCCGTGCCGAGATCGAGGCGTACTTCGACGGTTTCCGGCTGACCGACCCCGGCCTCGTCCAGGCCTCGTCGTGGCGGCCGGACGCACCGCCGACGGCGACGTCCGCCGGGATAGGCATCTACGGAGGCGTGGCCCGCAAGATCGGCTGAACGGCGGCGGCAGTTCGCCGCCACTCCCTGATCGCGCTCGGAGTTCTCAACCGCGTCAAGGCCGCCGACTGGCGCGTCACCCTCGCCACTCCCGGTGCCAAGGTGACCTCCATGAACGGAGTGGTCGTCGAAGGGATGGCCACCCTGGAGGAGGCGTGCTCCGCCGACGCGGTCATCGTGGGCAGCGGCATCGCCACCCGTGAGGTCGTCGAAGACCCGGCGATCATGGAGGTCCTGCGGGGCCTGGATCCCTCACGCCGGCTCGTGGCGGCCCAGTGCTCCGGCGCACTGGTCCTGGCCAGGCTCGGACTGCTCGACGACGTCCCCGCCTGCACCGACCTGACCACGAAACCCTGGGTCGTCGCGGCCGGCGTCGAGGTCCTCGACCAGCCCTTCTACGCCAAGGGCAACGTCGCCACCGCCGGCGGGTGTCTGGCTTCGCCCTACCTCGCCGCCTGGGTCATCGCCCGACTGCGGAGCGGGGAGGCCGCCGCGGACGCCCTGCACTACGTCGCCCCGGTCGGCGAGAAGGACGAGTACGTCGAGCGTGCCTGGCGCAACATCTCGCCCTACCTCACCGCCCCCGCGTCGGCGCCCGCCTGACGCTCCGTCCGGCTGCTCTCGGATCCCCGTCCCCGGCGGGGGACGCTGTACCGGCGCTACTGGCTGCCGGATGTCAGGGCAGGGTCACGTGCAGTCGGACGGTCGTCTCCCGGGAGCCGGCGCCGACTTCCATCGCGTCGCACAGCTGGCGCACCGCCCACAACCCGTGGCCCCGCCGCTGTGCCGGATCGGGCGGCAGGTACCCGGCGTACCAGTCGAGGCCCGCGGTGTTGCAGGGGCTGGTGACGTCGCAGACGACGCGGGATCCGCAGCGCCGTACGGTCACCCGTCCCTTGCCCTCTGCACCGTGCTGGAGGGCGTTGGTGGCGACCTCGTTGACGGCGAAGACCAGCCGTCGGGTCCGGTCGTCGGGCATGCCCAGCGCGGTGGCGGCCTCGGTGACGAAGGCGCGGACGGCGGAAAGGTCGCGCCCGAAGCGCATCACGGCCTCCTCGCCGTCGGCGGGCACCGGCTCCAGCGGGCGCTGCCGGGGACCGCGGCCGGTACCCGGTGCGGTGGAGCGGGGGCCGGTCAGCGGCGCGGGGTGGGTACGCCGGACGTCGGCGACCACGGCCTCGGGCAGGGTGCGCGTGTCGTAGAGACAGACGATGTGCGCACGGCGGTCGGTGAACGCGGCATCGAGTGCTGACTCGTAGCGGGTCCGCTCGGATGCCTCCAGCAGGGCGCGTCCGTGCCAGACCGGCTCGCTGATCACCCGTAGCCGGCGGGCACGGCCTCGTGCGGTGTACTGCTCGACGTAGCGTCGGTAGGCGCCCAGGGTGGGTCCGGGCGTGCGGCACCAGTCGTCGGCGTCGACGAACTCGACGTGCCGGGCCGCCTCCCCCAGCTCCTCGAGCAGAAGGTCCACGTTGCTGCGGGTCGTCACGGCCAGGACGGTGTCACCCGCTTCCACACCGCTCCGGCAGAACGGCACCATCGCGGCGAGGAAGGCCTCGTCGCTGCCGTAGACCAGTGCCTGGTGGCTCGCCTGCGGTGCGCTCTCGCGGGGGTGGGGCGCGTCTCCCTGCGGGTACGGCGCTGCGACGGTGCTCACGCGGAGACCGCCCGCGCGGTGACGGTGAGAGCCGGTGTCTCGTCCCAGCCGATGACGTGGATGACGTTGCTCAGCATGGGATCCAGGTCGACCACGTGGAGCCTGCGCCCGTCGGGCAGCCGCTCGGCGGTGCGCACCAGGGCGCGGACACCGGCGAGGTCGATGAACTGGAGGGCGCTCATGTCGACCGTGATGTCACCCGGCCAGTCGCAGACCGTCTCCAGCGCGCCGGACAGTGCTTCGGCGCAGTGGTAGTCCACGTCACCGATCACGCGCAGCGACTGCCGGCCGTCACGCAGGGACGGCACCAGTTGAAGCGACGAACTGGTGTGCAGCGGCTGCTGCGCCACGATTCCGGGATGGCACCGGTCGAAGGCGTCCAGGGACCCGGCGTCGAAACGACGGGCGTCGTACTGGCAGACGGCGGAGGCGGGGCGTCCGGCGAACACGTCGTTCACCTTCGTCTCGTACTCGCCCAGCCGCTCGGCGCCGGGGATGTCGCGCAGGGCCCAGCCCATCTCCCCGCTGACCCGGAAGCCGGTGTAGCCGGCCGCGAGCGAGTCGCTGACCTCCTTCTGGAGGGTGGCCACCATGGCATCGGCGTCGAAGGGGCCGTCGGCCAGGTAGCTGGCGTCCGCCGTGGTCACCGTGAGCTGTCCGCTGTCCAGCGCGGCCGCCGGATCCGTACCGGCCTCGCGCAGCCAGGTGAGCACCTGCCCGGGAGTGCTCCGGTCGGCGAAGTACATCACGCGCTCACGGCGCTCCAGGCCTCCCAGAAGATAGGCGGTCACCACCCGGCGCTGCTCGGCCTCGTCACTGAACGCCAGACACAGGTGGTCACCGTGATCCATGCGTTCGACCGGGCGCTCTCGGGTGCTGTAGGCGATCACGTCGCGTCCTTCACGGCTTGCACCGTCCTTCTCCGGGTCGTCGGCGCGGTCTTCGGCATGGCCCCGTCCGCAGGACTGCTCACCGTCATCGTACCGACCTTCCCCCTCCCCCCGTGCTCGGTGCCGCGCACCCGTTCGCGGGGCGGACGGTGCCGCCGTGGCCCTCGAGAGGCCCGCCCGAGGAATCAGTCCAGGATCGCGGTCGCCTCGACCTCGACGAGCACGTCCGGCTCGAAGAGGTACTCGACGCCGATGAGGGAGGCGGGCGGCATCGGAGCCGGGAGGCCGATCTCCTCGGCGACGGCCTCCACGCCGGCCATGAAGTCGCCGATCTTCTCCGGCGCCCACCGGGTCACGTAGAACGTCAGGCGCAGCACGTCCCCGAACGTCGCGCCCGCGCCCGCGAGTCCGACGGCGGTGTTGCGCAACGCCTGGGCCACCTGCCCGGCCAGATCCCCGGGCGCGACCGGAACTCCGTCTGCCTGACGGGCCACCTGTCCGCTGACGTGGACGTGCTTCGCCCCGGTGCCCACGGCGACGTGGTGGTACGGGACCGGCTGGAGCATGCCTTGCGGTGTCAAGTGCTGGACTGCCATGGGTTTCTCTCCTCCGAAGTAGGTATCCTGAAGCTACCTAGGAGCAGAAGGACACTTCAACGAGACCAGGTTTCGCCATGGATACCGCCGACGAACTCCGCATCGACGCCCCGCATCGCGAGCTGCTCGACCAGGTCCTCGACAAGTGGTCGCTCAGCGTCCTCGACGAACTCTGCGAGCGCCCCTGCCGCTTCAACGAACTACGCCGGGCCATCCCCCAGGTCACCCAGAAGTCGCTGACCGCGACGCTCCGGCGCCTCGAACGCAACGGCGTCGTCGGGCGCGAGGTCGTCTCCACCCGCCCCGTGGCGGTCAGTTACCGGATCACCCCGCTCGGCAAGACCCTTCGGCACCCCGTCGACGTGCTGCTGGCCTGGGCGTCACAGCACATGCCCGCCGTCGAGCGCGCACGCGAGGCTTTCGACGAGCGGGAGGAGGGGACCGACCGCTGACTCGCCTCGCCGGGCGCCGCCGCGCCGCCGCCTTCGTCCGGCCGGTCCGGTCACGGTCAGCGAGGTGCCCCTGACGGCACGGTCCGGGCCGGCGGTGACTGGAGCGGTTCGGTGGCGGTGAGGACCAGGACCGCCTGGTCGTCGTCGACGTCGCCGCCGCGGGTGAAGGCGGCGACGGCCCGGGTGACGGCGTCGATGATCTGCCGGGCGCCGGGCCGGCGCTGTGTGCTGCTCACCGCGTCGGCGAGACGCTCCTCGCCGAACAGGGCGGCGTCCTGCCGCGCTTCGATGATGCCGTCGGTGTAGAGCACGAGGCTTTCGTGCGGTTCCAGGTGGACGCGGCGGGTGGTGAGGGGCGGGTCGGGGGCGATGCCCAGCAGTATCCCGGGAGCGTCGATCGTCCGGACGGTGTGATCGGCGACGAGGTGGAGCGGGAGCGTGTGGCCGGCGCGGACCAGCTCGACGTCCAGCCCGGTGGGGGTCGCGGTGAGCAGGCCGTAGACGAGCGTGACGAAGCCGGTGCCATGGCTGGCGGGGCGGTTGAGCAGGGCACGGTTCACGGCCGTGACGACGTCGACCGCGTCGGGCAGGAGCGGGGCGACGGCGCGGGCGGTGTGCCGGACCAGGGCGGTGGTGGCGGCGGCCAGAGCGCCGCGGCCGCAGACGTCGCCGACGAGGAAGGCCCACCGTCCGTCGTCGAGGGGGAACACGTCGTAGAAGTCGCCGCCGACGTCGAGCCCTTCACCGGCCGGGTGGTAGTAGGCGGCGACGTCGACGCCGGGCACGTCGGGGAGGTCGGGCAGGAGCAGGCCGGCCTGGAGGTCCCGGGCGAGGGCGGCACGCTGGGTGTACTGGCGGGCGTTGCGGGCGGCCGAGGCGGCCCGCAGGGCGAGTTCCTCGGCGAGGGCCACGGCCCGGCCGTCGATGACGTGCCGGCCCGTCGAGAACAGGCTCACGGTGCCGAACACGCGGCCGCGGTCCGTCAGGGGGACGCACAGGTAACCGGTGACACCGAGGTCCTGCCAGGGGCCGGCTCCCGTGGGGGTGCGCCGGGCGACCTCGCTGGTGCCGGAGGCCAGCACGCGGGCGACGGCGTCGTCGTCGGCGTCGTAGACCGGGATGTGGGCAGCGAGCAGATCCCGTTGGGCCCGGTCGGGTGCGGCGGTGGCGACCCGTCTGACGCGTCCCGCCTCGACGAGGTCGACGGCGCACAGCGGGGCGAGAACGGGAACGCAGGCGTCGGCCAGGTGCTGCAGGGCCTGATCGGTGTCCAGGTCGGCGCTCAGGAGTGTGCTGGCGTTCAGCAGGAAGGCGAGGTCGTCGCGAGCGGCTCTCGCCCGGGCCTCGGCTTCCCAACGGGCCTGTTCGGTCCGGTGGCGTTCGATGGCCAGCGCGGCGGTGTGGGCGAAGATCCGGGCGAGCGCGAAGTCCGCGTCCTGCGGGCTCCGCGGCGTGCGGTGGTACATCGCGAAGGTGCCCAGCAGGGCGCCGTCGCTCGCGAGGATCGGAGTGGACCAGCAGGCGGCGAGACCCGCCCGGCCGGCCAGTTCGCGGAAGTCGTCCCAGAACGGGTCGGTGGCGATGTCGGTGACGATCACCGGCCGCCGTCGGTGGGCGGCGGTGCCGCAGGAGCCGACGCCCTCTCCGGTGGCGATGCCGTCGATGGCCTCGTTGTAGAAGGCGGGCAGGCTGGGGGCGGCGCCGTGGCGCAGGTGCCGACCGTCGGGGTCGGCCAGCAGCACGGAGACGAGCACCTCTCCGGGCGCGAGGTCCTCGATCGCGCGAGCCATACCGTCGAGCACGTCCGGCAGCGGGGCCTGCCGGGCGATCTGCTCGAGCAGGACACGGTGCTCGGCGGTCAGCCGTTGCGCGTGCTTGATCCGGGTGGTCTCCACTCCGATCACGCGTACGCCCATGACGTTGCCGCCGGCGTCGAGGCGGGGCTCGCACGTGAAGTCGACGAACGCCTCCCGCACGTCCGGCCCGCGGCCGAGAAGCACCCGGGCGTCCCACCCGTCGCAGGGCCGGCCGGTGCGGTAGACCCGGTCCAGGAGCTCGATGAAGCCCTGCTCGCGCAGTTCCGGCGTCAACTGCCCGAGCGGAACGCCGGTACGGGTGCGCGAAGGCCCGCCGACCACGTCGAAGAAGGCAGTGTTCGCCGTCTCCAGCATGTGGGCGGGGCCCGCGAGGGAGGCGAACATCACCGTCGACTGGCCCAGCAGCGCTTCCACGTCCCGGTCCGCGCGACGGTCGACTGCGGCGCGCGTGCCGGAACCCCCGGCAGGCTGGGGCGCGTACTGCCCCGGTACGCGCGTCATATGACCTGCCTCCCCTTCGGCCTCGGCGGTTCGTCCACGTGTGCGGCCACGCCGTCGCGCTGCCGCGTTCCTGCGGTCAGTGCCTCGTCGACGTCCTTGTACACGGCGAACACCTGGTCCAACCCCGTCTGCGTGAACAGGCGCACCACCGAGTGCGGCACGGCCCCCAGCCTCAGTACCCGCTGCTGCGCGGCCAACTCCTGGAACAGCCGCAGAAGGGTGCCGACACCGGAGGAGTCGCAGAACGACAGCGCCGCGCAGTCGACGACGACGGGCCCCGCATCCCGTCCTCTGGCCAGTTCCGTCGCACCGGCCTCCTCCAGCTGCACCACACTCTCGAAGTCGAGCTCTCCGCGCAGCGCGATCACCGCGCCCCGGGCCTCATGCGTGACCTGCACCGAGAACACCCTGCGTTTCCTCCTCGCACGACTCCGGTCGACAGCACTCGCCTCATGGTAGGGACCGGCGGCGGGGCGCGGGTCCGGCGACCCTGCCGCTTCCCGGGTCCCCCCGGGAAGCCGGGACGGTCAGCCGGGCAGGGTACGGAGCGTGTCCGGGAACAGCCGGGAGACGTCGATGACCGTCGGGTGCACGTCCGTGGCCAGGAGCAGCATTCTGAGGGCTTGCGGGCGCAGACCCGTGACGGTCGTGGTGCGGTCGGCGCCGCCCCGGCCGGCCGGGGCGAAGAGGAGGTGGAGGCCCGCGACGTCCATGAAGGGCGTGTGGTGCAGGTCCCACAGCAGGTCGGTCACGTGATCGGGCAGCGCGTCGACGGCCGCCCGGAGCGAGGACAGGGTGTCGAAGTCGATGTCTCCGTGCGGGGTGAGGCTCGCACGGGTGCCGTCGACGGTCGTGGTGACGTTCATTCTGGGCGCGCCCCCTTCCGGGGGTTGACGAGCCCCAAGGCGTTACACCCCGATGGAGGTGTACGGCGTTGGCGGGGCCGAGTGCCCGTGTGGGGGGCAACGCCCGGTCCCGAAAGACCGGCGCCCACGGGTGCCGGTCGGTCTCGTTGTCCCTCCACCGTCGCACACCTCGCCCCCGGGGCACGACCCCGCACGCGTGAACGCCGTATGACTCCGACGGGCGTTCCCTGCCCGTGGATCTCCTGAGGCCCGAGTGACGTCGGCGGTCCCACCCATGAAGAAGAACACCGTGGGTAAGCGAAAAGGGGCAAACGTAAACGATCAGTAGTCAGGAACCGACCGCATCGCACAGGAATCACCATGGCCATCCCACTCGAAAAGCAGGTACCGGATGAGCACCACCCGACGGTGTCCCTGCGTCACGGCGTCGTTTGGGGTGCGGACGGCATCTCCCTCGCCGACACCCGCACCGCGACACGCGACCTCCTCGCCAGGGCCGGGCACCCCCCGGAGCACCAGGTCAGCCAGGATGCCCAGCTCGTGGTGAGCGAACTGGTCACCAACGCCCTGCGGCACGCGCCGGGGCCCGGTGGTCTCCTGCTCGAAGTCCTCCCGGACGCTCCTGCCCGGCTCCGCATCACCGTCCATGACACCTCCCCCCAGGCGCCCCGGCCGCGCGTACCCGACCCCCGCCGGGTCGGCGGGCACGGCATCCACCTGCTCACACGCCTGTGCGACCGCCTGGACACCGACCACCGCGCCGACGGGAAGCACGTCACCGCGGAGATCCACTTGCCCCTCCCCGGCCCTTGCCTCCAGGAGCCCGGCTCGCGGGTCGGCTGACGCCGTAGGCGCAGCTTTCGGCATGTGCCGGCTCCGATCACCCGTGCTGCGAGCCGGACCACCGGCGTCGCGGTGGGACGCCCTGCGACGAGCCAGGAGAAGGACAGGTCAAGGACTTGCCGGTGGTGGCGTCATGGCCCACCGGATGGCACCTGTGAGGGCACGGCCGACGGGACGTACGGCCAGGTCCTCGACGACCGGCAGGCGCGGCAGTCTCAGCAGTTCCCGGGCCCACGGCGGGAGGACGGCCACCGCGTTCGCCGCGAGACCGGTGTAGAAGGGCCGGGCGGCGAGGGGGATCGGCGGTTGCAGCAGCAGGAAGCGCGCGGTGGCCCTGGCGTCGGCGGTGGCCCGCAGCTCGGGCCGGTAGGCGGACAGGCGCGCGGCCAGGCTGCGGCGGTCGAGGGGCGGGTCGACGACTCCGAGTGCCTCGGCGACCCGGGCGGTGTCGGCCACGTAGGCGTCGTAGCCGGCGTCGTCGAGCGGGTGGGCCCCGTACCGCTGATGGGCGCGGAGGAAGCTGTCCGTCTCGGCCGCGTGGACCCAGCCCAGCAGGTGCGGATCGGCGGCGTGGTAGGCCAGTCCCTCCGCCGTCCGGCCGCGGATGCGCTCGTGGATGCCCCGGACGTGGTCGACCGCTCGCTGCGCGTCGTCGGCGGTGCCGTACGTGGTGACCGCGAGGAACGTACTGGTGCGTTGCAGCCGGCCCCACGGGTCGCCCCGGAAGCCGGAGTGGGCGGCGACCGCCGCCATGGCGAGTGGGTGCAGGGACTGCAGCAGCAGGGCGCTGATTCCGCCGATGAACATCGAGGCATCGCCGTGGACCGTGCGTACGGGACGGTCGGGCTCGAACCAGCGGGGCCCGGGAGTGTCGTGGATCCGGGCCCGGACGGCGGGTCCGTCAGGGCCCGCCACCCGCGCGAAGAGAGCCCTGCCCGCATGACCGCGCAGCTCTGTCAGCATGGTCGCCTCCGTCCTGCCTCCAGTATCCCGCCCGGCCCGGATTCACCCACTGGCCCGATGCGTCCAGCACGGGAGGAAGCACTGAGAGCTGCTCTTCGATACCTCTGCGTTACCTTCTGTCAGGAGCCGACGGCCACTCGGTGTGGCCGTCGGCTCGTCCGGCGGGGCGCCGGCGCGCCTGACGTCAGGTCAGTTGGCGTCGACCAGGTCGTGGGCCGGTACGGTCACCGTCCGCGCGTCCGGCTTGCCGCCGAGGACGATCTTCCGCAGCGCGCTGTTGTTGTCGAGGTTCGTCTCCTTGAGCCGCTTCTCGGGGTTGGCCAGTACCTGGATGTAGTACGTGCCGTTGGGTACGTCCGTGATGTCGAAGGACTGGCCCGGCAGGTCCTGGGAGTACGTGTCGCCGGAGCCGACGTCGAGCACCTCGCGCACGGAGATGGAGTTCTCCTCCCCGCAGGCGGTGGACAGATCCGTGTTGAACGGGTGCCAGTTGGCGTTCTTGACCGTGTAGTCGATCGCGTCGGTGTTGGCCAGGCAGAAGGCCTCCTTGCCGCTGCGCACGGCCTCCTTCTTGTCCGCCTTCAGCAGCCGGTAGCTGGCGAAGTCGGTGAAGTGCCAGTGCACGTGGCCCGGACGGGGGTCCCACTCCATGGTGCCGGTCGGGGTGTAGCCGACCTGCTTGCCCTTGGCGTCGTAGAAGTACTGGTACGCGTCCATCTTGGCCTTGCCGGGCGACCGGAAGCCGTCCACGACCAGTTGCGCCGGACCGGCGTTCCAGACGTTGGCGCTGAAGGCCAGGTAGTCCTTGCCGGGGACGTTCTTCTCACCGTCGCTGACGACGATGCCGTAGGCAGGCAGCGAGCGCAGGTCGGGCTTGGGGACGTCCGGGAGTGAGGGCTTGCCCGAGGGGCGCTTCGCCAGCGGCTGGAGCGCGAGTGCCTTGCGCGAGCCGTCGGTCTGGCCTCCCTTGTCGCCGACCGGCATGGAGCGCGCGGCCTGCTTCTTCTTCAGCGCCCACGGCAGGGCGGGGGGCGCCGCCTTCAGCGGTCCGTGGCCCACGTTGTACGACGGACCCGCGCCGCTCGTGACGGGTGCGGCGGCCTGCGCGGGTGTCGGGGCGTGCCCCGGTCCGTGGCCCGCGTGCGCGGTGGGGGCCCGGTGGGCGCCATCGTGACCGGCGTGTTCGCCCGTGGTCGCGCTCAGGGACGCGCTCGCCCCTGCGGCCCCCTCTTCGTCCTCGTAACTGCGTTCCACCACGGTGACCTTGACGGTGGCGGGCTTGTCGGCGATGCCGAACAGATCGCGGTACTTCTTGGCGACGCCCACCTTGGCCGTGTACGTCCCGGCCGGCAGGGCGACGGGCTCGGTGTAGGAACCCGCGTAGGTGTTGGCCGCCCAGCCCTTCTCGACGCCCCAGACCGAACCGAGGGTGAACGGGTTGGTGGGGCAGCTCTCCGGATACTTGGAGGTGGCGGGCGCGTCGGGGCGTACCCGGCCGCTGGCGTTGTTCGGGCAGAAGTTCTCGGTCCGGCTGAGGACCTTCTTGCCCGCCTTGTCGGTGACCGTGATCTCCGCGAAGCCGGGCAGCCCGGAGAAGTCCTTCACCGTGCCCTTGGGCAACGTCTTGGCCTTGGCCTTGCCGCCCTCGTACACGGTCTGGGTGACGGTCACCGGGTCCTTGTACGACTTCCGGGTCACCTTCAGCTCCAGTGGCCTGCCGTCCGCGGTGAGGTAGGTGCCCAGGTCGAGGTAGACGCCCGGGTCCTCCTTCCAGGAGGTGAGCGTGAGTGAGCCGGTCGCGGCGATGAGGCTCAGCTCCGGTCCTGTCGCCGCCTTCGCCGGCTCCGTGGTGGCCGCCACGAGTCCGGCGGTCACGGCCATGGCGGCGACGGCGGTGGTGCCTGCGAGCAGTGGACGCCGCAGCCGGGTGGTGCGCGTTCTGGTCATCGATCCCTCGTCCTTCAGGTGCTGGGGGGTGCTGTGGGAAGGAAGCAGGCGGGCACGTTGCTGTGCCCGCGCTGTGAGAGGGCGCGCCCGCGTGTCCGGTTGTCCAGAAGGTGGGAAATCGTGGGAGGTTGGCCGGATCGCTGTGCAGGGGGTGAAATCAGGCTGAAGTCGCGAGGAAGTGCCGTCCGGCGAGGGCTCGTTTGGTAAAGGGACGTGCCGCACGGAGCGGATCCCACCGGCGAGTCGTCCGGCGCGGCCTGAGGTGTCTCGGCCTCGACCGGTGCCCGTCCGGCAGCCGTCGGCGGCACGTGGCGCCTGCCGCGTCAGGGGCCCAGCGGCAGTTCGGCGAGGCTCCGCCACCCCGCCTCGGTGAGGCCGACCACGTGAAGGGCGGTGACCCGCGCGGTGATCGGCAGGGCGGCGGCGGTCCGGCGCGCGATGTCCGCAGCGGTGTGCGGGGCCGCCTCCAGAGCCACGGTGACGTGCACGGGCGGGCGCGGGCCGAAACGGCCGCCGTAGGGTACGTGCGCCGGAAACGCGCTGCGCACCGCATCGGCCAGGTGGGTCAGTCCGGGCACCGGGACACCGACGAATCCGCCGGTCCGCTCGACCTCGGCCAGCGTCACGGAGACCGGGCCGGCCGGCAGGGCGGCCCGCAGCCGGTGCAGCTCGGGTGCTCCCAACTCCTCGTGGGGCAACCAGGGATAGAGCAGCGCGGCGTGTGCGGGCACGCCCGGTCGCACCACCGACCCGTCCACCTCGGCGGCCGACCCCAACAGCGGCTCGGCCTCCGGCAGCAGCGCCAGCACCGCCGTCGTTCCCGTCCGGGGCACCCGACTCGCTCCCTCCGCGCTCCGTCGTCCTCCTGCCGAACCGACCCTACGGCTCCGGACGGGCCTCTCGGGCCGCGTCGCTTCCGGGTTCACCGGCCCTCGCCCGGCGGGCGCCCGTCCGGCGCTTCACTCGGCGGGCGCGGAGGTGAAGAACCCGATCATCTGCTCCAGGCCGTCCGTGCCGAACATGGTGTCCAGGCTGTGTGCCGACTCGACGGCGGATGCTTCGCCACGGGGGAAGAGCGCTTCCTCGTAGGCGGTGAGCGCGGCCTCGGTGTCCTCGGGGTGGGCGGCGAGCGCGAGGGCGAGCTCGGCGCCGTCGTACAGGGCGAGGTTGGCGCCCTCACCGGCGAAGGGGGACATCAGGTGGGCGGCGTCGCCGAGCAGGGTGACGCCGCGGGTCCGCTGCCAGCGGTGACCGACGGGCAGGGCGTGGATGCGGCGCGGGGTGAGCGTGTCCGCGTGGGCGACCAGGCCGCGCAGGTCCTCGTCCCAGCCCTCGAAGTGGGCGAGGACCGCGGCCTTGGCGGCGGCGCGGTCGGTGAAGTCGATCGTGTCGACCCAGTCCTCTTCCGCCTTGAGCGCGGTGTACACGTGGAGGCTGCCGTCGGTCTCCCGGTGGGCGAGGAAGCCGCGCCGGTCGCCGAGGCAGAGGAAGAATCCGCCGCCGATGAGGGCCGCACTGCGCGGGTGGCGCCTGTCCGCCTCGTACAGGTCGCTCTCCACGAAGGAGATGCCGGTGTAGGCGGGTGCGGCGTCCGACAGCAGGGGCCGGACGCGCGACCAGGCGCCGTCGGCACCGATCAGCAGTCCGGTGGTGACGGCTGAGCCGTCCGCGAACGTGACCTCGTGGCGGCCGTCGCCGAGCGGCCTGACCCCGGTGACCTTGCGGCCCCAGCGGACCGTGCCCTCCGGCAGGGAGTTCAGCAGCAGGTCGCGCAGGTCACCGCGGTCGACCTCGGGGCGGCCTCCGTCGCCCTCGTCCTCGGCGTCGAGGTGGACGGTGCCGTCGGGGCCGAGCAGCCGCATCGCCTGACCGCCCTCGTGAATGATCTTGCGGAACTCGTCGTGGAGGCCGGCGGCACGGATCGCCTGCCGGCCGTTCTCCTCGTGGATGTCGAGCATGCCGCCCTGCGTACGGGCCTCGGGGCCTGCTTCGAGGTCGAAGACCGTGGACTCGATGCCGTGGACGTGCAGGACCCGGGCGGCGGTGAGGCCGCCCAAGCCGCCGCCGACGATCGCGATGGGGTGGTGGTCGGTGCTCATCGATGCCTCCGGGCGGTGTGCTGGTGGATGCGGGACTCCGGCAGTGTAACGAACGCGTTCGTAGCGAACAAGTTCGTCATGGAGTGCGCGTAGCTGCAGAAGTCCCGCCGGGAAGCCGATCCGGCGATTCGATCGGGTCCCTACCAGGCCTTTCGCTCTGCGGCCCGGGCCTCAGTCGACGGTGTCCCCCTGGTCACCCGTGCCGGGCACGGGCGTCCGGGTAATCCCGTTGACGAGCACGTCGAAGAACCAGCCCATACGGTCCTGGGCGGAGCCGCTGGTCAGGACCGTCAGGTGGGAGGCGATCGCGGGGTGGGTCGCCTCGTCCGCGTCGCGCAGAGCCCGGACGGTGGCGTTCCAGTCGTCTCCGGACGTCGGATCGTGTGCCTGGGTCGAGTGCTCGGCCGCGGTCGCGGTGGCGTGTTGCAGGAGCATGTCCACGCCCCAGGCGACCTGGGCACGGGGGGCTCCGCTGCGGGAGAGGAGATCGAGGACGCGTTCCACCAGGCGCAGGTAGTTCTGGCCGCTGGGGCGGGCGACCAGGGCCGACCTGGCCAGCTGCGGATGCGCGAACAGCACGAGGGTGTACGACGTCAGCACCGCGCGGAGCCGCCCGCGCCAGTCCCCCGCGGCGTCCGCTGCGTCCGCTGCGTCCGCTGCGTCCGCTGCGGCGAGGTCGACCTCGCCGAGCAGCGCGTCGAGCACGGCCGCGTGCAGTTCCGCCGTACTGGCCACGTACACGTAGAGGGAGGCGGGGCCGGTGTCCAGCTCCTTCGCCAGGCGGCGCATGGTGACCTTCTCCAGCCCCTCCGCACGCATGATCGCCACCGCGGTGTCGACGATCCATCCCCGGGACAGGGCCGGCTTGGCCGGGCGCTCCCGGCGGCTGATCGGGTCTCTTCTCGCTGCCATGCGACCGATCGTAACGAACACGTTCGTGATGCGGTCGGCAACCTGGCGCGGTCAGAACCAGTGGAGGCAGTGCGGGGAGCGCTCGTCGCGGAAGAGCGCGTCGGCGAGGGCCGCCGCGCCGGGACGGTGCGCCCGGACGTGCCCGGCCCGCACGAGCGTGCTCGGGGAAGTGCCGCCGAGGTAGACGGAGCCCAAGTCGCGGATGTCGAGGGACAGATCGGGCTCCCGGTCCGTCGGAACACAGTGGGCCTTGCCGTCCCGGACGGTCAGCAGGTGACGGTCGCGCCCGCCGAGGAACGGATCGTGGACGTCGAGGACCAGTTCGCCGTCCACGGACCAGCCGCGTGCCGTCAGCGCACGCGGTACGTCCAGCAGCCGCACCCAGAGCCAGTCGGTGTCGCCGCTCACCTCACCGGCGCGGAAGTCCGCGAACCGCCAGCGCAGCGGGTGGTCGGGCGGGACGTGCTTGAACGTGACCCGGGACACCAGGTCGTGACCGAGGACGAACCGGGCCAGGGCCGTGAAGGCGGCGTCGTCGGTGGCGACGGTCTCGTCGACCGTCAGGGTGCCGGACTCGATCGAGTAGCTCGCGTACCCGTCCGGGACGCCGTCGGCGTCCCGGTGGACGGCGACGTAGCGCGGCGCCGGCGATATCGGGGGCTGCCCCGCGCGCAGGGCCCACCAGCGGTGCGGCCGGGACAGCGCGCCGGGCTGAGCGCGGCGATAGCGGTCGTAGACCTCTTCCAGCAGCTCTCCGCACTCGGTGCGACGAAGGACCTCGACCGAGCCGTCGTGCGAGCCGTCGACCGAGCCGTTGTCCGAGTCCTTCGCCGGCGCGCCGGTCGCGCCGGCCGCCCGGGGAGCGGCGAGGGCGGCCCCGTGGCGCGGCACGGTCAGCCGCGCCGTGTAGGTCGCCGGTCCGTAGCCGAACCTCCCGTAGATCGGGGCCTCTGAGGCCAGCAGCACGCACAGGAACTCCCCGCGGCCCCGCACCTCGGCAAGCTGATGCCGCATCATCGCGGTGAGCACCCCCTGGCGCCGGTGCGAGGGCAGGACACCGACGGCGGTCACCCCGGCCGCCGGGACGACGGTCTTCCCGGGCAGGGTGAGCTCGAAGGAGTACGCGGCGGTGGTGCCGACGGCCCGTCCGTCCGCCGTCCGGGCGAGCAGGCAGCGGTCCGTCTCGAGCGCCGACCACCAGAGCCCGCCGCCCTCGACCGGGGTCTCGGGGAAGCGCCCGAACGCGGCATGGACCGTGTCCACGAAAACGCCGAGATCCTTGTCGGTGGTGGGACGGATGTCCATCGCTGCCGCTGCCTCCTCGGTGTACCGGCACCACCGGATCACGGTGTCCGCCCACAGTGCAGCGCCGACCTGCCGCCGGGGCAAGCGAATTGAGGGAGTCGAGGCACAAGCCGACGGCGCGCCACCCCTGGAAGGGATGGCGCGCCGTGCTGCGGCGTGCCGCGCCGGTGCCCGGGCCCGGCTACCGGCTCGACCGCCGGCTACTGGTGACGGCCGCCGTGGCGCTTGTGGCCCCAGGACTTGTCGTCGACGAACCGGCGGTGGTCGTTGCGGAGGGTGGCGGTGTCGGACCGGTTGTCCCACACGTAGTCGCGGCGGTCCTGGTACACGTCACGACCGGTGTCGCGGCCCTGGCCGGTGTGGACGCGGACGGTGGCCCGCCCGTCCAGGCGGTAGTGACGGAACCTGTAGGTGTGGCCGTCCTCGCTCCTGAGGGTCCAGCCCTTCAGGTTCACCGCGTGGCGGGTGTTGTTGGTGATCTCCACCCACTCCTTGTTCAGCGAACGGTTGGAGTGGTCGTCGCGCCCCGGGGAGTCGTACTGGACACGGCTGATCTCGACGTTCGGACGCTGCGGCCGGTGGTCGGCCGCCGACGCCGGCACCGCGACCGCGGCGGTCAGGGCACCGACCGTGAGAACGGCGGCGGTGAGCCGGCGGGAGGTGAGGAAGTTCGACACAGGTTCTCCCCTGCTTCGTGCGGACACAGCCGACCGCGGTCACGCCGCGGACCGGACTGCGCCTGGTGCGGATGGCGGCCGGATCGGCCGCACGACCACACCCTGCCCGCACCGCGACCGGCACGTGGAGAAGACGTGAACGGTGTTGCCGTTCACCCATACCGTCGTGACAGTCGCCTGCAACATCCATATATGCACCGAAGGCACCAGGTTGACGGGCATGCGGCCCGACGAGGCTTACGCGTACTGGCTCGTGGCTCCCGAGCGCCAGAGCACGCCACCCCGGGGGCCTCGGCACGTTCACCCGAAAGTGAGTAACAGCGGCGGTGGTCGCAGGGGGTTACGGATGTGAAGAAGCCCCGCCGTCCTGGAGGGAGTCGGAACTCACTTCCGAAGAAGGTTCTCCGTCACTCTGCGCACCTGCTCCACCGCCTCGCCGTCCCCGCACCGCAACGCGGTGTTCGCGGCGACGAGCACCGCGTCGAGCTGGAACGCCGCCAGTTCGGCGTCGGCCGCGCCGGCGTGACGAAGTTCGCCGGCCAGAAGGGTGCGCCAGCCGCGCCGGCCCGCAAAGAGCGCGTCGTGGACAGGGCCGGGGCGGCTGTCGAAGGCCGCCTGGTTGGCCGCCCAGAAGCAGCCGCCCGGGAAGAGGGGTTCGGAGGCGTAGACGATCCAGGCCTCGACCAGCGCTCGCAGACGCGGGGCGCCGCGCGGTGCGGTGCCGGCGGGGCGGACGACGACCTCGTCGAAGACACCGCCCGCACACTCGACCGTGGCGACCTGGAGATTGTCCTTCGTTCCGAAGAGGGTCTGGACACCGCTCTTGCTCATGCCGGAGCCGGTGGCCAGGACGCCGAAGCTCAGCCCGTCCAGGCCGTCCAGAGAGGCCATGTCGACCGCCCGCCGCAGAATCGCGCGCCGTGAACGCGCTCCGCGCAGCAATCGCCGGTCGGTGGTTCGCTCCGGGGCCCTTCGGAGTCCGGTGTCCTCGTCGCTCATGCCCGTATCGTGCCAGATCCCTTGCCGAATACGTACGTACGGCCGTACGTTTAGTTCATGACCCCAGAGAACGCCTTACGGGCGCTTCAGCTGGCGCGCGCCCTCGCCGATGCCAAGAACCGGCAGGACGTACCCGCCGCCCTGCGCTGTTTCCACCCCGACATGACGCTGGAGGCTCCGGCCTTCGGCACGGTGGCGCGCGGCCTCGCCGCCAACGAGAAGACGCTGACCCGTTTCTTCACGTCGTTCCCCGATTACGACGTCACGCTGGAAGGCCATGCGACCGGCGACGACGTGCTGGCGTGCTGGGGGACGGCGCGCCTGACGATGACCGGCGAACGGTTCGGGGTCCGGCCGAACGGGCGGCGCGCCGAGCTGCCGGTCTCCCTCCGCTTCGGATTCCGGGAGGGCCTGATCGCGAGCGAGCTGTTCTGCTTCGATCTGGCGGAGCTGTGCGCGCAGTCGGGGGTCTCGACGGACACCGTCAGGGCCACCTTGTTCCCGGACGGACGGTGAGCGGCCATGGCACTCGACCCGCGCGTGAAGGACGTCGCCCAGCCCCGTACCGTCCGCCTCTTCGACATGGTCGTCGACCTGGACCCGCGGCTGGACATCGGGCCGGGACCACTGGGCCGGCGGATGTTCTTCGGCTCGGCGGGCGGCACGTTCGAGGGCCCACGGATCCGGGGCGACGTACTGCCCGTGGGTGGTGACTGGGGCCTGTTCCGGCCGGACGGCGGGCTCGCGCTCGACGTCCGGCTGCCCCTGCGCACCCACGACGGCGACCTCCTGCACATGACGTACAGCGGACGGTGGGTCACCCCGCCGGAGGTGCGGGCGGCGGTGGCGGACCCCGAGCGGCGCCACCTCGTCGACCCCGCGCGCTACTACTTCCGCACGAACCCGCTCTTCGAGACGGGCTCCGGACGCTACGGGTGGCTCAACGACGTGGTCTGCGTGAGCACGGGTTATCTAGTCGAGGGCGGGATCGGGTACCGGGTCTCCCAGCTTGTGTAGGGCGCGCCGGCGGGACGTGGGCAGACCGGTCTCTGTGTGCTTTGTCGATCACTTACGGGGTGGAGCATGGTGGGAGCAAGTCGTTCGGTACGGCGTCGCGTGAGGGCCGCAGCGCTGGCCGGGGTGTTGTGCGCCGCTTTGACGGCGTGCGGAGGCAACGGTGCCGAGACGTCCGGGGGCGGTGGCGGGCATGAGCGATCCTCTGGCGGCCCGGTGCACCGGCAGGCGGACCCGGCCACCGTGCTGAGCCGGAAGGAGCAGGTGGAGAACGCTCTTCCGGATCCCGGCGCCATGGGCGGCCTGCAGGGCGTCGGCGCTTCCGTCACTGCTGCGGACGGCCGTCTCGGCTGTCCCAGCGTGCGGGAGTGCAGGGGGAAGTGGTTCGGGCGCGCCAAGTACGCCCTGGGAGGCGACGACACGTACTGCGTCGGCTTTCACCTGACGACCTACACCACCCGGCAGGACGCCAGGGACGGACTGAAGCGGGAGGCCGGCCGGCACCCTGTGTCGCCCAAGCCCGCCGTCGGCAACGAGAGCCTCGCCTACTCCAAGTCGGCAGGCGGTCTGCGGGGCGTGTACCTCACCATGCGGATCGGCACGGTGGTCGCCACCACCTTCGTGGAGGGCGGTGAGGCCGAGCCGATGCTCACCCAGGGAGCGGCCATGTTCGCCCGGCGCATCACCCAGGTCGAGGCCGGGACCAAGGCCACCGCCACCCTCCCCCGGTCCTGACCGGAGACCTTCGCCCCTCGTGCTCCGCGGGCTCGTCCGACGGGGCCCGACGGCCTGCTGGAGCCGACCGGCCGGAAGACCTAGTAGCTGTCGTAGGTGGGCCTGCCGTTCGGGCGGTAGACGCCGACGACGGTGCCGCCCTTCGTCGTCGTCACGCTCACCGGCTCCAGCGCGGTCGGGATCGCCCCGTCGGCGAACAGCCGCTTGCCGGTGCCGATGATCACCGGGTGGACGGTCAGCCGGTACTCGTCGACGAGGTCGTGCCGCATGAGCGTCTGGGCGAGGTCGCCGCTGCCGACGACGTTGATGTCGCCGCCGTCGGTCGCCTTCAGTTCGCGTACGGCATCGGCGGTGTCGCCCGCCAGCAGCGTGGAGTTCTGCCAGTCGACGGACGTCAGGGTCCGGGACGCCACGTACTTGCGCATGCTGTTCATCCGGTCGGTGAACGGGTTGCCCGGATCGGCGGTCGGCCAGTACGACGCGAAGATGTCGTAGGTCTTGCGGCCGAGCAGCATCGCGTCGGAGCCCTCGTACCACCCGGCGATGGCGGCGCCCACCTCGTCGTCGTCCACCGGCTTCTGCCAGCCGCCGTGCTCGAAACCGCTCTCCGCGTCCTCGTCCGGGCCGCCCGGCGCCTGCATGACGCCGTCGAGCGTCAGGAACGTGCAAACAATGACCTTGCGCATGGTGCGCTCCCTTCCTCGACGGGTAGACCGCGAGGCCACCGGAAACTCATCGCGGGAAGCTTCCGGGAAAGGGCGTCACCGAGCTGCCGGCTGCCCGGCGGGCCGCTCAGGGGCGGGGCCGCAGCACTTCCACGGTGCCGGCCTCGGTGTCGTAGCTGCGCAGGGTGACCAGAGCGGCCGCGAGGGGCGGGGACGGCAGCAGCTCGGGGACTTTTCGGTCGGCGAACGCCCCGGCCCGGCGGGTCCGGCCGAGGGTGATGTGCGGGCTCCAGCGACCGGGCTCGTGGAAGGGACTGAGGGTCTGGGCCGGGCTGTCCGAGGCCACCGCCTCCCACACCCGGCGGTGCAGAGCGGCCAGCGCGGCGTCGCGGTCCAGCGCCCAGGCCAGCACCGAGGTGGGTCGCTCGAAGCGCACCACGCCGGTGAAGCGTGCCGGCAGGGGCAGGGAGGCGGCCACCTCGGCCAGCTCCCACCGGATCGGGGCGGTCAGCTCCGGGCAGGCGGCCAGGGTCAGGTGGGGGCGGTTGGTCGGCGAGCGGTGCCGGGCCTGACTGGGCAGTCCCGCGTCGGCGAGCCGCCGCCATGCCTCCAGGACCGCCGACTCCGCCGTCTCGTCCAACAGGAGCTCGACCGTACGCACCGCCGCAGCCTACCTCCGGTCGGCGGACACGTCCGCGACCTCGGCCGAGTGGGTCCGTCCCGCGTCGGCGCGGCTCGCGGGACCGGAGCCGCCGGAAGGGCTCCGGTCCCGCGAGTCGGGCTCACACCCGGTCGGCCGCGATCAGGACGTACTGGAAGGAGCCGTCGCGGTAGGACTCGATGAACGCCTTCTCGATGCCGGTGACCAGCGAGGACGTGGCGCGCAGCTCCCAGTAGGGCAGTGTGTCCGCGGTGAGGTCGACGATGGTGTGCGGCACGAGCCGGTTGTCGGCCATGGCGCGCAGGTACTCGCGGCGTGAGTGGATGTTGCACTCGAAGTGGGCGTTGATCTGGGAGACCCACTTCGACGGCTGGCCGTAGCGGGGATTCCAGCAGCCGGTGATCGTCACGTACCGGCCGCCGGCCTTCAGGAAGCGGGAGTGCTCGGCGAACAGGTCGTGGAGGTCGACGTACATGGTCGACTCGTTGTTCCACGAGGCCGTGATGCTGCCCTTGTCGAAGGGGGTGTCGAGCATGTTGCACACACGGGAGCGCACATGCTCGTCGATGCGCAGGTCACGCGCGCGGCTGTTGCCGAACTCCGCCTGGGTGGCGGACAGCGTGACCCCCTCGACCCGGCAGCCGAAGCGGCGGTGGGCCATGACCATGGAGCCGCCGCGTCCGCAGCCGGCGTCGACGAGGGTGTCGCCGGGGCCGACCGTGCCGAGGTGGTCCATGAGGAACTCCGCCTGTGCCGACTCCAGACGGTGCAGTTCCGCGATGACCTTCTTCTCGTACTCGCTGTGTGCCGGGTCGCCGAGCGCGGCACGGTCCACGGCCCCGATGCCGTAATGGTGGTGGTAGAGCCCGTCCACGTCACCGAGCCGGAGGTTGACCGGCCGTGCCTCGTTGTTCCAGTAGCGGGCGATGTCCTGCTGGTACGGCGTCGCCGGGGACGGGATCTTCGCGACGGCGGTGGAGGAGGTGGATGAGGTGGATGAGGTGGTGGTGGTCTCAGTGGTCACAGATACGTCCGTTCCTTACCAGAAGTCGGGCAGGCTGTAGCGGTAGGTGTTGGTGCGGTGCCAGTCGTGGTTGCCGTCGACCCACGCGGCCACGCCTTTGAGGAAGCGCAGCACGGTGGGCAGGGGGCAGGCCGCGGCGAGCTCGGCCGCGGCTGCCTCGAAGGCGCGCTGGAGTTCGTTGTGGACCTCGATGGCCTTGAGGTAGGCGTCGCGTTCGCAGAGCTGCTCGCGCTCGGCGATCACCACCGGCAGGTTCAGGTGGCGGCCCGGGCTGTCGAGTTCCTTGGTGTACGAGTAGAGGTCGTTGACGATCGTGGTCGCGTTGCCGGCGAGGGCGATGACCCGTTGCATGTCGGGTCGGGCGTGCAGGTCGGCGGGCAGTTCGTAGCCGCCGACGGTGTCGGTGATCGTGGGACAGGGGCGGAAGTTGTTGAACTGGCGCATCGCCAGGTACTCCCACACCTCCGGGAGGTGCCCGGTCTGGGCCCAGGCGGCCTCGGCGAGGTAACCCATGTGCAGCCGGGCCATGTCGTGCCGGTAGCGGTCGGCCTGGGAGTCGGTCGCCGCGCGGACGAAGTAGTCCATCGCGCTGCGGTAGGCGCGGCGCGGGGCGTCCGAGGTGAGCGACTCCCGCCAGGCCGGCGTGTACTGCGCGGTGGTGTGGAAGTGGTCGATCGCCGTGTGGGCGAGGAGGAGGCGACCGCCGAGGCCGACAGGTGACCCGCCGTGGTCCTCGCAGTAGCAGTCGTCCACCGCGTTCTCCGCGACCATCAGGCGGGTGGCGAGCATCAGATGGTCGACGGACGGGGCGTCGGGGTGGCAGCCGACCATGTAGCGGCCGACGGAGAAGCCGTCGAACTGTCCTTCCCACTCCTCGGGATAGAGCCGGACCTCATCCTCGGCCCAGCGCTTGATCCGGCGGCTCACCTCCTCGACGCGCGCGGGGTCGGGCTCCGGGACGGGGTGGTGGTAGAGGCCGGGAACGGCGCGTCCGGCCGCGGGTGTGGCCTGTGCCGGGACCACCGGCTCCGGGTGCTGCTCGTATCTGCCGGCCAGGGCGAGTCCGGTCGTGCCCAGCCCGGTCGGGCCGCGCAGAACCCGCTGGAGAGCGGTGTCGGCCGCATTCGGGGCGGCCGCATCCGGGGCGGACGTGGCCGGCGTGGAGGGGGCGGGTGTCGGGGGCGGCGCCGCGGCGGCGGGCTTCGGGGACGGTGCCGGGCCGGTGACCGTGACCGGCGGGTGCAGTGCCGCCAGGAAGTCGGACACGGTCGGTGCGACCGGGACGCCCGGGGTCGCCGGGGCGGGTGGGTCCGGCACGGCGGTGGGCGGCGTCGGCCCCGGTTCAGGGGGGCGTGGTCCGAGGGGCCGGGAGTCGGGCATCGGCGGCTCCTTGCTGCAGTGGGGTGGAACGCTGGGTGGCGGAGGGGAGGCGTCGAGGGGCGGCCCTGGGGCCGCTCGGGGCCCTCAGCGCGACACGGGGGCGATCTGGACGTTCTCCATCACGCCGAGGGCGTCGGGCAGGAGCACCGCGGCGGAGTAGTAGGTGCTGACGAGGTAGGAGGTGACCGCCTGCTCGTTGATGCCCATGAACCGGACGGACAGGCCCGGTTCGTACTCGTCCGGCAGTCCCGTCTGCCGCAGGCCGATGACGCCCTGGCTCTTCTCACCGGTACGCATCGCGATGATGGAACTGGTCTGTTCCTCGCTGATCGGGATCTTGTTGCAGGGCAGGATGGGGACGCCGCGCCAGGCGGGGACGGACTGTCCGCCGAGGTCGACGTGGTCGGGGTAGAGACCGCAGGCGTTGAGGCCGCGTCCGATGGCGGCGATGGTCCTGGGGTGCGCGAGGAACATCTTGGTGCCGCGCCGACGGCAGAGCAGCTCGTCCATGTCGTCCGGCGTCGGCGGACCGCTGCGGGGCTGGATGCGCTGCTTGAAGTCGACGTTGTGCAGCAGCCCGAACTCCCGGTTGTTGATCAGCTCGTGTTCCTGCCGCTCCCGCAATGCCTCGACGACGAGCCTGAGTTGCTCCGCACTCTGGTCCATCGGGTCGTTGTAGAGGTCCGCGACCCGGGTGTGGATCCTCAGAACGGTCTGGGCGACGGCGAGCTCGTACTCCCGCGGCCGCAGCTCGTAGTCCACGAAGGTGGCGGGCAGTTCCGCCTCGCCGACGTGGCCGGCCTTGACGGCGATCTCCGCCTCTCCGTGCTTGGTCTGCGGCTGCCGTGTACGGGAGCCGACGGCCTCGACATGGGCCCGCAGCTGCGGTGCCGAGGCCTGGACCGCGGTGAAGTCGGCGCGGGAGAGGGTGAGCAGAGTGCCCGAGGTCTCGGCGGTGAAGGTGCAGTCGTGGCGGGCGTCGGGGTCGGTCAGGGCCCTCTCGCCGAAGTGGCCGCCGTCCGCGAGCACCGCGACGGATACCCGCTCGCCGTACTTGCCCTCGGAGGTCTGGCTCACCCGGCCGTGGGCGATGAGGTGGATGCGGTCCGCGGGACTGCCGCGCTCGACGAGGACGTCGCCCGCCGTGAAGTCGAGCTGCGCGCAGCGGTCGGCGAGGGTGCTGAGGACGTCCGTGTCCGTGAAGCCGCGCAGAACGGCCAGTTCGGTGAGCTCCCGGGGGATCACCCGGACCGTGGCGCCGTCCTGGACGAAGTCGATGCGCCCGTCGCCGAGGGTGTGCCGCAGCCTCCGGTTGACCCGGTAGGCGCCGCCCCCTGCCTCGACCCAGGGCAGCATGCGCAGCAACCAGCGGGAGGTGATCTCCTGCATCTGCGGGGCGGACTTGGTGGTGGTGGCGAGGTTGCGGGCGGCGGCGGTGCTCAGGGACTGCTGCGGCGCGTCGGAGCGGGTCTGAGCTTCCGGGAGGCTGTCGACGGACATCGGGAGACGTTCTCCTTGCACGACGGACCGACCGGCGCACGCGGGTGCGTCGACGGGAGACGGAGAGGCGGAGAGGCGTGGGCATCGGGCCGGACGGATCACGGGGATCCGTCCGTGCTCAGAAAGCTAGCCGCTGGAACGGCGGTGTCCGCCGGGGTCACGGCGGGCTTACCTCGAAGCGGTGACAATCGCCCCGATGCGGTTTATCGGTCCCGTGCACGACATCACGCCATCCTCGCCCCGAGGTCCGAGGTCCGAGGTCCGAGGTCCGAGGTCCGAGGTCCGAGGTCCGAGGTCCGAGGTCCGCGGTCGGCCGGCGGCCCGTCGGCGTACGCGTGCCGTGCCGGGCGAGGAGCGAGCCGCCCCGGAGGCCGGACGTGGGCGATGGCGGACCGGGCGGTTCCGGACCCGGCAGCGGCACCGGGCCCCGAACTCCCCGGTCCGGGGCGTCAGTCGGCCTGCGCGCTGCTCCCGCGCACCTCGAGGTGGTGCGGGATCACGATGTCGAGGGGCGGCACCGCCGAGGCCGGGCTGTATATGCGGTCGGCGAGGCACTGGAGGGCCCGCTCGGCGATCTGCCGCTTGTCCGGGACGACCGTCGTCAACGGCGGGTTGGCGTACTGCCCGTCCTCGATGCCGTCGAAGCCCACGACGGCCAGCTCACGCGGCACACTCACGCCTCGCTGGTGCGCCACGTGCAGAGCGCCCAGGGCGAGTTCGTCGGTGAAGGCGAAGACGGCGTCCGGGCGGGTGCCCGCGTCCAGCAGAGCGGTCATCGCTTCCGCTCCGTCCTTGCGGTGCAGCGTCGTCACGGCCTGCTCGAGGGCCCGGTCCGGCTGCAGCCCGGCGCCTCGCAGGGCGTTGCGGTATCCCTCCAGCCGCTGCCGGGCCGTCTCGTTGCGCAGGTGCGGCTGCGGACCGATCGCGGCGATGCGCCTGCGGCCGGAGGCGAGCAGATGGGACGTCGCCTCCTCGGCAGCCAGGACGTTGTCGACGGCGACGCGGTCGGCGAGACCGTGCGGCTGCCGTTCACCGAGGAGGACGACGGGCACGTCACGGGACGTGTTGGTCAGCTCCTCCGGCCCGAGCGCCCACGGGCTGATGATGAGACCGTCGACCAGGCGCCCGCCGGTGCCGTCGAGCAGCCGCCGCTCCGCGTCGGGGTCCCCGAAGGTCTGGTCGATCACGACCGTCCACGAGCGCTCCTGGGCGGCGTGCACGATCTGGCTCGCGAGTTCGCCGAAGTACGGCGAGTAGAGCTCGGGAATGGCCAGGCCGATCAGCCCGGTGCGTCCGGCGCGCAGGTTGCGAGCGGCGACGTTCGGCCGGTAGCCCAGCTCGTCCAGGGCCGCCTGGACCCGCGCCCGTGTCTCCTCGGCCACCGAGCCCGAGCCGCTGACGACGTTGGAAACGGTACGGGTCGACACCCCGGCGAGGGCGGCGACGTCCTTCAGGCGACTGCTCACAGCCGACATCCTCGCATGCCCGGGTAACGGTCACCAGAATCTCCCGGGAAGCTATTGCAACGTCGCATTCAACGTCGCAACATGGTCGCAGTCAGCACAGCGCGAGGAGGCGCACCATGAGCGTGTCTGTTTTTCCCGGTGTCGACGCCGCCGGCCTGGACGTCGACGTGACGGCGGACGTGGCGGCCCTGTACGCGGACGGCATCACCGCGCGCAGGGGCGCCTTCACCCCGCAGTGGGCGGACCGGCTCGGCGAGGACGTCGCCAAGGCGTTCGCGGAGGCCAGGTCCCGGCCCGGCGGCGCGGTGGGCCGTGGACCGAACCGGTACTACGTCGAGATCCATCCCGAGCAGATCAGGGGTTTCGTGGAGCTGGTCGACCACCCCTGGGTGCGTTCCCTGTGCACCGCGGCGCTCGGCCCGGACTACCGGATCGTCGAGCTCGGTTTCGACGTCCCCCTCGAAGGCGCCGTCAACCAGCCCTGGCACCGCGACTTCCCCATGCCCGAGGAGACCCGTCGCGACCGGCGCCTCACCTCGCTCGCCTTCAACGTGACCACGGTCGACACCGAGGAGGACATGGGTCCCTTCGAGATCGCCCCCGGCACGCAGTGGGACGACGACGAGGAGTTCGAGCACGGCATGTTCCCGCCCCGGTCGCACTACGACCGTTATGCGGAGCGAGCGGTACGCAAGTACCCGCGGCGCGGCGACATATCGGCCCGGACGGCGCTGACGATCCACCGCGGCACGACCAACGACTCCGCGAAGTCACGGCCCGTGCTGGTCCTCGGCGTCGACGGGCCGGAGGCGACGAACGGGGACCGGCACGACACGGCCGTCTCCCGCCCGTTCTGGGAAGCACTGCCCGAGCGGGTCCGTCGCCACCTCGACTGCCCGGTCGTGGAGGAGCTCACGCCGGTGACGCAGAAGCACACCATCGAGGGTCTGGTCATGGGCGATGCCTGAGAGCGCCGCCGCGGTGGCCGTCGCCGAGACCAAGGGCACCGCCGCGGGCTCGTCCGGCCGGCAGCCGGCCCAGGTCTACGCGGTGGCGGCGGTGTCCGCCCTCGGTGGTCTGCTCTTCGGCTACGACACGGGCATCATCTCCGGTGCGCTCCTCTACCTCCGCGAGGACCTCGGACTGTCGTCCCGGGGCCAGGAGACGGTGGTGAGCGTGATCCTGGTCGGCGCGATGGCCGGCGCGCTGTGCTCGGGCCGGCTCGCCGGACGCTTCGGGCGCCGCCGGGTGGTCGTCTGGGTCGCGGCGGTCTTCGCGGCCGGCGCCCTGGGAGCCGCTCTGGCGCCGGGTACCGGAACCCTGATCGCGGCACGCTTCGTACTCGGCCTGGCCGTGGGCGGGGCGTCCAACATGGTCCCGGTCTACATCGCGGAGGTCGCACCAGCGGCCATCCGCGGCCGTCTCATGGTGCTGTTCCAACTGATGGTGGCCATCGGCCAGTTGCTCGCCTACCTCTGCGGCTGGTTGTTCGCGGGCAGTGGCGGGTGGCGGATCATGTTCGGGCTCGCCGTCGTCCCGGCGGCCGTACTGGCGGCCGGGATGCTCAGGCTGCCGGAGAGCCCCCGGTGGCTGGTCGAGCACGACCGGGAGGAGCTGGCCGAGTCGGTTCTGCGGCGCCTGCGGCCGAAGGACGCGGATGTCACGGCCGAGATCGCCAGTATCCGCGAGGTCTCCGCCTCCGCTCCCCCGGCCGACCGCCGCGCCCTGACCCGGCCGTGGGTCCGGCCCGCCCTGGTCGTCGCCCTGGGGGTGGCCGCCTTCTCCCAGCTGACCGGTATCAACGCCGTCGTCTACTACGCCCCGACCATGTTGTCCGACGCGGGATTCGGCGACTCCGTCGCGCTTCTGACCGGAATCGGTATCGGAGCGATGCTCGTCGTCGCGGGCGTCACGGGCGCGATCGCCGTGGACTCCCTCGGCCGGCGCCGGACGATGCTGTACTTCGTGCCGCTGTCCGCGCTGGCCATGACGGTACTGGGAGCGGCGTTCCTGATGGACGACTCCCCCGCCCAGCGCTGGACCGTGATCGCGGCACTGTTCGCCTACATCCTCTTCAACGGCATCGGCATGCAGTCGGTCGTGTGGCTCATCGCTCCCGAGATCCTCCCCCTGAGCGTGCGCGGTCCGGCGACGAGTCTCGCCACGCTCACCGTGTGGGGGTTCGACCTGCTGATCGCGGTCACCGCGCTGAGCACCGTCAACGCCATCGGCCGGTCGGGGACGTTCTTCGTCTACGCGGCCATGAACGTCCTGTGCGTGGCCTTCGTCCTCCTGAAGGTGCCCGAGACCCGCAACAAGTCGCTGGAGCAGATCGAGAAGGCCCTGCGCGCGCCCGGCTCGCTGCGGCGCAATCTGACGGCCGGGTCCTGACGCCCGCGTGCGGGAGGGGTGTGGCGGAAACGGCCACCTCCACGCGGAAGGGGGCTGCATCCCCTGTGTCCACCGCGTCCGCCGGGCCGCGGGCGGACTCAGCGGCGCCGGTCGACGACGGCTTCGACGATGGCGACCACCTCCGCGCGGTCGGTGGGCCGCTGGTCGACCGAGTTGTGGATGGAGAGCCCTTCGATCAGGGCGTCGAGGGCGCGTGCGGTGAGCGGGTCGAAGTGTCTGGCCAGCGAGTCCCGGCTCGCTCGCATCCAGGACCGCATGACCGTACGCACCTCGGGGTGACGGGTGGCGAAGGCGTAGAGCTCGTAGCCGAGCAGCAGGTTGCGGTCGGTCCCCCACACCTTGCCGCAGATGATCTCGACGACTGCCTCCTGGGCCTCCTGACGGGTCCTCGCCGCCTCCAGAAGGGCGCCGTAGCGCGTGGAGACGGACTCGGCGTGCCGGGTGAACGCCTCGGTGAGCAGGTGCTGCATGTCGTCGAAGTAGTAGGTGAGCGAACCGAGCGGCACACCCGCCGTCTCGGCGATCCTGCGAAAGGTCACCTTGATGGCGCCGTGCTCGGCGACGACGTCGAGCGCGGCGTCGAGAATGCGTTCGCGGCGCCGGGGGTCGTTGGGGCCGCGGGTGCTGCCTGTCATCGCCGTTGTCCGCCTTGCCTTCCCGGTCTTGTCTTCACTGTCTTGTCTTCACTGTCTCGTCTTCATGGTCTCGTCTTCTCGGCCTTCCGCCCGGTGTGTACATTTGTGCATACTCGGTGGGTGCGCGGAGACGTCGCCTGCCTGTCCCCCATGGTCCCCAACACCGGCGGAGCCCCTCCTTGGACGACCACGCCGTGAGCCGACGCCGTCGGGCACTGTTCCTGTTCTTCTTCCTCAACGGCGTCGTCATGTCCTCCTGGGTCACCCGCACCCCGGACATCCGTGACCGACTGGGCGTTTCCACAGGGCAGATGGGGCTGGTGCTGTTCGGCCTGTCGGTCGGCTCGATGGCCGGCATCCTGTGTTCGGGCCGCCTGGTGTCGCGGTGGGGGACCAGGCCGGTGACGGCAGTGGCCACCCTGATGGTCATCACGAGCGTGGTCGTCGTCGGCGTGGGCACCGCGCTCGCCTCCGCTCCCCTGGTCACGGCGGGGCTGTGCCTGTTCGGCGGCGGGGTCGGGGCGGGCGAGGTCGCGATCAACGTGGACGGTGCGCACGTGGAGCGGATCACCGGCACGGCGGTACTGCCCACGCTCCACGGCTGCTTCAGTCTGGGCACCGTCGTCGGGGGCCTGGCCGGCATGGTCGCGACCGCCGCGGCGTTCCCCGCCCACTGGCATCTGTGGGCCACGGCCGTGGTGGCGGCCGCGATCTTCGCGTACGCCATCGGCGCCGTCCCCGCCGGGACCGGTATGCGCGGCGCACCGCCCGCTTCGGACACCGCGCGGAGTGCGAGGCCGCGGGTGTGGCGGGACAGGAGGCTCCTGATGATCGGGGTCATCGTCCTGGCCATGGCTCTCGCCGAGGGCGCCGCCAACGACTGGCTGCCGCTGCTCATGGTCGACGGCCACGGGCTCGACGCCGCCGTCGGCTCCCTCGTCTACGTGGGGTTCGCCGCCGCGATGACCCTGGGGCGCTTCAGCGGTACGTTCCTCCTCGGTCGCCACAGCCGGGCGACGGTGATACGGGCCAGTGCGATCTCCGGAGCCCTCGGCCTGGCCCTGGTCATCTTCTCCGACAACACCGTCGTGGCCGCGGCCGCCGTGCTGTTCTGGGGACTGGGCGCGTCCTTGGGCTTCCCGGTGGCCCTGTCGGCGGCGGGCGACTCGGGGCCGGACGAGACCGCCCGCGTCGGTCTCGTCGCGACGATCGGTTACCTCGCCTTCCTGGTGGGACCGCCCACCCTCGGCTTCCTGGGCGACCACTACGGCCTGCGGTCGGCGATGGTCGTGGTGCTGGCGTTCGTCGCCACGGCAACCCTGGCCGCCCCTGCCGCCGGCCGCCACACGTCGCACCGCTCCCGAAGCGACATCGGGGCCCCCGCGGAAGCGGCCGCGAAACAACCGGTCCGCAGCACGCGCACCGAGGAATGACCCTGCACCGCTGAACCGTCGGTCAGGCGTCCGCGATCCGCGCCCGGCACATCGGGGTCACCGGGGCACCCTCGTCCCGCGACCGACGGCGAGCACGCTGCGGAAGGGACAGGCGACGAGCAGCGCGGTCGCGACGAGCAGGGCACTGACCCACAGGGGCCCGAGATCTCCGAGGGAGGTGTCGAGGGAGGCCGCCGCGACGAGCGGTCCGAGCGCGGCGCCGGTGTTGAGGGCCGCGGTCGCGTACGAACCGCCCATGGTGGGTGCTCCCGCCGCCTCGTAGAGGACCCGCGTGATCAGGGTGCTGCCGAGCGCGAACGACAGCGCGCCCTGCAGGAACACGAGGGCGAACAGAGCGGCCGGCCGGTCGGACAGCACGGCCAGGGCCGGCCAGCCGAGGAGGAGCAGCGGACCGCCGCAGGTGACGACCAGACCGGGGCGGGTGTCCGACACCCTTCCGGCGACGGTGATGCCGACGAAGGAACCGAGGCCGAAGAGCACCAGGGCGACCGGGATCCAGAGGTCTCCCAGGCCTGCGGTGTCGGTCACGACGGGGGCGAGGAAGGTGAAACTCGCGAAGGTCGCCGCGTTCACCAGGGCGCCGAGCAGCATCACGAGGCCCAGACGCGGGCTCCTGAGCTGCCGGAGTTCCGCTCGCAGGGCCGGCCGGTGCGGCGCGTCGTCCGGGACGGGGTCTGCCGGGACGCCTTTGAGGATGCCGATGGCCGCGGGCAGGCAGAGGGCCGCGACGACCCAGAAGGTGGCTCGCCAGCCGAGCATGGTGCCGACCACCGACCCGGCCGGGACCCCGGCGATCGTGGCCGCCGTCGTTCCGGACAGCAGCACCGCCAGCGCGCGCCCCTTCCTGTCCGCTGCCACCAGCCGGGCGGCCGTGGTCAGTGCCACGGCGACGAAGCCCGCGTTGGCGAGCGCCGCGACGATCCGGGTGGCGAACAGGACGGGAAAGTGCGTGGTGGTGGCGCCCAGCGCGTGCGCCGCGGCGAAGACGAGGACGAATCCGAGGAGAGCGGACCGCGCGGGCCGGTTGCGGGCGAGCCCGGCCACCAGGGGTGCGCCGACGACCATGCCGAGTGCGAAGGCCGAGGTGAGCGAGCCCGCCGTCCCGACCGTCACGTGGAGGTCGCGGGCGATGCCGGGCAGGAGGGCGGCGAGCATGAATTCGGAGGTGCCCATGGCGAAGACGGCCAGGGCGAGCAGGTACAGCGGAAGAGGCATCGAGTGGCTCCGAGGCGATGAGAAACAGCGAGGAAGGCGTTCTCGTCACCGCGGTCAGCACCCACGGGCCACCCACGGGCACCGGCGTCCGGCCGCGGTGCGCGACGGGACGGCAGGGCTACGGAGTCAGTGGTGCAGGGGGCTGACGGCGTGACCGAAAGCCCCCACCCTGGATGCTTCGGGGCTCGACATGCTCCGCACGCTACCCGAACGACGCCCGACGGCGCACGCCGGTATGTTCCGCCCATGGCCGGTGACTGGCGGGCGGATCGGATCGGGACGGCGCTGCGGGGCGAGAACCCCACCGTGCTGCGGCGGTTGACGGCAGGGTTCGCGGTGATCGGGGACGTCCAGTTCCTGCCCGGCTACTCGGTCCTGCTCGTGGACGAACCGGATGTGCAGCGGCTGTCGGACCTGCCGAGGGCGAAGCGGCTGTCCTTCCTGTCGGACATGGACCAGCTCGGTGAGGCGGTCGAGCGTGCCTGTCGGCGGCTGGACCCCGCCTTCCGCCGGGTCAACCTGGAGATCCTGGGGAACACCGATCCGTTCCTGCACGCGCACGTGTGGCCGCGGTTCGCGTGGGAGCCCGCCGATGTGGTGGGCAAGCCCGTGTGGCTCCACCCGCCCGAGCGGTGGAGCGACAGCCGGTTCAGGCTCGGTCCGCAACACGACGTACTGCGGGACGCGATCGGCGGTGAACTGGACCGGCTGCGACGGTGAGCCGCCTCGGGTCCGGCGGCATGACGGCCTCCGGACGGCCCGCCCGGCCGGAAGGAGCCGCGGCGGATCCGACGGAGTCGGTCCAGGCCCGCCGCGAACGGCGGTTGGGCACCGTCTCGGCCCTGCGCAGCCTGCCGGACGTCCGACCTCCCCGAGGGCCCGGACACCTCCCCCGGGAGCCGGCGCGGCGGCGTTGTCCGAGGTCTGGACAGCCACCGACGGACGTGTTGTCATTCCGCTGTCAAGAATTTCCAACGTTGGAAGAATCGTCGTCCGGCGCCTGCCCAGCCGGTGCCGCCGCCTGCCGAAAGGCCCCGGGACGGGGCCCTTGCGCGAGGAAGGTTCGATGAGACAAAGACACACCCGCCCAAGAGCGAAAGCCTGGGCCCTGCTCACCGCCGCGGCCCTGGCACTCCCCACCACCGGCCTGGTGACCGGCACTTCGGCCGCCGCGGTGCCCACCGGTACGGCGGCCACCGCGTCGGAACAGGCCGCCGTCGCGGTGCACGGTCTCAAGGGCGAGTACTTCAGCATGTCGGCGCCGGGCGCACGGGACTTCGCGCAGCTGGGCGGCACCCTGCTGGACCCGCAGATCAACTTCTCCGGGCTGACCGGCGTCTTCCAGGAACTGACCGGCCGGACGGAACACACCACCGCCCGCTGGACCGGGCAGCTCGAAGCACCGGCCACCGGTGACTACACCTTCTACGCCAGCGGAGACAACGGCTTCCGGCTCTTCGTCGACGGCGAACCGGTCATCGATCACTGGGAGCCCGACTGGGACAACGAGCAGACCAGTGCGCCGGTCAGGCTGGCCGCCGGTGAGAAGCACGACTTCCGCCTGGAGATGTTCCAGGACACCGGCGGGGCCAACATGTTCCTGCGCTGGTCGACCCCGACCCTGCCCAGGCAGGCCGTTCCCATGTCGGCGTTCACACCGCCGGACGGGTTCGAGGTCTACCCGGTCGAGCCGTCGGTCCCGGAGAACGGCCGGCAGGTGCGGGCCCGGTTCGAGGGCAGCGTCCGCGGCGCCGGCAAGGCGCTGGCGGACCACCTGGAGATCGAGGCCGACACCACCCCGATGCCGATCGACTCGGTCTCGGTGGCCCCGGGGGACCGCAACACCCTGCTGGTCACCCTCGGGGAGCCGATCCAGAAGGGCCAGCAGGTCCGGGTGGCCTACGACGGCGAGGGCGGGCTGACCTCCGGCGGCGAGACCGTGCCGGACATCCACCGCTACGCGCAGAACGACTCCGCTCACCGGCTCACCACCATGTGGGGCGACCGGCTCGACGAGAGGCACCCGCTGCCGGAGTACCCGCGCCCGCAGCAGGTGCGTGCCAAGTGGAAGAACCTGAACGGGCCCTGGCAGTTCGCCGCCGCGAAAGCCGGCGAACCGCCGGTCTTCGGCAAGGATCTCGACGAGAGGATCGTCGTGCCGTTCCCGGTCGAGTCCCAGCTCTCCGGGATCGAGCGGCACGAGGACCACATGTTCTACCGCAAGCTCGTCGACGTGCCCGGGAGCTGGAAGGTCGGCAAGGGTGGCAAGGGCCAGCGGCTGAAGCTCAACTTCGGCGCCGTGGACTACGAGGCCGCCGTCTGGGTCAACGGCAGGAAGGTCGCCGAACACACCGGCGGCTACAACGCGTTCAGCGCCGACGTCACCGACGCACTCAAGGACAAGGGACCGCAGGAGATCGTCGTCGCGGTCACCGACACCGGTGGCGCCGACCAGCCGATGGGCAAGCAGTCCCGGAACCCGGGGGGCATCTTCTACACCCAGTCGTCGGGAATCTGGCAGACGGTGTGGATGGAGCCGGTCGCCCGCACCTCCGTCGACGACGTGGTCACGACCCCCGACATCGACTCCGGCAGTCTCGCGGTGACCGTCGAGTCCGAGGGCGCCTCCCCCGAGGCGCGCGTCGAGGCCGTCGCCCGTGACAAGCGCGGCAAGGTCGTCGGCCGGGTGCGCGGGCCCGCCAACGAGGAGCTGCGGCTGCCGGTGGCGAAGCAGCACCTGTGGAGCCCGGACGACCCCTACCTGTACGACCTCGACGTCGAACTCACCGACGGCAGGTCCACCGACAAGGTCGGCAGCTACTTCGGCATGCGCGAGGTAGGCGTCGAGAAGGTCGGCGGATACCAGAAGCTGGTGCTGAACGGGAAGCCCGTCTTCTCGCTCGCCACACTCGACCAGGGCTTCTGGCCCGACGGCCTGTACACGGCCCCCAGCGACGAGGCACTCGCCTTCGACCTGAAGGCGCACAAGGAACTGGGCTTCAACTCCGTGCGCAAGCACATCAAGGTGGAGCCGGCCCGGTGGTTCTACCACGCGGACCGCCTGGGCCTGCTGGTCTGGCAGGACTTCGTCTCCGGGAACATCACCGGCACGAGCGGGCAGAAGGCCTTCGTCGACCAGGGCATGGAGGCGATGCGGCAGCACCACGACTCCCCCGCCGTCATCGGCAACATCGTCTTCAACGAGGGCTGGGGCGAGTGGGACCGCGAGGAGAGCGGCCGTATCGCCGAGGCCGTCAAGGCCGCCGATCCGTCCCGTGTCGTCAACGCCCACAGCGGTGTGAACTGCTGCAACTCCAAGGGCGACTCGGGCAAGGGCGACATCGTCGACCACCACGACTACAACAACGAGGACCCGCCGTTCCCCGACCACCGTGCCGCGTTCGACGGTGAGCACGGCGGCTTCACGCTGCGCACACCGGGGCACATGTGGCCGGGCGCCCCGACCGTGATCTACAGCGGCGTCGCCGACAAGGAGGCGCTGACCCGCAAGTACGTCGAGAACACCGAGAAGTTCTACCTGGAACAGGCCGGCGCCGAGCTGTCGGGCTCGGTGTACACGCAGATCACCGACCTGGAGAACGAGCTCAACGGCCTGTACACGTACGACCGCCGGGAGATCAAGGTCGACCCTGACCGGGTGCGTGAGGTCAACCGCAGGGTCCTGGCGGCCGGCGCCGCCGCGGGTGAGCGGCCGGAGCTGAAGGGCGGCGGGCACTGGGCCCTCGACGAGGGCGCCGGCACCACCGCGCGGGACGACGGCCCGAACTCCAGGCCTCTGCGGCTCTCCGAGGGCACCACCTGGACGCCCGGTGTCAGCGGCAGCGCGCTGAAGTTCGACGGTCAGGGGCAGTCCGCCGAGACGGACGGCCCCGTGCTCGACACCACCGGAAGCTACTCGGTCTCCGCCTGGGTGAGGCTCGACGCGCTCCCCGGCAACTACGCCACCGCCGTGAGCCAGGACGGCCGGTTCCGGGCGAGCCCGTTCTACCTGCAGTACGGCCAGGGCGCCTTCGCCTTCAGCACGCCCGGCGAGCACCGTGCCCGGCTGGTCACCACCCCGGAGACGGGCCGCTGGTACCACCTCGTCGGGGTACGCGACGGCGGGAACGACGAGATCGCGCTGTATGTAGACGGGCAGTTGGCGGCGACCGCGGCCGGCGGCGCGAACTACGTCGGTTCCGGGCCGCTCGCGGTCGGTCGCGCCCAGTGGAACGGAGACGACACCGACTTCTGGAACGGCGCGGTCGACGAGGTCCACGCCTACGACCGGGCACTCACCGCCGAGGAGGTGAGCACGCTCCACGCGCAGGAGAAGCCGTAGCCCGGGCTCCGGTGACGGTCCCGGCGAGTGCCGATCGGCGCACTCGCCGGGACCGCGTGTTTCCGGGACCAGGGCACGGCGACGCCCGCACGGACCCCCGACCCGGGTGCCGCACTACACGACGCTGGAGCCTCACCACGCTGCCTGCTCACGGCACACGGCACTACGAGCACACGGCACCACCGGCAGACAACGCGGCGGCCGGTGCCTTTGCCGGGCACCGGCCGCCGCGTGTCCTGGACACCGTCACATCAGTTGCCGTCTCCGTCCCAGCCAGGTCTGGGCGATCACGACGAGCGCCAGGAAGGCGCCGCTGACGACGAGTTGGTAGGAGGAGTCCAGCGATCCGATCTGGTTGATGATGTTCTGGATGACCTTCAGGAGCAGGACACCGACCAGTGAACCGCTGACGTAGCCGAGACCCCCGGTGAGCAGGGTGCCGCCGATGACGACGGCGGAGATGGCGTCCAGTTCCATGCCGTTGCCGAGGATGGTCACCCCGGAGGCGAGCCAGGCGGCGTTGAGCGCTCCGGCCAGACCCGCCAGCGCCCCGGACAGGGTGTAGACGGCGATCTTGGTGCGGGCCACCGGCGCGCCCATCAGCGCGGCGGCGTCCTCGTTGCCGCCGACGGCGTACACGTGCTGTCCGAAGCGGGTCCGGCGCAGCACCACGGCCCCCGCCACGAACAGCACCAGCGTGATCCACACCGGGTTGCCCACGCCCAGGGTGCTGCCCTGCCCGAGTTCTGCGAGGAACGAACCCTTGCCGATCAGGTAGGTGTTGGCGCCCTCGTCGGTGAGGGCGAGCATCAGTCCGCGCGCCCCCAGCATGGCGGCCAGTGTGACGATGAAGGGGGCCAGCCGGGAGCGGGCGACCAGCAGGCCGTTGACGACTCCGATCAGGCCGCAGACCAGAAGGGGCAGCAGCAGCGCCACCAGGGTGCCGTGGCGGGACCCCCAGGCCGCCAGGACGCCGCCGAGGGCGAACAGGGATCCGACGGACAGGTCGATGCCGCCGGTGATGATGACGAAGGTCATGCCGAGGGCGACGATCGCGAGGAACGCCGAACCGGTGGCCATGTTGGAGACGTTGTCGCCGGTGGCGAACGAGTCGAAGCTGAAGGAGGCGACGACCGAGACGAGGACCAGCACCGCGAGCGCGCCGTGCTGCTGGACCAGGGCGCTCAGCCGCTCGGAGCGCGCGGAACCCACCGGTGCGGTGGCGTCGGTCGGTTCGTTGCTCGCGGTGGTCACGGGCCGGTCCGTCCCGGTGGCGGTCATCGCTTCCCCCGTCCCCGTGCCGCGTAGACCGCGCACACGATCACTATGGCCTGGGCGATCTGGGTCCACGAGGGGGGCAGATCGTGCTTGATCAGGGTGGCGGTGAGCAGCTGGATGAGGACCGCTCCCGCCACGGTGCCCGCGATGTTGACGCGTCCGCCCGTCAGCGGGGTGCCACCGACGACGACGGCGGTGATGGCGGACAGTTCCATCAGGTTGCCGAGCGACGTCGGGTCGCTGGCCTGGAGGCGGGCGGTGGCCAGCACCCCCGCGACTGCGGCGAGCAGCGCGCAGGCGACGTACACGATGATCAGTACGCGCCGCACCGGCAGGCCGGCGAGCTGGGCCGCGGGACGGCTGTCGCCGATGGCCAGGAGCTGGCGGCCGAAGGTGGTGCGGCGGACGACGAACGCGACCAGCACGGCCAGCGCGGCGGCGATCAGGATCAGGTACGGGACGCCGGCGATGTCACCGGAGCCGAGAGAGGCCAGCGCCGGGTTGTGCAGGTCCTCCAGTTGCGGCAGCAGGACCAGGGCCAGACCCCGGCCGCCGACCATGAGCGCCAGCGTGGCCACGATGGGCTGGACGCCGATGAACGCGACCAGCGCCCCGTTGGCCAGTCCCACTCCGGCGGCGAACAGGGCCACCACCAGCAGCGCGGGCACCAGGCCGTAGCCGAGGTAGAGGGCCGTCACCGAGGCGGCCAGGGCCATCACGGCGCCGACCGACAGGTCGACGCCCTCGGTGCCGATGACCAGGGCCATGCCCAGCGCGACGATGATGACGGGGGCGACCTGGACGGCCTGGGTGCGGAAGTTCTCCGCGGACATGAAGTGCGGGGTGATGACGATGTTGACGACCAGCAGCAGAGCCACGCCGGCGTACACGCCGTAGGTCTGCAGCCACTGCAGGACGCGGGCCCGGTCCAGGGCCGGGGTGCGGAGGGTGGCCTCAGCCATCGGTGGCCGCCTCCTTCACCGCGTCGTGCACCGGCTCGCCACCGCCGGCGATGGTGCGCATCAGCTTGTCCTCGGTGACGTCGTCGCCGGTCAGCTCGCCGACGACCGCACCGTCCTTCAGTACGACCACGCGGTCGGACCCTTCGATGAGTTCCTCCAGGTCGGAGGAGATGAGCAGGACGCCCAGGCCGTCCTCGGCCAGTTCGTCGACGAGTTTCTGGACCTCCGCCTTGGCACCGACGTCGATGCCGCGGGTGGGCTCGTCCAGGAGCAGCACCTTGGGGTTCATGGCCAGCCAGCGGGCGAGGAGCACCTTCTGCTGGTTGCCGCCGGACAGCTCGCCGACCTTCTGGTGTGGGGAGGACGCCTTGATGCGCAGCCGCTTGACGAAGGTGTCCACGATGCTGTCGACGCGGGCCTCGGAGACGAGGCCGAAGCGGGAGAGGCGGGGCAGCGCCGCGAGGGCGATGTTCTCCCGGACCGACAGGCCGGGGACGATGCCCTCGCTCTTGCGGTCCTCGGGCAGGAGGCTGATCCCCGCGCGGATGGCCGCCGGGGTGGAACCGCCGCGCAGCGGAGCGCCGGCCACCGTGATCTCGCCCGAACTCCTCGCGAGGGCACCGGAGATGGCCTTCGCCGTCTCGGTGCGTCCCGAGCCGAGCAGGCCGCCCAGCCCGACGACCTCGCCCGGGCGGATGCTCACGGAGACCTCGTGCAGCTTGTGCGGGACCGTGAGGCCCTCGGCCCGGAGCACGGGCCTGGTGCCGGCGGCCTGGTGGTCGCCGGAGAACTTCGTCGCCCCCTCCTCGCGGACGTCGCCGAGGTCCCGGCCGAGCATGGTGGAGACCAGGGCGAGGCGGTCCAGGTCGGCCAGCCGGCCGTGGTGGACGCGGCGCCCGTCGCGCAGCACGGTGACGGTGCTGCACATCGCGTAGAGCTCGTCCAGGCGGTGACTGACGTACACCACGGCGATGCCGGCGTCGCGCAGGCGCCGGATCACCGAGAACAGGGTCTCGACCTCGCGGGGTTCGAGCGAGGAGGTCGGCTCGTCCATGACGACGATCCGGGCGTCGGTCGCCACGGCGCGGGCCAGGGCGACCATCTGCTGGGCGCCGACCCCGAGGGTGCGCAGGGGCTGCCGCACGTCCACCCGGACGCCGTAGGTGCCGAGTGCCTGCTCGGCCTCGCGGTTCATGCGGGCGACGTCCAGCAGGCCGAAGCGGTTGCGTGGCTCGCGGCCCAGGAAGAGGTTGCGGGCCACGCTCAGCAGGGGGATGAGGTTGACCTCCTGGTAGATGGTCGAGATGCCGGCCTTCTGGGCCTCCAGTGGAGTGGCGAAGGAGACCTTGCGGCCCTGGAAGGTGATGTCACCCGCGTCGGGCCGGTAGACGCCGGTGAGGAGCTTGATGAGGGTCGACTTGCCGGCGCCGTTCTCGCCGATCAGGGCGTGCACCTCGCCGGGGTGCAGGGTGAGGTCCACGTCGTCCAGGGCCCGGACGCCGGGGAAGGTCTTGCTGAGTCCGCGGACGGCGAGGACTTCGGCGGGGGGTGCCACCTGTGCCTCCAGGAAGGAAGGGGTGAGAGGGGGCCGGGGCCCGGTGTCCGGGCCCGGAGGAGGGTCAGAAGGCCTTGCCGATGTCCTGCTCGGCGTTGTCCCCGTTGTAGGCGCCGTCCTCGATGATGATGTCCTGGGGGACTTCCTCGCCCTTGGTGAAGGTGTCCAGCGTCTGGAACGCCAGCGGACCGAACCGCGGGTTGGACTCGACGACGCCGCTGATCCAGCCGTCCACGACGCCCTGTACGGCGTTGCGGGTGCCGTCCACCGTGACGATCTTGACGTCGCCGGCCTTCTTGCCCGCGCCCTTGAGCGCGGTCACCGCGCCGAGACCCATCTCGTCGTTCTCGGCGTAGATCCCCTTGATGCCCGGCTTGGACTGGATGAGCTGCTCGGTGACCTGCTGGCCCTTCTCGCGGGCGAAGTCACCGGTCTGCTCGAAGACGACCTTCAGGTCCGGGGCCTTCTCGGCGATCCGCTCCTTGAACCCCTTGGTCCGCTCGGTGGTGACGTTGTTCCCGGCCGCGCCGAGCAGGATGGCGACCTCCCCCTTGCCGCCCGTCGCCTCGATCATCTGGTCGGCGGCGCGTCGGCCCTGCTCGACGAAGTCGGAGGCGATGAAGGAGGCGTAGTCCTTGCAGGGCTCGGCGTTGATCTTGCGGTCGATCGTGATGATCGGCACCTTCTTGGCGGCGGCCGCCTGCAGCACCGGGTCCCAGCCGTCGGAGTTGAGCGGCGCGATCACCAGCAGGTCGGCACCCTTGGCCAGCAGGTTCTGCACGTCGCTGATCTGCTTGGAGAACTGCGACTGGGCGTTGGCCGTCAGCAGCCTGACGCCCCGTTTCTTCGCCTCGTCCTTGATGGACCGGGTCTCGGCGATGCGGAACGGGTTGGCTTCCTTCTCGGACTGCGAGAAGCCGACGGTGGCGTTCTTCAGATCGATCTTCTTCGCGCCGTAGGCGTCGATGGTGCAGGTCTTGCTGCCGGGCTTCGGAGTGACGACCTTCTGCTCGGCGCCCGCGGCCGTCTCCGACTGCTGGTTGTCCGAACTGTCGTCCTCCGTCTTCGCGCAGGCGGTCGCGGTCAGGGCCACGGCGGCGGCCAGGGCCACGACCGCGGGACGGGCGAGGAGAGAACGGCGAGGAGTGGTGCGCTGCATGGTGGTGACCCCGATCCGGGCGAACGCTGAAAGGGAATGGGGGAACCGAACGACGAGCAGAACCGGCCGACCCCCTGGGCGCCGGCCCTGTGTCCGGTGCGCCGCAAGAGGGTTTTACATCGTTGCAAGGGACCTGTAAACCCCCTGCGCAGGAGACGCGGGCGGGCCACGGGACCGGCGGGTGCACGCGGCGGACCGGGTGACCGCGGCCCGGCGGACGTGAGGGCGGGCCACGGTCTCGGCGTCGGTCCGGCCGTCGACGGGGAGTTCCCGGCGACGGCGCCGGGTCTCCCGGCGACCGGGACGGCACCCACCTCTTGACTCGTCACCGGGGGTGCGTGAAAACTGATGCGCGTCAGCGGCTGACAACGCTGTCACAGCGCCTTCGGCGGTCGCGCTCCCCCGGCCGGACGCCGGTGTCTCCTGCCTCCCCGGGAGGGCGGTCCCGCCGTCAGCCGCTCGGTGCCTCGTCGGCGGCGCGGCGCCCCAACGTGCTCTCCCGCTCGACCAGTCGGTAGCCGGCCCAGACACGCCGGGGTTCCGGAGCGGCGCCCCCGAGCCGGGCGAGGACCGACTCCACCGCGAGCCGGCCGATGGCCGCCTTGTCCGGCGAGACGGACGTGAGGGACACGGCTCCGAAGCGCCCCTCGACGACATCGTCGAATCCGACCACCGCGATGTCCTCGGGCACCCGCAGTCCCCGCGCGTGAAGCACCCGCATCGCGCCGATCGCCATGGGGTCGTTGAAGGCGAAGACGGCGTCGGGACGCCTGCCCTCGTCGAGGAGACGGGTCATGGCCGCCGCGCCGTCCGCGTGTCCCCAGCCGTCCGTGGCCGCGACGAGTCCCTCGTCGACGGGCAGCCCGGCCGCGGCCAGCTCCTCGCGCCAGCCGCGCACCCGGAGTTGGGCCGGCTGATTGCTCCCGCGCCGGGCGCCGATGAAGGCCACCTCCCGGCGGCCGAGGGCGACCAGGTGCGCGACGGCCTCGCGGGCGGCGGCGACGTTGTCGATGGCGATGTGGTCGTAGGGCAGGTCGTAGTCCCGCTCGCCCAGCAGCACGAGCGGCACGTTCCCGGCGCGATCGCGCAGGTCCTCGGTCTCCAGCTCGATGGGGCTGAGGATCAGTCCGTCGATGACCCGCGCCCGGAAGCCCTGGCTCACCAGCAGCTCCTGCTCACGGCGCCCGCCGGTGTGGTCGAGCAGCACGGTGTAGTCGTGCTGGGCCGCCGTGTCGATGACCGCCGCGGCCAGTTCCGCGAAGTAGGGGTTGCCCAGCTCGGGCAGGGCGAGCGCGATGATGCCCGTGCGTCCCGCCCGAAGGTGCCGGGCGGTGAGATTGGGCCGGTAGCCGAGTTCGTCGATGGAACGCTGCACGCGTTCCCGCATGGCGGGAGCGACGTGCTGGTAGTTGTTCACCACGTTGGAGACGGTCTTGATCGAGACCCCCGCGTGCGCGGCGACGTCCTTGAGGCTGACCCGCACGGCGTTCCCTTCCCTGAGCGGCCCGACTCGGGTGGTCGGTGCGGGTCCGGTGTCGTCCCCCTGAGCCGTGCGCCGAGCCCGTGCGCTGATTTTGCAACGTTATACATCCGTTGCCGCCGCACTGACAAGGCATGCTCGGCCGTACGCCTTCCGGCCGCACCGACGTTCGCCCGGCCGAACGGAAGACCGGCGACGAGGCGGACCCGGCCGCGGAGGAAGTCTGCCGCACGAACGCCTCGGGATCACCCGCACACCCCGTGTACATCGATGTATTTACATCGATGTACACGCTCCTCTAACCTGGCGCGGATTTCCTCCTCGCAGGAAGGAAGACCGTCGTGTTCCTCCGCCTGTTCCACTTCCTCCAACGCTCCCGGAACCGCGCCACGCTGTGCGCTCTGACCGGCGTCCTCAGCCTGGCCGTGGCCGGTCCGGCCGGCGCCGATGCGCCGTCGCCCCACTCCTCTCCGGACTCCGCCGCGGCGGTGGCCGCCTCCCCCGCGGCCACCGGGACGCCGTTGCGCGACGGCACGGGCCTCTACCCCCGTGCCGTCCGGCTCGCCCACAACGGCGCGGCCGACGGCCGTGTCCTCGCGAGCGTCGTCACCTTCGACGGCGCAGGCGGTGTGGGCGCCATCCACGAGAGCACCGACGCGGGTACGAGCTTCCGCGAGGTCGGCCGAGTCGTCGACCCCGCGTCGGCGGCGGGCCAGGGCCTGTGCTGCACCACCCTGTTCGAACTGCCCCGGCAGGTGGGAGGGTTGCGTGCCGGCACCCTGCTGTGGGCCTCGTCCGCAGGCCAGGACCAGCAGGACCGCCGGATGGCGCTGCGGATCTGGCGGAGCGACGACGTGGGACGTACCTGGTCCTACCTGTCCTCTTGTGCCGTCGCGGGCGGCACCGGCGGTCTGTGGGAGCCGGAGTTCTCCGTGGCGGCGGACGGCGCGCTGGTCTGCCACTACTCCGACGAGACCGACCCCGGGCACAGTCAGAAGCTGGTCGCGGCACGCAGTTACGACGGCGTCCACTGGCAGGACCACCACGCCACCGTGGCGAGCGCCCGGGCCGAGGACCGGCCCGGGATGCCGGTGGTGCGGAAACTGCCGAACGGCGGCTACTTCATGAGCTACGAGATCTGCAACCCCGGCGGCCAGTACCAGTGCGTGGTGCACTTCCGCACGTCCACGGACGGCTGGAACTGGGGAGACCCCGCCTTCCTCGGACAGCGGCCCGAGACGGTGGACGGCAAGTACTTCCGCGCGGCACCGACCGTCGCCTGGGCACCGTCACCGGACGGCGCTCCGAACGGGCGGCTGCTGCTGATCGGCCAGCGGCTCCTCGACAGGGACGGCACGCCCGCCGCCGAGAGCGGCCGCACGATCCTCGCCAACACGGAGAACGGCAGCGGGCCGTGGTACGAGATCGAGGCGCCGGTCACCGTACCCGCGCCGGAGGTCAACTACTGCCAGAACTACAGCTCGCCCCTCCTGCCGTCCGCGGACGGCCGCCGCGTCCTTGAGATCGCCACCGACTGGGACGGCTCGGTGTGCAGGCCGTACTTCGCCACCGGGAGCGTCACCGGCACCGGGGACGCGGCCGGTGTCGTCGACGGTGCCCGCTACCGGCTGGTCAACGCGGGCAGCGGGCACTGTCTCGACGTCGCGGCCGATGCGCGCGAGCCCGGGGGCAATGTCCAGCAGTGGACGTGCAACGGTCTCGGTCCGCAGGACTGGACGGTGCGCGCCCACGGCGGCAGCCGGTTCACGCTGACGGCGCGCAACAGCGGCCACTGCCTGGACGTGGAGAACGGCTCCCCCGCCCCGGGTGCGAACGTCCGGCAGTGGTACTGCAACGGGGCGGCGGCGCAGGACTGGCGGCTGGAGAACGCGGGCCGGGGCTACTACCGGCTGGTCGCCCGCTCCAGCGGCCAGTGCCTGGACGTCGCGCTGGGGTCGCGGGAGCCGGGCGCCAATGTCCAGCAGTGGACGTGCAACGGGCTGCAACCACAGCTCTGGCGGCTGGAACGCGTCTGACCCGGGCCGCTCGCCGGGGTGTCCACGGGTGAGTGCGCCGACGGCCGCCACGCCTCTCCGGAAGCATTCCGGTACTCCGCCAGGAGTGCATCGGTCGTCGGTCGACGACGGGGCGACCGCCGCCCGGCGATGACGGGCGGCGGTCGGCACGGACTCGACGGGCTTCACCCCGTCGGGACGCCCGCCGCCACCGGCAGCCGCAGACGCTCGCCCTGGAAGCGTCCGCGCAGGGCACGGTCGTGTGTGACCAGCACGATCGCGCCCGGGAAACCCGTCAGCGCCTCCTCCAGTTCCTCGACCAGGGCCGGGGAAAGGTGGTTCGTCGGCTCGTCCAGCAGCAGGAGGTCGGCGGGCTCCGAGACCAGCCGGGCCAGGTCCACGCGGCGGCGCTGGCCGTACGACAACTCGCCCATGCGCAGCCCAAGTTCCGCCGCGCGGAAGAGGCCGAGGGCGAGCAGGGCGTCGGCGTGCTCGTCGGCGGTGCCCGGGCGGCCCAGCCCGAACGCCTCGACCACCCTCAGATGGGCCGGCCACGGCGTCTCGCTCTGGCGCAGATGACCGACCCGGCCGGGAACCCGCACCGTGCCCTCGTCCGGACCCAGTTCACCCGCGAGCACCTTCAACAGCGTCGTCTTGCCCGCGCCGTTGGGGCCGGTGACGAGAAGCCGGCCGCGGCTGCCGAGGACGAGGGACCCCAGGCGAAGACGGTCACCCACACGCACGTCCGCCAGTCGTACCGCCACAGGCTCCGCGGAAGGAGTCTCGACGCCTGCCGCCGCCTCCCCCGCCGCCCTCGCGTACGCCGTGAAGGCCAGCGGGTCCGGCGGCGGCGCCACCGGGTTCCCGTTCAGCCGCTCGACCCGCTCACGGGCGTTGCGGACGCGAGCCATCGCCCCGTGCGCCCGGCCTCGGGCCCGGAAGCCGCCGTGGCCGAAGTTGGCCAGCGCCGCCTTGCGCGGGATGGCTCCGAGGCGGGCGGCGTGGCCGGTGGCCAGCCGTTCGCTGCGGGCCAGTTCGGACCGCCACTCCTCGTACTCCTGGAGCCGACGACGGCGCTCGGCAGCCTTCGCCGTGCGGTAGCCGGTGTAGCCGTCTCCGTAGCGGGTGATCCTTCCCGCCTCGGCCTCCAGGACCGTGGTGGTCAGGCGCTCAAGGAAGACCCGGTCATGGGTGACCGCGAGCACCGTGCCGCGATGCGCCCGCAGTTGCGCCTCCAGCCATTCCACGGCCCGGTCGTCCAGGTCGTTCGTCGGCTCGTCCAGGAGCAGGACCTCCGGGCGGCCGGCGAGGACCCCGGCCAGGGCGAGACGGGAGCGCTCGCCCCCGGACAGGGTGCCGAGCAGGCGCTCCCGGTGGAGCGCCGGCAGCCCGAGGTGGTGCAGCGCGATGTCCACCCGGTGATCGGCGTCGTAGCCGCCCCGGGCCTCGTAGCGTGCGAGGAGCACGGCGTACGCCGAGAGCGCCGCCGGATCGTCGCCGTCACCGAGTGCCCGCTCGGCCCGGCGCAGCTCCGCCTCCAGAGCGCGCAGGTCCGCGAGGGCCAGGTCGACCGCGTCCTGGACGGTGGCGGTCGGGGGCAGCGGGACGGTCTGCGGGAGATGGCCGATCCCGCCGGCGGCGGTCACGGTCACCTCGCCGCTGTCCGGGCGCTCCTGCCCGGCGAGGATCCTGAGCAGGGTGGACTTCCCCGCGCCGTTGTCGCCGATCAGCCCGGCCTTCTCGCCCGGCTTGAGCGTGAAGGAGACCTGGTCCAGAACGGTGCGGCCGGGGTAGCGCTTGGTGACGTGACAGAGGGTGAGTTGTGCGGTGTGCAAGATCGGTTCCCTCCTGGCCGCACGGGATTCCCGGGGGCCGGATCGGGGTGAATGGCTGCACGGCGGGGCGCGGCGACGGCGGAGCGGTGCTCTACGCCGTCGGTGCCGGTGATCTCACAGGGAACCCATGCGAAGGACAGTACGCCATGACGGGCGACTTGGCAATACGATACGTCTCGCCTCGCTGGCTCTCCCTGATCCGAGGGCGGAGCCACATGTGTTCGTCGATGAGATCGATAGCCTGCCTTCATGGTTGCGGGCGAGGGAACTGAGCACGTCGGTGTCGATCGCGAGGGCCAGAGCTGGGATGTGACGCGCGCCTGGGTGGAGAAGGGGCTGGCCGAGGAAGAACGCATCGAGGATGTTGCACGGTTGCGTGGCGGCTGGACGTCGGAGATGCGCCGTCTGGACATCTGCGGGCGGGACGGTCGACGGTCGCTGGTCCTGCGTTCTTTCGTCAAACCCTTCTACGTTCGCCACGCGGAGGGCCTGCTGAACCGCGAGGCAGCCATCCTGCGTCTGCTCGGCAGCACGGACGTACCCGCGGCCGCGCTGGTGGCCGTGGACGCCACAGCGCAGTACTGCGATCACCCCTCCTTGCTGATGTCCCTGTTGCCCGGGGCCGTGCGCCTGAGCGACGAGGGAGCCGGTCGGCGTGCCGAACTGCTGGCCCGCCAATTGCTGCGTATCCACCGGGTGTCGGTGACCGCCCAGACACGGCCGCGCGCGTACCAGGCGTGGGCATCTCCCGAGCGGGTGAGCCCGCCCGAAGACACCGAGCGGCCTGAGCTGTGGCAATGGGCCGTGGACGTGATCCGCCGCGAGCCCCCGGAGTACCCGGCCTGCTTCCTGCACCGGGACTTCCATCCCGGCAATGTCCTCTTCACAGGCGACGTAGACGGGCTGCGGATCAGCGGCGTCGTCGACTGGGTGGAGACCTCGTGGGGACCGGCCGACCTGGACGTGGCCCACTGCTCGACGGCCCTCGCCCTGCTGCACGGGGTCTCCGCGGGCATGCGGTTCGCCGACCTCTACGTTGCGGCGGGAGGGACGCTGGCTGAAGATCACGCCTCTCATCTCTACTGGCGTCTGCTGGACGCCTTGGCCTTCGCTCCGGACGCCGAGAAGGTCGCCGTCCCGTGGCGCGAGGTGGGCCGTACCGATCTGACCCCCGCCCTGCTGACCAGGCGGCTGGAGGGGTACCTCCAGGCGCTTTTCGCGCGCTACGCCTGAAGCGGGATCGGCGGCCTGCGGCCAGGAGCACGGCACGGGCCGGTCCTGCAGCCAGTTGTCCGGGACGCGGCGCGGGTCGACTTCGGCGGTCCGGCACCGCGTCACGGGCGCCGGTCCGGCGCGGCGTCGGTACGGCTGCGGCGTGTCGGGGTCTGCGTCCCGCGGCGGCCGACGAGCGGCTCCGGCACACGCTACGGTGACCGCGTCACTCGAAGGAGGCTCCCCATGACCGTCCAGCGGTTGGACAACGTCCTCATCGTCGTCGACGACCTCGACTCCGTCATCGCGTTCTTCGTCGAGCTGGGCCTGGAGCTGGAGGGCAGGGGACCGCTCGAATGGCCCGGTGCGGAGCTGGTCATCGGCCTCCGCGACGTCCGGCAGGACGTGGCCATGCTGCGGGTCCCGGGTGGTCAGGGCCGGGTGGAGCTGGCGAAGTTCCACCGCCCGGAGGCCGTCGTTCCCGAGCCGCACGACGCACCGGCGAACACCCTCGGCCTTCGTCGGGTCATGTTCGCCGTCGACGACGTCGATGACGTCGTGGCCCGGCTGCGGGACCGCGGCGGGGCCGAACTCGTCGGTGAGATCGTGCAGTACGAGAACGTCTACCGGCTCTGTTACGTCCGCGGCCCCGAGAACATCGTCGTCGGACTCGCCGAGCAGCTCGGCTGAAGGCCGGCCGCCGCGGCGGGTGCTCGCGCGACGACCCGCCGGGGCTCCCGGGCGGCCAAAGGCCTCAGGCGTCCGGGATCCAGCTGCCGTGGAACCCCAGCGGAACGCGTCCGGGCAGCTGGACGCGGGCCAGTGGGTGGCCTGTGAAGTCCTGTGCGGAGAGGATCACCAGGTCGGTCGCACCCCGGTCGGGGTCGTTCACGTACGACAGGACGTAACCGTCGTCCTCGTCCCGCGCACCGCGCCGCGGGACGAACACCGGCTCGCTGGCCGCGGCACCCCGCGGGAAGCGGTGGACCTGCCGGCTGCCCCGTGCCATGTCGTGCTTCACCAAACAGTTGGTGAACTTGTCGTCCGGACACGCCCCGTCGACGGCCTCGTACGCGCGCCACATCTCGGCCGCGCTCGCGGTGTAGGCGTAGCGGTGGCGACGCGAGACCAGGGCTTCGTTGATACGCGGGAACTCCTGCGGCCGGTCGTCCAGCCGCGCGGCTCGGACCCGGTCCGCGCGCAGGTCGATCGTCCATCGGTCGAGCGTCGGGGAGCCGGTGGCGGAGGGTCCGCCCAGGCCGCGCCCGGCCGCGTGGAAGGGGGCGGGGAATCCGGTGTACTCCACCACGACGGTGTCGCCCTGGTCGTAGGCGTTGAGGGTGTGCGAGTAGTACACCGGGTCGATCTCGAACCAGCGCGTGGTGCCGCCGGCGCGCGGCAGCAGCCCGATGCGCATGGGGTGCCTGTCGTTCCACACGTACGGCACGATCGCGCCCGCCTCGGCGGCGGCGCCGTCGAAGGTGACCGGGACGTCCACGATGACCACGTACTTCTCCGTGAGGGCGAAGTCGTGCATCATCGGCGCGTCCGCGACGGGGACCCGCCGCGCGGCCCTCGCCCGGCCGGTGCGGTCGATCACGATGTGCCGCACGTGGTCCCAGGTGGGGTAGTACGCGATCGCGTGCAGTTCGTCGGCCGCCGCGTCGTACTTGGTGTGTGCCGTGAAGGCGCCCTCGATCGTGGCGCGGAAGTCGTACGGGCGCACGGTGCCCAGTTCGCCGTCCAGCTCGTACGGCAGTGGCCCGCCTTCCTGCAGCGCGAGTATGCGTCCCTTGTACGGGATCACGTGCGTGTTGCAGGCGAAGTCGTCCGGCGGTGCATGCCCGGACCCGGGCTCACCCAGTTTCGCCCTCACCTGCGACGACCGCACCCAGCGGTTGCGGTACCACTCCGCGCGCCCGCCGCGCAGCCGGACTCCGTGCACCATCCCGTCGCCGATCATCCAGTGGTGGGCGCGGACGTCCTCGAGACCCAGCGCGTTCGGGCCGTTGCGCAGGTACCGGCCGTCCAGGTCGCGCGGGACACGGCCGACGACGTTCAGGCCGAAGGCGGTCAGCTCCTCGGTGACCGGCGCGAAGGCCCCTTCCAGGAACGGGGTCTCCCCGGTTTCGACGCACTTCGGCGCCACGGGATTCGCCTGCGCCGCGGCAGTGAAGAAGCCGGACCCGGGCCCGAGTCCACTCCCCACCACACCGCCCGCTGCCGCGACCGCCGCGCCCTTGAGAACTCTCCGCCGCGTGTGACTGGCCATCGTGATCCCTCGTTCCGTTGTCGGTGCCCGGTGCTCCGGCCGGGTCCGTGGTGACGGGACCAACCCTCCTCCGCGGTCGCCCGCGAGGCAGGGGGCCCAGGCACCGGATCACCGGTGGTGCCGGCACCACCCCACTCCCCCGCGGTGGTGCGCGCGGCCCGGGCGCGGCGTGCGCTATACGCACGTTTGGGTGTTCTGTACGAGATGAACGCCACGGTTCCGTTCGACGCGGGCAAGCGGGGTATGCGGTGCACAGACAGCCGGGGCGACGCTCGCGAAGGAGCAGGGAACAAGGGGAGGGGCCATGGGGAGGACGACGCCGCATGTCTCGGTGGAGGGGGCGGCCGGGTCGAGCGCCGGTTCCCGCCGGGGCGGTGCCGGGAGCCGTGCCGCTCCGCTGCGGGGTTCAGGCGGAGCGGGTTCCGGGGCCGGCGTCGTGGTGGAGCTGGCTTGCGGCGGTCTCGCAGAAGGCCTCAAGACCGGTCAGCAGGGCGGTCCGCTTGGCGGCGGGCATCTGGTCCAGCACCGCTCGCAGCTCCCGCTCCCTTCGCTCCCGCAGGTCGTCGAGGAAGGCACGCCCCCTCTTGCTGAGGTAGAGGCGCACTTCTCGCCGGCTGGTCGAGCTGACCGTGCGCTCGACGAAGCCGGCAGCCTGCAGGCGGTCGCACAACCGGCTGGTCGACGGCGGCGTGGACGCGAGGGAACCGGCGAGCGTGCGCAGGTTGATCCCCTCGTGGTGCTCGAGGATGAACAGCACGCGCAGCTGGGAGACGGAGGCGGGCGCGGTCGAAGCCCGGCCCCAGACCACTTCCAGCAGCTCCGCGGCCGTGGAGGTCACGCGTGCGACCTCGTCGGGGCTGGGACGGGAAGCAGTCACGGTCACACTCTCGCAGACGCTGGGACGCTGTCAGCTTACTAGGCGCCGCCGCGGCAGGCGGATGACTCGGCTGACCGGCGACGACACACCGGGCACGCCCGGCGCATCCGGCACACTCGGCTCACGCATATTCGACGAGGCTCCGCACGGGGCCCGGCAAGAGATTGGTGTTCTTCCTCGTGAACAGATTCGTGGCCGCTGAACGCGCTCTGCGTACGGCGGCGCCCCATGAATTGCTCGACGCCGTCCGCGACGTGCTGACGGAGCAGTACGCGGCCCGGTCGGTCGACCTGTTCATGGCCGACTACGGCCTGACCGTGCTGCAGCCGGTGTCCGTGCTGCCGCACACCACCGAACCGGTCCCCGTGCACGACAGTGCCGCGGGCCGCGCCTTCGCCACCCAGGAACCGCACGTCGAGGCGCTGCCCGACGGCCTGGTGCGCCAGCATCTTCCGGTCACGGTGCGCGGTGACCGGCTCGGCGTGCTGTCGGTGACGCTGCTCGACGGCGAACAGGCCGAAGGGGCCCTGGCCGAACTGGCCGACGTCGCCCAGGTGCTCGCACACGAGGTCGTCGTGGCGGAGCGCGAGACCGACGTGTACATGCAGGCGCGGCGCCGGGACCGGTTGACGCTGGCCGCGGAGATGCAGTGGCAGCTGCTGCCCGGCCGCTCCTGCGTGCGGCCGGAGTACGAGCTGGGCGCCCAGCTGGAGCCCGCCTACGCGATCTTCGGCGACAACTTCGACTGGTCCGCCACCGCGGACCGCCTGATGCTGTACGTCACCAACGGCATGGGCGAGGGCACAGAAGCCTCGTTGCTGACCAATCTGGCCATCAGCGCGCTGCGCAACGCCCGCCGGGCCGGCCTCTCCCTGGCCGACCAGGCCGCCCTCGCGGACCAGGCCGTGTACGCGCACTACCGGGGCCGCTGCTACCTGTCGGTGCTGATGCTGGACTTCGAGCTGGCCACCGGGCGTGTGTCCGTCGTGGACGCCGGCTCACCTCGGCTGCTGCGGCTGCGCGACGGTGTCGTCGAGCGCGTCGAGTTGGAGGCGCAGCTGCCGCTGGGGATGTTCGAGGAGACCGACTACGTGCACCAGGAGATGCGGGCCGAGCCCGGTGACCGGCTCGTCTTCGTCAGCGACGGCGTCTACGGAGTGGCTTCGCCCGAGGGGGAGGCGTACGGCGACGCCGCGCTGAGCCGCGCCATCCAGGCCACCCGCCTGCTTCCCTCCGCGGAGGTCCCGCGTGCCGTCCTGCGTGAACTGTCCGGCCATCGCGGCCCGTCGTCCTCGGTCGACGACGCCCTGGTGGTCTGCCTGGACTGGCTGGGACGCTGACCCACCGCCGGCCCTTCCCGCGTAGTGTGGACGGATCGTGAAGGTCTGAGCGGGTTCGCCGTCGTGCGGGCAGCCCGGAATCCCCGCGAAATCCAGGGTTTTCCGCCCTCGCCCGGCCGGGTGTGACGGATGTGGGTGACTGCGGTGGTTGCACGAAACCACCGCACTACGGGACTGTTGTCGTTAGACATCTGTTTTCTTCGCTGAGTGAGGTGAGGGTCCACGCGTAGGGGCCCCGTTGCATGACTTCTACCCCCGCCCGCCCCCGCACCGGTGCTGCCAGCACGGTGAGCGCCGCCACCGCCCCGTACCCGGTGGTGGTCATAGGCGCAGACGGGCACGTCGTGGAACTCAATGCCGCGGCCTCCGGCCTCCTGCCTGCCGCCCGTTACGGGCGGCGGCTGCGGTCCCCCGCCTGGCTCGCCGCAGCGAGCGGAGCCCCCCTGGCCGAGTCCGTGCGGGGTCCGGTCGGTGACCGGTTCTTCTCCGCGCATCCGTCGGCGGCGGCCGGGGACCGGACCGCGTGGTGGCTGGTCGACGAGACGGAGCGCCAGTCGCTCCGCACGGAGCTGGAGGCGGAACGGGCGCGGACCCAGTTCCTCAACGAGGCGTCCACCGCGCTGCTGTCCTCACTGAATCTGGACCGCTGCATGGAGGTCACGGCGCGTCTGTCCACCCAGCACCTGGCGGACGCGGCGCTGGTCGTCTCCCCCACCACGACCGGCAAGCTGCCGCTGGTGTTCTGCGACCACCGGGGCGAGGTCTCCCGGCGCACCGTCGTGGAGTCCCCGGACACGGTGCCCGGTCTCACCGAGGCCCTGCGCGGTTTCCCGCCGGTGCCCGCGCAGTGGATAGACCCCGCGTCCGCGCCCCGGTGGCTGGTCCCCGAGGGCTTCGGAGAGGTCGGCTCCCTGGCGGTCACCCCGCTGCCTGGCCACGGCGTGTCGGCGGGCGCGCTGGTGCTTCTGCGCCGCGGCAAGGAGGCGGCCTTCACCGACGGGGACGAGATGCTGGCCAGGCTCTTCGCCGCCCGGGCCGGCGCGGCCATGTCGGCCGCCCGTCTCTACGCCGAGCAGAACATGATCTCCGACACCCTCATGCGGGAACTGCTGCCGCCCACCCTGCGGCAGCTTGAGGGGGTGGACTTCGCGGGCGGCTACCGGCCGAGCAAGGACACGGAACGCGTCGGCGGTGACTTCTACGACGTCCACCCGCCCGGCGAGGACCTTCCCGAGACCCTCGCCGTCCTCGGGGACGTGGCGGGCAAGGGGCTGGAAGCCGCCGTGCTCACCGGCAAGATCCGCAACACGCTGCAGGCCCTGCTCCCCATGGCCGACGACCACACGAGGATGCTGCGGCTGCTGAACAACGCGATGCGCACCAGCCACCACACCCGCTTCGCGACCCTCGTGCTGGCCTCGGTCCGCCGCGAGGAACGCGACGTGGTCCTCCGCCTCACCGCCGCGGGCCATCCCCCACCGCTCGTCCTGCGCGGCAACGGGACCGTGGAGGAGGTCGACACCCACGGAAGCCTGATCGGCGTGCTGCCCGCCATCAGCGCCCACACCGCGCACGTGCGGCTCGCGCCGGGCGACACGTGCCTGCTGTTCACCGACGGAGTCACCGAAGCCAGAGGCGGGCCGCTGGGTGACACCCTCTTCGGCGACCAGCGCCTCAAGAGCGCCGCGGCCGAGTGCGTCGGCATGCCTGCCGAGGCCGTCGTCGAGCGGATCCAGATGGTCACCTCGCAGTGGCTCGGTGACGGACGCCACGACGACATCGCCGTCATGGCCATCACCGCTCCTCGCGGCTCCCATCTCAGTGCGGTGGACGGGACGACGCGGGGAAGGTACACGGCATGACCCTCCGCATCACCGACGTCGGCGAGCGAACCGGCGAGCACGGCGTCGACGCCCGCCCCACCACGCCCCACCGCGACGCGCAGGCCGCGCCCTGGGTGGACCGGCTCTGGTCCACCGTGCTCGCCGGGGACAGCTACGCGGCCCTCGACGTCGTCGACGACGCCCTCGGCGCGGGCCTGGAACCCGAGACGGTGCTGCTGGACGTCATCGGGGCCGTCCAGCGCAGGGTGGGCGTGGAATGGGCCGCCAACCGCCTGAGCGTGGCCGGCGAGCACGCCGCCACGGCCATCAACGACCGCGCGATCGCGGTCCTGCCCGTGCGCCGCACCGGCACACCGCACGGTCGGATCGTGGTCGCCTGCGTGGACCAGGAGTGGCACGCGCTGCCGGCGCGTCTGGTGGCGGAGACCCTGCGCCTGCGGGGGTGGCAGGTCGACTACCTCGGCGCGCAGGTGCCCACGGCGCATCTCATCGGCCACATCCACCGCACCGGTCCGGACGCGGTGTGCCTGTCCAGTTCCCTGGCCACCCGTCTCCCGCTCGCCCACCGCGCGATCACCGCAGTCCAGGCCGCCGGGGCACCCGTCATGACGGGCGGTCTCGCCTTCGGCGCCGACGGCCGCTACGCCCACCTGCTGGGCGCGGACGCCTGGGCACCCGATGCGCGGGCGGCCGCAGACAGGCTCGCCGCCGGCCCACTCCCGAGGCCGTCACCGGCCCACCAGGTGATCGACGACCTGCCCCACCTGGGCGACCAGGAGTACACCATGGTCGCCCGCTCCTCCGCCCGACTGGTACGCGACACCTTCCACGCCCTGCGCGAGCGCTCCGCGTTCATGCGCGACTACACCGACGAACAGCGCGAACGCACCGCCGAGGACCTGGCCCACATCGTCGACTTCCTGACCGCGTCCCTCTACGTCGACGCCCCCCAGATATTCACCGAGTTCATCGCCTGGACCGCCGACGTCCTAACCGCCCGAGGAGTACCCGCGCGCGCCCTCGCGCCCGCCCTCGACCTGCTGGAGGAGCAGCTGCGCGACTTCCCGCGCGCCCGTGACTTCATCGACGCCGGACGCAGCACCCTCACCGCCCGCCTCTGACCCGTGACCCTGGACACCACCGTGACTACGACTCCGGACTCGGAATCCGACGTTCCGTCGCCGACCTCCTGCCCGCCGCACACCGTACGCATGGCTCTCACCGGTGACTTGGACTACGACACCTGTGAGGACCTGCTCGACCGGGTGCGACGGGCCCTGCGGGAGCACGAGGGCACGGAGCATCTGCGCCTCGACTGCCGGGAGCTCGAAACGGTCGACTCCATGGGGCTGTCCACGCTTCTGCAGATCCACCGCACGGCCGGCCAGGACGGCATCGGCTTCCACCTGGACAACATCGGCCCGGCGCTCCGGCGGCTGCTCGAACTCACCGGCACCTACGAGCACTTGCACGCCACACAGAAGCCGACAGCGGCGGCCGACACGCAGGGTCGGTGAACGGGGGCCGGTCGCACCGCGGGTGCGTTCGGCGACCGGACGCCCGGACCGACCGCGCTCGACAACGACGGCGACGCCGCCCCGGTTCCGGACACCCTCCACGCTCCGCCGACCGGGCGCCGAGGGGAGCGAAAGCCGAGCGTGACCTGTGGGGTGACGCCCAACTCTCCGTTCTCCCGCGCGGCGACTAGGCGGCCAGCGTTTCCTCGTCCTGGGAGACGCTCGTACGGTCGGTGTACCGCTCGAGCAGGGCGTCCGCGGTGACCAGGGCGTCCTCGGCGGTGCGGGCTCCGGTGATCACACACAGCGTGTAGGTGGCGTCCTCGAGTGCCCTGCTGGTGTGGCCGGTGGGACACACGTCGTGCTCCATGCGCGCGTGGGCGAACCGGGCCAGCACCGCACGCAGTTCCTTCTCCGCCGGAAGGATCATCGTGTTACCTCTCCCCTGGTGAATCCCGCCTGCGCGGCGGCCTGCCGCCGCACCGCGAGGCGGTGACTGTCTCCGTCGATTCCGCGGCTCCCGCGACTCGGGCGGGACCGCGTCGAACAGAATCCCGAATGCCCCGCTCCGAAAGGTCTAATCCGATCTCCCGGTCACGACCGCGGGACTCAACACGTAACGGCCTCCTGCACCGTCTCCCGCACCTTGAGGACCGTGTCGACCCCGGTGATGTCGAGCAGGCGGCGCAACTGCTGCGTCGGCGCGGCCACTCGGAGGTCGACGGATCGCTGGGTGAGGATCAGCAGATTCAGGAGGGTCGAGTCGGCGAAGGTGATGCCGGAGGCGTCCAGCACCACCTTCGAGTACTCCCTCACCGCCGCGTCCAAGGCTTCCGACAGTGGGGTGATCGAGTACAGATCGTACGAGCCGCTCGCACCGACGACACAGACGCCGCCCCACTCGTACTGCGTCACCGCAGCCTGGCCGAGGTCCTGTGTCCGGCCCGCGTCGGCAGCGTCCGTGCACCCAGTGACCGCCTCATGCAAAGACACTTCGGGTCCCTCCCGCGCTACACAGGTCCTGTTATCCGTTACACGAAAAGTATGTCATGTAGCAGGGTTCACGCAAAGACGGTCCGTAGAATGCGTGCATGGTTGAAGTGCCCGAAGCTCGCCCCGGATGGACGTTCGTCACCAATCACGCCCGCGTGCTGGCGGCCATCGCGGACAATCCGAACATCCGGATCCGCGACATCGCCGCCCACTGCCGGCTCACCGAGCGCGCCGTCCAGCGGATCATCTCCGACCTCGAAGACGACGGATACCTGTCCCACACCCGCGACGGCCGCACCAACACCTACCGCATCCAGCCGGACAGGGTGCTGCGCCACCCCGCCGAAGCCGGCCTGACCGTGGCCTCGCTCCTGTCCCTGCTCGTACAGGACGAGACCGACCGCGGAGGGTCCACGAGCAGACCGGCGTGGAAGACCGGCACCGGCGACAAGGCGACGGACGGGCGGTAGGCACCTCTTTCCCGGCCATCGTCGCCGCGTCCGGCATGCGACCGGCTTCAACGGGCAGATGAACGGTCCACAAAGGGAGGGGGAACACGAACATGACGACGGAGTCGATCGAGACACCGGAGGCAAGGGCCGACGGATGCTGCGCGTGCGAAGGACACGGCGGTACGGCCGCGGACGAAGCACCGGAGACGCCGCGCGAGCGGGTCAACCGCCGCTGGAACGAGATCATGCAGGAGACGCGCGTCGCTCAGACAGGAGTCCAGATCCTCTTCGGCTTCCTGCTCAGCGTCGCCTTCACCCCCCTCTTCCACGACCTGGACACCTTCGACCACGCCGTCTACGTCACCACCGTCGTCTCCGGCGCCACGGCCACCGCGTGCCTGATCGCCCCGGTCTCCATCCACCGCTTCCTCTCGGGGCAGCGGATGAAGGACGAGATGGTCGAGGTGGCACACCGGCTGATGATGTGCGGGATGCTCCTGATGGCCGTGACCATCGGCTGCACCCTGCTCCTGATCCTGCACGTCGTGGTGCCGGGGTTCATGGCGAAACTGCTCGTCGGCGGCGTGATGGTCTGGTTCGCGCTGTCCTGGTACGCCCTGCCCCTGTGGCTTCGCCACCGGTCCGCCCGCCGTGCGGCCCGTTGACGGGAACCGCGCGCAGCGCAAGCACGAAGAAGCAGCGAAGTAAGGAACAAGGAATGCAGCACCACCCCCAGGTCCACCGCGGAGAGCAGGCCGACGGCGGGATGCCTCCCGCCAAGCCGCAGTGGCAGAACCTCTTCATGGCCCCCGCCTGTGATCCCGAGGCCGGCGAGGACCTCGCTCTCGACGAAGCGCAGGTCCCCCGGCGCCCGCGACAGCGCCGCGGTGGACGCGGGCGCATGCGGGCCGCCTGAGACGCGGAGCCGGTCCTGCCGGCATCGCGGAGGACCGGCTATTTTCCCACTGGGATGATTAGTAGAATGCCGTACATGGCAGAGGTACGTGATTCTCACTTCGGATGGACGTTCGTCACCAACCACGCCCGCGTGCTGGCGGCCATCGCCGACAATCCGAACATCCGGATCCGCGACATCGCCGCCCACTGCCGGCTCACCGAGCGCGCCGTCCAGCGGATCATCTCCGACCTGGAACAGGACGGATACCTCTCCCACACCCGCGACGGCCGCACCAACACCTACCGCATCCAGCCGGACAGGGTGCTGCGCCACCCCGCCGAAGCCGGCCTGACCGTGGCCTCGCTCCTGTCCCTGCTCGTACAGGACGAGACCGATCGCGGACGGCCGTCGCACGGCGCCACCCTCTCCCGCCACGCGGAGACGAGCGGCGCGCGCTAGGGGGTGTCGTTCGGATCAGGCCGGCGGTCCCTGTCGTCGACCCGAGCGGGGGGTCTGGTGCGTGCAGCTGCAAGGCGGAGGAGGGAGTCGACGCGGAGCGTCGGCGAGTGACGACAACGCCGCAGATACGCGTGCCGGACCCCGCGACCGCGGCAAGATCCAAACGACACCCCCTAGGGGCAGCGCGGCGCTCCCGTCACGGGGCGCCACGCTCTGACCGGGGTCACATGGCGGCGGCGCTGCCGGGCTCGATGGGGAAGATCTGGTCCAGGCCGACGATGCGCAGCACGCGCATGATGTGGTCGGGGACGTCGGCGAGCGCGACCTCTGCCTGGGCGGCCAGTGCGTGGTTGCGGGCGACGATCAGCGCCGTGATGCCGCTGGAGTCGCAGAACGTCACTCCCCCCAGGTCCAGGACCAGGCGGCTGCCCTGCCGCAGGGCAAGCGTCGCGAGCAGTGCCCGCAGTCGGCCGGCGGTGTCGTAGTCGAGGTCGCCGAGCAGTTCCAGAACGGGCCCGGGGGCGGCCTCTCGCGTGATGATCTCCAGCTGGCTCATGCGGCGTCGTCACCCTCGCGGCCGGCGGCGGGGACACCGAGGGCGAGCAGGGCCGTGTCGTCGTCGAGGCCGTCCCCGAAGCCGTCCAGCAGGTCGGTCAGCGCCTTGATCACGGCGTGCGGCGGCTCACCGGCGTGGCCGGCGGCGAAGTCGAGCAGGGCCTCCTCGCCGTACAGGCTGGTGCGGTCCTCGCCGGTCCGCGCCTCGGTCAGACCGTCGGTGTACAGCAGGAGGGTGTCCCCGGGGCCGAGGACGGTGGTGGCTGCGGTGAAGGAAGCCGTGGGCAGGACGCCGACGAGCAGCCCGCCCGGCGTCGGCAGGAACTCGGCCGTGCCGTCGGCGCGGAGGACCAGGGCGGAGGGGTGTCCGCCGGAGGCCAGGCGGACGGTGACCGTGCCGGCCTCCGGGTCCGGCTCCAGGAGACCGAAGACGACCGTGCAGTAGCGCGGGTCCCCACCGTTGTACCGCTCGTTGAGCACCTTGTTGAGGGTGGTCAGGGCGGCGACGGGATCCGGATCGTGCAGGGCGGCCGCACGCAGGGTGTAGCGGGTCAGCGAGGTGACTGCCGCGGCCTGGGGTCCCTTCCCGCAGACGTCGCCGAGGAAGAAGGCGAAGCTCTCGCCGTCGCTCGGAAAGAGGTCGTAGAAGTCGCCTCCGAGACGATCGGGAGAGGCCGTGCGGTAGTGCACCGCCGACTCCATCCCCGGTACGGACGGCAGGCTGGCGGGAAGCAGTGACTGCTGGAGCACGGCCAGGGCGTCCTGGAGCCGGGCCCGGTCCGCCTCTGCCTGTTCGCGCGCCTCCTCCGCCGCCTTCCGGGCCCGCAGCAGTTCCTCCTCGTAGGCCCGGCGGTCCCGCGCGTCGAACACGGTGGTCCGGATCAGCAGGGGCTCGCCGGTCGTGCCGCGCTTGACGGCGGAGGAGACGAGCACGGGTATGCGGCTGCCGTCGGCACCCTTCAGTTCCAGGGCGATACCGCCGATCTCGCCCTGCATCCGCAGCAGCGGCGCGAAGTGCGTCTCGTGGTAGAGCTTGCCGCCCACGGTCAGCAGGTCGGTGAAGCGCATCCGGCCCACCACACTCTGCCGATCCAGGCCCAGCCAGCCCAGCAGCGTGCTGTTGATCTTGGCGATCGTGCCGTCCATCAGGGTGGACAGGTACCCACAGGGCGCGCTCTCGTAGAGGTCGTCGGCGCTGTCCTCCAGCAGCGAGGCGAAGACCTCTCCCGACGTCCCTCCGCTGTCGGATTCGAAGGGTTCGGGTTGCTGCCCTGTGCGGCACATCACTTCACACGCGCCAGGAAGTCGAGGATCGCGGCGTTGGTGGCCTCGGGCGCGGACAGCTGCGGGCAGTGTCCCGTGGCGTCCAGCGTGACCAGGGACGAGCCCCGGACGGCACCGTGCACGAAGGCGCCCACCTCCCGCGGTGCGATGACGTCCTGCGTGCACTCCAGCACCAGGGTCGGCACGCTCACGCCCTTCAGGTCGTCCCGCGAATCCGACATGAACGTGGTCCGGGCGAAGACGCGCGCCATGTCCGGGTCGGTGGCGCAGAAGCTGTTCTTCAGCTCTTCGCCCAGTTCCGGCCGGTCGGCGTTGCCCATGATGACCGGCGCCATCGTCGCCGACCACCCCAGGTAGTTCGACTCCAGGGAGGCCAGCAGCTCCTCGATGTCCTCGGCGCTGAACCCGCCCCGGTAACCCTCGTCGTCGATGTAGCGCGGGGACGGCGCGACCATCACCAGGGCACCGATCCGCGACGGGGCCAGTCCGGCCGCCATCACACCGATCATCGCGCTCACCGAGTGGCCCACGAACACCGCGTCGCGCAGGTCCAGTGCTTCACAGACCTCCGCCACGTCGCGCGCGTACCCCTCCAGGGAGGAGTAGCGGTCCGCCGTGAACGCGGACAGGTCGGAGCGGCCCGACCCCACGTAGTCGAACAGGACCACCCGATAGTCCTCGACGAGGGCCGGCACCGTCAGCCGCCACATGTTCTGGTCACAACCGAATCCGTGGGCCAGCACCACCGTGCGCCCGAGCGGGTTGCCGGTGACCCTGACGTTGTTCCTGCGCTCGATGTTCATCACTCCACTGTCGCAGGTCGTGGCGACCGCACGTCGAGGAGGGCGGATCATCTCCCGTCCCGCCCACCTTCTTCACACCAGGCGCATAGGGAGAGAAGTGCGGACAACGGTGACGGACCGGCGCCGCCGCAGGCCTCGCGGTGCCGGAGGACGCCTCCGGAGCGCGCCTCGCTCCCCGGCGCCTGTTGCGACGGCACCGCATGCCCTGACAGCATGCCGTCATGGACGGTCCTCGGCGGCGCGACGGCCGGACGCAAGACGACTACACCGTGCCCAGGAACCGGCCGCGGCCCGATGCCCTGTTCCGCATCCCGCTGGACGCCATGAGGGCGTCGGCCATCGTGCTGGACGACGACGGCGCCATCGTCGCGGCCAATGACGCGGCTCTGGGGCTGCTGGGCAGGAGCCTCGTGGAGCTCGTCGGGGAGGACTTCCACGACCTGCTGCACCGGGACGACCACGGACACACCATGCCCCGCACCCGCTGCCCGCTGAGGAAGGCGCTGCTCGAAGGCTGCACGGAGCACGGCGACTCCGGGTGGTTCGTCCTGGGGGACGGCTCCCTCGCCCCGCTCTCCTGGTTCGTCACGCCCTTCGCACTCGACGCCGGGGCGCCGGGCGGGCTCGTGCTCCTGTACGAGCAGCCCAAGGTGGAACTCGCCAAGAACGATGGAGAGGACACCGCTCCCCTGACGGAACTGGAGCGGCTGGCCCTGCTGGCGGAGACGACCACGCGGCTCACGTCGACGCTGGACGTGGACGAGGCGCTGCACCGGATGGTGGCCCTGACTGTCCCCCGGCTGGCGGACTGGGCGGTGTTCGACCTGCTCACCGAACGTGACGAGGTGACGCGCACGCTGGTGATGGAGCACAAGGACGGCGTCCTGATCGCGCGGGAGGATCTGCAAGGTCCCATGCCGCCGGTCCCGGAAGAGTCCCCCATGCCGCTGTCCAGGGCTCTGCGCGGTGCCGCCTCCTCACTCGCCGGTCCCTCCACCTACCAGGGCGAGCCCGACTCGGGGATCGCCGTCGAACAGCGCCGTCTCTTCACCGCGACGGGCATGCACTCGGCGATCATCGCGCCCATCCGGGGTCTGCGGGACGTACTCGGCGCCCTGACCCTGGGCCGCTCCCAGCGTCCTGCCCCGTTCACCGCGGGGGACCTGCCGCTGCTGGAGGACCTGACCCGCCGCACGGGTCTCGCCCTGGACAACGCCCGCCTGTACCAGCGCCAGCGCAAGGTCGCCGAGACCATGCAGCGCCATCTGCTGCCCCAGCTCCCCAGCGTGCCCGGGCTCGAGATGATGACCAGGTACCTCCCCGCGCCGCACGCCTCGTCCGTGGGCGGAGACTGGTACGACGCGTTCACCCTGTCCCCCGGCTCCCACGCGCTGGCCATCGGTGATGTCGTCGGCCACGATCTCGACGCCGCGGCCGGCATGGCGCAGGTACGCAACATGCTGCGCGCCTTCGCCTGGTCCCAGCCCTCCGCCGACCCCAGTGCCGTGGTCAAGCAGCTCGACGAGGCCGTGATGCACATCGTCGAGGTCCCCATGGTGACGATGATCCTCGGCAGGATCTCGCGCGGTGAGGACGGTCTGTGGCTCCTGCGGTGGACCAACGCGGGCCATCCGCCGCCCCTGCTCGTCACCCATGACGGCCAGGCCCGCTATCTGGACGACGCCCACGGCATCCTCCTCGGCACCGGGGCGGACCGGCCGCGCCCCGACATGGTCACGGTTCTGCCGCCCCAGGCGACGCTGCTGCTGTACACCGACGGCCTCGTCGAGTCTCCGCACCGTTCCATCGACCGCGGGCTGGACCGGCTGCGCCGGCACGCGGCGTCCCTCGCCCGCCGTCCGCTCCCCCGGTTCTGCGACGCCCTGCTGGACGGAGTGCGGCCGGACGACAACGACGACGACGTCGCCATGCTCGCCGTGCGCACACCGCCCAGGTCCCGGGAGTGACGCCCACGGCGCCGGACGGGGGCGGGAAGACGAGGTCCCGGTCGATCGCGGACAGCCGTCTGCGACGATGGCCTCGCCTCCGTCATCGCCGTGACCGATGGGGTGGAAGCCTTGAGTCGCACCGCGGTGCGGGACGGCCGGACATGGATGGGAGGGTGTCGCGTGGTACGACCCGAGGGCACTGAGCACGGGACCCCGACGGCGGCCGGGCACGCCGTGTTCGGGGCGGACCCGGAGGTGGGCCGTGACCTCGCGGCGGTGGCCTGGGCGTCGACGCCGCTGGGGCCGCCGTCCGGCTGGCCGCAGAGTCTGCGGACGGCGGTCAGCATCCTGCTGTCGTCGCGCTTCGCGATGTGGATGGCGTGGGGACCGGACCTGACGTTCTTCTGCAACGCCGCCTACCGTCGTGACACGCTCGGCCAGAAGTACCCCTGGGCGCTGGGCCGGCCGGCGAGCGAGGTCTGGGCGGAGATCTGGCACGACATCGGCCCGCGGATCGACACCGTGCTCAGCAGCGGCTCGGCCACCTGGGACGAGGCACTGCTCCTGTTCCTGGAGCGTTCCGGCTACCCGGAGGAGAGCTACCACACGTTCTCCTACAGCCCGCTGCGCGACGACGACGGCGCGGTGGTCGGCATGCTGTGCGTGGTCAGCGAGGAGACGGAGCGGGTCCTCGGCGAGCGCCGCATGGCGACGCTGCGCGACCTCGGTTCCGAGCCGAACCTGGTCCGCACGGAGGACGAGATGCTGGCCTTCGCGGCCCGGCAGCTCGACCGCAACCGGCGGGACCTGCCCTTCACCCTGACCTACCTCTTCGAGGACGGCGCAGTGGCCAGGCTGGTGGCCACCACCGGCGTCACCGGAACGCATCCCGCCGCTCCCGCCTGGCTGGACCTCGCCGATTCCGACACCGTGTGGCCCGCGGCGAGTCTGGCCCGTGCCGAGTCCGTGGTGGTCGAGCTGGACGGAGCCCCCTTCTCCGACCTGCCGTGCGGCGACTGGGAGAGGCCGCCCACCCAGGCCCTCGTCGTCCCGCTGCTGCGGCAGGGAGACATGCCGTACGGCTTCCTGGTGGCGGGTCTGAACCGGTACCGCGCACTGGACGACCACTACCGCGGGTTCATCGCCCTGACCGCCGGGCACCTCGCCACCGGCATCGCCTCCGCCCGCAGTTATCGGGCGCAGCTCAGGCGTGCGGAGGAGCTGGCCGAGCTGGACCGGGCCAAGACCACGTTCTTCTCCAACATCAGTCACGAGTTCCGCACCCCGCTCACCCTGATCATGGGCCCCGCGGAGGAACTGCGGGGCCGGCTGGCGGACGCCGACGCCCGCCTGCGGGAGGAGGTGGAGGTGATCCACCGCAACGGGATGCGGCTGGGCAGGCTGGTGAACACGCTGCTGGACTTCTCCCGGATCGAGGCGGGCCGGATGCAGGCCGCCTACGAGCCGGTCGACCTGGCCGCGGCAACCACCGAGCTGGCCAGTCTCTTCCGGTCCGCGTTCGACCGGGCCGGACTTGCCTTCCACGTCGACTGCGCCCCCCTGCCCGAACCGGTGTACATCGACCGCGGCATGTGGGAGAAGGTGGTGCTGAACCTCCTCAGCAACGCGCTGAAGTTCACCTTCGACGGCTCCGTGCGCATCGGCGTCGGGGCGGAGGACGGCCAGGCGGTCGTCACGGTCGCCGACACCGGGATCGGGGTGCCGGAAGCCGAACTGCCGCGGCTGTTCGAGCGGTTCCACCGGATCGAGAAGGTGCGGTCGCGTTCCAACGAGGGCAGCGGAATCGGCCTGGCACTGGTGTGGGAGCTGGTCTCGCTGCACGGCGGCACGATCACCGCCCACAGCACCGAGGGCGAGGGCACCCGTTTCCTTGTCCGCCTCCCCTTCGGCACCGCCCACCTCCCGGCCGAGTCGATCGTCACCGGGGCGGCCGGCTCCAGGGTGTCCGCCGCGGCGGATCCGTACCTGGAGGAGGCGTTGCGCTGGCTGCCCGCGGAAGCCCCGGAGGCTCTGTCCGGCTCGTACCCGGCCGCTCCGGCCGGGGCCGGCACCCCTCAGGTGTCGCCGGCCGCACCGGCGCGTGTACTGGTGGCCGACGACAACGCCGACATGCGGCAGTACCTCGCCCGGCTGCTGACCGCCGACGGGTACGGGGTCGAGGAGGTGACCGACGGTGGTGAGGCGCTGGAGGCCGTCCGCTCGGACGCACCCGACCTGGTCATCAGCGACGTGATGATGCCGCGTCTCGACGGTCTGCAACTCGTCGGCGCGCTGCGCGCCGACCCGCGCACCGCGTCGGTCCCGGTGCTGCTCCTGTCCGCGCGGGCCGGGCAGGAGGACTCCGTCGAGGGGCTGCACGCCGGTGCCGACGACTACCTGGTCAAGCCGTTCGCCGCAGCCGAACTGCTGGCCCGGGTCCGGGCCAACATCGAACTGGCGCGGCTGCGCGGGCACCAGGCGCGCTGGCGCACCGCGCTCGTGGAATCGCTCCAGGAGGCGTTCTTCGTCTGCGACGAGGACGGCGCCGTCATCGAGATCAACGCGGCGTTCACGGACATCATCGGCTACGGCGCCGACGGCCTGCCCTACCCGCCGTCCCACCCGTGGTGGCCGGACGCCGCAACCGACCCCGAGGCACACCGGCTGGTCGGCGAGTCCTTCGGGCAGCTCATGGGCAACTCCCGGGGCACGTACACGATTCCGGTCACCCACCGGGACGGGCACCGTCTGTGGGTCACCGCCACCTTCGCCCAGGCGCAGGATCCCGACACGGGGCGCACCGTCGTCGTGGGGACGTTCCGCGACGTGACGGCCGAGCACTACGCGGTGCAGCGCGAGACGGCGGTGGCCGCGCTGACCACCGGCCTGTCCCGGGCCACCAGTCTGTCCGAGGCGCTGACCGCCGCCCTGAACGAGCTGCGGACCCTGTGGCGCGCCGAGTGCGCGACGGCCGCGGTCTTCGGTCACGGCGACGTTCCCTCGCTCACCGCCACCGACGGTTCGTCGTGGGAGGAGCTGAGCGCCGAGCGCCGCGTGTGGCTGGCCGAGTTGTGTACGGGGGCCCTGCTGAGCCCGACGACCGACGGCACCGGGGCCGGCATCCTCCTGGAGCATCCCGAAGGCACCATGGCCCTCTGGGTCGACCTGGGCGGCAGCCGGTCGTTCACCGACGAGGACCAGTTGCTGCTGACCCTGCTGGCCGGTCACCTCGCCCAGGGGCTGACGCGGGCCCACCAGATCGACCAGCAGCGCGAGACGGCGATCACCCTGCAGCGCTCCTTCCTCGGGCCCTCCCGGCTGCCGGACGGATTCGCCGTCCGGTACGAGCCGGCGACCCGGCCCCTCGAAGTGGGCGGTGACTGGTACGACACCGTGTCCCTGCCCGACGGCCGCATCGGCATCGTGGTCGGCGACTGCGTCGGACGCGGTCTGCAGGCGGCGACGGTCATGGGCCAACTGCGCAGCGCCTGCCGGGCCCTGCTGCTGCAGGACGGGAGTCCCGGGCGGACCCTGACGGCGCTGGACACGTTCGCCGCGGGCATCTCCGGCGCACCGTGCACCACCGTCTTCTGCGGGGTCCTCGATCCGCAGAGCGGACGTCTGGTCTACTCGAGCGCCGGGCATCCGCCCGGCATACTCGCCCGTGCCGACGGCACCACCGTGCTCCTGGAGGAAGGCCGTTCCACTCCGCTGGCCGTCCGCCCGGGCCGGGCCCGGCCGGAGGGCGAGTGCACCGTACCCGCCCGCGCCACCCTGCTGCTGTACACGGACGGCCTCGTCGAACGACGCCGCCACGCCCTCACCGAGGGCATCGAGCAGGCCTGCGAAGCCGTCCGGGAAGGACGGGGCACCGCCGTGGACGGTCTCGCCGCGCACCTGATGTACCGGCTGGCGCCCGAAGACGGGTTCGACGACGACGTGGCCCTGCTCCTGTACCGCCATCCCGCTCCGCTGGAGTTGTCCTTCCCTGCCGAGTCGTCCCGTCTCGCCCCCGTCCGGCACGCCCTGCGCACCTGGCTCGGCCGATGCGACCTGCCGCCCCGCACCGTGCAGAACGTCCTGGTCGCGGTCGGAGAGGCGTGTGCCAACGCCATCGAGCACGGCCACCGCGACGCCCCCGGCGAGACCATCCACCTCCGGGCCGAGGCCCTCGTCGACGATCTGCGCCTGACCGTCGCCGACAGCGGCCGCTGGAAGACCCCCCGTCCGGAGAAGAACGCGCACCGCGGCCGCGGGGTCAAGCTGATGCGCGCCCTGATGCAACATGTCACCATCACTCCCGGCCCGTCCGGCACCGTCGTCGACATGCACACGAGGATCGCCTGATGACCACTCCGCTCTCCATCACCTCCGGCCGGTACTCCGACGGCCGTCCCCGGCTGACCGCCGCCGGTGAGATCGACATGAGCAACAGTGGGGTCCTCGCCAGGGCACTGGACGAGACACCGGGACCGGTCGTGGTCGACCTGACCTCGGTCGAGTACCTGGACAGTGCGGGGCTGAGCGTGCTGTTCGCCCACGCGGCCCGCCTCGAACTGATCGCGCCCCCGTTGCTGGAACCGGTCCTGACGGTCTCGGGGCTCGGCGACATGGCCACGGTCCGCGGCCCGGAACCCGGCGGCTCTCCGGCCCCCGATTGAGCCGCTCGGCCCCCGCCCGTCGACGGCACCGGAGGTTTCCGGCAGGTCATCGGTATGCTGCCCGAATAGCAGTTCGTCAGGGCCACCACGTTCGTGCCCCAGCTAACAGGATCCAGGAGACCCGGTGACCGACTCCGACCACCTCTTGACCGTCACCCCGCACCAGACGTCCGGGGGGCCGTACGTGCTGGAGGTGTCGGGCGAGTTGGACCACCACACCGCTCACTACCTGAACCGCGCCGTGAAGGACGCGCCGTTCGAGGAGAACGGCGTGGTCCTCGACCTGGCCGGTCTGACCTACTGCGACTCCACCGGCATCACGGTTCTCCTCACCGCCTACCAGCGGTCGCAGGCGACCGCCACGCCACTCAGCCTGGCGGGCGTGGGACCGGACCAGATGCGCATCTTCCAAGTGGTGGGGCTGGACCAGGTCTTCACTTTCCACGACAGCGCCGAGGCCGCCATCTCCTCCCTGGGGCGCTGACCCGCTCGACGCCCGCCGGGGCCTCCCCGGGGGGCGGAGTGCCGCGGGAGACCGTTACAGGAACCGGCGGATGGGCTGGACGGCGGCCTCGCGAACGCGTTGCAGCGCGGCCCGCCGTCTCCAGCGGCCGCCCTCTATCGGCTCGCTGACCGCCAGGTCGGCCTCGAAGTGCCGGTCCAGGGTGGCGGTGAACTCCGCGTCGAGCACGGCGAGCATGACTTCCTCGTCGTGGTCGAGGGAGCGCCGGTTGAAGTTGGTCGAACCGACCAGGGCAGCCGTACGGTCGACGGTCATCACCTTGGCGTGCATCATCGTCGGCTGATAGTGGTGGATCCTCACTCCGCAGGCCAGCAGTTCCTCGTAGTGGTGCTGCCCTGCCAGCTGGCAGACGCGCTTGTCCGTGTGCGGGCCGGGCAGCAGGATCTCCACCTCGACCCCGCGCCGTGCGGCGGCGCACAGGAGTTCGACGAAGTAGGCGTCCGGGGAGAAGTAGGCGGTGGCCAGCCGGAAGCGCTCCTCGGCCGATTCGATCATGACCCGGACGAGCGTCTGCATGTCCTGCCAGCCGAAGCTCGCCGATCCGCGCACGACCTGGACCACCGCGTCACCCTGGGGGCGGTGGCCGGTGAACCGGTCGCGTGCGTCGAACAGTTCGTCGTGGCACTCGGCCCAGTTCTGTGCGAAGGCGGCCGCGACACCGTCGACGGCCGGCCCGCGGACCTCGACGTGGGTGTCCCGCCACTCCTGCGGGTTGCGGGCGTCGCCGCACCACTCCTCCGCGATGCCGACACCGCCGGTGAAGGCCACCTCCTCGTCGACGACCAGGACCTTGCGGTGGCAGCGATGGTTCTGCTTGAAGGGCGACAGGTGTGCCGGTTTGCGGAACCAGGACACCAGGACGCCCGCCCGGTCCATCTCCGCCAGCAGGTCGCTGTCGATGAGCCTGCTGCCGAAGCCGTCCAGCAGCAGGCGTACGCGCACCCCCGCTCGCGCGCGCTCCGCCAGCGCGTGGGCGAAGTCGCGGGCGATGTCGCCCTTCCAGTACACGAACGTCATCATGTCCACGGTGTGCTCGGCGGACCGGATGGCGTCGAGCATGGCCGGGAAGATCTCGTTCCCGTTGCGCAGGGCGGACAGGGCGTTCCCCTCGGTCGCCGCGATACCGATCAGACGCTCCAGCCGGCGCCGTATGCGTACGGCGCGCTCGTCCGGGCGTCCGTGGTCGTCCGCGGAGGCAACCGAGGCCGACGACGCCTCCTGGACAGTCGTCATCGCACTTCCCTTTCTTACGTGTGCACGCGCATGCGCGATCGTGGAGTGACAGCAGTGAGCGGGGCGGAGCCGGCCCGGTCTGTTCGGACCGGCCTGGCGGACGCGCGGCGGTCGGGTCGGAGGGCCCGCGGCCCCGGCCGGGGTCGTCAGCCCTCGGTGAGCATGCCTTCCCGCAGGCGGGTCAGCAGCCGCGAGATCAGGCGGGAGACGTGCATCTGGGAGACGCCGAGGCGCTCGCCGATGTCCTTCTGGGTGAGCTCTTCGACGAACCGCCAGTGGATGATCTGCCGGTCGCGCTCGTCCAGCTCCGCGATCATCGGGGCCAGGGCGTGGAAGTCGTCCACCAGGGCCAGCGCGGCGTCCTCGGTGCCGATGAAGTCGGCGAGGGCCGACTCGCCGTCCTCGCTGCCGTTGATGGCCGCGTCCAGGGAGGCGGAGTTGTAGCCGTTGGCCGCCAGCCGCGCCTCGACCACCTCGTCCTCCGGCAGGCTCATCAGCTCGGACAGCTCGCGGGTGGTGGGGGTGCGGCCCAGGCGGGTGCGCAGCTCCTCGGTGGCCCGGGCCAGCTGGACGCGGGCCTCCTGCAGACGGCGGGGCACGTGCACCGCCCAGGAGGTGTCCCGGAAGAACCGCTTGATCTCGCCGACGATGTAGGGCACCGCGAAGGAGGTGAACTCGACCTCGCGGGTCAGCTCGAACCGGTCGATGGCCTTGATCAGTCCGATCATGCCGACCTGGACGATGTCCTCCATCTCCTCCGGGCCCCGGCTGCGGAACCGGCCGGCCGCGAAGCGGACCAGGGACATGTTCATCTCGATCAGCGTGTTGCGCGCGTACTGGTACTCGGGCGTGCCCTCCTCCAGCACCGTCAGCTGCCCGAAGAACAGCTTCGACAACTCCCGCGCGTCCTTGGGCGCCACCTTGGACGGGTCCGAGATCTCCGGCATGGCCGTAGTGGCGTGCTCAGTGGCCCGTGCGGTCGTCGTCGTCATGATGTGCCCTCCCGGTGAAACCCACCCCGCGGTGTGCCGGCCCACGCCGACGAACCTCGTCTGCTCCGTTCGGGGCCGTTCATGCCTCCTTTTCGTCATCAGGGGGACTGACGGTCGCCCACCGGGCCGAAGTCCTACCCCAGGCGGCGTGCCGGGGTGACGTCGTGCGGGTCGTCTTCCAGGGAGAGGCGAACGATGATCCGTTTGCCGACCGGTTCCCGCCGCGCCTCGAAGCCCTGGGCGACCGCCATCACGATCTCGAGACCGTGCTGTCCCACCCGGCCGGCGTCCGCGGCACGGGCGATGGGCAGCGCCGGTCCCGAGTCCCACACGGCGACCTCCACCGTGCCATCGTGCAGGTGCAGATCCATCAGCGCGGGGCCGGGGGCGTATTTGTGGGCATTGGTGACGAGTTCGCTGACCACCAGCCGGGTCAGGTCCCGGGCGCGCTGCGCGACGAACACGCCGTGCTCGCTCCGCGCCCGGTCGAGGAAGGCGTCGGCCGTCCGACGAGCCTCGGCGATGCCGGCGGTCCCCTCCAGGGCCACGCTCGTACGCAGCGAGCCGCGCTCCGGTGCTGTGCCGCCCCACGCCGCCGGATCGGGCTCCATCACGACGGCCGTCATTCGTTCCCCAGTCACATCGAGAGCCTTTACCCCCGGATACACGCGGTACACCCGGCCGATGACCGGGACGGTTGCCCGGCGCCACGACAGCACGGCAGGATCGGCCGCACCCGGCGGGCCCCGCTGTCGCGGAGGAGAACCTCGCTCGCCCTCTACCCGGCCGGGGCTCCGTCCCGGGCCCGGGTGCGACGCCCGTGTCCGGCGTGTGGGAGCCGGTGAGACCGCCGGCACAGGGTAGAGGTGTGGCCGTGAGGACACCACCCCCTACTCCCGTGAGGAACCGAGGATGACCGATGACGCCTACCTTGTGCTGCTGAACGGCACGGCTTCGACGCTCGGCGTGCCCCTGGCGGCGATGGCGGACATCGCCTGCCTGGACACGCCCGCGGTGCGCGGGTGGCTGGACGCCCAGGGGGTGACGGTGTCGTCCCCGGATCTTCGCCTCCTGCCTCCCGAGGAGACCTCGGCCATCCCCGAGGGGGCCGAACGGCTCCCGGTCCCCCTCGGTGACGAGGAGCTGAGCCGGGTCCGCCAGCACGCCGCTCCCCAGGACGTCGGGGCTCTGGAGGAGGAGTTGCTGGCCTACCGCTCCCGCGTCGAGGGGCGGGAGGCACTGCTCGTCCGCGCCCTGGCGGCAGGCGTGCCCGCCCACCGCGTCGCGGAGCTGACCGGGGAGGACCTGACCGCCGTGAAGGCGATCGCACAGCGCTAGGTTCTGCCCGGCGGAGCATGTGCCGGTTCGGCCGGGGCCGGGAGGAGCTGAGGCATCGCCAGTGGACCTCACGGGAGCCGTGTACGCCGTCCGGCCGTCCCCTCCCGAGGGTGGCCGGACGGTCTGTCTCCTCTCCTGGGTCAGCCGCGGTCCGCGACCGTGCCCAGGAAGTCGAGCAGGGCCGCGTTGAACGCGGCGGGCCGCTCCGCGCCGGGGAGGTGGCCGGCCTTCTCGATCACCGTCAGGACGGCGTGCGGGACCAGCGTGCGGATCGCCGCCGCCGCGGAGACCGGCGTGTACACGTCGTCGGCACCGACCAGGATCAGGACGGGCTCGCCCACTTCCGTCAGCACCGGCCGGTAGTCCGGCCGTTCGGCCCGTCCGCGCAGGGCCGCCGCAGCGCCCTCGGGGTCGGTGGCGCGCATCATCCGGAGCACCCGCTCTGCGACCTCCGGCAGCGCGGCCACGTTGTACGACGCGAGCATCTTGCCGATCACCTCGTCCGCGTAACCGCTCATCCCCTCGGCGAGCAGCCGGTCGGCCATCCGGTTGCGGACCTCCTTGCCCTCCTCGGTCTCGGCGGGGGCGGAGGTGTCGGAGAGGACCAGGGCGAGCACCCGCCCCGGGTGCCGGAGACGGAACTCCATGCTGATCTGACCGCCCAGGGACACCCCGCCGACCACGGCCCGCTCGATTGCCAACTCGTCGAGCAGCGCGGCGAGATCGTCCGCGAAGTCGGCGAGGAGCACCTTGCCCGGAGTGACCCCGCTGCCGCCGTAACCGCGCAGATCGGGGGTGATCACCCGGTACCCGGCGTCGGCCAGCGCGTCGGCCTGCGGTGCCCAGAGGGTGTGGTCGAAGGGGTGGCCGTGGATCAGGAGCACCGGCAGGCCGTCCCCGGGCCCGGAGTCCTCGTAGCGGACGGTGATGCCGCGCAGGGTGGTGGAGTGCATGGCCCGCACCCTAACGCGGCCCCGGACGGGGCCTCGGAGATGTCACCCGGGGAGGTTCTGCCGGGGCGCAGTACGGCGTACTTGGCGGCCGAAAGTAACACCGACCTCGGCAGCCCGGCGGAAGCCGGAGGACCGGTGCCGCACCGACGCACACCACGGGGCCCGCGCCGCTTCCGGGAAGCGGCGCGGGCCCCGTGGTGAAGGCCGGTGGAGCTGAGTCAGCCGATGTGCCAGGAGAAGCTGCCTCCGTTGTTGGCGGCGACAGCGAACATCACGATCATGAGCAGGATGTCGACCACGCCCAGGCCGATCGCCCACTTGGCCATCGCGGAACCGGTCTGCCGCAGTGCCACGGCACCGAAGACGATCGCGAGCGGGCCCAGGACGATCGGCAGGATGAAGAGTCCGACGATGCCGCAGACCAGTCCGGCGATCGCCAGTCCGCTGGTCCTGCCGCCCTTTCGGGTGTCTGTTCTGCTGTAGGTCGCCATGTTTTCTCCCGGGCTGTCGTAGATCGGTTGAGTTTCTCCTTCGGTGACCTTCGTGTTGCCCCTGGGTGTCCTTTCACACCTACGGCTCGTCACATTCCCTGCTCCTGCTGCGAATTGCCGCGGCCGGAAAGGGGGTGACGTGCGGATACCGGAGTGCCGATCTCATCGCGTCACTGCTCCCTCCTGCCGGCTGTAGAGGTCGCGCAACAGGGAGATCTCGGCGCCGTGATGGATCAGTTCCCTGTTGACGTGCAGGACCCTGTTCTCCATGGGATACGGCTCGGGACCCACCGCGGGCGGATTCTCCAGGTCGGCGTCCGAGAGTTCGCGGACGCCCGCGTTCCATCTCCCGTACATCTCGTCGAGCTGCTTCAGCGCCTCGTCAGCGGTCCCCGCGTAGGGGAATGTGTCGGAGTCGACGTCCTGGCCGCCGAAGTACCACCCGACCCGGTAACCCAGGCACGAGACGATGACGTGCGCCAGCCGCCAGGCGATCGTGGTCACCGGCGCCGGCACCGGTTCGGGGGACGCGAAGTCCATCGTCCACTCCCCCGAACCCGCCGGCATCGGTGCGGCCGACGTACCGCGGGGGCGGACGCTCCAGCAGTCGGGCACCGGCTCCCAGAAGTACTCCTCGTCGGTGAGGCCGTCCAGCCGCGGCCGCAGGTTCTTGTGCCAGTACCAGTCCAGCTGCTCCGCGAGCCGCTCGCTACGTGTCATCGCCGCACCCTACAGACGGGGACGACGTTCCGGCCCGAGAGCCGCTCGGCCCCGCATCGAAGGTGTGTACGATCACGTGGCCCGGTCGACACGCGGTCGGAGGCCCGCCGCACGGGACACCGGAGAGGGTGTACACATGCGTCGCACACTGCTCGCCGTCCCGCTGTTGCTGTGCGTCGCCGGTTGCGGGCCGGCCCAGTCCTCGGAGGCCGAGGCGACGGACGCCGCCCGGGAGGTCGCGCAGCGGGCGGGCGAGAAGCTGTACGGTCAGCGCCCCCGCACGGCGGAGGAGGTCGGGCGTGCCGCCTCCCTCATCGACGGGGTGGAGGTGATGCGGGTGACGGGTGCCGCCACGCACGACGGGGACGGCGTCCACCTGGTCCTGCGTACGTCAGGCTCGGCCTACAACAGCTGGTTCGACATCGAGGAGATCACCGTGCGGCGCTGCTTCACGGTGCGGGTGTCCCCCACGTCGCGGTGGCGTGCGCGACCTGAAGACGTGGACTGCCCGGACGGCCCCCCGATGACCTTCGCCCCGCCGCCCGAGCCGCCCCGGCTGCCCGACGGGGAACTGCGGGCGGCGCTCCCCCGGGTCCCGTCGGGCGGCCGGGCGGACGAGGCCGAAGTGCGGCGCGCACTCGCCTCGCTCGACCTCGATGCGGGAATCCGCACCGAGGTGAAGGCGGAGGGCGACCGGGTGGGCGTCCTGCTCTCGGTCGAGGGCAACCACTTCGACCCGCAGGACTGCCTGCTGGCCCGCGTCGCGCCCGGCGCCACCGAGGTGTGGGCGCCACCCCGCATCCAGCGGATGCCCGGAGAGGGCGGCTGCACCGTCGCCAACGCCCTCCACCCCGCACCGGCGCCACACTGAGCCCGGACGCATGACACCGCGCGGTGTCCCGCGCAGAATGAACCCCGCCGCCGGCACCGTGGCCGTCGGCGGAAGGAGAGGCGTGACCGGGATCCCTGCGCAGGACGTGTCCCGTGCGACGCGGGAGGCGGTACGTGCGCTGCTCGCCGTCCTGGAGCCCGAGCAGGTGCGTGAACTGCGCACGGCACCCGGCCGGTTGGACGCGCCCGAGCTGCGCGAGTGGACCTATCTGCCGGGGCCGCGCCCCGGGCTCCGCACGGAAGGTCTGGACGACCGGCAGCGCGAGGCGCTCGACGCCCTCCTGGCCACGGCGCACAGCGCGACGGGCGCGGAGCTGGTGCGCGGGGCGATCGAGGTGGAGCGGCACCGTCGTGGCCGGCCGGGGTCCCCGGGCGCGGACCGCTACTGGGTACGGCTGCTCGGCGACCCGGACGGGGAAGGCCCGTGGGGCTGGCGCATGAACGGCCACCACCTCGCCGTACACGTGCTGGTCACGGCGGCCGGGATCCGCGTGACACCGCACTTCGTCGGCTCGGAACCGGCGCGCATCGACAGCGGCCCACGGGCGGGCTTCCGCCTCCTCGGCCCGGAGGAGGACCTGGCCAGGGAGCTGATCACCGGTCTGCGGGGCACCGCGCGGGCCACCGCGGTCTTCGCCGCCACGCCGCCGGACGACATCCTGACCCGAGACGATCCGTTCGCCGACCCGGGGCTGCTGCCGGACGGTCTCCCCTACGCCCGCATGGCGCCCGGCCGACAGCGCCTCCTGGAGCGGCTGGTGCGCCGCTATCTGGACCGCGCGCCGGCGGCGTACGCGGACGAGTGCTGGTCCGACGCGGTGACCCGCGGGCTGGACACCCTCTCCTTCGCCTGGGCCGGTGGGCTCGAACCCGGGGACCGCCACTACTACTGCGTGCGCGCCCCGGATTTCCTGATCGAGTACGACAACACGCAGGACGACGGCAACCACGCCCACTCCGTCTGGCGCCACGTCCGTCACGACTGGGGGGCGGACCTGCTCCGCGGGCACTACACCGATCGGCACATGTAGGGGCCCTCCGGGCACGGCCGCCGAGGTGTCCGCGCCGTAGCGGCCCGCGGTCCGTGGCGGATCGGGAACAGTTCGACGGTTCAACACCTGTCGCACACCGGCACGCAGGTGTACGGTCTCGGCCCGATGGCCTTTGGGAGCGCTCCCATCATGTCCTGACATGCTCATGCCACTCAAGGAGGAAGCGTTGAAACGCCTCTTGGCCCTACTCGCGACCGCCGCATCGGTCGTCGGCCTCACCGCGCTCGCCGGACCTCCGGCGCAGGCGGCGGCCGGCTGCACGGCCGCATACACGATCACCAGCCAGTGGGACGGCGGCTTCCAGGCCGGCGTGAAGATCACCAACCTGGGTGCTCCCGTCAGCGGGTGGACGCTCAAGTTCACCATGCCGAACGCCGGGCAGAAGGTCGTCCAGGGCTGGAACGCGACCTGGTCGCAGTCCGGCACCACCGTCCAGGCCAACGGGGTCGACTGGAACCGCACCCTGTCCACCGGCGCATCGGCCGACCTGGGATTCGTGGGGTCCTTCTCGGGTTCCAACCCGGTCCCCACGTCCTTCTCCCTCAACGGCGTCACCTGCACCGGCTCCGTCACCGATCCGCCGACGGACCCGCCGACCGACCCGCCCGCGACCGGGACCCCGGTCGCCGTCAACGGGCAGCTGCACGTCTGCGGCGTGCACCTGTGCAACCAGTACAACCGGCCCGTGCAACTCCGCGGCATGAGCACGCACGGCATCCAGTGGTTCAGCCAGTGCTACAACGACGCCTCCCTGGACGCACTGGCCGAGGACTGGAAGTCGGACCTGCTCCGCATCGCCATGTACGTGCAGGAGGACGGCTACGAGACCGACCCGGCAGGGTTCACCAGCCGGGTGAACGGCCTGGTGGACGAGGCCGAGGAACGCGGCATGTACGCGGTGATCGACTTCCACACGCTGACGCCGGGTGACCCGAACTTCAACCTGGACCGCGCCAAGACGTTCTTCTCCTCCGTCGCCGCCCGCAACGCGGACAAGAAGAACGTGATCTACGAGATCGCCAACGAGCCCAACGGCGTGAGCTGGTCGGCCATCAAGAACTACGCCGAACAGGTCATCCCGGTGATCCGGGCCGCCGACCCGGACGCCGTCGTCATCGTCGGCACCCGGGGCTGGTCCTCGCTGGGCGTCTCGGACGGCTCCAGCGAGACCGAGGTGGTCAACAACCCCGTGAACGCGACCAACATCATGTACACGTTCCACTTCTACGCCGCGAGCCACAAGGACAACTACCGCGCGGCCGTGAGCCGGGCGGCCTCCCAGCTGCCCCTGTTCGTGACGGAGTTCGGCACGGTGAGCGCCACCGGCGGCGGTGCGGTGGACCGGTCGAGCAGCACCGCGTGGCTGGACCTGCTCGACCGGTTGCAGATCAGCTACGCGAACTGGACGTACTCCGACGCCGACGAGGGCAGCGCGGCCCTCAAGCCCGGCACCTGCAACGGCACCGACTACAGCAGCAGCGGCGTGCTGACGGAGTCCGGGTCCCTGCTGAAGAGCCGGATCAGCACCGCGGACAACTTCCCGACGAGCTGAGCCGCCCCGCGGCGGGGCTCCGGTCGGATCCGGAGTCCCGCCCCGGTCGGCGCCGCGGGGCAGGGCACATCAGTTCTTGACCGCGACTCCGCAGACGGACACGTCGGCCGTGGACTCCTCGGACGGGTCGGTGTCCGGACGCCAGGTGGCCGTGGAGACGACGCCCGGCTCTACCAGGGTGAGTCCGGCGAAGTAGGTCGCGATCTCTTCCGGTGAGCGCAGGTGGTAGGTGTTGGCCGACTGCCCGTTGTAGACCTCGACCGCCCTGTTGAGGGCCTCGTTGCCGTTGGTTCCGTCGCTCAGGGCCAGGTAGCTGCCGGTGGGCAGCCCCGAGAGCAGCGCGCCGACCAGCTCCGCGGGACGCTCGGCGTCGGAGATCTGCCCCAGGATCCCGAGCATGGTCAGCCCGACGGGACGGCTGAGGTCCAGGGTCTTGGCGGCTTCGGCCAGGATGCGTTCCGGGTCCCGGACGTCGGCGTCGATGTAGGCGCAGGCACCCTCCGGGCTGCTGGTGAGGAGGGCCTGGGCGTGGGTGAGGACGAGCGGGTCGTTGTCCACGTACACGATGCGGCTCTCCGGCGCGATGCGCTGGGCCAGCTCGTGCGTGTTGTCCGCGGTGGGCAGTCCGGTGCCGATGTCGAGGAACTGGCGGATGCCGGCCTCGCCCGCAAGGAAGCGCACCGCGCGTGCCAGGAACCGTCGTTGCAGCCGGGCGACGGCGGCGAACTCGGGGAACGTCGTCAGGATGACCTCGCCGGCCTCGCTGTCGACGGGATAGTTGTCCTTGCCGCCCAGCAGGTAGTTCCAGACACGGGCGGAGTGCGGACGGTCGGTCTGCAGTCTGGCCCTGACTTCTTCACTCGGATGACTCATGGGCAAAGCTTCACACAGAGCTGCGAACCTGTGGGCCAAGTGCAGGGCATCCGCGCGCCCTTGGGATCCGGTGGCCGGGCGGCGGGTCCCAGGTCTGGCAATGGCCGCAGGCTAGCAGCCCGGGCAGCGCCGGACCCGGGGTTCCTCACGGTCTCCGTCGGCCGGGGGTCAGCGCAGTCCGGCGAAGAGGTCGGTCTCCGGTACGTCCGCGCCGGTGGTGTCCCGGACCCGCAGGAAGGTCTCCGTGCCCATCAACTCGCCGAACCTCTCCTTGCCCATCCGGAGGAAGAAGATGTTCTCGCCCTGGCTGGCGTGCGCGGCCAGCGCGTCGAACTTCTGGCCGCTGAAGGCGAGGGTGTCCACCCAGGTGGTGATCTCGTCGTCGGGGAGGCCGATCTCGGCCATCGCGGCGACCTCGGCGGGGTCCGGCTCCGGCATGTCCTCGTTGAACTCGCGCATGATCTCGCCGAAACGCCGCATCATCGAGTGGGGCATCGTCGTCCAGTACACCTTCGGCGTCAGCCCCGTCATCTCGAGGGCCGCCATGGTGATGCGGTGCGCCTGGATGTGGTCGGGGTGGCCGTAGAAGCCGTTCTCGTCGTAGGTGACGACCACGTCGGGCCGGTAGTGCCGCATGAGTTCGGCCAGTCGCGCGGCGCCCTCCTCGACGGGGGTCCGCCAGAAGGACCCGGGGGCGTCGTTGCTCGGCCAGCCCATCATGCCGGAGTCGGCGTAGTCCAGCGTCTCGAGGGCGCTGATCTTCAGGACCTCGCAGCTCTCCTGCAGTTCACGACGGCGCATGGAGGCGACGGCCGCCGGATCGTGGCCCGGGTCGCCCGGCTTCACACCCCCCGGTCCGTCACCGCATCCGCCGTCGGTACACGTCACGAGCACCGTGCGGACGCCCTCCGCCGCGTATCGCGCGAGGACGCCGCCCGTGCCGGTGGCCTCGTCGTCGGGGTGGGCGTGCACGGCCATGAGCGTCAAGGGTCGGTCGGTCATGAAACTGTCCTCCATCAGACTTAGGTCGGACTCCGGGTACGGCGGCGTGCGGCCGGCGGCCGGTCTCTCCGCCTGTGCAACGGCGCGTGCCGGGCTCGCTGTTCCCGGCCGCCGGCTCAGCTCACCACGCGGTAGGTCAGGTGGGTGACCGAGGTCGCCGCCCGTACGGCCGTCTGCTCGAACGTCAGCGGCGGAACGCCGTCGAACAGGCGCGTGCCCGCCCCGAGGGTGAACGGCACGATGTGCAGCCGCAGCTCCTCGATCAGCCCGGCGGCGAGGTACTGGTTGACGGTGGTCGCTCCGCCCAGGACGGCGATGTCGCCGCCCCCCGCCGCGGCGCGTGCGCGTGCCAGCGCCGACTCGATGCCGTCGGTGACGAAGTGGAACGTGGTCCCGCCGCCCATCGGCTGCGGCTCGCGCGCGTGGTGGGTGAGCACGAAGACGGGGGCGCCGAAGGGCGGAGTCTCACCCCACCAGCCGTTCCACTGCCGGTCCCAGGCGCCCCGTACCGGGCCGAACATGTTGCGTCCCATGATGAACGCCTCGGCCGCGGCCATCCCGGCGACCTCGGCACGGTTCTCGTCGGCATGGTCGAACATCCATGCGTGCAGCCTTTCGCCCGTGCCGTCGCCTCCGTCGCTTCCGAAAGGGCGTTCCTCCGTCTGGTCGAGGCCGGCCGCGTATCCGTCGGCCGAGATCGTGAGGTCGCAGACCACCTTGCCCGAGTGCGCTGTCATGGCACGGTTGTACACCGGCCCCGCGGGGTCGCGGCCCGAGTCGGCGTCTCTCGGGCGGGTCGGGGCGCGAGGAGGCTCCGGAGCGCCGACGGGCCCGGGTCAGGGCGTGGGCACGGCCGAGCCCGTGGGATCCTCCGGGTCGGGCGTACGGGGGCGGGGGCCCAGGGAGCTGCCCTCCCAGAGCAGCGCCCGCCACCCCTGGTCGGGAGACCCGGACAGGACGACGATGCCCGTGTTCGCCAGGGGGTGGTGCGCGGCGTAGTCGATGTCCACGTTGTCGGCCCGCGCCGCCACCCACATCCGGATCGCGGCGCCGTGGCTGACCATCGCCACCGTCCGCGCACCACTGTCGTGCGCCTCGGCGACGACGGCGTCGAGGCGGGCCAGCGCCTCCGCTCCGGTCTCGCCGCCGGGCATACGGCGCCGCACGTCCCCCGCGGACCAGGCGAAGGCGGTGTGCATGTAGGTGTGCGCCGCCTCGTCGTCGCCGCGCATCTCCAGATCACCGGCGACCAGTTCCCGCAGTCCCGGCCGGATCCGGACCTCCAGTCCCGTGGCGGCGGCCAGGGGTGCCGCGGTGAGCTGGGTGCGTACGAGCGTCGACGCGTACAGCGCGTCGATCTCCTCCGACGCCAGTGCGCCGGGGAGCGCCGCTGCCTGTTCCTGGCCGAGCGCGGTCAGTCCGGGGCCGGGCTCGGCGGTGTCCAGGAGGTGCTTGAGGTTGGACGGAGTCTGGCCGTGCCTGATGAGCAGGAGACGCATGCGAGGGGACTTTCCGGAAGGCGACGGGGCATCTCCACTCTGCCACGCCCCGCCCGCGGCCCGCGGTCCCGTCCCCGGGGGCCGTCCCCGGGGGGCCGGCCGGGCGGGACGCGGCGGGCCCCGCCCGGTCCCCGAGTGCCTCACCAGTCGTGGACGGTACCGTCGCGGAGGCGGTTCACGGGCAGATAGGCGGGGGCGTAGGGGAAGCGGGCGGCTGCCTCGTCGTCGAGTTCGACCCCGAGGCCGGGGGCGTCCCCGGGGTGCAGGAGGCCGTCCTCGAAGCGGTAGGACGTGCGGAAGACCTCAAGGGTTTCCGGGGCGTGGCGCATGTACTCCTGGATGCCGAAGTTGTGCACGGCGAGATCGAGGTGCAGGGCGGCCGCCATGCCCACGGGTGAGATGTCGGTCGGACCGTGCATGCCGGACTTGACCCCGTACACGGCGGCCATGTCGAGGAGTTTCCGTACGGCGGTGATGCCGCCGGTGTGCGTCACCGCGGAGCGGACGTAGTCGATCAGCCGTTCCTGGAGCAGCGTGGCGTAGTCGTGGACGGAGTTGAAGACCTCCCCGATGGCCAGCGGGGTGGTGGTGTGCTGGCGGATCAGCCGCAGGGCCTTCTGGTCCTCCCCCGGCGTCGCGTCCTCCAGCCAGAACAGGTCGTAGGGCTCCAGGTCCTTGCCGAGCCGCGCCGCCTGGACGGGCGTCATGCGGTGGTGCCCGTCGTGCAGCAACGGGAGCTCGGGGCCGAAGGTGTGCCGCACGGCCTCGAACACCGTGGGCATGTGACGCAGGTAGGCGCGGGTGTCCCAGGTCTCCTCGGTGGGACGCGGGTGGGCGGTGCCCGTGCGCCGGGCGGGCTCGTAGTCGTAGCGCTCCCCCTGTCCCGCGGCGGAGGCGGCGACGCCGTAGACGGAGTCGAGGCCGGGGATGCCGCTCTGGATCCGGACGGCCCGGAAACCGTCGGCCAGGTGCTCGCGCACCGAGTCGAGCAGTTCGGGTACGTCCCGGCCGGACGCGTGGCCGTAGGCCAGTGCGCCGGTGCGGCAGGCACCGCCGAGGAGCTGGTACACCGGCAGGCCGGCGGCCTTGCCCTTGATGTCCCACAGCGCCATGTCCACGGCCGCTATGGCAGCCATCGTGACCGGGCCCCGGCGCCAGTACGCTCCGCGGTACAGGTACTGCCAGGTGTCCTCGATGGCGTGGGCGTCCCGTCCGGGCAACAGGGGGGCCACGTGCTCCCGCAGGTAGGCCTCGACGGCCAGCTCGCGTCCGTTGAGGGTGGCGTCCCCGAGACCGGTGAGCCCGTCCTCGGTGGTGATGCGCAGGGTGACGAAGTTGCGACCCGGGCTGGTGACGACGACATCGGCGGCGGTGATCTTCACGGGGTCCCGTCCTCGGGGTTCGGAAGCGGCGGTCAGGCGTTCCACGACCGGCCTGGGTGCCCCGCCCGTGCGAGCGGGACACCCGGCCACGGCCACCCTTTTACGCGTCGGCCCTGGTCGTCAACGACACGGGCGGGATCATGCTCGTCGCCGACTCCCCGCCCGGCGGCGGGGCCGGACTCGGCCGCCGCGTCCCCGCGGTGACGCCGACCACCGCGCGGTGGTCGGTACGCCCCCTGTCTCCCCCGGTCCGGCTCAGCGCTCACACGGTCTTCCCGGGCGGCCGGCCGCCGTCGCCGGGCGTGCCGCGGAGCAGGTCGGTGCGCCGGACGACGCGGTCGATGCGGTCGGCCAGTTCGGGATGGTCCGCGCCGAGGTGTTCACGGGCGCCGGACAGCGGTCCGATGAGGCCGGCGGCGTCGTCCCGGCCCAGCGCGTTCACGAGCGGCGTGCGAGCGTGCGCCGGGAGCGCCGTGAGTGCGGTGACCTGCCCGGCGAGCTGACGCAGGTCCGCGGCGTTGCCCCGGGCCCAGGTGGTGACGGCCCGGTCGGCCGCACGGCGGTCGCGGGTGGCCCGGACACGCTGTTCGCCGGTGCTGCCGGGGGCGCCGGGACGCAGGCGCAGATAGCGGCGTTCGGCGGCCTGCCGGCTGGCGACGCCGAGGGTGCGGGCGAGCTCGGCCCAGCTCGCCCCTGCCTCACGGGCGGTTTCGATCAGGCCCGTCTCCCACCCGGCGAGCTGGTCCCGCATCTCCCGCAGGAGCAGCAGGGCGGCGAGCGCCTGGTCGGAGCTGACCTCACCGTCGGTCCGCGGGCCGGGCGCCGGTGCCTGGGCGCCGTGGACGGCCTCCTCGATCGACGCCAGTGCCGCCTCGGCGGCGAGGAAGGACACGGACCGGGGTGCGGACCCCGGCTGATCTGCGGTCATGGTCACCTCCCGACACGGTGTCGTCCAGTGGACGACACCAGCAGTTGTCATCGTTCCGATGACATGCTACATAAATGTGCAAGACCAGCGCATGAGCGGATCTACTCGCACTGGAGGTGTTTCACCATGCTGATGCGCACCGACCCCTTCCGTGAGTTCGACCGGCTCGCCCAGCAGTTGTTCCCGAGCACGTCCGGCACCTGGTCGCGTCCGTCGGCGGTGCCCATGGACGCGTACCGCGATGGCGACGTGTACGTGATCGCCCTGGACCTTCCCGGAGTCGACCGGGAGGCCATCGACATCGACGTCGAGCGCAACATGCTGACCGTCCGGGCCGAGCGACGTCCCGTCTCCGCCGGCGGCGAGGCCCAGATGGAACTCGCGGAACGCCCCTTCGGGGTCTTCTCCCGCCAGGTGATGCTCGCGGACACCCTCGACACCGAGCGCATCAGCGCCGACTACGACGCGGGCGTGCTCACCCTGCGTGTCCCGATCGCCGAGCGGGCCAAGCCGCGCAAGATCTCGATCGGTGACGGCCAGGACCACAAGGAGATCTCCGCCTGAGGCGGAAGCCGCGCTCCGGGCGGCGGAGGGCGAGACGCCCCGTGCCTCCCGCCCTCCGCCCACCGCCCGGGACATCGGGGCGGGCCGTCATGGACCGGGACCCGCCCCCACCCCCCGACAGCCGGCCGACCCGGCCGTGCCACCCGACGATCCAGAAAGGCGCCCTTCACCGATGCACACCAAGACGGCTTCGGCGACGACCACCACCGCGTCGGCCATGTCGTTCGCCGAGATGCTGGAGCAGGTCCGTTACCACGGCGCCTACTCCACCCGGGAACGGGCCGAAGACGTCGTGTCCGCCGTCCTGGCCGCGCTCGGCCGTCGCGTCACCGGCGAGGAACGCGTCGAGCTGGCCGCCCGTCTCCCGCGTGAGGCGGCGCGGATCTTCGCCGACCAGATCCCGGAGACCGACCCGATCACCGGCTGGGCCTTCGTCAGGGACCTGGCCACCCGCACCGGCGGCTCCCTCGCCACCACGCGGTGGGACGTCGGCTCGGTCCTGGGCGTCGTCGGCCGCCTCGCCGGCCCCGCCCTGCTCGACCGCGTCCTCGCCCAGCTGCCCTCCGGTTACGCGATCCTCTTCGGCCGCGCGGAACTCGTCCAGGCGGCCTGAGCCCGGCGCGCACCGCGGGCCGACGGCCGCCACCCGGCGCCCGGACCGGCGTCCCGCTCAGGGCAGGGGGGTCCCGCCGGTCGCGTTCAGGATCTCCGCGGTGACGTACCCGGCCTCCTGGGAGGCGAGATAGACGTACGCCGGGGCCAGCTCGGCCGGCTGCGCGGGCCGGCCCAGCGGGCTCTGCTTGCCGAACTCGGCCGTGTCCGGCAGCGTCGCCGGGATCAACGGCGTCCAGACAGGCCCGGGCGCCACCGCGTTCACCCGGATACCGCGTTCCGCGACCATCTGGGCGAGTCCCTGGGTGAAGGTCACGATCGCGCCCTTGGTCATCGCGTAGTCCAGCAGGGGCGGACTGGGCTTGTACGCCTGCACGGAGGTGGTGTTGATGACGCTGCCGCCCGCCGGAATGTGCGGCAGCGCGAACTTGGTCAGCCAGAACATGCCGTACAGGTTCGTCCGCATCACCCGGTCGAACTGCTCCGTCGTGATCGCCTCGATGCCGTCCGGCTGGGCCATCTGATAGGCCGCGTTGTTCACCAGGACGTCGATGCCGCCGAACTCCGCCACGGCCCGCTCGACGAGCGACCGGCAGTTGCCCTCCTCGCGGATGTCGCACGAGACGGCCACGGCCTTGCGCCCGGCGTCCTCCACCAGGCGGCAGGTCTCCCGTGCTTCGTCCTGCTCCTCCTCCAGGTGGGTGAACAGCACGTCCGCGCCCTCCCGCGCGAAAGCCAGGGCCACCGCCCGGCCGATGCCGGAGTCACCACCCGTCACCACCGTCCTGCGGCCCGCCAGGCGCCCCGACCCGCGGTACGACTCCTCGCCGTGGTCGGGCGGCGGGTCCATCGGACCGGTCCATCCCGGGTGCGGCTGGTCCTGACCGGCGAAGTCCGGGCGAGGGTACTGGTCGGTGGGGTCCTGCTGGCGATGCTGGTCGTCCGCCACGTCGATCTCCCGTGTCTCGTTACGGCGCGGTCAGCGACCGTGTGCCCAGCTCCGGCCGGGTGAAAAGCCCCCGCCCGAGGGGCGGGCGGGCCGATGTACGGCGGTCACGACGAGACCGGCCGGCCGTCACGCACGCCGCCGGCCCCGGTCGGAGTCGAGCGGATTGGCGGCCATTCTGCCGGCGAGCCCCGACCGCACCGCGCCGGCCGCCGCGCTGTCGGGTTTGCGCGCCGCCTGGTCCCGGAAGCAGGCCAGGAACGGTGCGGCCAGGTCCAGCCTGGGGTAGCGGTCCAGCACCTCGTCGCGGAAGCGGGACGGGTAGGTGTCCGCTTCCTTGCCGACGATTTCGGTGGCGGTGGCGCGGGCCAGCAGATGGCCCTCGGGGTCGGTGGCGGCGTCCACCTGCGGCCACATGTGGCGGACGACGACCTCGGAGAGGCGCTCGCGGCGCTCGGCCGGCCAGCCGGCCCCGGCCGCGAAGACCCGGGCGACGTGCCCGCCCGCCTCCTCGAAGGCGACGGTGTGGCTGTCGAAGACCGGGACCAGCCCGATGTCGTGGAACAGCGCCGCGACGTAGAGGAGTTCCGCGTCGAAGGCGAGGCCGTCCGCCGTGCCGCGGGCCGCCGCCCACAGGTAGGCGCGCAGTGAATGGTTGAGCAGCGCCGGGGACAGGTAGGCGCTGGCCACGTCCAGTGCGGCGGCCGCCGTCGCACCATCGGGCACGGGAAGGGTCCCGAGCGAGATGCCGTTCACCGGGAGCCCTCCGCCGCGGGACCGTCGGGCACGACCCGGATGATCGTCCTGCCTCGCCTGCCGCCGCCGGGGGCGAAGGCCGCGGGCGCTTCGGCGAGCGGACGCACCTCCCCGACGGCCGGCTTGAGCCGCCCGTCCCGCACCCGCTGCACGAGGGCCGTGAGGCCGGCCCGGTCGGGTTCCACGACGAAGAAGACCGCGCGGCCGTCCACGGGCCTGACCTCGGGTGGCGCGGCGATGGTGACGAGGGTGCCACCGGCGCAGACGAGCGCGGCCGAGCGGTCGAGGACCTCACCGCCGATGACGTCGAACACGACGTCGGCCTGTCCCGCGTCCTCCAGTCGTTCCGACTCCAGGTCGAGGAAGACGTCGGCGCCGAGGGCGAGACCGGTCTCCCGGTCGGCCGACCGGCCGGTGGCGATCACCCGGGCACCGGCCTCGCGGGCGAGCTGGACCGCGACCGACCCGACGCTTCCCGCGGCGCCGTGGATGACGACGGTCTGGCCCGCGGCGAGTCGCCCGTGCTCGAAGAGACCCTGCCACGCGGTCAGTCCCGAGATGGGCAGCGCGGCGGCCACGGTGTGGTCGACGTCCGCCGGGAGGGGCGCCAGATTGCGCGCCTCCACGGCGGTGTACTCGGCCAGTGATCCGTTGCGTGTCCAGTCGGCCATGCCGAAGACCCGCTGGCCGACGGTGAGGCCGGTGGTGCCGTAGCCGAGTTCCACGACCACCCCCGACAGTTCGTGCCCGGGGACGCTCGGGGTCCGGTCGCGGCCGGCCCGGTCCGTCCAGGTGCCGGGCCAGTCGAGTTCGCCGCGCGTGAAGCCGGCGGCGTGCACCCGCACGACGACGTCGTTCTCGGCGGCATGGGGGTGGGGCAGTTCCGTCAGGGCGAGCCCGCCGGCTCCTGCGTCGCGGTCGTGGACGGTGATGGCTTGCATAAGGAGTCCTCGGAAGAAGCGTGGGCGTCGAGCACACGGTGCCCACCGGCGGTCCGGTGGGCACGCCGCACATCGTGATCTCGACCGTATGCCCGGGCCGCTCCCCCCGTGTGGGCCACTTCGGTGGCGTCGGGCTGAGCCACTTGCGGGACCGGCGGCACGGACCCTGGACGGCCCCGGACCGGCAAGTGTCCCCGGGGGCCGCTCTTCCACGGCACGGGCGACGCTCTCCGGGAAACCGGCCGGGATCAACTGATCGGCGCAGCACCTAATCGTTTCGCCGGGTGAACGGTGCCGCCGCCGATCACCACGGCCTCCGGCGAACTGTGAGTCTGGGCGCGCATCGACAACGGATCGACGGGCACCGCGGTCCCCGCCGCCGGTCCCCCACTGTTAGGAGCTCACCTTGCCCCTTCGTCGCATCGTGACCAGCGCGCTCGCCTCGCTCTCCCTGGCGCTCGCCTCCGTCGGCGCCCTCACCCTGAGTGCCGGCCCGGCCGCCGCGAATCCCTGCGGCTTCTACGAGACCGCTTCCGACGCCTACTACAACCACTGCACCTCGGACGGCTCCCACATCGTCATCGAGATCGACGACTGGGGGCCCAACAGCGAGCGGTGCGTGGTGCCCGGCGTGACCTGGATCGGCTCCAGCTCCGACATCGACGGCGCCTGGTACACCGGCCGCACCTGCTGAGCCGGCGGCGAGGACGGCCGGCCCGGAACCAGTGCGGCCCGGCCCTCCCGGGGGCCGGGCCGCACCGGCCGTTCCGCGACGGCCGGGCACTCGTCCGCACCGCCCGGGCACTCGTCCGCACCGCGCCGTGCGGGGAAGCCGTGAAGAGTTCCGGCACACCCCCCGGGCTCCGGTCACCACGGGGGAAGACTGGAAGCACTCGCTCGGCGTTTCCGAACAGGCGGGGCGCCGACCCGCGTTGGGAGGAAACACCCATGTTCACTCCGGTACGGAGAAGAGTGCGGAGGGCGACGCTGGCGCTCGCGGCCGTCGCGGCCCTCGTCCTCGGTGCGACCGCGGCGGCCGGCGCGCCGGCCGGCCCCGGCCCCGCCCCCGCCCCCGCCCCCGCCCCCGCCCCCGCCAAGCAGGGTCCGACCTCGGTGGCCTACATCGAGGTGAACAACAACAGCATGCTCAACGTCGGCAAGTACACCCTGGCGGACGGGGGCGGCAACGTCTTCGACGTCGCCGTGATCTTCGCGGCGAACATCAACTACGACACCGGCACGAAGTCGGCGTACCTGCACTTCAACGAGAACGTGCAGCGCGTGCTCGACAACGTTGCCACCCAGGTGCGGCCGTTGCAGCAGAAGGGCATCAAGGTCCTCCTCTCGGTGCTCGGCAACCACCAGGGCGCGGGATTCGCCAACTTCCCGTCCCAGCAGGCCGCTTCGGCGTTCGCGAAGCAGCTCTCGGACGCCGTGGCCCGGTACGGCCTCGACGGCGTCGACTTCGACGACGAATACGCCGAGTACGGCAACAACGGCACCGGTCAGCCCAACGACGGTTCCTTCGTGCACCTGGTGACGGCGCTGCGCGCGAACATGCCGGACAAGATCATCAGCCTCTACGACATCGGTCCGGCCGCGTCGCGGCTGTCGTACGGCGGCGTCGACGTCTCCTCCGCGTTCGACTACTCCTGGAATCCGTACTACGGCACCTGGCGGGTCCCCGGCGCCCGGCTGCCGAGGACGCAGCTGTCTCCGGCGGCCGTCGAGATCGGCCGGACCTCCCAGGGCACGGCGGCCGGCCTCGCCCGCCGGACCGTCGACGAGGGGTACGGGGTGTTCCTGACGTACAACCTCGACGGCGGCGATCGCAGCGCGGACATCTCCGCGTTCACCAGGGAGCTGTACGGCAGCGAGGCTCACTACACGCCGTAGGCGGGCCGGTCGGCGAGCCCGTCACGGGTGCGAGGGGCCGGCGCCCGGGCCGGGGGCGGGCACCGGTCCCCACGGCGCCTCCAGGGCGGCCCTCAGCGCACCGACCGCCTCGGAGCCGATCCGTTCGGCGAGGGTGCCCTCCAGCCGCTCCAGGACGAGGTTGGCCTCCTGGTGCGCACGCCTTCCCGAGGGGGTCCGCCGGATCAGCCGGCGCCGGGCCGAGGCGGGGTCGGGTGCCTGTTCCAGCAGCCCGAGGTGCACCAGGCCGTGAACGGCCTGGTGTGCCGTCTGCCGGGTGACGCCCATCCGGCGGGCCAGCTCGGACACGGTCGTGCCGTCCTCGTCCAGCACGCTGAAGAGACCCAGCTGCGTCAGGGAGACCTGCGAGGCACCGGCCGCTTCCAGAGCCGCCAGCAGGGCCTCGTCGAACCAGCGCCGGGCGTCGCCCAGCAACTGCGGGAGGTTTCGGTCGCCGGTGTGCATCGGTTCCTCACGGTGGACGGTGGGTCACGCGTCGGCCCACTTGGCGGTCGGCGCCCCCTTGTGTCAGGCTACCTGACATTGCACTGACGCCGACCCGGGAGAGCCATGACCATCGAGTACGCCACACGCTACCGGCGCGCCTCTCGCATCCCCGCCGACCCGGGCAAGCCCTACTTCATCGAGAAGGGTGAAGGGGACCGGGCCCACCTCTTCGGCGATCTGATCACGGTCTACGCCGGCGGCGAGCAGACCGAGAACACGTTCAACTTCTTCACGGTCGAGGGACCCAAGGGCGACATCATCCCGGCCCACCTGCACACCGACACCCACGAGGTTTTCTACATCACTCAGGGCGCGGTCCGGCTGTTCGTCGAGGACACCGAGGGCCACCAGCAGGAGAAGCTGCTCACCCCCGGCGACTTCGGCTTCGTGCCCAAGAACTGCCGGCACGCCTACCGCATGGAACGCCACCACAGCCAGGTCGTCGGCGTCGCCGCCGGGCCGGGCCACACCTTCGAGCGCTTCTTCGAGACCCTCGGAACCCCCGCCGAAGCACTGGGGCTGCCGCCGGAGCCGTATGTGCCCGAGCCCCAGCGGTTCGCCACCGTGGCGGAGGAGTACGACGTGCGGTTCCTCCCCGACCACCGGTGGCACACCCCGTGACCCCCGGCCTCCGCCCGCTGCGCGAGCTGATCGCCGCGCCCCACCCGGACGTCGCACCCCTGCCGCCCGCGGCCCGCGGCGCGTCGGGCACACGGGTGCTGCGGGGTGTCCCCTTCGCCGAACGCGTGGGGAGCCGGCCGCTGGAACTGGACCTCTGGCTGCCCGAGGACACCGGCCGGGGCCCCCTCCCCCTGGTGCTCTTCGTGCACGGCGGTGCCTGGCTCCGCGGCCGGCGCGACGACATGGGGATGCTGACCCGGGACTGGGACCCCGGACCGTTCGCGCGGATCGCCGCGGCCGGCGTGGCCGTCGCCTGTGCCGACTACCGGCTCAGCGGCGAAGCGCCCTTCCCCGCGCCCGTCGAGGACCTTCGTGCGGCACTGCGCTGGCTCGGGCTGCGCGCCCACGAGCTGCACCTGGACCTCGACCGGACGGTGGTCTGGGGCGAGTCGGCCGGAGGGCACCTGGCCTCGCTCCTGGCCCTCACCCGCACGGAGCCGGCCCCCGTCGCGGGCGTCGTCTGGTACGGGCCCGCCGATCTGACCGCCGCCCGCGGCCCCTTCGATCCGCACTCCCCCACCACGCCGGAAGCCCTGCTGCTGGGCGGACCCCCGGCGGCTTCACCGGACCTCGCCCGGGAGGCCAGCCCCCTCGCCCACGCCCACCGGGGCGCACCTCCCCTCCTCCTCTTCCACGGCGAGGAGGACAGCATGGTCGCGTGTTCGCACAGCCGGGATCTCGCGGCGCGACTGGACGGGCTGGGCGCACCGGTGCGCCTGCGTACCGTGCCCGGCGCCGACCACGGCTGGTACGGCCTGTCCGGCGCCCAGGTCGAGGCCGTGTTCGACGAGTCGCTGCGGTTCGTGGTGCGTGCCACCGGGCGGAGTGCCTGACGCCCCGGAGGGCGCCCGGCGGTTCAGCGGGCCTGTGCCGGCGGCGGCCCGTCCAGGACCGTGGGGGCGTACTCGAGGAGCTGGAGCCGCCCGTCGAAGACGCGGCTCTCGACGAGGTCGAGGCTGACGTCCGGGTACTGGTCGAAGATCCTGTCCCGGCCCGTCGCGCCGGTGATGACCGGGAAGACGACCACGCGGAAGCGGTCGACCAGACCGGCCTCGAGCAGCGACCGGCACAGGGTGAGGCTGCCGAGGGTGCGCAGCGGCCGCGTCCCGTCCCGTTTCATGTCCCGGACGGCCGGGACCGGGTCCCCGTGGACGAGTTCCGCGTTGTCCCAGGACAACGGGGAGGCGAGCGTCGAGGAGAACACCACCTTCGGCATCGCGGTCAGTCCGGCCATGCCGGCGTCGTCGGGCATGTCACGGGCGACCCCCGACATCAGCCGGTACGTCGTGGCGCCCATGAGAGTGGTGTGCTGCTTCTCGGCGTCCCCGTCGAGCCAGGCCAGGTACTCGGGCCCCTCCATGCCCCAGAAGCCGGGCCAGCCCTCCGCGGCCGCGTACCCGTCGAGCGAGACGATGAAGTCGATCATGAGGTCGGGCATCGGTCTGTCCCTCCTGCGGTGATGTGTCCACCGGATACGACCGGTGCCGGGCCCGAAAGTCATCGGCCCGGCGGGAGGGGGTCCGGCGAGGTCAGCCTGCCGTCAGGGTGAAGGTCTGCGCGGCGGACGACGCGCAGGGGCGCTGGGACAGGCGGGCCCCGTTCGCGGTGGAGGCGCCGTCGACGTCGAGGCACTTGCCGCTGTGCCGGGCGACGAAGCGGTACCCGCCCGTGGTGCCGGCCTGCTCGGGGCGCCATTGCTGGTTGGTGCCGCCCACGTAGTCCCACAGCTGGACGCGTGTGCCGTCGGCGCCGGCGCCGGGTCCGCCGTCGACGTCCCACGCCTTGGCGTTGTGCCGGTTGACCACCTGGTAGTAGCCGTCGCCGGTGGGGCGGAACTGCCAGGACTGGTTGGCGCCGCCGCCGCAGGCCCACTGCTGCAGGGCGGTGCCGTTGGCGGTGCCCCAGTCGGCTGCGTCCAGGCAGGCGCCGCTGCCGCCGTTCACGACGTGGTACCAGGCGCCGGGGTCGATCGGGCCGGTCGGTCCGCCACCGGTGCCGCTCCACACGAAGGTGGCGACCGCGCCGGCCGGGAGCGTGTAGGCGAGCGACCTGCCGCCGTCGGTGACGGAGAAGCGCTGGGAGCCGGAGGCGGTGTTGACCACGTAGGCGACGCGGGAGCCGTCGGGGTTCCGGAAGGCGACGTTCTGCACACCCCCGGGTCCCTGACTGCTGGAGCCGATGCGGGTGGCGCCGGGCCGGACGAACTTGCTGACGTGGCCGAGCACGTAGTACTCGGCGTTGCGGGTCACGTTGCCGCCGGCGATCTCGACCACCCCGTTGCAGCGGTCGGCGCAGTGGCCCTGGTGGGGACCGCCGCTCTGGTCCAGGGCGAGGTTCCAGGTGAGGACGGTCTCGCCGCCGTGGCGGAAGTTCTGCACGACGAGGTTCTCGGCCTGCCAGCGCAGGGTGTCGGCGAAGGTCCGGGAGGCGTCGGCGCTGTCGGTGCCGGAGCACTCGGTGAAGAAGACGCGCTCGCCCGCGTCGGCGACCTGCTGCTGCGCGGAGACCTGGCCGCCGTAGCAGTGGAAGGCGGCGCCGACGACACGGTCGATGCCCGCGGTGCGGGAGAGGACGTCGAGGGGGTAGCCCGGGTGGTCCCAGTTGTGGTCGAAGGCCAGGATCTCCGTGGGCAGTCCGGCCGCGGTCAGCTTCGGGTCCAGCACCTTCAGGAAGTCGGCCTGCTGCGCCGACGTCATCGACATCGAGGGGTACGTGGTCGCGAACTCCGGTTCGTTCTGCACGGTGAGGTCGGAGAGCGCTATGCCCTCCTGGCCGTACGCCTTGATCGCCTTGACCAGGTAGTCGGCGTACGCCCCGTAGTTCTCCGGCGCGAGGCTCCCGCCGTTGAGGGAGTTGCCGCTCTTCATCCAGGCCGGCGGGGACCAGGGTGTCCCCATGAAGCGGATGCGCGGGTTGACCGCGGTGGCCTGTTCGAGGACGGGGATGATCTCGGCCTTGTCCCGGTCGATCGAGAACCGGCCGGGGGTGTCCTCGTAGGAGTGGGGGTCGTAGGTCGCGTCGAAGTCGGTACTGCCGAGCGGTTGGCGCAGGTAGTTCAGGCCGATGCCGTCCCCGGCGGTGGAGAACAGCGACCGCATCAGCTCACCGCGCCGGTCCGCGGGCAGGCTCTGGACGAGGTGGGCCGACGCACCCGTCACGGAGGCGCCCGCGCCGGTGAACCGCTGCCCCTCGGCCCCGCCGTCGATCCGGATGTCGACGGGCTGAGGGCTGCCGGTGAAGGGGATGTCGCCCTCGGCCGTGAGTCTCTTGGAGCCGTCCGGTGTGGTGACCCACACCTGGGCGACCGGATCGGCGGCCCGGGCGGTTCCGGTGCCCGCCAGGCCGAGACCGAGGGCGGTCAGACCCGTGAGGGCCAGGGCGACGACGCCCGCGGTGGCGGGCCGGGCGGTCGAGGGGCGGGATCTCGTACTGGTCGGCATGGTGGTACTCCTTCGCTTCGGTGCGGGGCGGGGTGTACCGGGCGACCCGGAGCGGCGTACGGAGCCGGTCTCCGGTCCGGTCGGTACCGAGACCGTGGAGCGCGGGACGACGGCGCCATGAAAGCACACTTACTAAGTACTTAGTAAGTGGTCTGCGTCACTCCGGTCGGCGGGTCGGCGGAGCACGGAGCGGACGGCGGGACAGACCGTAGGCTGTCGCCGTGAGCGACCGATCAGTGGGCAGGCCCACGCGCAGACCGAAGGCCGGGCCCCGCACCCCGCGCAGTCCCGAAGCCGTCCGGCGGCAGCAGGAGATCCTCAGCATCGCCACGGACACCTTCGCCGCCCGCGGGTACAACAACGCCTCCCTCGCGGAGATCGCCGACCGGGCGGGGCTGACCCAGGCCGGTGTCCTGCACTACTTCCGGTCGAAGGCGCTGCTGCTCACCAGCGTGCTCGAACTCCGCGACCAGCAGGACATCGAACAGCTGGGCGCCGAGCGCCCGCACGGGCTGGCCTTCCTGCGCCACCTCGTCGACACGGCCGGGCGCAACGCCGAACGGGAGGGCATCGTCCGGCTCTACGCCGTGCTGTCCGCCGAATCCGTCACCGACGAGCATCCCGCGCAGGCCTACTTCCGCGACCGCTACACCGGACTGCGCGCGTTCGTCACCGACGCGCTGACCGAGGCCTGCGGGCTGACCGGGGCCGACACGGCCCGTGCGGGGCAGGCGGCCAACGCGATCATCGCGGTCATGGACGGCCTCCAGGTCCAGTGGCTCCTCGATCCCTGCGCCGTCGAGATGGCCGCGTCCACGGATCTGGTGATCCGCTCGCTGCTGGGCACGCTGGCGCCCGAACGGTTCGCCGCGGATGACGACTGGACGCGGTGACGCCCGTACTTGTACCTTTCGGTCGACCGTGACACCGCCTGAGGAGGTGAGACCCATGAACGCTGTATCGACGTGGGTGCTCCCCCTTCCCGTCATGGCCGGCGACTGACGCAGACGTCGCCGGGAGCGCCTCGAACTGAAGGCACTCCCGAAAGGCAACACCCATGCAATCTGGGCAGTTCACCCCCGCGCCGTCATCCGACGGGACGGCCGCGCACGACTTCGACGTGATCGTCGCCGGCTGCGGTCCGACCGGCGCGGTGCTGGCCGCCGAGCTGCGGCTGCACGGTGTGCGGGTACTCGTTCTCGAGCGGGAGACCGAGCCCGCGTCGTACGTCCGCATCGTGGCCCTGCACATGCGCAGTATCGAGTTGATGGCCATGCGCGGACTCCTGGACCGCCTCCTCCAGCACGGCAGGCGGCGCCCGATCGGCGGACTCTTCGCCGCCATCCCGGCGCCCGCGCCCGCGAACCCGGACTCCGAGTACGCCTTTCTGCTGGGCATTCCGCAGCCGGTCGTCGTCCGGCTCCTGGAGGAGCACGCGGTGGCGCTGGGGGCGCGCGTCCGGCACGGGGGCGCGGTCGCCGGTCTCGAGCAGGACGACAAGGGTGTGACCGTGGAGCTGGCGGGCGGGGAACGGCTGCGCTCGCGCTACCTCGTGGGCTGTGACGGCGCGCGCAGCACCGTGCGCAAGCTGCTGGGCGTCGGCTTCCCGGGCGAGCCCTCGCGCAACGAGACGCTGATGGGCGAGATGGAGGTGGGTCTGCCACCGAAGGAGGTCGCCGCCCGGGTGGCCCGGGTCAGCGAGACCCGGCACCGGTTCTGGCTGCGCCCCTTCGGCCCGGAGATCTACAGCGTCGTGGTCCCCGGTGCGGGAGTCGGCGATCGTACGGCGGCGCCCACCCTGGAGGACTTCAAGGAGCGGCTGCGCGCCGTCGCCGGGACCGACTTCGGAGTCCACTCGCCGCGCTGGTTGTCCCGCTTCGGGGATGCCACCCGGCTGGCCGAGCACTACCGGGTCGGACGGGTGCTGCTGGCCGGCGACGCGGCACACATCCACCCGCCCACCGGCGGGCAGGGCCTCAACCTGGGCGTCCAGGACGCGTTCAACCTCGGCTGGAAGCTGGCCGCGCGGATCCGCGGCTGGGCACCGGACACCCTGCTGGACACCTACCAGGCCGAACGCCGACCGGTCGCCGAGGACGTGCTGGAGAACACCCGGGCCCAGATGGAACTGCACTCCACCGAGCCCGGCCCGCAGGCCGTGCGCAGACTGCTCACCGAGCTGATGGGCTTCGACGAGGTGAACCGCCGCCTCACCGAGAAGATCACCGCGACCGGCATCCGGTACGACTTCGGCGAGGGCCCCGACCTGCTCGGCCGCCGTATCGAGGACGTCGAGGTGGAACAGGGCCGCCTCTACGGTCTGCTGCACCGCGGTCGCGGCCTGCTGCTGGACCGCACGGGGCACCTGACCGCGGGCCCCTGGTCGGACCGCGTCGACCACCTCGCCGACCCGGGCGCGGCGCTGGACGTTCCGTGCGTCCTGGTACGTCCCGACGGCCACGTGGCCTGGACCGGCGACGACCAGCGGGACCTGGACGGGCACCTGGCCCGCTGGTTCGGCGAGCCGACCGGCTGACACACCCTCCGGCGGCCCGGGGGACACCGCTCAACGGGACGGCTGGACCCGGTCGAACAGCGCGAGCGCTTCGGCCGGGTCCGGACCCACGCGGCGTTCCAGACCGGCGCGATCAGGCGCGAGATCACGGACCTGCGGTCCGAGCGGGCCACGGGCCTGTCCAAGAGCGAGTGGCAGCGCGCACGCGGGCCCCATGTGACACGGATGCTGGCCACGGGCCGCTACCCGGCACTGGCCAGGGCCGTGCACGACGGGACGCACGTGGACGCGGAGGAGTCCTTCACGACCGGCCTCGACTGGGTCCTCGACGCCGTGGCCGCCAGACTCGGCTGACCGGCATGGCCATGTGAAGATCCCGCTTCGCCGGACGAGGGCGCGATGGCGCGGTGCCGGAGGTGAAGGGCCCGTCGAGGGCGTGGAGCGCCTCGACGTCCCTCCGGCCGGGCCGCGCGGCACTCGCAGGCCGTGTCGTCGGCGGTCGTCATGGACCGAACCTGCGACGTGCCCCCTCTCATCGGAGCCGAGCGGCACCGGCGGGGACGGGCAGGAGCCGGAAGGTGTCCGCGTCTGTGACGACGCGGCCGGCGGTGGGCGGCGCGAAGTGGGTGCCCAGGAGGAGGGTGTCCGTGTCGGCCAGCCGGCCGAGCAGTTCGCGGCGGGAGGCCTCGGACGCTTCCGGGTCGATGTCGACGCAGGCTCCTACGGCGGGGTGGGCGAGCTGAACGGGGTGGTGGATGCAGTCGCCGGTGATCACTGCCGTCCGGGCGCGGCTGGTCAGCTCAAGGGCGAGGTGGCCGGGCGTGTGCCCGGGAGTGGGGATCAGGCGCAGGCCCGGGACCACCTCCATGCCCTCGGCGGGGACGTCCACGAGGTCGAGCAGCCCTGCCTCCTCCACCGGGAACACGGAGTCCCGGAACATCTGCCTGCGCGCCTGATCCATGTCGTACCCGGCCCAGAACTCCCGCTCCGTGCGGGACGTCAGGTAACGGGCGTTGGGGAAGGTGGGGACCCACTTCCCGTTCTCGCGCCGCGTGTTCCAGCCGACGTGGTCGGCGTGCAGGTGGGTGAGGACCACCAGGTCGACGGCGTCCGGGGGGTATCCGGCGGCGGTGAGGCGCTGGAGGTACTCCGTGTGCAGGCCGTGCCAGGCCGGGTTGGCCCGCTCCTTGCCGTTGCCGATGCCGGTGTCCACCAGAACGCGGGAGCCGCCGACGGTGAACGCGAAGCTGTGGCTGTCGATGCGCAGGCCGCCCTCGTCGTCGGCGAAGTCGGGACTCAGCCAGTACTGCCCGGCGACGAGGTCCGGGGTGGCGCCGGGCAGCAGCCAGGCTCCGGTCGCGGCCGGCAGGGCCACCTCGTCGATGCGGTGGACGCGGACGTCTCCCACCGTCCAGTACGGGACGGCGGTCCGGGCTGTGGCCGGGGCGGTGCTCATGCTCGTTCGCTTCCTTCGCGTTCGTTCCGGTGGGCGCGGGGCGGGACCTGGCGCACTAATGCAATCTTTTTGCTTTTGAGCACAGTAGAACCTACAGTCCAGCTAACGCAAACACTTAGCGTTTGAGTGTCGCGTCCTGTCCCGTCGCCCGATCCAGAGGAGAGAGCCCGTGCTCGCCCCCGAACCCACTCCGCCGGAGGCGGCCCGCTGGGCCGCCCGCGCCGGACTCCTGCTGCCCGAGGAACGACACGCCGCGGTCGCGGCCACCGCCCGTCACATCCACTCGGTCGTCGCCGTCCTGCGGGAGCTGGACTTCGCCGACACCCCGCCCGCCCCCGCCTACCGCGCGGACCAGGAGACGCACGATGCAGCCGTATGAACTGCCCCTCGCCGCGGCCGCCGACGCCATCCGGACCCGGCGCCTGTCCCCCGTCGACCTGGTGGACTCCGTACTGGAACGCGTCGGACAGACGGATCCGCAGCTCAATGCCTACGTCACCGTCACCGCGGAACACGCCCGCCGGGCCGCTCGTGCCGCGGCGAAGGACATCGCGGCCGGCCGCCACCGCGGCCCGTTGCACGGCGTCCCGATGGGCCTGAAGGACCTCATCGATGTCGTCGGTATCGCGACGTCGGCCAGTTCGCGGGTCCGCGCAGGTCACCGCGCGCAGGCCAGCAGCACCGTCGCCACCCGACTGGAGGCGGCCGGCGCGGTCCTGGTCGGCAAGACCCACACCCATGAGTTCGCCTACGGGCTGACCACCCCGCAGACCAGCAACGCGTGGCACACGGGGCGAGTCGCCGGAGGTTCCAGCGGCGGGTCCGCCGTCGCCGTCGCCGCGGGTGCCGCGACCTTCGCCCTGGGCACCGACACCGGCGGTTCGATCCGGGTGCCCGCCGCGCTGAACGGGGTCGTCGGGCTCAAGCCGACCTACGGCCTCGTCCCCCGGCACGGCGTCACGCCCCTGTCCTGGTCACTGGACCACGTGGGCCCGATCACCCGCACAGTCGAGGACGCCGCCCTGGTCCTGGGCGCCCTGACCGGACACGACCCCCGGGACCCCGCCTCGCCGGCCCCACCGGCGGCGCGGTACCGGCCGGCCGCGGACACCGACCTGACGGGGCTGCGCGTCGGCGTGCCGCGCAACTACTACTTCGACCACGTCGAAGCGGAGGTGGAGACCGCCGTCCGGAGCGCGATCGACCGGCTGGAGGCACTCGGCGCACGTCTCGTCGAGGTCGAGATCCCCATGACCCGCTACCTCCAGGCCACCCAGTGGGGACTGATGGTGCCCGAGGCCACCGCGTACCACGAGCGCACGCTGCGCACCGTCCCCGAGCTCTACCAGGCCGACGTCCGCATCCTGCTCGAGGCCGGTGAACTGATGGGTGCCGGGGACTACCTGCGCGCCCAGCGGGCCCGCACCCTCATGCGCCGGGAGTGGGCGGCCCTGCTGCGAAAGGTCGACCTGATCGCCGCCCCCACCGTCCCGGCGACCGCCGCCAGGGCCGGCCAGGAGACGATCACCTGGTCCGACGGCACCACCGAGGGCGTGTCCGACGCCTACGTACGCCTGTCGTCTCCCGCCAACATCACCGGCATACCGTCGCTGTCCCTGCCGGTCGGCCACGACACGAGGGGCCTCCCCATCGGCATGCAGCTGCTCGGTCCGCCGCTCGGAGAACACGTGCTCCTGCGGGCCGGTCACGCCTACGAGCGGACCCGGCCGGCCCGCGGGCTCGCGCACGCCGCGTGAGCACCGCCCCATAGAGGCAATGTCGTTGCTTTAAGGTGGCTTCCATGAGCAGGCAGATGGTGCGCCCCGGCGGGCGCAGTGCCCGGGTCCAGGCATCCGTGCACGCCGCCGTGCGCGAGCTCGTGTCGGAGGTGGGGCGGGACGCCCTGACCGTACCGCTGGTCGCCCGACGTGCGGGTGTGACGCCGTCGACGATCTACCGGCGCTGGGGCGACCTGCAGGAGCTGCTGTCGGACGTCGCGGTCGAGCGCCTCCGCCCGGACACCGCACCCGGGGACCACGGCGCCCTGGACACCGATCTGACGGCCTGGGCCGAGCAGTTCCTCGACGAGATGGCCTCCCCCGCCGGCCGCGCCTACGTCCGCGACGCCCTGCTCGGCGACCCGGACGGCGGCAATGCCGGCCAGTGCTCCGCCTACGCTGCCGAACAGCTCGGGATCGTTCTCGCCCGCGCGGCCGGACGCGGGGACGACACACCGGATGTCGAGACCGTCATGGACCGGGTCGTCGCCCCCTTGATGTACCGGATTCTCTTCCGCCCGGACGGACTCGACGCCGCGTACGCCGGGCGGCTCGTCGCGCAGGTCCTGGGGCGGACCGGACTCTGACCAGGGTGTCCGCGCGACGTCCGCGGACCTCTCCCCCACCGGCGCCTGCGCTGTCCGTCGCAACGCGGCCGGGCGGCGGTCCGGCATCCGCGTTTTCGGTGCCGCGCCCCCTCCTTTGGGTACGGAACCCGGCAACAACGCCTCGACGAGAGACTGGACATGACTGGACAGCAACTCGATCACCAACCACCCCAGCGCGTCGGCGTCGTCGCCGAGTCCCTGCCCGGGGAGACTCGCGTCGCCGCGACGCCCTCCACGGTGCGCCTGCTGCTCGGCCTCGGTTACGAGGTCGTCGTCGAACCGGGGGCGGGCGCCGCCTCCGGCTTCGGCGACGGGGCCTACTCCGAGGCGGGCGCGCGTCTCGGCGAGGCCTGGGCCGCCGACGTCGTCCTGAAGGTCAACGCCCCGACCGCCGAGGAGATCGCCACGCTGCGCGCGGGGACGACGCTGGTGGCTCTCGTCGCTCCCGCGCAGCGTCCCGAGCTGCTGGAGGCGCTGGCCGCACGTGACGTCACGGTGCTCGCCCTGGACGCGGTGCCGCGGATCTCTCGGGCGCAGTCGATGGACGTGCTCAGCTCCATGGCGAACATCGCCGGGTACCGGGCGGTGATCGAGGCCGCGCACGCCTTCGGCCGCTTCTTCACCGGACAGGTGACCGCGGCGGGCAAGGTGCCGCCGGCCAAGGTCCTCGTCGCCGGGGCCGGTGTCGCGGGGCTGGCCGCCGTCGGGGCCGCGTCCAGTCTGGGGGCGATCGTCCGCGCCACCGACCCCCGGCCCGAAGTCGCCGATCAGGTGAGGTCGTTGGGCGGTGAGTACCTCGCGGTGAACGTGGCCCAGGAGGAGAGCGCCGACGGCTACGCGAGGGCCACCTCGGCCGACTACGACCGCGCCGCGGCCGAGCTGTACCACGAGCAGGCCCGGGACGTGGACGTCGTCATCACCACCGCGTTGATCCCCGGACGCCCCGCTCCGCGGCTGCTGAGCGCCGCCGACGTCGCGGCGATGAGACCCGGCAGCGTCGTCGTCGACATGGCGGCCGCCCAGGGCGGCAACGTCGAGGGGACCGTCGCGGGCCGGACCGTGGTGACCGGCAACGGTGTGACCCTCATCGGCTACACCGACCTCGCGTCCCGGCTGCCGGCCCAGGCTTCGCAGCTCTTCGGCACCAACCTGGTCAACCTGCTCAGGCTGCTCACCCCCGGCGAGGACGGCCGGCTCGTGCTCGACTTCGACGACGTGGTGCAGCGGACCGTGACCGTGGTCCGTGCGGGCACGGTCACCTGGCCGCCTCCCCCGGTCGCCGTGTCGGCGGCCCCGCCCGCCACCGAACCGCCGGCGGCCTCCGCCCCGCCGGTGGGCGCCAGGCCGCCCCGGCTCACCCCGGCGGGGCGCTTCGCACTCATCGGCCTCGGCATGCTGGCGACCTTCCTCATGGTCGCCTTCGCTCCGGCCCAACTGGCGCAGAACTTCACGGTGTTCGCACTCGCCGTCGTCATCGGCTACTACGTGATCGGCAAGGTCCACCACTCCCTGCACACGCCGCTGATGTCGGTGACCAATGCCATCTCGGGCATCGTGGTGATCGGTGCCCTCGTACAGATCGGACACGAGAGCACCCTCGTCACCCTGCTGTCCTTCGTGGCGATCCTGCTGACGAGCGTGAACATCTTCGGAGGTTTCGCCGTCACCCGCCGCATGCTGTCCATGTTCTCGAGAGGCGGATCCCGATGACGTCCCTGACCGCCTCGCGCGCCGCCGACCTGGTCGCGGCGCTGCTCTTCGTCCTCAGCCTCGCCGGTCTGTCCCAGCACCGGACCTCACGCGCCGGCGTCGTGTACGGCGCAGCCGGGATGGCCCTCGCCCTGACGGCGACCGTCGTGGTCTCGGCGCGGAGCGTCTCCGCCGGGCCGGTCGCGCTGATCCTGCTCGCCATGGTGATCGGCGCCGCGGCGGGCCTGTGGCGGGCGCGGCGCGTGGAGATGACGCAGATGCCCGAACTGATCGCGGTTCTGCACAGCTTCGTCGGTCTCGCGGCCGTCCTGGTCGGCTGGAACAGCTACCTGGAGGTCGAGGCCCACGGCTCGCGGGGCCGGATCGCCTCCGACCTGATCGGTATCCACCACGCCGAGGTGTTCATCGGCGTCTTCATCGGCGCGGTCACCTTCACCGGCTCCGTCGTCGCGTACCTGAAGCTGTCGGCGCGGATCAAGTCCCGGCCCCTGATGCTGCCCGGCAGGAACGCCCTCAACCTGGGCGCGCTGGCCCTCTTCGCGGTGCTGACCGTCTGGTTCACCCTCGCCCCGAGTCTCCCGTTGATGGTGGCGGTCACGGCCCTGGCCCTCGCACTGGGCTGGCACCTGGTGGCCTCGATCGGCGGCGGCGACATGCCCGTCGTCGTGTCGATGCTCAACAGCTACTCCGGGTGGGCCGCGGCGGCGGCCGGGTTCCTGCTCGACAACAACCTGCTCATCGTCACCGGTGCCCTGGTCGGATCCTCCGGTGCGTATCTGAGCTACATCATGTGCCAGGCGATGAACCGTTCCTTCCTCTCCGTCATCGCGGGCGGCTTCGGCATCGAAGCCCCGCAGGGCGGTGCCGAGGAGCAGGGCGAGCACCGCGAGGTACGGGCGCAGGAAGCGGCCGAACTGCTCGCCCGGGCCCGGTCCGTGGTGATCACCCCCGGCTACGGCATGGCGGTGGCGCAGGCCCAGCACCCGGTCGCCGAGCTGACCCGGCGGCTGCGCGAGCGCGGCATCGAGGTGCGTTTCGGCGTGCACCCGGTCGCCGGCCGGCTGCCGGGGCACATGAACGTGCTGCTGGCCGAGGCGAAGGTGCCGTACGACATCGTCCTGGAGATGGACGAGATCAACGACGACTTCGCGGACACCTCGGTCGTGCTGGTCATCGGGGCGAACGACACGGTCAACCCGTCGGCGACCGAGGACCCCGCCAGTCCGATCGCGGGTATGCCGGTGCTGCGGGTCTGGGAGGCGGAGCAGGTCGTCGTCTTCAAGCGCTCGATGGCGTCCGGCTACGCGGGCGTGCAGAACCCGCTGTTCTTCCGCGAGAACAGCAGCATGCTCTTCGGGGACGCCAGGCAGAGCGTCGAGGGGATCCTGGAAGCACTCGGCTCCGGGACCGGACCCGGCCCGGCCGCCACCGCGCGGGGGGTGACCGCGGGGCGCTGAATGAGTACGGGGTGAGTATGTGCGCTCATGTCCCCGCGCGTGGCGAGGGCCACACTCCGAGTCATGACGAACCTTCCGCCTCCGGCCGAGGAACTCCGGCTCCTCGACGCCGAGCTGCGGCAACTCGACCTGCGCCGCGCCGCGCTGCTGCACCGCCGCGCGTGGCTGATCCACGTCCTGCGGGCCGCCGCCCAGGGGCCCGGCCCTGGTTCCGGGGCCTCGCCGAAGGGTGGCCCGCCGAGCGCCGGTGCGGGTGCCGTCGCCCGGCGGCCGGAGGCCACCGCCCCCGGCGTGCAGAACGTACTGCTGATGCTCGGTGGTGTGCTGCTGACGGTCGCCGCGATCGCGTTCACCCTCGTCAGCTGGGGCCACCTGGGGATCGCCGGGCGCGCGCTGGTCCTCGGCGCTCTGACCGTCGCGGCGCTGGGCGCGCCCGTGGTGTTGCTGCGGCGCGGGCTGCGGTCGACCGCCGAGGCCGTGGCCGCCCTGGGGACGGCCCTGACGGTGCTCGACGCCTACGCGCTCCACGAGGTGGCGTTGGCCGGCACCGGCGCCGTCGGGTACACGGCGGCCGCGTCCGCCGTCCTGGCGGCGCTCTGGGGTGCGTACGGTGCGGCGACGCGCTCGCCGGTGCCGCCCGCCATCGAGGGGTCCGCCGCCCCCGGGGCCGCCCCGGCAGTCCGGAGGGCGCGCGCCGGGCTCCGGCACCCCGTCCCGCTCGCCGTGGCGACCGCCCACCTTCCTCTCCTGCTGTGGGCGGTCGCCGCCGGCGCGGGCCCGTACGGCCTCACGGCCGTGCTGCTGGCGACGGCCACCGCGAGCACCGCCGTCGCCCTGCGCACGGCCTCGCTGCCGGTACGTGTCGTCGCCGTGACCGGTGCGTCGGGCATGGGCGCCGCCGGTGTCCTGTCGGCCGGGTGGCTCTGCTGGAGCGCGTCCGACCCGGGTTCGGCCGCTCGGGCCGCGGGTCTCCTGGCCGTGGCCGCGGCGGTCGCTCTCGTCACCGGCCGGTTCGTGAAGAACCCGGACGTCGCCGTGGCCTTCGCCTCGGCCGCGGGACTGTCCCTGGTCGCGGGCACCGGCGGCGTGCTGTGGGTCTCGCTGCCCGGCGAGTGGACCGTGCCGGGGTGCCTGGCCTGCGGGATCGCCCTGCTGACGGCCCAGCGGACACCTCTGCCCCGGCCCCTGGTCCGCGGGCTGGTCCATGCGTCGACCGCTGTCCAGTGCTGCGCCGTGCTGTGGGCGGTGCCCCTGGTGGCCGGCACGGTGTCCGGTCCGGCGGCCCTGGGTGCGCGGCCGTGGTCCGGCACACCGCGGGACATCCGGGAGGCCGTGTTCACGGACGTGTCCTGGCCTCCGTACGCGAGCACCGTGCCGCTCGTCCTCGCCGCCGTGACAGGCGTGTTGCTCGTCGCCGGACGGAACACGGCCCGGCGGTCTCCCCTCACCGTGGGGGCGCTCGTCCTCGGCTGGGCCGCCGTCACCGTGCTTCCGGTGGTGCTCCGGCTGCCGTACGGGGCCGGGCTGGTGGCGCAGGGGGCGGTGGTCGTGGCGGCGCTGGGCTTCGCCGTGCGGGCCGGCCGTGCCGACCGGTGGCCGTCGCCACCTGCCCTCACCGCGCTCCTGCTGGCTCTCCTCTCCTCGGTCGGGCTCGCCTTCCTCTCGCTGGGCTCCGCGGAGGCGACGATCGGTGTACTCGCCTCGCTGACGGTCCTGTTCGGTGCTGCGGCCTGCCGCCCCGGGCCCGCTCCGTTCGCCGCGCCGGCCGCCCTCGCTCACGCCACGGCCCTGGCCTGTGCGATCGGTGCGTGGGCCGACCGGCCGCCGCACCACACGGCGTTGCTCGTCCTCGTGGTGCCCGCCGTCGCCGCCGTCTGCGCCGGGCGTACCGGCCCGCGCGCGACCGTGCCGGTCGAGGTGGCGGGCGGGGTCGCGGGTCTGCTCGCCTGTGCGCTCGCCGTGACGGATCTGCCCGTGCTGGCGCTGGTGCTCTCCGTCTGCGGTGTCGTCGCGGCCGGCACCGCGCTGCGTCCTGAGCGGCGTCCGGCAGGCTGGGCGGCTGCCGTACTGTTCCTGCTGGCCGCCTGGGTGCGTCTGGCCGCCTGGGACGTCGTCGTGCCGGAGGCCTACACCCTGCCGGTGACGGTGCCCGCGCTGGTCGTGGGGTTGCTCCGCCGGCGCCGTGACACGGCGGTCTCCTCGTGGACGGCGTACGGTGCCGGGCTGAGCGTGACGCTCGTGCCGAGCCTGCTCGCGGCCTGGGACGACCGGTACTGGCTGCGCCCCCTGCTGCTCGGCGCCGCCGCGCTCGCGGTGACTCTGGTGGGGGCCCGGCACCGGCTCCAGGCGCCGCTGGTGGTCGGCGGGGGTGTGCTGGCGCTGGTCACGCTGCACGAACTCGCCCCGTACCTCGTCCAGGTGGTCGGCGCGCTTCCCCGGTGGGCGCCTTTGGCCCTGGCGGGTCTGGTGCTGCTCGGGCTGGGCGCCACCTACGAGCAACGGCTGCGGGACGCGCGGCGGTTGCGGGAGGCGCTCGGGCGCCTCGGATAGGGGTTTCACGCGCGCAGGTGTGAAGGACCACGTGTCGAACCGGTGCAGCTTTGCGGCTGGGGTCATGGAAGCCGGACGAGGCCGCCCATCTCGCCATGGGCGGCTGATCCGCTTCGTGATAACACGAAGTGATCACTTCGAAAGGCCTACGACTCATGGGTATCTTCAGCCGCCGCCAGACCGCCACCGCCGAGCCGCACACGGCTGCCGACCACGACCGGTTCGCCGCGCGGTCGGCGACGGCGCCGGCCGAGCCCGACCCGGCCCTCCGCGCGCTGACCGGGCACTGGACCATCGACCGCCCGCACAGCCGGATCGGCTTCTCGGTGCGGCACGCCATGGTCACCACGGTCCGCGGGGCCTTCGCCGACTACGACAGCACGCTCTACTTCGACGGAGCCCGCCCCTCCGAGTCCCGGGCCGAGATCGTCATCCGCGTCGCCTCGGTCGACACCGGGGTGGAACAGCGGGACGCTCACCTGGTCGGCAAGGACTTCTTCGACGCGCGCCGCCACCCCGAGATGACCTTCCGCTCCACCTCCACCACGCAGGAGTCGGCGGAGGCGTTCCGCATGACCGGGGACCTCACCATCCGCGGCACGACCCGGCCCGTCGAGCTGCAGCTGGACTACCTCGGTTCGGTCATGGACCCCTTCGGTTACGAGCGGGCGGGCTTCGACGGGACGACCACCATCGACCGGAGGGACTGGGGCCTGGTCTACAACCAGCGGCTCGAGGCGGGCGGGAGCATGGTGAGCGAGAAGGTACGCCTCCAGTTCGACATCTCCGCGATCCGCTCCTCCTGAGTCCGTTCCCGCCCGCCGGCCGCAGTCGTCGGCGGGCGGGAACGGCACGGGGCACGGGCGCTCGGCCGCGGCGAGTCCGGAAGCCGCCTCACGGCGTCGGCGGGCGGGCGTCGCGGGCCTTCGGCACGGCGGCGGTGAAGCGCGCCGCGAGCACGGCCACCGAGACGCCCTGACCGGCACTGTTCCGTCTGAGCCGGAGCCGTGGCCGTAGCCGTAGCCGTGGCCGTGATCGAGAGCAGGGGCGGAGCCGGCGGGGGCGGTGGCGCTCGGGAGCCCCCGGCGGGTTCAGTGCAGGCAGAAGCAGAAGGGATGGCCGGCCGGGTCGGCGTAGACACGCCAGTTGGCGTCCGGTCGGAGCTGGTCCGTCCGCTCCAGGACGGTCGCACCGAGCGCCAGCGCCCGCTTCTCCTCGCCTTCGAGGTCGTCCACGTCGAAGTCCAGGTGAAGCTGCTGGGGCCGGTCCTGACCGGGCCATTCGGGCGCCCGGTAGCCGTCCACCCGCTGGCAGGCCAGGGGCGTCCCCTCGAAGCCGTGCACCTCGACCCATTCGGGTTCGTCCGGGTCCGCGACCACCCGCCCGCCGAGCAGCTCCGCGTAGAACTCCGCGAGCCGTAGCGGGTCGGCGCAGTCCAGCGCGACCGCCTGCAGCTTTCGAATCACGTCCGGCACTCCTCGCTCTCAAGGCCCTGGCCATCCCCCTCGTACGGAAGGTCCTACCCGAGGCGGGGGTGGCCATACCCGGTGCTCGGCGCTCCCGATCGCTTCTTCCCCTTGAAGCACTTGGTGTTGCACGCGGTGCGTGCATAATGGGTACAAGGGCAGTCGAAGAGCTGGGGAAGGACCCGCGTCATGAATGCCTCACTGGATCCGGAGAAACTTGACGCAGCCCTCGAGGGCGTCCACCGCGCCGGGATGCCGGGCCTGTTCGCCGAGGTGATCGACGGCGATCAGGTCTGGCGGGGCGCCGCCGGGGTCGCCGATACGGCCACCGGCCGCCCGGCCGACGCCGCTATGCGCCACCGGGTCGGCAGCATCACCAAGACGTTCACCGCCGCCGCGGTCCTGCAACAGGTCGATCGCGGTCGGATCGGTCTCGACACGCCCGTCGGCCAGTACCTCCCGGGGGTGCTCCCCGGTGACCGCGGCGCGGCCGTCACGGTCCGGATGCTGCTGAACCACACCAGCGGCCTCGCCGAGTACCTTCCCCGGGCCTACCCGTCCCTCAAGGCGTTCCCGGCCCTCGCGGACACCGGGCCCGAGAGCCTGGACGACCACCGGTTCACCCGGTTCGACCCCGCCGAGCTGATCGGGCTGGGGGTCACCGCTCCCGCCGTCGGCGCCCCCGGCGCCACCCCGGGCCTGTACTCGAACACCAACTACCTGCTCCTGGGCCGGCTCCTGGAGCGGGTGACAGACACCACCGCCGAGCGGTACATCACCCGCGAGGTCATCGAACGCGCCGGGCTCCGGCACACCGAGCTGCCCACCGGTCCGTACATGGGCGAGCCGCACTCGCGCCTCTACGAGGCCTGGTTCGGCATGATCGACCCGCCCCGCGACTACAGCGTCTTCGACATGTCGTGGGTGGGACCGGCGGCCTCCCTGACATCCACCGTCTCGGACCTCAACCGCTTCTTCGGGAAGCTGCTGGCCGGTGAGATCGTCAGCCGGTCGTCGCTGGCCGAGATGCGGCGCACCGTGCCGGTGGTGTCGCAGGAGGGGCGGACGATCGAGTACGGCCTCGGACTGCATCCGATCGAGACGACCGGTCCCGACGTGTTCTGGGGCCACGGCGGCACCGCCTGGGGTGCGGGAGCGCTGGCGGGGATCCGCGCCGACGGCGGGCGCCGCATGGCCGTCGCGGTGAACCTCCAGAGGTGGAACGTGCTGGACGCCTCGGGCAGGCCGCGGCGCCATCCCATCGACGACGCGCTCGCGGCGCTGCACCGCTTGGCGCTGTACGGCTGACGTTCCCCGAGCCGGCCAGTGCCCCGACCGTCCGCGGGCTCGCGCGTCAGCCGGTGTGCAGGACGCGGAAGCGACCGGGGTCCGCCGGATCCCGGTCGACGACCTGGACCGGCGCTCCGGCCCACTGCCACACGCCGGTGTCCTCGGCCCGCGAGAAGCGGATGCGTCCCCGGGTGCCGTCGACCGAGACGCCTGCCCATGACTCGGCGGTGCGCGACCGGTCGACGCCGTGCGAGCGCAGCACGTCGGCGAGGACCGCCACCGTGTCGTAGCCCTCGAAGGCGACGAAGGAGGGTGCGCCGGCCAGCCGCTCGCGCAGGGCCGTACCGACGCGCGCGCCGAGCGGGCCCAGTTCCTCGGGCAGATACCGGAGGAAGGGGACCGCCGCACCGTCGGCGCCCAGCGAGGCCGCCCACGTCCCGAACTCGGGTTGTCCCGCCGGAGCACCGATCAGGACGCCGGTCAGGCGCGGGTCCCGGCGGACGGACCTGACGATCGGCACGGCCGGCTCGGGGTGGCCGACCAGGACGAGAAGGACGGTCGCGTCCTGCTCGACGAGTGCGTCGCACACCGACGCGGGGTCCGGCTCGCGCGCGTCGAGAGCGACGACGGTGCCGCCGCGCGGGGCGAGGTGGTTCCGCAGGATGCGCACACCGGTCTCCCAGTAGAGACTCGGCGCGGCCACCACGGCGACGCGACGGTGCCCCGCGGCGAGAAGGAAGTCCGCGTAGATCCGCCAGCCGCGGGACTGGACCGGAGGCAGACGCGCGACCCAGCGCGTCGGCCGGTCGGTGAGTGCGTCGAGCACGGCCGACGAGCACAGGAACGGCAGACCGCGTGCGTCGGCCCTGGTGGCGGCGGCGCGGGCGACGACGCTGTGGTACTCCCCCGCCAGGGCGGCCACGCCCAGCCGGGCCAGTTCGTCCACGGCCGCCACGGCCCGGTCCGGATCCGCCGCCGTGTCGCGGACCGCCAGTTCCAGAGGTCTGCCCGCGATGCCGCCGGTGTCGTTGACCTCGTGCACGGCCAGTTCCATCCCGGCCAGCAGGTGCCGGCCCGCCTCGTCCCAGCCGGGCCTGCTCAGCGGCGCGAGAGCACCGATCCGGACGGGGGCGTTCGTGTCGTCTCGCGCCGGCGGGCGCACCTCGGTGACCATGCGGCCATTGCATCCGCCGGCGGCACCTGCGGGCAACCGCTTATGCGACCGCCTGCCCCCGCGGGGGCAGGGCGCCGGCCAAGTCGGCCGGACGGGCGGCGAGTCGAGTCACCGGCTGGGACGCCGCCCCGTGGCCGCGCGGCGTCCGGCGGTGGTGGCTCAGGTCACGTCCAGGTCGGCGTACAGCATGTCGTGGTCCGAGTACCGGGTGCGGACCACCCGGTGCTCGGCGGGGGCGATGCCGCGCAGGAAGACGTAGTCGAACTTGCTCCGCCAGTCCGTGGTCGGCTCACAGGTGCCGACGGGTGCGGGCCGGCACTGCGGGTCGGCGTCCGTGGCCAGCGCCCACAGGGGATCGAGTTCGGACGCCTCGGGTACGGCGTTGAGGTCGCCGACGACTATGGCGCGGTCGTGCCGGCCGACTTCCCCGGCGAGTGCGCGGACCTGGCCCTCGCGAAACTCCTCCTGCCGCCGTTGCGCGAGGTGCGTGTTGAAGACGCGGACGGAGCGACCGCCCACCTCGGTGGTGACCGCGAGATAGCCACGGTCCTCGGAACCGCCCTCGGGGTACTCGGCCTTGACCGCGTCCGTCATCGGTGCCGCCGAGAGGATGGCCTGGCCGAAGCCCCCCGGGTTCCACGGCGCCCCGCCGCAACGGCGCCAGTTCTGCAGGACCGTCCCGTACGCGACGTGGTAGACGAGCCCGTGGTAGGCCTCCAGGTAGTCCCGGATCTTGTCGACGTCGCGTGCGCACGCCTCCTGCATGCCGATGACCTGGGGCGCGTGCGCGGCTATCTCGGCGGCCCGGTCGATATTGCTCGCGTCGCAGGGATTGCAGAGGTTCCAGGTCATGACCCGGTTCGGCACGATGTCCTTGACGGGTTCCGCGGGCAGTGACCTGCCGGAGAGGGCACCACCGGGGGCGCTGGGTCCTGTCAGTGCCAGACAGGCCAGCGCCACGGCGCCCACGAGCCATCGCGAGCCGCTCCTCGTGAGCACCGTCGCCTCCTTGTGCGGACACCCATGACAACTGACCTTTCCACCAACGAGGTTATGGCACGCGGGACGGGACGAGGCCGGCGGCCTGTCGTCTCCGGCCACGGCCGCTGCCGGCCGGCCACAACCATCGGTTGTCGAAGGGCAGCGTTATGCTCACCGCCATGGATACCGAAGCGGTGCGGTCGTTCGTCCGCGCGGCCGAACTGGGCCAGCTCCGGCACGCGGCCGACGAACTCGGTGTGACGCAGCAGGCCGTCTCGAAGCGCATCGCCGCGCTGGAGCGCACGCTCGACGTCCGGTTGTTCACCCGCACCGCCCGAGGAGTGGAGCTGACGCTCGACGGACAGGCCTTCCTGGCACACGCCCGGAACATCGTCGCGGACGCCGACCGCGCCGTCGCCGCGATCGCGCGGGGTTCGCGGGCCCTGCGGATCGACGTCCTCGGTCTGCGGAGCGCTCAGGCCGTCGTCCTGCACGACTACTGGCGCTCGCACCCCGGGACCGCACTCGACGTGGTGACGCTCCGGGTCGACGATCCGCGTCTGGCGGTGGCCGCCGTACAGGCGGGCGACGTCGACGCCTCGTTCCGCTCGGTCACCGACCCGGCCGCCCTGCCGAGCGACGTGCGGATGATCCACGCGTTCCACTCCCCACTGGAACTCCTCGTCGGCCCGAAGCACCCGCTCGCCGCCGCACGCACGCTGACCCCGGAGCGGCTGCGCGGGCACCGGATCTGGGTGCCGGGGATCGCACCGGGCAGCGAATGGGCGGACTTCTACGATCAGCTCACCGCCGCGTTCGGTCTCCGCGTGGACGCGGCGGGCCCGAACTTCGGCAACGAGGTACTCCTCGACATCCTCGCCGACTCCGACGACGTGGCCACCCTGGTGGGCTCCCGCGACCGGTACGCCTGGCCGGCCGGCCACGACCTGCGCCGCATCCCCGTCGCGCGTCCCACACTCGCCTACCCGCTCTCCCTCCTCCTCCCCCGGGAGAATCCGCACCCGGGCCTGCGGGCCGTCGTCGGCCACTTCGCGACCCTGGACCCGCTGCCCGCGGACACCTGGCTCCCCACCTGGGCGCCTTCGCCACCGGACGGCGCCGGCGAAGGCGGGCCCGGCTTCTGAGGAACGCCCGCTTCCCGACCGGGCGCGACCACACACGCTGTCCCGCGCATAGTCGCGTGCGTCCGGACGCCCGACGAGTTACCTTCGTGGCATGAACGTCACCGGCAGCAGCATCTCCGCGACCGCGCGAGCGACCAGCTCGCCGGTTGCCGCCGTCTGACCTTCCCCCTTTCCACCGGCGACCGGAAACGGCCCGCCGGTGTTCCGCGTGGCGCTCCGACGCCTTCGCCTCGCGCAGCGACGACCGCCGGGTTCCGTTCTCCGGTGCCCCTCCCGTCGCACAGCGAAGGAGTCACCCCATGGACACCGAGCAGATCATCCGCACGTTCGTCGAGTACTACGAGGACCACGGTCACCGCCGGATCACCGGCTCGACGCTGCTGCCCGAACCCGGCGGCCCCGTGCTGTTCACCAGCGCCGGCATGCACCCGCTCACCCCGTACCTGGAGGGCCGCCCCCACCCGCTGGGCCGGCGGCTGGTCAACGTCCAGCGCTGCCTGCGCACCACGGACCTGGACGAGGTCGGCGACGGCACCCACCTGACGGTGTTCCAGATGCTCGGCACGTGGTCGCTGGGCGACTACGGGGGCACCCGGAGTCTCGACTGGGGCCACCGGCTGCTCACCGAGGGTCTCGGCGTCGACCCGGGCCTCCTGCACGCCACCGTGTTCGGAGGTGACGAGCAGGTCGGGCCGGACACCGAGTCCCTGCGGCTGTGGCAGGAACGGGGTGTTCCCGTGGAGCTGACGGTGGACGACAACTGGTGGTCCAACGGGCCGGTCGGCCCGTGCGGGCCCGATTCGGAGATCTTCCTGTGGAGCGGTGACACCCCTCCCCGGTCCACGCCCACGGGCGACGACCGCTGGGTGGAGGTGTGGAACCACGTGATGATGCGCCACCGCCGGCTCGACGACGGCCGTCTGGTGCCACTGCCGCAGCGCAACGTCGACACCGGTCTGGGCCTGGAGCGCCTCGCCTCGCTGCTGCAGGGCAAGCCGTCGGTGTTCGACTGCGACGTCTTCGAGCCGTGGCGGCGGGTGCTGCCCACCCTGTGGCCGCTGGACGAACCCTCCTTCCGGATCGTCTGCGACCACCTCCGGTCGGTCGTCGTGGTCGTCGGCGACGGAGTCCGCCCCTCCCCCACCGGCCAGGGCTACGTGCTGCGCCGCCTGGTGCGACGGCTGCTCACCGTGCTGTGGCGGGACGACCCCGCACGCGGGATCGGCGACCTGCCGGACGAGCTGATCACGCACACCTCGGACCACTTCCGGCAGGACGTCGACCCCGACCTCGTACGGCGCCTGCTGGTGGACGAGGAGCACCGCTTCCGGCGGTTGCTGCGACGCGGCCGGAACGTGCTCGCCAGGCCCCGCTTCCGGGGCCCGCTGGGAGAGGACGACTTCGCCTACCTCCACGACACCCACGGTCTGCCGCGCGACCTGGTGACGAGTCTGCGCGAGGACGGGTCCGTCTGACGGGAGACGTGGGGACGGTGCGGCCGTGCCCCTCCGTCACCCGGTGCGGCCGTGCCCCGCCGTCACCCGGTGCGGCGGGTGGGGCGCCGACGGCGCTGGACGGCCCCGTAGGTCTCTTCGAGGGCGGTGGTCGCCGCGTCGTAGGAGCGCTGCGCGACGCCGACGAACAGGCAGTCGATGACGGCGAGTTGGGCGATGCGGCTGACGGTCGCGCCGGAGCGGAACGGCGTTTCCCTGGCGCAGGTCGTGAGGACGAGGTCGGCGCTGGTCGCGAGGGTGGAGCCGGGGTCGTTGGTCAGGGCGATGGTGGTGGCTCCGCGTTCGCCCGCGGCCTGGAGGGGCTCGGTGGTGTCCTCCGTCTCCCCGGAATGGGAGACGGCCAGGGCCACGTCGCCGGGCCCCAGCAGGGCCGTCGCGGTGAGCGCCGCGTGCCGGTCGCTCCAGATGAAGGCCATCCGGCCTATGCGGTGGAGCTTCTGGTGCAGGTCCTGGCCGACGAACGCGCTGGCCCCCACGCCGAAGATGTCGACCCTGCGGGCCTTGGCCACCGCGTCGACCGCCCGGCCCAGCGCGTCGATGTCCAGTTCGGCACCCGAGTCCTCCAGGGCCCGGACCTCGTTGTAGATGATCTTGCTGACTATCCGGTCCAGCGAGTCCGTCGGGCTGATGTCGGTGCCGCCCTGCGCCGCCCGGTCGCCGCCCAGCGCGTGCTCCCGCGCGGCGGCCGCGGCCAGCGCCAGGCGCAGCTGCGGGTAGTTGCCCGTGCCGACGGTGCGGCAGAACCGCATCACGGTGGCCGCCGAGGTGCTCGCCCGCTCCCCGAGCGCGTGGATGGACAGCTCCGCCACCTGCCCCGGGTCGGCGAGGACCACGTCGGCCACCCGGCGTTCCGAGGGGGCCAGGGAGGGCCGGGCGGCGCGGACGCGCGTGAGGATGTCGGCGAGCGGGGCGTCCTGGGCGGACGGCTCCGGCTCACGGGACGAGGACTGGCGGACCATGGCCCCTCCTGGGAGTGATGCGCACAGAGTAATGGGGCGGCCCGAGGGGGTCAAAAAGTTACGTGGAGAACGACGCGACGTTACTTATTGACATACGGAGGGCGGCGTTCCCATACTCGGACGGCGATCCGCACCGGTCACCGACGACCCGGTGGCTCTCGACGTGCCGGGTCCCTCGGGCAAAGGGCGAGCCGTATGACTTCAGTAGTGGCGGTAGATCTCGGGAAGACCGGTTGCCGCGCCGTGCTGTGGAACAGCGCCGACTCGTCACGGGCCGTCAGTTCCGTGGCCGGTGCTCCGGGTCTTGCCGCGCCCGACGGTGTGGCGGCGGCCCGTGCCGCCGTGCGCGCCGCCGTCGAGCCGCTCCTGGGGGAGCGGGACGGCTCCCGGCCGGAAGCGGTCCTGGTGGGCGCCGCCGGAGCGGCTTCGGCCCCCGCGGCGTCCCGTTCCCTGGCCGATGCCCTCCTCGACGACCTGCCCGTCGAGGAGGCCGCCGTCACCAGCGACGCGGTCACCGCGCACGCCGGCGCGCTCGGCGGCCGGGCGGGGGTGGTCCTGGCGATCGGCACCGGATCGGTCGCGGTCGGCATCGGCGCCGACGGGGCCTACGCCCGCGTCGACGGGTGGGGTCCCCTGCTCGGCGACGACGGCAGCGGCGCCCGGATCGGCACCGCCGGACTGCGCGCGGCCCTGCGCGCCCACGACGGACGGGGCCCGGCCACCGCTCTGCTGGACGCCGCCGCCGGCCTCTTCGGCGACCTCGAACGCCTTCCGGCGGCCGTCGCACGGGACGGGAATCCCGCCCGCACGGCCGCCTCGTTCGCCCCCGAGGTGGCCCGCCTCGCCGAGGCCGGGGACGACGTGGCCGCGGTCATCGTCCGGGACGCGGCCGCCGACCTCGCCGAGACCGCGCTCGCGGCGGCCGGCCGGATCACCTGTGGCGGCGCCCCGCTGCCGCTGGCCGTCACCGGCGGGCTGACCGGTCTCGGCCCGGCCCTGATGGCGCCGTTGACGGCCGCCCTCACCGGTTCCGGACTGCCCGTGCGGCTCACGGCCCCGCTCGGCGACCCCCTGGACGGGGCCCGGCTGCTGGCCGTGGACCGCAGCACCCCGCGCACCTCCCTCGTCGTCCGCGTCCGCCGGACCTCTCCCCTCCCCCCTCTCCCCACGCCGGCGACCCCACCGGCCAGTGCCTAGGAGCAAGCGTGCGCCAGCTCGACCTCGTGGTGATCGTGGTCTACCTGATCGGGATCGCCTGGATCGGCCTGCGGAAGGCAGGCCGGCAGAAGTCGGCGAAGGACTACTTCGTCGGTGAAGGCCACATGCCGTGGTGGACGGTCTCCTTCTCCGTCGTCGCCACCGAGACGAGTGTGCTGACCGTGATCAGCGTGCCCGGCGGCGCCTACAGCGGCCAGGCCTTCGGCAACGTCGAACTCGCCCTCGGCTACGTCATCGGACGCGTCGTCGTCGCCACCGTGCTGATCCCCCTCTACAAGCGCGGCGGCTTCGTCAGCGCCTACCAGTACCTGGGCGACCGGTTCGGGCTGAAGCTGCAGGGGCTCGCGTCGGTGACCTTCGTGTTCACCCGGCTGCTGGCCGAGGGCGTGCGGCTGTTCGCCTCCGCCATCCCGATCAAGCTGCTGCTCGACGAGTTCGGTGTGCACGCGAGCTACCGCGTGATCATCATCGTGATCACGCTGATCACCGTCGTCTACACCTACCTGGGCGGCATCAAGGCGGTCATCTGGACCGACGCCATCCAGATGGTCCTCTACCTCGGCGGCGCGGTCCTCGCCGTGGCGGTGCTCTCCGCCCACGTCGGCGGTGACGGCTACGCGCGTGCGCTGGACGCCGGGAAGTTCACCCTCTTCGACACCGACTTCGACCTCGCCCACATCCTCACCAGCCCGTTCGCCCTGCCCACCGCCATCATCGGCGGCGCCATCTTCGCCATGGCCTCGCACGGCTCCGACCAGCTGATCGTCCAGCGCGTGCTGGCGACGAGGACGCTGCGCGAGGGCCAGAAGGCCATGATCGCCTCGGGTGTCTTCGTCACCGTCCAGTTCGCCGCCTTCTCCCTCGTCGGCGCGCTGCTGTGGTCGTACAACCAGGGCAAGTCCTTCTCGGAGCTGGGGCTGTCCAGCTCGGACAACCTCTACCCGGAGTTCATCCTGCACGGGCTGCCCGTGATCGTCTCGGGCCTGCTCGTGGCCGGCATCCTGGGCGCCGCGATGGGGTCGCTGTCCTCGGCGCTGAACTCCATGTCGAACTCGACGGTCGCCGACATCATCCACAGCTTCTTCCGCACCACACCGTCCGAGGAGGCGCTGCTCAGGCTCGCCCGCTGGATGACGCTGGTGTGGGCGACGCTCATGGCCGTCTTCGCCTGCGCCTTCAGCGCGAGCACGGGCAACGTGTACCTGACCGGTCTGACCATCGCCGGGTACACCTACGGGGCGCTGCTCGGCGCCTTCCTGCTGGGGCGGCTGGTCAAGCGGGCCAACGAGGTCGACTCCATCGTGGCCTTCCTGGTCACCATCGGGGTGATGACGTACATCGTGCGCGAGGTGAAGATCGACGTCACCACGGGCGGGACCACGGTGTCCCAGGCGATCGCGGCCCAGTGGCTGGTGCCCATCGGCGTGCTGATCACCCTGCTCGTGGGCGGCGTACTGAGCCTGTTCCACCGGGCGCCGCAGGCCACGGGGAGCCCGGCCCTCGACGAGGAGCCCGGCGCCGGACCCGACCAGCTGACCACGACGGCCGGCCGCAACTGACCGGGCGGATCCCGTCCGGCTCGTCCAACCCCCGCAGGAGTACCCCGTGCGTGTGATCGGCCTGATGTCAGGCACGTCCTACGACGCCATCGAGGCGGCCGCCGCAGACCTCGAACTGCGGGGTGAGGTCCTGGTGATGCGCCCGCTGGGCCATCTCTCCGCCCCCTACCCGGACGAGCTGCGCGATCTGATCGCGAGCAGTCTGCCGCCGTCGGCGGCGACGATGCGGACGGTCGCCCGGCTCGACACCGGGGTCGGGCAGGCGTTCGCCGACGTGGCCGTGCGGGCGGTGCGCGAGCTGTGCGGGGGCGCCGCGGATCTGGTGGTCTCGCACGGGCAGACCATGTACCACTGGGTCGAGGACGGCACCGTGCACGGCACCCTCCAGCTCGGCCAGCCCGCCTGGATCGCCGAGGCGACCGGTCTGCCCGTCGTCTCCGACCTGCGCAGCAGGGACGTCGCGGCCGGCGGTCAGGGGGCGCCGCTGGTCGCCATGACCGACGTCCTCGCCCTGGCCGCGCTGCCCGGCGTCCCCGCCGCCCTCAACCTGGGCGGCATCGCCAACGTCACCGTCGTCGCTCCCGGCGCCGAGCCGCTGGCCTTCGACACCGGGCCCGCCAACGCCCTGATGGACGCCGCCGTACGGCACTTCACCGGCGGCGCGGCCGAGTACGACGAGGACGGACGCCGGGCGGGGGCGGGGCGGGTCGACCCGGCGCTGCTCAGGGTGCTGCTGGACGATCCCTACTACGCGAGGCCCGCTCCCAAGAGCACCGGCAAGGAGCAGTTCCACCTGCCGTACCTGCTCGACGCGCTCGCCGCGGCGCCGGTCGCGGAGCCCGACGACGTCCTGGCGACCCTGGCCAGGCTCACCGCCGTCACGGTGGCCGGCGCCTGCCGCGCCCACGGCGTCACGCGGCTCGTCGTCTCCGGCGGCGGTGCGCACAATCCCGTCCTGATGGGCATGCTGGCCGAGGAGCTGCCCGGGGTGACCCTCGACTCCAGCGACGCGCTCGGGCTGCCGCCGGACGCCAAGGAGGCCCTGGCCTTCGCCCTGCTGGGGTTCCTGACCGTCAACGGCCTGCCCGGCGCGATCCCCTCGGGGACGGGGGCGCGCCGGGCCGCGCTGCTGGGCACCGTCACGCCGGGGCGGGAGCCCTTGCGGCTGCCCGAGCCGGCCGGCCGCTCGCCCCGGATGCTGCGCGTCACCGGCGCGGCCCCGTCCTGACCGGCCGGCTCCACGGCGGCCCCGGTGTCTCAGCCGAGGTCGCCGGTGCGGGCCTGCCGCCACAGGTCGACGTCGCCGTCGACGACCGCGTGCTTGTCGATCTCGGCGAGTTCGTCGTCCCCGAAGGAGAGGTTGGTCAGGGCGGCCACGTTCTCCTCCAGCTGCTCGGGCCGGGAGGCGCCGATCACCAGCGATGTGACACGCGGGTCGCGCAGCGCCCAGGCGAGCGCCATCTGGGCCAGGCTCTGGCCCCGGCGGGCGGCGATGTCGTTCAGGGCGCGCAGCCGCCGGACCGTGTCCTCGGTGAGCCAGTCGGTGGCGAAGGACTTCCCCTGGGTGGCACGCGACCCCTCGGGCACGCCGTCGAGGTAGCGGCCGGTGAGCAGCCCCTGCGCCAGCGCGGTGAACCCGATGACGCCGAAGCCCTCGTCGGCCGCGGCGTCGAGCAGGCCCTCGGTCTCGATCCACCGGTTGAGCATGTTGTACGACGGCTGGTGGATGAGCAGCGGGGTGCCCAGGTCCCGGAGGATCGCGGCGGCCTGCCGGGAGCGTTCGGCGTCGTAGGAGGAGATGCCGACGTAGAGCGCCTTGCCCTGCCGCACCGCCGTGTCCAGCGCCGTCATGGTCTCCTCCAGCGGGGTGGAGGCGTCCAGGCGGTGGGAGTAGAAGATGTCGACGTAGTCCAGACCCGTGCGCCTGAGGGACTGGTCGAGGGAGGCGAGCACGTACTTGCGCGAGCCGCCGCCCTGGCCGTAAGGACCGGGCCACATGTCCCACCCGGCCTTGGTGGACACCACCAGCTCGTCGCGGTACGGCGCGAGGTCCTGCCGCATGATCCGGCCGAAGTTGGTCTCGGCGGAACCGTAGGGCGGGCCGTAGTTGTTGGCGAGGTCGTGGTGGGTGATGCCGAGGTCGAAGGCGCGCAGGGCGATCCGCCGCTGGGTCTCGAACGGCTTGTCGTCGCCGAAGTTGTGCCAGTAGCCCAGGGACAGCGCCGGCAGGTCGAGCCCGGAGCGTCCGGTGCGGCGGTACTGCATGGTGCCGTCGTAGCGGCTGGGGTCCGCGACGTGGTTCATGGGGTTCTCCGTGGGGAAGCGGGGTCGGGCAGGGCCCGTGACGGGGAGGTCAGCCGGTGGCGGCGCCGAACCACCGGGGCAGCCGGTCGTACAGGTCCTGCTGGTCGTCACCGACCCATGCCACGTGACCGTCCGGCCGCAGCAGCATCGCGGGCACCGCCAGTTTCGCACCGTCGTCGACGACGTGGTCCACCCGGTCCGACCAGCCCTTCACCGACAGTGCGTCGGTCCGGTCCAGGAGCAGCCCGCGACCGGAGTGCATCCGGTCGTACAGACGTCCCCCTTCCAGTTCGACGTCCCGCATCCTGCTGCCCAGCAGTGCGTGGCCCGGTCCGAAGTCGTAGCGGACGTCGAGCGCGGTGACCTTCTCGGTCAGGTGGCGGCTGACGTCCTCGAAGCACATCAGTTCGGTCAGGAGCCGGCGCACCGCGAGGGGCCCGGGCTCGGTGGACAGCAGTTCCATCTGGGCGCGGGTGTTGTCCAGCACGGCCGCGGCCACCGGGTGCCGTTCCGTGTGGTAGCTGTCCAGCAGCCCGGCGGGTGCCCAGCCGTTCACCTCGGCGGCCAGCTTCCAGCCGAGGTTGAAGGCGTCCTGTACGCCGAGGTTGAGGCCCTGTCCGCCGACCGGCGGGTGGATGTGCGCCGCGTCGCCGGCCAGCAGCACCCGGCCCGTACGGTAGCGCTCGGCCAGGCGCGTGCCGTCGCCGAAACGGGACAGCCAGCGCGGTGAGTGCACACCGAAGTCGGTGCCCGCGCACTCCCGCAGCGCCTGCCTGAACTCCTCCAGGGCCGGTGCGACCGACCGGTCCTCGGCGAGCCCGGCGGCGGGGACGACGACGCGGTACATCCCGTCCCCGACGGGCCCGAGGCCGAACCGTTTCTGGGTCCGGCGGACCTCGCTCACGCGGGCGGCGACCGTCTCCGGGTCCGCGGTCGTGCGCATCTCGCCGATCAGCGTCTCGGTGCGGGAGGGCTCGCCGGGGAAGCCGACGCCGAGCAGTGTGCGCACGGTGCTGCGGCCGCCGTCGCAGCCCACGAGGTAGCGGGAGCGCAGTCGCGTGCCGTCGGCGAGTTCGGCGGTGACCGCCTGGTCGTCCTGGCTGAGGCCGACCAGTTCGCACCCGCGGGCGATCTCGGCGCCGAGTTCCGTGGCGCGCTCGGCGAGCAGGCGGTCGGTGACGGGCTGCGGGATGCCGAGGGTGTAGGCGTGTGCGGTGTCCAGTGTCGGCGCGGGCTTGTCGATGGCGGCGAAGAAGCCGCCGACCGGATACCGCTTGCCGTGTTCGAGGAAGCGCCCCAGCAGACCGCGCTGGTCCATCACCTCGATGGAGCGCACGTGCAGGCCCAGTGAGCGGACCACCTGGGTCGGCGCGGTCTCCTTGTCCAGCACCCGTACCTGTACGCCGTGCAGGCGCAGTTCGGCGGCGAGCATCAGGCCGGTCGGTCCGCCGCCGACGACGAGTACGTCGATCATGAGTCCCCCATGGAGCGAAAACGTCGGGTGAGGCCGCCCGCTGTGCGCGAGCGGCGGTCGAGAGCGACGATTCTGCGCCAGGTGGGGGGCCTTGCCGCAAGGCCCCCCATGCGCTATAGGTTGATAGTGGCAGGAGGAGAGTGTTCCCCCTGCCTTTTCGTTTGCCCGGACGCCGGTGACGCGGACGGCGGAGACCCGTGTCGTGGAAGCGTGCCGAGGAGCGCCGGCCCTCGGGCCGCACCTCCCCGGCCTCCCGCTGCGCCCGTGGCCACCCGCATGGTCCGGCGCACCACCGACGGAACACATCACTGGCAGCGCGGCCGCGGTTCCACCGCGCCCCGCGTGCCCGGCCGTCCGCCCGTGTGCGAACGGGGCGGCCGCGTCTGCGGGTCGGCGGTACGTCAGCGGTACGACGGTGAGGGCACCGCGGCGTCCGGGGTGCCGGTTCGCGTCACCTCCGGCGCCGTCTCCGCTTGCGAGGACCGGACGGCGGCGGAGACTGATACGGACGACGGCACTCCGGAGGCCTGGACGGATGGGCGAGCACGATGTGCGTCCCGGCGCCGGGACGCGGCACGGCCTGCGGGCCGATGGACCGAGGCCCGGCTTCGTCCGGCCCGGCCCGCATCCGCACCCGCTCCTGCATCCGCACCCGCTCCCGCACCCGCTCCGGGCCGGCACGGCCGCGGCGGGGCACGCGCGCTCCGGGGACCGCGGAGGCCGGAGGACGGCGCACGGCCCGGGCGCCGGCAGGACCGCCGTGCCGGACCGGGCGGGGCGGGGCCGATGCCCCGAGTGCGTGTCGCGCGGCCCCTCGGCGTCAGCCACTCCCCGACGAAAGGCAGCCTCATGACGGACACCCCGCCTGCCACCACCATGGACTCCGGCGCACCGGCGGAGAGCGACGAACACTCGCTCACCGCGGGCCCCGCGGGTCCGGTCCTCCTCCAGGACGCCTACCTCATCGAACAGATGGCGCAGTTCAACCGGGAGCGCATTCCCGAGCGCCAGCCGCACGCCAAGGGCAGCGGTGCCTTCGGCCACTTCGAAGTGACCCACGACGTGAGCGCCTACACCAAGGCGGCGGTCTTCCAGCCGGGCACCCGCACCGATCTGGTCACCCGTTTCTCGACGGTCGCGGGCGAGCGCGGCAGCCCCGACACCTGGCGCGACCCGCGCGGCTTCGCGGTGAAGTTCTACACCAGCCAGGGCAACTACGACATGGTCGGCAACAACACGCCGGTGTTCTTCGTCAAGGACCCGATGAAATTCCAGCACTTCATCCGGTCGCAGAAGCGGCGGGCGGACAGCAACCTGCGCGACCACGACATGCAGTGGGACTTCTGGACCCTCTCGCCGGAGTCCGCGCACCAGGTGACCTGGCTCATGGGGGACCGCGGCATCCCGCGCACCTGGCGCCACATGAACGGCTACACCTCGCACACCTACATGTGGATCAACGCCTCCGGCGAACGCTTCTGGGTGAAGTACCACTTCAAGACGGACCAGGGCATCGAGTGCTTCACCCAGCACGAGGCCGACCAGATGGCGGCGGCCGACACCGACTACCACATGCGGGACCTCTTCGAGCACATCCGCGACGGCGACTTCCCGAGCTGGACCCTGCACGTGCAGGTCATGCCGTACGAGGAAGCCGCGGGCTACCGGTTCAACCCGTTCGACCTGACGAAGGTGTGGCCGCACGGCGACTACCCCCTCATCCCGGTCGGCCGCATGACGCTGGACCGGAACCCGACGGACAACCACGCGGAGATCGAGCAGGTGGCCTTCCAGCCCAACAACCTGGTCCCCGGAATCGGTCCGAGCCCGGATCGCATGCTGCTGGCCCGGCTCTTCTCCTACGCCGACGCACACCGCTACCGGATCGGCGCGAACTACCAGCAACTCCCGGTGAACGCCCCGGTCGTCGACGTCCGCACCTACTCCAAGGACGGTGCGATGGCCTACCGGAAGACGACCGACCCGGTCTACGCGCCGAACTCAAAGGGCGGGCCGGCCGCCGACACCGAGCGCTTCGGCACCCCGCCCAGCTGGGAGACGGACGGGGCCATCACCCGCACCGCCTATGTCAGCCACGCCGAGGACGACGACTGGGGTCAGCCTGGCACCCTGGTGCGCGAGGTGCTGGACGACGCCGCCCGGGACCGGCTGGTCGACAACGTGGTGGACCACCTCCTCAACGGGGTGACCGAACCCGTGCTCCAGCGGGCCTTCGAGTACTGGTCGAACATCGACAGGACCATCGGTGAGCGCATCGCCAAGGGGGTGCGGGCCAAGGCGGGCGAAAAGGACTTCAAGGCCGCCGAGCAGCGCAACCCGGCCCGGCAGTCGATGCAGGACAAGGCCTGACGCCTGCCGTGATGCTGTGCTCCCGCGGGGCGTGCACCGGTCGGCGCACGCCCCGTTCTCCGTCACTTCTTCGGCGCTGGTGATTCTGCCGATGGCTCCGGAGCCCCGCCCCAGGACTCTGATCGGGTCAGCTACCCGATTCCCTCCTGGAGGGCTCCATGCGTCGTCGTTCCCCGCGCCGGCTTCTCGGCGTGCTCGCGGCCGCCGCGGTCGTGTTCGGCCTCTTCTCCTCCGCACCGGCGGCCGGTGCGCTCACCCCCACGGGCACCGCGGCGGCCTCCTCGGCCGGCACCGCGGCCCAGCCCCTGTCCACCAGCACGCCGGTGGTCTTCGTCCACGGCTACACCGGCAGCGCGGCCAACTGGGTCACCGCCATGAGCGTCTTCCGGCTCAACGGCTGGTCGAGCTCCGACCTCTTCGCCTACGAGTACGACTCCTACGGCGACAACGTCACCAACGCCCGCGGCCTCGCCACGTTCGTCGACAACGTCAAGGCGCGGACCGGCGCGAGCAAGGTGGCGATCGTCAACCACTCGATGGGCGGTCTCGTCAGCCAGTACTACCTGAAGGTGCTGGGCGGGAACTCCAGTGTCAGCCACCTCGCGTCGATAGCCGGAGCGAACCACGGGACGACGTACGCCGGCGCGTGCCTGATCTACACGACCTGCCGGCAGATGTATCCGGGCTCGTCGTTCATCGCCCAGATCACCTCGGGCGACGAGACGCCGGGGAGCACCGAGTACGCCACCTGGTACTCGGCGTGCGACGGCATCATCCTCCCCTACACCAGCACCCGGCTGAGCGGGGCGACCAACAACAACGTGCTCTGCCAGACCCACATCGGCTACCTGGCGGACACCGTGGTCCTGGGGCAGATCGCCCGCTTCGTGGCGTCCTGACCCGCGCCACCGCCACCGCCCCCTCCCGGCGCGGAACCCACCGGGAGGGACGCGGCCGCAGTCGACGGTGAACGGACGCCTCCGCGCCTTCCCCGGGCGGCCTTCCCTCCCGCCCGCCCGCAGACCTCTCGCGATGACAGTGACTGACATAGCGTGTTACCTTCGATGACAGCGGCTGTCATCGGGGCTCGCGGGGTCCTGCGCTCGCCGCTCGTGGCCCCCGCCGGCGTCGTCGGCGGTCGCCCCGTACGGGCACATCTGGAGGGAATCTCATGCGTGTCTTCGTCACCGGCGCCTCAGGCTGGATCGGCTCGGCCGTCGTTCCCGAGCTGATCGGCGCGGGTCATCAGGTCGTCGGCCTCGCCCGTTCGGACACCTCGGCCGCGGCGCTCACCGCGGCGGGGGCCGACGTGGTCCGGGGCACCCTGGACGACCTCGACGTGCTGCGGAGCGCCGCCGCGGACGCGGACGGAGTCGTACACCTGGCCTTCAAGCACGACATCGCGTTCTCGGGGGACTTCAAGGGTGCCGGGGAGGCCGACCGGCGGGCCGTCGAGGTGATGGGCGAGGCGCTCGTGGGGTCCGGACGGCCCCTGACGATCGCGTCCGGGACCCCTGCCATCGCCGGCCGGGTGGCGACCGAACGTGACGGCCACGACCCGGACCCGGCAGCGGCCGCCCGGGGCGACGCCCAGCACGTGCGGGCCGTGACCGCCGAACTCACCCTGGCCCTCGCGTCCCGCGGTGTCCGGTCCTCGGTGGTCCGGCTGGCCCCGACCAATCACGGCGAGGGGGACAACGGGTTCGTCCCGGCGCTCATCGCCATCGCCCGCGAGAAGGGCGTGTCCGGTTACCTCGGGGACGGCGTCAACCGCTGGTCGGCCGCGCACCGGCTGGACTCCGCCCGCCTGTTCCGACTGGCGCTGGAAGAGGCCCCCGCGGGCTCGACACTGCACGCCGTCGCGGAGGAGGGGCTGCCCGCGCGGGACCTCGCCGAGGTGATCGGCCGGCAGCTCGGCCTGCCGGCGGTGTCGGTCCCGGTCTCGGAGGCGGACGCCCACTTCGGCTGGATGGCAGGCCCCTTCGCGGCCAACCGTGCGGCGTCCAGCGTCCTGACCCGCGAGCTGCTGGCGTGGGAGCCCGTCCAGCCGGGGCTCGTCGAGGACCTGGAGCAGGGCCACTACTTCAAGTAGCCCGGGGCCGGCCTCGCAGCGGGGCCCCGGCCCGGGCGTCAGACCAGCTCGGGCTGCGGCTCCGCGGGGCGCGGCGGTTCCGGCTGCCGCACCGGCACGGTCTTCGGCTCCCACCGCCGCGTGGTCCGCAGGTAGGCGGCGATCACGGAGGCCATCGCCAGGACGAGCAGCGGTCCGGCGGCCCATCGGTGCCCGGCCATCTCGGCCGGCAGGTACCGGTAGGCCACCAGCAGCGCGGCGAAGACCGCCGTGCCGTGGGCGACCAGCCGGACGGCCGCGCGGTCCCAGCCCCGCGCGAACGCGCGCATCGCGGCCTCCACGGTGAGCGCGAAGACGACTCCGGCGACGAGGTCGGCGCCGTAGTGGTAGCCGAAGCCGAGTGTCGCGGTGAGGGTGGCGACCAGCCAGAACGCGCCCGCGACCCGCACGGCCCGCGATCCCCTGCGGGAGTGGACGAACAGCGTCGTCGCCCATGCCGTGTGCAGGCTGGGCATGCAGTTGCGCGGCGTGATGTCGTCGAAGGGGACGGCGTGCGGTGCGCCCACCGGTGGTGGTGTGCCCGGCCACAGGTTGGCCACCGCCCACTGGCCGCCTTCGGCGCCGTAGGCGAAGACCGGTCCGACCACCGGGAAGATCATGTAGACGGCCGGCCCGAGCAGGCCGATGACGAGGAAGGTGCGCACGAGGTGGTGGCTCGGGAAGCGGCGCTCGACGGCCACGTGACGCAGCTGGTACAGCCCGACGAGGGCGGCCGCCAAGGGCAGCTGGCCGTAGACGAGATGGAGCACGTGACCGCCGACCGGTGCGGTGGCCTCGACGAACCGGCCGGCCAGCCACGAGGGGTTGCCCAGGGCCTGGTCGGCGGTGGCCACGTACGGGTCGAGCACCGTCTTGCGGGTCTCCGAGGTGATCAGCAGCCAGGTGTCGCCGGTCTTGTGGCCGGCCACCAGCAGCAGCCCCAGTCCGACACCCTTCAGCAGCAGGGTGCGCTCGCCGCCTCTGCGGCGGGTCACGGCGACCACCGCACAGCCCAGGACCACCCACAGCGCGCCGTTGCCGAAGTTCAGCTCGGCGCCGACCGCCCAGCGCACCAGCAGGAAGACGACGTCGATGCCGATCGCGGCACCGGCCGCGATCAGGCGCTGCCGCCAGGTCAGCACCACCATCGTCAGGGCGAGACCGGCGTACAGCAGCGGTCCCGAGCGGGGTGAGAAGACCACTTCCCGCGCCTGCTCGGTGATCGGGCCCCGTACGCCGTAGTGACGTGCGGCGTATTCCAACGCGACGAGGAAACCGGCGGTCACCACACCGGCCGCGGTCCACAGCAGGGTCCGTGGCCGAGGCCGGGCGGCGAGCAGGGGGCCGCGGTCTCTGCCCGGGGGTATTCGTGCGGGGAGGGTCTTCAACTGTTTGGCCCGTTTGCTAGGGGTCGGACGTACAAGGGTGCTCGTACGGTTCGTCGCGAGTTCGAACATGCTAACGGCAGCGCTGCGCCGCCCCGCCGGGAGCGATGCGGGCCGGCCGTCACCGGTCCGGCTCCTCCACGGCTTGCCTAAGGGGGTTAGGCACGCTCATAATCTTCCACGGCTGCCAGGTGAGCGGATGTGGAGGACGGTGTGGCTCGGGTAGGGCTGACGACCGAGGGCCTGATCAGGGCCGGGGCCGAGACGGCCGACGAGATCGGTTTCGAGCGCACCACTCCGACGGAGCTGGCCCGGCGCTTCGGCGTCAGGACGGCGAGCCTCTACTCGCACGTCAGGAACGCCCACGACCTCAAGACCGGGATCGCGCTGCTCGCCCTGGAGGAGCTGGCCGACCGGGCGTCCGAGGCGGTGGCCGGCCGGGCCGGCAAGGACGCGCTGACCGCGTTCGCGAACGTCTACCGCGACTACGCGCGCGAACACCCCGGCCGCTTCGCCGCCACCCAGTTCCCCCTGGATCCCCAGGCGGCCGCCTCCAGCGCCGGAGTCCGGCACGCCCGGATGTCGCGGGCCATCCTGCGCGGGTACCACCTGGCGGAACCGCACCAGACCCATGCGGTACGGCTGCTGGGCAGTGTCTTCAGCGGTTACGTCAATCTGGAGGCCGCCGGGGGGTTCAGCCACAGCGCCCCCGATTCCCAGGAGAGCTGGACGGAGATCCTCGACGCGCTGGACGTGCTGCTCCGGACCTGGCCGACCACGTCCTGACCCGCCACGGGGCCCGACCCGCGGCCCGGCCTCCGCGGCAACCCGCCCTTCGCGTCAGGGCCGCCCGACGGTGAGGGAGAGCGCGTACAGGGCCGTCGAGGTGAAGTCGTCGGCCGGCTCCACCGTCTGCCAGGCCCGGACGTCGTCGACGTACCCGGCGCCGTGGCCGTCGAACTCCGCCCACGCCGTGCCGTCCGGAGCGTGGGAGCAGGCGCGGGCCCCGTCGAAGGTGTCCCGTTCCTTCAGCAGCGCCGCGTCGTTGGGACCGTTGACGACGGCGCCGCGCAGGATGTCGCCGCGGCCGGTGCGGCTCATGGCCAGATTGGCGACCTGGTGCTGGAGGCAGTGCGGGTAGAGGTCGCCCGCGCCCACGACGAAGCTGGTCCCCCAGGCGTTGGCCCCGAAGACCCAGGCCCGTTGCCGCGCGGCGAAGTCGTCGTACCGGTGGTCCCCGGTGACGCGGGCGTACAGCTCGGCGGTCGCGAGCAGGCCGAAGGTGTTCGGCACCGCGTCGAAGTCACCGGGTATGACGCCCGACCGGAACGGGTCCGCGGCCGCGCGCTTCCTCCCCGTCTCCACCTGCCGCCTCAGTTCCGCCCGGAGGTCGGCGGCGAGGCCCGCGTCGGGGTCCGCCGCGGTGAGCACGTCGGCGTGTGCGAGGGCGCTGACGTCGGCGGGGCCCAGGGTGCCGCCGTCTTCCTCCCGCAGGGCCGCGCGGGCCCAGTTGGCCGCCTCGCCGCTCCACCGTGCCGAGCGTGCGTCGCCCAGGGCGTCCGCGCCGCGGGCGAGTTCGACGGCCGCCCACTCCAGGTCGTCGCGCCAGGTGTGCTCCTGGTAGTAGTCCGGGGGCGTGGTGGTGACCAGGTCTCCCCCGTCCGGCTCGGTGTCCGCCCGGGCGTAGACCGCGGCCGCCTTGTCCAGCCACGCGCGGGCCTGCGCCGGGTCGTCCGCCGCCTCGGTCTGCGCGGCGAGAGCGAAGGCCGCGCTCACCCGGCCCGCGAGGTTGGGGCTGATGGGCTCGCCGGGCTCGTTGGCGCGGAAGACGGGCCGGTACTTGAGCAGGTAGTCCGGGTCCCCCGGCCGCACGGTGAGCCGGTCGTCCTCCTCCGGCAGCCGCCACACGTCGTGGTCGCCGCGGGCCTCCTTGCCGCCGGAGCCGAGCCCCACCTGGGCGTGGAGCGTGCCCGTCTTCCCGTCCCACATCCTGTCCAGCCAGCTCAGCCCGTGCCGTGCCTCCTCCCGCAGCCCGGGCACCGACGGCGTGTCGCGCACGGCGCTCAGCATCTGCGCGACCACGTAGGACGCCGTGTGCGTGAACTTCAGGAAGTCGCCCGCGTCGAACCAGCCGCCCGAGACGTCCACGGGCCCGCCGACCTCGTTCAGCCCGGGTCCGGCCGTCGCCGGATCGGCCGACGCACCGGCCGGCGGCGGCTCGTAGACGCGGGCCCGCCGGTCGGTCAGGTGCGAGGGCTCCCGCCCGGTCTCGGCGGTCAGGACGTCCTCGCCGTCCCGCTGGGTGCCGAAGAAGCGGACGGTGTCCGCGCGCAGCGGATCCAGCAACCGCCGGGCCGGCGCCACCCGGAAGCGGACCTCGGGGCCGCCGTCCGCACCGGTCAGGCGCAGCCGGTAGGTGCCGGTGCGGTGCAGCGAGGAGAGGTCGACGCCGCGCACGGCGGTGTACCTGCCGTTCCAGCCGCCGAGGGAGGGGCCGAGGCTGCCGTGCCCTGCCGTGTCGCCGTGCTCGTCCAGGACCTCGAACCCGGCGTCGGCCAAGGCGTCCCGGTCCCCCATGACGTAGGCGTACTTCTGCTCGTCGGCCGCGTATCCGACCTGGTTGACGCGGATGACCGCCGGCACCTCCTCCCGGTCCCCGGAGCACGCGGTGAGGCAACAGGCCGCCAGGACGGAAGCGGTCACGGCCGATGCGGTGCGGGCCGGGGGCGAGAGGAAGCGGTTCATGGCGGACAGTCTGGTCGACGGCACCACCTCGGCGCGGGCCGAGGTGCCGACCGGGGGCACCCCTGCGACGTGGACGTTTGTGCGGTACCGGCCCGGGCCCTTCGGCTCCCCGGCGTCGCCGCCGGCACGGTCCTACTCGAAGTACTTCAGGCTCCAGCCGGTGTCGCTGGCGGGACCGGGGACGCCGGCACGGCTGTAGGTGGTCCCGCCCCACCAGCAGAAGGTGCCGGTGTACCAGTACCGGTTCTCCCACGCGTACGGCGTCCCCTTGGCGACGGCGTGGAACATCAGCGGGAACCTCGGGCCGGCGGGCGGACTCGTGGCGATGTCTCCGTCGAGCAGGACGAAGCTGTGGTGGCCGGGACCCTCGACGTGCAGGGTGACGTCCCAGCCGGACATCATCGTCTCGCGGTGGGACCCGAACAGGCAGCCGTTGGACTTGTACCAGTCCCACACGTACGTCGGGTCGCCGCCGGCCCGCAGCCTCAGGTCGGCCAGGCAGTACTGGTCGCTCCAACTGCCGTTGGCCGAGTAGGCGATGTGCAGCCGGCCGTCCGGGTCCTCGACCGGCTCGGGGCCCTCGTTGACGAACGGGTCGCCGACCACCCGCTCCCAGCTCTCGCGCGGCTGCGAGATGACGTACCGCGCGCCGGTCGGCGCCGTCGGGCTGTTCATCCGCGCGACGTAGAGGTTCTGTTCGACGTTGGTGTCGCCGGCCCAGCCCGACCAGACGAACCACCGCTGCCCCTCGAAGGTGAACAGGGTGCCGTCGATGGCCCACTTGTCGTCCGGCAGCGCCAGTTTCGTCTCGGCCGTGTATCCGCTGTCCGCGGCGGCGGAGCTGATCACGTACATCCGGTGGGCGGCTCCGCGGCCGGCCGAGAAGTAGATGTAGTAGCGGCCGCCGTCCCGCACGATCTCGGGGGCCCACACCTCGCCGTGGCCACGGGTGTCCGACCAGACCTGCCGGGCGGGCGCCGCCGCCAGGGCGGCCGTGGACGCGGCCCGGCGCACGGCGATGCCGCCCCCGGTGGACTGCACCGAGACGTAGGTGGAACCGACCCGGATCACGCTCGGGTCGGCGGCCCGCAGGCCGGTCCGGTCCGCCTGCGCGGGCCCGGCCGAGGACACCACGAGCAGAAGGGCGACGAGAACGCCGGACAGCAGGGCGGCGACGGCACCGCGCAGGCGCTTCCCGGTCCCGGTCGGTGGGCTTGCAGACAGGCGCGGCATGTCCCTCCGCTTCCACGGGCCGTGGTGTACATCGATGGAAGTAGGCAACGGATCCAGGGTCGTCACTAGTGGCGGACATGTCAATGAACCCACCGCAACGCTCCCCGCACGCACGGCAATCGGCAGGCGCCGTCTTCCCCCTGCTTCACCTTCCGAACCTGGAGGGGCTTCTTCCGATTGATCTCGTTCAACTAGTTGACATGCACAGGGAAGGACTACAACGCTGCAAGTCCCCCACACCAAGGAGGACCGTGTGCTTTCCCCACGCAAGCTGACGGCGTCCCTGGCCGTCGCGGCGTCGATCGGCGCCGTCGCCGTCGTCGTCGGGCCGGCCGAACCGGCTTCGGCGGTACCGGACACCATCCCGCTCACCCTGAAGAACGACTCGGGCAGCGGCGAACAGGTCTACGTGTACGTGATCGGCACCGAACTCGCCTCGGGCCGGCAGGGTTACGCCGACGAGAGCGGCGCCTTCCACGCCTGGCCCGCCGGGGGCGCCCCGCCGGTCCCGGCACCCGACGCCTCGTTCACCGGCCCCGCAAACGGCGGGTCAAAGACCGTTCAGCTTCCGAAGTTCTCGGGACGGGTCTACTTCTCGTACGGCGAGAAGCTCGACTTCCGGCTCGCCGAGGGCGGCCTCGTCCAGCCCGCGGTGCAGAACGCCGCCGACCCCAACCACGACACGCTGTTCAACTGGACCGAGTACACGCTGAACGACTCCGGCCTGTGGATCAACTCCACGCAGGTGGACATGTTCTCGGCGCCCTACTCCGTCGGCCTGACCGCGGGCGACGGCTCGGCGAAGCAGACGGGATCGCTCAAGCCCGGCGGGTACAAGGCGGTCGCCGACGGTCTCGTGCAGCAGGGCGGCGGCTGGGAAGGCCTGGTGCAGACCCGCGCCGACGGCTCGCCCCTGCGCGTCCTGGCACCCGGGCACGGCGTCGGCTCCGGCGACCTGCCCACCGGCGTGATGGACGACTACATCGACCGGGTCTGGTCCAAGTACGCCGGCGAGACGCTCACGGTGACGCCGTTCAAGGAGCAGCCGGACACGAAGTTCTTCGGCCGGGTCAACGGCGACAGGATGGACTTCACCGACGGCAGCGGCGCGGTGGTGACCTCGTTCGAGAAACCCGACTCCGACTCGGTCTTCGGCTGCTACAACAAGCTCGACGCCCCCAACGACCAGGTGCGCGGCCCCATTTCGCGTACCCTGTGCGCCGCGTACAACCGCTCCACGCTGCTCGTCAACCCCGAGCAGCCGGACGCCGACGCCTCCGGCTTCTACCAGGACGACGTCACCAACCACTACGCCCGTCTGATCCACGCGCAGATGCGGGACGGTCAGGCGTACGCCTTCGCCTTCGACGACGTCGGCAACCACGAGTCGCTGGTGCACGACGGCGACCCCCGGGACGCGGCGATCACGCTCGAGTCCTTCGAATGACCCCGGCCGGCCCCACCCGCGCCGTACCCCCCTTCCCCCCACCTCGGCGCCCGCTCCCCCACCGTGGGAGCGGGCCCACGAAAGGGAGAGACATGACCTCCCCAGGACTGCTTCGCGGTTGTCTGCTCGCCACCCTGTCCGCCACCCTCGTCGCGGCCGCCGCGGTGACCCCCGCCCAGGCGGAACACCGGCCGGCGTCCGCCGCGGCGGTGACGTTCTCCGACACCTTCGACGGACCCGCCGGATCCGGCGTCGACTCCGCCAAGTGGCAGCTCGAAACCGGTGACAACGTCAACAACCACGAGCGGCAGTACTACACCCCGGGCACCGACAACGCGAAGCTCGACGGCCAGGGCCACCTGGTGATCGAGGCCCGCCGCGAGAACCCGGGCAACTACCGGTGCTGGTACGGCACGTGCGAGTACACCTCGGCGCGGCTCAACACCTCCGGCAAGTTCACCGCGACCTACGGGCACGTCGAGGCCCGCATGAAGATCCCGCGCGGACAGGGCATCTGGCCCGCGTTCTGGATGCTGGGCCAGGACATCGGCGAGGTCGGCTGGCCGAACTCGGGCGAGATAGACGTCATGGAGAACGTCGGATTCGAGCCGTCGACGGTCCATGGCACCCTCCACGGCCCCGGTTACTCCGGCTCGGGCGGCATCGGCGCGGGCTACACGCTGCCGAACGGTGAGGCGTTCGCCGACGCGTTCCACACCTTCGCGGTGGACTGGGCGCCGGACAAGATCACTTGGTCGGTGGACGGCACGGCGTACCAGACCCGTACGCCGGCCGACCTCAACGGCAACGAGTGGGTCTTCGACAAGCCGTTCTTCCTCATCCTCAACCTCGCGGTCGGCGGTTACTGGCCGGGCGACCCCGACGGTTCGACCACCTTCCCGCAGCAGCTGGTGGTCGACGAGGTGAAGGTGAGCACGAGCGGCGGCTGACGAGCGACGGCGGCGCCACTCCCCGGCGGCGCCTCCCGCGCGCGTCGCCCGCTCCGCGCGCGTCGCCCGGTCCACGGCCTCACGGGCTTTGTGACCGGGCGACGCGTGCCGGCGCTCCTCCCGGCATGCCCGGTCGTCTCAGGGCGTGGTCGTCCGAGCGACGTCGGTACCGGGAGCCTCTTCGTCCGGGGCCGCCGGGGGCGGGAAGATCAGGTCCTCGAGCGCGTCCGCGGCGAAGAGGAAGGCCATCATCACGACCGGTATGAGCAGCGCGAGCAGGATCACAGGACCTCCCGGCGGCTCGGTCTGTGGGCTTCGTGGCCGGCTTCCAGCATGGACCCGAATGGCCGAACCCGCACGGCGGAGCCGTCCGAGCCGGTGCGCAGGAGGCGTCCTCGGCACACACCGGCGGGTCCCTTGTCCGGTCGCCCGACCTGCCGGTTCCCCTCTCGGTCGATCGTCCGTTCGCCCCCTTGTCACGCAGCGCAGGGATCTCCGGCGCGGTCGCCGTGACAGCGGGAGAACCCCATGACGCCCGGCCTGAGACACCGGCACTACCTTCCGTGACGGCTTGGCCAGTCCTTCACGCACGGTACGGACGCGTCGGCGTCGGCCCCGTCAGCCGGCGGGGGGCGGTGGCCGAAGACCCACCCGCGCACGGCGGGGCTCCCTTGACTGGTTGCTCGCCCGCCCCCATATTCACCAACACCCCCTCGACAACTCCCCAGAGGTGACCGTGAGAAGCCTCAGACCCTGGGCTGCCGTCTGCGCAGCCATCGCCCTCGCCCTTCTCACCACCACACTCACCCCCGCGGCGGCGGCTCCGCCCGACAGGCCGGCGTTCTCCACGCACTCCGCCCGGGCGGCGCTCGCCCGGCTGCTGCCGCGGCACGCCTCGCAGTTCACGCTGGTCCCGGTCGGCCGCCCCGCCTCCGGCGACTGGTTCGGCGTCTCCGGCCGGGCCGGCCGTGTCCAGGTCACCGGGACCAGCCCCGCCGTGCTCCTCAGCGGAGTCAACTGGTACCTCAAGTACTCGGCAGAGGTGGACGTCGGGTGGCCCGGCCGCAGCACGGCGAAGCTGCCGCGCACCCTGCCCGCGCCCGACGGCCCGGTGCGCCGGCAGGCCTCGGTGCCGCACCGGTTCGCCCTCAACGACACCGACGACGGCTACTCCGGCGCCTACCGCGACTGGGCCTCCTACGAGAAGCAGATCGATCTCCTCGCCCTGCACGGCGTGAACGAGGTCTTCGTCCAGATGGGCGCCGACGCCGTCTACTACGCGACGCTCCGGGAGTTCGGCTACTCGGCCGGGGAACTCAGGGCCTGGATTCCCGGTCCGGCGCACCAGCCCTGGTGGCTGATGCAGAACATGTCCGGCTTCGCCGGCCCCGTGTCCCAGCGGCTGATCGAGGACCGGGCGGCACTCGGCCGCAGGATCGCGAACCGCCTGCGTCAGCTCGGCATGACGCCCGTGCTGCCCGGCTACTACGGCACCGTCCCCCCGGGCTTCACGGAGCGCAACCCGGGCGGCACGGTCGTCCCGCAGGGAACCTGGGTCGGCTTCGAGCGGCCCGACTGGCTGGACCCCCGCACGACGGTGTTCTCCAGGGTCGCCGCCTCCTTCTACCGCCACCAGCGTGAGCTGTTCGGCGACTCCGCGATGTACAAGATGGACCTCCTGCACGAGGGCGGCCGGCCGGGGAACGTGCCCGTCGGGGACGCCGCCCGGGCCGTGATGAACGCGCTCCAGAGCGCGCGTCCCGGCGCCGTGTGGACCCTCATCGGCTGGCAGAACAACCCGTCGGCGCAGATCATCGACGCCGTCGACAAGCGCAGGCTGCTCATCGTCGACGGCCTGTCCGACCGCTACGACGGCCTCGACCGCGAGACCACCTGGCACGGCGCGCCGTACGCGTTCGGCACCATCCCCAACTTCGGCGGTCACACCACCGTCGGCGCCAACACCGCCGTGTGGGCCGAGCGTTTCGAGCAGTGGCGCACCAAGCCCGGCAGCGCCCTGTCGGGCATCGCCTACCTGCCGGAGGGCACCGGCGGCAATCCCGTCGCCTACGAGCTGTTCACCGAACTGGCCTGGCGTACGGGCCCCGTGGACCATGCGGCGTGGTTCACCGCGTACGCGCGACGCCGCTACGGCGGGCCCGACCCGCACGCGGCGCGGGCCTGGGAGCTGCTGCGCACGGGTCCGTACAGCACGCCGTCCGGCACCTGGAGCGAGCCGCAGGACAGCCTCTTCACCGCCCGCCCCCGGCTGACGGCCACCTCGGCGGCCAGCTGGAGTCCCGGCGCGATGCGGTACGACCCGGCCGCGGTGCGCGAGGCACTGGCCGAGCTGCTTCAGGTGGCGCCGGAGCCGCGTACGACGGACGCCTACCGCTTCGACCTGGTCGACCTGGCCCGCCAGGCGCTGGCCAACCGCAGCCGCTCCCTGCTGCCGGAGATCAAGGCCGCCTACGACACCGGTGACCTGCCGCGCTTCCGCGCGGGGGCCGCAGAATGGAAGAGTGACATGACTCTGCTGGACCGGCTGCTGGCCACCGACACCCGTTTCCTCCTCGGCCCCTGGCTCGAGGACGCCAGGTCCTGGGGACGCACCGCGGCGGAGAAGGCCGCCGCCGAGTTCGACGCCCGGTCCATCCTCACCACCTGGGGCCACCGTTCCGGCAGTGACGCGGGCGGTTTGCGGGACTACGCCAACCGGGAGTGGTCCGGGCTGGTCTCCGGCTTCTACGCGGTGCGCTGGACGAAGTTCCTGAACTCCCTCGACACCGCGCTGGTCACCGGCCGGCCACCGGCCGCCATCGACTGGTTCGGGCTGGAGAACGCCTGGAACGAGCGGCACGATCCCTGTCCGGTCGCGCCTTCGGGGGACCCGGTGACCATGGCGGCGGCGGTGCTCGACGCCCTGCCCGCTGCGGCGCCCTCGGGGCCGGCCGCGTCGGGGACGGCGCGGTGAGGCGCGCGAGCGGCAGGGCGGCCGGGCTGGCCGTGGCGGTGCTGAGCGGTGTGGTGCTGGCGTTGTCGTCGACCGGTGCGCACGCCGCGACCGGCCCCGACGTCATCGCCCACCGCGGCTCCTCCGGCATGGCACCCGAGAACACCGCCGCCGCCATCGACCTCGCCGTCCGCCAACGCGCCGACCACGTCGAGATCGACGTCCAACGCACCAAGGACGGCAAACTCGTCAACTTCCACGACTGCACCATGGAACGCACCACCGACATCGAGGACCTCTACCCCGACCGCCCCCGCTACCGCGTCTCCGACTTCACCTGGAACGAACTACGCCGCCTCGACGCCGGAACCTGGTTCCACCCCCGCTA
>NZ_SOAV01000012.1 GCF_004364245.1 Streptomyces sp. BK208 | reverse complement strand
GTCGGGGGTGGCGGAGAGGGTGTTGTTGCGGCCCTTGCGGTGGGTGGTGCCGATGGGGTGGACGGGCGGGAGGTAGACGACGTCGAAGCCCATGGCGGCGATCGCGGGCAGGCGGCGGGCGGCGGTGCGGAAGGTGCCGTGGGGCTGCTCGGGGGTGCCCTCGGAGCGGGGGAAGAACTCGTACCAGGCGCCGTACAGGGCGCGTTCGCGTTCCACCAGCAGGGGCAGCGGTTCGGAGGAGGTGACCAGGTCCCGCAGCGGATGCCGGGCCAGCACCGCGTCCACCTCCGGCGTCAACGCCGCCGCCAGCCGGGACGCGGGCGGCCTGCTCTCGTCGCGCAGCGCTTCGACGGCGGCCAGCAGCTCACGCCGGTCCGCGCTTGCGGGCACCTCCGCGGCGGCCCGCTCGTACAGCCGGGCGCCCTCCTCCAGGACCAGGTCCGTGTCCATCCCGGCCGGGATCTTGACGCTCGCGTGGTGGCGCCAGGTGGTGACCGGATCGCTCCACGCCTCCACCGTGAACGACCACCGTCCGGGCTCGCCCGCCGTGACGGTGGCGCCCCAGCGGTCGGTGCCGGGGGCCAGTTCCCGCATCGGCGTCCAGGGACCCGGCCGGCCCTCGGGGTCCTTCAGCACGACGTTGGCGGCCACCGCGTCGTGCCCCTCCCGGAACACGGTGGCGGTCACCTCGAACGACTCGCCGGTGACGGCCTTGGCGGGCCTGCGCCCGCGCTGGACCACCGGGCGGACGTCCAGCACGGGGATACGTCCGACGACGGCCGTGCTCTGCGTGGAGGTTGCTGACGAGTGGTGCGTGGCGGGCATGACCGCTCCTGTCCGCGTCAACTGGGTGGCCGGATGACTCCGGGGAGGTGGGTCCTGCGAGATGCTTACGGGGCGTACCGCAGGAGCCTTCCCACACTCTTCCGGTGGGCAATCCGGCGCTTTGTTAACTACTCCCGCGTATGTCGACACTCGCGGCACACACGGCGGTTGACCGTCGCGTTCCCGGATGCCGCTCCCGCAATCAGCGTTCTTCGCGACATGTGCAGCTTTTCGTGCGGGCCCGAGCATCACAAGAAGGCCGACGGGGAAAGATCCGGCCATATCGGCACACGCGGCGCCGCACCGTCGCGACACGCCGCGCGCGTTAGCCCGTCCGGTGAGCGAGGACGAACCCGTTCAGGCCGATTCGGAGGGCCGGGGGCCAAGGCCCCGACTCGGGACACATCGCGAGGTAACGTCGTCAGGGTGAAGGCGATTCGTCGACTGACCGTCCGTCCCGTTCTCCCCGACCCCCTCCGGCCGCTCAGTGATCTGGCCCGGAATCTGCGCTGGTCCTGGCATCCGGAGACCCGCGACCTCTTCCAGTCCGTCGACCCCGAGTGCTGGACCGCGTCCGGCCGCGACCCGGTACGGCTGCTCGGCACCGTGCCGCCCGCGCGCCTCGCGGAGCTGGCCGAGGACCGGCGTTTCCTGCGCCGGCTGACCGCGGTGGCCGACGACCTCGACCACTACATGACCGGCGACCGCTGGTACCAGACCCAGCAGGGCCGACTGCCCGCCGCCGTCGCCTACTTCTCGCCCGAGTTCGGCATCACCGCAGCGCTGCCCCAGTACTCCGGCGGCCTCGGCATCCTGGCCGGCGACCACCTGAAGGCCGCCAGCGACCTCGGCGTGCCGCTCGTCGGCGTGGGCCTGCTGTACCGCCACGGCTACTTCCGCCAAACCCTGTCCCGGGACGGCTGGCAGCAGGAGCACTACCCCGTCCTCGACCCCCACGAGCTGCCCCTCGTCCCCCTGAAGGAACACGACGGCACCCCCGCCCACGTCGCCCTCGCGCTGCCCGGCGGCCGGGAGCTGCGCGCCCGGATCTGGCTGGCCCAGGTCGGCCGGGTGCCGCTGCTGCTCCTCGACTCCGACGTCGAGGAGAACGACCCGGGCGAGCGCGGTGTCACCGACCGGCTCTACGGCGGCGGCAGCGAGCACCGGCTGCTCCAGGAGATGCTCCTCGGCATAGGAGGTGTCCGGGCGGTGCGCACGTACTGCCGGCTCACCGGCCACGCCGCGCCGGAGGTGTTCCACACCAACGAGGGCCACGCCGGTTTCCTCGGGCTGGAGCGCATCGCCGAACTGTGCGACGAGGGCCTGGAGTTCGGGTCGGCGCTGGAAGCGGTGCGGGCGGGCACCGTCTTCACCACCCACACCCCCGTCCCGGCCGGTATCGACCGCTTCGACCGCGAGCTGGTCGCCCGCCACTTCGGCCCCGACTCCGAGCTTCCGCGCATCGACGTCGAGCGCGTCCTCCGGCTCGGCATGGAGACCTACCCGGGCGGCGAGCCGAACCTGTTCAACATGGCCGTGATGGGGCTGCGCCTGGCCCAGCGCGCCAACGGCGTCTCCCTGCTGCACGGCGGGGTCAGCCGCCAGATGTTCGCCGGACTGTGGCCCGGCTTCGACGCCGACGAGGTGCCCATCACCTCCGTCACCAACGGGGTGCACGCGCCGACCTGGGTGGCGCCCGAGGTGTTCCGGCTGGGCGCGCGGCAGATCGGCGCGCAGCGGGCCGAGGACGCGCTGACCGTCGGCGGCTCGGAGCGCTGGGACTCGGTGGCCGACATCCCCGACCAGGACATCTGGGAGCTGCGCCGCACCCTGCGCGAACAGCTCGTGGAGGAGGTGCGCGAGCGGCTGCGCGCCTCCTGGCGGCAGCGCGGTGCCGGGACGGCCGAGCTGGGCTGGATCGACGACGTCCTCGACCCGGACGTCCTCACCATCGGCTTCGCGCGGCGCGTCCCCTCGTACAAGCGGCTCACGCTGATGCTGCGGGACCGGGAGCGGCTGACGGAGCTGCTCCTGCACCCCGAGCGGCCGATCCAGATCGTCGTGGCGGGCAAGGCGCACCCGGCGGACGAGGGCGGCAAGCGGCTGGTGCAGGAGCTGGTGCGGTTCGCGGACGACGCGCGGGTGCGGCACCGCATCGTGTTCCTGCCGGACTACGGCATGGCGATGGCCCAGAAGCTCTACCCCGGCTGCGACATCTGGCTCAACAACCCCCTGCGGCCCCTGGAGGCGTGCGGCACCTCCGGCATGAAGGCGGCCCTCAACGGCTGCCTCAACCTGTCGGTGCTCGACGGCTGGTGGGACGAGTGGTACCGGCCCGACTTCGGCTGGGCGATCCCCACCGCCGACGGCGCGGGTACCGACCCGGACCGGCGCGACGCCATAGAGGCCAACGCCCTCTACGACCTGCTGGAGCAGCGGATCACCCCGCGTTTCTACGAGCGGGGCGCGAGCGGGCTGCCCGACCGGTGGCTGGAGATGGTCCGCCGGACCCTCTCCCTGCTCGGCCCGAAGGTGCTGGCCGGCCGCATGGTCCGCGAGTACGTGGAGCGGCTCTACGCCCCCGCCGCCGAGGCGCACCGCGCGATGGACCCGGACTCCGCGCGCGGGCTCGCCGAATGGAAGGCACGGGTGCGGGCGGCCTGGCCGGGGGTGAGCGTCGACCACGTGGAGACGTCCGCCGCCACCGCCAGCGCCGAGCTGGGCGCCACCCTCGCGCTGCGGGTGCGGGTGAAGCTCGGCGACCTCGCGCCGGAGGACGTGGAGGTGCAGGCGGTCTCCGGCCGGGTGGACTCGGAGGACCGGATCACCGACGCGGCGAAGGTGCCGCTGAAACCGGTGGGCGGCCCCGACCTGGAGGGCCGCTGGGTGTACGAGGGCCCGCTCGCCCTGGACCGCACCGGTCCCTTCGGTTACACGGTCCGCGTCCTGCCCGCGCACCGGCTGCTGGCCTCCGGCGTGGAGACCGGCCTGGTCACGGTGCCCTCCGGCGACCTGGGCGAGGCGGCCGGGCTGCTGATGCGGTGAGCCACCGGACGGCGGACGGCGAGGGGGCGCGGCTCAGCCCTCCTCCTCGCCGCCGCTCAGCCGTCGCAGTACGGTGCCGCAGCGCCGGGCGTAGGCGTGCTGGAAGGCCCGGGCGGCCGGTCCGCCGGCCTTGGCGTACCACTTGGCGGGGCGGCTGAAGGCGGACACGGTCAGCCACACGGTGCCGTCGCCCGTGCGGTCCACCACGAAGGCCTCCTCGCCGGACTCCGGGTGACCCGGCAGCGTGCCGTAGGCCCAGCCGGCCCGGCGCGGCTCCTCCAGGGTCCACACCACCCGGCAGGGCGCCTTGATCATGCCGGCGAGGGTGACGGTGACGTCGACGCCGGGCGCGGCACGTTCCGCGTCCGCGTCGATGCCGACGCCCATCTCCCGGTGCATCTCCCAGGTGAGCACGGCCTCGGCCGCCCGCCGGAACACCGGTTCGCCCTCCCCGAGGCGGGTGCGTACGTGCATGGGGCGGAAGCCGGGCGGGCAGTGGCCCTGCTCGCGGGTGGCACCGACGTCGTCGTACGTGAAGGACATGGGCACCAAGACTAGAGCGGCACCCGGGAACCGCTGGTTCCGGGTGCCGCCCGTCGTGTCGGTGCCGGGGTCGCTCCCGGTCAGCCCACGTTGATCGCGGTCCAGGCCGCGCCCACCGTCTTGTACTCGGTGCTGTCGGCGCCGTAGAGGTCCGACGCCGCGCTCAGGGTCGCCTTGCGGGCGGCCGCGTAGTCGGTCGTCGACGTCATGTACTCGGTCAGCGCCTTGTACCAGACCTGCAGCGCCTTGGCGCGGCCGATGCCGGTGACGGTGGAGCCGTCGGAGGTCGGGGAGTCGTACTTCACCCCGTCGACCGTCCGCGAGCCGCTGCCCTCGGCCAGCAGGAAGAAGAAGTGGTTGGCCGGGCCCGAGGAGTAGTGCACGTCGACGCCGCCGAGACCGGAGTCCCAGTAGTCCTTGGAGGCGCCGTCCTTGCTGGGCTTGTCCATGTAGCGCAGCGGGGTGCCGTCGCCGTTGATGTCGATGGCCTCGCCGATGAGGTAGTCGCCCTTGTCGGTCGAGCTGTTCGCGAAGTACTCCACGCCGGTGCCGAAGATGTCGCTGGTGGCCTCGTTGAGGCCGCCGGACTCACCGCTGTACTCGAGGCCCGCGGTGTTGGACGTGACGCCGTGGCTCATCTCGTGACCGGCGACGTCCAGCGAGGTCAGCGGGTTGGTGTTGCCCGTGCCGTCGCCGTACGTCATGCAGAAGCAGGCGTCGGACCAGAAGGCGTTGACGTAGTTGCTGCCGTAGTGGACGCGGGAGTAGGCCGCCTTGCCGTCGTTCTTGATGCCGTTGCGGCCGAAGGTCTGCTTGTAGAAGTCCCAGGTGGTCTGGGCCCCGTAGGCGGCGTCGACGGCGGCGGTCTGGTCCTGGGGGTCGCTGGAGGCGGTGCCGGTGCCCCAGGTGTCGTCGGCGTCGGTGAACAGGGTGCCGGTGCCGGAGGTCTTGCGGGCCAGGTTGTACGTCTTGTGGCCGCCGCGCCCGGTGTCGTACAGCTGGTACGACGAGCCGGACTTGGTGGTGCCCAGCTCGACCGTGCCGGAGTACAGGCTTTTGCCCGAGCCGGTCTCGACGCCCTGGTACTCGTGCAGCTCGGCGCCGGTGGCGGCGTCGGTCACGACGTGCAGTTCGTTCGGGGTGCCGTCGTCCTGGAGGCCGCCGACCACGGTCTCGTAGGCGAGGACGGGCTTGCCCCCGGCCGCCCAGATCACCTTGCGGGGCGCGGAGTCGGCCGCCGTCTTCGACGAACCGGCGTCCTTGGCGGCGGACAGCGCCTGCTGCTCGGCCTTGGCCGCCTTCACCTTCGGCGTGACGGTGGCGACCTCGACGGCGGCTCTGGTCGCCTTGGTGACGCCCTCGGTGGCACCGGACTTCGACCGGTGCACGACCAGGTCGCCGCCGAGGACGGGCAGGCCGGCGTAGGTGCGCTCGTAGCGGGTGTGCACGGTGCCGTCGTGGTCCTTGACCACGTCCTTGACGACCAGCTTCTCCTTGGCGCCCAGTCCCAGCTCCCGGGCCGCGGCCGCCGCGCCGGCCTGCTGCTCCTGTATGAGCGCGCTGCGCGCGGTGTCCGACAGCAGGACGGGAGCGCCCGCGAGTGCCTGCGGCGCGCTGCCGTCCGCGGCGGCGTTGCCCGCGGTCAGACCGGTGGTGAGGAGCGCTCCCGCGGCGACCGCGGTGGCGAGGGCCAGCGTCGTGCGACGGTGACGCGCGATGAGGTGAGACACACAAACTCCTTCGGTGGGGGGTCCCGGACGGCGTGGGGTGTCCGGCCGGTTACTGCGAAGTTGTGCTGTGGGTGACGGAAGACTGACACCGAAGGCGCGTACATGTCAGGAGGGCGGAATGATGTTGGCCGAAAAGTGATGTCAGGGCCTGTGTTGCGGAAATGTGAAGGCCGCGTGACCTGGTTCAAGTCGCAACAAGGCATGCGTAAGTGCTTGGCAAAAAACGGGTGGACGGGTGTGAGGACGCGTGGACATGGAGAGGGCGCCGCTCCGGAGGAATCGAACCTCCGGGGCGGCGCCCTGACTTGGGGTGGTGCACCCGTGGGCCGGCCGGCCTACGGGAAGGTGAGCCGCCAGGCGTCGATGTAGCCGGTGTCCGCCGGACCCAGGTCCTGGACGCGCAGCTTCCAGGTGCCGTTGGCCGTCTCGGAGGAGGCGTTGACCGTGTAGGTCTCGTGCACGTCGTCCGCCGAGTCGTTGCCGCTGTTCTTCAGGCGGTACGTGGAGCCGTCGGGCGCGACCAGGTCGATCTGCAGGTCACCGCGCCAGGTGTGCACGATGTCCACGCCCACCTTGAGGTTGCTCGGCGCGTTGCCGGTGCGGCCGGAGACCGTGACGGACGAGGTGACCGCCGACCCGTAGTCGGGGATGTTCACGTTCGCGGCGTTCTCGAACGTGGTGCCGCCGCCGGGGTCGCCGCCGCCGGGCCGCGAGCCGACGGCGATGCCCGCCCACGCGTTGGCCACGGCCGTGTACTCGGCGCTGGTCGTGCCGTACAGCTCACCGGCCGCCGCGAGGGTGCCGGTACGGGCGCCCGCGTAGTTGGTGGTCGAGGTGAACTTGGTGGTCAGCGCGCGGAACCAGATCTTCTCCGCCTTGGCGCGGCCTATGCCGGTGACCGGGAGGCCGTCCGAGGTGGGCGAGTTGTAGGTGACACCGTTGATGGTCTTGGTGCCGCTGCCCTCGCTGAGCAGGTAGAAGAAGTGGTTCGCCGGGCCGGACGAGTAGTGGACGTCCACCCCGCCGATCCCCGAGTACCAGTAGTCCTTGGACGCGCCGTCCTTGCTGGGCTTGTCCATGTAGCGCAGCGGGGTGCCGTCCCCGTTGATGTCGATCTCCTCGCCGATGAGGTAGTCGCCGACGTCCGAGGAGTTGTTGGCGTAGAACTCGACCGACGTGCCGAAGATGTCGGACGTGGCCTCGTTCAGACCGCCGGACTCGCCGCTGTAGTTGAGGCCCGCGGTGTTGGACGTGACGCCGTGGGTCATCTCGTGACCGGCCACGTCGATGGCGGTGAGCGGGTGGGCGTTGCCCGAGCCGTCGCCGTACGTCATGCAGAAGCAGTCGTCCGACCAGAAGGCGTTGACGTAGTTGTTGCCGTAGTGGACCCGGCTGTACGCGCCCACACCGTCACCGCGGATGCCCGAACGGCCGTGCACGTTCTTGTAGTAGTCCCAGGTCAGCGCGGCACCGTAGTGCGCGTCGGCGGCGGCGGTCTCGGCGTTGGACGCGGTGCCGTTGCCCCACACGTCGTCGGGCCCGGAGAAGAGCGTTCCGGTGCCCGAGGTGCTGCGGTTGAGGTTGTACGTCTTGTGGTTGCCGCGCGCGGTGTCGGTCAGCGTGTACGACGACCCCGACTGCGCGGTGCCCAGCGTCACCGTGCCGCTGTACATCGTGTTGCCGGTGCCGTTCTCGATGCCCTGGTACTCGAACAGTTTGGCACCGGTGGCGGCGTCGGTGACGACGTGCAGCTCGTTCGGGGTGCCGTCCTCCTGGAGGCCGCCCACGACCGTCTCGTACGCCAGGACCGGCGTGCCGTTCGCCGCCCAGACCACCTTGCGCGGGGCGCGGTCGGCGGCCGGCTGCCCGGCTCCGGCCGCCTTCGCGGCGGACAGCGCCTGCGACTGGGCCTTGGCGGCGGAGATCTTCGGCGTCACGGTGGCCGGCCTGATGGCCTTCGCCGTGGCCTTCACGACCTGCTCCGTCTTGCCCGCGTCACTGGTCACCACGAGGTCGCCGCCGAGGACGGGCAGGCCGTCGTAGGTGCGCTCGTAGCGGGTGTGCAGGGTGCCGTCGCTGTCCTTGGCCACGTCCCGGACGACCAGCTTCTCCTTGGCGCCCAGGCCCAGCTCGTCGGCGGTCTTCGCCTTGGCGGCGTTGGCGTCGCGGATCAGTTCGGCGCGCTGGGCCGGGCTGAGCCGGACCAGCTCGCTGCCCTTCGCCGGGGACGGGCCGGGGGCCGCGGTGGCGGCGCCGGACTGGACCGCCGTGGCGATCAGTGCGGCGACGCCCGCCAGGGCGACGGCCGCGGCGCGCCGGTGCGTGACGCGGCGCGAGGAGATGTGAGAGGTGGTGTGGGAGGTGCGTCTGTGGGGAGTGTTGCTGCTCAACACCGACTCCTTCTGCGTGGCCGCGGGTCACGCGGCCAGGGAGACCGGTCGGCGGGTGGCCGGCCGGGCGGAACTGTGCGGTACGCAGAAACCACGTGCTAGGAGCTGGCCGCGGCACAGCGCTCGTGGGGAAGCTGTGGGGGCGCTGTGAAGGGGCCGACGGAAGAGTGGCAGGAGAACGCGCTCCTTGTCAGGAGCGCGTCAGTAACTTGGCTGGAAATGGTTCGTTGACCGGGCGTTCACGTTCGATAAACGGAATCGTTGCCGTTCGGGCCCCGCTGCTGTGCGGTCAGTCAGTAACGGGGGACCGCTCCCCGTGCCAGGAGCCCCACAGGGCCGCGTACGCCCCGCCCGCCGCCACCAGTTCGTCGTGCGTGCCCAGCTCGGACAGCAGGCCGTCCTCCATCACCGCCACCCGGTCGGCGTCGTGCGCGGTGTGCAGGCGGTGCGCGATGGCGATGACCGTACGGCCCTTCAGCACGGCCGCCAGCGCCCGCTCCGTGTGCCGGGCCGTGGACGGGTCCAGCAGGGCGGTGGCCTCGTCGAGGATCAGGGTGTGCGGGTCGGCCAGCACCACCCGGGCCAGCGCGAGCTGCTGGGCCTGCGAGCCGTCCGTGGCGTGCGCGTGCTCCTTCGCCCCCAGCTCCGTGTCGAGGCCCGCGGGCAGCTCACGCACCCACCCCTCGGCGCCGACGGCGGCGAGAGCGGCCCACAACTCCTCGTCCGGGGCGCCCGGTTCGGCGATGAGGAGATTGTCGCGAACCGTGCCCAGGAACACGTGGTGCTCCTGGGTGACCAGCACCACCTGACGGCGCAGCCGCTCCGGGCCCAGCGCGACCACGGGCACCCCGCCCACCGTCACCGAGCCCTCGGTCGGCGCGTCGGTCCCCGCCAGCAGCCGGCTCAGCGTGGTCTTGCCGGCCCCTGAAGGGCCCACCAGCGCCAGCCGCTCGCCCGGCCGCACGCTCAGGTCCACCCCGCGCAGCACCTCGCCGCCCCGCTCGTAGGCGTACCGCACCCCGGACACGTCGATACGGTCGTCCGCGGGCACCGCCGACTCGTCCGCCGTCCCCCGCGGGGCCCGCGCCAGCCCCTCCACCCGGGCGAAGGACGCGGCACCTGCCTGCAGCTCCTCGGTCCGCATCAGCACCTCGTCGAGCGGCCCGGCCAGCTGCTGGAGGTACACGGCGCAGGACACCACCGCACCGAGACTCGCCGACCCGTGGGCGCGCAGGACGCCGCCGAGGAGCAGCACGCCCGCCACGGGGAGCACGTAGCTGATGTCCACCGCCGGGAAGAACACGCTGCGCAGGAACAGCGTGCGGAAGCGAGTGCGCCGCGAGGCCTCCAGTGCCGCACGGTTCGTCGTGACGCGCCGCTCGGCCAGCCCGAACGCCTCCACCGTGCGGGCCCCCGCCACGGTGGCCGCCAGACTCTCCGCCACGTCCGACCCGGCCGCGCCCTCGGCGAGGTAGGCGGCCCGCGCCCGGCGCAGGTACCAGCGCAGCGCCAGCCAGGCCGGCGTCAGCCCCAGCACCCCGACCAGCCCCAGCAGCGGGTCCAGCACGAACACCGCGCCGATGAGGAACAGCGCCTGCACGGCGTTGACCAGCAGCTCGGGACCGGCGTCGCGCAGTGTCGTGCCGACGGCGGTCACGTCGGCGGTCCCGCGCGTCGTCAGGTCCCCGGTCCCCGCCCGCTCCACCACCGACGCGGGCAGCGCCAGCGCCCGTTCCACGTACCGCTCACGCACCCGGGCGAGCGTCCGCTCCCCGAACCGGTGCCCCACGTACCGCGCCCAGCGGGCCAGCAGCAGCTGCGCCAGCGAGCACAGCAGGATGGCGAGCGCCATCCGGTCCACGGCGCCGACCCCGCTCCCGCCGCGCACCTCGTCGACGATCCGCCCCAGCAGCCAGGGGCCCGCGAGACCGGCGAGCGCCGCCAGCGCGTTGAGGCCGAGGACGACGGCGAAGGACCTCAGGTCGGCGCGCACGAGGCCGGTCGCCGCGCGGCGGACGTCGGCGCGCTCGGCGACGGGCAGATGGGTCATCGGGCCGGCTCCCCTTCTTCGGCGCTCTTCGCGACTGCGGTGCCTGCGGTGTCTGCGGTGCCTGCGGTGCCTGCGGTGCCTGCGGTGCCTGCGGTGCCTGCGGCGTCTCCGGTGTCTCCGGTGTCCTCCGCGTCGTCCCGCGCGACCAGGGCGCGGTACTCCGGTTCGGTGTCCAGGAGTTCGCGGTGTGTGCCGGTGGCGGCGACCTTGCCGTCCACCAGGTGGTGCACGACGTCCGCGCGGTCGAGGAGGAGCGGTGAGGTGGCGGCCAGCACCGTGGTCCGGCCCCGGCGGGCGTGCTTGAGGCGGTCGGCCACGGTGGCCTCCGTGTGGGCGTCCAGGGCGGAGGTGGGCTCGGCGGCGAGGAGGACTTCCGGGTCGGTCAGCAGGGCCCTCGCCAGCCGGATGCGTTGGCGTTGTCCGCCGGACAGGTCACGGCCTTGCGCCGCGACCTGGGTTCTCAGGCCGTCCGGGAGGGCGCGGACTATGTCCTCGGCCGCGGCCGCGTGGACGGCCGCGTGGATGGCCGCGGCGAGGCGCGGCGTCTCGTCTGCCCCGGCGGGTTGTCCGCCGAGTGCGGGTGCGCTGTGGCTTGTCGCGCAGTTGCCCGCGCCCCTGAGGTCGGTGTCCGGAGCGCCTATGACGTCGTGCAAGGTGCCTGCGAAGAGGTCGGCCTCCGGGTCGGCGACCAGGATGCGGGAGCGGATCTGGGTGAGGGGGATGTCGGCCAGGGGGACGTCGCCCCAGATCGCGTCGGACGGGGTGTAGCGGCCCAGGCGGTCCAGGACGCCGGTGGCGTCGGACGGGCGGGAGGCGACGATCGCGGTCAGGCGGCCGGGGGAGACCCGGACGCCCGAGGCCGGGTCGTACAGCACCGAGGGTTCCGCCGGGGCGTTGCGCGTGCCCGTGTCCGGTTCCGGTTCCAGGCGCAGGAAGGCGACGACCCGCCGGGCGGCCACCACACCGCGGCTGAGCTGGTGGCCCATCTCGATGAGGAACGCCACCGGCCAGCCCAGCGCGACGACATAGCCGTACACCGACACCAGTTCGCCCACGCTGATCTGCCCCTGCGCCGCCAGCCGGGCGCCCAGCCAGGTCACCAGGGCCAGGAACAGCACCGGCAGCCCCACCCCGAGGGCCTGGATCCAGCTGGTCACCGCGCCGACCCGGTAGCCCTGCTCGCGCAGCCGGCCCGAGTCACGGCGGAAGGCGTCCGCGACCAGGCCCTTGCCGCCCAGCCCGTTCAGCACCCGCAGTCCGCCCGCGAGGTCGCCGATCCGGGCGGTCAGCACCGACTGCCGCTCCCGGTACTCGGTCTCCCGGCCCTGCAGCCGGCCCATCAGCGGACCGAGCACCACCCCGAGCAGCGGCACCCCCAGCAGCACCACCAGGGCGAGCCGGACCGACACCGAGAGCATCAGTCCGCCGACCGCCGCGTAGGCCACGACCGCCCCGACACCCGGCCCCACGGCCGTGAGGGAGGTGCTGACGGTCTGCACGTCACCCACCCCGATGGTGACGACCTCACCGGCTCCCACCTGGGCGCGCAGCGCCGCGCCCAGGCGCGCCGCCTGGCCGACGACCACCTTGACGGTGCGGAAGTTGGCGTCCATCCGCACCTTCGTCATCGTGCGGTGCCGCATCAGGCCCAGCCAGGCGTTGACCGCGCCGACGGCGACCATCGCCGCCGCCCAGCCCGCCAGCGCGCCCATGTCACCGGGCTCCAGGCCCTGGTCGACGGCCCGCGCCATCAGATACGGCGTCGCCGCCAGCAGCACCATCCAGACACTGGCCAGCACCGCCCCGGCCAGACACCGCGGCCACTGCCGCCGGACCAGCCACGCCAGGTACCGCCAGCCGCCCCGCCGGTCCGGTGCGCCCGGATCCGCGTACGCGTCGATCCTCATGCCAAGCTGTCCCGCCAGGCCCGGTGCAGGTCCGCGAAGCGGCCCGTGCCGGCGATCAACTCGTCCGGGGCGCCGTCCTCGACGATCCGCCCGTGCTCCATCACCAGCACCCGGTCGGCGATCTCCACGGTGGACAGCCGGTGCGCGATCACGACCGCCGTACGGCCCTTCAGCACCGTCGTCATCGCCCGCTGCACCGCCCGCTCCCCGGGGATGTCCAGCGAACTGGTCGCCTCGTCCAGGATCAGTACCGCCGGGTCCGCGAGCAGCGCCCTCGCGAACGCCACCAACTGCCGCTGACCGGCCGAGATACGGCCGCCCCGCTTGCGCACGTCGGTGTCGTAGCCGTCGGGCAGGGCGGTGATGAAGTCGTGCGCGCCGATCGCCTTCGCGGCCCGCTCGATCTCCTCCCGCGTCGCCTCCGGACGGCCGATGGCGATGTTGTCGGCGACCGTGCCGGAGAACAGGAACGCCTCCTGCGTCACCATGACGACCCCGCGCCGCAGTTCGGGCACGGCCAGGTCGCGCAGGTCGGTGCCGTCCAGCAGGACCCGCCCCGCCGAGGGGTCGTAGAACCGGGCGAGCAGCTTGGCCAGCGTCGACTTGCCCGCGCCGGTCGAGCCCACCACTGCGACGGTCTGCCCGGCCGGGAGCGTCAGCTCGAAGCGCGGCAGTACCTCGCCGCCGGTGCGGTAGCCGAAGCTCACCGACTCGAAGACGACCTCGCGGCCGGGCAGCTCCGACGCCGGCGGCGGCAGCTCCTTCGGCGCGGCCGGCTCGGGCACCGCCGGCGTCTGTGCCAGCAGCCCGGCGATCTTCTCCAGGGAGGCCGCGGCGGACTGGTACGAGTTCAGGAACATGCCGAGCCGGTCGATCGGGTCGTACAGGCGGCGCAGGTACAGGACCGCCGCCGCCAGCACACCGAGCGCGAGGGTGTCGTCGGCGACCCGGTAGGCGCCCCACAGCACGATCCCCGCGACGGCCGTGTTGGCGACCAGCCGCGAACCGACGACGTACCGGGCCATCTCCAGCAGCGCGTCGCCGTTGGTCCGTTCGTGGTGGTGGTTCAGGATCGCGAAGCCGGCGTCGTTGGCGGCCTCCCGGCGGAAGGCGCGCACCGGCCGGATGCCGTTCATCGTCTCCACGAACTTCACGATCACCGCCGCGATCGCCGTCGACCGCTGCCGGTACACCCGCCCCGCGCGCCGCCGGTAGAGCCGCACCAGCGCGTACAGCGGCACGAACGACGCCACCGCCACGGCGCCGAGGCCGAGGTCGAGCCAGAGCAGCAGCGCGGCGATGTAGACGAACGACAGGATGACCGTCACCAGCTCCTGGAGTCCCTCGTCGAGCAGTTCGCGCAGCGACTCCACGTCCGTGGTGGACCGCGAGATGAGACGGCCCGAGGTGTAGCGCTCGTGGAAGTCGACGCTGAGTGCCTGCGCGTGCCGGAAGATGCGGCCGCGCAGGTCGAGCAGCACGTCCTGGCTGACCCGGGCCGCCGCCGCGATGAAGGCGTACTGCAGCCCGCCCGCCGCCAGCGAGCACAGCAGGTACCCGGCCCCCACCGCGATCAACGGCCCGTGGTCGTCGTCGCGCAGGGCCGGCACGGCGTGGTCGATGGCGTACGCCACCAGCAGCGGGCCCGCCTGCACGGCCGCCTGCTGCAGCAGCAGGAGGAGGACGGTGAGGGCCACCCGCGCCTTGAAGGGCGCCAGCAGGGAGCGCAGCAGGGCGCCCGTCGCGCCGGGCGGGCTGGGCAGGACGTCCTGGTCGAAGACGTCGCCGGCGGAGCCCGTCCCCGTCCCCGCCGCGGCCGGGTCCGCCTGCCGCGGGTCCTCCGGCTGTCCCCGGTCCGGCACGGTGGCCGTGGGCGCGGTCATCGGCCGTCCCCTTCCTGGAGGTCCTCGTCGTCCCCGGCCCCGGCGAGGCCCGACATCAGACGGGCGTACTCGGGGCTGGTGCGCAGCAGTTCGTGATGGGTGCCGACGGCGGCGATGCGCCCCTCGGAGAGCAGGGCGACACGGTCGGCGAGCAGCACGGTGGACGGGCGGTGGGCCACGATCAGCGCGGTGGTGTCCGCGAGGACCTGCCGCAGGGCGGCCTCCACCGCGGCCTCCGTGTGCACGTCGAGGGCGGACAGCGGATCGTCCAGGACGAGGAACCTCGGCCTGCCGACCACCGCCCGCGCGAGCGCCAGGCGCTGGCGCTGGCCGCCGGAGAGGCTGAGGCCCTGCTCGCCGACCTGGGTGCCGGTGCCCTCGGGGAGGGCGTGCGCGAAGTCGGCCTGCGCGACGGCGAGTGCGCGGTCCAGCTCCGCGGCGCCGGCGTCCTCGGCGGCCCCCATCAGCACGTTCTCGCCGACGGTGGCCGAGAAGAGGGTGGGTTCCTCGAAGGCGACGGCGACCATGGCCCGCAGCTCCTCGCGGGACAGGGCGGTGATGTCCTCGCCGTCCAGCGTGATCCGGCCGCCGGTCACCTCGTGCAGGCGGGGGACGAGCGCGGTCAGCGTCGTCTTGCCGCTGCCGGTGGCACCGACCAGGGCCATGGACTCGCCGGAGCGGATGTGCAGGTCGACGTCGGCGAGGAGAGGCGGGGAGCCGGGGGCGGCGTCGGGATAGCGGAACCGCACGTTCTCGAACCGGAGGCCGTCCGTCGCTGCGGGCAGTCGTGCCTCCCCCGGTGCCTGAACGGCCCGGGCGGCACCCCGCGACGCCGGGCCGCGCCCCCCGCTTTCCGGCACCGGCGTACGGTCACCGGCACCCCCCGCCGACTCGACCTGCGCGTCCATCACCTCGAAGTACCGGTCCGTGGCCGTCGCCGCCTCCTGGCTCATCGCCAGCAGGAAGCCGATGGACTCCACCGGCCACCGCAGCGCCAGTGCCGTGGACAGGAACGCCACCAGCGTCCCCGCCGACAGCGCCCCGTCCGCCACCTGCACCGACCCGACCACCAGCGCCGCGCCGATCGCCACCTCGGGCAGCGTCACGATGACCGCCCAGATCGCCGCCAGCAGCCGCGCCTTGCGCAGCTCCGTCCCGCGCAACGTGTGCGACAGCTCGTGGAAGGCGCGGGCCTGGCTGCGGTGCCGGCCGAAGCCCTTGATGATCCGGATGCCGAGCACGCTCTCCTCGACCACGGTGGTCAGGTCGCCGACCTGGTCCTGGGCGCGCCGCGCGACCGCGGAGTACTTCTTCTCGAAGATCCCGCAGGTGATCATCACCGGAACGGCGGGCCCCAGCACGACCAGCCCCAGCGTCCAGTCCTGGACCAGCATGATGCCGACGCCGACCAGGATCGTCACGCCGTTGACGAGCAGGAACGTCAGCGGGAAGGCGAGGAACATGCGGAGCAGCATCAGGTCGGTCGTCCCGCGCGACAGCAACTGTCCCGAGGCCCAGCGGTCGTGGAAGGCCACCGGCAGCCGCTGCAGATGCCGGTAGAGGTCAGCGCGCATGCCCGCCTCGACCCCGGCCAGCGGCCTGGCCACCAGCCACCGCCGCAGCCCGAACAGCAGTGCCTCCGCCACTCCGAGGAGCAGCAGGTACCCCGCCCCGAGCCACACCCCGGCCGGGTCGCCGTCGGCCACCGGCCCGTCCACCATCCACTTCAGGACGAGCGGGATCACCAGCCCGACGCAGGAGGCGAGGATCGCTATGACCGCCGCCGTCCCCAACCGGGCGCGCACCGGCCGGACATAGGGCCACAGCCGCAGCAGGGCACGCACGGTGGAGCGCTTCTCGGCGAGGTCCGCGGCGGCCGGCGGAACGGGGTCCGGACCGAGATCCGTGGCGGGTGCAGGTGTCGTGGGCATCAGCGGCGAGCCTACGGTTCACCACTGACACTGCCCACCGGGTTTTCCGGCCCGCCGGGGTCGACGGAGGGCTCACCGGAGTCGTACGCAGGGCTCACCGGGTCGCGGCGGCGCCCCGCCGGGTCGTACGGGCGCATCAACCGATCGGCTGATGCGCCTTCGAGCGCGTCGGCCGATGTGCCGGGGCCCGGGCCGCGGGGACGCTTGCTCCATGCCCGTCATCGAAGTCACCGACCTGCGCAAGTCCTACGGCGGCCGCCCCGTCGTCGACGGTGTGTCCTTCACCGTCGAGGAGGGCGAGATCTTCGGCGTCCTCGGACCCAACGGCGCCGGCAAGACCACCACCGTCGAGTGCGTCGGGGGACTGCGCGTCCCCGACGCCGGCCGGGTCCGGGTCACCGGCCTGGACCCCGTCGCCGACCACGAGCGGGTCGCCCGGGTCCTGGGCGCCCAGCTCCAGCAGAGCGAACTGCAGCCCAAGCTCACCGTCCGCGAGGCCCTGGAGCTGTACGCCGCCTTCTACCCGGCCCCGGCCGACTGGCGCCCGCTCGCCGAGCGGCTCGACCTCACCCCCCTGCTGGACACCCGGTTCGCCAAGCTGTCCGGCGGTCAGAAGCAGCGCCTGTTCATCGCGCTCGCCCTGGTCGGCGCCCCCCGCGTCGTCGTCCTGGACGAGCTGACCACCGGCCTGGACCCGCGCGCCCGCCGGGAGACCTGGCAGCTCATCGAGGACATCCGCGCGGGCGGCGTCACCGTCCTGCTGGTCACCCACTTCATGGAGGAGGCCCAGCGCCTGTGCGACCGGATCGCGGTGATCGACCGGGGCCGGGTCGCCGCGCTGGACACCCCGGCCGGGCTGATCCGGCGCTCGGCGGGCGCCACCGTCATCAGCTTCACCCCGTCCGCCCCGCTGCCCGAGGCGGACCTGCGCGCGCTGCCCGCACTCGCCTCCGTCGACCACAAGGACGGCCGCGTCACCCTGTCCGGCACGGACGAGACGGTCAACGCCGTCATCACCCTGCTCGCCCGCACCCGCGTCACCGCCCACCAGCTCCGGGTCACCGACACCACGCTGGACGACGCCTTCCTGGACCTCACGGAGGCCACCGCATGAGCGCCGACGTCTTCGACACCGCCGTACTGCGGACCGAGGTGCGGCTGTTCCGCCGCGAACCCGGCGCCCTGTTCTGGATGCTGGTGTTCCCGACCCTGCTGCTGGTGATCCTGGGCTCCGTCCCGTCCTTCCGGGAGGCCGACCCCTCCTTCGACGGGCTGCGGCCGGTCGACGCCTACGTTCCGGTGTCCGTGCTGCTCGGCCTGACCGTCGGCGGCCTCCAGGGCATGCCGCAGGTCCTCACCGGTTACCGCGAGCGCGGCATCCTGCGCCGGATGTCCGCCACGCCGGTGCGTCCGGCGGCACTGCTGTCCGCGCAGATGGTGGTGTGCGGCGCGGCCGCCCTGGTCTCGGCGCTGCTCGCGCTCGCGGTCGGCCGGCTCGCCTTCGACGTGGCGCTGCCCGGACAGCCCTTCGGCTACCTCCTCGCGCTGCTGCTCGCGGTACTCGCCGCGCTCTCCCTGGGCGCCGTGCTCTCCGCGCTGTCCCGCACCACGAAGATCGCCGGTGCGATCGGGTCGGCCGCGCTGTTCCCGGCGATGTTCTGCGCGGGCGTGTGGCTGCCGGTGCAGGCCATGCCGGACCTGCTCGCCCGCGTCGTGGGCTGGACCCCGTTCGGCGCGGCCGCGCAGGCCCTGAATGAGGCCGCCGCGGGCGACTGGCCGGGCTGGACCCACCTGGCGGTCCTGGTGGCCTGGATGGTGCTGCTCACGGCGGCCGCCTCGCGCTGGTTCCGCTGGGAGTGAGCGCCGGGGCGGACCGCCGGAGAGCCGGGAACGAGCGCCCGGAGCGAGATCAGGGAACGAGCGCCCGGAGCGAGCGCCGGGAACGAGAGCGAGCGAGGGAGGCCGCGGCGTGTCCGACAATGACCCCATGACGCGGACGGTGACGGTCGACGAACGGTGGGCGGCCTTCCACCGCTGGGGCCCGTACGCCCTGCTGGCCGTCGGGACCCTGATCGCCTGGTCGGCCGCCGACGCCATCGGCATGACCACCGGCGAACGCCGGGCGAGCGGCGCCCTGATCGGCGCGGCCGTCGCGCTGCAACTGTGGTGGAACCGAGCCGTGCGGAGCCGCCCGGGACCGTCCCCGGCCGGCACCTGCTACTACGCCGTCCGCTGGGCCGTGGGCTTCGCGCTCACCTGGCTGAACCCGCTCTTCGCCTTCTACGCGGTCGTCGGCTACTTCGGCGCCCAGCACCTGCTGCCGCGCCGGCTGTGCCGGGCGGGGCTGTTCGCCACCGCCGTCACCCTCGCGGGGTCGCAGTCCGGCGGGCTGCCGCCCCAGGGGCTGATGGGCTGGGTCCTCTTCGGCGCGATCCTCACCGTCAACAGCATGCTGCTGGCCGTCTTCGGGCACTTCGCCGCCCTGGAGGAGGCCCGCAGCCGCACCCGGGTCGAGACCATCGCCGAGCTGGAGCGCACCAACACCGCCCTCCAGCAGGCCCTCGACGAGAACGCCGCCCTTCACGCCCAGCTCCTCGTCCAGGCCCGGGAGGCGGGGGTCGCCGACGAGCGCAGGCGGCTGGCCGCCGAGATCCACGACACCATCGCCCAGGGCCTGACCGGCATCATCGCGCAGCTCCAGGTCGTGGCGGCCACCCCGGACCAGGCGCTCGGCCGCGCGCACCTGGACCGGGCCCTCGCCCTGGCCCGGCACAGCCTCGGCGAGGCCCGCCGCTCCGTGCACAACCTCTCGCCGGTCGCGCTGGCCGACGACGGACTGCCGGACGCGCTGAAGAAGACGGTGACGGAATGGGGCGAGCGCACCGGCGTCCAGGCCCGGTTCACCGTCACCGGCACCGCCGAGCAACTCCACGACGAGGTCGCCGCCACACTCCTGCGCATCGCCCAGGAGGCCCTGTCCAACACGGCCCGGCACGCCGCCGCCGGCCGGGTGGGCGTCACCCTCTCCTACATGGGCGACGAGGTCACCCTCGACGTCCGCGACGACGGCCGGGGCTTCGATCCGCCGACCGCGCGCGCGTGCACCCCCGCCGGCGGCTTCGGCCTGGACGGCATGCGGTCCCGCGCCGAGCGCATCGCCGGTTCGCTCACCGTGGAGGCGGAACCGGGGCACGGCACGGCCGTCTCCGCTCGCGTACCGTTGGTCCGCCATGACCGATGACGCCCCGACCCGGAAGCCCCCGACCCGGAACCCCCCGACCGGCGACGCCCCGACCGGCGGTGGCCCGACCGGCGACGGGACGACCCCGGACGGCGTGATCACCCTCCTCGTCGTCGACGACCACCCCGTGGTCCGCGACGGCCTGCGCGGCATGTTCGAGTCCGCGCCCGGCTTCCGCGTCCTCGGCGAGGCCGCGGGCGGCGCCGAGGCACTGGAGCGGGCCGCCGCGCTCGACCCCGACGTGATCCTCATGGACCTGCGGATGCCGGGCGGTTCGGGCGTCGACGCCATCCGGGAGCTGACCCGGCGCGGTGCCCGCGCGCGCGTGCTCGTGCTCACCACGTACGACACGGACTCCGACACCCTGCCCGCCATCGAGGCCGGTGCCACCGGCTACCTCCTCAAGGACGCCCCCCGCGACGACCTGTTCACCGCGGTCCGCGCGGCGGCCGAGGGACGCACGGTCCTGTCCCCGGCGGTCGCCTCCCGCCTGGTCTCCGCCGTCCGCGGCCCGAGGACACCCGGCGGCGAGCCCCTCTCCGCCCGCGAACGCGAGGTGCTCGCCCTGGTCGCCCGGGGCACCTCCAACAAGGAGATCGCCCGGGAGCTGTTCATCAGCGAGGCGACCGTGAAGACCCACCTCACCCACCTGTACGCCAAGCTCGGCGTGAGCGACCGCGCGGCGGCCGTCGCGACGGGGTACGAGCGGGGCATCCTCGGCTGACCCGCCCCCCGGGGCCTCAGGCCGCCGGGTAGGGCAGCAGCTCGTGGTCGGTCCGCTCCCAGGCCGCCCTCAACTCGGCCAGCAGCTCGGGCCGGTCCTGCGCGCGGTCCGCCTGCTCGCGGGCGTCGGCGGCGAGGTCGTACAGGTGGTCGCGGCCCTGAGCGTCCCGGTAGTACTTCCAGTCGCCCCGTCGCAGCGCGCGGTTGCCCCGCACCCGCCAGAACAGGTCGCGTTCGGGCAGCTCGCGGCCGTGCAGCAGGTAGTCGGCGAGGCTGTGCCCGTCGAGGGGGTACGCCGGGTCCGGCCGGGCGCCGCCCAGCTCCAGCAGCGTCGCCGTCCAGTCGGGCGAGTAGACCGGCTCGTGGCTGACCTGCCGTCCGTCGACACGGGCCGGCCAGCGCAGCACGGTCGGCACCCTGATGCCGCCCTCCAGGAGCTGCGACTTGCCGCCGCTCAGCGGCCACTGGTACGAGAAGCGCTCGCCGCCGTTGTCGCTGGCGAAGACGACGACCGTGTTCTCCTCCTGGCCGGACCGGCGCAGCGCCACGAGCACCCTGCCGACCGAGGCGTCCAGGTTCTCGACCATCTCCCGGTACTTCTCGACCGAGCCGCCGTCGTTGTGCAGCAGGGCGCCCAGGACGTTCCCCTCGCGCACCTCCGCGGCGATCGCGGCGCCGGTCTCCTCGTCGTCCTCGGTCAGCCACGGCCAGTGCGGGGTGGTGAAGTTCAGGTTCAGCAGCCACGGCCGGCCGTGCTCGCGGCCGACGTACTCGACGGCCCGCTCGGTCAGGACGGTGGTGTAGTAGCGCAGGTCCTGGTACGTGGCGTCGCCCTCGTACAGGTCGTAGTCGCCGAGCTGGCCCAGCTTGGAGAAGTACTCCAGCGCACCGCCGAAGTTGCCGAAGAACTCGTCCCACCCGGATCTGGTCGGGCTGTGGTCGGGGAGCCAGCCGCAGTGCCACTTGCCGATCAGAGCGGTGGCGTAACCGGCCTGCCTCAGCAGCGACGCCAGGGTCGGGTGGTTCGGGTCGAGGCCCTGGCCGCGGTCGCCGATCGGCTCCGCGAGCCCGCCCTCGGTGCGGCCCGGATACCGCCCGGTGTACAGGCTGAACCGGGTGGGGGAGCAGGTCGCCGACCCCGAGTACGCCTGGGTGAACCGCACGCCCTGCGCGGCGAGCCGGTCCAGGTGCGGGGTCCTGATGTGCGGGGCGCCGTACGAGGACAGGTCGGCCCAGCCGAGGTCGTCGCCGAGGATGAACAGGATGTTGGGACGTCTGCCGGGCCGGGACGCGGGGCGGGTGCGGGCGGCGAAGGGACGTTCGCCGGGCGCGGAGGCGGCGGTGGAGGACGTGGCGGCCTCGGCGGCGGACGTACCGGCGACGGCGCTCACCGCACCGCCGCCGACCAGGCCGCCGAAAACGCGGCGGGACATCTCGGGCATGGGTGGTCCCCTGGACTAGGTCGGAGGTGCGCCCGAAGAGGCGCCGACCGGGGACGTTTCCAGGCCCGCGAAGGGCCGGTCAAGAAGATCGCCGCCGCGTTCACGGAGCCGAAACGAGGCCTCAACGAACGGCCCGTCCGGCTTGCGTCGACCGTCCTCAGCCGATGTCTCAGCCGATGCCTCAGCCGATGCCTCAGCCGACCGCCCTCAGCAGCAGCACCGTCCGGCCCGGCACCGTGATCCGGGTCCCCGCCGGATGCACGGTGCCCGGCGCCTCGTCCTGCTCCTCCCGGCCGGTGTCCACGACCACCTCGTAGCGCTCCGCCCACGGAGGACCGGGCAGGTCGAACCCGGCCGGTTCCCCGCCCGCGTGCAGGACGGCCAGGAAGCTGTCGTCGGCGATCGGGTCGCCGCGCTCGTCGCGGCCCGGGATGTCCCGCCCGGACAGGTACATGCCGAGGGTGGCGGCCGGGGCGTACCAGTCCCGCTCCGTCATCTCCGTGCCGCCCGCCGTGAACCAGGCCAGGTCGCGCAGGCCGTGGGGGGAGTGCGCGCGGCCGGAGAAGAAGGCCCTGCGGCGCAGCACCGGGTGCCGGTGGCGCAGCGCGATCAGCCGGGAGGCCAGCTCGAACAGCGGACGCCACTCCGGATCGTCCAGCAGGCTCCAGTCCACCCAGCCGATCTCGTTGTCCTGGCAGTACGCGTTGTTGCTGCCGCCCTGGGTGCGGCCCATCTCGTCGCCCGCGACCAGCATCGGCACCCCGGTCGACAGCAGCAGCGTGGTCAGCAGGTTGCGGAGCTGGCGCCTGCGCAGCGCCCGGATCTCCGCGTCGTCCGTCTCCCCCTCCGCGCCGCAGTTCCAGGACCGGTTGTCGTCCGTGCCGTCCCGGTTGCCCTCACCGTTGGCCTCGTTGTGCTTGCGCTCGTACGACACCAGGTCGCGCAGGGTGAAGCCGTCGTGGGCGGTGACGAAGTTGACCGAGGCGTACGGTCTGCGCCCGCCCCACGCGTACAGGTCGCTGGAGCCCGACAAGCGGTACCCCATCTCCCGCACGTCCGGCAGCGCGTGCCGCCAGAAGTCCCGCACCGCGTTGCGGAAGCGGTCGTTCCACTCGGTCCACAGCGGCGGGAACGCGCCCACCTGGTAGCCGCCCGAGCCGACGTCCCACGGCTCGGCGATCAGCTTCACCCGGCGCAGCACCGGGTCCTGGGCGATCACCGCGAGGAACGGGGAGAGCATGTCGACGTCGTGCATCGAGCGGGCCAGCGCCGCCGCCAGGTCGAAGCGGAAGCCGTCCACGCCCATCTCCGTGACCCAGTACCGCAGCGAGTCCGTGATCAGGCGCAGCACGTGCGGCTGGACGACGTGCAGGGTGTTGCCGCAGCCGGTGTAGTCGGCGTACCGGCGGGCGTCCGGCTGGAGGCGGTAGTAGCCGCGGTTGTCGATGCCCTTGAGGGAGAGGGTCGGGCCCAGCTCGCCCGCCTCCGCGGTGTGGTTGTAGACCACGTCGAGGATGACCTCGATGCCGGCCTCGTGCAGCGCGCGCACCATCCGCTTGAACTCGCCGACCTGTCCACCGGTGGTGCCGGAGGCGGCGTAGGCGGCGTGCGGGGCGAAGTAGCCGACCGAGTTGTACCCCCAGTAGTTCTTCAGGCCGCGGTCCAGCAGGTGGCTCTCGTGCGCGAACTGGTGCACCGGCAGCAGCTCCACCGCCGTCACGCCGAGCCGCGTCAGGTGCTCGATCGCCGCCGGATGCGCGAGGCCCGCGTACGTGCCGCGCAGCTCGGGCGGGATGTCCGGATGGAGCTTGGTGAAGCCGCGCACGTGCAGCTCGTAGATGACCGAGTCCGCCCACGGCGTCTTGGGCCGCCGGTCGTACGTCCATTCGTCGTCGGTGGCGTCGTCGTGGACCACGACACCCTTGGGGACGTACGGCGCCGAGTCCCGGTCGTCGCGCACGGTGTCCGCCACCCGCTGCTCGGGCCAGTCGCGCACGTGCCCGTAGACCTCGGGCGGCAGCGCGAAGTCGCCGTCCACGGCGCGGGCGTACGGGTCGAGCAGCAGCTTCGCCGGGTTCCAGCGGGCGCCGGTCCACGGGTCCCAGCGGCCGTGCACCCGGTAGCCGTAGCGCTGGCCGGGCGCGACGCCGGGCACGAAACCGTGCCAGATCTCGTGCGTCAGCTCCGTCAGCGGCACCCGTCGCTCCCCGGCACCGGGGCCCGGCCCGTCGAACAGACACAGCTCCACCGCCTCCGCCCCGCCCGCCCACAGCGCGAAGTTGGTCCCCGCCACCTGGTCCGGGCCGGTCCGGAACCGGGCGCCCAGCGGCACCGCGGTACCCGGCCAGGCCGGCGCGGCGGGCGGCGGCGCGGCCCGCCGCCCGCCGTTCACCACGACGGCCGGGCGCCCGTCCGCGACGGTCCGACCGTCCGCGGTGCTCCGCCCGTCCGCGGCGGCCCGCTTCCCGGCCACCGCCTCCTGCTCGGCTGCGCTGGACACCTGTCAGCCTCCCACGGCTCGTGGAACGACGTCCGGCAGGAGGGCGTACGGCGTCCCGGCCGCTGCTCCCCGTCGCGTCGTCCTCCCCACAGTTCTGCCCACCGGGTGGCTCGCACTCACGTTTCCCCAGGGCCGACCGGTCGTTACGGGTGGGTGTGAGGCACGTACACGGGCGCGCACGGCGCGCGGGGGCCGCTCTCGGCGCCCTACTGACATGGGCAGGACTGCTGGCCGGGGCCGCCGGATGCACCTCGGACGGCGGTGGCGTCGGCTCGGGCATCGGCGAGATGTTCGGCAAGCGCCCCGCCCCCGAGGACGTCATCCGCGTCACCCCCGACGACGGGAGTAAGGCCGTCGGGCGAGACCGGGAACTGTCGGTGCGGGTGCCCGACGGACGCCTGGAATCGGTGAAGGTCGTCAGGTCGCAGGACGCCCGGGAGACCCCGGTGCCCGGCCGGATCTCCGAGGACGGCCTGGGCTGGCGGCCCGACGACGGCGAGCTCGCCCTCGCCGCCAAGTACACCGTCGACGTCGTCGCCCTGGACGGCCGGGGACGCCGCTCGGCCCGGCACACCACGTTCACCACCGAGGTGCCCGAGGAACGCTTCATCGCCTACGCCGCCCCCGAGAACCGCTCGGTCGTCGGCACCGGCATGATCGTCTCGCTGGAGTTCAACCGGGAGATCACCCACCGCGCCGCCGTCGAACGCGCCGTCAGCGTCACCGCGAAGCCCGCCACCGAGGTCCGCCCCCACTGGTTCGGCAAGGACCGCCTCGACTTCCGCCCCAAGGAGTACTGGAAGCCCGGCACCGAGGTCACCGTCGCCCTGGACCTGCGGGACGTCGAGGGCGCGAAGGGGGTCTACGGGCTCCAGCACAAGACGATCTCCTTCACCGTCGGCCGCAGCCAGGTCTCCCGCGTCGACGCCCTCGAACGGACCATGGAGGTGCGCCGGGACGGCACCCTGCTGGCCACCGTGCCGATCACCGCGGGGGCGCCGACGACGCCCACCTACAACGGCCGGATGGTGATCACCGAGATGCTGGAGGTCACCCGCATGAACAGCCGCACGGTCGGCTTCGGCGGCGAGTACGACATCCCCGACGTCCCGCACGCCATTCGCCTGACCAGCTCGGGCACCTTCCTGCACGGCAACTACTGGGCCCCCGCCGACACCTTCGGCCGCGCCAACGTCAGCCACGGCTGCGTCGGACTGCGCGACGACAAGGGCGGCGGCTCCGACACCCCGGCGGGCTGGTTCTTCGACCGCAGCCTCATCGGTGACGTCGTCGAAGTGGTCCACAGCAAGGACAGGACGGTCGACCCCGACAACGGGCTGGGCGGCTGGAACATGAAATGGAAGCAGTGGAAGGCGGGCGGCGCGGTGAAGTGACGCCGACGCACCCGGCACCACCGATCCGCCAACTCGGTACGGAACGGTGACAATTCACCAGTCCCTCATCCCCCTGGCCTGCGGTTACGATGCGCCGGTGCGCGAGCGGGCGCACCGGGGTGCGGGCCCGACCAGGCCCGGCGAGGGGAGACAAGGGTGAACGTGCGTCCGATGGCGGGGGCGGTGATCGGGCTGCTGATGCTGACCGTCACCGCGTGCGGTGGCGGCGGCTCGGGTTCGGGGACCGGGGACGGCAAGGGGGACAAGGGCAAGGACGCCACCGCGGCGCAGAGCGAGCAGTCCCGGGCCGTCGTCACCATCGCCCCGGAGAACGGGGCGAAGGCGGTCGACACCAAGGGCGCCCTCAAGATCGGCGCCGCGGACGGCAGGCTCACCGAGGTCGTCGTCAAGGACACCAAGGGCGCGAAGGTCGACGGGAAGATATCCGGGGACGGCGCCTCCTGGACGCCGTCCACCCACCTGGCCGCCTCCACCACGTACAGCGTGCACGCCGTGGCCAAGGACTCCGAGGGGCGCACGGCCGCCGAGGACTCCCGCTTCACCACCCTGACGCCGAAGAACACCTTCGTCGGCACCTTCACGCCCGAGGACGGCTCGAAGGTCGGTGTCGGCATGCCGTTCTCGATCCGCTTCACCCGGGGCATCACCAACCCGGCAGACGTCGAGAAGGCCATCACCGTCAAGACCGAGCCCGCCGTCGAGGTCGAGGGCCACTGGTTCGGCAACGACCGCCTCGACTTCCGTCCCGAGAAGTACTGGAAGCCCGGCACCAAGGTCACCGTCGACCTCGACCTGGACGGCGTCGAGGGCCGGGACGACGTCTACGGCAAGCAGGCCAAGACCGTCTCCTTCACCGTGGGCCGCAGCCAGGTCTCCGTCGTGGACGCCAAGAAGCACACGATGAAGGTCGTGCGCGACGGCAGGACCATCAAGACCATCCCGGTCACCACCGGTGCACCCGGCTACGAGACCTGGAACGGCCAGATGGTCATCACGGAGCGGCTCGCGGTGACCCGGATGAACGGCGAGACCGTCGGCTACGGCGGCGAGTACGACATCAAGGACGTCCCGCACGCCATGCGGCTGTCCACCTCCGGCACCTTCATCCACGGCAACTACTGGGGCGGCGGCGTCTTCGGCAACAGCAACGCCAGTCACGGCTGCATCGGCCTGCGCGACGTGCGCGGCGGCTGGGACGAGGGGACCCCGGCCAGCTGGTTCTTCGAGCACTCGATCATCGGCGACGTGGTCGTGGTGAAGAACTCCGAGGACGCCACCATCGCTCCCGACAACGGCCTCAACGGCTGGAACATGTCCTGGGAGAAGTGGAAGGCCTGAGCGCGGGCGGCAGACAAGGCGTACGGCCCCGGCGCGTGCCCTCGATGTGAGGCACGGCACCGGGGCCGTCCCCGTTAGTCCCCGTTAACCTGCTGGGCATGACCGTAATTCTCGAAGTCGCGGACGGCGTCGGCACGCTGCGCCTGGACCGCCCGCCCATGAACGCGCTTGACGTCGCCACCCAGGACCGGCTGAAGGAGCTGGCCGAGGAGGTCACCCGGCGCGACGACGTACGCGCCGTCGTGATCCACGGCGGCGAGAAGGTGTTCGCGGCGGGCGCGGACATCAAGGAGATGCAGGTGATGGACCACGCGGCGATGATCGCGCGGTCCCGTGCCCTGCAGGACTCCTTCACCGCGGTGGCCCGCATCCCCAAGCCGGTGGTCGCGGCCGTGACCGGCTACGCGCTGGGCGGGGGCTGCGAACTGGCGCTCTGCGCCGACTTCCGCATCGCCGGGGAGAACGCCAAGCTGGGCCAGCCCGAGATCCTGCTCGGCCTCATCCCCGGCGCGGGCGGCACCCAGCGGCTGTCCCGGCTGGTCGGCCCCTCCAAGGCCAAGGACCTGATCTTCACCGGCCGCCAGGTGAAGGCCGACGAGGCGCTGGCCATCGGGCTGGTGGACCGCGTGGTGCCGGCCGCCGAGGTCTACGAGCAGGCGCACGCGTGGGCGGCGCGGCTCGCCAAGGGGCCCGCCATCGCGTTGCGCGCGGCGAAGGAGGCGATCGACACGGGTCTGGAGACGGACATCGAGACCGGCCTCGCCGTCGAGCGGAACTGGTTCGCCGGCCTGTTCGCCACGGAGGACCGTGAGCGCGGCATGCGCAGCTTCGTGGAAGAGGGCCCCGGCAAGGCGAAGTTCCTCTGACCCGCGCCGGGTGCGGAGCCGCGTCCGGGACGAAGTCCGCGCGCCGCACTCGCTGTTGACGTGATGTCTGATCCGGCCCCCTCGACGGGGCGGTTTATGGGAGCCTTAACGCACCATTAAGCGCGCCTTGTCGAGGGAGTCCGTCGCTTGTCTCCGGCCGAGCCGTTCCCCCAGGTCAGTAGGCCTGTTTCCGGTTCCGAACTGCCTCTGGCATATGCCGGTCGACCGTCTGTCCACCCCGCGCCCGCGGGGGCGTATTCCCCGGGAACCGCCCCGGAGCCCTTGGAAGGCGGCCATGATGGGGGCATGGCGGGGCTGGATGATACGGAACAGCCGCGGGGAGCCGGACGTGCGACCGCGGCGCGCTGGTCGCCGGCGGTCGAGGACGAGCGCGCACTCGAGGCGCTGGACCTGTTCGGCAACCCGACGGAGCGCGAGGTTCCGTTACCCTCCCGCCCCGAGTCCGCCGCCTCCGCACGCCGGCTGGCCCAGGTCGTCGTCCTGCGCCAGTGGAAGCTCGGCCCCAAGGTCACGGAGGACGTCGTCCTGCTCGTCTCCGAGCTGGTCGGCAACGCCGTACGGCACACCGGCGCCCGCGTCTTCGGCCTGCACATGCGCCGCCGCCCCGGCTGGATCCGCGTCGAGGTCCGCGACCCCTCCCGGGGACTGCCCTGCCTGATGCCGGTGCAGGAGACGGACATCAGCGGGCGGGGCCTCTTCCTCGTCGACAAGCTCTCCGACCGGTGGGGCGTGGACCTGCTGCCGCGCGGCAAGACCACCTGGTTCGAGATCCGGGTCACGGACCGCTGACCGCCCATCTGCCGCCCGAAGCAACCCCGTTCCCCGGACACGCCACCTACGGGTGAGAATCCGGAACGCATCCCTCCGCGGCCGCGATCGTATCCGCATGATCACCACTCGCCTGCGCCGCCGGACCGCCGCCGCCGTCCTGTCGCTCTCCGCCGTCCTCGCCACCACCGCCGCCACCGCCCCCGGTGCGGCCGCGCCCCCGGCGACGACCCCCGCCAAGGCCGCCCCGGCCTGCCCCCAGTTCGACGACAGGACCAAGGCCGCGGCAGACCGAGGTGTCGACGTCGACCGCATCACCCCCGAGCCGGTCTGGCGCACCACCTGCGGCACGCTCTACCGCAGCGACACCCGCGGACCGCAGGTCGTCTTCGAAGAGGGCTTCCACGCCAAGGACGTCGTGAACGGCCAGTACGACGTCGAGAAGTACGTCCTGGTCAACCAGTCCTCGCCGTTCGTCTCGACGAGCTACGACCACGACCTGTACAAGACCTGGTACAAGTCCGGCTACAACTACTACATCGACGCCCCGGGCGGCATCGACGTCAACAAGACCATCGGCGACACCCACCGGTGGGCCGACCAGGCCGAGGTCGCCTTCCCCGGCGGCATCCATCGCACGTACGTCATCGGCGTGTGCCCGGTCGACCGGCAGACCAGGACCGAGATCATGAGCGAGTGCGAGAGCAACCCGCACTACCGGCCCTGGCACTGACCGGCGCCACCCGCGAGCCAGGAACCGTCCGCCGTCCGCCGTCCGCCGCCCACGAGGACCGGTTCGGGTGGGTGGTCGCCGCCCTGGAGGCTAGGACCGGCAGCTAGTCTGACCTGCGTCAGATGGACCCAATGCACGGAACGAGGGGCGGACCGGTGGCCGACATCGAGGAAGCACGCAAGCAGTTCGACCGCATCGACACGGACGGTGACGGCCAGATCACCGCGGCCGAGTTCAAGACCGCGCTCGCCCAGGGCGGCGACTGGAACGTCACCGAGTCGGTGGCCGAGGCGATCATCGCCGGCCGCGACCTCGACGGTGACAAGAAGCTGTCGTTCGACGAGTTCTGGGCCCACCTGAACAAGTAGCGACGACGTGCCACGAGGGGCGCCCGCCGGTCACCCGGACGGGCGCCTCTGCGCGGAATAGCGCACCTCTGCCGGAGGTTGACGCAGGTCACGGGCGCGAGCCACGGGGGCTCCGCACGACACGACCTCCGGAAGCAGGCGAGTCGGCATCATGAAGATCGGCATCATCGGCGCGGGCAACATCGGCGGCAACCTCACCCGGCGGCTCACCGCCCTCGGACACGACGTCTCCGTCGCCAACTCGCGCGGACCCCACACCCTGACCGCGCTGGCGGACGAGACCGGAGCCACCCCCGTACCGGTGGAGGAGGCGGCGCGCGGCGCCGAGATCGTGGTCGTCACCATCCCGCTCAAGCGGGTCCCGGACCTCCCGTCCGGCCTCCTGGACGGGGCGGCCGACGGCGTCGCGGTCATCGACACCGGCAACTACTACCCGCAGCAGCGGGACGGCCGGATCGCCGCCATCGAGGACGAGGGCCTCACCGAGAGCCGCTGGACCGAACGCCACCTCGGTCACCCGGTGGTCAAGGCCTTCAACGGCACCTACGCCCAGGACATCCTCGACCGCCCCCGGCCGGCCGGTGCGCCCGACCGGATCGCGCTCCCGGTGGCCGGCGACGACGAGGCTGCCAAGACGAAGGTCCGCGCCCTGATCGACGAGCTGGGCTTCGACACCGTCGACGCCGGCGGCATCGACGACTCCTGGCGCCAGCAGCCCGACACCCCGGTGTACGGCCTGCGCGAGGGCGTCGACGGCGTCACCGAGGCGCTGGCCGAGGCGTCCCCGGAGCGGCCCGCCGCCTTCCGGGGCTGACCCCGCCCGTCAGGCGCTCTGCGCCCACTCCTTCAGCGCGGCCTTGCTCGCGAAGTCGGCCACGTTGGTGTCGACCGGATCGTCCGTGTACTGGTGGAAGCGCCACTTCGCCTGGATACGCGGCTTGCCCGCCGAGACGTAGTCGGCGATCCAGAGGCCGTCACCGGCGTACGAGGTGGTGTCGACGTTCAGCCAGAAGTTGCGGTTGCAGTAGAGCAGGACCCGGTTGTCCGGCCGCAGGGCCTTCAGCTTCCTGATGAAGCTGTCCTTCTCCGCGTTGCTCGGGTGCGTGCCCTCGCCGTTCGTCTCCCAGTCGACGGCGAGGATGTCGCCCTTGCGGTCCGGGGCCTTGGAGAGAAAGTACTCGGCCTGGGCGGTGAGGTTGCCCGGCCACAGGAAGTGGTAGAAGCCGACGACGAGTCCGGCGTCGCGGGCCCGCGCCGTCTGGGCCGCGAGCTTGGGGTTGACGTACGAGCGGCCTTCCGTCGCCTTCACGAAGACGAAGGAGAGGCCGTCGGTGCCGTAGCTGGAGGATTGGTACGCGCTGACGTCGATGCCGCGCAGCATGGGGCCTCCCTGAAGAACGGTGGGGCGGACGGGAGTTGCTTATTCCCCACGATGGCACGGGTGATCCCCGCCGGAAGCGGAAAAGTCGACTTCGGTTCGTCCGGGCGCCATTGACGCGCGTAGCGCGGTGCCGCACGCTGGGCTCCGGATCAGGGACGACTCGACGGTCGGGAGGCCGGGATGTTCAGACGCGTGTCACGTCTCCTTCTCTCATTTGTCATGCTCATGACTGGAGCAGTGATCGGAGTGGGCGCCACCGCCGGCGCCGCGCACGCCGACTCCTGTTACACCTGGAACCGCACCCTCTCCGAGGGCTCCTCCGGCAGCGACGTGACGCAGCTCCAGATCCGCGTCGCCGGCTGGGTCACCTCCGGCGAGCGGCTCTCCTACGACGGCCAGTACGGCGCCCGGACCACCGCCGCCGTGAAGAAGTTCCAGGCCGCCTACGGCCTGGGCGCGGACGGCGTCGCCGGTCCGGCGACCTTCAGCAAGATCTACGCGCTCCAGGACGCGGACTGCACGCCCGTCCACTTCACCTACGCGGAGCTCAACAAGTGCAACTCGGACTGGTCCGGCGGCGCGGTCTCCGCCGCCACCGCCAAGTCGAACGCGCTGAAGACCATGTGGAAGCTGGAGGCGATGCGGCACGCCCTCGGCGACGTGCCGCTCACCATCTCCAGCGGCTTCCGCTCCCGCGCCTGCAACAGCGCGGTGGGCGGCTCGTCCACCAGCCGTCACCTCTACGGCGACGCCGCCGACCTCACCGGCTCGCCCAGCTTCTGCCGCCTCGCCCAGCAGGCCAGGACGCACGGCTTCTCGGAGATCCTCGGCCCGGGCTACCCCGACCACAACGACCACACCCACGTGGCCCTCGACCCGTCCCCGTACTGGTCGGCGCCCAACTGCGGCATCTGAGGCGCGGGAGGGCCGCCCGGCGTGCCGTGGGACGGCGGACCGCCGCCGGGCGGGTCAGGAGGCGGGGGAGGCGGCCTCGGGCGCGGTCCGGGGGCTCTCCCCGGCCGCCTGGGGGCCCGGCTCCACGGAGCCGGGCTCGCCCTCGTCCAGGGAGACGTCCTTGGTCTCCTTGCCGAGCAGCAGGGCGGTCAGCGTCAGCACGGCCATCGCGGAGAGGTAGACGCCGACCAGCCACGGTGAACCGTCCGCGGCCTCCCACAGCGCCACCGCTATGAACGGGGCGACGGCCGCGCCGAGGATCGAGCTGACGTTGTAGGAGATGCCGGAGCCGGTGTAGCGCACACTCGTCGGGAACAGTTCCGGCAGCAGCGCGCCCATCGGCCCGAACGTCATGCCCATCAGCGTGAAGCCGAGCACCAGCCACAGCACCACGCCGAGCGTGCCCAGGCCGATCAGCGGCACCCAGACCAGGCCGAAGACCGCGATCGCGGCGGTGATCCAGACCAGGGTGGTGCGGCGCCCGTACTTGTCGGCGAGAGGGCCGGAGGCCAGGGTGAACACGGCGAAGAACAGCACACCGAAGATCATCATCAGGACGAACGTGGTGTAGCTGTACCCGAGGCCCGGCACGTCGGCGTCCTTCGCGGCGCGGCCGTAGCTCAGCGAGAACGTGGTCATCAGGTAGAAGAGCACGTACGTCGCCAGCATGATGAAGGTGCCGAGGACCAGTTGCCTCCAGTGGCCCTGGACGACGGTGGCCAGCGGGAGCTTGTGCACCTTGCCGGCTTCGCGGGTCCTGGCGAACACCGTCGACTCCACGAGCCGCGAGCGCACCCACAGGCCGATCGCGACCATCACGGCGGAGAACAGGAACGGGATGCGCCAGCCCCAGCTCGTGAAGGCCTCGGACGGCTGGGTGGGGTCGGCACCGGCGGTGGACGGCAGCAGCGCCCCGATGATCAGGAACAGGCCGTTGCCGATGATGAAGCCGAGCGGGGCGCCGAGCTGCGGGAAGGTCCCGTACAGGGCGCGCTTGCCGCGGGGCGCGTTCTCGGTCGCGACCAGCGCGGCCCCGCTCCACTCGCCGCCGAGCGCGAAGCCCTGCGCGATCCGCAGCAGCACGAGCAAGGCGGTGGCGACCCAGCCGGCCTGCGTGTAGGTCGGCAGGGCGCCGATCAGGAAGGTGGCGATGCCCATGGTGAGCAGCGAGACGACCAGCGTCCTCTTGCGGCCGAGCCGGTCGCCGAGGTGCCCGAAGAAGACGGCACCGATCGGCCGGGCGACCATCGCGGCGCCGAAGACCGCGAACGACGACAGCAGCGCCGTGGTGGGGTCGCTGCTCGGGAAGAAGAGCTTCGGGAAGACGAGGACGGCGGCGGTCGCGTAGATGTAGAAGTCGTAGAACTCGATCGTCGTGCCCATGAGGCTGGCGACGATGACCCGCGACCGGGGATTGACGGGTGTCTGTGCTGCTGGGCCGGAGGCAGGTGCGGGCATGGCTCGGTCTTTCACGTGCGAAACATGGGCCCTGCAACGATCTCAGTCGTCTTGTTTTTCGGAAAGCCGATGTCACGATGTGAGACGTCGAGATGCCGAGATGCCGAGATGCCGAGACACCGAGACGTCTCGGACGCGCGACGCACCCGCCTCCTGGCCGGTCGGACCCCCCGGTCAGCACTCGATGATGTTCACCGCGAGCCCGCCCCGCGCCGTCTCCTTGTACTTGACCGACATGTCGGCGCCCGTCTCCTTCATGGTCTTGATGACCTTGTCGAGGGAGACCTTGTGGGACCCGTCGCCCCGCATCGCCATCCGGGCGGCCGTGACCGCCTTGACCGCGGCCATGCCGTTGCGCTCGATGCACGGGATCTGGACCAGGCCGCCGACCGGGTCGCAGGTCAGGCCGAGATTGTGCTCCATGCCGATCTCGGCGGCGTTCTCCACCTGCTCCGGGGAGCCGCCGAGGACCTCGGCGAGGGCGCCGGCCGCCATCGAGCAGGCGGAGCCGACCTCGCCCTGGCAGCCGACCTCGGCGCCGGAGATGGAGGCGTTCTCCTTGAAGAGCATGCCGATGGCGCCGGCCGCCAGGAGGAAGCGGACCACGCCGTCCTCGTCGGCGCCGGGGACGAAGTTCACGTAGTAGTGCAGGACCGCGGGGATGATGCCGGCCGCGCCGTTGGTGGGGGCCGTGACGACCCGGCCGCCCGCCGCGTTCTCCTCGTTCACGGCCATCGCGTAGAGGGTGATCCACTCCATCGCCAGGGCCTGCGGGTCGCCCTCGGAGCGCAGCTTGCGGGCGGTGTTCGCGGCGCGGCGGCGGACCTTCAGGCCGCCCGGCAGGATGCCCTCGCGGGTCATGCCGCGCTCCACGCACGCCTGCATCACGTGCCAGATCTCCAGCAGCCCGGCGCGGATCTCGTCCTCGTCGCGCCAGGCCCGCTCGTTCTCCAGCATCAGGGCGGAGATGGACAGGCCCGTCTCGCGGGCCAGGCGGAGCAGCTCGTCGCCGGTGCGGAAGGGGTACTTCAGGACGGTGTCGTCCAGGACTATGCGGTCCGCGCCCACCGCGTCCTCGTCGACGACGAAGCCGCCGCCGACCGAGTAGTAGGTCTTGGTCAGCACCTCGGCGCCCTCGGCGTCGTACGCCCACAGCGTCATGCCGTTGGCGTGGTAGGGGAGGGTCTCGCGGCGGTGCAGGACCATGTCGTCGTCGTAGGAGAAGGCGATCTCGTGGTCACCGAGGAGGCTGATCAGGCCGGACGACCTGATCGTCTCCACCCGGTCGTCCGCGCTCTCCACGTCCACCGTGCGCGGCGAGTCGCCCTCCAGGCCGAGCAGCACCGCCTTGGGGGTGCCGTGGCCGTGGCCGGTGGCACCGAGCGAGCCGTACAGCTCGGCGCGGACCGAGGCGACGGAGTCCAGCAGCTCCTCGTTGCGCAGGCGGCGGGCGAACATGCGGGCCGCGCGCATCGGGCCGACCGTGTGCGAGCTCGACGGGCCGATGCCGATCGAGAACAGGTCGAAGACCGAGATGGCCACGGGGACTCCTCAGAACGGGGGTGGTGCGGAGGGGGTGCTTCGGGTGGGGCGCCGGACCCCGCTTGTGGCGGACGGGGCGCCCCACCCTCGGACGCGGTGTCTACTTGTTCAGACCCGGGTACAGCGGGTGCTTGTCGGCCAGGGTCTTCACCCGGGCCTTGAGGGCTTCCGCGTCGTAGGACGGCTTCAGCGCCTCGGCGATCACGTCCGCGACCTCGGCGAAGTCCTCGGCGGTGAAGCCTCGGGTCGCCAGGGCCGGCGTACCGATGCGCAGACCGGAGGTCACCATCGGCGGACGCGGGTCGTTCGGGACGGCGTTGCGGTTGACCGTGATGCCGACCTCGTGGAGGCGGTCCTCGGCCTGCTGACCGTCCAGCTCGGAGTCGCGCAGGTCCACCAGGACCAGGTGGACGTCCGTGCCGCCGGTCAGGACGGACACGCCCGCCGCCTTGGCGTCGTCCCGTACCAGGCGCTCGGCCAGGATGCGGGCACCCTCCAGCGTACGGGTCTGGCGCTCCTTGAAGTCCTCGCTCGCGGCGACCTTGAAGGCGACGGCCTTGGCGGCCACCACGTGCTCCAGCGGGCCACCCTGCTGACCGGGGAAGACGGCGGAGTTGATCTTCTTGGCCAGTTCGGCCGTGGAGAGGATCACACCGCCGCGCGGGCCGCCGAGCGTCTTGTGGGTGGTCGTGGTGACGACGTGGGCGTGCGGCACCGGGTTCGGGTGCAGGCCCGCCGCGACCAGACCGGCGAAGTGCGCCATGTCGACCATCAGGTACGCGCCGACCTCGTCCGCGACCTTGCGGAACGCGGCGAAGTCCAGCTGACGCGGGTACGCCGACCAGCCGGCCACGATCAGCTTCGGCTTGGTCTCCTTGGCCAGACGCTCCACCTCGGCCATGTCGACCTGGCCGTCCTCGCCCACGTGGTAGGGCACGACGTTGTAGAGCTTGCCGGAGAAGTTGATCTTCATGCCGTGGGTCAGGTGCCCGCCGTGGGCGAGGTTCAGACCCATGATCGTGTCGCCGGGCTTGAGCAGCGCGAACATCGCGGCCGCGTTGGCCTGGGCACCCGAGTGCGGCTGCACGTTGGCGTGCTCGGCGCCGAAGAGCGCCTTGACCCGGTCGATGGCGATCTGCTCGACCACGTCGACGTGCTCGCAGCCGCCGTAGTAGCGGCGGCCGGGGTAGCCCTCGGCGTACTTGTTGGTGAGGACCGAGCCCTGGGCCTCCATGACCGCGACCGGGGCGAAGTTCTCCGAGGCGATCATCTCGAGGGTGGACTGCTGGCGGTCCAGCTCGGCGTCGACGGCGGCCGCGACGTCCGGGTCCAGTTCGTGCAGGGGTGTGTTCAGAAGCGACATGCGGTCGGGACTCCTCAGCCGGCGGTGAAGGCGGTGTACTCGTCGGCGGAGAGCAGCTCGGCCGGCTCGTCCGTGATCCGCACCCTGAACAGCCAGCCGCCCTCGAAGGGGGCGCTGTTCACCAGCGACGGGTCGTTGACGACGTCCTCGTTGACCTCGGTGACCTCACCGGAGACGGGGGAGTAGAGGTCGGAGACGGACTTGGTCGACTCCAGTTCGCCGCAGGTCTCGCCCGCGGTCACCTGGTCGCCGACCTCGGGGAGCTGGACGAAGACGACGTCACCGAGCGCGTTGGCCGCGTGCTCCGTGATGCCGACCGTCGAGGCGCCGTCCTCGGCGCCCGACAGCCACTCGTGCTCCTTGCTGTAGCGCAGCTGCTGGGGGTTGCTCATGACCTGAATTCTCCTGTACGCGAGGAAGGGGCTGGTGAAGGGGGTGAGGGGGGAGGGGACGAACGCCGCGGGGCGGCGCCGCCGGGGCTACTTCTGGCGCTTGTAGAACGGCAGCGCCACGACCTCGTACGGCTCGTGACTGCCCCGGATGTCCACACCGACACCCGCCGTGCCCGGGGCCGCGTGCGCGGGGTCGACGTAGGCCATGGCGATCGGCCTGCCCAGCGTCGGGGACGGGGCGCCGGAGGTGACCTCGCCGATCACCTCGCCGTCCGCGACCACCCGGTAACCGGCGCGCGGCACCCGGCGGCCCTCGGCGACCAGGCCGACCAGCACGCGGGGCGGCTGGGTGGCGGCGCGCTCGGCGGCCTCCGTCAGCGCGGCGCGCCCGACGAAGTCGCCCTCCTTCTCGAACTTCACCACCCGGCCCAGACCGGCGTCGAACGGCGTCAGCGCGGTCGTCAGCTCGTGCCCGTACAGCGGCATGCCCGCCTCCAGGCGGAGCGTGTCCCGGCAGGACAGGCCGCACGGCACCAGGCCGGCGCCCTCACCCGCCCGGGTCAGCGCCTCCCACAGCTCGACGGCGTGCTCCGGCTTCACGAACAGCTCGAAGCCGTCCTCGCCGGTGTAACCGGTGCGCGCGATCAGCGCCGGGACGCCCGCCACCGTGCCGGGCAGTCCGGCGTAGTACTTCAGGCCGTCCAGGTCGGCGTCGGTGAGGCTCGCCAGGATGGCGGGGGACTCGGGGCCCTGCACGGCGAGCAGCGCGTAGGCGTCGCGGTCGTCGCGCACCTCGGCGTCGAAGCCGGCCGCCCGCTCGGTCAGCGCGTCGAGCACGACCTGGGCGTTGGAGGCGTTGGCGACGACCATGTAGTGAGCGGCTTCGGCCCCGGTGTCGTCCAGGCGGTAGACGATCAGGTCGTCCAGGATGCCGCCGTCCTCGCGGCAGATCATGGTGTAGCGGGCGCGGCCCGGCTTCACGGTGCCGATGTTGCCGACCAGCGCGTGGTTCAGCAGCTCGGTCGCCTGCGGCCCGGTGACGGTGATCTCGCCCATGTGCGAGAGGTCGAAGAGACCGGCGCGGGTGCGCACCGCGAGGTGCTCGTCCCGCTCGGAGCCGTAGCGCAGGGGCATGTCCCAGCCGGCGAAGTCGGTCATCGTCGCGCCCAGTGCGCGATGCGTGGCATCGAGTGCGGTACGGCGGGGTTCGGTGCTGCTCATCGGTCGGTCGTCTCCCATGACAGGACGTGGCGAGGTCGATCCTCCCCATCTGTCATCGGAACCTGAGAGGTTCGCCCCGTCCACCGGAGAACGGCGATCAGGGCTTGCACCTTGGGTGGGACCGCCGTCGGGGGCGGCCCGCTTTTCAGATGTGCCTCGCCCGCGCGGTAACGGTGCCTGAGAGATTCAAGGGAGGGACTTGCTCCTTCGGCGCCCCGGCGCGGCCGGGGACTCTCCCGCGCGGATTCAAACGGCCGGTATGCAGTTGGCGCCGCCATCATTGCACGACCGGCTCTTTCGTGGGAGACCGTGATCTGTAACCGGCTTGTGGCAGTAAGCGAACCAAAACGCGAGACCCGCGCATTACCTTCTCTTTACACTCGACGGGGAGAGGGACTCGTGAACCGCCCCAGGGGAGGACGATCACGGTGAACAGGACCACGGCCTGCGCCACGACCTCGGGACTCGCGCTGCCCGAGCAGCCCGCCGCCCCGGCCTCCCGGGCGGGCACCGCACTGCCCGCTCCCGTCGTCCGCGACCTGCGGGACCGCGACGGCCGCAGTCCGCACGCCCTGCTCTTCGGGCCCCGGGACCTGGTGGTGATCACCGGCCTGCCCGGCAGCGGCAAGTCCACGCTGATGCGGCGCACGGTGCGCGGCGGGCGCGTCGACTCCCAGGACGCGCGCGACCGCTGGGACCGCCGCATGCCGCGCCTGCTGCCCTACGCGCTCTACCGCCCCCTCGTCCGCCTCGCCCACTACGCCGGGCTGCGCCGCGCGCTGCGCTCCGGTGAGGGCGTCGTCGTGCACGACTGCGGCACCCAGACCTGGGTGCGGGGCTGGCTGGCCCGCACCGCCCGCCGTCGGGGCGGCGCCCTGCACCTGCTGCTCCTCGACGTCGCTCCCGGCGAGGCCCTGGCCGGCCAGCGCGAGCGCGGCCGGGGCGTGTCGCGGTACGCGTTCCTGAGGCACCGCACGGCCAACGCCCGCCTGCTGCGCGCGGTGACGGAGGGCGCCCTGCCGGCCGGCTGCGCCTCCGCGGTGGTCCTGGACCGGGCCGCCGCCGACGCCCTGCGGCGGATCTCCTTCACGGGATGACACACGGGAGGGCCCCGGGCCGGACGGGTTAGCCTTTCAGCCACGGACAGCGGTACCAGGCAGGCGGTAGGTAGGCAGATGGACTTCCCGGCACAGGCACACCCCCATCCGCACGGCGGGTGGCCCGGCAACGAGCTGGAAGAGGTGCTGTCCGTCTCCCTCGGCGTGCCGACGGCCGGCGGCCGGATCGTGGAGGTCCTCGGCCGCAGTTTCCTGTGGATACCCCTGCCCAACGGCGGCGGCCCGCACAGCGGCCCCCTCGACCTGCCCTCGCTGGAGATCGACGGTCAGGCCTACGTGCCGGTGTTCAGCTCCGAGGAGCAGTTCCGGCAGGTCGCCGGGGCGCAGATGGCGTACACCGTCGCCCCCGCCGTGGAGTTCGCGCGCGGGCTGCCCCCGCAGGTCGGCATCGTGGTGAACCCGGAGGGCGTCGTCGGCATCCCGCTGCCGCCGCCGGCCGTGGCCGAGCTGTGCCGGGCCGGGCGCACCTCGCTGGACGGGCCCGCGTCCGGTGGCCGGGTCCGTCTCTTCGAGCCGGACTGGCAGGACGACCCGGTGGACTTCCTGGCCGCGGCCTCCGCCGAGTTCGCCGCCACCGGCGTCGTCCGCAGCGCGCGCCGCTGCCTGGCCGCCGTCGAGACCGCCGACCCGGTCCTCTACATAGGCGTCGAGCTCTCCCGCTGGGAGGGTGACGCCCGAGCCCTCCCCCTGGACGCCCTGGGCCGGGCCCTGGCCAAGTCCCCGCTGAAGTGGCAGGTCAACCTGGTCCTCCTGGAGGCGGCCCAGGACCCGGTCTGCGACTGGATGCGGGAAACGGTCAGGCCCTTCTACGACCAGGGCTTCTGACCGCCGGTCAGGACGACGCGGCCGAGGGGCGCGGTGCCGCGACGTGTGCGGCTGCGCCGCGTGGGCGCGACGGGCCGCGCCGGGACCACCGCGCCCGGGACGGCAGCACGCCCCGAGCGCATAGCCCCCCGCTCCCGGCGGAGCCGTAAGCTGGTTCCGACAACGGGGGACTTCTCGAAGGGGCGATACGCGTGAGCGCCAGCGGCACCACGACCGGGCAGGTCGAGCACATGCTGCGCCAGGTGACGCCCGGGCGCTACGACGCCTACGAGGCCCTGCTGCGCGCCCTCGCCACCCCCGCCTCCGGCCAGGTCTGGATGCTGCTGTGGCACGGCCAGGCCGGCTCGCCGGACGCCCAGTACGGGAAGATGGAGGTCCAGGGCTACGGCTACGCGCCCTGCGTGACCTCCGCCCAGGAGCTGTCCGCCAGCGGCTGGAACCGGTCGTACGAGGTGGTCGACGGCCTGGAGGTGGCCCGCGCCCTCTACCCGGACCACTACGGCCTGTGGCTCAACCCGCACGCCCCCGGTGGCGGCGTCGGCATTCCCTGGCTCGACCTGCGGCGTATCGCCTCGGGACTGGACCGTCAGCCTGCGGGTCCCCTGCGCCTGTCCGAACCGGCCATCGAAATCCCGCAGTTCTACGCCCTGCTCGCGCAGAACGCCCATCGCACCCCGGCGGTCCGCGCGCTGCGCCGAGCCTGGGTGCAGCCGGCGCTGGGCGCGCCGTACCTCGCCATCGGCCTCGACGTGTACGACACCTCCCCGCCGGCCGTCGACGCGGTGCGCGCGATGATGCAGCAGTCCGTCGGCGCGGTGCCGGACGGGCTGCCGGTGTCGACGGTGGCGATGACCGACGCCCACGACCCGGTCGCCCTGTGGCTGCGCTCCAACGCCCGTCCGTTCTACGACCGCGAGGCCCACGCGGCCGCCCCCGCCCAGGCGCCGGCGGGCGGGTACGGATACCCTCCGGCCGGCGGCCGTCACTGACGGTCGAAACCGTCGGCCCGCTCGCCGGGCAGGGCCCCGGGGCGGGGGCAGCGGAGGGCATCTTCGCGCGTAGATGACGACGCAAAGCGCCCCCTTGTCCCCGATGTCCCAACTCGCCCGCGTCCGGCCCCCGTTACCCACTGTCCGGATAACGGAACACCTCGAACAGCATCACGTTTGCGCATCCATTCCCCGTCAGCACTGGCTACAGATCGCCAAAGCGTTGAAGACTCCCGCAACAAGGGGTGGATGCTCGCCTCTTTGTACGACGGACTGATCACGCCGCTACAGCGGCAAGTGCGGGCCGGCTACCGCCGGTTGAGAGGGGTCCCTGCCAGATGACGGCACCATTGCACGAGCCGACCGCGGAAGCGGCCCCGAGTGCGGCAGAGGAAGCGGCGGTCGCCGGCGCCGAGGCCAAGTCGGTACAAGGGCGCTCACTGGGCCGGATCGCCTGGGAGCGCCTGAAGAGGGACAAGCTGGCGCTCGCGGGCGGCATCGTGGTGCTGGTGCTCATCGTGATCGCCGTGCTGGCGCCCGTGATCACCTCCCTGTACGGGCAGGAGCCCAACGCGTACAACGAGGACATGATCGACCCGCTGTTCGGCACCCCCACGGGCTCCATGGGCGGCATCAGCGGCGACCACTGGCTGGGCGTGGAGCCGGTCAACGGCCGTGACATCTTCGCCCGCATCGTCCACGGCGCCCGGATCTCGCTGCTCGTCGGCTTCCTGTCCGCGATGGTCGCCGTGATCATCGGCACCGTCCTCGGTGTCCTGGCCGGCTTCTTCGGCGGCTGGGTCGACTCCCTCATCAGCCGCGTCATGGACGGCCTGCTGGCCTTCCCCCAGCTCCTGTTCATCATCGCGCTGGTCTCCGTCCTGCCCGACTCCATGCTGGGACTGAGCGGCACGGGCGTCCGCCTGCTCATGATGATCGTGGTCATCGGCTTCTTCGGCTGGCCCTACATCGGCCGAGTGGTCCGCGGACAGACCCTTTCCATGCGGGAACGGGAGTACGTCGAGGCGGCCCGGTCGCTGGGGGCCGGACGGTTCTACATCCTGTTCAAGGAACTGCTGCCCAACCTGGTGGCGCCGATCATCGTCTACACGACGATGATGATCCCCACCAACATCCTCACCGAGGCGGCGCTCAGCTTCCTCGGCGTGGGCGTCAAGCCGCCCACGTCGTCCTGGGGGCAGATGCTCTCGAGCGCGATCGACTACTACAAGTCGGACCCCATGTACATGGTGGTCCCCGGTGTGGCGATCTTCATCACCGTTCTTGCCTTCAACCTCTTCGGTGACGGCGTGCGCGACGCGTTGGACCCGAAGGGCTCCCGCTGACCCGCCGTACCGCAAGGCGACCCGTGGCACCTGCACGGGGTCTCTCATCTAATCCGGAGGATCCGAGATCGTGACTACCCAACGCACCTCAGGGCGGCGCAAGCAGGCTTTGGCCGCTGCCGCAGTGGTCGCCGCGCTGCTGACCACGGCGGCGTGCGGCGGCGGCGGCGACGACGACGGCGGCAGCGGTTCGAAGAACGGCGCGGCCGGCTTCGACGCGGCCAACAACAAGGTCGCCCAGGCCTCCGAGGCCAAGAAGGGCGGCACGCTGAAGTTCGCCAGCTCGCAGGACGCCGACTCGTGGGACACCACGCGCGGCTACTACGGCTTCATGTGGAACTTCTCCCGCTACTACAGCCGCCAGCTCGTCACGAACAAGACGGAGCCGGGCAAGACCGGTGCGGAGGTCACCCCCGACCTCGCCTCCGACGTCGCCAAGGTCTCGGACGACGGCAAGACCTACACGTACACCCTGCGTGACGGCGTCACCTGGGAGGACGGCAAGCCGATCACCTCCAAGGACGTCAAGTACGGCATCGAGCGCGTCTGGGCGCAGGACGTGCTGTCCGGCGGCCCGACGTACCTCAAGGAGGTGCTCGACCCCAAGGACGAGTACCAGGGCCCGTACAAGGACAAGTCCAAGGACAAGCTCGGTCTGAAGGCGATCGAGACGCCGGACGACAAGACGATCGTCTTCCACCTGCCCGCGGCCAACTCGGACTTCGAGGAGATGCTCGCGCTGACCTCGGCCTCCCCGGTCCGCCAGGACAAGGACACCAAGTCCAAGTACGGCCTGCACCCGTTCTCCTCGGGCCCGTACAAGTTCGAGTCCTACAACCCCGGCAAGGACCTGACCCTGGTCCGCAACGCCGAGTGGAAGCAGAGCTCGGACCCGGTCCGCAAGGCGTACCCGGACAAGATCACGATCAAGTTCTTCACCAACGCCAACGACCTGGACGCCCGCCTGATCGCCGGCGACTACGACATCGACCTGGCCCAGACCGGTCTGTCCCCGCAGGGTCGCACCACGGCGCTGAAGGAGCACAAGGCGAACCTGGACAACCCGGTCTCGGGTTACATCCGGTACGCCACGTTCCCGCAGAACGTGAAGCCCTTCGACAACCTGCACTGCCGCAAGGCCGTGCTCTACGGGGCCGACCACGTCTCCCTGCAGACCGCGCGCGGCGGCCCGGTGGCCGGCGGTGACATCGGCACCAACATGCTGCCGCCCGCCGTTCCGGGCTCCGAGGGCCAGAAGTACGACCCGTACGAGATGGCCGGTGCCAACAAGAAGGGCAACGTCGAGAAGGCCAAGGAAGAGCTGAAGGCCTGCGGCAAGCCGAACGGCTTCAAGACCACCGTCGCGGTCCGCAACAACAAGCCGGTCGAGGTCGCCACCGCCGAGTCCCTCCAGGCCTCGCTGAAGAAGATCGGCGTCGACGTCGAGATCGACCAGTACGACGGCTCGCAGTACGCCAGCGTCATCGGCAGCCCCTCGAACGTGCAGAAGAAGGGCTACGGCATCATCATCATGGGCTGGGGCCCGGACTTCCCGTCCGTGCAGGGCTACGGTCTGCCGCTGTGGCACAGCGACTACATCCTCGACAGCGGTAACAACAACTTCGCGATGATCGACGACAAGAAGATCGACGGTCTCTTCGCGGACTACCTCACCGAGCTGGACGACTCCGGCAAGACGAAGATCGCCTCGGAGATCAACCACAAGGTGATGGAGGGCGCGTACTACCTGCCCTTCGTCTTCGAGAAGTTCATCAACTGGCGTTCCAGCAACGTGGCGAACGTCTACACCACCGACGCGTACAGCGGTATGTACGACTTCGTCAACCTCGGCCTGAAGAACCCCAAGAAGTAACCGGTACACCCGCCGTACGGCACGAAAGGCAGGTGAAGGCCGGCGCGGCGTGACCGTGGGCCGTCGGACAATCTCCGGCGGCCCGCGGGGCGCAGCGGGCCGCAACCCGTGCTCGCTTACCTCATCAGGCGGCTGTTCGCCGCCGCAGTGATGCTCGTGGTCATCGTCCTGGTGGTCTTCTGCATCTTCTTCCTCGTCCCCAAGTGGGCAGGGGTCGACATCGCCCTGAACTTCGTCGGCAAGCAGGCGGACCCCGCCGCCGTCGAGGGTGTGCGGGAGAAGCTGGGTCTGGGCGACCCGGTCCTCGTGCAGGCCTGGGAGTTCTTCAAGGGCATCTTCGCGGGCCGCACCTACGCGGCCGGCGGCGACGTGACCCACTGCGCCGCGCCCTGCTTCGGCTACTCCTTCAAGACCGAGCAGTCGGTCTGGCCGGTCCTGACCGAGCGTTTCCCGGTGACCCTGGCTCTCGCGCTCGGCGCAGCCGTGCTGTGGCTGATCTTCGGTGTGGCCGCCGGTGTGCTGTCCGCCCTCAAGCGCGGCACGCTGTGGGACCGCGGCGCGATGGTCGTCGCCCTGGCGGGTGTCTCGCTCCCCATCTACTTCACCGGTCTGCTCAGCCTGGCGATCTTCTCCTACGGACTGGGCTGGATCGACGGTGAGTTCGTACCGCTCGAGGACAGCTTCAGCGGCTGGTTCGGCGGCATGATCCTGCCCTGGATCACGCTGGCCTTCCTGTACGCCGCGATGTACGCCCGGATCACCCGCGCCACCATGCTGGAGATCCTCGGCGAGGACTACATCCGCACCGCACGGGCCAAGGGCCTCAAGGAACAGGTCGTCATCAGCAAGCACGCGATGCGCTCGACCCTGACCCCCCTGCTCACCATGCTCGGCATGGACCTGGGCGCCCTGATGGGCGGCGCGGTCCTGACCGAGACCACGTTCAGCCTCCCCGGCCTCGGCCAGAAGGTGCTGGACGCGATCAAGAACCACGACCTGCCCTTCATCCTGGGCGTCGTCCTGATCACTTCTCTCGCGGTGCTGATCGCCAACCTCGTGGTGGACGTCCTGTACGCCGTGATCGACCCCCGAGTGAGGCTCTCATGACCGAACTGAGCAAGAGCGGGGCAGCGGTGGGCGAGCCCACCGGCGCCTCGCCCGCGCCGACCGCCTTCCTGGAAGTACGCGACCTCAAGGTCCACTTCCCGACCGACGACGGCCTGGTCAAGTCCGTCGACGGGCTCTCCTTCCAGCTGGAGAAGGGCAAGACCCTCGGCATCGTGGGCGAGTCCGGCTCCGGCAAGTCGGTGACCTCGCTCGGCATCATGGGCCTGCACACCGCCGGCCAGTACGGCAAGCGCAAGGCGCAGATATCCGGCGAGATCTGGCTGGACGGCACCGAGCTGCTGTCCGCCGACCCCGACCACGTGCGCAAGCTGCGCGGCCGCGAGATGGCGATGATCTTCCAGGATCCGCTGTCGGCGCTGCACCCGTACTACACGATCGGCCAGCAGATCGTGGAGGCGTACCGCATCCACCACAAGGTGGACAAGAAGACCGCCAAGCGCCGCGCGGTGGAGATGCTCGACCGGGTCGGCATCCCGCAGCCCGACAAGCGGGTGGACAGCTACCCGCACGAGTTCTCCGGCGGTATGCGCCAGCGCGCGATGATCGCGATGTCGCTGGTCAACAACCCCGAGCTGCTCATCGCGGACGAGCCGACCACCGCCCTGGACGTGACCGTCCAGGCGCAGATCCTCGACCTCATCCGGGACCTGCAGAAGGAGTTCGGCTCCGCGGTCATCATCATCACCCACGACCTGGGCGTCGTCGCCGAGCTGGCCGACGACCTCCTGGTGATGTACGGCGGCCGGTGCGTCGAGCGCGGTCCGGCGGAGAAGGTGTTCTACGAGCCCCGGCACCCCTACACCTGGGGTCTGCTCGGCTCGATGCCGCGGCTCGACCGCGACCAGCAGGAACGCCTCATCCCGGTCAAGGGATCGCCGCCCTCCCTCATCAACCTCCCGTCCGGCTGCGCCTTCAACCCGCGCTGCCCGTACGCCGACGTGCCCAAGGACGACGTCACCCGCACGGTCCGCCCCGAGCTGTCCGAGGTCGGCAGCCAGCACTGGGCCGCCTGCCACATGTCGCAGGAGCAGCGGGAGCGTATCTGGACCGAAGAGATTGCGCCGAAGCTGTGAGCGACCAGGCAGAGGACAAAGCGGTGACCATCCCCGCACAGACCAGCGGTGCCACCCTGACCAAGGACGCCGCCCCCGGCGAGACCCTGCTCAAGGTGACCGGGCTGCAGAAGCACTTCCCGATCAGGAAGGGCCTGCTGCAGCGCCAGGTCGGCGCGGTCCGCGCCGTCGACGGCATCGACTTCGAGGTCCGCTCCGGCGAGACGCTGGGCGTCGTGGGCGAGTCCGGCTGCGGCAAGTCGACCATGGGCCGGCTGATCACCCGGCTGCTGGAGCCGACCGCGGGCAAGGTCGAGTTCCAGGGCAAGGACATCACCCACCTCGGGGTCGGCGGCATGCGTCCGCTGCGCCGCGACGTGCAGATGATCTTCCAGGACCCGTACTCCTCGCTGAACCCGCGCCACACCATCGGCACGATCGTCAGCGCCCCCTTCAAGCTCCAGGGCGTCGTGCCCGAGGGCGGGGTCAAGAAGGAGGTGCAGCGGCTGCTGTCGGTGGTCGGCCTCAACCCCGAGCACTACAACCGCTACCCGCACGAGTTCTCCGGCGGCCAGCGCCAGCGCATCGGCATCGCCCGCGCGCTCGCGCTCAACCCGAAGCTGGTCGTGGCCGACGAGCCGGTCTCCGCGCTCGACGTGTCCATCCAGGCCCAGGTCGTCAACCTGCTCGACGACCTCCAGACCGAGCTGGGTCTGACGTACGTGATCATCGCGCACGACCTGTCCGTCGTGCGGCACGTCTCGGACCGCATCGCGGTGATGTACCTCGGCAAGATCATGGAGCTGGCCGACCGGGACCTGCTCTACAAGTCGCCGATGCACCCGTACACCAAGGCGCTGATGTCGGCCGTCCCGATCCCGGACCCGGCCCGCAAGTCGGCCAAGAGCGAGCGCATCCTGCTCAAGGGCGACGTGCCCTCGCCGATCGCGCCGCCCAGTGGCTGCCGCTTCCACACCCGGTGCTGGAAGGCGACGCAGATCTGCACGACCACCGAGCCGCCGCTCAAGGAGCTGCGGCCGGGCCAGCAGGTGGCCTGCCACCACCCCGAGAACTTCGCGGACCAGGCCCCGCAGGACGTCGTCCTACTCACCGCCGCGAAGGAGGCGGCGGAGCTGGTGTCGGATCAGGCGCTGGCCGAGTCCGCGGCGACCTCGGCGGCGGTGGCGGCGGAGGTCGAGGCCTCGGCGTCCACCGCGTCGGACGACACCGACGAGCCCGCCGCCGGGAAGCCGGCGCCGGCTGCCGAGAAGGCGGCGCCTGCTGGGGAGGCGGCGCCGACCGGCGAGAAGGCGGAGCCCACCGCGGGGAAGGCTGAGCCGACCGGCGGGAAGGCGGAGCCCACCGCGGGGAAGGCTGAGCCGACCGGTGAGAAGGCGGCGTCTGCCCCCGGGGGCACCGAGCCCGCTGTCGAGGGGGCTGAGCCGGCTGCCGAGAAGGCGGCGCCCACCGCCGGGCGGACCGAGTCCGCCGCCGAGGGTGCCGAACCCGCCGCCGAAGGTGCCGAGCCCGCCGCCGAGGGTGCCGCCGGCGCCGAGAACGGTGACGAGGAGCCTCCCGCCAAGGAGAAGTGACCGCACTCACCCGACTGCCCGTGAGCCCCCGCCTTCGTTTGCAAGGCGGGGGCTCACTGGCAGGTAAGAATGGAAGGGTGTACGAGCAACTCTTCAGTCCCACCGTCCAGCACACGCTCGACCTGGTCGGCATCTTCGTGTTCGCCATCTCCGGCGCGCTGCTGGCCGTACGCAAGAACTTCGACGTCTTCGGCATCGCCGTCCTCGCCGAGGTCACCGCGCTGGGCGGCGGACTGTTCCGGGACCTGGTGATCGGCGCGGTGCCGCCCGCCGCCTTCACCGACCTCGGGTACTTCCTCACCCCGCTGCTCGCGACACTGCTGGTGTTCTTCCTCCACCCCCACGTGGAGCGCCTCCAGACCGGCGTGAACATCTTCGACGCGGCCGGGCTCGGCCTGTTCTGCGTCGCCGGCACCACCAAGGCGTACGACTACGGTCTCGGCCTGACCGCCTCCGCCTGCCTGGGACTGACCACCGCGGTGGGCGGCGGCGTGCTGCGCGACGTGCTCGCCAACGAGGTGCCCTCACTGCTGCGCTGGGACCGCGACCTGTACGCCGTCCCGGCGATCGTCGGTTCCGCGATGGTCGCCCTGTGCATCCGCTACGAGGCGCTCACCCCGCTCACCAGCGGTCTGGCGGTCGTCACCGCCTTCGTCCTGCGGCTGCTCGCCATGCGCTACCACTGGCGGGCGCCCCGCGCCTGGAACCGCAGGTCGACGGTGGTCGAGGGGGACTGACCCCGGCATCCGTCAGGGGTGCGGCATGTCCTTGACGAAGACGACACCGTCGACCGTGTCCAGGTGACCGGGGTCGAGCGGGGCGTAGCCGAACCAGGAGGAGACCCGGGGCGCGGGCCGCGGATCGCCGAGGGCGTCCGCCAGTCGCGCGGGCTCGACGACGCAGGGGTCGTCGGGGAGCGCGTACAGGAGCCCCTCGACGGTGTCCGGCGGCGGGGTGTCCACGCCCTGGTGCCGGATCGTGCCCAGGGCCGTGGCCACGAAGCCGTACTCCCCGCCGAGCCGGGCGCCGACGAGGGCCCCTGCGCTCCACCATTCCAGCGGGCCCTGCCACATCCGCATCGAGCTCTTCTCGCGCTGGAGGTGGGAGTTGTGGGCGTGGACGAAGGCCGGCCCCCGTTCGGCGAGCGCGAGGAGGTTGCCGGCCATCATCCGGTCCCGCGCGCCGAGCATCCTGGTCATGCGGGCCGGGGAGTCGTCGGCCATCGCGTGGTGGTACGTCAGCAGGCCGGTGGCGGTACGGGCGTGCAGGCGGGCCCGCTCCCACTCGTCCCGGGAGGAGGCCGCGAGCAGGTGCGGTGTCTGCTCGTCCAGCAGCGACACGAGGTCTTCGGCGAGCGTCCGCAACTCCCTGGCCCCGGCCGACCGTCCCACCGACCGCCCCGGGTCCATCATCGCCTCGGGCTCGGTCCACCGGTCGTCGGTGCCGAGCAGGCGGTCCAGTGTCCCCGCCGTGCAGGGGAGCAGGCCGGGGTCCAGCCAGGCAGCGAGGCAGCCGTGCAGGGCGGTGAGGGCCTGCCGGGGGCTCTCGGCGCCGGTGATCTCCAGCGGGCCGTCGAAACCGGCGAAGCGGATCCGCTGCTCCACGGGCCGGTCCTCGTTGTACGCGCGCATCCAGCGCACCAGCTCCCGGTTGGGGGCGCTCGGTCCCCAGGGGTGACTGAATCCCCGTTCCACGACCTCGTCGAGGGTCCCGGTGCCCCAGGTGACGTAGTCGTCCACGACCAGCCCTCTCAGGCAGTCGCTCTCGATCGCGATCGTCCGGTAGCCGTGCCGCTCGACGAGTTGCCGGAAGAGGGCGTTGCGGACGTCGAGCAGGGCGTCCTCGCCGTGCGTGGGCTCGCCCAGCGCGAGCAGCCGGGGCGGGGCGGGGAACAGCCGCATGACGGCGGCCGCGTCCAGGGGACGGGCGATGTCGGCGATGTCGGCTGTGGTCTCGGTGCGTTCGGCCATGGCTTCAACGGTATCGTTGAACTACCGGTTGAGACTTCGTCTTGAGAACAGGGGGATCATGGCCGCCAACCCTCAAAGCGCGAGGAAACTCAGGCCGGTGGACCTGGCGCGCGCGCACGGTCTGTCGGCGCAGGCCGTCAGGAACTACGAGGCGGCCGGCATCCTCCCGGCCGCCGAGCGAACGGCCCACGGCTACCGCGTCTACACCGCGCTGCACGCCCGGGCCCTGGACGCTTTCCTCGCCCTGCTGGCGGGCCACGGCCACCGGACGGCGGGCTCGGTGATGCGGGCCGTGAACGAGGACGCGGTGGACGAGGGGCTCCGGTTGATCGACGAGAGCCACGCCCGGCTGCTCGACGACCGGCGGACGCTGGAGGCCGTGGAGGGCGCGCTGCGGGACCTGGTGCCCGAGGCCGCCGGGGACGTGCCGGGTACGGCGGGCGGCTTCATCGGATCCCTCGCGGCGGAGCTGGGCATCCGGCCCGCGACCCTGCGCGCGTGGGAGCGGGCCGGACTGGTGCGCCCACGCCGCGACCCGGTCACCGGATACCGCCGCTACGACGCCGCCGACGTACGGGACGCCCGCCTCGCGCACCAGTTGCGGCGGGGCGGATATCCACTGGAGCGGATCGCGTCCGTCATCGCCCAGGTGCGGTCGGCCGGGGGAGTGGAGCCGCTGGAGACCGCCCTGCGCGAGTGGCAGGAGCGGGTGACCGCCCGGGGCCGGGCGATGGTGGCCGGGGCGGCGGAACTGGAGGCGTATCTCAGCGCGCGGGAACGACAGAGAAAAGCTACCGCTTAGTAGTTTCCTGTTGTACCGTGCTGTCATGCCAGAAGCAGCCTCCGCAGCGGCCACACGGGCCACCATCGGCGACAGCGAGTTCGACCGGGACACCGCCGTCACCCGGCGCGCCCCCGGGGTCTACGACATCGACCTGTCGGCCGGCTGGACCATCATCAACGCCGTCAACGGCGGCTATCTGCTGGCCGTCCTGGGCCGGGCCCTCGGCGACGCGCTCCCGCACCCCGACCCCTTCACCGTCTCGGCGCACTACCTCACCGCCTCCCGGCCGGGCCCGGCGGTCGTGCGCACCGAGACCGTCCGCACCGGACGCACCCTCTCCACCGGCCAGGCTTCCCTCTTCCAGTACGACGACGAGGGCCGCGAGGTCGAGCGCATCCGCGTCCTCGCCTCCTACGGGGACCTCGACGCCCTGCCGGACGACGTCCGCACCTCGGCGAAGCCGCCCGCCATCCCGCCGCCGGACCAGTGCTTCGGTCCGGAGGACGGTCCCGCCCCCGTCGAGGGCAGCTCGGCCATCACCGACCGCCTCAAGCTCAAGCTGGACCCCGCCACCCTGGGCTGGGCGCTGGGACAGCCCTCGGGCCGGGGCGAGATGCGGGCCTGGTTCGGGCTCGCCGACGGCCGCGACGCCGACCCGCTCTCGCTGCTCCTCGCGGTGGACGCGCTGCCGCCGACCGCCTTCGAGCTGGGACTCAAGGGCTGGGTGCCGACGGTCGAGCTGACCGTGCACGTGCGCTGCCGTCCGGCGCCGGGCCCGCTGCGGGTCTCCGTCGCCACCCGCAACCTCGCCGGGGGCTTCCTGGAGGAGGACGCCGAGGTCTGGGACAGCGCCGACCGCCTGGTCGCCCAGTCCCGTCAGCTGGCCCGGGTGCGGCTCGGCTGAACCGGCGACGTCTCAGTCCAGCCAGTGCGTGCGGCCGACGCTGATCAGCCGCAGTTGCCGCCGTGCCGTCTCGACGGCCCGGCGGCGTTCGTCTTCGGGGGCGTCCAGCGTCTCCAGGAAGAGGGACGCCGTGATCAGCATCTGGTCGACGTAGAGGCTCGCCAGCATGCGCAGGTCGGTCTCGCTCCAGCCCGCCGCCGACGCGTCCGTGGCCAGCTCGGCCTGCACCTCCTCGGCGAACCGCGCCAGCTGCTCACGTATGGCCCGGCGCACCGGCTGCACTCCGCCGTGCCGCTCCCGGGCCACGAAACGGACGTGAGCCGGGTGCGCGGCCACGTGACCGGCGATCAACTCGACCGCGCGGGCGATGCGCTCCTCGTCGTCCTCCGCCGGTGACATCGTGATCCGGATCATCGGGTGCAGGCTGCCCAGCGCCTCCTCGACCAGGGCCACGCCGAGATCGGCCGTGGAGTGGAAGTGCCGGTAGAAGGCGGTCGGCGCGACCCCCACGGCGCGGGTGACCTCACGCAGCCCCAGGCTGCTCAGGCTCTGCTCCTCCAGCAGGCCGAGCGCCGCGTCCAGGAGTGCCTGCCGGGTCTTCTGCTTCTGCGCCTGCCGAACGCCGGAGGTGTGACTCATGCCATGCAGTTAACAACTGTTCTCCGGAATTGGAAAGCCATGGAGCGCGCTAGACTGGGAAGTCAGTAAACAACTGTAACCACAAACGTTCACCGAAGTGCCCACGCAAGATTGGGGGATCCGTTCCATGCTGTTCCTCGTCGTCGCACTCCTGCTCCTCGGCGTGGTCCTGGGCGCCGTGGCCCACGCACCGCTCACCTTCTCCGTCGCGGCCGGCCTGGTCATCGCCGTCTGGCTCGGCGTCTTCGCGCTCCGCGAGCGGCACGGCCGCCGGCGGAGCACCTCCGCGCACTGACGCGCCTCGCGTCCTGACGCAGCTCGCGCCCCGACGCACCTCCACCGACGCAACGGCCCACCGACGCACGGCAGGGAGACCACCATGCAGCTCACCGCACCGGCCAACCGCACCGCCGACTCCACCGACTCCACCGACTCCACCGACTCCTCCCGCACCACCCGCGCCGCCCGCCGCACCGGCATCCACGACACCGACGGCATGGCCGTCGCCGCCTTCGTCCTCGGTCTGCTCGGCCTGCTCGTCCTCAACGTCTTCCTGGGCCCGATCGCCATCGCCCTCGCGAGCGTCGCGCTGTGGCGCGGCACCGCCCGCCGCGGCCGGGCCCTCCTCGGCCTCGGCCTGGGCGTCGCCGACCTGCTGGTCCTGGTGGCGTTCATGTCCGCGGACAGCACCCTGTCGTGGAGCCTGTGAGCCGTCGCACCCCCGTGCGACGAGGCGGGCCTCGGTCCGGGACCGGGCGGGGCCGCCCGTAGAATCGGCCGCACCATGGCTTACCTCGACCACGCCGCGACCACCCCGATGCTTCCCGAGGCAGTCGAGGCACTCGCCGCGCACCTGAGCGTCACCGGCAACGCCTCCTCCCTGCACGCGTCCGGCCGCCGGGCGAGGCGCACCGTCGAGGAGGCCCGTGAGAGCCTCGCCGAGGCGCTCGGCGCCCGCCCCAGCGAAGTGGTCCTCACCTCCGGCGGCACCGAGGCCGACAACCTCGCCGTCAAGGGCCTGTACTGGGCCCGCCGCGACGCCGACCCGGCCCGCACCCGGGTCCTGGCCAGCCCCGTCGAGCACCACGCGGTCCTCGACGCCGTGCACTGGCTCGGCGAGCACGAGGGCGCCACTGTCGAGTACCTCCCGGTCGACGCGTACGGCCGCGTCCACCCGGACGCGCTGCGCGAGGCCATCGCCCGCGACCCCGGCGACGTCGCCCTCGCCACCGTGATGTGGGCCAACAACGAGATCGGCACGATCATGCCGGTGCGGGAACTCGCCGACGTGGCCGCCGAGTTCGACGTGCCGCTGCACGCCGACGCGGTCCAGGCCTTCGGCCAGCTCCCGGTCGACTTCGCCGCCTCCGGGCTCGCGGCGATGACGGTGTCCGGCCACAAGATCGGCGGCCCCTACGGCATCGGCGCGCTGCTGCTGGGCCGCGAGTACACCCCGGTCCCCGTCCTGCACGGGGGCGGACAGGAACGCCATGTGCGCTCCGGCACCCTCGACGTCCCGGCCGTGGCCTCCTTCGCCGTCGCCGGGCGCCTCGCCGCCGAGCAGCGCGCGTGGTTCGCCCGCGAGATCGGTGCCCTGCGCGACGACCTGGTCGACGCCGTCCGCACGGCGGTCCCGGACGCGATCCTCGGCGGCGACCCGGTCCGGGAGGGGCGCCTGCCCGCCAACGCCCACTTCACCTTCCCCGGCTGCGAGGGCGACTCCCTCCTCCTGCTGCTCGACGCGCAGGGCATCGAGTGCTCCACCGGCTCCGCCTGCACCGCGGGCGTCGCCCAGCCCAGCCACGTCCTGCTGGCCACCGGCACCGACCCCGCCCTGGCCCGCGGCACCCTGCGCTTCTCGCTGGGCCACACCTCGACCGCGGCCGACGTGGCGGCGCTCGCCAAGGCGATCGGCCCCGCGGTGGAACGCGCCCGCGCGGCGGGACTGTCGTAGGAGCCGTCGGCCGCGGACGCCGCCGGAGGGCTCAGGCCTTCGCCGGCGGCTTCGACGGGCCGCCGGTGGCGGCTCGCCGCACCAGCTTCAGGTACCGGTCCCAGTCCCAGTGCGGCCCCGGGTCGGTGTGGTCGGTCCCCGGCACCTCCACGTGGCCGAGGATGTGCTCGCGGTCCACGGGTATGTCGTAGCGTGCGCATATGCCCGCCGTCAGGCGCGCGGAGGCGGCGTACATCGCGTCGGTGAAGTCCCGCGGGCGGTCGACGAAACCCTCGTGCTCGATGCCGACACTGCGCTCGTTGTAGTCGCGGTTGCCCGCGTGGTACGCCACGTCCAGCTCGCGGATCATCTGGGTGACACGCCCGTCCTGTCCCACGATGTAGTGCGCGGCCGCCTTGTGCCCCGGGTCCTGGAAGGCGCGCACCGCACTGGCGAAGCTGCCCTGGGTGACGTGGACGATCACCATGTCGATGCCGTAGTCGTCCGGCCGGTCCGCCCGCCGCCAGTTCGCGTCCGAGGCGGCCACCCAGCGCGCGCCCGCGTAGTCGACGGCGCCCTCCTCGCGGGGCCGGTCCACCCCCGGCGTCCGCCACCACAGGCGGGACAGCTCGTCACGGGCCAGCACGGCGGTGCCCGCGGCCGCCGCCGCACCGCCGACGATCAGCGCCCGCCGGCCGATGCGCCGGTCGCCGTCCGCCGGCCCGCCGCCCGCGGATCCGCCCGAGGATCCCTGCTTAGCCCCCATACGATCTTCAACGCATACTCGCGCGCTCCGGTTCCCGCCTCCCCGTACCCTGGAGGGGTTATGACTGAGACCCCGCAGCGCACCCGTCCCCTCCGCGTCCTCGCCGCCATGTCGGGCGGAGTCGACTCCGCCGTCGCCGCCGCCCGCGCGGCCGAGGCGGGGCACGACGTGACCGGCGTCCACCTGGCGCTCTCCGCGAACCCGCAGTCCTTCCGCACGGGCGCCCGGGGCTGTTGCACCATCGAGGACTCGCGCGACGCCCGCCGCGCCGCCGACGTCATCGGCATCCCGTTCTACGTGTGGGACCTCGCCGACCGCTTCCGGGAGGACGTGGTCGAGGACTTCGTCGCCGAGTACGAGGCGGGCCGCACCCCCAACCCGTGCCTGCGCTGCAACGAGAAGATCAAGTTCGCCGCGCTGCTCGACAAGGCGCTGGCCCTCGGGTTCGACGCCGTCTGCACCGGCCACTACGCCCAGGTGATCCTGCGCGAGGACGGCGTGCGCGAGCTGCACCGCGCCTCCGACATGGCCAAGGACCAGAGCTACGTCCTCGGCGTGCTCGACGACCGGCAGCTCGCCCACGCGATGTTCCCGCTCGGCGACACGGTCACCACCAAGGACGAGATCCGCGCGGAGGCCGAGCGCAGGGGCCTCGCGGTGGCCAAGAAGCCCGACTCCCACGACATCTGCTTCATCGCCGACGGCGACACCCAGGGCTTCCTCGCCGGCCGGCTGGGCAAGGCCGAGGGCGACATCGTCGACGAGGCGGGCAACCGGCTCGGCACCCACGAGGGCGCCTACGGCTACACCATCGGCCAGCGCAAGGGCCTCAGGATCGGCACCCCGGCCCCCGACGGCAAGCCGCGCTACGTCCTGGACATCTCCCCGGTGGACAACACCGTGACGGTCGGTCCGGCCGAGGCCCTCGACGTCGACGCCCTGCGCGCGATCAAGCCCCGCTGGTGCGGTGCCGCCCCCACAGGCCCCGGCACCTACACCGCCCAGCTCCGCGCCCACGGCGGCGAGACCGAGGTCCGCGCCGAACTGGTCGACGGCACCCTGGAGGTGACGTTCACCGAGCCGGTGCGCGGGGTCGCCCCCGGCCAGGCGATCGTGCTGTACGACGGCACGCGCGTGGTGGGCTCGGCGACCATCGCGTCCACGACGCGCGCGACGGCCGGAGCGGCCTGAGCCGCCCGGCGGGCGTGGCGGCGCCGTCGTGCCTGCCGGCCGGCCCGGTGGATCCTGGGCGGTATCGGCGTCCTCGACATGCGCGACGGCCGGGGGGACTTGAGCCGTCAGTCGTCAGCCGTCAGCCGGACGTCGTGGCGGCGCTCTCGTGCCTGTCGGCCGGCCCGGTGGGAAACTCCGCCCACACCGGCGCCAGGGGTGTGCGCGACGGCAGGCGCGGCCCGAGCCGCCCGGCGGGCACCGGGGGCCACTCGTCGGCCCCGGCGGCTCACCCGGTGAGGAACTCCGCCAGCACCGGCGCCAGGACGCCCGGCTCCACCCTGTGGGTCTGCTCTTCCACGGTGCCGTACCTCCCGTCCGGGGCCGCCCCGGCGATCGCCCGGGCGGCCTCGTGCCACCACGCGTCGCTCGCGCCGCCCGCGAGGGCCAGCAGGGGAGCGGTGACCGAGGAGATCGCGGACGTGGGCACCCGGCCGTCGCCCATCACGGCGTCGTCGTACGCCAGGCTGGGCGCCACCGACTCCATCCCCGCCCACATGGGGGACTGCCTGGCCCCCCGGATCATCTCCTCGCCCAGCCCGGTGCGGCGCAGGAACAGCTCCACGGCGTCCCCGCGCCGGCCGGCCCCCAGGGCTTCGGTCAGCCGCTCGGTGTACTCGGCCCCGGCCCGCACGGCCTCGTCGTCCCCGGCGTACGGCACCTCGTACACGGCGACCCGGCGCACCGGCAGGCCGCTCGCCGCCGCCCGGAGCACCAGCGCCCCGCCCGACGACATGCCGAACAGCGACGCCTCGCCGCCCAGCACGTCGATCAGCGCCGCCAGGTCCTCGACCTCGCGTTCCACCGCGTAGGGCGCCGTGTCACCGCTCCCGCCGCGCCCACGGCGGTCGTACACGACGACGTCGAAACGGTCCGACAGCTCGGCGGCCAGCGGTGCCATCGTGGCACCCGTCGACATCGCGCCGCTGACCAGCACGACCGCCGGCCCGCTCCCGGAGCGCTGGTAGGCGATGCCGGTGCCGTCGCGCGAAACAGTCTTCTTCTCCATGCCTGTGCAGACTGCCCTACGGCACGCGAATCATCGGTCAGGACACGGACGGCCCGGCCGTCGCCTCAGGACCGTCGCCTCAGGACACCTCGACCTCGTAGAAGCAGAGATGGTCCTTGATCTCCGCCACCTCGGGCTTCGGATCGGGGTACGCCCAGACGAGGTCCGCCGCGTCCGGCAGCGACCAGTAGGAGGCGTCGCCCTTGAAGGGGCAGTGGGTGGTCGTGCCGGACGGCGTCAGCAGGTCGAGGCGCACGTCCTGGGGCGGGATGTAGTACCGGTCGGGACAGCCCGTTTCGTGCAGGACCAGCGCCCCGTCGCTCTCCGCCAGCACCTGCTCGCCGTGCACCACGCGCACGTGCCGGCCGCTCGGTTCGACGGTGATGCGGTGTCCCTTGAGTGCCTTGAGTCCCTTGAGTCCCTTGGTCACGATCGTCCTCCCGGAGGCAGTGCCGTCCGTCACTACAGCGCGCCCGGACGCCGGGTTCTTCCCGTTCCGGCCGAGCCGTACCGTTGAGCCATGAACATCTGCGTCTTCCTCTCCGCCGCCGACCTCGACGAGCGCTACACGCGTCCCGCGAAGGAGTTCGGCGGACTGCTCGGCAAGGGCGGCCACACCCTCGTCTGGGGCGGCTCCGACACCGGTCTGATGAAGGTCGTCGCCGACGGCGTGCAGGAGGCCGGTGGACGGCTGCTCGGGGTCTCGGTGGACTTCCTGGCGGCGAAGGCGCGCGAGGGCGCCGACGAGATGGTGATCGCGAAGGACCTGGCCGAGCGCAAGCGGCTGCTGCTGCAGAAGGCCGACGCCGTCGTCATCATGGTGGGCGGCACCGGCACCCTCGACGAGGCCACCGAGATCCTGGAGCTGAAGAAGCACGGGCACACCGACAAGCCGGTCGTCCTGCTGAACACCGCGGGCTTCTACGACGGCCTCCGGGAGCAGTTCCGCCGCATGGAGGACGAGGGCTTCCTGCCCCGCCCCCTCACCGAGCTGGTGTTCTTCGCCGAGGAGCCGGTCGGCGCGCTCGCCTACCTGGAGGAGAGCCAGGGCATCGAGTGAGGCGCCGGTGATGCGAGCATGGCGGGCATGGCTACACATGTGATCACCGGAGCGGGCTCCGGCATCGGCGCGGCCGTCGCCCGCCGCCTGCACGAGCGCGGCGACGACATCGTGCTGCACGCGCGCGACGCGGGCCGCGCGAAGGAGCTGGCCGCCGCGTTCCCCGGCGCGAAGACGCTGGTCGGCGACCTCTCCGACCCGGGCAAGCTGTCCTGGGCCCTGTCCCACCAGAGCCTGCCCGACCGGGTGGACTCGCTGCTGCACATCGCCGGCGTCGTCGACCTCGGCCCGGTCGGCGACCTCACCCCGAAGACCTGGACCAACCAGCTCAACGTCAACCTGGTCGCCCCCGCCGAGCTGACCCGCCTCCTGCTGCCGCAGCTCCGCGTCGCCCAGGGCCAGGTGCTCTTCGTCAACTCCGGCTCCGGCCTCAACGCCCACGCCGGCTGGGCCGCGTACGGAGCCTCCAAGCACGGCCTGAAGGCCCTGGCCGACGCCCTGCGCCAGGAGGAGCACGCGAACGGCGTCCGCGTCACCTCGGTCTACCCGGGCCGCACCGCCAGCCCCATGCAGGCGAAGGTCCACCAGCAGGAGGGCAAGGCGTACGACCCGGCGCAGTGGATCGACCCCGAGTCCGTCGCCACGACCATCCTGATGGCCCTGGACCTGCCGAGGGACGCGGAGGTCAACGACCTGACGGTGCGCCCGGGGCGGTGACGGCGGCTTAGGCTGGCCGGGTGAGCGACAACAGCCAGACCAGCCCCCGCTTCGGTCCCGCCACCGGCGTCGGCAGCCTCCCGGGCCAGGACGCCCGAGAGGCCGCCAGGACCGCCACCGGCAGCTTCGAGGACTTCCCCTTCCTCCCCGAACTGCCCGCCCGCGGCCCCGGCGCCGACATGATCGGCCGCACCGCGGGGATGCTCGTCGAGCTCTACGCGCGCGTGGAGCCCAGCGGCTGGCGGCTCGGCGACCGGCCCGGGCGGGACACCAAGCGGGCCCGGGCCTGGCTCGGGGAGGACCTCGACGCGCTGGAGGAGTTCACCCAGGGCTACGAGGGGCCGCTCAAGGTCCAGGCCGTCGGCCCGTGGACCCTCGCCGCCGCCCTGGAACTGCGCGGCGGCGAGGCGGTCCTCTCCGACCCCGGCGCCTGCCGCGACCTCGCCGCCTCGCTCGCCGAGGGCCTGCGCCTGCACCTCGCCGAGCTGCGCCGCCGGGTGCCAGGCGCCCGGCCCGTGCTCCAGCTCGACGAACCGTCCCTCACCGCCGTGCTGCGCGGCCAGGTCCGCACCGCCAGCGGCTACCGCACCCACCGGGCCGTCGACCGCCAGGTGGTGGAGGCGACGCTGCGCGAGGTCGGCGGGGTGCACGACGGCGGCCCCGTCGTGGTCCACTCCTGCGCACCGGACGTGCCGTTCGCCCTGCTGCGCCGGGCCGGCGTCGCCGGCGTCTCCTTCGACTTCTCGCTGCTCACCGAGCGTGACGACGACGCGATCGGTGAGGCCGTCGAGGGCGGCACCCGGCTGTTCGCCGGTGTCGTGCCGGGCACGGACTCCGCGTTGTCAGACCCTGCCGGTAGCGTCATGGGTGTCAGAACGCTGTGGCGCAGGCTGGGGCTGCGACCGGAGCTGCTCGCGGAGGCGGTCACCGTCACTCCGGCGTGCGGACTCGCGGGCGCCTCCCCGGACTACGCCCGGCACGCGCTCGCCCACTGCGTCCGGGCGGCGAGATCCCTCGCGGACAACCCAGAGTAACGGGAGGACCATACGGTGGCCGGCGACAAGCAGGGCGACAAGCAGGCGGAGACGACCAGCGTGCCCGCCGAGGCGCGGGAGCGGCACGTGCGGCTCGCCGAGCAGATCGAGGAGCACCGCTTCCGGTACTACGTGAACGATGCGCCGGTGGTCAGCGACGCGGAGTTCGACCGGCTGCTGCGCAGCCTGGAGGAGCTGGAGGAGCGGTACCCGGAGCTGCGCACCCCCGAGTCCCCGACCCAGAAGGTCTCCGGCTCCTACGCGACCGAGTTCACGGCCGTGCAGCACCCCACCCGGATGCTCTCCCTGGACAACACCTTCAACGACGACGAGCTGGCCGCCTGGTTCGACCGCATCGCCCGGGAGCTGGGCGAGCAGGAGTACCACTTCCTGTGCGAGCTGAAGGTCGACGGACTCGCCGTCAACCTCACCTACGAGCGCGGCCGCCTCGTCCGCGCCGCCACCCGCGGCGACGGCCGCACCGGCGAGGACATCACGCCCAACGTCCGCACCATCGCGGAGATCCCCGACCGCCTGGCGGGCGAGAAGGTCCCCGACCTCGTGGAGATCCGGGGCGAGGTCTACTTCCCGATGGAGAAGTTCCAGGAGCTGAACGCCCGGTTGAACGAGGCCGGGGACAAGCCCTTCGCCAACGCGCGCAACGCGGCGGCCGGTTCGCTGCGCCAGAAGGACCCGCGCGTCACCGCCTCCCGCCCGCTGCACATGGTCGTCCACGGCATCGGCATCCTGGAGGGCTACTCGGGCCTGACCCGCCTCTCCCAGGCGTACGACCTGCTGAAGACCTGGGGCCTGCCCACCTCCCCGCACAACAGGGTGGTCGACGGCCTGGACGGCGTACGCGAGTTCATCGCGTACTACGGCGAGAACCGGCACTCCGTCGCCCACGAGATCGACGGTGTCGTCGTCAAGCTCGACGAGATCCGCCTCCAGGGCCGGCTCGGCTCCACGGCCCGCGCGCCCCGCTGGGCCATCGCCTACAAGTACGCGCCGGAGGAGGTCAACACCAAGCTCCTCGACATCAAGGTGGGCGTCGGCCGCACCGGCCGCGTCACCCCGTACGCGCAGGTCGAGCCGGTCACGGTGGCCGGCAGCGAGGTGGAGTTCGCCACCCTGCACAACCAGGAGGTCGTCAAGGCCAAGGGCGTGCTCATCGGCGACACCGTGGTGCTGCGCAAGGCCGGTGACGTGATCCCGGAGATCCTCGGACCGGTCGCCGACCTCAGGGACGGCAGCGAGCGGGAGTTCGTGATGCCGGCCGAGTGCCCCGAGTGCGGGACGCCGCTGCGGGCCATGAAGGAGGGCGACATCGACCTCCGCTGCCCCAACGCCCGCAAGTGCCCGGCCCAGTTGCGCGGGCGGCTGTCCTACCTCGCCGGGCGGGAGTGCCTGGACATCGAGCACTTCGGCGACGTCGTGGCCGCCGCGCTGACCGCGCCGCTGGAGCCGGCCGAGCCCCCGCTGGTGGACGAGGGCGACCTCTTCGACCTCACCGTCGAGAAGCTGCTACCCATCAAGGCGTACGTCCTCGACCCGGACAGCGGGCTGCCCAAGCGCGACCCGAAGACCGGCGAGGAGAAGATCGCCACGGTCTTCGCCAACAAGGAGGGCGAGCCGAAGAAGAACACCCTCGCGCTGCTCAAGTACATCGAGGAGGCCAAGGCCCGCCCCCTCGCCCGCTTCATCAACGGCCTCTCCATCCGGTACGTCGGACCGGTCGCCGCCCAGGCCCTCGCCCGGGAGTTCCGCTCGATCGACCGCATCGAGCAGGCCACCGAGGAGGAGCTGGCAAGCACGGACGGGGTGGGCGGCACCATCGCCACCGCCGTCAAGGAGTGGTTCGCCGTGGACTGGCACCGCGAGATCGTCCGGAAGTGGAAGGCGGCCGGAGTCCCGCTGGAGGACCGTTCGACGGGGGAGGACGAGGGACCGCGCCCGCTCGAAGGGCTCACCGTCGTGGTCACCGGCACCCTGGAGAACTTCACCCGGGACGGTGCCAAGGACGCCCTGCAGAACGGCGGCGCCAAGGTGACCGGATCGGTGTCCAAAAAGACGTCGTTCGTCGTGGTCGGTGACAACCCCGGGTCGAAGTACGACAAGGCGATGCAATTGAAGGTTCCGGTTCTGAACGAGGACGGCTTCGTCGTTCTGCTCGAACAAGGAGCCGAAGCGGCGGCGGATGTCGCGCTTTCGGCTGAGGAATAGCGGTTGAAGGCCGCCCGATCGGCGCATATCAGATGCATACGGGTGGCCGGGTGGCATTCGGGCAACCGTCGACGACCAGTGCCCCTGGAAGCCTTCCGCGGCCTACTGTTGAGGTGTGCGCCCGCCGTGCCCAGCTGCGGTCGGGGCGCCCCCCTGCCCCGAGCGACAGGGGGAGGGGACTTCGACGCCAAGCCGTTGAAGGTGGTCGAGGCGGGGGCCGTGTGGTGTGGGCACCGCCGGCTGTGAGAGGGACGGGAATGGAACCGACCGAGAGCGCCGCCGCGGGCTCACGGCTGAGCCTGCGTCGCAGGGTGGGCGCGTGGCACGTGAGCCTGAGGCCCGGGCAACGCGCCGGGGGCGCCCCGCATCCCGCTGCGGGCACCCGCATGCCGCCGGCCGCCGGACCCACCGCGGGCCCGGCCGACCCGGACGGTGAACGGCACCTGTCCTGGCCCGCGTTGCCGGCGGCGATCGTCGCGACCGCCGCCTTCGTCCTGGGCGCCGGTTTCTACCGGGCGTTCAGCGACGGCCACGCCCTCTTCCCGTCCGGCACCGTCGGCTGGTCCCTGGCCGTGCTGGCCGGCATCGTCGTCGGCCACCTGGTCATGCTCGGCCGCTCCCGCTGGTGGGGCGGCACCGGCTCGGGCGCCGCCCTCACCCTCGCCGTCCTGCTGCTGTACGGCTGGCTGCCGGCCGGCATGGTCAGCCTCACCGTCGTCGTCCTGGTCGCCATAGCCCGGCGGGGCCCCTGGCGGCACGGCGTCGTGCACGGAGCCGTGGACATCCTCGGCATCGCCGCGGGGGCCCTGCTGCTCGGCGTCTGCGGCTCCGTACCGTCGGTCGAGCAGCCCTGGGACCCCGACACCTGGGGGGTGTACGCGGTGCCCAAGGTGGTGCTCGTCGCCGTCGCCTACCTCGCCGTCACCCGCACCCTGCTGTGGTACGTGCAGACCCCGCGCCCCGGGCTGCCCACCGTCGCCCGCACCGCCCTGGTCCGGCAGGGCCTGGTCGCCGTCGCCCTGCTCGGCATCGCCCCGCTGGTCTGCGTCGTCGCCGTCGCCAAGCCGCTGCTGCTGCCGCTGTTCGCCATCCCCCTCATCGCCCTCGACTCCACGCTGTGGATCGCCCGAGCCCGCGCCGAGGAGCAGTTGCGCGACCCGCTCACCGGACTGCCCAACCGGCAGTGGCTCCTGGAGCGCACCTGGACCGCGCTGGACGACGCCGAGCGCATCGGCGCCCGCGCCGCCCTCATGCTGATCGACCTCGACCGTTTCCGGTCGGTCAACGACACGCTCGGACACCTCGCCGGTGACCGGTTGCTGCTGCAGACCGCCGACCGGCTGCGTCAGGCCCTGCCGCGCGGGGCCGAGGCCGCGCGGCTCGGCGGGGACGAGTTCGCCGTCTTACTTCCCGTCGCCGACTCCACCACGTCGGCGACCCGGATAGCCCGTGGGCTGGTGTCCGCGCTCAGTTCCCCGATGGACCTGGACGGTCTCACCCTGGTCCTGGAGGCCAGCGCGGGCGTCGCGGTCTTCCCCGACCACGCGCTGGACGCCGAGGGACTGCTGCGCCGCGCGGACGTGGCGATGTACCAGGCGAAGCGGGACCGCACGGGCGTGGAGGTCTACGAGTCCAAGCGGGACTCCAACACCCCCGACCGGCTCGGCCTCCTGGGCGACCTGCGCCGCGCCCTGGACGCCCACGAGGTGCAGCTGCACTACCAGCCCAAGGTCCGCTTCGACGGACAGGTCGCCGGCCTGGAGGCCCTGGTGCGCTGGGTGCACCCCGAGCGCGGCAAGGTCCCCCCGGACGAGTTCATAGCCATCGCCGAGTCGTCCGGGCTGATGCCCCACCTCACCGAGTACGTCCTGGAGACCGCGCTCGGCCAGGTCGCCCGGTGGCGCTCCCAGGGCCTGTTCGTGCCGGTCGCGGTCAACGTCTCCCCGCGCGACGTGCACACCCCCGGCTTCGCGGGCTCGGTGGCCGCACGGCTCGCCCGGCACGGCGTTCCCGCGGGAGCGCTCCAACTCGAGATCACCGAGCACGTCCTGCTGGAGGACCCGCAGCGCGCGGCCGACACCCTCAACGCGCTGACCGGGCACGGCGTGAAGATGTCCCTGGACGACTTCGGCACCGGCTACTCCTCCCTGGTCCACCTGCGCAGGCTCCCCGTCAGCGAGCTGAAGATCGACCGCTCGTTCGTGGCCCGGCTGGCCATCGACAACGAGGACGCCGAGATCGTGCGCTGCACCGTCGACCTCGCCCATTCGCTGGGCCTGCTCGTCGTCGCCGAGGGCGTGGAGGACGACGAGACCTGGGAGCGCCTGCGCGACCTGGGCTGCGACGCCGTACAGGGCTGGCTGGTCGCGGCCGCGATGCCGCCCGAGGAGACCACCGCCTGGCTGCTCGCCCGAGGTTCGCGGGGCTGGGTCCGGACCGCCGCCGCCCTCCCGGCAGCGGCGAGCGACGAGTGACCTGCCCCAGGCCCGCACCACACCCGCGACAGCCCGCCGACCCGTCCCGCACCACACCCGCGACAGCCCGCCGACCCGTCCCGCACGACCTCGAACGGCCGCCGTCTCGCGTGGCTCCGGGCCGCTGCCGTGGCGCGACCGCGGACCGTCGCCGTGCCGCGTGACTCCGGGCCGCCGTCGTGGCGCGACCGCGGACCGCCGTGCCGCGCGACCCGGTGGCGTTGCCGTGCCGCGCGGCTCCGGACTCTCGCCGGCCCCGCCGCTCGCCGCCGCTCAGCTCGCGCTGCTCCCCGGTGCGAAGCGCCCGATCAGCAGGGCGAGCCGCCGGTCGTGGGCCTCCTGCGGGAGCCGGCCGCTGCGCATCAGCGTCACCAGCCCGTGCAGCCCGGCCCAGAACGTCTCCGTGAGCAGCCCCGGGTCCTCCCCCTCGCCCGCGACGGCCTCCACGGCCCGCAGCATCTCGCCGAACGCCTCCTGGAGCGGAGCCGGAGCCTCGGGGGTGGCGAACGGCAGGTCCACCAGGTGCGTGCACATCGCGTCGTAGAGCGCGGGCCGCCGGCGTCCGAAGTCCGTGTACGCCCGGCCGATCGCCGCCAGCGTCGCCTGCGCCCCCTCGGCCGCCGCCGCCGACTCCCGCAGCTCGACCGTCAGCTCCTCGCAGCCCCGTACCGCGACCGCCGCCATGATCGCGCCCTTGCCCTTGAAGTGGCTGTACAGCACCGGCTGGCTGTACTCGATCTCGGCGGCCAGCCGACGCGTGGTGACCGCGTCCCAGCCCTCCGCCTCGGCCAGGTCCCGCGCGGCCGTCACGATGAGCCGCTCACGCTCCGCTCGTTCGCGCTCCCGGCGCGTCTGGATCGTCATGACCCCGATTCTAGCAGCGCTAGCCATATTGTCGACGCTCTGCTAGCGTCACTCTCATCACTAGCGCTGCTAGCAAGGAGTGGTCATGACCATCACCGCGTACACCCTGGCCGTCGTGCTCAACCTGTTCTGCCTGTTCCTCGGCTACCGCTTCCTGTTCCAGCCCGGCCCGGCCGCCGCCGGCTACGGCGTCCCGGCCGACCCCGGCGGCGACGCCGGCGCCTATCTGACGGTCAAGGGCGTCAGGGACGGCACGCTCGGCGTGGTGGGACTGGCGCTGCTGGCCTTCGCCGGCGCCCGCCCCGAGGCGTGGTTCATGCTCTGCGTCGCCCTGATCCCGCTGGCGGACACGCTCGTCGTGCTGCGCCACGGGGGTGAGAAGGCGGTGGCCTTCGGGATCCACCTCGCCACCGCGGTCGTTGTCCTGATCAGTGCCGGGCTGCTCTTCGCGGTCTGAGCCCGCCCCGCACGGCCGGCCGGCACCGAACGCCGCGAGTACGTCCGTCACCTGCGGCGCATCGCCCTCACTGAGGCCACCCGGGGGAGCCTGCCGGAGGTGCAGGAGCGGTACGGCAACCACTTCCCGAGCAGCACGGCCCGGGACGCGCGGCGCCGTGGAGCCGCTCCCGGGGAAACCGTTTAACGGCCACGGTGCCCGGCCCCATAGGATTGGGCCAAACCGATCGGGCCGACGCGACGGGGGCAAGCGACTTGCCCCGGCCGACGTGCCCCGACCACACACTCACCCAGAGGAACGCTGCATGCCTGGCATCACGCGCGAGGAGGTCGCCCACCTCGCCCGGCTGGCGCGTCTGGAGCTGAAGCCCGAAGAGCTCGAGCACTTCGCGGGACAGCTGGACGACATCATCGGCGCGGTCGCCCGCGTCAGCGAGGTCGCCGACCAAGACGTACCGCCGACCTCGCACCCGCTCCCGCTGACGAACGTCATGCGGCCGGACGAGGTCCGTCCGTCGCTCACGCCCGAGCAGGCGCTCTCCGGCGCCCCGGCCCAGGAGCAGCAGCGTTTCAAGGTGCCGCAGATCCTGGGGGAGGAGTAACCGCCATGAGCGACATCATCAAGCTCACCGCGGCCGAGATCGCCGCGAAGATCGCCTCCGGCGAGCTGACCGCGGTCGAGGTCACCGAGGCCCACCTGGCCCGCATCGAGGCCGTCGACGAGAAGGTGCACGCCTTCCTGCACGTCGACCGCGAGGGAGCCCTCGCCCAGGCCCGTGCGGTGGACGCCAAGCGCGAGCGCGGCGAGAAGCTCGGCCCGCTGGCCGGCGTCCCCCTCGCGCTCAAGGACATCTTCACCACCGAGGGCATCCCCACCACCGTCGGCTCGAAGATCCTCGAGGGCTGGATCCCGCCGTACGACGCGACCGTCACCCAGCGGCTCAAGGCCGCCGACGTCGTCATCCTCGGCAAGACCAACATGGACGAGTTCGCCATGGGGTCCTCCACCGAGAACAGCGCCTACGGCCCGACCGGCAACCCCTGGGACCTCACCAAGATCCCCGGCGGCTCCGGCGGCGGCTCCTCCGCGGCCCTCGCCGCCTTCCAGGCCCCGCTCGCCATCGGCACCGACACCGGCGGCTCCATCCGCCAGCCCGCGGCCGTCACCGGCACGGTCGGCGTCAAGCCGACGTACGGCGGCGTCTCCCGCTACGGCATGGTGGCCTTCTCGTCCTCCCTCGACCAGGGCGGCCCCTGCGCCCGCACGGTCCTGGACGCGGCCCTGCTGCACGAGGTGATCGCCGGGCACGACCCGATGGACTCCACCTCCATCGACGCCCCGGTCCCCGCCGTCGTCGAGGCCGCGCGCAACGGCAACGTCGAGGGCATGCGCGTCGGCGTCGTCAAGCAGTTCCGCGGCGAGGGCTACCAGGCCGGTGTCGTCCAGCGCTTCGACGAGTCCGTCGAACTGCTGAAGTCGCTGGGCGCCGAGATCGTCGAGCTGGACTGCCCGTCCTTCGACCTGGCGCTCTCCGCGTACTACCTGATCGCGCCCTCCGAGTGCTCCTCCAACCTCGCCCGGTTCGACGGCCTGCGCTACGGCGCGCGCGTCGGCGACGACGGCACGCACTCCGCGGAGGAGGTCACCTCCCTGACCCGCGAGGCCGGCTTCGGCCCGGAGGTCAAGCGCCGCATCATGCTCGGCACGTACGCCCTGTCGAGCGGGTACTACGACGCGTACTACGGCAGCGCCCAGAAGGTCCGCACCCTCATCAAGCAGGAGTTCGAGCGGGCCTTCGAGCAGGTCGACGTGATCGTCTCCCCGACGACCCCGACCACCGCCTTCGCGATCGGCGAGCGCGCCGACGACCCGATGGCGATGTACCTGGCCGACCTGTGCACCATCCCCACCAACCTGGCGGGCAACGCGGCCATGTCGCTGCCCTGCGGCCTCGCCCCCGAGGACAACCTGCCGGTGGGTCTGCAGATCATCGCCCCCGCCATGAAGGACGACCGGCTCTACAAGGTCGGCGCCGCCGTCGAGGCCGCCTTCGTGGAAAAGTGGGGCCACCCGCTGATCGAGGAGGCTCCGTCGCTGTGAGTGCACTGACCAAGGCCAAGGGCTTCAAGAAGTCCAAGTCCGGTCTGTACGTCTCGATGGCCACGTCGGCGTTCGGCGCCGTCGGGGTCTACAAGCAGATCAAGAAGGCCCGGAGCGAGAGCGACACGCTGCGGCTGCTCGACGCCGTCGTCACCGGCGCCGCCGTCGTCACCAACCTCGCCATCCTGTACCGCGAGCTGAAGCGTCTCGGCGACGACGACGTCCTGCTGGGCTGAGAGGGAAGTTTCACCGTGACCACCACGACCGACCTGGTGTCGTACGAGGACGCACTCGCGTCGTACGACCCCGTCATGGGCCTCGAGGTCCATGTCGAACTCGGCACCCACACCAAGATGTTCTGCGGCTGTTCGACCGCACTCGGTGCCGACCCCAACACCCAGACCTGCCCCGTCTGCCTCGGCATGCCCGGTGCGCTCCCGGTCGTCAACGCGACCGGCGTCGAGTCGGCGATCAAGATCGGTCTCGCGCTGAACTGCGAGATCGCCGAGTGGTGCCGCTTCGCCCGGAAGAACTACTTCTATCCGGACATGCCGAAGAACTTCCAGACCTCCCAGTACGACGAGCCGATCGCCTTCGACGGCTACCTCGACGTGCAGCTGGAGGACGGGGAGACCTTCCGCGTCCAGATCGAGCGAGCCCACATGGAGGAGGACACCGGCAAGTCGCTGCACGTCGGTGGCGCGACGGGCCGCATCCACGGCGCCTCGCACTCCCTGCTCGACTACAACCGCGCCGGCATCCCGCTCATCGAGATCGTCACCAAGCCGATCGAGGGAGCGGGCGAGCGCGCCCCCGAGGTCGCCCGCGCCTACGTCCGCGAGCTGCGCGAACTCATCCGGGCCCTCGGCGTGTCCGAGGCCCGCATGGAGATGGGCCAGATGCGCTGCGACGTGAACCTGTCGCTGCGCCCGCACGGCCGGGAGAAGTTCGGCACCCGCAGCGAGACCAAGAACGTCAACTCGCTGCGCTCCGTCGAGCGCGCCGCCCGCTTCGAGATCCAGCGGCACGCCGCGGTGCTGAACGACGGCGGCACGATCATCCAGGAGACCCGCCACTTCCACGAGGACACGGGGTCCACCACCTCGGGCCGCGTGAAGGAGGAGGCGGAGGACTACCGGTACTTCCCGGAGCCCGACCTGGTGCCCGTGGCCCCGTCCCGCGAGTGGGTCGAGGAGCTCCGGACGCGGCTGCCCGAGCTGCCGCTGGTGCGCCGCAACCGGCTCCGCGAGGAGTGGGGCATCTCCGGCAACGACATGCAGTCCATCCTCAACGCCGGAGCGCTCGACCCGATCGTCGCCACCATCGACGCCGGGGCCGACGCGGCCTCCGCCCGCAAGTGGTGGATGGGCGAGCTGGCCCGCAGCGCCAACGAGTCGGGCAAGTCGCTCGACGAGCTGGCCATCACGCCGGTCCAGGTCGCCCGTGTCGCCGAACTGGTGACGAAGGGCGAGCTGAACGACAAGCTGGCCCGCCAGGTCATCCTCGGCGTCCTCGCCGGGGAGGGCACCCCGGACGAGGTCGTCGACAAGCGCGGCCTGAAGGTGGTCTCCGACGAGGGCGCGCTCACCGCCGCCGTCGACGAGGCCATCGCCGGCAACCCGGGCGTCGCCGACAAGATCCGCGGCGGCAAGGTGGCCGCGGCCGGAGCCCTGGTCGGCGCCGTGATGAAGGCGACCCGGGGCCAGGCGGACGCGGCCCGCGTCAAGGAACTGATCCTGGAGAAGCTGGGCGTCACCGAAGGCTGATCCCCGGTACACCACGAGCCCTGGGGGGACGCGCCGAGCACGGCGCGTCCCCCCAGGGCCGTTGTTGTGAACAAGCCCACTAAGTCCGCAAAGGATCACTTCTGCCTGCAAGAGTGATTCCGCATAGCTCATGCGTTCTTTGCGGGTCGTTCACACCATGGACGCCCTTTTCCGGCGTACCCGGCCTTCCGTGTGTTCCCGGTCGAAGATCCACAATCAGACATCCCTGGGAGCACGTTCGTGGCAGCCCTCGCACGCTGGTGTGTTCAACGTCGCCTCGTAGCCGTCCTGCTCTGGCTGCTCGCCCTCGGCGGCGTGGGCACGGCCGCCGTCGTCGCCGGCTCCGCGTACTCCAACGACTACGGGATCCCCGGCACCGGCTCCGACCGCGCCTCCCGGCTGCTCGAATCCCGCTTTCCCGGCCTCGACGGCGACAGCGACACGATCGTCTGGCACACCACGACCGGCACCGTCCGCGCCGCCGACGTCGAACAGACCATGACCCGCACGCTGGACCGCATCGCGGAGCTGCCCTCGGTGGCCGCGGTGACCAACCCGTACGACGACCCCGACTCGCCTCTGATCAGCGAGAACGCCGACACCGCGTACGCCACGGTCACCTTCGAGGACGCCTCCCAGGACGTCGACGCGGGCGAGGCGCGGGCCGTGGTCGACGCCGCCGGGGCGGCCGAGACGGACGGGCTCCGCGTCGAACTGGGCGGCGGTGCCATAGCGCTCACCGAGTCCGGCGGCAGCCACCTCGCCGAGGCCGTCGGCGTGGCCGTGGCCGCCGTCGTCCTGTTCCTCGCCTTCGGCACCGTCGCCGCGGCCCTGCTGCCCATCGCCACCGCGCTGGTCTCCGTCGGCACCGCCTACGCCGGTATCACCCTCCTCGGTCACGCTATGACCGTCGCCGACTTCGCGCCCATGCTCGGCACCCTCATCGGGCTCGGCGTCGGCATCGACTACGCCCTGTTCATCGTCACCAGGCACCGGCGCGGGCTGAAGCGCGGCCTGTCCGTGGCCGACGCCGCCGCGGAGGCCGTCGCGACCACCGGACGGGCCGTCGTCTTCGCGGGCGCCACCGTGTGCATCGCCCTCCTCGGCATGCTGATCCTCCGGCTGAGCTTCCTCAACGGCGTCGCCGTCGCCGCCTCGCTGACCGTGCTGCTCACCGTCGCGGCCTCCGTGACGCTGCTGCCGGCCCTGCTGTCGTACATCGGCCCGCGCGCCCTCAGCCGGCGCGAGCGGCGCCGGCTCGCCGAGCACGGACCCGAGCCCGAGGTGGCGGCCGGGTTCGCCGCCCGCTGGTCGGCCTTCGTCGAGCGCCACCCCAAGCTGCTCGGCGTCCTCGCCCTCGTCGTCGTCACCGTCCTCGCCCTGCCCACCCTCGGCCTGCGCCTGGGCACCTCCGACCAGGGCAACGACCCCAAGGGCACCACCACCCGCCAGGCCTACGACCTGCTGGCCGACGGCTTCGGTCCGGGCGTCAACGGGCCGCTCACCCTGGTCACCGAGGTCCGCGGTGCCGAGGACCGCCTCGCCCTCGACAACCTCGACGCGACCCTGCGTACCACCGAGGGTGTCTCCTCGGTGACACCGGTGACGTACAGCTCCGGCGGCGACGCCGCGTACCTCACCGTCGTGCCCGAGTCGGCGCCGCAGTCGCGGCAGACCAGCGAGCTGGTGGAGCGGCTGCGCTCCGAGGTGCTGCCGCGCGCCGAGTCCGGCACCGCGCTCGACGTGCACGTGGGCGGCGTGACGGCCGGCTACGACGACTTCGCCGACGTCATCGTCGGCAAGCTGCCCCTCTTCGTCGGCGTCGTCGTCGGCCTGGGCTGCCTGCTGCTCCTGCTGGCCTTCCGCTCGGTCGGCATCCCCCTCAAGGCCGCCGCCATGAACGTCGCCGCGGTGGCCGCCGCCTTCGGCGTGGTCGTGGCGATCTTCCAGTGGGGCTGGGGGAGCGAACTGCTCGGCCTCGGCAGCGCCGGACCGATCGAACCCTTCCTGCCCGTGATCATGGTCTCGGTGCTCTTCGGGCTCTCCATGGACTACCAGGTCTTCCTCGTCAGCCGGATGTACGAGGAGTGGCTGGAGACCGGCGACAACCGCCGCGCCGTCCGGGTGGGACTCGCCGAGACCGGCCGCGTGATCAACTCCGCGGCGGTCATCATGATCTCGGTCTTCCTCGCCTTCGTCCTCAGCGGCGACCGGGTGATCGCCATGTTCGGCATCGCGCTCGCCGCCGCCGTCGCCCTGGACGCCTTCGTGCTGCGCACGCTCCTGGTGCCCGCCCTCATGCACCTGCTCGGCCGCGCCAACTGGTGGCTGCCGCGCCGCCTGGACGCCGTCCTGCCGCGCATCAGCATCGAGCCGCCCGAGTGCCGCTCCGCCCATGAGAGGCTGGCCGCCGTGACGGACGCCGAGGTGGCGGACGTCCTCGCGGAGGAGGAGCGACGCCGGGATGTACGCGATACCACTGGGTGACGACGGAGCCGAACTGCGCCCGCTGGAGACCTGGCACGCCGAGGAGTTCCTGGCCCATCTGGACCGCGGCAGGGACTTCATCACCGAGCACATCCCCTTCGGGGCGACGGCCACCGACGTCGGCTCCGCACGCGAGGTGCTCCAGTCCTACGCCGACCGGCGCGCCCGTGACGCCGGCTTCCTGCACGGGCTGTGGCTGGACGGCACGCTCGTGGGGGGCCTGCTCTACCGCGTCTTCGACGCCTCCTCCGGCGTCTGCGAGATCGGCTGCTGGCTGGAGCCCGCCGGGACGGGCCGCGGCCTGGTCACCCGCGGCGCCCGGGTGCTGATCGACTGGGCCTTCGACGAGCGCGGCATGCACCGCGTGGAGTGGCGCGCCTCCTCGGCGAACACCCCGAGTGTCAACGCCGCGCGGCGACTCGGCATGATGCGTGAGGGCGTGCTGCGCGAGAGCTTCCCCTACCGGGGCACGCGCCAGGACATGGAGGTGTGGGCGGTGCTCGCACCCGAGTGGCGTGCGGCACGCGAGGTACGCGCGCGTGCCGCACACAGGGATCATTAAGGGACCTCTCAGACAGCGTCCGTACGGTGCGAGGCATGGGAACGAAGACAGTGGACGAGACCGGCGTGAAGACCGACACGCACAAGACGGACGAGGCGACCGGGGCCACCGAGTCCACCGAGGCCGCCGAAGCCCCTGAGGCGGCCACCACCGCCGAGACGGACGAACAGGCCGGGACGGACGCCGACGGCACCGGCACGCCGGAGGACGCCGACGTCACGGACGAGAGCGACGGCACCGACGCGACCGAGGCCGGCCCCACCGGCGTCGGCCAGGGCGCGGGCGCCGTCGTCTCCGCCGCCCTGGGCATCGTCTCCCTGACCGGCAGCTGGGTCGGCACCGTCGCCTCCGCGCGCGAGTCGCTGATGGGCCAGCTGCAGACGTCCTCGTCGTCCGACGTCGGCACCCTGATCGAGAAGGGCTACGGAAACGCCTGGCAGGCCACCGCCATGTGGGGCGGCGTCTTCGCGCTGGTCGCGCTGGTCGTCGGCGTCGTCGTGCTGGCCCGCCCCGCGTTCGGCGCGCCCGGCCGCCCGCAGGCCCCGTGGATCAAGTCGGTCGCCTGGGCGGGCGTCGCCCTCGGCGTCATCGGCCTGCTGCTCGCCGTCCTGAAGTACACGGACGTCCTGCTGGGACTGCCCTCCACCGGCTGAAAACCGGGCATCTCTGAGGGGTCTTAGGGCCGGAGCACGCCTGTGGCGCGCGCCCTAAGACCCCTCACGCACGTCTAAGGCCCCGTGCGGCGCCGAAGATGCGGAACTTACCCGATGTGGTCCACCCCCCTGGGAGACGAAGGTTGAGGCATCGCGAACGAGCGAAGCCGAAACCGACGACAGACCGAGGGACACACCATGTACGAGTACGAGATCCAGCAGTTCCGCTCCGCCGAGCTGATCCGCCGCGCCGACGAGGCCCGGCTGGCCCGCGAGGTGGTCCGGGCCCGCCGCGCCGCCCGCCGAGAAGCCCGGCACGGCGGCGTCGAGGCGGAGAGCCATACGCCGCGACCGCGCCGGCCCCGGTTCGCCCGGGCCGCGTGAACGGGGGAGCCGGGGAGGGAGGCCGCACGGCCTCCCTCCCCGCCGTCGTTCCCGCCCCCCTGCACACCGCCCCCCTGCACACCGCTCCCCTCCTCCACCCCGTCCACCCGTCGAAAACCGGTGACCCCCTGTCGTACCCGCGTGCGATGCTCGGGTCCGTGGAGACCAGGTCCGTCAGTCCCGTGTTCGTCGGCCGCGTCGGCGAACTGGACACGTTGAACGACGCGCTCGCCCGCGCCGCCGGAGCGGACACCGCCCGCGCGTCCTCCCCCGGGGGAGAGCCGCAGGCCGTGCTGCTCGGCGGTGAGGCCGGCGTCGGCAAGACCCGCCTCGTCGAGGAGTTCGCCGACGCCGCGGGCCGGCGAGGCGCCGTCGTCGCCCTGGGCGGCTGCGTCGAGATCGGCGCCGACGGGCTGCCCTTCGCGCCCTTCTCCACCGCCCTGCGCGCCCTGCGCAGACAACTGCCCGAGGAACTGGCCGCCGCTGCCGCCGGGCAGGAGGAGGAGCTGGCCAGGCTGCTGCCCGAACTGGCCGAGGGCGCCCCGGTCACCGGCGGCGGCCGGCACGACGAGGAGAGCATGGCCCGCCTCTTCGAGCTCACCGCCCGCCTCCTGGAGCGCGTCGCCGCCCGGCACACCGTCGTCCTCGTCCTGGAGGACCTGCACTGGGCCGACGCCTCCACCCGCCACCTGATCGCCTACCTCTTCCGCACCCTGCGCACCGGCCGGCTCGTCGTCCTCGCCACCTACCGCTCCGACGACATCCACCGCCGCCACCCGCTGCGCCCCCTGCTCGCCGAACTCGACCGGCTGCGCACCGTCCGCCGTCTCGAACTCGGCCGCTTCACCCGCGACGAGGTGAGCCGCCAGATCGCCGGCATCCTCGCCCACGAACCCGACCCGCTCCAGGTCGACGAGATCTTCGAACGCTCCGACGGCAACGCCTTCTTCGTCGAGGAACTCGCCGTCGCCGCGCGCGTCGGCAGCTGCACCGGCCTCACCGACTCCCTGCGCGACCTGCTCCTGGTCCGCGTCGAAGCCCTGCCCGAGGGTGCCCAGCGGGTCGCCCGGATCGTCGCCGAGGGCGGCTCCACCGTCGAGTACCGGCTGCTCGCCGCCGTCGCCCGGCTCGCCGAGGACGACCTCATCGAGGCGCTGCGCTCCGCGGTGAACGCCAACATCCTGCTGCCCGCACCCGACGGGGACGGCTACCGCTTCCGCCACTCCCTGGTCCGCGAAGCCGTCGGCGACGACCTGCTCCCCGGCGAACGCTCCCGCCTCAACCGGCGCTACGCCGAAGCCCTCGACGCCGATCCCACGCTGGTGCCCGCCGCCGAGCGCGTGATGCGCCTGGCCAGCTACTGGTACCACGCCCACGTGCCCGCCAAGGCCCTGCCCGCCGTCCTGGACGCCTCCGTCGAGGCCCGCCGCCGGCACGCGTACTCCGAGCAGCTGCGGCTGCTGGAACGCGCGATGGAGCTGTGGGAAGCCGTGCCGGACGACGTCCGGGCCACCCTGCGCCCCGTGGACCACACCGAGGTCTACCCGCCCTGCGGCTGCGACCCCGCCACCAAACCCCTGCGCTACCTGGACCTGATGGCCGAGGCGGCCGTCGCCGGGCGGCTGTGCGGGGAGCGCGAGCGGGCCCTGAAGATCACCAAGCGGGCGCTGCGCCTGCTGGAGGACGAACAGGACTCGGTCGGCGGGACGGGTGCGGGCGGCCGGGACCCGCAGCGCGCGGCCTGGTTCTGGACCCAGCGTTCGCTGCTCGTCCAGGCGCAGGGCCGCGGCGACGGCTGGCGGGAACTGGGCATCGCCCAGGAGCTGGTCCGCGGCCTGCCGCCGTCCCAGGTGCACGCCGAGGTGCTGGCCATGTCCGCCAACTGGTCGATGCTGCACAGCCCGGGGCCCGACGCCATGATCGCGGCCGAACGGGCCGTCGAGTACGCGCGCATGGTGGGCGCCGAAGAGATCGAGCTGAACGCCCGGCTCACCCTCGGCGGCCTCATGGTGGACGCCGGGCAGATCGACGCGGGACTCGCCGAGATGTTCCAGGTCAGGGATCGGGTGGTGGCGCAGAACCGGTCCACGGTGATCGCGCGCACTCACGTCAACCTGCCCTCGTCCCTGGAGAGCGTCGGCCGCTCGCGGGACGCGCTCGTCATCCTGCGCGAGGGCATCGACCTCACCCGGCGGATGGGCCTGCTGGAGTCCGAGGCCTGGGTGTGGGGCAACCTGGCGGACTCCCTCATCTCCCTGGGCCGCTGGGAGGAGGCGCTCCAGGCCGCGGACGTCGCCGCGGCACCGGGCCGCAGCCCCGCACCACGCGGCGGCGCCGCGCTCAAACGCACCGCCGTCGCCCTCGCCCGCGGCGAGCGGGCCGAGGCCGAACGGCTGCTCGCCGAGGCGCGCGCGGCCTACGGCACCCAGGACCCCATGCCGCAGTACCAGCTGCCGCTGGCCGCCCTCACCATCGGCCTCGCCGCGGCCGACGGCCGCCTCCCGCAGGCCCGCGCCGAACTCGTCCGCGTCCTGGACGCGGGCTTCCCGCCCGGCACCCAGCGCTACGGCTGGCCGCTGCTGCTGGCCGCCGCCGAAGCCGAGGCCGACGCGAGCACCCTGCCCGCCGCCGAGGAGGGCCGGGCGGAGATCCTGGAGCGCCTCGCCGACGCCGCGAAGCACCTGACGACGGGCGTCCCCGTCTGGGCCGCCCACGAGCGGTGGGTCCGCGCCGAACTGCACCGGGCCCGGGGCGACGACACCCCGCAGCTGTGGTCGGAGACCGTCACCGCCTTCGAGTGCCTGGAGCGCCCCTACGAACTCGCCCGCGTCCGGCAGCGGCTGGCCGGCGCCCTCCTGGCGACCGGCGGCGAGGACGAGCGCGCCCGCGCCACGGAGCTGCTGCGCCTGGCCCGCACCGTCGCCGACCACCTCGGCGCGCGTCCGCTGTCCGACGCCGTCGCCCTGCTCGGCCGCCGCGCCCGCCTCACCCTGGGTCACCCCGGCGGACCGGCGCCCGCGTCCGAGCCGGCGGACCCGGCCGAGGCCCTGGGCCTCACCGGCCGGGAACGCGACGTCCTGCGGCTGGTCTCCAACGGCCGCACCAACCGCCAGATAGCCGAGGAGCTGTTCATCTCGCCCAAGACGGCCAGCGTCCACGTGTCCAACATCCTGGCCAAGCTGGGCGTCTCCGGCCGCGGCGAGGCGGCGGCCCTCGCCCACCGGCTGGCGCTGTTCCCCGCCGAACCGGTCACGTCCCGTCCGGCGGAGTGAGGCTTACGCTGTAAGGGACGCCGAGCGACGGAGGCACCGTGTTCAACCCGTTCGAGGAACTGTTCGCCCCCGGCCGCAAACACACCCGGGACGAGCAGAACCGCCTGGAGCTGACCCGTACGGACGTCGGCGACGGCGACCCGGGCCACGGCCCGATAGACCTCACCTCCGGCAAGGTGGTCGTCCAGCGGCCCCGCACCGACGCCGCCGACGCCCCCGAAGCCCGGGACGCCGACCCGGAGCCGGGGGACGCGTAGACCGCCGCCTACCTCACCTCCAGCTCCAGGACCCGGTCGTCGTCGCCCTTCGCGTCGCCGCGCCCGTCCGTGTTGCTGGTGACCAGCCACAGCTTGTCGCCGCCCGCCGGCGCCACCGACCGCAGCCGGCCGTACTCGCCCTCCAGGAAGGCCTGCGGGTCCGCGGACGCCTCCGTGCCCTTCAGCGGGATCCGCCACAGCCGCTCGCCGCGCAGCCCCGCCATCCACACGGAGCCCTCGGCCCAGGCGATGCCGCTGGGGGAGGCGTCGTCGGTCCTCCACTGCGCGACGGGGTCCTGGAACCCGGACCCGCCGCCCTTGCCCTCCGCCTCGGGCCAGCCGTAGTTGTCACCCGGCTTGATCGCGTTCAGCTCGTCCCAGGTGTCCTGGCCGAACTCCGACGCGAACAGCCGCTGTTTGTCGTCCCAGGCCAGCCCCTGCACGTTCCGGTGGCCGTAGGAGTACACGGGGGAGTCGGGGAAGGGATTGCCGGGCGCCGGTTCCCCGTCCGGGGTCAGGCGCAGGATCTTCCCGCCGAGGGACTTCTTGTCCTGCGACAGCCCCGTGTCACCGCTCTCGCCCGTGCCCGCGTAGAGCATCTTGTCGGGGCCGAACGCGATCCGCCCGCCGTTGTGGATCACGCCTTTGGGGATGCCCCGGAAGACCGTGTCCGGCGCGCCCAGTTGCTCGCCCGGCGGCTTCTTCTCGTCGTACAGCATGCGCACGACGCGGTTGTCCGAGGCCGAGGTGAAGTACGCGTAGACCATGTGGTCCGAGGCGTAGTCGGGGGAGAGCGCGATACCGAGCAGGCCGCCCTCGCCGGACGGCGACACCCCGGGCACCCCGCCCAGCTCCGTCTTCTCGCCCGTCTTCGCGTCGACGCGGGTGACCGTGGCCTCGTCGCGGGAGGAGATCAGCAGGTCACCGCCCGGCAGCGGGGCGATCCCCCAGGGGCTCTTCAGCCCCGTGGCGACCGTCCGGAGCACCTTCACCGACCCCTTGGCGGGCGGGGCCTGCTCGGTGGGCGATCCGGCGGCCGAGGACGGCGCCCCCGTACGGGCCGGGGCCGAGGCGCCGCCGTCCGCACCCGACGGATCCGCGCCGCCGGAGGAGTCGGAGGAGCAGCCGGCCGTCAGCAGGAGAGCGGCGGCCAGCACGGCCGGCACGGCTCGACGTTGCACGATCTTGGTCCCTTCGACGCGGCGGGTTCTCCCTGTCATACACCGCAAGGGCTCCCCGAGTTCCCGATCGCCGAATCCCGAACCCGGCGGCTCCCGGCCCGGGGCGCCGCACGCGTCACTCCCACGACCCCTGCGCCGGCGGCAGAGCCGCCAGCTCCGCCAGATCCCGCCCGGTCAGCCGCACCCGGACCGCGCCCGCGTTCTGCGTCACCCAGCGCTCCTGCTTGGTGCCCGGCACCGGCACCACGTGCCGCCCCTGCGCCAGCACCCAGGCCAGCGCCACCTGCGCCGCGGTGACCCCGTCGCCGTGCCGGGCCGCGACCCGGCGCAGCGTGGCCACGATCGGCTGGTTGGCGGCCATCATCTCGGCGGTGAAGCGGGGGTGGCGGGCCCGCAGATCCTCCGGCTCGAAGCCCTGGCCCGGCGTCAGGGTGCCGGTCAGGAAGCCGTTGCCCAGCGGCATCGCGGCCAGGAAGCCGACCCCGCGCGAGACGCACCACGGCAGCAGCGTGCGCAGTGCCTCCGGCGACCACACCGACAGCTCGGCCTCGACCGCGCTCACCGGGAAGACCTGCTGCACCCGCTCCAGTTGGCGGACCGTCCCGTCGTGCAGCCGTGCCCCCGGCCGCCGGGCGGACCGCGCCCCGACCGCGCAGAGCCCGAGCGCCCGCACCTTCCCGGCCCGGACCAGCTCGGCCATCGCCCCCCAGGTCTCCTCGACGGGTATCTCCGGGTCGGCGCGATGCAGTTGGTACAGGTCGATGACGTCCGTCTGGAGCCGGCGCAGGGACGCGTCGCAGGCGCGCCGCACATAGCCGGGGCGGCCGTTGGCCACGATGTGCTGCTCGCCCACCAGCAGACCGACCTTGGTCGACACGAAGGCGTCCGACCGCCGCTCCTTCAGCACCCGGCCCAGCAGCAGCTCGTTGGTGAACGGGCCGTACATGTCCGCCGTGTCCAGCAGGGAGACCCCGAGGTCGAGGGCCCGGTGCACCGCCCTGAGCGACTCGTCGCCCCGCTGCCGCGAGGCGCTGTACGCCCAGCTCATCGGCATGCACCCCAGTCCGACGGCCCCCACCGCGAGTGCCGTCGCGCCGATCGTCCTGCGCTCCACCGGTCGTGACCCTCCCTCGTCAGGCCACCCAACCTAACCTCTGGGGTTTCGCGCCCCTGACATAGCCTCCTGACCATGACATCTGACGTGTGGCTGCCCATCCCGCCGGAGGACATCGAGGGCCTCCCCGCAGGCCCCGCCTACCGCTTCTGGAACGGCGAGGAGACCTTCCCCGCCGACCCGGCCGACTGCGCGTACTACGTCGTCCCCTACATGAAGCCCAGCGGGGTCGGCGTACGTCCGCTGCCCGGGATGCGTTCCGTGCGGGTCGTCCAGACCCTCTCCGCGGGCATCGACCACGTCGAGCCCGGGCTGCGGCACCTGCCGGCGGGCGTACGGCTGTGCAACGCGCGCGGCGTGCACGAGGCCAGCACCGCGGAGCTGACACTGGCGCTCATCCTGGCGTCGCTGCGCGGCATCCCGGACTTCGTGCGGGCGCAGGACCGCGGCGAGTGGCTCGGCGGGTTCCGGCCCGCGCTCGCGGACCGCACGGTCCTCATCGTGGGGTACGGATCGATCGGCGCCGCGATCGAGGACCGGCTCGTGCCGTTCGAGGTCGCGCCGGTGGTGCGCGTCGCGCGCTCCGCCCGCACCACGGAGCGCGGTCCCGTGCATCCGCTCACCGAACTGCCCGCCCTGCTGCCGCGGGCCGACGTCGTCGTCCTGTCCACACCGCTCACCGAGGCCACCCGCGGCCTGGTCGACGCCGAGTTCCTGGCCCGGATGAAGGACGGCGCCCTGCTCGTCAACGTGGCCCGCGGACCGGTCGTGGACACGAAGGCGTTGCTCGCCGAACTGGAGAGCGGACGCCTCACCGCGGCCCTCGACGTGACCGACCCCGAACCGCTGCCGCCGGGCCATCCGTTGTGGCATGCTCCCGGCATAGTCGTCAGCCCGCACGCAGGGGGCCCGACCTCCGCCTTCCTGCCGCGCGCGAAGCGGCTGCTGGTGGACCAGTTGAACCGTTTCGTGAACCGGGAGCCGTTGCGCAACGTGATCCTGACGACGGGCGTGTAATCCGTTTCAGGCACCCTCCGCAACCCCTCGGACGCGGTGGGTGCGCGCATATCCGCTGGTCGTCACGGAGCGTAGAGAACCTATGTCCCTGAGTGACGATCCTGGTGTATCGTCCGACAGGGGATGCGCCGCGCACCGTCACGGCGCCGGGGATGGACATCTCAGACTGTGAGGGGGGCGACGGGCGATGCACGGCCTGTGGACCAACGATCCGACGCGGCGGAGCCGCCGCCGGCGACCCTGGCGCACGACCGCCTCGACCGCGCGGGAGCGGGGCCGGCCGAGCGGCCGCGACGACCGGCCCGTCCGGCGCTTCCCCCACCCGTCCCTGCCGGACGGCCGCAGGAGGCGGAACCGGCCGTCCCACCGGTCCCCGTGGGGCGCGGGAGCGGTGTGGACCGGGAGGCCCCGGTGAGCCCGCCCGCCGTGCCCACGCTGGACGGAGCCGTGCGCGGCCAGGCCTCGCCCGGGCCGCTGCTGCCCAGGCCCTCGGGCGCCGCCGGCGCGACCCCTCTCGTCCGCCAGCTCGTGCTGGCCCTGGTCTGCGCGGGCTACGCCGTCGGCGCCGCACTGGGCTGGGGATCGCCGTATGTCGCCAAGATCATGGGCGACTTCGGGCTGAGCGCCGCAGCGGGTGCCGCAGCCGTCTCCTGCTTCCTCTACGCCCGCGGGCGCCGCGTCCGCTTTCGACCGGCCTGGCTGCTCTTCGCGCTCTCCTCGGCGATGGCGTCCCTGGGGAACCTGGTCTGGGGATGGTACGAGGTCGTGCTCCGCGTGCCGGTGCCCACCCCCAGCTACGCGGACCTGTTCTTCCTCTGCTTCGCCCCGCCCGCCATCGTGGGGCTCCTCGTGCTGGCCAAGCGGCCGGTGACGAAGGCCGGCTGGATCTGCCTGGGTCTGGACGCCTGGCTGATCGGCGGCTCGCTGCTGACCCTGGCCTGGAGCCTCGCGCTCGCCCAGGCGGCGAAGGCCGAGGGCGGGTCGAGCGTCGCGCACGCCGCGCTCTCGGTGGCGTACCCGCTGCTCGACATCGCCCTGGTCAGCATGGTGCTCGCGCTGCACTTCCGGCGCTCGCCCGTCTGCAGGTCCGCGGTCAACACGGCCATCGGTGCCCTCGCCCTGACGGTGATGTGCGACGCCCTGTTCACCTCGCCGCTGCTGCACAACAGCTACCGCTCCGGTCAGTTGCTCGACGCGGGCTGGTTCGCCGGCTCCCTGCTGCTCGCGTACGCCCCCTGGGCCGCGTCCCGGCGCGGGCGGACGGCCCCGGACGAACAGGGCCCGGGCGGGCACAGCCGCGTGGTGCGCGAGCACCTGCCCGGACAGCGCGGCACCGGCCACCGGCCCACCCGCCCCGCCGCGCCGACCGCTCCGCCGGCCGCCGCGCCCACCGCCCCGCTCCCCGCCCTGCCCGGGGCCGGACAGGGCGGCGAGCGGGGCCGCTACCCGGCGGCCCGGCCCATCGCCGGGTCCCTGGCCGCGCTCACCCCGTACCTCGCGGCCGCCGTGTGCACCCTGGGCATCCTCTACAACGTGCTCAACGGCCGCAGCGTCGACCGCGTGGTGCTGCTGACCGGCGGCACCGTGGTCCTGGCGCTCGTCGTCCGGCAGGGCATCATGCTGCTCGACAACATCGTTCTCACCCAGGAGCTGGCGCAGAAGGAGAACCACTTCCGCTCCCTCGTCCAGGGCTCCAGCGACGTCATCATGATCGCCGCACCCAACGGCATCCTGCGCTACGTCTCCCCGGCCGCCGCCGGGGTCTACGGACGCCCCGCCGAAGAGCTGGTGGGCAGCGAACTGGCCGGGCTCATCCACCCCGAGGACCTGGGCTGCGTGGTGCACGAGGTGCGCCGGTTCCTGGCCGCCAGTCCGGCCGAGGAACCCACCACCCGCATCGAGTGCCGCTTCCGCTCCGGCGAGGGCGGCTGGCTCAACGTCGAGTCCACCGTCAACCGCCACCACGGCGGACTCATCTTCAACAGCCGGGACGTCACCGAGAGAGTGCGCCTGCAGGCCCAGCTCCAGCACAACGCCGAACACGACCCGCTCACCGACCTGCCCAACCGCGCCCTGTTCACCCGGCGTGTCCAACAGGCCCTCTCCGGCCGCCGCGCCTCCGACCGGGGCGCGGCCCTGCGCGGCACGGCGGTGCTCTTCATCGACCTCGACGGCTTCAAGGGAGTCAACGACACCATCGGGCACCAGGCCGGGGACGAGCTGCTCGTCCAGGCCGCCCGCAGACTCCACGAGGCCGTACGCAAGGGGGACACCGCCTCCCGGCTCGGCGGTGACGAGTTCGCGGCCCTGATCGTCGGGGACGGCGCCCGGGACCGGACCGCCCGCGAGGGCCACATCCTGGAGCTGGCCGACCGGCTCAGGCTGACCCTCTCCCAGCCCTACCTCATCGACGGCAACGAAGTCCGGGTCAACGCCTCCATCGGCGTCGCGTTCGCCGAACCGGGGCTCGGCGCGGGCGAGTTGCTGCGCAACGCCGACCTCGCCATGTACCGGGCCAAGGCGGGCGGCAAGGGACGCGTCGAGCTGTACCGGCCGCAGATGCAGCAGGACGTCGTCCGCAAGGCCGAGCTGGCCACCCGGCTGCGGGCCGCGCTGCACGACGGGGAGTTCGCCCTGCTGCACCAGCCGGTGGTCGCCCTGACGGACGGCCGGATCACGTCGGTCTGCGCCCAGCCGCGCTGGCGCTCCTCGCAGGGCGTGCTGTTCACCCCCGCGGAGTTCCTCCGGGTGTCCGAGGACGGCGACAGAACCGCCGAGCTGGACCGCTGGGTGCTCCGCGAGGCCGTCGAGCAGGCCGCCGAGCGTGCCGCGGCCGGACTGTCCGTGTCCGTGGCCGTACGGATCGGCGCGCGCCGCCTGCTGGACCGCTCCATGCCGCTGGGCTCCGTGGAGGCCCTGCTGACCCGGCACGGACTGCCTCCCGGCTCCCTGGTGATCGAGCTGTCGGACATCGACCCACGGGTCGGCCTGGACGAGCTGGACCGCCGGCTCAACGCCCTGCGCAGAGTCGGTGTCCGGATCGCCCTGGACGGCTTCGGCAGCGGGTACGCGGCGATCACCGCGCTGCGGCGCCTGCCCGTGGACGTCCTCAAGCTGGACCGCGGCCTGATCGAGGGCGTGGTGGAGTCCGCGCGGCTGCACAAGATCACCAGCGGTCTGCTGCGCATCGCCACCGACCTCGGACTGAAGTCCGTGGCCGACGGCGTCGACCTGCCCGAGCAGATCGTCGCGCTGCGCGCGATGGGCTGCACGCACGGCCAGGGCATGGCGTTCTCCGGGGCGCTGGACGAGTACCGGCTGCGCAGAGCGCTCGGCACCGGCCACTACCCGGTGCCGCACGGACCGGCCGAACCGGCCTTCGCGGGCGGGGGCGGCACCGGGGTGTACACCGCGGGTGTCGGCAGCACCGCTCCCGGGCAGCTCACCAGCGGTGTGGCCGCCGGGCTGCCGGCCGTCCTGGGTGGTGGCACGGCCCTGCGCTCACATAATGAGACTCCCGTCCCACCCACTTGACAGTGAGTGGGCGCCGGAGGGAGGGTCAGTGCCATGCGCACCCGAATTCTCGTACTTGGAAAGCGCGTCGGCTGAAGCTGGTGACGTCCGGACCGACCCGGACTCCCCGCGACCCACACCGACGCGCTCCCCTCGCTTGCCTTACGGCACGAGGGGTTTTTTGTTGCACAGGCACCTGCCGAGCAGCAGCACAGACCGCACAACCTTCGCAAAAACCCTCAGCATCGAGAAGAGAATGCCGATGACCGAGCAGGCCACCGGGGCTCACCCGCAGCCCCGGCCCCGATCCGGAGGACAGTCCGCCCCCGAGCACGTCACGGGTGCGCAGTCCCTCATTCGCTCTCTCGAGGAGGTCGGCGCCGACACCGTATTCGGCATCCCCGGTGGCACGATCCTGCCGGCCTACGACCCGCTGATGGACTCCACCCGGGTGCGCCACGTCCTGGTCCGCCACGAGCAGGGCGCCGGCCACGCGGCCACCGGTTACGCGCAGGCCACCGGCAAGGTCGGCGTCTGCATGGCGACCTCGGGTCCCGGTGCCACCAACCTGGTCACCCCGATCGCCGACGCCAACCTGGACTCCGTGCCGCTGGTCGCGATCACCGGGCAGGTGGTCTCCTCCGCGATCGGCACGGACGCCTTCCAGGAGGCGGACATCGTCGGCATCACCATGCCCATCACCAAGCACAGCTTCCTGGTCACGAAGGCCGAGGACATCCCCCGGGTGATCGCGGAGGCCTTCCACATCGCCTCCACCGGCCGCCCCGGCCCCGTCCTGGTCGATATCCCCAAGGACATCCTCCAGAAGAAGACCACCTTCTCCTGGCCGCCGGTGATGGACCTGCCCGGCTACCGCCCGGTCACCAAGCCGCACGCCAAGCAGATCCGCGAGGCGGCCAAGCTCATCACCGCCGCCAAGCGCCCCGTGCTCTACGTCGGCGGCGGCGTCCTCAAGGCGCGGGCCACCGCCGAGCTGAAGGTCCTCGCCGAGCTCACCGGAGCGCCCGTCACCACCACCCTGATGGCGCTCGGCGCGTTCCCCGACAGCCACCCGCTGCACGTGGGAATGCCGGGCATGCACGGTGCGGTCACCGCCGTCACCGCGCTGCAGAAGGCCGACCTGATCGTCGCCCTCGGAGCCCGCTTCGACGACCGCGTCACCGGCAAGCTGGACAGCTTCGCCCCGTTCGCCAAGATCGTGCACGCCGACATCGACCCGGCCGAGATCGGCAAGAACCGTGCCGCGGACGTCCCGATCGTCGGCGACGCCCGCGAGGTCATCGCCGACCTCGTGCAGGCCGTCCAGAAGGAGCACGACGACGGCAACAGGGGCGAGGCCGCCGCGTCGAAGTACGCGGCCTGGTGGAAGGACCTGAGCCGCTGGCGCGACACCTACCCGCTCGGCTACGACCAGCCGCAGGACGGTTCGCTCTCCCCGCAGCAGGTCATCGAGCGCATCGGGCAGCTGGCGCCCGAGGGCACGGTCTTCGCGGCCGGTGTCGGCCAGCACCAGATGTGGGCCGCCCACTTCGTCCAGTACGACAAGCCCGCCACCTGGCTGAACTCGGGCGGCGCCGGAACCATGGGGTACGCGGTCCCGGCCGCCATGGGTGCCAAGGCCGGGGTGCCCGACCGGGCCGTCTGGGCGATCGACGGCGACGGCTGCTTCCAGATGACCAATCAGGAACTGACCACCTGCGCCCTGAACAACATCCCGATCAAGGTCGCCATCATCAACAACGGCGCCCTCGGCATGGTCCGCCAGTGGCAGACCCTGTTCTACAACCAGCGCTACTCCAACACGGTGCTGCACTCCGGTCCCGAGGACGTCAACCCGGACGCCCGCGGCACCCGGGTCCCCGACTTCGTGAAGCTGTCGGAGGCCATGGGCTGCTACGCCATCCGCTGCGAGGACCCCGCCGACCTCGACAAGGTGATCGAGGAGGCCAACTCCATCAACGACCGCCCCGTCGTCGTCGACTTCATCGTCCACGAGGACGCGATGGTCTGGCCGATGGTGGCCGCCGGCACCTCCAACGACGAGATCATGGCCGCCCGGGACGTCCGCCCCGACTTCGGCGACAACGAAGACGACTGAGCGAGAGAGACCGAAGAGACCATGTCCAAGCACACGCTCTCCGTCCTGGTGGAGAACACCCCCGGCGTCCTGGCGCGGATCACCGCCCTCTTCTCCCGCCGCGGCTTCAACATCGACTCGCTCGCCGTCGGCGTCACCGAGCACCCCGACATCTCCCGCATCACCATCGTCGTGAGCGTCGAGGACTTCCCGCTGGAGCAGGTGACCAAGCAGCTCAACAAGCTGGTCAACGTGCTCAAGATCGTCGAGTTGGAGCCCGCCCAGGCCGTCCAGCGCGAACTCGTTCTGGTGAAGGTGCGCTCCGACAACGAGACGCGCTCCCAGATCGTCGAGATCGTCCAGCTGTTCCGCGCCAAGACCGTCGACGTCTCCCCGGAGGCCGTCACCATCGAGGCCACCGGCAGCAGCGACAAGCTGACCGCCATGCTCAGGATGCTGGAACCGTACGGCATCAAGGAACTCGTGCAGTCCGGCACGATCGCCATCGGTCGTGGCGCACGTTCGATCACGGACCGCTCGCTGCGCGCACTCGACCGGTCCGCATAACGACGGAAACGGGCGGCCGCGGACACCGACGGCCGCCCGTATGCCGAGACCCCGAAACTTCCCTTCCGCCCACCGGCATACGGTGGGACGCAACACCTGCACACAAGGAGAGAACCCAGTGGCCGAGCTGTTCTACGACGCCGACGCCGACCTGTCCATCATCCAGGGCCGCAAGGTCGCGGTCATCGGGTACGGCAGCCAGGGTCACGCCCACGCCCTGTCGCTGCGCGACTCCGGTGTCGACGTGCGCGTCGGTCTGCACGAGGGATCCAAGTCCAAGGCCAAGGCCGAGGAGCAGGGCCTGCGCGTGGTGAGCCCGTCCGAGGCCGCCGCCGAGGCCGACGTCATCATGATCCTGGTCCCGGACCCCATCCAGGCCGAGGTCTACGAGAAGGACATCAAGGACAACCTGAAGGACGGCGACGCGCTGTTCTTCGGCCACGGCCTGAACATCCGCTACGGCTTCATCAAGCCGCCGGCCGGCGTGGACGTCTGCATGGTCGCCCCCAAGGGCCCGGGCCACCTGGTGCGCCGTCAGTACGAGGAGGGCCGCGGCGTTCCCTGCATCGCCGCCGTCGAGCAGGACGCCACGGGCAACGCCTTCGCGCTGGCCCTGTCCTACGCCAAGGGCATCGGCGGCACCCGCGCCGGCGTCATCAAGACCACCTTCACCGAGGAGACCGAGACCGACCTCTTCGGTGAGCAGGCCGTGCTGTGCGGTGGCACCGCGGCACTGGTCAAGGCGGGCTTCGAGACGCTGACCGAGGCCGGTTACCAGCCGGAGATCGCCTACTTCGAGTGCCTGCACGAGCTGAAGCTGATCGTGGACCTCATGTACGAGGGCGGCCTGGAGAAGATGCGCTGGTCGATCTCCGAGACCGCCGAGTGGGGCGACTACGTCACCGGCCCGCGGATCATCACCGACGCCACCAAGGCCGAGATGAAGAAGGTCCTCGCCGAGATCCAGGACGGCACCTTCGCCAAGAACTGGATGGACGAGTACCACGGCGGTCTGAAGAAGTACAACGAGTACAAGAAGCAGGACTCCGAGCACCTGCTCGAGACCACCGGCAAGGAGCTGCGCAAGCTCATGAGCTGGGTCGACGAGGAGGCGTAAGCCTCACCGCCGGGGGCCGGGGCGATGCCGCTCCGGCCCCTTCGGCGAACCCGGGGTAACGTCGGACCCGCGGCGTTGTCCATTCCGTCCGGCCACGGACGGGTGATCCTTCCGCAGAGGCACAGGACGACCCGCGTCCCGCCACTAGACTGCAGCACAACATACGCGTCAGGCCCACAGCGTCGTGCGTCTTCCACGCGGCTCAGCGACACCGAATGCGGCCGTCGGGACGGCCGTCCGCATTGGACTTGTGAGGACTCACGTGAGCTCGAAACCCGTCGTACTCATCGCCGAAGAGCTGTCGCCCGCGACCGTGGACGCGCTCGGCCCCGACTTCGAGATCCGCCACTGCAACGGCGCGGACCGGGCCGAACTGCTCCCCGCCATCGCCGACGTGGACGCGATCCTGGTCCGCTCCGCGACCAAGGTCGACGCGGAGGCCGTCGCCGCCGCCAAGAAGCTCAAGGTCGTCGCCCGCGCCGGCGTCGGCCTGGACAACGTGGACGTCTCCGCCGCCACCAAGGCCGGCGTGATGGTGGTCAACGCCCCGACCTCCAACATCGTCACCGCCGCCGAGCTGGCCTGCGGCCTCCTGATCGCCACCGCCCGCAACATCCCGCAGGCCAACGCCGCGCTGAAGAACGGCGAGTGGAAGCGCAGCAAGTACACCGGCGTCGAGCTGGCCGAGAAGACCCTCGGCGTCGTCGGCCTCGGCCGCATCGGCGCCCTGGTCGCGCAGCGCATGTCGGCCTTCGGCATGAAGGTCGTCGCCTACGACCCCTACGTCCAGCCCGCGCGGGCCGCGCAGATGGGCGTCAAGGTGCTGTCCCTGGACGAGCTGCTCGAGGTCTCCGACTTCATCACGGTGCACCTGCCCAAGACCCCCGAGACCCTCGGCCTGATCGGCGACGAGGCGCTGCGCAAGGTCAAGCCGAGCGTCCGCATCGTCAACGCCGCGCGCGGCGGCATCGTCGACGAGGAGGCGCTGTACTCGGCGCTCAAGGAGGGCCGCGTGGCCGGCGCGGGCCTCGACGTGTACGCCAAGGAGCCCTGCACCGACTCGCCGCTGTTCGAGTTCGACCAGGTGGTCTGCACCCCGCACCTGGGCGCCTCCACCGACGAGGCGCAGGAGAAGGCCGGCATCGCCGTCGCCAAGTCGGTGCGCCTCGCCCTCGCCGGCGAGCTGGTCCCGGACGCGGTCAACGTCCAGGGCGGTGTCATCGCCGAGGACGTCAAGCCCGGTCTGCCGCTCGCCGAGCGCCTCGGCCGCATCTTCACCGCCCTCGCCGGCGAGGTCGCCGTCCGCCTCGACGTCGAGGTCTACGGCGAGATCACCCAGCACGACGTGAAGGTGCTGGAACTCTCCGCCCTCAAGGGCGTCTTCGAGGACGTCGTCGACGAGACCGTCTCCTACGTCAACGCCCCGCTGTTCGCCCAGGAGCGCGGCGTGGAGGTCCGGCTGACCACCAGCTCGGAGTCCCCGGAGCACCGCAACGTGGTGATCGTGCGCGGCACCCTCGCCGACGGCGAGGAGGTGTCGGTCTCCGGCACGCTGGCCGGCCCGAAGCACCTGCAGAAGATCGTCGCCGTCGGTGAGTACGACGTGGACCTCGCCCTCGCCGACCACATGGTCGTCCTGCGCTACGAGGACCGTCCCGGCGTCGTCGGCACCGTCGGCCGCATCATCGGCGAGGCCGGCATCAACATCGCCGGCATGCAGGTCGCCCGGGCGACGGTCGGCGGCGAGGCGCTCGCCGTGCTGACCGTCGACGACACGGTGCCCGCCGGGGTGCTGGCGGAGGTCTCGGCGGAGATCGGGGCGACGTCCGCCCGGTCGGTGAACCTGGTCTGAGCGACCGCGTCCTCAAACGCCGGACGGGCTGAGTGAGTCAGCCTGTTCGGCGTTTGCCGTGACCGTCTCCTCGCGCACCCGGATCCCGCGCAGTGCTCGCGCCGCCGGGACGGCCGCCACCAGCAGCAGCACCGCGCCCGCCACGGCCGCGCCCTGCATACCGTGGGTGAAGGCCTCCCGCGCCGCCGTCGCCAGTACCTCTCCCGCGGTCCCGGGAAGGTCACGCGCGACGCTCAGCGCACCGCCCAGAGTCTCCCGGGCCGCGTCCGGTGCCGCCGCCGGCATCTCGCGGTGGTACACGGCCGTGCCGACCGAGCCGAGGACGGCCAGGCTCAGGGCGCCGCCGAACTCGGTGCCGGTCTCCATCAGGGAGGACGCCGCCCCTGCCTTCTCGACCGGTGCGGCGCTGAGCGCCAGGTCGGCGAGCTGGGACATCACCGCAACGATGCCGCTCGCCATGACCGCGCACGCACCCAGCAGCAGCCACAGGGAATCGGTGCCGGAGAGGGCCAGCAGACCGTATCCGGCCGCCGCGACCACGAATCCGCCCGCGACGACGTAGGCCCGTTCCACGCCCCGCTGCACCAGCCGCATCGCGAGGGGCGCGGCGAGACCGATCGGCACCGACGGCAGCAGGGCCCACAGGGCGGCCTCCAGCGCGCTCTTGTCCAGCACCGACTGGAGGTACTGGGTGGTGTAGTAGGAAGAGCCCATCAGCCCGAAGGCCGACACCAGGTTGAGGACGACGGCCGGGGTGAAGCCGCGCGTGCGGAACAACCGCGGTGAGATCAGCGGAGACCCGGCAGTGCGCTGGCGGTGCACGAACAGTGCCGCGAAGAGCAGGCCGACGGTCACCGACAGCACGTACTCCACGTGCCAGCCTTCGGTCGGGATCTCCTTCAGGCCGTAGATCACGGGCAGGATCGCGGCCATCGACAGCGGCACGCTCAGCAGGTCGAAGCGGCCGGCGCGGGGGCTGCGCGACTCCGGCAGCAGCACCGGGCCCAGTACCAGGAGCAGCACCATCGCGGGCAGGTTGACCAGGAAGACCGAGCCCCACCAGAAATACTCGACCAGCACGCCGCTCATCACCGAGCCGAGCGCGATGCCCGCGGTCATCACCCCGGACCACAGCCCGACCGCCTTCGCCCGCTGCGAGGGGTCGGAGAACATCGTGCGGATCAGCGCCATCGTCGAGGGCATCAGGGTCGCGCCGCCGATGCCGAGGACGGCACGGGCGGCGATGAGGGTCTCGGCGCTGTGCGCGTATGCGGCCACCACAGAGGCCGCCCCGAAGGCCGCCGCGCCGATCAGCAGCAGCCTGCGCCGCCCGATGCGGTCGCCCAGCGACCCCATGGTCATCAGCAGGCCCGCCAGGACGAAGCCGTAGATGTCGAAGATCCACAGCTGCTGCGTGCCGCTCGGTTCCAGATCGGCGCTGATCGAGGGGATCGCGAAGTACAGGACGGAGACGTCCATCGAGACCAGCAGGAGCGGGAGCATCAGGACGGCCAGCGCCGTCCACTCACGGCGCCCGGCGCGGGGCGGGTTCGTTGTCATGGCGGCGACTGTACGCACGTCTTATACGACTGTCTAGGACGTGTGTGTAATACGTCTGTATGGAACGGCGGTAAGGTGACGCCATGGGACATCGCGAGGATCTGCTCGAAGGCGCCAAGCGCTGCCTGCTCGAGAAAGGGTTCGCGCGCACGACCGCGCGCGACATCGTCAAGGAGTCGGGGACCAACCTGGCGTCCATCGGCTACCACTACGGCTCCAAGGACGTCTTGCTCGCCCAGGCGTACATCGAGCTGATCGAGGGGATGGGGGGCGCCTTCGAGGGGGAGGGCCCCGCTCTGGGCGACACCGAACCGGGCTCGGTCGAACGGTTCCGGCAGGTGTGGTCCAACATCATCGGCACCATGCGGGAGCCCGGCTCCGTCTGGCGCCTCAGCATGGAGGTGCTGGTCATGGGCGAGCGGATGCCCGAGCTGCGCGACCACCTCGGCCGCGCCCAGCGCGAGGCCGGACGCGGCATCGTCCCCCTGCTCATGGGCGGCAGGGAGGAGGACGTCACGGACGAGACGACGGACACCCTGGGCGCGTTCTACGTCACCCTGATGACCGGCCTCATCGCCCAGTGGACCTTCGACCCGAAGAGCGCACCCGACGCCGACGTGCTGACCGAGGGCCTGCGCAGGGTGATCGAGGCCGCTACAGGCGCTGCGCCTTGAGCGCCATGTGCAGCAGCAGCCGGTCCTCGCCGTCGTCGAGGTCCAGGCCGGTGAGCTGTTCGACACGGGACAGGCGGTAGTACAGCGTCTGGCGGTGGACGCCCAGCTCGGCGGCGGTCCGGCCGGCCTGGCCCGCGCAGTCCAGGTACACCTCGGCGGTGCGGGCGAGTTCGCGGTGGGCGGGGGCCAGCAGCGCGCGCACCGCGGGATCGTCACAGGAGTGCGGGGGCAGCGAGGTCAGCAGGCGGAACGCCCCGATCGACGTCCACTGCGCGACCGGTCCGAACCGCGACTCCGCGCGCGCCGCCCGGGCGGCCGCCGAGGCCTCCTCCCAGGCCGTGCCCAGGTCCGCGAGACCCGTGCGGGGCGCGGACACACCGGCCGCGGCGCCGGGGTGCCCGCCCGCGCCGGCCGGGGTCCCCGCCCGCTCCAGGAGTCGCCCCGCCGCCGTCGTCGCCGGGGTCGGCACATGCGCCGAGCGCAGCCTGACCAGGAGCGCCAGTGACACGGCCGAGGCCCCCCACGGCACCGTGCACAGGGCCGTCGCCCCCGGCACCGTACGCACCGAGGGCGCGTCGTCCGGGTCGGCCGAGGGCCAGGGCGCCACACAGACCACCGCGTGCGGGGTGTCCGCCCGGGAGCCCAGCGCGCTGCGCAGTTCCGCCACCGCCATGTCCCGCTGCCACTCCCGCTCGGCGGTCAGCACCGCCCGCAGCTCCCGGCTCAGGTCCGCGCCGTGCTGCGCCTCGTCGGCGAGCAGCGCGCCGATCCGCGCCGTGACCTCCATGGCCGCCGCCAGCTGCCGCTCGGACGGCTCCGGATCGGTGTCCAGGAGCCACACGTAACCGAGGACCACACCCCGATGGCGTACCGGCAGACAGGTGCGCCCCCGGTACACCCCGGCCTCGGGGGTGGGCGGGATGCGGACCGGCCCGGTCGCACGGGTGATGCCGAAGCTCTCGAACCACGCGCGGACCGCGGCCGTGGAGCGCCGGGTGAGGATCGAGCGGGTGCGCACCGGGTCCAGGACGGACGGGTCCAGGTCGCCCTCGCTGTCGTACGCGCCGAAGACGATCAGCTCGAAGTCGCGGTTCTCCAGGGTCGCCGGCGCGCCCAGCAGCTCGGAGAGCTCGTCGACCAGCTCCTGGTAGTCACCACGGGCACCACCGGAACCTGTGGGACCTCGGGAATCGGACGCCATCCGGACATTCTGCCGCATGAGCGGGCGCCCTTCATACATATGTCTGAGATCCGGCGCACGGATGCGTGACAGCTGTCGATGGCCGACGATCGGGAGCATCCTTAGATTTCACGGTGGTTCTCCGTGCCGTTCCCCGTTCCCGGGGCCGCGGCCCCTGTGTTGGTTGGTAAGTGGAGGTGCCCCGTGCTGGGTCCCGTGATTCTCGCCGCGTCGCGCAGCGACCGGATGCGTCGTCTCGTCTCGGCAGCGCCCGTGACGAAGCCGGTCGTCGACCGGTTCATCCCCGGCGAGACGGTCGACCAGATCGTGCCGATCATCCGGGAGCTCACCGATCAGGGCCTGGAACTGACGATGGACGTCGTCGGCGAGGACATCACCACCCCCGCGCAGGCCGAGGCCGCCCGCGACGCGTACCTGGAGCTGATCGACCGGCTCAAGCCGCTCGACCTCGGCACCCGCGCCGAGATGTCCGTGAAGCTCTCGATGTTCGGCCAAGCGCTGGAGGGCGGCCACGAGCTGGCCCTCAAGAACGTCCGCCCGGTCGTCGAGGCCGCCGCCGAGATCGGCACCACGGTCACGCTCGACGCCGAGGACCACACCACCCTCGACTCGATGTTCGCCATCCACGAGGAGCTGCGGAAGGACTTCCCGCAGACCGGCTGTGTGATCCAGGCCTACCTCTTCCGCACCGAGGCCGACGCGCGCCGCCTCGCCGACAGCGGCTCTCGCGTACGGTTGGTGAAGGGCGCCTACAAGGAGCCCGCAGAGGTCGCGTACCAGCAGCGCCACGAGATCGACAAGGCGTACGTCCGCATCCTGCGCACGCTGATGGAGGGCGAGGGCTACCCGATGATCGGGTCGCACGACCCGCGCCTGATCGCCATCGGCCAGGAGCTGGCCCGCACCGCCGGGCGCAAGCTCGACGAGTACGAGTTCCAGATGCTGTACGGCATCCGCGGCGACGAGCACCTCCGGCTCGCCGCCGAGGGCCACCGCATGCGCGTGTACACCGCCTACGGCACCGACTGGTACGGCTACTTCATGCGCCGTCTGGCGGAGAAGCCGGCCAACCTCCGGTTCTTCGCCCGCTCGATGGTCAGCAAGGGCTGAGCCCACCCGCTCGCAAGACCGCTCAGTTAAAGGAGTTACGGAACCCATGGACGCTGTGACCCAGGTCCCCACCCCCGTCAACGAGCCGGTGCACGGCTACGCCCCCGGCTCGCCCGAGCGCGCCCGTCTGGAGGTCAAGCTCAAGGAGCTGGCCGACAACCCGGTCGACCTGCCCTGCACCATCGGCGGTGTCAAGCGGATGGGCGGCGGTGAGCGCTTCGACGTCGTGCAGCCGCACAACCACAAGTCCCGCCTGGGCACGTACGCGAACGCCACCCAGCAGGACGCCCAGGACGCGATCGACGCCGCCCTGGCCGCCGCCCCCGCCTGGCGCGCGATGTCCTTCGACGACCGCGCCGCGATCATCCTGCGCGCCGCCGAGCTGCTGTCGGGTCCGTGGCGCGAGACCATCGCCGCCTCCACCATGCTCGGCCAGTCCAAGACCGCCCAGCAGGCCGAGATCGACAGCCCGTGCGAGCTGATCGACTTCTGGCGCTTCAACGTCCACTACGCCCGCAACATCCTGGCCGAGCAGCCCCCGGCCAACTCCCCGGGTGTGTGGAACCGCATGGACCACCGCCCGCTGGAGGGCTTCGTCTACGCGATCACGCCCTTCAACTTCAGCGCGATCGCGGCCAATCTGCCCACCGCCCCCGCCCTGATGGGCAACGTGGTGGTCTGGAAGCCGTCCCCGACGCAGACCCACGCCGCCGTGCTGCTCATGCAGCTCCTGGAGGAGGCCGGGCTGCCCAAGGGCGTCATCAACCTGGTCACCGGCGACGGCATCGCGGTCTCCGAGGTCGCCCTGGAGCACCGGGACCTGGCCGGCATCCACTTCACCGGCTCGACCAAGACCTTCCAGCACCTGTGGAAGACGGTCGGCAACAACATCGAGAAGTACCGCACCTACCCGCGCCTGGTCGGCGAGACCGGCGGCAAGGACTTCCTGGTCGCCCACCCGTCGGCCGACCGCGCCGTGCTGAAGACCGCCCTGACCCGCGGTGCCTTCGAGTACCAGGGCCAGAAGTGCAGCGCCACCTCCCGCGCCTACATCCCGGCGTCCATCTGGAACGACGGGTTCAAGGAGGAGTTCGCCGCCGAGGTCGACTACCTCACCATGGGTGACGTCACCGACCTGTCGAACTTCCTCGGCGCCGTCATCGACGAGCGCTCCTTCGCCAAGAACAAGGCCGCCATCGACCGTGCCAAGGCGGACGACACCTGCACGATCGTCGCGGGCGGCTCCTACGACGACTCGGTCGGCTACTTCGTGCGCCCGACCGTCGTGGAGTGCACCGACCCGGAGAACGAGGTCTTCCGCACCGAGTACTTCGGCCCGTTCCTCGCGGTTCACGTGTACGACGACAGCAAGGCCGACGCGTACGACGAGATGCTGACCCAGATGGAGTCGGTGTCGGACTACGCGCTCACCGGCTCCGTCATCTCCAACGACCGCGCGGCGGCGGCGTACACGATGGAGAAGCTGCGCTACGCGGCCGGCAACTTCTACATCAACGACAAGTCGACCGGTGCCGTCGTCGGCCAGCAGCCCTTCGGCGGCGGCCGTGCCTCCGGCACCAACGACAAGGCGGGCGCTCCGCAGAACCTGATGCGCTGGACGCTGACCCGCGCCATCAAGGAGACGCTGGTCGCGCCGACCGACTACACCTACCCGCACATGGGCTGACACCCGCGCGCGAAACGCCCGGCGGGCCAGGTCGACCGACCTGGCCCGCCGGGCGTTTTCGCAGGCCGGGGCGGTGTGAGCGAAGGTGCCGTCTCAGATAGTAGGAAGTCCGAGTAATTGTGGAGACAGACGCGGCCCGCTCCCTTAGCTTTGTAGGAGCCGAACGTACCGCTCGATCGAGCGAATGGCGGTCGTGAGCCCGTGCCCCGTGCAGGCAACCCCTGCGGCACCGTGCTTCCCGCCCCTTCCGGCGTCTCTCACCACCCTCGTTTCCCGTGCTCCCCTTGTGCCGAAGGAGTCGATTCCCATGGCCGAGACGACCGCCCGCCGCCGAGTCCGTCACCTCTCCCGTACGAGCGACTCCGACCGCAAGAACGCCGCGGCCGCCCTCCAGCGCGCCCTCGACCGCCGGGACAACGGCGGTTCCACCGGGCACTGAGGCCGACGGGCGGCGTCCGCATGCCGGACGCCGCGTGTCATCCCGTGGGACGAGAGGTAGGGTGCCGCTCATGTCGGCAAGTTCTCGCAGCCTCAATCTCGCAGTGATCCCCGGTGACGGCATCGGCCAGGAGGTCGTGGCCGAAGGTCTCAAGGTCCTCTCCGCCGTCCTTCCGCAGGATGTGAAGCTGGAGACCAAGGAGTTCGACTTCGGCGCCCGGCGCTACCGCGCCACCGGTGAGACCCTCACCGACGCCGACCTCGACGCCCTCAAGGCGCACGACGCCATCCTGCTCGGCGCGATCGGCGACCCGTCGGTGCCGTCCGGAGTGCTGGAGCGCGGCTTCCTGCTCAAGCTCCGCTTCGCCTTCGACCACCACGTCAACCTGCGGCCGAGCAAGCTCCTGCCCGGCGTCGCCACCCCGCTCGCCGGACAGCCCGAGATCGACTTCGTCGTCGTCCGGGAGGGCACCGAGGGCCCGTACACGGGCAACGGCGGCACCATCCGCAAGGGCACCGAGCACGAGGTCGCCACCGAGGTCTCCGTCAACACGGCCTACGGCGTCGAGCGCGTCGTCCGCGACGCCTTCGCCCGGGCCCAGGCCCGCCCCCGCAAGAAGCTCACGCTGGTCCACAAGAACAACGTGCTGACCTTCGCGGGCCACCTGTGGACCAACGTCTTCGACAAGGTCGCCGCGGAGTTCCCCGAGGTCACCACCGACTACATCCACGTCGACGCCGCGACCATCTACCTGGTCACCGACCCGGCCCGCTTCGACGTGATCGTCACCGACAACCTGTTCGGCGACATCATCACCGACCTCGCCGCGGCCGTCTCCGGCGGCATCGGCGTCGCCGCCAGCGGGAATATCAACCCGTCCGGCGACTTCCCCTCGATGTTCGAGCCGGTGCACGGCTCCGCGCCCGACATCGCAGGCCAGGGCAAGGCCGACCCCACCGCCACGGTCCTGTCCGTCGCCCTGCTGCTGCGCCACCTCGGCTACGAGGACGAGGCCGTCCGGATCGAGGAAGCCGTCTCCGCCGACCTCGGCGAGCGCGGCGGCCTGCCCGCCCGGAGCACCTCCGAGATCGGTGACGCGCTCGCCGGACGAGTAGCCGGCTGACCCCGGCACACTCGAAATCCAACCCTTTCGAAGCCGCCGGGTCCGAGAAACAAGGCACCCGGCGGCTTTCTCCTGCGTCCGCCAGGTGCGACCATCGACTCCTGGGCCGCATTCACCCCGTTTCACCCGTCGCGGACCGCGCGCGATAATCGAACGCGAAGCCGCGATATGAGGGAATGCTCGGACGTCCTAGCACCGGCCACCGGCCGTACGGGCGTGACCGCGGACCGTCACAACCAATACCGGTGAAGGACAGCCACCCATGACGACGCCCACGATCGAGCTCAAGCCCTCCGCCACCCCGCTCTCGGACTCCGAGCGCGCGGCGATCCTGGCCAACCCCGGGTTCGGCCGCCACTTCACCGACCACATGGTGACGATCAAGTGGACGGAGGGCCGCGGCTGGCACGACGGCCAGCTCGTTCCGTACGCCCCGCTCTCCCTCGACCCGGCCACCATGGTGCTGCACTACGCGCAGGAGATCTTCGAGGGTCTGAAGGCCTACCGGCGGCCCGACGGCTCCGTGGCCACCTTCCGTCCGGAGAAGAACGGCGCCCGTTTCCAGGCCTCGTCCCGCCGTCTCGGCATGCCCGAGCTTCCGGTCGACACCTTCATCGAGGCCTGCGACGCCCTGGTCCGGCAGGACGAGAAGTGGGTCCCGGTGCACGGCGGTGAGGAGTCGCTCTACCTGCGCCCCTTCATGATCGCCACCGAGGTCGGCCTGGGCGTCAAGCCGGCCAACGAGTACCTCTTCCTCGTCATCGCCTCCCCGGCCGGCGCCTACTTCCCGGGCGGCGTCAAGCCGGTCTCCATCTGGGTCTCCGAGGACCGGGTCCGCGCCGTCCCCGGCGGCATGGGCGACGCCAAGACCGGCGGCAACTACGCGGCCTCCCTGCTCGCCCAGGCCGAGGCCGCCGCCAAGGGCTGCGACCAGGTCTGCTACCTCGACGCGATCGAGCGCAAGTGGGTCGAGGAACTGGGCGGCATGAACCTGTACTTCGTCTACGGGAACAAGATCGTCACCCCCACCCTCACCGGTTCCATCCTGGAGGGCGTCACCCGTGACTCCCTGCTCACCGTCGCCCGTGACCTCGGCTACGAGGCCGAGGAGGGCCGCGTCTCGGTCGACCAGTGGCAGCGCGACTCGGAGAACGGCACCCTGACCGAGGTGTTCGCCTGCGGGACCGCGGCCGTGATCACGCCGGTCGGCACGGTCAAGCGGACGGGCGCCCAGTGGCAGCAGAGCGGGGGCGAGACGGGCGAGGTGACGCAGCGGCTGCGGGACGCACTGCTGGACATCCAGCGCGGCACGGCCGAGGACACGCACGGGTGGATGCACACCCTGGCCTGACGTACCCAGGGCGGGGGCGGGCCGCGCCGGGGGCCACGCCCCCGGCCTCCGGCCCCGGGCCCGCTCCGGCATCCCCGGCCTAGGCTCGCCCGCCGCCCGACTCGGCCGGACCGGCGGCGGGCGCGGCCACCGGGGCCCCGGGTGCCGCGGGCACGACGGCGCCCGGCGCGGCGATCACGTAGACCACCCCGCCCACCAGCCCCGACAGCAGGAAGCTGCAGTCCACCCCGCCGGTGAGGGACAGCAGCGGGCCCTCGTACGAGGGCAGGGAGACCGCCAGCACGCCGACCGCCGCGCCCACCGCCCAGGCGGCCGTCGCCGGGAGGTTCCAGCCGGACCGGTACCAGTAGATCCCGCCCCGCGCCCGGCGGTTGAAGACCTGGAGGGCGTCCGCGTCGTAGATCCCGCGGCAGCGCACCGAGCCGATCATCGTGATGACCGCCCACGGGGTGCCGATCGCCGTCAGCAGCAGCACGAAGGACGTCATCGCCGACTGCGCCTCCCAGGCGTAGTGCCCCGCGAAGACGCAGGCCGTGGCGACGACGGCGACCGCACAGGTGGCGCGGGCGCGGGAGGCGCGCGGCAGGATGGCGTCCAGGTCCAGGCCCATCGAGTACAGCATCAGGCCGGCGTTGCCGACCGAGCCGGCCGTGGCGGCCAGCAGCAGCGGGACCAGGTACCAGGTGGGGGAGGCGCCGACCAGCGGGCCCGCGTAGTCCAGCGCGGCGCGGGCGGCGTACGCCGTGAAGGTGCCGAAGAGCTGCGGGACCAGCAGGCCGAGGACCAGCCCGAGCCAGGTCGCGTGCAGCACCCGGCGGGAGGTGAAGCGGGCCGGTGAGATGTAGCGGGTGTAGTCGCCGAGCAGGGTGATGAAGGCGATCGGCCCGGACAGTCCGGCGGCCACGACGGCCAGCAGCCACGTCGGCCAGAACCCGTCCAGCAGATACCCGCCCGCCTCCGGCAGCGCGGCGGTGGTGAAGTCGGGGGCGTAGGCGATCACGCCGAGGACCAGCAGCGCGGTCATGCCGTAGGCCAGCACCCGGGACATGGCGAGCAGCACCCGGTAGCCGTAGACCGCGCCCGCGACGGTCGCGGCGGCCAGCAGGCCGTAGACGACGGCGTAGGTCGTGCCGCCCTGCGGGAGGCCGACGAGGCGCCCGAGGACGCCCGCCATCACGTCCCCGCCGATCCACACGGTCAGCGCGGTGTAGCCGAGGGCCAGCAGCAGGCCGACCACCGAGCCGACCAGCCGTCCGCGCACGCCGAACTGGGCACCCGAGGACGTCGACAGGTTGGTGCCGGTGCGCAGGGAGATCAGGGCCAGCGGGGCGGTGAACAGCGTGCCGACGACCGTTCCCGCGACCACCGCGCTCACCGACGCCCACCAGCCGAGGCCGAAGGACGGCGGCAGCCAGCCGAAGACGATCACGCCCAGGCAGAGGTTGGACCCCAGCAGGATCGACACCAGGTCCCGGGGCCCGCTGGTGCGTTCCTCCTCGGGGATGGTGTCGACTCCGCGCTGTTCTATCGGCATGGCTGGTCTCCTTCGACGGCCGCCTGAGAATTAGAGCGACGTTCAATGTGACGGTTGTCCCGGCTGCTCGTCAACGGTTCCCTTGCTTGTATTCCGTGTTTAGTGTGAGGTTCACGCTTAGAGTGGTGCTCTAATCTCGGGAAGGCAAGGAGGTGCCGCGTCGTGAGACTGACCCCCACGGAACGTGACCGGCTGCTGCTCTTCGGGGCGGCCGAGCTGGCCCGGGCCCGCCGGGCCCGCGGGCTGAGGCTGAACGTGCCGGAGGCGACCGCGCTGATCGCGGACACCGTGTGCGAGGCGGCCCGCGACGGAGCGCGGCTCGCCGAGGCCGTCGAGCGCGCCCGGTCCGTGCTCGGCCCGGACGACGTCCTGCCCGGCGTCGCCGACGTGGTCACCGAGGTGCACGTGGAGGCCGTCTTCGACGACGGCTCGCGGCTGGCCGTCGTCTCCGACCCCGTCGGGGGCGGCGGCCTCGGCGCCGACGCCCCCGGTGTCCTGCTGCCGGGCGAGGACCACGCCGAACCCGAGGCGGCCCTGCGGCTCCCGGTCGTCAACACCGCGACCGTGCCCGTCTCCGTGACCTCGCACTTCCACTTCTTCGAGGCCAACCCGCGGCTGGACTTCGACCGCGAGCGGGCCTACGGCATGCGTCTCGCCGTCCCGGCCGGGTCCTCGGTCCGCTTCGGCCCCGGCGAACACGTCGAGGTGGGGCTCCTGCCGATCGGCGGTGCGCGCGTCGCCATCGGGTTCGCGGGGCTGGTGGACGGACCGCTGGACGCGCCGGGCGCGAAACAGGAGGCACTGCGCCGGGCCGCCGCCTGCGGATACCTCGGAGTCACCTCAGAGGAGGGACCGCGATGAGCCGCCCCGGAGGGCACCCCGCCGAGGCCCGCCGCCTCACCCCGTACGAATACGCCGCCACCCACGGCCCCCGCGCCGGAGACCGGCTCCGCCTCGGCGACTCGGGGCTGGTGATCCGCGTCGAGTCCGACGCGCAGCGCCACGGCGACGAGTTCCTCGCCGGGTTCGGCAAGACCGCCCGCGACGGGCTGCACCTCAAGGCCGCCGCCGTCCGCGAGACCTGCGACGTCGTCATCAGCAACGTCGTCGTCATCGACGCGGCCCAGGGCATCCGCAAGGTGTCGATCGGCATCCGCGAGGGGCGTATCCACGCCATAGGCCGGGCCGGGAACCCCGACACCCTCGACGGTGTCGACGTCGTGGTCGGCACGGGCACCTCGATCGTGTCCGGCGAGGGGCTCATCGCCACCGCCGGAGCCGTGGACACCCACGTCCACCTGCTCTCCCCGCGCATCATGGAGGCGTCGCTGGCCTCCGGCGTGACGACGGTCATCGGGCAGGAGTTCGGCCCGGTCTGGGGCGTCGGCGTCAACTCCCCCTGGGCGCTGAAGCACGCCTTCGGTGCCTTCGACGCCTGGCCGGTCAACATCGGCTTCCTGGGCCGGGGCTCCTCGTCCCACGAGGCCCCGCTGATCGAGGCGCTGGCCGAGGGCGGGGCATCCGGGTTCAAGGTGCACGAGGACATGGGCGCCCACACCCGCGCCCTGGACACCGCGCTGCGCGTCGCCGAGGAGCACGACGTCCAGGTCGCCCTGCACAGCGACGGCCTGAACGAGTGCCTCTCCGTGGAGGACACCCTCCGCGTCCTGGAGGGCCGCACCATCCACGCCTTCCACATCGAGGGCTGCGGCGGGGGACACGTCCCCAACGTGCTGAAGATGGCCGGCGTCCCCAACGTCATCGGCTCCTCCACCAACCCCACGCTGCCCTTCGGCCGGGACGCGGTCGCCGAGCACTACGGCATGATCGTCTCCGTCCACGACCTCAAGACCGACCTGCCGGGCGACGCCGCCATGGCCCGCGACCGCATCCGCGCCGGGACCATGGGTGCCGAGGACGTGCTGCACGACCTGGGCGCCATCGGCATCACCTCCTCCGACGCGCAGGGCATGGGCCGCGCCGGGGAGACCGTCCGCCGCACCTTCGCCATGGCCGGCAAGATGAAGGCCCAGTTCGGCGCGGACGGGGACGACGACAACGACCGCGTCCTGCGCTACATGGCGAAGCTGACCATCAACCCCGCCATCGCCCACGGTCTCGCCCACGAGGTCGGCTCCATCGAGGTCGGCAAGCTCGCCGACATCGTGCTGTGGCGCCCGGACCACTTCGGCGCCAAGCCGCAGCTCGTCCTCAAGTCGGGCTTCCCGGCGTACGGCGTGGTCGGCGACCCGAACGCGGCCACCGACACCTGCGAACCCCTCGTCCTCGGCCCCCAGTTCGGCGCGCACGGTGCCACGCCCGCCGAGATATCGGTGGCCTTCGTCGCACAGGCCGCCCTCGACCAGGGCGGCGACACCATGCCGACCCGACGCCGCCGGGTCGCCGTGCGCGGCACCCGCGGCATCGGCCCGGCCGACCTGCGGCTGAACTCCCGTACCGGCGCGGTCGACGTCGACCAGCGGACCGGCCTGGTCACCCTCGACGGCGACCCGCTGCGCTCCGACCCCGCCGAGTCGGTCTCCCTCAACCGCCTCTACTTCCTCTGACCCCCCTGGGACGCCTCCATGACCTTCCGCATGCCCCCCGAGTGGGCCCCGCACGAACGCACCTGGATGGCCTGGCCCGGCCCCAACGCGACGTTCACCGACGACGAGGAGCTGGCCGGGGCCCGTGCGGCCTGGGCATCCGTCGCCCGCGCGGTGCGCCGCTTCGAGCCGGTGACGATGGTGCACGGGCCCGGCCAGGGCGACAGCGCGCGCGAGCTGCTCGGCCCGGACGTCGAGCTGGTGGAGCGCGAGCTGGACGACGCCTGGATGCGGGACATCGGTCCGACCTTCGTGACGGACGGGCGGGGCGGGCTCGCCGCCGTGGACTGGGTGTTCAACGGCTGGGGCGCCCAGGACTGGGCCCGCTGGGAGCACGACTCCAAGATCGCCCGCCATGTCGCCGACCTCGCCACCGCCTCCGTACTGAGCAGCACGCTCGTCAACGAGGGCGGCGCGATCCACGTCGACGGCGAGGGCACGGTCCTGCTGACCGACACCGTCCAGCTCGGCTCCGGCCGCAACCCCGGCTGGACCCGCGAGCAGGTCGAGACGGAGATCCACGCCAAGCTCGGCACCACCAAGGCGATCTGGCTCCCGCACGGCCTCAGCGGCGACTACGGCAGGTACGGCACCCAGGGCCACGTCGACATCGTCGCGGCGTTCGCGCGGCCGGGCACCGTCGTCGTGCACAGCCAGCGCGACCCGCGCCACCCCGACCACGCCCGCTCCCGGACGTACCTGGAGATCCTGCGCGGCGAGACCGACGCCAGGGGCCGCCGCCTGGAGGTCGTCGAGGTGCCCGCCCCGACGGTCCTCAAGGACGAGGAGGGCGACTGGGTCGACTACTCGTACATCAACCACTACCTGTGCAACAACGGCGTCGTGCTGTGCGCCTTCGGCGACCCGAACGACGAACTCGCGGCGGGCATCTTCCGCCGCCTCCACCCGGGCCGCACGGTGACCCTGGTGGACGCGCGTACGATCTTCGCGGGTGGCGGGGGCATCCACTGCATCACGCAGCAGCAGCCGAGGACGTAGGAGCAGCAGATGGCCGGTGGTGGGCGCAGGCAGGCCCCGCCGCGGGAGGACGTGCTGGCCGCCGCCATGGAGATGATCGCCGAGCGCGGCCTGGAGAAGCTCACCATGGCGGCGCTCGGCCGCGAGGTCGGCATGAGCAGCGGCCACCTCCTGTACTACTTCGGCTCCAAGGACGAGCTGCTGCTGCGCACCCTGGAGTGGAGCGAGGGCCGCCTCGGCGCCGAACGCGGCCGGCTGCTCACCCGGCCCGGCACCGCCGCGGCACGCCTCGGCGCCTATGTCGAGCTGTACGTCCCCGACGGTCACCGCGACCCGCACTGGACGCTGTGGCTGGAGGTCTGGAACCGGTCGCAGAACGCCCCGGACGAGGCCCGCGACCGGCAGGCGGCCATCGAGGGCGCCTGGCACCGCGACCTGGTCGCCCTGCTGGCCGAGGGCATCTCCCGCGGCGAGTTCCGTCCCGTCGACCCCGACCGCTTCGCGTCCCGGCTGCGGGCCCTCCTCGACGGCTTCGCCATCCACGTGGCGATCGGCCTGCGCGGCACGGACCGCGAGCAGGTGCTCGGCCACGTACGGGAGTTCCTCGCCGACGGGCTCCTCGCACCGTCCTGATCCGGACGCCCGTCGCCCGCATCCTGAGACGGGCTGTGGACGGCGGGAGGGATGTGCCAGACTTCCCGCGTGCTCTCGTTCGCCATGATTATTGGCAGCAGGCGCGCCGGTCCGCAGTGACCACCACGTACGACCAGGTACGGGTGGACACCGTCGTCCTCGACCCGCGCGCAGACCTCTCGCACCCGCGAGGGGTTTTTCGTTTTCCTGGACCCACCCCGAGCCGGGAAGAGAGCGCGAGGGATCATAGACGGACGGTGGAACCGGTCATTCCGGTAGACCGAGATCCCCAACAGGAGCCTTCAGATCATGACCGCACCCAGCGAACTCGACGATTCGTTCCACGTCTTCGACACCACCCTGCGCGACGGCGCGCAGCGCGAGGGCATCAACCTCACGGTCGCGGACAAGCTGGCCATCGCACGGCACCTGGACGACTTCGGTGTGGGCTTCATCGAGGGCGGCTGGCCCGGCGCCAACCCGCGGGACACCGAGTTCTTCGCCCGCGCCCGGCAGGAGATCGACTTCCGCCACGCCCAGCTGGTCGCCTTCGGCTCCACCCGCCGCGCCGGCGCGACCGCCGCCGAGGACCACCAGGTCAAGGCGCTGCTCGACTCCGGCGCCGAGGTGATCACCCTGGTCGCCAAGTCGCACGACCGGCACGTCGAGCTGGCGCTGCGCACCACGCTGGACGAGAACCTCGCGATGGTCGCCGACACGGTCTCCCACCTCAAGGCGCAGGGCCGCCGGGTCTTCGTCGACTGCGAGCACTTCTTCGACGGCTACCGCGCCAACCCCGAGTACGCGAAGTCCGTCGTGCGCACCGCCTCGGAGGCCGGCGCCGACGTCGTCATCCTGTGCGACACCAACGGCGGCATGCTCCCGGCGCAGGTGCAGGCCGTGGTCGCCACGGTGCTCGCCGACACCGGTGCCCGGCTCGGCATCCACGCCCAGGACGACACCGGCTGCGCGGTCGCCAACACCCTCGCCGCCGTGGACGCGGGCGCGACCCACGTCCAGTGCACGGCCAACGGGTACGGCGAGCGGGTGGGCAACGCCAACCTGTTCCCGGTCGTGGCCGCGCTGGAGCTGAAGTACGGCATGCGGGTCCTGCCCGAGGGCCGGCTGCGGGAGATGACCCGCATCTCGCACGCCGTCGCCGAGGTCGTCAACCTCACCCCCTCCACCCACCAGCCCTACGTCGGCGTCTCCGCCTTCGCCCACAAGGCCGGCCTGCACGCCTCCGCGATCAAGGTCGACCCGGACCTCTACCAGCACATCGACCCGGAACTGGTCGGCAACACCATGCGGATGCTGGTCTCCGACATGGCCGGCCGGGCCTCCATCGAGCTGAAGGGCAAGGAACTCGGCATCGACCTCGGCGGCGACCGGGAACTGGTCGGCCGGGTCGTGGAGCGGGTCAAGGAGCGCGAGCTGGCGGGCTACAGCTACGAGGCCGCCGACGCCAGCTTCGAGCTGCTGCTGCGCGCCGAGGCCGAGGGCAGGCCGCTGAAGTACTTCGAGGTCGAGTCCTGGCGCGCGATCACCGAGGACCGCCCCGACGGCAGCCACGCCAACGAGGCCACGGTCAAGCTCTGGGCCAAGGGCGAGCGCATCGTCGCCACCGCCGAGGGCAACGGCCCGGTCAACGCCCTGGACCGGTCCCTGCGCGTCGCCCTGGAGAAGATCTACCCGGAGCTGGCCAAGCTCGACCTGGTCGACTACAAGGTCCGCATCCTGGAGGGCGTGCACGGCACCCAGTCCACGACCAGGGTCCTCATCTCCACGTCGGACGGCACGGGGGAGTGGGCCACGGTGGGCGTCGCGGAGAACGTCATCGCCGCCTCGTGGCAGGCCCTGGAGGACGCCTACACGTACGGGCTGCTGCGGGCGGGGGTCACTCCGGCCGAGTGAGCGGCCGCGGCCCGGTCGATATCTCTGCGCTTTATGTCTGATCGATGCCCATTCGGGTACGCCACACGTATGAAGGACGTCCGACCGCAAGTCCTCATACGCCTCCTGATCGCGCCGGTCGTCGCCGCGCTCGCGCTGCTGATGACCGGTGCGCCGGGCGCCCAGGCGCAGACCGACGTCTCCGAGATCGGCGCGGCCCTGCGCGAGAGTCCCGTGTACGTCGACCCGGCCGCCTCCGACCTGCTGTCGCGGTCGGACGCGGACGCGCTCGCCGACAAGATCGAGGACGCGGGCGAACCCGTCTTCGTCGCGGTCCTCCCGGAGGGCTACCCGACCGGGAACCTCTTCCAGAACCTCCGCACCGAGACCGGCATCACCGGTCTGTACGGCGTCCGCCTGGGCGACCGCTTCGACGCCCGCGCCGACAGCAGCGTGCTGAGCCGCCAGGGCGTGCAGAACCTGGTCACCGCCGTGCAGGGCGCGGGCGATCCCAAGGCCCAGCTCAACGACTTCGTCGACGACGCGCTGCGCAGCGTGCGCGGCTCCGCCCCCTCGTCCTGGGACTCCGGCGGTGCCTCCGCGCCCACCGGCGCCCTGATCACCGCCGGTGCGGTGGTGGTCGTCGGCGGCGCGGGCGTCTACGCGCTCACCCGGCGCAACCGGCACCGCCGCGAGGCGGAGCAGCGGGAGGCACTGGAGCGGCTGCGGGTGGTGGTCGACGAGGACATCACGGCGTTCGGCGAAGAGCTGGACCGCCTGGACTTCCACCCGGCGGAACCGGGTGCCGACGACGCGATGCGGGCGGACTACGAACGTGCCCTGGACGCCTACGAGCAGGCGAAGACGTACATGGCGAACGCCCGCAGACCCGAGGACGTGCGGGCCGTCACCCAGGCGGTGGAGGACGGCCGCTTCTCGCTCACCCAACTCGCCGCCCGGCGCGAGGGCAGGCCGCTGCCCGAACGCCGGCCACCCTGCTTCTTCGACCCGCGCCACGGCCCGTCGGTCGCCGACGCCACCTGGACGCCGCCGGGCGGAGTCACCCGTGAGGTCCCGGTCTGCGCGGCCGACCGGGCCCGGCTGGCCGACGGGCGGGACCCGATGATCCGCGAGGTGGACACCGAGTACGGCCGCCGCCCCTACTGGGACGCGGGCCCGGCCTACGGCCCCTGGGCGGGCGGCTACTTCGGCGGCGGCATCCTGCCCGGCCTGCTGGTCGGCACCATGCTGGGCGGCATGATGGCGGGCCCCGCCTACGGAGCGGGCTACGGCACCGGGTACGGCGACTTCGGCGGCTACGAGGGCGGTGACGTCTCGGGCGGCGACTTCGACCCCGGCGACTTCGGCGGCGGCTTCGGCGGCGGTGACTTCGGCGGTGGAGGCGGTTTCGGCGGGGGCGGCGGCGACTTCGGCGGCGGCTTCTGAGGCGCTCGCGCTCGCGGCGGGCGTGCTCGCGTCGGGCGTCAACGCCTGACCTCAGTCGGCCGCGCGGCAGCAGCAGGCCGGACCCCGGAGCGCGCGTGCCACCGCCGCGTCCGGCCCGCTCCGCCCCGGTGCCGGACGACGACCACGGCGGCGAGGCCGACCGCGAGGCCGGCGGCGGTCTGGGGGCCGAAGGGCTCGCCGAACATCAGGGCGCCCCACACGGCCGTGACCGGCGCCATGAGGAACATGAGGGTGTTGACCTCGGTGATGCCGGAGCGGCGCAGGATCAGCCAGTACAGCCCGTAGCCGCCGAAGGTGGGCAGCACCACCAGCCAGGCGGTCGCCAGCCAGAACGAGGAGTCGGCGGGCGGCGCCGCGGCCCCGGTACCGGCCGCCAGGGCCGAGAAGAGGACCGCGCTGGTCGCGCAGTGGATCGTCAGCGACACCCGGGGCGGCACCGGCGCGCGTGAGCGGCCCTCCAGGAAGGTGGCCGCCACCAGCGACAGCATGCCGAGGAAGGGCACGAAGTACGCCCACCAGGGCACGTCCGCCCCCGCCGCCCCGGCATCGGCCACGGTGACCGTGGCGACGCCGGCCAGGCCCAGCCAGAGTCCCAGCCACTGCCGGCGCGAGACGTACTGCCGCAGCAGCGGCCCGGCGAGCGCGCCGGCCACGAGGGGCTGGACGCCGTCGATCAGGGCGGTGGTGCCACTGGAGACGCCGAGCTGGATGGCGTAGTAGACGCTGAGCAGGTAGCCGCTCTGCGACAGCGCCCCGACGGCGATCTGACGGCCGGCGGCCCGGGGCGTCAGGCCGCGCCACGCCGACCGGGAGAAGGCCGCGGCGGCCACCAGGAGCACGGCGAGCGGCAGGAAGCGCCACATCAGCAGCGTGCTCGCGTCGGCGGTCCCCGCGCCCAGCTTGGCGCCGATGAAGCCGGAGCTCCAGCAGAGCACGAAGGAGACCGAGAGCAAGGCGTTCATGTCGACCACATCCAGAGTCCGTAGTCCGTAAGTCGAAGTAGACAGATCGGTTTACTCGTGCGGAGTACCCACTATACAGACCGGTATACTTGCTGGCATGGGTCCAGAAGAGACACCGCACCGCGTCCGGATGACGCCCGGCGCCCGGCGGGTGCTGGAGGCCGCAGAGCGGCTGTTCTACGAGCACGGCATCCACGCCGTGGGCGTCGACCTCGTCGCCGCCGAGGCGGGGGTGACCAAGAAGACGCTGTACGACCGGTTCGGCTCCAAGGAGCAGATCGTCGTGGAGTACCTGGCCGGACGGGACGAGCGCTGGCGCGCGCTGCTCGCGGACCGGCTCGACGCGGTCGCGGAGCAGGGGCCGGCCGCCCGGATCCTCGAGGTGTTCGAGGCCTCGCGCGTATGGGCGGAGGACCACGGGCGCAGGGGGTGCAGCATGATCAACGCGCACGCGGAGATCAGCGACCCGGCCCACCCGGCCTACCCGGTCATCACGGGGCAGAAGCGGTGGATGCTCGGCCTGTTCACCCGGCTCGCCGGGGAGCTGGACCCGGCCGGTGCGCAGCGCCTCGGGGGCGCGCTGATGCTGCTGCACGAGGGCGCCCTGGTCTCGTACGGGCTGGGCGTCCTGCCCGACCCCTTCGGCCAGGCTCTGGACCGGGCGCGGGAGCTGCTGGGCGGGTGAGACGGGCGGCGGTCACCAGGGGTGCGCCGCTGCGGTGAGCCCGCGTCCCCGAACTCCGCGCTCCTCGTCACCGGCATGCGGAAACGGCGCGGTCGCCATGGCCCACCGGGCGCCGTGCGGACCGAGGCGGACGGTGACCTCGTCCCGGCGGACCGCTCGATAGCCTCGCGCAGCGCCGTCTTGCGCGAATGGGCCGGCCCGGACGCCGTATCCGGGTCCGGGCCGCTGCCGAGATCGAGTTCGCCGCCGAGGGGTGCGGAGCGTCAGGCCTGCCGGATCGCCGAGATGTCGAAGTTCAGCTTGATCTTGTCGGAGACCAGCACGCCGCCCGTCTCCAGGGCCGCGTTCCAGGTGAGGCCCCACTCCGAGCGCTTGATCTCCGCCTTGCCCTCGAAGCCGACGCGCTCGTTGCCGAACGGGTCCTTGGCCGCGCCGTAGTACTCCAGGTCGATGGTGAGCGGCCTGGTCGTGCCGAGGATCGACAGGTCACCGGTGATGCGGTAGTCGTCGCCGCCCAGGGACTCCGCCTTGGTGGAGCGGAAGGTCATCGTCGGGTGTTCGCCCGTGTTGAAGAAGTCCGCGCTCCTGAGGTGCCCGTCGCGGTCGGGGGAGCCCGTGTCGATGCTGTCCATGGTGATGTCCAGGGACGCGGTGGAGCGGGACGGGTCGGCGCCGTCCAGGTGCAGCGTGCCGGTGAAGTCCAGGAACTTGCCCTTGACGTTCGTGACCATGGCGTGGCGGGCCGTGAAGCCGATCGTCGTGTGGGCGGGGTCGACGGTGTAGTCGCCGGTGAGCGTGGAGAGGTCGGCGGTCGCGGTCATGGTGTCCTCCGGAGAAGGTATTGATGTTGAATGTTCAACCAGTTCAACGAGCACGACTCTAGGGCTATTCCGTCAAACCATCAACCACTTCGCTCGAACGTGTCGCGGTGCCGTTCCCCCGCGGCCCCGGGCGTGATAGACGGCATGAGCATGACCCCACAGCGCCCCACCGCTCCCAGCCGCCGCGCGGTCCTGCTCGCCACCGCGGCCGCCGCCGCCCTCTCGGCCGTGCCCCGGGCCGCGGCCGCCGCGGCCGACCCCTACGACGCCCTCCGCCTGCGCTGGCTCGGCATCGCCCTCGGCAGCGGGTACGACCCGGCCGCCGAGCCGTACGCCTCCCGCCTCGCCGAGACCGGCGAACGCGCCCGCGTCCACCGCGCCACCATGGCGCCCACCCCCACCTCCCTGTGGCCCGGCCACCCCTTCGACCCGCCCGCCGGCATCACCTTCGCCTACGGCCGCCTGTGGACGATGACCGAGGCGTACGTCCAGGAGGGCACCGGCTGCACCGGCGACCCTGCCCTCCTTGCCGACATCCTGCGCGGCCTGGACCACCTCTCGGCGACCGTCTACCACCCCGGCACCACCCGCTACGGCAACTGGTGGGAGTGGCAGATCGGCAGTCCCCGCCTCCTGATGGACATCACGGCCGCCCTCCACGACCACCTCGGGGCCGAACGCGTCGCCGCCGCCTGCGCCGCCGTCGACCACTTCGTCCCCGACGCGATGCTCGGCGACTACTCCGGCACCTCCACCGGCGCCAACCGCGTCGACCTGTGCCGCTCCGTCGCCCTGCGCGGCGTCCTGGGCCGGGCCCCCGCCAAGCTCGCCCTGGCCCGCGACGCCCTCTCGCCGGTCTTCCCGTACGTCACCGAGGGCGACGGGCTCTACGCCGACGGCTCGTTCGTCCAGCACACCTGGGTCGCCTACTCGGGGACGTACGGCCAGGTCATGCTCGACGGACTGGGCAGGCTCTTCACCCTGCTGGCCGGCTCTCCGTGGGAGGTGACGGACCCGGGCAGGCAGACCGTCCTGGACAGCGTCGAGCGCGCCTACGCGCCCCTGATCCACGACGGCCTGGTCATGGACGTGGTCAACGGCCGCGCGATCAGCCGGGGTTACCTGGCAAGCGACGACCTGCACGTCATGCGCAGCGACCACTTCCACGGACAGCAGCTCATCGCCGCCATGGCGGTCCTCGCGGGCGGCGCGAGCGACGCCGAGCGCGAACGCTGGTACGCCCGGATCAAGGGCTGGATCGCGCGCGACACCGTCACGCCGCTGCTCACCGCGCCCCAGTTCCCGGTCGCCGACCTGGCCCGGCTGCACGCGATCGCCGACGCCCCCGGCGAGGCCGCGCCCGACCCCACGGGGCACCACCTCTTCGCCGCCATGGACCGCGCCGTCCACCGCCGCCCCGCCTTCACGGCGGCCCTCGCCATGGCCAGCGACCGCATCGCCCACTACGAGTGCGGCAACGGCGAGAACCCGCGCGGCTGGCACACCGGCGCGGGGATGCTCACCTGGTGGGCGAACGGGACCCCGTCCGATCAGTACACGGACTGGTTCTGGCCGACCGCCGACTGGTACCGGCTGCCCGGGACCACCGTCTCCACCAAGCGCCTCGCCGACCGGGCGGGCGGCGAATGGGGTGCGCCCAAACCCGACGTGCGCTGGGTGGGCGGCACGACCGACGGCGAGTACGCCGCCGTGGGACAGCACCTGAAGGGCCTCGGCTCGACCCTGGAGGCCCGCAAGTCCTGGTTCTTCCTGCACGACGCCGTGGTCTGCCTGGGCGCCGGCATCACGTGCTCGGACGGCGTCCCGGTGGAGACGGTGGTGGACGACCGCAACCTGGGGGAGGGCGGCACCCAGGCCCTCGTACGCGGCCGGGACTGGGCCCACCTGGAGGGCCACGGCGGCTGGATCGTGCCCGAGCGCGGCCTGCGGACGCTGCGCGAGGACCGCACCGGTGCCTGGTCCGACATCAACAGCACCAGTACCACCGAGCGCCGCACCCGGCGCCGGCAGACCCTCTGGCTCGACCACGGCACGGACCCGGCCGGCGCCGACTACGTCTACACCGTGATGCCGGGCGCCCCCCGGGGGACGGTCGCGCGTCGGGCGGCCGACCGCCGCTGGCTGGGGATCCTCGCCAACGACGGTCGGTGCCAGGCGGTGGCCGTGCCCTCCCTCGGGTTCACGGCCGCCAACTTCTGGCAGGCCGGCACCGCGGGCCCGCTCACCGCGACGGCCGGGGCGAGCGTGCTGGTCCGCCGCCGGGGCCGTACCGCTACGCTCTGCGTGAGCGAACCGCCGCGCACGGGGGAGCCCCTGGAGATCATCTGGGAGCACCCGGCGGGAGCGGTGCTACGGGCCGACGAGACGGTCGAGATCCTCCGGACGGGCCGCCGGCTGCACCTCCGCGTCACTCCAGGGGTGGTATGTACCACGCACGAATGTGAGGTGACTCTCAGCTGACGGCTTTGTGCGACCCCTACAAGGCAGAGACCCCCTGAGCAGTCGAAAAGGCTGCATGCGGTGGGGATTCTGTTCGGTGCTACCAGGAAAACGGGCCGGAGACTGTACGGAGTCGACGGCTCGCATTCCCGGGTCCGCTTCGTAGAGTCGCTACATGACCGTTTTGGATGAGGCGCCGGGTGAGCCGACGGACGCGCGCGGGCGAGTGGCCGAGCTGCACGAGATCCGTGCGCAGGCGCTGGCCGGACCGAGCGAGAAGGCGACGGCGGCGCAGCACGCCAAGGGCAAGCTGACGGCGCGTGAGCGGATCGAGCTGCTGCTGGACGCGGGCTCCTTCCGCGAGGTCGAGCAGTTGCGGCGGCACCGTGCCACCGGTTTCGGCCTGGAGGCCAAGAAGCCGCACACCGACGGCGTCATCACCGGCTGGGGCACGGTCGAGGGCCGTACGGTCTTCGTCTACGCCCACGACTTCCGGATCTTCGGCGGTGCGCTCGGCGAGGCGCACGCCACGAAGATCCACAAGATCATGGACATGGCCATCGCGGCCGGCGCCCCGCTGGTGTCGCTGAACGACGGCGCCGGCGCCCGTATCCAGGAGGGCGTGTCCGCGCTCGCCGGGTACGGCGGCATCTTCCAGCGCAACACCAAGGCGTCCGGGGTCATCCCGCAGATCAGCGTGATGCTCGGCCCGTGCGCGGGCGGCGCGGCCTACAGCCCCGCCCTCACCGACTTCGTCTTCATGGTCCGTGAGACCTCGCAGATGTTCATCACGGGCCCGGACGTGGTCAAGGCGGTCACCGGCGAGGAGATCACCCAGAACGGCCTGGGCGGCGCGGACGTGCACGCCGAGACCTCCGGCGTGTGCCACTTCGCCTACGACGACGAGGAGACCTGCCTCGCCGAGGTCCGCTACCTCCTCTCCCTCCTCCCGCAGAACAACCGGGAGAACCCGCCCCGCCACGAGTCCTCGGACCCCGCCGACCGCCGCAGCGACGTGCTCCTCGACCTGGTCCCGGCGGACGGCAACCGCCCGTACGACATGGCCAAGGTCATCGAGGAACTCGTCGACGAGGGCGAGTACCTGGAGGTCCACGAGCGCTGGGCCCGCAACATCATCTGCGCCCTCGCCCGCCTGGACGGTCAGGTCGTCGGCATCGTCGCCAACCAGCCGCAGGCCCTGGCCGGCGTCCTGGACATCGAGGCGTCCGAGAAGGCGGCGCGCTTCGTGCAGATGTGCGACGCCTTCAACATCCCGATCGTCACCCTTCTGGACGTACCCGGCTTCCTGCCCGGCGTCGACCAGGAACACGGCGGCATCATCCGCCACGGCGCCAAACTGCTGTACGCGTACTGCAACGCGACCGTGCCGCGGATCTCGCTCATCCTGCGGAAGGCGTACGGCGGTGCTTACATCGTGATGGACAGCCAGTCCATCGGCGCCGACCTCACCTACGCCTGGCCGACCAACGAGATCGCCGTCATGGGCGCCGAGGGCGCCGCCAACGTCATCTTCCGCCGGCAGATCGCCGACGCCGAGGACCCCGAGGCGATGCGGGCGCGCATGGTCAAGGAGTACAAGTCCGAGCTGATGCACCCCTACTACGCGGCCGAGCGCGGCCTGGTCGACGACGTCATCGACCCCGCCGAGACCCGTGAGGTGCTGATCAAGTCCCTGGCGATGCTCCACACCAAGCACGCCGACCTGCCCTCCCGCAAGCACGGCAACCCGCCGCAGTGACCCGAGGAGCCACCTTCATGTCCACTCCCGACATCCGCGTCGAGAAGGGCCACGCCGAGCCCGAGGAAGTCGCCGCCATCACGGCCCTCCTCCTGGCCCGTGCCGCCGCCCGCCCCGTCGAGATCGCCCCGGCCCACGGCGGCGGCCGGGCCCGCGCGGGCTGGCGCCGCCTGGAGCGCGAGCCCGGCTTCCGCGCCCCGCACAGCTGGCGCTGACCCGAGCAACAAGAAAGGCCCCTCCACTCGGAGGGGCCTCTCTTGTCGCGCCGGGCTCGGTGAACGCCCCAGGGGCGCGGGGCCGTGTCGATACGGCTCCGCCGCGCGGGCGCGACCAGCCACGAACCACCCGCACCCGGCGACGAAACCGCCCCCGGCAGCCCAGTGGCCGCAGGGGGCGTGTCGCAACCCGGCACAGCGGAGCCTCGAGGCCCCGGCACGACGCCCGCAGGCTGGACGCAGTCCTCAGCGCAGGCGGGCCATCAGCGCGTGCTCCACGAGAGTGATCAGCGCCGACTTGGCGTCGGCCCGATGCCGCGCGTCCGTCGTGATGATCGGGGTGTCCGGGCCGATCTGCAGCGCCTCCCGGACCTCGTCCGGGTTGTACGGCTGCTGACCGTCGAAGCCGTTCAGCGCGATGACGAACGGCAGGCCGCTGTTCTCGAAGTAGTCGACGGCGGGGAAGCAGTCGGCGAGCCGCCTCGTGTCGACCAGCACGATCGCACCGATGGCGCCGCGCACCAGGTCGTCCCACATGAACCAGAACCGGTCCTGGCCCGGCGTACCGAACAGGTACAGGATCAGGTCCTGGTCGAGCGTGATGCGGCCGAAGTCCATGGCGACCGTGGTGGTCGTCTTGTCCCCCGTGTGGGTGAGGTCGTCGATACCCGCCGAAGCGGATGTCATCACGGCCTCTGTGCGCAGCGGGTTGATCTCCGAGACAGCGCCGACGAACGTGGTCTTGCCCACGCCGAAGCCGCCCGCCACCACGATCTTCGCGGAAGTGGTGGAGCGGGAAGGACCGCCGCTAGAGCTTGCGAAGTCCACTGAGCACCCTTTCGAGCAGTGTCACGTCTGGCTGGCCGCCGGCGCTCTCGTCGCCGCCGGGCTGATGGATGGCGACCAGTCCCGCCTCCGCCAAGTCGGCGACGAGGATCCTGGCCACGCCGAGAGGGATCGTCAGGAGGGCCGAGACCTCGGCCACCGACTTGATCTCCCGGCAGAGGTTGCAGATCCGCTGATGCTCGGGCAGCTGGCCCTGCATCTGGTGCGGCTGCGCGGTGGTGTGCACCAGTGCCTCGATGGCGAGCTGGTACCGGGGCCTGGTGCGGCCACCCGTCATGGCGTACGGGCGCACCAGGGGGTTGTTCGACGCCCCGGCGGGCGCCGGCTCAGGGGTGCGGCGCTGCGGCTGCACCGGCTGGATGCGCGGAGCCTGCGGCTGGTCGTACGGCGAAGGGCCGGGGCCCTGCGGCGCGTACGGCTGCCGGTGACTCGGTACGGAGGGGTAGCCGTACCCGTTCGCCGAGCCGTCGCCTTGGCCCTGTCCAGGGCCGTACGACCAGTTGCCCGATGACGGACCGCCTGGGGGTGTTGCCACGTGTTCCTCCTCCGACTGTGCCTGGCACCCATCGCTGTGGAGCCGCGTCCCGAAACTTTACGGCCACGGGACGCCAAAACGCACCGTCTGTCCTTTAGTTGAGAAGGCTCCCTTGGAGCTCCGCCCGCAGATCGGGCGTCAGGACCGTGCCGGCACGGTCCACCAGAAGGGCCATCTCGTACCCAATGAGACCGATGTCCGCCTCGGGGTGTGCGAGAACCGCGAGGGACGAGCCGTCGGAAATGGACATGATGAAGAGGAATCCACGCTCCATCTCCACAACCGTCTGGTTCACGCTGCCGCCCTCGAAGATGCGCGAGGCACCGGCGGTCAGCGAGGTCAGGCCGGAGGCGACGGCCGCGAGCTGATCGGCTCGGTCGCGAGGGAACCCTTCGGACATCGCCAGAAGGAGTCCGTCGGCGGAGACCACCACCGTGTGGGACACCCCCGGGGTGTTGTCCACGAAGTTGGTGATCAACCAGTTCAGGTTCTGCGCCGCCTGGCTCATCGGGCTCACACTAACGCTCCTGGTTGTAGGTGCTGTCAGGACCACGGTGTTCATTCCTTGTGTCCTGGCCGTTCGTTTCACTGCCTGCGTTGCGGCCTCGCTCGACGCCGCGCCTCAGGTTGCTCAGCCTGCCCCGGACGTCCTCCGGAGCGCGGGAGACCTGGGGGCCTCCCTGGGGAGTGGTCTCGGCGGCGCCTTCGACCAGGTTGGCCTTCGGCACCCGCCGCGGCAGACCCGAGGAGGTCACCCCGCCCGCCTTGGGCTTGCGCAGCGCCGAAGCCTGCTGCCAGCGGTCGTCGTTGGCCGACCGCCAGGAGTCCTCGCCGCCCGCCCCCGGTGCGGCGGCCGGCGTCTCCTGGCCCACGGGCCCCGCCTCGCCCGCGCCGCCCGCGGTGGATCCGCGGCGGGGGAGACCGGCGTCGGTCAGGTCGTGGGGGGCGGAGGGGGCCGGCCCCGGACGGTCGAAGCCTACGCGGTCCGCCTCGTTCACGTCAGCGGCCTGCGCGGATTGCGCCTGCGGGGCACCCGAGGGGTACTGGTCCGGATATCCGTTCTGGTATCCGTCCTGCTGGGGCCAGTCGTCCTGGTGGCGCCGCTGTTCGAAGGGCGAGTAGTTCCCGGACTCCGGCGCGGTGCCGTTCGGCGCGTAGTACTGCTCGTCGTACGACGCCTGCTGCGGTTCCCGGTAGGCCTGCTGCTGGTCGACGTACGCCGACTGCTGGTCGTAGGTGCCGTTCGCCGACTGCTGGTCGTACATGCCGTTGGCGGACTGCTGGTCGTAGCCGCCGTTCGCCGACCGCTGGTCGTAGGCGCCGTTCGACTGCTCCTGGTACGTGCCGTTGGACGGCTCCTGGTACCCGCCGTTCGGCTGCTGCCGGTAGCCGTCGTGGGCCTGGTCGTACCCGGGCTGCTGACCGGCGAACCGGTCCTGGAAGCCGGTGGCCTCGGTGTTCCCCTCGCCCCCGCGGTCCGCCGGACCCGGCAGCTCGGGGTGCGACTGGGCCTCCAGGGCCGCACGGCGCTCCTCGCGCATCAGCGAACGGCCGACCGGGTCCAGCTCGCGTATGTCGTCGGGGATCTCGGCGTACCGGCTGTCGTCGAAGCCCAGTTCGGCGGCGGTCCGCATCGGCTGACCGACCTGCGCGAAGCTCTCGCCGCCGAAGTTCTGCTCCGGGATGATCTGCGACACGGTGAACTCGTCACGCGGCTGCTGCTCGCCACCGCCACCGTGGGTGATGGCGTCCGGGAGCATGACCAGCGAGGTGGTGCCCGCCTGCTCGCCCGAGGGACGCAGCTGGACGCGGATGCCGTGCCGGTCGGACAGCCGGCCGACCACGAACAGGCCCATGCGCTGCGAGATCGCGGCGTCCACGGTCGGCGGGTTGGCCAGCTTGTGGTTGATGTCCGCGAAGTCCTCGGCGGTCAGGCCGATGCCCTTGTCGTGGATCTCGACCATCACGCGGCCGTCGGGCAGCCGGGTCGCGGTGACCCGGACCTTGGTCTGCGGGGAGGAGAACGTGGTGGCGTTCTCGAGCAGCTCGGCGAGCAGGTGCACGAGGTCGGTCACGGCGCGGCCGTGGATCTCGGCCTCCGGCACACCGGACAGCTCGATGCGCTCGTACTGCTCCACCTCGGAGGAGGCGGCGCGCAGCACGTCGACCAGCGGAACCGGCTGGTCCCAGCGGCGGCCGGGCTCCTCGCCGGCGAGGACCAGGAGGTTCTCGCCGTTGCGGCGCATACGGGTGGCCAGGTGGTCCAGGCGGAAGAGGTTCTCCAGCTGGTCGGGGTCGGCCTCGTTGTTCTCCAGGTCGGTGATCAGGCTCAGCTGGCCCTCGATCAGCGACTGGTTGCGGCGCGACAGGTTGGTGAAGATCGCGTTGATGTTGCCCCGCAGCAGCGCCTGCTCGGAGGCGAGCCGCACCGCCTCGCGGTGCACCTGGTCGAAGGCGCGGGCGACCTCGCCGATCTCGTCGGTCGAGGAGATCGGGATCGGCTGCACCCGGGTGTCGACCCGGCCCGGGTCGGTGCGGGAGAGCTGGTCGACCAGCATCGGCAGTCGCTGCTCGGCGATGCCGAAGGCGGCGTTGCGCAGCTGGCGCATCGAGCGGCTCATCTGGCGGGCCACCATGCCGGCCAGGATGAACGCGGCGAGCAGCGCGATCACGACCGCGGCACCCGTGATGTAGGCGTCGCGCTCGGCGTCGTCGGCGATCGCCGAGGCCTCGGACACCGCCTTGTCGGCCAGGTCCGACTCGATCTTCTGGTACGCGTCGAACTTGAGGGTGTTGACCGCCCACCAGTTCTCCGGCGTGATGCCCTGCCGGGCCAGCTCGGCCCGCGCGCTGGTGTCCGTGGACTGCAGCCCGGCCAGCTCGGAGATCATCGTCGTCGGGTTGGACGGCGGCGCCACGTAGTCCGGGTCCTTGGCCTTGGCCTCCTTGGCCATGGCCGCGCCGTCCTCCTTGAGCTTCGCCTCGGAGTCCTCGAGCTTCTGCGCGTCCGCCTCGGTACCGCCGCCGATGTACTCCTCGATCGCGATGCGCTCCAGGTAGGCGTACGAGGAGAGCGCCACGCGCTGGCTGGCCAGGTGGCTGGGCTCAGGGCCCGGCTTGACCAGCATGTGCATGCCGATCGAGCGCTCCAGGGAGAGCGCGGCCTTCGTCAGCGAGATCGCGTAGACGGTACGGCCGTAGGAGGTGATGTTGCCGGTGCCCAGACCGAGTTCGTTGGCGAACTCCATCAGGGGGTGGGCGACGCCGGTGTAGGCCTCCTCGGTCTCCACGCCCTTGAGCTTGGAGGTGTACGCGGCCGCCCGCAGCGTCTGGAGCTTGGGCTCCTGCTCGCGGAACACCTTCAGCCGGCGTTCGAGGCCCGGCTTGGCGGGCATGTTCTGGGCTGCCTGGTCGAAGGCGTCGGCCGCCTCGTCGGTGGCCTGGCGGGCCCGGATGACGGTGGCGTCCTTGTCGCCCTTGCCCTGCAGCAGCGGGGCCGCGGTGAGGTCGCGCTCGTTGTAGAGGGCGTGGGCGTAGCCGAGGGAGGCGCGCACCAGGCGCGCGGTGTTCTCGGCGTCCTGGGCGTCCTGCCAGGTGTCGATCGAGCTCTTCACCTGGAAGCCGCCCATGACCAGGCCGACCAGCACGGGGATCAGCAGGATCGCGTTCAGCCGGGTGGGCACCCGCCAGTTGCGCGGCGTGAACCGGCCACCGCTCGGCGCGGGCTCGGCCTTGGGTTCCGCAGCGGGCGTGGGGGCGGGCGCCGCTGCACGCGGCGGCGGGGTGAAGTTGCCCCGGGCCGATGGCTCGGGACTGCTCTTGCTTCGCCTCACTCGACCAACAACCTCTCGGCGGTCGGCACCTGTGTCGTGCCGCTGTGTCTCAGAACCCCGTCGTCATCAAGTACGCGCTACTGCTGAGTACGTCTTTGACCATTGGGCAGTTCTGGCATTCCAGCACGGCGACCAGCGCTCTTCCAAACAGTGGAACGCGGGGGTTACACGTGATGTAAGCCCCACGTAAAACGGTCATAAAGAGCGAGGCCCGTCAAAAGACGGGGCGTTCGTGCGCGCAGTGAGACCAGCTGACCGCGTCGCGTGTCGGCACCACCCGATTCCTCTGCCGAAACGTTATGAACAGCGGAGCCGACCGTGTCAAAGGACACAGTCGGCTCCGATCCGTCTACTACAAGTGACGTAGAAACCCGCCGACTTGGCTGCGACGGTCGGCGGGCCTACCGCAGGCGGGCCATCAGCGCGTGCTCGACCAGCGTGATCAGTGCGGACTTGGCGTCGGCGCGGTGCCGGGCGTCGGTCGTGATGATCGGAGTGTCCGGGCCGATCTGCAGCGCCTCGCGTACCTCGTCCGGAGAGTACGGCTGCTGACCGTCGAAGCCGTTGAGGGCGACGACGAACGGCAGGCCGCTGTTCTCGAAGTAGTCCACCGCGGGGAAGCAGTCGGCCAGCCGGCGGGTGTCGCACAGCACGACCGCGCCGATGGCGCCGCGCACCAGGTCGTCCCACATGAACCAGAACCGGTCCTGGCCCGGCGTACCGAACAGGTACAGGATCAGGTCCTGGTCGAGCGTGATGCGGCCGAAGTCCATGGCGACCGTCGTGGTCGTCTTGTCCCCGGCGTGCGTGAGGTCGTCGATCCCGGCGCTCGCCGAGGTCATCACGGCCTCGGTGCGCAGGGGGTTGATCTCGGAGACGGCTCCCACGAACGTGGTCTTGCCGACGCCGAAGCCGCCGGCGACCACGATCTTCGCGGAGGTGGTCGCCCGCCCTCCGTCAGAGCTTTCGAAGTCCACTGAGCACCCTTTCGAGCAGTGTCACGTCAGGCGCACCGCCGTTGTTCTCGTCGCCGCCGGGCTGGTGGATGGCGACGAGTCCGGCCTCCGCGAGGTCCGCGACCAGGATCCGGGCCACACCGAGCGGCATCGCCAGCAGGGCCGACACCTCGGCCACCGATTTCACCTCGCGGCACAGATGGCAGATCCGCTGGTGCTCGGGGAGCAGTCCCATGAGCGCTGCCGGGTCGGCCGTCGTGCTGATCAGCGCCTCGATGGCGAGCTGGTAGCGCGGCCTGGTCCGGCCGCCGGTCATCGCATAAGGACGTACCAGCGGCTGGTCGCCCTCGTCCTCGTACGGCTCCGCGTACGGATCATGAGAGGCGGTGGGCGGGGTCATGAATCCTCCGGGCGGGACAGCAAGTCGGTCAGTCAAGCCGTCTGACGAGGCCGGTGGGGGGATTGTGGCGGCCGGACGGTGATTTGGTAACACGGGTGGTGCCGGGGCCGATCAGTGGAGCAGACTGCCTTGTAGTTCGGCGCGCAGGTCCGGTGTGAGCACCGCGCCCGCGCGGTCGACCAGGAGCGCCATCTCGTAGCCGACGAGGCCGATGTCGCACTCAGGGTGCGCGAGAACGGCCAGGGACGAGCCGTCCGAGACGGACATGAGGAAGAGGAATCCCCGCTCCATCTCCACGACCGTCTGCGCCACATTGCCGCCCTCGAAGATCCGGGACGCCCCGGCGGTCAGCGAGGTCAGCCCCGAGGCCACGGCCGCGAGCTGGTCGGCGCGGTCGCGAGGGAAGCCCTCCGACATCGCCAGGAGGAGTCCGTCGGCGGACACGACGACGGTGTGGGACACCCCCGGGGTGTTGTCCACGAAATTCGTGATCAACCAGTTGAGGTTCTGTGCCGCCTGGCTCATCGGGCTCAACTAACGCTCCTGCTGGTGAGTGGGCCGCGGGTAGCTGCCGGTCTGGTTGGTACCGGCCTGACGGCCCTGTGCGATTCCCCGACGGAGATTGGTCAGCCGGCCGCGCACGTCGTCGGGCGCACGCGAAACCGCCGGACCGCTCTGGTGCGACTGCTGCTGAGCCGTCCCCGGGACGAGGTTGGCCCGGGGGACCCGGCGCGGGAGGCCGGAGGTGGTGACCCCGCCCGCGGCCGGCTGCCTGACGCGCTCCGCCTGCCGGACGAGGTCGTCGTTCGGCGAGCTGCGCCAGGCCGAGGTGGCCGGCCGCTGGGGGGCCGCCGGGGTCTGGGGCTGGGCGGCCTGCGGCTCCGGGGTCGCGGCCGGGGCGGCCTGGGGCGCCCTCGTCTCGCGGTCCCCGTGGAACCAGTTGGTCTCCAGCGTGTCGTACAGCGGCGTACGTCCGTCACCGGGACCGGAGGCCGGGGGCAGGGCCCAACCGTCTTCGGGTCGCTGCGGGGGAGTGCCGCCCGTGTTCCGGCCCGCCGGCTCCTGCGCGGCCGGCCGCTGCGGGGCCGGTGGACGCGGAGCGCCGAAGTCGTTGCCGCCCTGCGCACCGCCCACGTGGGGCCGCTCGAACTGCCCGGTGACCGCCGGGTTCTGACGGGCCGGCAGGTCCTGCTGCCCGGCCGAGCCGTTGTCGTGGCCCTGGGTACCGGCGAACCGGTCGGCCGGGGACGGGCCGTTCGGCGCCGCCGGGGCGGGCTGCCCGCCGAAGACGTCCGAGCGGACGAAGGGGCCGCCGCCCTGCTGCGGGGCGGCGGGCTCGGGCCGCGCGAACCGGTCGTCGTGCGGGGCGTCCGCACCGAACCGGCCCTGGTCGTACTGGCCCTGGTCGTACTGGCCCTGACCCTGGTCGTACTGACCCTGCCCGTACTGGTTCTCGTACGGGGCCTGGCCCTCGAACCGGTTCTGGCCGGGCTGGGCGAACCGGCCCGTCTCCTGCGGCTCGCCGCGCCGGGGTGCCGGGGCGTCGAAGTCGGGGCGGGCGAACTCGGCCGTGGCGGCGGGGGACTGGGGCTCGCCGAACCGGGGCACCGCGGGCATCTCCGCGGTCGAGCCCGGGCCCTGCCGGTCGTCGGGGCGCGGGGTCCGGTCGGTGCGGGAGCTGTCCGGCTCGTCGTGTCCGCGCGGGGCGTCCAGCGAGGCCCGCGACACGGGCGGCTGCGCGTTCTCGTCGCTCCAGCTGGGCACCCGCGGCTGCGGGTTGCCGCCGGGCAGCTCGGCCCGCGGACCGCCGCGCGGCGGCAGCTGCGGACGACGGCCCTGCTCGGCGTCGCCGTTGGTCCCGCGCCTGCCGCGCTGCGGGGGCGCCGCGGGGGTGCGCGGGCCGCCGAACATGTCCTGGCCCTGCGGGGCGTTGTTCGCCGGTGCGTTGCCCTGCGGCGCGTTCATGCCCGCGGCCTGCAGGCCCTGCGGGGCACCGGGCGCCTGACCGGCGCCGGCGCCGGCACCGGCTCCGGCGGGAGCCGGGCGGTTCTGCTGACCCGGGGCCGCCGGGGCCTGGGGCCCGCGCGGGCCACCCGGCGCACCCGGACGGCCGCCCGCGTCGCGTCCGGGGAGTGCGGCCCGCGGTCCCTGACCGGTACCGAGCCGTCCCCCGGGGGAGCCGGCGCCGAGGGCACCGCCACCGCCCCCGCCGAAGGCGCCACCGCCACCGAGGGCACCGCCGCCCTGACCGCCACGGCGGGCCGCGGCGACACCGGCGGCGGCCTGGGCGGCGGCCGGACCGCCGTTGCCCGAGGCGGGCTGACCCGGCTTGGGCTGCGGCTTGCGGCCGCCCTGTGCGACGTCGACGGGCAGCATGACCAGCGCGGTCGTACCGCCGGAGTCGGACGGACGCAGCTGGATGCGGATGCCGTGACGCTGCGAGAGGCGGCCGACCACGAACAGACCCATGCGGCGGGAGACGGAGACGTCCACGGTGGGCGGCGAGGCGAGCCGCTCGTTGATCGCGGCCAGGTCCTCGGGCGACAGGCCGATGCCGGTGTCGTGGATCTCGATCAGCACGCGGCCGTCGGGCAGCGCGTGACCGGTGACCTTGACCTTGGTCTGCGGCGAGGAGAACGAGGTCGCGTTCTCGAGCAGCTCGGCGAGCAGGTGCACGAGGTCGTTGACCACACGGCCGGCGACCTCGGTGCTCGGCACCGAGGCCAGCTCGATGCGCTCGTACTGCTCCACCTCGGAGGCGGCGGCACGGAGCACGTCGACCAGCGGCACCGGACGCGTCCAGCGGCGGCCGGGCTCCTCACCGGCGAGGACGAGGAGGTTCTCACCGTTACGGCGCATGCGCGTGGCGAGGTGGTCGAGCTTGAACAGCGAGGACAGCTGGTCCGGGTCGGCCTCGCGGGACTCCAGTTCGGAGATGAGCGAGAGCTGACGCTGGATGAGGCCCTGGGAACGGCGCGAGAGGTTGGTGAACATCGCGTTGACGTTGCCCCGCAGCAGGGCCTGCTCGGCGGCGAGGCGGACCGCCTCGCGGTGCACGTCGTCGAAGGCCGCGGCCACTCGGCCGATCTCGTCCCGGGAGTGCACACCGACGGACTCCACCGACGTGTCGACGTCCTGCGGGTCGGTCTCGGAGAGCTGCTTGACCAGCTCGGGCAGGCGGTCCTGGGCGACCTTGGTCGCGGTGTCCTCCAGGCGGCGCAGCGAGCGGATCATGGACCGGGCCACGACGAACGCGCCGACCAGGGAGACGCCGAGCACGAGCAGGATGAGGACACCGGAGATGATGGCCTCTTGCTCGGACTCGTTGCGCAGCTCTCGGGCCTGCTGCTCCATGTCCTCCAGCAGCTTCAGCTCGATGTTCTTCATCTGCTGGATCTTGGTGGAGCTGTCGTCCAGCCAGTCCTGGTAGGACCGGACCTTCAGGCTCCCCAGACCGTTGGTCTTGCTGAGGGCGCGGCCCGCGTACTGGTCGGACGCCTCGATCACCGGGTTGCCCTCGGTGATCGGCTTGAGCAGGTCCTCCGCGCCGTCGCCGTAGATGCTGCTGAAGCTGCGGATCTCGGACGTCTGGCTCTGCAGCGCGGACTGGGCGTACAGCCGGTCGTTCTCGGCGAGGTCGCCCTTGTCCGTGGTGTTCGCGGGGAGCGCCGCGGCGAGGACCGCGCGCTGGATGGACGCGTACTCCTTGGCCGAGGAGAAGGCCGACAGGGCGCGCGTGCGCTGGATCATGTCCGAGTTGCTGGTCGCCTCCGCCATGTCCTGCGAGAGGTCGAGCAGGTGGGTGATCAGGCGGTGGTAGGACTCGACCGTCTGGGTCGAGTTGTCCTTCGCCGTGTACGCCGTGCTGCGGATCTTGGTCAGGTCGTTCAGGTCGCTCGCGATGCCGACGAGGCTGTCCCGGACGCCGACGAGCTTGCCGTCCTTGCTCGCCGCGTCGATCTGCTCGGACTTGTCGAGGAAGTTCTTCAGGGCCCGGTCGGTCTGCTCACGGTCGCCCTTGACGGCGATGGCGCTGGACTTCGAGCCGTGGGCCAGGGGGCCGGCGGACTGGTCGCGCTCCTCCTGGAGGGCGTGCGCCAGCTCGGTGGCCTGCTTGGTCATCTCGGTCAGCAGCTTCATGTTCTCGAGCTGCTGGATGTCGTCGACCGACTGGTTGATACGCAGGGCGCCCAGCGAGGTGGCCGCGACCACCGGAAGCGCCAGCAGCGAGACCAGACGCGTGGAGATCCGCCAGTTGCGCAGGGCTATTCGCGGGCCGGGGCCGGTCGAACCGGCGGTCGGCCGGGCGGGCGGCTGCTGGCCGGGAGCGGACGAGCCCGCCGCCTGACCGGCGCGCTCCCCGCCGTCGCCGGGCTGGGTCTGGCCCGGGTTCTGGGCGTGCTGGGGCGAGGAGCTGACGGCCTTGGGGCCAGTCCCGCCCTGCGGCTCCGGCTCCGCCGAAGCGCTGCCATCCCTCTTGAAACGTCCCTGCACTAGCGTCGCAACCTCTGGACCAGGCGCCCTTCCGCGTGAACGGTCGGACACGGTGTCGGCGTCATCGGGGCGCCCTGAATACGCCCCTGTGTTGGTCGTGAGTGACCGGCGCTGGTTCCCCCTTCTCGCCGCCGCTCGGCGCTGGTGTGCGCCCCCTGCGCGCCGGCTCGATCCTGCGGCGGTCCGTGGAATTCCAGCACAGTGCAGGATCTCCAACAAGGCCCGTGGGGCAGGCCGTGAGATACGTGACACCACGTGAGGGCCGAGTCACCAGACGTAGAAGATGATCACCCGCAAACCGGACGAAAGCGGTCGAGTCGCCGAGGTGGAAGAGGTGTCCCAGTCGACATGATCAGCAGCGGAATGATGGCTTCGGGTGGGCAATGTCGGATTGGTCGGAGTCGCCAGGGCGTCGCAATTGACCTGTTTGCCCCTTGATAAGTGAGCAAACTCACACGCTGGGGACCGGCTCCCCCGCGGTCGGCGGGGAATCACATGTTTAGCCTGACGCTTTACAGAGAAGGCAAAACCGACAACCCGCGCCCTCGCAGGGGCTTTTCCACGCCCTCGGGCGCCCGGACACGACAGGGCCTCGTTCAACCGTGAAGACGACGATGATGTTCCACAAGATCGCCAACCCGCGCCGCACCACGCTGGCTCACCTCGAGGGCACCGGCGACCTGCAGACGCCGGAGCAGCCGGAGCACGCCGTCGAGCTCCCCACCCAGACCGCCAACCCCCGCCGCACGATCCTCATGGAAGCCCCGGTCGCCGCGTCGGTCGCAGAGTAGTACGACACAGGGCCGCCCTTCTCCCGGCGGCCCCTCGGCCTCTTCCCCCGCGTTAGCCTGGAGCGTCAGACTCCAGCCAGCTCAGTCAAGGGGCCAAGCAACCCGTGCGCATCGCCAGGTTCTCCATCGACGGCAACGTCGCCTTCGGCGCGGTCGAGGGCGACCAGCCGGACCAGCTCGTCCTCGACATCATCAAGGGCATCCCGTTCGCGGACTTCGAGCTCTCCGGCACCAAGGTGCCCCTGAGCAAGGTGCGGCTCCTGCCGCCGGTACTCCCCAACAAGGTCGTCGCCTTCGGGCGCAACTACGCCGAGCACGCCCGTGAACTCGGCAACGAGGTGCCCGACGCCCCGTTCGCCTTCTTCAAGCCGTCCACCTCGGTGATCGGCCCCGGCGACGCCATCCAGTACCCCTCCTTCTCCGAGGAACTGCACCACGAGGCCGAACTCGCCGTCGTCATCGGCCGCATGTGCCGCGAGGTCCCGCGCGACCGCGTCCAGGACGTGATCTTCGGCTACACCTGCGCCAACGACGTCACCGCCCGCGACGTGCAGCGCCGCGAGAAGCAGTGGGCCAGGGCCAAGGGCTTCGACTCCTCGTGCCCGCTGGGCCCCTGGGTGGAGACGGACCTCGACATCGCGGCCGCGTCCGACCTGACGATCCAGCTCACGGTCAACGGCGGCCAGCGCCAGCTCGGCCGTACCAGCGAGATGATCCACTCCATCGAGGATCTGATCGTCAACATCTCCGAGGCGATGACGCTGCTTCCCGGTGACGTGATCCTCACGGGCACCCCGGCCGGCGTCGGCCCCCTCAACGTCGGCGACGAGGTCGCCGTCACCATCGAAGGCATCGGCACTCTCACCAACAAGGTTGTCAAGCGTGGCTAGCGCATCCGGCTCCCCCGTACGCGTCCGATTCTGTCCGTCCCCCACCGGCAACCCCCACGTGGGCCTGGTCCGCACCGCCCTGTTCAACTGGGCCTTCGCGCGCCACCACCAGGGCACGCTGGTCTTCCGCATCGAGGACACCGACGCGGCCCGCGACTCCGAGGAGTCGTACGACCAGCTCCTCGACTCGATGCGCTGGCTGGGCTTCGACTGGGACGAGGGCCCCGAGGTCGGCGGCCCGCACGCGCCGTACCGCCAGTCGCAGCGCATGGACCTCTACAAGGACGTCGCCCGCAAGCTGCTCGACGCCGGACACGCCTACCACTGCTACTGCTCCCAGGAGGAGCTGGACAGCCGTCGCGAGGCCGCCCGTGCCGCCGGCAAGCCGTCCGGCTACGACGGCCACTGCCGCGACCTGAGCGCCGCGCGGGTCGAGGAGTACCGGGCCCAGGGCCGCGAGCCGATCGTCCGCTTCCGGATGCCCGACGAGGCGATCACCTTCACGGACCTGGTCCGCGGCGAGATCACCTACCTCCCGGAGAACGTCCCGGACTACGGCATCGTCCGTGCCAACGGCGCCCCGCTCTACACGCTGGTGAACCCGGTCGACGACGCCCTGATGGAGATCACCCACGTCCTGCGCGGCGAGGACCTGCTCTCCTCCACCCCGCGACAGATCGCCCTGTACAAGGCGCTGATCGAGCTGGGCGTCGCCAAGGAGATCCCCGCCTTCGGCCACCTGCCGTACGTCATGGGCGAGGGCAACAAGAAGCTTTCCAAGCGCGACCCGCAGTCGAGCCTCAACCTCTACCGCGAGCGCGGCTTCCTCCCCGAGGGCCTGCTGAACTACCTCTCCCTCCTCGGCTGGTCGCTCTCCGCGGACCAGGACATCTTCACGATCGAGGAGATGGTCGCCGCCTTCGACGTCTCCGACGTGCAGCCCAACCCGGCGCGCTTCGACCTGAAGAAGTGCGAGGCGATCAACGGCGACCACATCCGCCTGCTGGAGACCAAGGACTTCACCGAGCGTTGCCGCCCCTGGCTGAAGGCCCCCGCCGCCCCCTGGGCGCCCGAGGACTTCGACGAGGCCAAGTGGCAGGCGATCGCGCCGCACGCGCAGACCCGCCTGAAGGTTCTCTCCGAGATCACCGACAACGTCGACTTCCTGTTCCTGCCGGAGCCGGTCCTCGACGAGGCGAGCTGGGCCAAGGCGATGAAGGAGGGCTCGGACGCCCTCCTGGCCACGGCCCGCGAGAAGCTCGACGCGGCCGACTGGTCGTCCCCCGAGTCGCTCAAGGAGGCCGTCCTGGCCGCCGGCGAGGCCCACGGCCTCAAGCTCGGCAAGGCCCAGGCCCCCGTCCGCGTCGCCGTCACCGGCCGCACGGTCGGCCTGCCCCTCTTCGAGTCCCTCGAGGTCCTGGGCAAGGAGAAGGCGCTGGCCCGGATCGACGCGGCGCTGGCCCGGCTGGCGGCGTAACCGCCCGCACCCGCGCCCGAGGGGCGGCTCCCGGACTTCCCGGGGCCGCCCCTCGGGCGTACGGCGGACACGGCCGGCGTCCCGGCGTTACCGTCGGATCATGAGCATCCGCGCCGTGGTCTGGGACGTCGACGACACCCTCTTCGACTACACCACCGCCGACCGCGAGGGCATGCACGCCCACCTGGCCGCCGAGGGGCTGCTGGCCGGGTACGGGTCGGCCGAGGAGGCCCTCGGGCGCTGGCGGGAGATCACCGACCGGCAATGGGCGCGCTTCGCGGCGGGCGAGGTGGACTTCCTCACACAGCGGCGCGACCGCACCCGGGTCTTCCTGGGCCGCCCGGAGCTGACGGACGCCGAGGCCGACGCGTGGTTCCAGCGCTACGTCACGCACTACGAGGCCGCCTGGTCCCTCTTCCCGGACGTGATGCCCGTCCTGGACGCCCTGGCCGACAGCCACCGGCACGCCGTGCTCTCCAACTCCAGCCTCACCGTCCAGGACCGCAAGCTGCGCGTCCTCGGCGTGCACGACCGCTTCGAGGCCATCCTGTGCGCCGCCGAGCTGGGCGTCTCCAAGCCGGAGGCCGGGGCCTTCCTCGCGGCCTGCGACGCCCTCGGGCTCACCCCGGCAGAGGTCGCGTACGTCGGCGACCACCCGGAGATCGACGGGCGCGGCGCCGCCGACGCGGGGCTGCTCTCCGTCTGGATCGACCGCGGCGGCTCCTACGCGGCCGTCGACCCGCCGGCCGGACCGCGCCGTATCGCCTCGCTCTCCGAACTTCCCGCGCTGCTCGGCGCCGATACCCGTTTTGGAGCCCCGTCCACCTTCGGGTAATGTTCTTCCTGCGCCGCCGGAGAGCGGGCCCGAGGGCCGGGAACCGGAAGCGCAACGCTAGAACAAGAACCCTCCGGGGCTTGCGTTCCAGTGGCCTATGGTGTAATTGGCAGCACGACTGATTCTGGTTCAGTTAGTCTAGGTTCGAGTCCTGGTAGGCCAGCTCGCAGAGCTTATCTGCAAAGCCCCCGTTGTGTAGCGGCCTAGCACGCCGCCCTCTCAAGGCGGTAGCGCCGGTTCGAATCCGGTCGGGGGTACAGATCCTTCCCGCGAGGACAGCTCGGGTAGCTCCCACTGTTCTCGATGCAGGATCGCTAGGGCCCCCGTTGTGTAGCGGCCTAGCACGCCGCCCTCTCAAGGCGGTAGCGCCGGTTCGAATCCGGTCGGGGGTACGAACTGGTCTAAACCACATTGGTCTATGGTGTAATTGGCAGCACGACTGATTCTGGTTCAGTTAGTCTAGGTTCGAGTCCTGGTAGACCAGCTCGGATCTGCGGCGATGCAGTACGGAACGCCTGCAAGATCCACGCCCCCGTTGTGTAGCGGCCTAGCACGCCGCCCTCTCAAGGCGGTAGCGCCGGTTCGAATCCGGTCGGGGGTACACGAGTCCCGAGGGGGCTTCCGCTGAGGCGGGAGCCCCCTTCGGCGTTCACGCGACGAAGTCCGGGACCCGCCGGCCCGCCTCCGTGATCAAATCTGCGAGAGTCGTCGACTCCGCGCGAGTCGTCAACTCCGTGCAAGGAGAGGGGCGGAGCAGGTCGAGGTCGCCCTGAGGCCCCCGGCGGCCCCCGGCGGGTCCGAGAACGGCGCCGGGCCCGCCGCGGCGTTGAGGCGGGCCCGTGACCGGTCGGTCGGAAGTGTCCGGGGACGGTCAGCCGTTGCGGCGCAGCGCCTCGGAGAGGCGTCCGGCGGCGTCGATGATCGCCTGCGCGTGCATACGGCCGGGGTGCCGGGTGAGGCGCTCGATGGGCCCGGAGACGGACACGGCGGCCACCACGCGGTTGGACGGGCCGCGCACCGGCGCGGAGACGGACGCGACGCCCGGCTCGCGCTCGCCGATGGACTGGGCCCAGCCGCGGCGCCGCACACCGGAGAGGGCCGTGGCGGTGAAGCGCGCCCCCTGGAGGCCGCGGTGGAGACGCTCGGGCTCCTCCCAGGCCATCAGGATCTGCGCCGAGGAACCGGCCTTCATCGTGAGCGTGGAGCCGACCGGGACCGTGTCCCGCAGGCCCGACAGGCGCTCGGCCGCGGCCACGCAGATGCGCATGTCGCCCTGGCGGCGGTAGAGCTGCGCGCTCTCGCCGGTGACGTCGCGCAGGTGCGTGAGGACCGGGCCCGCCGTGGCGAGCAGGCGGTCCTCGCCGGCCGCAGCGGCCAGCTCGGCCAGGCGCGGGCCGAGAATGAAACGTCCCTGCATGTCGCGCGCCACCATGCGGTGGTGTTCCAGCGCCACGGCCAGGCGGTGGGCCGTGGGTCGTGCCAGTCCGGTCGCACCGACCAACCCCGCGAGGGTGGCCGGGCCGGACTCCAGAGCGCTCAGGACGAGGGCCGCCTTGTCCAGAACGCCGACGCCGCTACTGTTGTCCATGACACGATACTCCCGTCTCACTCTGTGAAACGCAAGTTCAATTTTCCATGGAACGCGCCACCCTGGACGACAGGAAGTCACAACGGCCCGTGACGAGAGGGCCTGGTGGCGGCTGCCCGGAAGCACAGGGGTGCGGGCACCGCTTCCCCAAGATCTCTAGTTGGGTCGGCGCCTCGTCGCCGACCGAAGGGAAAGCGATGGGTAGGACACTCGCGGAGAAGGTCTGGGACGACCACGTCGTCCGGCGCGCCGAGGGCGAGCCCGACCTCCTCTTCATCGATCTGCACCTGCTGCACGAGGTGACCAGCCCGCAGGCCTTCGACGGCCTCCGCAAGAGCGGCCGCCCGGTGCGGCGGCTCGACCTGACCATCGCCACCGAGGACCACAACACCCCGACGCTCGACATCGACAAGCCCATCGCGGACCCGGTCTCCCGGGCCCAGCTGGAGACGCTGCGCAAGAACTGCGCGGAGTTCGGTGTCCGGCTGCACCCGCTGGGCGACGTCGAGCAGGGCGTCGTGCACGTCGTCGGCCCCCAGCTGGGCCTGACCCAGCCCGGCACCACCGTGGTCTGCGGCGACTCGCACACCTCGACGCACGGCGCCTTCGGCGCGCTGGCGTTCGGCATCGGCACCTCCCAGGTCGAGCACGTGCTGGCCACCCAGACGCTGCCGATGGCCCGTCCGAAGACCATGGCGATCACCGTCAACGGCGAACTGCCCGACGGCGTCACGGCCAAGGACCTGATCCTGGCGATCATCGCGCGGATCGGCACCGGCGGCGGCCAGGGCTACATCCTGGAGTACCGCGGCGAGGCCATCGAGAAGCTCTCGATGGAGGCCCGCATGACCATCTGCAACATGTCGATCGAGGCCGGCGCCCGCGCGGGCATGATCGCCCCCGACGAGACCACCTTCGCCTACCTCCAGGGCCGCCCGCACGCCCCCGAGGGCGCCGACTGGGACGCGGCGGTCGCGTACTGGAGGACGCTGCGCACGGACGACGACGCGGAGTTCGACGCCGAGGTGGTCATCGAGGCCGCCGAGCTGGCTCCCTTCGTCACCTGGGGCACCAACCCGGGCCAGGGCGCGCCGCTCTCCGCCGCCGTCCCCGACCCGGCTTCGTACGAAGACGCCTCGGAGCGCTTCGCCGCCGAAAAGGCGCTGGAGTACATGGGGTTGGAGGCCGGTCAGCCGCTGCGCTCCATCAGGGTGGACACCGTCTTCGTAGGCTCCTGCACCAACGGCCGCATCGAGGACCTGCGCGCCGCCGCCGAGATCGTCCGGGACCGCAAAGTCGCCGACGGCGTACGCATGCTGGTCGTCCCGGGTTCGGCGCGGGTGGGTCTGCAGGCCGTCTCCGAGGGTCTGGACGTGGTCTTCAAGGAGGCTGGCGCCGAATGGCGGCACGCGGGCTGCTCGATGTGCCTGGGCATGAACCCGGACCAGCTGGCCCCGGGTGAGCGCTCCGCGTCCACCTCCAACCGCAACTTCGAGGGACGCCAGGGCAAGGGCGGCCGCACCCACCTGGTGTCGCCGCAGGTCGCGGCCGCGACGGCGGTCCTGGGTCACCTGGCCTCCCCGGCCGACCTGTCCGACGCCGACGTCCCCACGCCCGCTGGAGTCTGAGAGTCATGGAAGCGTTCACCAAGCACACCGGCCGGGCCGTCCCGCTGCGCCGCAGCAACGTCGACACCGACCAGATCATCCCCGCCCACTGGCTCAAGAAGGTGACCCGGGACGGGTTCGAGGACGGGCTGTTCGAGGCCTGGCGCAAGGACCCCGAGTTCGTGCTCAACCGGCCCGAGCGCGAGGGCGCCACCGTCCTGGTCGCGGGCCCCGACTTCGGCACCGGCTCCTCCCGCGAGCACGCCGTCTGGGCGCTGCAGAACTACGGCTTCAAGACCGTGATCTCCTCCCGCTTCGCCGACATCTTCCGGGGCAACTCGCTGAAGAACGGCCTGCTCACGGTGGTCCTCGACCAGAAGACCGTGGACACGCTGTGGGAACTGGTGGAGAAGGACCCGCAGGCCGAGATCACCGTCGACCTGGAGGCCCGCGAGGTCCGCGCCGAGGGCGTCACCGCGCCCTTCGAGCTGGACGAGAACTCCCGCTGGCGCCTGCTGAACGGGCTGGACGACATCTCGATCACCCTCCGGAACGAGGCGGACATCGCCGCCTACGAGGCGAAGCGTCCGTCCCACAAGCCGCAGACCCTCCAGGTCTGACCCCCGGACCCCCGGCGCGTCTCTCCGGGGCTCCCGCAAGGTCGAGTTTCGGCCACCCGACATCCCCGCCGTACCCCCGATCAGCCCGATCGGGGGTACGGCCGTTTCCGGATCCGCCCGACGCCGCCCGTGGCGGGCGCGACGGACAACTTCCCACGTTAGAGGCGTTGTTGCCGGGGTACTCCCAGTCCTGAGGACCGACTTCCGAGTGCACCGGGAAGGCCGTTCGAGGCGGCAGTTGCCCCCTGCGCAGGCGACAACTCGCCCCAGATGGCACAATCTGTGCATGGAACACGACGGCCAACTCGAGCTCTATACGGCGGTCGCGGTCCGGCTCAAGGAAGCGCACACAAGAGTGCGCGCACTGCAAGTCCCGGAGGGCGTACGGATGGCGCTGACCCGGAAGCTGCTGGTCATTACGGCCGCGGCCAAACACGATCTCGCCGGTGCGGCACGGCGCCTGGATCGGTTCACCGACGACCTCGACGCGGGTCGATTCCCCGAAGAGGAAGGCTGAACCGGCCGGGAGAGCCCGAATCCGTTGCGGCACAAGGGTGATAAGCCCGTTTCGTGTTTGATTTGCGGTATATATCTGCCTAACGTGCGAAAAAGCTTGAACACATACGTTCTGGCGATGTCTCCGAAGGGGAAGACGTGAACAAGGCGCAGCTCGTAGAAGCGATTGCCGACAAGCTGGGCGGCCGGCAGCAGGCCGCCGACGCTGTCGACGCGGTCCTGGACGCCCTCGTCCGTGCCGTCGTCGCGGGCGACCGGGTCTCGGTCACCGGCTTCGGTTCTTTCGAGAAGGTCGACCGTCCCGCCCGCTACGCCCGCAACCCCCAGACGGGCGAGCGGGTTCGGGTCAAGAAGACCTCGGTGCCGCGCTTCCGCGCGGGCCAGGGCTTCAAGGACCTGGTGAGCGGCTCGAAGAAGCTCCCGAAGAACGACATCGCGGTCAAGAAGGCCCCCAAGGGCAGCCTGTCCGGCCCGCCGCCCACCATCTCCAAGGCCGCGGGCAAGAAGGCCGCCGCGAAGAAGGCCACGGGGGCCGCGAAGAAGGCCACGGGCGCGGCCAAGAAGACGGCCTCCGCGGCGAAGAAGACCACCGCGAAGAAGACCACCGGGGCGGCGAAGACGACGGCGAAGAAGACCACCGCCAAGAAGTCCGCGGCCAAGAGCACCACGGCGGCGGCGAAGAAGACCGCCGCCAAGAAGGCGCCCGCGAAGAAGGCGACCGCCAAGAAGGCCCCGGCCAAGAAGTCGACGGCCCGCAAGACCACCGCCAAGAAGGCCACCGCCCGCAAGAAGTAGCAGGCAGCGACGAGCAGCAGCAGGCGAACGGGCACAGGGCACTCACGCGCCGGGCCGGACTCCCTCTCGGAGTCCGGCCCGCGGCGTGTGCGGGGCGGCGCGCCCCGTGGATCAGAACGTCTGCAGCGTCACCAGCGTGATCCGGCGGCCCGCGCCGGCGCCCGCGGCCTCGCCCGCGTCCTCGGTCTCGATGCGCACCCGCTGCCCGGGCCGCAGCAGCCTCAGACCGCCCGCGTCGAACGCCGCCGCGTCGAAGGGCACGGGCGTACCGTCGTCGAGCAGCACCTGCCCGCTGCGGCTTTCGGGGTCGTACGTGTACGCGGTCGCCTGCATGCCGGAAGCCTACTGCCCGGCGATCAGCAGCCGCGCCGCCACCGCGGCCGTACGGGGCCCCACCCCGAGTGACAGCGCGGAGCGCAGATCACCGCCGGTGTCCACGTCCTGGCGTACGGAGTCCACCGCTTCCGGACACAGTTCCACCGCGCCGGACGCCCGGTGCCTGGAACGTGAATCCGTACCGAATGCCGGGGCCAATTCGCGCCCCGGTGCCACGGCCAGCAAGGTGGTGCCGATTCCGGCGGCGTCCGGGAGGAAAGAGCGCGGGAATTGCCCGGCCGCGGCGAGCACCCGTGCCAATTCCGACGGCCGCAGTGCCGGGAGATCCGCGTTGAGCGCGGCCACCGGACTGTCGGGCCGGCGCGCCCGTACCACGGACGCTCCGTGCGCCAGCGCGGCGTTCAGGCCGCCGTCGGGTTCGTCCGCGACGATGCCCGCGCCGAGCGCCGCCAGCTCCCGCGCGGCCCGCGCGTCGCCCGTGACGACTGCCACATCCGCGACCGCCGGGCAGGCCAGCGCCGCTGCCACGGTGTCCTGTGCGAACGCGAGCGCGAGCCCCGGCCGCACCCCGTCGTGCGCGGTGTCAGCCAGCCTGCTCTTGGCCCGGGCGAGGGTCTTCACGGGTACGACCAAGGTCCACTGCACGAGCGTTCCGTCCTTCTCTCGTCGCCGTCATTGTCACCCGTGACACCTGGCGGTTCACTCTTCGGGGCGTACGGTGTTCTCGACAGACGGGCGGCCCGGGGCGACACTTGTCCGGCCCCAGGCCCTGGAGGAAAGGTGTCAGTGTGCCCCGCCGCAGAATCGGCTTCTGGTACCGCTTGGCCGCGGTGATCTGCAAACCGCCGCTGGTGGTTCTGATCAAGCGGGACTGGCGGGGAATGGAGAACATTCCGGCCGAGGGCGGATTTATCACCGCCGTGAACCACAATTCGCACGTCGACCCCTTCGCGTACGCGCACTACCAGTACAACACCGGACGCGTCCCGCGATTCCTGGCCAAGAGCGGCCTTTTCAAGAAGGGCTTCGTCGGCGCCGCGATGCGGGGGACCGGACAGATCCCCGTCTACCGCGAGAGCACGGACGCGCTGAGCGCCTTCCGGGCCGCGATCGACGCCGTGGAGCGCGGCGAGTGCGTCGCCTTCTACCCCGAGGGCACCCTCACCCGCGACCCGGACGGCTGGCCGATGACCGCCAAGACCGGTGCCGCGCGCGTCGCCCTGCAGACCAAGTGCCCGGTGATCCCGGTCGCCCAGTGGGGCTGCAACGAACTGCTGCCGCCGTACGCCAAGAAGCCGAACCTCCTGCCGCGCAAGACCCATCAGGTGCTCGCCGGTCCGCCGGTCGACCTGTCGCGCTTCTACGGCAAGGAGATGACCGCGGACGTGCTGAGGGAGGCGACGGAGGTCATCATGGCCGCCGTCACCCACCAGCTGGAGGCGATCCGCGGCGAGAAGGCACCCGACACCCCCTACGACCCGCGCCGCGAGCGGATCGAACAGCGGCGCCGGACGCAGCAGGCGCAGTCGGCGTCGTCGCGGACGAGCGGACCGCGGGCAGAAGGGCGGAGCACGTGAGCAAGTCCCTCAAGGCGGCCGTCTTCGGCACCGGGTCCTGGGGCACCGCCTTCGGCACGGTCCTCGCCGACGCGGGCTGCGACGTCACCCTGTGGGGACGCCGCGCCGCACTCGCCGACGCCGTCAACTCCACCCGCACCAACCCGGACTACCTGCCCGGCGTGGAGCTCCCCGAGAACCTGCGGGCCACCACCGACGCCGCCGAGGCCGCCCGGGACGCCGACTTCACCGTCCTCGCCGTGCCCTCCCAGACCCTGCGCGCGGGCCTCGCCGACTGGACGCCGCTGCTCGCGCCCGACACCGTCCTGGTGTCACTGATGAAGGGCGTCGAACTCGGCTCCGCGATGCGGATGAGCGAGGTCATCGGGGACGTCGCCAAGGTCGGCGCCGAACGCATCGCCGTGGTCACCGGACCCAACCTGGCCCGCGAGATCGCCGCCCGTATGCCGGCCGCCGCCGTGGTCGCCTGCCCCGACGAGTCCGTCGCCCAGCGCCTCCAGGCCGCCTGCCACACGCCGTACTTCCGCCCCTACACCAACACCGACGTCGTCGGCTGCGAACTGGGCGGCGCCGTGAAGAACGTGATCGGCCTCGCCGTCGGCATCGCGGACGGCATGGGCCTCGGCGACAACGCCAAGGGCTCCCTCATCACCCGCGGCCTCGCGGAGACCACCCGTCTCGGAGTCGCCCTCGGCGCCGACCCGCTGACCTTCTCCGGACTTGCCGGACTGGGCGACCTGGTGGCGACCTGCTCCTCGCCGCTGTCGCGCAACCACACCTTCGGCACCAACCTCGGCAAGGGCATGACCCTGGAGGAGACCATCGCGGTCACCAAGCAGACCGCCGAGGGCGTCAAGTCCTGCGAGTCGGTGCTGGACCTGGCCCGCAGGCACGGCGTCGACATGCCCATCACCGAGACGGTCGTCGCCATCGTCCACGAGGGCAAGTCCCCGGTGGTCGCCGTGAAGGAACTGATGTCGCGCAGCGCGAAGCCCGAACGACGCTGAGCGACACCCCACCGGCGCCGTACCGCAACCGGACCCGGAGCCCGTCCGCGACCCGCGCCACGCGGCCCCGCCGACGCTGTCTCGCGGCACCGAGGGCGGGTACTCTCAACGCGATATGAGCACCGAGAACCTCCCCCAGAACCCCGAGCAGAGCCCCCAGCGGCCGCCCCGCAAGCCGCGTGTGGCCGTCGTGTTCGGCGGGCGCAGCTCCGAACACGGGATCTCCGTGGTCACCGCCGGCGCCGTCCTCGCGGCCATCGACCGGACGCGCTACGACGTCCTGCCGATCGGCATCACCAGGGACGGACGCTGGGCCCTCACCGCCGACGAACCGGAGCGCATGGCGATCACCGAACGCCGTACGCCCGACGTCGAGGAACTGGCCGAGTCGACCGAGGGCGGCGTGCTGCTCCCCGTCGACCCCGCGAGCCGCGAGGTCGTCTACAGCGAACCAGGCTCGGTGCCCAAGGCGCTGGGCGAGGTCGACGTCGTCTTCCCCGTGCTGCACGGTCCCTACGGCGAGGACGGCACCCTCCAGGGCCTGCTGGAGCTGTCCGGTGTCCCCTACGTCGGCGCGGGCGTGCTCGCCTCCGCCGTCGGCCAGGACAAGGAGTACATGAAGGCGGTGTTCTCCTCCTACGGGCTGAAGGTCGGCCCGTACGTGGTGATCCGGCCCCGGGAGTGGGAGCAGGACCGTTCCGCCGCCCGCCGGAAGATCACCGACTTCGCCGGGGAACACGGCTGGCCGCTCTTCGTGAAGCCCGCGCGCGCGGGTTCCTCGATCGGCATCACCAAGGTCGACGACCTCTCCGGGCTCGACGAGGCGATCGAGGAGGCCCGCCGCCACGACCCGAAGATCCTGGTCGAGGCGGCGCTGCGCGGCCGGGAGATCGAGTGCGGGGTGCTGGAGTTCGAGGACGGCCCCCGGGCCTCCGTCCCCGCCGAGATCCCGCCGCCCTCGGAGCACGCGTACTACGACTTCGAGGCCAAGTACATCGACTCCACTCCGGGCATCGTCCCGGCCCCGCTCACCGAGGAGGAGACCGCCGAGGTCCGGCGGCTGGCCGTGGCGGCGTTCGACGCGGCCTCCTGCGAAGGGCTGGTGCGCGCGGACTTCTTCCTCACCGAGGACGACGAGTTCGTGATCAACGAGATCAACACCATGCCCGGTTTCACGCCCATCTCCATGTATCCGCAGATGTGGCAGGCGACCGGTGTGAGCTACCCGGAGCTGGTGGACCGGCTGGTCCAGGCGGCGCTGCGGCGGTCCACGGGACTGCGCTGACACCCCCGCTCCCGGACGGCAGAGAAGGCGATCCCCTCGGGGGTCGCCTTCTCGCAGTATGATCAGCGGGTTTTCCCGTCCGGTCCGGGAACCGCCGCCGACTCGCTGTCGTCTGCCGAGGAGCAGCCCGCGACGGCGATCAACAGGGCGAGCAAGCGGGCAGCAGGCAGGCGGCGAACGGGCGGCGAGGGGCTAGAGATGGACGACCGGACAGGTCAGGGTACGGGTGATGCCGTCCACTTGCTGGACCTTGGCGACCACCATGCGGCCCAGTTCGTCGACGGTGTCGGACTGCGCGCGGACGATGACGTCGTAGGGTCCTGTCACGTCCTCGGCCTGGATCACCCCAGGGAGCTTGCCGATCGTCTCGGCGACGGTCGACGCCTTGCCGACCTCGGTCTGGATCAGGATGTACGCCTGTACCACGGAACCTCCAGAGCGGCCACGAGGATCATGTGGGGAAAAGGAACGCCACGGTATCGCGTAGCCGCTCTCCTCGGGGAGACCCGCGGGCCGCGGACCTCCCGCGTCGGGGTGCCGGAGGGGCACGAGTCGACGATCACGCCGACCGTGGCGACGGTCATGTCGACCGTAACGAGGACAGAGATGACGCGCGACCGGGCACGGACACGGGCACGGACAGGGACTGGGACAGAAGGGGAGCCAAGGCGATGAAGGGCACTGTTGGTGAGCTGGGGGAGTTCGGGCTCATCAGGGAGCTCACCTCCCGTCTCACCACCACTCCCGCGGTCCGGGTCGGTCCCGGCGACGACGCCGCGGTGGTGGCCGCGCCCGACCGCAGGGTGGTGGCCAGCACCGACATCCTGGTGGAGGGGCGGCACTTCCGACGGGACTGGTCCACCGCGTACGACGTGGGCCGCAAGGCGGCGGCACAGAACCTGGCCGACATCGCCGCCATGGGGGCCGTGCCCACCGCGCTGCTGCTCGGCCTGGTCGTGCCCGCCGAACTGCCGGTGACCTGGGCGACCGAGCTGATGGACGGGCTGCGCGACGAGTGCCAGGTCGCGGGCGCCTCCGTGGTCGGCGGCGACGTGGTGGGCGGTGACACCATCACCGTCTCCATCACCGCCCTCGGCGACCTGCGCAACCAGGAACCGGTCACCCGGGCCGGCGCCCAGCCCGGCGACCTCGTCGCGGTGACCGGCTGGCTGGGCTGGTCCGCCGCCGGGTTCGCCGTCCTGTCCCGCGGCTTCCGCTCGCCGCGCGCCTTCGTCGAGGCCCACCGCCGTCCCGAGCCGCCGTACCACGCGGGCCCGGCCGCCGCGGGCCTCGGCGCCACCGCCATGTGCGACGTGAGCGACGGCCTGATCGCCGACCTGGGGCACATCGCCGAGGCCAGCAAGGTCAGGATCGACGTGCGCTCCGGGCAGATCGACATCCCGTCCCAGATGAACGACATCGGACAGGCCGTCGGCGTCGACCCCATGCAGTGGGTGCTCACCGGGGGCGAGGACCACGCGATCGTGGCGACCTTCCCGCCGGACGTGAAGCTGCCCGCCCGCTGGAAGGTCATCGGCGAGGTCCTCAACCCCTCCGCGCTGCCCCAGGTGACGGTCGACGGCGCCCCCTGGACCAGCAAGGGCGGCTGGGACCACTTCGGCGGGGACGCGGAGTCGTGAGGCCGCCCCTGGTCCTCACCGTGGCGGGCTCCGACTCGGGCGGCGGCGCCGGCATCCAGGCCGACCTGAAGACGATGCTCGCCCTCGGCACCCACGGCATGAGCGTCCTCACCGCGGTCACCGCGCAGAACTCCCTCGGCGTGCAGGGTGCCTGGGAACTGCCCGTGGACGCGGTGCGCGCCCAGTACCGCAGCGTCGTGGACGACATCGGGGTGCAGGCGGTCAAGACCGGGATGCTGTCCTCCGCCGAACTCGTCGAGACGGTCGCCGAGTTGCTGGCCGGCACCGACGCGCCCGCCGTGGTCGACCCGGTCGGCGTCTCCAAGCACGGGGACGCGCTGCTCGCCGCCTCGGCCCTGGAGTCGGTCCGCACCAGACTGCTCCCGGTCGCCACCGTCGCCACGCCGAACCTGGACGAGGTCACCCAACTCACCGGCGTACGCGTCGAGTCCGACACCGATCTGCGCCGTGCCGCGGAGGCCGTCCTGGAGTACGGGCCGCGCTGGGTGCTGATCAAGGGCGGCCACCTGGCCGGGGACGCGGTCGACCTGCTCACCGACGGATCGGAGGAGCACTGGCTGCGCGCCCCCCGCCTCGACAACCGGCACACCCACGGCACGGGCTGCACCCTCGCCTCGGCCGTGGCCTGCGGCCTGGCGAAGGGGCAGCCGGTGCCGGAGGCGGTGACGGCCGCCAAGCAGTACGTCACCGGGGCGATCGCGGCCGGATTCGCGCTCGGCGGCGGCATCGGACCGGTGGACCACGGCTGGGAGCTGACGCGGGACACTCCCTGAGCGGTGGACGGGCGGCACGCGGTACCCGGCCCCGCCGGGGGCTTTCCCGTCCCGCGGCTGGAGCGCGTTCGCGACACCGGCGGGCGGCTCGCCGCCGTACAGGCCGCCGCTCGGCCGGGCCGGGAGACCCTACGGTCGGCGGCGTCGGGGAGCGGGAGCGTCAGGAGCGCTCGGGACCGGGGGCGCCGGGGTCGGCGGGAACACCGCTGCCGCTACGGATGGGCAGGGGGCAGAGAGCCCCGAAGCGCACTACCGGGCCGGCACGCCGGAGCACCGGTGTGCCGGCCCGGCGAGGAAAGAGGGCACGGCAGAAAGCCGGCCCACACGAGGTGGACCGGCTCCATGCAGCGGACCAGGCAGTGGCCGCGCGCTCAGCTGATGCGTCAGCGCGAGACCTTGCCGGCCTTGATGCACGAGGTGCAAGCGTTCACGCGCTTCGGCGTCCCGCCCACCACGGTACGCACACGCTGGATGTTCGGGTTCCAGCGACGGGACGTACGGCGGTGCGAGTGCGAGATGTTGTTGCCGAAGCCCGGCCCCTTGCCGCAGACGTCGCAGTTGGCAGCCACGGGTCACTCCAAAGACTTCAGATGCACTTACGGTTGATCCCGGCATGCCGGGATCAAGCTCTCGGAGTCGCGAACGGTCCGGGATCTGAGTGGCGGTGCCAGGGGGAGAGCCCGATCGGGATCGGGCAACCGGAGCAGCATACAACGGCTGCTCCCGTACAACGAAACTACCACGGCAGCTCAGGGGCCCGTCCCGGCCCTCTTCCGGTGGGCCGGCCCGCCAAGGTCTACGCTGCCAGCCACGTCCGCAGTCCAGGGAGGCGCAGGTGGCGCAGGTGCCGCAGAGGTTCTTCGACGCTCTGGCGGTGCGTACCTGGTGCGGTCTGTCGCTGCGCGCGCTGGGCCGGGCGCGCGAGGAGATCGACGCGATCAACGTCTACCCCGTCGCCGACGGGGACACCGGCACCAACCTCTACCTGACCGTCGAGTCGGCCGTCGCCGCGGTGGAGGCCGTCTTCGCGGCGCACGAGACGGACGACCGGCCCGCGGGCGAGGGCGAGGGGGCCGGGGACGCGAGTGGCGGGCCCTCGCTGGCCGACGCCGTGGGGGCCATGGCGCACGGTGCGCTGATCGGCGCCCGGGGCAATTCCGGCACGATCCTCGCGCAGCTGCTGCGCGGCATGGCCCAGGTGCTCACCACGGGAGGTGACTCCGGCCACACCGGAGGCCCCGGGCTGCGGCTGGCCCTGCGGCACGCCGCCACCTCCGCCCGGCAGGCCGTGGCCCACCCGGTGGAGGGCACCGTCCTGACCGTCGCCTCGGCCGCCGCCGACGCGGCCGAGGGTGCCGAGGGCGACTGCGCCGAGGTGGCCCGCGCCGCCTACGAGGGTGCCCGCGTCGCGCTCGCCGCCACCCCCGGCCGGCTGCCCGTCCTGGAGCGCGCCGGAGTGGTCGACGCGGGCGGACGCGGTCTGGTGACGGTCCTGGCGGCCTTGGTGGAGACGTTCACGGGCCGGGCGCCGGAACCGTTCGCCCTGCCCCACGCGCGCGTGGCGCACGGCGCCCTGCACCCCGCCGGGGAGCGCGCCCCGGGGGAGGAATGCCCGGAGCCGGACACCGGGGACAGCCCCGCCTTCGAGGTGATCTACCTGCTGGAGGCCGGGGACGCGGCCGTGGCCCGGCTGCGGCAGCGACTCGACGCCCTGGGGGACTCCCTCGTCGTGGTCGGCGGCGACGGACTGTGGAACGTCCATGTGCACGTCGACGACGCGGGCGCCGCCGTGGAGGCGGGTGTCGAGGCCGGGCGGCCGTACCGCATCCGCATCACGCACTTCGGACACGGCGACGCGCACACCACCGCGAGCGTGCGCACCCCTCGGGAGCGGGCCCAGCGCGCCGTGGTGGCCGTGGTACCGGGGGAGGGGCTGGCGGCGCTGTACTCCGAGGGCGGCGCGACCACCCTCCTCGCGCGCCCCGGTGAGCCGCCCGCCAGCGGCGAGCTGGTCCAGGCCCTCCGGCGGGCCCACGCGCGCGAGGTGGTGCTGCTGCCCAACGACGCCGAACTGCGCCACACCGCCGCCGCGGCGGCCGAGCAGGCCCGCACCGAGGGCATCCGCGTCGCCCTCATCCCGACCCGCTCCGCGGTCCAGGGCATCGCCGCGCTCGCCGTGCACGAGCCCGAACGGCGCTTCGACGAGGACGTGGTGGCGATGACCTCGGCGGCCGGCGCCACCCGCCACGCCGAGGTCACCGTCGCCGAACGCCAGTCCTGGACCACGGCCGGCATCTGCCAGGCCGGCGACGTACTCGGCCTCATCGACGGCGACGTGGCCGTGATCGGCGCGGACGTCGCCCAGGTCGCCGCGACCGTCCTGGACCGCATGCTGTCGGCGGGCGGCGAGCTGGTCACCCTCGTCATCGGCGACGAGGCGCCCCGCACCGTCGCCGACCACCTGGAGACCCGCGTCCGGGAGACCCACCTCGCCGTGGACACGGTGGTCTACCGGGGCGGACGGCAGGGCGCCCTGCTGCTGGTCGGCGTGGAGTAGGCGCACGGGCAGGACCCGCCACGGCGCCCTTGTGGGCCGTTGTCAGTGGCGTGGTGTGCAATGGATCTCGTGCCCGCACTGCAAGAACCCCTCAAGAAGGTGCTCGGCCCCGCCACCGCGAAGGTGATGGCCGAGCACCTCGGCCTGCACACCGTCGGCGACCTCCTCCACCACTACCCCAGGAGGTACGAGGAGCGCGGCCAGCTCACCCACCTCGCCGACCTGCCCATGGACGAGCACGTCACCGTGGTCGCCCAGGTCGCCGACGCCCGCCTGCACACCTTCGCCTCCTCGAAGGCCCCGCGCGGCAAGGGACAGCGCCTGGAAGTGACCATCACCGACGGCAGCGGCCGCCTCCAACTGGTCTTCTTCGGCAACGGCGTGCACAAGCCCCACAAGGAACTCCTGCCGGGCACCCGCGCGATGTTCGCGGGCAAGGTCTCCGTCTTCAACCGCCGACTGCAACTGGCGCATCCGGCCTACGAGTTGCTGCGCGCCGAGGACAGCGACGACGGCGCCGCCGAGAGCGTCGAGTCGTGGGCGGGCGCCCTCATCCCCCTCTACCCGGCCACCGCCAAGCTGGAGTCCTGGAAGCTCGCCAAGGCGGTCCAGACCGTGCTGCCCAGCGCCCAGGAGGCCGTCGACCCGCTGCCCGGGTCGCTGCGCGAGGGCCGGGGCCTGGTCCCGCTGCCCGAGGCCCTCGTCAAGATCCACCGGCCGCACACCAAGGCCGACATCGAGGACGCCCGCGCCCGTCTGAAGTGGGACGAGGCCTTCGTCCTCCAGGTCGCCCTCGCCCGCCGCCGCCACGCCGAGACCCAGCTCCCCGCCGTCCCCAGGAGGCCCAGCCCCGACGGCCTGCTCACCGCCTTCGACGACCGGCTCCCCTTCACCCTCACCGACGGCCAGCGGAAGGTCTCCCGCGAGATCTTCGACGACCTCGCCACCGACCACCCGATGCACCGGCTGCTCCAGGGCGAGGTGGGCAGCGGCAAGACCCTGGTCGCCCTGCGCGCCATGCTCGCCGTCGTCGACTCGGGCGGGCAGGCCGTGATGCTGGCCCCGACCGAGGTGCTCGCCCAGCAGCACCACCGGTCCGTCGTGGAGATGATGGGGGAGCTGGCCGAGGGGGGGATGCTGGGCGGCGCCGAGCACGCGACCAAGGTGGTGCTGCTCACCGGTTCCATGGGCGCCGCCGCCCGCCGGCACGCCCTGCTGGACCTCGCCACCGGGGAGGCGGGCATCGTCATCGGCACCCACGCCCTGATCGAGGACAAGGTGCAGTTCCACGACCTCGGCCTGGTCGTCGTCGACGAACAGCACCGCTTCGGCGTCGAGCAGCGCGACGCCCTGCGCGGCAAGGGCAAGCAACCCCCGCACCTGCTCGTCATGACCGCCACGCCCATCCCGCGCACCGTGGCCATGACCGTCTTCGGCGACCTGGAGACCTCCGTCCTGGACCAGCTCCCGGCCGGCCGCTCCCCGATCGCCAGCCACGTCGTCCCGGCCTCCGACAAGCCGCACTTCCTCGCCCGGGCCTGGGAGCGGGTCCGCGAGGAGGTCTCGGGCGGCCACCAGGCGTACGTCGTGTGCCCGCGCATCGGCGACGAGGACGACGCCCCGAAGAAGGACGCGAGGAAGAAGGCCGCACCGGACACGCCGCCCGAGGGCGACGCCGAGAAGCGGCCCCCGCTCGCCGTCCTGGACGTGGCCGGGCAGCTGGCCGAGGGCCCGCTCCGGGGGCTCAGGGTGGAGGTCCTGCACGGCCGGATGCAGCCCGACGACAAGGACGCGGTCATGCGCCGCTTCGCCGCGGGGGAGACCGACGTCCTGGTCGCCACCACCGTCATCGAGGTCGGCGTGAACGTCCCCAACGCCACCGCGATGGTGATCATGGACGCCGACCGTTTCGGCGTCTCCCAGCTGCACCAGCTGCGCGGCCGGGTCGGGCGGGGCTCCGCACCGGGCCTGTGCCTGCTGGTCAGCGAGATGCCCGAGGCGAGCGCGGCCAGGCAGCGGCTGAACGCGGTCGCCGCCACCCTCGACGGCTTCGAGCTCTCCCGCATCGACCTCGAACAGCGACGGGAGGGGGACGTCCTCGGCCAGGCCCAGTCCGGCGCCCGCACCTCGCTGCGGGTGCTCGCGGTCATCGAGGACGAGGAGATCATCGCGCAGGCGCGGCAGGAGGCGGCCGCCGTCGTCGCCGCCGACCCCGAGCTGAGCGGGCTGCCGGGACTGCGCACGGCCCTTCGGGCGCTGCTGGACGACGAGCGGGAGCAGTACCTGGAGAAGGGCTGAGAGACTGGCAGCGGACACCGTCCGCACAGCCGAGCACACCGACAAGGACCCTGAAATGACCCGCGTGATCGCCGGCAAGGCCGGCGGACGCCGCCTGGCCGTCCCGCCGGGGACCGGCACCCGCCCCACCTCCGACCGCGCGCGCGAGGGCCTGTTCTCGACCTGGCAGTCGCTGCTCGGCGGCCCGCTGGACGGCGAGCGGGTCCTCGACCTGTACGCGGGCTCCGGCGCCGTCGGCCTGGAGTCGCTGTCCCGCGGCGCGGGGCACGTGCTGCTCGTCGAGGCCGACGCCCGTGCCGCCCGCACGGTCCGGGAGAACGTCAAGGCCGTCGGTCTGCCCGGCGCCGAGGTCAGGACGGGCAAAGCGGAACAGATCATCCACGCCCCGGCGCCGGCCGAGCCGTACGACGTCGTCTTCCTGGACCCGCCGTACGCCGTCTCCGACGACGATCTCCGGGAGATCCTGCTCACACTCCGCACCCAGGGCTGGCTCGGCGCGGAAGCGCTGGTCACCGTGGAGCGCAGCACCAGGGGCGGCGAATTCCGCTGGCCGGACGGCTTCGAAGCGATCCGGGCCCGTCGCTACGGCGAGGGAACGTTTTGGTACGGTCGCGCCGCCGCTACGTGCGAAGACGCACGATGACCGGACCGGAGAGCGAGGGAACTCAAGTGCGCCGTGCCGTCTGTCCCGGGTCTTTCGACCCGATCCACAACGGACACCTCGACATCATCGCCCGTGCCTCCAGCCTCTACGACGAGGTCTACGTCGCGGTGATGATCAACCGGTCCAAGAAGGGCCTGTTCGAGATCGAGGAGCGGATCGACCTCATCCGCCAGGTGACCGCCGAGTACGGGAACATCCGTGTGGAGTCCTTCCACGGCCTGCTCGTGGACTTCTGCAAGCAGCGCGAGATCCCGGCGATCGTCAAGGGCCTGCGCGCGGTCAGCGACTTCGACTACGAGCTGCAGATGGCCCAGATGAACAACGGCCTCTCGGGCGTGGAGACCCTCTTCATTCCCACCAACCCCACCTACAGCTTCATGTCCTCCTCCCTGGTCAAGGAGGTCGCGACGTGGGGCGGGGACATCTCCCACCTGGTGCCGCCGCTGGTCCTCGAAGCCCTCACGGAGCGCCTGAAGGACCGCTGACCGCCACCTCGCACGGCGCACGGAGACTGACAACCCGTCACCCGGTGTCCCCGGAACGTTCCGGGGTCGTACAGTCGTCCCGTCCGTCTCCAACACAGCTGTAGAGAGTGGCGAGCACACGGTGGACGTGCAGAAGAAGCTCGACGAGATCACCGCGATGGTCTCCGGCGCCCGCGCCATGCCCATGTCGGCCTCGTGCGTGATCAACCGCGCCGAACTGCTCTCGCTGCTGGAAGAGCTGCGCGCCGAGCTGCCCGGCTCCCTCGCCCAGGCCCAGGAGCTGATCGGCGACCGCGAGCAGATGGTCGCCCAGGCCCGCCAGGAGGCCGACCGGATCATCGAGGGCGCGCACGCCGAGCGCGGCTCCCTGATCGCCGGCACCGAGGTCGCCCGCCGTTCCCAGGCCGAGGCCGACCGGATCCTCGCCGAGGCCCGCCAGGAGGCCGAGGAGGTCCGCGCCGAGGCCGACGACTACGTCGACTCCAAGCTCGCCAACTTCGAGGTCGTCCTCACCAAGACCCTCGGCTCCGTGGGCCGGGGCCGCGAGAAGCTCCTCGGCACCGGACCCGGCCTCGACGAGAACGGCTACGAGGACGAGGACGCCCCCGAGCGCAGCCACGACCCCGAGACCCTGCGCCGCGACGCCGACGCCTACGTCGACACCAAGCTCGGCGCCTTCGAGGCCGTACTCGCCAAGACCCTGGACGCGGTCGGCCGGGGCCGCCAGAAGCTGCACGGCCGGATCGCCACCGACGACCTCGGAGCCCTCGCGGACGACCCGACGACCGTCCAGCACTCCAGCGACGCCGACTACCTCGCCGGCCTCGCGGGCCTCGCCGACGCCCCGGCCCCGGCCCCGGCCGAGCACTCCGTACAGCCCGCGTACGGCGAGCAGCAGCCGGCCGCGGCCCAGGTGCCGGCACAGGCCGTGCCGGAGATGCCGGCCCAGGACCCGGCGTACGGCTACGTCCCGCAGCAGCCCGATCCCTACGCGGCCTACCAGCAGGCCTACGACGGCGGCCAGGACCCCTACGGCTACCAGCAGCAGGGCGCCGACCCGTACGCCTACCCGTACGACGGCGGGCAGCACGGCTACGAAGGGCAGCAGGGCTACGCCCACCCCCCGCAGCCGCAGCAGCCCCCGCAGACCCAGCCGCAGGCGCTCGACGAGACCAGCCTCTTCGACACCAGCATGATCAGCGCCGAACAGCTGCGGGCGTACGAACAGGGCCGCGGACTCTGAGGAGCGGGACCGCCGCCGCCAGGGTGACGGGGGCGGCTCGGGACCGGATTGGGCCGAGAGCGAATGGTCCAGTATCCTGGCTCTTCGGTCGCGCGTACGTCCGCGATCGCCGCTGCCCGGGAACACCGAAGGGCGGCGTCCCCCACCACGAAGACCGAAAGCAGGAATGGTTCTGAACGCGCGTCTCGACCACCGCGATCCCCTCGTGTTCGACACACACGAGCTGGGACGGCGGCCCGGTGCGCTCCAGCGCCTGACCCGCACGGTCGACGCTCCCAAGGACTTCGGTCTCCAGGGAGTCATCGGAGTGCCGGAAGGCGCCCCGGTGGAGCTCGATCTCCGGCTCGAGTCGGTCATGGAAGGGGTGCTCGTCACGGGTACCGCCCGTGCCAGGGCCGAGGGGGAGTGCGTAAGGTGTCTGGAGCCGCTCGAGCAGCAGCTCGAAGCGGACTTCCAGGAGCTGTTCTCGTACCCTGACGCCGACGACCGTGGCCGCCCCGTGGCGGAACCGGGCGACGACGCCGAGGACGACGAGGACAGGTTCTTCGTCGAGGACGGCCTGATCGGCCTCGAACCCGTGCTGCGCGACGCGGTGGTGCTCGCACTGCCGATGCAGCCGGTGTGCCAGGAAGACTGCCAGGGTCTGTGCTCCGAGTGCGGAGTGCGCCTGTCGGACGACCCGGACCACCACCACGACGCCGTCGACATTCGTTGGGCGGCATTGCAGGGACTCGCCGGTTCACTCGGAGACGGCGAGAAGGACGAGATGAGCGGCGACGGGCCAGAATCCGCGGACGCCGCCGAGAAGCAGGAGAAGTAGCCGTGGCTGTTCCGAAGCGGAAGATGTCGCGCAGCAACACGCGCCACCGCCGGTCGCAGTGGAAGGCTGCGGTCCCCACCCTGGTTGCGTGCGAGCGCTGCCACGAGCCCAAGCAGCAGCACATCGCGTGCCCGTCTTGCGGCACGTACAACAAGCGCCAGGTCCTCGAGGTCTGAGCGGCTGGTGAGAGGCACTGTGTCAGTCCCCAAGAAGGCGGAAGACGCCAAGGCGGACCCACCCGCCAAGAAGAAGGCGGACACCCAGGCCTCGTCCCACACGCTTCTGGAAGGGCGGCTCGGCTATCAGCTCGAGTCCGCCCTTCTGGTGCGTGCGCTGACCCACCGTTCCTACGCGTACGAGAACGGCGGTCTGCCGACGAACGAGCGGCTGGAGTTCCTCGGTGACTCCGTCCTCGGCCTCGTCGTCACGGACACGCTGTACCGCACCCACCCCGACCTGCCCGAAGGCCAGCTGGCCAAGTTGCGGGCCGCGGTGGTCAACTCGCGTGCGCTGGCGGAGGTGGGCCGTGGGCTCGACCTCGGTTCCTTCATCCGGCTCGGCCGCGGTGAAGAGGGCACGGGCGGCCGGGACAAGGCGTCCATCCTCGCCGACACCCTCGAAGCGGTGATCGGCGCGGTCTATCTCGACCAGGGCCTCGACGCGGCCTCCGAACTGGTGCACCGCCTGTTCGACCCGCTGATCGAGAAGTCCTCGAACCTCGGCGCCGGCCTGGACTGGAAGACCAGCCTCCAGGAGCTGACCGCGACCGAAGGGCTCGGCGTCCCCGAGTACCTGGTCACGGAGACCGGCCCGGACCACGAGAAGACCTTCACTGCTGCCGCCCGCGTCGGAGGCGTCTCGTACGGCACCGGCACCGGCCGCAGCAAGAAGGAAGCGGAGCAGCAGGCCGCGGAATCCGCGTGGCGGTCCATCCGGGCCGCGGCGGACGAGCGCGCCAAGGCGGCGGCGAACGCCGTCGACGTGGACCCCGACGAGGCGTCCACCTCCGCCTGACCCCACCCACCGCACGGCCCGAACGCCCGCCCCGCATCCGGGGCGGGCGTTCGGACTCGTCGTCCGTCCACCAGGCCCGTCCACCCGCCCGGCTCACCGGACCGGTCCAGGGCGCACCCGAGGGGAAGCCATGCCCGAGTTGCCCGAGGTAGAGGTCGTACGGCGCGGCCTCGCGCGCTGGGTCGCCCATCGGACCGTCGCCGACGCCCAGGTGCTGCACCCGCGCGCGGTGCGCCGGCACGTGGCGGGACCCGACGACTTCGCGCACCGCCTGGAGGGCCACCGGATCGGCACCCCCAGCCGGCGCGGCAAGTACCTGTGGCTGCCCCTGGAGGACACCGACCAGGCGGTCCTCGCCCACCTCGGCATGAGCGGCCAGCTCCTGGTCCAGCCGCACGAGGCACCGGCCGAGAAGCACCTGCGCATCCGTGTCCGCTTCGCCGACACCCTCGGCACCGAGCTCCGCTTCGTCGACCAGCGCACCTTCGGCGGCCTGTCCCTGCACGAGACGAGCCCCGACGGACTGCCCGACGTCATCGCGCACATCGCCCGCGACCCGCTGGACCCCCTCTTCGACGACGAGGCCTTCCACCTCGCCCTGCGCCGCAAGCGCACCACGATCAAACGGGCCCTGCTCGACCAGTCCCTGATCAGCGGCGTCGGCAACATCTACGCCGACGAGGCCCTGTGGCGCGCCCGCCTGCACTACGAACGCCCCACGGCGACCCTCACCCGCCCCCGCACCACCGAACTCCTCGGCCACGCGCGGGACGTGATGAACGCGGCCCTCGCCGTCGGCGGCACCAGCTTCGACAGCCTCTACGTCAACGTCAACGGCGAGTCCGGCTACTTCGACCGCACGCTCGACGCGTACGGCCGCGAAGGCATGCCCTGCCGCCGCTGCGCCACACCGATCCGCCGCCGGCCGTGGATGAACCGCTCCAGCTACTTCTGCCCGAAGTGCCAGCGGCCGCCGAGGATCACGCCGTAGGCGTGCGCTGCGCGTCGTACCGCTCGCGCGCCGCCAGCACCTCGTCCATCCGCCCCTCCAGGCACTGGATGAGCGCCGTCAGCCGCTCGGCCACCTCACGCCCCAGCGGCGTGAGGTCGTAGTCCACGCGGGGCGGATTGGTGGGCTGGGCCTCGCGGTGCACCAGCCCGTCGCGCTCCAGCGCGTGCAGGGTCTGGGCCAGCATCTTCTCGCTGACGCCGTCCACCCGGCGCCGCAACTCGTTGAACCGGAAGGACGCCTCGTACAGCGCGCCGAGCGTCAGCGCGCCCCAGCGCCCCGTGACGTGCTCCAGGGTGCCGCGCGAGGGACAGGCCCGGGAGAACACGTCGAACGGCAGGTCCTGCTCCTGGGTGCACTCCTGCGTGGTCGACATGCCACCAGCGTACGTGAGCACAGCGCTGTGCCGCAGGTTGCGCAGAGCGGCAAACAGCGCGGGAGGAGCGCCGCCCGGGGGTGGTCAGTAGCCGAAGTCCTGCGTCCACCAGGGGCCGCCGGCGCCGAAGTGGACTCCGACACCCAGGGTCTTGAAGTCGCAGTTCAGGATGTTGGCGCGGTGGCCGGGGCTGGCCATCCAGGCGTCCATCACGGCCTGGGCGTCCGCCTGGCCGCGGGCTATGTTCTCGCCCCCGAGGCCGCTTATGCCCGCTGCCGCCGCCCGGTCCCAGGGGGTGGCGCCGCTCGGGTCGGTGTGGTCGAAGAAGCCCTGGGTGGCCATGTCCTGGCTGAAGTCCTCGGCCAGTTCGCGCAGGGCGCTGTTGGCGGCCACCGGGCTGCAGCCCACCTTGGCCCGCTCGTCGTTGACCAGCTTGAGCACCTGTGCCTGGGCGACGGCCGCCTCCGAGACGGCGGCGGGCGCGCTGGGCTCGGCGGGCTTCCCGGTGGCCGTGCGGGAGGGCGTGGGCTTCGGGTCGGTGCTCGGAGTCGTCTTCGGCTTCTTCGTCTTCGACGGCGTCTGCGCCGGGGCCGCGGGCTCGGAGGCCGGCGCAGAGGTGGAGGGAGCTGCGGCGGACGAGGAAGGAGGCCGGGCGTCCTTGGCGGACCCCTCCTCGGACGGCGACTGGGAGGACCGGGGCGGCGAGGCGGAGCGGTCGGTGCCGCGGCTCGTGGCGGCGTCGTCGCCGCGGCCCGTCTCGGCGCTGCCCGAGGTGCCGCCCTGCTGGGAGGGGCTGTTCGTCGGGACGTCCTGGGCCTGCACCCGGTCGCCCCCGCCGGTGCTGCCGCCGATCCGGTAGTTGTCCAGACCGGGCACCACGCCCGTGGCCACCGCCACCGTGCCGATGGCGACCGCGGCGGACACACCGAGCAGGCCGGTGCGGACCGGAGTGGCGAGCTTCCTACGGCGTCGGCGACGCCTGCCGCCGGGCTGCGCACCGCCGTCGGGCGTGTAGCCGTGGCTGGGGAAGGCGACGGTGCGGCCGGCCTCCGGGCCCTCGCCGCCGTCCGGGGCCCCCGGGCCGTCCGGGCCGTCCGCGAAGAGGTAGGCGTCGCTCCTGGCCCGGGCCTCGGCGTAGGCCTCGGGGTTCAGGTAGGGCGCGATCCCCATCGTGGTGGGGGTCTCGTCCGGGCCCGCCGCCCGGCCGCGGTCCCGCCCCGTCGTGCCGTCCGGCTGCCCGTCCTGCGCGGCGCGGCCCGTGGCGGCGCGGTCGGCGGCGGAGCGTCGGTGGCGTCCCATGTCCTGGCCTTCCTCGTCCTCGCGCTGGGCGTGCCCTGCGGTCGACTGTGCTCACGATCCACACGGAACTCACACCATCGAGTGAGTTTCAGGTGGGATTCATTGGGTCGGGACGGTACCGCATGACGCAAGGGGGTGAAGTGTCCCGCGAGACATTGACTGGTTAGGTTGCCGTCATGAGCGAGGATGTACGGCTGGTCGCATGGGTGCGCGGACAGGTCCAGGGCGTGGGTTTCCGCTGGTTCACGAGGGCCAGGGCACTGGAGCTCGGCGGGATGAGTGGTTTTGCTCTCAATCTGGGCGACGGCCGCGTCCAGGTCGTCGCGGAGGGCCCGCGCGAGCGTTGCGAGGGGCTGCTCGACTGGCTGCGCGGCGACGACACGCCCGGACGTGTGGACGGAGTCACCGAGATCTGGGACACACCCCGCGGGGGCTACGACGGCTTCGCCATCCGCTGAGTTCCGGCCGCGGGAGGCCCGGCGGAGGGCGGGTCCGGCCCGCCCCACAGGGGTGGCCGGGGCGAAAACGGGCAGGTAGTTGCCAAGTGCGGCGGCTCGTGGCAGGCTCCGCACGCAGAATGATCGCCACGCCCCGAGGGGCCCGCAGGAGTCGCATCGTCGCCGCTTCCCGGCCGCATGCCCCCGGGCGCCCGCCAGCACGGGGTGTGATCGTGTTGACCGTCAAACTTTTTGGTGAGACGCTGAAAGCCCCGCGCACCTTAGCTGTTTGGCATGGTTGAACGGCAGTAAAAACTCAAGAGTGCCAAGCACCGCGGGTGCGATTCCCTCACGACCCACACCGCTTCGGTCGTCACTCATTGTGGAGGACCATCCATCATGGCAAAGGCGCTTCTCGGTTACGTCGGCGGCTCCGACCCGCGACTCCTCGCCGAGATGCGACGGCTCCAGCAGCGCGTCCAGGACCTGGAATCCGAGCTCGGACGAATCCAGGCGGAGAACGACGCGCTGGCGGCTGCCGCTTCTCACGACAGGATCATGGAGAGCATGGAGAGCGTTGACGCACACCAGGCGGAGCCTGCGCTCACCTGATCACTGCATCGCTCCATCACGGCACAGCAGTGGTCGGGCCCGCCCGTACAACCGCTCAGGTGTCAGAGTCTGCAAGGGACGCTTCGGCGTCCCTTCTTTCTTTTCCGCGGCCCCCGTCCCCGTCGGCCTCGCCGTCCCCGCCGGCCTCGCTCCGCGCCCCCGTCTGCGGCCACCGGCACTGCCCCGCGCAACCTTTCACCCTCTTCAACGTCTGATGTGCCCTGCGCGTTCACCCGCGAAACCGCGGCGGTTCACCGGTTCATGGAGTGAGACACACCCGAGAGGTAGAGTCCGACGGCGTGCACCTGAAGGCCCTGACCCTCCGCGGATTCAAGTCGTTCGCCTCGGCGACCACGCTCCGGTTCGAACCGGGCATCACCTGTGTCGTCGGCCCGAACGGCTCGGGCAAGTCCAACGTCGTCGACGCGCTCAGCTGGGTCATGGGCGAACAGGGCGCCAAGTCGCTGCGCGGCGGCAAGATGGAGGACGTCATCTTCGCCGGCACCACCGGCCGCCCGCCGCTCGGCCGGGCCGAGGTGTCGCTGACCATCGACAACTCCGACGGCGCCCTGCCCATCGAGTACGCCGAGGTCACCATCACGCGGATCATGTTCCGTAACGGCGGCAGCGAGTACCAGATCAACGGCGACACCTGCCGCCTCCTCGACATCCAGGAACTCCTCTCCGACTCCGGCATCGGCCGCGAGATGCACGTCATCGTCGGCCAGGGCCAGCTGGACTCCGTCCTGCACGCCGACCCGATGGGCCGCCGGGCCTTCATCGAGGAGGCCGCCGGCGTCCTCAAGCACCGCAAGCGCAAGGAGAAGGCGCTCAGGAAACTGGACGCGATGCAGGCCAACCTCGCGCGCGTGCAGGACCTCACCGACGAGTTGCGGCGCCAGCTCAAGCCGCTCGGCCGTCAGGCCGCCGTCGCCCGCCGGGCCGCCGTCATCCAGGCCGACCTCCGGGACGCCCGGCTCCGGCTCCTCGCCGACGACCTCGTGCGCATGCGGGAGGCGCTCCAGGCCGAGATCGCCGACGAGGCCGCGCTCAAGGAACGCAAGGAGAGCGCCGAACAGGAGCTCGGCAAGGCGCTGCGCCGCGAGGCCGACCTGGAGGACGAGGTGCGCCGGCTCGCGCCGCGCCTCCAGCGCGCCCAGCAGACCTGGTACGAGCTGTCCCAGCTCGCCGAACGCGTGCGCGGCACGATCTCGCTGGCCGACGCCCGGGTGAAGAGCGCCACCTCCGCGCCGCCCGAGGAGCGCCGGGGCCGCGACCCGGAGGAGCTGGAACGCGAGGCCGCCCGCGTCCGTGAGCAGGAGGCCGAGCTCGAAGCGGCCCTGGAGGCGGCCGAACACGCCCTGGAGGACACGGTCGCCCACCGCGCGGACCTCGAACGCGAACTGGCCCTGGAGGAGCGCCGCCTCAAGGACGCCGCCCGCGCGATCGCCGACCGGCGCGAGGGGCTGGCCCGGCTCAGCGGTCAGGTCGGCGCCGCCCGCTCCCGCGCGGCCTCCGCCCAGGCGGAGATCGAGCGGCTGGCCGCCGCCCGTGACGAGTCCCGGGAACGCGCCGCCGCCGCCCAGGAGGAGTACGAGACTCTCCAGGCGGAGGTCGACGGGCTCGACGCCGGCGACCGGGAACTCGCCGAGCGGCACGACGCCGCCCGGCGCGAGCTGACCGAGGCGGAGGCGGCCCTCGGCGCCGCCCGCGAAGCCGCCACCGCGGCCGAACGCGAGCGCGCGGCCACACAGGCACGGCACGACGCTCTCGCGCTCGGCCTGCGCCGCAAGGACGGCACCGGCGCGCTGCTCGCCGCCGAGGACCGGCTCACCGGCCTGCTCGGCCCGGCCGCCTCGCTCCTCACCGTGGCGCCGGGCCACGAGGTGGCCCTCGCCACCGCCTTCGGCGCGGCCGCCGACGCCCTCGCGATGACCTCCCCGGCGGCCGCCGCCGACGCCATCCGCCTGCTGCGCAAGCAGGACGCGGGCCGGGCCGCCCTGCTGCTGGCCGGCGCTCCCGACGACGTACCGCACGAGCCGCGCGACGACGGACCGCCGTACGCCGCCGACCTGGTCCGGGGGCCCGCCGACCTGATGCCCGCCGTACGGCGGCTGCTGCGGGGGATCGTCGTCGTCGCCACCCTGGAGGACGCCGAGGACCTCGTCTACGCCCGCCCCGGGCTGACCGCCGTCACCGCCGAGGGCGACCTGCTGGGGGCCCACTTCGCGCAGGGCGGCTCCGCCGGGGTGCCGAGCCTCCTGGAGGTCCAGGCGTCCGTGGACCAGGCCGCCGCCGGGCTGGCGGAGCTGGGCGTGCGGTGCGAGGAGCTGGCCGGGGCCCAGGACGCGGCCGTGGCGCGGCGCCGGGAGTGCGCCGCGCTGGTCGAGGAGCTGGGGGAGCGGCGCCGGGCGGCCGACCGGGAGAAGTCGTCCGTGGCCCAGCAGCTGGGCCGGCTCGCGGGGCAGGCGCGCGGCGCCGCCGGGGAGGCGGAACGGTCCGCCGCCGCGGCCACCCGGGCCCAGGAAGCGCTGGACAAGGCGCTCATGGAGGTCGAGGAGCTGGCCGAGCGGCTCGCGGTCGCCGAGGAGATGCCGGTCGAGGAGGAGCCCGACACCGGTGCCCGCGACCGGCTCGCCGCCGACGGGGCCAACGCCCGCCAGACCGAGATGGAGGCCCGCCTCCAGGTCCGTACGCACGAGGAGCGGGTCAAGGGGCTCGCCGGGCGGGCCGACTCCCTGGACCGGGCCGCGCGCGCCGAACGCGAGGCACGCGCGCGTGCCGAGCAGCGGCGGGCCAGGCTTCGGCACGAGGCGGCCGTGGCCGAGGCGGTCGCCGCCGGCGCCCGGCAGCTGCTCGCCCACGTCGAGGTCTCGCTGACCCGTGCCGACGAGGAGCGCGGCCTGGCCGAGGCCGCCAAGGCCCGGCGCGAACAGGAACTGGCCGCCGCGCGCACCGCCGGGCGCGACCTCAAGGCGGAGCTGGACAAGTTGACGGATTCAGTTCACCGGGGCGAGGTACTCGGCGCCGAGAAGCGGCTGCGCATCGAGCAGCTGGAGACCAAGGCGCTGGAGGAACTCGGTGTGGAACCGGCGGGACTCGCGGCCGAGTACGGCCCCCATCAAGAGGTGCCGCCCTCGCCCCCCGCCGAGGGCGAGGTGCTCCCCGAGGATCCGGACCACCCGCGCAATCGCCCGCGGCCGTTCGTCCGCTCCGAGCAGGAGAAGCGCCTGAAGGCCGCCGAACGCGCCTACCAGCAGCTCGGCAAGGTCAATCCGCTGGCACTGGAGGAGTTCGCGGCGCTGGAGGAGCGGCACCAGTTCCTCAGCGAGCAGCTGGAGGACCTGAAGAAGACCCGCGCCGACCTGCTCCAGGTCGTCAAGGAGGTCGACGAGCGCGTCGAGCAGGTCTTCACCGAGGCCTTCCGGGACACGGCCCGGGAGTTCGAGGGCGTCTTCGGCCGGCTCTTCCCGGGCGGCGAGGGACGGTTGATCCTGACCGACCCCGACAACATGCTCACCACGGGTGTGGACGTCGAGGCCCGGCCGCCGGGCAAGAAGGTCAAGCGGCTCTCGCTGCTCTCCGGCGGGGAGCGCTCGCTGACCGCGGTGGCGATGCTGGTGTCGATCTTCAAGGCCCGGCCGAGCCCGTTCTACGTGATGGACGAGGTCGAGGCGGCGCTCGACGACACCAACCTGCAGCGGCTGATCCGGATCATGCAGGAGCTGCAGGAAGCGTCGCAGCTGATCGTGATCACGCACCAGAAGCGCACGATGGAGGTCGCCGACGCGCTCTACGGCGTCTCCATGCAGGGCGACGGTGTGTCGAAGGTCATCAGTCAGCGGCTGCGCTAGTCGCTGCCCCTTTCAGCTTCAAGTCTTGAACGAGTAGACCGGTTCTTCGCTCCGAATCTCACACGTCTCGTCCTATTGACTTCGAAACTTGAAGGCATAGTCTCTGCAACGTTGCTTTTACCTTCAGGTCCCTTCAGTGGCACCTCGAAGGGCGAACCGCCCCGGCAGCGTTGCCGGTAGCCCGAGGAGTACACGTGGCCAGCACATCGCAGGCACCCAGTCCAGGAGCCGGCACGGCTCATCCCGATCATCTCGGGCACGTCATCTTCATCGCGGCGGCGGCCGCGATGGGCGGTTTCCTGTTCGGTTACGACAGTTCCGTGATCAACGGTGCCGTCGAGGCCATCCGGGACCGCTACGACGTCGGCTCCGCGGTGCTGGCCCAGGTCATCGCCGTCGCGCTGATCGGCTGCGCGATCGGCGCGGCCACCGCCGGCCGTATCGCCGACCGGATCGGCCGTATCCGCTGCATGCAGATCGCGGCGGTCCTGTTCACCGTCAGCGCCGTGGGCTCCGCACTGCCCTTCGCGCTGTGGGACCTGGCCATGTGGCGCATCATCGGCGGCTTCGCGATCGGCATGGCCTCGGTGATCGGCCCCGCCTACATCGCCGAGGTCTCCCCGCCCGCCTACCGCGGCCGGCTCGGCTCCTTCCAGCAGGCCGCGATCGTCATCGGCATCGCCGTCTCCCAGCTGGTCAACTGGGGCCTGCTGAACGCCGCGGGCGGCGACCAGCGCGGTGAGCTGATGGGCCTGGAGGCCTGGCAGGTCATGCTCGGCGTCATGGTGATCCCGGCCGTGCTCTACGGCCTGCTGTCCTTCGCCATCCCCGAGTCGCCCCGCTTCCTGATCTCGGTGGGCAAGCGCGAGCGCGCCAAGCAGATCCTGGAAGAGGTCGAGGGCAAGAACGTCGACTTCGACGCCCGCGTCGACGAGATCGAGCACGCCATGCACCGCGAGGAGAAGTCCTCGTTCAAGGACCTCCTGGGCGGCAGCTTCTTCTTCAAGCCGATCGTCTGGATCGGTATCGGCCTCTCCGTCTTCCAGCAGTTCGTCGGCATCAACGTCGCGTTCTACTACTCCTCGACGCTGTGGCAGTCGGTCGGCGTCGACCCGGCGGACTCGTTCTTCTACTCGTTCACGACGTCGATCATCAACATCGTCGGCACCGTGATCGCGATGATCTTCGTGGACCGCGTCGGCCGCAAGCCGCTCGCCCTGGTCGGCTCCGTCGGCATGGTGATCGGCCTGGCGCTGGAGGCCTGGGCCTTCTCCTTCCACCTGGTCGACGGCAAGCTCCCGGCCACCCAGGGCTGGGTCGCCCTGATCGCCGCCCACGTCTTCGTCCTCTTCTTCGCCCTGTCCTGGGGCGTGGTCGTGTGGGTCTTCCTCGGCGAGATGTTCCCCAACCGGATCCGCGCCGCCGCCCTGGGCGTGGCCGCCTCCGCGCAGTGGATCGCCAACTGGGCCATCACCGCGAGCTTCCCGTCGCTGGCCGACTGGAACCTCTCCGGCACCTACGTGATCTACACGGTCTTCGCCGCCCTCTCCATCCCCTTCGTGCTCAAGTTCGTGAAGGAGACCAAGGGCAAGGCCCTGGAGGAAATGGGCTGACCGGCCCGCCCTCCCGAACCCGGGGAGGAGGGCCAAGTCCCCGCTGCCCCTCTCCCCGTACCGTCCGCGGCCCCGCCCGGTCCTCGACCGAGCGGGGCCGCGGTGTGACGGGACGCGAACGGCGCCCCCGCTCCCGGGCACTCGGGAGCGGGGGCGCCGTCGGTGTACGTCAGACGGCCACGGCCTCGGGCTGCCCGGCCCGCTCCCGGGGCGCCGCGGGAACCACCAGCGCCGGCTTCGGCAGCACGGCGTACAGCACCGCGGAGACCACCACCGTGGCCACCCAGCCGAGCCCGTACTCGCCGACGACGTTGTTCGCGGCGAGGGGGCCGGTGAACCAGTCGGACGTGGTGAACATCAGACCGGCGGCCAGGCCCACCGCCCAGGCGGCGACGGCGGCGGGGGAGAAGCCGCCGCGGTACCAGTAGGCGCTGGTGCGGCCGGTGTCGGCCAGGGCCTCGCCGTCGTACTCCCGGCCGCGCAGCATGTCAGCGCCGAAGACGCCGACCCAGGCGGAGAAGGCGACCGCTAGCAGCGACAGGAAGGCGATGAAGGACCCCATGAAACTGGTCGCCACCAGCATCAGCACACCGCCGAAGACCAGCGAGATCACGGCGTTCACCGAGACCGCCCAGTGCCGCGGGACCTTGAAGCCCAGGGTCTGCGCGGTGAAGCCCGCCGAGTACATCGACATCGAGTTGATCAGCAGCATGCCGATCAGGGCGATCAGCAGGTAGGGCACCGCGATCCAGGTCGGCAGGATCTCGCCCAGGAAGGAGACCGGGTCGGCGGCCGAGGCCAGGTCCGGCGTGGAGACGGCCATGATCATGCCCATCAGGACCATGGGCAGGACGACGATGCCGGCACCGCCGACGGTGACCCCCACGATCCCCTTCGACGAGGCCGTACGCGGCAGGTACCGGGTGAAGTCCGGGGCGGACGGGATCCAGCTGACGCCGCCGGCCGCGATCAGGCCCACACCCGTGATCATCGCGGCCACCGTACCGGCGGGCCGGTCGAAGACCGCGGACCAGTCGGTGTCGACGACCAGGTAGCCCAGCACCAGCACCGAGAAGGCGCCGAAGAGGTAGGTCGCGTACTTGTTGCACTTCTGCACGGCGTTGATGCCCAGACCCGAGATCGCGAACGTCGCCACGACGAAGGCGAGCAGCGTCACCATGTCCAGCACGCTGTTCGCACGGATGCCGAAGACGATGTCGAGCACGGTGAGCACGGCATAGGCGCCGGTCACCGCGTTGATCGTCTCCCAGCCCCAGCGGGCCACCCAGATCAGCGAGCCCGGCAGCAGATTGCCCCGCTGCCCGAACACGGCACGCGACAGCGCCATGCCGGGCGCGCCGCCCCGCTTGCCCGCGATGCCGATCAGGCCCACCAGGCCGTACGACACGACGGGCGCCGCGGCCGCGACGACCAGGGCCTGCCAGAAGTTGAGCCGGTACGCCACGACGAGGCTCGCGCCCATCGTGAGCAGCAGCACGCTGATGTTGGCGCCGACCCAGGTGGGGAACAGCTCGCGGATCCGGGCGGTGCGCTCGTGGTCGGGCACCTGCTCGATGCCCCGGGTCTCCAGGGCGCCTTCGTTCTCGGCGGTCTTGCTCATGTGGGGGGTCCGTGCCTCGATCGTGGGGAAGAGGGGCGGTCGGGACTCTACGCGCGTTGACGCGTCCTCTTCCATCGTACTTTGCTCCGACTCGTGCCTTCCAGGGACCTTTGTCCTTCGGACGAAACCACAAGGGACCGACAGAGGGGCGCCGTGCCGGGGGTCCCGCATACTGGAGCCGTTATGGAAATCGTCATCCTTGCTGTAGTCATCGCCGTGGTCGTGATCGGCGCGCTCGGCGGGCTGGTCGTGGGCAGTCGCCGCAAGAAGCAGCTGCCTCCGCCGCCTCCGTCGACGCCCGACATCACCGCCCCTCCGGCCGAGCCGCACGTCGGCGACGAGGCCGAGACGCCGCGCGACGAAACGCGCCGGACGATAGAGGAGGTCGACCTCCCGGACGGCGGCACCGCCACCGTCGAGGAGCCGCCCGTCGTCGAAGAGCTCGAGATCCCGCAGATCGAGGTTCCCGAGCCCACCGCCGGCCGACTGGTCCGGCTCCGTGCCCGCCTCTCCCGCTCGCAGAACGCCCTCGGCAAGGGCCTGCTGACCCTGTTGTCGCGGGAGCACCTCGACGAGGACACCTGGGAGGAGATCGAGGACACGCTGCTCACCGCCGACGTCGGCGTCCAGCCCACCCAGGAGCTGGTCGAGCGGCTGCGCGAGCGGGTGAAGGTGCTCGGCACCCGCACCCCCGACGAGCTGCGCGGGCTGCTGCGCGAGGAGCTGATCAACCTCGTCGGCCCGGACATGGACCGCGAGGTCAAGACCGAGCCCGCCACCGGCAAGCCCGGCATCGTGATGGTCGTCGGTGTCAACGGCACCGGCAAGACCACCACCACCGGCAAGCTCGCCCGCGTCCTGGTCGCCGACGGCCGCAGCGTCGTCCTCGGTGCCGCCGACACCTTCCGTGCCGCCGCCGCCGACCAGCTCCAGACCTGGGGCGAGCGGGTGGGCGCCCACACGGTGCGCGGACCGGAGGCCGGCGACCCGGCCTCCGTGGCGTTCGACGCGGTGAAGGAGGGCAAGGAGATCGGGTCGGACGTCGTGCTCATCGACACCGCCGGCCGCCTGCACACCAAGACCGGCCTCATGGACGAGCTGGGCAAGGTCAAGCGCGTCGTGGAGAAGCACGCGCCCCTGGACGAGGTCCTGCTCGTCCTCGACGCCACCACCGGCCAGAACGGCCTGATCCAGGCCCGGGTCTTCGCCGAGGTCGTCGACATCACCGGCATCGTCCTCACCAAGCTGGACGGCACGGCCAAGGGCGGCATCGTGGTCGCCGTGCAGCGCGAGCTGGGCGTGCCGGTCAAGCTGATCGGACTCGGCGAGGGTGCGGACGACCTGGCACCGTTCGAGCCCGCGGCCTTCGTGGACGCGCTCATCGGCGAGTGACACGGCCTGCGTCCCACGCAGCCCGCGCGAGCGAGAAGCGCCCGTCCCCCACTCGGGGGGCGGGCGCTTCTTCGCGTGATGCCGGGGGTCAGAGGGGCCGTCGGCGTCGGAGCAGGGTCACGCCCGGGACCGATGGGCGACGTAGGCCAGGGTTCCCAGGAGGAGCCGTGCCGCCGGGGGTCTCGTGGTCGAGTCGAGGGCCGGCGGGCGCAGCCAGCGCACCGGACCGCGGCCGCCGCGGTCGGAGGGCGGTGCCGTGACGTACGCTCCGGGGCCGAGACCGCGCAGGTCGAGGGCGGACGGATCGTCCCAGCCCATGCGGTACAGCAGCCGGGGCAGCTCGGCCGCGGCACCCGGCGCGACGAAGAACTGGGCGCGGCCCTCGGGCGTCGCCGCGACCGGGCCGAGCGGCAGGCCCATGCGCTCCAGGCGGGCAAGCGCCCGTACGCCGACGGGCTCGGCCACCTCGATCACGTCGAAGGCCCGCCCCACCGCCAGCATCACCGCGGCACCCGGGAAGCGGGCCCACGCCTCGCTCGCCTCGTCCAGCCTCGCCCCGGCGGGAACCTCGGGTGCGAAGTCCAGGGGATGCGCGCCCGGCGCGGGGCAGTCGGACAGGCCGCAGGAGCAGGCGCCCGCCACGGCCCTGGCGCCCGGGACCACGTCCCAGCCCCACAGTCCGGTGTACTCCGCCACCACGGTGCAGTCGCCGGTGCGGCCGCGGCGACGCGCGCCGGACCGGATGTCCCGCATGCCCCGGGTGCTGCCGATGCCGATCGTGAAGCCCATGCCCCCTCCAACGGGTCCGACGCAGCGGCGGTTACGCAGCGGACGTGAAACGTGACTCTCTGCTTCCAACTCCCCGGTCCGACGCGGTTCAGACGGCGTCCGGAGGCGTCCCGGGTGGTGCGTCCGTCCGCGCGCGCCCCGTTCCGCACCGTTGCACCGGCGCCTGGTTGGCCTATGTCAAGTGAATCGCGTCCCCGCCACCGTGAGTTCATTCGAAGGGGTGGCGAATGGTGGCGATTCCGCAATCGCCATGGCTGAACGAGTGATCGCGGGACTACTTTGTGTGCATGGAGCCGTGGGGCACATGCACTTGTGGGTATGCCGGAGGCAACTCGGTTCTCCGTTCGAAGGGTGTCAACCGCCGGACGGGGGGCTGTAACCACCGGCATTCTGATAGGGCTTGGCGCACTCGGCGACAGGTGGTCTCAGGGATGGGGGCGTTCCAGTGAGCGGCAACGGCGGAAGCAGTACGAACGCGGGGAGCGCGTCGCACGCCGACAAGCGCCCGAACGAGCTGCTCACCTCCTGGTTCGCCCGCAGCGGCTGGTCCAAGGGCGAGCTGGCCCGCCAGGTCAACCGCCGCGCCCGCCAGTTGGGCGCCAACCACATCTCCACGGACACCTCGCGCGTGCGCCGCTGGCTCGACGGGGAGAACCCGCGCGAGCCGATCCCGCGGATCCTGTCCGAGCTGTTCTCCGAGCGTTTCGGCGTCGTCGTCTCCGTCGAGGACCTGGGCCTGCGCTCCACCCGCCCCACGCCCTCCGCGACCGGCGTCGACCTCCCCTGGACGGGCCCGCAGACCGTGGCCCTGCTCAGCGAGTTCTCGCGCAGCGACCTCATGCTGGCGCGGCGCGGCTTCCTCGGGAGCTCGCTGGCCCTCTCCGCGGGACCGTCCCTCATCGAGCCCATGCAGCGCTGGCTCGTCCCCACGCCCGCGGCCGCCCCGTCCGCCGGCCAGGACACCGCGCCCGCCTCCCGCGCGCGCGGGCGCCTGTCCAGGCCGGAGCTGGAGCTGCTGGAGTCCACGGCCGTGATGTTCCGCCGCTGGGACGCCCAGTGCGGCGGCGGTCTGCGCCGCAAGGCCGTGGTCGGCCAGCTGCACGAGGTCACCGACCTGCTCCAGGAACCCCAGGCCGAGACCACCCGCGCCAAGCTCTTCAAGGTCGCCGCCGAGCTGGCCGAGCTGGCCGGCTGGATGTCGTACGACGTGGGGCTCCAGCCCACCGCGCAGAAGTACTTCGTGCTCGCCCTGCACGCCGCCAAGGAGGCGGGGGACCGGCCGCTCGGCTCGTACATCCTCTCCAGCATGAGCCGCCAGATGATCCACCTCGGCCGGCCCGACGACGCCCTGGAGCTGATCCATCTCGCGCAGTACGGCAGCCGGGACTGCGCGAGCCCCCGCACCCAGTCGATGCTGTACGCGATGGAGGCCCGCGCCTACGCCAACATGGGGCAGCCCGGCCGCACCAAGCGCGCGGTGCGCATGGCGGAGGACATCTTCGCCGAGGCCGACGAGTGGGACGAGCCGGACCCCGACTGGATCCGCTTCTTCTCCGAGGCCGAGCTGTACGGCGAGAACAGCCACTCCTTCCGCGACCTCGCCTACGTGGCCGGCCGCAGCCCCGCCTACGCCTCGCTGGCCGACCCCCTCATGCGTCGGGCCGTGGAGCTGTTCGCCAAGGACGAGGAACACCAGCGCTCCTACGCGCTCAACCTGATCGGCATGGCCACCGTGCACCTGCTGCGCCGCGAGCCCGAGGAGAGCACCGTCCTGGCCATGGAGGCCATGAGCATCGCCAAGAAGGTCCGCTCCGAACGCGTCAACACCCGCATCCGCAAGACCGTCGACACGGCCGTACGCGATTTCGGCGACCTCGGTGAGGTCGTCGACCTCACCGAGCGGCTCGCCGTCGAGTTGCCGGAGACCGCCGAAGCGGTCTGAAACCCACCAGCCCCGGCCGCGGCCGGCCCTCCCGAACTGCCCGACTCGGCTCCCCCATGCCAGGTCATTCGGAGGCCGCCGCGGCCGGCTTGCGTCCCGGCCCGGACGGCTCGGTCGTGACGGCGACCGCCCCCGGTCGTTCACCCACGCGTAACACGCACCGCGCCTTCGTCACGGCGGTGAAACAACGAGGGGCTTCCACCGAAACCGCGCTGCGTCAATCTCGTGGCGCATAACCGGCCCACCCCTCACCGCCCGCCCGCCAGGCTTCGCCCGCACGGGGCCGTACCAACGACGAGGAGACGCCGATGGCTCCAGCCATCACGCTCGCCGCAGAGACGGAGCTCTCTGCCGCCAACACGGGCTTCATGCTCATCTGCTCCGCCCTGGTGATGCTGATGACGCCGGCCCTGGCCTTCTTCTACGGAGGCATGGTCCGCGTCAAGAGCACCCTGAACATGCTGATGATGAGCTTCATCAGCCTCGGCATCGTCACCGTCCTGTGGGTGCTCTACGGCTTCTCCATGGCGTTCGGCACCGACTCGGGCAGTGTCGTCGGCTGGAACTCCGACTGGGTCGGACTCAGCGACATCGGCCTGACCGAGCTGTGGGACGGCTACACCATCCCCGTCTTCGTCTTCCTGGTCTTCCAGCTGATGTTCGCCGTCATCACCCCGGCCCTGATCAGCGGCGCCCTCGCGGACCGCGTGAAGTTCACGGCCTGGGCCCTGTTCATCGCTCTGTGGGTCACCATCGTGTACTTCCCGGTCGCCCACTGGGTCTGGGGCACCGGCGGCTGGGCCTTCGAACTGGGCGTGATCGACTTCGCGGGCGGCACGGCCGTGCACATCAACGCCGGTGCCGCCGCGCTCGGCGTGATCCTGGTCATCGGCAAGCGCGTCGGCTTCAAGAAGGACCCGATGCGCCCGCACAGCCTGCCGCTGGTCATGCTCGGCGCCGGTCTGCTCTGGTTCGGCTGGTTCGGCTTCAACGCCGGTTCCTGGCTCGGCAACGACGACGGCGTCGGCGCGCTGATGTTCGTCAACACCCAGGTCGCCACCGGCGCCGCCGTCCTCGGCTGGCTCGCCTACGAGAAGATCCGGCACGGCGCCTTCACCACCCTCGGCGCGGCCTCCGGCGCCGTCTCCGGCCTGGTCGCCATCACCCCGGCGGGCGGCGCCGTCTCCCCGCTCGGAGCGATCGCCGTCGGGCTCATCGCCGGCGTGGTGTGCGCCATGGCCGTCGGCCTGAAGTACAAGCTCGGCTACGACGACTCCCTCGACGTGGTCGGCGTCCACCTGGTCGGCGGCATCCTCGGCTCGCTGCTCATCGGCTTCTTCGCCAGCGGCAAGGGCCAGTCCGACGTCGAGGGCCTCTTCTACGGCGGTGGCCTCGACCAGTTCTGGAAGCAGTGCGCGGGTGTCTTCGGCGTCCTCGCCTACTCCCTGGTGGTCTCCGCCGTCCTCGCCTTCCTGCTGGACAAGACGATCGGCATGCGGGTATCCGAGGACGTCGAGGTGGCCGGCATCGACCAGGCCGAGCACGCCGAGACCGCATACGACTTCAGCGGTGCCGGTGGCGGTGCCGCCCGGACGACCGCCACGCCGGCCGCCTCGGCGGCGGCGTCGGCCCCGAGCAAGAAGGTGGACGCATGAAGCTCATCACCGCCGTCGTCAAGCCGCACCGGCTCGACGAGATCAAGGAGGCCCTCCAGGCCTTCGGGGTCCACGGCCTGACCGTCACCGAGGCCAGCGGCTACGGCCGCCAGCGCGGACACACCGAGGTCTACCGGGGTGCCGAGTACACCGTCGACCTGGTGCCCAAGATTCGCATCGAGGTCCTGGCCGAGGACGGCGACGCCGAGCAGCTGATCGACGTCGTGGTGAAGGCGGCCCGCACCGGCAAGATCGGCGACGGCAAGGTCTGGGCGGTCCCGGTCGACACGGCCGTACGGGTCAGGACCGGCGAGCGCGGCCCCGACGCGCTCTGACACGACCAACGAACAGGAGTCGCCGGGTGACGAGTACGCACGTGACGCACGAAGCAGAGGACTCGGAACCCGGCGGCTACGCGGCGGCCCGGCTGCGCCTCCTCACCGAGGGGGCGCGGTCCGGGCCGCCGCGCCGCAGGGCGCTGGCCGACCTCACGGACGACTGGCTGGCGGGCCTCTTCGGCGCGGGCACCGGGGGAGCCGCGGGGGTCTCCCTCGTCGCGGTCGGCGGGTACGGGCGCGGCGAGCTGTCCCCGCGCAGCGACCTGGACCTGCTCCTGCTGCACGACGGCCGCGACGACAAGGCGGTCGCCGCCCTCGCCGACCGCCTCTGGTACCCGGTCTGGGACCTCGGCCTCGACCTCGACCACTCCGTCCGCACCCCGCAGCAGGCCCGGAAGACGGCGGGCGAGGACCTGAAAGTCCACCTCGGCCTGCTCGACGCCCGCCACCTCGCCGGGGACCTCGGGCTGACCGCCTCCCTGCGCACCGCCGTCCTCGCCGACTGGCGCAACCAGGCACCCAAGCGCCTGCCCGAACTCCGCGACCTGTGCGCCGAGCGCGCCGAACGCCAGGGCGAGCTGCAGTTCCTGCTGGAACCGGACCTCAAGGAGGCCCGGGGCGGCCTGCGCGACGCGACCGCGCTGCGTGCCGTCGCCGCCTCCTGGCTCGCCGACGCCCCGCGCGAGGGCCTCGCCGACGCACGCCGCCGGCTGCTCGACGTACGCGACGCCCTCCACCTGGCGACGGGCCGGGCCACCGACCGGCTGGCGCTGCAGGAACAGGACCAGGTGGCGGCCGAGCTGGGCCTGCTGGACGCCGACGCGCTGCTGCGGCAGGTGTACGAGGCGGCCCGTGTCGTCTCCTACGCGGGCGACGTCACCTGGCGCGAGGTGGGGCGCGTGCTGCGCTCGCGGTCCGTGCGGCCCAGGCTGCGCGCCATGATCGGCGGCGGGAAACCGGTCGCCGAGCGCTCCCCGCTGGCCGAGGGGGTCGTGGAGCAGGACGGCGAGGTCGTCCTCGCCCGCACCGCGCGCCCCGAACGCGACCCCGTGCTCCCGCTGCGTGCCGCGGCCGCCGCCGCACAGGCCGGACTCCCGCTCTCCCTGCACGCCGTACGGCGCCTGGCGGCCACCGCGCGCCCCCTGCCGGCGCCCTGGCCCGCCGAGGCCCGTGAGCAGTTGGTGACCCTGCTCGGTTCGGGCCGCCCCACCGTGCAGGTCTGGGAGGCGCTGGAGGCCGAGGGCCTGGTCACGCGGCTGCTGCCGGACTGGGAGCGGGTCCGCTGCCGCCCGCAGCGCAACGCCGTGCACCTGTGGACCGTCGACCGGCACCTGATCGAGACCGCCGTCCGCGCCGCCGGATTCACCCGCCGCGTGCACCGCCCCGACCTGCTCCTGGTCGCCGCGCTGCTGCACGACATCGGCAAGGGCTGGCCCGGCGACCACTCCGTGGCGGGGGAGACCATCGCCCGGGACGTCGCCGCCCGCATCGGCTTCGACCGCGCGGACGCCGCCGTCCTCGCCACCCTCGTACGCCATCACCTGCTGCTCGTGGAGACCGCCACCCGGCGCGACCTGGACGATCCGGCCACCGTGCGCGCGGTCGCGGAGGCGGTCGGCACGGAGCACACGCTGGAGCTGCTGCACGCCCTGACCGAGGCCGACGCGCTGGCGACCGGACCGGCCGCCTGGTCGTCCTGGCGCGCCTCCCTCGTCGCCGACCTGGTGAAACGGGTCACCGGGGTGCTGGCCGGGGAGCCGCAGCCCGAGCCCGCGGCCGCCGCGCCCACCGCGGAACAGGAGCGGCTCGCGGTCGAGGCCTCCCGCACCGGCGGCCCGGTGCTGGCCCTGCGGGCGCAGACCGAACCGCCGGCCGGTTCGGCACCGGCGGACGGCCCGGAGCCGCTCGGCGTGGAGCTGCTGATCGCCGTGCCGGACCAGCCGGGTGTGCTCCCCGCGGTCGCCGGGGTCCTGGCCGTGCACCGCCTCACCGTCCGCACCGCCGAACTGCGCACGCTCCCGCTGCCGGACGGCGTCGACGGCTCCGTCCTGCTCCTCGACTGGCGCGTCGCGGCCCAGTACGGCTCCCTGCCCCAGGCCGCCCGGCTCCGTGCCGACCTGGTCAGGGCCCTGGACGGCACTCTGGACATCGCCGCGCGGCTCGCCGAACGGGACGCGGCCCACCCACGGCGCCGGGGCGTCGAGCCGCCCCCGCCCCGCGTCACCGTCGCCCCGGCCGCGTCCCGCCTCGCCACGGTGATCGAGGTGCGCGCCCAGGACGCCCCGGGGCTGCTCTTCCGGCTCGGGCGGGCACTGGAGGCGGCGGGGGTGCGGGTGCGCAGCGCCCACGTGTCGACGCTGGGGGCCAACGCCGTCGACGCCTTCTACGTGACGCGGGACGGGGGCGCGCCGCTGCCGGGCGACGAGGCGGCGTCGGTGGCCCGGGAGCTGGAGGAGTCGCTGCGGGCGTGACCGCGCCGCCGGTGAGCCCTCCGGGTCCCCGCCCGCTCTCTGCGACGGGCAGGGATGATTTGCTTGCCGGGCCGGATACCCTGGAGGGCGACCCACACCAACGCCGACGCGAGGACCTACGCCGCCGTGTTCGATACTCTCTCCGACCGCCTCTCAGCGACTTTCAAGAGCCTGCGCGGCAAGGGGCGGCTGTCCGAGGCGGACATCGACGCCACGGCCCGCGAGATCCGCATCGCGCTCCTCGAGGCGGACGTGGCCCTGCCCGTCGTGCGCGCGTTCATCAAGAAGGTCAAGGAACGCTCCCTGGGCGCCGAGGTCTCCAAGGCGCTCAACCCGGCCCAGCAGGTCCTCAAGATCGTCAACGAGGAACTGGTCGGCATCCTCGGCGGCGAGACCCGGCGCCTGCGTTTCGCCAAGCAGCCGCCCACCGTGATCATGCTGGCCGGTCTGCAGGGTGCCGGTAAGACCACCCTCGCGGGCAAGCTGGGCCGCTGGCTCAAGGAGCAGGGCCACTCGCCGCTCCTCGTGGCCTGTGACCTCCAGCGCCCCAACGCCGTCAACCAGCTGAGCGTCGTCGCCGAGCGGGCCGGCGTCGCGGTCTACGCGCCCGAGCCGGGCAACGGCGTGGGCGACCCGGTCAAGGTCGCGAAGGACTCCATCGAGTTCGCCAAGACCAAGGTCCACGACCTGGTCATCGTCGACACCGCCGGCCGCCTCGGCATCGACCAGGAGCTGATGCAGCAGGCCGCGGACATCCGTGACGCCGTCAGCCCCGACGAGATCCTCTTCGTCGTCGACGCGATGATCGGTCAGGACGCGGTGAACACCGCGGAGGCCTTCCGCGACGGCGTCGGCTTCGACGGCGTGGTGCTGTCCAAGCTCGACGGTGACGCCCGCGGTGGTGCGGCCCTGTCGATCGCCTCGGTGACCGGCAAGCCGATCATGTTCGCGTCGAACGGCGAGAAGCTCGAGGACTTCGACGCCTTCCACCCTGACCGGATGGCCTCCCGCATCCTCGACATGGGTGACCTGCTCACCCTGATCGAGCAGGCGGAGAAGACGTTCAGCCAGGAAGAGGCCGAGAAGATGGCCTCCAAGCTGGCGTCCAAGAAGGGCCAGGACTTCACCCTGGACGACTTCCTGGCCCAGATGGAGCAGGTCCGCAAGATGGGCTCCATCTCCAAGCTGCTCGGCATGCTGCCGGGCATGGGCCAGATGAAGGACCAGATCAACAACCTCGACGAGCGCGACGTCGACCGCACGGCCGCCATCATCAAGTCGATGACCCCGGCCGAGCGCCAGGAGCCCACGATCATCAACGGCTCGCGCCGCGCCCGCATCGCCAAGGGTTCCGGCGTCGACGTCAGCGCGGTGAAGAACCTGGTGGAGCGGTTCTTCGAGGCCCGCAAGATGATGTCCCGCATGGCCCAGGGCGGCGGCATGCCGGGCATGCCCGGGATGCCCGGCATGGGAGGCGGGCCCGGCCGGCAGAAGAAGCAGCAGAAGAAGGCCAAGGGCAAGCAGCGCTCCGGCAACCCGATGAAGCGCAAGCAGCAGGAGCAGGAGGAGGCCGCCCGCCGTGCCGCCGCCGCGCAGAACGGGGGCGCCCTCGGCCTGCCGCAGCAGGGCGGGCAGGACTTCGAGCTGCCGGACGAGTTCAAGAAGTTCATGGGCTGACGGCCGGTTCGTCCGGTTCGGTACCGGCACGTCGTCGGGGCGCCTCTCCCGCAAGGGAGGGCGCCCCGACGTCGTACACCCACATGCCCGCGCGGCTTTCCTGTCGTAGCGTCCGGATATGACCAATCCGTCCCCGCCGCGCAAGGCCCCCGAGCCGCCCTGGCGCACCGAGGGCACACCCGACGAGCCGCCCAAGCCGCCGTCCGGCGGCAGAAGGATGCGCGGCGGCTGGTGGAACCTGGTCCTGGCCGCGCTGATCGTCTACCTCATCGCCAACCTCGTGCTCTCGTTCTTCAACGAGGGCGACGAGCCGACCATCTCCTACACGGAGTTCAGCAAGCAGGTCGACGAGGGCAACGTCAGCAAGATCTACGCCAAGGGCGACGCGATCCAGGGGCAGTTGAAGAAGGCCCGGGACAATCCCGAGGGCGACGGCACGTACACCAAGTTCACCACCGAGCGGCCGACCTTCGCGGACGACCGGCTCTGGAGCGAGCTGACGAAGAACGACGTCACCGTCACCGCCGAGCCCGTCGTGCAGCACCGCAGCTTCCTGTCCAACCTGCTGATCGCGCTGGCCCCGATGCTGATCCTCGTGGTGCTGTGGATCTTCATCGCGCGGCGGATGCGGGGCGCCCTGGGCGGCGGGGCGGGCGGGATGCTCGGCCGCAAGGCGCCGCCCAAGCCCGTCGAGCTGGAGGCCGGGGAGCCGCGCACCACCTTCGCCGACGTCGCCGGGATCGACGAGGTGGAGGGCGAGCTGAGTGACGTCGTCGACTTCCTGAAGAACCCCGACGCCTACCGCCGCATGGGCGCCAAGATGCCTCGCGGGGTGCTGCTGACCGGTCCGCCCGGTACCGGGAAGACGCTCCTCGCGCGCGCGGTCGCGGGCGAGGCGGGCGTGCCGTTCTTCTCCGCCTCGGCGTCCGAGTTCATCGAGATGATCGTGGGGGTGGGCGCCTCCCGGGTGCGGGAGCTGTTCGCCGAGGCGCGCAAGGTGGCGCCGTCGATCATCTTCATCGACGAGATCGACACCATCGGCCGGGCCCGCGGCGGCGGCTCCGGCATGGGCGGCCACGACGAGCGCGAGCAGACCCTCAACCAGATCCTCACCGAGATGGACGGCTTCTCCGGCTCGGAGGGGGTGATCGTCATCGCCGCCACGAACCGGGCGGACATCCTGGACGCGGCCCTGACCCGCCCCGGCCGGTTCGACCGGGTGGTCAGCGTCTCGCCGCCGGACAGGAGCGGCCGGAAGGCGATCCTGGAGATCCACACCCGCGAGATCCCGCTCGCCCCGGACGTCGACCTCGCCCAGGTCGCCCGTACGACGCCGGGCATGACCGGCGCGGAACTGGCCAACCTCGCCAACGAGGCGGCGCTGCTCGCGGTGAAGCGCAAGCAGGACCGGGTGACGCAGGCGAACCTCTCCGAGGCGCTGGAGAAGGTCCAGCTGGGGGCCGAGCGCCCGCTGGTCATGCCCGAGGAGGAACGCCGGCGCACCGCCTACCACGAGAGTGGACACGCCCTGCTGGGCATGCTGCAGCCGGGCGCCGACCCCGTACGCAAGATCACCATCGTGCCGCGCGGCCGGGCACTCGGGGTGACGCTCTCGACGCCGGACGCGGACAAGTACGCGTACACGGAGGAGTACCTGCGCGGGCGGATCATCGGCGCGCTCGGCGGCATGGCGGCCGAGCACGTGGTGTACGGGGTGATCACGACCGGTTCGGAGAGCGACCTCGAACAGGTCACCAACATCGCGCGCGGCATGGTCGCGCGCTGGGGCATGAGCGAGCGGGTCGGACGGCTCTCCGCCCTCCCCGGCGACGCCCAGCAGGCGTACGGCCTCGCCGCCGCACCCCAGACGCTCGACGCGATCGACGGGGAGATGCGCAGGGTCGTGGACTCCTGCTACGAGGAGGCCGTGCGCAAGCTGCGCGACCACCGGGGACAGCTCGACGCGCTCGCCGGGTCGCTGCTGGCGAACGAGACGCTGGACGAGGCGGAGGCGTACCGCATCGCCGGGATCACCCGGCTGACGAAGGACGACACCGAGGCGTGAGCGCCTTGCGCGCTACTTCTGCGGGAACGTCCACACGTACGGCTCGCCGTCCTCCTCCGACCAGTGGACCTCGACGCTCGTGGCGTTCGCGGGGATCACGTAGGTCTCGCAGAAGACGTGGCTCTCGCCCTGCTTCCAGCCGTCGACGTCGTACGGGTCCTCGCAGCCCGGCGCGTCCTCGGACGCGCCGATCAGGACGCCGCCGCGCTGCCCGTCGGCGAAGACGGTGGTGGCGTCGTGCACGTCGGAGCCCTCGGTCAGGGCCGGACCGCTCCTGTGGGTGTACTCGACGTACGCGGTGGCCAGCACCTTGCCCTTGGCGTCCGCGGCGTCCGCCACCGCCTTCGCGGCCTCCGCCTCCGTGCCCACCTCGACCTTCTGCGCCACGACGTCGTAGGTCACCTGGCCGGGGTCCTCCGCGACCTTGCCCGTCGCGCTTTCGCCCTGCGCCATGTCGCCTCCCGAGACGGGCGCGGAGGGCGAGGGCGAGGCCGCGGCGGCCGTCCCGCCCTTCGCGTCGGCGTCGGAGTCGTCGTCCCCGCCGCCGCAGGCGGTGAGGGCCAGGGCGAGGACGGCGACGGGCGCGGCGAGGCGCAGGGCGGTCTTGCGGTGCGGCACGAAAGGCTCCTGTATGCAGATGTGTTGGTTCCCCCGAACGGTGGATCAGGTTAGAGGTCCGTGATCCACCAGGGGGAACCGCAGGAACCCCGGACGGGCTCCTTCACATCATTCACACCTGCATCGGCCACAGCGCACCACGAGGCGGTCACGCTTCGCACCGACCCGGTCGGAACCGGTCGTCGCGGGACCCGGACGGTCGGTCGTCACGGACCCGGACGGTCGGTCATCACGGGTCCGGACGGTCGGTCCTCACGGGACCCGGGCGATCAGGTAGCGGAACACGTTCGGCATCCACACGGTGCCGTCCGGCCTCCGGTGCGGGTGCAGCGCCTCCGTCAGCTCCTTGTCGACCTGTACCCGGTCGGTCGCCGCGACCGCCGCGTCGAACAGCCCGGTCGACAGCAGCCCGCGCACCGCGCTGTCCGTGTCGGCGTAGCCGAACGGGCACGCCACCCGTCCCGAGCCGTCCGGCCGGAGACCGGCCCGCTGCGCGACCTCCTCCAGGTCGTCGCGCAGGGCGGGGCGCCAGCTGCCGCGCAGCGGGTCGGAGAGCTTGGTGGCCACCCGCAGCACCGACGTCGTGGCACACCGCTCGGGCGGGCCCCAGCCGGCCAGCACCACGGCCGCTCCCCGCGCGGCGAGCGGTGTCGCCCGGGTGAGCAGGTCACCGAGTCCCTCCGAGTCGCCCGCCAGGCACCCGATGGGCTCGAAGGCGGTCACCAGGGTGAACGCCGGTGCCGTCGGGTCCGCCGCGTCCTCGGGCGGGCCCTCGACGATCCGGGGCTCCTCGCCCGGCCCGCCCGTGGCGCCCGCCCCGGGGTACCGCGGCCCTTCGGACGTCCCCGGCTCGCCGGGCTCCCCGGACGTCCCGGGCAGCAGGCGCCGGCGGGCCAGGGCCAGGAGTTCCGGCGAGCGGGAGTCGACCCCGGTCACCGCGGCGCCGCGCGAGGCGGCCATCAGCAGCGCGAGACCGGAACCGCAGCCCAGGCCCAGCACGCGGGTGCCCTCGCCGACGTTCAGTCGTTGGTGGACGGCCTCGTAGAGCGGTACGAGCATCCGTTCCTGTATCTCGGACCAGTCACGCGCGCGTGCACGCAGGTCCACGTGAGGCGTCGCCCCCGCGTGAGATGTGTGCTGCCGCACGAGCGTAGGTGTCATAGGAAAGCGCCCCAATCGCCGAGTGTTGCCGCCGTGCCCGATTCCATGGCCCCCGTGCAGTGCGCTCGCACTCCCCCCGTATGCCAGGAAACTCCGGGCTCGCCGTGGCGTCCAGTGGTAGCGGGGCCCGGTTTGCCCGGTCCCGGTCACCGTGGCGAGAATTCACTTCCCGGCAACATGGGCCTGGCCGCGTGGTACCCCGAGTAGCCCCGTTCCGCGGCCCCGGCCGGATGGCCGGATCGTGTCGCCGGCCGATGACCGTGGGTGGCCGGGGCGCCGAGGGGGCGGTTCCGGCCAAGGTCGGCCGGCCCGGCGGTGGCCGCCGGGGGCCGGGAAGCGCCGTGGGGCGGGGCGGTGCCGGACGCCTGCGGCGCACCGGGTAACGTCACCTCCGCCGGCGCCCCCGCTCGGAGCGCCTTCCTCCGGCGCGACGGCGGCCGAAACGCCTCTTGCGCCCGCGCGGATCCCACCCGCCCCGGCGCGTGGACGGCGGCTACGCGCCGGCGCGTACGTCGGACTACGCACCAGCTTGGTACGAGCTGCGAGGCTTCTCCGCAGATCAGCGCACCCGCCCTCGTCGGGACGCATCAGCGGCAACTGACTGGTACGTGCAAATTATTTGGGATGCCCCGGAATAGGAACACAGCGGCACCCCGGCTCGTTGTCATTACGTGAGCACGACACCACCTGTTCTCGCCGCAGAGCTGGCGCAGGCGTGGGCCGACATTCAGCGGCACCACACCGAGCTGCCCGATCTTGCCGCGCCCGAGTCCCTGATCGGAGAATCGTCGTCCGCGTGCGGGCACGAACTCTCCTTCGAGCGACTGCTTCACGAGGCAGTCCACGGCATCGCCGCCGCGCGCGGAGTACGCGACACCTCCCGCGCGGGGCGCTATCACAACCGTCGATTCCTGGCGATCGCCGAGGAGCTGGGCCTGGACCACCCCGAGGAGCCGCATCCCAGCAGCGGCTTCTCGCTGGTCACGCTCACCCCCGAGGCGAAGCGCCGCTACCGTCCGACGATCGAACGCCTCCAGCGCGCGCTGAAGGCGCACACCGTCGCCACCGCGACGGACACGGCCCGCAGCTTCCGCGGTCCGGCCGCGCGTCACGGCTCCTCCGGGGGAGGGGTGCGCGTGAAGGCGGTCTGCGACTGCGGACGCAACGTGCGCGTCGTCCCGTCGGTGCTGGCCCAGGCCCCCATCATGTGCGGCGGCTGCGGCAAGCCGTTCCGGATTCCGGAGGTGGTCGGCGCGGGAGTGGGCTGAGCGTCCGGCTGCTCGTGGCAGCCGGAGCCGGCCGGGGCCCGTCGTCCGGGGCCGAGCGGTCCGCCCCCCGGGCGGGCCCGGAGCCCTCGGTCCGGCGGGCCCGCCCGCGTGTGGCACAATGGCTAGCTGTACTCGACAGTCGCACAGGACCCCTCTCTCCTCCGGCTGACGCGTCCATCGGGCACTCGGGTACCGCAACCCCACGCGGCTCTCTCGCCGTGCCCAACCACGTCAAAACCAGGAGAACCCACTCCCGTGGCAGTCAAGATCAAGCTGAAGCGTCTGGGCAAGATCCGTTCGCCTCACTACCGCATCGTCGTCGCCGACTCCCGTACCCGCCGTGACGGCCGGGCCATCGAGGAGATCGGCAAGTACCACCCGACGTACAACCCGTCGGTGATGGAGGTCGACGCCGAGCGTGTCGCGTACTGGCTCGGTGTCGGCGCGCAGCCGACCGAGCCCGTGCTCGCCATCCTGAAGAAGACCGGCGACTGGCAGAAGTTCAAGGGCGAGCCCGCCCCGGCTCCGCTGCTGCAGCCGGCCGAGAAGGCGGCCCGCCCGTCCTTCGAGGCGATCGGTGGCGAGGACGAGGGCAAGGGTGAGGCGATCACCCAGAAGAAGAAGGCCGACAAGAAGGACGAGGCCGCCGCCGAGTCCTCCGCGTCCGAGGCCTGAGCATGCTCGAGGAGGCTCTCGAGCACCTCGTGAAGGGCATCGTCGACAACCCTGACGATGTGCAGGTCGCCTCGCGCGACCTGCGCCGCGGGCGGGTGCTCGAGGTCCGGGTGCACCCCGACGACCTCGGCAAGGTGATCGGCCGCAACGGCCGCACCGCACGCGCCCTGCGCACCGTCGTGGGCGCCATCGGCGGCCGCGGTGTCCGTGTCGACCTCGTCGACGTGGACCACGTCCGCTGACGGCGATCGCAGCACCGGCTCGGGCCGGGGAAGGCCACTGGGCCGTCCCCGGCCCGCAGTCGTTGTGAGCCCCGGAGCCGTACGGCCCCGAGCGGTTCGTCCGCAGTTCCGACAGGAGATCAAGCACAGTGCAGCTGGTAGTCGCGCGCATCGGCCGCGCCCACGGGATCAAGGGCGAGGTGACCGTCGAGGTCCGCACGGACGAGCCGGAGCTGAGGCTCGGGCCCGGTGCCGTACTGGCCACCGACCCCGCCTCCGTCGGGCCGCTCACCATCGAGACCGGCCGGGTGCACAGCGGCCGCCTCCTGCTGCGCTTCGCCGGCGTCCACGACCGCACCGGGGCCGAGGCCCTGCGCAACACCCTCCTGATCGCCGACGTGGACCCGGACGAGCGGCCCGAGGACGACGACGAGTACTACGACCACCAGCTGATCGACCTCGACGTGGTGACCGCCGACGGCACCGAGGTCGGCCGGATCACCGAGATCTCCCACCTGCCCACGCAGGACCTGTTCGTCGTGGAGCGTCCCGACGGCAGCGAGGTCTACGTGCCGTTCGTCTCCGAGATCGTCAGCGAGATCGACCTGGACGAGCAGCGCGCGGTCATCGACCCGCCGCCCGGCCTGATCGACGACCGCGCGGAGATCGCCTCCGCCCGCGACGCCGCCGGTGACGAGGCGGACGGCGACGCGGCGGACGGCGAGGGGAACGACCACGAGAGGGACGGCGACGAGAGGGACGGCGCGTAATGCGGCTCGACGTCGTCACGATCTTCCCCGAGTACCTGGAACCGCTGAACGTCTCCCTGGTCGGCAAGGCACGCGCGCGCGGACAGCTCGGCGTCCACGTGCACGACCTGCGCGACTGGACGTACGACCGCCACAACACGGTCGACGACACCCCCTACGGCGGCGGCCCCGGCATGGTCATGAAGACCGAGCCCTGGGGCGACGCCCTGGACTCCGTCCTGGCCGACGGCTACGAGCGCGGCTCCGGCGAGCCCGCCCTCGTCGTGCCCACGCCCAGCGGCCGGCCCTTCACCCAGGAACTCGCCGTCCAGCTCTCCGAGCGGCCCTGGCTGATCTTCACCCCCGCCCGCTACGAGGGCATCGACCGCCGCGTCGTCGACGAGTACGCGACCCGGATGCCGGTGTACGAGGTGTCCATCGGCGACTACGTCCTGGCCGGCGGCGAGGCGGCCGTCCTCGTCGTCACCGAGGCCGTGGCCCGGCTGCTGCCCGGCGTGCTCGGCAACGCCGAGTCCCACCGCGACGACTCCTTCGCCCCCGGCGCCATGGCCAACCTGCTGGAGGGCCCCGTCCACACCAAGCCGCCGCAGTGGCGCGGGCGTGGCATCCCGGACGTGCTGCTCAGCGGCCACCACGGCAGGATCGCCCGCTGGCGCCGCGACGAGGCCCTGCGGCGCACCACGGCCAACCGGCCCGACCTGATCGAACGGTGCGAGCCCGCCGCCTTCGACAAGAAGGACCGCGAGATGCTCTCCATCCTGGGCTGGCAGCCCGACCCGGACGGGGAACCGTACGGCCGATTTTGGCGCAGGACCCCGGGCATGGAAGAATAGGCGGCTGTTGTGCGTCCGTCCGGAGCGCGCCCCTGCCACAGGGGGAGACGACGCCCGTCCCGACCCGCACGACCCTGATTCCGAAACACCTAGTTTCCGCTGATGACCTGTGGCATCAGCGAGGAAAGCAGACGAAATGTCTCACCTGCTCGACTCCGTCGACGCCGCGTCGCTGCGCAGCGACGTCCCGGCCTTCCGCCCCGGCGACACCGTCAACGTCCACGTGCGCGTCATCGAGGGCAACCGCTCTCGTGTGCAGCAGTTCAAGGGCGTCGTCATCCGCCGTCAGGGCGCCGGCGTGCGCGAGACCTTCACGGTCCGCAAGGTCTCCTTCTCCGTCGGCGTCGAGCGCACCTTCCCGGTGCACACCCCGATCGTGGAGAAGATCGAGCTCGTCACCCGCGGTGACGTCCGCCGCGCCAAGCTGTACTACCTGCGCGAGCTGCGCGGCAAGGCCGCGAAGATCAAGGAGAAGCGCGAGAGCTGAGCGCCCTCCGAGGTCCGTGCCGGGGCCGGATAGCATCTGGCCCCGATGGACACCGAAGCACAGCACACGGAGCGCGACCGCTCCTCCCGTACCTCCGACTCCGAGCACCCCTCGGACGCGGAGGGCCCGGAGGGACGGTCGCGTTCCGCGTTCACCGGGGGGATCTCGCGCTGGGTGCCGGGCGGCCGGATCACCGTGACCCTGCTGGTCCTGATGCTGTTCCTGCTCCTGCTCAGCACCTTCGTGCTGCAGCCGTTCCAGATCCCCAGCGGATCGATGGAGCGGGGATTGAGGATCGGCGACCGCGTTCTCGTAAACAAGTTGGCGTACCGTTTCGACGGTCGGCCGCGACGCGGGGACATCGTCGTCTTCGACGGCACCGGGCTCTTCGGGGACGGCGACTACATCAAACGCGTCGTCGGTGTGGGCGGGGACCACGTCGTCTGCTGCGACAAGGAGGGGAGGGTCCGGGTGAACGGCCAGTCGGTCGACGAGTCGGCCTTCCTCCACCCCGGCGACCGCCCGTCCACGGTCCCCTTCGACGTCGTCGTCCCCGACGGCACCCTCTTCGTCCTCGGCGACCACCGCGCCGACTCCAGCGACTCCCGCGACCACCTGGGCTCCCCGGGCGGCGGGATGGTCCCGCTGGACGCCGTGATCGGCCGCGCCGACTGGATCGTCTGGCCGGTCGGACACGCCACCCGCATCGACCGCCCCGACGCCTACGCGCGCGTGCCGGACGCGGAGGCCGACGCCGGCGCGTCCGGCGCCGGGACCGGGGCGGCGCACGCCGGGGACGCCGATGGGTAGCCGGGGCAAGCCGAGGGGAGCGGCCGGCAGCCCCACGGAGAACCTCCTGCCCACCGGTTCGAGGCGCACCGCCGCGCCGTCCGGCGGCCGCTCGCGCGCCGAGCGCCGCAAGCTCCAGCGCAAGGTCAAACGGCGGCGCAGACGCGGCGCCGTCAAGGAGATCCCGCTCCTCATCGGCGTCGCCGTCCTGATAGCGCTGGTGCTCAAGACCTTCCTCGTCCAGGCCTTCGTGATCCCGTCCGGCTCCATGGAGCAGACCATCCGGATCGGAGACCGGGTCCTGGTGGACAAGCTCACCCCGTGGTTCGGCTCCGAGCCGGAACGCGGGGACGTCGTCGTCTTCCGCGACCCCGGCGGCTGGCTGGCGGGCGAGCAGACCACCAAGAAGGACGACCCCGTCGGCGTCAAGCAGGTCAAGGAGGGCCTCGCCTTCATCGGGCTGCTGCCGTCCGACGACGAGAAGGACCTCATCAAGCGCGTCGTCGGCGTGGGCGGGGACCACGTCAAGTGCTGCGACACACAGGGCCGCGTCACGGTCAACGGCGTTCCCCTGAACGAGGACTACCTGTACCCGGGGGACAGCCCCTCCCGGACCCCGTTCGACGTCACCGTCCCCGAGGGACGGCTGTGGGTGATGGGCGACCACCGGTCCAACTCCGCCGACTCCCGCTTCCACCAGGACACCGACTTCGGCACCGTCTCCGAGGACGAGGTGGTGGGCCGGGCCATGGTGATCGCGTGGCCGTTCGGTCACTGGACCACCCTGGACGAGCCGAAAACCTACGCGACCGTGTCCGACGCGGCTCCCGGTGCGACCGCCGCTCCCGACGTGTCGCATAGGGTTGCCCCCTACGATCCGAACGCGATGATGGAACTCCCGACCCCTGCGGAACTCCCGCTCGTTATGGGAGTGGTGGGCCTGCGCCGTTTCCGGGGCGGGCGGCGGCAGAGAGTAAGGAGTTGGCGTGGGGGATGTGGCGGTTGGCGCACGGTCCGGACACGACGGCGAGGAGAACCGCGGACGCCCCGTGGAGACGGCCGGCCCGGCCCGGGCCGACGCCCCGGACTCCGGGTACGGCTCCGGAACCGAGGACGGCAGGGTGACGAACGGACAGAGCGGCGGGAACGCGCACAACGGCGGGACCGAGGACGAGGGAGTCGGCGGGACACCGCCCGCGACACCTCCCGCGGAGAAGAAGCAGCGTTCCTTCTGGAAGGAACTGCCGATCCTGATCGGCATCGCGCTGGTGCTCGCCCTGCTGATCAAGACGTTCCTGGTGCAGGCGTTCTCCATCCCGTCGTCCTCGATGGAGAACACCCTTCAGATCGGTGACCGGGTCCTGGTCGACAAGCTGACCCCCTGGTTCGGCTCGGAGCCCGAGCGCGGCGAGGTCGTCGTCTTCCACGACCCGGACGACTGGCTGGCGGGCGAGCCGACGGCCGACCCGAACGCCCTGCAGACGGTCCTCAGCTGGATCGGCCTGATGCCGTCCGCGGACGAGAAGGACCTGATCAAGCGGGTCATCGGTGTCGCGGGTGACACGGTCGAGTGCAACAAGACCGGCCCGCTCAAGGTCAACGGCAAGGCGCTGAACGAGCCGTACGTCTACCCGGGCAACACGCCGTGCTCGGACGACGACCAGGGCGGACGGTTCAAGATCACGGTGCCCGAGGGCAAAATCTGGGTCATGGGCGACCACCGGCAGAACTCCCGGGACTCGCGCTACAACCAGGCCGACAAGAACGGCGGCATGGTCCCGGTGGACGAGGTCGTCGGCCGCGCCATCGTGGTCGCCTGGCCGATGAACCGCTGGAGCACCCTGTCGATCCCCGACACCTTCGACCAGGACGGCCTGCAGGCCCGGTCCTCGGCCGCCGCCGCACTGTCGGTCGCCCCCCAGGGCATGGCCGTCGCCGGCGTGGTCCCTGTCGTGTGGTGGCGCCGTCGTCGCACGGCGTCTGCCGCGTCCGCCGCGTCTGCCGCTTCGGACGCCTCCACGCGGACCGAGACCCGCTGAGCATCCCGACGTCCTGAGCATCCCGGTCGCGGCTCCTCGGCCGTTTCCTCGGCCGCTTCCCGACGGGGCAGCCCCCTCCCGGCCGTTCTCCGGCCTCCGGGAGGGGGCTGCCCCGTCGGCGTACCGCCGGGTAAGGTGCGGCTCCATGGGTGGCGAGAGCACGACACGTACGGTCCCGCGCGGCGGTGGAGCGAACAAGAGCACGGGGGGCGGCCGGACCGGGCAACGGCTGTCCGGCATCGCCGTGGCGCTGGGCCTGGTGCTGTTCCTCGGCGGTTTCGCCTGGGGAGCGGTGGTCTACCGGCCCTACACCGTGCCGACCAGCTCGATGACGCCGACGATCGACGCCGGTGACCGGGTCCTGGCCGAGCGCATCGACGGCGCCGACGTCCGCCGGGGCGACGTCGTGGTGTTCAAGGACGCCACCTGGGCCAACGCCCCGATGGTCAAGCGGGTCGTCGCCGTCGGCGGGGACACCGTCTCCTGCTGCCAGCAGGGCAAGTTGAAGGTCAACGGCAAGGTGATCGACGAGCCGTACCTGCCCGCCGGGACGCCGGCCGAGATCAGCGACTTCCAGACCGTGACCGTCCCCGAGGGACGCCTGTTCCTGCTCGGCGACGAGCGCGACAACTCCGTCGACTCCACCGCCCACCTGACCGACGCGGCCGGCGGCACCGTGTCGCGCGGTGCGGTGAACGCCCGCGTCGACGCCGTGGCCTGGCCGATGAACGGCATGCTGGAGCGGCCGACCGGCTTCGAGACCCTGGGCGGCCTCTCGTCGCCGGGACCGCTGCGGACGGTCATCGCGCTGGTGATCGCCGGTGCCGTGCTGATCCTGGGCGGTGCCGCCTACGGCCCCCTCGCCAAGCGGACCGGGGCCTCCCGCGCGCGGCGGGGAGCGGGGCCGGCCGGTGGCCGATGAGGTGACCCCGGCGGGAGAGGACACCTTCGAGGGCGGAGTGCGCCGGGTCGCCCGGGTCGTGCTGCTCGACCCCGAGGACCGCATCCTGCTGCTGCACGGGCACGAGCCCGACGATCCGGCCGACGACTGGTGGTTCACCCCCGGCGGAGGCGTGGAGGGCGACGAGACCCGGGAGGAGGCCGCCCGGCGCGAGCTGCTGGAGGAGACCGGCATCACCGAGGTCGAGCTGGGCCCGGTGCTGTGGCGGCGCAGGTGCTCCTTCCCCTTCGCGGGCCGCCGCTGGAACCAGGACGAGTGGTACTACCTGGCCCGCACGAGCCAGACCGCCACCGAGGCCGCCGGCCTGACCGAACTGGAGCGGCGCAGCGTCGCCGGAGCGCGCTGGTGGACGTGTCAGGAACTGGCCCGGGCCCGTGAGACGGTGTATCCGACCAGACTCGCCGGGCTGCTGCGCACGCTGCTCGACGAAGGTCCCCCGGCCGGGCCGGTGACCTTGGACACCGAAATCGTCTAGGGGTGCACGGGACTGGCGCACAATGGGGAGACCGTACGGCTGAAGGGGAACATGCCATGAGCGCCGAGGACCTCGAGAAGTACGAGACCGAGATGGAGCTGAAGCTCTACCGGGAGTACCGCGATGTCGTCGGTCTGTTCAAATACGTGATCGAGACCGAGCGGCGCTTCTACCTCACCAACGACTACGAGATGCAGGTGCACTCGGTCCAGGGCGAGGTGTTCTTCGAGGTCTCCATGGCTGACGCCTGGGTGTGGGACATGTACCGGCCGGCCCGGTTCGTCAAGCAGGTGAGGGTGTTGACGTTCAAGGACGTGAACATCGAGGAGCTGAACAAGAGCGACCTGGAGCTTCCCGGCAGCTGAGCGACGCACCCCACCCGCGGCTTGCCCGGTGCCTTCCTGGCCGATCGGCCAGGAAGGCACCGCTTTTCACCCGTGCGGGTGGCGGGGTTGTCCACAGTCCCGCGGCCGTCCACCAAGATCCAACAGCTTGCTGAACCGCCCTCATCGTTGGCGCCGGAGGTGGTGCCGACATGAACGCACGAGGTGCGATGGGCAGGTACGGCGAGACGCTCGCCGCCCGCCGGCTGACCGGGGCCGGAATGACCGTCCTGGAGCGCAACTGGCGCTGTGGCAGGACCGGTGAGATCGACATCGTGGCCCGGGACGGGGACGTCCTGGTCGTCTGCGAGGTCAAGACGCGCAGGAGCGGCTCCTTCGAGCACCCGATGGCCGCCGTGACCCCCGAGAAGGCGGAGCGGCTGCGGCGGCTCGCCGAGCGCTGGATCCAGACCCACGGGGGAGCCCCGCCCGGCGGTGTCCGCATCGACCTGGTCGGCGTGCTCCTCCCGCAGCGCGGCGCCCCCGTGGTCGAGCACGCCCGGGGGGTGGCGTGATGGGGTTCGCGCGTACGTGCTCGGTGGCCCTCGTCGGCGTCGAGGGCGTGGTGGTCGAGGTCCAGGCCGACCTGGAACCGGGCGTGGCCGCCTTCACGCTGGTGGGGCTGCCGGACAAGAGCCTGACGGAGAGCCGGGACCGGGTACGGGCGGCCGTGGTGAACTCGGGCGCGGAGTGGCCCCAGAAGAAGTTGACGGTGGGACTCAGCCCGGCGTCGGTGCCCAAGAGCGGCAGCGGCTTCGACCTCGCCGTCGCCGCCGGCGTCCTGGGCGCAGCGGAGCGGATCGACCCGCGGGTGCTCGCCGACATCGTCATGATCGGTGAGCTGGGGCTGGACGGCCGGGTGCGGCCCGTGCGCGGCATCCTGCCGGCCGTCCTGGCCGCGGCCGAGGCCGGCTACGAACAGGTGGTCGTACCGGAGTGCGCCGCGGCCGAGGCGTCCCTGGTGCCGGGCGTGTCCGTGCTCGGCGTGCGCAGCCTGCGCCAGCTGATCGCCGTCCTCGCCGACGAACCCGTGCCGGAGGAGGAGCAGGACCCGCCGGGCCGCCCGGATCCGCTCCTGGCCGGCCTGCGCATGCCCGGCACCGGCGCGGCCACCGGCATGCACAGCATCGGGGCGGCGCAGCACGACCACGGCCACGACCTCGCCGACGTCGTTGGCCAGGAGTCGGCGCGCACCGCGGTGGAGGTGGCCGCCGCGGGAGGCCACCACCTGTTCCTGGAGGGGCCGCCGGGTGCCGGCAAGACGATGCTCGCCGAGCGGCTGCCCGCCATCCTGCCCCGGCTCTGCCGGACGGAGTCCCTGGAGGTCACCGCCGTGCACTCGGTGGCGGGACTGCTGCCGCCGGGCAAGCCCCTGATCGACGCGGCCCCCTACTGCGCTCCCCACCACTCCGCCACGATGCAGGCCCTCGTCGGGGGCGGTCCCGGCGTCGCTCGGCCGGGAGCCGTGTCGCTGGCACACCGAGGCGTGCTGTTCCTGGACGAGACTCCGGAGTTCAGCGGCCACGCCCTGGACGCCCTGCGTCAGCCGCTGGAGGCGGGGCACGTCGTCATCGCGCGCAGTGCGGGGGTGGTGCGCTTCCCGGCGCGGTTCCTGATGGTGCTGGCCGCCAATCCCTGCCCGTGCGGGCGGTTCTCCCGGACGGACGAGCTGTGCGACTGTTCGCCCGCATCCGTCCGCCGCTACCAGGCCAGGCTCTCCGGGCCGCTGCTCGACCGGGTCGACCTGAGGGTGGAGGTGGACCGGGTCACGCGCGGCCAACTGGCGGGCGACGGCCCCCGGGGCGACGCCACCGCGACGGTCGCCGACCGGGTGCGCGCGGCCAGGGAGCGGGCCGCCGCCCGCCTCGCGGGTACCCCGTGGCGGTCGAACAGCGAGGTGCCCGGCCGGGAGCTGCGCAGTCGCTGGCGCGCGGCTCCCGGCGCGATGGAGGAGGCGGAGCGCAGTCTGGAACGCGGCGTGCTCACCGCCCGCGGGCTGGACCGGGTGCTGCGCGTCGCCTGGACCGTCGCGGACCTCGTCGGCCGGGACCGTCCCGACGCGCGGGACGTCGCCCTCGCCCTGCAGCTGCGCACCGGGGTGCCGCGGGGCGTCCCGATGGCCCTGGGAGCGCTGACGTGAGCGGGGACCGTGTGCCGGCGGGGGACGGCGCCCTGTTCGGCGACGACGCCGTGGCCCTCGGCGCTGAGGCGGCCGAAGACGGCACGGACGGGCTCCGTGACGGTGCCGCTGCCCGTGACGTCCGTGACATCCGTGACATCCGTGACGTCCGTGATGCCCGTGATGCCCGTGATACCGACGAGCAGGGCGTCCGGGGCTCCTGCTCGGGTGTGAGCGGCGCCCACGGCGGCGGACCGGCCGACGGCGAGTCGCTCGGCCGGGTCTTCCTCGCCCGGGTGACCGAGCCCGGTGACGAGACGGTCGGGCGGTGGGTGCGGGAGCACGGTGTCCTGGAAGTGGCGCGGCGGCTGCGCGAGGGCGGGCGCGCCCTGCCGGGGATCAGCGCGAAGCGGTGGGCGGGCCTGTGTGCCCGGGCGAGCACGGCCGACCCGGGACGGGACCTGGCCGTCGCGCGGTCCGCGGGCGCGCGGTTCGTGACGCCGGGGACCGTCGAGTGGCCGGGACAGCTCGACGACCTCGGTGACGCCCGGCCGCTCGGACTGTGGGTGCGGGGCGGACCCAGTCTGCGGATGTGGGCGCTGCGGTCGGTCGCCGTCGTCGGCGCCCGCGCCTGCACCGAGTACGGCGCCCACATGGCCGCCACCCTCGCCGCCGGCCTGGCCGAGCGGGGGTGGGTCGTCGTGTCCGGCGGCGCCTACGGCGTGGACGGCGCCGCCCACCGCGGCGCCCTCGGCGCGGACGGGGCCACCGCGGCGGTCCTCGCCTGCGGGGTCGACCGCCCCTACCCGCCCGGGCACACCGCCCTGATCACCAGGATCGCCGAACAGGGCCTGGTCGTCGGGGAGCTGCCACCGGGCGACCACCCGACGCCCAGCAGATTCATCCTGCGCAACCGGGTCATCGCCGCGCTCACCCGGGGCACCGTGGTCGTCGAGGCCGCCTACCGCAGCGGTTCGCTGGTGACCGCCCGGGCCGCCCGGCGTCTGGGCCGGCACGTGATGGGCGTACCGGGGCCGGCGACCAGCGCGCTCTCCGCGGGCGTGCACGAACTGCTGCGCGCCGACGCGGTCCTCGTCGGCGACGCCGCGGAGGTGGTCGAGCTGGTCGGGGACATGGGCGAGCTGCCTCCGGAGCGGCGCGGGCCCGTCCTGCCCACCGACCTCCTGGAGCCCAGGACCCGCCACGTGCTGGCCGGGCTCCCCGGGCGGGGGACGGCGACGGCGGCCCAGGTGGCGAGCCGCGCGCAGACCACCGAGGACGACGCGATCGCGAGGCTGTACGAGCTTCGCGCACTTGGTTACGTCGAACGACACGGCGACGGCTGGAAGTTGACACGCCAGGCGATGATCTCGGTTCGCGGTGGTCGCAGCCCGTGCTGACGCACCGTGTTCGGCCGTCCGGGGGATCCCCGACGCCCGTGGGGATTCGGGTAGTTGAGGTATTCGAGTGATCACTCAGAGCGATCATCATCTCCCCTGCGGAGCGTTCAGCGGAACGTATCTGCGTAGGGTCACCACCCTCTCCTTCGCACACCGCGACGGCTCAGTCACGCTACGCTCACGGAGCCCCACGCGGACGGCCGACCACGGGGCGACGACCAGAGAGCAGACCGGCGGCCTCAGACAGACCACGACACGGCAGAAACGGCACTAGGCGACGAATGCCCCAGCACACCTCCGGGTCCGACCGGGCGGCGATCCCCCCAGCCGCCCGCGACGGTGGCAGCGTGCGACCGTCCGCCCCCTCGACACTCGACGAGCTGTGGCGGTCGTACAAGGCGACCGGCGACGAGCGGCTGCGGGAACAGCTGATCCTGCACTACTCGCCCCTCGTGAAGTACGTGGCGGGCCGGGTCAGCGTGGGACTGCCGTCCAATGTCGAGCAGGCCGACTTCGTCTCCTCCGGAGTGTTCGGCCTGATCGACGCCATCGAGAAGTTCGACGTCGACCGCGAGATCAAGTTCGAGACGTACGCGATCACCCGGATCCGCGGCGCGATGATCGACGAACTGCGCGCCCTGGACTGGATCCCGCGGTCGGTGCGCCAGAAGGCGCGCAACGTCGAGCGCGCGTACGCGACGCTGGAGGCACGGCTGCGCCGCACCCCGTCGGAGAGCGAGGTGGCCGCGGAGATGGGGATCGCGGTGGAGGACCTCCACGCGGTTTTCAGCCAGCTGTCCCTGGCCAACGTGGTGGCCCTGGAGGAGCTGCTGCACGCGGGCAGCGAGGGCGGCGACCGGCTGAGTTTGATGGACACGCTGGAGGACACCGCCGCCGACAACCCGGTGGAGGTCGCCGAGGGCCGGGAGCTGCGCCGGCTGCTGGCCCGGGCGATCAACACACTGCCGGAACGCGAGAAGACCGTCGTCACGCTGTACTACTACGAGGGCCTCACGCTCGCCGAGATCGGCAACGTACTGGGTGTGACCGAGAGCAGGGTCAGCCAGATCCACACCAAGTCCGTGCTGCAACTGCGCGCCAAGCTGGCCGGTTTCGGCCGCTGACCCGGTCACCCGAAGGCGGATCGGCGCCGCCGGTGACCCGGCCGGGCGGTCGTGCGGCCGGGTGAGTGACTCCCGTACCGGGTGCCGCGTCCGTAAAGTGGTGACGTGCCAAGGATTCGAGCGGCCTCTGTGGCCGAGCACCGGTCGATGCAGCGTGCCGCCCTGCTGGACGCGGCACGATCCCTGCTGTCCGACGGCGGGACGGAGGCGCTGACCTTCCCCGCCCTCGCCGAGCGGACGGGTCTCGCCCGGTCGTCCGTCTACGAGTACTTCCGGTCGCGGGCGGCCGTGGTCGAGGAGCTGTGCGCCGTCGACTTCCCCGTCTGGGCGGCGGAGGTCGAGGCGGCGATGGAGCGCGAGACGGCTCCCGAGGCCAAGGTCGAGGCGTATGTGCGCAGCCAGCTCGACCTGGTCGGGGACCGGCGGCACCGGGCCGTCGTGGCCATCTCCGCGAGCGAGCTGGACGCCGGCGCGCGGGAGAAGATCCGGGCGGCGCACGGTGGGCTGGTCGCGATGATCGTCGAGGCGCTGGGAGAGATGGGGCACGAGCAGCCGCGGCTGGCGGCGATGCTCCTCCAGGGCGTCGTGGACGCGGCCGTGCGCCGGATCGAGCTGGGCGCGGCGGAGGAACCCGAGGCGATCACGCGGGCGGCGGTCTCCATGGCGCTGCGGGGAGTGCGGGGCTGACCTCGGTGCGGCCGGGCAGCGGCACCCCGAGGACCGGCAGCAGCCTCGACGGGCCCGTGTCCAGCAGCCACGGCGGGAGCAGGGACAGCGGATCGAGATAGACCTCGCCCCGCAGCAGGCCCCAGTGCAGACATGCCGGGCAGTGCGAGCCAGCCGGCCGCACCGTGCCGAGCACGTCGCCGGCCGCGACCCGGTCGCCCTTCTCCACCGTCGGCCCGACGGATGCGTACGTCGTGCGCAGGGGCGGCTCACCCGTCCCCGCCAGCTCCAGCGAGACCACGCCCCGGCCCCCCACCGGCCCCGCGAACGACACCCGCCCCGCGGCCACCGCCCGCACCGGAGTCCCGCCCGCCGCGGCGAGGTCCACGCCGCGGTGGCCCGGTCCGTACGGCGTCGCCGGGGGCTCCCAGCCCCGGACGACCGCGGGCCGGTCGCCGACCGGCCAGTAGCGGGCCAGATCCGGCACCACAGGGTCCGGCGCCACAGGGTCCGGCATCGCCTCCGGCAGCAGCCTCCGTGCACCCTCGGGAGCCGTTCGCGCCGCCTCCGGCCCCGGTGCCGCCGACCCGGCCGGCCCCCTCCGCCCCGCCTCCGCGGCCACTGCCGGCGCCGGGTGCGGTGGCCCCCCGGTCAGCAGCGTCAGACCGGCCAGCAGCATCACCGGCCACCTGCGCGCACTCGTCCATCGCGTCGTTCGCATACGAGCACCGTGCCGCGCCGGAGCCCGTCGCCGCGCCGCCCTGTGGACCGCGCTCCGGTTGTGGACAGCCGCGTCACCCGGTACCCCGCGGGTCCCGTACACTTCTGGTGGCGATCCGGGTCACCGGGTCGACTTCGCACGCCCCGACACGAGGCCCTTACCGGTCCGTGTCAGCGCCCCTCGGTCCCTTGCGGCAGGCGCATCCGGGCGTCAGGCGCGGGAGCCGTCCGGCTCGCGCGGCACAACCGAGAAAATCAAGGAGATACGGCCATGGCCGTCGTCACGATGCGGGAGCTGCTGGAAAGCGGCGTCCACTTCGGTCACCAGACCCGCCGTTGGAACCCGAAGATGAAGCGCTTCATCTTCACGGAGCGCAACGGCATCTACATCATCGACCTGCTCCAGTCGCTGTCGTACATCGACCGCGCCTACGAGTTCGTCAAGGAGACCGTCGCCCACGGCGGCACGGTCATGTTCGTCGGCACGAAGAAGCAGGCGCAGGAGGCCATCGCCGAGCAGGCCACCCGCGTCGGCATGCCCTACGTCAACCAGCGCTGGCTGGGCGGCATGCTCACCAACTTCTCGACCGTCTACAAGCGCCTGCAGCGCCTGAAGGAGCTCGAGCAGATCGACTTCGAGGACGTGGCCGCCTCCGGCCTCACCAAGAAGGAGCTGCTGGTCCTCTCCCGCGAGAAGGCCAAGCTGGAGAAGACCCTCGGCGGTATCCGCGAGATGTCCAAGGTGCCCAGCGCCGTCTGGATCGTGGACACCAAGAAGGAGCACATCGCGGTCGGCGAGGCCCGGAAGCTCAACATCCCGGTCGTCGCCATCCTCGACACCAACTGCGACCCCGACGAGGTCGACTACAAGATCCCGGGCAACGACGACGCGATCCGCTCCGTCACCCTGCTCACCCGCGTGATCGCCGACGCCGTCGCCGAGGGCCTCATCGCCCGCTCCGGTGCCGCCGGTGGCGCCAAGGGCGAGAAGGCCGCCGGCGAGCCGCTCGCCGAGTGGGAGCGCGACCTGCTCGAGGGCGAGAAGGCCGAGAAGAAGGACGACGCCGAGACCGCCGAGAAGCCCGCCGAGGCTCCGGCTGCCGAGGCCCCTGCCGCCGAGGAGCCCGCCGCCGAGGAGGCCGCCGCCGAGGCTCCGGCCACCGAGGCTCCGGCCGCGGACGCCGAGCAGGCCTGACCCCTCACCACCTTCGGGTGCCGGACGGCGGGGGCCCACGAAGCCCCCGCCGTCCGGCCCGTAGATCTTCAGACTTCGAGAGAGATTCCGGAATCATGGCGAACTACACCGCCGCCGACGTCAAGAAGCTCCGCGAGCTCACCGGCGCCGGCATGATGGACTGCAAGAAGGCGCTGGACGAGGCCGAGGGCAGCGTTGAGAAGGCCGTCGAGGCGCTCCGCATCAAGGGTCAGAAGGGCGTCGCCAAGCGCGAGGGCCGCTCTGCCGAGAACGGCGCCGTCGTCTCGATCATCGCCGACGACAACACCTCGGGTGTCCTCGTCGAGCTGAAGTGCGAGACGGACTTCGTCGCCAAGGGCGAGAAGTTCCAGACCGTCGCCAAGACCATCGCCGAGCACGTCGCCAAGGTCGCCCCGGCCGACCTGGAGGCCCTGCTCGCCTCGGAGATCGAGGCCGGCAAGACCGTCCAGGCGTACGTGGACGAGGCCAACGCCAACCTCGGCGAGAAGATCGTCCTGGACCGCTTCGCGCAGTTCTCCGGCGGCTTCGTGACCGCGTACATGCACCGCACGATGCCCGACCTGCCCCCGCAGATCGGTGTCCTCGTCGAGCTGGACAAGCCGAACGCCGAGATCGCCAAGGGCGTCGCCCAGCACATCGCCGCCTTCGCGCCGAAGTACCTCTCCAAGGAGGACGTGCCGGCCGACGTCGTCGAGTCCGAGCGCCGCGTCGCCGAGGAGACCACCCGCGCCGAGGGCAAGCCCGAGGCCGCCCTGCCGAAGATCGTCGAGGGTCGCCTCAACGGCTTCTTCAAGGACGCCACCCTGCTCGGCCAGCCCTACGCCCTGGACAACAAGAAGTCCGTCCAGAAGGTGCTGGAAGAGGCCGGTGTCAGCCTGAAGCGCTTCTCGCGCATCAAGGTCGGCATCTGAGTCCGTACCGCGACGGACGTGCGACCCCGGTAGGGTCGACAGCAGTCGTCGGCGCCGTTCGCGTATGCCGTTGCGTACACGCGCGTGGCGGCGGACGACAGCAGATCTGACGAGGAGGCCATTGCCGCGTATGGGATGCGAAACACGCCCCCACCGGCAGTGGCCTTCTTCGTGTGTGTGACCCACGTAAAAGAGGCGAGATCTCCATGACCACCAAGGCCGAGAAGAGCGACGACGGCAAAGTACGCGGCCGCTTCATGCTGAAGCTGTCCGGAGAGGCCTTCTCCGGCGGTGGGGGCCTGGGCGTCGACCCCGACGTGGTGCACGCCATCGCCCGTGAGATCGCGGCCGTCGTCCGGGACGGCGCCGAGATCGCGATCGTCATCGGCGGCGGCAACTTCTTCCGCGGCGCCGAGCTGCAGATGCGCGGCATGGACCGGGCCCGCTCCGACTACATGGGCATGCTCGGCACCGTGATGAACTGCCTGGCCCTCCAGGACTTCCTGGAGAAGGAGGGCGTCGACTGCCGCGTGCAGACCGCCATCACCATGGGCCAGGTGGCCGAGCCGTACATCCCGCTGCGCGCCGTGCGCCACCTGGAGAAGGGGCGCGTGGTCATCTTCGGCGCCGGGATGGGCATGCCCTACTTCTCCACCGACACCACCGCCGCCCAGCGTGCCCTCGAGATCGACGCCGAGGCCCTGCTCATGGGCAAGAACGGCGTGGACGGTGTCTACGACTCCGACCCCAAGACCAACCCGGACGCGGTGAAGTTCGACGCGCTCGGCTACGGCGAGGTCATCACCCGCGAGCTGAAGGTCGCCGACGCCACGGCCGTCACCCTCTGCCGCGACAACAGCCTCCCGATCGTGGTGTTCGAGCTGCTGAAGGAGGGCAATATCGCCCGCGCCGTCAAGGGTGAGAAGATCGGCACGCTCGTGGGGGACCAGGGCAGCCGGGACTGACCGGAGAACACCCCCGTCCGCGGACGCCCCCTGTCCGGGGGACGGACGGGACGGGACCGGGCCGGGGGATGGACAATGTCCCACCGGTCGGGAACCGTGCAGGAAGAACGCGACGCAGCCGGCCGCCGTCCCCAGGGAACCGCAGCCGGGCCTACTCAAGACACGCAGGAGCAAGTGGTGATCGAAGAGACCCTCCTCGAGGCCGAGGAGAAGATGGAGAAGGCCGTCGTGGTCGCCAAGGAGGACTTCGCCGCGATCCGCACCGGCCGTGCGCACCCGGCGATGTTCAACAAGATCGTGGCCGACTACTACGGCGCGCTGACGCCGATCAACCAGCTGGCCTCGTTCTCCGTGCCCGAGCCGCGCATGGCCGTCGTGACGCCCTTCGACAAGAGCGCCCTGCGCAACATCGAGCAGGCGATCCGCGACTCCGACCTGGGCGTCAACCCGAGCAACGACGGCAACATCATCCGGGTGACGTTCCCCGAGCTCACCGAGGAGCGTCGCCGCGAGTACATCAAGGTCGCCAAGGCCAAGGGCGAGGACGCCAAGGTCTCGATCCGCTCCGTGCGCCGCAAGGCCAAGGACGGCATCGACAAGATGGTCAAGGACGGCGACGTCGGCGAGGACGAGGGCCGCCGTGCGGAGAAGGAGCTCGACGACACCACCGCCAAGTACGTCGCACAGGTGGACGAGCTCCTGAAGCACAAGGAAGCGGAGCTGCTCGAGGTCTGATGAACGACTCTTCCTGGGGAGCGCCGCCACAAGCCGGGTACTGGGGGCCGTCCGACCGGGGACCCGCCCAGGGCGCCGACCCGGCGGGTCCCGCGTACGATGCGCACTACGCGCAGCAGACTCGCCCCATGCCCATCGTGCCCGACGTACCCGAACACGGCGGTGACCAGGACGACGACCAGGGGACCGCTCGGCTGAGCGGTCCCTTGTTCCGGGACGAGCCGTTCCACGCCCAGCCCGCTCGCGACGAGCCGTACCGCGACCAGCCCCCGCCGGCGCAGCCGTATGCGGTGGTGCCGCAGAATCCGGAGCCCATGCCCGACGCCCCGCAGCCGGCGCACTCCCCGCCGCCGCAGAAGAAGAGCGCGGGGCGCGACCTGGGGTCCGCGATAGGAGTCGGCGTCGGCCTCGGCGTGGTGATCATCGCGTCGCTGTTCGTGGTGAAGGCCGTCTTCGTCGGTGTGGTCGTGGTCGCTGTCGTGGTGGGCCTGTGGGAGCTGACCAAGCGGCTGGAGGAGCGCAAGGGGATCAAGGCGCCCCTCGTGCCGCTCGCCGTCGGCGGTGCGGCGATGGTGGTCGCCGGCTACGCCCGGGGCGCCGAGGGGGCGTGGGTCGCCATGGCGCTCACGGCGCTCGCGGTCCTGGTCTGGCGGATGACGGAGCCCCCCGAGGGTTATCTGAGGGACGTCACGGCCGGCCTCTTCGCCGCGTTCTACGTACCGTTCCTGGCCACGTTCGTCACCATGATGCTGATGGCGGACGACGGTGCCTGGCGGGTCCTGGTCTTCCTGATACTGACGGTGGTCAGCGACACCGGGGCGTACGCCGTCGGCTGGCGTTTCGGCAGGAAGAAGCTCGCCCCCCGCATCAGCCCCGGCAAGACCCGCGAGGGCCTGCTGGGCGCGGTGGGGTTCGCGATGGCGGCGGGCGCGCTGTGCACGCAGTTCCTGATCGACGACGGCACCTGGTGGCAGGGTCTGCTGCTCGGCCTCGCCGTCGCCGTCAGCGCCACCCTGGGCGACCTCGGCGAGTCCATGATCAAGCGCGACCTCGGCATCAAGGACATGGGCACCCTCCTGCCGGGCCACGGCGGCATCATGGACCGGCTGGACTCCCTGCTGCCGACGGCGCCGGTGGTGTGGCTGCTGCTGGTGATCTTCGTCGGATCCGGCTGACGCCGGGCCGGCCGCCGCCGGCGTACCGGCGCCCCCGCCCCTTCCGCATCCGCGGCCGCACGACTCGTGGCCGCCCCCGCGGGAGGGGCGCGGTGCGTTCCGGGGCGGCCCGCCCGTCCCTACGGGCCCCACGGCCGCAGCCGTCCCACCCGCGCCGGTGTGAAGGCACGGCTCACCAGGGAAAGCAGCCGCGTGTGGTCGGGAGGGTCGGAGAAGGACGAGGCTGGAGTGGACGAATGCGTACAGGTGCCGGGTGTCACGGGTGTGCTCGGCGGCGCCCGGCGTGATCACCGACGAGAACGAGGCGTCGCGCAGGATCCGCTCCACGTCCTCGTACCGCGTGACGATCCATGCGCCGACCCCGCTCGTCGTAGTGGACGGCGTTGGTCTCACGCAGCCGCGCGTAGCGGGCGTACGGGCCGTTCCGTCCTGCTCAGGGGCGGCGCTGACGGTCGGCGCTCGGATCCGCCGGTCCGGCCGACGACGCCCCGGAGAGGTTCGCCTCGTCGACCAGGTCGCGGACGCGTTTCTCGATCGCGTCGCGGATCGGGCGGACGGCTTCGACCCCTTGCCCGGCCGGGTCGGGGAGGTCCCAGTCGAGGTACCGCTTCCCGGGAAAGACGGGGCAGGTGTCGCCGCAGCCCATCGTGATCACGACGTCGGACGCCTGGACCGCGTCGGTCGTGAGCACCTTGGGCACCTCGGCGGCGATGTCGATGCCCACCTCCGCCATGGCCTCGACGACGGCCGGGTTGACGGTGTCGGCGGGAGCGGAGCCGGCGGAGCGGACCTGGACGCGGTCCCCCGCGAGGTGGGTGAGGAAGGCGGCGGCCATCTGCGAGCGTCCGGCGTTGTGGACGCAGACGAACAGGACGGACGGGGCGGCGGTGTCAGGCATGGGCGGCGTCTTCCTGGGGCGCGGGGGCGGTGGCCGGGGTGGCGAAGCAGCGGCGCGCGTGCAGGGCGACGTACACGAGGCCGATCAGTACGGGCACTTCGATGAGGGGGCCGACGACGCCGGCGAGGGCCTGCCCGGAGGAGGCGCCGAAGGTGGCGATGGCGACCGCGATGGCCAGTTCGAAGTTGTTGCCCGCAGCCGTGAAGGCCAGCGTCGTCGCACGCGGGTGGTCCAGGCCGACGGCGCGTCCCAGGAGCATTGATCCGGCCCACATGATCGCGAAGTAGGCCAGAAGCGGCAGGGCGATGCGGGCGACGTCCAGGGGCTGCGAGGTGATGGCGTCGCCTTGCAGCGCGAAGAGGATGACGATCGTGAAGAGCAGCCCGTACAGGGCGAAGGGGCCGATGCGCGGGATGAGCGTGGCTTCGTACCAGGTGCGGCCCTTGGTTCGCTCGCCGATGCGCCGGGTGAGGTAGCCGGCCGCGAGCGGGATGCCGAGGAAGACGAGCACGCTGCGGGTGATCTCCCACACGGAGACGTCCAGGCCGGTCTGTTCCAGGCCGAGCCACCCGGGCAGGGCGGAGAGGTAGAACCAGCCGAGTGCCGAGAACGCGATGACCTGGAAGACGGAGTTCAGGGCGACGAGGACGGCTGCGGCTTCGCGGTGGCCGCAGGCGAGGTCGTTCCAGATGACGACCATGGCGATGCAGCGGGCCAGGCCGACGATGATCAGCCCGGTGCGGTAGGCGGGCAGGTCCGGCAGGAGCAGCCAGGCCAGGGCGAACATGAGCGCCGGGCCGATGATCCAGTTGAGCAGCAGGGACGGCAGCAGGAGACGGCGGTCGCGTGTGACGGTGTCGAGGCGGTCGTAGCGGACCTTGGCCAGCACCGGATACATCATCACGAGAAGTCCCAGGGCGATCGGCAGGGACACCCCCGTCACGGTCACCTCGGCCAGTGCATCACCCAGGCCCGGGACCAGGCGGCCCAGGCCCAGTCCGGCGGCCATGGCGGCCAGGATCCAGACGGCGAGGAAGCGGTCCAGGAAGGAAAGGCGCCCCGCCACGCCCCGCTCAGGTGCGGCAGTGCTCACGAAGCGGCCCCGGCCGACGCGGTGCGATCGGGCAGAGGCTCCCCCATGGGGCGGGACAGGATGCCCGCCAGCCGGTCGGTCGTCTCCGGGACCAGCCAGTAGTAGACCCACGTGCCGCGCCGTTCGCAGTCGATGAGTCCGGCCTGCCGCAGCAGCTTCAGGTGGTGCGAGATCGTCGGCTGGGACAGGTCGAAGGCCGGGGTCAGATCACAGACGCACACCTCACCGCCCGCCCGGGAGGCGATGATCGACAGCAGGCGCAGCCGCACCGGGTCACCCAGTGCCTTGAACACCTTCGCCAGGTCCACGGCCTGGTCCTCGTCCAAGGGAGCGGTCAGCAGCCCGGGGCAGCAGGACCCCGGCTCGTCGGTCCCGCCGAGCATCACGACGTCTTGATTCGACATGCCTCTATGTTGACATCCCTCGATGCAACGCGCAATCTTGCATCGAAGGACATCGAAACAAACCGATGGGAGCCCTGCCATGTCCCGCGCTCAGCTCGCCCTGCGTGTCAGCGACCTGGAAGCGTCGATCACCTTCTACTCGAAGCTGTTCGGCACCGACCCGGCCAAGCGGCGCGAGGGCTACGCCAACTTCGCCATCGCCGAACCCCCGCTCAAGCTCGTCCTGATCGAGGGCGAGCCAGGCGAGGAGACCCGGCTGGACCACCTCGGCGTGGAGGTCGAGTCCACCGACCGGGTCACCGCGGCCGCCACCCGCCTCAAGGACGCCGGCCTGGCCACCTTCGAGGAGAACGACACCTCCTGCTGCTACGCCCGCCAGGACAAGGTGTGGGTGCACGGCCCCGGGAAGGAGCCCTGGGAGGTCTACGTCGTGAAGGCCGACGCCGACACCCTCGGCAAGAGCGCCGCCCCCGACGCCGCCCCCGGCGCCGGCGGTGACGGCTGCTGCACCGGTCGGACCGCCGGGGAGGCCCCGGAGGCCGCGGGCTGTGCCTGCGGCTAGGCGTGCGGGGAGCGGGTGAGGGACCCGGTCGCGGCCATGACCGGGTCCCACTCGCGGGCGCCGCAGGTCACGCGATCGGAACTGCCGAACCAGCCGGAAGCAGGATCAAGCGCCCCCTCATCCGGGGCGGTCGACGAGTCGGCGTTCACCGGCATGTTCGCCGGACACGTGGGAGTGGCGGCCTGGGAGCTGTGGGTGGCCTGTGGTCACCGGGGCGGGAGTCCGGCGTACCGGGCCGGTTTCGCTCAGAGACTCAGGGAATCGGTGAACGCGATGGCCGTGATGCGCGAGGCCCTGCCGACCTGGGTCACCTGGCTGAAGGCGTAAGCGGAGAACACTGCGATCGTCGGCATGCTTGTGCCCGGGCTGTCTCTTGGAGGGCGCGGACAGGGGGTGACTCCCCTCTCGAACGCGACCGCACCTGGGCCGTCCCCGGGCCGCCGGAGGACGACGGGCGCCGACAGCCGGCACGCACGGGTGACCACCCCCACCCCGCACCGGCCCGGGCCCCGGAGTCGATCTGCGACACTGGTACAGCCATGCCTAAGCCCGGAGAACTCACATTCGTCGCGCCGCGCGGAGCCAAGAAGCCGCCGCGGCACCTTGCCGATCTCACGCCTGCCGAGCGCAAGGAGGCTGTCGCCGCGATCGGTGAGAAGCCGTTCCGTGCGAAGCAGCTCTCGCAGCACTACTTCGCGCGGTACGCGCACGACCCCGAGCAGTGGACCGACATCCCCGCCGGTGCGCGGGAGGGGCTCAGGGAAGCGCTGCTGCCCGAGCTGATGACGGTCGTGCGGCACCTGTCCACCGACCAGGGGACCACCCGCAAGACGCTGTGGAAGCTGTTCGACGGGACGCTGGTCGAGTCCGTCCTCATGCGCTACCCGGACCGGGTGACCATGTGCATCAGCTCCCAGGCCGGCTGCGGCATGAACTGCCCGTTCTGCGCCACCGGCCAGGCCGGCCTGGACCGGAACCTGTCGACCGCCGAGATCGTGCACCAGATCGTGGACGGCATGCGGGCCCTCAGGGACGGCGAGGTCCCCGGCGGTCCCGCGCGGCTCAGCAACATCGTGTTCATGGGCATGGGCGAGCCCCTCGCCAACTACAACCGGGTCGTGGGCGCCATCCGCCGGCTCACCGACCCCGAGCCGGACGGGCTGGGACTCTCCCAGCGCGGGATCACCGTCTCCACGGTCGGTCTCGTCCCCGCCATCCACCGCTTCACCGGCGAGGGCTTCAAGTGCCGCCTCGCCATCTCCCTGCACGCCCCCGACGACGAGCTGCGCGACACCCTCGTGCCCGTCAACACGCGGTGGAAGGTGCGCGAGGTGCTGGACGCCGGGTTCGAGTACGCGGCGAAGTCCGGGCGCCGGCTGTCCATCGAGTACGCGCTGATCCGCGACATCAACGACCAGGCATGGCGCGGTGACCGTCTCGGGCGGCTGCTCAAGGGCAGGCCCGTGCACGTGAACCTGATCCCGCTCAACCCCACGCCGGGCTCCAAGTGGACCGCATCGCGGCCCGAGGACGAGAAGGCGTTCGTGGAGGCGATCGCCGCGCACGGTGTGCCGGTGACCATCCGGGACACCCGTGGGCAGGAGATCGACGGGGCGTGTGGTCAGCTGGCCGCGAGCGAGCGGTAACCTGACCGGCGGAAGTACGTCAGCACAGTCACATCTTCATATTCCGACAGGGGAGCGCCACAGCGCTGAGAGTGCGGCACCGGCCGCAGACCCTCCGAACCTGGCCCAGGTCATTCTGGGTAGGGAGATCGGTCACCACTCGAGCTGTTGCGCCCTGCCCGGGACCCTCGCGAGAGGCCCGGGCGGGGCCGCGTCTTCTCCTGGTCACCCAGGAGGAATCCAGTGAGCATCACCAAGAAGGTCAGTGTCCTGGCCGTCGGACTCGGCATGGTCGGCACGCTGGCCGCCTGCGGATCGTCGTCCGGCGACGCCGGCGGCAGCGGCTCCGGCGACTCCAAGACCGTGACCCTGGTCAGCCACGACTCGTGGGCCGCGTCCAAGGACGTCATCGCCGCCTTCGAGAAGAGCTCCGGCTACAAGGTCAAGGTCCTGGAGGACGGCGACGCCGGGCAGGCCGTGAACAAGGCCATCCTGACCAAGGACAACCCGCAGGGCGACGTCTTCTTCGGCGTCGACAACACCCTGCTGTCCCGCGCCCTCGACAACGGCCTGTTCCAGCCGTACGAGGCCAAGGGCCTGGACCGGGTGCCCGCCGGGTACCAGGCGGACCGGGAGGAGCACCGGGTCACTCCGATCGACACCGGCGACATCTGCGTCAACTACGACAAGGCGTACTTCGACCGGCACGGCCTGACCCCGCCGAAGTCCTTCGACGACCTGGTCGAGCCCGAGTACAAAAACCTGCTCGTCACCGAGAACGCCGGCACGTCCTCGCCCGGCCTGGGCTTCCTGCTCGGCACCGCCGCCAAGTACGGCGATGGGGGCACCTCCCGCTCGAACGGAGCCGAGAGTGGGGGAGGGTGGGAGGGCTACTGGAAGAAGCTCAAGGCGAACGGGGTCAAGGTCGTCGACGGCTGGGAGCAGGCGTACAACGAGGAGTTCTCCGGCTCGGCCGGCGGCAAGAAGGCCAAGGGCGACCGCCCCCTCGTCGTCTCCTACGCCTCTTCCCCGCCCGTCGAGGTCGTCTACGCCGACCCGCAGCCAGCCACCGCTCCGACGGGTGTCGCCGACGGCACCTGCTTCCGCCAGACCGAGTACGCCGGCCTGCTCAGCAACGCCGGGAACCCCGAGGGCGGCAAGGCACTCCTCGACTTCCTGCTGAGCAAGGACTTCCAGGAGGACATGCCGCTGAACATGTTCGTCCACCCGGTGCGGGAGGGCGCGCGGGTCCCCGAGGTGTTCACGAAGTTCGGGTCGCAGGCGAAGGACCCGCAGACCCTGGACCCGGCGAAGATCGCCGACAACCGTGACCAGTGGGTCAAGTCGTGGACCTCGCTCGTACTGAAGTGAGCCACGAAAGGACGCGGGCGGTGAAGCAGGCGGTAGGAGGGCCGGTGAGGCCGGCGCGGACCGCGCGCGGCGGCGCGGCTCGGCTCGGCCTCATGGCCGTGCCCGTCGCGTTCTTCGCGGTGTTCTTCGCCTATCCCGTCGCCGCGATCGTCGCCCGCGGACTGAAGACCGACGGGGTCTGGCGGCTCGGGCGGATCGGGGAGGTGCTCGCGCAGTCCGACGTGCGGCACGTCCTGTGGTTCACCGGCTGGCAGGCGCTCGCGTCCACCGCGCTCACCCTGCTGGTCGCGCTGCCCGGCGCGTACGTCTTCGCCCGCTTCGACTTCCCCGGCAAGCAGCTGCTGCGGGCCGTGGTGACCGTGCCGTTCGTGCTGCCCACGGTCGTGGTCGGTACGGCGTTCCTGGCCCTGGTCGGGCGCGGCGGGCTGCTGGACGAGCTGTGGGGCGTACGCCTGGACACCACGGTGTGGGCGATCCTGCTCGCGCACGTCTTCTTCAACTACGCCGTCGTCGTCCGCACCGTCGGCGGCCTGTGGGCGCAGCTCGACCCGCGGCAGGAGGAGGCGGCGCGGATGCTCGGCGCCTCCCGGCTTCGGGCCTGGCGGCAGGTCACGTTGCCCGCGCTGGCGCCCGCCGTGGCCGCCGCCGCGCTGATGGTCTTCCTGTTCACCTTCACCTCCTTCGGCGTCGTCCAGATCCTCGGCGGGCCCACCTTCTCCACCCTGGAGGTGGAGATCTACCGCCAGACCTCGCAGCTCTTCGACCTGTCCACGGCCGCCGTGCTGACGATGGTCCAGTTCGCGGCCGTCGCCGCGATCCTCGCCGTGCACGCCTGGACCGTACGGCGGCGGGAGACGGCTCTGCGGCTGGTGGACGCGTCCACCACCGCGCGCCGGCCGCGCGGAGCCGGGCAGTGGGCGCTGCTCGCCGGGGTCCTCGGCATCGTGCTCGTGCTGCTGGTGCTGCCACTGGCGGTGCTCGTGCAGCGGTCGCTGGGCGCGTCCGGCTTCGGCTACTACCGGGCGCTGGCCGACGAGGACGGCGGTGCCTTCCTCGTCCCGCCGATCGAGGCGATCGGCAACTCGCTCCAGTACGCCGTCGCCGCCACCGCCATCGCCGTGGTGATCGGCGCGCTGGCCGCGACCGCGCTCACCCGGCGCGACGCGGGCCGTTTCGTGCGCGGCTTCGACGCGCTGCTGATGCTGCCGCTCGGGGTGTCGGCCGTGACGGTCGGCTTCGGATTCCTGATCGCGCTGGACGAACCCCCGCTGGACCTTAGGTCCTCCTGGATCCTGGTGCCGCTCGCGCAGGCGCTGGTGGGCGTCCCCTTCGTCGTACGGACCGTGCTGCCGGTGCTGCGGGCCGTGGACGGGCGGCTGCGGGAGGCGGCGGCGGTGCTGGGCGCGTCGCCGTGGCGGGTGTGGCGCGAGGTGGACCTGCCCATGGTGCGGAGGGCGCTGCTGGTCGCGGCCGGGTTCGCCTTCGCGGTGTCGCTGGGGGAGTTCGGGGCGACCGTGTTCATCGCGCGGCCGGACAACCCCACCCTGCCGGTGGCCGTGGCGCGGCTGCTCGGCCGGCCCGGGGACATGAACTACGGCCAGGCGATGGCCCTTTCGACGATTCTGATGCTGGTGTGCGCCGTGGCCCTGGTGGTGCTGGAGCGACTGCGGACCGACCGGAGCGGGGAGTTCTGACATGCCGCCGAGCCTGCTGGGTCTTGAAGGCGCCACCGTCCGCTTCGGTGGGCGGGCCGTGCTCGACGCCGTCGACCTCGAGGTCGCCGAGCACGAGGTGGTGTGCGTGCTCGGGCCCAGCGGCAGCGGCAAGTCGACGCTGCTGCGGGCGGTCGCCGGACTCCAGCCGCTGGACGCCGGACGGGTGACGCTGGACGGGCGGGATCAGTCGGGAGTGCCCGCGCACCGGCGTGAGCTCGGGCTGATGTTCCAGGACCACCAGCTGTTCCCGCAGCGCGACGTGGCCGGGAACGTCGCCTTCGGACCACGGATGCGCGGCGCGTCCCGGACCGAGCAGCGGACGCGGGTGGCGGAGTTGCTGGAACTGGTCGGACTGCCGGGCGCCGCCCGCCGGTCCGTCGCCGCGCTCTCCGGCGGGGAGCAGCAGCGGGTGGCGCTGGCCCGCGCCCTCGCGCCCCGCCCCCGGCTGCTGATGCTGGACGAGCCGCTCGGCCAGCTGGACCGCTCGCTGCGGGAGCGTCTCGTGGTCGAACTCCGGGAGCTGTTCGGGCGGTTGGGCACCACGGTGCTCGCCGTGACGCACGACCAGGGCGAGGCGTTCGCGCTCGCCGACCGGGTCGTGGTGATGCGGGAGGGGCGGATCGCCCAGTCGGGGACGCCCCTGGAGGTGTGGCAGCGGCCCGCCGACGCCTTCGTGGCCCGCTTCCTCGGCTTCGACAACGTGGCCGAGGCGTCCGTCACCGGACAGGCCGCGGACACCCCGTGGGGCAAGGTGCCGGTCCCCGAGGGCGCCCCGCAGGGCACGCGGACGGTGCTCGTACGGCCGGCCGGGGTCCGCGTCGTCCTCGCCGACGAGGGCCTGCGCTGCACGGTCACGGCCCGCACCTTCCGCGGCACCCACGTCGCCGTGCACCTCCAGCCGCAGGACGCGCCCCGCCTGGAGGCGGCGTGCGCACTGCGGGACGCGCCGGAGGTCGGGGACGCGGTCGGGGTGGAGTTCGACGGGGCGGAAATCGTCGTGCTCGGGTGATCGTCCCGCTTCTAGGATGCCCGGCATGACGTCACCGGCACACGAGCGCTACTGCGACGAGATCGCCCACCAGGTCCGGCAGTTGAGGGACCTGGTGGTCTCCGGCACCGACCTCTGCGCCACCGTCCCGACCTGCCCGGACTGGTCCTTGGAGGACCTGGTCCGGCACACGGGTGGCGCCCTGCGGTGGGCGGCTCTGCTGGTGCGCACCCGGGCCCGGGAGGACGTCCCCGACGAGCGGGTGCCGGGCGCGGCAGGGCCCGATGCCCGGAACGACGCCGGCGCACTGGGCGCCTGGCTGGCGGAGTCGGGCGACACGGTCGTCGGCGCGCTGCGCGAGGCCGGGCCGGACGCGAAGGTGTGGTCGTGGGGCCCGAGGCACGACGCGGGCTTCTGGGCGCGCCGGATGACGCACGAGGTCACCGTCCACCGCGCGGACGCCGTCCTCACCGCCGGACGGCCCTACCGGGTCGCGCCGGACGTGGCCGCCGACGCGATCGACGAGTGGCTCGAGCTCGTGCGCTTCGCGCAGCGGACCGGCACGGACCCCGAGGCCGGCGAACTGCGCGGGCCCGGCCTGAGCATCCATCTGCACGCCACCGACGCGGCTCCCGGGCCGAACGCCGAGCGAAGCGAGGTGGGGGTCCCCCCGGCCGAAGGCTGGGGGAGGACGATCGAGTTCGGTGAGGACGGCTTCACCTGGCGCCGCGGCCACGAGAAGGCGACCGTCGCTCTGCGGGGGCCTCTTACGGACGTCCTGCTCGCCTTCTACCGCAGGCTGCCGCTGGACGCCCCCGGTCTCGAGGTGCTCGGGGAGCGGGAGTTGCTGGAGTTCTGGCTGGAGCGGACCTCGTTCGGCTGACACGACGGTGGCCCGTCCCGGAAAGGGACGGGCCACCGCGGTGCGCGAGCGGGGTGCGGGCGTCAGCCGTTGCTGTTCGCTCCGCGACGGCGCAGGCCGAAGAAGACGGCGCCGCCACCGACGACGACCAGGGCCGCCGCGATACCGGCGATCATGCCGGTGTTGGAGTTGGCACCGGTCTCGGCGAGGTTGGAGTCACCGGCCGCAGGGGACGGGGCGTTCTCGCTCGGCGCGGCCGCCGGGGCGCTGCTCTCCGGCTGCGACGGAGCGGGCGCCGACGTGGACGGCTCGGGCGCCGGGGACTCGTCGGACGGGGTGGAGGAGCTCTCCGACGGGGTCGGCGTCGGAGACGGGGTCTCCTCGGTCTTGCACGGGGTCGACGGGGTCGTGACGTCCGGCTTGATGTACTCGTCGACGTACCGGTCGGCCTTGACGTGCACGCGGTACTCGGTGTTCGGCTTCCAGTCCACGGCGAAGGAGACGGTGGTGCCCTCCTTGGAGCCCTTGACCGTCTCCTGGCCGACCTGCTCGCCGGTGCTCTTCAGGGTGACGGTGACGGTGGCCGGGACGCCGGCGGGGTCCACGTCGGTGACGGTGATGACACCGTTGTCCCCGTCGCAGATGGCTTCGGCGGAGAACTCGCCGATGTTGCAGGCGAGGGCGGAACCCGAGGCGCTGAGCGCCAGGGCCGCGGAGGCGGCGACGACGCCGAGGGCGCGGACGCCACGGCGTGATGCCGTACGGCTGATTATGGACAGGGCTGCCACGTTTGTCCTTTACGGGAGCGCGGATGCGGGGGGTGGAGAGAGTGCCGACGCTCGATGGCGCGGCATCAGCACACCCATGAGCCTCACAGGTCTATAAGCGGCGCGTAAGAAGTGTCAACGCATATGCCCGCCACGGACGTTGACTTTGCCTTCTTATTAACCGCCGACGCGTTTCAGCGCCTCGGGCGCCTCCTCGATCCGGTCGACCAACGCGATCCGGGACTCCATCGCCCGCCCCTTGGCGAGCGACCGCAGCAGCGGCCACGCGGGCAGCGTCCTGGTCCAGTGCTCCCGGTCCACGAGCACCATCGGGGTGGGTTCGCCGCGCGACTCGTAGTAGTTGGGCGTCGCGTTGTCGAAGATCTCCTGCAGGGTGCCGGCCGCGCCCGGCAGGAACACCACGCCCGCGGTGGAGCGGGCCAGCAGGCCGTCCTCGCGGGTGGCGTTGGCGAAGTACTTGGCGATGTGCGCGGCGAAGGCGTTGGGCGGCTCGTGGCCGTAGAACCAGGTTGGGATGCCGACCGACGCCCCGCCGCCGGGCCAGCGTTCGCGCACCTCGAACGCGGCCCGCGCCCAGTCGGTGACCGACGGTGTGAACGAGGTGACCTTGGCGAGCAGCGTCAGGGCGTCGTCCAGCATGCCGTCCGCGAAGGGGGCGGCGTACGCCCCGAGGTTGGCCGCCTCCATCGCGCCCGGGCCGCCGCCCGTTGCCACCGTGAGCCCGGCGCGGGCCAGTTCACGGCCCAGGCGCGCGGCCCCCGCGTACTCCACGGTGCCCCGGGCCATGGCGTGGCCGCCCATGACGCCCACCACCCGGTCCCCGGCGACGAGTTCGTCCAGGGCGTCCGAGACCGAGTCGTCGTGAATGGCGCGCAGCATGGAGGCGAACACGTCCCCGTCGGCCCTGGTCTGCTGGAACCAGTCGTAGGCCAGGGCGTCCGGTGTCGCCGGGTAGCCCTCGCCGAGACGGGCGAACAGCTCGCCGGGGGAGTAGACGTGGCCCCGGTAGGGGTCGAACGGGAGGCCCGGTACGGGCGGGAAGACCAGGGCGCCGGCGGCGCGCACCCGGGCGGCGGCACCCGGGTCCATCGGGCAGCCGAGGAAGACGGCCCCCTCGGTGTCCGTGGCGAGCAGGACGTCCGTACGGCCCGTCAGGTCGACGGCCTGGACGCGGTGACGGGCGAGGGAGCCGTGCGCCGAGACGACGGCGTCGAATGCGTCGAGGCTCTCGATCTCGCGGTCGTGGGAGGCGTGGTGGGACTGGAACTGGGACAGCGGCCCGTGCTCTGGCCGGGCCCTGCGCTGGGCGGGTATCGGATCCACCCGCCCATGCTAGGCATGCGCCCCGGTCAGCCCTGGACCGCCGCCGGGTCCATCCACACGACCTCGAAGGTGTGGCCGTCGACGTCGTCGAAGGCCCGGCCGTACATGAAGCCGTGGTCCTGGGTCTCGCCGGAGACCGAACCGCCGGCCGCGACCGCCTTCTCCACCAGCTCGTCGACCTTCTCGCGGCTCTCGGCGCTCAGTGCGATCAGCACCTCGCTGGACTGCGTCGAGTCGGCGATGTCCTTCTTCGTGAACTGGCGGTACTTCTGCGGCGTGTGGACCATCACGACGATGGTGTCGCTCACCGGGAACGAGGCGGTGGAGTCGTCGCTGAACTGGGCGTTGAGTTCCCAGCCCAGTCCGGTGAAGAACTTCTTGGCGGCGTCGAGGTCGCCGGTGGCCAGGTTCACGAAGATCATCTGCTGGTACATGGGGGTCTCTCCCGTTCGAGGTGCTGCCGATGTCGTGCCGTTCGAAGAGGTAGACGGGGGACGGCTCCGGAAGTCATCGGCGCTCGGCGGACTTTCCCGAAAAGAGTTTCGCGCCGCTCAGTGGTCCAGCGGCAGCGCCGCGAGCACCGCGACGAGCAGGGTCAGCGGACCGAACAGGGCGAGCAGGGCGGCGGCGCGCACGGCGGCGGCGGCGCGCAGGGTCGCCGGGGGCGCGCCCAGCCGCAGCAGGGCGTCCGTGGTGTCGGCCCGGGCGTGCTTGGCCTCGACGGCGGCGGTCAGGAGGGTGGCCACCGTGCAGCCGGCCACGAGGAGGGCGCCCAGTCCGGCGAGCGGGCCGAAGGCCGGCCCGTCCCCGTCGTACACCGTGGCGGCCACGTAGGCCGCGGCGGCGACGGCGGCCACGACGCCGAGGGGGCGGCCGACGCGGTGCGACTCCTCCATGAGGACGCGACCGGACAGCAGGCGCAGCGCGCCGGGCCGGGCGGCCTGGAGCAGGCGGCCGCACCAGTGGGTGAGGCCCGGCCCGGCCAGGGCGAGACCCAGGGCCGTGAGGGCCCAGCCGATCAGGACGCCGGCGGAGGGGGCGGTGCCGGGTGCGGGGGCGGCGGACGCGTTGCCGGTGTAGGTCTCGACGGTGAGGCCCGCGGCGAGTACGGCGATGCCCCAGGGGAGGGCGGTGAGGCTCTGGGGGCGGGGGGCCGGGTCGGGGCGCGCGCCCGGCGTCTGCGGGATGGCGTCCGCCGGGGCCGACGGGGCGGTGGCGGCCGGCGCGTGCGTGGCGCCGTCCGCCGGGGCGGAGGGATGGGGGTCACCCGCCTGCGTGAGCAGGGCGCCGCCCGCGCCCACCCGTGCCGCCCCGGCGGCACGACTGCCCGCGGCTGCGGCGGCCTGAGCGTCCGCGGCTAGGGCGGTGTGGGCGTTCGCGGTCACGGCGGCCGGGGCGGTGCGGGCGCCGAAGCGGCCGTAGGCGCCGAAGGTCTCGCGGGCCTTGCCCCAGCCGTACGCGCCGAACCGGCCGTAGCCGCGGGGTGCGCCGGTGGCGGGCCGGGGGTCGCGGGGGCGCAGCGTGTGGGCGACCGCGGCCGAGGCGACGGCCGGTACGAGGACCAGCAGGGTCAGGGCGGCCGGGGCCGGGAGGGACTGGCCGACGGCCAGGGCGTCGGCCGCCACGCGGCCGGAGGGCCGGCCGCCGGTCAGGTCACCGCGCAGGTGGAGGAAGGCGAGCAGGGCCGCCACGGAGCCGAGCGCGGCGGACAGGGCCGTCGTCGTCGCCGAGACGGCCATCAGCCGGCCGGGACCCAGACCGATCGCCGACAGTCCCGAGCGCGGCCGGGTGCCGGGATCGGTGCGGGCCACGGCGACCGCGAGGTACACCGCGGCGGCGAGCGGCGCCGCGCACCAGGCCAGGCGGAGGGCCGAGGCGCCGGGCGCGTCCGGGTGGCTCAGCGCGTGGCCGAGGGCGCACAGCAGCAGGAAGCCCGTGCCCGCCGAGGCCACCGCGACCAGCAGGCGGCGCAGGTGGACGGCGAGATGGGCGGTGCGGGTCAGGCGGAGAGCGAGCACGCCGCCCGGCCTTCCGTTCCGGGAGTCCCGGCGGCACCCGTGGCCACCGTGGTCTCGGCGAGCGGGGGGAGGTGCACGGTCCGCACCCGCCGTCCGTCGAGCAGCGCCACCGAGCGGTCGGCCAGGGCGGCGGTCTGCGCGTCGTGCGTGGCGAGCAGCACGGTGATGCCGTGCGAGCGGGCGGCCGTGGTGAGCGTCCGCAGCACGTGGGCGCGGTCGGCACGGTGCAGGGGGGCCGTCGGCTCGTCGGCGAAGAGGACCGTCGGGGCGACGGCGAGCGCGCGGGCGATGCAGACGCGCTGCCGCTCGGCCTGCTGGAGTTCGTGCGGGCGCCTGCGGGCCTTGCCGCCGACGTCGAGGCGGTCCAGCCACTCCAGGGCCGCGGTCTTGGCCCGGCGCCGGCCGGTGCCGCGCAGCATGAGGGGGAGCGCGGCGTTCTCCCAGGCGTTCAGCTCCGGGACGAGCGCCGGGGCGGGGTCGATCCAGCCGAAGCGGTCGCGGCGCAGCCGTTCGCGGCTGAGGGGACCCATGGTGTGCACCGGCACGCTGTTGAACCACACCTCGCCGTCCTGCGGCTTGACCAGGCCGGACAGACAGCGCAGCAGCGTGGTCTTGCCGCTGCCGCGCGGGCCGCTCACGGCGAGGATCTCGCCCTCGCGCACGCCGAGCGACACGCCTTGCAGCGCGGGGGAGCCGTCGTGGTGCTGGAAGTGCAGGGCGCGGGCCCAGAGCACGTCGTTGTCCGGCGGAGCCTCCATGGGCGTACACCTCGGTTCTGATCCGTATTTCCCCGGTCGGGTCGTCCCCCTTCCGGGGGAACGAAGACGGGGCCGATCGGTCACTGGGCACGCTAAGCAGTCCCCGCGCACGGGCCGGACAGCACGACGCCCCGGGCCGCCGTGTCTCACTCGAACGGGCGGCACCGGGGCCGTGATGATCATCCGACAGGACGACCGGTGATCGGCCGGTGCGATCGGACCGGGGGTCTGACCGGGGCGATCGGACGGAGGATCAGAGCTTCGTCCACGCCTCCGTCAGCGTGGCGCGCAGGATCTGCTCGATCTCGTCGAAGGTCTCCTGGTTGGAGATCAGCGGCGGGGCGAGCTGGATGACCGGGTCGCCGCGGTCGTCGGCACGGCAGTACAGGCCGTTCTCGAAGAGCTTCTTGGAGAGGAAGCCGTACAGGACGCGCTCGGTCTCCTCGTCGGTGAAGGACTCCTTGGTGTGCTTGTCCTTGACCAGCTCGATGCCGTAGAAGAAGCCGTTGCCGCGGACGTCGCCGACGATCGGCAGGTCGTGCAGCTTCTCCAGGGTGGCGCGGAAGGCGCCCTCGTTGTCCAGCACGTGCTGGTTGAGGCCCTCGCGCTCGAACAGGTCGAGGTTGGCGATGCCGACCGCGGCGGAGACCGGGTGGCCGCCGAAGGTGTAGCCGTGCAGGAAGGTGTTGTCGCCCTGGTAGAACGGCTCGGCCAGACGGTCGGAGACGATGCACGCGCCGATCGGGGAGTAGCCCGAGGTCATGCCCTTGGCGCAGGTGATCATGTCCGGTACGTAGCCGAACTTGTCACAGGCGAAGGTCGTGCCCAGGCGGCCGAAGGCACAGATGACCTCGTCCGAGACGAGCAGCACGTCGTACTGGTCGCAGATCTCGCGCACCCGCTGGAAGTAGCCGGGCGGCGGCGGGAAGCAGCCGCCGGCGTTCTGCACGGGCTCGAGGAAGACCGCGGCGACGGTGTCCGGGCCCTCGAAGAGGATCTGCTGCTCGATCTGGTCGGCGGCCCAGCGGCCGTAGGCCTCGGGGTCGTCACCGTGGATCGGGGCGCGGTAGATGTTGGTGTTCGGCACCTTGTGGGCGCCCGGGACGAGCGGCTCGAAGGGGGCCTTCAGGGCGGGCAGGCCGGTGATGGACAGGGCGCCCTGCGGGGTGCCGTGGTAGGCCACCGCGCGGGAGATGACCTTGTACTTGGTCGGCTTGCCGGTCAGCTTGAAGTACTGCTTGGCGAGCTTCCAGGCGGTCTCGACCGCCTCGCCGCCGCCGGTGGTGAAGAAGACCTTGTTGAGGTCGCCGGGGGCCTCGTTCGCCAGGCGCTCGGCCAGCTCGACGGCCTTGGGGTGGGCGTAGGACCACACCGGGAAGAAGGCGAGCTCCTGCGCCTGCTTCGAGGCGGTCTCCGCGAGCTCCTGGCGGCCGTGTCCGGCCTGGACCACGAAGAGGCCGGCGAGACCGTCGAGGTAGCGCTTGCCCTTGTCGTCGTAGATGTGGGTGCCCTCACCGCGGACGATGGTGGGGACGGGGGCGTTCTCGTACGACGACATGCGGGTGAAGTGCATCCACAGGTGGTCGTAGGCGGTCCTGCTGAGGTCCTTGGGGCTGTCGGTGCTCACGATTATCGGGTTCCCCACATATAGGTCTGCTTCTTGAGCTTCATGTAGACGAAGCTCTCGGTGGAGCGCACGCCGGGCACCGCCCGGATGCGTCGGTTGATGACCTCCAGGAGGTGGTCGTCGTCCTCGCAGACGACCTCCACCATCAGGTCGAACGAGCCCGCGGTCATCACCACGTACTCGCACTCGGACATGGCCGTCAGCGCGTCGGCGACGGACTCCACGTCGCCCTCGACGTTGACACCGACCATCGCCTGGCGCCGGAAGCCCACCGTGAGCGGGTCCGTGACGGCGACGATCTGCATCACGCCCTGGTCGAGGAGCTTCTGGACGCGCTGGCGCACGGCCGCCTCCGACAGGCCCACGGCCTTGCCGATGGCGGCGTACGGCCGGCGGCCGTCCTCCTGGAGCTGCTCGATGATGGCGAGGGAGACGGCGTCCAACTGGGGACCGCCGTTCCTGGACTCGCGGGAGTCCTTCTGGTCTGCGCTTCGACTGGCCACGGCTTCACTGTGCACGACGTATCGACAGTTTCGCAAGGCCGGATCGATGAAATTCGTTGTTTGGCGAGTCCCAATCTGCGGATATCGCACCCCGGGGCCCGGTGGGGGTGTTGAAAACGTCGGGACTCCGTCTAGGGTGGGTGTCTCAGTCACTGGACAGCGAATTTGGAGGGCCGGCAGTGAGCACCGAGCTGCGTCGTCTGCGCAATTACATCGACGGTGAGTTCCGGGACGCCGCCGACGGACGGACCACCGAAGTGGTCAACCCCGCCACGGGCGAGGCTTACGCGACCGCCCCCCTGTCCGGGCAGGCGGACGTGGACGCCGCGATGGCGGCCGCGGCGGCGGCCTTCCCGGCGTGGCGCGACACCACCCCGGCCGAGCGGCAGAAGGCCCTGCTGAAGATCGCGGACGCGTTCGAGGAGCGGGCCGAGGAACTGATCGCGGCCGAGGTGGAGAACACGGGCAAGCCGATCGGGCTGACCCGCTCCGAGGAGATCCCGCCGATGGTCGACCAGATCCGCTTCTTCGCGGGCGCGGCGCGGATGCTCGAAGGACGCGGCGCCGGTGAGTACATGGAGGGGCTGACCTCCTTCGTGCGCCGCGAGCCCATCGGCGTCTGCGCGCAGGTCGCGCCGTGGAACTACCCGATGATGATGGCCGTGTGGAAGTTCGCCCCGGCGCTCGCCGCGGGCAACACGGTCGTCCTCAAGCCCTCGGACACCACCCCCGCCTCCACGGCCCTGATGGCCGACATCATCGGCTCGATCGTGCCCAAGGGCGTCTTCAACGTCGTCTGCGGCGACCGCGACACCGGCCGCCTGATGGTCGAGCACGAGACCCCGGCGATGGCCTCCATCACCGGCTCGGTGCGGGCCGGCATGTCCGTCGCCGAGTCGGCCGCCAAGGATCTCAAGCGGGTCCACCTGGAGCTGGGCGGCAAGGCGCCGGTCGTCGTCTTCGAGGACAGCGACATCCCCAAGGCCGTCGAGGGCATCTCGGAGGCGGGTTACTTCAACGCCGGGCAGGACTGTACGGCGGCCACCCGCGTCCTGGTCCACGAGTCGGTCCACGACGAGTTCGTCCGCGCCCTCGCCAAGGCCGCGTCCGAGACCAAGACCGGGCAGCCCGACGACGAGGACGTGGCCTACGGCCCGCTCAACAACCCCAACCAGCTCAAGCAGGTCTCCGGGTTCATCGAGCGCCTGCCCGCCCACGCCAAGGTCGAGGCGGGCGGCCACCGGGTCGGCGACAAGGGCTACTTCTACGCGCCGACCGTCGTCTCCGGCCTCAAGCAGGACGACGAGATCATCCAGCAGGAGGTCTTCGGCCCGGTCATCACCGTCCAGTCCTTCCGTGACGAGGACCAGGCCGTCGAGTGGGCCAACGGCGTCGAGTACGCGCTGGCCTCCTCGGTGTGGACCAAGGACCACGGCCGCGCGATGCGGATGTCCAAGAAGCTGGACTTCGGCTGCGTGTGGATCAACACCCACATCCCGCTGGTCGCCGAGATGCCGCACGGCGGCTTCAAGAAGTCCGGCTACGGCAAGGACCTGTCGGGGTACGGCTTCGACGACTACACGCGGATCAAGCACGTGATGACGTCGCTGGACGCGTGACGAACCCCCACACGGGTGCGCGGCCCCGGACGCAGGCCTGAGCCTCCGTCCGGGGCCGCGGTGCGTGCCGGGCCCTCGGGCGGGGCCGCGGTGCGTGCCGGGCCCGGGTACGAGGCCCGCGGTGTGTGCCCGCCCTCGTGCGGGACCGTGATGCGTGCCGGGTCTCCGTCCGCGGCGTCCTGCGCGCCCCGTGCGGTGGGGGACTCCGGCGCTCGACAGGGTGTCGGGCCTGGCCGGGCCCGCTCGACGCAGCGTCGATTGCCCGCGTGTGTGCGCGCCCGGCATCCTGCGGCCATGCCCCTGCTCCCGAGGACGCCCTCGCTCTCCCGTCGTACGCTGCTGCGCGGCCTGGGCGGCACCGCCGCCCTCGGTGCCCTGGCCGGCTGCGGTGTCCCCGCCGCGTACGTCGCGCCCGGCGACCGGTCCACGACCGACCGGTCCGCCACCGAGCGGCGGCTGACCTGGGCCAACTGGCCGCTGTACATCGACACCGACGACGAGCACCCGAGCCGGCGGCCCACGCTTGCGGCGTTCGAGAAGGAGTCGGGCATCTCCGTCGACTACATCGAGGAGATCAACGACAACGACGAGTTCTTCGGCAAGATCAGCCCGTCCCTGATGAACCACCAGCCCACCGACCGCGACCTGATCGTCATCAGTGACTGGATGTGCGGACGCTTCGTACGGCTGGGCTGGGTGCAGGAGATGGACCGCTCCCAGCAGCCGAACGTCGCCAAGTAGCTCGACCCGCTGCTGCGTTCGCCCGCCTTCGACCCCGGCCGGAAGTTCACCGTGCCGTGGCAGTCGGGCATCACCGGCATCGCGTACAACCGGCGCAGGCTCGGCCGGGAGATCCGGCGGGTGTCCGACCTGTGGGCCGCCGACCTCAAGGGCCGGGTCACCCTGCTGTCGGGCATGGACGAGGCGTTCGCGCTGCTCATGCAGGGCAACGGAGTGGACATCACCCGGTGGAGGACGGACGACTTCCACCGGATCTGCGACCAGGTGGAGAAGCAGGTCGCCCACGGCCAGATCCGCCGCTTCACCGGCAACGACTACATCAAGGACCTCTCCAGTGGAGACGTCCTCGCCTGCCAGGCCTACTCCGGCGACGTGATCCAGCTCCAGGCGGACGACCCGGACATCGAGTTCGTGGTGCCGGAGGAGGGCGCCGAACTGTGGGCCGAGTCCCTCATGATCCCCGACCTGGCCCGGCACAAGGCCAACGCCGAGCGGCTGATCGACCACTACTACCGGCCCGAGGTCGCCGCCGAGCTGGCCGCCTGGGTCAACTACGTCTGCCCCGTCCCCGCCGCCCGGGACGTGCTCGCCTCCTCCGACGACGAGGAGACCGCCGCCCTGGCCGAGGACCCGCTGATCTTCCCGGACGCGGCGATGCGCGAACGGCTCGCGATCGCCCGGGACATCCCGGCGGCGGACCGGACGGAGTTCGCGAAGCGGTGGAACGGGATCGTCGGCGTGTAGCAGACTGATCATGTGCTGAATTCATCGCGTGATGAACGGATCGAGGGCGCGGTCACCCTGGGCCTGCTGGCCGCCTGGGCCCTCCACGACCTCGAAGAGCTGGCGACCGTGCCGGGCTGGTGGCGACGCCACCTTCCGGCGCTGCGCGAGCGGTACCCGGCCGTGCCGGAGGCCGTGTGGCGGCGGGCCGGGTCGGTGGACGGGCGGGAGTTCGCGATGGCGGTCGGCGCGATGGCCGCGGTGGTGGCCGCCGCGTCCGCCGCGGGGCGGCTGACCGGCGGCCGCTCGGCCGCGTACCAGACCGCGCTCAACGCCTTCGGCCTGCACGGCCTCGTCCATCTCGCCCAGGCGGGACTGGTGCGCGGCTACACGCCCGGGTCGGTCACCTCGCCGCTGGTCGTGGTCCCCTTCACCCTCTGGGCCCGCCGCCGTCTGCGCCGCGCCGGCGTCCTGCGCGCCACCCGCCCGCGCGACCTCGCCGTGGCGCTGGGCTTCGCGGGAGCGGCGACGTTCGTGGCGCACGGAGCGGCGCGGCGGCTGACGGGGCGCTGACGCGGGGCGGCGGCGGACGGGAGACCGGCGCGGGGCGGGGCTACTTCAGCGCGGCCGCGGTGATCGCGTCGAGCACCGGGTCGGGCTCCGCGTCCTTGGCGTCGGTGGAGTTGACCGAATACACCAGGGTGCGGGAGAGGTCACGGGTGCCGCCGACGAGCGCGCTGTAGCCGTAGCGCGAGCCCGACTTGCCCCAGAAGACCTGGTCGCCCACCTTCTTGTACTCCAGTCCCGCGCTGCGGGTCGCGTCCGGCAGGTTCGGCGGGGTCGTGAACATCTCCTCCAGCTGCGGCTCGGGCACGATGCGGCCCCGGAACAGCCGGGTGAGCAGCCGTTCCAGGTCGGCCGTCGTCGAGATCATGTCGCCGGCCGCCCAGCGGTCCGCCTGGTTCCACTCGGTCACGTCGAGCAGCTCCGTCGTCCCGCCCGGCCGCTCCACCGCCTGGTACCCCCGGTTGTGCGGGCCCCGGATGCGCGGGTCGGTGCCCGGGAAGTACGTGTGCCGCATCCCGGCCGGGCGCAGGACCAGGCGCGTGGCCTCGGCGGCGTAGGAGCGTCCCGTCACCTTCTCGATCAGGAAACCGAGGATCGTGTAGTTGACGTTGAGGTAGTGCTGCCGGTCGCCCGGGTCGAACTCCGGTCCCTTCACGATCGCCGACGCCACGTCCCGGCGCGGGGTGAGCGTGTCGAAGCGGTGCGCGTACAGCTCGGCGAAGTCGTCGCCGAGTCCGTCGCCCGCCTTGATGCCGCTGGTGTGGTTGAGCAGGTTGCGGACGCTGATCGGCTTGTCGAAGGCCGGGGTGAACAGGCCGGGCAGATAGCCCTGCACCGGCGCGTCCAGGTCGATGTCGCCCTGGGCCGCGAGCCGCAGGACGGTGGCGGCCGTGACGACCTTGGTGACCGAACCGGCGCGGAAGAGGGCGTCCGGGCGGGCCGGCCGGCCACTGTCCAGGTCGCGCACCCCCGCAGTGCCGTGCCAGTCGGCGTCCCGGTGCCCGACCCGTACGAGAGCGGCCGTGGCGTCCTCTCCCGGGACCATGGCGAGGGCCGCGCGCAGGGCCTTCGCGTCGGGCACGTCCGGGGCGTCCGGCCGGTGCGGGCCGGCCGTCGCGGTGGACGGCGCCGCGAACGCGGGGGCCGCCAGTGGCCCGGCGGCCAACGCGAGCACCAGGGAAGCGGCGAGGACGGAGGAGGTACGGACACGCATCGACGGCATCGACGACTCCAGGTTCAGGGGCGGACGGTCGTCGATCATCCTCACCGCGCCGCGCGGCGCACCGGATCGTCGGCGAGGAGGGCCCGCACCCCGGCCAAGGGGTCGGGGAACACCCCTACGAGTGAAGGGAGTTGTGCGGGGTGCCCCCTACGGGAGGCGGCGCGCCCGGTCGCGCAGCGCGCACAGGACGTCGATGCGGTTGGTGGTGATCGAGTCGACGCCCAGGTCACGCAGCCGGCGCATGGTGCGGCGGGTGTCAGGCGTCCACACGGACAGCAGGAGACCGTCGGCGTGGACCCGCTCGGCCAGGGACCGGTTCACCAGGCCGAACCGGTAGTTGAGCCACCGCGGCCGCACCGCCGCCAGCAGCGCGGGCCGGGGCGGGGCCGCCGTGGTCCAGGTCAGCGCGATCTCGGCGGCGGGGTCGGCGGCGCGCACGGCGAGCATGGCGGCGGCGCCCGCGGTGTAGTACACGCGGTCCCGCGCCCCGCACTCGCGCACCACGTCCACCACGCGCCGCACCGCCCGCTCACCCGGTCCGCCGGGCAGGTCGAGCATCAGCCGGCCGTCCCCGGTCGCGGCGAGCGCCTCGGCGAGCGTCGGCACCCGGCCCGCCGTCAGCCCGCGCACCTCCTCGGCCGACAGGGAGCGGAGCGGCCGGTCGTGCTGCCACAGCCGCTTGAGCGTCTCGTCGTGCAGCAGTACCGGCACGCCGTCCCGGGTCAGCCGCACGTCGGTCTCGACCGCGTCCGCGCCCCGGTCCAGGGCGGAACGCAGCGAGTCGAGGGTGTTCTCGCGGTGCCGGTAGGGATCGCCGCGGTGGGCGACGGCGGTCAGGGCGCGCGGGGTGTCCATGGTGGCGGCAACTCTCAGGAGGCGAGCCAGGCGGCGGTGTACGTGTCGATCTCGGCGGTGATCCGCGCCTTGCCCGGCGCGTCGAGGAAGGAGGCCTCGACCCCGTTCTTCGCCAGGTCGGCCAGGCCTCGTTCGTCGAGGCCGAGGAGCCGCGCGGCGACGGCGTACTCGTTGTTGAGGTCGGTGCCGAACATCGGCGGGTCGTCGGAGTTGATCGTCACCAGGACCCCGGCGCGGGCGAACTCCCTGATCGGGTGCTCGTCCAGGGTGCGCACCGCGCGGGTGGCGATGTTCGAGGTCGGGCACACCTCCAGCGGGATGCGCCGCTCGGCGAGGTGGGCGAGGAGCCTCGGGTCCTGGGCGGAACTGGTGCCGTGCCCGATGCGTTCGGCGCGCAGGTCGGTGAGGGCGTCCCACACGGTCTGCGGTCCGGTGGTCTCGCCGGCGTGCGGCACCGAGTGCAGGCCCGCGGCGATGGCCCGGTCGAAGTACGGCTTGAACTGGGGGCGGCCCACGCCGATCTCCGGCCCGCCGAGACCGAAGGAGACCAGGCCCTCGGGGCGCAACCGGTCGTCGGTGGCCAGCCGCGTCGTCTCCTCGGCGGACTCCAGACCGGCCTCGCCGGGGATGTCGAAGCACCAGCGCAGCACGGTCCCGAACTCGGCCTCGGCGGCCTTGCGGGCGTCCTCGATCGCCTCCATGAAGGCGCCCTCGTCGATGCCGCGCCGGGTGGAGGAGAACGGCGTGATGGTCAGCTCGGCGTACCGCACCTGCTGGCGGGCCATGTCCCGAGCCACCTCGAAGGTGAGCAGCCGGACGTCCTCCGGGGTGCGGATCAGGTCGACCACGGACAGGTACACGTCGATGAAGTGCGCGAAGTCCGTGAAGGTGAAGTAGTCGACCAGGGCTTCGGGGTCGGTGGGGACCTTGGAGTCGGCGTGCCGCGCGGCCAGTTCGGAGACGATGCGCGGGGAGGCGGAGCCGACGTGGTGGACGTGCAGTTCGGCCTTCGGCAGTCCGGCGATGAAGGCGTGCAGGTCGCGCGGGACGTCGGGTTCGACGAGGTGCTCGGTCAAGGTTTCTCCCCAGGGCGGCGCCCCGGCCCCGGACGAGGCGGCGGTGGGACGCGGGTGATCGGCTGATCGGTCGTTCGGGGATCATCGTAGGCCGGTCTGACGGCCGGCGGCCCGGGACCGTAGCATGGCGGGCACGAACGACCCGGGGGGACAGGACATGACGGACGAGATACGGCCGGACGGGGAATCCCCCGGCGACCGCGACCCCTGGGCGCCTCCGGGCAGCGGGCCCTCCCTGGACAAGGGCGCGGGCCCGGCACAGCCGCGGGACCCGCTCGGGCCACCTCCCGCCTCGGACGCGCCGCCGCCCTGGCCGCCGCCGGCGGGCGTCCACGACCAGGCCACGGTCACGTCGATGCCCGGCGCCGGGTTCGACCCCTCCGACGCCGCGGTGCCCCCGCCGCCGATCGCGCCCGGCGGCCCGGGCGTCCCGGACGGGTACGGCCACCCCGGTGCCTCCGGGGGCGCCGGGGTCCCCGGAGGGTACGGCTACCCCGGATACGGCCCGGGCTACGTCTGGCCGGGCATGCAGGCGCCCCCGCAGAACGGGCTGGGCACCGCGTCGATGGTGCTGGGCATCCTCGCCTGCGCCCTGTTCTGCCTGTACGGCGTGGTCTCCCTGGTGCTCGGCGTCCTCGCCGTGGTCTTCGGCATCAAGGGCCGCCGCAAGGCGGAGAGCGGCCTGGCCGACAACCACGGGCAGGCGCAGGCCGGGTTCGTCATGGGCATCGTCGGCATCGTCCTCGGGGTGGCCGTGATCGTGCTGCTCGCCATCGGGATCACCGCCGCGATCAACGAGGATTCGGGCTACGACGACCCTTACTACGGGGCCCCGCGCCCCGCGCCGGTCGCCGTGACCGCGGAAAGCTGAGTTCCTCCCCGCGGGGTTGCCTCTACGATGTCAAGCGCCAACGAGGGGAGAGCACTTCATGTCGCACACCAATCCCGGACCCGAGGGGTACGGGCCACCGCCGCAGCCGGGACAGCCGCCGGCCGGCGGCTACGCGTACCCGCAGTCCGCGCCCGGCACACCCGGGTACGGCTATCCGAACGCCGGGGCGGGATACCCGGCCGCCCCGCCGGTGGGCTATCCGCAGGCTCCGGGCTACGCCATGCCGCCGCAGCCGAGCAACGGCATGGGCACCACGGGGCTGGTCCTCGGCATCATCGGCGTGGTGTGCAGCCTGACCTTCTTCCTCTGGTTCTTCGGCGTCATCCTGGGCATCCTCGCGATCATCTTCGGCGCGATCGGCCGGGGACGGGCCACCCGGGGCGAGGCCACCAACAAGGGCTCCGCGACCGCCGGACTCGTGCTCGGCATCACGGCCACCGTGATCCTGCCGCTGCTCGGCTTCCTCGCCTTCGCGAGCCTGATGAGCATCGCCTGATCCAGGCCGTGCCACCCGCCTGATCCAGGCCGTTGAGGGGGCGGCCCGGGACCGCCCCCTCAACGGCGGTCCCGGGCCGCCCCCTCAGCCGGTGGTCCGGGGCCGCCCCGCCGTCGGCGGTCCCGGGGACGCCCTCTCCGTCGGCTGGTCGGGCCGTCCCTCACGCACCGCTCGCGCGCAGCCGCTCCCGGGCCGCCATCAGCGCGAAGCCCAGCAGGTTCGGTCCCCGCCAGCGCTCCGGGTCGGTCGCCGCCCCGTCGTCCGCGGCCAGGCCGATGCCCCACACCCGGTCGAGGGGGCTCGCCTCCACCAGCACCCGCTCGCCCGTGTTCAACAGGAACGCCCGCAGCGCCGGGTCGGCGGCGAACTTGTGGACGCTGCCCTCCACCACGATCCGGAACCGCTCCCGCTCCCACACCGTTTCGTCGAAGCCGCGCACCAGCCGGCCCGCCTTCTTCGCCTCGGCGGGATGACCGGCCGCCAGCACCCGCCGCTCGGCCTCCGCGTCCCCGAAGAGCCGGGCCTTGCCGGCCATCATCCAGTGCTCCGCCGTCGCGTACTCCACCCCGTCGACGGTGAACGGCGACGGCCACCACTGGCTCAGACAGCTCGGCCCGAGCCTGCCGTCCGGGAGCGGCCGGTGTCCCCAGAAGCAGAGGTATTTGATCCGCTCACCGGCCCGGACCCGCGCGACCAGCGTCTCTCTGCCGTCGAAGTGCTCCGCCCCCACCTTCGCCACCCCCGTGACCTGCTCTGTCTCCGTGACTCTCGCCATGCACGCGAGTGTGGCACGCGCCACGGACACTCCGTCCGGCCTTTTCCGCGGTGACTCGACACCTGGTCGACAGATTCCGTTGCGTAACCAAATGGCAACAACGGAATCACTTGTTGGAGGCCTAGTGCTCTGTCAGGATCGGCACTCACATCGAGCCTGAGCCACGCCGGCCCCCACCACGGGGAGACCGAGGAGAGCCGACATGCACAACCCGGGCAACGCCACCCCGGACCGATTCCCGGCCCAGGACCGCTTCGCGGACGGGGCCCAGTACATCGCGGGCCGTCTGACCAAGGGCACCTCCGGACGCACGCACACCGTCGTCGACCCGGCGACCGGCGAGGCCGTCCTGACCTACGAGCTGGCCGGCCCCGACGACGTCGACGCGGCCGTCGCCGCCGCCCGGGAGGCGTTCCCCGGCTGGGCCGGCGCCACCCCGGGCGAGCGCTCCGACGCCCTGCACCGGTTCGCCGCCGTCCTCGCCGACCGCGCCGAGGACTTCGCCCGCGCCGAGTCCCTGCAGTGCGGGAAGCCGCTGAAGCTGACCCGTGAGTTCGACGTGCCGGGCACGGTGGACAACGCGGCCTTCTTCGCCGGCGCCGCCCGGCACCTCCAGGGACAGTCGGCGGGGGAGTACTCGGGCGAGCACACCTCGTACGTACGGCGGGAGCCGATCGGTGTGGTGGGCTCCATCGCCCCCTGGAACTACCCGCTCCAGATGGCCGCCTGGAAGATCCTCCCGGCGATCGCCGCGGGCAACACCATCGTGCTGAAGCCTGCCGAGATCACCCCGTTCACCTCCCTGATGTTCGCCCGGGCGGCGACCGAGGCGGGCATCCCCGATGGCGTGATCAACATCGTCAGCGGCACCGGACGGGAGGCCGGTGAGCACCTCGTCGCCCACCCCGACGTCGCCATGACCTCCTTCACCGGGTCCACCGCCGTCGGCAAGCGCGTCGCCGAGGTCGCCACCGCCACCGTCAAGCGCCTCCACCTGGAACTCGGCGGCAAGGCCCCCTTCCTCGTCTTCGACGACGCCGACCTCGACGCCGCCGTGCACGGCGCGGTCGCGGGCGCGCTCATCAACACCGGCCAGGACTGCACGGCCGCCACGCGCGCGTACGTGCAGCGGCCCCTGTACGAGGCGTTCGTCGAACGGACCGCGGCCCTCATGGACACCGTCCGCGTCGGCGACCCCTTCGCCCCCGGCACCGACCTCGGCCCGCTGGTCAGCCACGTCCAGCGGGACCGCGTCGCCGCCTTCGTCGAGCGCGCCCGCGGCTACGCGCGCGTGGTGTGCGGCGGCGAGGCACCGCAGGGCGACCTGAAGGACGGCGCCTACTACCGGCCCACCCTCGTCGCGGACGCCGCGCAGGACAGCGAGGTCGTCCAGTCCGAGATCTTCGGGCCGGTCCTCGTCGTGCTGCCCTTCGACACCGACGACGAGGGCATCCGGCTGGCCAACGACACGCCGTACGGGCTCGCCGCCTCCGCCTGGAGCCGGGACGTGTACCGCGCGAACCGCGCCACCCGCGAGATCAAGGCGGGCTGCGTGTGGATCAACGACCACATCCCGATCATCAGCGAGATGCCGCACGGCGGGTACAAGGCGTCCGGCTACGGCAAGGACATGTCCGCCTACTCCTTCGAGGAGTACACGCAGGTCAAGCACGTCATGTTCGACAACACCGCGGTGGCGGCCAAGGACTGGCACCGCACCGTCTTCGGGGACCGATAGGACCGACAGCCGTCACACAGGCCGCCGACCACGGCCGACCCACCCGAAAGGGCACCCACGCGCATGGAGCAGTACGAGCCCGACCGCCTGTCCCCGGCCCAAGTGGCCGCCGTGCGGCGCAGTCTCAGGAACGGCAGGGCCGCCCTCACCCGGCGTTCGCTGCTGCGCGCCTCCACGGGCGGCGTGCTCGCGGCCGGCGGAATCGGTCTGCTGAGCGGGTGCGGCATCCCGGCGGCCGGCAAGACCGAGGGCGGTGTCTCCGCCGAGGACCACTCCGAGGAGGAGAAGCAGGTCCGCTTCTCCAACTGGACCGAGTACATGGACGTCGACGAGAGCGGCCGCCGGCATCCCACGCTGGACGCGTTCACCGAGCGCACCGGCGTCAAGGTCTCCTACACCGAGGACATCAACGACAACAGCGAGTTCTTCGGCAAGATCCAGCCGCAGCTCGCCGCGGGCCAGGAGACCGGCCGCGACATCATCGTCCTCACCGACTGGCTGGCCGCCCGGCTGATCCGCCTCGGCTGGGTCCAGAAACTCGACCCGGCCAACCTGCCGCACGCCTTCGCCAACCTGTCGTCCCAGTTCCGCACCCCCGACTGGGACCCCGGCCGCGCCTACTCCTACCCCTGGCAGGGCATCTCGACCGTCATCGCCTACAACAAGAAGGCGCTGGACGGAATCGAGGTCGGGACGGTCTCCGACCTGCTCGACAACCCGAAGCTCAAGGGCCGCGTCGGCTTCCTCACCGAGATGCGCGACACCATGGGCATGACGCTGCTCGACATGGGCAAGGACCCGGCCCGCTTCACCGACGACGACTACGACGCGGCGATCGCCCGGCTCCAGACGGGCGTCGACCGCGGCCAGATACGCCGCTTCACCGGCAACGACTACACGTCCGACCTCAGCAAGGGCGACTTCGCGGCCTGTCTGGCCTGGGCCGGCGACGTCGTCCAGCTCAAGGCGGACAACCCCGACATCGACTTCGTCATCCCGGACAGCGGCTACGTCACGTCGAGCGACAACATGCTGATCCCCAACAAGGCACGGCACAAGACGAACGCCGAACGCCTCATCGACTACTACTACGAGCCGGGCCCGGCCGCGGAACTCGCCGCGTACATCAACTTCGTCTGCCCCGTCGACGGCGTGAAGGACGACCTGGCGAAGATCGACGAGGACGCGGCGAACAACCCGCTGATCATTCCCGACAAGGCCATGCAGGCCAAGTCGCGCTCCTTCCGCTCCCTGAGCGCGAAGGAAGAGACGGCCTACGAAGAAAAGTTCGCGAAGCTCACTGGGGCGTGACGACGATGACGACGACGAACCCGACGAAGAACCAGCCGGACGCGACGGGCGGCGGCGACGTCCGCCTCACCGGCATCGGCAAGACCTACGGCTCCTTCACCGCCGTGCACCCGCTCGACCTGACCGTGCCCCAGGGCTCCTTCTTCGCCCTGCTCGGTGCCTCGGGCTGCGGCAAGACCACCACCCTGCGCATGATCGCCGGACTGGAGGAGCCCAGCAGCGGCACCGTCCACCTCGGCGACCACGACGTGACCGCGCTGCCGCCCTACAAACGGCCGGTCAACACGGTCTTCCAGTCCTACGCCCTCTTCCCGCACCTCGACATCTACGAGAACGTCGCCTTCGGCCTGCGCAGGCGCGGCATCAAGAGCGTGAAGAAGCAGGTCGGCGAGATGCTCGACCTGGTGCAGCTCGGCGAGCAGGCCCGCAAGAAGCCGCACCAGCTCTCCGGCGGCCAGCAGCAGCGCGTCGCGGTCGCCCGCGCCCTGATCAACCACCCCAGGGTGCTGCTCCTCGACGAGCCGCTCGGCGCCCTCGACCTCAAGCTGCGCCGCCAGATGCAGCTGGAGCTCAAGCGCATCCAGACCGAGGTCGGCATCACCTTCGTGCACGTCACCCACGACCAGGAGGAGGCCATGACCATGGCCGACCAGGTCGCCGTGATGAACGCGGGCCGCGTCGAGCAACTGGGCGCCCCCGCCGACCTGTACGAGAACCCGCGCACCACGTTCGTCGCCAACTTCCTGGGCACCTCCAACCTCATCGAGGCCGAGGTCGACACCCGCAGCGGCGACGACGTCGTCGTCAAGGCGGCCGGCGACAAGCTGGTGCTGCCCGGCGCACGGTGCACCGCGCCGGCGAAGGCGGGCGGCAAGGTCCTGGTCGGCGTGCGCCCCGAGAAGATCAGCCTCACCCACGCGGACGACGCCGGCTCCATCCCCGAGGGCCGCAACCGCATATCCGGCAGGATCAGCAACACCAGTTTCATCGGTGTCTCCACCCAGTACGTCGTGGACTGCGCGGCCTGCCCCGAGTTCGAGGTCTACGCCCAGAACATCGACCGCGACCCCCGCCTCGCACCCGGCGCCGAGGTCGTCCTGCACTGGAACCCGGCGCACACCTTCGGGCTCGACGCCGACCAGTCCGTGCTTGCAGGGACGACGGGCGACGCCGGTGTGGCCGAGGGAGAGGCGTCCTGATGTCCACCCTCACCGAGGCGCCGCCGCCCCTGACCCCGGCCGCGCCCGAGAAGAAACCCCCGCGCAAGCGGGGCCGCTGGACGCCGTACTGGCTGCTGCTGCCCGGCATCCTGTGGCTGGTCGTCTTCTTCGCGGCGCCGATGATCTACCAGGCCTCCACCTCCGTGCAGACGGGCTCGCTGGAGGAGGGCTACAAGGTCACCTGGCACTTCGCCACCTACTGGGACGCGCTGTCCGAGTACTGGCCGCAGTTCCTGCGCTCGGTGGCCTACGCCGCCTCCGCGACCGTGCTGTGCCTGCTGCTGGGCTACCCGCTCGCGTACCTGATCGCCTTCCGCGCGGGACGCTGGCGCAACCTGATCATGATCCTGGTGATCGCGCCGTTCTTCACCAGCTTCCTGATCCGCACCCTGGCCTGGAAGACGATCCTCGCCGACGGCGGCCCGGTCGTCGGCGCCCTGAACACGCTGCACGTCCTGGACGTGACCGGCTGGCTCGGCTGGACCTCCGGGGACCGCGTGCTGGCCACCCCGCTCGCGGTGGTCTGCGGTCTGACGTACAACTTCCTGCCCTTCATGATCCTGCCGCTCTACACCTCCCTGGAGCGCATCGACGGCCGGCTGCACGAGGCGGCCGGGGACCTGTACGCGAAGCCGTCCACGGTCTTCCGCAAGGTCACCTTCCCGCTGTCGATGCCGGGCGTCGTCTCCGGCACGCTGCTGACCTTCATCCCGGCCACCGGCGACTACGTCAACGCCTCCCTGCTGGGCTCGGCCGACACCGGAATGATCGGGAACGTGATCCAGTCCCAGTTCCTCAGGGTGCTGGACTATCCGACGGCGGCGGCACTCTCGTTCATCCTCATGGCCGCGATTCTGGCCATGGTCACCTTCTACATCCGCAGGTCCGGGACGGAGGATCTCGTTTAAATGGCCTTCGTCAACTGGTTCAAGCGCCATGTGGTCGTGATCGCCGGACTGCTGACACTCGCTTATCTGCTGCTGCCCAACGTCGTCGTCACGGTGTTCTCGTTCAACAAGCCGAACGGGCGCTTCAATTACGAGTGGCAGCAATTCTCCACGGACGCCTGGAAGGACCCGTGCGGGGTCGCCGGGCTGTGCGGTTCCCTCTCGCTCAGCCTCCAGATCGCCCTCTGGGCGACGCTGGGCGCCACCGCCCTCGGCACCGCGATCGCCTTCGCGCTGGTGCGCTACCGCTTCCGCGCACGGGGCGCGATCAACTCGCTGATCTTCCTGCCGATGGCGATGCCCGAGGTCGTGATGGCCGCCTCGCTGCTCACCCTCTTCCTCAACATGGGTGCTCAGCTCGGCTTCTGGACGATCCTGATCGCCCACATCATGTTCTGCCTCAGCTTCGTCGTGACGGCCGTCAAGGCACGCGTGATGTCGATGGACCCACGCCTGGAGCAGGCGGCGCAGGACCTGTACGCCGGTCCCTTCCAGACCTTCGTCCGGGTCACCCTGCCGATCGCCGCCCCCGGCATCGCGGCCGGCGCGCTGCTCGCCTTCGCGCTGTCCTTCGACGATTTCATCATCACCAATTTCAACGCGGGTTCCACCGTCACCTTCCCCATGTTCGTCTGGGGATCGGCGCAGCGCGGAACGCCCGTTCAGATCAACGTCGTCGGCACGGCCATGTTCGTCATCGCCGTACTGTTCGTCCTGACCTCCATGGTCATCGGCAACCGCCGGAACCGCCGCAAGGCATAGAGCGCCTCAGCCGTATTCGTAGGGAGTTGAAATCATGGCCCCGAGCGCCATGAGCCGCAGCAACGACTGGACGAAATCCCTTTCCGACGCCCAGCCGGTCCCGTACTGGCTGGACGACCCCGGCCGTCCCCGCCCCGAGGCCGCCCTCACCGGCGCCGAGACCTGCGACCTGCTGGTGGTGGGCGGCGGCTACAGCGGACTGTGGACCGCGCTGATCGCCAAGGAGCGCGACCCGGGCCGGGACGTGGTGCTGATCGAGGGCCGCGAGGTGGGCTGGGCCGCCTCCGGCCGCAACGGCGGATTCTGCGCCGCCTCCCTCACCCACGGACTGTCCAACGGCCTCACCCGCTGGCCCGGAGAGATCCGCAAGCTGGAGGAACTGGGCGTCCGCAACCTCGACGCGATCGAGGCGGCGGTCGCCCGCCACGGACTCGACTGCGACTTCGAGCGCACCGGCGAGATCGACGTGGCCACCGAGCCCTACCAGGCCCGGGAGCTGGAGGAGTGGTACGAGGAGATCAGCGGCAAGGGTCTCGCCGAGGGCATCGAGTACCTGGACGCCGACGCCGTGCGCGACCAGGTCGACTCACCCACCTTCCGGGCGGGCCTGTGGGACCGGCGGGGCGTGGCGATGGTCAACCCCGCCAAGCTGGCCTGGGGCCTCAAGCGGGCCTGCCTCGACCTCGGCGTCCGCGTCCACGAGAACACCCCCGCGCTCACCCTCAGGCCGTACGGCGCCGGCATGGCCGTACGCACCCCCTACGGCGGGGTCCGCGCCCGCACGGTCGCGCTCGGCACCAACGTCTTCCCGAACCTGGTCCGGCGGGTGCGCTCGTACACCGTTCCCGTCTACGACTACGCCCTGATGACCGAGCCGCTCACCGACACGCAGCTCGCCTCGATCGGCTGGAAGAACCGGCAGGGCCTCGGCGACAGCGCCAACCAGTTCCACTACTTCCGGCTGTCGTCCGACAACCGGATCCTGTGGGGCGGCTACGACGCGATCTACCCGTACGGCGGCAGGGTGCGCGCCGAGTACGACGACCGCCCCGAGACCTACGCCAAGCTCGCCGGGCACTTCTTCACCTGCTTCCCGCAGTTGGAGGGCGTCCGCTTCAGCCACGCCTGGGGCGGCGCCATCGACACCTGCTCCCGCTTCTCCGCGTTCTTCGGCACCGCGCACCGGGGGAAGGTGGCGTACGCGGCCGGGTACACCGGCCTCGGGGTGGGCGCGACCCGGTTCGGCGCCGAGGTGATGCTCGACCTGCTGTCGGGCGAGCGCACCGAGCGCACCGAGCTGGAGATGGTGCGCAGGAAGCCGCTGCCGTTCCCGCCCGAGCCCTTCGCCTGGACCGGCATCGCGCTCACCAAGTGGTCGCTGGCCCGCGCGGACGCGCAGGGCGGCCGGCGCAACCTGTGGCTGCGGACGATGGACCGGCTCGGACTCGGCTTCGACAGCTGAGCCGCCGGCCGGCGTGTGATCCGGTTCACCCCAAGGAGTCACCGCAACCCGCGTAATGCCACCGGCGGACCTCCCTCTCCCTCGTGACGCACCCCGCGTCCACGAGTGAAAGGGAGGTTTTCCATGCCTGGTGCGAAGACGGCGGTCGCTTGGCTGGCATCCGTCGCACCGGATCCCGAGTCCTGCCGGCGGGAGTGGGAGCGCGACCCCTCGAGTGTCGCGCTGCTGCCCGCCGGCAAGGCCTGGGACGTGCTCATCCTGCCGAGCAGGCTCGGCTATCCGACCCTGGACGTGCTCTCCCGTGTGCTCGACCAGCCCGGCCCGGTACTCGCCGACTTCGGTGACGCGCGCACGGGTTTCTTCGTGCCGGCCGGCACGGCGGCGCGCTGGGTCGGCACCGGCATCCGGACCGCCGGTCCCGGCACCTGGATCGTGGTGCCCCACCCCTGCGGGCTGTCGTCCGGCGGCACCCGCTGGCTGATCCCGCCGGACGGGACCGGCACCCTCTCGGATCCCTCGCTCCTGGAGCTGGCGATGCACGAGGCGGCGGCGGCCCTCGCGGGGGAGGAGGGCGCGGGATAGCGGGTGTGACGTGCGCAAGGGGTTGACAACGGAATTGGTCTGGACCAAGTTGGGCGCGCTCCGTCCTCCCCATCTCCCCCATGTCCGGAGGCACTTGTGGAACGCGCCAGACCCCTCGCCCGTCGCCCGCTCGTCACGCTGCTCACCGCGGCGGCCCTCGCCGCCTCCGGCCTGACCGCGCTCACGTCGGCCGCCCGTGCGGCCGACGCGGACCTGGCCCGCAACGGCGGCTTCGAGTCCGCGCTCGACGGCTGGACCTGTACGGCGGGCACGACCGTCACCTCGCCCGTCCACAGCGGCACCGCCGCCCTGAAGGCCACCCCCGCAGGCGCCGACAACGCCCGCTGCTCCCAGACGGTGTCCGTGAAACCGGACGCGCAGTACACGCTCTCCGGCTACGTCCGGGGCACCTACGTCTACCTCGGCGCGAGCGGCACCGGCACCACCGACGTCTCCACCTGGGCCCAGTCCGCCCCCGACTGGCAGCGGCTGACGACCACCTTCCGCACCGGCCCGTCGACCACCGAGGTCACGGTCTACACCCACGGCTGGTACGGCACCGGCGCCTACCACGCCGACGACATCTCCCTGACCGGCCCGGGCGGCGGGACCGGCCAGCCCCCGGCGGCTCCCGGCGGTCTCAAGGCCGGCGCGGTGACCTCCTCCAGCGTCGCCCTGTCCTGGTCACCCGTGACGGGCGCGACGGGCTACGCCGTCTACCGCGACGGCGCCAAGGCCGGCACGGTCACCGGCACCTCCACCACCGTGACCGGCCTGACCCCCTCGACCGCCTACTCCTTCCAGGTCGCCGCGGTCAACGAAGCGGGTGAGTCCGCGCGTTCGGCCACCGTCACCGCGACCACCGCCCGGCGCCCCGACGACGGCGGCGGCTCCCCGGGCCTCCCGGCGCACGCCCTGGTCGGCTACCTGCACGCCGGCTTCGCCAACGGCTCCGGCTACACCCGCATGGCCGACGTGCCCGACAGCTGGGACGTCATCGACCTGGCCTTCGGCGAACCCACCTCGGTCACCTCGGGGGACATCCGCTTCGAGCGCTGCCCGGTCACCGAGTGCCCGAACGTGGAGAGCGACGCCGAGTTCAAGGCCGCGATCAAGGCCAAGCAGGCGGCCGGCAAGAAGGTGCTGATCTCCATCGGCGGCCAGAACGGCCAGGTGCAGCTCACCACCGCCGCCGCCCGCGACAGGTTCGTCTCCTCCGTCTCCGCCATCATCGACGAGTACGGCCTGGACGGACTCGACATCGACTTCGAGGGCCACTCGCTCTCCCTGAACGCCGACGACACCGACTTCAAGAACCCGAAGACCCCCGTCGTCGTCAACCTCATCTCCGCCGTGAAGTCCCTGAAGGCCAGGTACGGCGCCGGCTTCGTGCTGACCATGGCGCCCGAGACATTCTTCGTCCAGCTCGGTTACCAGTACTACGGCACCGGCAAGTGGGGCGGCCAGGACCCGCGCGCGGGGGCCTACCTGCCGGTCATCCACGCCCTGCGCGACGACCTGACCCTGCTGCACGTCCAGGACTACAACTCGGGCTCCATCATGGGCCTCGACAACCAGTACCACTCCATGGGCGGCGCGGACTTCCACATCGCCATGACCGACATGCTGCTCACCGGCTTCCCGGTCGCGGGCGACGCGAACAACGTCTTCCCGCCCCTGCGCCCCGACCAGGTCGCGATCGGCATGCCCGCCTCCACCCAGGCGGGCAACGGCCACGTCTCCCCGGCCGAGGTCACCAAGGCGCTGAACTGCCTGACCAGGAAGACCGACTGCGGCTCGTACGCGCCCCACGGCACCTGGCCCGCGCTGCGCGGCCTGATGACGTGGTCGATCAACTGGGACCGCTACGCGAACTGGGAGTTCCAGAAGAACTTCGACGCGTACTTCGGCTGACGCCCGCCGGACCCGGGCCCACCGCGAGGGCGACCCCGGCCAGCAGCACCGCCCCCAGGCACCAGCTGGCCAGCACGTCCAGCGGCCAGTGGTAGCCCCGCCGCACCAGGCCGTAGGAGGTGCCGAGGACCAGTACGGCGCACAGCGGGACCAGCGCCCGGCGTACGGCCGGCGCACGCAGCCGCCCGAGCAGCAGCAGCGTCGCCGCGCCGTACGCGACGACCGCCGTGGCGGTGTGGCCGGAGGGGTAGTAGCCGGTCGCCGGCGGCACCGCCGGGGTGCCGGGGCGGTCGGTCCACTCCTTCAGCGGCGCGACCAGAGCCGGGACCAGCACCATCGCCAGGGCCCCGGCCAGGGGCGGCAGCCACCAGCGGTCCGCACCCGCGGCGCGGCCCCGCCACGCCGTGTACGCCAGCGCCACCACGAGGACGGGCACGGCCACCTGCACATTGCCCAGGTCGGACAGCAGCTCGGAGAACCGGTCGGGGTGGACGAGCCGCGCGCTCAGCCGCTCGTCCACGCCGACCAGCGGGCCGTCGGCGACGACCTGCCAGGTGATCAGCGCGAAGAGGAGCACGGGAAGCGCGACGAGGGCGGACCGCGCGCGAAGAGCGAGGGCGGACCGTGCGCGGGGAGGGGCGGAGACCGGCATGACGCCCAGCTTCGCAGGCCCGCCGTCGCGCAGTCGCACCGGCCGTGACCGCCGTACGGACGGCACGGGGCAGCCCGCCCGCATCACCGGGGAGGAACCACACGAGGGATCACGAGAGGAGACCGGAGGTGAGACACCGAAGGGCCGGCACAAGGGGGGGAGTGTGTCGGCCCTTCGGTGAACCACCGTCCCGAGTGCCGAGGCGGCCGTCCTGATCGGAACGCCGCGCGCCCCGGGGGGTTTGGGGCGGGCGACCGTCCGATCGGTGAGGAAGCCGGAACCCGCGGGCTCCGGTTGTGTGCGCGAGGCACGACCAGGTCGAAGCTGGGGAAGCCCCGCCTGATGATCCGCCCACAGTCCCCTGTGGGCGGGTCCATCTCTCATCTGCGTAGAACCTACGACAGGGGGTGCGCTCAGGACAGGGGCATCGGCGTCCTGACATCCACCTCGCACACGTTCTTCACACGCTCCGCCGTTCACTGCGCCAGGCGTGCGAAGCGCGGCTCAGATGCGCGTTCGGATCCTCGCGCACCCGCCCGCTCAGAGGGCGGCGAAGGCCTGCTCGATGATGTCGAGGCCCTCGTTGAGCAGGTCGTCCCCGATGACCAGCGGGGGCAGGAAGCGCAGCACGTTGCCGTACGTGCCGCAGGTCAGCACCAGCAGGCCCTCGGCGTGGCAGGCCTTGGCCAGCGCGGCGGTCGCCGCCGGGTTCGGCTTCTTGGTGGCACGGTCCTCGACCAGTTCGATCGCGATCATCGCGCCGCGGCCCCGGACGTCGCCGATGATGTCGAACTTCTCGGCCATGGCGCCCAGGCGGGCCTTCATGACCGCCTCGATGTGCTTCGCGCGGGCGTTGAGGTCCAGCTCCTTCATCGTCTCGATGGCACCGAGCGCGCCCGCGCAGGCCACCGGGTTGCCGCCGTAGGTGCCGCCGAGGCCACCGGAGTGCGCGGCGTCCATGATCTCCGCGCGGCCGGTGACCGCGGACAGCGGCAGACCGCCCGCGATGCCCTTCGCCGTGGTGATCAGGTCCGGGACGATGCCCTCGTCCTCACAGGCGAACCACTGGCCGGTACGGCAGAAGCCGGACTGGATCTCGTCCGCGACGAAGACGATGCCGTTGTCGGAGGCGAACTCGCGGATCGCGGGCAGGAAGCCCTTGGCCGGCTCGATGAAGCCGCCCTCGCCGAGCACCGGCTCGATGATGATCGCGGCCACGTTCTCGGCACCGACCTGCTTGGTGATCTGGTCGATCGCCTGGGCGGCGGCCTCCGGACCGGCGTTGTCCGCACCGGTCGGCCAGCGGTAGCCGTAGGCGACCGGCACCCGGTAGACCTCCGGCGCGAACGGTCCGAAGCCGTGCTTGTACGGCATGTTCTTCGCGGTCAGCGCCATCGTCAGGTTGGTCCGGCCGTGGTACCCGTGGTCGAAGACGACCACGGCCGGCCGCTTGGTGTACGCACGGGCGATCTTGACGGCGTTCTCGACGGCCTCGGCGCCACTGTTGAACAGCGCCGACTTCTTCGCGTGGTCGCCCGGCGTCAGCTCGGCCAGCGCCTCGGCGACGGCGACGTAGCCCTCGTACGGCGTGACCATGAAGCAGGTGTGGGTGAAGTCGGCGAGCTGCGCGGACGCCTTGCGTACGACGGCCTCGGCGGAGGCGCCGACGGAGGTCACCGCGATGCCGGAACCGAAGTCGATCAGGCGGTTGCCGTCGACGTCCTCGATGACACCGCCACCGGCGCGCGCGACGAAGACCGGCAGCGTGGAGCCCACACCCTGCGCGACCACGGCCGTACGGCGGGCCTGCAGCTCCTGCGACTTCGGGCCGGGAATGGCGGTGACGACGCGGCGCTCCTGCGGAAGTGCGGTCATGGGGGGCTCCTGGGGTCGTGCCGGATCCGCGGGGCCTGGTGGACCTGCGGGATCCGCGGGATCTTACGGACGCTTGCCTTCTTTTCTCGCAGGCTAAAACCGGCGGCGTGGGGTGGGCATGCTCCATGTGGGCGTTGTCCGGACAGCCGGTTGTCCGACATGGACAGGTGCCGGGAACGGTGGCATCCGGACACGTCGGCGCGGGCCCGGCCGCGTAAACGGTGAACTCCCCAGGGGAGCGCGTTAGATTGGCTCGCTGATGGTGGACGGAGCGGCAGGTCAGGGGGCAAGGGCGATGGACGGCGACGGCGACCGGGACGCACGGGGCACGCACGCGAATCCGGTGCCGCGTCCGGCGGGGCCGCCCGAGGTGCCCCCACGGGCGCCCACGGTGCCGCCGCGGCCGACGCGGGCACCGGGCACCTCGGACGGCTCCGCCTTCCTGACCTGGCTGCGCACCCCGCGCCCGCAGGCCCTGCCCGGCGTGTGGCGCTTCGGGCACCGGCCGCGGCCCGAGGAAGAGCCCGAGCGGGTCCCGGGCAGGCAGCTGCTGAGCGGCGCGGTGATCGCGTTCCTGGTCGGCTGGCTGATCTGGTCGCTGCTGTGGAACGGATACCTGGGCGGCTGGTGGCTGCTGCCCCTCTTCGCGATGATCCCGGACTCCTGGGCGGAGCCCCACAGCTTCTCCTCCGTCGTGGTCGTCTACGCCTACTACGTCCTGGTCGCCGGCATCATCATGGTCGGCGTCGGCCGGCTCGGCCGCTGGAGCGAGATCTGGCGGCGCTACGGCCCGCCCGCCTGGCGCGGCGCCGCCCCCGGAGCCGTCCCCCAGCCCGCCCCCGACGAGGACCCCGCCGCCTGGCCCGCGCTCCGCGCCGCCGGTGCCCACGACGCGGCGGAGCGGCTCGCCGCCGACGCCCGCTCGGGGCTCATGCGGGACGTCGACCACGCCCGCATCGCCCGCGCCTGGCAGGGCGTGCAGCGCGGACGGCACAGCCTCGCCACCTTCACGGGCGCCGTGCTCAGCCACGGCGCCGGTGCCTGCCCGCACCCCTCCGGCGCCCGCGACCTGCCCGTCCGGCAGGCCCGGCACGACCTCGTCACCGGCCAGGTGCGCATCGGCACGGCCGCCGACGACGCCCGCAACCCCTACGCCTACCGCGGGGCCGGCCTCGCCCTCGGTCCCGATCTGCTCGGCACCTCCCTGCTCGCCGTCGGCCCCGCGGGCTCCGGCAAGACCGGCAGCCTGGTGCGGCCGCTCACCGAGTCGCTGTGCCTGCACGCGCTCGCCGGGCGGGCCGCGGTCGTCGTGGTCGGCGCGGCGGGATCGGACCTCGGCCCGGCCGACGCCTACGACGTGGTCGTACGGATCGGCAACCCGGAATCCGTCTACGACCTGGACCTGTACGGCGGCACGACCGACCCGGACGAGGCCGCCGTCGTGCTCGCGGAAGCCCTGGTCGGCGACCTCACCGACCAGCACCAGGGCGGCGACACCCGCCGGTCCACGACCGTCCTCGCCCAGCTGCTCGGCCCCTTCCGCGCGGTCCACGGCCGCTTCCCCGGCGTGCCGGAACTGCGGCAGCTGCTGGACGGCGCGGCCGGACCGCTGGCCGAGCTGCGCGAGGGACTGCGCGCGGCCGGACAGGAGTCCCTGCTGCGGGAGCTGGACGCGCGCGAGCGGCAGATGGGACGGCCCGGCGACGTCGGCGGCGTCCTGGCCGACCGGGTGGCGCTCCTGGACCGCCCCGCCTTCGCCCCGTTCTTCGACACCTCCGGGCAGTCGCGGCCCTTCTCCCTCAAGGCCCTCGACCACCCGGTGCGGGTCCGCATCGACCTGCCCCAGCGCGGCCACGCCGACGCCTCCCGGATGCTGGCGCGGCTGGTGCTCGCCCAGTTCACGGCCAGTGTCTCGGTGCGGGAGGACCGGTCGCTGTTCGCCTGCCTGGTGCTGGACGACGCCAGCGGCGTGGTGACGCCGGAGGCGGTACGGGCGGTGCAGCGGCTGCGCTCGGCCGGCGCCGGTGTGGTGCTGACCCTGCGCACCCTGGACGACGTGCCGCGCCCGTTGCGCGGGCCGCTGCTCGGTGCCATCGGGTGCCGGATGGCCCTGTCCGGGCTCACCCCCTGGGACGGGCAGGACTTCGCCGAGGTGTGGGGCAAGGAGTGGACCGAGGCCCGCGACGTCACCGACCGCCAGATCATCGCCGAGACCCCGGCGGGCAAGGCCGTGCACATACTCCGCCGGGTGATCACCGGAAAGGCGCCCACCGCGCGCGCGGTGACCGTCCGGCAGGTCGAGCGGGAACGCTGGTCGGCCTCCGAGCTGGCCCACGCCGTACCGGCCGGGCACGCCGTGCTGTCGCTGACCAGCGTCAAGGGCGAGCACGCGCCGCCGCTGCTGGTGGACCTGCGCGGGTGAGGAGCGCGGGTTCGGGCGGCTTCCCGGACGCCGGACGGGCGGCGGGCCCGCGCGGGTGATCCACGGTTCGGGCGGACGACGCATCCGCCGGCTCCGGGCGGGCGACGTACTCGCCGGCTCCGGGCGGGCGACGTATCCGCTCGTTCAGGGCGGGCGACGCAGCCGGGCGAGTGGCCCCTCGGTCCCCGGGCGGGCAGCCGGGGACCGTACAGTGAGGCAGAATCGACACAGGCCGTTCATACGCGGCGGCCAAAAGATCACAGCGGCTCCACACCACGCCACGCCACACCGCTCCACCGCCACCACCTGCCACCGCCCGCCCTCACGCGCAGCCTCCCCGCCCCTGACGCAGACCCGAAGGCCCAGGCCCCATGCCCCCGACGCTCGCCTCGCTCGTCCACCACTCGGCGCTCAAGCTGACCGTGCGCGCCGGCGAGGACCGCCTCGACGTGCCGGTGCGCTGGGCCCATGTCAGCGAACTCGCCGACCCCGTGCCCTACATGGAGGGCGGGGAACTGCTGCTGATCACCGCCCTCAAGCTGGACGCCGAGGACCCCGAGGTGATGCACCGGTACGTGAAGCGGCTGGCGGGCGCCGGAGTGATCGGCCTCGGATTCGCCGTCGGGGTCAACTACGACGACGTCCCCGAGGCTCTGGTGAACGCGGCCCGCAAGGAAGGGCTGCCGCTCCTGGAGGTGCCGCGGCGCACCCCCTTCCTCGCCATCAGCAAGGCCGTCTCCGCCGCCATCGCCGCCGACCAGTACCGCGCCGTCACCGCGGGCTTCGCCGCCCAGCGCGAGCTGACCCGGCGGGCCCTGGCCGACGGTCCGGAGGGCCTGCTGGCCGCGCTCGCCGCGCAGGTCGACGGCTGGGCGGCGCTGTACGACGCGTCGGGCGCCGTCGTCGCCACCGCACCGGAGTGGGCGGGCCGCAGGGCGGCCCGGCTCACGGCGGACGTACAGCGGCTGCGCGAGCGTCCCGCCCCGGCCTCCTCCGTGGTCGGCGGAGGCCACAGCCCCGAGCAGCCCGAGAACGCCGACCGGGTCGAGCTGCACTCCCTGGGCACCTCCCGCAGGCCCCGCTCCGCGCTCGCCGTCGGTACGGCCGCCGCCCCCGGCACCGCCGAGCGGTACGCCGTCCACTCCGCCATCGCCCTGCTGACCCTCACCACGGAGCGTTCCCGCTCCCTGCACGAGGCCGGGCTGCGCATCGACAGGGCCGTACTGCGCATGCTGCTGGCCGGTGAACCCGACCACGCGCGGACGGTCGCCGGCGACCTGTACGGCGGGCTGCTGGACGCGCCGTTCCGGATCATCGTCGCCGAGTCGGCGGGGACCAGGGCCAGGAACGGCACGGCCGCCCAGGCCACCGGAGACCAGGGCGGCGACACCGGCGGCGACCCGCTCGGCGCCCTCGACGCGCTCGCCGAGGCGGCGGAGTCCGCCGCGGCCCGGGCCGGCGAGGCGGTTCTGGTGGTCCCCGAGGGCGAACGCCTGGTGGTGCTGGCCACCGACGGGGGCGCGGCCGTCGCCGCCTGCGTCGAGCACGCCTCGGCGCTGGAGGCCGGCCGCCCGGCGCCCGAGCCCCGCACCGGCGGCGACGAGGAGAGCCTGGTCGTCGGACTGTCGGCACCGTCCGGGCCCATCGCCGCGACCACCGCCTACAAGCAGGCCGAGCAGGCCCTGTCGGTGGCTCGCCGACGTGGCCGGGTCTGCGTGGAGCACGAGCACCTGGCGGCCGGCTCCGTCCTGCCGCTGCTCGCCGACGACGCGGTCCGCGCCTTCGCCGACGGCCTCCTGCGGGCGCTGCGCGACCACGACGCCACCGGCCGCGGCGACCTGGTGGCCTCCCTGCGCGCCTGGCTCTCCCGCCACGGCCAGTGGGACGCGGCCGCCGCCGACCTGGGCGTCCACCGGCACACCCTGCGCTACCGGATGCGCCGGGTGGAGGAGATCCTCGGCCGCTCGCTGGACGACCCGGACGTCCGCATGGAGCTGTGGCTGGCCCTGAAGGCCACGGCATCCGAGTAGTCCCGCCCACCGACCGGGGGAGTCGCGGCCATGCTCACCCTGCGGGTGAGGTCGCGGTCCGGCCCACCTGCCGGGGTGGTCACGGCCCGCTCACCGGCCGGTGAGGTCGAGGCGCCGCCCGCCGACCGGCAAAGTCGCGGCCCGTTCTGCGACCGGTGAGGTCGCGGCCCGCGCACCTGGCCGCCGCGTCGAACACCGTCCCCGCACCACTACACGCCGGACAAACGCCCGCTGCCCCGCCCCGCCCTACCGTGGAGCCCGCACCGTGCACACCACTCCACCTCAACGCGGAAGGGCCGGGACTCGACAATGACTTCCACCCACGCCTTCTGGCTCGCCGGCCGCCAGGCCACCGGCGAGTCCGGCTTCGACGTCACCTCCCCCTGGGACGGCAGCACCGTCGGCACGGTGAGCCTCCCCACCGACGCCCAGGTCGAAGAGGCCGTGGCCGCCGCGTACGCCGTACGGGACGAGTTCGCCGCCACCCCCGCCCACGTGCGGGCCGCCGCCCTCGACCACGTCAGCCGCCGCCTGGTGGAGCGCACCGAGGAGATCGCCCGGCTGATCTCCGCCGAGAACGGCAAGCCGGTCAAGTGGGCCCGCGGCGAGGTCGGCCGCGCGGTGTCGGTCTTCCGCTTCGCCGCCGAGGAGGCCCGCCGCTTCAACGGCGGTGAGGCCCAGCGCCTGGACACCGACGCCGGCGGTCAGGGCCGCCTCGCCCTCACCCGCCGCTTCCCGAAGGGCGTCGTCCTCGGCATCGCGCCCTTCAACTTCCCGCTCAACCTCTGCGCCCACAAGATCGCCCCCGCGATCGCCGCCGGCGCGCCCATCGTCCTCAAGCCCGCCCCCGCCACCCCCCTGTCCGGCCTGATCCTCGGCGAGCTCCTCGCCGAGACCGAGCTGCCCGCCGGCTCCTGGAGCATCCTCCCGGTGCCCAACGACCGCATGCCCGCCCTGGTCCAGGACGAGCGCCTTCCGGTCATCTCCTTCACCGGCTCCGAGACGGTCGGTTACGCGATCATGGACTCGGTGCCCCGCAAGCACTGCACGCTGGAGCTGGGCGGCAACGGCGCGGCCGTCGTCCTCGCCGACTGGGCGAGCGACGAGGACCTGGACCGGGCCGCGGCGCGCATCGCGACCTTCTCCAACTACCAGGGCGGCCAGTCCTGCATCTCGGTGCAGCGTGTGATCGCCGACGCCGCCGTCTACGACCGGCTGCTGCCGCGCATCGTCGCCGCCGTCGAGGCCCAGGTCACCGGCGACCCGAACGACGACGCGACGGACGTCGGCCCGCTGGTCAGCGAGGCCGCCGCCGAGCGGGTGGAGTCCTGGGTCGACGAGGCCGTCGCCGCGGGCGCGAAGCTCCTCACCGGTGGCAAGCGCGACGGGGCCTCCTACGCCCCGACCGTCCTCACCGACCTGCCCGCCGGCACCACCCTCGCCCGCGAGGAGGTCTTCGGCCCCGTCCTCAGCGTGCAGAGGGTGACCGGCGAGGCCGAGGCGTTCGCCGCCGTCAACGACTCCAAGTACGGCCTCCAGGCAGGCGTGTTCACCCACGACCTCCAGACCGCCTTCCGCGCCCACCGCGCCCTGGAGGTCGGCGGCGTGGTCATCGGCGACGTCCCCTCCTACCGCGCCGACCAGATGCCCTACGGCGGTGCCAAGCAGTCCGGCGTCGGCCGCGAGGGCGTCAGGTTCGCGATGGACGACTACACCTACGAGCGCGTGCTGGTCCTGACGGACCTCGCGCTCTGATCCCTCCCCACCCGTCGCCGAGCCGTGCCTTCGGGACAGCGGCTCGGCGACTCTCCTGTCAGGGGCCGAGCGACCTCGGGCCGGCTGCCAGCAGGTCCCGCAGCGTCGCGTACGAGTGGTCCCAGGACCATGCCGTACGCACCCAGTCGCGGCCCCGGCCGCCCATGGCGCGGGCGAGACGGGGACTGCGCAGGAGCCTGATCAGCCGGTCCGCCGTCGCCGCCACCGAGCGGCCGTCGACGACGTGCCCCGTCTCGCCGTCCCGCACCGCGTCCGGAGCGCCGCCCGAGTCACCCGCGACGACCGGCAGCCCGGACGCGGCGGCCTCCAGGTACACGATCCCGAGGCCCTCCACCTCGAGACCGGCCCTGCGCGTGCGGCAAGGCATCGCGAAGACGTCGGCGGCGGCGTAGAAGGACGGCAGCGCGTGGTGGGCGTGGCCGCCGGCGAAGAAGACCGCGTCCATGACGCCCTCGCGCAACGCCAGCTGCCGGAGCCCGGCCGCGTAGGGGCCGTCGCCGACCAGGAGCAGTACGGCGTCCGGGATCGCCCTGCGCACCCAGGGCAGCGCTCTGATCAGGGTGTCCTGGCCCTTGCGCGGGATCAGCCTGGCCGTGCACAGGATCACGGGGCGGTGGCCCAGGCCGTACCCGGTCCTGATCCGGGTGCCGTCGGCGCCTGGGTGGAAGGCCTCGGTGTTCACGCCGGGGACGAGGCGGGCGGTCCGGGCGCCCGGGGCGAGGGCCGCCTCGATCGGGCCCCGCGTGCTCTCACCCAGCCAGGTCAGCGTGTCCACCTGCGCGCCGACGCGGCGCAACAGGCCGCGGGTGCCCGGGGTACGGGCCCACCAGACCTCGTGGCCGTGGGTGGTGGCGACGGCGGTGCGGATCCCCGCCGTGCGCCGCAGCCGCCCCGCCATCAGGGCGAGGGGCGCCGCCGCTCCGAACCACACCCGGTCGCAGCCGTACCGGCGGGCCACCGCAGCCGCGTGCGCGGTCGCCCGGGGCGTCGGCAGGAGGGTGCGGGCCGAGTGCCGGACCACCGGGTAGGGGAAGGGCTGCTCGTCCTCGACCGCGGCCGTCGGCGCGGAGGTGAGGACGACCACCTCGTCGGGCGGGAAGCGGTCGGCCAGTTCGCGGACGAAGGTCTCGATGCCGCCCTGCCGGGGAGGGAAGTCGTTGGTGACGATCAGCGTGCGGGCACCGGCACCGGCACCGGCACCGGCGTCGCGCGTCATGCGGAAGTCCTCTCGGCCGGACGGCCGGTGACCTGGGGTCCCCGGTGCGTCGTACGGTGCGCCAGGGCGGCCAGGACCAGCGGGTAGACCAGGTAGCCGAAGCGCGTCGCCGGCATCAGGGCCGTCGCGAGGCCCAGGCCGAGTGCGAGCCGGCCGGCCGCCGCCTCCGGGGTACGCGGAGGGCGTACCGCGAGCGAGACACCGACCAGCAGTGCGCCGACCGTCAGGAGCGAGAGCGCGATCACCGTGCCGCCGGGGACGTGAGCCGCGAGCAGGTGCCCGGGCAGCGGGCTGCCGGCGGGCGAGGCGGTGGCGGTCAGCCCGAGGGGGAAGGCGACGACGTTGCGGAGGAAGCCGGCGGGGTCGGTGAGGGCGAAGGGCAGGACCACCGCCGCCACGGCGCCCAGGCCCACGCCCGCGCACCGCAGCGCGGGCCGGCCGCCCTGCCGTACGGCGACCAGGGCCAGCGCCACCGGCAGGGCGGGCCAGGCGGTCCACTTGAGGGCTGCGGCGGCCCCGAGCGCCAGGCCGGACCTGCCCGGACGCCCCCGCCCCGCCAGCGCCAGACCGAGGCACATCAGGCTGGCCACCGGCAGGTCGACGCCGCCCACCGCGAGGGGCAACGCGACCAGGGGGCACGCGAGCAGCAGCCCGACGCGGCGCAGCCCCGCGGCGACGAGGGACGCGGTGAACACGCCGCCCAGCCACCAGCGGGGGTCTCCGGGCAGCAGTCCGAAGAGCGCCATCCCCGGCAGGTAGGGGTTGAAGTCGCCCACGGTCGCGGGCGTCGTGACGTAGGGGCTGCCGGTGGCGGTCAGCAGCCGCGCCGACCGCTCGACCACGGACACCTCGGACTGTCCGAGCCCCGCCAGCACCATGCCGACGAGCGGCAGCAGGGCGGCCCCCGCCAAGGCCACCGCCCGGGCGGCCGGACGCGGCGCGGACCCCGTCGCCAGTAACGCCGCGAGGGCGTACCCCGCACCGGCCGACCACCCCCACACCTGATGCGCCGCCAGGTCGGACACCGACGCGAAACCCGCCGCCGCCACCGCACACCCGGCCCACGCATACCGTTCGACGGGCCGCCGGGTGGTCGGCGCGACCCGCTCCCCAAAGCTCTTCATCATGTCAGTCGACGTTAGGAATCCGCAGGTCGAAGGGCGTCAACCGAGGCTCCGCACCCGGGAGTCAACCCGTGGTACGACGGCGGCCCGCAGACTCCACCCGGGCGGCGACGCGCGCTCCGGCCCCGATCGGGATCATGGGGGGATGAGTACGTCGCCCCAACAGAGGCTGCGCGACTGGTTCGCGGCGCCCGCCTACCCGTGGATCACCGGCGCCGCCGTGACGGCGGGCGCGGTCGTGGAGCTGGTCGTCGTCCCGGGCGGGGTGACCACCACGGCCGGGGCGCTGCTGTCGGCAGCCTCGCTGATGTGGCGGCGCTCCTTCCCGCCCGTCGCCGTGCTCACGGTCGCGGCGGGGCTGATCGGCTTCGCCGGGGACGTCAACCTGTACGTCTCGATCATGGTGAGCGGGCTGACCGGCTGCTACGCGCTGGGCCGCAACCGGGTGCTGCACCCGGCCCTCACCGTCGCGGGCGGCGCGCTCGGAGCGCTGTGCGTGAACCTGGTGCACATCAACACGTGGTCGCGGATGGACCTGCCGGTGCCCGCGCTGTGGGAGCGGGGGTCGCTCAGCCTGTTCGCCGAGTCCTTCCTGCTGACCGTGGTCCTCTTCGGCGCGGTGATGATGGGCGACGCGGTCCGCTCCCGGGAGGAGACCCGCACCGAACGGTCGCTGGCACAGGCCCAGTTGATAGCGATGGAGCGGCAGCAGGCCGCCGAGGCGGAGCGCGCCGCGATCGCCCGTGAACTGCACGACATCGTCTCGCACTCGGTGTCGATGATCGCGGTCCAGGCCGAGAGTGCCACGTACACCACGCCCGGCCTCACCGCCGAGGCCCGCGACGGCTTCCAGCAGATCGCCGCCACCGCCCGTTCCTCGATGGCGGAACTGCGCCGCCTCCTCGGTGTCCTGCGCACGCCCCGGGGCGACACCGCCCTCACCGCCCCCCAGCCGACCCTCGACCACCTGGTCGAACTGGTCGACCAGCACCGGGCCGTGGGCGGTACGGCCGAGCTGCGGATCACCGGACAGCGGGTGGCGCTGCCCGCCGCGTGGGAGCTGTCCGCCTACCGGATCGCGCAGGAGGCGCTGACCAACGCCCGCAAACACGCCCCCGGCGCCCGTACCGTGGTCGAGGTGGACTACGGCGCCGGCCGGCTGCTCACCCTCCGGGTCCGCGACGACGGTCCCGGTGCCGGGGCCGTCACCGGCCCCGGCTCCCGTCCCGGTACGGGCACGGGGCACGGCCTGACCGGGATGCGGGAGCGGGCGGCCCTGGTCGGGGGCCGGCTCAGCGCCGGGACCGGTCCGGACGGCGGCTTCGTGGTGGAGGCGGTGCTTCCGTGGGGGAGCGGATGAGTGCCGTGGAGCGGGGGGAGGAGGCGCGCGTGATCCGGACACTGGTCGCGGACGACCAGGCGGTCGTCCGCACCGGCTTCGTGAACCTCCTGGGCACCCAGGAGGACATCGAGGTCGTCGCCGAGGCGGAGGACGGGGTGCAGGCGGTGCTGTCGGCCGCCACGACCCGGCCCGACCTCGCGCTCCTGGACATCCGGATGCCGCACAAGAACGGCATCGAGGCGGCCCGCGAGATCCTGACCGCCTCGGGCGGCGCCACCAAGGTCCTGATGCTGACGACCTTCGGCCTCGACGAGTACGTGTACGACGCGCTCGCGGCCGGAGCGGGCGGCTTCCTGCTCAAGGACGCCACCTTCCCCGAACTGCTGCACGCCGTGCGGGTGGTGGCGAGCGGGAACGCCCTGCTGTCGCCCGAGATCACCAAACGGCTGATCGCCGAGTTCGTGCACGCGCGCGGTTCGCGGCTTCCCGTCCCCGCCGCCGGCGACCTGACCGCCCGGGAGACGGAGGTACTGACCCTGATCGCGCGGGGGCTGTCCAACGCGGAGATCGCGGAGCGTCTCACCATCACCGACCACACCGTGAAGACCCACATCAACCGGCTGTTCGCCAAGCTGGGGCTGCGCGACCGGGCCCAGGCCGTGATCGTCGCCTACGAGCTGGGCCTGGTCAGGGCGGGCGGTGAGTCGGGGGCCCGGTACCGGTAGGCACACCGGTGCCGGGCCCCGTCCTCGGGCCGGGCTTCTCCGGACCCTCAACCGGAGAAGCCGACGTGCGCGAGCCGCAGTGAGCCGCGCAGTCCGATGCGGAGGTCGTGGACGCCCTCCGCGGTGAAGGCGCCGTGCAGGTCCACGTAGTCGTACGGGCCGGCCGTGGGCGCGTCCGGTGACAGCAGCGCCGCCGCGGGGCCGCCGTCCAGGGAGAGCTCGACCGTGCCCCCGCCCGCCACCGACACGGTCACCCCGCGGACCCCGGCGCCGAAGTCGCAGTCGCGGTAGAGCAGTTCGCCGGTGGCGTCGGAATCGGGCGTCACCGCGTCGCCCGCCGTCTTGGTGCGGTCGACGATCGCCGTGCCGCTCTGCTCGTCGAAGTCGACCGCCTCCAGACCGTGTTCGCGGACCCGGCGCGGCAGAGCGGGCTCGCCGTCGAGGGTGACGGTCGTCGACAGGCGCACGTCCTCGCTCGAAGCACCCACCAGCAGGGCGTACGGGCCCGGCTCCAGCCGCCACCGGTCCTGCGCGACGTCCCAGAACGCGAGGGCGTACAGCGGGACCTCGAAGGAGACCCGGGCGGACGCGCCGGGGGCGAGCGGGAGCCGGCGGTGGGCCAGCAGCTCGCGGCGCGGGCGCGGGACGGACGGGGCCTCGGCGCGGACGTAGAGCTGGGCCACCTCGTCGGCGGGCGTCTCGCCGGTGTTGGTGACCGTGAAGGACACGGACACCGTCTCGTCCCGCACCCGCGCGGTCAGGTCCGCGTACCCGAAGGACGCGTAGGACAGGCCGTGCCCGAACGGGAACAGCGGCGTCCCCTCGAAGTACAGGTAGGTCTGGCGGCCGCCGATCACGTCGTAGTCGAGCAGCCCGGGCAGGTCGGCGTCGTCGGCGTACCAGGTCTGCGGGAGCCGCCCGGCGGGGGAGACGTCGCCGGCGAGGACCGCGGCCAGCGCGGTGCCGGCCGCCTGACCTCCGTGCGCGGTCCACAGCACCGCGGGGAGCGTGTCCACGTCGACCGCGTACGGGTAGGCGGACACCAGCGCGAGCACGGTCGCCGGGTTGGCCGCGCGGGCCGCGCGCAGCAGCCGCTCCTGATGGCCGGGCAGCCGGAGCGTCGTACGGTCCTCGGTCTCCCGGCCGTTGATGTGCGGGTCGTTACCCGCGACCACCACGACCACGTCCGCCGCGGCCGCCGCCCGGGCCACCGCGTCCTCGCCGCGCTCGGTGACGACCACCTCGAAGACCTCGGGGTCCGCGGCGACGGTGCCGTCCTCGGTGTCCGCGGCAACCTTCACGCCGTCGGCGGCGACCTGGACGAGGCGACCCGTTCCCGTGTGCCTCAGGAGGTGACCGCCCGCATGGGGTTCCAGCCGGAAGGTCTCCTGCACGACCCAGCCGCCGGGCTGGTCGGCGGAGGCGCGCAGGTAGCCGTCCTCGGCGACGGAGAGGTAGCGGCCGTCGGGTGCGCGCAGGGTGAGGACGCCCTCGCCCCAGTCGACGAGCGCCAGTTCGGTCCCGACGGCGTCGGTGGTCAGGGGCGGCAGGTCGGTGCGCCCGGCGAGCAGGGCCGGGTCGAGGGCGCCCTCCGTGCCGTGCGGCCGGGCGGGGGAGTCGTCCGACGGCAGTACGTGCAGGTACGTACCGTCCGTCCGGCGGAGCCTGATGCGGTCCACGCCCTCCGCGAAGCTCACCCGGTCGGCACCGAACCGCTCGTACAGGCCCTCCAGGGGCGTGGAGCGGTGGAGGAGCGTGCCGCTGTACCAGTCGAGCTTGCACTCGTCGGCGAGCAGCCCGACGACGGCCACGTGCGTGTCGGGGGCCAGCGGCAGGACACCGTCGTTCTTCAGCAGGACCACCGCCTGCTCCGCCGACTCCCGTGCGAGCGCCCGGTGTTCCGGCGTGTCGAAGTCGGCTCCGGCGGCGCCCCCGTCGTGCACCGCGTGCGGGTCGTGCTCCGGGTCGAACTCGCCGAGCCGGAAGCGGACCGACAGCTGCCGCCGTACGGCCGCGTCCACGTCCGCCTCCGTCAGCAGACCCTGCTCCAGCGCGCCCCTGACCCGCGCGACGATCTTCGAGGAGTCCGTGCCGTGGTCGGTGAAGCTGTCCACCCCGGCCCGCAGGGCGGCGGCGGTCGCCTCCTCGTGGGTGTCGAAGTAGTGCTCCGAGTCGACCAGGTTGGAGGGGGCACCCGCGTCCGAGCAGACCAGGAGGTCGTCCTCCGTCCAGGCGCGCAGATGACGCCCGAGGTACGGGGAGAGGTGGTTGGGGCGGCCGTTGACCAGGTTGTAGGCCGGCATCACCCCGGCCACCGCGCCCGCCTCGACCGTCTCGCGGAAGGCCCGCAGGTCGTACTCGTGGAGCACGCGCGGGCGGACGGAGGACGAGGTGGTGTCCCGGGCCGTCTCGTTGTTGTGCGCGAGCCAGTGCTTGAGGACGGGCGCGGTGCGCCAGTACGTCGGATGGTTGCCGCGCAGCCCCCGGGTGTACGCGGTGGCGATGGCCGAGGTGAGCTTCGGGTCCTCGGAGTAGCCCTCCTCGTTGCGGCCCCACAGGGGGTGGCGCAGCAGGTTCACGGTCGGGGACCAGACGTTGAGACCCATCCGCTCGTCCCGCGCCCGCATCGCCCGGGCCTCCCTGGACACCGCCTCGCCGACCCGGCGCACAAGGTCCTCGTTCCAGGTGGCGCCGAGCCCGACGGCCTGCGGGAACACGGTCGCCGGGCCCATCCAGGCCACGCCGTGCAGCGCCTCCTGACCGGTGCGGAAGGCGGCGATCCCGAGGCGCTCGACGGCGGGGGCGAACTGGTGCAGGAAGGCGGTCTTCTCGTCGAGCGTGAGCCGCGACATCAGGTCGTCGACGCGCTTCGCGAACGGCAGGTGCGGATCACGGAACGGCGGCGTGGGTGCGGTCACGTGGAAGTCCCCTTGCGATGGAGCGGGTCAGGACGTCGAAGCGCTTCGATGCTCGGCGCAGGGCCAGGTGAGTGTCAAGACGCTGCGGTGGATCGCGATCCGGCACCGGAAGCATTGCAACGTGGAACGGAGGAGTTCGGCCAAGGTCGTTCGCGGCGGGACCGTGCAGGAATCTTGTGGACGGCTCTTGTGCCCCCCGAGGGGTTAACTTAACCTCGCTGCAACATCGAAGCGCTTCGACGCTTCGACGCGAGCCGAGTTCAGCAGTTCCCTCAAGTCACCGCGGCCGACGGCCCCCGTCGGCGTTCCGGTGCGCCACGAAGGCACGAAGGGTTGACGCAAAATGACGCCGAACGCCGCCTCCGGACCCAGCCGGAGAAGTTTCCTCGCCTCCACCGCGGTCGCCACCGCAGCGGTGGCCGGAGGGATGCCGCTGCTCTCCGCCTGCGGCGGATCCGACGGAGGCTCGCGCGACGGCACCACGTCGGGCAAGGACGCCAAGAGGATTCTCCCGGCGTACGTGGCGAGCAACGTGGTCACGCCCGACATCCCGAGCAAGAACGGTTCCGCGGTCGGCTTCACCGGGAAGCTCGACCTGGCCGGTCTGAAGACCTCGGTGCCGGAGAAGCTCGGCAAGGGTGGCAAGGTCACCGTCATGTCGCCGTTCTGGGGCTCGCCGCCCAAGGAGGGCAACGCCTACTACAAGGCGATGAACGACCTCATCGGCGTCGACGTGGTCTGGCAGAACCAGGACGGCAACACCTACGACCAGAAGCTCGGCGCCGTCCTCGCCTCCAGCGAGGTGCCCGACGTCGTGGTCGTGCCCGGCTGGAACATGACCGGCAAGATCCCCAGCGCCATCATCGGCAAGTTCGCCGACCTCGGCCCCTACCTCTCCGGCGACGCGGTCAAGGAGTACCCCAACCTCGCGGCGATCCCCACCGACGCCTGGCAGCGGTCGATCTTCGGCGGCAAGCTGCGCGGCCTGCCGATGCCGTCCTCGTACGTGTCCGGCATCCTGCCGCTGTACCGCCAGGACGTCTTCGAGAAGGAGGGCTACGAGGTCCCCCGCTCCTGCGACGAGTTCATGGCACTGGCCAAGGAGGCCACCAACGCCAAGGCCAAGCGCTGGGCCTGCCTGGACATGAAGTGGACCGCCTTCAACGCCTTCGGTGTGCTCTCCGGCAACGAGAAGTCCCTCGGCTGGAACGAGGTCGACGGCAAGCTGGTCCACCGCATCGAGACCGACGAGTACCTCGAGGCCCTGGAGTGGACGCGCAAGCTGTTCGCCGCCGGCGTCGTGCACCCCGACGCCATGCTGGGCAAGAGCAACGCCGCCGACCCCGGACCCAAGTTCGCCGCCGGCGAGTTCATCATCTACAACCAGGACATCTCCCAGTGGTGGAGCCGCACCGCCGAACAGGCCACGCAGAACCCCGAGTTCAAGATCTGGGGCATGGACTTCTTCGGGCACGACGGCGGCGCCCCCACCCTGTGGGCGCAGAACCCGGCGAGCATCTTCGCCTTCGTCAACAAGAAGGCGTCCGAGTCCGTCGTCCGTGACGTGCTGGCCGTGGCCAACGTCACCGCCGCGCCGTACGGCACCAAGGAGTACATGGCCACCAACTACGGCCTGGAGGGCACCCACTACACCGTCAAGGACGGCGTGCCCACCAAGACCGACCAGGGCAACATCGACGTGATGAACGCCTACGTGATGGTGGCGAGCCCCGCCGCGACCATCGCCCACCCCGACTTCCCCGAGGTCGCCAAGGGGCAGGTCGAGTGGCAGCAGCGGATGGGCGCCGTCACGAAGAAGCCCTCGTTCTACGGCATGCAGATCACCGAGCCCGCCCGCTGGACCAACCTCTCCAACGACTTCGAGCAGCTGGAGGACGACGTCGTCCGCGGCCGCAAGAAGATCGGCGACGTGCAGCAGGCCGTCTCCGACTGGAAGAGCAAGGGCGGGGACAAGCTGCGCGACTGGTACCGGAAGATCCTCGACGAGAACGGTCCGGCGGCCGGCTGACCAGGTACCGAGGCAAGGAGAACCGCCGTGTCCCACAGCACGGTGCCTCGGACCGACACCGAGGCCGAAGTCAAGAAGAAGCTCCCGAAGGCGCGGGGCGGCGGCCCGGAGGCATCGAAGAAGCCGGCCGCCGGAAAGCTGAGCCTGCGGCTGAGGTTCCGGCGCGACCGCGTCCTGCTGCTGATGACGCTGCCGGCCGTCGTGCTGCTCCTGGTCTTCAACTACGTACCGATCCTCGGCAACGTGGTGGCCTTCCAGGAGTACGACCCCTACCTCAGCGACAACGGCGTCGTCTCCATCCTGCACAGCCCGTGGGTGGGCCTGGAGAACTTCCAGCGGATCTTCGAGGACTCCGCCTTCTGGAACGCGGTCCGGAACACCCTCGTGCTCTTCGTCCTCCAGCTCCTGCTGTACTTCCCCATCCCGATCCTGCTCGCCCTGCTCATCAACAGCGTGGTCAGGCCCCGGGTGCGCGCGGTCTCGCAGGCCATCCTCTACCTGCCGCACTTCTTCTCGTGGGTGCTGGTGGTCGCCGTCTTCCAGCAGCTGCTCGGCGGCGCCGGGCTGCTCTCCCAGCTGCTGCGGCAGCACGGGTACGACGGGCTCGACATCATGACCGACCCCGAGACCTTCAAGTTCCTGATCACCGCGCAGAGCGTGTGGAAGGACGCCGGCTGGGGGATCATCGTCTTCCTCGCCGCCCTCGCCTCGGTCAGCCCCGACCTCTACGAGGCGGCCGCGATGGACGGCGCGGGCCGGTGGCGCCGCATGTGGCACGTCACCCTGCCCGCCCTGCGTCCGGTCGTCGCCCTGCTCCTGGTGCTCCGCGTCGGTGACGCCCTGACCGTCGGGTTCGAGCAGATCCTCCTGCAACGCGACGCCGTGGGACCGGGCGCCGCCGAGGTCCTGGACACCTTCGTGTGGTGGAACGGCGTACGCAACCAGGACTTCGGCTACGCGGCCGCGGCCGGCCTCGTCAAGGGCGTCATCAGTCTCGGGCTGGTCCTCGCGGCCAACAAGGTGGCCCACCTCATGGGCGAGCAGGGGGTGTACAAGAAGTGACCGCCGTACCCGAAGCGACCGCCGCACGCGAGACCGCCCCCGCGGCCGACGGACCGGCGCGCACCCCGCACCGGTGGGCGGCCCCGCCCCGGCCCGTGTGGGAGGAGCCGCCCGGCAGGGCCGGACTGGCCGGCAAGGGCCTCGTGCTGCTCCTGGCCTGCCTGGGCATCCTGTTCCCGCTCTGGATCGTGGTCGTCACCAGCCTGTCCACCCGCAGGGCCATCGACGAGGCCGGCGGCCTGGTGATGATCCCCAAGGACATCACCTTCGTCGCCTACCAGGAGCTGCTCAGCGGCGGCCAGGTCACCCGCGCCGCGATCGTCAGCGTCGGCGTCACCCTCGTCGGCACCCTGTTCTCCATGGCGGTGTCCGTGCTGTGCGCGTACGGGCTCTCCCGCAGCGGCTCGCTGGGGCACCGCTGGATCCTCATGGTGCTGCTCGCCACGATGTTCTTCAGCGCCGGCCTCATCCCCACCTACCTGCTGGTGCAGTCCCTCGGCCTCACCGACAGCTACCTCGCGCTGATCCTGCCGAGCGCGATCAGCGTCTTCAACATCCTGGTGCTGCGGGGCTTCTTCATGGGCATCTCCCAGGAACTGACCGACAGCGCCCGCATCGACGGCGCCGGCGACCTGCGCATCCTGTGGCAGATCGTGCTGCCGCTGTCCCGTGCGGTGGTGGCGGTGATCACGCTGTTCTACGCCGTGGGCTACTGGAGCGCCTGGTTCAACGCCTCCCTGTACCTGAACGACCAGGACATGCTGCCCCTGCAGAACGTCATGATCCAGCTGGTGCAGAAGCAGGAGGCGCCGGTCGGCCTCGGCCAGGCCATCAAGACCGGTGAACTGTCCGGCCTGGCCGTGCAGATGGCCGTCATGGTCATGGCCCTGCTGCCGGTCGCCGTCCTGTCGCCCTTCGTCCAGCGCCACTTCAAGAAGGGCATGCTCACCGGGGCGGTGAAGGGCTGATGCCGGACCTGTCCGACGCCACCGGCCGGCGCATCCTCTACGGCGGCGACTACAACCCCGAGCAGTGGCCCGAGGAGACCTGGCCCGAGGACGTCCGCCTGATGAAGGCCGCGGGCGTCAACTCCGTCACCCTCGGCGTCTTCTCCTGGTCGAAGCTCGAACCACGCCCCGGCGTGCACGACTTCGCCTGGCTGGACAGGCTCATGGACCTGATGCACGCGAGCGGCATCGGCGTCGTCCTCGCCACCCCCACCGCCTCGCCCCCGCCGTGGCTCGGCCGGCTCCACCCCGAGACCCTGCCCCGCGACGAGGACGGCCGCACCGAGTGGTGGGGCGGCCGGCAGCACTTCTCGCACTCCAGCACCGTCTACCGCCGCCACGCCGCCGCCATCACCGAGGCCCTGGCCGCCCGCTACGCGCACCACCCCGCCCTCACCCTGTGGCACATCAACAACGAGTACTGCACCTACGACCACGGCGACGAGGCCGCCGACCGCTTCCGCCGCTGGCTGCGGGACCGCTACGGCACTCTCGACGCCCTCAACGCCGCCTGGGGCACCGCCTTCTGGAGCCAGGGCTACGGCGACTGGGCGGAGATCCTGCCGTCCCGCCGCACCCACTACCTCAAGAACCCGGCCCAGGTCCTGGACTTCCGGCGGTTCACCTCCGACATGCTCCTGGAGTGCTACACCGCCGAGCGCGACATCGTCCGGCGCCACTCCCCGCACATCCCGGTCACCACCAACTTCATGCCGCTGTGGGCGGGACAGGACGCGTGGCGCTGGGCCGAGGAGGAGGACGTCGTCTCCGTCGACCTCTACCCCGACCCCCGCGACCCGTCCGGCGCCCAGCACGGCGCCCTCGTCCAGGACATGACCCGCTCCCAGGCACGCGGCCCGTGGATGCTCATGGAACAGGCCGCGGGACCCGTCAACTGGCGCGGTGTGAACCACCCCAAGCCGCGTGGCCTCAACCGCCTCTGGTCGCTCCAGGCGGTGGCCCGCGGCGCCGACGCCGTCTGCCACTTCCAGTGGCGCCAGTCGCGGCAGGGCGCGGAGAAGTTCCACTCCGGGATGGTCTCCCACGCGGGCGAGCGGGGCCGTACGTACCAGGAGGTGAAGCAGCTCGGCGCCGACCTGGCCAGGATCGCCCCGCACGTCGCCGGCGCCGCGGTCCCCGCGGACGTCGCCGTCCTGCACGACTGGCACTCCTGGTGGGCCGGCGACCAGGAGGCCCGGCCCTCCCGCGAGGTCGACTACCCGGACGTCCTCGGCGCCTGGCACCGCGCGCTGTGGCAGGCCGGCCTCACCACCGACTTCGCCCACCCCCGGCACGACCTGACCGGCTACCGGCTCGTGGTCGTCCCGCAGCTCTACCTCCTCACCGACGCCGCCGTGGACAACCTCCTCGCCCACGTGCACGGCGGCGGCACCCTCGTGTGCGGCTTCCTGACCGGTGTCGCCGACGAGGACGACCGGGTACGGCCCGGCGCCATGGACGCCCGGCTGCGCGAGCTGTTCGGCATCCGCACCCTGCACGAGTGGTGGCCGCTTGAGCCGGGCGAGGGCGCCGCGTGCGAGGGCGGCCTGCGCGGCACCCTGTGGTCCGAGGAGCTGGAGCCCGACGGCACCGCCGACGAGACCCTCGCCTACCAGGGCGGGGAACTCGACGGACTCCCGGCCGTCCTGCGCAAGGGCCGCGCCTGGTACGTCTCCACGCTCCCCGAGCCGGACGCGCTGCGCGCCCTGCTGGCCCGCGTCGCCGCGGACGCGGGCGTCCGGCCGGTGCTCGACGGACTCCCGGACGGCGTCGAGGCGGTCCGGCGCGGCGCGCTGCTGTTCCTGCTCAACCACGGCCGCGAACCGGTCACCGTCGACCTCACCGGCACCCACCGGGACCTGCTGACGGAGACGACCGCGACCGGCCGGATCACCCTCGGCCGCTACGGCGCGGCGGTGCTGAGGCCATCCGGCGCGGCGGTGCTGAGGCCATGAGCACCACGCCCGTCCACGGCACCTGGGAGCCAGAGCCCGCCGCCCGCTGGGAGGACGCCTTCCTGAGCGGCAACGGCCACCACGGCGCCCTGGTGTTCGGCGATCCGCACGCCGACCGGGTCGTCGTCACGCACCACACCCTCGTCCGTCCGAACGGCGGCGACGAGTACCGCCGCCCGCCCGCGCTCGCCGCCGGACTCCCCGCCCTCCAGGACCGTCTGCTGGCCGGCGACACCACCGCCGCCGAGGCCTTCACCGACGGCCGCCCGCTGCAATGGGTACGCCCCTTCCACCCGGCCTTCCAGCTCCGCCTGGACAGGCCGCCCGCCGACGACACCCGCCCCGCCGCCTACCGCCGCGCCGTCGACTTCACCACCGGCGAGACCACGGCCGCCCGCGCCGGCTGGACCAGCCGCGTCTTCGTCTCCCGCGCCGACGACGTGATCGTCCAGCACGTCACCGCCCCGCACCTCACCCTCGACCTGTCCCTCGACCCCCGCCTCCCCGGCGCCCCCGCCGCGCTCGGTGTCGGCCACGGCACCGTCCGCACCCCCGAGGGCGCCCTGCTCACCCTGCGCGCCCGCTATCCCGGCAGCGACCTCTCCTACACCGGCGTCACCCTCGTCGCCGTCACCGGCGGCACCACGCGGCTCGTGCCGCCCGGCGTCCTCGTCGAGGGCGCCACCGAGGTGCTGCTGCTGACCCGGGTGCGACGCCACACCGGCGAGCTGGACACCGTCGCCGAGGGCCGCGCCCTGCGCGAGCTGCTGGGCCGGACCCCGTACGCGGCCACGTACGACGACCTCCTCGCCCGGCACCTGACCCGCCACCGCACCGCCTACGACCGCGTCACCCTCGACCTCGCCGCCGACCCCGCAGAACGCGCCCTGCCCGGCTCCGAGCTGCTCGCCCGGCCCAGCGGCGCGGCCCTGCTTGAGCGGCTCTTCGCCGCAGGCCGCTACCACCTGCTGTCGGCGAGCGGCCTGCTCCCGCCCCGCCTCACCGGCCTGTGGACCGGCGACTGGAACACCGCCTGGTCCGGCGCCTTCACCACCAACGCCAACCTGAACCTCCAGACCGCCTCCGCCGCGGCGGCCGCCCTTCCCGAGGTCACCGAGGCCCACGCCGCCCTGGTCCACCGCCAGCTCCCGCACTGGCGGGACAACGCCCGCGAGATCTTCGGTGCCCGCGGCGTCGTCGCGCCCTCGCACACCGACGGCGAGAGCGGCCACACCTGCCACTTCAGCCGCGCCTACCCGCTGCACCTGTGGACCGCGGGCGCCGACTGGCTGCTCAAGCCTCTCGTCGACCACGACGAGACCTACGGCGGTCGGGACCCGCGCACCGCCGCCGCGCTCGCCGAAGTCGCCCTCTTCTACGAGGACTTCCTCACCCGCACCGACGACGAAGGGCACCTGGTCGTCGTCCCCTCCTACTCACCGGAGAACCGCCCGGCGAACGCGAGCTGGGGCACCCTCGACGCGGCCATGGACCTCTCCGCCGCCCGGCACGCCCTGCTGACCGCCGCCGACCACCACCCCGAGCACGCCGCCGGCTGGCGCGCCCTCGCCGGCCGTCTCCCGCCGCACCGGGTCAACGCCGACGGCGCCCTCGCGGAGTGGGCGCGGCCCGGCCTGGCGGACACCTACGAACACCGCCACCTCAGCCACCTCTACGGCGTCTGGCCCCTCGACGAGATCAACCCGTACGACACCCCCGACCTCGCCGAGGCCGCCCGCCGGGCCCTCGAACTGCGCGGCGCAGAGAACGACTCCGCCCACGGCCACCTCCACCACGCCCTGGTCGCCGCCCGCCTGAGGGACGGCGCCCGGGTCGCCCACGCCCTCGGCCAGGTGCTCGACGGCGACTTCTTCCACGCCTCCCTGATGAGCGCGCACTACCCCCACCGCGACGTCTACAACGCGGACGCCGCGCACGCCCTGCCCGCCGTGCTCATCGAGATGCTCGTGCAGTCCACCCCCGGCCGGCTGGTCCTGCTGCCGGCCCTGCCCGCCTCCTGCCCGCAGGGCCGACTCGCGGGCGTACGCACCCGGTTCGGGGCCTCGCTCGACCTCACCTGGACGCCGGACGGCAGCGCGCGGGCCGTCCTGCGCCCGGACCGCACCCACCGCATCGAACTCAGGACTCCCTCCGGCGCCGAACCGCTCGACCTCGTCGCCGGGGAGGACCGCGTCGTCCACATCGAGGCGCGGTGACACCAGCGCACGTCCCCCCACCCATGGAAGGAAACGCCATGGCACCACGCACCCGCACCACCCGCACGCGTACCCTGACCGCCCTCCTCGCCCCGGCACTCGCGCTCGGCGCCACCGTCGGGCTCGCCTCCGCCCCCGCCCAGGCCGCCGTCTGGAACTCCTGCGACCAGTGGGGCAACACCACGCTGAACGGCTACACGCTCTACAACAACATCTGGGGCTCCGGAGCCGGCAGCCAGTGCGTGTGGGCCAACTCCGGTACCGACTGGGGCGTCTGGGCCGACCACCCGAACACCGGCGGCATCAAGTCCTACCCGAACGCCAAGAAGGTGATCAACAAGCCGATCGCGTCCCTCTCCTCGCTCACCAGCACCTACGACGTCACGGTCCCGTCGTCCGGCGCGTACAACACGTCGTACGACATCTGGGACACGGACTACGACTACGAGATCATGCTCTGGGTCAACTACAACGGCGCCGTCGGCCCCCTCGGCACCTCGCAGGGGACCGTCAGCCTCGGCGGCCACACCTGGAACGTCTACAAGGGGAACAACGGAGCCAACGAGGTCTTCTCGTTCCTGCGTACCTCGGACTCGGACGCCGGCACGGTGAACATCCTCCCGATCCTGAAGTGGATCAAGGACACCAAGGGCTGGATGGGCAACGAGACCATCGGTGACGTGCAGTTCGGCTACGAGATCACCTCGTCCGCCGGCGGCCTGGACTTCCGCACCGACAACCTGACCGTCAGCGGCGGCTGACCGCGCCAGGCCGAACCACAGCCGAGGGGCCGGTCCCGGGACCGGCCCCTTCGCTCACTCCGCGTCCGCGTCCGCGTCCGCCACGATCGGCAGCCGGGCGCCGTCCCTGAGGAACAGCGGAATCCGGTCCAGCGGCGCGTCCACCGTCACGGCCGCCCCGCCCTCGTACGTCTCACCGGTCCACGCGTCCGTCCAGCGCGCCCCCGCCGGGAGATACGCCGTCCGGACCGTCGCGCCCGCCGCCAGCACCGGCGCCACCAGCAGGTCCCGGCCGAAGAGGTAGGCGTCGTCCACCGCCCAGGCCGCCTCGTCCCCGGGGAACTCCAGGAACAGCGGCCGCATCACCGGCAGCCCCTCCTCGTGGGCCTCGCGCATGACGTCGAGCACGTACGGCTTGAGCCGCTCGCGCAACCGCAGGTACTCCTCCAGGATCGGGTAGGCCCGCTCGCCGTAGGACCACACCTCGTTCGGGCCGCCGGTCATGTCGGGGCCGAGCGGCATGCCCGGGTCGCGGAAGCCGTGCAGCCGCATCAGCGGGGACAGCGCCCCGAACTGGAACCAGCGGACCAGCACCTCGCGGTAGGCCGGGTCGTCCGGGTCGCCGCCGTGGAAGCCGCCGATGTCGGTGTTCCACCAGGGGATGCCGGAGAGCGCCGTGTTGAGACCCGCGGCGATCTGGCGGCGCAGGGTCGCGAAGTCGGTGCCGATGTCACCGGACCACAGGGCGGCGCCGTGGCGCTGACTGCCCGCCCACGCCGAGCGGTTGAGGGTGATCACCTCGTCCACGCCGGAGGCGCGCAGTCCCTCGTCGAAGGTGCGCGCGTTCTCGGCCGGGTAGAGGTTGCCGACCTCCAGGCCCGGACCCGCCCAGTAGCGCAGGTTCTCCGGGAACCCCGGCTTCAGCTCCGGCTCGCAGGCGTCCAGCCAGAAGGCCGTGATGCCGTACGGGTCCAGGTAGTTCTCCTTGACCTTGGACCACACGAACTCCCGGGCCCCGGGGTTGGTGGCGTCGTAGAAGGCCACCTGGACCGTGGACGCCACCCCCTTGTCCGGCCAGTCGGCGTGCGCCAGGGGGCCGTACTCGGTGCCGATGAAGTGGCCGCGCTGTTCCATCACCGGGTGGTTCTCGGACAGCGGCGACACCGAAGGCCAGACGCTGACGACCAGCTTGACGCCCAGCTCGTCCAGCTCACGGACCATCGCCGCGGGGTCGGGCCACTCGGCCGGGTCGAACCTCCACTCACCCAGATGCGTCCAGTGGAAGAAGTCGCAGACGATCGCGTCGATCGGCAGTCCGCGCCGCTTGTACTCACGGGCCACGGCGAGCAGTTCGTCCTGGGTGCGGTAGCGCAGCTTGCACTGCCAGAAGCCCGCCGCCCAGGCCGGCAGCATCGGCGTACGGCCGGTCACCGCGCTGTAGCGGCGCTGGGTGTCGGCCGGGTCTCCGGCGGTGATCCAGTAGTCGATCTGCCGGGCCGAGTCGGCGACCCACCGGGTGCCGTTGTGCGCCAGCTCCACGCGGCCGATCGCCGGGTTGTTCCACAACAGCGTGTAGCCGCGGCTGGAGGTGAGGACCGGTATGGAGACCTCGGCGTTGCGCTGGACCAGGTCCACGACCAGGCCCTTCTGGTCGAGCCTGCCGTGCTGGTGCTGACCGAGGCCGTACAGCCTCTCGCCCTCGTACGCGGCGAAACGCTGCTCCAGCCGGTGGTGGCCGCCTCCGACCGCCGTGTACAGGCGCGGACCGGGCCACCAGAAGTGGGCGCGCTCCTCGGCCAGCAGCTCACCGCCGTCCGCCGTGCGCACGAAACGCACCAGCCCCTCGGGGCCGACCTCCGCGGTCAGCGCGCCGACGGTGAGGGAGCCGTGCCCGTCCTCGATCTTGACGGCGCTCTCGGTCGCGGGAGCCTCGGCCGCGAGCGCCCCCGGCAGGTCCTCCAGTACCGGGCCGCCGAGCCGGGCCCGTACCCGGACGGCGTCGGGGCCCCACGGCTCGATCCGGACGGTCTCCTGACGACCGCTCCACTCCAGGGCGCCGTCCCGCTCGCGGAGCGTGCCGACGGTGGGGGAGGACTGGGCGAGGCTGACCTTGGACGGTGTCTGGGCAGGCTGGGTCACGAGGCATGCTCCTGGGAGAGTCCTGCGGGATGACGAGGGCAGCGGGATGACGAGGGCAGCGGGATGACGAGGGCAGCGGGGCGACGAGGTCGGCGGGGTGCGGGCGAGCGGCGGACGGGCGCTGCGGCTGGGCGTTTCGCAGGGCGGTTTGCTGGGCCCTACGGCCGGGCGGTTCGGCAGGGCGCTACGGCCGGGCGGGCGCCGGCCCCGTGCTGGCCCGGACGGTCAGCTCCGGCGCGAGCAGCACGACCTCGTCGCTCCCGCGGCCGTCGAGCTTGGCGACCAGTTGCTCCACGGCCCGCCGTCCCATCTCCTGCGCGGGCACCGCGACCGAGGTGAGCCGCACCGAGGCCTGGACGGCGACCTGCTCGGGGCAGACCGCGACCACCGACACGTCCTCCGGCACGGCCCGGCCCTGCTGGCGCAGCAGGGCGAGCAGCGGCTCGACCGCCGACTCGTTCTGGACCACGAACCCCGTGGTGTCCGGGCGTTCGTCGAAGACGCGGGCCAGCGTTGCCGCCATCGCGTCGTACCCGCCGTCGCAGGGCCGGTGCAGCAGCCGCAGTCCCAGCTCCCGGGCGCGGGAGCGCAGGCCGTCGAGGGTCCGCTCGGCGAAGCCGGTGTGCCGTTCGTAGACGGCGGCGGCCTCGCCGATGACGGCGACGTCGCGGTGCCCCAGCTGCGCCAGGTGCTCCACACACAGCGCGCCGGTCGCCCGGAAGTCCAAGTCGACGCAGGTCAGGCCCTCGGTGTCGGCGGGGAGCCCGATGAGGACGGACGGCTGGTGGGTGCCGCGCAGCAGCGGGAGCCGCTCGTCGTCGAGTTCGACGTCCATGAGGATCATCGCGTCGGCCAGACCGCTGCCGGTGACGCGGCGCACCGCGTCGGGGCCCTCCTCGTCGGTGAGCAGCAGGATGTCGTACCCGTGGGTCCGCGCACCGGCCGCGACCGCGATGGCGATCTCCATCATCACCGGCACGTACATGTCGGTACGCAGCGGGATCATGAGGGCGATGATGTTCGACCTGCTGCTGGCCAGGGCCCGGGCGCCGGCGTTCGGGTGGTAGCCGAGCTTCCTGATGCTCTCCTCGACCCGCTGCCGGGTGGTGGTGGAGATGGACCGCTTGCCGCTGAGGACATAGCTCACCGTGCTGGCCGAGACTCCGGCGTGCTGGGCGACCTCGGCGAGAGTGACCATCCAGCTCTCCAAGCAGTGTGAAGCGCTTCGACAGCGCGCGGTACGGACAGGGGCGGGCGAGGGTGGTTCGACAGTAGCCTCAGTGCGGAAGGGTGTCCATAGCCCGTCGAAGCGCTTCGACTGCTCTTTCCTCCGCTTTCTGCGCGCCGGCTCTCTCCCGCAGTATCGGCCGAACGGCCGCGCGAGGGGTGGCTGGGGTGCCCGGAATCGGGTACATACGATCGAGTAGCACCAACCAGTAACGTACGTCCGCATGTTCGTGCAGGACGATTCGTGGCGAGGTGAGCCTCATGTCCGCACCATCCACCCCCTCCTCCCGATCCACTCGACCCACCGTCACCGAACGTGAGGCCCGCCAGGTCGCGGAGGCGGCTCGCGAGCAGGACTGGCGCAAGCCCAGCTTCGCCAAGGAGCTCTTCCTCGGCCGCTTCCGCCTCGACCTCCTCCACCCGCACCCGCTCCCTCCCGACGAGGACGTCCAGCGGGGCGAGGAGTTCCTCGCCAAGCTGCGCGACTTCTGCGAGACGAAGATCGACGGAGCGGTGATCGAACGGGACGCGCGGATCCCCGACGACGTGATCACCGGGCTGAAGGAGCTGGGCGCCTTCGGCATGAAGATCGACACCAAGTACGGCGGCCTCGGCCTGACCCAGGTCTACTACAACAAGGCCCTCGCCCTGGTCGGATCGGCGAACCCCGCGATCGGCGCGCTGCTCTCCGCCCACCAGTCGATCGGCGTGCCGCAGCCGCTGAAGATGTTCGGCACCCAGGAGCAGAAGGACACGTTCCTGCCGCGCTGCGCCCGCACCGACATCTCCGCCTTCCTGCTGACCGAGCCGGACGTCGGCTCCGACCCGGCACGGCTGGCCACCACGGCGGTCCGGGACGGCGACGACTACGTGCTCGACGGAGTGAAACTGTGGACCACCAACGGGGTGGTCGCCGACCTCCTCGTGGTCATGGCCCGCGTCCCGAAGCCGCAGGACGGCGAGAGCGGCGAGGGCGGCAAGGGGGGCATCACCGCGTTCGTGGTCGAGGCCGCCTCCGAGGGCATCACCGTCGAGAACCGCAACGCCTTCATGGGCCTGCGCGGCCTGGAGAACGGCGTCACCCGCTTCCACCGCGTCCGGGTCCCGGCCGCGAACCGCATCGGCCCCGAGGGCGCCGGCCTGAAGATCGCCCTGACCACGCTGAACACCGGCCGCCTGTCGCTCCCGGCGATGTGCGTGGGGGCCGGCAAGTGGTGCCTGAAGATCGCCCGCGAGTGGTCGGCGGTGCGCGAGCAGTGGGGCAAGCCCGTCGCGCTGCACGAGGCGGTCGGCTCCAAGATCTCCTTCATCGCGGCGACGACCTTCGCCCTCGAAGCGGTCGTGGACCTCTCCTCCCAGATGGCCGACGAGGACCGCAACGACATCCGCATCGAAGCCGCCCTCGCCAAGCTCTACGGCTCCGAGATGGCCTGCCTGATCGCCGACGAACTGGTCCAGATCCGCGGCGGCCGGGGCTTCGAGACCGCGGCCTCCCTCGAAGCCCGCGGCGAGCGCGCGGTCCCCGCCGAGCAGCTCCTTCGGGACCTGCGCATCAACCGCATCTTCGAGGGCTCCACCGAGATCATGCACCTGCTGATCGCCCGCGAGGCCGTCGACGCCCACCTCTCCGTCGCCGGTGACCTGATCGACCCGGACAAGACCCTGTCCGACAAGGCGCGGGCGGGCGCACAGGCCGGCGTCTTCTACGCGAAGTGGCTGCCGAAGCTCGTCGCCGGGCCCGGCCAACTCCCGCGCTCGTACGCCGACTTCCACCCGTCCGGGCACCCCGACCTGTCCGGGCACCTGCGCTACGTGGAACGCACCGCCCGCAAGCTCGCCCGCTCCACCTTCTACGCCATGTCCCGCTGGCAGGGCCGGATGGAGACCAAGCAGGGCTTCCTGGGCCGGATCGTCGACATCGGCGCGGAGCTGTTCGCGATGAGCGCCGCCTGTGTCCGCGCCGAGCACCTGCGGGCCAAGGGCGAACACGGCCGTGAGGCCTACCAGCTCGCCGACGCCTTCTGCCGCCAGTCCCGCATCCGCGTCGACGAGCTCTTCGGCCGCCTGTGGAGCAACACGGACGACCTGGACCGCAAGGTGGTCAAGGGCGTGCTGGGCGGCGCGTACGCATGGCTGGAGGAGGGCGTCGTGGACCCGTCGGGCAACGGTCCGTGGATCGCGGACGCGGCACCGGGCCCCTCCGAGCGGGAGAACGTCCGCCGCGCCATCGGCTGAGCCGTGGGCCCGGCCCGCCGGGAAGGCGGTGCCGGGCCGCGGTCCCGTCACAGAGGTGAGCCGTCGGAGGACGAACCCGGGCGTCCCGCCGAAAGGGGCGGGCGCCGCCCCGGCGCCCGGGCCGCGGAAGCCGCGGCCCGGGGCCGAGCCCCCGGCCCCGCACGGACGCCGGGGGCACCCCACGGGCCCGCGGCGGGGCGCGCGTCGGCCGCCCTCGCGCGCGGGCGCGACACCCGAGCGAGGGACGCGCTGTCCTCCCGGAGGGCCGTTGCGGACACAATGGGGGGATGAGCGACAGTCCAGCCCCACTCGCCGACCCCCACCTCGTCTACGACCCGGTGGCGGGCGACGGCCCGAAGGACGTGGTGATCCTCGGGTCCACCGGGTCGATCGGAACCCAGGCCATCGACCTCGTGCTGCGCAACCCGGACCGCTTCCGGGTCACCGCCCTGTCCGCCAACGGCGGCCGGGTCGCCCTCCTCGCCGAGCAGGCGTACCGGCTGAAGGCACGGACCGTCGCCGTCGCCCGCGAGGACGTCGTGCCGGCGCTCCGGGAGGCGCTCGGCGCCCAGTACGGCGCCGGGGAGCCGCTCCCCGAGATCCTCGCCGGACCGGAGGCGGCCACCCAGGTCGCCGCCTCCGCATGCCACACCGTGCTCAACGGCATCACCGGCTCCATCGGACTCGCGCCGACCCTTGCCGCGCTGGAGGCGGGCCGCACCCTCGCGCTGGCCAACAAGGAGTCGCTCATCGTCGGCGGTCCGCTGGTCAAGGCGCTGGCCAAGCCGGGTCAGATCATCCCGGTCGACTCCGAGCACGCCGCCCTCTTCCAGGCGCTGGCCGCCGGCACCCGCGCCGACGTGCGCAAGCTGGTCGTGACGGCGTCCGGCGGTCCGTTCCGGGGCCGTACGAAGGCCGAGCTGGCCACCGTCACGGTCGAGGACGCCCTCGCCCACCCCACCTGGGCCATGGGCCCGGTGATCACGATCAACTCCGCGACCCTCGTCAACAAGGGCCTGGAGGTGATCGAGGCCCACCTGCTCTACGACATTCCCTTCGACCGCATTGAGGTGGTCGTGCACCCGCAGTCGTATGTCCACTCGATGGTCGAGTACACGGACGGATCGACGCTGGCCCACGCCACGCCCCCCGACATGGGCGGGCCCATCGCCGTGGGCCTCGGCTGGCCCGAACGCGTCCCCGACGCCGCCCCCGCCTTCGACTGGAGCAAGGCCTCCACCTGGGAGTTCTTCCCGCTGGACAACGAGGCCTTCCCCTCCGTCGGCCTGGCCAGGCACGTCGGACAGCTCGCGGGCACGGCCCCGGCGGTGTTCAATGCCGCCAATGAGGAGTGCGTCGAGGCGTTCCGGCGCGGCGCCCTGCCGTTTCTCGGGATCATGGAGACCGTCACGCGGGTGGTCGAGGAGCACGGCACCCCCCGTACGGGAACCTCGCTCACCGTCGCGGACGTCCTCGAAGCGGAGACCTGGGCACGCGCCCGGGCCCGGCAACTGGCGGCACAGACGGCGGAGGCCCGTGCATGACGACCCTGATGTTCATCCTCGGCATAGTCCTCTTCGCCGTCGGACTGCTGTTCTCCATCGCCTGGCACGAGCTGGGTCACCTCTCCACGGCCAAGATGTTCGGCATCCGCGTGCCGCAGTACATGGTGGGCTTCGGACCGACGATCTTCTCGAAGAAGAAGGGCGACACCGAGTACGGGGTCAAGGCCATCCCGTTCGGCGGCTACATCCGCATGATCGGCATGTTCCCGCCCGGGCCCGACGGCCGCATGGAGGCACGCTCCACCTCGCCCTGGCGCGGGATGATAGAGGACGCCCGCTCGGCCGCCTTCGAGGAACTGCAGCCCGGTGACGAGAAGCGCCTCTTCTACACGCGCAAGCCGTGGAAGCGCGTCATCGTCATGTTCGCCGGCCCGTTCATGAACCTCGTTCTCGCGGTGGTGCTCTTCCTCACCGTGCTGATGGGCTTCGGCATCTCGCAGCAGACCACCACCGTCAGCTCCGTCTCGCAGTGCGTCATCTCACAGAGCGAGAACCGCGACGACTGCACCAAGTCCGACCCGGCCTCCCCGGCCGCCGCGGCGGGCCTCAGGGCGGGCGACAAGATCGTCGCCTTCGACGGCGTGCGGACGGACGACTGGGACAGGCTCTCCGACCTGATCCGTGCCAACCCCGGCGACGACGTGCCGGTCGTCGTCGAGCGCAAGGGTGAGGAGATCACCCTCCACGCGACCATCGCCACCAACAAGGTCGCCAAGAAGGACTCCAACGGGCAGATCGTCCAGGGCGAGTACGTCACGGCCGGCTTCCTCGGCTTCAGCTCCGCCACCGGCGTCGTGAAGCAGGACTTCGGCCAGTCCGTGACCTGGATGGGCGACCGGATCGGCGACGCCGTCGACAGCCTCGCCGCCCTGCCCGCCAAGATCCCCGCCCTGTGGGACGCGGCCTTCGGCGACGGACCCCGCGAGGCCGACTCCCCGATGGGCGTCGTCGGCGCCGCCCGCGTCGGCGGCGAGATCGCCACCCTGGACATCCCGCCCACCCAGCAGCTCGCCATGTTCGTCATGCTGGTGGCCGGCTTCAACCTCTCCCTGTTCCTCTTCAACATGCTCCCGCTGCTGCCGCTCGACGGCGGTCACATCGCGGGCGCGCTGTGGGAGTCGCTGCGCCGCGGCGCGGCCAGGGTGCTGCGCAGGCCCGACCCGGGCCCCTTCGACGTGGCGAAGCTGATGCCGGTGGCCTACGTGGTGGCGGGCGTCTTCGTCTGCTTCACGCTGCTCGTACTGGTCGCGGACGTCGTCAACCCGGTGCGCATCACCTGACGCCGGACGCCCGCGGCACCGGCCCGACCACCCGATCTGCGGACCGTCCGACCGATCCGATGAGAAGCCCGATCCGGAGAGCCTGTCCCTCCGGACCGGGCTTCACTCGTCCCGCCCGGCAGATGGGCGCCAAAGGGTGCATCTGCCGTACGCCGCGTGCCCGGCGTTCACGTCGGTGCCGTAATCTCGATTGCCTGAGCCCGCCGCTGACGGGACCGGACCTTGATCCACGACTTGGGGTTGCACAGCAGATGACTGCGATTTCTCTCGGCATGCCGGACGTTCCGACCAGGCTCGCGGAGCGCCGCAAGAGCCGGCAGATCCAGGTCGGCTCCGTGGCGGTGGGCGGCGACGCCCCCGTGTCGGTGCAGTCCATGACCACGACCCGCACCTCCGACATCGGGGCGACGCTCCAGCAGATCGCCGAGCTGACGGCGTCGGGCTGCCAGATCGTCCGGGTGGCCTGCCCCACGCAGGACGACGCCGACGCGCTGCCGGTGATCGCCAAGAAGTCGCAGATCCCGGTGATCGCGGACATCCACTTCCAGCCCAAGTACGTCTTCGCCGCCATCGAGGCGGGCTGCGCGGCGGTCCGGGTCAACCCGGGCAACATCAAGCAGTTCGACGACAAGGTCAAGGAGATCGCCAAGGCGGCGAAGGACCACGGCACGCCCATCCGCATCGGCGTGAACGCGGGCTCCCTGGACCGGCGCCTGCTCCAGAAGTACGGGAAGGCGACCCCGGAGGCGCTGGCCGAGTCGGCTCTCTGGGAGGCGTCGCTCTTCGAGGAGCACGACTTCCGGGACATCAAGATCTCGGTCAAGCACAACGACCCGGTCGTCATGGTCGAGGCCTACCGCCAGCTCGCCGCCCAGTGCGACTACCCCCTCCACCTCGGCGTCACCGAGGCCGGCCCCGCCTTCCAGGGCACGATCAAGTCGGCCGTCGCCTTCGGCGCGCTGCTCTCCCAGGGCATCGGCGACACCATCCGCGTGTCGTTGAGCGCCCCGCCGGTCGAGGAGATCAAGGTCGGCATCCAGATCCTGGAGTCGCTGAACCTGCGCCAGCGCGGCCTGGAGATCGTCTCCTGCCCGTCCTGCGGCCGCGCCCAGGTCGACGTGTACAAGCTGGCCGAGGAGGTCACCGCCGGTCTGGAGGGCATGGAGGTGCCGCTGCGGGTCGCCGTCATGGGCTGCGTCGTCAACGGCCCCGGCGAGGCCCGCGAGGCCGACCTCGGCGTCGCCTCCGGCAACGGCAAGGGCCAGATCTTCGTCAAGGGCGAGGTCATCAAGACCGTCCCCGAGTCCAAGATCGTGGAGACCCTCATCGAGGAGGCCATGAAGATCGCCGAACAGATGGAGAAGGACGGCGTGACCTCCGGCGAACCCTCGGTCTCCATCGCCGGCTGAACCGCCCGCCGATGCCGCGTCACCCCCGGGGGGCGGCGCGGCATATGCACGACAGGTACAGTGCGGAGACCAGCAGATCTCAGGGTGAGGCCCCCGCACGTGTTGACGCAGACCACCTCCCGCGTGCTCGAACCGAGCGACCTGGAAGCCGCGCTCGCCGTCCTCGACCGCGAGCCGGTCGCGAACGCCTTCGTGACCGCCCGCGTGCAGATCGCCGGACTCGACCCGTGGCGCCTCGGCGGCGAGATGTGGGGCTGGTACGAGCACGGCATGCTCACGTCCCTGTGCTACGCGGGCGCCAACCTCGTCCCCATCTGCGCCACCGAGCGTGCCGTCCGTGCCTTCGCCGACCGCGCCCGCCGGGCCGGCCGCCGCTGCTCCTCGATCGTCGGCCCCGCCGAACCGACCGCCCAGCTGTGGCGGCTGCTCGAACCGGGCTGGGGACCCGCCCGCGAGGTCCGCGCCCACCAGCCCCTCATGGTCACCGACCACCTCCCCGACGACGTCGCCCCGGACCCCTACGTCCGCCGCGTCCGCAAGGACGAGATGGAACGGATCATGCCCGCCTGCGTGGCGATGTTCACCGAGGAGGTCGGCATCTCCCCGATGGCCGGCGACGGCGGTCTGCTCTACCAGGCCCGGGTCGCCGAACTCGTCGGCTCCGGCCGCTCCTTCGCCCGCTTCGACGCCGACGGCAAGGTCGTCTTCAAGGCCGAGATCGGCGCCGCCACCGACCGCGCCTGCCAGATCCAGGGCGTGTGGGTGGCCCCCGAGTACCGCGGCAAGGGCCTGGCGGCGCCCGGCATGGCGGCGGTCCTGCGCTACGCCCTCGCCGACGTGGCCCCGGTGGCGAGCCTCTACGTCAACGACTTCAACACCGCGGCGAGGCGCACGTACCGGCGCGTCGGGTTCCGTGAAGTCGACGCCTTCATGAGCGTGCTGTTCTGAAACCCCCGGCGTTCCCGGCGCACGAACCGCACCCGTCCACCTGCCTGGTCCCCCCTGTAGGCTCCCCGCCATGGACCTCGTGATCGGCCCACTGGACCTGTCCGCGCACGTCGACGAGGCGCTGTCCGTCCAAGCCGCCGCGTTCGGCCTCGGCCCCGACGAGGTGGCCGTCCGCCGGCAGATCGTCCTGCGCCACATGACCCAGCCGGGTGCCAGAGCCCTCGGCGCCACCGACGGGGACCGTCTCGTCGGCTTCGTCTACGGCATGCCCAACGACCGCGCCCAGTGGTGGTCCACGGTCGTCGAGCCCTGCCTGCGCGCCCAGGGGACCGACGACTGGCTCGACGACTCCTTCGTCATCACGGAACTCCACGTCCACCCGGCCCACCAGAACCGCGGCGCGGGCCGCGCCCTCATCACCAGGATCACCGACGGCGCCGCCGAGCCCCGTTCGATCCTCTCCGCCATCGACACCGAGAGCCCCGCCCGCGGCCTCTACCGCTCCCTCGGCTACCAGGACCTCGCCCGCCAGGTCCACTTCCCGAGCGCCCCCAAGCCGTACGCGGTGATGGGCGCCACGCTCCCGCTGCGCAGGCGGCCGGCCGGTCGATAACCGATTTCCACCGCACCGGACCGCCCGGCTAACCTCCTAGCACCACCCTTACGCAGCAGGAGACACGAGAACCATGGCCAAGGCACCGGTCCAGCGCATGTCGAAGTTGATGGCGAAGACGCTGCGCGACGACCCGGCGGACGCCGAGGTCCTCAGCCACAAGCTGCTGGTCCGCGCCGGCTACGTGCGCCGCACCGCCGCCGGCCTGTGGAGCTGGCTGCCGCTCGGCAAGAAGGTCCTCGGCAACATCGAGCGCATCGTCCGCGAGGAGATGGACGCCATCGGCGCCCAGGAGGTCCAGCTCCCCGCCCTGCTGCCGCGCGAGCCCTACGAGGCCACCGGCCGCTGGCAGGAGTACGGCCCCGAACTCTTCCGCCTCCAGGACCGCAAGGGCGGCGACTACCTCCTCGGCCCCACCCACGAGGAGATCTTCACCCTCCTGGTGAAGGACCAGGCGTCCTCCTACAAGGACCTGCCCGTCATCCTGTACCAGATCCAGAACAAGTACCGCGACGAGGCCCGCCCCCGGGCCGGCATCCTGCGCGGCCGCGAGTTCCTCATGAAGGACTCCTACTCCTTCGACGTCGCCGACGAGGGCCTCGCCGAGTCCTACGCCCTGCACCGCGCCGCCTACCAGCGCATCTTCGAGCGCCTCGGCCTCGACTACCGCATCTGCGCGGCGACCGCCGGCGCGATGGGCGGATCCAAGTCGGAGGAGTTCCTGGCCCCCGCCGAGGCCGGCGAGGACACCTTCGCGGACTGCCCGAACTGCGACTACGCCGCCAACACGGAGGCGATCACCTTCGCCCTCACGCCCGTGGACGCGACGGACGCCCCCGCGGCGGAGGACATCCCGACCCCCGACACCCCCACCATCGAGACCCTGGCCGCGTCCCTCGGCGTCGAGGCGTCCGCGACCCTCAAGAACCTCCTGGTGAAGGTGGACGGCGAGATCGTCGCCGTGGGCGTCCCCGGCGACCGCGAGGTCGACCTGGACAAGGTGGAGGCGCACTTCGCGCCCGCCACGGTCGAACTGGTCACCGCGGAGGACTTCGTGGGCCGTCCCGACCTGGTCCGCGGCTACGTCGGCCCGCAGGGCCTGGGCGACAAGGTCAAGTACATCGCCGACCCCCGCGTCGCGCCCGGCACCGCATGGATCACTGGCGCCAACAAGGCCGACACCCACGCCAGGAACGTCGTGGCGGGCCGCGACTTCGAGGTCGACACCTACGTCGACGTCGTGGTCGTCCGGGAGGGCGACCCCTGCCCGAAGTGCGGCACCGGCCTCAAGCTGGACCGCGCCATCGAGATCGGCCACATCTTCCAGCTGGGCCGCAAGTACGCCGACGCCCTCAAGCTCGACGTCCTCGGCCAGAACGGCAAGCCGGCCCGCGTGACGATGGGTTCCTACGGCATCGGCGTCTCCCGCGCGGTGGCCGCCCTCGCCGAGCAGCACGCCGACGACAAGGGCCTCGTCTGGTCCAGGGAGGTCGCCCCCGCCGACGTCCACGTCGTCGCCGCGGGCAAGGCCCTGCAGACCGAGCTGGCCCTCGACGTCTCCGACAAGCTGGCCGCGGCGGGTGTCCGCGTCCTGGTGGACGACCGCGCGGGAGTCTCTCCCGGCGTCAAGTTCACCGACGCCGAACTCATCGGCGTCCCGCAGATCCTGGTGGCCGGCCGCCGCTCGGCCGAGGGCGTCGTCGAACTGAAGGACCGCCGCACGGGGGAGCGCGAGGAGGTAACGGTCGAGGAGGCCCTCACCCGCCTCACCAGCTGACCCCGGACGATCACGCCCCGCCCCGCCCCGTGCCCTGGCCCCCGGCGGGGGCGGGTCACGTGGCCCGGCGTCGCCCGGTGGGCCGGGGTGGGGCGGTCCGCGTCCCGGCGTTTCCCGGTGGGCCGGGGTGGTGCGGGCCGCGTCCCGGCGCCGTCCGGTGGCCCGGGGTGGGTGCGGGGCGAGGAGAGGCGTGGCCCGGCGCTGCCGGGTGCCGCTGCGCCCACCCGTGCCGCCCCAGCGGCACGACTGCCCGCAGCTAGGGGCGGGCCACGGCGGGAAGGGGACGCCGGGGGGGATGGCGACCCGCACTCGCGTACGGCGGGGAGGGGACGGGGCGGGGGGGTGTCCGCCCGCAGCGGTTGGCGCGTCAACGCCTCCCGCTTCTGTGGCCGACCGATTCCGCGCCGTTCCGAGGACGGACACCCCCCGCCCCGGCCCCGCACCACCCACCGAACCCAAGGCGCTACGCGCACCCCCACCGAACCCGCACAGGCGCCGCAGGCATCCGCACCCACCCACCCACCCGCACCACCACCGCAGGCGCAGGCACGGCCCACTCACACCCAGCCCGCGAACTCCAGCAGCAGCTCCGCGTCCTGCTCCCGTCCCACCCGCCGGGCCCGAACCCCCGACTCCACCGCCCGGAACAGCGTCCAGCCGCGCAACCGCTCCTGGTCGACCTCCAGCGACTCCGCGAGCCGCTTGATCCGCCGCCGCGTCGTCGACGCCCCCGACGGCTGAGCGATCAGATCCTCCACCCGGTCCCGCACCAACCGCGCAAGATCGAACGCGCTCTCCCCGACCACCGGATCGGGCCCCACCGCCAGCCACGGCACCCGGTCCCCGGCGAGCACCTTGCTCTGCCGGAACGTCCCGTGCAGCAACCGCTCCTCCGGCGGCCCGGCCAACAGCTCCTCGCGCACCGCGAGCGCCGCGTCGACCAGCGGTGCCACATCCGCGTCACCCGCAGCGCCCGCCCGCATCGCCTCCGCCTGCCGCCCGGTCCGCTCGGCCACGGTCTCGAAGGCATGAGAGACGGGCGGTTCCACCCACAGCCGCCGCAACGTCCCCGCGGCCTCCAGCAACGCCTTCGCCTCCGGCAACGACCGCACCGACACGTCCGGATGCAGCCGCTCGAGCAGCAACACGCCCTCCTCGGCCGCCTCCTCGCGCACCTGCACGGCCCCTCGCCCGCCCCAGTGCGCGAGCGCGGCCCGCTCACTCTCCGGACGCGCCCGGCGCGGAGCCAGCTTCAGCACCGCAGGCGCCCCGTCGGCCGTCCGCACCAGCACCACCAGGCTGCTGCGCCCCCCGGGCACCTGCACCCGCTCCACGGTCAACTCCCGCACCGCCACGGCCCGCTCCACAGCATCGGGCAGCGTCGTCAACCAGTCGTCACCACCCGGTGCCGTCTCTCCGAACGCCCTGATCAAACGCCGCGGCGGTTCGAAAGCCATGCGCGAGCCGTTCCCTTCCCGTACGGACAGCCGTACGTGTTACGCAGTCGGTGGAGCCGTCACCGTGCCGGCCCGCTCGGCGAGCCCAGGGAAGGCTACGCTCCCGCTCCGCCATCGCGCCGCGCGGACCGCCGCCTCGCGCAGCGCCCCGGCCGCCGCGGCCCGTCCGTCACCCTCGGCGGCCCGCACCAGGTCGGAGTAGACCCCGGCCACCCGGTCCTCCAACTCGGCCGCGAGCCGCACCGCGGCCGTCGAGTCCGGCACCGAGAAGGGGAGCGCGTACCCCGCCGCCGCGGCGACCGGTTCGCCGCCCAGGTCCCGCACCTCGCGCGCCAGCGCGTCCCGGCGCGCCCGGTGCGCGTCGTACGCCGCCCGCGCCTCGGTGCGCCGTTCCTCGCCGAGCCGCCCACCGACGACCCCGTAGCCGTACACGGCGGCGTGCTCCGCCGCCAGCGCCGCCTGGAGGGCGTCGAGCCGCCCGTCGTCCGCCTTGCTCACCGGCCACCCTCCGTCAGCAGGAAAACGTGCGCGGCCCCGGCCGCCGCGACCGAGGCCAGCAGCCGCGCCGACTCGCCGGGCACGGAGAGCAGCGCCCCGGCCCGCCGGTCGGCCAGCTTCCGCTCGGCGTCGGCGAGCAGCGCCAGAGCGCCCTTCTCGTCCGCAGGCACGCCACCGGCGTCACCCGGCCCGGCGGCCCGAGCGGACCCCGACGGCGACGCCTCCGGCGACACCGCCGTCCCCGACACCTCCGGCGATACCGCCGTCCCCGACACCTCCGGCGAGGCCACCCGCACCCCGCCGAACGCCTCCGCGTGCCGTACGACCTCCTCCCGCAGCGGCCCCAGCCGCTCCGCGAGCCCGGGATGCGCCGCCATCACCGCCGCGTACCGCCCGGCGAGGCCCTCACTGTCCCGGGCCGCACGCGCGCGTACCCGCTCGGCGGCAGACGGATCGATCCCCGCGTCCCCGGCGTCCGGATCCCCCGTGCACCCGACGAGCAGGGCGGCCCCGGCGGCCGATGCGAGCAGGCTCCTTCTGCGCGGCCCCAGAGGCAGGCGCGGCGATGGGGAAGGCGACACGGCAGACGTCCTCGACAGGGCTCGTACGGAAGCGACGGCAAAGGCGACAAAGCGGCGAAGCGGCGAAGCGACAAGGGGGCGACAGCAGACAGAGGCAGAGCGGCACGACACGGCAGGACGGCGGGAACCCGTCGCCGCGGCCTGCCGGTGATCACGGTACCCGTGCCCCGCCCGGGCACCACTCATCGGCGCCACCGGACCCGTATCACCCCTGCGGACCCGGATGTCCCCGGGCCGGAACCCCCCGGACCCGGATCGGCACCCCCGGGACCCGGTGGACGGCAACACCCCCTGCGACCGGATACCCTTTGACCAGACACGCGCACCGTCCCACAACAGCACACGCGGCCGAGGAGTCACCCGGATGAGCACCACCCACAGCGAGAGGCTGCGAGAGCTGCTGGAGCCGCTCGTCGCCTCCCAGGGACTGGACCTCGAAGAGCTCGCGGTGGACTCGGTCGGCCGCAGGCGCGTGCTGCGGGTGGTCGTCGACTCCGACACCGGAGCGGACCTGGACCGGATCGCCGATGTGAGCCGCGCGCTCTCGGCGAAGCTCGACGAGAGCGACGCGATGGGCGACGGGGAGTACACCCTCGAGGTCGGCACCCCTGGCGCGGAGCGCTCGCTCACCGAACACCGCCACTACGTGCGCGCCACCGACCGCCTGGTCCGGTTCCAGCTGCAGGAGGGCGGCGAGCTGGTCGCCCGCATCCTGGCCGTGGACGAGGACGGACTCGACCTCGAAGTACCTGGGGTCAAGGGCCGCAAGGCCACCACCCGCAGACTGCCCTTCGGCGACATCGACAAGGCACGCGTGCAGGTCGAGTTCAACCGCAAGGACGCCAAGGACAGCGGCGACAAGCACGACAAGCACGACAAGCACGTCAAGCACGACGTGCACGACGTGCACGACAACGAGAACGACAACGAGACGACGGAAGAGGAGGAGGCGTAGCCGTGGACATCGACATGAGCGCCCTGCGGGGCTTGGTGCGGGAGAAGGAGATCTCCTTCGACCTGCTGGTCGAAGCGATCGAGTCGGCCCTCCTCATCGCCTACCACCGCACCGAGGGAAGCCGCCGGCACGCGCGCGTGGAGCTCGACCGGAACTCCGGGCACGTGACCGTGTGGGCGAAGGAAGACCCCGACGACCTCGACGAGGGCCAGGCGGCCCGCGAGTTCGACGACACCCCGTCCGACTTCGGGCGCATCGCCGCCACCACCGCCAAGCAGGTCATCCTGCAGCGGCTGCGCGACGCCGAGGACGACGCGACGCTGGGCGAGTACGCAGGCCGTGAGGGCGACATCGTCACCGGCGTCGTCCAGCAGGGCCGCGACCCGAAGAACGTGCTGGTCGACATCGGCAAGCTGGAGGCCATCCTGCCGGTGCAGGAGCAGGTGCCCGGCGAGACCTACCCGCACGGCACGCGACTGCGTTCCTACGTCGTGCGCGTGGCCAAGGGCGTGCGCGGTCCGTCCGTGACCCTGTCCCGCACGCACCCCAACCTGGTGAAGAAGCTGTTCGCCCTGGAGGTGCCGGAGATCGCCGACGGATCCGTCGAGATCTCCGCGATCGCCCGCGAGGCCGGCCACCGCACCAAGATCGCCGTACGCTCCACCCGCTCCGGCCTGAACGCCAAGGGCGCCTGCATCGGCCCCATGGGCGGCCGGGTTCGCAACGTGATGGGTGAGCTGAACGGCGAGAAGATCGACATCGTCGACTGGTCGGACGACCCGGCGGAGATGGTGGCGAACGCGCTCTCCCCGGCCCGCGTCTCCAAGGTCGAGGTCGTGGACCTGGCGGCCCGCTCCGCACGCGTGATCGTGCCCGACTACCAGCTGTCGCTGGCCATCGGCAAGGAGGGCCAGAACGCCCGCCTCGCGGCCCGGCTGACCGGCTGGCGGATCGACATCCGCCCGGACACCGAGCAGCCCGACGACCAGCAGCCCGACCGGCCGTCCGGCGGCCGCGGGGAATAGATCCAGGCCGCACGCCGCTGAGATCACGACAGCTTTGTGTGCGGCACGTGTTCGATTCTTGCCCCGAAGGGGTGAGGTCGGTCCGGGGAGGTAGACTTAGGAGTGTCTGGCCGGACACGTACCCGAGCATGCCCCGAGCGCACCTGCGTGGGGTGCCGGGAGCGAGCGGTCAAGAGCGCGCTGCTGCGCACCGTGGCGGTCGAGGGTGATTGCACCCCTGATCCACGCGGTACGCTGCCCGGCCGGGGTGCGTACGTGCACCCCGTGCCGGTCTGTGTCGACCAGGCAGTGCGCCGCAAGGCGTTCCCGCGGGCGCTCCGCGTCCCGGGTCCGCTCGACGTAAAGGCGTTGCGCCACTACGTCGAGCAGGCACAAGGTTGCGACGACGCTGCTGAAAGCAGCACGTGAGCAACATGGTAAGGAAGACATGCCGCGCGGAACCCCGCGCGGCCTGGTACCTCGCGAGTCGAAAGCAGGTCGAGATTGCGATGAGCACTCGATGAGTACGCGATGAGTACGCCCATGAACTAGCGACGGTCCGGACGCAACCCGGACCTCAGAGGAGCGAAGTGGCTAAGGTCCGGGTCTACGAACTCGCCAAGGAGTTCGGCGTCGAGAGCAAGGTCGTCATGGCCAAGCTCCAGGAACTCGGTGAATTCGTCCGTTCGGCGTCTTCGACGATCGAAGCGCCCGTAGTACGCAAGCTGACAGACGCCTTCCAGCAGGGTGGCGGAAACGGCCGGTCCGCCGGTCGCCCCGCGGCCCCGAAGAAGGCTGCCCCCAGGCCGTCGGCGCCTTCCCCGGCGCAGGCGGCCCGCCCGGCTGCGCCCCGTCCGGGCCCCGCGGCTCCGGCGGCTCCGACGGCTCCCAAGCCCGCGGCCGCCGAGCAGCCCGAGGCCCCGTCGGCCCCCGCGCCGGCACCGTCCCAGTCCCAGTCCCAGGGCACGCGCCCGACGCCGGGCCCCAGGCCCGCGCCGCGTCCGGCCCCGGCCGCGCCGGAGTTCACCGCTCCGCCGGCGGCCCCGGCCGCTTCGTCGCAGGCTCCGGCCGGCCCGAAGCCCGGTGGCGCGCGTCCCGGTGCTCCCAAGCCCGGTGGTGCCCGTCCGTCCGGTCCGGGTCAGGAGCGCGGTCAGCAGGGCGGCCAGGGCCGTCCCGGTGGCCAGCGTCCCGGCGCCCCGGGCCAGCGTCCCGGTGGCCGTCCCGGCGGTCCCCGTCCGGGCAACAACCCCTTCACCTCCGGCGGCAACGCCGGCATGGCGCGCCCGCAGGCGCCCCGTCCGCAGGGCGGGCCCCGTCCCGGTGGCCATGGCGGTCCCGGTGCCCCCGGCGCCGGTCCGCGTCCGCAGGGTCCCGGCGGCCAGGGCGGCGGTCCCCGTCCCCAGGCTCCGGGCGGCAACCGTCCGAGCCCGGGCTCGATGCCGCGTCCGCAGGGCGGCGGCGCCGGTCCCCGTCCCGGCGGTGGCCCGCGTCCGAACCCCGGCATGATGCCGCAGCGCCCGGCTGCCGGCCCGCGTCCCGGCCCCGGTGGCGGCGGTCGCGGTCCCGCCGGTGCCGGTCGTCCCGGCGGCGGCGGTCGTCCCGGTGGCGGCGGCTTCGCCGGCCGTCCCGGTGGCGGCGGTGGCGGCGGTCGTCCCGGTGGCGGCGGCGGTTTCGCCGGTCGTCCCGGTGGTGGCGGCGGTTTCGGTGGCGGCGGTGGCCGTCCCGGCTTCGGCGGTCGTCCCGGTGGTCCGGGTGGCCGTGGTGGCACGCAGGGCGCCTTCGGCCGTCCCGGCGGTCCCGCGCGTCGCGGTCGCAAGTCGAAGCGGCAGAGGCGCCAGGAGTACGAGGCCATGCAGGCCCCGTCGGTCGGCGGCGTGATGCTGCCTCGCGGCAACGGCGAGACCATTCGCCTGTCGCGCGGTGCGTCGCTCACCGACTTCGCGGAGAAGATCAACGCCAACCCGGCGTCGCTCGTCGCGGTCATGATGAACCTCGGCGAGATGGTCACCGCGACCCAGTCCGTCTCCGACGAGACGCTCCAGCTCCTCGCCGACGAGATGAACTACACGGTTCAGATCGTCAGCCCGGAGGAGGAGGACCGCGAGCTGCTCGAGTCCTTCGATCTGGAGTTCGGCGAGGACGAGGGCTCCGAGGAGGACCTGGTCGTCCGTCCGCCGGTCGTGACCGTCATGGGTCACGTCGACCACGGTAAGACCCGACTGCTCGACGCCATCCGCAAGACGAACGTGATCGCGGGCGAGGCCGGCGGCATCACGCAGCACATCGGTGCCTACCAGGTCGCGACCGAGGTCAACGAAGAAGAGCGCAAGATCACCTTCATCGACACCCCGGGTCACGAGGCGTTCACCGCCATGCGTGCCCGTGGTGCCCGGTCGACCGACATCGCGATCCTGGTCGTCGCGGCCAACGACGGCGTCATGCCGCAGACGGTCGAGGCGCTCAACCACGCGAAGGCGGCCGACGTGCCGATCGTCGTCGCGGTCAACAAGATCGACGTCGAGGGCGCCGACCCGACCAAGGTGCGCGGTCAGCTGACCGAGTACGGCCTGGTGGCCGAGGAGTACGGCGGCGAGACCATGTTCGTCGACATCTCCGCCAAGCAGGGTCTGCACATCGACTCCCTGCTGGAGGCCGTGGTCCTCACCGCGGACGCCTCGCTCGACCTGCGGGCCAACCCGGTCCAGGACGCGCAGGGCATCTCGATCGAGTCCCGTCTCGACCGCGGCCGCGGTGCCGTGGCTACCGTCCTCGTGCAGCGAGGCACCCTGCGGGTCGGCGACACGATGGTGGTGGGCGACGCCTACGGCCGCGTCCGCGCCATGCTCGACGACAACGGCAACAACGTCGCCGAGGCGGGTCCGTCCACGCCGGTCCAGGTGCTGGGTCTGACCAACGTCCCGGGCGCCGGTGACAACTTCATCGTGGTCGAGGAGGACCGTACGGCCCGCCAGATCGCGGAGAAGCGCGCCGCCCGCGAGCGCAACGCCGCGTTCGCCAAGCGCACGCGCCGCGTGTCGCTGGAGGACCTGGACAAGGTGCTGAAGGCCGGCGAGGTCCAGCAGCTCAACCTGATCATCAAGGGCGACGCGTCCGGATCGGTCGAGGCGCTGGAATCCTCCCTGCTCCAGCTGGACGTCGGCGAAGAGGTCGACATCCGCGTCCTGCACCGCGGCGTCGGTGCGGTCACGGAGTCCGACATCGACCTGGCGATGGGCTCCGACGCCATCGTGATCGGCTTCAACGTGCGCGCCGCCGGGCGTGCCGCGCAGATGGCCGAGCGCGAAGGCGTGGACGTCCGGTACTACTCGGTCATCTACCAGGCGATCGAGGAGATCGAGGCGGCCCTCAAGGGCATGCTCAAGCCGGAGTACGAAGAGGTCGAGCTGGGCACGGCGGAGATCCGCGAGGTCTTCCGCTCCTCCAAGCTGGGCAACATCGCGGGTGTGCTCATCCGCTCCGGCGAGGTCAAGCGCAACACCAAGGCGCGCCTCCTGCGCGATGGCAAGGTCATCGCGGAGAACCTCAACATCGAGGGTCTGCGTCGCTTCAAGGACGACGTCACCGAGATCCGCGAAGGCTTCGAGGGCGGTATCAACCTCGGAAACTTCAACGACATCAAGGTCGACGACGTCATCGCGACGTACGAGATGCGCGAGAAGCCGCGGGTGTAAGCACCGCGACTTCCGGGAGTGACCGGTCCGGGGCCGGTCGGCGGAGCACAATATCCGTCGATCGGCCCCGGCCGTTCGTTGTACGGTTCTGATGCCCCCGCCGGTGGACGGCGGGGCCATCGATCCCGGACCGGCGGGTGAACCGGTTGCACATGTATGTGGGGACGCTGTCCTTCGACCTCCTCCTCGGCGACGTACATTCGCTGAAGGAGAAGCGCTCCGTCGTCCGCCCGATCGTCGCCGAGCTCCAGCGGAAGTACGCGGTGAGCGCGGCGGAGGTGGAGCACATGAACCTCCATCGCCGGGCCGTCGTCGGTCTGGCCGTGGTGTCCGGCGACGCGGGCCACCTCAGCGACGTGCTCGACCGGTGCGAGCGGCTGGTGGCCGGTCGCCCCGAGGTGGAGCTGCTGTCCGTCAGGCGGCGCTTCCACGGCGACGACGACTGACCGGATCGGGCAGAGGACCGGATCAGGCAAGAGAAGCCAGATCAGGCAAGAGAAGAAAGAACGGGAGACGGACCAGTGGCCGACAACGCGCGGGCGAAAAGGCTGGCGGACCTCATCCGAGAGGTGGTGGCCCAGAAGCTGCAGCGCGGGATCAAGGACCCGCGGCTCGGCTCACACGTCACCATCACGGACACCCGGGTCACGGGTGACCTGCGGGAGGCGACCGTCTTCTACACGGTCTACGGGGACGACGAGGAGCGCAAGGCCGCCTCGGCGGGCCTGGAGAGCGCCAAGGGCATCCTGCGCTCCGAGGTCGGCAAGGCGGCGGGCGTGAAGTTCACGCCGACCCTGACCTTCGTCATGGACGCCCTGCCGGACACCGCCCGGAACATCGAGGACCTCCTCGACAAGGCGCGGCAGTCCGACGAGAAGGTGCGCGAGGCGTCCGCGGGCGCCGCGTACGCGGGCGAGGCGGACCCGTACCGCAAGCCGGACGAGGACGAGACCGAGGCCGACGAGACGGACGACACCGCTAAATGACCGAGAAGCACACCACGCCCGACGGCCTTGTCATCGTCGACAAGCCGTCGGGCTTCACTTCGCACGACGTCGTCGCCAAGATGCGGGGCATCGCCCGCACCCGGCGCGTCGGGCACGCCGGCACGCTCGACCCGATGGCGACGGGCGTCCTGGTCCTCGGTGTGGAGCGGGCGACCAAGCTCCTCGGGCACCTCGCCCTCACCGAGAAGGAGTACCTGGGCACCGTCAGGCTCGGGCAGACGACGCTGACCGACGACGCCGAGGGCGAGATCACGGGGTCGCGGGACGCCTCGAAGGTCACCCGGGAAGCGATCGACGCCGGCGTCGCCAAGCTGAGCGGCGACATCATGCAGGTGCCGTCCAAGGTCAGCGCCATCAAGATCAAGGGCGTGCGCTCCTACAAGCGGGCGCGCGAGGGCGAGGACTTCGAGATCCCCGCCCGCCCCGTCACCGTCTCCTCCTTCGCGGTGTACGACGTCCGGGACGCCGTCGCCGACGACGGCACCCCGGTGCTCGACCTCGTGGTCTCGGTGACCTGCTCCTCCGGTACGTACATCCGGGCGCTCGCCCGCGACCTGGGCGCCGACCTCGGCGTCGGCGGGCACCTCACGGCGCTGCGCCGCACCCGGGTCGGTCCGTACAAGCTGGACGGCGCCCGGACGCTGGACCAGCTCCAGCAGGACCTCGCCGTCATGCCCGTCGCGGACGCGGCCGCCGCCGCCTTCCCGCGCTGGGACGTGGACACCAGGAGGGCCCGGCTGCTCACCAACGGTGTACGGCTGGAGATGCCCGAGGAGTACACCGGCGCCGGTGCCGTCGCCGTCTTCGGTCCCGAGGGGCGCCTGCTCGCCCTGGTGGAGGAGCAGAAGGGCAAGGCCAAGAGCCTGGCCGTGTTCGGCTGAGCCGACGCACCGTCACCGTCCGTCCGTGGAGCGGCGATCACGGGGACTGCCACTGTCGCCGCTCCACGGTCCCCCCTCGGTTCCCCCACTCCCTAGGGTGTATCCAACCCACCCCTTCTGTTCACCCGTCCGGGCAGGCGCTCGGAGTGAAGCGGGGGAGTGGAAGGGGGCGCGTTCGCCAGGGGATCTGTCCCGCTGATCATCGCGCGCCTACCGTCGAGCACACGGCACGGGTGTACGGCGGGGAGGTTCGACGATGGCGTCGCGGAACCGGTCCCGGGAGGCGTCGGGCGGCAGGGCGGGGGAGCGGCCGGGAAACGGCTTCCGGGAGGCGCGGGGCGGACCTCCGGCCGTCCGGGGGGCCGACACGGTGGGGAGCGCGGTGCTCGACGCCGCCCTCGTCCGCGTCCACGACCTGGCCGGGCGCCCCCGCGGCACCGGGTTCGTCGCCGACCACCACGGCACGGTGCTCACCAGCCACGAGGCGGTCGACGGCCTGACCCGGCTGGTCCTGAGCACCGCCGGGGACCGCCGCCGCGTCGTGGCAGCCGCCGACGTGACCCCGCTGCCCGAGCTCGGTCTGGCCCTCGTGCGCACCGAGGGCCTCGGAGTCGCCCCGCTGCCCCTCACCACGCGGGAGCGCGTCGAGTCCGGTACCTACGTCCGCATCGCCGCCGGCGGCTGGCGCGAGGCCCGGGTCCTCGGCGTCACCGACGTCACCTACACGGCCACCGACCGCTTCCACGTCCTCGGCGACGCCCTCGAACTGGCCGTCGGCACCTGCGGACGGGACGCCCTGCGGCTGGGCGGCGGCGCGGCGGGCGGACCCGTGCTCGACGTGACGACCGGCGCCGTCGTCGGCGTCCTCGGCACCGCGCTCAGCTCCGGCCACAGCGACGTCGGTTTCGCCGTGGCGCTGCGCCGCGCGGCCCCCGGTCCGCTCGCCGACCTGCTCGCCGAGAACGCGGCGACGGTCCCGGCGTACGGCGCCGACCTCAACCTGGCCGGCGTGCTCGCCCTCACGACGACCACGGTCACGGACGGGGGGCCCGCCGCCGGGACATGCGGCGGTCCGGGCGCCGTGGCACCGGTCGAACGCGCGGGGACGGCCCGCGAGTTCGCCGCCTTCGCCGCGAGCCCCGCCCGGGTGCTGGGTCTGGTCGGCGCGCCGGGCAGCGGCCGTACGACCGAGCTCGCGGCCCTCGCCGCCCGCCGCGCCGGGGGGACGGACGCGGCCCCCACGCTGTGGCTGCGCGGGGCCGATCTACGTGACGACGACATGTCGCTGGCGGACGCGGCCCGCCGGACGCTGGCCAGGGCCGCCCGTCTCGTCGCGGCACCGGACGTCGCCCGCCCCGCCGACCTCGGCGACACCACTCCGGAACGCCTCGCCCACCTGGCCCGCGCCGCCGGCCGGCCCCTCCTGGTCCTCCTCGACGGTCCCGAGGAGATGCCGCCGGTCCTGGCCCACCGCCTGCCCGAGTGGACCGAGGGCACGGCGGCCTGGCTGCGGGAGACCGAGGCCCGGCTCGTGGTGGCCTGCCGTGCGGAGTACTGGGAGCACGCGGGGGCGGAGTTCCCGAGGGAGCTGCTGTACGGGGCGGTCGCGGGGGCGCCGTCTGCGCCTCGGGCCATCGGCATGCCGCCGTCCGGTCGGGAGACCGCGGCGCGGACGTCCGCGCGGGCGAGCGAAGTGCCGCCGCCCCGGGGGTCTCTCGCCAGGAGGGTGCCCACCGGCCTCGGGGGCACCGCGGGTGCCGGGGACGCGGGCTGGCGGGAGGGGTTGTCCGGGGTTGCGGCGGCTGGCGTTGCGCGGGGGCCGGCGGGCTCCGCCCCTGGTCCGGGAGCCGCCGAACCGTTGCCCGCCGGGTTCGGGGGTACCGCGGCCGCCGGCGGAGCGTGGCGGCCGGAAGCGCTGTCCCCGGTGGCCGCCGCGGGCCTCGCGCCGGGGCCGGCGGGCCCCGCCCCCCGACCGGCGGCCCCCCGTCCCCGTTCGACGGCCCCCCGTCCCGGACCGGCGGTCGCCGAACCGGGGCCCGCCGGGTCCGGGGCCACCGCGCGCTCCGGAGGCGCCGGGCTGCCGCCCTGTGTCCGCCTCGGCGACCTGGCCGAGGACGAGGCCCGTGAAGCCCGCGCGCGGTACCGGGTACCGGAAGGTGCCCTGACGGACCCGGACGCGAGGCATCCCCTCACCCTCCGCCTGCTCGCGGAGGTCCACGCCGCCCTCCCCGGCCCTCCGGCCCCCGCGACCGTCACCCGGGACGCGGTGTTCGCCGCGTACCTGGACCTGATGTGCCTGCGCGTCGCGACCCGCCTGGCCGGGGAGAACGGCCTGCACGGCTCCGCCGTGCGCAGGCTCGCCGCGAAGGTCTCCGGGCAGGTCCACGAGGCGGCCCGGCGCAGTCTCGGACCCGGGCAGGGCGGACTGGACCGGGAGTCCTTCGAGGCGCTCTTCCCGTGGGGACCGGCCCCGGCCCGGCTGGGCGGCGGCACCGGCTGGGCGCCGGCCGTGCTCGCCGAGGGGCTCTTCACCCCCGCGGGCAGCGGCTACCGCTTCGCGCACGAGGAGCTGGCCGACTGGATCCAGGGCGTCCACCTCGACCTGGACGGGGCCCTGCGCGCCCTCGTCCACCGCCGGGACACCCCACCCCCGGGCACGCGCACCCTCCCCGTCCCGCACCACCGCGTCGGCTCCGTCGTCGAGGCACTCCTGCTCCTCGCCCGTCAGCACGGCGTCCCGCAACTCGCCCTGACCCTCGAAGAGCTGGTGCACGCCCTCGACCTCGACCCGCACTCCTGGTGGGCCGCCCGGCTGCTCGCCGAGGTGCTGACCCGGGTACCGGACGCGACGCCGTACACCGAGGTGCTGCGGCTGCTCGCCGACGGCATCGCGGAGCGGGGCGGGGAAGGGCACCGCTCACCCCGGGTCTTCGGGCCCGGCTTCTGGACGGCCCTGCGGCTGCCCGGGGCCGTCCGCCTGGACCTGCTGCGCCGCCTCGTCCTCGCCGACGGCCCTCCGCACGAGCCCGGCCCCCGCCACCTCGACACCGTGGCCGGGCTGCTCACCGACGACCCCGCGGCCGTACAACCGCTGCTCGTCCGCTGGTTCGACGACGAGCGGCCGCTGCCCGCCGCCCCGCACGCCACTGTCGCGACGGCCGCGCAGGCGCTGCTGCACACCCACCGCCACCGCGGCCTGGACGGCCTCACCGAGGCGCTCGCCGACAGCGCCCACCGACGCGCCGACGAACTGCTCGCGGTCCTGGCCGAGGAGGAGCCGTCGGCGCTGTGCCGAGCCGTGGAGCGCTGGGCCCGCGACGAGCGTCCGGATCGGCAGGCCGCCGCGGTCACCCACGGTCTGCGCACCGCCCCGCACGCCCGCACCGGCGCCGACCGCGCCCTGCTCCGCCACGCCGCCCTGGTGCTGCTCGCCGGGCCCTCCGGCAGCCCCCTGCGCGGTGGCGCGCTCGCCCTGCTCGTCCAGGACCCGGGCTGCCGCGACCGCCACCTCCCCAGCGCCTTGGACCACTTCGCCGCGGGTGACCCGTACCTCCCGCCGAGCGCGGTGGCCGCCGCCCTGCCGACCCACCCCGGGCCCGTCCTGGAAGCCTTCCGGGTGCGGCTGCCGGGCCCTGACGCCGGTGAGGCGCTGCGCGGGCTCGCCGACGCCACCACACCCGCACTGGCCGGCCGGGTGGCCGCCGTCGTCGGTCGGGCCGTGGCGGAGCGTCCCGAGACCGCCGGGCACCTGGCCGCGTACGTCGACCGCCGTCTGGACCGGGACCCCGACCCCCACGCCGTACTCCTCCCGCTGGTCACCCGTCTCCTGGACGACGGACCCGAGCCCGCGCGGGCCGCGCTCGCCGGCATCCTCGCCGCGGACGGGGCCACGGCCGGCGCTCCGGTTCGCCGCACGCTGCGGGAGCACCTGTTCACCCACGAGCACGAACCCGCCGTCCTGGACGCCCTGCTGCACGCGGCCGTCCGGTGCGACCGAGCGGAGCTGCGCGCCCTCGTCCACCGCACCGGCCGGCTCCTCGTCCGCACTCCGGACGGTGCCACCCGCTTCGACCGGGGCCTCGTCGACCTGGCCCGCCACCTCCCGGGGTTCGCCACCCGCCTGACCGGCTGGCTCCGCCACGCACCCGAGGACTGGGCGGCGCTGGTGGGTCCGAGCACCCGCCGCACGATCGAGCACCTGGCGGGTGTCCGCGTCCCCGCCTGACCCCGGCCCTGGCCCCGGTCCCGACTCCGGGGCTCCCGGCGGCGTGCACCCGGTCACAGCACCGACGCCGATGCGGGCGGGAGCCGTACGGCATGGCACCCTTAGTCCTGCGTAAGGGTCACCACGGAAACCATGGAAACCACGGAAGCACCGAGGAGCGGACACAGTGCAGCGCTGGCGTGGCTTGGAGGACATCCCCGAGGACTGGGGACGCAGCGTCGTCACCATCGGCTCCTACGACGGTGTCCACCGCGGGCACCAGCTGATCATCAGGCACGCCGTGGACCGCGCCCGCGAGCTGGGCGTCCCCGCCGTCGTCGTCACCTTCGACCCGCACCCCAGCGAGGTCGTCCGCCCCGGCAGCCACCCCCCGCTGCTCGCCCCGCACCACCGCCGGGCCGAACTGATGGCCGACCTGGGCGTGGACGCGGTGCTGATCCTCCCCTTCACCAAGGAGTTCTCGAAGCTCTCCCCGGCCGACTTCGTGGTCAAGGTCCTGGTCGACCGGCTGCGCGCCAAGGCCGTCGTCGAGGGCCCCAACTTCCGCTTCGGCCACAAGGCCGCCGGCACCGTGGACTTCCTCGTCGAGCAGGGCAAGGTCTACGACTTCGAGGTCGAGGTCGTCGACCTGTTCGTCACCGGCGAGGCGGGCGGCGGCGAGCCGTTCTCCTCCACCCTGACCCGCCGCCTGGTCGCCGAGGGCGACGTGGCGGGCGCCGCCGAGATCCTGGGCCGCCCGCACCGCGTGGAGGGCGTGGTCGTGCGCGGTGCCCAGCGAGGCCGCGAGATGGGCTTCCCGACGGCCAACGTCGAGACCCTCCCGCACACCGCGATTCCGGCCGACGGCGTCTACGCCGGCTGGCTGCACGCCCAGGGCGAGGCCATGCCGGCCGCGATCTCCGTCGGCACCAACCCGCAGTTCGAGGGGACCGAGCGCACCGTCGAGGCCTACGCCATCGACCGCGTGGACCTCGAGCTGTACGGCCTGCACGTCGCCGTGGACTTCGTGGCCTTCGTCCGCGGGCAGGCGAGGTTCGAGACGCTGGACGCGCTCCTCGTGCAGATGGCCGAGGACGTGGACAGGTGCCGCGAGATCACCGGGGCGGACGCCCCGAGGGCCTAACGGCCACCAGGGCGGACGCCCCGAGGGCCTGACGGCACCGTCCCGTCCTCGGCGTCAGACGGGACGCCCGGCCGTGGGCCGCTCCGCCCGGGCCCAGTGACAGGCGACCTGCGACTCGTCGCCGCCGCGCAGGATCTCCAGCTCCTGGTTCCGGCAGGCGTCCGCGACACCGGCGCGCTCGGCCTCGCCCCCCGCAAGGACCGGGCAGCGGACGTGGAAGCGGCAGCCGCCGGGCACGTACGACGGGTCCGGCGGCTCACCGGTGAGCACGACCGGGGTGCCGGGCGCCTCCGGAAGCACGGACAGCAGCGCCCGGGTGTACGGGTGCCGGGGCGCCGTCAGGACCTGCTCCACCGACCCCGTCTCGACGATCCGGCCGAGGTACATCACCGCGACCCGGTCGGCGATGTTCCAGGCCAGCCCCAGGTCGTGGGTCACCACCAGCGCGGACAGGCCCAGCTCGGCCCGCAGCCGCAGCAGCAGCGCCAGGATCTCGCCGCGCACCGACGCGTCGAGGGAGGCCACCGGCTCGTCGGCGACGAGGAGTTCGGGCCGCAGCACCAGCGCGCCCGCGATGACGACGCGCTGGCGCTGGCCACCGGACAGCTCGTGCGGGTAGCGCAGGAAGAAGCGCTCCGGAGGCCGCAGCCCGGCCCGCGCCAGCGCCTCGGCGACCGCCGTCCGTTCGTCCCCGGCGTGGCCGTGGATGCGCAGGCCCTCGGCGACGATGTCGTACACCGTGTGCCGCGGGTTCAGCGAGCCGCTCGGATCCTGCAGGACCAGCTGCGCCCGCCTGCGGTACGCCTTGAGTGCCCGGGCGGAGTACGCGAGGGGGGCACCGTCGAAGGTGACGCGCCCCCCGCTCGGCCGGACCAGGCCGAGCAGCGAACGGGCGAGGGTCGTCTTGCCGCAGCCCGACTCCCCGACCAGCGCGACGATCTCACCGCGCCCGATGTCGAGGTCGACCCCGTCCACGGCCCGCGCGGCGGCGGCCCCGTGCCGCCCGGGAAAGGTGACGTGCAGCCCCCGGACGCTCAGCAGCGGCGGCGCGGTACCGGCCGTGGGGTGCGACGCGTCGCCTGACGTGGTGCTGCTCATGGGGTGCTGCTCCTCACTCCGTCGTCCTGCGCGGACGGGACACCGCCGGCCGCACCCGTACGGTCCTCGCCGCCCGCACCCGTACGGTCGTCGGCGGTCGCACCCGTACGGTCGTCGGCGGCGACCGGTCCGGCGTCCACGCCGGGCGTTCCGCTGCCGCCCTCCCGGGCGTCACCGCCCTTCCCGCCGTCGCCGTCCGGCTCCCCGCCACCGGCAGCGGCGCCGCCGCCCGGTGTCCCGGAGCCGTCCGCCCCCACGTGCACGCACGCCGCCCGGCGCCCCGCGCCCGCCGTCCGCAACGCCTGGTCCTCGGTGGCGCAGAGGTCCAGGGCGACCGGGCAGCGCGGGTGGAACGCGCACCCGGAGGGTACTGCCGCCGGGTCGGGCGGATCACCGGGCAGTCCGCGCGGCGCGAACCGCGAGGCCGGGTCGCCGATCCTCGGGAACGCCCCGGACAGGGCCCGGCCGTAGGGATGCCGGGCGTCGTCGTAGACCTGCCGGGCCGGGCCCTCCTCGACCACCCGGCCCGCGTACATCACCGCCAGCCGGTCGCAGGTGTCGGCCAGCACGGCCAGGTCGTGACTGATCATGATCAGGCCGACGTCCTGCTCGCCCACCAGACCCTCGATCAGCCGCAGGATCTGCGCCTGGATCATCACGTCGAGCGCGGTGGTCGGCTCGTCGGCGACGATCAGACGCGGGTCGCAGGCCAGCGCCATCGCGATCATCACCCGCTGCCGCTGGCCGCCCGACAGCTCGTGCGGGTAGGCACTCGCCCGGGCGGCCGGCAGCCCCACCTGCTCCAGCAGCTCCCCGGCCCGCTTGCGCGCCCCCGCCGGGGTGGCCCTGCGGTGCAGCAGGATCGGCTCGGCGATCTGGTCACCGATGCGGTGGACGGCGTTCAGGGAGTGCATGGCGCCCTGGAAGACGATCGACGCCCCCGCCCACCGGACCGCCCGCAGCCGGCCCCACTTCATCGTGAGCACGTCCTCGCCGTCCAGCAGGATCTCCCCGCCGACCCGCGCGCCCGGCGGCAGCAGCCGCAGCAGCGACAGTGCCAGCGTGGACTTGCCGCAGCCGGACTCGCCCGCGATGCCGAGCTTCTCGCCCGCCTCCAGCGTCAGGTCGACCCCGCGCACCGCGGCCGCGCCGCCCGGATACGTCACCTCCAGGTCCCGGACCTCCAGCAGACTCAACGGGACACCCCCAGCCTGGGATTGAGAACGGCCTCCACCGCGCGCCCGCACAGCGTGAACGCCAGCGCCACGACCGCGATCCCGACACCCGGCGGCACCAGGTACCACCAGTCGCCGGAACTCACCGAACCCGCCTCCCGCGCGTCCTGCAGCAACCCGCCCCAGGACACCACCGTCGGGTCCCCGAGCCCGAGGAAGGCCAGGGTCGCCTCGGCCAGGATCGCGGAGGAGATGATCAGCGTCGTCTGCGCGAGGATCAGCGGCATGACGTTGGGCAGCACGTGCCGCGACATGATGTGCCAGTGCCCGCCCCCGAGCGCCTTCGCCCGTTCGATGTACGGCCGTGACTCCACCGCCAGCGTCTGCGCCCGCACCAGGCGCGCCGTGGTGGGCCAGGTGGTCACGCCGATCGCGAGCACGATGGTGCCGAGCGACCGGGACAGCACCGTCGCCAGCACGATCGCGAGCACCAGCGTCGGCATCACCAGGAACCAGTCCGTGATCCGCATCATCACCGTGGCGTACCAGCCGCGGAAGTGCCCTGCCGTGATCCCGATCAGCGCCCCGATGAGCACCGACAGCACCGCCGCGAGCAGCCCGACCAGCAGCGAGACGCGCGAGCCCCAGACCAGCAGGCCCAGCAGGCTCCGCCCGAACTGGTCGGTGCCCAGCGGGAACCGGCCGCTCGGACTCTCCAGCGGCTGCCCGGGCGCGTCGGTCACGCTGTCCACGTCCGACCCGACGGTCAGCGGCGCGGTCAGCGCCACGAGCACGAACAGCACCAGCGCGGCCAGCCCGAAGACTCCGGCGCGGTGCTTGCGGTACTCCCTCCAGAAGCGGGCCGCGGACGCGCGGCGCCGCCGCCGGGCGAGAGCACGCGGACTCGGCGCGTTCGCTTTCACGGCGGGCTCGGCGGGCTCGGTGGTCTTGGCGGTCATCGGCCCACCCTCGGATCGAGCATCGGATACAACAGGTCGGCCAGCGTGTTCATCAGGATCACCGCGGCGGCGAACACGAAGAACAACCCCTGCACCAGCGGGAGATCGGGCACACTGAGCGCCTGGTAGAACAGCCCTCCCAGGCCCGGCCAGGAGAAGACCGTCTCGACGAGGATGACCCCCGCCACGGTCCGTCCGAGATTCACGAAGACCAGCGTCACGGTCGGCAGCAGCGCGTTGGGCACGGCGTGCCGGCGCCGTACGAGGTCGTCCCTGAGTCCCTTGGCCCGCGCGGTCGTCAGATAGTCGCCCCCCATCTCGTCCAGCAGCGCCGACCGGGTGACCAGCAGCGTCTGCCCGTACTCCACGGCTACCAGCGTCACCACCGGCAGGACGAGATGGTGCGCCACGTCGAGCACGTGGGCGAAGCCCTGCTCGCGGCCCGACTCCATGCCCCCGGTCGGGAACAGACCCGGGATCGGGTCGACGCCCACCGACAGCACGATGATGAGCAGCAGCCCCAGCCAGAAGGACGGGATGGAGTAAAGGGTCAGCGCCAGACCGGTGTTGAGCCGGTCGCCGAGCCCGCCGTGCCGCCACGCCGAGCGGGTGCCGAGGAAGACACCCAGCGCGGTGTAGAGCACGAAGGCCGTCCCGGTGAGCAGCAGGGTGTTCGGCAGCGCCTCGGTGATCTTGTCCATGACGGGCGCGTGGAACTGGTACGACGTGCCCAGGTCCCCGGTCAGCGCCTTGGCGCAGTAGTCCGTGAACTGCTCCCACAACGGCAGGTCGAGCCCGAACTCCTCCTTGTACGCGGCGAGCTGCTCGGCCGAGACCTGGCGTCCGCCGGTCATGAACTTCACCGGATCACCGGGGATCAGCCGGAAGAGGAAGAAGCTCGTGACGAGGACGGCGAGCAGGGAGACGACCGCGCCCGCCAGCTTGCCCGCCACGTACCGCGGATACCCGCTGCGGGAGCGCCCGCGCGACGGCGTGGGCGGCCGCTTCCCGAGCGCGGCGACGCTCACGGAGTCGGCCGCGGAGCCGGCGACGCTACTCACGGTCGTCCGCCGACGCCCGGCGGCGGACGGCGAAGAGCACTCCGAGACCGGCGAGGACGACGACGCCCGCCGCGATCCCGATCACCGTGCCGGTCGACGACGAACTCCCGGAGGAGTCACCGGAGTCCGCGGGAACCGCCGACCACCAGCTCCAGTAGCCGTCCTGTCCGTAGATGTTGCCCGCGTCGGAGGGCATCGTCGTGATCGACTTGATCTGGTCCGTGCGATAGGCCTCGACCGCGTTCGGGTACGCCATCACGTTCATGTACCCGGTGTCGTACAGCCGGGACTGCATCTGCTTGACGACCTCGGCCCGCTTGCCGGCGTCGTACTCGCCCAACTGCTTCGCGTACAGCTCGTCGTACTTCTTGTCGCAGATGAAGTTGTCCGTGGCCCCGGTGTCCTTCGGCGTCGCAGGGAGCGCCGCGCAGGTGTGGATGGAGAGCACGAAGTCCGGGTCGGGGTTGACGGACCAGCCGTCGAAGGCGAGGTCGTACTTGCCGGCCAGCCACGGATCGGTCACGTTGTCCAGGCAGTCGAGGGTCACCGAGATGCCCAGCTCGCCCCACCACTCCTGGAGGTACTTGCCGACCGCCTTGTCGTTCGGGTCGGTGGCGTGGCACAGCACGCGGTAGTCCAGCGGCTTGCCGTCCTTGCCGAGGCGCTTGCCGTCGGCGTTCGTCCGGTAGCCCGCCTCGTCGAGCAGCTTGGCGGCCCGCTCCGGGTCGTACGCCAGCTCCTGCCCGGACGACGGCTCGAAGAAGTACGAGGAGAAGCGCGGCGGTATGTAGCCGGCCCCCTCGACCGCGTGGCCCTGGAACACCTTGTCGACGATCGCCTTGCGGTCCACCGCCATGAACAACGCGTTGCGCACCCGCTGGTCCAGCAGCGAGGGGTCGCCGTCACCGAACTTCGTGCCGTCCTTCGCCCGCGCGCCCGGGTTGGTGGCCAGGGCGTAGAAGCGGCGGCCGGGGGCGTCGTTGACGCGGATGTTCTCCTCGCCCTTGAGCGAGTCGGCCTGGGCCGGCGTCAGCGAGGGCGACCCGGCGACGAACGACACCTCGCCCTTGCGCAGGGCGGCGACGGCGGCGTCCTGGTCCTTGTAGTACCGGAACACCAGCTCGTCGAACTTCGGTGCGCCGCGCCAGAAGTCCTTGTTGGCCTTCAGCCGCACATAGCTGTCCGGCTTGTAGTCGGTCAGCACGAAGGGGCCGTTGCCGACGACCGGGAAGTCCTTGTCGTTGTTGAACTTCGAGAAGTCGTCGACCTTCTCCCACACGTGCTTGGGCACGATCGGCACGTCCAGCGCGGTCATCGTCGCCTGCGGCTTCTTCAGCCGGATCACCAGCTGGGTCGGGCTGGGCGCGGTGACCTTCGCGAAGTTGCCGACGAAGCTGCCGTTGGCGGTGGCGGCGCCCGGGTCGGTCATCATCGTGTTGAACGTCCACGCCGCGTCCTCGGCGGTGGCCTGCTCGCCGTCCGACCACTTGGAGTCGGAGCGGATCGTGTACGTCCAGGTCAGCTTGTCCGAGGAGGACTTCCACTCGGTGGCGAGCCCGGGTATGACGTGGTTGTCCTTGGCGTCGTAGTTGGTCAGGTACTCGTACGTCAGCCGGTGGATGCTTGTGCTGAGCAGCCGTACCGCGAGGAAGGGGCTGAGCGAGTCCACGCTCTGCGCCACGGCGACGTTGAGCACCTTGTCCCCGCCGTCGTCCCCGCCGTCGTCCTTCGCCGAGGCCGAGGGGGCGATCGCCCCCGAGGCGAGGAGCAGCGCGCCGGCCCCCGCTGCCGCGAGGAGGCGGATTCTCCACGGCCGGTGGGCGGAACGTCGTCCGCTGCCGTGCTGATCGTGTGTGCTCATGACTACCTGACCTCGCGTCATCGCACGCGCAGACGCCGGGGCGCCCTCGCGTGAGGCGGGCTTGAACGGTGGTGAACGCGGAACGACATGTGTGTCTACCAGCGGCAGTCTGCGCGCGTCAACGGTATGTCAAACCCCATGTGGCCTGCGGAAACGGCTACTTGACCGATGTGTGACCCTCATTGGCGCAGACCACTGGCGCCTTGCTGGTGAGAGCGTGACGGCTGGGGCGGACGTTGTCGTTCGCACACGCACAAAGGCCCGCACCGAGGGGACGGTGCGGGCCTTCGGAGGCGGGTCGGGCTACTGCTGGGGCGGGGGAGGCGGCGCCTGCCCGGGCTGCCCGGGCTGTCCCGGCTGGCCTTGTTGCGGCGGGTACCCGTATCCGGGCTGCTGGGCGTGGGGCTGACCGTAACCCGGCTGGGGATACGGCTGCTGCTGTCCGGCTCCGGGTCCCGGCTGCGGCGGGTACGGCTGCCCCGGCTGCGGGGGCATCGGCTGGCCCGGAACCGCTTGGCCCGGCATCGGCGGGCCCGGAACGCCCTGGCCCGGCATCGGCTGCGGCGGCATCGCGTGGCCCGGCATGGGCGGGGCGGCCACCGGCGGCGGGTTGCCGTCGGACGTCCACAGGCCGTGCGACTGCTGGTGACGGACGAAGTCCTCGGCGACCATCGCCGCGAGGTTGAAGTACGCCTCCCGCACCTTCGGCCGCATCATGTCCAGGTCGACCTCGGCGCCGGCGGCCAGATGCTCGTCGAACGGCACCACGACCACACCCCGGCACCGCGTCTGGAAATGCCCCACGATGTCGTCGACCTTGATCATCTTGCCGGTCTCACGGACCCCGGAGATGACCGTGATCGACCGGGAGACGAGGTCGGCGTACCCGTGCGCGGACAGCCAGTCCAGGGTCGTACTGGCGCTGCTCGCACCGTCCACGGACGGCGTCGAGATGATGATGAGCTGGTCGGCGAGGTCCAGCACACCGCGCATGGCGCTGTAGAGGAGACCGGTGCCCGAGTCGGTGAGGATGATCGGGTACTGCTGACCGAGCACGTCGATCGCGCGCCGGTAGTCCTCGTCGTTGAAGGCCGTGGACACGGCCGGGTCGACGTCGTTGGCGATGATCTCCAGACCGGACGAGGCCTGCGAGGTGAACCGCCTGATGTCCATGTACGAGTTGAGGTACGGGATCGCCTGGACGAGGTCACGGATGGTGGCGCCGGTCTCCCGGCGCACCCGGCGGCCGAGCGTACCGGCGTCCGGGTTGGCGTCGATCGCGAGGATCTTGTCCTGCCGCTCGGTGGCGAGCGTGGAGCCGAGCGCGGTGGTGGTGGTCGTCTTGCCGACGCCGCCCTTGAGGCTGATGACGGCGATGCGGTAGCAGGACAGCACCGGCGTGCGGATCAGGTCCAGCTTCCGCTGCCGCTCGGCCTCTTCCTTCTTCCCGCCCAGCTTGAACCGCGAACCGCCGGCCGCGGGACGGCTGCTCCTCGCCTTCTGGCGCTTGTTGTTGAGCAGCCGGTCGGACGACAGCTCCACGGCAGCCGTGTAACCGAGCGGTGCCGCCCCCGGGTTGGTGGGCTGCCGCTGGTCGTGCTGCATGGGCTGAGGCCAGGCGGCACCGAGCCGGGGATCGGCGGGCGGCTCGGGGTGCTGCGGCTGCGGCGGCTGCTGCGTCGGTGGCTGGGGCTGGGGCTGGGGCTGCGGTGCCTGCGGGTGGGGCTGAAGCGGCTGGTGGGCCTGGTGTTGCTCCGGCTGCTGTCCCGGCTGCTGCTGTCCAAGCTGCTGGGGCTGCTGCGCGGGCGGCTGCATCGCCTGGGGCGGCTGCATGGCGTGGGGTGCGTCCGGGGCCTGGCCCGGGTGGCCCGGCTGACCTGCCTGGGCCGGTGGCACCTGCGGTGCCTGCGGCGCCTGGTGCCCCTGCTGTCCAGGCTGGGGCATGCCGGGGTACGGCTGCTGCGGCGGCTGGCCGTACGGCGCCTGCGGGAAGCCGTATCCGCCGGGCTGGGCGGGGGAGTGCTGCTGCGGGTGCGGCTGGGGAGCCGGTGCACCGGGCTGCGGGAAGCCGTAACCGGTCTGCGGGGCCGGGGGAGCGGGCGGTGCGGTCACCTGGTCGGGCGCGGCGGCCGGCTGGTTCCAGGCGGCGGGCGCCGGCTGCGGAGCCTGCGGCTGGAACGAAGGCTGCTGGGCCGGCACGGAGGGCTGCTCCGGAACGGCCGGGGCGGGCTGCGGCTGCACGGGCCACTGCTGGGCCGGCGCGGGTGCGACCGGCGGGTACGACGGAGGCAGCGGCGGCATTCCGCCCGGTGCCGGTGCCGGTGCCGGTGCCGGTGCCGGAGCGGGAGGCGGTGCGTCCTGCGGAACGGCGTCCTGCGGAACGGCGTCCTGAGGCGCGCTGTCGGCCGGTGGTGCGGCGTCGGAGGGCACCGCGTCCTCGGGCTCGCCCGCCGCGGAAACGCTGTCCGCGGGGTCGTCCTTGGCCCCGGCATCGAGGACGGGACCGGGCTCGGCGGCCGGGGCGACCGGCTCCGGCTCGGCGTCCTGGGCGGGCACATCGGGGCGGAAGTCGTCCACGTCGCCGTCCCCGGCGTCGGACGCCTCGTCGGGGGCCTCGCCGGAGACCTTCTCGGAAACGGCGTCGGAGTCGGCGTCGGCGCCGGCGTCGCCGTCCGAGGCTCCTGCAGCGGTGTCTTCGGTACCGTCGGCGCGCCCGGTCTCCGCGACGTCGTCCGTGACCGCGGGGGAGCTGTCCGGGGTCTCCCCGGAAGCGTCTTCCGCCGCGGCCCGTTCGGCGATCGCGCGCTTCAGGGCGACCGCGGAGAAGCGCATGGTGGCACCGCTGTCCAGATCCCCGCTGCCGAGGTCGTCGACGCCGAACTCCGGCTCGGCCGCCGCCTCGGGCGTGACGGCAGGCTCCGGCTCGGCGACCGGTTCGGGCTGGACGGCAGGTTCGGGCTTCTCGGCGGGCGGCGGCGTGGGGGCCTGGAGCTGGAATCCACCGGCCGGAAACGCCGGCAGGGCCGTGGGAGACGCGGGATCCGCGCCCGGAGCCCGGTCGGCCGGAGCCCGGTCGGCCGGGGCCTGCGACTCCGGCTCCGGCACCTGCGCTGCCGGCCCGTCCTCGGGCTCCGGCACCGGCGACTGCCGGGGCACCGGCTGAGGCTGCGGCTCGAACCCGCTCCCCACCGGCAGCCTGGGCACCCCGGTCGGTCCTGCGCTCGGCGGCGCGGGGGGCGTGAACGGCGCGCCCGGCCCCGGCGGCGGAGGCGGCGTGAAGGCGGCACCCGGAGCGGGCGCCGGAGGCGGCGGCGTGAACGGCGCACCAGGAGCGGGAGCTGGAACGGACGAAGACCCGTTGGGCGTCGCGTGCGGCGGCGGAGTCAGCCCCGGCAAGGGCGGAACCGGACCACGCGGAGTAGACGGACCGGAAGGTCCCGAAGGTCCGGAAGAAGAGGACGAACCGGAGGAAGGCTCTGAAGACGGCTCGGGAGAGGACCCGGAAGAGGACCCGGAAGGGGTCCCGGACTCCTCGCTCTCCTCCTGCCCACCGTCACCGGACGCGTTCTGCGTGTACCAGGCGGGCGGCGCGTAGTCGATGGTGAACTCACCGGTCGTCTCGATGGAGGACTCCGCGTCGGGCTGGTCATCGCCGGGTGTAGCCCAGCCCCCGCGCGTCCCGTCCCGATCGCTGCTCACAGTTCCTCCTGGTGTGGTCGAGCACCCTCAAGCCGTGCTGGGGCGACCCTTGCTTGTCTTTCGGAATGGTCCGAGGTCGTCCGATCCACCGGTCCTCCCCCTGGGACGCCGACGCCCGCTCACGGGTTCTGGTGTCGCGCCCGACACCAGCCTAATCATCACGAGCCCCGCCCCGGCAGCCCCTGCCCTCCCCCGGAAGTCCCGCCCGTCGCACCGCAGGCGTCCGGGAAGCATCACGTCGCTTCATCTGCCCACCCTCGTACGGAGGATGACTCCGCCCGTCACCACCCGGTTCCATCGAGTGATCACGAGCCCGGCATAGTTGGTGGCGATCTCCGTCGTCCCGTTGCCGGAATTCCCCCCGAAACCACCGGAATTCCCAGAGAACCGGAACCACCGGAATTCCCAGAGAAGAGGAAGAGGCCCCGAGTGAGCTTCGGCCCGCCCCCGTCCATGCCCTCAGGGCCCCCGACCGCCGCTGATTCCGCCGAGAGCCGGCCCGGCCCGCGCGGCCCCGGCGGCAGCGGGAACGGCGGCGCGGGGCGAACAGGCCCCCGCAAGCTGCTGATCGTGCTGCTCGCGGTGGTCCTGGCCGGGGCGCTCGGCACCGGCGGCTGGCTGCTGTGGGGGCGCGACGGCGGGGCCTCCGACACCCCGGGCAAGTCCCGGGATCCGATCGCGCAGGGCCCGCTCGACGTCCGCGAGACGGTCGAGAAGCCGCCCGCGAGCACCAACGGCCAGATGGCGTTCCGCTTCTCGGTGGACGACATGAAGACCGGGGAGCACGTGGAGATGCCCGGGATGTGGGCCACGGACCGCATCCTCGCCAAGGGCATCAACAAGACCCTCGTCGGTCTGGCCATCGGCACCGACGCCGCGCCGGGCGACGAGAAGTGGCGGCTCGAACTCGACGGCCCGATCTGCGGCTACACACGCCACGTCACCGGCGACCACCGCACCGCCGTCCTCTTCCGGGCCAACGACTGGGCGGAGGAGGCCCTCTGCAACCAGGTCGCCCTCGTCGACCTCGACGACGGCCGCCTGGTCTGGGAAGCCAAGTTCCCCGTCTCCGCGGCCGGGCGGGAGTCCGGCGACGTGGCGGGCACCGACAAGGACCGGCCCGGCGTCGCCCTCGCGCACGGCACGGTCGCCGTCACCTGGGGCGGTGGCACCGTCGGGTACGACATGAAGAAGGGCGCCACCCGCTGGACCACGACGACCACCGCGCCCTGCCAGGACATGGGCGTCGCCGGCGGCCGCGGCCTGATCGTCCGGGAGGAGTGCTGGAGCGGCGACGAGAGCCTTCCCGCGGGCTCCCCGCAGAACGGCACGTACAAACTGCGCAAGCTGGACCCGGCGACGGGTGAGGCCCGGTGGACGTACTCCGCGGCCAAGGGCGTCCGCACCCTCGACGTGCCCTCGGTCGATCCGGCGGTCATCGCCGTGTCCGCCGGTGACACCGTGGTCACCGACCTCATCTCCCTCGACGACCGGGGCCGCAACCGCGCCACCATCAGTCTGCGCAACGGCGCCTACGCAGCCGAGTGCTCCCTCACCGACTACCTCCTGATCGACGACTGCCCGACCATCGCCGTCGGAAAGGACGAGGTCTTCATCCGCAGCAAGGACCAGCTCGAGAAGCAGACCTCCAACTGGATCATCGGCTTCGACCTCGCCACCGGGAACACCACCAAGAAGTTCGACTCCGGCCCCGGGGCGCTGCTCCACCCGGTGCGCATGAGCGGCGACCAGCTCCTCGCCCTGCGGCTGAGCAACGACGACATCGCACCGAACGCACTGGTCGCCGTGGATCCGGCGACGGACGAGGAGGTGCCGTACCTCTACTTCGGCCTGCCGAGCGAGGCGCAGATGATGACGGGGACGAACGAGAACGACATCGTGGTCCAGAACGGCCGCCTCTTCTTCGGCGTCAAGGCCGCGAACGGCCCGGCCGAACCCAAGACCAAGCAGTGGAGCTACCTCGTACTGGGCATCGGCGGCAGCGCATCGAAGAAGCCCTGACGGACCGGACCGGGCGGACGGGGTGGGACACCTGGTGATCAGTCCGTCCGGCGGGGCAGCAGCGTCCGCCCGGCCGAAGCGTCAGCCGGCGTCTTTCCCGCTCTCCCGGGGCGCCGGCTCCAGGTCGAACTCCCCGTCCCGCGCACCGAGCACGAACGCCCGCCACTCCGCCTCGGTGTACCGCAGCACGGTGTCCGGGTCGAGGGACGACCGCATGGCGACCGCGCCGTCCGGGAGGTAGGCGATCTCGACCCGTTCCTCGTGGGTCTCGGTGCCGGGCGCGCTGTGCCATTCGACGCCGGAGATGTCCAGGGCGTAGAGCTCGTCCCGCTCCCTGTCCTTGCGTGCTCGGAGTTCCTTGTCCTCGACATCGGCCATCGGGGCTCCGGTCCTTCCTGCTGCGCCAACGAACTGTGCGGCTACCCTACTTGCTGCCCTTCCTGCCGAAGTGCCGTTCGCACACCTCTCACCAGGCAGGGAGTGACGGCACTGTCGACTCCTTGACATTCCGACTCGGCGACTCGCCGAGACACGACTCTCTCGGCCCGAAGACCTCCACCGTGCGCTTCGGCCTCCCACGCCCACTACGCACCTGCCCGGGCATCCACCTGCCGCCCGGGCCGGGACGTGCGGGCCGGTGACTCCCCGGGCCCGGGACGGGCGGTGCCTCCCGACTGGTACGCTGTGTGACGGCCGTATGTGTACGCGCCCCCGGAGCCCTCGAGCCCTGGAGGTCGCGCCCAGCGGATCCCCGCCTTCCGAGTCGTGGAAGATCCCCCGAGACGTAGACCGGGGGCACTCGGTGGCCAGTCACAGACCAAGAGGAGTACGCGTGTCGCTCGACGCCGCAGTGAAGAAGCAGATCATCACCGAGTTCGGTACCAAGGAGGGCGACACCGGCTCCCCCGAGGTCCAGGTCGCTCTGCTGTCCCGTCGGATCTCCGACCTGACCGAGCACCTCAAGACCCACAAGCACGACCACCACTCCCGTCGTGGTCTGCTCATCCTGGTCGGCCAGCGTCGCCGGCTGCTGCAGTACCTCGCCAAGAAGGACATCCAGCGCTTCCGTGCGCTGGTCGAGCGCCTCGGCATCCGCCGCGGTGCGGCGGGCGCCCGATAGCACGCCGTGAAGGGAGCGGTTCCCGACTCAAGGGGGCCGCTCCCTTTGCTGTACGTGCGCACTGTCGCCGCACCTTTGTAGTGTGGTAGCAGAACACCAGACGTACGAGGAGAAGCGGACCTCACGCCGCCGCCGGTCCTCGGTAGTGGCCCCCGGGGGCAGATCCCCGGGTGCTTCGATCGAAGACCGGCCCGCATTGCACGGAACGCTTCTCCGGCATCGTCCCCCCGCCACACGGGCGGCGTGGGACAAAAGACGACAAAGTATCGGAGAAATCACTAGTGGAGAACGAGACCCACTACGCCGAAGCCGTGATCGACAACGGCGCGTTCGGCACCCGCACCATCCGCTTCGAGACGGGCCGTCTGGCCCGTCAGGCCGCCGGTTCCGCCGTGGCGTACCTGGACGACGACACCATGGTGCTGTCGGCCACCAGCGCCTCCAAGAACCCGAAGGACCAGCTCGACTTCTTCCCGCTCACGGTGGACGTCGAGGAGCGGATGTACGCCGCCGGCAAGATCCCCGGCAGCTTCTTCCGCCGTGAGGGCCGGCCCTCCGAGGACGCGGTCCTCACCTGCCGCCTGATCGACCGCCCGCTGCGCCCGTCCTTCAAGAAGGGCCTGCGCAACGAGATCCAGGTCGTGGCCACGGTCATGGCCCTCAACCCCGACCACCTGTACGACGTCGTGGCGATCAACGCCGCGTCCGCGTCGACGCAGCTGGCCGGCCTGCCCTTCTCCGGCCCGATCGGCGGCGTCCGCGTCGCGCTGATCCGCGGCCAGTGGGTGGCCTTCCCGACGCACACCGAGCTCGAGGACGCCGTCTTCGACATGGTCGTCGCGGGCCGTGCCCTGGAGGACGGCGACGTCGCGATCATGATGGTCGAGGCCGAGGCCACCGAGAAGACCGTCAAGCTGGTCGAGGGCGGCGCCGAGGCGCCCACCGAGGAGGTCGTCGCCGCCGGTCTCGAGGCCGCGAAGCCCTTCATCAAGGTGCTCTGCCGCGCCCAGGCCGACCTCGCCGCCAAGGCCGCCAAGCCGACCGGCGAGTTCCCGATCTTCCTGGACTTCCAGGACGACGTCCTCGAGGCGCTGACCGGCGCCGTCCGCCCCGAGCTGGCCCAGGCGCTCACCATCGCCGGCAAGCAGGAGCGCGAGGCCGAGCTGGACCGCGTCAAGGGCATCGCCGCCGAGAAGCTCCTGCCGGAGTTCGAGGGCCGCGAGAAGGAGATCTCCGCCGCGTACCGCGCGCTGACCAAGTCCCTGGTCCGCGAGCGCGTCATCAAGGAGAAGAAGCGCATCGACGGCCGCGGTGTCACCGACATCCGCACCCTGGCCGCCGAGGTCGAGGCCATCCCGCGCGTGCACGGTTCCGCCCTGTTCGAGCGTGGCGAGACCCAGATCCTGGGCGTCACCACCCTGAACATGCTCCGCATGGAGCAGCAGCTGGACACCCTCTCCCCGGTGACCCGCAAGCGCTACATGCACAACTACAACTTCCCGCCGTACTCCGTCGGCGAGACCGGCCGCGTCGGCTCCCCGAAGCGCCGCGAGATCGGCCACGGCGCCCTCGCCGAGCGCGCCATCGTGCCGGTGCTGCCGACGCGCGAGGAGTTCCCCTACGCGATCCGCCAGGTGTCCGAGGCCCTCGGCTCCAACGGTTCGACGTCCATGGGCTCGGTCTGCGCCTCCACTATGTCGCTGCTGAACGCCGGTGTGCCGCTGAAGGCCCCCGTCGCCGGCATCGCCATGGGCCTGATCTCCCAGGAGATCAACGGCGAGACCCACTACGTCGCCCTCACCGACATCCTCGGTGCGGAGGACGCCTTCGGCGACATGGACTTCAAGGTCGCCGGCACCAAGGAGTTCGTGACCGCCCTCCAGCTCGACACCAAGCTGGACGGCATCCCCGCCTCCGTCCTGGCCGCCGCCCTCAAGCAGGCCCGTGACGCCCGCCTCCACATCCTCGACGTGATGATGGAAGCGATCGACACCCCGGACGAGATGTCCCCGAACGCGCCGCGGATCATCACCGTGAAGATCCCCGTCGACAAGATCGGTGAGGTCATCGGCCCCAAGGGCAAGATGATCAACCAGATCCAGGAGGACACGGGCGCCGACATCACGATCGAGGACGACGGCACCATCTACATCGGTGCCGCCCAGGGCTCGCAGGCCGAGGCCGCGCGCGCCACGATCAACGGCATCGCCAACCCGACCATGCCCGAGGTCGGCGAGCGCTACCTGGGCACGGTCGTCAAGACGACCACCTTCGGCGCGTTCGTCTCCCTGCTGCCCGGCAAGGACGGTCTGCTGCACATCTCGCAGATCCGCAAGCTCGCCGGCGGCAAGCGCGTGGAGAACGTCGAGGACGTGCTCGGCGTGGGCGCCAAGGTCCAGGTCGAGATCGCCGAGATCGACTCCCGCGGCAAGCTCTCCCTCATCCCCGTGATCGAGGGCGAAGAGGGCGACGACAAGAAGGACGACGCCGACCAGTGACGTCCCGTAGCGCCAAGGCGACGGCCCGCACCTCCTCGGAGGCGCGGGCCGTCGCCCGTACCCAAACGCTCATCAAGGGCGAGCACGGCATCGGCACGGTCCGCCGGACGACCCTCCCCGGCGGCCTGCGCATCGTCACCGAGACCCTGCCCTCGGTCCGCTCGGCGACCTTCGGCATCTGGGCCCACGTCGGCTCCCGCGACGAGACCCCCGCGCTGAACGGCGCCACCCACTACCTGGAGCACCTGCTCTTCAAGGGCACCCGCAAGCGCAGCGCCCTGGACATCTCCTCCGCCATCGACGCGGTCGGCGGCGAGATGAACGCGTTCACGGCGAAGGAGTACACGTGCTACTACGCGCGCGTGCTCGACACCGACCTGCCGCTCGCCATCGACGTCGTCTGCGACATGCTGACCGGCTCGCTGATCCAGGAGGAGGACGTCGACGTCGAGCGCGGCGCCATCCTCGAGGAGATCGCGATGACCGAGGACGACCCCGGCGACTGCGTGCACGACCTCTTCGCGCACACCATGTTCGGCGACAGCGCGCTGGGCCGCCCCGTCCTCGGCACCGTCGACACGGTCAACGCCCTCACCGCCGAGCGCATCCGCCGCTTCTACAAGAAGCACTACGACCCCACCCACCTCGTGGTCGCCGCGGCGGGCAACGTCGACCACGACAAGGTCGTACGACAGGTCCGTGCCGCCTTCGAGAAGGCCGGCGCCCTCAAGGACCCGGTGGCCCAGCCGCTCGCCCCGCGCGACGGACGGCGCACCGTCCGAGCCGCCGGCCGCGTCGAGCTGATCGGCCGCAAGACCGAGCAGGCCCACGTCATCCTCGGCATGCCGGGCCTGGCCCGCACCGACGAGCGCCGCTGGGCGATGGGCGTGCTCAACACCGCCCTCGGCGGCGGCATGTCCTCGCGCCTCTTCCAGGAGGTCCGCGAGAAGCGCGGCCTGGCGTACAGCGTGTACTCGTACACCTCGGGCTTCGCCGACTGCGGTCTCTTCGGCGTGTACGCGGGCTGCCGGCCCTCCCAGGTGCACGACGTGCTCAAGATCTGCCGCGACGAGCTGGACCACGTCGCCGAGCACGGCCTCACCGACGACGAGATCGGCCGCGCCGTCGGCCAGCTCCAGGGCTCCACGGTCCTCGGCCTGGAGGACACGGGCGCGCTGATGAACCGCATCGGCAAGAGCGAGCTGTGCTGGGGCGAGCAGATGTCCGTCGACGACATGCTGGCCCGGATAGCCTCGGTCACGCCGGACGACGTCCGCGCCGTCGCCCGTGACGTCCTGGGCCGCCGGCCGTCCTTGTCGGTCATCGGCCCGCTCAAGGACAAGCAGGCGGCCCGGCTGCACGACGCCGTCGCCTGACGGTCCCTTTCGAGAAGGAAGCATGTGACATGAGCAAGCTGCGCGTGGCCGTCCTCGGTGCCAAGGGCCGGATCGGCTCCGAGGCGGTACGGGCGGTGGAGGCCGCCGAGGACATGGAGCTGGTCGCCGCCCTCGGCCGGGGCGACGCCCTGGAGTCGCTGGCCGAGTCCGGCGCCCAGGTCGCCGTCGAGCTGACCACCCCCGCCTCGGTGATGGACAACCTCGACTACTGCGTGCGCCACGGCATCCACGCCGTCGTCGGCACCACCGGCTGGACCGACGAGCGCCTTGCCCGGCTGAACGCGTGGCTGGAGGCCTCCCCGGAGACCGGCGTGCTCATCGCGCCGAACTTCTCCATCGGGGCCGTGCTCACCATGAAGTTCGCGCAGATCGCCGCCCCGTACTTCGAGTCCGTCGAGGTCGTCGAGCTGCACCACCCGAACAAGGTGGACGCCCCCAGCGGCACCGCCACCCGCACCGCCCAGCTGATCGCCCAGGCCCGGCAGAAGGCAGGCGCCGCACCGGCGCCCGACGCCACTGCCACCGCCCTGGACGGCGCCCGCGGCGCGGACGTCGACGGGGTCCCGGTCCACGCGATCCGGCTGCGCGGTCTGCTGGCCCACCAGGAGGTCCTGCTGGGCGGCGAGGGCGAGACCCTCACCGTCCGGCACGACTCCCTGCACCACAGCAGCTTCATGCCGGGCATCCTGCTGGGCGCCCGCCGGGTGGTCACCACCCCGGGCCTCACCTTCGGCCTGGAACACTTCCTGGACCTGAACTGAGGCCCCGACCCCGATGCGCGCGAAGATCACCTACCTCGTCACGGCCGCCGTCCTGGTCTTCTACTTCGTCCTGGTCGGCAGCCGCGGCGTACTGCTCATCGAGACCGGCACCCTCCTCACGGTCACCTTCGGCGTCGCGGTGCTGATCCTGCCCGTGATCGGCCTGTGGTTCCTGTGGAAGAACACCCAGTTCGTCCGCCGGGCCAACCAGCTCGCCGCCGAACTCGACGCCGAGGGCGGACTGCCCGTCGACGAGCTGAAGCGCACCCCGAGCGGCCGGGTCGACCGGGAGTCCGCCGACGAGGTCTTCGCCCTGCGCAAGGCCGAGACGGAGGACGCACCCGGCGACTGGCGCACCTGGTTCCGCCTCGCCGTCGCCTACCACGACGCCCGCGACACCCCGCGCGCCCGCAAGGCGATGCAACGGGCGATCGCCCTCCACGACGGCAAGCACGTCGAGGTGGCCTGAGCAGGCGGCAGCCGAAAGGCCGGGGCCCGGACCGCACAGCTGCGGTCCGGGCCCCGGCCTTTCGTCGTCCGGGCGCTCAGCCCCGGCGGTACTCGTCCGCCCACGCCTCCACCGCGTCGGCCGCCCGGTTGAAGGCGCCGTCGCGGGCGAGGAAGTCGGAGTTGTGCGTGGTCAGCAGCGGCGTCATGGGCTCCGCCGTCCGGCCCTGCCGCACGAGCAGCAGCGCCTGGCCCTGCACCGTGCGCGGCAGCCCGAGCCAGCGCACCGGCTGCTGCACCGTGCGCACACTGGCGACCTGCTGCCAGGCCACCGTGCGCGTGGTGAAGAAGCCCACCTGCCGCACCCCGTGCGCGCTCACCCACACGCCCATGCGCAGCATCCGCAGGGCGCACACGATGACGACGCCCGCGATGCCGAAGACCAGCCCGGCGGCGGACGGCCCGCCCGTCACCGCGATGATGACCGCCGCGAACAGGACGAACGAGGCGAGCAGCAGCATCAGCGCCGCCGCCCCCACGCGCCACGGTCCCGGCCGGTAGGGCCGGCGCCACAGGTCGCGGTCGTCGAACGGCAGCGCGACGTCGTCGGCCGTGTCAAAGGCGCGGTCGGCCGTCAGGAAGGGCAGGGGCACGGCTGGTCCTCACTCGTTCCATGGCAAGTGTTGTGCCCGGTGAGGCTACCGACCTGTGTCTCGGGTCACCACCCTCGGGGGCCCGTACGGAGGCCGGGCCGACGGCGGTGGTCGCGCCTCAGCGTCCCTCGGACGCCTGTGACGGCTGCTTGTGCGAAGCGGGCTGGTCGGCCGACAGGGCCGGCATCCCGATCACCAGGGAGCCCACGAGGCCGGCGGCGACGGTGAGGCCGAGCAGCCAGCGTCCGGCCAGCTGGCCGAAGGACGCCCGCTCGCGCGGCGGGGGTGTGACATTGCTGCGGAACCTGTCGGCTTCGGCGACGAAGGCGAACGGCACGGGTTCACGCCGGCGGATCATAGGGACTGCGTCTCCCTTCAGGGACTGGATTCAAGTGCTGTTACTCATACAGACGAACGAACCGCCCTCCAGGTGCCCTGTTTCACCGACTTCATCGCGGCACGGCACCGAACGCCCGATTCGGTGCCCCACGGCGGGCCGTAGAGTGGCCTCGCCAAGCGAGGAGACGCGCGCCGAGTGACCCGACGGGCGCCGTGCGACGAGATGGGAAGGCCCTCCACACCGTGACCGACACCCCCGCCGACGATTTCAAGATCGACCTGCGCAGCGAGATCACCGTAGAGCTGGTCAAGAGCGCCGCGACCGACTCCGACGTGCTGTTCGCCGCCCGCGTCTCGACCGCCGGGGAGCAGTCCCTGGACGAGCTGAAGAAGGACCCGGAGCGCTCCAAGGGCCTGATCAACTACCTCATGCGGGACCGGCACGGCAGCCCGTTCGAGCACAACTCGATGACCTTCTTCGTCAGCGCGCCGATCTTCGTCTTCCGGGAGTTCATGCGGCACCGCGTCGGCTGGTCCTACAACGAGGAGTCGGGCCGCTACCGGGAGCTCCAGCCGGTCTTCTACGTGCCGGACGCCTCCCGCAAGCTGGTGCAGCAGGGCCGCCCCGGCAAGTACGTCTTCGTCGAGGGCACCCCCGAGCAGCACGAGCTGGTCGGCGGCGCGATGGAGGACTCCTACCGCCAGGCCTACGCGACGTACCAGAAGATGCTCGCCGCCGGCGTCGCCCGCGAGGTGGCCCGCGCGGTCCTCCCCGTCGGGCTGTACTCCTCGATGTACGCGACCTGCAACGCCCGCTCCCTGATGCACTTCCTGGGCCTGCGCACCCAGCACGAGCTGGCGAAGGTGCCCTCCTTCCCGCAGCGGGAGATCGAGATGGTCGGCGAGAAGATGGAGGAGGAGTGGGCCCGCCTGATGCCGCTCACCCACGCCGCCTTCAACGCCAACGGCCGCGTCGCGCCGTAGCCCGCGGCCTCCGGACCGCCGGACCGGGCACAGATGTACGCATCAACCATGCGAAGTGTCCGGATTGCGGCGTTTGGAGAAGTTCACTTAGCCTGATCAAAGGGACCCGGCACTGCTTGAACCCCCGAGCAGGCAGTGCCGGGCTCCACTTCCGTACCGTCCTGCCGCCTCCCCCGAGGGCAGACCCCGCTCTGAGCAACGAGTAGCGTGTAACCCATGGCTCCGACCTCCACTCCGCAGACCCCCTTCGGGCGGGTCCTCACCGCCATGGTCACGCCCTTCACGGCGGACGGCGCACTCGACCTCGACGGTGCCCAGCGACTCGCCGCCCACCTGGTGGACGCAGGCAACGACGGCCTGATCATCAACGGCACCACCGGCGAGTCGCCCACCACCAGCGACGCGGAGAAAGCGGACCTCGTACGAGCCGTCCTGGAGGCCGTCGGCGACCGGGCACACGTCGTCGCCGGAGTCGGCACCAACAACACCCAGCACAGCATCGAGCTGGCCCACGCCGCCGAGCGCGCCGGTGCACACGGCCTGCTGCTCGTCACGCCGTACTACAACAAGCCTCCGCAGGAGGGCCTCTACCTGCACTTCAAGGCGATCGCCGACGCCTCGACACTGCCGGTCATGCTCTACGACATCCCCGGCCGCAGCGGTGTCCCGATCAACACCGAGACTCTGGTCCGCCTCGCCGAGCACCCCCGGATCGTCGCCAACAAGGACGCCAAGGGCGACCTCGGCCGCGCGAGCTGGGCCATCGCACGCTCCGGCCTCGCCTGGTACTCCGGCGACGACATGCTCAACCTGCCGCTGCTCGCCGTGGGCGCGGTCGGCTTCGTCTCCGTCGTCGGCCACGTCGTCACCCCGGAGCTGCGCGCCATGGTGGACGCGCACGTCGCGGGTGACGTACAGAAGGCGCTGGAGATCCACCAGAAGCTGCTCCCGGTCTTCACCGGCATGTTCCGTACCCAGGGCGTCATGACCACCAAGACCGCGCTCGCCCTCCAGGGACTGCCCGCCGGTCCGCTGCGCGCCCCCATGGTCGGCCTCACGCCGGAGGAAACCGAGCAGCTCAAGATCGATCTTGCCGCCGGCGGGGTACAGCTCTGACATCAGACTTCGCACCACCGCACGACCGACGGACTTCACAACTGAATAGGCGGGCCACCGGTGCCCGCACCCCACCGACAACTGCTTCTGCACGAACGTCATGCGCGCCACGTGCCCACCGGTACGTGGCGCGTGTGGTGAGGAGAGTCTTTTGAGTCATCCGCATCCTGAACTGGGCCGGCCCCCGGCGCTCCCCAAGGGCGGCCTGCGGGTCACGCCGCTGGGCGGCCTCGGCGAAATCGGCCGCAACATGACGGTCTTCGAATACGGCGGCCGTCTGCTGATCGTCGACTGCGGCGTGCTCTTCCCCGAGGAGGAGCAGCCCGGCATCGACCTGATCCTGCCGGACTTCTCGTCCATCCGGGACCGCCTCGACGACATCGAGGGCATCGTCCTGACCCACGGCCACGAGGACCACATCGGCGGCGTCCCCTTCCTCCTCCGCGAGAAGCCGGACATCCCGCTGATCGGCTCCAAGCTGACCCTCGCGCTCATCGAGGCCAAGCTCCAGGAGCACCGCATCCGCCCGTACACCCTCGAGGTGGCGGAGGGACACCGTGAGCGCGTCGGTCCCTTCGACTGCGAGTTCGTCGCGGTCAACCACTCCATCCCGGACGCGCTGGCCGTCGCCATCCGCACCCCGGCGGGCATGGTCGTCCACACCGGCGACTTCAAGATGGACCAGCTTCCGCTGGACGGCCGCCTCACGGACCTGCACGCGTTCGCCCGGCTCAGCGAGGAGGGCATCGACCTGCTCCTCGCCGACTCGACCAACGCCGAGGTGCCGGGCTTCGTCCCGCCCGAGCGGGACATCTCCAACGTCCTGCGGCAGGTCTTCGCCGGCGCCCGCAAGCGGATCATCGTCGCCAGCTTCGCCAGCCACGTCCACCGCATCCAGCAGATCCTGGACGCCGCGCACGAGTACGGCCGCCGGGTCGCCTTCGTCGGCCGCTCCATGGTCCGCAACATGGGCATCGCGAGAGACCTCGGCTACCTGAAGGTCCCGCCGGGCCTGGTGGTCGACGTCAAGACGCTCGACGACCTGCCCGACAGCGAGGTCGTCCTGGTCTGCACGGGCTCCCAGGGCGAACCGATGGCGGCCCTGTCCCGCATGGCCAACCGAGACCACCAGATCCGCATCGTCAACGGCGACACGGTGATCCTGGCCTCGTCCCTCATCCCGGGCAACGAGAACGCGGTGTACCGCGTGATCAACGGCCTCACCCGCTGGGGCGCCAACGTCGTCCACAAGGGCAACGCCAAGGTCCACGTCTCGGGCCACGCCTCGGCCGGCGAGCTGCTGTACTTCTACAACATCTGCCGCCCGAAGAACCTGATGCCGGTCCACGGCGAATGGCGACACCTGCGCGCCAACGCCGAGCTGGGTGCGCTGACCGGAGTCCCGCACGACCGGATCGTCATCGCCGAGGACGGCGTGGTGGTCGACCTGGTCGAGGGCAAGGCGAAGATCACCGGCAAGGTCCAGGCCGGATACGTCTACGTCGACGGCCTCTCGGTCGGTGACGTCGGCGAACCGGCCCTGAAGGACCGGAAGATCCTCGGCGACGAGGGCATCATCTCGGTCTTCGTGGTCATGGACTCCTCCACCGGCAAGATCACCGGTGGTCCGCACGTCCAGGCCCGTGGCTCGGGCATCGAGGACTCGGCCTTCACCGCGGTGCTCCCCAAGATCACCGAGGCACTCGAGCGCTCGGCCCAGGACGGTGTCGTAGAGCCCCACCAGCTCCAGCAGCTGATCCGCCGGACCCTCGGCAAGTGGGTCTCGGACACCTACCGGCGCCGGCCGATGATCCTGCCTGTCGTCGTGGAGGTCTGACGGGTCGTCGGCTCGCCGACAGCGTCAACCTGGAGCGGGGGGGGGGGGGGGGTGGGGGGGGGGGGCCCCCCCCCCCCCCGGGGGCCCCCCCCCCCCCCCGGCCCCCCCCCCCCCACGGGCGGGGGGGCCCCCCCCGGGGGGGGAGGCCACACCACAACAAAGAAGGA
>NZ_SOAV01000011.1 GCF_004364245.1 Streptomyces sp. BK208 | reverse complement strand
CCCCCCCCGCCCCCCCCGCGCCCCCCCCCCCCCCCCCCCCCCCCCCCCCCCCCCCCCCCCCCCCACCCCCCCCGGGGGGGGGGGGGCCCCGGGGGGGGGGCGCCCCCCCCCCCCCGCCGCACTGGGGGCTGTCAGCCGGCGGCCGAGCGTTCGGTGTCCGGCGCGGTTTCCTGGGTGGCGGCCCAGGAGGCGAGAAGGCGCAGTCCTTCTTCGGAGGGGGAGCCGGGTTCGGCGGTGTAGATGGTAAGGGTGAGGCCGGGGGCGGCAGCCATCTCCAGGCCCTCGAAGGCCAGGGACAGATGGCCGACGGCGTGGTGGTGGAAGTGCTTGGTGCCGGTGCTGTGGTGGCGGACGTTGTGCGCGCCCCACCGGGTGCGGAAGGCGTCGCTGCGGGTGGACAGCTCCCCGACCAGGTCGTGAAGGTCCTTGTCGTGCGGGTTACGGCCGGCCTCGGTCCGCACAATGGCGACGGTGATGTCGGCGAAGGACTCCCAGTCCGGGTAGAAGCGGCGGGCGGCCGGGTCCAGGAAAGTGAAGCGGGCCAGGTTCTCCTGGTTCCCCGGGGTGGCGTAGAGGTCGCTGTAGAAGGCGCGGAAGAGCGGGTTGTCGGCGAGGATGTCCATGCGGCCGTCGCGGACGAACGCTGGCCCGGCGGTGACCGCGTCCAGCACCCATTGCAGGCTGCGGTGCGGCTTCCACTGCTCCTTGGTACGCCGGCGACGCGGACGGGTGAGCGTGTCGGAGCCGTCGGCGGCCTGGGCCAGGTTCACCAGGTGAGTGCGCTCGGCGTCATCCAGCCGCAGGGCGCGGACGAGGGCTTCCAGAACGGACGGCGAGACCCCGGCGATGTCACCGCGCTCCAGTTTGGAGTAGTACTCCACGCTCATGTCGGCCAGGGCCGCGACCTCACTGCGACGCAGGCCCGGCACCCGTCGCCGGGTGCCCGCGGGCAGTCCGACCTGGTCGGGGGTGATCTTCGCTCGCCGCGAGGTGAGGAACTCGCGGACCTCCTCACGGTTGTCCATGTCTTCGACGGTACGTCGCGCACAGGGCCGAAGGGATGCACTGCCAGTACACCTCTTGTCAGTGACTCGCTCCGCGCGGGAAGAGGGAGTTTCCTGGACAGCGTGGTGCTCCTTCCGGCCTCCCCCGGGCCGGACGGGGGCTCCGCCCCCAGAGCGCGGGCGGCATCGCCCTCCGTGCTCCGGACCTCGCCCTCTGTACCCGGTAACGCGAAGGAAGCTCTCTCATGCGCAGCGCAGTGATCCACGCCCCCGGCGACATCCGCTTCGAGACCCTTCAGGATCCGAAGATCCTCAAGCCGACCGACGCGATCATCCGTACCGCCGTGACCTGCGTGTGCGGCTCGGACCTGTGGCCCTACCGCGGCGCGGAGCCCACCGACCAGGCGCACCCGATGGGCCACGAGTACGTCGGCTTCGTCGAGGAGGTCGGATCCGAGGTCACCTCGGTCAAGCCCGGCCAGTTCGTCGTCGGCTCGTTCGCCACCTCGGACAACACCTGCGCGAACTGCCGCAATGGGTTCCAGTCCAGCTGCCTGAACCGCGAGTTCATGACCACCTGCCAGGCCGACTACGTACGCATCCCCAACGCCCAGGGCACCCTGGTGGCCACCGACGGCGTGCCGGACGAGAAGTTCTGGCCCGGTCTGCTGGCCGTCTCGGACGTGATGGGCACCGGCTGGTGGGCCGCCGACGCGGCCGAGGTCAAGCCCGGCTCCACCGCCGTCGTCGTCGGTGACGGCGCGGTCGGCCTGTGCGCGGTGATCGCCGCGAAAGAACTGGGCGCGGAGCGGATCATCGCCATGTCCCGCCACGAGTCCCGGCAGAAGCTCGCCCAGGAGTTCGGCGCGACCGACATCGTCACCGAGCGTGGCGAGGAAGGCGTCGCCCGGGTCAAGGAGATGACCGGCGGGATCGGCGCGGACTCCGTGCTGGAGTGCGTCGGCACCGCCCAGGCCATGCAGCAGGCCCTCCACTCCGCCCGCCCCGGCGGCAACGTCGGTTTCGTCGGCGTCCCGCACGAGGTCACCGTCGACGGCCAGGAACTGTTCTTCTCCCACGTCGGCCTGCGCGGCGGCCCCGCCCCGGTACGCCGCTACCTGACCGACCTGATCGACCGCGTCCTGTCGGGGCGCATCGACCCGGGCAATGTCTTCGACCTCACCCTGCCTCTGGACCAGGTCGCCGAGGGCTACAAGGCCATGGACGAGCGCCGCGCGATCAAGACCCTCCTCAAGCCCTGACCTCTTCTCTTGGACAAGGAACAGCCATGCACATCACCCGCAGCTCGATCGACACCGTCAAGGGTCCAGCGGACTGGTTCACCGGCGACGTCTACATTGACGCCGTGGCCGCGGCCCCCTCACCGTCCCGGGTCACCGCGTCGCTGGTGCACTTCATGCCCGGTGCCCGCACCCACTGGCACCGCCACCCGCTGGGCCAGACCGTCTTCGTCACCGAAGGCGTCGGCCTGTGCCAGCGCCGCGGCGGACCGATCGAGGTCATCCGGCCCGGCGACCGCGTCCTGTTCGAGGCCGAAGAAGAGCACTGGCACGGTGCTGCTCCGAACCGGCTGATGGTCCACCTGGCCATCAACGAAGGCGACGACACCCACGACGTCGTGCACTGGCTGACCCCCGTCACCGACGAGGAGTACGCCCAAGCCCCGGCCATCAGCTAAACCCAGGGCTCCCTGGCTCAGGTTCGCCGGGGGCCGCACGCTTGTGGAGGATGGCCCCGCTGCCCCTGCCCCTGCCCTTGCCCTTGCCGTGATCCACACCCGCCTTTCCCCGGGGCCAATGCGGCCCGCCCCCCATTTCGCTGAGGAGAACACCGTGACCACCTTCGCTGTCGTCGGCGCCGGCCCCGGCCTTGGTCTCGCCGCCGCCCGCCGCTTCGGGAATGCGGGCCACAGCGTCGCCCTCCTCTCGCGCAGCGCCCGGCACCAGCACAACATGGCCGCCGAACTGGTGAGGGAACACATCAACGCCCGCGGCTTCACCGCCGATGTCCTCGACCCCGCCTCCCTCACCGCAGCCCTGCAAGAGGCCGCGGACATGCTGGGGCCCATCGAGATCCTCCAGTTCAGCCCGGTGCCCCGTGGCGACTTCATGAAGCCAGTCCTGGACACCACCGCAACCGACCTGGACGATCCCCTGGCGTTCTCCGTGAAGGCCCCGGTCACCTGTGTGAACACGGTTCTGCCCGGAATGCGTGAGCTCGGGCGGGGCACACTGCTGTTCGTCAACGGCGGCAGCGCGGTACGCCCGAAGGCCGGCGTGGCCGGTACCTCGATCGCGTTCGCCGCCGAAAGCGCGTATGCGGCGATGCTCCACACCGCGCTCGCCGACGAGAACATCCACGCCACTCAGCTCATCGTGCCCGGGGCGATCAGCCCCGACTCCGAGCACTCCAGCCCCGAGGTGCTGGCCGAGCTGCTGTACAGCCTGCACACCGGCCGCAAGGGTTTTCGCCACTACGCCGAGCCCATGCCCGAGCCGCAGGACGGCACCCCATGACCTTCCCCGTTCGCCGGGCTCTGACTGCCACCGCCACCACCGGTCTACTGCTGCTGGCCGCCTGCGCCTGCTCCGACACCTCACCCGAGCAGACACCGGCCACCGACTCCCCTTCGTCGGCGTCCGGGCAGCCACAGACCTCGGTGTCAGCAAGCACGTCCGGATCAGACAGGAGAACTCCGATGGACATCCACGTCACCATCGACGGCCGGCCCGTCGACGCGACGTTGAACGACAGCCCCGCTGCCCGTGATCTGGCCTCCCTGCTCCCGCTCACCCTGGACCTGGAGGACTTCCACGACACCGAGCGGATCGCCGATCCGCCCAGGAAGCTGACCACCGAAGGTGCCCCCGAACCGGCCGCGGCAAAGGTCGGAGACATCGCCTACTTCGCGCCGTGGGGCAACCTCGCCATCTTCTACAAGGACGGCCCCTCCGCCTCGTCCGACCTGCTGATCCTCGGCCACATCGACGCCGACGCCGACCAGTTGTCCGGGGCCGACCGGATCACCATCAAGGCCGCCTCCTGACCTCGCCCACCCCACCTCCTCGTACGGGAAGAAGTTTTCGCATGTCCTCCGCCACCGGGTCCGCCCCCGGCAAGCTGCCCTTCGTCGTCTGGGTGCTCGCCGCCGGCACGTTCCTGATGGGCACCACCGAGTTCGTCATCGCCGGACTGCTGCCCGAGATGGCCGCCGACCTGAACGTGAGCGTGTCGCACGCCGGCCTGTTGATCACCGCGTTCGCCGTCGGCATGATCGTCGGCGGGCCCACGATGGCCATGGCCACCCTGCGCCTGCCTCAGCGCCATACCCTCATCGGAGCCCTCGCTGTCTTCGCCCTCGGGCACGCGGTGGCCGCGCTCGGCACCTCCTTCACTGTCGTCCTGATCGCCCGAGTGGTGACCGCCCTGGCCACCGGAGCGTTTTGGGCGGTCGGCTTCGTCATCGCCACCACAGCCGCCGGGCCTGCGAGCGCCACACGGGCGGTCGGCGTCATGATGGGCGGCCTCACGCTGGCCAACGTCGTCGGCGTCCCGATCGGCTCGTTCGTCGGCCAGTACACCGGCTGGCGCGGCCCGTTCTGGGCGCTGGCCGTCCTCGCCACACTGGCCGCCACATTCGTCGGCCGGTTCGTCCCCCGCACCGAGCAGCGGGTCGCGGTGTCGGTGCGGGCCGAGGTCCGTGCCCTCAAGCAGGGGCGGCTGTGGCTGGCGCTCGGCGCGGCCGTGCTGATCATGGGCGGAGTCCTGGCGACGTACACCTACATCACCCCGCTGCTGACCGACCGGGCGGGCATCCCGGCCGGCGCCGTACCCCTGGTACTGATCGCCTTCGGCATCGGGGCGCTGGGCGGCACCGCCATCGGCGGCCGGCTCGGTGACCACCGCCCGATGGTCACCACGATCACCGCATCGGCGGCCACCTCCCTCATCCTGCTGGCCCTGATCCCCGCCTCGAACAGCCCGGTGGCTGCTGTGATCCTGGTGTTCGGCATGGCACTGGCCGGGTTCACCGTCAACCCGGTCGTCACCTCCCTCGCCGTCCGCTTCGCAGGCGACGCCCCCACCCTCACCTCGGCGCTGTCCACCTCCGGCTACAACACCGGCATCGCCGCCGGTTCCCTCGTCGCGGGCCGGGCCCTGGACTCCTCGCTCGGCCTGACCGGCCCGGCGCTGGTCGGCGCGGTCTTCGCCGCGCTCACCCTGCTGCCCCTGATCGCCCTCGCACTGCGCGGCACCACCGGCCCGTCCCGGATCGTTGCCCACCACACCACCGACACCACCGACGCCGCCGAGCCGCGAGCGGCGGACGCCACCGCGACGTCCGCACGCTGAACTCCACGTCCGTACACCTTTGTTGGGAGCCAACATCATGAACCCCACGTACGACTTCACCGGCCAGGTCGCCTTCGTCACCGGCGCCTCGTCCGGTAGTGGACGCTGGCACCGATCCTGAGACGGGGAAGCGGAAGCAACTCCGGCGTACCTTCAACACGCTGAGGGAAGCGAAGGCGGAGTACGCCCGCATCACCAGCAAGCGGCATGAAGGGACGTTCGTCCCGCCCAACAAGGTCACCGTGAACGAGTGGCTGGATCAGTGGCTCGTGATGAAGGCCGAAGACCTGGAGCCGACCACGGTCTACAACTACCGGGTGACGCTGCATCGTGTACGCGGGAAGCTCGGGAACGTCCGGCTGCAGGAACTCACGGAGGACCATGTGATGGCGTGGATGCAGTGGGCGCTCCAGGGGGCCGTATGCGGGGCGGGAGGCGGGGACGGGTCTCGGGGTCACCTCCGTTGACATGAGCCTGGCCAGACTGAAAAACGCCTTGAACCGCGCTGTCACGCGCGGTCTGGTGACCGTCAACGTAGCCCGCGAGGTGCACATTCCGCTGAAGGCCCGGAAGGCGGAGCGGAAGACTGAGGAGGTTGTCCAGCCGTGGAACGCCTCGGAGGTGGGTGCCTTCGTCGCTGCGATGAAGAGTGACCGCCTGTTCGCGCCACTGCTGCTGTCCGTGATGGGGCTCCGTCCGGCGGAGGTCTGCGGCCTGCGGTGGTCGGACATCGACCTGGACGCGGCCACGCTCAGCATCGCCAACACCCGGACCATGATGGGCAACCGCACGGTGGTGGAGAAGGACACGAAGAGCATGGCGGGGGAGCGTGTGTTGCCGATTCCGAGCCTCGTACGGGAGGCGCTGAAGACGTTCCGCGCCACGCAAGCAGTGGAACGCCTGGCGGCGGGCGAGGGGTACGAGGGCGGCGGGCATGTGCTCGTGGATGAACTTGGAGGCGCGCTGAACGGTCGGCAGCTCCGAACGCGGGCCTACAAAATAATGGACGCAAACGGCCTTCGCAGGGTCCGTCTGTACGATGCTCGGGCGTCTCGCCTCACGTACTTCGCCAACAACGGGGTGCCGGACCACCTGCTCGCCAGGTGGGCCGGACGCACGAACGTGAAGACGACGAAGAAGTGGTACGTGAAGCCGGACGTGGCGGACCTGCTTCCGGCGGCGGAGGCATGGGGAGGTCTCGCAGGGGGCGTGTGACAGATCGTGACAGATGAAGGTGTGAACCCGTGACAGAAGGCAAGACCGAGACGCTGCAATACCGCTTTGACGGGCCAGAACACCTACCAGTCCTGATCTTGGGCCCGTCTCTCGGTACTACATGGCACATGTGGGACCGGCAGGTGCCGGAACTGGCCCAGCAGTGGCGGGTCTTCCGTTTCGACCTGCCCGGACACGGCGGCGCCCCGGCCCACCCGGCGGGGTCCGTGGCCGAACTCACCACACGTCTGCTGGCCACCCTCGACGGACTCGGCGTGCAGCGCTTCGGCTACGCGGGCTGCGCGTTCGGCGGCGCGGTCGGCATCGAGCTGGCGCTGCGCCACCCCGAGCGTCTCGCCTCCCTCGCGCTGATCGCCGCCTCGCCCCGCTTCGGCACAGCCGACGAGTTCCGCCAGCGCGGCGTGATCGTGCGCACCAACGGGCTCGACCCCATCGCCCGCAGTTCCCCCGAGCGCTGGTTCACCGGCGGGTACGCGGCAGCCCAGCCCGCGATCACCGAGTGGGCGGTGCAGATGGTGCGGACCACCGACCCGGGCTGCTACATCTCCGCCTGCGAGGCGCTCGCCGCGTTCGACGTACGGGGCGAGCTCGGCCGGGTCGGCGTGCCGACGCTGGTCCTCGTCGGCTCCGACGACCAGGTCACCGGCCCCGCCGAGGCCCGCACCCTGGTCGCCGGCATCCCCGACGCCCGCCTCGCCGTCGTCCCGGGCGCCTCCCATCTGGTCCCGGTGGAGCAGCCCGCGGCCGTCACCGACCTGCTGGTGCGGCACTTCACCACCGCCTGGCAGGCCGTCCACGACGCCGCCTCCACCGGGCAGATCCCCGTCCCGGCCCAGCTCCGTCCCGCCCCGCACCCGGTTCCGGCCCCGGGCGTCCCGGGCGTCCCGGCCGGGCCCGTCCAGCCGGTACCGGCTCCACCGCAGGCCGCGCCGATCGCCGAGATCGCCGCGGCCCCCGTCGTGCCGCCGCAGGACCGGGGGAGGCCCGACCCGTACGACGCCGGGCTGAAGGTGCGCCGTGAAGTCCTGGGCGACGGACACGTCGACCAGGCGCTCGCGCAGGCGGACGAGTTCTCCGGAGACTTCCAGGAGCTGCTCACGCGCTACGCGTGGGGCGAGGTCTGGAACCGGCCGGGCCTGGACCGGCGCTCCCGCAGCTGTGTCACCCTCACCGCCCTCGTCGCCGGCGGCCACCTGGAGGAGCTCGCGCCCCACCTCCGCGCCGCCCTGCGCAACGGCCTCACCCCGGGCGAGATCAAGGAGGTGCTGCTCCAGGCGGCCGTCTACTGCGGCGTGCCCGCCGCGAGCGGTGCCTTCCGGGTGGCCCAGCAGGTCATCCGCGAGGAGACCACACCGCCGGAGTGAGCCGCGCGGGCCGGTGGCGGGCGCCCGGCGGCAGGATGGGAGTCATGAAGCTCACCAAGAAGTCACACTCCTGCGTCCGCCTCGAAAAGGACGGGCGGACGCTCGTCCTGGACCCCGGCGGGTTCAGCGAGGAGGACGCCGCCCTCGGCGCGGACGCGATCCTCGTCACCCACGAGCACCCGGACCACTTCGACGAGCCGCGGCTGCGCGCCGCCATGGAGGACAACCCGGCGGCCCGGATCTGGACGCTGCGGTCCGTCGCGGAGCGGATCTCGGCGGCGTTCCCGGGCCGTGTCCACACCGTCGGCCACGGCGACACCTTCACCGCCGCCGGCTTCGACGTACAGGTCCACGGGGAGCTGCACGCGGTGATCCATCCGGACATCCCGCGCATCACCAACGTCGGCTTCCTCGTGGACGGCGGCAAGGTCTTCCACCCCGGCGACGCCCTCACCGTGCCCGACCAGCCGGTCGACACGCTGATGCTCCCGGTCATGGCCCCCTGGAACAAGATCGCCGAGGTCATCGAGTACGTCCGTGAGGTGCGGCCGCGGCGGGCCTACGACATCCACGACGCGCTGCTCACCGACCTCGCCCGCCCGATCTACGACCGCCAGATCGGCGAGCTGGGCGGCAGCGAGCACCTGCGGCTGACGCCGGGCGACTCCGCCCGGGTGTGACGTCCGACCCGGGTCCGGGCCGGGCACGGGGCCAGGTCCGGGGCCGGACCCGGCGGGACCGCGTTGTCAGTCCCGCCGGGTAGGTTGTGGGGCATGCGCATCGCGACCTGGAACGTGAACTCGATCACCGCCCGCCTGCCGAGGCTGCTCGCCTGGCTGGAGAGCAGCGGCACCGACGTGCTGTGCCTCCAGGAGGCCAAGGTCGCCGAGGCGCAGTTCCCCTTCGACGAGCTGCGCGAGGCGGGGTACGAGGCGGCCGTCCACGCCACCGGCCGGTGGAACGGGGTGGCGGTGCTCTCCCGCGTGGGCCTCGCGGACGTGGTCAAGGGCCTGCCGGGCGACCCCGGCTACGACGGTGTCCAGGAGCCCCGCGCCATCTCCGCCACCTGCGGACCCGCCCGCGTCTGGTCGGTGTACGTGCCCAACGGCCGCGAGGTGGAGCACCCGCACTACGCCTACAAGCTCCAGTGGTTCGAGGCGCTGCGCGCCGCCGTGGAGAGCGACGCGGCCGGCGAGCGCCCCTTCGCCGTGATGGGTGACTACAACGTCGCGCCGACGGACGAGGACGTCTACGACCGCGCCGCCTTCGAGGGCGCCACCCACGTCACCCCCGCCGAGCGCGCCGCCCTCGCCTCCCTGCGCGGCGCCGGCCTGTCCGACGTGGTCCCGCGTCCGCTGAAGTACGACCGCCCCTACACGTACTGGGACTACCGCCAGCTCTGCTTCCCCAAGAACCGCGGCATGCGCATCGACCTGGTGTACGGCAACGAGCCCTTCGCCAAGGCGGTCACCGACTCCTACGTCGACCGGGAGGAGCGCAAGGGCAAGGGCGCCTCGGACCACGCACCGGTCGTGGTGGACCTGGACCTGTAGCCGTTCGCGCCGCCCGCACACCCCGCGCGCCCTGTGGTGCACATGGCGGTACGAATGACAGTCTGGACGTATGAACTTCCCCTTCCTGGGCAGGCGGCGCGAAGATCCCCGGGCGCACGACGCGGAGGGCATCGGCGAACTGCTCGCCGACTGTGACCTGCTGCGCTCCCAGGCGCTGCGGGAGGGGGTCCGACTCGACGACTCGGCGCTCTCGCTGGAGCAGCTGGACCAGGTTCTGCCACGCTGGCGCAGCGACGAGGAGATCCTGACCTGGCTGGGCAACGACGCGGGTCTGTACCTCGGCACCGTGATCGTGCGCACCGTGCCAGGCGCCGTCTGGACCATCCGGGCCGACGGACAGCCGGTCGTCCGGCTCGCCTCCGGCCGGGAGTTCGACGTGGTGGCCAACGGCCACGCGTGGGCGGAGGACGGCGTGCCCGAACTCTCGCAGCTGTACGGCGAGGTCGCCGAAACGTGAGCCGCTTCTCCTCTCCCGAGACCGTCCGCCTTAAATAGGGGTAATGCCCGAAAGGTGCGTGTCGGTCGCATCCATGCTGTTTGTCCCTATACGTTGCCGTGGTCGGAGCGCACAGCGAACGCACGGGGGACCTACGCAGGATGCAGCCGGAGATCACTGCTCGCGGGCGAGGAGAAGGTCAGCTGCACACCGGCGAGCGATCTCGTCGAGGCACTGCCCGACGACGTGACGCTCGCCGGTCGGCTCAGCGCGAAGTGCCGGACGACGACGTCGAGGGCAGATACCTGGGCGCCCGCCAGGCGTCCAGCCGGTGCTCCACCGCCGCACCCAGGGACAGCAGTTCGGCGTCATGCCGGTCCCCGGCCATGAGGAGCAGCCCGACCGGGAGTTCACCGACGAACCCGGCGGGCACGGACAGTGAGGGGTATCCGGCGACGGCGGCAGGGGTGGAGGACGGGATCACGTCGTTGTCGCCCCGCGCGCAGTCGGTGGTCCACGCGGGCGGGTTCGCCGGGGAGGCGATGGCGTCCAGGTCGTGCGCGGCCATCACCTCGTCGATGGACCGCCGGGACAGGTCCGTCAGCTCCGCGCGCATCGCCCGGTACTCGGGGTCGGTCGTGGACGGTGCGGTCAGCGCCTGCTCGAACAGCTCCTGACCGGCGAAACAGGTCCGTTCCCGCGGGTGGGTGCGGTTGAACTCGATCAGCTCGGCCAGGTCCCGCGGCCCGCCGCGGGTGGCCAGGTAGGCGTCGATGTCCCGGTGGAACTCGCTCAGCAGCGCCGGGAACTCCAGCTCGGCCAGTCGCTCCTGGTACGGCATGTCCACCTCGACGACCTCGGCCCCCGCGGCGCTCAGCCGCTCGGCGGTACGGGTCATGAGGGCGTCCACGTCGGCCCCCAGCGACGGCAGCCGCCACAGGCCGATCCGTTTGCCGCGCAAGGTGCCGGGGCGCCCCGCCGCGTCCGTGAGGCTCGGCGAACCGTCGGCGCGCACGGTGTCACGGCCGCTGAGCACGGAGAGGGTGAGCGCGGTGTCGGTCACGTTGCGCGCCATGGGGCCGGCCGTGTCCTGCTGCGCGGAGATCGGTACGACGCCCGACTGACTCACCACCCCGAGACTGGGCTTGAGGCCGACCACGCCGTTCATCCCGGCGGGGCACACGATGGAGCCGTCCGTCTCGGTGCCGATCGCCACCTGCGCCAGCGACGCGGCGAGCGCCGCGGCCGAACCGGAGGACGACCCGCAGGGGTTGCGGTCCAGGACGTAGGGGTTGTTCGTCTGGCCCCCGACCGCCGACCATCCCGAGGTCGGCTTCGCGGAACGGAAGTTGGCCCATTCGGACAGGTTGGCCTTGCCGAGGATCACCGCGCCGGCCGCCCGCAGCTTCTCGACCAGGTCGGCATCGGTGGCCGGCGGCCTTCCTGCGAGTGCCAGCGACCCGGCGGTCGTCGGCATGTCGCGGGTGTTCACATTGTCCTTGAGCAGGACGGGGATGCCGTCCAGTGGCCCGCGGGCCCGACCGAGGCGATGCCTGAGGTCGCTGGCGGCCGCCTGGCGCAGGGCCGTGGGGCTGGTGCGCAGCACCGCGTTGATCCTCGGGTCGACGGCCTTGATCCGCCGCAGATAGGCGAGGGTCAGCCCGAACGAGGACAGGGACCCGCGCTTCATGCGGGCCTGCAGTTCGGGAATGGTCACCGTGTCGAGGTTCACCCCGCGGACCAGCGTCGACTCGGCGGATCGCGCCGCGTCACCGGGCCCGGAGCCGGCGGTCCGGGCCGGTCGGCCGGGCGCGGCGGCAACGAGGGGGACCAGGACCAGGATCGCGGTCAGGGTCGCCAGTCTTCTCTTCTTCATGACGGACAGCCCACTACACGGGACCTTGCTGCACAAGGGGCGCCCGTCGCAGGGGAGTTGGGCGCATTCCACCCCCTTGACGGGTCCCGCTCCTCCGCTAAGGTCTAGACCTGCGCGCTCAGGTATGGACCTCAGCGGGCAGGTGTTGCCTCGTCGGCAACGTCGTACGCAAGCCGGGGCAGGCTGGTTCGACGTGCACCGAAGGGAAACGTGATGTCATGCGCATGAAAAGACGAGTGGCGGCCGCCGTAGGGGCGCTGGTCGCCCCGGTGGTGGCCCTGAGCCTGCCGGCACCCACGGCCGCCGCCCACGGCTGGGTGGTCTCGCCGGGCAGCAGGCAGGATCAGTGCGCCAACCGCGTGGTGCAGTGCGGTCAGATCAAGTGGGAACCGGCCAGCGTGGAAGGCCCCAAGGGGCTGCGCAACTGCAGTGGCGGGGACGCCCGGTGGGCCGACCTGGACGACGACGCCAAGGGCTGGCGGGTCACGCCGATCGGCACCACCCACACCTTCACCTGGACCATCGAGGCGCGGCACGCCACCAGCAACTGGCAGTACTTCATCGGCGACCGGAAGATCGCCCAGTTCGACGGCCGCGGGGCCCTGCCGCCCGCCTCGGTCAGCCACCGGCTGGACTTCAGCGGGTTCACCGGGCGGCAGAAGGTGCTCGCGGTCTGGAACATCGCGGACACCGCCAACGCCTTCTACGCCTGTATCGACGTCAGCATCGGCGGCGATGGTGGTGACGGTGGTGGTGGCGATGACGGTGGTGGCGGCGATCAGCCGGACGACTGCGCCGCGGGTGCCTGGAGCGCCGGGACCGTCTACAACGGCGGGGAGACCGTGTCCCATGCCGGACACACCTGGCGTGCCAAGTGGTGGGTGACGGGCGAGGAACCCGGCACCACCGGTCAATGGGGCGTCTGGGAGGACCTCGGCGCCTGCTGAACCGTCGCACGATCCCGGCACGACCGGCCGGTGTGCGCCACGAGTGGGCGCACACCGGCCCTCGACGGTGCGGGACCGAGCCGGTCCCGGGCGAACCCTCTCGATGGCGAGGCCGAGCGGCCGGTGTGCAACCGGCCGTGAGCCGGACGGAACCGGCCGCTGATCAGGACTCGCTGCCCGACGTGCGACTCCAGGGCTCGCGCGGGCGCCGTCGGCGAAAACAGGGCCGAGGATGCGACCGGTATCGGGGCCCGACCGAACTCATCCTGCTTGCCACAGAGTCGCCTCCGGTCGGCGCACCGCGACTCACCACCGAGTGACGCACTCGGGGCACGGCCATGTCGGAGTGGCTCTCGTCAGGTCATCACTGCGTGGAGCCCTCCGTCGACGTGGAGTATCTCACCTGTGGTTGCGGAGAGCCAGTCGGACAGGAGGAGTATGCAGGCGCGTGCCGGAGGCGTTGGGTCGCTGACATCCCAGCTGAGGGGCGGGCGGTTTCTCCAGATGGTCTCCAGATGGTCCGTGTTGGGGATTGCGCGGGCGGCGACCGTGCGGATCATGCCGGCTGCGACGAGGTTCACTCGGATATGACGTTCGGCCAGGTAGAGCGCCAGGTAGCGAGCAACTGCCTCAAGCGCGGCCTTGGAAACGCCCATCCAGTCGTATCCGGGCCAGGCCAGTGAGGCATCGAAGTCGAGCCCCACGACGGATGCTCCGTCTTCGAGCACGTCGGCGCAGGAGGCGGTGAGGGCCTGGAGCGAGAAGGCAGAGACGTGGAGTGCTGTGGCGGCGTCCTGCCATGGAGTGTCCAGGAACCGTCCTCCGAGAGCCCCCGGTGGGGCGTAGGCGATGGAGTGCATGATGCCGTCGAGGGCACCGAGGTGCCGGGTCACTTCCAGGGGGAGCCGCTCGAGGTCTTCGGGCCGGGTCACGTCAAGGCGAATGACGGGTGCGGGAGCCGGCAGAAGCCGGGTCATTTCCTCCGTGATCGGCAGCGCCCGGCCGAAGGACGTCAGTACGATCTCCGCCCCTTGCTCCTGAGCGATCCTCGCAACCTGGAATGCGATCGACATGTCCGAGAGCACCCCCGTGATCAGCAGTCTTTTGCCGTTGAGCAAACCGGCGCTCCCGGGCGTCGCAAGGTCTGTCATACGCCCATCCCGAGGCCGCCGCTGACCGGGACGAGGGCTCCGGAGATGTAGGACGCATCCTCGCTGGCGAGGAACCGGACTGCGCTCGCCACCTCCTGGGGTGTTCCGGGCCGCCCCAGGGCCGTCAGCGCGATGAGTTCCGATCGGCGTGCGGGAGTGACGCTTTCTGTCATGGCAGTGTCGATAAAGCCAGGGGCGACAACGTTGACCGTTATGCCCCGGGTGCCGAGTTCGCGGGCGAGTGAGCGAGCGAGCCCCACCAGTCCTGTCTTGGACGCGGCGTAGTTCGCCTGTCCGGGAGAGCCCATCATTCCGGAGAAGGAGGAGATGAAGATGAGCCGCCCTCCTCTGTTCTCCAGCATTCCGGGGATGGCTCGCCTGGCCGTGCGGAAGGCTCCGGTGAGGTTGGTGTCGAGGAGGTCGGTGAAGTCGTCCTCGGTCATCTGCAGGGCGAGTCGGTCCCGCATGACGCCCGCGTTGGCGACCATGACCTGAACCGGACCTTGCTCCCTTTCGATCCTCTCGAACGCGGCGTCGACGGATTCTGCGTCGGTGACGTCGCACCGCACCCCGAGAAACCCTTGCGGTGGTGATCCTGAGCGGAACCCGCAGGCGACGCGGTCGCCTTGGTCGGCGAAGGACTGGGCAATGCTGAGACCGATGCCGCGGCTGGCTCCCGTGACGAAGACGGAGCGGCCGGTCATGATGTCGCCGCTCGCAGGATCAGTACGGCGTTCTGCCCTCCGAAGCCGAAGGAATGACAGGCGGCAGCGGTGACGTCTTGCATGCGCGCGGTTCCGGCAACGATGTCCAGCGAGATGGCCGGGTCGAGTTGCTCCAGGTTTGCGGTGGGTGGTACAAGGCCGTGCTCGATGGTCAGCGCTGTATACGCCGCCTCGATGGCACCGGCGGCTCCCAGGGCGTGGCCGGTGACGCCCTTGGTGGATGTGACCGAGGGGCGGTTGTCGAGGACCCGGCCGATCAGCTCAGCTTCCATGATGTCGTTCTTCTCGGTCGAGGTGCCGTGAGCGTTGACGTGGTCGATGTCCCGTGCGGCGAGGCCGGCGTCTTCAAGTGCGGCTTGCAACGCTCGCTGTGGCCCCTTGCCTGTGGGGTCCGGAGCGGAGGCGTGATGTCCGTCGGCGCTGGCGCCGAAACCGCTGACCAGTGCGTGCACTGGGGCTCCCCGGCGGTGGGCGTCGTCCTCCCGTTCGAGGATCAGGATGGCTGCTGCCTCCGCGGCGACGAAGCCGTCACGTGCCGCATCGAAGGGACGGGACGCGGTCTCGGGGGTCTCGGTGCGGCGGGAGAGGGCACCCATCTGGTGGTACGCGGCCATCGGGGTGGGGCTGAGGGGGGCCTCGGTTGCGCCGGTGATGACGATGTCGCAGACGCGGGAGCGAAGCATCTGCCGTGCGATGCCGATCGCGGTTGCTCCCGAGGCGCAGGCGGTGGAGACCACGAGATTGGGTCCCAGCGCCCGGCAGTACATGGCGAGGTACCCCGAAATCATGCTGACGGGCCAGTTCACCATCACGAGTGGGGAGACGTGTGCGGCTCCCTCGTTGTGCAGGGCCGTGTGGGCGGCTTCGTAGGAAGCGGTTCCGCCGAGTGCGTTGCCGAGAATCACCGCCACGCGTGTTTCGTTCCAGCTTTCGGGACGAAGTCGGGCGTCTGCGAGCGCCTCTTTGGCCGCGACCAGGCCGAGTTGCGTGACTCGGTCCAGGCGCCAGGCCGTCGACCGTCCGAGCAGGGCATCCGCGTCGAAGTCGGGTACGCGGCAGGCGATATCCACCGGAAGACCCGACAGGCCGGGGTCGTGTTGCGCGGTGGCGCGACCGGAGAGAACGCGATGCCAGTTCTTCTCCACGCCGATACCCGCCGGGGTGACGAGGCCGAGTCCGGTGATCGCGACGGGGGTGCCGGGCTCAGGTGGTCGGGCCATCAGGGCGCTCCATTTCGGTCCTGACCAGTTCCACAAGCTTGGATACGGTGCCACTGCTGTCCATGTCCTCGGTGGGCAGTTGCCGTCCCAGGCGTTTTCCCAGGGTGAGGCTCACCTCGATGAGGGCGAGGGAGTCCAGCCCGATCTCTTCGAGATTCGTTCCGAGGGCCACTTTGTCGCGGGGGACACCGAACTTCTGCTCGAGAATCTGTGCAAGAAGGTCGAGCGTGGCCTGTTCACTCATGCTCATGACATTGAACCTCTGGTGCTGACGGGTTTCGATGTGTTTGTTCTCGTGCGGTGTCAGGCACATGTGAGTGAGGGCCAGATCAGTGTCGTGGCCCCCCATGTGGCTCCCCCACCGAACGCGGTGAGCACGACCCGGTGGCCCGGGACGAGAGCTCCGGACCGGTTGGCGTGTTCCAGAGCGAGCGGAATGGAAGCAGCGGCGGTGTTCCCGACCCGGTCGAGATGGACCACCAGGCGCTCCGGCGCGATGTTGAGCTGTTCCGCGACGCTGTGCAGAAGGCGGAGATTGGCCTGGTGGGCGACGATCCTGTCCACGTCCTCCGCGGCCCATCCGGTGTGGGCGAGCGAAGCGCGCGTCGCTTCGCTCATCCGGTTCACCGCGTGGTGGAAGACGGCCCTGCCCCGCATGGAGAAGTAGCGGTTGTCGTCGTGGCCGTCCGGGCTGGTTGCGTGAGGCTGTTCTGAGCCCCCCGCGAGCACGGTGATGAGGTCAGCCAGAGATCCGTCGCTGCCGAGCACGGAGCGGCCGATCGCGCCTGGCTCGTCCGGCGTCCCGGCCCGCAGGACCACCGCGCCCGCGCCATCGCCGAACACGACCGCGGATGAGCGGTCACTGGGATTGATGAGTGTGCTGAACGCCTCTGCCGCGATGACGAGTACGCGATCGGCCGCCTCGCTGACGATGATGGAGGCCGCCGTGCTGAGCGCATACAGGAAACCGGAGCACACGGCGTCGAGGTCGAAGGCCGGCCGGCCTCCGAGGCCCAGGGCGTGAGCGACTTTGGGGGCGGAGGCCGGGCAGAGCCTGTCCGGTGTCGTGGTGGCAAGGAGCACGGCGTCAATGTCTCGGGTGCCTGCCGACTGCAGTGCCCGGGCGCCTGCCTGTTCCGCAAGGTGGGAGGTGGGCATGCCGGGGGAGACGATGTGCCGGGCGACGATGCCGGTCCGGGTTCGGATCCAGTGGTCCGACGTGTCGTGGCGCTGTGCCAGTTCGTCATTGGTGACGATACGGGGCGGAAGCCAGGATCCGATGCCGCTGAGCACCGCCGCCCTCATCGCTGGACTCCCCGGGCTTCGGCCCCGGCACGGCGCGGGTTCCCCAGGAACAGCCGGGCGGTGGGTACGGCGGGCCAAGGCCGATGGGCTGAGCGTGGCCAGAGTCGGTGCGGCGAGAGGAGGAGGCGAGCGGCATGGAGGTTGTCATGCGCTTGTTCCCTGCCGCCTGCGGCGTTCCTCTGCCTGATCGATTCTGTGCTCCTAGTTCCCAGACGGGCGACGAGGCGCAGAGAGCACAGGGCAGGGGCTGGCTTCTCCTCCTCTGCCGTGGCAGACCCTTGTGAGGGAAGCATCATGGCCGCTCCTGAGGCTGTGGGCCGAACATCACTGTGCCGGCCAGGAAGACCGAGCGCATGTGCCGAGTTCCCGGGAAGTGGTTCAGTCCACAAAAGGCTGTGCTGTCAGTGATGATGGGGGATCGAGGTCAACGGATCGCATATCTGCTTGTGACCTCTCGATATCGAAAGGCTGGCTGGCCCTGGGGGTTTTGTGAAGACTCGCCTGCGGGGCGCTCGACTCACTCGGGACCCCGGGTTTCGCTCCCTCTGCCACTGTGCGCGCCGCCGCACTGCGGCGCACGCAGAATAGAGAGGTTCGCTACCGCGTGTACAAAAGCGCTCCACGTGCTCCCTGCCGGGTTCGGTGTGGCTGTGCTGTGCTGCAGAAAGCCTGTCGAGACAAGATGCGGTAACCACAACGGAGATCGAGTCGATTGGACGGTAAGCTTGGTGCAACTGCCCGGAGAAGAAACCCGTGAACGGCGTTTCGAACGCGGTATGCACGTCTTGGACCAAGTGGACGGTGAGGCCGGCCGTCGGGTCGTCGAGGCTCTGCAGGACACCTCGCCGGAACTTGTCTACCAGGGGATTGCCTGGGGGTTCGGGGAAATCTATGCCCGCAGTGAGCTCACTCTACGTGAACGGGAGTTGGTCACCCTGGGCGCACTCGCCGCCATGGGAGGCTGCGAGTCTCAGGTGGAGGTCCACGTCCATGCCGCTCTCAATGTGGGCCTGAGCCCTGAGGAGGTCACCGAAGCACTTCTGCAGATCTTTGTGCACTGTGGAATGGCCCGGGCGATCAATGCCACGCTAGTCGCCAAGAAGGTCTTCTCGGAGCGCGGAATCAAGCTGCCGGCGCCCCGAAGTACGGACAGCACGACGCCGAGAACCTGAGGGCGGACGGCGTACCGCGCCACGGGCTCGAAGCCACGTTCCGGATCGGTTCCCGGCGTCCACCTCCTGCTTTCCCGCCGCGTCCCACCGAGCACGACGGAGGAATCATGCGTGACAGGGATGACGCCGTACGAGAGAGTTCGCTCGAGATCGTCAACCAGTGGATCCACCTGTTCAATACCGATGTGCACCGGATGGTTGATGAGGTCTACAGTGACGATTTCCGGCTTGTGATTCCCGGCCTGGTAGACGTAACGGGCAAGGGTAGACTTCATGAGCTCGAAGACCAGGTCCTGACCGCAGCGCCGGATCGCCGGGGCACAATCCTCAGTTCGGCTCTGACGGACGACCATACGATCGTGCACGGTGAGCTGAAAGGGTCCGACCCCGACACGGGCAGGGAATGGACGACCTACTGGTGTTCCTTTCTGACCTTGCGTGAAGGTCAGGTGACCAGCGACCTCTCCTACATCGATCCGTCCGCGTGGCCGGGCTTCCGGACCCGTAACGCCTAGCGACGGCGCACTGCCGTGGGCCGGAGAGCTGGGGCCCTGCACCACCGGCTGGTCCGGTCGGAAGAGCCGTCCGTCCTCCCGGACAGATGAGGAGCAACTCGCATGGACAGGACCGCTTTCCTGTTCCCCGGCCAGGGCGCCAATGTCGGCCAGGATGCTGCCGCGCTCCTGCCCGGCGCCGCCTCGGTGGTGGCAGAGGTGTTGGACGAGGTGGACCAGGCCGGGACGCCGTTCGGCCTGGGCGTCACCCGCAAGGGTGCGGCCGGCAGTCCTCAGCTCACCCTGTACGCCACCTCCGTCGCCGTGATGCGGGTGCTCGCCCTGCGTGGAATCGAGCCGGACATGGCGTTGGGCTACAGCCTGGGAGAGATCCCAGCCCTGGTGTGCGCGGGGGCGCTCTCCGTCAGTGACGGTGCCCTGGGTGTGTGTTACCTGGTCAGGTCGATGCGTGCCTATGAAGGGCTGGGGGGCGTGGCCCTGGTGCGCGGGAGCGCCGAGCAGATACAGCCCGTACTGGCGGCGGGAGGCGGCGAGGTGGTCATCGGTGGGTACAACCAGGACCGCCTGCTGGTGTTGACTGGGCCTGGTGCACCGTTGCGCGCCGTGCTGGAGGAGGCGGCCGAGGCGGGTCTGCGTCCCAGGGAGCTCGACGTCCCCTACATGATCCATCATCCGGCGCTGGCCGGGACAGTGGCTCGTTACGCCAAGGACATGGCCGTTCTGGAGCAACGCCCGCTCCGGCGCCCCGTGTACTCGCCCCTCGCGGGCCGCTGGTACACCGACGACGACGACCTGGCCCGGTGTCTGGCCGAGAACGTGGCCAATCCGGTGCGTCTGCCGTCGGCACTTGTCGCGCTCGCGCAGGCCGGCGCGACCACCTTCGTCGAGTGCGGGCCGCCTGCCGGAATCACACAGGCAGTCTGGGAGGTCGTGGGTCAGAAGCACCCTGGGGCCAGGGCCTACTGCCCGTTGTCGGGGCTTCCCGTCGTCTCCTGATGGGGCGCGGTGCGCTTGTGACGGTCCACGCTCACCCTGAGCAGCGGCCCTGACACAGCCGACGTGATCACCGCGACCAGTACGAGAACGGTGTACAGCTCGGAGCTGAACACTCCGATGGACAGTCCCACGGAGGCCACCACGATGGTGACCACTCCCCGTCCGTTGATGCCGATGCCGACGGCGAAGGCCTCCCACGGTGGGGAGCCGGTCCATCTGGCGGCGGCATACCCTCCGACGACCTTGCCGACGGTGGCTACGGCCAGCACGGCCGCTGCGGCGGTGAGCGGCTTCCACCCGGCCAGACCTGCGAAGTCGACCTTGAGGCCGACGGTCGAGAAGAAGAGCGGGGCCAACACTCTCAGCACCACGGCGGACAGCGGGCCTCGCTCCTCCGCCAGTTGTGGCGCGCGACGGCCGAGGGCCACCCCGGCGATGAACGGCCCGAAAACCGCTTCCAGACCGGCGAGGCCACTGGCTCCGGCGCTGACCAGGAACAGCACGGCCATCCCCGCGGCGGCGTCGGCGCCACGTCTGGCCTCCAAGCAGCGCCCCGCGAGCCGCCCGGCCAGCCAGCACCCCACGCTGACCGCCACCATGGCGCCCGACGTGACCGCGATCGCGTACGGGCCGGATGCCTGCTCACGGCCCAGTGAAGCCAGCGCCGCGAGCAGGAGCCAGCCCACCGCGTCGTCGACGGCTGAGACCATCAGCACGAACTGCCCTATGCGGTGACGGAGCAGTCCCAGATCGGTAAGGGTCTTGGCGATGACGGGTACGGCTGTGAAAGCCAACGCCACACCCACGAACAGCGCGAACTCGACGGATCGGCCGGCCTGCGGACCCCGCCAGGCAACGGGGAGGTGGAAGGCCAGAGTGAAACCGCCTGCCAGCGGCAGCAGCAGCCCGCAGGCTGCCACGGTCGACACGGTCCGCACGTCGATGCCTGTCAACCGGAGCTCCAGGCCGGCCAGGCCGACGAGGAAGACCACCCCCAGCTGCGCCACCGCCGCCAGCGATGCCTGGTCGCCGGCGTCGCCCATGATCCACCGCCCTGCCGGCGGCCAGACGCTGCCCAGGACGGCGGGCCCCAGGACTACTCCCGCGCACAGCTCTCCTGTCACTGCCGGAGTCCCAAGCCGGGAGGCCACCCGGCCGAGACCGCGCGCGGCTGCCAGCAGCAGGGCCGCGCGGATCAGAAAGGAACTGGTGCCGGCGGCCGGTGTCATCGCACCGGCCACCGACACCAGCGGATCACGCCAGCTCACGTGTCTTCCTGTGGCTGCTCCTCAGACTCAACCGGCAGCCAGCGCCTGCCGTCCTCCGAAGCTCGCAGACCGCCTGCGAGCAGCGCGCCCTCCGTGAGCTGCCCGCGGTGCTGCTGACCTCGCGCCACGAGGGTCTGGGATTCCGCCAATGCCGTGGCTGCCAGCGGCACCTCGAAGAGTCCCTGGGCGTCACCGAGCTCATTGGTGGTCGTTGTCACTCCCACCAGGGCCTCCCGCGCCTTCTCGGTCCGCGCGGCCGCGGTCAGCGGATCTTCAGGAAGGAGTTCCCCCGACGCGACTCCGCCGACGAGGTCCACGAACGCCTCGGCCGCGCCGCCCTGTTGACCGGTGATTCTCTGCGCCTGCCAGAAGTAGGACTTCTCGTCCAGGTTCGTTCCGTAGAAGGAGACGAGGAAGTCGTGCAGGGAGGTGAACTCACGCCGGTAGCGGCGCTCGAACTCCTGAAACGCCGGCTCCTCCGCCACGAGCCCGGCCAGCACCGAGTTCACCGACCGTGCGGCCAGCATCCCCGCGTAGGTGGCCAGATGCACGCCCGTGGAGAGCACCGGGTCGACGAAGCACGCCGCATCCCCGATCAATGCCATCCCTGGCGCGTGCATGGCGGTTTGCGTGTACGAAAAGTCCTTTCGCACCCGCAGACGGTCGTACGGCGGCTCCGTAGCACGTTCCGCCCCTTCCAGGTACTCGCTGATCAGGGGAGACTCCGCGATCAGTGCTCGGTACGCCTCCTCCGGATCGCCCTGGATCCTGCCGGCCAGCTCGCTTCTCACCACAGCTCCGACGCTGGTCAGCGTCGGCGAGAGCGGGATGTACCAGAACCAGCCGCTGTCGAAGGCGACGGACAGTACGTTCCCGGAGTTGGGTTCCGGAATCCGCTTGCCGCCCTTGAAGTAGCCGAACAGGGCGACGTGCTTGAAGAACGGCGAGTACTTCCGTTCGCCTCCGACCTCGTTGTGCAGGCGTCCTGTGTGGCCGGACGCGTCCAGCACGAACTGGGCGGAGGCTTCGCCGGACTTGCCCTGCGGGTCGGTGAAACCGACCCCGGTGACCCGCGAGCCGTCCCGCAGCACCCTGACCACGGGGTGCTCCTCGCGGACCTCCACTCCCGCCCGCTCAGCATTGCGCAGCATGATGTCGTCGAACCTGGACCGCTCGACCTGGTACGAGAAACCCGTCGGCTCGCTCATGCGGTCCGAGGTGGTGAAGGCGAAGGTCCACAGGTCCGGGTTCTTGCCCCAGCGGAAGGAGCCTCCGCGCTTGACGGTGAACCCCGCTTCCCTGAGGGCCCCGTCCACACCGAGCATCGGGCATATTCCGTGCACGGTCGCAGGCAGCAGAGACTCACCGATCTGATATCGCGGGAACCTCTCCTTCTCCAGAAGCAGTACCCGGTTACCGTCCAGGGCGATGAGTGTCGCCGCAGTGGAACCCGCGGGGCCCCCGCCAATCACAATCGCATCGTAAGAATCTCCGGGCACAGGCTCTCCAGCGTTTCGCGAGATGGGAAGTGAGCCTGTTCGTGGGCGTCCGAAGCGAAAACGCCGCGCTCTATGCAGAATCAGCGGCTTAGGCCGCCTCACGCACTAGACGCACTTGAGGGTGTCATTCATATTCCCATCACCACGGCCCCCTCAAATAGGGGGCGCGCAGGGAGTGCGGGGAGCATCGAGTGTCAACGGGTGCGCCCAGGGCGGCGCTCCTGAGCACACATCAGTTTCCGTGAACAACGGATTCTTTGGTCGACCGTCAGCGCCCTGAAAGGGTCTGGAATCGCGGTGACCGAAATTCCCACGTTCATGTGCTGCCGATGGGCCGGCCCGTTTTACGCACCGCCTCCCGAACGCTGCTCTCTTCGGCGACGACCGTATCGCCGGTCACCCTCGTTCTCGGTGTCACCATCGGTCGGCGCAGGGGGGCGATGTCATGGTGACACTCGGTTCGATCCGATCCGGCTAGGGATTCCTCCGGACCACTGAGCCCTTGGCCGTTCAGAGATTCTCTCCGCCCGGGGTGACCTGTTCGATCGGGGTGCTGTGGAGACGCGACGGTTTGTTCCAGGCTTGAGGCGGCACGTACTGCCCGGCGCTGAGGTCGGGCACCACGCGGTTGGGTGATGTCACTGCTGCGTCGACCATGCGGCAGAGGGCCTCGAGGACGGCCTGCACTTCTTCGGGTGTGGCGTGCCCCCTTCGGATGCGGAGGTCTTCTTGCAGGCGGGCTCTGACGAACGCGATGTCCATGAGGTGCTTCTTTCTTGAGCTTTCCTCGTTCACAGGGGCGTGATGCTGTGTTTCCGCGCCGGGTTGGCCGTCTGCTTCTTCGCGTACAGGGTGGTGAATGCCTCGATCACGATCTGACGGGTGGAGCGTGGATCGATGACATCGTCGACGTAGCCGAGTTCGGCGGTGAGCAACGGGTGCATCAGCTGCTCGCGGTATCGGTCGGAGGCCTCGGCGCGGGCGGTTCCGGGGTCGTCGGCGGAGCGGATCTGCTCACGGAAGACGACTTCGGCCGCTCCTTCCGCGCCCATGACGGCCACTTCGTTGGTGGGCCACGCGTAGGAGAGGTCACATCCGATGGAAGGTGAGTCCATGACGATGTAGGCGCCGCCGTAGGCCTTACGGATGATGATCTGGACGCGGGGGACAGTGGCGGCACAGTAGGCGTGCAGGAGTTTTGCACCGTGTCGGATGACGCCGCCGCGTTCCTGGTCGGGACCGGGCAGGAAGCCGGGGACATCGACCAGGGTGAGCAGGGGGATGTTGAAGGCGTCGCACATCGCCACGAAGCGCGCCGCCTTCTGTGAGGCGTTGATGTCCAGGACACCGGCGAGGTGCAGAGGCTGGTTGGCGATGATGCCGACCGTGGCGCCGGCGAAACGGGCCAGTCCGCACAGGACATTGGGAGCCCAGTGTTCATGAACCTGGAGAAAGTCGGCGTCGTCGACGATTTCCTCGATCACCTTGAGCATGTCGTAGCTGCTGTTGCGGTCCGTGGGCACGAGTTGGAGGAGGGAGTCGCCGGGCCGGTCGATCGGGTCCTCGCAGCGGTACTCCGGTGGCGGAGTCTGGTTGTTGTACGGAATGAAGGAGATCAGCCGGCGTACCTCGCCCAGGCAGGCTTCCTCATCGGCGTGAACGAACTGTGCCAGCCCGGAAACGCCGGCGTGCATGTCCGCGCCGCCGAGGTCCTCGCTGCTGACGTCCTCGCCCGTGACGGTCTTGACCACACCCGGGCCGGTGAGGAACATCTGCCCCACCTTGCGGACCATGAAGACGGCGTCGGTCAGCGCGGGTGAGTAGGCGGCGCCGCCTGCGCACGGGCCGAGGATGACGCTGATCTGAGGGATGACGCCGGAGGCGCGGACGTTGCGCCGAAAGATCCCACCGTAGCCGTTCAGGGCCGCGACACCTTCCTGGATGCGTGCCCCTGCTCCATCGTTGAGGCTGATCAGTGGGGCGCCGGCGGCTTCGGCGAGGTCCATTACGCGATGGATCTTCGATGCGTGGGTCGCGCCGAGGGAGCCGCCCATGATGCGGAAATCGCTGGCGTAGGCATAGACGGTGCGTCCGTAGACGGTTCCCCAGCCGGTGATGACACCGTCGGAGGGCGGTCTGTGGTCTTCCAGTCCGAAGCCGGTGGCGGTGTGGCGTCGAAGGGCCTGGATCTCCCGGAAGGAACCTGAGTCGAAGAGCAGGTCGAGACGCTGGTGAGCCGTCAGTTTCCCGCGCTCGTGCTGGCGTCGGGTGGCATCCCTGTGCACGTGGTGGGCGGCTGCCTTGGCTTCGGCCACCGCGGTGCAGCGTTCGGCCATGTCGGGAGAGAGGATCGAGGGGACCGGTGCGGGTTCGCCCGAGTTCGCCTTCGTCATGGTGAGGGGCCCTTCCGGTAGCCGTCTCTTGGGAGCGGTTGGTCGGTGCGCACCGGAACGTGGTGCGGACCAACGGAGGTGTCCGGCCAGGGACGAGGGGTTGCCGACTGCCGCGGCCTGGGGGACTTCGGAGACGAGGCACTGTCATTTCGGGGGTGGAGGAGATGGCGGCGGCGGCACTCCTCTCGACTGTCCGGCAGAAACCCGAACACGTCCACAGTGCGTGCATGAATGTGGGAGCGCGGAGGGCGCGCGATGCTGTGGCCTTCACGCCCGCGCACGAGTGCCTGTGGTCAGGGGCAGCAGCGCGGCTGTACGCGCGCGTGTGGCGTGGGCCGTCGTGTGTTTCGACGTGTGAACCCGGGGCACTCAGGGGCGTCAGTGATCAAATGAGTGGTACTGCCGCCGCGCGTGTCGCCCCGTGCGCCGGGTCGGCCGCTTCACCGTCCGGGACGAGGCAGGTGCGGCCGAACCAGCCCAGCGTGGCGCTGATGCCCGCCGCCACCACACCCAGGACGATGTTGCGTACGTCGTCAGTCATGGGCGCGCATGCCGGCGGTCGTCCGCGTACTCGTGCTCGGCGGACCGGGAGAGGACGGGGCGCGACGGGCGTCCACCCCGCTCGCCCGCGCTTCCCGTGTGCTCCTGACGCGGCCATGACGATCAACTAAGCTGCCCGAACGGCTCTCCCTGGAGGTGCGGATGCGTCGCCCTGTCGCACGGAATCTGACGGTCCTGGCGGTCTCGGCCGCCGTGGTGGTGTCGGTGGGGGCGGCCGCGCCGCCCACGCCGAAGAGCGGGCCGGCCGACCGGAAGACCCCGGTGGCGGTCGGATACGGCGGCGCGGTCGCCAGCGTCGACCGGGACGCCTCCGCCGCCGGTATCGAGGTACTCCGCAAGGGCGGCAACGCCGTCGACGCCGCCGTGGCCACCGCGGCCGCGCTCGGCGTCTCCGAGCCCTACTCCGCCGGGATCGGAGGCGGCGGCTACTTCGTCTACTACGACGCCAGGTCCCGCACCGTGCGCACCATCGACGGCCGTGAGACCGCGCCGCTCACCGCCGACGAGAAGCTCTTCACGGAGGACGGCAAGCCGCTCGCCTTCGCCGACGCCGTCACCAGCGGCCTGGCCGTGGGTACGCCGGGAACCCCGGCCACCTGGCAGGCCGCGCTCGACCGGTGGGGCAGCCGGAAGCTCTCCACCGTGCTCGAACCCGCCGAACGGCTCGCCCGGCACGGCTTCACCGTCGACGAGACCTTCCGCTCCCAGACCGCCTCCAACGAGCAGCGGTTCCGCTCCTTCCCCGACACCGCCGAGCTGTTCCTGCCGGGCGGCGAACTCCCGGTCGTGGGCTCCACGTTCAAGAACCCCGACCTGGCGCGTACGTACCGGGAGCTGGGCCGCAAGGGCGTCGGCGCGATCTACCACGGCGAACTCGGCGAGGACATCGTCGACACCGTCAACAACCCGCCCGTGGACCCGGCCTCCGGCTGGAACGCCCGCCCCGGCGACCTGTCCGCCAGGGACCTAGCGGCCTACGAGGCCAAGTTCCAGGCGCCGACCAGGACCTCGTACCGCGGCCTCGACGTGTACTCCATCGCACCGTCCTCCTCCGGCGGCACCACCGTCGGCGAGGCCCTCAACATCCTGGAGCGCACCGACCTCTCCGCCGCGGACCGGGCCGGCTACCTGCACCGCTACATCGAGGCCAGCCGCATCGCCTTCGCCGACCGCGGCCGCTGGGTCGGGGACCCGGCCTTCGAGGACGTACCGGCGAAGGAGCTGCTGTCACAGCGGTACGCCGACTCGCGCGCGTGCCTGATCAGGGACGACGCGGTGCTCACCAGCCCGCTCGCCCCCGGCGACCCGAGGCACCCGGGCCGCTGCGGGGACGGCGGCACGGCCGCGCCCACGACGTACGAGGGCGAGAACACCACGCACCTCACCGCGGCGGACAAGTGGGGCAACGTCGTCGCCTACACGCTCACCATCGAGCAGACCGGCGGCAGCGGCATCACCGTGCCCGGGCGGGGGTTCCTGCTCAACAACGAGCTGACGGACTTCTCCTTCGCCCCGGCCGACCCGGCCGTGCACGACCCGAACCTGCCCGGTCCCGGCAAGCGCCCGCGCTCCTCCATCGCGCCGACGATCGTCCTGGACCGCCATCACAAGCCCGTCGTGGCCCTCGGCTCGCCCGGCGGTGCCACCATCATCACCACCGTGCTCCAGACCCTCACCCAGTTCCTCGACCGCGGGCTCCCGCTCGTCGACGCGATCGCCGCGCCGCGCGCCAGTCAGCGCAACGCCGCCCAGACGGAGCTGGAACCCGGTCTCTACGACAGCGCCCTGCGGACGGAGCTTGAAGCCCTCGGGCACTCCTTCAAGCCGAACCCCGAGATCGGCGCCGCGACCGCCGTGCAGCGCCTGGCCGACGGCAAGTGGCTGGCCGCCGCCGAGAAGGTACGGCGCGGCGGCGGCTCGGCCATGGTGGCCGACCCGGTGCGCCGGAGGTAGTCACAGTTCGGGGACGGGCCGCTCCGGCGTCCGGAACGCCAGCCGCCCGTCCTCGACGTCGACCGTCACCCGGCCGCCCTCGGCGACACGGCCGTCCAGCAGCAGCCGGGAGAGCTGGTTGTCGACCTCGCGCTGGATGGTGCGGCGCAGCGGGCGGGCGCCGTACTCGGGCTGGTAGCCGCGCTCGGCGAGCCAGTCCACGGCCGCGTCGGTGAAGTCCACGGTGATGCCCTGCGCGTGCACCATGCGCCGCGTCTGCTCGAGCAGCAGGTTGGTGATCTGCCGCAGCTGCTCGCCGCTGAGCTGGCGGAAGACCACGATCTCGTCGACGCGGTTGAGGAACTCGGGCCGGAAGTGCTCGCGCAGCGGGCGCAGCACCTGCTCGCGCCGGGCCTCCTCGTCCGCCTCCGCACCGCCCGAGCCGAACCCGATGCCGGCGCCGCGCCGGGTGATCACGTCGGAGCCCAGGTTGCTGGTCATCACGACGACCGCGTTGGAGAAGTCCACCGTCCGCCCCTGCGAGTCGGTCAGCCGCCCGTCGTCCAGGACCTGCAGCAGGATGTTGAAGACGTCCGGGTGCGCCTTCTCCACCTCGTCCAGGAGCAGCAGCGAGTACGGGTGGCGGCGCACCACCTCGGTCAGCTGGCCGGCCTCCTCGTGCCCGACGTAGCCGGGCGGGGCGCCGACCAGGCGGCTGACGGTGTGGCGCTCCTGGTACTCGCTCATGTCGAGGCGGACCATCCGGTCCTCGCTGCCGAACAGCGCCTCGGCCAGCGCCCGGGCCAGCTCGGTCTTGCCGACGCCGGTCGGGCCGAGGAAGAGGAAGCTGCCGATGGGCCGGTCGGGGCTGGACAGCCCGGCACGCGAGCGCAGCACCGCGTCGGAGACGACCCGCACCGCCTCGTCCTGGCCGACCACCCGCTCGTGCAGGTGGGACTCCAGACCCAGCAGGCGGTCCTTCTCCTCCTGGGTGAGGCTGCTGACCGGGATGCCGGTCTGCCGGGAGACCACCTCGGCGATGGACTCGGTGCCCACGACCAGCTTCAGCCCCTCGTCGGCCTCGCCGTCACCGGTGGCCTCGGTGATCCGCTGCTTCAGCTCCACGATCCGGTCGCGCAGCTGCGTCGCCTGCTCGTACTGCTCGTCCGCGACGGCCTGGTCCTTGTCCCGGACCAGCTGGTCGACCTCCCGCTCCAGCGCCCGTACGTCGGTGCCCTTGGTGCGCGACTGGAGCCGCACCCGGGCGCCCGCCTGGTCGATCAGGTCGATCGCCTTGTCGGGCAGCCGCCGGTCGGTGAGGTAGCGGTCGGACATCTCGACGGCCGCCACCAGCGCCTCGTCGGTGTACCGGACCTGGTGGTGGGCCTCGTACCGGTCGCGCAGGCCGCGCAGGATCTCGATCGCGTCGGCGGGACTGGGCTCGGGCACCAGGATGGGCTGGAAGCGGCGGGCGAGGGCCGCGTCCTTCTCGATCCTGCGGTACTCCTCCAGCGTGGTGGCGCCCACGATGTGCAGCTCACCGCGGGCCAGGGCCGGCTTGAGGATGTTCCCGGCGTCCATCGAACCGCCCTCGCCGCCCCCGCCGGCGCCGACGACGGTGTGCAGCTCGTCGATGAAGATGATCAGTTGGTCGGAGTGGGCGCGGATCTCGCCCACGATGTTGTTCATCCGCTCCTCGAAGTCGCCCCGGTAGCGGGTGCCCGCGACCACGCCGGTCAGGTCGAGGGCGACCACCCGCCGTCCGAGCAGGACGTCGGGCACGTCGCCGTCGGTGATGCGCTGCGCCAGCCCTTCCACCACGGCGGTCTTGCCGACGCCGGCGTCACCGATCAGGACGGGGTTGTTCTTGCCGCGCCGGGAGAGCACTTCGACGGTCTGCTCGATCTCCTCCTCACGCCCGATCACCGGGTCGATCCGGCCCTGCTGGGCCAGGTCGGTGAGGTCGCGGCCGTACTTGTCGAGGGTCGGCGTGTTCGTGGCCCTGGCGCTCTCGGTGCGGCCCTTGGCGGCCTCCGGCGACTCCGTGGGCATGGCGGAGGGCGCGAAGCGGGCGGCGTTCAGGATGTGCCCGGCGGCCGAGTCCGGGTTGGCGGCCAGGGCGCTGAGCACGTGCTCGGGGCCGATGTAACCGGTGCCGGTGGAGCGGGCCAGCTCGTGCGCGTCCAGCAGGGCGCGCTTGACGGCCGGGGTGAGCGAGAGCGAGGTGGGGGGCGGGACCTCGCCCGGCGGGTGCTGCACCGGGCCGGTCCGCTCGTCGATCTGCGACGCCAGCGAGTCGGGGTCGGCCCCGGCCCGGCTGAGCAGTCCCCGGGTCGGCTCGGTGGAGAGCGCGGCCCGCAGCAGGTGCTCGGTGTCCAGGTCGCGGCTGCCGTGCTCGGCGGCGTACTGGGCGGCGCCGCGCACGAGCTCCCGGGCGGGCTGGCTGAGCAGTCGGCCGATGTCGATCTGCCGGGGCCTGGGCCCGCCGAAGAAGCGTGCCAGGAACTCCGCGAACGGGTCGCCCTCCGGGCCCATGTAGCCGCTGCCGCTGGTCATCGTGTACGGACCTCCGCTGCATCGCTGATCGACGTGCCGGGGCCGGGTAACCCGGACGGGGCGCGGTCATGCCCAACATGACACGTTCTGTTCCGGTGGGCATGCCGGGGAGCCGGGAGCGCGGAGGCTCTGCCGGGCGGGCACCGGACGGCCGCCCGGCGAGCACCGGTGGTCGGTGAGCCGTCGCTCAGGGGCAGGGGAGGGGTACCCCGCGGCTCAGAGGCCGTCCCGCGAGGTCAGGACCCGCGGGCCGCTCTCCGTGATCGCCACGGTGTGCTCCACGTGCGCCGCCCGGGAGCCGTCGTTGGTGCGCAGGGTCCACCCGTCGGGAGCCGCGTGGTAGTCGTCCCGGCCACCGGCGATCAGCATGGGCTCGATGGCGAGGACCATGCCGTGCCGCAGCGGGAGCCCGCGCCCCGGGCGGCCCTCGTTGGGCACCCCCGGGTCCTCGTGCATGTGCCGGCCGATGCCGTGGCCGCCGAAGTCGTCCATGATCCCGTACCCGGCCGACCGGCACACCGTGCCGATGGCGTGGGCGATGTCGCCGACGCGGTTGCCGACGACGGCCGCCTCGATGCCCGCCGCCAGGGCCCGCTCCGCGGTCTCGATCAGCACCAGGTCGGCCGGGCGCGGGGTGCCCACGACGAAGCTGAGCGCCGAATCGCCCGCCCAGCCTTCCAGGAGGGCGCCGCAGTCGATGGAGACCAGGTCCCCGTCGCGCAGCCGGTAGCCGTCCGGGACGCCGTGCACGATCGCGTCGTTCACCGAGGCGCAGATGACACCCGGAAAGGGCGTCGGCGCGAAGGAGGGCCGGTACCCGAGGAACGGCGAGCCCGCGCCCGCCTCCCGCAGCACCTCGTGCGCCACCGCGTCCAGCTCCAGCAGGGACACCCCCACGTCCGCCGCCCGCCGTACCGCGGTCAGGGCCCGTGCGACGACCTGGCCGGCCGCGTGCATGGCGTCGATCGATGAGTCCGTCTTCAGTTCCACCATGCCAATTACTATACCGGTATTTGAATTGGGTCCTTCCCTCGGGTGCGGTATTAGAATGACGCCATGGTGCGCACACCCCTGACCCCCGAAGAGCGTGAGCGCGGCGAGCAGCTCGGCCGCCTGCTCCGTGCGGCCCGCGGCGGGCGGAGCATGACGGCCGTCGCCGCCGAGGCCGGCATCTCCGCCGAGACGCTGCGCAAGATCGAGACCGGCCGGGCGCCCACTCCGGCGTTCTTCACCGTGGCCGCGCTGGCCGGCGCGCTGGGCCTGTCCATGGACGAGCTGGTGGGGAGGTGTGCGCCCCTGCCGGCCTGATCCGCCCGGCGCTCACCCACAGGGGTGCGAAACGTGATCGACACCGCGCCTTGACGACGATGGTCTTGGCAAGCCCGTACGGCCAGGCTTACGTTCGTCCCTCTACGGCCTGTTCTACGGGCGTAGAGGCTCTGACGTCGTGTCGAAGGAGCAGCTCATGGCCAACGTCGTACGTGCCGCTCTCGTCCAGGCCACCTGGACCGGCGACACCGAGTCCATGGTGGCGAAACACGAGGAGCACGCCCGTGAGGCCGCCCGGCGCGGTGCCCAGGTCATCGGGTTCCAGGAGGTCTTCAACGCCCCCTACTTCTGCCAGGTCCAGGACCCCGAGCACTACCGCTGGGCCGAACCGGTGCCCGACGGCCCCACCACCCGCCGTATGCAGGCGCTGGCCCGCGAGACGGGCATGGTGATCGTCGTCCCCGTCTTCGAGGTCGAGCAGTCCGGCTTCTACTACAACACCGCGGCCGTGATCGACGCCGACGGCACGGTCCTCGGCACGTACCGCAAGCACCACATCCCCCAGGTCAAGGGCTTCTGGGAGAAGTTCTACTTCCGCCCCGGCAACCTGGGCTGGCCGGTCTTCGACACCGCCGTCGGCAAGGTCGGCGTCTACATCTGCTACGACCGCCACTTCCCCGAGGGCTGGCGCCAGCTCGGCCTCGGCGGCGCCCAGCTCGTGTACAACCCCTCGGCCACCCACCGCGGCCTCTCCGCCCACCTGTGGCAGCTCGAACAGCCCGCCGCGGCCGTCGCCAACGAGTACTTCGTCGCCGCCATCAACCGCGTCGGCGTCGAGGAGTACGGGGACAACGACTTCTACGGGACCTCGTACTTCGTGGACCCGCGCGGACAGTTCGTCGGGGAGACGGCCAGCGACACCGAGGAGGAACTCGTCGTCCGTGACCTGGACTTCGGCCTCATCGAGGAGGTCCGGCAGCAATGGGCCTTCTACCGCGACCGCCGCCCCGACGCCTACGAGGGGCTGGTGCGGCCGTGAACCGTGACCTCTTCGCCCGCCACCGCGCCGTCCTGCCCGACTGGCTCGCCCTCTACTACGAGGACCCGCTGGAGATCACCCACGGCGAGGGCCGGCACGTCTGGGACGCCGCCGGCAACAAGTACCTGGACTTCTTCGGCGGCATCCTCACCACCATGACCGCGCACGCCCTGCCCGAGGTGACCAAGGCCGTCGCCGAGCAGGCCGGGCGGATCAACCACTCCTCGACGCTCTACCTGAACCGGCCCATGGTCGAGCTCGCCGAGCGCGTCGCCCATGTCTCCGGCATCCCCGACGCCCGCGTCTTCTTCACCACCTCCGGCACCGAGGCCAACGACACCGCGCTGCTGCTCGCCACGGCGTACCGCCGCAGCAACGCGATCCTGGCGATGCGCAACAGCTACCACGGCCGCTCCTTCAGCGCCGTCGGCATCACCGGCAACCGCGGCTGGTCCCCCACCTCGCTGTCCCCGCTGCAGACCCTCTACGTCCACGGCGGCGTCCGCACCCGCGGCCCCTACGCCCACCTGGACGACCGGGACTTCGTCGACGCCTGCGTCGCCGACCTGGAGGACCTCCTCGGCCACACCCGGACCCCCGCCGCGCTGATCGCCGAACCCGTCCAGGGCGTCGGCGGGTTCACCTCCCCGCCGGACGGCCTGTACGCCGCGTTCCGCGAGGTGCTGCACGAGCGGGGCATCCTGTGGATCGCCGACGAGGTGCAGACCGGCTGGGGCCGCACCGGCGAGCACTTCTGGGGCTGGCAGGCCCACGGCAGGAACGGGCCGCCCGACATCGTGACCTTCGCCAAGGGCATCGGCAACGGCATGTCGATCGGCGGCGTCATCGCCCGCGCCGAGATCATGAACTGCCTGGACGCCAACAGCATCTCCACCTTCGGCGGCACCCAGGTCACCATGGCCGCGGGCCTCGCCAACCTCAACCACCTCCTGGAACACGACCTCCAGGGCAACGCCCGGCGCGTCGGCGGACTGCTCATCGAACGGCTGCGCGCCGTCGCCGCCCAGGTGCCGCACGTGCGCGAGGTGCGCGGACGGGGGCTGATGATCGGCGTCGAGCTGACCCTGCCCGGCACCGACGAGGCAGCCCCCGAGGCGGCGACCGCCGTCCTGGAGGAGGCACGCGCCGGCGGGCTGCTCATCGGCAAGGGCGGCGGCCACAGCACCAGCGTCCTGCGCATCGCCCCACCGATGTCCCTCACCGTCGCCGAGGCCGAGGAGGGCGCCGCGATCCTCGAACGCGCCCTGCGGAGCATCTGAGCACCGCGCACCGCGTCCCGGACCAGGAGGCGCCGCCATGACCACCACCTCGCAGACCTCGGCCGCACAGCCCCGGGAGCCCGCACTGTCGGTCCGTCAGGTCCTCGGCCCGGAGCGGGTGCGGGCCGGACAGCCCGAGGCGGTGGCCGGGGCGCACCGCCTCGACCGGCCCGTGCGCCGGGTGCACGTCGCCGAGGCCGTCGACGTCGGCGTGACGCTCAGCGGGCAAGGCGCCGAGAACGTCCTCAACCCTTCGGCCACCTCGCGCGGCCGGAGACCGAACTCGTCGTCCGGGACCTCGGCACGGGCAAGCAGCGCGAGGTCCGCGACCGCCGGCAGTTCCGCGACCGCGCTCCGGGCGCCTACACCCCGCTGACCGCGCCCTGACCCACCGGGGAACCCCGACAGGAGGGAACAGCAGCATGAGCAGCCGTACCGTCATCCGCGGCGGCCTCGTCGTCACCGCGTCCGACGAGATGCACGCCGACGTCCTGGTGGAGAACGGCCGAGTCGCCGCCCTCGCCGCCACCGGCACCCCGGCGGCCGAGGCGTTCGGCGCCGAACGGGTGGTGGACGCGCGCGGCAAGTACGTCATCCCGGGCGGCGTCGACGGGCACACCCACATGGAGATGCCCTTCGGCGGCACCTACGCCGCCGACACCTTCGAGACCGGCACCCGCGCCGCCGCCTGGGGCGGCACGACCACCATCGTCGACTTCGCCATCCAGAGCGTCGGCCACTCCCTGCGCGAGGGGCTCGACGCCTGGCACGCCAAGGCCGAGGGCAACTGCGCGATCGACTACGGGTTCCACATGATCGTCTCCGACGTGAACCAGGAGACGCTCAAGGAGATGGACCTGCTGGTGGAGGAAGGGGTGACCTCCTTCAAGCAGTTCATGGCCTACCCCGGCGTCTTCTACTCCGACGACGGCCAGATCCTGCGCGCCATGCAGCGCGCCGCCGGCAACGGCGGCCTGATCATGATGCACGCCGAGAACGGCATCGCCATCGACGTCCTCGTCGAGCAGGCCCTCGCCCGCGGCGAGACCGACCCCCGCTTCCACGGCGAGGTCCGCAAGGCCCTCCTTGAAGCCGAGGCCACCCACCGCGCCATCCGGCTCGCCCAGGTCGCCGGCGCGCCGCTGTACGTCGTGCACGTCTCCGCGACGGAGGCGGTCGCCGAACTGACCCGGGCCCGCGACGAGGGGCTGCCCGTCTTCGGCGAGACCTGCCCCCAGTACCTGTTCCTGTCCACCGACAACCTCGCCGAGCCCGGCTTCGAGGGAGCCAAGTACGTGTGCAGCACCCCGCTCAGGCCCCGGGAACACCAGGCGGCCCTGTGGCGGGGACTGCGCACCAACGACCTCCAGGTGGTCTCCACCGACCACTGCCCCTTCTGCTTCAGCGGACAGAAGGAACTGGGCCGCGGCGACTTCTCGAAGATCCCCAACGGCATGCCGGGCGTCGAGAACCGCATGGACCTGCTCCACCAGGCCGTCGTCGACGGCCGCATCAGCCGCCGCCGCTGGATCGAGATCGCCTGCGCCACCCCGGCCCGCACGTTCGGCCTCTACCCGAAGAAGGGCACCATCGCCCCCGGCGCGGACGCGGACATCGTCGTCTACGACCCGCACGCCGAGCAGGTCGTCTCCGCCGAGACCCACCACATGAACGTCGACTACTCGGCGTACGAGGGCCGGCGGATCACCGGCCGGGTGGAGACCGTGCTCTCGCGCGGTGAACCGGTCATCACCGAGCGGGAGTACACCGGACGCAAGGGCCACGGCGTCTACACCCCGCGCGCCACCTGTCAGTACCTGAACTAGGAGCGGTGCCCATGGACTTCGGACTCGTCCTGCAGACCGACCCCCCGGCCTCCCGCGTCGTGGACCTGATGAAACGGGCCGAGCGCAACGGCTTCAGCCACGGCTGGACCTTCGACTCCGCCGTGCTGTGGCAGGAACCGTTCGTCATCTACAGCCAGGTCCTGGCCCACACCAGCACCCTGAAGATCGGCCCGATGGTCACCAACCCGGGCACCCGTACCTGGGAGGTGACCGCCTCCACCTTCGCCACCCTCAACGACATGTTCGGCAACCGCACCGTCTGCGGCATCGGCCGCGGCGACTCCGCGATGCGGGTCGCGGGACGCAAGCCCAACACCCTGGCGCGGATGAGCGAAGCCATCAAGGTCATCCGGGCGCTCGGCAGGGGAGAGGAGGCCGACCTCGGCGGCGGCACCGTCGTCCGGTTCCCGTGGATCAGGCCCGGCGCCGAAGTCCCCGTGTGGATGGCCGCGTACGGTCCCAAGGCCCTCAGAATGACCGGCGAGGAGGCCGACGGCTTCATCCTCCAGCTCGCCGACCTCTACCTCACCGAGTACATGGTCAAGGCCGTCCGGGACGCCGCCCGGGCCGCCGGACGCGACCCGTCCGAGGTGACCGTCTGCGTCGCCGCCCCGGCGTACGTCACCGCCGACGACTCGCCCGAGGCCCTCGCCCACGCCCGCGAGCAGTGCCGCTGGTTCGGCGGCATGGTCGGCAACCACGTCGCCGACCTGGTCGCCAAGTACGGCGCCCACACCGGCGCCGTACCCGACGAACTCACCGACTACATCAAGGCCCGCGAGGGTTACGACTACGCCCACCACGGACGCAGCGGCAACCCCGACACCCGGTTCGTGCCGGACGAGATCGTCGACCGGTTCTGCCTGATCGGCCCGGTCGAGAAGCACATCGAGAAGCTGACCGCCCTGCGCGCCCTCGGCGTCGACCAGTTCGCGCTGTACGACATGCACGACGCGCAGGAAGCCGTGATCGACGTCTACGGCACCGAGGTCATCCCGGCCCTCGACGCCTGACTCCCTCCCAGGCCCGCCCCACGCCCGGGGCGGGCCGCAGGGCGCACCCGCGCACCCCCCATCGGCACCACCCGCACGGCCTCTCCCGTCCTCCGCATGATTGGCCTGCCCATGACCGACACCGCGCCCACGGCCATACCGCCGTCCAGCCAAGTCACCCTCCCCGACGGGCGCGTGGAGCTCGCCCCGGGTTCCCCGCCGCCGAGCGGCCCCTACGCCAACGAGGACCTGCTCCCCGTCCCCGTGGCGGGACGCACCTGGACCACGTACAACTTCTCGGCGCTGTGGGTCGGCATGGCCCACAACACCGCCTCCTGGACCCTCGCCTCCGGTCTCGTCGCGGTCGGCATGGACTGGAAGCAGGCCGTGTTCACCATCGCCCTGGCCAACCTGATCGTGCTCGCGCCCATGCTGCTCACCGGTCACGCCGGGCCCAAGTACGGCATCCCCTTCCCGGTGTTCGCCCGCGCCTCCTTCGGCATCCGGGGCGCCAACCTGCCCGCCGTCGTACGGGCGCTGGTCGCCTGCGGCTGGTTCGGCATCCAGACCTGGATCGGCGGCGAGGCCATCTACTTCCTGGCCGGCAAGCTGATCGGCGACGGCTGGACCGGCGCCGCGACGGTCGGCGGCCACGCCTGGACCATGTGGCTCTCGTTCGCCGTCTTCTGGGTCCTCCAGGTCGCCATCATCCACCGCGGCATGCAGACCATCCGCCGCTTCGAGAACTGGGCGGCGCCCTTCGTCCTCGTCGGCGCCTTCGTGATGCTGTGGTGGATGGCCGACAAGGCGGGAGGCCTCGGCCCGCTCTTCGACCAGCCGTCGAAGCTGGGCTGGGGCGGCGAGTTCTGGAAGCTGTTCTGGCCGTCCCTGATGGGCATGATCGGCTTCTGGTCCACGCTGTCCCTCAACATCCCGGACTTCACCCGCTACGGAAAGAGCCAGAAGGCCCAGACCCGCGGCCAGGCCCTCGGTCTGCCGACCACGATGACGCTGTTCGCCTTCCTCTCCGTGATGGTCACCTCCGGCTCCCAGGCGGTGTACGGCGAACCGATCTGGGACCCGGTACAGCTCGCCGCGAAGACGGACAACGTCGTGGGCCTGCTCTTCGCCCTCGTCACCGTCCTGGTGGCGACCCTGTCCGTGAACATCGCGGCCAACCTGGTCTCACCCGCCTTCGACTTCTCCAACGTCGCCCCGCGCAAGGTGAGTTTCCGGACCGGCGCGCTCATCACGGCCGTGCTGGCCGTGCTGATCTTCCCGTGGAAGCTGTACTCCGACCCGCAGGGCTACATCTTCACCTGGCTCGGCCTGGTCGGCGGCCTGCTCGGCACGGTGGCCGGCATCCTCGTCGCCGACTACTGGATCCTGCGCCGCGCCCGGCTGCACCTCGTCGACCTGTACCGCAGGGGCGGACGCTACTGGTACCGGGGCGGATGGAACTGGCGGGCCGTGGCCGCCTTCGCCGTCGGCGGTGTCCTGGCCGTCGGCGGCGCCGACTTCCACCCGCTGGTCGACGGCCGGCCCGTACCGTTCCTCGAACCGCTGGCCGACTACGGCTGGGCGGTGGGCCTCGGCACGTCCCTGCTCCTCTACGTGGCCCTGACGCTGCTCCCCGCCACCCGGCCCGGCACCGCGCTGGACAGTCCGACCGCTCGGCCCTAGCTGTATCGACCACGAGCGTTGCCGGAGAGGTACGGCAACTGTCCCCCCACGCGGTGCTTGGGCTGTCCTCCAGGCGGGCCCGCGCTGGCCAGCGGGCGGGAGGAGCCGGGGAGTTGCCGCTCCAGCGTGGGCCGCCGCGACCCGCTGCCGCGGCGTCGGGGCTCCGGCCCGGATCACTGAGTGGAGACCTTGTGGACGATGGTGTCGTCGGGGTTCAGCCGTTGCGCGTCCGCAGACATCACTTCCAGCGGGCGGAGACGCCGTCCCTGCCGGCGGTCGACCAACTGTGAGTGGGGTTCGCCGGGAGCGAAGAAATTCTGTTCACCCCACTGCCGCAGCGCCACGATCACGGGGAAGAGCGCCTTGCCCTTCGGAGTCAGTACGTACTCGCGGTAGGCGCTGCCGTCCGAGGCGGGGACGGTTTCGAGGACACCGCCGGCGACCAGCGTGCGCAGTCGCGTGGCGAGGATGTTCTTCGCCACGCCCAGGCTGCGCTGGAACTCCCCGAAGCGCCGGCTTCCGTCGAAGGCGTCCCGCACGATCAGCAGGGACCACCAGTCGCCGATCGCGTCCACCGACCGGGCGACGGGACATTCGCTGTCGTCGAAGCGCGTCCTGGTCACCATGGCGTCCCTCTCTCACGATGGTTGCAACATGCTACCGAAATAGTTACCGTCACTGATGGTAGCAAGTTAAAACCAGATATGCGGAGGAGTGCTGATGCCCGGCACAGGTGAGGCTGTGACACGACGGTCCCAGGCCCGAAGCGGGGAAGGTGCCGCGTTCGTCCTGTCTCGTGGCGTCGTCATGTTGTTCGCCGCCGCCTGTGGGGCCGCAGTGGCCAACGTCTATTTCTCCCAGCCGCTCCTGGTGACCATGGGCCACGACCTCGCCATGAGCCCGGCGCTTGTCGGCAGCGTGGTCACCCTCACGCAGATCGGATACGGGCTGGGACTCTTCTTCCTCGTGCCGCTCGGCGACGTGGCCGACCGCAGACGGCTCATCGTGGCCCAGTTGCTGCTCCTCGTGGTGGCCCTGGCCGTGGTGGCTGCCGCCCGCACGGCAGCGATCCTGCTCGCGGGCATGGCCGCGGTGGGGCTTCTCGCGGTCGTCACACAGACTCTGGTGGCCTTCGCCGCATCGCTGGCCACTCCCGCCGAGCGCGGACGCGTCGTCGGTCTGGTCACCAGCGGCGTGGTCATCGGAATTCTGCTTGCCCGCACCGCATCCGGACTCCTGGCCGATCTCGCGGGCTGGCGCTCCGTCTACCTCGCCTCGGCGGCGCTCACCGCGCTGCTCGCCCTGGTCCTGTGCCGAGTGCTGCCGCGCCGCAGTGACACTGAGCAGACAGCCCTGCGCTACGGGCAGCTCCTGCACTCCACGATCACCCTGTTCGCACGGGAACGACTACTACGGCTCCGGGCCCTGTTGGGACTGCTGATCTTCGCCGCCTTCAGCACTCTGTGGAGCAGCATCGCACTGCCCCTCAGCGAGGCCCCGTACTTCCTGTCCCACAGCGCGATCGGGGCACTGGGGCTGATCGGTGTCGCCGGCGCCCTGGCCGCGACCATGGCGGGCCGCCTGAACGACCGCGGACTCTCCGGGCGGACCACCGGCATCGGCCTGGCACTTCTTGCCGCCTCGTGGCTGCCCTTGGCCTTCACCCGCAGTTCACTCTGGGCCCTGTTCGTCGGAGTGATCCTTCTCGACCTCGCCGTGCAGGCGGTTCATGTCACCAACCAGACCCTGATCCACGCGCTGCGGCCGGACGCGGGCAGCCGACTGATCGGCGGATACATGGTCTTCTACTCGATAGGAAGCGCCACCGGCGCCATCGCCGCGACCTTCCTCTACACGCTGGCCGGCTGGGGCGCCGTGTGCGCACTGGGTGCCGCGTTCAGCTGCCTCGGACTTGCGCTGTGGGCCTTTGCTCAGCGCAGCACCCCGGATGCCGCTGCCGAGGCTGCCTCTCGCAGTGACGACCTGCGCCCCACGTGAGCGATGCGGCAAGCGCTTGACGGACTGCCTCGAACCGGGCACTGGAGGCGCGCCCGGTGCCCTGCGGAGCCGGCTGTCCGGCCGCCGCGCAGGCCACGGCCTTCAACTTCGTCCGGTCCGCCCAGGCTTGCCGGCGGTGGTCGCGGCCCTCACCTCGTCGCGCTCTTGTGCGCCGGCTTCCGCTTCGAAGACGGCCGCGTCGTCGAACGCCCTCGGAGCCGCGGTCTCACCGATCGAGAAGGTGGCACCGGGGGCGGCGTAGTCCACGGGACCGTCGAACCGGGCCGAGGCGCGTGCCACCGCCTGCTGGGGCGTGAGGAAGCGGCCGACGTGGGTGACGATCAGCCGGTCAGCCCGGGCGGCGCGGGCCGTGTCACCGGCGTCCTCGGGTGTGTGGTGCACCTGTTCGCCCTCGGGCGGGACCTGCGTGCTCTCGGCCTCGCACAGGAGGACGTCGCACTCCTCGGCCAACTCTGTGAGGCTGGGGCACGGCGCCGTGTCCCCGGAATAGACCAACGACCGGTTCCCGGCCTCGACGCGCACGCGAAGGCCGAAATGGCATGGGCCACTGCCCGGCTGGTCAAAGTGAGCGTGCCGACGTGGACCTGGTGCCCGTCGTGCAGTTCGCGGACCCAGAATGCCGATTCGACCGGGCTGCGGGTCGAAGTATTGGTGAGGAAGTGGGCGAGCCGGTCGGCGATGCCCGGCGGCCCGTACAGTGGGATGGGCGCGGCGAGTTGGACGTCCGCGAAGAGCACACCGTAGTAAGCGGTGAGCAGGTCCGTGCTGTGATCGGCGTGCAGGTGCGAGATCCAGATCGCGTCCAGCTCGTCCAGCCGGACATGCCGCTGCAACTGGGCCAGCGTCCCGCTGCCGGCATCCATCCAGACCCGGGTGTCGCCGCGGGACACCAGGTAGCAAGCGGACGGCGGGCCAGCCTGCAGTGCGTGCCGCGTCGGTGTTGGCCGCGCTGTCGTCGACGAAGAGCACGCCGCCGAGGCCGACGGCCAGGTGTTGAGGGCTCATGTGGTGACCTCCCGCGCCGCGGCACGTATTTCCTCGAGCAGGACGCTCAGATCACCCTTCGTGGTGCCCGGGTGGAGGACACAGGCGCGCAGGGCCGCCGCATCCGCGATCCGCGTGCCGGTGACGAAGGCGCGCCCCCGGCGCAGCACGGCGGCCGGGATCCCCTCGTTCAGTGTCTCCACGCGGTCCGCGTCGAGGTACGGAGGGCAGTGACGGAACGCCGTGATGGAAGTGACCGCCGGAGCGAGCAGCTCGAAGTCGTCGGAGGCTTCGATCAACTCGGCGAGCGTGCGGGCGAGCCTGGTGGTGTGCTGTACCAGATGAACGATGCCCTCCCGGCCGAGGTGAGCGACCGTGGCCCATACCCGCAGCGCCCGGAAGGGGCGGGTCTGTTCGGGGCCGTACTCGGAGAACCAACCCAGCTCTCCGGCCTCCTCGTCGCGCAGGTAGGGGGGAACCAGGCTGAAGGCGTCGCGCGGGCCGGTCGGTTCACGGAAGAGGATGCAGCCGGCGTCGACGGGGACGCCGAGCCATTTGTGCGGGTCCAGAGCCAGAGAGTCCGCCCGTTCCAGTCCGGCATAGCCGGGGGCGGCGTCGTCGGCGAGGACGCCGAGCGCGCCGTAGGCGCCGTCGATGTGGAACCACAGTCCGTGCTCGCGGGCGATCGCGGCGATGCCGTCCAGAGGGTCTACGGCTCCGGTGTTGACCGTTCCCGCGCTGGCGGCGACGAAGAACGGCCGCACCCCGGCTCGCTGGTCAGCCGCGATCAGGCGACGCAGCTCGCCGGTGTCCATGCGGAAAGCGGAGTCGACCGGGACGATGCGGAGGTACCGCGTGCCCAGGCCGAGCAGTTCCGCCGCCTTGCGCAGGCAGCCGTGGGCCTCGGCGGACACGTAGAGGGCCATGGGGCGATGACCGTACAGTCCGGTCTCGCGCACATCGTGGCCCTGATCGCGGAACGCCTGATGGCGGGCCGTGGCCAGTGCCACGACGGTGGCCATGGAAGCTCCGCCGGTCAGCAGCCCGGCCCCCGGGGAATGGGGGAATCCAACCAGTTCCGCCAGCCACCGCACGGCGGTGCGCTCCAACAGGGCACCAGAGTGATCCCCTCCCGCGCAGCTGGGATTCATGGCCGCGGCCACGGGGGCCACCATGACGCCGGCGGGGGACGGCGGGGAGTTGACCCAGCCGAAGAACCGGGGATGTCCGTTGCCCATGGGGTAGGGCAGGATCCGGTCACGTACCTCGTCCAGGAGGACCGCCAGCGGGCGACCCTCTGCGGGCAGTGGCTGGCGGGTGAGCCATGCGCGGTCCTCTTCGGACACCGGCTGCCGCACCGGCCCCGCGGCCACACCCGTCAGGTGATCGGCTGCGACCTCTGCCGCCGCACGGGCCACTTCCCGGACCTCATGCATCATGTCCTCCCGGCGGACGGTGGGTTCGGACTGCCGAGGCCAGTGTCATAGCCAGGTAGTACACGCACGTTTCGGCCGAGCCGTTGGCGAAGGCGTGCAGGCGGTTGCCGGGGAAATAGGCCGCGTCCCCGGCCCGAAGCTGGTGGGTCACGCCGTCGATCGTCAGTCGTAGACACCCTTGTTCCACTGCTACGTACTCGTGCGATCCCGGCGCGTGCGGAGAGAACTCTCCTGCGTCCACTCCCGGTTCCAGGGTGGTGCGCATGAACTCGAATTCGATGTCCGGCAGGACCGGGGAAAGGATTCGTCGTTCCCACCCGGCGGGGTCCCGCACCACCTGCTGCTGGTCACCGGCCAGGACCACGACATCCGGGCGGACCGGTTCGTCCAGCAGTCGAGCGATCGATGTGCCCAGTGCGGTCGCCAGGCGGTCGAGAACCAGCACGCTCGGCGTTTTCGCGCCGCGTTCCACCTCCGACACCATGCTCCGGCTCACACCGCTCAACTCGGCGAGTTGTTCCAGGCTGATGCTCCGCGCCCGTCGCTCATCTCGGATCCTTGCCCCCAGTTCGGCGATGGACAGGCCGCTGGAAAAAGTGCTGCCGCCACTCATGTCTTCCACTATAGCGGAGGCCCTCCGCTATCGAGTGGGTCGTCAGCCGCGACTGCGAGGTCGGCGCGCTCGACTCGGAAAGGTGATGTCGGGACGGGGGCGTGACGTCGCCGTGGTGATACCCCATGACGGCGCTCGTCAGGTACAGGAAGGTGCTCGATGGCATGTACCGAGGAGACGAACGCCTCCACGGCGGCAGCACTCGGCGAGTCGTGTCCGCCGGTGTCGCACCAGTTTGTGGGTGCCGGCAACACCCGGACCGACGACCGGCTGATCCGGACGAAACCGCCTAGCCGTCCCGCAAGGCGGCCACGGCCTCCTTGGCCGCCTTGATGGCGCCCTTGTTGATCTCGGTGGTGGCGGGGGCCTTCTTCGACTCGAAGTCGCTGCCGTTGTACGTGATCATCACCAGGGCGTTGGAGGCGCGGACCAGGACCGTGCCCTCGCGGGTCTGCTGCTTGTCCTCCGTGGTGAGGTTCACGACCGAGTAGGCGCTGTCGCCCAGCCCCGGGACGTCACCGCCGCCGCTGCGGTCGGCGACGCGCTCCTTGTAGGACTTCTGCGCCGCCTCGTCCGTCCGGAGCACCTCGAAGGAGACGTCGAGCCAGCGGTAGTCGTAGCCCTTGAGCGCGTTCCAGGAACAGGTGCGGCGCACCTTCGTGTCGGTGGACGGGATCTCCTTGCCGGCCGCCTTCGCGCCCGGCACCAGCGAGGTGACCGTCTTGCCGGCCAGGCTCGTGCAGGGCGCCGGAGCGGTGGCGTACGCCTTCGCCGCCGCCGGGGTCGCCGGTGCGGACGCCGATCTGCCGGTGGTGTCGGGCGGCGCCGTCCCGTCCTTCGCGGCCGGTGACGTGTCCGGCCCGGACGACAGCGCCCAGCCCGCCGTGGCGAGCACGGCGACCGGTGCCAGACGGGCGGTCAGGGCGAGCGGCAGAGGAAGGGAACGCACGGCGCACTTCTCGTGGGGGACGGTGCGGAGGGTGCCCGCACGCGGACGGGACGCCAGTCTCACACGAGTCCCCGTGGGGCGGAAGGGCGAACTCGGTCCGTGGCCGCGCGGTGACGCAGGCGTACGGAACCGCCGGCCGGCCGGCGGGGAGGGGCCGCCCCGGGCGGCGCGACGCCGGGAGGGCCACGGCGTCGCCGACGCCCCGGGCGGCAGCCCCTCTACGGCGGAGGCGTCGACCGGACCGGCCGCGGTCGGACGGTCACCGGGTCTCCCGGACGCTGGGGCGGGTTCCGGGGGCGGTCAGGCCGGTCTCGACACGGTCTACCGCGGCGAACGCGCCGTACGCGACGAGGTGCACCAGGCCGTGATCGGTGTGCTCGGGGCGGCGCCACGCGGCGACGTCCGCATCCGTGATCCGGTACGGCGCGAGCGCCGCCATCAGCGCCAGCCGCGCGCCGGGCCGCTCCGCGCGGTCGGGGAACGGGTCCGCCGTCGGCGCCGGGTGCGAGCCGTCCCAGTCACGCAGCGTGGTGCGTACGAGGTCCTGGTCGGAGGCGTCGAGGACACCGGCGCCCGCCGTGGCGGTGGCGCTCAGCGCGGCGTAGGCCGGGCCGACCGGGGTGCCCGCCGCCCACGCCGGTCCCCGGCCGGGGTCGTCCAGCAGGGACAGGGAGGCACCGGGCACGGCGGGTCGGCGCACGGTGCGGGACAGCGACCGGCCCGCCAGGCTCCGTACCGGACGCAGCCGCTGCGCGTCGGCCGGGAGCAGCCTCTCGGTCACCAGGGACGACACGACGCGGTTGATGAAGTGGAAGGCCAGCACGGTGCCGAGGTAGCCGGCGGCCTCCTCGGGCGGGAACGGGAACGGCTCCCGCGCGGCGCCCGGGACACGGGTGCGCCGCGCCCAGTCGAGAACGCGCGCGTGCCGCTCGTCCGCCGGCTCCAGGCCCCGGGCGAGACGCTCGGCCAGAGCGTGGTCGCCGGTGGCGTGAAGCAGCATGACGTGCGCGTCCACGCAGAACCGGCACTTGTTGGCCTGCGACACCCCGAACGCGGCGACCTCCTTGCCGGTCCGGTCGCCCGGGCCGGCGATCAGGGACTCGCGCATCAGCGCCCAGGCCGGGGCGACGAGGGCCGGCGCGGAGGACAGGACGACGAACGGTGCGGGTTCGGGGATGCCGAAGTCCCGCGCGGCCTGCGCGTAGACCTCGGCGACGCGGCCGGTGGCCGCCCTCGGCGGCAGCGGTTCGGTGTGACGGAAGGGTGTGGGCATGGAAGGCATCGTGCGCCGTCGGGGCCCGCGGGGTCGTCGTACGGCCGGATGCGATCGGCGCTGCGCCCCGGGGGCCGGGTCGCGGGGCCGGCTACTTCCCGGGGAGTAGTCCCCATGCCGTCCACAGGGCCGACGCGGCGGCCGCCGCACCCGTCTAGGCTGCGGACATGAGCGGGCGTCAGATCGATCGCGAACGGATCGCCGACGGGGTCCTCGCGGCCGTGGTCGGCGCCCTCGGCACGGCGGTGGCCGCCTTCGACGACGGCACCACGGCGCTCGACCACGCGCTCGTCCTCCTCGCCTCGGCGGCACTCGCCTTCCACCGAGCCGCCCCGCGCGCGGTGCTGGCCGCCGCCACCGTCCTCGGCACGGCGTACGTCGTGCACGCGGATCCGGGACCGCTCTGCGCGCTGCCCGTGCTGGGCGCCGTGCACACGGCGGCCCGGGTCGGCCACCGGGGTCTCGCGGCGGCCGGCAGCGCCGTGTTCCTGGCCGGGTACGTGGCCACCGGGCCCGGCACACAGAACGCGGCCGAGCGGGCCGGACTGCTCGCCGGCTGGTTCCTGTGCGCCGTGGTGACCGGCCTCGCCGACCGGAACTGGCAGGCCTACCTGCGCCAGACCGAGCAGCGTGCCCTGGAGGCGGAGCGCACCAGGGAGGAGGCGGCACTGCGCCGCGCCGGGGAGGAACGGCTGCGGATCGCCCGCGAGTTGCACGACTCGCTGACACACAGCATCTCCATCGTCAAGCTCCAGGCCGGCGTCGCCGTCCACCTGGCCCGCAAACGGGGCGACGAGGTGCCGCCCGCGCTCCTCGCCATCCAGGAGGCCAGTGGAGAGGCGATGCGCGAGCTGCGCTCCGCCCTTCAGGTGCTGCGGGCCGACGAGCCCACCGGTACCCCGGCGCAGCTCGTCGAACGGGCCCGCGCGGCGGGACTGGCCGTCGACCTCCTGGTCACCGGGGACGAGCGCCCGCTGCCCCGGGCCGTCGACCGGGCCGCGTACCGCATCGTCCAGGAAGCCCTCACCAACGCGGCGCGGCACGCCGGGCCGGCCGGGGTACGGGTCCGCATCGACTACGGCACACGGAACACGAGTGGTCAGCCGGGGGAGTTGACGATGTACGTGGACGACGACGGTGGCGCCGACCCGGCCCGCCCGCCGGTGCCGGGCACGGGCCTGACCGGCATGCGTGAACGCGTCGCCGCCCTCGGCGGCACCCTGCGCGCCGCCCCGCGCGCGGAGGGCGGCTTCTCGGTCCACGTACGGCTTCCGCTGGAGGAAGCGGTATGACCGGCGTCGTCCGGGTCGCGCTCATCCACCGGGCCCAACTCGTGGTGTTCGCCTACGAGTCGGGTCTGGTCTCGGTGCGCGGCGCATGAGCCGTCGGCGGCTCGCCGCCGTCAGGGCACCCGGGCGGTCCACTCGGGGGAGGAGAACTTCGTGCGGGCCAGCTCCCGGGCCAGGGCCAGCTCCTCGTCCGTCGCCCTGCCCCGGGTCAGTCCGTACCGGGTGGCGAAGGAGGCCACCATCCGCTCGATCACCGTCTCGCGCGCCAGCCCGGTCTGACGGCGCAGCGGGTCCACCCGCTTCTTCGCGGACCCGGTGCCCTTGTCGGACATCTTCTCCCGCCCGATGCGCAGCACTTCCAGCATCTTGTCGGCGTCGATGTCGTACGACATCGTCACGTGGTGCAGCACGGCGCCCGGCCCTCCGCCCGGGCCCACCATGCGCTTCTGGGCCGCGCCCGCGATCTTCCCCTGGTCGGTGGCGATGTCGTTCAGCGGCTGGTACCAGGCGCGGATGCCCATCTCGCCGAGCGCGCCGAGCACCCAGTCGTCGAGGTAGGCGTAGCTGTCCTGGAAGGAGAGGCCCTGCACCAGCGCCTCCGGCACGGACAGGGAGTACGTGATCGTGTTGCCGGGCTCCACGAACATGGCGCCGCCGCCGGAGACGCGGCGCACCACCTCGATGCCGTGCCGGGCGGCGCCCTCGGGGTCCACCTCGTTGCGCAGCGACTGGAAGCTGCCGATGATCACCGCCGGTGCGCCCCACTCCCACACCCGCAGCGTCGGCGGACGCCGGCCCGCGGCGACCTCGGCGGTGAGCACCTCGTCGAGGGCCATGTGCAGGGCGGGGGCCTCGGGGCCCTCGTGGATCAGCTGCCAGTCGTAGTCCGTCCAGTCCGTGGCGTGCGCGAGCGCGCGGCGTACGGCGATGCCGACGCCCTCCGAGGTCAGCCCGTACATGACGGTGCCCTCCGGCACGGCCGCGTCGATGCGCGCGGCGAGTCCGCTCGCGTCGGTGTCCGCCGGGGCTCCCTCCAGCGCACGGTTCACGGCGTCCAGCGCCTCGTCCGGTTCCAGGAAGAAGTCGCCCGCCACCCGCACGTGCCGCAGGGCGCCGCCGTCCACCTCGACGTCCACGACGACCAGCTTGCCGCCGGGGATCTTGTACTCACCGTGCACCGTTCCGCCTCCGTTCCGCATCCGGCGACAACAGTGCGCCCGGCCGGTGTGTTCCCGCACCGCACCGCGCCGTACCGGGCGGTCAGGTGAGCCGGCCGGCCACCCGGCCGCCGACGGGCACGGCCAGCGGACGGGCACGGCCGGCCGAGGGCACGGTCAGCGGACCGGCTGGGCGCCGACGACGGACAGCAGGCGCAGCTTGTCGTCGCTCTCGGAGCCGGGCGCGGCCGTGTAGACGAGCAGATGGTGCGACTGCTCGGGATCGAGCAGGGTCTGGCAGTGCAGCTCCAGGAGCCCGACGTCGGGATGGCGGAAGCGTTTGACCTGGCGGGGGCGGACACCCACCTCGTGGGTGTCCCACAACGTGCGGAACTCCTCGCTGCGCTCCAGCAGGAGCCGGGCGTAGTGGGCGGCCCGCGAGTCCGGGCCCCGCACCGTGACGACCTGGCGCAGTCCCGACGTGAACGTCCGGGAGAGCAGGGCGTGGTCCTCCGGCGCGTACAGGGCGCGGGCGGCCGGCAGGGTGAACCAGCGGAAGCCGATGCTCCGTTCCGGTCCGGTGAACCGTGTGGCGTCGCCGGTCAGGGCCACGCCGAGCGGCGTCTGCCGCAGCGTCTCCCCGAGTTCGGTGACGATCTCGGCGGGGGTGTCGGCCAGGCGGTCGAGGATGCGCAGCAGCCCGGGGCCCACGTGCTCACCCGCCGCACCGCGCACGGGCGGGTGGTGCCCGGCCAGGCGGAACAGGTGGTCGCGCTCGTCCAGGGACAGGTGCAGGCCCTGGGCGATGGAGGCGGTCATCTGTTCCGAGGGCTGCGGGCCGCGCTCCCGCTCCAGGCGCGCGTAGTAGTCGGTCGACATGTGGCACAGCGCCGCGACCTCCTCGCGGCGCAGGCCACGGGTCCTGCGGCGCTGTCCCCGCGGAAGTCCGACGTCCTCGGGCTGCAGCAGCTCCCGCCGACGCCGCAGGAAGGCCGCGAGCCCGCTCCGGTCGATCTCCATGGGTGCTCTCCTTCGGGCCGCTTCCCTTTCTACCGCCTCGCGCCGCCCTTCCGGGCCGCCGCGGGCCGCCCAGCCACGGACCGCCGATCCCCCTCTCCGGTGACCGGGACGGCCGCAGCCTGCCCGGACACCGGGGACGACCTGCGAAAAGGGCAGGGCAGCGCCGTACCCCGGCCGCCGGATCAGGGGATCGGCAGGCCCTGTATCGCGCCGGCCGGTCCGGCCACCGTGGAAGGGACGACACCACCAGCGAGCAACGACACCCGAGGAGCGGCCCGTGCCACGCACCGACTTCGACATCACCGTCCCCGACCTGTCCGGCCGGCGCGCGGTCGTCACCGGCGCCAGCGACGGCATCGGACTCGGCATCGCGACCCGCCTGGCGGCCGCCGGTGCCGAGGTGCTCCTGCCGGTGCGCAACCCGCGCAAGGGCGAGGCGGCGCTCGAGGCGATCGGGACCCGGGTGCCCGGCGCCGACGTGTCCCTGCGGACGCTGGACCTGTCCTCGCTCACCTCCGTGGCCGCCCTCGGCCGGGACCTGCTGGCGGAGGGCCGCCCGATCCACCTGCTCGTGAACAACGCCGGCGTCATGACACCGCCCGGGCGGCAGACGACCGACGACGGCTTCGAGCTGCAGTTCGGCACCAACCACCTCGGACACTTCGCCCTCGTCGCCCACCTGCTCCCGCTGCTGCGGGCCGGACGGGCCCGGGCGACCTCGCAGATCAGCATCGCGGCCGACCGGAACGCCATCAACTGGGACGACCTGAACTGGGAACGCTCCTACAACGGCGGGCGTGCCTACAGCCAGTCGAAGATCGCGTGCGGACTTTTCGGGCTCGAACTCGACCGCCGCAGCGAGGCCGGCGGCTGGGGCATCACCAGCAACCTGTCCCACCCGGGCGTCGCCCCCACGAACCTGCTCGCCGCCCGCCCCGAGGTGGGCCGCGCCAAGGACACCGTGGGCGTACGCGTCATCCGGGCCCTGTCCGCCCGCGGCATCCTCCTCGGCACGGTCCGCACCGCGCGGCTCCCCGCGCTGTACGCGGCCACGTCACCGGACGCCGAACGCGGAGCGTTGTACGGCCCCCGAGGCCCGGGCCACCTGGGCGGCCCTCCCGCGCGGCAGAAGCTCTACAGCCGCCTGCGGAGCACGGACGAGGCACGGCGGCTCTGGGAACGCTCCGCGGAGCTGACCGGGGCACGCTGGCCTCTGAGTCCCGGCACCTGATGCGCGGGCGCCCCGCTCCACGGGGCCCTCGGCGGACGGTTCGAGCCGGCCGGCGCGGGCGGTCCAGCGCAGACGGCGCGTTGCGCGGGGCGCGGGCGTCCGGTGGCTGTGATCCGTATGTCACTCGCGCGCCCTGCCGAGACGTGACGCCCCGGGAAATGATGTGCGGACCGCATGTGAGCCAGGCGAATCCGCGTATCCGCTCTCGGGGCAGACGGGTGGGCGGGGGAAAGGACTCAACCTTGTTGCTGCTCATTTCTCCGGACGGTGTCGACGAGGCCCTCGACTGCGCGAAGGCGGCCGAGCACCTGGACATCGTCGACGTCAAGAAGCCCGACGAGGGCTCGCTCGGCGCCAACTACCCGTGGGTCATCAGGGAGATCCGCGCGGCGGTCCCGGCGGACAAGCCGGTCTCCGCCACCGTGGGGGACGTGCCGTACAAGCCCGGCACGGTGGCCCAGGCGGCGCTCGGCGCCGCCGTGTCCGGGGCCACCTACATCAAGGTCGGACTCTACGGATGCGCCACGCCCGAGCAGGCCGTGGAGGTCATGCGCGGGGTCGTCCGGGCGGTGAAGGACCACCGGGCGGACGCCTTCGTCGTCGCCTCGGGATACGCCGACGCCCACCGCATCGGCTGTGTCAACCCGCTCGCGCTGCCGGACATCGCGCGCCGTTCGGGTTCCGACGCCGCCATGCTCGACACCGCCGTCAAGGACGGGACGCGGCTGTTCGACCACGTGCCGCCCGACATGTGCGCCGAGTTCGTACGACGGGCCCACGACGCCGGTCTCCTCGCCGCGCTCGCGGGCAGCGTCAAGACCGGCGACCTGGGCGAACTGGCGCGCATCGAGACGGACATCGTCGGGGTGCGCGGAGCGGTCTGCGAGCGGGGGGACCGCACTACGGGCCGGATCCGGCCGCACCTGGTGGCAGCCTTCCGGGCGGAGATGGACCGGCACGTCCGCGAGCACGCGGCCGTCGCCGTACAGAGCTGACCATGACCCTGGCAACCGGACTCACCCCGTACGCTCCCGCTGACCGGAACGGGTACTTCGCCGTCGTCGACCCGTCGACCGGCGAAGCCTTCGACGAGGCTCCCGACCGGCGGCCGCAGGAACTGGACGCGGTCGTCGACCGGGCCCACACGGCCTGGCAGGACTGGCGGGCCGACCCGGTCGCCCGCAGGACGGCGCTGCTCGCGGCGGCGGACGCCGTCGACGCGGCCGCCGCCGCTCTCGCCCCGCTCCTCACCCGCGAACAAGGCAAACCGCTGACCGAGTCGCACGCGGAGGTGGCCCGGACGGCCGCCCGGCTGCGCTACTACGCCGGGCTGGACACCGGGACGCAGCCGATCGCGGACGGCCGCCCCGTGCACAGCCGGCTGCGGTGGCGGCCGATCGGGCCCGTCGCCGCGATCGTCCCGTGGAACTTCCCCCTGCAGCTGGCGTCGGCGAAGTTCGCGCCGGCCCTCGCCGCGGGCAACACGGTGGTGCTCAAACCCTCACCGTTCACCCCCCTCGCCACCCTGATGCTGGGGTCCGTGCTCGCCGGTGCCCTGCCCGAGGGCGTACTGACGATCGTCACCGGAAGGGAGCCGCTCGGCGCCCGTCTCGCATCGCACCCGGGGATCCGCCATGTGACCTTCACCGGATCGGCGGCCACGGGACGGGCCGTCGCCGCGGGCGCGGCGGCCACCCTCGCCCGCGTCACCCTGGAACTGGGAGGCAACGACGCCGCCGTCCTGCTCGACGACGTAGACGTGGAGAAGATCGCGGACCGGCTGTTCTGGGCGGCGTTCCGCAACTGCGGCCAGGTCTGCATGGCGGTCAAACGGGTCTACGCGCCCGCCCGGCTCTGCACCCGCGTGGTGGAGGCCCTCGCCCACCGGGCGGACACCACCGCCGTCGGACCCGGACTCGACCCGGCCTCGCGCATCGGGCCGGTCAACAACGCCCCGCAACTCGCCCGCGTCGAGCACCTCACGGCCCGCGCCCTGGCGGACGGCGGCCGAGCCGCTGCCGGTGGACACCGCCTGGACCGGCCGGGGTACTTCTTCGCCCCGACGATCCTGGCCGACGTACCGGCCGACAGCCCGGTGGTGACCGAGGAGCAGTTCGGCCCGGTCCTGCCCGTCCTGCCGTACGACAGCCTCGACGAGGCCGTCCGGGCGGCCAACGGCACCGGCTTCGGACTGGGCGGCTCGGTGTGGGGCACCGACGCCGACCTGGCCGCGACCGTCGCCGACCGCCTGGAGTGCGGAACGGCCTGGATCAATCACCACGCCGAACTCTCCCTGGCTCAGCCCTTCGCGGGTGCCAAGGACAGCGGTGTCGGCGTCGCGGGCGGACCGTGGGGGCTGCACGGAAACCTCAGACCCTTCGTCGTGCACCGCCCGGAGGAGGCGTGACGTGAGGTTCGGCGCTGCGGTGCTGCGTGCGTACGACGATCCGTTCACCGTCGAGGAGGTGGTGCTGGCGGAGGGCCCGGCCACGGGGGAGGTCCTGGTCCGGATCGCGGGCTGCGGGATGTGCCGGACCGATCTCGCGGTGCGGCGCTCGGCCGGCCGCTCGCCGCTGCCGGCGGTCCTCGGCCACGAGGGGTCCGGAGTCGTGGTGGAGACGGGCGGCACGGGCACCGGTCTGAGCCCCGGCGACCATGTGGTGCTGAGCTTCGACTCCTGCGGGCACTGCCGCAACTGCTTGGGCGCCGCCCCCGCCTACTGCGACTCCTTCGCCTCGCTGAACCTGTACGGCGGGCGCGAGGAAGACGCCGCACGCTTCACCGACGCGACCGGGACGCCCCTGGCTCCCCGCTGGTTCGGCCAGTCGTCGTTCGCCGAGTACGCCCTGGTCCCGGCCCGCAACGCCGTCCGGGTCGATCCCTCACTGCCCCTCGAGCTGCTCGGACCGCTCGGTTGCGGCTTCCTCACCGGTGCCGGTGCCGTCTTCAACTCCTTCGGCCTCGGACCCGGTGACACCCTCGCCGTCTTCGGTGCGGGCGCGGTGGGCCTGGCCGCGGTGATGGCGGCCCACGCAGCCGGCGCGGTGACCGTGGCCGTGGACCGGCACCCCGGGCGGCTGGCCCTCGCCGAGCGGTTCCACGCCCTGCCGGTCCCCGCCACACCGACCGGACCGTCCGACCGTGTCCTGCGGCTGACCGGCGGGGGAGCGGCGTACGCGCTGGACACCACGGGGTCCGCCCGGCTGATCAACGAGGCGCTCCGGTCGCTGCGTCCGACCGGCCGGCTCGGCCTCGTGGCACGGCTCCACGACACCCTGCCGCTCGACGTGGGGACCCTGGACCGGGGGCGCAGCATCGCCCACATCTGCGAGGGCGACGCCGTCCCCGGAGTGCTCATCCCCCGCCTCACCGAGCTCTGGCAGTCCGAGCGGTTCCCCTTCGACCAGCTGATCCGCACCTATCCGCTCGCCGACATCAACCAGGCCGAACACGACTGCGAGACGGGCCGCGTGGTCAAACCCGTCCTGGTCCCGGACGGCCGGCGGCACTGAACAGGCCCCGCACCGCCGCCGCACCAGGCCGGCGCCTGCGACGGACGCCCGACCCACACGACTTCATGACGGAGAAGGCATGGCCGACACGGCATCGCTCAGCACCAGTACGGACGGCGTGGAGGGAGGAGTGGGGCTGACCGCCCTCCTGGTCGCCGCGGCGCGGGCGATCGAGACCCACCGCCCCGACAGCCTCGCCCAGGACGTCTACGCGGAGCACTTCGTCCTGGGCGCGGGCGCCTCCGCGCACTGGCCGGTCCGCCTGGAGCAGGTTCCGGACGGGGACCGGAGCCCGCTCTGGGGACGCTTCGCGCGCTACTTCGGTCTGCGTACCCGGGTTCTCGACGACTTCCTGCTCCGGTCGGTCCGGTCCGCCGGCATCCGTCAGGTGGTGCTGCTGGGTGCCGGACTGGACACACGGGCCTTCCGGCTCGACTGGCCCGCCGGCTGCGTGATCTTCGAGATCGACAGGGACGGAGTCCTCGCGTTCAAGCACAAGGTCCTCGACGCCTTGTCGGCCGACCCCGGGGCGGCGCGCGTGCCGATCGGGGTCGACCTGCGCGCCGACTGGGCCGGCGCGCTGACGGCTGCCGGCTTCGACCCCACGACCCCCACCGTGTGGCTGGTCGAGGGACTGCTGTTCTACCTGCCGCACGCCGCCGAGACCGCGCTCATCGACACGGTCGACCGGCTGAGTGCGCCCGGCAGTGCCCTGGCCTACGAAGTCAAGCTGGAGAAGGACCTGATGGCGTACCGGGACAGTCCGCTGTACACGTCCACGCGCCGACAGCTCGGCATCGACCTGCTCGACCTGTTCAGCCGGGAGCCGCGGCCCGACTCCGCTGCCCGTCTGACGGGCAGGGGCTGGGCCGCGTCGGTCCGCACCCCCTTCGACTTCACCCGCCTGCACGGACGCGGACCGCTGCCCGAGGAGAACGACGCCCTGGGAGGCAACCGCTGGGTGTTCGCGGACCGGACGCGACCGGCGTGAAGGGCCCGGCCCGTTTCATGCATGGATCCCCTGTTTCCCCCCGTTCGTGTGTGAAGGGCCCTTGTTCCCCGCTGGAGCGGTCGGGAGAACCGGATAGTGGGGTCGGCCGCCGGGGGCAGCTCCCCGGCGCATTCCGACGGCAAGGACCCGAAGAAAGGCAGGGTGCACCATGGTGCCCACCACCGAGGCTACCGACCGCGTCGAGCTGGTCTTCTCCCTCTTCGACGCCGATGGCAACGGCTACCTGGAGCGCGCCGACTTCGACTTGATGGGCGACCGCGTGGTGGCTGCCGTACCGGCCGCGCGGCAGGCCGTCAAGGACAGGCTCACCGGTGCCTTCCGCCGCTACGGCGAAACGCTCCTGACCGAGCTGGACGCCAACGGCGACGGCCGTGTCAGCCCCGAGGAGTTCACCTCGGTCGTCCTCAACCCGCAGCGGTTCGACGCCGTCGTGGACGAGTTCGCCGAAGCCCTCGCGGCGACGGGCGATCCGGACGGCGACGGCTTCGTCGCCCGCCCCGAGTTCCTCGCGCTGATGATCGCGATCGGTTTCGCACGGCCCAACATCGAGGCCCTCTTCGACGCCTTCGGCCCGGACGGGGAGGACCGCGTGCGGGTGTCCACCTGGGCCGACGCCATCAGGGACTACTACCGCCCCGAGAAGTCCGGCATCGCCGGCGACCACCTGGTCCCACGGAACTGACGAGCCGGACAGGACGCTCCGGTCGTCTGCCGGAGAACGCGTCCGACCTGATGGGGAGGGTGGCGTCGGCCGGTGGCGCGGATCTACGCTGCCTGCGGCAGCGGCCGACGCCGGCAGCCTGACCCGGGGGTGGCGGTGAAGGCGGGGCTGCGTGGAGGGGCTGGTCCCGTACCCGTCCTCCCCGGCCCCCTCCCGCGGGCCCGTTCCGCTGTCGTACGGGCCGTCGACGTACCCGAGCAGCGAGGTCAGGCATGCAGTTCACGACTCGCCCCACCCTGAGCGGCACCTTCGGCATGGTGTCCTCCACCCACTGGCTGGCCTCGCAGTCGGCCATGGCGGTGCTGGAGGACGGCGGCAACGCCTACGACGCCGCGGTCGCCGGTGCCTTCGTGCTGCACGTCGTCGAGCCGCACCTCAACGGGCCCGCCGGAGAGGTGCCGATCCTGCTCGCCCCGGCGGGCGGCGAGGTGCGGGTGCTGTGCGGCCAGGGTGTGGCGCCGGCCGGGGCGACCGTCGCGCACTACAAGGGACTCGGTCTCGATCTCGTCCCCGGCACCGGACCGCTCGCCGCGGCCGTGCCCGGCGCCTTCGACGCCTGGCTGCTCCTGCTGCGCGACCACGGCACCAGGTCACTGGCCGACGTGCTGAAGTACGCCATCGGCTACGCGGAGCACGGGCACGCGCCCGTGGAGCGCGTCGCCGAGACCGTCGAGACCGTCCGGGAGCTGTTCGAGACGGAGTGGACGTCCTCCGCCGAGGTCTACCTGCCGGACGGCCGCCCGCCCCGCCCCGGCGAGCTGCTGCGCAACCCGGCCCTCGCCGCCACCTGGAAGCGGCTGCTCGCCGAGGCCCGAGGCCCGCGGGGGCGGGAGGGGGGCCGCGAGGCGGAGATCGACGCGGCGCGGGAGATCTGGCGCTCCGGGTTCATAGCCGAGGCCCTCGTCCGGCAGGCCGCTCGGCCCACGCTGGACACCAGCGAAGAGCACCACACCGGCACCCTGACCGCCGCCGACCTGGCCGGCTGGTCGGCTCACCACGAGGCCCCCGCCACGTACGACTGGAACGGCTGGACCCTGTGCAAGGCCGGCCCGTGGAGCCAGGGGCCCGTCCTGCTCCAGCAGTTGGCGCTGCTCCCGCCCGAGCTGCCCGCCCACGGCTCCGCCGACTACGTCCACCTGCTGATCGAGGGCTGCAAGCTCGCCATGGCCGACCGGGAGGCCTGGTACGGGGACGCGGAAGGCGCGGAACGGGTGCCGCTCGGCGAGCTGCTGTCGCCCGGGTACAACGCGGCGCGACGGCAACTCGTCGGCGACAAGGCGTCCTTCGAACTGCGGCCCGGCTCACCCGGCGGGCACACCCCGCGGCTCAGCGCTCACGCGCTCGTCTCGGCCGTGGACGGGACGGGCCTCGACGCCCTGGGGGTCGGCGAGCCGACGGTCGCCAAGAGCCCGACGTCCCCGGTCCCGGGGGAGCCGGACGTCGCCGCCGACGGGGGCACCCGCGGCGACACCTGCCACCTCGACGTCGTGGACCGCTGGGGCAACATGGTCTCGGCCACGCCCAGCGGCGGCTGGCTCCAGTCCAACCCCGTCGTGCCCGAGCTGGGCTTCCCGCTCGGCACCCGGCTCCAGATGACGTGGCTGGAGGAGGGTCTGCCCAACTCGCTCGCGCCGGGCCGCCGCCCGCGGACCACGCTCACGCCCTCCCTCGCCCTGCGCGACGGGGTGCCGGTCATGGCCTTCGGCACCCCCGGCGGCGACCAGCAGGACCAGTGGCAGACGCACTTCTTCCTCGCCGTCGCGCTGCGCGAGCGGGTGCGCGGCGGTCTCGACCTCCAGGGCGCGATCGACGCCCCGAACTGGCACAACGACAGCTTCCCCGGCTCCTTCTTCCCGCGCGGCATGCGGGCGGGAGCCGTCACCGTGGAGTCGCGCATGCCGGCGGAGGTCGTCGAGGAACTGCGGCGACGCGGCCACGACGTGACGGTGGGCGAGGCGTGGTCCGAGGGCAGGCTGTGCGCGGTGGCCCGCGACCCGGAGACGGGCGTGCTGTCGGCGGCGGCGAACCCGCGCGGCATGCAGGGCTACGCGGTCGGCCGCTGACCGGTGCGACGGGCCGGCCGGCGCGGTCCGCCGCCGGCCCCACGCGACCGCGGGCACCGGGTGTTCGCCCCGATTCCACCGGGAGTACACCGGCAGGGTGGGGATTGTCAGTGGCGCGTGCTCTCATGGAGCCATGATCGAGAACAACGAAACCATCGACGAGTTTCTCGCCCGGCACACCGACGCGGTGGAGGCCGCCGTCCGCAAGGCCGCCGCCCAGGAGATCATGCCCCGCTGGCGCCGCCTCGCGGAGCACGAGGTCGACCAGAAGGCCGGCCCGCACGACCTGGTGACCGACGCCGACCGCAAGGCCGAGCTGTACCTCACGGAGGTCCTGGCCGGCCTGCTGCCGGGCTCCGTTGTCGTCGGCGAGGAGGCGGTCCACGCGAACCCCGTCTCGTACGAGGCGATACGCGCCGACGCGCCGGTGTGGATCATCGACCCGGTCGACGGCACCCGGCAGTTCGTGCGCGGTGAGGAGGGCTTCTGCACGCTGGTCGCGCTCGCCCGGCACGGCATCGTGCACGCCTCCTGGACCTACGCCCCGGTCGACGACCGGCTCGCCACGGCCGTGCGGGGGCGGGGCGCCTACCTGGACGGTGAGCGGCTGTACGCGGGACCGCCCGAGCCCGGCCGCGACCTGCGCGTCGCCACCTCCCACCCGGACTACACGACGGACGAGCAGAAGCGCGACCTGCTCGCCCTGCGCACCCCGGGGGTGGCCCCCCGCCCCTGCGGCTCGGCCGGCCTGGAGTACCTGGCCGTCGCCCGCGGCGAGTCCGACGCCACCGCTTTCTCCTGGGAGGCGGCGTGGGACCACGCGGCCGGACTCCTCCTGGTCGAGGAGGCGGGCGGTGCCCACCTGACCCGCTCGGGCGAGCCCTTCCGCATCACCGGGGGCAACGCCCTGCCGTTCACCGCCGCCCGCGACGCGGCCACGGCCCGCAGGGTGGTGGGGCTGCTGTCGGGCGGGGCGTGATCCCACCGGCCGTCGCGGGCCGTGCCCCGCGACGGCGCGCTGTCGGACCCCGGGCATATCCTGATCCCCAGTGGCCATCGGCTGACGAAGGGGTCCGAAGGTGCCGTCGATGCTCGATGCGGTCGTGGTGGGTGCGGGGCCGAACGGACTGACCGCTGCGGTGGAGCTGGCCCGCCGGGGCTTCTCGGTCGCCGTGTTCGAGGCGCAGGGCACCGTGGGCGGCGGGGCGCGCACCGAGGAGCTGACCCTGCCGGGCTTCCGGCACGACCCCTGCTCGGCCGCGCACCCGCTCGGCATCAGTTCCCCGGCCTTCCGCTGTCTCCCGCTGGAGCGGTACGGCCTGGAGTGGCTGCACCCGGCACTGCCCATGGCACACCCCTTCCCGGACGGCTCGGCCGCCGTGCTGTCCCGGTCGGTCGGTGAGACGGCCGCCTCCTTCGGAGCACGCGACGCGGGCACCTACCGCAGGCTGGTCGAGCGCTTCCTGCCCAGGTGGGACACCCTGGTCCGCGACTTCATGTCGCTGCCGCTGACCGCGCTGCCCCGCGACCCGGTCACGCTCGCGCGGTTCGGACTGGTCGGCCTGCCCCCGTCGACGTGGCTGATGCGCCGCTTCCGCGACGAGAAGGCCAGGACCCTCTTCGCCGGGCTCGTCGCGCACGTCATGGCCCCGCTCGGCGGCTTCGCCACCGGCGCCATAGGCTTGGTCTTCGCCCTGGCCGCGCACGCCCGCGGCTGGCCCGTGGCCCGCGGCGGCTCCCAGGCGATCTCCGACGCGCTCGCCGCCCACCTCGCGGACCTCGGCGGCACCGTCCACACCGACTACGAGGTCAAGCGCCTCGACGACCTGCCACCCGCGCGGGCGTACGTCTTCGACACCTCGCCCACGGCCCTGGCCCGCATCGCCGGCCTCGGCAACCACTACGCGAACTACCGGTACGGACCCGGCGTCTTCAAGATCGACTACGCGCTGGACGGCCCCGTCCCGTGGACGGCCGAGGAACCCCGCGGCGCGGGCACCGTGCAGATCGGCGCCGACAGCACGGAGATCGGCGCCGCCCTGGACGCGGCCTCCGGCACCGGCCGTGCGCCCGAGCGGCCGTTCCTCATCACGGTGCAGCCCAGCGTCGTCGACCCCACCCGCGCCCCGGCCGGCCGGCACGTCTTCTGGGCCTACGGCCACGTCCCGCACGGCTGGACCGGCGACCTCACCGACGTGATCGAGCGCCAACTGGAGCGCTTCGCCCCCGGCTTCCGGGACCGGGTCCTCGCCCGCGCGACCGCGGGCCCGCCCGAGCTCGCCGCCCGCAACGCCAACTACGTCGGCGGAGACATCGCGTCCGGCGCCGTCTCCGGCCTCCAGCTCCTCCTGCGTCCCAAGCTCTCCCTGTTCCCGTACGGGACCCCGCACCCGGCGGTCTTCATCTGCTCCTCGGCCACCCCGCCGGGCCCCGGCGTCCACGGCATGTCCGGCCACAACGCGGCGAAGGCCGTCTGGCGCAGACTCCGTCAGACCTGACCCCCACGGAACCGAGCCGAGCGAGGAAAGCCATGCCCACCCTCACCCTCGTCCGCGGCGACATCACCCGCGAGCACGCCGACGCGATCGTCAACGCCGCCAACTCCTCGCTCCTCGGCGGCGGCGGAGTCGACGGTGCCATCCACCGGCGCGGCGGGCCCGAGATCCTCGCGGAGTGCCGCAGGCTCCGCGCGGGGCACCTCGGCAAGGGCCTCCCCACCGGCCGCGCGGTCGCCACCACCGCCGGTGACCTGGACGCCCGCTGGGTGATCCACACGGTCGGGCCGGTGCACAGCACCACCGAGGACCGTTCGGACCTCCTTGCCTCCTGCTACCGCGAGTCCCTCCGCGTCGCCGACGAGCTGGGCGCCCGCACGGTCGCCTTCCCCGCCATCTCCACGGGCGTCTACCGCTGGCCGCTCGACGACGCGGCCCGCATCGCGGTCGAGACGGTGCGGACCACCGGCACCTCGGTCACCGAGGTCCGCTTCGTCCTCTTCGACGACCGGGCGTACGAGGCGTTCGCCGCGTACGCCGGCTGACCGCCGGGCCGGGGGAGCGGGCCGGGCCCCGACGAGGAGCCGACGCGTACCGTCCGGGTCAGCGCGTGCTCCACTTCTGGTTGTCCTGGCCGTTGCACTCCCACAGCTGGAGCCTCGCGCCGTTGGCGTTGTTCGCGTCGACGACGTCCACGCACTTGTTGGCCTGCACGTTGACCAGGTCCCGGGGCCCGGCCAGGATGAACTGCTGGGCCGGGTTGCCGCTGCACACCGCCACCTGGACGACCGTTCCGTTGGCAGTGCCGCCCCAGGTCGCGTCCATGCACAGGCCCAGCGACCGGATCGTGCCGTCGGGCCGGAAGTCCCACTTCTGCCAGTTCTTGCCGGTGCAGTCCGCGATCTGCAGCGGTGCGCCGTCCCGCCACTTGTGGCCCGCCACCTCGATGCAGCGGTCGGAGGCGTGGCCGTAGATCGTCGTGCCGGGGGCGACGGGCTCCGGAGCCTTGGGGGCCGGCTTCTCCTCGGCGCCCCCGCCCGAGGTCCCCTTCTCGGACTTCCTGGGCGCCGGCGCCGCGTCGCCGCCTCCACCGCCACCGCCCCCGGCGTTTTCCGGTTCCCGCACGTCCGGCTGCTGCGCCTTGGGCTGTTCCACGGGCGCGGACTCGGCGGTGCTGGGCAGGGTCTGCGGGGTGGCGCTGGGGCTGGGCGCGAGCGCCGCGCCGGCCTGCTGGGTCTGTTCGGTGGCGCTGGTGCGGACCTGGGGCTTGTAGGCGATCCAGATCATCACGAACGCGACGGTCAGGGCCACCGCGATGCCCAGGAACGTGGCCAGCCAGCGGGGCAGGAAGCCGCGCTGCACGTACGTGCCTTCGACGTCGGTCGGATCGACGCCGGAGCGGCGCACCGCCAGCGTGTAGGGCCGTTCCTCCTTGGACCCGAACCAGATGACCTGCTTCGGCTTCAGCGTCGTCTCCACGAACGCCGCGCGGCCCGGCTCGATCTGCACGTTCGAGGGCCGGATCTCGTACGACAGGTGGTCGCCGGTGTCGCTGCCCGCGACGGACGCCGTGACCTTGGTGTTGCCGAGGTTGTCCACCGCCAGCCGCGGCCGGCCCCGGAACCGCCCCTTCACCACCGGCGGCACCAGCTCCGCCCGCACCTCGGTGAACGCGGTGATCGTGAGGTTCCCCTCGGGCACCGTCACCGCGTCGGGGTGTTCCGTCGGGGTGATCCGCACCGCGTACGGGTTGGGGCCCGCCGTCGCGTCCGGCGTGCGCGGCGGGGCGAAGGTCAGCTCCACGGTGCCGGTCGTCCCGGGATACAGCCGCAGGGTCTGCGGCTCCACCGTCGTCCAGGGCGCGATGTCCCCGACGGGTTCCAGCCGGTACTCGTCCACCACGTCACCGGTGTTGCGCACCCGCAGCCGTACACGGGTACTGCTGCCGGGGTCCACGGTCGCGGACGCGGGCTCCAGGGAAGTCCACAGGTTCACGCGAGGACGTTACGTGGTGGCCGGGCCCCGGTCAGGAGCCCTCGGGGCAGTCCTGGGTGCCCCAAGGGGCCCGGTTCCGTGACCGGTCGTCCCGAGGGCGGCCCTGCCCACCAGGAACGAACAAACTCCGACGGGATAATTGATTCGGTTCTGTTCGAGTCCTAGGGTGACCCTGATCCAGTAGTCACCGCGTCACCCGCAGTTGAGTCCGCCCCACCGTCAACTGCACTCGAAGCACCGTGTGTTGAGCCGCCCCCGAAGCCCACGGAAGGCCACGGTCATGCCGCACTCTCCCGCGTCACCCGCCCAGTCCCCGGCTCGCCCGCCCCGCCCGGTCGTCAGCCGACGCCGCCTCCTGGAGGGCGGGGCCGCCGTCCTCGGCGCGTTCGCGCTCTCCGCGTCGCCCGTCACCGCGCACGCGGCCGGACGGCGAGCGGCGGCCGGCGAGTCCCCGGAGTGGAACGACTTCGGGGTCTTCCGGATCGGCACCGAACCACCGCACGCCACCCTCACGCCCTACGAGAACGTCGAGCAGGCCCGCGCCGGTGACCGCGCCCGCTCGCCCTACCGGCTGAGCCTGGACGGCAGCTGGAAGTTCGCCTACGCCGACCGCCCCGAGGACCGGGACGCCGACTTCCACCGCACCGACGTGGACGACGGGGACTGGGAGACGATCCCGGTCCCGTCCGTGTGGCAGCTGCACGGCCACGACTTCCCCATCTACCTGAACATCACCTACCCGTACTGGGGCCCCAACGGGCTCGGCGAGGAACCGCAGCCGCCCGCCGCGCCGACCCGCTACAACCCGGTCGGCCAGTACCGGCGCACCTTCACCCTGCCCCGGCACTGGAAGGGCCGCCGCACCTTCCTCCACTTCGAGGGCGTCAAGTCCGCGCACTACGTGTGGATCAACGGCGAACTGGTCGGCTACGACGAGGACTCCTACACGCCCTCCGAGTACGACGTCACCGACCACCTCAAGCCCGGCACCAACCAGATCGCCGTCGAGGTCTACCGCTACTCCGACGGCGACTGGATGGAGGACCAGGACATGATCCGGCTGAGCGGTATCTTCCGCTCGGTCCACCTCTACTCCACCCCCGCCGTGCACCTGCGCGACTTCAAGCTGGACACCCCGCTCGACGCCGACTACACCGACGCCGAGCTGGCCGTCACGGCGAGTGTGCGGGCCTACGGCGAGGGCGGCACCGGCCGCTACACCGTGGAGACCCAGCTCTACGACGCGCGCGGCCACGCCGTCTGGCCCCGGCCGCTGCAGCAGCCCGTCGACGTCGGCGAGGCCCGCGCGGGCGAGGACGTCACCGTACGGGCCGCGAAGGCCGTGCCGAAGCCCGCGCTCTGGTCCGCCGAACACCCGAACCTGTACACGGCCGTACTGCGCCTGCGGGACCCCGCCGGAAAGGTGACGGAGACCCTGTCCCACCGGGTCGGCTTCCGCGAGTTCGCGCTCAAGGACGGCCTGATGCGGATCAACGGCGAGCCGGTGTCCTTCCGCGGCACCAACCGCCACGAGATGCACCCCTCCCGCGGCACCGCCCTCACCCGGGAGGACATGGTCGAGGACATCAGGATCATCAAGCGGATGAACATCAACAGCGTCCGCACCTCGCACTACCCCAACAACCCGTACTGGCTGGAACTGGCCGACGAATACGGCCTCTACCTCGTCGACGAGACCAACCTGGAGACCCACGGCATCCGCGACGAGTACCCCGGCGACCACCCCGACTGGACCGCCGCCTGCGTGGCCCGCGCCCAGAACATGGTGCACCGCGACAAGAACCACCCCTCCGTCGTCATCTGGTCGCTGGGCAACGAGGCGGGCGGCGGCTCCACCTTCACCGCCATGCACGACTGGATCCGCTCCTACGACACCACCCGCGTCATCCAGTACGAGGGCGACGACCGCCCCGGCATCAGCGACATCCGCTCGGAGATGTACGACAGCCCGCAGCGTGTCGAGCAGCGCGCGAACGACACCTCCGACACCCGGCCGTACGTCATGATCGAGTACGCCCACTCGATGGGGAACTCGACGGGCAACTTCAAGAAGTACTGGGACGTCGTGCGCGCCCACGACGTGCTCCAGGGCGGATGGATCTGGGACTTCGTCGACCAGTCCCTGTACACACCCGTCCCCGCCCGCACCCTGCTCACCGAGGCCGGACCCGCGAAGCTGCGCGGCGAGATCCTCGCCACCCGCGGCACCCTCGACCGCGACCAGGGCCTGTCCGGCATCACCGTCTTCGAACGCGACGACAGCCTCGACCTCACCGGTTCGCTCACCCTGGAGGCCTGGATCACCCCGCACGTGACGGGCTACCACCAGCCGATCCTCGCCAAGGGCGACACCCAGTACGCGCTGAAGCAGAACGGCCGGACCCTGGAGTTCTTCATCCACTCCGCGGGACAGTGGATCACCGCGAACTGGACGGTGCCGGACGACTGGACCGGCCGCGAGCACCACCTCGCCGGCGTCTTCGACGCGGACGCCGGGACCCTGACCCTCCACGTCGACGGCGTCGAACGGGCCACCCGCACCACCGACCGGCGCCCCAGCAGCAACACAGCGCCCCTGTCGCTCGCCACCGACGCCGACCAGCAGGTACGTGAGTTCAGCGGCACCATCAGGCGCGCCCGCGTCTACGCCCGCGCCCTCGGCGCCGCCGAACTGGCCTCCGAGGACCGCGGCCCCGGCGACGACGGCGTGCGGTTCTGGTTCGACGCCGCGACCGTGAAGGCCGAGAAGAAGCGGCCCCGGGACAAGACGTTCCTCGCCTACGGCGGTGACTGGGGCGACAACCCCAACGACGGCGCCTTCGTCGCGGACGGCATCGTCACCGCCGACCGCGGCCACACCGGCAAGGCCGCCGAGGTCAAACGCGTCTACCAGGCGGTCAACGCCGCTCGCACCACCGGCGGCGGCCCGGGCGCCGTCACCCTCACCAACGAGTACCTCTTCACCCACCTGCGCGAGTTCGACGGCCACTGGGAACTCGTCGCAGACGGCCGGGTCGTACGGCAGGGGAAGCTGACCCGGGACCAGCTGGACGTGGCACCGCGGTCGAGCAAGGACATCACCCTCCCCGTAGGCCTGCCGGACCACCCGGAACCGGGCACCGAGTACTTCCTGCACCTCTCCTTCACCACCAAGGAGACCACCCCGTGGGCGAAGGCCGGCTTCGAGGTGGCCCGGCAGCAGCTCCCCGTCGAGGCCGGCGCGCCCGCCGTGACCCCGGCGCGCCCGACGGGCCTCGCGGCCCTGCGCCACGAGGAGCGCGACCGCGACGTCCGGGTCACCGGCAAGGGCTTCTCGGTCACCGTCGACAAGCGCACCGGCACCATCACCTCCTACGAGGCGAAGGGCACCCGCCTGATCACCTCGGGGCCCGTGCCCAACTTCTGGCGCGCGCCGACCGACAACGACAAGGGCAACGGCCAGCACACCCGCAACCAGACGTGGCGCGACGCGGGCGCCCGCCGGAAGGTCACCGGCGTCGCCGTGCGCGCCCTCGGCGACCGGGCCGTCGAGATCAAGGTCACCGGCACGCTGCCCACGTCGGTGGAGTCCGCGTACGGCACCACCTACACGGTGTTCGGCAACGGCGAGATCAAGGTCGACAACACCCTGCACCCGGGCGCCGCGACCCTGCCGTACATCCCCGAGGTCGGCACGATGCTCTTCCTGCCGGGCCACCTGGACCGCGTGCACTGGTACGGCCGCGGCCCCGAGGAGAACCACTGGGACCGCAACGACGGCACGGACGTCGGCCTGTACTCCGGGACCGTCGCCGAGCAGTGGACGCCGTACATCCGGCCGCAGGAGAACGGCAACAAGACCGACGTCCGCTGGATCGCCCTCACCGACCGCCACGGCGTGGGCCTGCTGGCGTCCGGCGAACCCCTCCTGGAGGCCAACGCCTCGTACTTCACGCCCGAGGACCTGTCGGCCGGCGTGCGGCACGACTACCAGCTCACCCCGAGGGACGAGGTCGTCCTGCGCCTGAACCACCGTCAGATGGGCGTCGGCGGCGACAACAGCTGGGGCGCGCACACCCACGACGAGTTCAAGCTCTTCGCCGACCGGGACTACGCGTACACCTACCGGCTGCGCCCGCTCACCGACGTCCGTGACGCGACGCGCCTCTCGCGGCGGCCGACGGCGACCGAGTAGCGGCGGATCGGGACGGGAGCCCGGGGTAACCGGGCTCCCATGGGTGACATTCTGGTCGGGGCATGCTCGTGGACGGACCGGCAGCTCGTGGCGAGCGGCTGGTACCCGCGCGGGCGCCGGGACGCCGAGGGGCGGCTGCGGCACTACGCGTCGCGGCTGCCCGTCGTCGAAGTGGACGCCGGGTACTACGCGTTGCCCAGCCGCCGCAACAGCGAGCTGTGGGTGGAGCGCACGCCGGACGGCTTCCGCTTCGACGTCAAGGCCTTCTCGCTGCTGACCGGCCACCCCACGCGTGCCGAGTCCCTCCCCGCGGACCTGCGCGGGAACGGGCGCGGGTGGCTCGGGCGCGGGCAGGCGAGCGACGCGCTGCTGGACGAGGTGTGGGGAAGGTTCGCCGAAGCGGTCGAACCGCTGCGCGGGGCCGGGCGGCTGGGCGCCGTGCTGTTCCAGTTCCCGCCGTGGTTCGCACCCGGCTCCTGGGCGGAGGCGGCCCTCGACGCCTGCGTGCGGCGGGCGGAGGGCTGGCCGCTCGCGGTGGAGTTCCGGCACCCGGGCTGGTGGGAGGCGGAGCAGGCGGAGACCACCCACGCCCTGCTCACCGCTCTGGGAACCTCGGCCGTCGGCACCGACATGGCGCAGGGCCTGCCGGCTTCCCTGCCGCCCGTCGTGCCGGTCACCCGGCCCGCCCTCGCCGTCGTCCGGTTCCACGGACGCAACCCGGCGTGGGGGAGGGGCACCAAGGAGGAGCGCTTCCGCCACGACTACGACGTGAGCGAACTCGCCGCCCGGGCGCCCCGGCTGCGGCGCGCGGCCGGCCTGGCGGACGAGCTGCACGTGCTGTTCAACAACTGCTGCGCGGACGCCGCCGTGCGGGCGGCCGAGACCATGCGGGGACTGCTCACCGCGCCGTGTCGCTGATGCCCAGCCGCAGGTGCTCCACGTGGAACACGGCCTGGTCGAGCAGCTCGGCGACGTGGTGGTCGTGCAGGGCGTACACCACCGAACGGCCCTTGCGCTCGCCCACCACCAGACCGAGGTTGCGCAGCAGCCGCAGCTGGTGCGAGCAGGCCGACTGCTCCATGCCCACCTCCGCCGCCAACTCGGTCGCGGGGAGCGGGCCTTCGCGCAGCCTGGCCAGGATCAGCAGCCTCGACGGCGTGGACAGGGCCTGGAGGGTCGTGGCGACCTTCGCGACGTTGTCCGCGTCCAGGCGCACCCGCCCGGCGGCGTCCTGCGCGGTGGTGGCGGCTCCGTGACCCATGCGGTCATCTTACGCACCGGCCACCGGCACACGAACGGATGAACGAAGGGGTCGAAGGGCGGTTGCGTGGGACGGAGGGCGAAGGGACTGGACCGAATGAACAAATGAATCAGTCTTCATGTGTTCCTGTATGGTGTCCCGCGTGTCCACCACCCTCGCCCCCGCTCCGCGGACCGCGCCCCCCGCACCGCGGTCGCCCCGCCGCCCCACCCGCGTCCTCGCCCTGCCGGAGGCCCGGTGGGCGCTCGCGTCCCTGGCCGCGTTCCTCCTCGCCCTGCCGCTCGACCTCGGCGGCGCACCCGCCTGGGCGTACGGCCCGCTCTACGCGGTCGCCTACGCCGCCGGCGGCTGGGAGCCCGCGCGCGAGGGCCTGCGCGCGCTGCGCGGGAAGACCCTGGACGTCGACCTGCTGATGATCGTCGCGGCGCTCGGCGCGGCCGCCGTCGGGCAGGCACTCGACGGCGCCCTGCTGATCGTCATCTTCGCGACCTCCGGCGCCCTGGAGGCCCTGGCCACCGCCCGCACCGCCGACTCCGTGCGCGGCCTGCTCGACCTCGCCCCCACCACCGCGACCCGCCTGCGGGACGGCGGCGAGGAAACCGTCCCCACCGCCGACCTCGCCGTCGGCGACCTGGTCCTGGTCCGGCCGGGTGAGCGGATCGGCGCCGACGGCACCGTCGTCGAGGGCACCGGCGAGGTCGACCAGGCCACCGTCACCGGAGAGTCCCTGCCCGCCCTCAAGCGCCCCGGTGACGACGTCTTCGCCGGGACCCTGAACGGGACCGGCGCCCTGCGCCTGCGCGTCGGGCGCGATCCGTCCGACTCCGTCATCGCCCGGATCGTCACCCTGGTCGAGGAGGCGTCCCGCACCAAGGCGCCGACCCAGCTGTTCATCGAGAAGATCGAGCAGCGCTACTCCATCGGCGTGGTCGCCGCCACCCTGGCGGTGTTCGGCCTCCCCCTCGCCTTCGGGACGGGCCTCACGGACGCCCTCCTGCGCGCCATGACCTTCATGATCGTCGCCTCGCCCTGCGCCGTCGTCCTCGCGACGATGCCGCCCCTGCTGTCCGCCATCGCCAACGCCGGGCGGCACGGCGTCCTGGTCAAGTCGGCGGTCGCCATGGAACGCCTCGGCGAGACCGACACCGCCGCCCTCGACAAGACCGGCACCCTCACCGAGGGCACCCCCGAGGTGACCGCCGTACGCCCCTCGCCCGGGTGCGGCGTCGACGAGGACGCCCTTCTCGCCCTCGCCGCCGCAACCGAGCACCCCAGTGAGCACCCGCTGGCCCGCGCGATCGTGAGCGCCGCCCGTGCCCGGGGGCTGCGCATCGCGCCCGTGGACGACTTCACGGCGGCTCCCGGCCGCGGGGTGACGGCGGTGATCGACGGCCGCACGGTGCACGTCGGCCGAGCCGACACCCCGCAGGGCGCCGAGACCACCGTCCGCGTCACCCGCGACGGCGGCCTCCTGGGCACCCTCGCCCTCACCGACCGCCTCCGCGCCGACGCCGCGCCGGCCACCGCCGCGCTCACCGCCCTCACCGGCACCGCCCCCGCCCTGCTCACCGGCGACCACGCGGCCGCCGCGGCCCGCGTCGCCGCCGCGACCGGCATCACCGACGTCCGCGCCGGCCTGCTGCCCGAGGACAAGGTGGAGGCCGTACGGGAGCGGGAACGGGCGGGGCGCAAGGTGCTCTTCGTCGGCGACGGCGTCAACGACGCCCCGGCGCTGGCCGCCGCGCACGCCGGCGTCGCCATGGGCCGGGCCGGCTCCGACCTGGCCCTGGAGACCGCCGACGCGGTCGTCGTCCGCGACGAGCTGACGGCCGTACCCGCCGTCGTACGGCTCTCCCGGCGCGCGCGCCGGCTGGTCGTCCAGAACCTCGCCGTCGCCGGAGTCTTCATCACCGTGCTCGTCCTGTGGGACCTCCTCGGCCACCTCCCGCTGCCGCTCGGCGTGGCGGGCCACGAGGGCTCGACCGTACTGGTCGGCCTCAACGGCCTGCGGCTGCTGCACGAGTCGGCCTGGCGGCAGGAGTGATCCGCAAGAGCGCAGCACGCGTGACGTCCATGTCGGATTCCCGCCAGCTCCCGGCCGTCCCGGGGGCCATCCTGGAGACATGCAGACGGGAATGCACACCGACACCGAGCGCTGCGTGCGCGCCGTGCGGTCGAAGGACGCCCGCTTCGACGGCTGGTTCTTCACGGCCGTCCTGACCACCCGCATCTACTGCCGGCCAAGCTGCCCGGTGGTGCCGCCCAAACCCGGCAACATGACGTTCTACCCGAGCGCGGCGGCCTGCCAGCAGGCCGGGTTCCGGGCCTGCAAGCGCTGCCGCCCGGACACCAGCCCGGGCTCCCCCGAGTGGAACCGGCGGGCCGACCTCACCGCCCGCGCCATGCGGCTGATCGCCGACGGCGTCGTGGACCGGGAGGGCATCCCCGGCCTCGCCGCCCGCCTCGGCTACAGCACCCGCCAGGTCGAGCGCCAGCTCCTCGCCGAACTGGGCGCGGGCCCTCTCGCCCTCGCCCGTGCGCAGCGCGCCCAGACCGCCCGGCTGCTGATCGAGACCACCCCGCTGCCCATGGCCGACATCGCCTTCGCGGCCGGGTTCGCCTCCGTCCGCACCTTCAACGACACGGTCCGCGAGGTCTACGCGCTCTCCCCGAGCGAACTGCGCAGCCGCGCCCCCCGAAACCGCCCCGCCCGCACCACCGCCGGAGCCGCCCCCGGCACCGCGCCGAGCGCGAGCCCCGGCGCCCTCACCCTCCGCCTCCCGTTCCGCGCCCCGCTCAACCCCGACAACCTCTTCGGCCACCTCGCCGCCACCGCCGTACCCGGCGTCGAGGAGTGGCGGGACGGCGCGTACCGGCGCACCCTGCGCCTCCCGTACGGTCACGGCATCGTGGCCCTCACCCCGAACCCCGACCACGTCGCCTGCCGCCTCACCCTCAGCGACCTGCGCGACCTGACCGTCGCCATCAGCCGCTGCCGGCGCCTGCTCGACCTGGACGCCGATCCGACGGCGATCGACGACCAGCTCCGCGCCGACCCGCTGTTCGCGCCGCTCGTCGACAAGGCGCCCGGCCGACGCGTCCCGCGCACGGTCGACGAGGAGGAGTTCGCGGTACGGGCCGTGCTCGGCCAGCAGGTGTCCACCGCCGCCGCCCGCACCCACGCCGCGCGCCTGGTCGCCGCGCACGGCGACCCGGTGGACGACCCCGAGGGCGGCCTGACGCACCTCTTCCCCTCGACCGGCGCGCTGGCGGCGGTGGACCCGGAGACGCTGGCGATGCCCAGGACCCGCCGCACCACCTTCACCACCCTGGTCGCCCGCCTGGCCGACGGCTCGGTCGGCCTGGGCGTCGAGAGCGACTGGGCCGAGACCCGCGCCCGGCTCCTCGGCCTGCCCGGCTTCGGTCCCTGGACCGCCGACGTCATCGCCATGCGCGCACTCGGCGACCCCGACGCCTTCCTCCCCACCGACCTCGGCATCCGCCGCGCCGCCGCGGAACTGGGCCTGCCCTCCACGCCGGCCGCGCTCACCGCCCGGGCGGCGGCCTGGCGGCCCTGGCGGGCGTACGCCGTCCAGTACCTGTGGGCGACCGACGACCACCCGATCAACTTCCTGCCCGTATGAGCCCGCCCGAGGAGCCGGAGCCACACCCGTGAAACAGCACACCGTGATCGACAGCCCCTACGGCGCACTGACCCTGGTCGCCGAGGACGGCGCCCTGTGCGGCCTCTACATGACCGACCAGCGCCACCGCCCCGCCGAGGAGACCTTCGGCGTACGCGACGAACACCCCTTCGCCGAGGCCGAGGAGCAACTGGAGGCCTACTTCACCGGCGAACTGAAGGACTTCACCCTCGGCCTGCGACTGAACGGCACCCCGTTCCAGCGCACGGTCTGGGAGCAGCTCCGGAAGATCCCGTACGGCGAGACCCGCAGCTACGGGGAGCTCGCCGCCGCCCTCGGCAACCCGGCCGCCTCCCGCGCGGTGGGCCTCGCCAACGGCCGCAACCCGGTCGGCATCATCGTCCCCTGCCACCGCGTCGTCGGCGCGAGCGGCGACCTCACCGGGTACGGCGGCGGCCTGGAACGCAAGCGGCGCCTGCTGGACTTCGAACGGGGGGCGGCGGCACCGGACCGGTTGTTCTAGGAAGCCGGGGCGGGGCCGGGCGGCTCCGGGAAAACCGCGTTGCCCGCGCGCCGCACGGCCCGTTACGCTCACCCCACTTCGAAGACCACGCTCTCCCGAACGATGCCGCAGATGGGGAGCAGGCCCGCGCACAGCAGCCCGGGGCCACGGAGGGGCGGCGCCCCTTTCCGTCATGCCCTCCGGAGGACTGCTCCCATGGATCCCCTGCACATCGGCCTCGGCCTTCCCGTCGACAACCCCGCCCTGCTGCCGAGCTGGGCGCGCCGCGCCGACGCGCTCCCCTTCAGCACGCTCGGTCTGCTCGACCGGCTCGTCTTCGACAACCCCGAACCCCTGATCACCCTCGCCGCGCTCGCGGGCGCCACCTCCCGCATCCGCCTGCAGACCGAGGTGCTGATCGCGCCCGTCCACAACACCGCGCTGCTCGCCAAGCAGACGGCGACCCTCGACCGGCTGTCGGGCGGCCGCTTCACGCTCGGCATCGGAGTCGGCGGGCGGGCCGACGACTGCCTGGCCGCCGGCATCGACCTGCACCGCCGGGGCCGCCGCCTCGACGAGCAGATGACCCTGCTGCGCCGGACCTGGGCGGGTGAACCGTACGCCCAGGGCGCCGGCCCCATCGGCCCCCGGCCCGCGACGCCCGGCGGACCGCCGGTGCTCTTCGGCGGCTTCGCCCCGGCCGCCCTCGAACGGGTCGGCCGCTTCGGCGACGGCTTCCTCGGCGCCGCGGTGCCCGCCGCGCACATGGCCGGCCTGTTCCGCCAGGTCGAGGAGGTCTGGCGCACGTACGACCGCGCCGGCCGGCCGCGGCTGGTCGCCCAGGCGAGCGTCGCCCTCGGCCCCGACGACACGGTGGAGCGCGCCCGGCACAACCTCGGCGACTACTACGCCTTCACCGGACGCGCCGAGTACATGACCAAGGGCCTGCTCACCACCGCCCGGGACATCCGCGCGGCCGTCGACGCCTTCCGGGACATCGGCGCGGACGAGGTCGTGCTGTACTGCTGGGCCTCGGACATCGGCCAGGTCGACCGCCTCGCGGACGCCCTGTTCTGACCGGCCCCGCGGACGCCGCGGTTCAGCCCAGCCCGCGCAGCAGCTCGGGCAGGGCCGTGCCGATCGGCTCCCGCACGACCTCGGCGGCCAGGTCGTCGTACGGCGTCGGCTCGGCGTTGACGACGACCAGGCGGGCGCCGTGGTCGACGGCCACACCGGCCAGCCCGGCGGCGGGCTCCACCTGGAGGCTGGTCCCCACGGCGACGAACACCTGGCAGGCCTTGCTGACGGCGACCGCCTCGCCCAGGACCACCGGGTCGAGGTGCTCGCCGAACATCACGGTCGCCGGCTTGAGGATGCCGCCGCACTCCAGGCACGGCGGGTCGTCCTCACCGGCGTCGATCCGGGCGAGGGCGTCCTCCATCGGCCCCCGTGCCCCGCACCCGGTGCACACGTGGGCGCGCGCGCTGCCGTGCAGTTCGAGGACCTTGCGGGCCGAGATCCCGGCGCGCTGGTGCAGCCCGTCCACGTTCTGCGTGATCACCCGGACCGGCACCCCGCGCCGCTCCAGCTCGGCCACCGCCCGGTGCGCCGCGTTCGGCTCGGCGTGCAGGGCGGCGGTGTCGCGCCGCATTCGCCAGGAGCGCCGTCTGATCTCCGGATCGCCCATGTAGTACTCGTACGTCACGAGCTTCTCGGCTTCCGGGTCGCGCCGCCACAGCCCGTTCGGGCCGCGGTAGTCGGGGATGCCGGAGTCGGTCGAGACTCCTGCACCGCTGAGGATGGCGACGAGGGGTTTGCCGGTCATGGGGCCGAGGGTAGGGCGCCGGCCCGGCGGGCGGCGAACGGGTTACCGGTCGACCCGGACGCCGTTCTCCAGCTCCGCCGTGCCGGAGCCCGCCGCCAGCACGTCCAGCGCCGCCAGCACCCGGCCGTGGAGTGCGCCGTGCAGGTGGTCGCCGAGTTCCCCGCGCGGCACCAGCCGCCAGGACAGCAGCTCCTCCTCCTGCAACCGGATCGCCTTGAGGTCGTCCTCGGACAGGACGCCGCCGTCGTACAGGTACGCCACGATCGGGGGCCTGCCCGGCCCGGTCGCCCAGTCCACCGCGAGCAGCCGGCCGACCCGCACGTCCAGCCCCACCTCTTCGAGCGTCTCCCGCCACGCGCCCCGCCGCGGGCTCTCCCCGCCGTCGGACTCGACCGTCCCGCCGGGCAACGTCCACCCCTCGCGGTAGTTGGGCTCGACGAGGAGCACACGTCCGTCGCCGTCCCTGAGGACCGTGGCGGCACCGGCCAGCACACGGGGCAGACCGGCGATGTAGGCGGCGTAATCAGGAGAGGTCATCCCGGCAGCGTAACCAGCCCGGGGACCCGGAAATAAGAGGCCACGTGCGCGTCCGGGCCGGTTCCACGGTGTGGGCAGGGCATGACGGCGCGGGTGTCCTCCGGTTAGGGTCGCAGCGGCGCGACTGCCTTGACGTGCGCAAGGCTCAAAGAGCAAGGGGAGATCAAGGTGGCTGACGCTGCTGTGGACGGGGCCCGCCGGGTGCTCGTCGCCGCGGACAAGTTCAAGGGGTCGCTGACGGCCGTCGAGGTCGCCGAGCGCGTCACGGCCGGACTGCGCCGTGTCGTGCCGGACGTCCTGGTCGAGGCGCTGCCCGTCGCCGACGGCGGCGACGGCACGGTGGCCGCCGCGGTCGCGGCCGGGTTCGAACGCCGTGAGGTACGGGTCGCCGGGCCCCTCGGTGACGAGGTGACGGCGGCGTACGCGCTGCGCGGGGACACGGCCGTCGTGGAGATGGCCGAGGCCAGCGGCCTCCAGCGGCTCCCGGAAGGCGTCCTCGCGCCGCTCACGTCGTCCACGTACGGCTCGGGCGAGCTGCTGCGGGCCGCGCTGGACGCGGGGGCGCGGACCATCGTGTTCGGCGTCGGCGGCAGCGCCACCACGGACGGTGGCGCCGGGATGCTGGCCGCGTTGGGCGCTCGGTTCCTGGACGCGGACGCGCGGCCCGTCGGTCCGGGCGGGGGCGGGCTCGCCGCCCTGGCCTCGGCCGACCTGTCCGGACTGGATCCGCGGCTGTCCGACGTGGAGCTGGTGCTGGCGAGCGACGTCGACAATCCGCTGACCGGCCCCAAGGGTGCCCCGGCGGTCTACGGCCCGCAGAAGGGCGCCTCGCCGGACGACGTGACGGCCCTGGACGCGGCCCTCGGGCACTTCGCGAAGGTGCTGGAGCAGACGGACGGCGTGGGGGCGCGGGCCGCCGAGTACGCCGCGTCCCCGGGCGCGGGCGCGGCGGGCGGCATCGGGTTCGGCGCCATGCTGCTCGGGGCGCGGTTCCGGCCCGGCATCGAGGTGATGCTGGACGTGCTGGGCTTCGCGCCGGCGCTGGAGCGGGCGTACCTGGTGATCACCGGGGAGGGCTCGCTGGACGAGCAGACGCTGCACGGTAAGGCCCCGGCGGGGGTCGCCGCGGCGGCGCGGGCCGCGGGCAAGGAGGTCGTCGCGGTGTGCGGACGGCTGGCGCTGCCCGCGGAGGTGCTGGGGCGGGCCGGGATCAGGCGGGCGTATCCGCTGACGGATGTGGAACCGGACGTCGCCAAGTGCATCGCGGACGCGGGGCCGATCCTGGAGCGGGTGGCGGAGTCGATCGCGCGGGACTTCGTCGCGTAGGGGAGTCTCGCCCCCGCCGCCCCTTCCCGTTCCCGACCCTGAGGGCTTCGCCCCCAGCCCCCTTTAGGCCCTGGACGGGCCTCGTCCTCAAACGCCGGACGGGCTGGAAACGTCACCTCTCTCCCCACCGAGTCGGGTGGTGAGTGGCCACAGGCCCGGGGGTCTGGGGGCGGAGCCCCCGGGGACGCCCGCACCGACACCGGGCGCCCCAGACAAGCGAAGGGCCCCGAACCCAACCGGGTTCGGGGCCCTCAAGACGCCGTCACGGCAATTGCGCCGCCCGCGCCTCCCGCCGATTGTCACGGAAATTGTTCACCCTGCGAGCGGTGGCGAACAGCGGGATCACCGCCCCCATCACCAACTGCAACGCACACCCCGTCTGCAGCAGCAGCTGCCCGCTGGGCGCGTCGAAGGCCCAGCCGGCCAGCAGGCCCATCGACAGCACGATCCACGACAGCATCGCCACCGCGAGGCGCCCTCGGGGCTTCGGGTACTCGACGCGGCTCACCATCAGCCAGGCGGTGCCGAGGATCGCCAGGAGCGTCGCCACGAAGGGCAGCTCCAGCAGCACGATGGAGACCACCGTGAGCGCACCGAACGGCGAGGGCATGCCCTGGAAGGTGCCGTCCTTGACGGTCACGCACGAGAACCGCGCGAGCCGCAGCACCACCGCCAGCAGCACCACGATCGCCCCGACCGCCGCCACGCGCTGGTACGCGTCGTCCGCGACCATGCCGTAGACGAGGACGAAGTACGCCGGCGCGAGCCCGAAGCTGATCAGGTCGGAGAGGTTGTCCAGCTCCGCGCCCATCGGCGAGCTGCGCAGCTTGCGGGCGACCAGACCGTCGAACAGGTCGAAGATCGCCGCGCACAGCATCAGGATCACCGCGGTGGCCGCGCTGTGCCGGGCCATGCCCGACTCGTCGCTGCCCATGAGGTGCGGGATGAGGATGCCGGTGGTGGTGAAGTACACCGCCATGAAGCCGCACGTGGCGTTGCCGAGCGTCAGGGTGTCCGCTATCGACAGGCGGAGCGAGAGCGGCATCTCCTCCTCGTCGTCCATCTCCTCGGCCTCCGGTACCCATCCGGCCTGGGTCTGTGGATCAATCACGGTCAATGCGAGTCACCCCAGCCACCGTCTTCTGCCCCACCTCGACGTCGACCTCCACGCCCTCGGGCAGGTACAGGTCGACGCGGGAGCCGAAGCGGATCAGGCCGACCCTCTCGCCCTGCTCGACCTTCGTGCCCTGCGGCACGTACGGGACGATGCGGCGGGCGACCGCGCCGGCGATCTGGATCATCTCGATGTCGCCGAGTTCGGTGTCGAAGTGCCACACGACGCGCTCGTTGTTCTCGCTCTCCTTGTTGAAAGCGGGAACGAAGCCGCCGGGCACGTGCTCGACCGACGTGACCGTGCCGGCCAGCGGGGCGCGGTTGACGTGGACGTTGAGCGGGCTCATGAAGATGGCGACGCGGGTGCGACCGTCCTTCCACGGCATGATGCTCTGCACCACACCGTCGGCGGGCGAGATGACCCGGCCCCGGGTGATCTCGCGCTCGGGGTCGCGGAAGAACCACAGCATCCCCGCCGCGAGCGCGGTGGCGGGGACGGCGACGGCCTTGGCGGCGCCGGAACGGCGGGACCGGAGGAGGCTGACGGCTGCGGTGGCGACGGTCGGCAGAAGCCACGGCGATGCTCCGCGCGCGAGGCGTACGCCGGCGAGGCTGTCGCGAGGTGCAGAGGTTTGGCTGTGGGGCATGGATGACCTTCGTAGCGGATGATGCCGCGCTCTGACGGGGGACGGCGGCTTTCCGGCGATCGTAGCGGCTTCGCGCCGCAACTGGGTAAGCCAGGAAGCCGAGTCGGCGGCCGAACAGTGCCTACGGGGTGTGACCTTCTTCTCCAAGAAAACACCCCGTATCCGGACATCTAACCCTGGAATCGATACTCTTCGAGCAGTCGGCGGCCGATGATCATTTTCTGGATCTCGGCGGTGCCTTCACCGATGAGCAGCATCGGGGCCTCGCGGTAGAGGCGCTCGATCTCGTACTCCTTGGAGAAGCCGTACCCGCCGTGGATCCGGAAGGCGTCCTCCACGACCTCCTTGCAGTACTCGGAGGCGAGGTACTTGGCCATCCCCGCTTCCAGGTCGTTTCGTTCGCCGGAATCCTTTTTGCGCGCAGCGTTCACCATCATCGCATGCGCCGCCTCCACCTTGGTAGCCATCTCCGCGAGCTTGAACTGGATGGCCTGGTGCTGGGCGATCTGCTTGCCGAAAGTGTGCCGTTGCTGGGCGTACCGGACACCGAGTTCGAAGGCACGCTGAGCGACGCCGCAGCCACGGGCCGCCACATTGACGCGACCGACCTCGACGCCGTCCATCATTTGGTAAAAACCTCGGCCGGTGACGCCGCCGAGCACCCGATCGGCCGGAACACGCAGGCCGTCCATGACGAGCTCGGTGGTGTCGACCCCCTTGTAGCCCATCTTGTCGATCTTGCCGGGGATGGTCAGGCCCGGGCGGACCTCGCCGAAGCCGGGCTCCTTCTCCACCAGGAAGGTCGTCATCGACTTGTGGGGGGCGGTTCCCTCGGGGTGACCCTCGTCACTCTTCACCAGGACGGCCACGAGCGACGACGTGCCGCCGTTGGTGAGCCACATCTTCTGGCCGTTGAGGACGTACTCCTCGCCGTCCTTCACCGCCTTCGAGGAGATCGCCGAGACGTCGGAGCCCAGCGCCGGCTCGGACATCGAGAAGGCGCCGCGGATGTCGCCCGCGGCCATGCGGGGCAGGAAGTGGTCCTTCTGCTCCTGCGTACCGTGCTGCTTCAGCATGTACGCCACGATGAAGTGGGTGTTGATGATGCCGGACACCGACATCCAGCCGCGGGCGATCTCCTCCACGCACAGGGCGTAGGTCAGGAGCGACTCGCCCAGGCCCCCGTACTCCTCGGGGATCATCAGGCCGAACAGGCCGAGCTCCTTCAGCCCGTCGACGATGTCCTGCGGGTACTCGTCCCGGTGCTCCAGCTCGGTGGCGACCGGGATGATCTCCTTGTCCACGAAGTCCCGGACGGTGGAGAGGATCTCCCGCTGGACGTCCGTGAGGCCGTGGGTCTGGGCGAGGCGGCTCATCTTCTACTTCTCCTGTTCCTTCAGCTCGGGCCGGCCCGGCTGCTCGCCGCCGCGCTCCTTGGTGTACGTCTCGGTCGGCACCATCACCTTGCGGCGGAAGACGCACACGAGGGTGCCGTCCTGCTTGTAGCCCTTGGTCTCCACGTGCACGATGCCGCGGTCGTTCTTCGACTTCGACGGCCACTTGTCGAGCACGGTCGTCTGGCCGTAGAGGGTGTCGCCGTGGAAGGTCGGCGCCACGTGCTTGAGCGACTCGATCTCCAGGTTGGCGATCGCCTTGCCGGAGATGTCCGGGACGGACATGCCGAGCAGGAGCGAGTAGATGTAGTTGCCCACCACCACGTTCTTGCCGAAGTCCGTCGTCTTCTCGGCGTAGTTGGCGTCCATGTGGAGCGGGTGGTGGTTCATGGTGAGCAGGCAGAACAGGTGGTCGTCGTACTCCGTGACCGTCTTCCCCGGCCAGTGCTTGTACGTCGCCCCGACCTCGAACTCCTCGTAGGTGCGTCCGAACTGCATGGCGCTCAGCCCTCCGGGATCTCGAACTTCGACGTGCGCTCCATGCCGGCCGCACGCCCCTTGCCGGAGACGACCAGCGCCATCTTGCGGCTGGCCTCGTCGATCATCTCGTCGCCGAGCATCGCCGAGCCCTTCTTGCCGCCGGCCTCGGACGTGTAGTAGTCGTACGCGTCCAGGATCAGCTCGGCGTGGTCGTAGTCCTCCTGCGAGGGCGAGAAGATCTCGTTGGACGCCTCGACCTGACCCGGGTGCAGCACCCACTTGCCGTCGAAGCCGAGGGCGGCGGCGCGCTGCGCGACCTCGCGGTAGCCGTCCACGTTGCGGATCTGCAGGTAGGGGCCGTCGATCGCCTGGAGGTTGTTGGCCCGGGCGGCCATCAGGATCTTCATCAGGATGTAGTGGTAGGCGTCGGCCGGGTAGCCGGGCGGCTGCTCGCCCACGACCAGGGACTTCATGTTGATGGAGGCCATGAAGTCGGCCGGGCCGAAGATGATGGTCTCCACGCGCGGGCTGGCCTGCGCGATCTCGTTGACGTTGTTCAGGCCCTGCGCGTTCTCGATCTGCGCCTCGATGCCGATCCGGCCGACCTCGAAGCCCATCGTCTTCTCGATCTGGGTGAGCAGCAGGTCGAGGGCGACGACCTGCTGGGCGTCCTGGACCTTCGGCAGCATGATGCAGTCCAGGTTGGGGCCCGCGCCCTCCACCACCGTCACGACGTCCCGGTACGTCCACTCGGTCGTCCAGTCGTTGACGCGCACGACACGGGTCTTGCCCGTCCAGTCGCCCTCGTTGAGGAACTTGACGATGGTGTGCCGGGCCTCCGGCTTGGCGAGCGGCGCGCAGGCGTCCTCCAGGTCGAGGAAGACCTGGTCGGCGGGGAGGCCCTGGGCCTTCTCCAGGAAGCGGGGGTTGCTTCCCGGCACCGCCAGACAGGAACGCCGGGGGCGAAGACGGTTGACCGTGGTCATGCGGGGACCTCCAGGGGGTCGAGCTTGTTCGCGTTCCGGATCTCGTCGACGATCCGGCCGATGATTCCGGTGATGTCGAAGTCCTTCGGGGTGAAGACCGCGGCCACTCCCGCGGCCCGCAGTTCGTCGGCGTCACCGTTCGGGATGATGCCACCGGCGATCACCGGGATGTCTGTGGCACCGGCCACACGGAGCCGTTCGAGCACGTCCGGCACCAGTTGCGCGTGCGACCCCGACAGGATGGACAGGCCCACCGCGTGCACGTCCTCCGCCAGGGCGGCGTCCACGATCTGCTCGGGGGTGAGCCTGATGCCCTGGTAGACCACCTCGAACCCGGCGTCGCGGGCCCGGACGGCGATCTGCTCGGCGCCGTTGGAGTGACCGTCCAGGCCGGGCTTGCCGACCAGGAAGCGGAGCTTGCCGACGCCCATCTCCTTGGCCGTCAGCTCCACCTTGCGGCGCACCTCCGACAGGGCAGAGCCCTCTTCCGCGGTGACCGCGACCGGGGCCGAGGACACGCCGGTCGGGGCCCGGAACTCGCCGAACACCTCGCGCAGCGCCCCCGCCCACTCGCCGGTCGTGGCGCCGGCGCGGGCGCACTCCAGGGTGGCCTCCATGAGGTTGCCGGTGCCGCGCGCGGCCTCCTTCAGCTTCTCCAGCGCCTTGCAGGGACGCGGGTGGTTGAAGGGCGGTTGGTACCGGGTGTCCCGCCAGTTCTGCAGCGAGGCGACGACACGGGCCTCCACCGCCGGGTCGACCGTCTGGATCGCGGTGTCCAGGTCGGCGGTCAGCGGGTTGGGCTCGGTGCCCTCGAAGGCGTTGACACCGATGATCTTCTCCTCGCCGGACTCTATCCGGGCCCGGCGCTCGGCGTGCGAGGCGACGAGCTGGGACTTGAGGTAGCCGGACTCGACGGCGGCCATCGCGCCGCCCATCTCCTGGATGCGCTCGATCTCCGCGAAGGACGACTCGACCAGCTCGTCCACCTTCGCCCCGATCACCTTCGACCCCTCGAAGATGTCCTCGTACTCCAGCAGGTCGCTCTCGTGCGCCAGCACCTGCTGGATGCGCAGCGACCACTGCTGGTCCCAGGGGCGGGGCAGGCCCAGCGCCTCGTTCCAGGCGGGCAGCTGCACGGCACGCGCGCGTGCGTCCTTGGAGAGGGTGACCGCGAGCATCTCGAGCACGATCCGCTGGACGTTGTTCTCCGGCTGCGCCTCGGTCAGTCCCAGCGAGTTGACCTGGACGCCGTAGCGGAAGCGGCGGTGCTTGGGGTTCTCGATGCCGTAGCGCTCGCGGGTGACGCGGTCCCAGATGCGGCCGAAGGCGCGCATCTTGCACATCTCCTCGACGAAGCGGACGCCCGCGTTCACGAAGAAGGAGATGCGGCCCACCACGTCGCCCATGCGCTCCTGCGGCACCTGGCCGCTGTCGCGCACCGCGTCGAGCACGGCGATCGCGGTGGACATCGCGTACGCGATCTCCTGCACCGGCGTGGCGCCCGCCTCCTGCAGGTGGTAGCTGCAGATGTTGATCGGGTTCCACTTCGGCATGTGCGAGACCGTGTACGCGATCATGTCCGTCGTCAGGCGGAGGGACGGCCCCGGCGGGAAGACGTGGGTCCCCCGGGACAGGTACTCCTTGACGATGTCGTTCTGGGTGGTGCCCTGGAGCTTGGTGATGTCCGCGCCCTGCTCCTCCGCGACGACCTGGTAGAGCGCCAGCAGCCACATGGCCGTGGCGTTGATGGTCATCGAGGTGTTCATCTGCTCCAGCGGGATGTCCTGGAACAGCCGGCGCATGTCACCGAGGTGCGCCACCGGCACGCCGACCCGGCCGACCTCGCCGCGGGCGAGGATGTGGTCGGAGTCGTAGCCGGTCTGGGTCGGCAGGTCGAAGGCGACCGACAGACCCGTCTGGCCCTTGGCGAGGTTGCGCCGGTACAGCTCGTTGGACGCCTCGGCCGTGGAGTGACCGGCGTAGGTGCGCATGAGCCACGGCCGGTCCTTCTCCCGCCTGCCGTCGGCGGGCTGACGATCGGTCATGCGGCGCTCCTCAGATGTTCCGGAAGCGGTTGATGGCATCGATGTGCCGGGCGCGCTTCTCCTGGTCGCGCACGCCCAGGCCCTCCTCGGGTGCCAGGCACAGCACGCCGACCTTGCCCTGGTGGAGGTTGCGGTGGACGTCGTAGGCCGCCTGGCCGGTGTCCTCCAGGGAGTACACCTTGGAGAGCGTCGGGTGGATCTTGCCCTTGGCGATCAGGCGGTTGGCCTCCCAGGCCTCGCGGTAGTTGGCGAAGTGGGAGCCGATGATGCGCTTCAGGGACATCCACAGGTAGCGGTTGTCGTACTCGTGCATGTAGCCCGAGGTCGAGGCGCAGGTGGTGATGGTGCCGCCCTTGCGGGTGACGAAGACGGAGGCGCCGAAGGTCTCCCGGCCGGGGTGCTCGAAGACGATGTCGATGTCCTCGCCGCCGGTGAGTTCGCGGATGCGCTTGCCGAAGCGCTTCCACTCCTTGGGGTCCTGGGTGGTCTCGTCCTTCCAGAACTTGTAGCCCTCGGCGCTGCGGTCGATGATCGCGTCGGCGCCCATCGAGCGGCAGATGTCCGCCTTCTGCTCGCTGGAGACGACGCAGATCGGGTTGGCGCCGCCGGCCAGGGCGAACTGGGTGGCGTACGAGCCGAGGCCGCCGCTGGCGCCCCAGATCAGCACGTTGTCGCCCTGCTTCATGCCGGCGCCGTTGCGGGAGACGAGCTGGCGGTAGGCGGTGGAGTTGACCAGGCCGGGGGCGGCGGCCTCCTCCCAGCTCAGGTGGTCCGGCTTCGGCATCAGCTGGTTGGACTTGACCAGCGCGACCTCGGCGAGGCCGCCGAAGTTGGTCTCGAAGCCCCAGATGCGCTGCTCGGGGTCGAGCATCGTGTCGTTGTGGCCGTCGGAGGACTCCAGCTCGACGGAGAGGCAGTGCGCGACGACCTCGTCGCCCGGCTGCCAGGCGTTGACGCCCGGGCCGGTGCGCAGGACCACGCCCGCGAGGTCGGAGCCGATGATGTGGTACGGCAGGTCGTGGCGCTTGGCCAGCTCGTTGGTGCGGCCGTAGCGCTCCAGGAACCCGAAGGTGGACAGCGGCTCGAAGATCGAGGTCCACACCGAGTTGTAGTTGACCGAGGAGGCCATGACGGCCACCAGGGCCTCGCCGGGGCCCAGCTCCGGCAGCGGCACCTCGTCCAGGTGGATCGACTTGCGGGGGTCCTTGTCGCGGGTCTCCAGACCCTCGAACATCTCCGTCTCGTCCTTGTGCACGGTGATCGCGCGGTACGACTCGGGGAGGGGCAGAGCGGCGATGTCGGCCTTCGTGGACTCGGGCGACTGGATCGCGTCCAGGATGTCCTTCACGGTCACGGTGTTGCCTCCGGCGGTGAGCGCCCTGAGGGAGGAGCGCTGAGGGTTACGTCGGTGCTGCTGAGGTGAGGGTGTGTGCCTGTGACGCAGGCGTTCGGACGCGCAGGGGATGAGGTGCGGGGACAGCCCGAACACCTTCAACGTATGACACCGCGTGTCACCCCGCAAGGCACTGAGTGCCAGAAACTGATCTCAGATGAAATCTTTACGCGACAGATGAGCGATGATCGATCGAATCATCTCCCGGCGGCGGTGAAAAAGGGGCACCGACATGCAAAAACGGCCACCCGATGGGTGGCCGTCGTCACAGAGCGAAAGGGTGTCTGCCCCTCCGGTCAGCGCTCCTTGAGTGCCTGCTCGATGGTGCGCATCACCTCGTGGAGCGGCGCGTCGGTGCGCGCCACCGTCACGAGCACCTCCCCCTGCACCGAGGCCGAGGAGGCCGCCGGCCGCGCGGCGGAGGCCGTGCCGCGCCCCGCCCCGATGCCGGTGCCGAAGGTCTTGCGCACGATCGCGAAGGCGTGGTCGAGCTGGGCCTCCACGTCGCCCTGTCCGTCGGCCCGCAGCCAGCGCCGCAGCACGTGGTTGTGCGCGGTGACCACGGCGGACGCCGCGACCTCCGCCAGCAGCGGGTCGTCGTTGGCGTCGTCGTCGTGCGCGTGCTCGTCGAAGTGGCCCAGCAGGTACCGGGTGAACAGACGCTCGTACCGGGCCACCGACGCGATCTCCGCCTCGCGCAGGGTGGGCACCTCGCGCGTCAGCTTGTAGCGGGCGACCGAGATCTCCGGCCGGGCGGCGTACATCTTCATGACTTCCTTGATGCCGCGGCACACCGTGTCGAGCGGATGCTCGTGCGCCGGCGCCGCGTTGAGCACCGCCTCGGCCCGCACCAGGGTGTCGTCGTGGTCCGGGAAGATCGCCTCTTCCTTGGAGCGGAAGTGCCGGAAGAAGGTGCGGCGGGCGACTCCGGCGCGGGCCGCGATCTCGTCGACGGTGGTCGCCTCGTACCCCTTGGTCGCGAACAGCTCCATCGCCGCCGCCGCCAGTTCCCGGCGCATTTTGAGCCGCTGGGCGGCGGCTCGGCTGCCGGCCGCGCTCTCCGGGGCGTCGGACGTGGCTGGGGTGCGTGAGGACTTGGCGGGCTGGGGCATGACCCGAACGTACTGCATGCGGACGCAATCATGCGCGTGACCGGGGATTCCCCCGCCCGCGGGGAGCGGGGGAGACCCGGCCGGACCGAGCAGTCCGCCCCAGTCCTCCTCGGGCCCGAACCAGTCGCCCGGCGTCTCAGCGGCGGGCATGCTCGCGGAAACCGCGGCCCGTCTTGCGACCGAGGCAGCCCGCGGCCACCAGGTGCTCGAGCAGTGGTGCCGGTGCCAGGCCCGGGTCGCGGAACTCCCGGTGCAGGACCTTCTCGATGGCGAGCGACACGTCGAGACCGACCACGTCGAGCAGCTCGAACGGGCCCATCGGGTAGCCGCCGCCCAGCTTCATCGCCGCGTCGATGTCGTCGAGGGTCGCGTAGTGCTCCTGCACCATCTTGACCGCGTTGTTGAGGTACGGGAACAGCAGCGCGTTCACGATGAACCCGGCCCGGTCGCCGCAGTCCACGGCGTGCTTGCGGACCTTGGCGCAGACCTCGTGGACGGTGGCGTGCACGTCGTCGGCGGTCAGCACCGTGCGCACGACCTCGACCAGCTTCATCGCCGGGGCCGGGTTGAAGAAGTGCATGCCGATCACGTCCTGCGGCCGCGAGGTGGCGCGGGCGCAGGCGACCACCGGCAGCGACGAGGTGGTGGTGGCCAGCACCGCGCCGGGCTTGCACACCTTGTCCAGCGTGGCGAAGAGCTGCCGCTTCACCTCCAGGTCCTCGGCGACGGCCTCCACGGCCAGGTCGACGTCGGCGAAGTCGTCGTAGGTCCCGGTCGGGGTGATCAGCTCCAGCGTCCGCGCGGCGGCCTCGGCCGTCATCCGCCCCTTGTCGACCGACCGGGCCAGGGACTTGCCGACGCGGGCCTTGGCGGTCTGCGCCTTCTCCGGGCTGCGGGCGGCCAGCACCACCTCGTACCCGGCCTTGGCGAACACCTCCGCGATGCCGGACGCCATGGTGCCCGAACCGGCCACGCCCACCGCGCGCACCGGCCGCCCGGCGACCGCGGCGCCGCCCGTCCCGGGGGTCGTCGTGTCCGGCACCACGACCGCGCTGCCGGGCGCCTCGTAGGTGTAGAAGCCGCGGCCCGCCTTGCGCCCCGTCAGGCCCGCCTCGCTGAGCTGCTTGAGGATCGGCGCGGGGGCGTGCAGACGGTCGTGCGACTCCGCGTACATGGCCTCCAGGACCGTGCGGGCGGTGTCCACGCCCACCAGGTCCAGCAGGGCGAGCGGCCCCATCGGCAGGCCGCAGCCGAGCCGCATCGCGGCGTCGATGTCCTCGCGGGAGGCGTAGTTCGCCTCGTACATCGCGGCGGCCTGGTTGAGGTAGCCGAACAGCAGGCCGTCGGCGACGAAACCGGGCCGGTCACCGACGGCGACGGGCTCCTTGCCGAGGTCCAGGGCGAGATCGGTGACGGCCGAGACGGCGGCGGGCGCGGTCAGCACCGAGGAGACGACCTCGACCAGCTTCATCGCCGGCGCCGGGTTGAAGAAGTGCAGGCCGAGCACCCGCTCCGGGTGGGCCGAGTCCGCGGCGAGGCGCGTGACGGACAGTGCGTTGGTGCCGGTCGCCAGGATCGTGTCCGGGCGCACGATCCCGTCCAGCTCCCTGAAGACCCGCTGCTTGATCTCGTACGACTCCGGGACCACCTCGATCACCAGGTCGGCCTCGGCGGCCGCCCGCGGGTCGGTGGAGGTGCGGACGCGGCCCAGGATGGCGGCGCGCTCCTCGTCCGTGAGGCGGCCGCGCTCGACGGCGCGTGCGGTGGAGGACTCCAGCGCGGCGACCGCCTTGACGGCCTGCGCCTCGCTGACGTCGATGCCGACGACGTCGCGGCCGGCCCCGGCCAGGACCTCGGCGATGCCGGTGCCCATGGTGCCGAGGCCGACGACGGCGACGGTCCGGAGCGGGGAGGAAGGGGTGTGGGACAGGGGAGTGGCCATCGCGGGACTCCAGGAATGAGGGGTGACGACGGGAACACGCCCGGGTGCGCCGTAGCGGCACACCGGGTGCGTGAAAAAGGCAGAGGAAGGAGTGCGGGTGTTGCCGGGCCGACTGGCGCACACGCCCGGTGCCGTCGCGGCAGGCGTGCACACGCCGGGCCGGCGGCCTGTGACCGGCCCTGTCCCGGGGCCGAGTCCTGATGCGGTACCGAGGTACCGGACCGACTGCTCTCCCGGTGGTTGCGTCACCAGACCACCGCGAGGAGTTGCTGCGGGAGGATGACCCGCTCGTCTGAGGTTAACCCGCGGGTAACGAGCGCGCCAGCCCCCGGTGTTCGTGATGTAGGTCCCACAAGTGGAGTGACCCGCCTAACCTCGGGGTCATGGACGAAGAGTTGCGAACGCTCACGGAGCGCTTACGGTCCGAGTCCGCGGTCACGGGCGCCGCGGGTGCCGCGTCGGGGTTCGACCGTCTCGTGGCGAGCACGGACCACGACGAGCTGGCCGCGGTGCTCACCGAGCCCGGACACCCGCTGTGGGCCCGTGAGCTGGCCGCCTTCCGGCTCGGGGTGGCGGGGGACCGGCGGGCCTTCGAGTCACTCGTCCTGCTGCTGAACCACCGGGACCCGCCGCGCTGCGCCTCTGCCGCCCACGCCCTCGCCCGCCTCGGCGACCCGCGCACCGCGCGCGCGGCCGCGGCCCTGGCCACCAACGAGCTGCGCGTCGCCTACGCCCTGCACCCGGTGCGGCTGCTGGTCGAGCTGCGGGCCCCCGAGTCGGTGCCCGCGCTGATCACCACGCTGCGCCGGAGGCTGCGCCCGCACGATCCCTACCGGCGCGTGGCGCTCGCCTGCGTCGAGGGGCTCGGCACCCTCGGCGACGACCGAGCCGCCCCGGTCCTGAACGACGCCCTCGCCCACCCGGCGCTGGCCGAGGCGGCGGTACGGGCGCTGGCGCGCATCCCGGGACAGCGGTGAGCGGGCGCCGGCATGTCCCAGGACGGGAACCGTGCTGTGCCGGGCCGCTGACCGGCCGTCAGCCGCTCAGCGGACGCGCGTACCGCACCTGCGGCACCGCGACCCCTGCCACCACCGAGGGCTCCTCGGTGCCGTCGGCACGGCCACCCGCCCGCTCGTGGAAGCGCCGGGCGCGGCGCCGCTCGGCGTCGGCGGCCGGGTCGATCGCGTCGAGGTAGGCCCGCGGTATCAGCCCCCGGTACGCGCTCCGCCCGCCCGGCCCCGGCCCCGGATCCCGGCGACGCGGTCGCAGTCGGCGAGCGCCGTCTCCCGCACCCGGGCCGGGGACGGGCTCACGGGGCGACGACCGCGAACGCCTCGATCTCCATCAGGAACTCCGGCCGCACGAGCGCGGCCACCTGCACCGCCGAGGCGGCCGGCAGCCGGTCGTCGGGTATGTGCTCGGCGCGGGCCGCGCGGATCGCGCCCATGTGCGCCATGTCCGTGACGAAGAAGGTCAGCTTCACCACGTCGTCGAAGCCCGCCCCGGCCGAGGCCAGGCACCGGCGCAGGTTCTCGAACACCTGGCGGGCCTGGGCCGCGGCGTCGCCCACGCCGACCACCGAGCCGTCCTCGTCCAGCGCGAGCTGCCCCGAGACGGCCACGAACCGTCCGGTGCCGAGGACGACATGGGTGTACTGCGCGGCGGGCGCGACGCCCTCGGGGGCGGTGATCCTGGTCAGCTCACTCATGCGCCCATCGTGGACCACGGCACTGACGACCACCCCGGCGGGGTGCGCGGATCAGGGCGTCAGCCGCGGAAGCCGAGCAGGCCGTGCAGGGCCGAGCCGCGTGAGGAGGACGAGGCGGCCTTGGACTCCAGCGGCTTCGGGTCCGGCAGTGCCGGGCACACCGCGTCCGCCTCTCCACCCTCGCCGTGCGGTACGGCGCCGTCGGTCAGGTAGGCGGCCAGGTACCCGTCCAGGCAGTCGTTGCCGCTCAGCGTGATGCCGTGGTTCCCGCCGCCCTCCTCGGCGACGAGCGCGGAGCCGCCCAGCAGGCGGTGCGCGGTGACGCCGCCCTCGTACGGGGTGGCCGCGTCGCCGGTCGCCTGGAAGAGCAGGGCCGGGGGCAGGTCGTCGTTGGCGACGTCCACCGGCTGCCGGGACTTCGTGGGCCAGAACGCGCACGGCGCGTTGTACCAGGCGTTGTTCCACACCATGAAGGGCGCCTTCTCGTACAGGCCCCAGTTGTCGTCGCGCCACCGGTCCCAGTCGCGCGGCCAGGCCGCGTCGCGGCACTGCACGGCGGTGTAGACGCTGTACCCGTTGCCCCCGGAGGCGTCAGGAGCCCCGAAGTCCTCGTACGCCTCGACCAGCGGGCCGGTGTCCTCGTCGTCGACGTACGCGGCGAACGCCTCGGCCAGGTAGGGCCAGTAGCCGTTGTAGTACCCGCCGGGCATGTAGGTGTCCTCGAGTTCGGCGGCGCCGACCTTCCCTCCCGCGGGCTGCTTCGCCAGCGCCGCCCGCATGGCGTACCAGGCCGCCTCGACCCGCTCGGGATCGGTGCCCAGCCCGTACGCCGCGTCGTGCTCGGCGATCCAGGCGAGGAACGCCCGGTGGCGGTCGTTGAAGGCGAGATCCTGGTTGAGGTTGGCGTCGTACCAGACGTCCTCCGGACCGACGACGGAGTCCAGGACCAGCCTCCGCACCCGCTGCGGATAGAGCTTGGCGTAGACGGCGCCCAGATAGGTGCCGTACGAGTAGCCGAAGTAGTTGAGCTGCTCCGAGCCGAGCGCCGCGCGGATCGCGTCCACGTCGCGCGCGGCGCTCACCGTGTCGATGTACGGCAGAACGTCCGCGTACTTGTCGCCGCACGCGTCGGCGAAGGACTTCGCGCGCGTGAGATTGGCCTGCTCGACCTCCGGCGTGTCCGGCAGCGAGTCGGGGCGCACCGGGGCGAAGTGCCCGGGCAGGCAGTCCAGCGCGGGAGCGCTCTTCCCCACGCCGCGCGGGTCGAAGCCGATGACGTCGTACCGGGCGGCCACGTCCGCGGGCAGCGACGACGCCACGAACCCGGCGAGTGTCAGCCCACTGCCGCCCGGGCCGCCGGGGTTCACCAGCAGGGGGCCCTGGTAGGCCTCGGCCGTGTGCGGCACGCGGGACAGCGCCAGGGTGATCTGCCTGCCCTGCGGGCGCGCGTGGTCGAGCGGCACGTCGAGGGAAGCGCACTGGAGCGTCGGGTAGTCCTCCGTGGCGCACTTCTTCCAGTGCAGGTCCGCGGCGGGCGCGCCGGGTGCGGGCCGCGGTGCGTTCGCCTCGGCGGGGACGGCCGTGACACTCCCGGCGGCGATGACGGCGGCGCCGCACAGGACGGCTGCGCGTTGTCTCATGGCGTTCTCCCAGGGCTCCCGGTCCGGAGCGGCAGCGGCCCGCGCGGGTCGCGGTCCTCGCCGGATCGTCCCGGGGAGCGCCTGTGGAAGAACGCGAGCGGTCGATACTTGACCCGGTTGGGCCGGAAGATGCCCTCCAATGCTCCGGGCCGGACGCCCCTCGGCCGGACCAGGGAGCCGTCAGAGCCCGAACCCGCCGGCCGCGCTCGGCAGGAGGGCGACGACCTCGTCGCGGAGGCCGGGGCGGGTCCGCATCGAGGCGATGCAGCCGTAGGTCACGGCGTGGTCCGTCCACTCGGGGTGGGCGCCGGCCTCCACGACCGGTACCGATGCGGCAACCGTCCGACGGGAGCAGTCAGATGAGGGACAGCTGTACCGGCTCCGCGGGCGCGGGTCCGGCCGGCCGTGCGGGCTCAGGCTCCGCGATCCGTCGCGGCATCCCCCCGCGCGTGGGCCCGATGCCGTACTCGCGGGCCAGGTCGTGCACCTGGCGCGTGATCCGGCGCTGGTACCACTTCGGCGCGTAGGCGCCGTCCGCGTACAGCCGCTCGTACCGGCGGACCAGGTGCGGGTGGTGCCGGCCGAGCCAGGCCATGAACCACTCGCGGGCGCCGGGCCGCAGGTGCAGGACCAGGGGGGTGACCGAGGTGGCGCCCGCGGCGGCGACGGCGCGCACGGTGTCCCTGAGCTGGGCCGGTTCGTCGCCGAGGAAGGGGATGACCGGCGCCATCAGTACCCCGCAGCCGATGCCGCGCTCGGTGAGGGACCGTACGACCTCCAGCCGTCGTTCCGGTGCCGGAGTGCCGGGCTCCACGGTGCGCCACAGGTCCGGGTCGGTGAAGCCGACCGAGACCGAGATGCCGACGTCCGTCACCCGGGCGGCCCGCGTCAGCAGGTCCAGGTCGCGCAGGATCAGCGTGCCCTTGGTGAGGATCGAGAAGGGGTTCGCGCGCTCGGTGAGCGCCTCGATGATGCCCGGCATCAGCCGGTAGCGGCCCTCGGCGCGCTGGTAGCAGTCGACGTTGGTGCCCATCGCCACGTGCTCGCCCTGCCAGCGGCGCGAGGCCAGCTGACGGCGCAGCAGCTCGGGCGCGTTCACCTTGACGACGATCTGGGAGTCGAAACCGAGGCCCGTGTCGAGGTCCAGGTAGCTGTGCGTCTTGCGGGCGAAGCAGTACACGCACGCGTGCGTGCAGCCCCGGTAGGGGTTGACCGTCCATTCGAACGGCATGCGGGAGGCCCCCGGCACCCGGTTCAGGATCGAGCGGGCCCGCACCTCGTGGAAGGTGATGCCGCGGAACTCGGGCGTGTCGATGGTGCGGGTGGTGACGGCGTCCGCACCGAACAGCGCGGTGTCCGCCGCCCGGGCGTGGTCGGAGTCCGTGAGGTTCTCCCAGCGCATTGCGGCCTCCTCGGTAGCACTGTCCGACACAATAGAACACTTGTTCCCTTGATCGTGCGGGCGAGTCGTGCGGGGCTGCTTCACGCCCCCCGATTTGGGTGGCCGGGCGGTGGGGTGGTTGGCTTGCCCCGAACCCGAGAACCAGGCCCTGGAGGAACCCGATGGCGCAGGTCGAGGCGACGACGGAGCGGATCGTCGCAGCGGACGCGGAGACGGTGTTCGACACCCTCGCCGACTACAGCGGCACCCGCGAGAAGCTGCTGCCCGAGCACTTCAGCGAGTACGAGGTGCGCGAGGGCGGCGACGGCGAGGGCACCCTGGTGCACTGGAAGCTCCAGGCCACCAGCAAGCGCATCCGTGACTGCCTGCTGGAGGTCACCGAGCCGACCGACGGCGAGCTGGTCGAGAAGGACCGCAACTCCTCCATGGTCACCACCTGGCGCGTCACCCCCGCGGGGGAGGGCAAGTCCCGGGTCGTCGTGCTCACCACCTGGCAGGGAGCCGGGGGCGTCGGCGGCTTCTTCGAGAAGACCTTCGCGCCCAAGGGGCTCGGCCGGATCTACGACGCTCTGCTCGCCAAGCTCGCCGCCGAGGTCGAGAAGTAGCCAAAAGGCAGACACGGGGCGGCCGTTGGCCGCCTCACCGGTTCGAGTGATCTGTGCGCGAACCCGCCGTACTTCCGTAACTCGTCGCACTTGTTCGCAGTTGTCGCCTCAGGTGGCAAATGTGAGCAGGTGTGACGAGGGGAGCGGTACGTGGGCGGGATCACTCTGGTGCAGGATCCGGTGCAGGACGGACCGGTCGCCGCGGCCCGGCCGTCACCCGAACTCCACGCTGCCGTACCGGGGCGGGGACCGGTCGCGGAGCCGGACGCCGGGCTGAGCCCGCGCCGGGTGCGGCTGGTCTTCGTCGGCCTGATGCTGGCGCTGCTGCTCGCCGCCCTGGAGCAGATGATCGTCGCCACCGCGCTGCCGAAGATCGTCGGCGAGCTGCACGGTCTGGACCGGATGTCCTGGGCGATCACCGCGTACCTGCTCACCTCGACCATCGGCCTGCCGATCTACGGCAAGCTCGGCGACCTCTTCGGACGCAAGGGCGTCTTCCAGTTCGCCATCCTGGTCTTCGTCGTCGGCTCCGCGCTCGCCGGACGCGCGCAGAGCATGGACCAGCTGATCGCCTTCCGCGCGGTGCAGGGCGTCGGCGCGGGCGGCCTCATGATCGGCGTGCAGGCGATCATCGCGGACATCGTGCCGCCCCGCGAACGCGGCCGCTTCATGGGCCTGATCGGCGCCGCCTTCGGACTCGCCTCCGTCGCGGGCCCGCTGCTGGGCGGCTACTTCACCGACCACCTCTCCTGGCGCTGGTGCTTCTACATCAACGTGCCCTTCGGCCTGGTCACCATGGCCGTCGTCGCCGTCGTCCTCAAGCTGCCCAGGCCGCGGGTCAAGCCGCGCCTCGACGTCCTCGGCGCCCTGCTGCTCGCCGCCGCCTCCACCTGTCTGGTGCTGCTCACGAGCTGGGGCGGGACCGAGTACGCGTGGGGGTCCAGGACGATTCTCGGGCTCGCCGCCGGAGCCGTCGGGACCACACTGCTCTTCCTGGTCGCCGAGCGCCTCGCCCCCGAACCACTTATCCCGCTGCGTCTGTTCCGGGACTCCGTCTTCAACGTCACCGCCCTGGTCGGACTCGTCGTCGGCGTCGCCCTGTTCGGCGCCGCCAGCTACCTGCCGACCTTCCTGCAGATGGTCGACGGCGCCAGCGCCACGGAGTCCGGCCTGCTGATGCTGCCGATGATGGGCGGCATCGTCGTCGCCTCGATCGTCTCCGGACAGCTCATCAGCCGCACCGGTCACTACCGGGTCCACCCGATCCTCGGCAGCGCGCTGTCCGTCGTCGGCATGTGGCTGCTCTCCCGGCTCGGCACCGACACCCCCCGGCTGCAGTACAGCATCTGGATGGCGGTCCTCGGCGCCGGCATCGGCATGGTGATGCCGGTCCTGGTCCTCGCCGTCCAGAACTCCGTGCGCCCCACCGACCTCGGCACCGCCACCAGCGCCAACAACTACTTCCGGCAGATCGGCGGCAGCGTCGGCGCGGCCGTCTTCGGCACCCTGTTCGCGGGCCGGCTCACCGACGCCCTCGCCGACCGGGTCCCCACCGGGGCCGGAGCCGGTCTCCCCGACGCCGAGGCCATCACCCCGCAGCTCGTCCACTCCCTGCCGCCCGCGCTGCGCGATGCCTACATCGAGGCGTACGCCGACGCCATGCCGCGGATCTTCCTCTACCTGGTGCCGGTGCTCGTCCTCGGGCTCCTCATCGCCCTCTTCCTCAAGGAGAAACCCCTGGTGTCCCACAACGCCCCCGTCACCGAGCCGGAGACCGTACAGCAGGCCGCGTACGCACCCCAGGCACAGCCGGCCGGGCAGGTCCCGCCCGCCCGGTCTTCCTACGCCGGCGGCATCCCCGTCTGCGGCACCGTGCAGCACCCCGACGGCACCGTCGTGCCCCGTGCGGCGCTCACCCTCATCGACGTCGGCGGACAGCAGATCGGCCGGGGTGCCAGCGGCGACGACGGACGGTACGCGCTCGCCACGCCCGGCTCCGGGGCCTACGTCCTGATCGCCGCGGCCGGCGGCCACCAGCCTCAGGCGGTCTCCGTGACCGTCGGCGAGCGCCCGGTGGAACTGGACGTGGTCCTCGGCGGCGCCGGTCGCCTGGCCGGCAGCGTCATGACCGCCGACGGCAGCCCCGTGCGCGACGCGGCCGTCACCCTCACCAACGTCCACGGCGAGGTCGTCGCCAGCACCCGCAGCGGCCGTGAGGGCGGTTACGTCATCACGGAGCTGGTGGCCGGCGAGTACACCCTCGCCGCCAGCGCCCCCGCCTTCCGTCCGGCCGCGCTGCCGGTCAGCGTCCAGGCCGCCCGCGAGACCCGCCAGGACGTCGAGCTGGCCGGCGGCGCCGTGCTGCGCGGCACCGTGCGGGCCAGCGGCGGACGGATCGTCGAGGACGCGCGCGTCACGCTGCTCGACGCGGCGGGCAACGTGGTGGACACCCTGACCACCGGACCCGACGGCACGTTCCGGTTCGTGGACCTCTCGTCCGGCGAGTACACCGTCATCGCGGCCGGATACCCGCCGGTCGCGACCGTGCTCCAGGTGGCCGGCGGCGGCCGCACCGAGCGCGACCTGCAGCTCGGGCACGAGGACTGAGACCGGCCACCGGCGCGCGGGCGTGCGCCGGTGTGTTCGCGCGCCACCAATTCCCCCGTTGCCGCACATGGTCACCGGCCACCACCGTACGGTGGTGACGGCGGCACAGATCTTGCGGAGCCGTGGGCAGAGAGGGCCTGACGCCATGGACCATGGCACCGAGCGGGGCACATCCGGCGGCCATCGGGCCGGACCTGACGCCGTACCGGCAGACCCCGTGACCGGCCGCGTCCCGCTGGCCGTCGTCGTGGTGGACCGCGAAGGGCTGGTCTCGCACTGGAGCCGAGGCGCACGGCGGCTGTTCGGCCTCCCCAAGGAAGCGGCGATCGGCCGTCCCGCCCCCGACCTGCTGCCCGTCTCGGGCGTGCTCCCCGGGGACGGCGGCGAGGACTGCGGATCCGCTCACGCCGCGTACGCCGAACACGACGGACTGGGGCCCGGCCTGGAGTCCTCCCTCGACGGGCGGTCGTCCTACCCGGCGGCCGGCCGCGCCCGGCTGACCGTGCCGGTCGGCGGCCGCGTCGACGTGCTCTGGTGGGCCTACCCCTTGGTGGGGCCGGGGCAGGAGCGGCTGCTCGTGCTGGCCGCCGACGCGGACGGACTGCGCCGGGACTTCACCGACGGCGGCGCGAAAGAGGCCGTCACGGAGCGGATCGCGCCCGGATTCGCGCTGCACACCGACTTCCCCGGCGCCGACGAACTCGCCCGCCGTCTCCCCGAGATCCTGCCCAGCATGAGCGTCGGGGAGAGCGCCCGCATCGTCGCGCAGGTGCTGGAACTGGGTTACCCCGTGCTGGAGTTCAGCCGGCACGACCGGGTGCCCGTCACGCCCGACTGGGGGGTGCCCCGGCGAGCCGGGCGCCGGGCGCGCCGCGAGCGGGCCGCGCGGGCACTGGCGGCCGGCGAGCCGGTGCCGGAGGAACTGCGGGACGAGGCCGAGGACCTGGAGTACGCGGCGGTCCGCGAACGCCTGGAGTTCCTCAACGAGGTCAGTGGCGCGATCGGCACCTCGCTCGACCTCTCACGGACGATCGTGGAGGTCAGCCGGGCCGTCGTCCCGCGCTTCACCGACGTCGCCGGCACCTACCTGCGCGAACAGGTCGTCGCCGGTGAGGGCTTCCCCGACGGAGTGCCCGACACGACGACGATGTGGCACCGGGTCGCCCTGGAGCACACCGACGAACCCGGCCGCTGGGACGACGTCGTACCGGTCGGCGAAGCCATGCCCTTCCCGGCGCACACCCCGTTCTTCCAGTGCATGACCAGCGGCGAGCCGGTCCTGGTGCCCCGCATCACCGAGGAGATGGGCCACGCCGTCGCCTCGCAGTTCGAGAAGCGGGACATCAGGCCGCTGATCACCGGCCGTTCGATGCTGCTGGTGCCGCTGAAGGCCCGTAACGTCGTGCTCGGCTTCATGATCCTGCTCCGGCACCCGGAGCGCCCCGTCTTCAACGACATGGACCGCGTCACCGGCGCCGAGCTCGCCGCCCGCGCGGGCCTCGTCCTCGACAACGCGCGTATGTACACCCACCAGGAGAACGTCGCCGAGACGCTCCAGGACAGCATGCTGCCGCGGATCCCGGCGCGCATGACCGGCTGCGACATCGCCACCCGCTACCTGCCGGGCACCCTGCTCGGCCGGGTCGGCGGCGACTGGTTCGACTCGGTCAAGCTGCCCGGCGCCCGCACCGCCCTCGTCGTCGGCGACGTCATGGGTCACGGCCTGAACTCGGCCGCGATGATGGGGCAGTTGCGCACCGCCGTCCAGACCCTGGCCGGCCTCGACCTGCCGCCCGCCCGGCTCCTGCGCCACCTCGACGACCTCGCCCATCGGCTCGGCGACACCCACCTGGCCACCTGCCTGTACGCCGTGTACGACCCCGTCGCCGGGGAACTGCACCTCGCCAACGCCGGTCACATCCCGCCGGTCCTGGTCCGTGCCGAGGACGGCGTCAGCGAGCTGATCGACCTGCCGACGGGTGCGCCGATCGGCGTCGGGTGCGTCCCCTTCGAGTCGGTGCGTGTGCCGGTGGCGCCCGGCGACCGGCTGGTGATGTGCACCGACGGCCTGGTGGAGATGCGCGGCGAGGACATCGGCGTCGGCCTCGCCACCCTCTGCGAGTCCGCCGCCCATCCGGCCGCGTCCATGGACGACGCCTGCGACGGCATCATCCGCGCCCTGGGCGCGCGCGGCGGCCGCAAGGACGACGTCGCCCTGCTCATGGCCCGGCTGACCGGCATCGAACCCGACTCCGTGGCCGAATGGCGTCTCGCCCGCGACCCCGCCGAGGCCGGCCGCGCCCGCGCGGCGGTCCGCGAGCAGCTCCACGACTGGGGGCTGCCGCGACTGGCCGACACGGCGGAGCTGCTGGCCGGTGAACTCGTCACCAACGCCCTGCGCCACTCGCACGCCGCACCCGTCGAACTGCGCCTGGTGCGCGCCGACACGCTGCTGTGCGAGGTGGACGACGACGACCACGACCTGCCGGCGCTGAAGAGCGTGGGTCCCGACGACGAGGCCGGGCGCGGCCTGCGTGTCGTCAGCACCCTGGCCCGCGAATGGGGCGCCGGCCGCACGGAGTCGGGCAAGACCGTGTGGTTCGAGCTGACGCTGCCCGCGCGCCACCGCCGCGGCCGGGGCGCCGCCGCAGGCTGAGTGCGGCGCCCGTCAGGCGCCGCCGGCTCCCCATGGCGTGAATCCGCCCGGCGCGAACGGGCGGTGAAGGAATGCGCCGGGCGCTTGTGGCCGTGCGCCCGGCGCGATACACCGTACGGATCCGCCGTATCGACGGCGGGATGTACGTCGTCGCACCGGGGGGAGACGGGCATGAGCGTGACGAGCCGGTACCGGGAGGCCTGGGAGAGCTTCTGGCAAGAGGCCCCCGAGGACCGGGGGGCGGTGTTCTGGGACGCCGAGCCGACCCTGACCGCCGGCCGCCACCTGGCCCACTTCGAACCGCACCTGGCCGACCCCGGCCTGCCGCTGATCGACCTGGGCTGCGGCAACGGCACCCAGACCCGCTACTTCGCCGAACGCTTCCCGTACGTCGTCGGCGCCGACCTCGCCACCGCGGCCCTCGCACACGCCCGCCGCGCCGACCCCACGGGGCTGGCCGCGTACCGGCAGCTGGACGCCGCCGACAAGGCCGAGGCGGAGACGCTGCACGCGGAACTGGGCGACGCCAACGTGTACGTCCGGGGCGTCCTGCACCAGTGCGAGCCCGAGGACCGCCGCCCCCTGGCCGACACCCTGGGCGTGCTCCTCGGCGACCGCGGCCGTGCCTTCCTGGTGGAGCCCTCCCAGGCGGCCAAGAGCATCCTGAGGAGTCTGGCCCAGGGCCCCGCAGGCCCGCCCGCCAAGCTGGCCCCGGTCCTCCGCCACGGGCTGACCCCCGGCGCCGTCCCCGACGAGGCGGTGCCGCAGTACCTCGAAGCGGCCGGGCTGACCGTCCTGGCGCGCGGTGAACTCCCGCTGGTCACCACGGAGTACACGGCGGACGGCACCCGCGTCGAACTGCCCTCGACGTGGGTGGTGGCCGGTCGCCGGCCCGCCTAGGCTCTGACGCGGCGGCCCGTCCGGCGTCGCGGTGCGCTCGGCGGAACGGTGCCGCACCGGGACCAGGCGGATTCGTATGACCGGCCGCCCGCGGAGAACGGGCTGGTCGTAGGCCGTACGAGGTCAGTTCGGAGGTCTGGACCACCGGTGGTTGTCCACAGCTCTGGTCCGGGCGGCCGGGCAGCGCGTACGGTTCGAGCCATGAAGATCCTCATCAGCGCCGACATGGAAGGCGCCACCGGTGTCACCTGGCCCGCCGACGTGCTGCCGGGGACCCCGCAGTGGGAGCGGTGCCGGTCGATGTTCACCTCGGACGTCGACGCGGCCGTGCGGGGATTCTTCGACGGCGGCGCCGACGCCGTGCTGGTCAACGAGGCGCACTGGAGCATGCGCAACCTGCTCCTGGAGCGGCTCGACGAGCGGACGGAGATGCTCACCGGGCGGCACAAGGCGCTCTCCATGGTGGAGGGCGTCCAGCACGGGGACGTGGACGGCATCGCCTTCGTCGGGTACCACGCGGGCGCCGGCATGGAGGGCGTCCTCGCGCACACCTACCTCGCCAACCAGCTCACCGGAGTGTGGCTGAACGGCGTGCGGGCCAGCGAGGGCCTGCTCAACGCGCACGTGGTCGCCGAGTACGGAGTGCCGGTCGTCCTGGTCACCGGGGACGACGTGGCCTGCGAGGACGCGCTCGGGTACGCGCCCGAGGCACGGAAGGTCGCGGTCAAGGACCACGTGTCGCGGTACGCGGCCGTGTGCCGTACGCCGGCCAGGACCGCCGCCGACATCAGAGCCGCGGCCGAGGAAGCGGCCGCGCTCGCCGTGCGGCACGAGCCGGTGACCGGCGGGCCTTTCACCCTCGCCCTGGAGTTCGACGCCGAGCACCTGGCGGCCGCCTCGACCGTCGTGCCCGGCGTGGCGCAGGTCGGGGAGCGGAAGGTGGCCTACACCCACGACACGATGTACGAGGCGATCCGTACCTTCAAGGCGGTCACGACGATCGTCTCGGCAGCGGTGGAGGAGCAGTATGGCTGAGCACACGGAGACGGACGCGCGGGCGCTGGACGAGGTCGTCCGGTTCACCTCCGAGCTGATCCGCATCGACACCACGAACCGGGGCGGCGGCGACTGCCGGGAGCGGCCGGCCGCCGAGTACGCCGCCACGCGGCTCGCCGAGGCCGGGATCGAGCCCACGCTGCTGGAGCGGACCGAGGGCCGCACCAACGTCGTGGCCCGCATCGAGGGCACCGACCCGTCGGCCGACGCGCTGCTGGTCCACGGTCACCTGGACGTGGTGCCCGCCGAGGCCGCGGACTGGAGCGTGCACCCCTTCTCCGGGGAGATCCGCGACGGCGTCGTGTGGGGGCGCGGCGCGGTCGACATGAAGAACATGGACGCGATGATCCTCGCGGTCGTGCGCGACTGGGCCCGGCGGGGGGTGCGGCCCCGGCGCGACGTGGTGGTCGCGTTCACCGCCGACGAGGAGGCCAGCGCCGAGGACGGCTCCGGCTTCCTGGCCGACCGGCACGCCGAGCTGTTCGAGGGCTGTACCGAAGGCGTCAGCGAGTCGGGTGCGTTCACCTTCCACGACGGGGCCGGGCGGCAGTTCTACCCGATCGCCGCGGGGGAGCGCGGGACCGGCTGGCTCAGGCTCACCGCGCGCGGACGCGCCGGTCACGGCTCGAAGGTGAACCGGGAGAACGCGGTCACCCGGCTCGCCGCCGCGGTCACGCGCATCGGCGACCACGAGTGGCCGCTGCGCCCGACCCCGACCGTGCGCGCGGCCCTGACCGAGATCGCCGCCGTGTACGGCATCGAGGCCGATCTGAGCGACGTCGACGGGCTGCTGGACAAGCTCGGCCCGGCCGCCAAGCTGGTCGAGGCCACCGTCCGCAACAGCAGCAACCCGACCATGCTGGACGCCGGGTACAAGGTCAACGTTATCCCGGGCGAGGCCGTCGCCCACGTCGACGGGCGGTTCCTGTACGGCGGCGAGGACGAGTTCCGCACCACCCTGGACCGGCTCACGGGGCCCGACGTGGACTGGGAGTTCGTCCACCGGGAGGTGGCGCTCCAGGCGCCGGTGGACTCGCCGACCTATGCCCGGATGCGCGCGGCGGTCGAGGAGTTCGCCCCCGAGGGGCACGTCGTGCCGTACTGCATGTCCGGCGGCACGGACGCCAAGCAGTTCTCGCGGCTCGGCATCACCGGCTACGGCTTCGCACCGCTGAAGCTGCCCGAGGGCTTCGACTACCAGGCCCTCTTCCACGGCGTGGACGAGCGGGTCCCGGTCGAGGCGCTGCACTTCGGGGTCCGGGTCCTGGACCGTTTCCTGCGCACGGCGTAGAGACCGCAGGACCGGCACGCGGGCCCCGGAGCCCGGAACCGGGCGGCGCCCGGACAAGCAAGGAGCGGAGGAGAAGTGGGGGAGTCAGTGCGGACTCTGTCGTACGGATCGTGGCCCTCGCCCGTCGACGCGGCGCTCGCCGCCGCGCACGACGGACGACCCGACGACGTCGGCTTCGTCGGCGACGAGGTGTGGTGGACCGCGCCCCGGCCCACCGAGGGCGGCCGGCGCACCCTGGTGCGGCGGCACGCCGACGGCACCGAGGAGCCGGTGCTGCCCGCGCCGTGGAACGTGCGCAGCCGCGTCATGGAGTACGGCGGCCGGCCCTGGGCCGCGGTCACCACCGGCACCGGGCCGCTCGTGGTCTTCGTGAACTTCGCCGACCAGCGGCTGTACGCCTTCGCACCGGGCGGTGCACCGCGCCCGCTGACGCCCCTGTCCGGGGTGGGCGGCGGACTGCGCTGGATCGAGCCGGACCCGCGTCCCGAGCGCGGTGAGGTGTGGTGCGTCCTGGAGGAGTTCACCGGCGAGGGCCCCACCGACCTGCGCCGCGTCCTGGTCGCCGTGCCGCTGGACGGCTCGGCGGCCGAAGACCGGGGTGCGGTCCGCGAACTCACCCCCGAGCGGCACCGCTTCGTCACCGGCCCCCGCATCTCGCCCGACGGAAGCCGCGCGGCCTGGCTCGCCTGGGACCACCCCCGCATGCCCTGGGACGGTACCGAGCTGGTCGTCGCCGAGGTCGGCCCCGAGGGCACCTTCCAAGGGGCCAGGGTGGTCGCCGGCGGACCCGAGGAGTCGATCGCCCAGGCCGACTGGGCCCCGGACGGCAGCCTGCTGTACGCCTCCGACCGCACCGGCTGGTGGAACCTCTACCGCGACGGGAAGCCCCTGTCCACCCGCGAGGAGGAGTTCGCGGGGCCGCTGTGGAAGCTCGGGCAGCGCTGGTTCGCACCGCTGGACAGCGGCCTGATCGCCGTCCTGCACGGCCGGGGCGCCGCCGTCCTCGGCATACTCGACCCGGAGACCGGTGAGGTCGTCGACGCGGCCGGGCCGTGGACCGAGTTCGTGCCGGCCCTCGCCGCGCACGGCGAGCGGGTCGTCGGCGTGGGCGCCAGTGCGCACAGCGGCTTCGAGGTCGTCGAGCTGGACGCCCGCACCGGCCGCGCCCGAGTGATCGGTGCCCGCCACGAGGACGCCACCGACCCGGCCTACTACCCGACGCCGCACATCCGCACCTTCACGGGCCCGGGCGGACGCGACATCCACGCCCACCTCTACCCGCCGCACCATCCCGGCTGCCGGGCCCCCGACGGCGAACTGCCGCCGTACGTCGTCTGGGCGCACGGCGGCCCCACCAGCCGCTCCCCGCTCGTCCTGGACCTGGAGATCGCCTACTTCACCTCTCGCGGCATCGGCGTCGCCGAGGTCAACTACGGGGGATCCAGCGGGTACGGCCGGGAGTACCGCAACCGGCTGCGCGAGCAGTGGGGCGTCGTCGACGTCGAGGACTGCGCGGCCGTCGCCCTCGCCCTCGCCGACGAGGGCACCGCGGACCGGGCGCGGCTCGCCGTGCGCGGCGGCAGCGCGGGCGGCTGGACGTCCGCCGCCTCGCTGGCCACCACCGACGTGTACGCCTGCGGCACGATCATCTACCCGATCCTGGACCTGACCGGCTGGGGCACGGGGGAGACCCACGACTTCGAGTCGCAGTACCTGGAGAGCCTGATCGGGCCCTACGCCGAGGTCCCCGACCGCTACGTCGAGCGGTCCCCCGCCGAACACGCCGAGAGCGTCACCGCCCCGTTCCTGCTCCTCCAGGGACTCGACGACGTCATCTGCCCGCCCGTGCAGTGCGAGCGGTTCCTCGCGCGCATGGCCGGCCGCGGAGTGCCGCACGCCTACCTCACCTTCGAGGGCGAGGGACACGGGTTCCGCCGGGCGGAGACCATGGTGCGCGCCCTCGAAGCCGAACTGTCCCTCTACGCCCAGGTCTTCGGGCTGACCCCGCCCGGCGTCCCGGCCCTGGAGCTGACCCGATGAGCCGGGTCGCGGAGCTGGTGCGGCCGCACCGGCTCGCCGCGGGCGCACGGGTGGCCGTCGTCGCACCCAGCGGACCCGTGCCCGAGGAGCGGCTCCAGGCGGGCCTGGACGTGCTGCGCGGCTGGGACCTCGACCCGGTCGTGGCCCCGCACGTGCTGGACCGGCACGGGACCTTCCCCTACCTCGCGGGCACGGACGCCGACCGTGCCCGAGTCCTGCAAGCCGCCTGGTGCGACCCCTCGGTGGACGCGGTGCTGTGCGCCCGCGGTGGGTACGGCGCCCAGCGCATGGCCGACCTGCTCGACTGGGAGGCGATGCGCGCCGCCGGACCGAAGGTGTTCGTCGGCTTCAGCGACATCACCGCGCTGCACGAGGCGTTCGCCGCCCGGCTCGGACTGGTCACCCTGCACGGGCCGATGGCGGCCGGAGTCGATTTCGTCAAGAACGCGCGGGCGCAGGAACACCTGAGGGCCACCCTGTTCGCGCCGGAGACGGTCCGCGTGATCACCTCCGGCGGCACCCCGCTGGTACCGGGCCGGGCCCGGGGCGTCACCCTGGGCGGCTGCCTCTCCCTGCTCGCCGCCGAACTGGGCACCCCGCACGCCCGACCCGGCGCACGCGGCGGTCTGCTGTGCCTGGAGGACGTGGCGGAAGAGACGTACCGCGTCGACCGCTACCTGACGCAGTTGCTGCGGGCCGGCTGGCTCGACGGGGTCGCCGGCGTGCTGCTCGGCTCCTGGGAGGAGTGCGACCCCTACGAAGGGCTGAGACCGCTGCTGGCCGACCGGCTCGGCGGCCTCGGCGTGCCGGTCGTCGAGGACTTCGGGTTCGGGCACTGCGAGGGGGCGCTGACCCTGCCGCTGGGCGTGCCGGCGGAACTCGACGCGGACGCGGGCACCTTGGCGCTGGACCGGCCGGCGCTGCGCTGACCCGGCACCCCTCCGGCCGTGCCGGGCGCGGGCCCGCCCCCCGTCGTAGGCTGGCCCCATGCCGCACACCCCGTCCCGTCACCTCGCCGAGGGCCCGCGTGTGGGCATCCGGCACTTCGCCTACGCGGACGGTGCCGAGTTCACCGCCCGGGCCCGCGAGAGCAAGGACCTGCACCATCCCTGGCTCTTCCCGCCGGACAGCGTCCAGGCGTACGAGGCCTATGCGGGGCGGCTGATCGAGGACCGCACCAAGGCCGGGTTCCTGGTGTGCGAGAAGGAGCCGGACGGGGCGTCGCGGGGCACGCCCGGCGGCGGCGCGATCGCCGGGTTCGTGAACATCAACAACATCGTCGAGGGCGGCTTTCGCAGCGGCGCGCTCGGCTACGGCGCCTTCGCGCACGCCGCCGGACGCGGGTTGATGCGCGAGGGACTCGACCTGGTGGTGCGGTACGCGTTCGGACCCATGCGCCTGCACCGCCTGGAGATCAACGTCCAGCCCGGCAACGCCGCCTCGATCGCGCTGGCCCGCGCCTGCGGCTTCCACCTGGAGGGCTTCTCGCCGAGGATGCTCTACATCGACGGCGCCTGGCGCGACCACCAGCGGTGGGCGATCACCGCGGAGACCGTGACTTCCGGTTGACCTTCATCGTGTCCAGGTCCGTCACCGTCGACCGCAGATCGCGAAAGCCGTATCCGAGTCGGCGCAGCGCGTCCTCCGCCCTGTCCTCCGCGATCGCGCCCGCCATCTCCTCGCCGTCGGCCGCGTCCGAGACCACGACGTAACGCATCGAGAAGTGCTTCAGCGGTGCGGGCTCGTAGGACAGCGACCCCTCCTCGGTGAAGCGCATGCTCGCCATCCCGTGCTCGCCCGCCTCGGCGAGCAACCGGGCCCGGGCCTCCTCCGTCAGCCCCTCCCAGGTGCCCCGGACGATCACCCGGTAGGTGTGCTGCTCGCTCACGTGCCGCTCTCCTTCGCCTCCGTACGCGCGGACCCGCCCGACCCTAAGCCCCCGCCCGCACCGCTTCCCACCGGATTAAACGTGAGTCACGTCGCGCCGCCCCGGTCGGCGGAGCCCCTGTTCACCGCGCCGGGGAGCGGCTTCCATGGACAACCGTGACGACGATCCGACGCGAGGTACTGACCCTGCCCGCGGCACCGCTGGGACCGGACAACCCCCTGCCGCCGCTGCGCCCCCTGGACGAGGCCCACCGCATCGACGACCGGGACCGGGCGGACCTGCCGCGCGACATGGCCCGCCAGGTCGACTACGAGCCACTGCGCAGCCTGCTGCCCGTCCAGGTCCGGGACGGCTACGACCGCGAACGCGCGCCGCGCGAGCTGGACGCCCTCGTCATCGAGAACGACCGGCTGCGGGCCACCGTCCTGCCGGCCCTCGGCGGACGCGTCGCCTCCCTCCACCACAAGCCCACCGGCCGCGAACTCCTCTACGTCAACCCCGTGCTCCAGCCCGCCAACTTCGCCCTCAACGGCGCCTGGTTCTCCGGCGGCATCGAATGGAACATCGGCGCCACCGGCCACACCACCCTGTCCTGCTCACCCGTGCACGCCGCCCGCGTCCGGGCCCCCGACGGCGGCGAGATGCTGCGGCTGTGGGAATGGGAGCGGCTGCGCGACCTGCCCTTCCAGGTCGACCTGTGGCTGCCGGACGGCTCGGACTTCCTCTACGTCGGCGCCCGCGTCCGCAACCCGCACGAGCGCCCCGCGCCCACCTACTGGTGGTCCAACATCGCCGTCCCCGAGGATTGCCGCGTCCTCGCCCCCGCCGACGAGGCCTGGCACTTCGGCTACGAGCGGCGCCTGCGCCGGGTGCCCGTCCCGGAGTACGACGGCGTCGACCGGACTTATCCGCCGAACAGCACGTACGCCGCCGACTACTTCTACGAGGTGCCCGACGGCCGGCGCCGCTGGATCGCCGCGCTCGACGAGCACGGCCACGGACTGGTGCAGACCTCGACCGACGCGCTGCGCGGCCGCAAGCTGTTCGTGTGGGGCTCCGGGCCGGGCGGACGCCGCTGGCAGGAGTGGCTCACCGAACCCGGCACCGGCGGTTACTGCGAGATCCAGGCGGGGCTGGTCCGCACCCAACTCGAACACGTCAAGCTGGAGGCGGAGAGCGAGATCTCCTGGCTGGAGGCGTACGGGCCGCTCGACGCCCCGCCCGAGGGCGACTGGCACAGCGTGCTGCGCGGGGCCGAGGAGCGTCTGGAGGCCGCCCTGCCGCGAGCCGACGTCGACGCCGCGTACGACGCCTGGCTGCCGCACGCCGACGCCGAGCCCGGCGAGCGGCTGGCCACCGGCTCCGGCTGGGGCGCGCTCGAAGTGCTGCGGGCCGGCTGGAAGCTGCCCGGCACCCCCTTCGACGAGGACACCCTCGGCGCGCCGCAGCGACCCTGGCTGCACCTGCTGCGCACCGGGTCCCTGCCCGAACCGGCCCGTCCCGAGCCGCCCGGCCCGACGCTGGTCGCGCGGCCCTGGCGGGACATGCTGGAGACCACGGCCGCCACACCCCTCGCCGAGTACCACCTCGGTGTCGCCCAGTGGCACGGAGACGACCGCGCCCAGGCGGTGCGCAGCTGGGAACGCGGCCTCAAGACCGCCGCCGAACGCTGGCCGCTGCTGCGCTGCCTCGCCGTCGCCGACCAGGAGGGCGGCCACCACGAACGCGCCGCCGACCAGTACGCCGAGGCCTTCGACGACCTGTGCGCGCACCGGCCGGACGGGCCGGACGCCGGGCCGGACGCCGCGGACGGTGCGGGCGGCGACGGACCACCCTGGCCGGCCGTCGCCGCGGCACTCGGCCGGGAGGCCGTCGGGGCGCTGCTCGCGGTCGGACGCACCGCGGACGCCCGAGCCGTGTGGGAGCGCCTGGACCCCGCGACCCGGGCCCGCGGCAGGTTCCGGCTGACCGAGGCGGAGCTGCTCGCGGCCGAGGGCCGGACCGGGGAGGCGCGGGCCGTGTTCGACGAGGGCTTCGAGGTCGCCGACCTGAGGGAGGGCGCCGAGAGCATCGGCCTGCTGTGGGCGCGGCTGGACGACGCACCGCTCCCGGCCCGCCACGACTTCCGGATGCGCCCGGACGAGGGGTGAGCCCGCCCGGCCCGGGACGGGTGCGAGCCGGCTCCGCCCGGGCCTACGCCGCCCGCCGGTCCACGTACTCGTAGATCACCCCGTCCGGGTGCCGGGCGATCAGATTGCGGCCGGCGGGCGTGGCGACCGGCCCGGCGACGATGTCCGCGCCCAGCGAGGCGAGGACGTCGCGGGTCTCCTCCACGTCCGCCACGGCGATGGTCGCGGTCACCTTGCGCAGCACCTCCAGTTGGGACTCGGGCCCGCTCATCAGCAGGAAGCAGCCGACGGCGGCGACTTCGACGCCGCCACGCTCGAACCGGAGGGCGCTGCCGCCGGCCAGGCCCTCGTAGAAGGGGACCGCCTTCTCCAGGTCCTCGACGTAGACGCGCAGTGTGGCTCCCAGAATGTCCATGCGCAGGAGCCTAGTTGGGTGCGGTGGGCTACGACGCCCGGTCCGGCCATGGAAGTCCGGCCGTGGAAGTCCGGCCGACGGATACCCGCAACACCCTGATCACGGCCGCCCTCCAGGGTGTCGCGGCCTACCTGCTGCGGGGCGCCGCCCGGCCGCACACCCCCGCGCCCGGCTCCCCCCCCACGGCGGCGGCCACGGACACGTCGCCGGCGGTGACGCGCCCGGCGTGCCGCGGACCGGACCCGGTACGCCGTATCCGCCGATGCCCCCCGTCGCGCCCGGCGGTGCGGGCGGTGCGACCGGCGCCCCGGGCGCGGGCACGCCCGCTCCGGGCGGCACCGGGCCGGCCGCTCCTCGCCGGGACGACATCGCCCCCGAGGCCAGGCGCGAGCACGGCTGACCGGCCGCCAGGGTTGACCGGCCGCGAGCACAGGACGGACCGCGCCCCGCACGGAGTCTTCCGTGCGGGGCGCGGTCCTGTGCCGGCCTGCCGGCTCCGTGGCCCGCGTCAGGCGCTCTGCTGGAGCTGCGGGAGCACCTTGGTGCGGTAGAAGTCGAAGAAGCCGCGCATGTCGGGGCCGATCTGGTTGACGTAGACGCGGTCGAATCCGGCGTCGGCGAACTGCTTGAGCTCCGCCACGTGTTCGTCCACGTCGGCGCCGCACACCCGGTTCTCGCGCACCATGTCCTCGGTGACCAGGGTCTGCGCCTGCTCGAAGTGCTTCGGCGAGGGCAGCACCTGGCCCAGCTCGCCGGGCAGCTGCTCGTTGGCCCACAGACGGTGCACCGTGCGGACCGCCTCGTCCCGGTCGGTGTCGTAGCAGACCTTCGTGCCCCCGCTGACCGGCTTCCCGCCGCCCCCGCCCTTGCGGTACTGCTCCACCATCGAGGCGTCCGGCATCATCGTGATGTAGCCGTCGCCGACCCGGGCCGCCAGCTTCGTCGCCGCCGGACCGAAGCCCGAGATGTCGATCGGCACCGGCTCGTCGGGGACCGTGTACAGGCGGGCGTTCTCCACCGTGTAGTGGGTGCCGTGGTGGTTGACCTCCTCGCCGGTGAACAGCCGGCGCATGATCAGGATGGCCTCCTCCAGCATCTCCAGGCGTACGTGCGCGGCGGGCCAGGCGTCACCGAGGATGTGCTCGTTCAACGCCTCGCCGGTGCCGACGCCCAGCCGGAACCGGCCGTCCGTCATCACCGCGCTGGTCGCCGCGGCCTGGGCCACCACCGCCGGGTGGATACGCACCGTGGGACAGGTGACGGCCGTCTCCACGGGCAGCGACACCGCGTCGGACAGCGCGCCGATCACGGACCAGACGAACGGGCTCTGGCCCTGGGCGTCGTTCCACGGGTGGTAGTGGTCGGAGATCCACAGTGCCTGGAAACCGGCCTGCTCGGCCATCCGGGCCTGCTCGATCAGTTCCGCGGGGCCGTACTGCTCGCACGAGAGGAAATAGCCGTACTCGGGCATGAGGGGGTGCCTCCGGACAGGGTGCGGGTGGGTCCGGGGCCGGGTACCCGGGCGCCGGACGGGAAACCGGCGCCGTCGCGGCTCGCTCGCGTCGCGGCCGTTCACCGCCGCGGCCTGTTCACCGACGGGGCTCCTTCGCCGTAGGGGGCGCGGCCTCTCCGTGGACGTTTGGGCGCCCGGGCCGAGGGGACGCGGAAGGCTCACGAGGTATGCGACAGCCCGGAGGCGAACCGTGAGCCGACCCCGCATCGTGATCGTCGGTGCCGGCTTCGCCGGGTACCGGACGGCCCGCACCCTGTCCCGGCTCACCCGGCAGAAGGCCGACATCACCCTGCTCAACCCGACCGACTACTTCCTCTACCTGCCGCTGCTGCCCCAGGTCGCCGCCGGGATACTGGAACCGCGCCGGGTCAGCGTGTCCCTGTCGGGCACGCTGCCGCACGTACGGCTGGTGCTCGGCGAGGCCGACGGCATCGACCTCGACGGACGCACCGTGCGCTACACCGGCCCGGAGGGCGAGGAGGGCACCCTGCCCTACGACCGGCTGGTGCTCGCGGCGGGCAGTGTCAACAAGCTGCTGCCCATCCCCGGAGTCGCCGAGCACGCCCACGGTTTCCGCGGGCTGCCGGAGGCGCTCTACCTGCGCGACCACGTGACCCGGCAGGTGGAGCTGGCCGCGGCGGCCGACGACCCGGAGGAGTGCGCCGCGCGGTGCACGTTCGTCGTGGTCGGCGCGGGCTACACCGGCACCGAGGTCGCCGCGCACGGTGCCATGTACACCGACGCGCAGGTCCGCAGGCACCCGACGCGCTCCGGCATGCGGCCCCGGTGGATGCTGCTCGACGTGGCGCCCCGGGTCATGCCCGAGATGGACGAACGGCTCTCCCGCACCGCCGAGCGGGTCCTGCGGCAGCGGGGAGTCGACGTGCGGATGGGCACGTCCGTGAAGGAGGCCACGCACGACGGGGTGGTGCTGACCGACGGATCGACCGTCGACACCCGCACCCTGGTGTGGTGCGTGGGCGTGCGGCCCGACCCGCTGGTGGAGTCCCTGGGGCTGCCCATGGAACGCGGCCGGCTGCTCGTCGACCCCCACCTCCAGGTGCCGGGCCGGCCCGAGCTGTTCGCCTGCGGCGACGTGGCCGCCGTGCCCGACCTGAACCAGCCGGGCCAGTACACGCCGATGACCGCGCAGCACGCCTGGCGGCACGGCAAGGTCTGCGCCCAGAACGTCGTCGCGTCGCTCGGCGTCGGCCGGCGGCGTGCCTACCGGCACCGGGACCTGGGGTTCGTCGTGGACCTCGGCGGCGTCAAGGCCGCCGCCAACCCGCTCGGCCTGCCGATGTCCGGCCCGGCGGCGGGCGCGGTCACCCGCGGCTACCACCTCGCCGCGATGCCCGGCAACCGCGTGCGGGTCGCCGCCGACTGGCTGCTCGACGCGGTGCTGCCCCGCCAGGCGGTGCAGCTCGGCCTCGTACGGTCCTGGTCCGTGCCCCTGGAGTCGTCGTCGCCCGAGATCGCGCGGGTGCCGGGGCGCCCGGAGGGAGCCGGGAAGGGCGCGGGTCCGGGCAGCGGCCCGGCCGACGGGCACACCGGCGACAAGCCGGGCGGGGACCGGACGGCCGGGAGCCGGCCGGGCGAGGACGGGCCGGGCGAGCACGGGCCGGACGAGGGCAAGGACAGGCCGGGCCGTCACCGGTCGGCCGAGGCCCGGCCGGGTGGGGAACACCCGGACGGCGACCCCGCGAAAAACCCGCCGGCCGGTGAGCCGGCCGAGAACCGGTCCGGTGGTGAGCCCGCCTGGAACCGGTCCGGTGGTGAGCCCGCCGGGAACCGGTCCGGTGGCGGGCCCGCCGGGAACCAGCCCGGTGGCGGGCCCGCCGGGAACCAGCCCGGTGCCGGGCCGGCCGAGAGCCGGCCCGGCGGGGAACCGGCCGGGAACCAGCCCCGAGGGGAGCCCCCGAAGCGGGGACCGTCCGGCTCGCCCCGCGCCTCCGGCAGGCCTCGCCGGGCCGCGGAGGCTGCCGGACCACGCCCCGCCCGGGGAGGCTCCGGCAAGCCGGGCAAGGCCCCCCGCACCTCCGGCACGGGCTCCGCCGGCAAGCGGCCCGCCTCCGCGTCCGGACCGAGCCGCTCCGCGGGCCCGCCCGCCGACCCCGGCCCCGAGCCCCCGGCGGACCAGCCGGCCCCCGGGCCCGGCATCGCCCCCGGACCCGTCAAACGCACCGACAGCCGCACCTCGGAAGGGAACTCATGAACACCGGTGAACTCGTCGATCTCGGCCAGCAGTTGCGCGTCGACAGCGTACGGGCGTCCGCCGCCGCGGGCTCCGGGCACCCGACGTCGTCGATGTCCGCCGCGGACCTGATGGCCGTACTGCTGGCCAACCACCTCCGCTACGACTTCGAGCGCCCCGCCCACCCCGGCAACGACCGCTTCGTGCTGTCCAAGGGACACGCCTCGCCGCTGCTCTACTCCGCCTTCAAGGCGGCCGGCGCCATCGACGACGAGGAACTGCTCACCTTCCGCAAGCTGGGCAGCCGCCTGGAGGGCCACCCGACGCCGCAGCGGCTGCCGTGGGTCGAGACGGCCACCGGTTCGCTCGGGCAGGGGCTGCCCGTGGGCGTCGGCATCGCGCTGTCCGGGAAGCGTCTGGACCACACCGACTACCGGGTGTGGGTGCTGTGCGGCGACAGCGAGATGGCCGAGGGGTCGGTGTGGGAGGCCGCCGAGCACGCCGGACACGAACGCCTCGACAACCTCACCGTGATCGTCGACGTCAACCGGCTCGGCCAGCGCGGGCCCACCCGGCACGGCCACGACCTCGACGCCTACGCGCGCCGCTTCCGGGCCTTCGGGTGGCACACGATCGAGATCGACGGACACGACGTCGACGCCATCGACCGCGCCTACGGCGAGGCCCTGTCCACCAGGGACCAGCCCACCGCGATCGTCGCCCGCACCCTCAAGGGCAAGGGTGTCGAGGCCGTGGAGGACCGCGAGGGACAGCACGGCAAGCCGTTGCCGGACGCCGAGGAGGCCGTGGCGGAACTGGGCGGCCCGCGTGACCTGCGGGTCCGGGTGCACGCGCCGGAGGACGCCCGGGCCCCGCACTCGACGGGCAGCGGAGAGGCCGAGCTGCCGCGCTACGACAAGGGCGACGAGGTCGCCACCCGCAACGCGTTCGGCGAGGCGCTCGCCGCTGTCGGCACCGCGCGCGGCGACGTCGTGGCCCTCGACGGCGAGGTCGGCGACTCCACGCGCGCCGAGTACTTCGCCAAGGAACACCCCGAGCGCTACTTCGAGTGCTACATCGCCGAGCAGCAGATGGTCGCCACGGCCGTGGGGATGGCGGCGCGCGGCTGGGTGCCGTTCGCGACCACCTTCGCCGCCTTCCTGACCCGCGCCTACGACTTCGTGCGGATGGCCGCGGTCAGCGGCTCCGGCATCAACCTCGTCGGCTCCCACGCGGGCGTCGCCATCGGCCAGGACGGGCCCAGCCAGATGGGCCTCGAAGACCTCGCGATGATGCGCGCCATCCACGGCTCCACCGTCCTGTACCCGTGCGACGCCAACCAGACCGCGCGCCTGGTCGCCGAGATGGCCGGCCTGGAGGGCATCCGCTATCTGCGCACCTCGCGCGGCGAGAGCGAGGTGATCTACGGTCCCGACGAGGAGTTCCCCGTCGGCGGCAGCAAGGTGCTGCGCTCCTCCGACGCGGACCGGCTCACCGTGGTCGCGGCCGGAGTCACCGTGCACGAGGCGCTCGCCGCGGCCGACGCGCTGGGCCGGGACGGCATCCCGGTGCGGGTGATCGACCTGTACTCGGTCAAGCCCGTCGACCGCGCCACGCTGCGCGCGGCCGCCGAGGAGACCGGCTGCCTGGTGACCGTGGAGGACCACCGGCAGGAGGGCGGCATCGGCGACGCCGTGCTGGACGCCTTCGCCGACGGGCGCCCGGTGCCCCGCCTGGTGCGGCTCGCGGTGACCACGATGCCGGGCTCCGCGACCCCGGCGGAGGAGCTGCGCGCCGCGGGCATCGACGCCGAGTCCGTCGAGGCGGCCGTACGCATGCTCGTGGAGCAGGCGATCGTCCCGTGAGCGCGACCGGGGGCGGCGCGCGGACCGTGCGGGCCGGGCGGCACACCGTGGAGGTGCACCGGCCGGACAAGGTGCTCTTCCCGGCGGGCGGCGACGGCACGAAGGAGTACACCAAGGGCGATCTCGTCGACTACCACCGTGCCGTCGCCCCCTTCATGCTGCCCCACCTGCGGGGCCGCCCCCTGATGCTGGAGCGGTACCCGGACGGGGTGGACGGGCCGCGCTTCATGCAGAAGAACACACCGGAGCACTATCCGGAGTGGATCGGCCGCGTCGAGGTGGGCAAGGAGGGCGGCACGGTCTGCCACACGGTCTGTGACGACTCCGCCACTCTCGTCTACCTCGCCGACCAGGCCGCGCTCACCCTGCACCGCTGGCTGTCGCGGACCGGACGGATCGACCGGCCCGACCGCATGGTCTTCGACCTCGACCCGGCCGGGGACGACTTCGAGGCGGTCCGGGAGGCGGCCCGGCCGCTGCGGGAACTGCTCGACGAACTGAAGCTGCCCTCGGCGCCGATGACCACCGGCTCCCGCGGGCTGCACGTCGTCGTCCCGCTGGACGGACGCCAGGACTTCGACGACGTACGGGAGTTCGCGCGGGCCGTCGCGGACGTCCTGGCGGCGGAGCACCCCGGCCGGCTCACCACCGCCGCCCGCAAGAAGGACCGCGGGGACCGGCTCTACCTCGACATACAGCGCAACGCCTACGCGCAGACCGCGGTCGCCCCCTTCACCGTCCGCGCCCGCCCCGGCGCGCCCGTGGCCACGCCCATCTCCTGGGACCAGCTGGACGACCCCGACCTGCACGCCCGCCGGTGGACCGTGGCGGACGCCGTGGACCAGGCCCGCACCCGGCCCTGGGCCGGGATCATGGACCGCCCTCGTGCCCTGGGGCCCGCCCGGCGGCGCCTGAACGCGCTGCGCGGCTGAACACCCGGCGGCACCTGAACACCCGGCGGCACCTGAACGCCCGGCGGCACCTGAACACCCGGCGGCACCTGAACGCCCGGCGCGACCCAGCCCCCTGAATGAACAGCTCGTGCGGCCTACCGCCCCGCGCGCGTCCGACCGTCCCGCGCGGGGGAGGTGACGTGCGGCTGAGCGGTCCCGTGGGCCCGGCGAGGTTTGGCGAACACACATGCGGCCACACGGAGGGGGAGGTGGCCATGTCGAACACGAAAAACACATCCGACTCGCAAGACTCACAACAGAGTTCACAAAAGTCACATACGTCTCAAAAGTCCCAAACTTCACAGAGGTCGAGCCGTCCCAAGCCCATGGAGGTTCTGCGCGAGGCGCGAGCCCAGCTGGCGGAGCTCACCGGTATGACCGCCGAGTCCGTGTCGTCCTTCGAGCAGACGGAGGACGGCTGGGCGCTCGAGGTCGAGGTCCTGGAGCTGGAGCGGGTGCCCGACACGATGAGCCTGATGGCGAGCTACCAGGTGGAACTGGACGAGGAGGGACAGCTCACGGGCTACCGGAGAGTGCGCCGCTACGAGCGCGGACGCTCCGACGCCCGCGGCGGCCGTTAGGCCGCGGCAAGACCCGAGTCAGATGCAACGCAAGCCACAGAAGACGGAGGAGTAGCTGGCATGACTGTCGTACCGGCACAACAGACCGGCGGCGGAGGCGGCAGCAGCGGCCTTTACGACGTGCTCGAGCTTGTTCTGGACAGGGGGCTCGTCATCGACGCATTCGTGCGCGTCTCCCTGGTCGGTATCGAGATCCTGAAGATCGACGTCCGTGTCGTCGTCGCCAGCGTGGACACCTATCTGCGCTTCGCCGAGGCATGCAACCGGCTCGACCTGGAGGCCGGGCCCCGCAAGGACCCGGGCCTGCCCGACCTGGTCGGATCGATCACCGAGTCCGGCGCCAAGGGCAAGTCCAAGGGGGCGCTGTCCGGCGCCGCCGAGACCATCTCCGACGCGTTCAAGCAGGCCCGTGACGAGAGCGGCTCCGAGCGCGAAACCTCCTCGCGACCGCGTGCCCGCAAGACCGCGCCGTCGCGCCGGAAGGAGGAGCAGGAGTGAGTACGTACGTCTACGGCATCACGGCCGCCACGCACCCCGCCCTTCCCGAGGGCACGGCCGGAGTCGGCGACCCGCCGCGCGGGGTGCGCATCCTCAAGGAGGGCGCCCTCGCGGCCGTCGTCAGTGACGCTCCCGAGGGCCTGCGCCCCAAGCGCAGGGAACTGCTCGCCCACCAGAACGTGCTCAGCGAGGTCGGCGCCGGCGGCTGTGTGCTGCCCATGCGCTTCGGCAGTGTCGCCCCGGACGACGAGGCGGTCACCGGGGTGCTCGCCGAGCGTGCCGAGCACTACGCGGAACGCCTCGGGGCGCTGGACGGCCGGGTCGAGTACAACATCAAGGCCAGCCACGTCGAAGAGGCCGTCCTGCACCACGTGATGGCCCAGAACCCCGAGATCCGCGCCCTCGCCGAGTCCAACCGGAAGGCGGGGGGCGGTACCTACGAGACGAAGATCCAGCTCGGCGAGAGGGTCGCGGCCGCGGTCAAGGACAAGGAGGCCGAGGACGCCACCACGCTGGAGCGCGCCCTGGAACCGGTCGCCGACGCGGTGAGCGTGGGCCCCGAGTCCACCGGCTGGCTCGCCAACGTCTCGTTCCTGGTCAAGGGGGAGGCGGCCGACGAGTTCCTGGCAGCCGTCGAGCAGGCGCGCGGCAGCATGCCGCACCTGGAAATCCGGGTCAACGGCCCGCTGCCGCCCTACAGCTTCGTCGAACCCGGCCCCGCCGAGCCCGCGGGCACGGTGGCCGGGGGAGCGGACGCCGGAGCGGAGTGAGGACATGGGACTGATCTCGGAGGTCCTGCTGCTGCCGCTCGCCCCGGCGCGCGGCAGCGCCTGGGCCATCAGACAGGTGCTGAACGAAGCCGAGCGGATCTACTACGACCCCGGCACGGTACGGGCCGAACTTGCCCGCCTGGAAGAGCAGCTGGAAGCCGGCGAGATCACCGAGGAGGAGTTCGACCGGCAGGAGGACGAACTCCTCGACCGGCTGGAGATCGCAACGCGCACGAGCGCGGGATTGGGCAACGGGACGGCGCCATGAATCGAGTGGGACTGGGCCTCGCGGTAGGGGCCGGATATCTGCTGGGACGGACCAAGAAGCTGAAACTCGCCGTCGCCGTGGGCACCATGGTGGCGGGCAAGAAGCTGAACCTGACGCCGAAGGGCATCGCCGAACTCGTCTCCGGGCAGCTGCAGAACAACCCGCAGTTCAAGGAGATCGGGGACCAGCTGCGCACCGACCTGCGGGGCGTGGGCAAGGCGGCCTCGGGCGCCCTGGTCGAGCGGCAGATGGGCGCGCTGGCCGACCGGCTGCAGGGACGCACCGCCGAGGTGCGCGACCAGCTCTCCGGCGTGGCGTCCAAGGCACCCGGCGTCGGCTCCGACGACTCTCGCGACTCCGAGGCCTCGGAGGACTCGGAGTACGAGGAGTACGACGAGCAGGACGAGGGCGACGAGCGCGAGGAGCCCGAGGACCGGCGCGAGGACTCCGGGGACTCCGAGGAGCCCGAGAAGCGGCCCGCGCCGCGCCGCGAGCGGCCCGCGAAGAAGACGGCGTCCGAAGCGCGGAAGACGGCCAAGAAGGCGCCCGCGAAGAAGGCCGCCGCCAAGGCCCCCGTGAAGAAGGCCGCGGCGAAGCGCGCGCAGCCCGCCAAGAAGGCCGCAGGCAAGAAGGCCGCCGGCACCCGGCAGCCGAAGGGCGGTGGTGAGCGATGAGCGACTCCCTGGGGTCCGCGGCCTCCAAGGCGGGAGACACCGCGAAGAAGAACCCGCTGGCCGACCTGGCGCAGAGCGAGGCGGCCGACCGCCTCAAGGCCGAGGTGCAGGAGTACCTCGCCGCGCAGGCCACCCGGCTGCTCACCGGCTTCGGCACCAAGCTCGGCGAGACCACCGGCAAGCTCAACGACATAGCCGAGGGCAACAGCCCCGGCTTCGCCAAGCTCGCCCTGGACGGCGGACGCAAGCTCGCCGAGGGCAAGGGCCCGATGCGGGCCGCCTTCGAGGTCGGCGCGGGCAAGGTGAAGGACAACGTGGTCGGCGCCTTCAAGAACCTCACGGGCGGCAAGGGCCGCAAGAAGGGCGGCGGCGGTCAGAAGCCGACGGTCATCATCGAGTACGTCGACGTCGGCGTACCGCTGCGCACGGCCTACGACCAGTGGACCCAGTACCAGGACTTCAGCACCTTCGCCAAGGGCGTCAAGAGCGCGAACCGCGCCGACGACACGTCCTCCGACTGGCAGCTGAAGGTCTTCTGGTCCAACCGGAGCTGGAAGGCGAAGACCACCGAGCAGGTGCCGGACGACCGGATCTCCTGGACGTCGGAGGGGGCCAAGGGCACCACCAAGGGCGTCGTCAGCTTCCACGAGCTCGCCGACAGCCTGACCCGCGTGGTCCTGGTCATCGAGTACTACCCCAAGGGCCTGTTCGAGAAGACCGGCAACATCTGGCGCGCCCAGGGCCGCCGGGCCCGCCTCGACCTCAAGAACTACGTCCGCCACATCACCTTCAAGGGCGAGGCGGACGACGGCTGGCGCGGCGAGATCCGCGACGGCGAGGTCGTCCGCAGCCACGAGGACGCGGTCGCGGAGGAGGAAGAGGAGCAGCAGCGGGAGCAGGAGGAGCAGGAAGAGGGAGAGCAGGAGCAGGAGCCCGAGGGAGAGTACGAGGAGGAGCCGGAGGGCGAGTACGAGGAAGAGCCCGAGGGCGAGTACGAGGAGGAGGAACCGGAGGGCGAGGCCGAAGAGGCCGAGCAGGAGCCCGAAGGGGAGGCCGAGGAGGAGTACGAGGAGGAGCCGGAGGGCGAGTACGAGGAGCCCGAAGGGGAGAAGGAAGCCGGGGAGGACGAGTACGCGTCCCGTGACGAGTACGAGGACGCCGAGGGCGGGAGCCGTCGATGACCACCCCCAGCCGACTGCCCGATCCCTACGGCGGCCAAGGACAGAGCGCCAACCTCGCCGACATCCTGGAGCGGGTGCTCGACAAGGGCGTCGTCATCGCGGGCGACATCAAGATCAACCTGCTCGACATCGAGCTGCTGACCATCAAGCTGCGGCTCGTCGTCGCCTCCGTGGACAAGGCCAAGGAGATGGGCATCGACTGGTGGGAGAGCGACCCCGCACTGTCCTCGCGCGCCCGGCACGACGAACTCACCCGGGAGAACGCGGAACTCCGCGAACGCCTGCGTGAGCTGGACCCGGGCCGCGTACCGAGGGAGGCGTCGTGACCGGACTGCGCTACGTCTACGCCGTCTGCCGTCCCTTCGACGCGGCCCTCCAGGCCCAGCTCACGGGGGTGGCGGGCGACCCGCCGCGGCTGCTGCCGCACGGCGACCTGGTCGCCGTCGTCAGCCACGTGCCCGAGTCCGACTTCGGCGAGGAGGCGCTGCGCTCCCGCCTGGAGGACCTGGACTGGCTGACCGCCACCGCCCGCGCCCACCAGCAGGTCATCGACGCGCTCACGGCCGTCACCACCCCGCTGCCGCTCCGGCTGGCCACCGTCTTCCGGGACGACAGCGGCGTACGCGTGATGCTCCAGGAGCGCGAGGATGCCTTCCGGCGCACCCTCGGCCGGCTGGAAGGGCGGGTGGAGTGGGGTGTGAAGGTCTACGCCGAAGCGGAGAAGACCGGGCAGGCGGGGGCCGAGGGAACGGCCGCACCGGCCGCGCCGAAGCCCGCCTCGGGCCGGGACTACCTCCTGCAGCGCCGCCGGCAGTCCCGGGCGAACGAGGACATGTGGAGCAGGGCCGAGGAGTTCGCCACGAAGCTGCACGCGACGCTGTCCGACCGGGCCGACGACGCACGGCTGCACGCACCGCAGAACCCTCGCCTCTCCGGCGCCGCCGGACGCAACGTCCTCAACGCCGCCTACCTGGTGGGCCGCGACGCGTCCGAGGAGTTCGTCGAGACGGTGGACCGCACGAAGGACGACGTTCCCGGAATGCGCGTGGAACTCACGGGCCCCTGGGCGGCCTATTCCTTCGCCGGCGAGGGGCCGGAAGCGGGAGAGGCGGAAGGAACGGGACAGACGGCAGGAGAGGGGGAGAGGCCGTGACCGTCGTGGAGCGACGTGAGATCGCCCTCGTGGACCTGCTCGACCGGCTGCTGGCCGGCGGCGTCGTCATCACCGGCGACGTCACCCTGCGCATCGCGGACGTCGACCTGGTCCGCATCGACCTGAACGCGCTGATCAGCTCGGTCAACAGCAACGTCCCCTCACCGTTCGGGGACTGACGTGAGCGAACATCCCGAGTCCCCCAAGCGCCGTCTCGACCTGGAGCCGGACACGGTCGAGCGCGACCTGATCAAGCTGGTGCTGACGGTCGTCGAGCTGCTGCGTCAGCTCATGGAACGCCAGGCGCTGCGCCGCTTCGACGAGGGCGACCTGAGCGAGGACCAGGAGGAGCGGATCGGACTCACCCTGATGCTCCTCGACGACCGCATGACCGAACTGCGTGACCGCTACGGCCTGCGGCCCGAGGACCTGAACCTGGACCTCGGGCCGCTGGGACCGCTGCTGCCCCGGGAGTGAGCACCCCCGGCGGGAACGGCCTGCTGCCCCGGGAGTGAGCACTCCCGGGGCAGCCTGCCGTTCACCGGACGGGCGTCGGCGCCGCGTCCTTGCGGCACAGGATCTCCCCGTGCAGGACGCTGAACCAGCTCTCCGGGAGCCTTCCCCACTCCCGCCAGGCCGCCGAAACGGCGCGCAACCGCTCCGGCGTCGCATGGCCGCCGTCGGTGGCGCGCTCGGCGTACGCCGATGCCAGGGTGCGCTCCGCCCACAGGCCGCTCCACCACTCCCGCTCCTCGGGTGCGGCGAAGGTCCAGGTGGCCGAGGTCGCCGTGACGTCGGTGAACCCCGCCTCCAGGGCCCACGCCTTCAGCCGGCGTCCGGCGTCCGGCTCGCCGCCGTTGGCGCGGGCCACGCGGCGGTACAGGGCGAGCCAGTCGTCCATGCCGCGGGAGGCGGGGAACCACGTCATGGCGCCGTAGTCGGAATCGCGGACGGCGATGATCCCGTTCGGCCGGGCGACCCGCTTCATCTCGCGCAGCGCCTGCACCGGGTCGCCCACGTGCTGGAGCACCTGGTGGGCGTGGACCACGCAGAAGGTGTCGTCCGGGTAGTCCAGCGCGTGCACGTCCGCCACCGCGAAGTCGGTGTTGCCCAGCCCGCGCCCGGCGGCCGTGGCCCGGGCCCGCTCCACGATCTCCGGAGACCGGTCCACGCCGGTGACGTGGCCGTCCGGGACCAGTTCCGCCAGGTCCGCGGTGATGGTGCCCGGTCCGCAGCCGATGTCCAGGATCCGCATGTGCGGCAGCAGGGATCCGAGCAGGTAGGCGGCGGAGTTCTCGGCGGTGCGCCAGGTGTGCGAGCGGAGCACGGACTCGTGGTGCCCGTGCGTGTAGACGGCGGTCTCGTGCGGCCTCGGCATGGTGGGGATCCCCTCTCCGGCAGTGGGATCACGGTACGCCCGCCAGCCGCATGGTGAGATCGCCGTTCTGCGATATGGACTGACGGGCCGTCAGGATCGCCCGCCGGGAGAGGCCGTCAGCAGAGGCCGCCGGGAAGCGGGAACGGGGTCAGGAGAGCAGCCCGCCGCCCGGCATGGGCCGGTACACCGTGAGCGCCTCGGGCAGCTTCTCCAGGGTCAGGTCGCCCTCGGTCTCGGTCAGCTCGCCGTCGTACGCCATCAGCGTGCCCGGCGCGACCCCCGACAGGCGCAGCCGCGGCACCTGCACCGCGGCGTGGGCGGGAGAGCGGGTCAGCGGCCCCGCGAGCATCGCGGAGAGCAGGCGCAGGGCCGGCCGGCGGCCGCCGTGCACCACCCGCACGTCCAGTTGCCCGTCCGCCAGGTCGAGCCGGCGGCCCGAGGCGATTCCCCTGCGGTGGTAGGTGCCGTTGCCCGCGAACAGCATCCACAGCGGACGCCGACGGCCCCGGACCTCGGCCTCCAGCGGATGCCGGTCGGCGCGCAGCACCCGCACGGCCGCCAGCACCCCGGCCGGCCAGCCGCCGATCCGGGGGGACCAGTGCTCCCGCTCGTTGACCAGCTCCGGGTACACGCCCAGGCTGAAGGTGTTCAGGAAGATCCCGCGGCGCCCGCCGGAGGCGAAGCGGCCCACGTCCACCCGCACCCCCTCGCCCCGCTCCAGAGCCCCGCACAGACCGCGTACGTCCTCCACGCCCAGGTCGTAGGCGAAGTGGTTGAGCGTGCCGCCGGGCAGTACCGCGAGCGGCAGCCCGTGCCGCAGGGCGGTCTCGGCCGCGGCGTTCACCGTGCCGTCGCCGCCGCACACGCCGAGCACCCGGGCATGACCGGCCGCCTTCTCGAGTTCGGCCTGGACGTCCCCCGGCTCGCACTCCACGACCTCCGCGTCGGGCAGCGCGTCGCACAGCGCCCGCACCCGGTCCGAGGTGCCCGAGGCGATGTTGGCGACCATGACGAGCCCCTCGCCGCCGGGCAGCGCGGGCACCTCGGCACGCGGCCGGGCCGGCGGGATGTGCTGGGCGCGCGTCGGCACCATGCTCCGTACGGCGAACGCGGCCCCCACCCCGAGGGCCGCACCGGCCAGCACGTCGCTCGGGAAGTGCACGCCCGTGTAGACCCGGGACAGGGCGACCGCGGCGGCCACCGGGGCCACCGCCGTACCCCACGCCGGTGACTCCAGTGCGACGCCGGTCGCGAACGCGGCCGCCGACGCGGCGTGCCCGGACGGGAACGACGTCGTGATCGGCTGCCGCTTGAGCTGCCGCACCAGCGGCACCGGGTCCAGCACCGGGCGGGGCCGGCGCACCGAACGCTTGCCGAGGGTGTTGATCGTCAGCGAGGCCAGCCCCAGCGAGGCCAGCCCCCGGGCGGCGGCGCGCCGCGCCCTCGGCGTACGGGAGGCGGCCAGGGCGGCGCCCGCCGCGAACCACAGCACTCCGTGGTTGGCGCTGCGGCTCAGCCGGGGCAGCAGGGGGTCCGCGCCGGGCCAGGTACGGGCGGCGACGGCCTCGAAAACCCGCTGGTCCAGCCGCAGGAAGCCGTTGCGGACCGGTCGCGGGCCGGGCAGGGGGACGGTGAGGTCTACGTCGGGGCTCATGGGACCCGCCTACCCTGCGGACGCGGTTTCCTGCCGTGGTCCGCGCCACGCGCTCCGGGCCCGCGGCGCACGGCCGAAATCGGTTTGCCCGGAGCACGGCCGAAGCCGCAGAATCCGGCCCATGGGTCACCTCGAAGCCGCGCACCTGGAATACCACCTCCCCGACGGGAGGACGCTCCTCGGTGACGTCTCCTTCCGGGTGGGGGAGGGGGCCGTCGTGGCCCTGGTCGGGCCCAACGGCGCGGGCAAGACCACCCTGCTGCGGCTGCTGGCCGGCGAGCTGAAACCGCACGGCGGCTCCGTCACCGTCACCGGCGGCCTCGGCGTCATGCGCCAGTTCGTCGGCTCCGTGCGCGACGAGACGACCGTGCGCGACCTGCTGGTGTCCGTGGCCCAGCCCCGGATCCGGGCCGCCGCACGCGCCGTCGACGCCGCCGAGCACGCGATCATGACGGTCGACGACGAGGCCGCCCAGCTCGCGTATGCGCAGGCGCTCGCCGACTGGGCGGAGGTGCGCGGGTACGAGGCCGAGACCCTGTGGGACATCTGCACCACCGCCGCACTCGGGGTGCCCTACGAGCAGGCCCAGTGGCGGCAGGTGAGCACGCTCTCCGGCGGCGAGCAGAAACGCCTCGTCCTGGAGGCGCTGCTGCGCGGCACCGACGAGGTGCTGCTGCTCGACGAGCCGGACAACTACCTCGACGTGCCCGGCAAGCGCTGGCTGGAGGAGCGGCTCGCCGAGACCCGCAAGACCGTGCTGTTCGTCTCCCACGACCGCGAGCTGCTCGCCCGCGCCGCCCAGAAGATCGTCTCCGTCGAGCCGGGACCCGCGGGCGCCGACGCCTGGGTGCACGGCGGCGGCTTCACCACCTTCCACGAGGCCCGCCGCGAGCGCTTCGCCCGTTTCGAGGAGCTGCGCCGGCGCTGGGACGAGAAGCACGCCCAGCTGAAGAAGCTGGTGCTGGCGCTGCGGCAGGCCGCGGAGAACAGCCCGGACATGGCGTCCCGCTACCGCGCCGCCCAGACCCGGCTGCGCAAGTTCGAGGAGGCCGGACCGCCGCCCGAGCCGCCGCGCGAGCAGGACATCAGGATGCGCCTGAAGGGCGGCCGTACCGGCGTCCGCGCCGTCACCTGCGAGCAGCTGGAACTGACCGGCCTGATGAAACCCTTCGACCTGGAGGTCTTCTACGGCGAGCGGGTCGCGGTCCTCGGCTCCAACGGCTCCGGCAAGTCGCACTTCCTCCGCCTGCTGGCCGGCGACGACGTGACGCACACCGGGACGTGGAAGCTGGGGGCCCGCGTGGTGCCCGGCCACTTCGCGCAGACCCACGCCCATCCCGAGCTGCTGGGCCGCTCCCTCCTGGACATCCTGTGGACCGAGCACGCCCAGGACCGGGGCGCCGCCATGTCCCGGCTGCGCCGCTACGAGCTGACCCAGCAGGCCGAGCAGCCCTTCGACCGGCTCTCCGGCGGCCAGCAGGCCCGTTTCCAGATCCTGCTGCTCGAACTCCAGGGCGTCACCGCCCTGCTCCTCGACGAGCCCACCGACAACCTCGACCTGGAATCGGCCGAAGCCCTCCAGGAGGGCCTGGAGGGCTTCGAGGGCACCGTCCTCGCGGTCACCCACGACCGCTGGTTCGCCCGCTCCTTCGACCGCTACCTCGTCTTCGGCAGCGACGGGCGGCTGCGCGAGACGCCGGAGCCGGTCTGGGACGAGCGCCGGGTGGAGCGGGCGCGCTGACCGGCGGGGGAGGGCGGACCGGCCGAGGGGGCCGGACCACCGCCGGGATCACTTCCAGCGCAGCAGCGCACCCAGGCCGCCCACCGGTGCCTTCTCCGCGGTCTCCGGCGGCAGCACCGGCGTCACCGAGATCGCGGGGGCGCCGGTCATCACCGCCGAACGCAGCAGGGCGTCGTCCGCCCGGGCCGACCAGGAGTTCTGTTCGCCGAGCGTGGTGAGTTCGGTACGGCGCACCGCCACCTGGTCGGCGTCCTCCCCGATCCACACCTCACGGTGCGTGTCGGGAGCGTCCGGGATGACCAGCAGCTCGTCGATGCGGTGCTCCCGGGCGGCCTCGACCAGCGCGGGCACGCCCTCCGCCGCGCCGGAGCGGCCCTCTTCGTCGCGGGACCTGGCGGCCAGGAACCGGTCCAGCTCCTCCCGGGCGCGGCTGCGGACGTGCTCGGCGCGCAGCCCCTCCACCTCGTCGTCCAGCAGCCTGCTGCCGGCGCCCCGCGAGGCCTCGGCGACGCGCTCCCGCAGGCGCTTCGGCAGCCGCTCGTGCACGGAACGCCGCTCCCGGTCGTCACCCACCAGGATCAGCAGGTCGGCGCCCGTCTCCTCCTGGCACACGGCGAGCGCGTCCGCGATCTCCGCCGCGTTGTGCTCCCAGGTGTTCTCCACCCGGAGCTGGAAGTGGCGCTCCGACCAGTCCGAGCTGCTCGTGCGGTGCAGCGGCCACTGCCTGCCGGTCACACCGCCCGCGTCGGAGCTGCCCAGCGCGCTGCGCAGCTCGAAGTCGGCTCCCTTGCGGTCGATGTAGGCCACCACGCACACCGGGTCCTCTCCCGCCAGGTCCAGCAGCGGCGTGACGTGCGGCAGCGGGGCCCAGTCGGCCGTGGTCCCGCCGTACGGGGGGCGGGCCAGCGGCGGGTCGAGGACCACCTGACCGGCGCACGCGAACAGGGCCCGCCCGTGCGGGTCGGAGGCGTGCCTCAGCTCGTCGACCGCCTTGCGCACCGCCTGACAGGTGGCGTCGTCCGCGCCCTGCTCCGCCAGCTCCCGGGCCACCGCGGCGGCCGTCAGCTCACGCTCGTGGGCGGTGTCCTCCGTGTGCCGGGAGAGGTCGACGTAGACGGAGGCCCAGGGTCCCTGATGCTCGTAGAGGGGGTGCAGAAACGCGAGGTCCATGTGGCTGCCCTCCCGGGTGCCGCTCGGGGGTCGTAGTGCTGCGGGGCGGGTACCCGGGACGCATGAACGAACACGACACGCGGGACGACACCGTGACCGGAGTGGACCCGGGCAGACTGGACGACCAGCAGCTCATGAAAGAGCTGGAGACCATCCACCGCACGCGCCACGACACCCTGCTGTACGGGTCGAACGACGCGCTGCGGGCCCACAACGACCGCATGGCCGGGCTGGAGGGCGAGTGGCTGCGCCGCAACCCCAGGCGCCCGGTGGCCCCCGGCCGCACCCGCGAGGGCGCCCGGGAGCGCGGCTGCGGCCAGGGCGCCGCGCCCGGCGGCTGAGCACGGCCGCGGGCCACCGGCGATCGGTACGTCACCGGTGGCCCGCAGGTCGATGCGGTCCCGTCGGCCCGGCGGTTCCCCCGGACCGGCGCGTCGGCCGCCCGGCTCAGCCCGCCTTGGCGAACTGGGCCAGGAAGGTCTCGCAGAACGCCGCAAGGTCGTCCGGCTTGCGGCTCGTGATCAGGACGTTGCCGCCCTTGTCGCAGACCTGCACCTGCTCGTCGACCCACGTGGCGCCCGCGTTGCGCAGATCCGTCCGCAGACTCGGCCAGGAGGTCACAGTCCGGCCGCGGACCACGTCCGCCTCGATCAGGGTCCACGGCGCGTGGCAGATGGCCGCAACCGGCCGGCCCTGTTCGAAGAAGTCCCTGACGAACGACACGGCCTTCTCGTCGGTCCGCAGGAAGTCCGGGTTCGCCACCCCGCCGGGCAGCACGAGGCCGCCGAACGAGTCGGCGGACGCGCTGCCCACCACCTCGTCCACCGGGAACGTGTCCGCCTTGTCGAGATGGTTGAAGCCCTGGACCTCACCGGACTGCGTGGAGACGAGCACCGGCTCGTGACCGGCGTCCTTCGCGGCCTTCCACGGCTCGGTCAGTTCGACCTGTTCCACGCCCTCGGGCGCGGTGAGAAATGCGATGCGCATGGAGTTCGGATTTCCTTCCTTCACGTACCGGAGGGGTCTTCACGTACCGGAGGGGTCTTCACGTACCGGGTCCTCACGTGCCGGAGGCTCCGGACGGGCCGCTCTCGGTGAGGGCCACCGCCAGCTCCTGGACGTTGTCGTAGCGCGCCTTGTGCGGCAGCCGGTCCAGCCCTTCGACGAGGGCGTCCGGCGCGTTGCCCCGGCGCAGGGTGCGGGTCAGTTCCCGCGGTCCCGCGGGAAAGCTGCCCCGGGTCAGGTTCCGGGCCAGCTCCAGCCGCAGGGCCTCCAGGTACGTTGGTCCGCGGCCCGGCGTCACCGGTCCGTACGTGACGTCCGGGTCGTCCTCGGCGGCCGGTTCCGGGTCGTTCCACTCCTCGGTGCGGGTGGAGTGCCCGGACCGGAGCAGACCCTGCAGTTCGTGCTTCATCTCGTCGTCGCGGTGGACGCTCATCCGGTCGCTGCCTCGCTGCATGTCTCCCTCCACATCCTGAACGGGTGCCGACCGCGTACCCGGACACCGCGGGCCGACACGGACGGGTCCGTTCCGATTTCCACCGGATCAGGAATCGAGAAGCGCGGGCCGCGGCGTCCCCTCTAGCGTGTGACCAGGCACCGAGGGCGTCACCTCGACGAGCCCCCGACGGACGGAGAGACGATGAGCAGCGCCAAGAGGACGGACCCGCGGGCGTCCGGTTCGCACGCCGCCGACAGCCACGACCTGATCCGTGTGCACGGCGCCCGTGAGAACAACCTCAAGGACGTCAGCGTCGAGATCCCCAAGCGCCGGCTGACGGTGTTCACCGGCGTCTCCGGCTCGGGCAAGAGCTCGCTGGTGTTCAACACGATCGCCGCCGAGTCGCAGCGGCTGATCAACGAGACCTACAGCGCGTTCGTGCAGGGCTTCATGCCCACCCTCGCGCGGCCCGAGGTGGACGTCCTGGACGGCCTGACGACCGCGATCATCGTGGACCAGCAGCGCATGGGCGCCGACCCCCGCTCCACCGTCGGCACCGCCACCGACGTCAACGCGATGCTGCGCATCCTCTTCAGCCGCCTCGGCGACCCGCACATCGGCCCGCCCAGCGCGTACTCCTTCAACACCGCCTCGGTCCGGGCCAGCGGCGCGATCACCGTCGAGCGGGGCGCCAGGAAGGCGGTGAAGGCGACCTTCCAGCGCACCGGCGGCATGTGCACCCACTGCGAGGGCCGCGGCACCGTCTCCGACATCGACCTCGCCCAGCTCTACGACGACTCCAAGTCGCTCGCCGAGGGGGCCTTCACCATCCCCGGCTGGAAGTCGGACAGCCAGTGGACCGTGCAGGTGTACGCCCAGTCCGGCTTCGTCGACCCGGACAAGCCGATCCGCGACTACACCGAGACGGAACTGCGGGACTTCCTCTACGGCGAACCGGTCAAGGTCAAGGTCAACGGCGTCAACCTCACCTACGAGGGCCTCGTCCCGAAGATCCAGAAGTCGTTCCTGTCCAAGGACAAGGAGGCGATGCAGCCGCACATCAGGGCGTTCGTGGAGCGGGCCGTCACCTTCACCACCTGCCCCGAGTGCGAGGGCACCCGGCTGAGCGAGGGCGCCAGGTCGTCCCGGATCGGGAAGATCAGCATCGCCGACGCCTGCGCGATGGAGATCCGGGACCTGGCCGGATGGGTCCGCGACCTCGACGAGCCCTCGGTGGCGCCGCTGCTGACGGCCCTGCGGGACGCCCTCGACTCCTTCGTGGAGATCGGGCTCGGCTACCTCTCGCTCGACCGGCCGGCCGGCACCCTGTCCGGCGGCGAGGCACAGCGCGTCAAGATGGTCCGCCACCTCGGCTCCTCGCTCACCGACACCACGTACGTCTTCGACGAGCCCACCGTCGGACTGCACCCCCACGACATCCAGCGCATGAACGACCTGCTGCTGCGCCTGCGGGACAAGGGCAACACCGTCCTCGTCGTCGAGCACAAGCCGGAGGCCATCGCGATCGCCGACCACGTGATCGACCTCGGCCCGGGCGCCGGCACGGCAGGCGGCACCGTCTGCTTCCAGGGCACCGTCGGGGAGCTGCGGGCCGCGGACACCGTCACCGGCCGCCACCTCGACGACCGGGCCGCCCTCAAGGAGTCGGTCCGCAAGCCCACCGGAGCCCTGGAGATCCGCGGCGCCCGCCGGCACAACCTCCAGGACGTCGACGTCGACGTCCCGCTCGGCGTGCTCTGCGTGGTCACCGGCGTGGCGGGCTCCGGCAAGAGCTCCCTGATCCACGGCTCGGTCCCGGCCGGTGCCGGCGTCGTATCGGTCGACCAGAGCCCCATCAAGGGCTCGCGGCGCAGCAACCCGGCGACGTACACGGGACTGCTCGACCCGATCCGCAAGGCCTTCGCCAAGGCCAACGGCGTGAAGCCGGCCCTGTTCAGCGCCAACTCCGAGGGCGCCTGCCCCACCTGCAACGGCGCCGGTGTCATCTACACCGACCTGGCGATGATGGCCGGCGTCGCCGCACCCTGCGAGGACTGCGAGGGCAAGCGGTTCCAGCCCGCCGTGCTGGAGTACCGCTTCGGCGGCCGCGACATCAGCGAGGTGCTGGCGATGCCGGTCGACCGGGCCGAGGAGTTCTTCGGCACCGGGGAGGCGCGCACCCCGGCCGCGCACAAGATCCTCCAGCGGCTCTCCGACGTCGGGCTCGGCTACCTCACCCTCGGCCAGCCGCTCACCACGCTGTCCGGCGGCGAGCGGCAGCGGCTCAAGCTGGCCACGCACATGAGCGAGAAGGGCGGGGTCTACGTCCTCGACGAGCCCACCACGGGGCTGCACCTCGCGGACGTCGAGCAGCTGCTCGGCCTGCTCGACCGCCTCGTCGACGCCGGGAAGTCGGTCATCGTCATCGAGCACCACCAGGCCGTCATGGCGCACGCCGACTGGATCATCGACCTCGGCCCCGGTGCCGGACACGACGGCGGCCGGGTCGTCTTCGAGGGCACCCCGGCCGACCTCGTCGCCGCCCGTTCCACCCTCACCGGCGAGCACCTCGCCGCCTACGTCGGCGCCTGAGGCCGACGGCGGCCGCGCCCCTCGGCGCCGGAAGCCCTTTCCGGGGCGTCCGGCGCTGTGGGATCGTGACCGGGTGACGACGCTGGAGGACCTGGCCCGGCTGCGGCGGGCCCGCGACCTGATGGACCGCGAGTACGCCGAGCCGCTCGACGTGCCGGCGCTGGCGCGCGTCGCCCTCATGTCGGCCGGCCACTTCTCCCGCAGCTTCCGCGCCGCGTACGGGGAGACGCCGTACAGCTACCTGATGACGCGCCGCATCGAACGCGCCATGGCGCTGCTGCGGCGCGGCGACTTGAGCGTCACCGAGGTCTGCTTCGCGGTGGGCTGTACCTCGCTGGGATCGTTCAGCTCGCGCTTCACCGAACTGGTCGGGGAGAGCCCGAGCGCCTACCGGGACCGCGACCACTCCGACGGCGCCGCCGTCCCGGCCTGCGTCGCCAGGGTCCACACCCGGCCGGTGCGGAACGGGGAGCCGGGTCGCAAGAGCTGACCGGCCGGCGGCACCGGACCGACCGAGGGACGGGCGTCGGACGGGGCGTCGGACGGGTGCCCTCGCCGCCCCGAGGCCGGCGACCGCCTCGCCCGGCCGACCGCGAGTCGGTCGGGGGCGGGACGCCGTTCGGGGATTGCGAGTCGGTCAGGAACGGAGAAGCGACGTCCGCACCACCGCCCGTAGCGTGACGTGCATGGACATCAACCTCTCGCAGTGCTTCATCGCCGTCGACGACCACGACGAGGCGCTCACCTTCTACCGGGACGTGCTCGGCCTCGAGGTCCGCAACGACGTGGGGTTCGAGGGTATGCGCTGGGTGACGGTCGGCTCCCCGGCCCAGCCCGACGTGGACATCGTCCTCGAACCCCCGCTGGCCGACCCGAACGCGTCGGCCGCCGACAGGAAGGCCATGGCCGAACTGCTGGCCAAGGGCCACCTGCGCGGCGTCATCCTCAGCACCGACGACGTCGACGCCACCTTCGAGCACCTCCGCGCCGCGGGCGCCGAGGTCCTCCAGGAACCGGTCGACCAGCCCTACGGCGTCCGCGACTGCGCCTTCCGCGACCCGGCCGGCAACATGATCCGCTTCCACCAGGCGCGCAAGGGCTGAGAAGTCGGGTGTTTGCCGTGGGAGGCAGGGGGCAGGCGCAAGTTCAGTGCTTCGGACAGGAGGCACGTCCGTGGGAGCGGCGCGGCGCCGCCCCGGATGCGTCCGAGCGGGCTGGACGTCCTCCCACGGTGACCGCCCGACCTCCAGGGCCCGCGTCGTCGTACCGGTGCCGCCCGCACCGTGAGCCGGATACCGCCAGAACCCGGCCCCCCGTGCGGGTCCCGCCGAACGGATCATCGTCCGGCACGGCGACGGGACCCCGCACTCCGAGGGAGTTGCGACGCACATGCCGATCCACGCCAGTGTGAAGCACCCGCACGACGACGCCCCCGACACCGCCGACGCGTTCCGCCGGCTGGCCACCCTGCCCGACGGTCCGGAGCGCGACGCCGTCCGCGACCGGATCGTGGAGGCCTGGCTGCCCATGGCCGAACGGCTGGCGGGACGCTTCCGCAGCCGCGGCGAGAGCTACGAAGACCTGCGGCAGGTCGCCGCCCTCGGCCTCGTCAAGGCCGTCGACCGGTACGACCCCGAGCGCGGCAACGCCTTCGAGAGCTACGCCGTGCCGACGGTCACCGGCGAGATCAAGCGTCACTTCCGCGACCACATGTGGACCCTGCACGTGCCGCGCCGGGTGCAGGAACTGCGCAACCGCGTCCGCTTCGCCCGCCAGGACCTGTCGCAGACCGTCTCGGGCCGCAGCCCCACCGTCGCGGAGATCGCCGAGCACGCCGACCTGAGCGAGGAGGACGTCCGGGCCGGCCTCGAGGCCCTGGAGAGCTTCACGGCCCTCTCCCTGGACGCCGAACTGCCCGGCAGCGAGGACGGTTACTCGCTCGGCGACGCGCTCGGCGCCCCCGACCCGGCCCTCGACACGGTCGTCGACCGCGAGGCAGTCAAGAACCGGCTGGCCGCCCTGCCCCCGCGCGAGCGCGCCATCCTCTACATGCGCTTCTTCGACGACATGACGCAGAGCCGCATCGCCGAACAGCTCGGTATCTCCCAGATGCACGTCTCCCGCTTGATCACCCGCTGCTGCGACCGGGTGCGCGAACAGGTGATGCGGGACCCGGAACCGGGCGCCTGAGGCGGGCGGCGAGCGCGGGAGGGCACACCGTGGGAGCCGGGCGTCCCGAAACCTCCCGCTCACCCGCCCGGACGGTGGGTTAGCGCGAACGGCGCACGGTGACGGGCGTCGCCCCGCCGGGCGGGCTGTGATGGCCCGAGGGCGCGAGTGCCGTGCCCCCGCAGCCGTCGCTCGAAGGAGCCCGTCCCATGCGCCGCACCGCCCGCGCCCTGTCCGTCGCCGTCCTGGCCAGTGCCGCCCTCGGTGTCTGTGCGGGGGCCGGTGCGGCCGACCCGGGAGTGCCGCCACCTCCCGCCGACGCCGGGGAACCCGCCTCCCCGCCCTCGGCCGGCGACCCGTCGGCCGTGCCCCCGCCGGGCGCGGAGGAGGACCTCCCTCCGGCCGCCGGACGAGCCGCCGCACAGGTCAGCCCGGCGGACGCCGCCCCGGGCGACACGGTCACCGTCTCCGTCTCGTGCGGCCCGACCGGCGGGGCCGCTCCGGCGAGCCTCGACGCCACCTCCCCGGCCTTCGAGGAGGGCACCGTCGCCCTGCGCAAGGTGGCGGACGACGCGGGAACGACGTCCGGGCCCGCCTACCGGGGCACCGCACGCATAGCCCCGGCCGAGGACTTCGCGGCGGCCCCGGCCGACCCGGCGGACCCGGCCGACCCGGTAGATCCGGCGGATCCGGGAGATCCCGCGGACCCGGAGGCGACGGGCACGGAAGGTACCGAAGGCGGCGCCGCGGACGGTACGGGCGGCGCCGAGGACTGGACCGTCGACGGGGCCTGCCCGGACGCCTCCGGCGGCGAGGACCCCTGGAGCGCGACCATGACCGTGCCGGACGAGGGCGGCACCGGTACCGCCCAGCCGGCCTGCCGCGAACCCGCCGCCCCGCGCACGGGCGCCTCCCCGCACGGCGCGTCCTGCGCCCCCACCGAGCCGCCGTGCCCCGAAACCGGCACCTCGCACGAGGGGTCCTCGCCGCAGGGCACCTCCTGCGGTGGAGCGAAGGCCGAACACGGGGTGCGGGCCGGTGCCGGGGGAACCTTCGGCGACTCCGTGCCCGCCCTGGTCGCCGGGGCCGTCCTGATCGCGGGCGCGTGCGGCGCCGCCGCCCACCGGCTGCGGCTGCGCCTGCGCGGGGAGGACGGGGAACGCTGACCGGGCACGGGCGCCGGTGCGCCCGTGCCACGGCAAGCCAAAGCCGGCCCGAGCCATGGCGGGGCACCACGGTGGGTACGTGAGTACAGGGATCGGCGAGCAGCGGGCGGGCTGACGGGACGACGGAAACAGGCACGGCACGGACGGACAGACGGTACGGACCGCGCGGAGGTACGCATGCGGCGCACGGACGCCGAAGGCCCGGCCACAGGACCCGACGGTCCGGTGGCGGGGCCCGGCGGTCCGGCCGCGGGCCTCTCGGGCCGCCGTCCGCCCGCCGGCCCTCCCGGCCCGGGCGCAGGCGAGGGCTCCCGCCCCGCCGGGCACGGTCCCGTCCGGTACGGCCCGGACTTCCCCGACGACGGGCTGCCGGTGCTGCCCGAACCGGCCGCCGTGCTCGCCGCCGCCGCGGGCCGCCCCCGAGGCGAACCGGCCGGCGGCGCCCCCGCCCTCCTGGACTCCGCGTGCGGCTACTGGGACCGGCGCGGCCTGACCACCGAGCCCGGTCACGTGGCCGCCGCCCCCGGCGCGGGCGCCCTGCTGCTGGCGCTGACCGCCGCGCTGGGCGGCGACGTCCTGGTGCCCCGTCCCTGTGCCGCCTGGTGGGCGCCGTACGCACGGCTGCTCGGCCGGCCCGTCTTCCGCGTGCCCACCCCGGCCGAGTCCGGCGGCGTACCCGACCCGTACGCGCTCCTGGAGACCGTCCGCCGGGTCCGCGCCGAGGGCGGCCGTCCCCGTCTGCTCGTGCTGTCCGTCGCCGACGACCCCACCGGTACCGTCGCACCCCCCGAGCTGCTGCACGAGACCGTCGAGGTCGCCGCCGCCGAAGGGCTGCACCTGGTGAGCGACGAGACCTGGCGCGACACCCTGCACGACCCGCACGCCACCGTGATCCTCAGCCCCGCCGAGATGCTGCCCGAGCGGGTCACCGTCGTCACCGACCTGGCGGGTTCGCTGCTGCCGGCCGCCTGGCCGGCCGCCGTCGCCCGGTTCCCCGCCTCCGCCGCGGGCGACGGTCTGCACGCGCGCGTGCTCGACGTGCTCACCGCGCTCGGCGCCCGCGTCGCCGCACCCGTCGCCGCCGCGGCCGGGTACGCGCTCGACGAACCCGAGCCGGTCACCGCCCGGCGGGCGGCCTCGGTGGGTCTGCACGCGCGCCTGGCCGCCGCCGTGCACGAGACCGTCGTCGCGGCGGGCGCCATGGCCCGCCCCCCACAGGCCGGCCGCCACCTGTACGTCGACCTGGGCCCGCTGCGCGACTCCCTCGGAGCCGAGGGCGTCGGCGACGCCCAGGAACTGGAGGACTTCCTCACCGCCCGGCTCGGCCTGCCCGCCCCCGGCGGCCACCGCTTCGGCGACGACCTGCCGGCCCTGCGCGTCCGGCTCGCCACCGGCCCCCTGCTCGACGCGGGCACCGACGAGCGGCGTACGGAAGCCCTCACCTCCCCGGACCCGTTGGAACTGCCACACGTACGAAGCGCGTTGACCGGTCTGAAGGCGGTCTTCGACGGTCTCCGCGACGCTCAGCGATGGGAGCCCCCTCGATGACGCAGCAGCCCCGGTCGACGACGAGCACCTCCACGTCCGCCGAGCACACCGACACGGCCCCCGACCGCCCGCCGCTCGCCCGGCCCCGGCCGCCGGCCGAGCGCCGGGTGTGGCCGCGGACCTTCCACGACCGGCTGACCGCTCCGCTGCCCGGCCTGAAGGCCCTCGCCCGGTTCGCCCGCGAGGGCGCGGTCAGACCCGGCCCCGGCGGACTCGCCGACATCCCGCGGCTGCCCTACGCCCCCGGGCCGCTGCCCCACGTGGACGCGCGCACCGTCGCCGTCACCTGGGCCGGACACGCCAGCTGGGTGGTGCGGATCGGCGGCCTCACCGTGCTCACCGACCCGGTCTGGTCCCGCCGGATCCTGGGCACCCCGGCCCGGATCACCCCCGTCGGCGTCCCCTGGAGCGCGCTGCCGCGCGTCGACGCCGTCGTCATCAGCCACAACCACTACGACCACCTGGACGCCCCCACCCTGCGCAGGCTCCCGCGCGACACCCCCGTCCTCGTGCCCGCCGGTCTGGGCCGCTGGTTCCACCGCCGCCGCTTCACCCGCGTCACCGAGCTGGACTGGTGGGAGGCGACCGAACTGAACGGGGTCCGGTTCGACTTCGTCCCGGCCCACCACTGGTCCAAGCGCAGCCTCACCGACACGTGCCGCACCCTGTGGGGCGGCTGGGTGCTCACCGACCCCGACGGCCGGCGCGTCTACTTCGCCGGTGACACCGGGTACGGCCACTGGTTCACCCGGATCGGCCGCCGCTACCCCGGCATCGACCTCGCCCTGCTGCCCATCGGGGCCTACGACCCCCGCTGGTGGCTCAGCGACGTGCACTGCGACCCGGAGGAGGCGGTACGGGCCGCCCAGGACGTCGGCGCGCGCCACATGGCGCCCATGCACTGGGGCACCTTCGTCCTGTCCGCGGAACCGGTCCTGGAACCCCTCACCCGCGTGCGCGCCGCCTGGGAGCAGGCGGGCCTGGCCCGCGACCGCCTGTGGGACCTGCCGGTCGGCGGCTCCCGGGTACTGGAGTGACGTTCCCCTCCCGCGCTCCCGCCCGCGCCCCCGTACCGGCGGACCGCCCGGCGCCTGCGCCTGGGCCTACGCCTTCGCCTTCGCCGGCCTCCGGAACCGGCGCCACACCCCCGGCGCCCCGCCGACCAGGACGGTGAGGGCGATGGCCGCGGCCACCCCCTCCCAGGGCCTGCTGAACAGGGCGCCGCTGAGAACGCCGATCAGCTGGTAGGTCAGCGCCCAGGCCAGACAGGCCGGCAGGTTGCCCCGGGCGAAGCGGCGCAGCGGCCACTCGGCGAGCAGGCAGGCCAGCATCACCGGTATCCGGCCGGCCGGCACCAGCCGGGAGAGCACCAGGACCGCGACGTCGTGCTCGGCGAGTTTCTCCTCGGCCTGCTCCAGCCGGTCCTCCGGTGCCCGGCGGCGGATCGCCTCCAGCCAGCGCGAACCGTTCTTCGAGCCCACGCCGCGCCGGCCCAGCCAGTACAGCGCCATGTCCCCGGCGAACGCGGCCAGCGACGCCGTCACGAACACCATCAGCATGGCGAACGGCAGCGTCTGGTGCAGCGCCACCACCGCCGCCGAACTGACCAGCGCGCCCGTCGGCACCACCGGCACCAGCGCCCCGATCAGCACGAGCAGGAACAGCGACGGGTAGCCGAACGCCTGCTGCGTCGGCTCCGTCGGTATGTTCAGCGCCGCGGCCCCCAGCCAGCTCACCGCGCGACCTCCACCCGCACACTCTCGCCGTGCCCCAGCCGGTGCACCGCGACCCCCGGCGCACGCAGCGCCGACAGGCGCACGAACTCCTGTCCCGGCGTGTGGAACTCATGGGGGCGCACGGCGTTCATTCCGATCGGCCAGTACGTGCCGTAGTGCACCGGCACCGCGGCGCGCGGCGCCAGCCGGGCCAGCGCCTCGGCCGCCCGGCCCGCGTCCAGGTGCTCCGCACCCAGGTTCGGGCCCCAGCCGCCCACCGGCAGCAACGCCGCGTCGATCGGCCCGACTTCCTTCTCCATGCCGTCGAACAGCCCGGTGTCCCCGGCGAAGTACGTCCGGCCCTCGCCCTCGACGACGAAGCCGAGCGCGGGGGCACGGTGCCGTCCGACCGGCAGCCGCCGCCCGTCGTGCCGTGCGGGCACCGCCCTTATCCGCAGATCACCGACGGTCGTCTCGTCCCCGGGAGCCACCTCGGTCAGCTCCAGGTGCCCGAGCCGGCGCAGCCCCGGCACCGCCCGTCGCGCGCCCCGGGGCACGAGCAGGAGCGTGCCCGGCGCGAGCCGCGCGAGCGACGGCACGTGCAGGTGGTCGGCGTGCAGGTGGGACACGAGCGTGACGTCCGCACGCCACGCCTCGGGCGGCGGCACCGCGCCCCGTCTGCGGCGCAGGTGGGCGAGCCGGTGTACGAACAGAGGATCGGTGAGCACCCGGATGTCCGAGTCCTCGACCGTGCAGGTGGCGTGACCCCACCACGTGAGCTCCACCGGCACCCCTTTGCCTCCTTCGCGCGACTCCCCGCAGCCTACGTCCAGGAGTAGGGTCAGCGGCGAAAAAGGGAGGTGAGGGGGGACACCATGGGTCCGGTGCGGGTGACGGCGATCGCGAGTCTGACGCCATTGGAACAGCTGGACGACGACCCCTTCCTGGTCGACTCCCGCAGCCAGCACGCCATGTGCGCCCGCTGGGCCGCCGAACACGGATACGTCGTCGCCCGGCAGTTGCTGGTGTGCGGCCTGCGGCCCGACCACGACGCCCTGTGGGACGGGGTGCGGCCGGGCCACGACCTGTTCGTGGCGCCCAGCCTGCGGGTGCTGGAGAGCGCGCTGTCCTCCGTCGACGCCTTCACCGCGGAGTGCGCGCGGCGCGGCGTCCGCGTCGAGACCGCCGGTCACGCGGAACCCTCCTACGACGCCCGGATGAAGGCCTGCGTGCACCGCAGACTGTCGATGCCGACGGCCGGGTACGACGGGCGCTGACCGCCGGCCCGGGGTGTGAACCGGACCCGGGGGGACAAACGGGCGCTCCGGAGCGTTGTGGCAGGGTGGGGGCGGCCCGCACGGACGACGGGCCGGGGACGTGAGGTGTGCGGAGCGTGAGTGGAGGCCGTTGGCGCCGGGTCGCCAGCCAGATCGGGCGGAGTGTCGCGGTGTGGGCCGTGTCCACTCTCACCATGCTCGTGCTCGCCGGGATCCTGCCGGACTTCCGGCTCCAGTCGCCCGACGGGGACAGCGCGACCGACATCGCCATGACCGCCGCGGTCGGGGCCGGTGCCTTCGGTCTGCTCTCCGCGCTGGTCTGGCCGCTCCTGGTCCGCCTGCTGCTCCTCGTGCCGGCCCTCGTCCTCGGTCTGCTCGTCTTCTTCCTCAACGGCGGGCTGCTGCTCCTCGCCATCGACGTGAACCCGGCCGGACGCGGCGGCGTCGCCCCCGAGACGGCGGTCGTGGTGGCCGCCGTCATGTCCGCCGTCGCCTCCGCCACCGGCGGCGCGCTGGCCGTGCGCGACGACGACGCCTACCGCAGCCGCCTCTACCGACTCGCCGACCGCCGCCGCAGATCGGGGCCGCCCTGCCCGGCCGGGCCCGGCACCGTCTTCCTGCAGCTGGACGGCGTGGGCCACGACGTCCTCCTGGACGCCGTCGACCGCGGCGTCATGCCCACCGTCGCCCGCTGGCTCGGCCGCGACGGCGCCTCCGCCACCCACCGCCTCGACCTGTGGCGCACCGACTGGTCCAGCCAGACCGGCGCCAGCCAGCTCGGCATCCTGCACGGCAGCAACCACGACGTCCCCGCCTTCCGCTGGTACGAGAAGGACAGCGGCGAGGTCATGGTCTGCAACCGTCCGACCAGCGCCGCCGAACTGCAGTACCGCGCCGTCCGGCGCACCGGCGACGGCGGACTGCTCAGCCTCGACGGCGCCAGCCGCGGCAACCTGTTCGGCGGCGGCGCCGACGAACAGGCACTCGTGCTGTCCATAGCCACCCGCCGCCGCAGCCGCGAGACCCGCTCCAGGTCCGGCTACTTCGCCTACTTCTCCGACCCGGCCAACGCGGTGCGCACCGCGATGTCCTTCGTCGCCGAGGTGGGCCGGGAGATCGGCCAGTCCACCCGCGCCCGCGTCCACAAGGTCCGCCCGCGCGTCTCCCGGGGCGGCCTCTACCCCTTCGTCCGCGCCTTCGCCACCGTCGTCGAACGCGACGTCGTCGTCGCCGCGGTCATGGGCGACATGCTCGCCGGCCGCACCGCCGTCTACGCCGACCTGGTCGCCTACGACGAGGTCGCGCACCACTCCGGGCCGGGCAGCCGGGACGCCGCCAAGGTCCTCCGGCGGCTCGACCGGGCGCTCGCCCTGATCGAGAACGTCGCCGACCACGCCCCCCGCCCCTACCGGATCGTGGTCCTCTCCGACCACGGCCAGAGCCCCGGTGAGACGTTCCGCGCCCGCTACGGCCTCACCCTCGCCGACCTGGTGCGGGCCGGCTGCGGACTGCCCGTGCCACGCAGCGCCCGGCGCACCCGCAGCGGCGCCGAGGCGCGCAACACCGTGCGGGCCGCCCTGCACCGCCCCGTCGAGGAGGGCGCCGAACAGCAGCGGCCCGCCGACACCCCCACCGGGCGCCGCTCCGAGCCGATCGTGCTGGCCTCCGGCAACCTCGGTCTGGTCTCGTTCCCGGACGTACCGCACCGGATGACGCGGGAGGAGATCGACGCCCGCCACCCCGCCCTGCTGCCGACCCTCGCCAACCACCCCGGCGTCGGCTTCCTGCTGGTGTGCAGCGAGGAACACGGTGGTGTCGTGCTCGGCGCGCGCGGCGCCGAGGTCCCCCTGGACCGGCTCGACCGGGACCCCGGGCCGCTCGCCCCCTTCGGCCCCGGCGCCGCCGACGCCGTACGCCGCACGCACTCCTTCCCGCACACGGCCGACATCATGGTCAACTCCTTCCACGACCCGGCCGACGGCGAGGTGCTCGCCTTCGAGGAGCAGATCGGTTCCCACGGCGGACTCGGCGGCCCCCAGTCGCGCGCCTTCCTGCTGTCGCCGACCGTGCTGTCCGCCCCGGCCGAGCAGGGCGAGGAGATCGTCGGCGCCGAGCGGATCCACGGGATCCTCCGCGACTGGCTGCGCGAGTCGAACGGCCCCCAGGTGCCCGTGGGCGCGGACGATCTGCGGCCGAACGTGGTCGAGGGCGCACCTTTTCCCGTCGCGGACGGGTTCGTGCAGGACAAAACCGCCTGATTTGGCGCGGATCGGGAACGTGCCCGACCATGGCCTGGCCCGGCGATCCCGGGTCCGTTCCATGAGAGGCACACCACCCCATGCACGTCCCCGGGTCCGTCCCCCCACCGGCTCCGGAACCGCAGGAGACCCCCGCGGCCCCCGACATCGGCCACCCCGCCCGCCCAGGACCGACCGACCCCGCACCGGGTCCCGGCCGGCACGCCCGCCGCTTCGGGCTGCCCGTCGCCACCGCCCTGGTCATGGGCAACATCATCGGCGGCGGCATCTTCCTGCTCCCGGCGTCCGTCGCCCCCTTCGGCACCGTCAGCCTGCTCGCCTTCGGTGTCCTCACCGTCGGCGCCATCGCGCTCGCCCTGGTCTTCGGCCGCCTCGCCGCCCGCGACCCGCGCACCGGCGGCCCCTACGTCTACGCCCGCGGGGCCTTCGGCGACTTCGCCGGGTTCCTCGCCGCCTGGGCGTACTGGATCACCACCTGGGTGTCCAACGCGGCCCTCGCCGTCGCCGCCGTCGGCTACCTCGACGTCCTGATCCCGGTGAACGACCACCGCTGGACCGCGTGTCTGGCCGCGCTCGTCGTCCAGTGGCTGCCGGCGCTCGCCAACTTCGCCGGCACCCGTTACGTGGGCGCCGTCCAGCTCGTCTCGACCGTGCTGAAGTTCGCGCCGCTGCTGCTCGTCGCCGTCGGCGGGCTGTTCTTCTTCGACCCGGACAACCTCGGCCCGTTCAACGCGAGCGGCTCCAGCGGCATCGGCGCGGTCTCCGCCGCCGCCGCGATCCTGCTCTTCTCCTACCTCGGCGTGGAGTCCGCCGCCGTCAGCGCCGGAGAGGTCAAGGACCCCCGCCGCACCGTCGGCCGGGCCACGGTCATCGGCACCGCGGGCGCCGCCCTGGTCTACCTTCTCGGCACCCTCTCGGTCTTCGGCACCGTCGCCCACGACCGCCTGGTCACCTCCGACGCGCCCTTCTCGGACGCCGTGAACGCCATGTTCGGCGGCGCCTGGGGCGGCTGGGCCGTCGCGCTGGCCGCCCTGGTCTCGATGACCGGCTGCCTCAACGGCTGGACCCTGCTCAGCGCCCAGACCCCGTACGCGGCGGCCCGGGACGGCCTCTTCCCCGCCGCCTTCGCGCGCAAGCGGCGCGGCGTCCCGACGACCGGCGTCGCCGTCACCGTCGTCCTCGCCTCCCTGCTCACCGTCTACAACTACACGTCGGGCTCGGCGAAGGTCTTCGAGGTCCTCGTCCTGGTCACCACCTTCACCGCGACCGTGCCGTACCTGCTCGCCGCGGCCGCCCAGATCTTCCACCTGGTCTCCGGGCAGGGCGAGAAGGTCGACCGGGCGCGGCTCGTGCGGGACGGGGTGATCGCGGCGGTCGCGGCGGCCTTCTCCCTGTGGCTCGTCGCGGGCGCCGGTTACGCGGCGGTCTACCAGGGCGTGCTGTTCCTCTTCGCGGGAGTGCTGGTGTACGCGGTGATGGCCGCCCGCAGGCGGCGCGCGGAGGCGGCCACCGCACCCTGACCCGGTCGCCGCGGGGACACCACTGCCTCCTGGCCCGCCGCTCCCCGCGTCGAGCGCGTCCCCCGGGCCCGCCCGAAGGCCGGTCTTCCCGGTGCGCCGAGCAGGAGTGTGATCGGATGGGGGCGGGAACCCGGGCACGGGCTACCACCGCCCCAGTACAGCAAGCGAATTCGAGAGGACCCGCCGTGGCAACCACGCGCTCCGCACACACCGTCTGGGAAGGCAACCTGCTCGAGGGCAACGGTGTCGTCACCTTCGACTCGTCCGGCATCGGCGAGCAGCCCGTCTCCTGGCCGTCGCGTGCCGAGAAGGCCAACGGGAAGACCAGCCCGGAGGAGCTGATCGCCGCCGCCCACTCCAGCTGCTTCTCCATGGCGCTGTCGAACGGCCTGGCCGGAGCCGGCACCCCGCCCACCAGGCTCACCACCTCCGCCGACGTCACCTTCCAGCCCGGCGAGGGCATCACCGGCATCCACCTGACCGTGGAGGGCACCGTCCCCGGCCTCGACAACGACGCGTTCGTCGTCGCCGCCGAGGACGCCAAGAAGAACTGCCCGGTCAGCCAGGCCCTGACCGGCACGACGATCACCCTGTCGGCCAAGCTGGCCTGACGCGGACGCCCCGCGCCCTCCGGCACGCCCACGTCCCGGGTCGGGGGGTGCGGACGGCCCGGCGCCGCCGCACCGTCGTGCGGGGACCCGCCGGGCCCTGCGACGTCAGCGCCCGCCGGTCAGCAGCAACGGGCCGGGAAGGCCCGTCGCCCTCTCCTCGTACCCGACGGCGGTGACGCCCTGCGGGGTCCAGGCCACTGCGTTCAGGAAACGGGTGCCCTCCGCACCGCCCGGCGGGACGGACGCCTGCGACCACCGGCCACGGCGCAGCCGCATGACGTACGGTGTGCCGTCCCGCTGTTCCCCGGCGACCGCCACTCCTCCCGGTGCGAGAGTCAGGTCGTTCACGCGACCGGCGCCGGCGGGCGACGGCACCTGCTTCCAGGAGCGGCCGTTCCAGTGCGCGAGCAGCGCGTGCCCCGTGTCCTCGTCGTCGTTCAGCTTCCGGCCCGCCGCCCAGACGTCGTCCGGGCCGCGGGCCTCCAGGTCGACGAGTTCGCCGTTGACCCCGTCGTAGGGGACCGGCACACGGGACCAGGACGTCCCGTCGTAGTGCAGCATCGCCGGCTGGTCCGCGGAGGTGTAACCGGAGACCCACACGTCGTCGTCGGCGAGGGCGGTGACGGAGTTCGTCCACAGGGAGACGGCGTCCGGCACGGGCACGAGGTGCCACGCCCCGCCGTCCCAGTGCTGGATCATCGCCTCCGCGTGTGTCTCCTGGATCGTCCCCCCGGGCTTGTCGGGGTCGGGTACCTCGCTGTCGACGACGATGAGCCAGCCGACCGCCCACACGTCGTCGCGGGCCCGTGCCGACACGTCCAGCAGCCCGGCGCCGGCGAGTTCCGTCCCCTCGGGCGCCGGCGCGTCGACCACCCGCCACTCGGTGCCGTCCCAGTGCTGGGTGAGGAAGACGCCCCGGGACTCCTCGTACGCACCGACCATCCAGGCGTCGTCCCGCGACACCGCGTCGATCGCGCTGATCTGGTTGGACGGGTCGGCGAACCCCCGCATCGGGATCTCCCGCCAGGACTTCTCGCCGTCGTCGTGGGCGAGCAGCAGCGGCGTCCTGGGCCGGGTCCTGCCCTCCTGGCCGACCCGTACCCCGTAGGCCCAGGTGCTGTCGCCGTCCACCCTGGTGACGCCGGTCAGCGCCGCGTCGCCCACCCACGTCAGGTCCGCGGCGGACCACCGGGCGTCGGCGTGCGCCGTGGCGGCCGGCACGGTGACCGCGGCCAGGGCCACAGCCACGACGGCGGTTCTCGTTCGGAGGCGTGTTCCACTCATACTGACTTCTCCCGCTGCGGTCTCGGTGTCCGACGTCTGCACTCCTTCTCAGTGCGGTGGCGGGGGCGGCACGTTGCGGCGGCCGTCGACTCCTCCGCCGCCCGATTCGGCTGCCCGGACCGCAACCGGGAGGGCGGGCCACCGCACTTGAACGGTGGGACCGTCCGCGCGGGCGGCCGGGGAGAGGGGGCGGGGTGGACCGCGGTGAGGACGCGCTGCACGACTTCGTGCGTGACAGACGCCTGGCGCTCTTCAGGAGCGCCTTCCTGATGTGCGGCAACCGCGACGAGGCGGAGGACCTGGTGCAGACGACCCTGGTCAAGGTGGTGCTCGGCTGGCGGCGCCTGCAGAGGCTGGACAACGTCGAGGCGTACGCCCGCAAGACGCTGTTCAACACCTTCATCGAGGGCAGGCGCCGGTTCTGGCGGCGTGAACACGCGTACGGGGAGCTGCCGGAAGAGGCCGCTCCCGAGTCCGACTCGGAGACCGGGATGGTGGTGCGGTCGGCGCTGGCCGGCCTCACCCCGCGGCAGCGGGCCGTGCTGGTGCTGCGCTACTGGGAGGACCAGAGCGTCGAGGCGACCGCCGCGGTGCTCGGAATGCGGGAGAACACGGTGAAGAGCCACACCGCCCGCGGGCTGGCGGCGCTCCGCGCCGTGGTGGGGAAGGAGTTCGTATGAGCGACGTCAGGGACGACGAGGTGCGGGACCTGCTCGCCCGGGCCGCCGAGAGGGCCGGCGGTCCCTCGTTCGACACGGCGGTGGTGTTCGCCCGGGCGTCCCGAGTGCGCCGAAGGCGCCGCGCGGTGGTGGCCGGCGGGGCGTTGGCCGTCGTGGCCGGCGCGCTGTTCACCGTGTCCGCCGTGCCCTCGGGCGGGGCGGACCGGGCATCGGCCGCCGCCCCTCCGACGCACGCCGAGCCGACCGGTGGCTCCGGGCGGGAGCGGAGGCTCGCAGGGCTGCTGCCCGCCGGCGCCGGTGAGGTCGAGGAGATCTCCCTGGCCGCGCTGCTGAAGGGCGCGGACCGGAAGACCGCCACCGGCGGGGAGACCCGGGGCGCCCTGGACGGCTGGTACGCCCTCCGCCGGCCGGACGGCGTCGGCTACCTCGGCGTCGCCCTGCACGACCGGAAGTACCTGGAGGCGAAGTTCCCCGACGGGCAGGGCCCTGCCGCGGACCTCTGCGCGCGGACCGGGACGGAGCCGCCCCGCACCGACTGCGTGCGCGAGGAACTGGCCGGCGGCCGGGTGCTGACCATCTGGCGGCAGCCGCGGGAGCGGAACGAGGACGGCCTGGAGTGGGGCGAGGAACTCACCGCCCGGCTCGTGCTCCCCGACGGCCGGACCCTGTTCGTCCGCGACAGCGCCGGTTACCGCGGCCACGGCCGGCTCGGACCCCTGCTGCGGACCCCGCCCCTGACCCGTGAGCAGCTCCGCGCCCTGGTGCTGCGACCGGAACCGGTGGCGGGAAGGTAGGCGGCACGGGTCAGGAGCCCGCGCGCTCCCAGCCCCTCCGGTCCGGGCGCGGCCCCAGCTGTCTGGGGTCGCGCGACCGGTAGACCACGTAGGGCCGGGTCAGGTACTGCAGGGGGGCGCTGAACATGTGCACCAGACGGGTGTAGGGCACCAGGGCGATCAGCACCATCCCGACCACCGCGTGCACGTGGTACAGCAGCGGCACGCCCTCCATCAGCTCGGTCTTCGGGTTCAGGGTGAACAGGCTGCGCGACCAGGGGGCGATGGTGCTGCGGTAGTCGTAGCCGTTGCCCGAGGTGTCGGAGAGCTTGGCGATCATGCCCAGGAGCAGCGCGCCGAGCAGGAAGACGTACATGAGCTTGTCGTTGGCCGTGGTGGCGCGGAACACCGGCGCGTTGGTGCGGCGCCGGTAGATCAGGATGGCGATGCCGGCGACCGCGAGGACCCCGGAGGCGGTGCCGCCGTACAGCGAGAACAGGTGGTACGCGTGCTCGCTGATGCCGATCGACCGCGTCCAGGACGCCGGGACGAACAGCCCGATCAGGTGGCCGGCGAGCACGAAGAGGATGCCGTAGTGGAAGACCGGCGACGCGATGTTCAGCAGCTTCGACTCGTAGACCTGCGACGAACGCGTCGTCCAGCCGAACCGGTCGTAGCGGTGCCGCCAGACCAGGCCCGCGATCAGCAGCGCGAAGGCGGCGTAGGGCAGCACGCCCCACAGGAAGACGTTCATCGGCGGGCTCCCATCGGTGCGGGCGGCAGGGTGGCGCACACCGCGTCCAGGACGCACGCGTAGGGCGTGCCGAAGGCGGTGAGCCGGGAACGCAGCTGGTCCAGGGCGTCGCGGTGCTCGGTGAGCATGGTCATGTCCCCGGTGCGGGAGACGAACTCCAGGACCGCGGGCAGGAAGTCCGGCAGCTCCTCGCCGGTGAACTCCAGGCCGTGCGCGCGGTACAGCTCCTTGAAGCGGACCAGGGACATCCCGCGGTTGCGGGTGTCGCCGTCGGTCCACCAGCTCAGGTACAGACTGTGCCGGTTCCTGAAGTCGAAGACCTCCACGTAGTGCGCCTGCAGTGCGCCCTGCCCGGTCACCGCCGCGTGGTCGGTGAAGCCGCGCAACTGCGGCGCCGCCTCGCGCAGCAGGGGCAGCCGGGCGCGGAAGCCGTCGTCGGGATAGGTCAGACAGAGCGCCGCCGCCTGGTACAGCACCTCGAATCCTGGCATCGGTTCAGACCTCCCGCTCGTCGTCGGCGGTCTGCCGTCTGCGCAGGATGTGGAAGTTCTCCACCGGCACCAGCGGCAGCCGCTTGCGGCCCGAGTCCTGCCCGAACGGTCCGTCGCCGCCCATGCCCGGGCCGCCGTCGGTGTCCAGGCTGCACGTGTCCGGCAGCGCCGACGCCTCCAGGCGGTGCGCGTCCCCGACGGCCGCCGTCGGGATCACGTACCGCTCCTCGTACTTGGCGATCGCCAGCAGCCGGTACATCTCCTCGACCTCCTCGGGGCGCATGCCGACGCCCGCGCAGACCGCAGGGTCCGGGTCCTCGCCGAGGTTCACCGACCGCATGTGGGCGCGCATCGCCGCCAGCTTCTCCAGCGACGCCCGCACCGGGCCGGTGTCGCCGGCCGTGAACAGCTCGGCCAGGTACTCCAGCGGGATGCGCAGCGTGTCGATCGCGCCGAACAGGTTGTCCGCGTCCTCGCCGTCGTGCCCGGTCTCCGTCAGCGCGTCCACGACCGGCGACAGCGGCGGGATGTACCAGACCATCGGCATCGTGCGGTACTCCGGATGCAGGGGCAGCGCGACGCGGTACCTGCTCACCAGCGCGTGCACGGGGGAGCGCCGGGCCGCCTCGATCCAGTCGAACGGGATGCCCGCTTCTTCGGCGGCGCGCCGCACCTGCGCGTCCTCCGGGTCCAGGAAGACACCCAACTGAGCCTCGTACAAGTCGTGTTCGTCCGGCGTCTCGGCGGCCTCGGTCACCTTGTCCGCGTCGTAGAGGACCACGCCCAGGTACCTGAGCCGGCCCACGCAGGTCTCCGAGCAGACCGTGGGCTGGCCGACCTCGATGCGCGGGTAGCAGAAGGTGCACTTCTCTGCCTTGCCGGTGCGGTGGTTGAAGTACACCTTCTTGTACGGGCAGCCAGTCACGCACATCCGCCAGCCCCGGCAGCGGTCCTGGTCGACCAGGACGATGCCGTCCTCCGCGCGCTTGTACATCGCCCCGGACGGGCACGAGGCCACGCACGACGGGTTGAGGCAGTGCTCGCAGATGCGCGGCAGATAGAACATGAAGGTCTCTTCGTAGGCGAAGCGCACCTTCTCCGACGCCTGTTGCCGGGTGCGCTCCACCATCGGGTCGAGGTCGCCGTAGGCGGGCGCGCCGCCCAGGCTGTCGTCCCAGTTGGAGGACCAGCCGATCTTCATCGGCTTTCCGTCGAGCTGCGAGACCGGCCGCGCGACGGGGTAGTCCGTGCCGAGCGGGGCGTCGGTGAGGTTCTTGTAGTCGTACGTCCAGGGCTCGTAGTAGTCCTTGATCTCGGGGAGCCGGGGGTTGGAGAAGATCCCGGCGAGCTTCTTGAACCGGCCGCCCGCCTTCAGTCTCAGCGCGCCGCGCCGGTTCAGCTCCCAGCCGCCCCGCCACTTCTCCTGGTCCTCGTAGCGGCGCGGGTAGCCCTGTCCCGGGCGGGTCTCGACGTTGTTGAACCAGACGTACTCCATGCCGCGCCGGTTGGTCCACGCCTGCTTGCAGGTGACCGAGCAGGTGTGGCACCCGATGCACTTGTCGAGGTTCATGACCATCGCGACCTGGGCCATCGGACGCATCAGTACTCGACCTCCTGGGAGCGGCGGCGGATGACCGTCACCTCGTCGCGCTGGTTGCCCGTCGGGCCGAGGTAGTTGAAGGCCCAGGACAACTGGGCGTAGCCGCCGATGAGATGGGTGGGCTTGAGGAGGAGGCGGGTGAGCGAGTTGTGCACGCCGCCGCGCTTGCCGGTCGTCTCCGCGAGCGGCACGTTGACCGTGCGTTCCTGGGCGTGGTGCATGAAGACCGTGCCGGCCGGCATCCGGTGCGAGACGATCGCTCGGGCCACGACCACGCCGTTGCGGTTGACCGCCTCGATCCAGTCGTCGTCGGCGACCCCGATGGCCGCCGCGTCCTCGGCGGACATCCAGATGGTCTGGCCGCCCCGGGACAGCGCCAGCATGAACAGGTTGTCCTGGTACTCGGAGTGGATGGACCACTTGTTGTGCGGGGTGAGGTAGCGGACCGTCACCTCGTGGTGCCCGTCGGACCCGAGCCGCGGTTCACCGAACAGCCGGTGCATGTCCAGGGGCGGCCGGTACACGGGCAGCGCCTCGCCCAGCTCGTGCATCCAGTCGTGGTCGACGAAGAAGTGCTGCCGTCCGGTGAGGGTGTGCCAGGGCTTGAGGTGCTCGGTGTTGAGCGTGAACGCCGTGTAGCGGCGTCCGCCCGCCTCGCTGCCCGACCACTCCGGGGAGGTGATCACCGGGACCGGCGCCGCCTGGGTGTCGGCGTACGTGATCCGCTTGCCCTCCTGCTCGGCGGCGAGGTGGGCCATCGCCTGCCCGGTCTTCTCCTCCAGCGTGTGGAAGCCCTGGGTGGCCAGGCGGCCGTTGGTGGTGCCGGACAGGGCCAGGATGGTGTCGGCCGCCTTCACCGCCGTGTCCAGGGCCGGACGCCCGGCGGCCGGACCGTCGCGCACCGTGCCGTTCAGGTCCCGCAGCCGCGCCACCTCCTCGTCCGGCTTCAGGGTGATGCCCTTGGCGGGCAGCCCCTTGGCCTCGACCAGGGGGCCGAGCGCCGCGAACTTCGCGCCGACCGCCGTGTAGTCGCGCTCCACGACCACCAGGTTCGGCATGGTCCTGCCGGGCTCCGGATCGCACTCCCCGCGCCGCCAGTCCCGTACGACGCCGCCCGGCTGGGCGATCTCGCCCGGGGTGTCGTGCTGGAGCGGCGCCGCCACCAGGTCCTTGCGCACCCCGAGGTGGTCCTCGGCCAGCTCGCTCAGCTTCTCCGCGAGGAGCTTGAAGGTGTCGAAGTCGGTGCGCGCCTGCCACGGCGGGCTCACGGCCGGGGAGAAGGCGTGCACATAAGGGTGCATGTCCGTGCTGGACAGGTCGTGCTTCTCGTACCAGGTCGCGGCGGGCAGCACCACGTCCGAGAGCAGCGTCGACGAGGTGTGCCGGAAGTCCAGCGAGAGGAGCAGGTCGAGCTTGCCCTCCGGAGCCTCCTCGTGCCAGACCACGTCGCGGGGCCGCTCGCCGGGAGCCGCCTCCTCGGCGCGGAGCGAGGACTGGGTGCCCAGCAGGTGCTTGGTGAAGTACTCGGCGCCCTTGCCGGAGGAACCGAGCAGGTTGGCCCGCCACAGGGTCACGATCCGCGGCCAGTTCTCCGGCGCGTCCGGGTCCTCGCCGGCGAACTTGAGGGTGCCCGCCTGCAGTTCGGCCACCGCGTTCGCCACCGGGTCGCCGAAGGACTCGCCCAGCTCCAGGGGGTTGCGGTCGAAGGTCGGGTACGAGGGCATCCAGCCCGTGCGCGCCGACAGGGCCAGACAGTCCGCGCCCGCCATCCCGGCCAGCCGGCCCTCGCCCAGCGGTGAGGCGAGGACGTCGGCGCGGAACCGGTCGTAGCGCCACTGGTCGGTGTGCAGGTACCAGTACCCGGTGCCGATCGCCTGGCGCGGCGGGCGCGACCAGTCCGACGCGGCGGCCAGCGACGCCCAGCCGGTCACCGGGCGGCACTTCTCCTGCCCGACGTAGTGCGCCCAGCCGCCGCCGTTGCGGCCCTGGCAGCCGGTGAGCTGGAGCAGCGCCAGGAAGCTCCGGTAGATCGTCTCCGAGTGGAACCAGTGGTTGGTGCCCGCGCCCATCAGGATCATGCAGCGGCCCTTCGACCGCTCCGCCGTCCGCGCGAACTCCCGGGCGATCCGCACACAGGCCGCCGCCGGGACCGAGGTGTGCGTCTCCTGCCAGGCCGGCGTCCCGGGCGCCTTCGCGTCCTCGTACGACGCCGGCCAGTCGCCCGGCACGTCCGGCCGCGCCACGCCGTACTGCGCGAGCAGCAGGTCGAAGACCGTCGTCACCAGCGGCCCGGTCGCCCCGCCCAGGCGGGTCGCCGGCACCCCCCGGCGCAGCACCTCCCCGCGCCCCTGCCCGTGCGGGCCGCCCTCGGTGTCGAAGCGGGGGAGCAGCACCTCCACGCCCGACGCCATCTCGTGCCCGTGCAGGCTCAGCCGGGGGCGTACGTCGCCCAGGTCCAGGTTCCACTTCCCCCGGTCGGCCTCGTTCCAGCGGAAGCCCAGCGAGCCGTTCGGGACGACCGCGCGGCCCGTCGCCTCGTCCAGCACGACCGTCTTCCAGCGGGCGTCCTCGCCGCCCTGCCCGAGGTCCGCGGCGCGCAGGAACTTGTCCGGGACGTGCGCGCCGTCCCGTTCGGTCAGCGTCACCAGGAACGGCAGGTCGGTGAAGCGCCGCACGTAGTCGTCGAAGAACGGGGTGACGCGGTCGACGAAGAACTCCCTGAGCACCACGTGCCCCATCGCCAGCGCCAGCGCGGCGTCCGACCCGGGGTGCGGGTGCAGCCACTGGTCGGCGAACTTGGTGTTGTCGGCGTAGTCGGGCGAGACCACGACCACCTTCTGGCCCCGGTAGCGGGCCTCCGCCATCCAGTGCGCGTCGGGCGTACGGGTCACCGGCACGTTCGTGCCCCACATGATCAGGTACGCCGCGTCCCACCAGTCGCCCGACTCCGGCACGTCCGTCTGGTCGCCGAAGACCTGCGGGGACGCCACCGGCAGGTCGGCGTACCAGTCGTAGAACGACAGCATCGGGGCGCCGATCAGCGAGTGGAAGCGGGCGCCCGCCGCGTGCGACACCATCGACATCGCGGGAATGGGGGAGAAGCCCGCGATCCGGTCCGGGCCGTGGGTGCGGATGGTGTGGACGTGCGCGGCGGCGACCATCTCCACCGCCTCGTCCCAGCTCGCCCGGACCAGGCCGCCCTTCCCGCGCGCCCGCTGGTAGCGCCCGCGGCGCTCCGGGTCGCCCTGGAGGTCGGCCCAGGCCAGCACCGGGTCCTTCAGCCGGGCCTTCGCCTCCCGGTACATCTCCAGGAGCACCCCGCGCACGTACGGGTAGCGCACCCGGGTCGGCGAGTAGGTGTACCAGGAGAACGCCGCCCCCCGCGGGCAGCCGCGCGGCTCGTACTCGGGGCGGTCCGGGCCCACCGAGGGATAGTCCGTGGCCTGGGTCTCCCAGGTGATGATGCCGTCCTTCACGAACACGTTCCAGCGGCACGACCCCGTGCAGTTCACGCCGTGCGTCGACGTCACGACCTTGTCGTGGCTCCAGCGGTCCCGGTAGAAGGCGTCCGACTCCCGGCCGCCGACCAGTCCGATGCTGTGCAGGTCGGGTGCGGCGGTGCCCGGCCGGAAGAAGCGTCCCGCGCGCAGCAGCGCCGCGCCCGGCTCGGTGGGCGGTGTCCGCGTGTCGGTCACGTGCGCTCCCTTGCTCACCAGTCGCTGGTGCTTGCCGGCCCTGGTTCCCGAACCTAGGGGCGGGCGGGGGAGCGCACCTGTTCGCGGCGCCCGTACGGGTCACGGGGCGGGCGGGCCGCCGTGTCCTCGGGAGGGGGCCGGGTCAGAAGGTCTCGCGGTAGGCGCGCAGGATCTTCTCGGTGCGCTGGGTCGAGGCGGCGCGGGCCGTCATGTGGTCCAGGACCTCCAGGTGCGCCGAGACCTCGGTGCGGGAGTCCAGGTACAGGGCGCCGGTCAGGTACTCGGTGAACACCATGTCGGGCAGCTCCGGCTCCGCGAACCGGAACAGGGTGAACGGTGCGTAGGTCCCGGGGTGCGGACCGTCCTCGAACTCGGCGACCTGAAGCGTCACCCGGTCCCGGACGGCGAAGTCCAGCAGCTTGTCGAGCTGCTCGCGCATCACCCGGCCGTCGATGCTCACCGGCCGCTTCAGCACCGTCTCGTCCATCACCACCCACAGGTGGGGCGGGTCCGGGCGTTCCAGCAGCCGCTGCCGCTCCATGCGCAGGGAGACGTGCCGCTCCACCGCGTCCCCGCCCGCGCTGCCGATCGTGCCGGCCTCCAGGACCGAGCGCGCGTAGTCCTCGGTCTGCAGCAGCCCCGGCACGAAGTGCGGCTCGTAGGAACGGACGATCCGCGCGGCGCCCTCCAGGCTCACGTACAGGCTGAACCAGTCCGGCAGCACGTCGTGGTACCGCTGCCACCAGCCCGGCTGGTTCGCCTCCTCGGCGAGCGCGACGAACGCCGAGACCTCGTCGGAGGCGACGCCGTACGCCGTCAGCAGTATCTGGACGTACGGTATTTTCAGCGCGACCTCGGCCGTCTCCATGCGCCGCACGGTCGCCGGTGCCACCCGGAGCACCTGGGCCGCCTCTTCGCGCCTGAGGCCCGCCGTCTCCCGCAGTTCCTGCAGCCGCCTGCCCAGGACCACCTGGCCCACGGTGGGTGCGGCCCGCCGCTCACTCACGCCCCGCCTCCCCAACGCGCCCGGATCACACCACAGTTTGTCATGTTCCTCTGTCGGCCTCACAGGGGTGTCCGTGGATCACTCGCGGGCCGGGGCATGACCTGCCGGGTAATCGACCGCGCCCGCGCGGCGGCGGGATCGTGGAGCCCACGGGTTCCGGTCCGGCGCACTCCGGACCGGGGCCCGCTTCAGGACAGCAGCGAGTGGAGGTACTTGACCGTCGCCGGGTCGGCCGGGAGCAGCGTCTCGATGGCCAGCTCGGCGACCGTCACGTCCATCGGGGTGTTGAAGGTGGAGATGGACGAGACGAACGACAGGATGTGGCCCTCGTGCTCGATCCGCATCGGCAGCGCGAAGTACGGCACCGGCTCCTCGGGCTCGTCGCCCGGTGCGGCCGGCGGCACCGGGTACGCCGCCACCTCGTCGTACAGCTCCCGAAGCGGCTGCGAGCGGTGCAGGGCGATCTGCCGTTCCATCTGCTCCAGCAGGTGCCCGCGCCACTCGCGCAGGTTGCGGATGCGCGGTGCCAGACCGTCCGGGTGCAGCGTCAGCCGGATCGCGTTCAGCGGCGGGGCGAGGAGGTGCTCCGCGACGCCGTCCAGCAGCATCGCGATCCCCCGGTTGGCCGCCAGGACCCGGTACGTCCCGTCGACGACCAGCGCCGGATACGGCTCGTAGCCCTTGATCAGCCGCTCCATGCCCTCGCGGACGGCGTCCAGCGCCGGGGCGTCCAGCGGCGTCTCGGGGTAGTGCGGGGCGTAACCGGCGGCCAGCAGCAGCGCGTTGCGCTCCCGGACGGGGACGTCCAGGTGCTCGGCGAGGCGCAGCACCATCTCCTCGCTCGGCCGGGAGCGGCCCGTCTCGACGAAGCTGATGTGCCGGGCGGAGGAGTCGGCGCGCAGCGCCAGCTCGAGCTGGCTGACCCGCCGCCGCTCCCGCCAGGCCCGCAGCAGCGGGCCCACGCCCCGGTCGGTGGCGGAGGAGGTGCCGGAGACGGGTGCGGTCATACGCCAGACGGTAGCCGACACCGGTCCGCGCCGGGGCGCTCGCGCTGTGGCAGGCTGAAACGGATCCGCCCGTCGAGCACCACCAGCGAAGGAGCGCAGCCCGTGCCCGTCGAACCGCTGTCGCCGCAGGAGATCGAGGAGCGGCTGGCCGCCCTGCCCGGCTGGTCCCTCGACGCCGGCCGCCTCACCCGCTCCTACCGGCTCGGCTCGCACTTCGCGGCGACCGCGATGGTGGTCCACATCGCGCAGGTCCAGGAGGAACTCGACCACCACTCCGACCTGACCCTCGGCTACGACACGGTCGCCCTCGCCGTGCACACCCACAGCGCGCAGGGCGCCGTCACCGAGAAGGACTTCGCGCTCGCCCACAGGGTGGAGGACCTGGCCGGCGGCCACGGGGCACACTGACGGTGTGCTCGACTACGACAAGGAAGCAGAGCGGTACGACGACTCCCGCGGCGGCGAGCCCCGGGCCGCGGCCGCCGCGGAGGCCGTCCTGAGCCTGGTGCCGCGGCAGACCCGCCGACTGCTCGACGTGGCCTGCGGCACCGGCATCGTCACCCGGCGGATCGCGGCCGCCCGCCAGGGCCTGCGCGTGACCGGCGTCGACCTCGCACCCGCCATGGCCCACCGCGCCGCCGCCCGGCTGCCCGGCGCCGTCGTCCTCGCGGACAGCCGCCGACTGCCCTTCGGGAGCGGGGAGTTCGACGCCGTCACCAGTGTGTGGCTGCTGCACCTCGCGGGCGGTGCCCGCAACGTGCGGGCGATCGTCGGCGAGTGCGCCCGGGTCCTGCGGCCCGGCGGGGTCTACGTGACCACGGTGGGCAAGGGCGCCTCGCACAACGTGGGAAGCGACATCGACGCCGTGCTCGCCGCCCGGCCGCCCGGTGTCGCCCACGACGCCGCCCACCTCGTCGAGGGGTACGCCCGCGAGCACGGTCTCACGCCGGTGGGACGGGCCCTGTTCACCGGGCACGGCCAGGGCCGCAGCCCGCGCCGCACCATCGCGGACCTGCGGCGCGGCTGGTTCGTCACACTGCCGCCGGGCGAGCCGCTCGCGGAGGAGTTCGCCGCGCGGCTGGCCGCCCTGCCGGACCAGGACAGGCCCCGGCCCGATCCCGTCTTCACGCTCACGGCGTTCGCCAAGTCGTAGGCACAGGGCGGCAACCCGGACGCCCCGGGCGGCGACTGAGAGGCGGAATCCATCCGTCCTCCAGGAGGTTCGTCCCGTGAGGCACCCCCGCACCCGCACCCGCTCCCGCACCGCCCGCCCACACCGCAGACACCCGCTCGCCGCGGCCGCCGCCCTGGCCGCCGCCGGGCTCCTCGGCGCCGGGCTGACGGCACTGTCGCCCCAGCCCGCCGAGGCCGCGACCGCACGCCAGGTCGAGGCCCTGGACCGGGGCGTCGTCAGCGTCCACACCGGCGACGGCAACCTGGTCGGCTGGCGCTGGCTGGGCACCGACCCGGACAACGTCGCGTTCAACGTCTACCGGGCCGGCACGAAGGTCAACTCCAGCCCGGTCACCGGCTCCACGACCTACTTCCACGCCGGCGCCCCCTCGCAGGCCGACTACACCGTCCGCGCGGTGGTGAACGGCACGGAGCAGGGCGACTCCGTGCACGCGATCCAGTTCCGCGCCGGCTACAAGGACGTACCGATCAGCCCGCCCTCCGGCGGCACCACCCCCGACGGCGTCTCCTACACCTACGAGGCCAACGACGCCTCCGTCGGCGACCTCGACGGCGACGGCGCCCTCGACATCGTGCTCAAGTGGCAGCCGACCAACGCCAAGGACAACTCGCAGTCCGGCTACACCGGCAACACGATCGTCGACGGCATACGGCTCGACGGCACCCGCCTGTGGCGCGTCGACCTGGGCCGCAACATCCGCTCCGGCGCGCACTACACCCAGTTCCAGGTGTACGACTACGACGGCGACGGCGAGGCCGAGGTCGCCATGAAGACCGCCGACGGCACCAAGGACGGCACCGGCGCGGTCATCGGCAGCTCCTCGGCCGACTACCGGAACTCCAGCGGCTACGTGCTGTCCGGGCCGGAGTACCTGACCATGTTCGAGGGCCGGACCGGCAGGGCCATGGGCACCGTCGACTACGTCCCCGCCCGCGGCACGGTCTCCTCCTGGGGCGACTCCTACGGCAACCGCGTCGACCGCTTCCTCGCGGGCACGGCGTACCTGGACGGCTCCCGGCCCTCGGTGATCATGGCGCGCGGCTACTACACGCGCACGGTGATCGCGGCCTGGGACTGGCGCGACGGCCGGTTCACCCGCCGCTGGACCTTCGACACCAACTCCTCCACCAACAGCGGCAAGGGCTACGACGGCCAGGGCAACCACCAGCTCTCCGTCGCGGACGTGGACGGCGACGGCAGGGACGAGATCGTCTACGGCGCGATGGCCGTCGACGACAACGGCAACGCCCTGTGGACCACCAGGAACGGCCACGGCGACGCCATGCACGTCGGCGACCTCGACCCGTCCCGCGCAGGCCTGGAGGAGTTCAAGGTCGACGAGGACGGCTCGAAGCCCTCGTCGTGGATGGCGGACGCGCGCACCGGGCAGATCCTGTGGTCCACCGGCGCGAGCGGCGACAACGGCCGCGGCGTCTGCGGCGACATCTGGTCGGGCAGCGCGGGCGCCGAGTGCTGGTCGTCCGCGGAGAGCGGCATCCGCAACCCCAAGGGCACGGTCGTCGGCAGCCGCAAGCCCTCCAGCACCAACTTCCTGGCCTGGTGGGACGGCGACACCGTCCGTGAACTCCTCGACGGCACCCACGTCGACAAGTACGGCACCTCCGGCGACACCCGCCAGCTCACCGGCTCCGGCGTCGCCTCGAACAACGGCACCAAGGCCACCCCGGTGCTGTCCGGCGACATCCTGGGCGACTGGCGCGAGGAAGTCGTCTGGCGCACGTCGGACAACACGGCCCTGCGCATCTACTCCACCCCCTACGACACGGACACCCGCGTCACGACCCTCCTCCACGACACCCAGTACCGCACGGCCCTCGCGTGGCAGAACACCGCCTACAACCAGCCCCCGCACCCGAGCTTCTTCCTCGGCAGCGGCATGCCGACGGCACCGCGGCCGTCGGTCTACACCCCCTGAACGGCTGCGGGGCGTGCACCCGGCCACCCGGTGTGCACGCCCCGCCCCTCGGACTCAGCCTGCCTCGCAGCTCCGGCCGCCCAGCGAGAACGCGACCGGTTTCCCGTTCGTCCCCGACCAGCTGCCCGTGAACCCGAAGCCCACCGACGCGCCGGGCGCCACGTCGGCGTTCCAGGCTACGTTCCTCGCCGTCACCGCGGGCCCGGACCGGGTGTGTTCGGCGTTCCACATCTGGGTGACCCCCTGGTCGCCGGGGAACGACCAGCCGAGGGACCAGCCGTGCCAGGCGGCGGTGCCGGTGTTGGTGAGCCGCACGTCCGCCTGGAAGCCGCCCGACCACTGGTTCGTGACCGTGTACGTCACCTTGCAGGCGCCGGTGGGCGCCGGGTCCGGGCCCGGGTCCGTGCCGCCGTCGCCCCCGCCGGTGTCAGAGGTGTCGCCGTAGACGACCCCCCGGCCGTTGGTGGCCACGTACACCCGGCCGTAGACCCGCGGGTCGCCGGTGATGGCGGCGCCCGTCCAGCCCCACTGGTGGGCGTCGTCGTTGACGCGGGTCCAGGTGGCGCCCCGGTCGGTGGAGCGGAAGATGCCGCGGACACCGCCGATCTTCGCGCTGGTGAAGAGGGTCTGGTAGGAGGCGCCGGGCGCCGCCTTGCCGAAGCCGATCGTGTCGGCCGCCTCCACGTTCGGGAGCCGGGTGAAGGTCGCGTCGCCGTCCGTCGAGTGCCACAGCCCGTACGGGCCGTCCGCCGCGCCGCCGGCCAGCCAGACGTCGCCCTCCCCGCCCGGCAGGGCCTTGAAGCGGACGCTGTCACCGGCGGACAGCCCGGTCGCCGCCGACGCGGCGAAGGTCGCGCCGCCGTCCTTGCTGACGTAGAACTTCCCGGACTTGAAGCCGTAGAAGGTCTTCGGGTCCACCCGGTCGGACTCGACGACCGCGCCGGCCGGGATGCCGCTCGACGCCTGCCACGAGGTGCCGAAGCCCGTCGTGTGGTGCACCCCGGCGCCCTCGGGGCTCCACACGAAGCGGCTGCCGTCGGCGCCCGCCGCGACCGTGCCGCCGCCGCTCACCCCCGACGGGTCGGTCCCGCCGAACCAGTTGGCTCCGTTGTCCGTGGAGAAGGCGACGTGCGGGCCCGAGTCGAGGTTGCCGGACCGCACGACGACGTCAGGCTTCGCCTCCGCGAAGTCCAGGCTGGTGGAGGTGGTGAAGTTCGGCGAGGTGAACATCATCGGCGGCACCTCGGTCAGGCTGGTGTGCCGGAAGCCGCCGACGTCACCCAGCGCGCTGAGCAGCGGCGCACCGGACGGCGGAGAGACCAGGTCGTTGACCGCCGTCTCCTCCAGGCCGCGCACCATCGGTGCGATGGCGAACGTGCCGCCGGAGTCCCACTCCGTGAGGTTCTCCGTCCCGTAGATCGTCGCCCCCGTGCCGTACATCATCCGGTCCGAGTCGAAGGGGTCGATCTCCAGCGCCTCCGTCATCCAGCCCAGCTTCGGCGTCTGCTCGGGCGGCGTCGGGTTCGCGCCCCAGGTGAGCCACGGTGCGGAGGAGACGTCCACCGTGTAGCGGTTCGCACGGTCCGGGTACGACGTGTAGCTCCACGCCTGCGTCCACGTGCCGCCGCTGTCCGTCGAGCGGAAGAGCTGCGTGTCCGGCCACCACGAGCTGTACGCGGTCGCCATCACCGTGCCCGGGTGCTGCCGGTCGACGGTCAGGCCGCTGAAACCGTAGGAGGTGTCCGCCTCGGCGACCGGGCTGATGTCCGTCCAGGTACCGGTCCGCGTCGCGTACCGGTACAGCCGGCCCTTGCCGCCGTCGTACGGGCCGCCCGTGTCGCTGTAGGCGAGGTACAGGTAGCCGTGCTCCGCGTCCAGCACGCCCTTGTGGGCCAGGTAGCCGGTGGGCTGCCCGGCGAGCCGCTCCCAGGTGGCGCCCGCGTCCGTCGAGCGGTAGACCGCGTTCTGCTTGTCGGCCACCCCGACGTACACCGTGCCCGTCGCCGAGCCCGCTGAGCCCGTCGACTCGTCGAAGGTGACCCAGGTGATGCCCTGGTTGTCGGAGGCGTAGCCGGAGGTGTCGCTCGGGTCCTGCGCGTAGTTCCCGGGGTTCGGGAAGGCCGTCACCTCGGACCAGGTGACACCCGCGTCGGTGGACCGCCACAGGCCGTGGCCGCTGGGCGCGCCCAGGTACAGCACGTCGTTGTCGTGCGGGTCGACCGCCAGGCGCTCGCCCATGCCGCGCCCCGGCATGTTGCCGCCCAGTTTGAACGGCAGGTCCGTCCGCTGCCACGTCGCACCCCGGTCGGCGGAGCGCAGCACCGCGCCGTTGCCCGGGTCCCAGTCGTTGGTGTACGTGCCGACGGCCGCGTACACCCGGTCGGGATCGACGGAGTCCGAGGCGAGGCCGATCACCCCGGTATGACCCCAGTCGTCCCAGCCCACGTGGTCGAGCAGCGGCGTCCAGGTCCGGGAGGACTCCTGCCAGCGGTAGGCGCCGCCGATGTCGGTACGGGCGTAGGCCAGGTCCTTCTCGGTGCGGTTGAAGACGATCCCGGGGACGAAGCCGCCGCCGTCGATGCGGGCGTTCTTCCAGGTGTAGCTGTCGGCGGTGACAGCCGCCCGCGGCGCTGGATCGGCGGCCAGCGCCGTGGGCGGGCTGCCCGCCAGCAGGCCGGCCGCGAGGGCCAGCAGCACGGTGAGGATCCGGGTTCTTCGCACGGTGGGGAACCGTCCTTCCGTCAGGAGCAGAACACATGCGAGGACCGGGCGGCCCCAGGCGTGGGCAGGGGCAGCCCGGTCAGGTGGTCCCGTCGTCCGGTGACGGGACCGTGCACGCGGAGCCGTCAGGTGCTCCGAGGGAGAAGCGGTCCCCGGCGCCCCGGCAAAGGGCGCTGGGAACTGCGCGGCCGGCCACACTCGGCCCGCAGCCGAACGACCGCCCCACCCGCGGAGCACCCAGCGGGGGCTATTCCAGTAGCTCCGCGTACGAACCCATGGCGAGGGCTATGTCCGCCTGGGCCCAGAACCGGTGGTACGTGAACGTGGGCGCGGCACCGCCCTCGAGGTAGCTCTCGATCTTCGACCAGGCCGGGTCGTCCTGGTAGAAGGAGCGGATCGAGGCGAAGGTCGACGACTTGTCGATCTTGTCGCCGTTCGGCATGGTGCCGCTCCAGCCGCTCGGGACGTAGACGCTGTCGTCGAAGCGGTTGTAGTCGGCGCGGGTCTCCGGGACGGCGATGCCGAGCGCGTCCTGGTTGTTCTCCCACATGCCGTCGAGCAGCGCCTTGGCGGTCGAGGCCGCCTCCGTGTCGCCCGACCGGTCGGCGTAGTACGTCAGGGTCTTGGCGTACGCCGCCGCCACACCGACGTCGTTGGTGTAGTCCGCGACCGTGACGTGCAGGTCGCCGTTGTCACCCGGGGACGAGGCGTTCCAGGTGTCCGGCTGACCGGACCACTGGAGCGTCGACGGGATCCGGAAGGTGCCGTCCGGGTTGACCGTCGTCTCCGACAGGGCCCAGTCGACCCACTTGTCCAGGACGGCCTTGGCGTCGGCGTCACCGCTCTGCTGGTAGTACTCGGCGACCCGCTCCATGGACCACGCCTGGAAGCCGAACCACTGGTTGGACGGCGGGTCGTGGTACACCGGCTTCTCGTCGTAGTACATGCCGTAGAAGGTCGGCGTACCGGCCGGCGGGGTCGCGTAGCGGCCCGCCCAGCTGTTGGTGGCGCCGCCCGCGATGGCACCCTCGTCGGACTGCAGCCAGCGGTAGAACTCCAGCTGCCGGTCGAGGGACTTCGCCCAGTCCGACTGGCCCGTCGCCGACTTCGGCTTCAGGTCGGGGTCGGTGCTCAGCGCGTACGCCGCCAGCGGGTTCTGGTAGCCGCCGTGGGTGTGGCTGGAGCCGATGCGCCAGGCCCAGCCCGCCGAGGTGTCGACCGCGCCGCCCCAGGCGTAGTACCAGGACAGCAGGTAGTGCGAGGAGTCCTTGCCGCTGCCGGCCGGGCAGCTCGTCGGGCCCACGCAGTTGCCGACCTTCTTGAAGTACTTGTCGAACATGGCGTAGCGCAGGTAGTCGCCCATCTTCGCGGCCTTGCCGAGGGTCGCGGAGATCTCGGCGCTCTTGCCCTGCTCCCCGGCCCAGATGTCCGCCCAGTAGGCGGCCTGCACGGCGCGCGCGTCGGCGTCCGGGGCGTTGGTGAACTTCCACTGCTTGGCGTAGGAGGCGTCACCGGTGAACAGGTCCAGGTAGCCGTTCTTCCCGCCGTACTTGAAGGCGTCGCAGGTCGGCTGCGGCACCGTCTCCCACACCGACTCCTGCACGCCGCGCTGGAAGGTGTTGATGTAGGAGGGCCCGGTGTCGGAGGGGCCCGCCTCGCACTTGCCGGGCGAGTTGCCGTAGCCGTACGTGTTGTCGACGTCCTGGAGCCAGTGCATGCCGTAGACGTCGTCCGTGCCGTACGCCGACTTCAGCTCACCGGCGATCGGGTCCGAGCCCACCGGCACGGTGCCGTCCAGCGGCGACGGGTACTCGTTCGGCGTGTCCAGCTCGGGCGCGTAGGTGGCCGGCTTCGAGGCGTTGTAGGACGAGTTGGTCGGCTGGTCGGCGTGGGTGGGGATCATGTAGGTTTCCATGATCTTCCAGGCGTTGTTGAACTTCGCCCAGTCGCCCGTCACCTTGCCGTACATCGCCTGGAGCCACAGCAGGTAGCTGTACGCCTCGGACGTGGTCTCGTGCCCGTGGTCCGGCGCCTCGACGATGAGCGTCTCGACGGAGTGGTACGGGATGCCCTCGGGCGAGAAGTAGCCGTTCGCCGGATCGGTGATCTTGCCGTACAGCTCCAGGAAGCGGGCGTCGTAGTCCTTCGCCGCCGCCAGCTCGGTCACGGTGACCGTGGCCTTGCCGTGTCCGGGGGCCGTCGACTCGAAGACCGCCGAGCCGCTGCCGGATGCGTCCGCCGAGACCGTCACCCGCTGGGCGGTGGCCCAGTTCGACGGGGTGAAGGTGAGGCTCGCCCCGCCGGTGACGGACAGGCCGGTGTTGCCGCTCGCCCGCGACGTCGTGACGGTCACGTTCGCCGTCGGCTGCTTCGACAGCTTGACCTCGTACGTACCCGACTCGCCCTGCTGGACGCCCAGTTGGCCGGGTGTGGCGACCACGGTCGGTCCCGAGGCGACCGTGATGCCGACCGGCGTGGAGTCCGCGGAGGCGCCCGTGCTGTCGTAGGCCTTCGCCACCAAAGAATGACTGCCCACGGTCAAGCCAGAGGCGGAGTACGCGTACGGCGAGCTGGTGTCGGTGCCCAGCAGGGTGGTGTCGTCGTAGAACTCCACCTTGCTGATCGTGGCCCCGTCGGCCGCGGCCGCCGTGGCCGCCAGCGGCACCGCCTCGCCCTGCGAGTACACGGCACCGGACTTGGGGCTGGTCAGCACGGTGATCGGCGGCTGGTGCGCGCCCGCGCAGGTGGTGCCGTTGACGGCGAAGTTCGTCGGCGCGGCGTTGCTGCCGCTGTACGTGAACTGGCCGCCGGTGGAGACGGCGGCCCCGGCGGCGATGCGTGCGTTGTACGGAGCGTTCTTCACGGTGACGTTCTGACCCGACTGGGACCAGGTGCCGTTCCAGCCGTTGGACAGCTTCTGGTTGCCCGCGTAGGAGTACGTCAGCGACCAGCCGTCGATGGCGTCGGAGCCCCGGTTGGTCAGCGTCAGCTCGGCGGTGAAGCCGGAGCCCCAGTCGTTGGTCTTGTAGTCCACGCTGCACTGAAGTGCAGCCGCCTGGGCGGGAGTTGAACCTGTGCCCAGCATCGTGAGGGGAAGTGCCAGGGCCGCCACCGTGGCGGTCCACCATCGCCGCACGGTGCGGCGTCTGGGTCTGTGTCCGAAGTGCATGGTGCTGGTTCCTCCTTGCGGCTCGGAGAGGGTGGTGAGGGAGGAGCAACAAGCCTTGAACCAGTGGGAGCGCTCCCATAGTGAGGAGGCTGCCTGGTGCGGTCAAGATGTGTGAACAGTCGAAAAGATTCGACAGATCCGGCGGGCAGAAAGTCGGTAACTCCTCTGTTCTTTGCCGTCACTTGGCGCTACCTTCGCTGCACCAGTGGGAGCGGTTCCACCAGTCGACGCGTCCGTCACGGCGCGCCCGAACTGCAAGGAGTCGCTCATGCGCCACCCCCCGCTCCACCCTCCGCGTTCAGGACTTTTAGCCGTTGCGGCAGGCGTCGTCGCAGCCACCGCCACGGCCCGTCCGACGCGTCGTCGGCCGGCTCGCCGGCCTGTACATCCCCCGGGTGAATCCACGGTGCCCGCGGGCCGTTCCTGACCACGATCACGACGGCACCCCCATGCCGATCGGCAGCGGGCCGCGCCCACGGACGCGCGGCCCCGGACGACAGCAGCACCCCCACGAAAGAAGGAACCCGCACTCATGACCCGTACCAGAACCGCGATGCTCGCTGCCCTGACACTGGTGGCCGGCGCCTCCGGCACGGCACTGGCCGCCCACTCCGCGAGCGCCGGAGCCGCGGCAGCCGCCTGTACCGTCGACTACAAGGTGCAGAACGACTGGGGAAGCGGATTCACCGCTGCCGTGACCGTCACCAACAACGGCGCCGCCACGTCCAACTGGTCGCTGAAGTGGTCGTACGCCGGCAGCCAGAAGATCACCAACAGCTGGAACGCCAAGGTCAGCCAGAGCGGTGCCGCAGTCACCGCGGCCAACGAGTCGTACAACGGCACCCTGTCCACGGGCGGATCGGCGAACTTCGGCTTCCAGGGCACCTACAGCGGCAGCAACGCGGTCCCGGCCACCTTCACCCTCAACGGCGTGACCTGCAACGTCGACGGCGGACCGACCGACCCGACCGACCCGACCGACCCGACGGACCCGACCGACCCCACGGGGCCGTCCGACCGGGTGGACAACCCCTATGCCGGCGCCAAGGGATACGTGAACCCGGAGTGGTCCGAGAAGGCGGCGGCCGAACCCGGCGGCAGCCGGATCGCCAACCAGCCCACCGGTGTCTGGCTGGACCGGATCGCGGCCATCGAGGGCGCGAACGGCGGCATGGGCCTGCGCGACCACCTCGACGAGGCGCTGAAGCAGAAGGGCTCCGGCGAGCTGTACGTCCAGCTGGTCATCTACAACCTGCCCGGACGTGACTGTTCGGCACTCGCCTCCAACGGTGAGCTGGGCCCGACGGAGATCGACCGGTACAAGACGGAGTACATCGACCCGATCGCCGAGATCCTCTCCGACTCCAAGTACGCCTCGCTGCGGATCGTCACCACGGTCGAGATCGACTCGCTGCCCAACCTGGTCACCAACGTCTCGGGCCGGCCGACCGCCGTGCCCAACTGCGACGTGATGAAGGCCAACGGCAACTACCAGAAGGGCGTCGGCTACGCCCTGAACAAGCTCGGTGACATCGACAACGTCTACAACTACATCGACGCCGGTCACCACGGCTGGCTCGGCTGGGACGACAACTTCGGCGCCTCGGCCGACATGTTCAAGACGGCCGCCACCACCGAGGGCGCGACCCTCGGCGACGTCCAGGGCTTCATCGTCAACACCGCCAACTACAGCGCGCTGAAGGAGGACAACTTCAAGATCACGGACAGTGTGAACGGCACGTCCGTGCGCCAGTCCAAGTGGGTCGACTGGAACCGCTACACCGACGAGCTCTCCTACGCCCAGGCGATGCGCGAGAAGCTGGTCTCGATCGGCTTCGACTCGAAGATCGGCATGCTCATCGACACCTCCCGCAACGGCTGGGGAGGCACCCAGCGGCCCACCGGCCCCGGCGCCACGACGAACGTCGACACCTACGTCAACGGAGGGAAGTACGACCGCCGCATCCACCTCGGCAACTGGTGCAACCAGTCCGGAGCGGGCCTCGGCGAACGGCCCAAGGCCAACCCCGAGCCCGGCATCGACGCCTACGTGTGGATGAAGCCGCCGGGTGAGTCGGACGGCGCGAGCAAGGAGATCCCGAACGACGAGGGCAAGGGATTCGACCGGATGTGCGACCCGACGTACACCGGCAACGCGCGCAACGGCAACAGCATGTCCGGTGCCCTCCCGGACGCCCCGCTCTCCGGGAAGTGGTTCTCCGCCCAGTTCCAGGAGCTGATGAAGAACGCCTACCCGCCCCTGTCGTGAGCGGGTTCCCGCGCACGCCGCGCGGGTGAGCCGCCGGGGCCCGGCCGAGCGCGCCGGGCCCCGGTGGCCGCGCGGACTTTTGCGGAAGCGGCAACAACGGTTGCGCCCCGTCGGTGGTCCGTCGCACCCTGGCGGCACCGCGAACGGGAGGCTGACCAGCATGGCGCACGACCACCATCACCACGACACGTCCGGCTCCGGCCACGAGCAGGGCCACGCCCGCGAGCAGGGCCACGCGCACCGGCACGGACACGCGCACGACCACGGCGACCTCGACTGGGCCGGGATGGCCCCGCACCTGGAGGCCCAGGCCGAGCTGTACACGCCGCTGTACCGGCAGGCCCTCAGCTGGCTGGCCCACGAGGTGGGCGACCCTGGCCTGGTCGTCGACGTCGGCAGCGGACCCGGAGTCGTCTCCTGCCTGTTCGCCGGCACCTTCCCCGGTGCCCGGGTCGTCGCCGCCGACGGCGCCGTACCGCTCCTGGAGCGGGCCCGGGCCCGCGCCGAGCGGCAGGGCTTCGCCGACCGCTTCGGCACCCTCGCCGGTGACCTGCCGGCCGCGCTGTCCGAGCTGGACCGTCCCGCCGACCTGATGTGGGCAGGCCAGAGCCTGCACCACCTTCCCGACCAGCGCGCGGCGCTCGCCGCCCTCGGCGGGCACCTGGTACCCGGCGGCACGCTGGCGGTCCTGGAGGGCGGACTGCCCGCCCGTTTCCTGCCCCGCGACCTCGGCTTCGGGCGCCCCGGCCTGGAGGCCAGGATCCGCGCCGCGGAGGAGGACGTGTTCGCCGAGATGCGCGCGGACCTGCCGGACTCCGTGGCCGAGGCCGAGGACTGGCCGGCGATGCTGACCGCCGCCGGGCTGAAGCACACCGGCACCCGCAGCTTCCTGCTCGACCTGCCCGCACCCCTGTCCGACGCGGCCCGCGACTACGTCACCACGTCGCTGTCCCGGGTGCGCGAGCGGATCGGCGACGGGCTCGACGCCGATGACCTCGCCGTCCTGGACCGGCTGCTCGACCCCGCCGACGAGGCGAGCGTGCACCGGCGTCGGGACGTGTTCGTGCTGGTCGCGCACACCGTGTACACGGCGGTGCGGCCGGCCTGACGCGGGGGGCTCGGCTTCCCGTGGGACAGCCCGACCGTCACGCGGAGGAGGGGCCCGGCCGCCGCGCGGCCGGGCCCCTCCTCACAGGTGGACCGCTCAGTTGACGTCCGCCGGGTCCGGGCCGATCCGTCGGTCCTCGTTCAGCGCGCTGATCGCCGCGAGGTCCTCGGTGTCCAGGGTGAAGCCGAACACGTCGATGTTCTCCTTGATCCGGGACGGCGTCACGGACTTCGGGATCACCACGTTCCCCAGCTGGAGGTGCCAGCGCAGCACGACCTGGGCCGGGGTGCGCCCGTGCTTCTGGGCGATCGCCACGATCGCCGGGATGTCCAGGATGCCCTTGCCGGAGCCGAGCGGGGACCACGCCTCGGTGGCGATGCCCTGCTTCGCGTGCACCTCGCGGGAGGTGTGCTGCTGGAGGTGGGGGTGCAGCTCGATCTGGTTGACGGCCGGGACCACCGACGTCTCGGCGGTCAGCCGCTCCAGGTGCTCCGGCAGGAAGTTGGAGACGCCGATGGCCCGGACCCGGCCGTCGGCGAGCAGCTTCTCGAACGCCTTGTAGGTGTCGACGTACTTGTCCCCGGCCGGCGCGGGCCAGTGGATCAGGTAGAGGTCGAGGTACTCCAGGCCGAGCTTCTCCATCGAGGTGTCGAAGGCGCGGAGGGTGGAGTCGTACCCCTGCTCGCTGTTCCAGAGCTTGGTGGTGACGAAGAGATCCTCACGGGCCAGATCCGAGGCGGCGATCGCCCTGCCGGTGCCCTCCTCGTTGCCGTAGATCGCCGCTGTGTCGATGCTGCGGTACCCGGCCTCCAGTGCCCGGGCGACGGCGGTCTGCGCCTCGTCGTCCGGCACCTGCCAGACGCCGAAGCCCAGCTGGGGCATCTCGACGCCGTTGTTCAGGGTGATCGGGGGGACCTTGCTGCTCACGAGCTCTTGATCCTTCGGTTGTGGTCAGGTGGTACTCACATCGTCAACGATCACGAGCCCCCGCGCATTCCTGACCGCGGAACTCACGCTCTGTACAGTGCCTCGACCTCGGTGCCGTAGGCGTTCTCGATGGCCTTGCGCTTCAGCTTCAGCGAGGGCGTCAGAAGTCCGTGCTCCTCGGTGAACGGCTGGGCCAGGATGCGGAAGGTGCGGATCGACTCGGCCTGCGACACCAGCGTGTTGGCCGCGACGACCGCCCGCCGCACCTCCGTCTCCAGGTCGCCGTCGTGCACCAGGTCGGCCGGGGGGAGCTGCGGCTTGTTGCGCATCGTCAGCCAGTGCTCGACCGCCTCCTGGTCGAGGGTGATCAGTGCGGCGACGTAGGGCCGGTCGTTGCCGACGACGATGCACTGGTTGACCAGCGGGTGGTCGCGCACCCGCTCCTCGAGCAGCCCGGGGGAGACGCTCTTGCCGCCGGAGGTCACCAGGATCTCCTTCTTGCGGCCCGTGATGGTGAGGTAGCCGTCCTCGTCCAGGGCGCCGAGGTCACCGGTGGCCAGCCAGCCGTCGTGCAGGGTCTCGTCGGTGGCCTTGGGGTTGTTCAGGTAGCCCTCGAAGACGTTGCCGCCGTTCAGCCAGATCTCGCCGTCGTCCGCGATGTGCACGGTGACGCCGGGCACGGGCTGCCCGACGGTGCCGTAGCGGGTGCGGTCGGGCGGGTTGGCGGTGGCGGCGGCCGTGGACTCGGTCAGGCCGTAGCCCTCGTAGATCTGCACGCCCGCGCCCGCGAAGAACAGCCCGAGCCGCCGGTCCATCGCCGAGCCGCCCGACATGGCGTTGCGCAGTCGCCCGCCCATGGCCGCCCGCACCTTGGCGTAGACGAGCTTGTCGAAGAGCTGGTGCTGCATCCGCAGTCCCGCCGAAGGGCCCGGCCCGGTGCCCCAGGCCTTCGCCTCCACCGCGTCCGCGTACTTCACGGCCACCTCGACGGCCTTCTCGAAGGGGCCGGCCTTCCCCTCCTTCTCGGCTTTGCGCCGGGCCGCGTTGAACACCTTCTCGAAGATGTACGGCACGGCCAGGATGAAGGTCGGTCTGAAGGCCGCCAGATCGGGCAGCAGGGCCGCGGCGTTGAGCTGCGGCTGGTGGCCGAAGCGGACCCTGCCGCGGATCGCCGCGACCTCCACCATCCGCCCGAAGACATGGGCGAGCGGCAGGAACAGCAGGGTCGCCGCCTCGTCGCCCCGCTTGGAGTGGAACACCGGCTCCCAGCGCTCGATGACGGTGTCCGCCTCGTACATGAAGTTGCCGTGGGTCAGGACGCAGCCCTTGGGGCGGCCGGTGGTGCCCGAGGTGTAGATGATGGTGGCGACCGACTCCGGCGTGACCGCCTTGCGGTGCCGGTGCACCACCTCGTCGTCGAGGTGCGCGCCCGCGTCGTACAGCTCCTGCACGGCGCCGGAGTCCAGCTGCCACAGGCCGCGCAGATGCGGCAGCCGGTCGATGACGGTGGCGATCGTCATCGCGTGGTCCTCGTGCTCCACGACCGCCGCGGTCACCTCGGCGTCGTACAGCATCCACATGCACTGCTCGGCCGAGGAGGTCGGGTAGACCGGCACCACCTGGGCACCGATCGTCCACAGGGCGAAGTCGAAGAGGGTCCACTCGTAGCGGGTGCGGGACATGATGGCGACCCGGTCGCCGAAGCGGATGCCCTGGGCCAGCAGTCCCTTGGCGAGGGCCAGCACCTCGTCGCGGAAGGCGCCGGCGGTGACGTCCCGCCACTGCCCCGCCTCGTCCTTGCGGCCGAGTGCGATGTGCCGCGGATCCTCCTCGGCATGCTCGAAGACGACGTCGGCCAGACCGCCCACCGGTGGTGGCAACGTCAACGGAGGACTGGTGAACTCGCGCAAACCCCGCTCCCCGCTTTGTGATGACGCCCCCCACAGCGCGGTGAAAGCTACCCCACCCGGCGCGGGGACGGGAGGGGTGCCTGTTTCGGACAAGGCTCATGTTCGCGCTGGTCAGCTGGAGAAAATGCGCTCACATGGGGAAGGGTCGGACAGTTTCCTGACGATCGAGTAAGTTTCGGTGCCGTAATCTCCACCGAATCTGTACGACCCGCTTACCCCCGGTACGGTGCCGCCGGAGCGGCCTCTTCCTCTTTCAGCGCGGGCGCCGCGGATTCCGTCACACCGGCCTCGCGGCCCCCGTGGCCGGACCGGACCAGGACGAGCACCAGCACCCCGCCGACCGCCGCGACGGCCCCCGCGGTCACCGCCGCCGCGTTCAGGCCCGAGGCGAAGGCGGCCCGCAGCGCGTGCTCGCCGAACACGCCCCGCAGGGCGCCCGCCGCACCGCCCGCCAGGCCGTGCGCCGCGTCCTGCGGCAGCGTGTCCGACATCCGCGAGGTCAGCACCGTGCCGAACACGGCGATGCCGAGCGCGTACCCGAGCTGCCGGAAGGTGTTGACCGCGCCCCCGGCCATGCCGGACCGCTCGGCCGGGACCGCCGCCAGCGCCGCCCCCGCGATACCGGGCGACACCAGCCCCGTCCCGACACCCACGAGGAGCAGCCCCGGCACCAGGGCGGACGCGCCGGAGCCCGCGTCCAGGAACGCCATGCAGAACTGCCCCGCGGCGATCAGCAGCAGCCCGCCGCCGACGGTCAGCCGCGCCGGCACCCCGTGCAGCAGCCGTCCGCCCACCGCGGCCACCGCGAACGACGCCAGCGACAGCCATACGAACACCAGCCCTCCCCGCACCGGGCTCATCCCCAGCAGCGTCTGCAGCCATATGGAGGTGTACGCCATCACACCGAACGCCGCCGCGTTGAAGGCCAGCCCGCCCAGCATCACGCCCGAGAAGGCGGGCCGCAGGAACAGCCGCGGATCGAGCAGCGGATCGGCGACCCGGCGCTCCACCGCGACGAACGCGCCCAGCGACAGCACCGCGAGCGCGAACGAGGCGAGGGTGCCGCCCTCCGTCCAGCCGTGCGACCCGGCCCGCACCGCCCCGTACGTCAGAGCCCCGGCGAACGCCGCGAACGTGACCGTGCCGGCCCAGTCCACGCGGCGCCCGGCCGCCCCGCGGGACTCCGGCACCACGCGCAGCGTCAGCCAGACCGCCACGACGCTCACCGGCAGGTTCACCCAGAAGATCCAGCGCCAGCCCGGACCGTCGGTGAGCAGTCCGCCCAGCACCGGGCCCACGGCCGCCGCCGCCCCGCTGACCGCGCCCCACACGCCGAGCGCCATCGACCTGCGGCGCCCCTGGTAGACCGAGCCGAGCAGCGGCAGCGTGGTGGCGAACATCGCCGCCGCGCCCACCCCCTGCAACCCGCGCGCGGCGACCAGCATCCCCGGTCCACCGGCCAGGCCGCACAGCAGCGACGCCACCGCGAACAGCACTACGCCCGCCACGTGCACCCGGCGCCGTCCCAGGACGTCGGCCGCGGCCCCCAGACCCAGCAGCAGCGCGGCCAGCGCCAGCGCGTAACCGTCCATCACCCACTGCAGATCGCTCAGCGACGCGTGCAGCCCGCGAGCCATGTCCGGCAGTGCGACCACGGCGATGGTCACGTCCAGCAGCAGCATGAACGTCCCCAGGCACACCGCGGTGAGCGGCCCCCATGTACGCATGTCCGTCTTCTCCCTGTGTTCCACGAGCCGTGTTCCGCGCACCGTGTCCGACGCGCGTCCGTGCCTCCGTACGATGGACCGGAACCGGCAGATCGACCCCGTCCACGGCGCTCGAGTGACGGAACCCGATGGGAGAGGCCCCGTTGCGGATGGAATCCGACACGGTCGACGAACTCGACCTGAGCCTGCTGAACGCGCTGGAGGTCAACGGCCGCGCCTCCTTCAGCCGTATCGGGGCGGTGCTCGGCGTCTCCGACCAGACCGTCGCCCGCCGCTACCGCAGGCTCCGCGCCGAGGGCGGGCTGCGGGTGGTCGCGGTCCGGGACCCCGCGGCGCTCGGTCAGGACCACTGGACGCTGCGGCTGCGCTGCGTCCCCGACAGCGCGGCCGCCATCGCGGACGCCCTCGCCAAGCGGCCCGACACCAACTGGATCGGGCTGGCCGCGGGCGGCACGGAGATCATCTTCGGCACCCGGCCGCGCAGCCCGGGCGACCGGGACGACCTGCTCCTCGGCAAGCTGCCGCGCACCCCGCACGTCCTGGAGATCCACGCCCACCAGGTCCTGCACCGCTTCTACGGCGGGCCCAGCGGCTGGCTGCGCAAGTTCGGCGTCCTCGACGACGACCAGGTCGCGGCGCTGCGGCCGGAGACCGGACCGAGCCGCCCGGGACCGGCCCGCATCGACCCCGAGGACGAGCCGCTGCTCGACGTCCTGGAACGCGACGGGCGGGCCGGCTACCCCGAGCTCCAGCGCGCCACCGGCCGCTCCGAGTCAGCGGTCAAACGCCGTCTGGCCGCGCTGCTGGGCTCCGGAGCCGTGTACATCGACGTGGAGTACCACTCGGAGATCCTCGGATATCCGACCGCCGCGGTGCTGTGGCTCACCACCAGCCCCGCCGCGCTGCACCGGGTCGGCGAGGCCCTGGCCGGACACGACGAGATCGCCCACGCCGCCGCCACGGCCGGACCGTCCAACATCGTCGCCACCGCGGCCGTCCGCAGCACCGCAGCCCTCTACGCCTACCTCAGCGGTCCGCTCGGCCGCCTGGAGGGCGTCCATCACGTGGAGGCCTCGCCCTTCCTGCGCCGGGTCAAACAGCTCACCTACGCCACGCCCGCGCGCTGAGGACGGTGCAGCCGGTCGCCGCCCGCCAGGATCGCCGCCGCCAGGGCGTCCGCGGCGCCCTGGGCCGAGGGGCGGCGCCGGCCGTGCACCAGCACGAAGTCCACGCCGCCCAGCTCGGGCAGTCCCGCCCGGTCCGGCACCCGCACCAGACCGGGCGGGACCAGGCCGCGCGAGTGCGCCATCACACCCAGGCCCGCGCGGGCGGCGGCGATCAGGCCGTTGAGGCTGCCGCTGGTGCAGGCGATGCGCCACGCGCGGCCCTCCCGCTGCAGGGCGTCCAGGGCGAGCGCGCGGGTGATGCCCGGCGGCGGATAGACGATGAGCGGCACCGGCCGGTCCGGGTCCAGGCGCAGCCGCTCCGCGCCGATCCACACCAGCCGGTCGCTCCACACCGGCTCACCGCGCGGGTCCTGCGGCCGCCGCTTGGCGAGCACCAGGTCCAGCTTCCCCGCGGCCAGCCGCTCGTGCAGCGTCCCCGACAGCTCCACCGTCAGCTCCAGGTCGACCTCGGGGTGGTCGTGCCGGAATGCCTCCAGGATCTCCGGCAGCCGGGTCAGCACGAAGTCCTCGGACGCCCCGAACCGCAGCCGCCCCCGCAGCCGGGTGCCCGTGAAGAAGGCCGTCGCCTGCTCGTGCACGTCCAGGATCCGGCGCGCGAACCCGAGCATCGCCTCCCCGTCCTCCGTCAGCTCCACGGAGTGCGTGTCGCGGCTGAAGAGCTGCCGTCCGGTGGCGTCCTCCAGGCGCCGCACGTGCTGGCTCACCGTCGACTGACGCAGCCCGAGCCGCCGGGCGGCCTGCGTGAAGCTCAGCGTCTGGGCCACCGAAAGGAACGTACGCAGGTGGGAGGGGTCGTACATGCCGCCAGCCTAGCGGCGGTCATCGGTGAACGTGATGACAGTCAGAGCGGTGTACCGGATTCCCGATCGCCGGACGGGAGGGCACGATGGAGCGGGGACCCGTGATCCCTTCGGACGAGTCGGAAGAGTCGGACGAGTCGTAGCAAGCAGCGAGCAAGTGGAGCACCGTGAAACGCCTGCGCCGGCCGGGTCGGATGCCGATCGATCCGTACATCCTCCTGCTGCTCGGCACGGTGGGCCTCGCGGCGCTGCTCCCGGCCCGCGGCACGGGCGCGGACGTCGCCTCCGGCGCCTCGACCGCCGCGATCGCGTTCCTCTTCTTCCTCTACGGTGCCCGGCTCTCCACCCGTGAGGCGATGGACGGCGTACGGCACTGGCGTCTCCACGTCACCGTGCTGGCCTGCACCTTCGTGGTCTTCCCGCTGCTCGGCCTGGCGTCCCGCGGTCTGGTCCCGGTGTTCCTCACCGATCCCCTCCACCAGGGCCTGCTCTTCCTCACCCTGGTCCCGTCGACCATCCAGTCCTCGATCGCCTTCACCTCCATCGCCCGCGGCAACGTGCCCGCCGCCATCTGCGCGGGGTCCTTCTCCTCCCTGGTCGGCATCGTGGTCACCCCGCTGCTGGCCGCCGCCCTGCTGGGGAGCGGCGGAGGCGGGTTCTCCGCCGACTCGGTGGTGGAGATCGTGCTGCAACTGCTGGTGCCGTTCGTGGCCGGGCAGTCGCTGCGCCGGTGGATCGGGGGCTTCGTCGCCCGGCACAAGAAGGTGCTCGGGCTCGTCGACCGCGGCTCGATCCTGCTGGTCGTCTACACGGCGTTCAGCGAGGGCATGGTCCGGGGCATCTGGCACCAGGTGAGCCCCGTGCGGCTGGCCGGGCTGCTGGTCGTGGAGGCGGTGCTGCTGGCCGTGATGCTCGTCCTGACCTGGTACGGGGCGAAGGGACTGGGCTTCGGGCGCCAGGACCGGATCGCGATCCAGTTCGCCGGGTCCAAGAAGTCGCTGGCCGCCGGACTGCCCATGGCGAGCGTGCTGTTCGGCGCCCAGGCCTCGCTGGCGGTGCTGCCGCTGATGCTCTTCCACCAGATGCAGCTGATGGTGTGCGCGGTGATCGCCAAGCGGCGCTCGCGCGACCCGGAGGCGGTCGCGTCCGAGGCGCCGGACGCCCCGGAACACACGGCGGCCGGCACCGGAGGCCGACCCGGCCGGGCGTGAGCGCGCGGATGCGGACGCGGTGGGGCTCAGCGGCCCGTGCCTCGTTCCGCCTCCGTCCCGTCCACGCGGTCCAGGGGCAGGTGCAGCACGGTGCTCCCGGTGGCGGAGGGCGGGGCTCCGGCGGCGATCTCCCCGTCGGTCAGCGCCCGGTTCCACACGCGCACGTCGTCGACGGCGCCGGTGAGACGGGCCCGGCCGTCCATCCGCTCGCCGACGTGCACCCCGAAGGGCGAGTTCCGGCTCACCGAACCCGGCACGTCCGCCGCGTCGGCCACCGCCGCACCGTCGACGAACAGCGTGAGCCGGCCCGAGCCCCGGCGCAGCGCCAGGTGGTGCCACTGCCCGTCGTTCAGGGCCCGGTCGGTGCGCACCCACGCCGAGCGCGGTCCCGCCCCGCCCTCCCGCGCGGTGATCAGCCCCTGCACCCGCCCGTTGCCGGGCTCGGCGCGCAGCCACACCTGGGGCTGCGTGGTGCCGACGCCGCCCATCCACAGCAGCGGCTGCTCCCCGTCGGCCGCCGAGTACCGCAGCCACAGCGCCGCCGTGAAGTCCCCGTCCCCGAGCGGCAACCGCGCGTCGTAGGGCAGCCGTACGGCGTCGTCGGCGCCGTCGAACGCGAGCGCGCCGCCCACCGCGCCGTCCGTCGTACCCGCGCCGCCGAGCACGGTCGCGGGCGCGGCACCGGCGGCGAGGTCAGGGGTGGTGGGGTCGGCGGCCCGGCGCGGTGCGAGCCGGTCCTCGGTGAAGCGGGCGAAGCGGATCTCGTCGCGGGCGTCGGACGTCCCGCCCTCGTACAGCAGGCCCACGGTGTGGCCGTCGACGGCCACCAGGTCCGAGTAGCCCGCCCAGTCCCGGGTGACGACCGTGCCGCGGTCCACGCTGTCCCAGGTCGCGCCGCCGTCCCAGGAGGAGCGGACCGCCATCGTCCGGCGGCGGTCCGGATCGGCGGGCGCGGACAGCAGGACGCGGTCGCCCAGGCGCAGCAGCGCGCCCTGCACCTGCGGGGCGTACAGGTCGGGCAGGGCGCGGAAGGGTGCCGTGAAGCCGTCGCCGCCGTCGTGGCTGAGGGCCTGGGTGCGGTGGCCCAGGTCGGTGCCGTTCTCCTCGCGGCCGCTGACCAGGAGCACGCCGTCGGCGCGTTCGGTGAGGGTCAGCTCGGAGGGCTTCTGCCGGAAGGTGCCGTCTGCGGCGACGGGCCACGTGTCGGTGGCGCCGGTCTTCCAGTGCTCGCCGCCGTCGTCGCTGACCACGAGGGCCGCGTGGTTGGCCGTGACGCGGGTGCCGTCCCAGGTCTCGGCGTTGACGCCGACGACGAGCCGCCCGGGGTGGGCGCCGCCGGTGAGCTGGACGCCGTGCGCGGGGCCGGTGGCGTACCAGGAGTTCCAGTCGGGCGGCCGGATCCCGGGGCTCAGGTCGCGGGAGGCGGACCAGGTGCGGCCGTCGTCGTCGCTGTGCCGCAGGTGCGGTGTGCGGGCGCAGGGCACCGCGCAGTTCGAGGCGTCCGTGCGGCCCGCGTTGTACGTCGACAGCAGGAGGACGCGGCCGGTCGTGCGGTCCACGACCGGGCTCGGATTGCCGTGGGTGTCGCCGCCGCCGTCGTCGACGACCTGGAGCGGGCCCCAGGTGCGTCCGCCGTCGGTGGAGCGCTTGAGGACGATGTCGATGTCACCGGCGTCGGCGCAGTCGAGGACGCGGCCCTCGGCGAAGGCGAGCAGCGTGCCGCCCGTCGTGCGCACGATCGCCGGGATGCGGAAGCACGCGTAACCGCCCGGATCCCGGGCCGCGTCGAAGAGCACCTGCTGCTCGAACGCGGGGGCGCGGTCGAGATCACCGGACAGCGCGTGCGCGGGGAGAGGGGACAGGGCCGGCCCGCACGACAGGAGGGCCAGGGCCGGCAGGAGGAGGCGGGGAGACGGGAACGGCATGGCGCGGTCAGTCCTTCGGGCGGCCGACGGGGGGAGGGGCCGTTCCGGACATCAGTACTAGAGGCACCCGGTGTCCGCCGGGACCGCGCCGGTCCCGCGTGTCGGGGCCGGGGCCGGGGCCGGGACGAGATCGGTGGGGGGCTGGGCCGCAGAGGCCGAGCACGACCCACCCGGGGGCGGCGCGCGACACGACGGCCTCGTGGCGGATCCGGTCCGGCGGATCGCCGGTGCGGAGCCGGACGGCTGACGCGGTCGAGGCGGGGCCCCCGGGGCGCAGGGGGCGCTCCCCGCCGGCAGGGGCCCCGCCGCCGTGTCGCGGGGAGGCGGGTCAGCCCTGCGCGGCCGTGGCCCGCAGGGCGACGCGGTCCTCACCCGCGTACACGTTCATGGTGCTGCCGCGCAGGAAGCCCACCAGCGTCAGCCCCGTCTCGGCCGCGAGGTCCACCGCGAGCGAGGACGGCGCCGACACGGCCGCCAGCACCGGGATGCCCGCCATCACCGCCTTCTGGGCCAGCTCGAAGGAGGCCCGGCCCGACACCAGCAGCACGGAGCGGGACAGAGGCAGACCGCCGTTCTGCAGGGCGCGGCCGACCAGCTTGTCGACCGCGTTGTGCCGGCCCACGTCCTCCCGCACGTCCACCAGCTCGCCGTCCTCGGTGAACAGGGCCGCCGCGTGCAGTCCGCCGGTCCGGTCGAAGACCCGCTGCGAGGCGCGCAGCCGGTCGGGCAGCCCGGCCAGCAGCTCGGGGGTGACGCTGACCCGGGGCGTGTCGGCGACGGGCCAGCGGGTCGTCGTACGCACCGCGTCCAGGCTCGCCTTGCCGCACAGGCCGCAGGACGAGGTGGTGTAGACGTTCCGCTCCAGGGTGATGTCGGGGACGCGCACCCCGGGGGCGGTCCGTACGTCGACCACGTTGTACGTGTTGGACCCGTCGGCCGTCGCCCCCGCGCAGTACACGATGTTCTGGAGGTCAGCCTGCTCGGCGAGCACGCCCTCGCTGACCAGGAAACCGGCGGCGAGTGCGAAGTCGTCGCCGGGTGTGCGCATGGTGATGGCGAGCGGCTTGCCGTTCAGCCGGATCTCCAGCGGTTCCTCGGCGACGAGCGTGTCCGGCCGGGTGGAGACCGCGCCGTCCCGCACGCGGATCACCTTGCGTCGTTCCGTGACTCGTCCCATGTTCGTGTCCCTTGCGCCGGTCGGTGTGCCGGTCAGTCCCGGTTCTGTACGTGCTGGTAGCCGAAGCGGCCCTTGATGCACAGGTTGCCGTGGGTCACCGGGTTGTCGTGTGGAGAGGTGACCTTCACGATCTCATTGTCCTGCACGTGGAGCGTGAGGTTGCAGCCCACTCCGCAGTACGCGCAGACCGTCGTCGTCTGCGTCTGCCGTTCCTCGTCCCAGATGCCGGCCGCCCGCATGTCGAACTCCGACTTGAAGGACAGGGCCCCCGTGGGACACACCTCGATGCAGTTGCCGCAGTAGACGCAGGCCGAGTCGGTCAGCGGGGCGTCGTGCTCGACCGAGATCCGGGCGTCGAAGCCGCGGCCGGAGACGGAGATGGCGAAGCTGTTCTGCCACTGGTCGCCGCAGGCGTCGACGCACTTGTAGCAGAGGACGCACTTGCCGTAGTCCCGCACGTAGAGGTCGTTGTCCACGCGCGGTTCCTCGTCGACGCGGGCCGCGTCCGGGCCGAAGCGGTCGGGCTTCGCCCCGTGGTCCTCGATCCACTGCGCGGCCGAGGGCGTGGCGGAGAGGTCGACGGAGGAGGCGAGGAGTTCGAGGACGAGTCTGCGGCTGTGCCGGGCGCGCTCGGTGTCCGTGCGCACCACCATGCCCTGCTCCGCCTTGCGCGAGCAGGCGGGCGCGAGCGTCCTGGCGCCCTCGACGTCGACCACGCAGAGGCGGCAGGCGTTCTTCGGGGCGAGTGTGTCGCCCTCGCACAGGGTCGGGACGTCCTTCCCGGCGGCCCGGCAGGCGTCGAGGAGCGTGGACCCTTCGGGGACCCGGGCCTCCTGCCCGTCGAGGGTGAACTCCACCAGCCGGCGCGGCACTCCGAGCGGTATCGCGGTCATTCGTACGCTCCCAGACGGTCGATGGCGGATTCCACGGCGTTCCACGCGGTCTGCCCCAGACCGCAGATCGAGGCGTCCCGCATCGCGCGGCCGACCTCGCGCAGGAGGGCGATGTCGGGGGCGGCGCCCGCGCCTGTGCGGTCGACGATCCGGCGCAGTGCCTCTTCCTGGCGGACGGTGCCGACCCGGCACGGCACGCACTGACCGCACGACTCGTCACGGAAGAACTCCGCCACGCGCAGCAGGAGGCGGGGGAGCGGCACCGTGTCGTCGAAGGCCATGACCACCCCGGAGCCGAGGGTCGTGCCGGCCTCGCGGGTGCCCTCGAAGGTGAGCGGGATGTCGAGTTCGTCGGGGCGTACGAAGCCGCCGGCGGCGCCGCCGAGCAGGACCGCGCGGAGGTTGTCGCGGACGCCGGCGAGGGTGAGCAGCTCGCCGAGCGTCGCGCCGAACGGGAGTTCGTAGACGCCGGGGCGGGCCACGGTGCCGGACACGCAGAACAGCTTCGGGCCGGTGGACGCCGGGGTGCCGATCGCGGCGTAGGCCGCGGCGCCCCGCGTCAGGACGGGCAGGACGTTGACCAGGGTCTCGACGTTGTTCTCGACCGTGGGCTTGCCGAACAGGCCCTTCTCCACGGGGAACGGGGGCTTGGAGCGGGGCTCGCCGCGGTGGCCCTCGATGGAGTTGAACAGGGCCGTCTCCTCGCCGCAGACGTACGCGCCTGCGCCGCGCCGGATCTCGATGTCGAAGGCGTAGCCCTGGCCGAGGACGTCGTCGCCGAGGAGGCCGCGGGTACGGGCCTGCCCGATGGCGTGGGTGAGGCGGGCGAGGGCGCGGGGGTACTCGCCCCGGAGGTAGAGGTAACCCCGGTGGGCGCCGGTCGCGTAGGCGGCGATCGTCATGGCCTCGACCAGGGCGTACGGGTCGCCCTCCATGAGGACGCGGTCCTTGAAGGTGCCCGGTTCGGATTCGTCGGCGTTGCACACGAGGTAGTGCGGGTGGTCGGGCTGGGCGGCGGTCGCCTGCCACTTGCGGCCGGTGGGGAAGGCGGCGCCGCCGCGGCCTGCCAGGCCGGCGTCGGTGACCTCGCGGATGACGCCGGCGGGGCCGAGTTCGAAGGCGCGGCGGAGGGCGGTGTAGCCGCCGTGGGCCCGGTAGTCGTCGAGGGAGGCGGGGTCCACGGTGCCGATGCGGTGGAGGAGGGTGAGGTTGGGGTCACCGGTCTGGGGGACCGCTGTTTCGGGGGCGGGCTCGGTGGGCGCCGATTCAGGTGAGACGGCCGCGTGGACTGCCCGGTCGGGGGTCGCGGGGGCGCATATCGCCGTCGCGTGGAGGGTGTTTCGCCCCCGCTGCCCCTTCCCTGTCCCGTCCCCGGGGGCTGCCGCCCCCGGACCCCCGCCTTCGGCCTGGACGACCTCGTCCTCAAACGCCGGACGGGCTGCTCCTGGAGCACCCGCCCGGATCACCAGTGCCGCCGGAGCCCGTTCGCACAGGCCCAGGCACGGCGAGCGCTCGACCTTCACGCCGGTCTCCGGGCCCAGGCGTGTCTCCACGTCCGCGCACAGGGAGGCCGCCCCCGCGGCCGTGCACGCGAGGTCGGTGCAGACGTGCAGGACGGTCGCCGGGCGCGGGCGGACCGAGAACATCGCGTAGAAGGTGGCCACCCCGTACGCCTCGGCCGGCGGGACCGTCAGGCGGCGGCAGACGTAGTCCAGGGCGCCCTCGCTGATCCAGCCGACGCGGTCGTTGAGTGCGTGCAGGGCGGGCAGGAGCCGGTCGCGGCGGTCCCGGGCCTCCCGGCCGCCCCGGGCCCACCGCAGGTCGGCGTCGGAGCGGTCGGCGCCCTCCCAGGACGACTCGGGCGGGCCGAGCAGGGCGTCCACGGCGGCGCGTTCCTCGTCCGTGGGCTTGCCGTCACCGAAGCGCAGGTCCACCGGTGCTCACCTTCTCGATCCGGATCGCCGAGGCCTTGAACTCCGCCGTTCCGGCGATCGGGCAGTTGGCCTCGATGGTCAGCTGGTTGGTGTCCACCTCGTCGGGAAAGTGGAAGCTCATGAAGGCCAGGCCCGGGCGCAGGGCCGGGTCGACCCACACGGGGGCCAGCAGCGAACCGCGTCGTGAGGTCACCCGGACCTCCTCGCCGGCCATCACGCCGTAGCGTTCGGCGTCCTCGGGGCAGAGCTCGACCGACTCGCCCCGGCGCAACGGGGAGGCGTAACCGCCGCTCTGCACACCGGTGTTGTAGGAGTCGAGACGGCGTCCCGTGGTCAGCCGGATCGGATACTGCTCGTCGGTGAGGTCCACGGGCGGGTCGTGCCGGACGATGCCGAAGGGGGCCGGCGGACCGCGACGGACGGGGTCCGGGTCCCACAACCGGGCGTGCAGGTAGGGCGGTTCCAGTCCCTCCGTGCTCGGGCACGGCCACTGGATGCCCTGGTGCTCCTCCAGGCGGGCGTACGTCATGCCGTGATGGTCGGGGGAGAGGGCGCGCAGTTCGTTCCAGACCGCCTCCGCGTCGGCGTACTTCCAGTCGTGGCCGAGGCGGGCGGCGAGGTCGCAGAGGATGTCGATGTCCTCGCGGGCCTCGCCAGGCGGGGTCACGGCCCTGCGGACGCGTTGGACGCGCCGTTCGCTGTTGGTGGTGGTGCCCTCCGTCTCCGCCCAGCCCGCGGTGGCCGGCAGGACCACGTCGGCCAGTTCGGCGGTCTTCGTGAGGAAGATGTCCTGGACGACCAGGAAGTCCAGCGCGCCGAGGCGGCGTACCGCCTGCTCGGCGTCCGCCTCCGACTGGGCCGGGTTCTCGCCGATGCAGTAGACGGCGCGGAGCGTGCCCTCGTCCATGGCCTCGAACATCTCGGTCAGGGTGAGCCCGTGACGCGGCTCGACCACCGTGTCCCAGGCGGTCTCGAACTTCCGGCGGACCTCCGCGTCGAGCACGTCCTGGAAGCCGGGGAGCCGGTTGGGGATGGCGCCCATGTCACCGCCGCCCTGCACGTTGTTCTGGCCGCGCAGGGGCTGCAGGCCGGAGCCGTAGCGGCCGACGTGCCCGGTGAGCAGGGAGAGGTTGATCAGGGCGCGGACGTTGTCCGTGCCGTTGTGGTGCTCCGTGATGCCGAGGGTCCAGCACAGCTGGGCGCGCTCGGCCCGGGCGTAGGCGTGGGCCAGCTCGCGGACGGCGGCGGCCGGTACGCCGGTCACCTTCTCGGCGAGGGACAGGGTCCAGGGTTCCACGAGGGCCTTGTACTCCTCGTAACCCGTGGTCGCGCGCGCGATGAACGCCTCGTTTGCCAGACCCGCGTGGATGATCTCGCGACCGACCGCGTGCGCCAGCGGGATGTCCGTGCCGACGTTCGGGCCGAGCCAGCTCTCCGCCCACTCGGCGGTGGAGGTGCGGCGCGGGTCGACGGCGTACAGGCGGGCGCCGTCGCGCACGCCCTTCAGCACGTGCTGGAAGAAGATGGGGTGCGCGAAACGGGCGTTGGAGCCCCACATCACGATGACGTCGGTGTGCTCGATCTCCTCGTAGGAGGAGGTGCCGCCGCCCGAGCCGAAGGCGGCCGAGAGGCCCGCGACGCTCGGCGCGTGACAGGTGCGGTTGCAGGAGTCGACGTTGTGGGTGCCCATGACCACCCGGGCGAACTTCTGCGCCACGAAGTTCATCTCGTTGGTCGCCCGCGCGCAGGAGAACATGCCGAACGCGCCGCGCGCCGCGGTCAGGCCCCTGGCCGTGCGGTCCAGGGCCTCCTCCCAGGTCGCCCGGCGGAAGGGCTCGTCGCGCGAGTCCCGGACCAGGGGGTGGGTGAGACGGGTGTAGGTCTTGGGGGTGCGGTCGCGTTTCCTCATGCGGCGCTCCTCAGCGCGAGCAGGTCCGACAGGGCGTGCACGGTGCGCAGGGTGGGCACCGGGACCCCGGTGATCTCCGCCAGCTCGACGACGGCGGCGAGCAGTACGTCGAGTTCGAGCGGCTTGCCGCGCTCCAGGTCCTGGAGCGTGGAGGTGCGGTGGTCGCCGACCTTCTCGGCGCCCGCGAGCCGGCGTTCGATGGAGACGCCGACCTCGCAGCCGAGGGCGCCGGCGACCGCGAGCGTCTCGGTCATCATGGTCTCGATGACCGTCCGGGTGCCGCCGTGCAGGCACATCTGCCGCATGGTGGCCCGGGCCAGGGCGCTGATCGGGTTGAAGGAGATGTTGCCCAGCAGCTTCAGCCAGATGTCGCCGCGCAGGTCCCGCTCGACCGGGCACTTCAGACCGCCCGCGCGCATCGCCTCGCTGAACGCCAGGCACCGCGCCGAGACCTCCCGGCCGGGCTCGCCGATCGAGAACCGGGTGCCTTCCACGTGCCGTACGACGCCCGGCTGTTCCAGTTCGGTGGCCGCGTACACGACGCAGCCGACGGCCCGCTCGGGCGCGAGCACCGCACTGACCGCGCCGGCCGGGTCCACACTTTCGAGACGACGCCCGTCCCAGGGGCCGCCGTGCCGGTGGAAGTACCACCAGGGGATGCCGTTCTGGGCGGCGACGACCGCCGTGCCCTCGTGCAGCAACGGCTCGATCAGCGGCCCGCACGCCGCGTACGAGTTGGCCTTCAGACCCAGGAACACGTAGTCGGCCGGGCCCACTTCGGCCGGGTCGTCGGTAGCCCGGGGGTGCGCGGTGAAGTCGCCGCGCGGGCTGCGCACCCGTACTCCGTACTGCCTCATGGCCGCCAGGTGCGGTCCACGGGCGATGAGATGCACGTCGGCGCCCGCACGGTGGAGCGCGGCGCCGACGTAGGCGCCGATCGCCCCGGCGCCGAGGACTGCGACTTTCATGACGGGGAGCTCCGTTCGGTCGAGGGATACCGCGGAACCGCCGAACGAGATGTCGACGAAATATTGTCTACAGTATGGAAGTTGGCGCAGCAAGGCTTTGTGCAGCACTAGTGGTTGTCTGCTCAACAGTCTTCTCAAGCGCCGTGCCGGTCCATACGGTTGGGGACCCATGAGTCCCCCCGTCGCGCCCCCGGGCTGGAGCCGCTGGCTCGTCCCCCCGGCCGCTCTCTCGGTCCACCTCTCCATCGGCCAGGCCTATGCCTGGTCCGTGTTCAAACCGCCCCTGGAATCCGCGCTCGGCCTCAGCGGCACGCAGAGCGCGCTGCCGTTCCAGCTCGGCATCGTCATGCTCGGTCTGTCGGCCGCGTTCGGCGGCACGCTCGTCGAACGGAACGGACCGCGCTGGGCGATGACCGTCGCCCTGGTCTGCTTCTCGTCCGGTTTCCTGCTCTCCGCACTCGGCGCTGCCGTGGAGCAGTACTGGCTGATCGTCCTGGGCTACGGCTTCGTCGGCGGGATCGGCCTCGGTATCGGCTACATCTCGCCCGTCTCGACGCTGATCAAGTGGTTCCCGGACCGGCCCGGCATGGCCACCGGCATCGCCATCATGGGCTTCGGCGGCGGCGCGCTCATCGCCTCGCCCTGGTCGGCGCAGATGCTGGAGTCCTTCGGCACCGACAACTCGGGGATCGCCCTCGCCTTCCTCGTCCACGGCCTCTCGTACGCCGTCTTCATGCTGCTGGGTGTGCTGCTGGTGCGGGTGCCGCGTCCCCGGGAGCGGGCCGGCGGCGGGCCCGCGCCGCTCGAAGGCGTCCAGGTCTCGGCCCGGTCGGCCGTGCGCACCCCGCAGTTCTGGCTGCTGTGGATCGTGCTCTGCATGAACGTCACGGCCGGCATCGGCATCCTGGAGAAGGCCGCGCCGATGATCACGGACTTCTTCGCTGACTCCTCCACCCCGGTGTCGGCGACCGCCGCGGCCGGCTTCGTGGCCCTGCTGTCGGCGGCCAACATGGCGGGCCGGATCGGCTGGTCCTCCGCCTCCGACCTCATCGGCCGCAAGAACATCTACCGCGTGTACCTGGGCGTCGGCGCGCTCATGTACACCCTGATCGCACTGTTCGGCGACTCCTCCAAGCCGCTGTTCGTCCTGTGCGCGCTGGTCGTCCTGTCCTTCTACGGCGGCGGCTTCGCCACGGCCCCCGCCTACCTCAAGGACCTCTTCGGCACCTACCAGGTCGGCGCGATCCACGGGCGGCTGCTCACCGCCTGGTCGCTGGCCGGTGTCCTCGGGCCGCTGATCGTGAACTGGATCGCCGACCACCAGGAGGAGGCCGGCCGGCACGGCTCGGCCCTGTACGGCACGTCCTTCCTCATCATGATCGGGCTGCTGGTCGTCGGCTTCGTCGCCAACGAACTCGTCCGCCCCGTCGACGCCCGCCACCACGAAGCCGCGATCCCGACGCAGAAGGAGGGCAACGATGTCACCCGACCGCAGCCAGAGTCCGCCTGACGCGGCCGCCCCGCCCGGCCGGCGGCCGCTGATCGCCCTCACCTGGCTCTGGGTGGGCGCACCGCTCGCCTACGGCCTGTACGAACTCGTCCGGAAGGCCACCCAGCTCTTCACCGGATGAGGGCGCCGGCGAGGACGGGGCCGGGAGGCCGGAGGGCGGAGCCGGCCGGGGCGGCGGAGGGTGCTGACCGAAGCCGACAAGCCGGGCGCCGGATTCCTGTCGTATCACCTGCCGTCGTACCCGTCGGTCACTGATCACACTGGTGGATCCCGTACCCGAGGTCAGCGAGGCTCCACCCATGCACCACGGCTCCCGCATCACCGCCGTCGGCCACTACCAGCCCGCCCGGATCCTCACCAACGAGGACCTGGCGGGCATGGTCGACACCAGCGACGAGTGGATCACGAGCCGGGTGGGCATCCGTACGCGCCGGATCGCCGGCCCCGACGAGCCGGTCGACGAACTGGCCGGCCACGCCGCCGCCAAGGCGCTCGCGGCGGCCGGGCTCACCCCCGCCGACGTGGACCTGGTCGTGGTCGCCACCTCCACCGCGATCGACCGCTCCCCGAACACCGCCGCCCGCGTCGCGGCCCGCCTCGGCATCCCCGGCCCCGCCGCGCTGGACGTCAACGTCGTGTGCGCGGGCTTCACCCACGCCCTGGCCACCGCCGACCACGCCGTGCGCGCCGGTTCGTCGAGCCGGGCGCTGGTCGTCGGCGCGGACAAGATGTCGGAGGTGACCGACTGGACCGACCGCACCACCTGTGTACTGGTGGGCGACGGGGCGGGGGCCGCCGTCGTGGAGGGCTGCGCGCCGGGCGAGGAGGCGGGGATCGGGCCCGTGCTGTGGGGCTCGGTGCCCGAGATGGGCAACGCGGTCCGCATCGAGGGCACGCCGCCGCGGTTCGCGCAGGAGGGGCAGAGCGTCTACCGCTGGGCGACCACCCGGCTGCCCGCCATCGCGCGCCAGGCCTGTGAGCGGTCCGGCATCGCGCCGGCCGACCTCGCCGCGGTCGTCCTGCACCAGGCCAACCTGCGCATCATCGAACCCCTCGCCGCGAAGATCGGCGCCGTCGGAGCCGTCGTCGCCCGCGACGTCGTCGAGTCCGGCAACACCTCGGCGGCGAGCATCCCGCTGGCACTGTCCAAGCTGGTGGAGCGGGGCGAGATCACCACCGGCGACCCGGTGCTGCTCTTCGGCTTCGGCGGCAACCTCTCCTACGCCGGGCAGGTCGTCCGCTGCCCCTGAACGGACACCCCGCGCCGTCCCGTCATGTGACGTGGCCTACACGCCCGGCCCCGGAGGGCCGGTGCGCCGTAGACTGTAGACGAAAGACAATCGATACTGCCCGTACTGCCCGTACTGGTCGCGTGCCGGTCGTCGAGGGGGGTCCGATGTTGTCCGCAGGACTGCCGCAGGGCGCGGTGCCCAAGCTGGAGCGGCCCGGCCCGCTGCGGGACCGTGTCTACGAGGCGCTGCTCGAGCTCATCACCACCCGGGCCCTGCGGCCCGGCCAGCACCTCGTCGAGAGTGAACTGGCCGGTCACCTCGGGGTGTCCAGGCAGCCGGTGCGTGAGGCGCTGCAGCGGCTCAACACCGAGGGCTGGGTCGATCTGCGCCCCGCACAGGGCGCGTTCGTGCACGAGCCGACGGAGGAGGAGGCGGACCAGCTCCTGACGGTCCGTACGCTCCTGGAGGCCGAGGCCGCGCGACTGGCCGCCGCCAACGCCTCCAGTGCCGGCATCGCCGTGCTGGAGGAGCTGTGCGAGGAGGGGGAGCGGGCCGTCGCCGCCGACGACGTGGACGCCGCGGTCGCCTACAACGCCCGCTTCCACGGCACGGTCATGGAGCTGGCGGGCAACGCGGTCCTCGCCGAACTCGCCGCACAGGTCGACCGCCGGGTCCGCTGGTACTACACGCCGGTCGCCCGGCAGCGAGGCCGGCAGTCCTGGGACGAGCACCGCAGACTGATCGCGGCCATCACCGACCGGGACGAGCAGTCGGCGACCCGGCTGATGCGCGAGCACACGGAACACACCCGTCGCTCCTACCACGCGCGCGAGACCTCGTAGACGCGCGGAGAACCACGAGGTCAGAGCCCTTACCGAGGCCGTCCGGCGTCATCGCCGGGCGGCCTCGGCGCATCCGGGACGGCCGGTGCCGGTCCCTTCTTTGTCCACTCAGTGGAGAAAGTTCGCAGCAATTCGTGCGTGACTTCTTCCCACACCCGGCGCCCACTGCTACGTTCCCTCCGAAAGCACGCCACGAAGACCGGTCGTCCAGCGACCGGAGGACGTGGCCGGAAACCGGCGGACCCAAGGCCGATCGAGGCGGGGAGGGGCTCGTGAGACGCATGACCGCACGACCCGCGAACGCCCACCAAGCGCGACTGCTCCAGCTGTTGCGCGACGGCGGGCCCAACTCCCGTGCCCAGCTGGGCGACCAGGTCGACCTCTCCAGGTCCAAACTGGCCGTCGAGGTGGACCGGCTGCTGGAGACCGGCCTCGTCGTGGCCGACGGACTCGCCGCCTCGCGCGGCGGGCGCCGCAGCCACAACGTCCGGCTCAATCCCGAACTGCGCTTCCTCGGCGTCGACATCGGCGCGACCTCGGTCGACGTCGCCGTCACCAACGCCGAGCTGGAGATCCTGGGGCATATCAACCAGCCCCTGGACGTGCGCGAGGGCCCGGTCGCGGTCTTCGAGCAGGTGCTGTCCATGGCCGCCAAGCTGCGCGCCTCCGGGCTCGCGGAGGGCTTCGACGGCGCCGGCATCGGCGTCCCTGGGCCGGTCCGCTTCCCCGAGGGCGTGCCGGTGGCTCCGCCGATCATGCCCGGCTGGGACGGCTTCCCCGTGCGGGAGGCGCTCAGCCAGGAGCTCGGCTGTCCCGTCATGGTCGACAACGACGTGAACCTGATGGCGCTGGGCGAGCAGCACGCGGGCGTCGCCCGCACCCAGCACGACTTCCTCGTCGTCAAGATCGGTACCGGCATCGGCTGCGGCATCGTCGTCGGCGGGGAGGTCTACCGCGGGACCACGGGCAGCGCGGGCGACATCGGGCACATCCAGGCGGTGCCCGACGGACGCCAGTGCGCCTGCGGCAACCGCGGTTGCCTGGAGGCCCACTTCAGCGGCGCGGCCCTGGCCCGCGACGCCATGGAGGCCGCCCAGCAGGGCCGGTCGGCCGAGCTCGCGAACCGGCTGGAGGCGAGCGGGGGCCTCAGCGCCGCCGACGTCGCCGCCGCGGCCGCCGCGGGCGACGCCACCGCACTGGACCTGATCAGGGAGGGCGGCCGCAGCACCGGCCAGGTCATCGCCGGCCTGGTCAGCTTCTTCAACCCGGGCCTGGTGGTGATCGGCGGCGGGGTGACCGGCCTCGGCCACAACCTGCTCGCCGCGATCCGCACCCAGGTCTACCGCCAGTCGCTGCCCCTGGCGACCGGCAACCTGCCCATCGTCCTGGGGGAGTTGGGCCCCACCGCCGGAGTCATCGGCGCGGCCCGGCTGATCAGCGACCACCTGTTCTCACCCGCGTAGACCCGTTCGCTCCCGAGCACCACCAGCACAGCGCCCTGCCCAGCCCTGCCCTGCTCCGTTCAGCTCCGTTCTGATCCGGCTCACTCCGTTCCGCACGGCACGCCGTGCCCTGCTTCGCCCTGCCCTGCTCCGCTCTGCCCTGACACCGGCCCGCAAGCCCGCCGAGGGGACCTCACATGGCACCAGAACCACCGCTGCTCAGCATGTCCGGCATCACCAAGTCGTTCCCCGGAGTCCGGGCCCTCGACGGCGTCGACCTCGACGTCCAGGCCGGTGAGGTGCACTGCCTCCTCGGCCAGAACGGCGCCGGGAAGTCCACCCTCATCAAGGTGCTGGCCGGCGCCCACCAGCCCGACACCGGCACCATCCGCTGGCGGGGCGAGGACGTCACCCTGCGCTCGCCCATCGCCGCCATGCGCCTCGGCATCGCCACCATCTACCAGGAACTCGACCTGGTCGAGCACCTGTCGGTGGCCGAGAACGTCCACCTCGGCCACGAACCGACCGCCGCCGGCTTCGTCGTGCGGGGAAAGACGGCCAAGGCGTCGACGGCCGCGCTGCTCAAGCGGCTCGGACATCCCGAGGTCGACCCCGGGCGGCTGGTCGGGGACCTGTCGGCCGCCCAGCAGCAGATCGTGTCCATGGCGCGGGCACTCTCGCACGACGTACGGCTGATCGTGATGGACGAACCGTCCGCTGCGCTCGACCCGGACGAGGTCGACAACCTCTTCCGCATCGTCGCCGACCTCACCGCCGACGGTGTCGCCGTCGTCTACATCTCGCACCGCCTGGAGGAGATCCGCCGCATCGGCGACCGGGTCACCGTCCTCAAGGACGGCCGGGCGGTGGCCGGCGGGCTGCCCGCCGAGTCGACGCCGACCCGCGAGGTGGTCGCGCTGATGACGGGACGCAACGTCGAGTACGTCTTCCCCGACCGGCCCGCCGCGCCGCCCGTGGGCGAACCCGTACTGAGGGTCCAAGGGCTGTCCAGGGAGGGCGAGTTCGCGCCGCTCGACCTCGACGTGCGACCGGGTGAGATCGTCGGCCTCGCGGGGCTGGTCGGCTCCGGCCGGTCCGAGATCCTGGAGACCGTCTACGGCGCCCGCAAGGCGCACACCGGTCAGGTCCTGGTCGACGGGCGCCCGCTCAGGCCCGGCAGCGTGCGGGCCGCGGTACGCGCCGGTCTCGGACTCGCCCCCGAGGAACGCAAGGCACAGGGCCTGCTGATGCTGGAGTCCGTCACCCGCAACGTCTCGGTCTCCGCCATGTCCCGCTTCTCCCGCGGCGGCTGGATCGACCGCGGCGCCGAGCTGGGCGCGGCCCGCAAGGCGACCCGCGAGCTGTCGCTGCGGCCGGACAACCCGTCCGTGCCCGTGCGCACCCTGTCCGGCGGCAACCAGCAGAAGGCGGTACTCGCCCGCTGGCTGCTGCGCGGCTGCCGGGTCCTGCTGCTCGACGAACCCACGCGCGGTGTCGACGTCGGCGCCCGCGCCGAGCTGTACGCCGTCATCCGGCGCCTCGCCGACGAGGGCCTCGCCGTGCTGCTGGTCTCCAGCGAGGTGCCCGAGGTACTGGGCCTCGCCGACCGCGTACTGGTGCTGCGCGAGGGCCGCGTCGTGCACGAGGCCCCCGCCCGCGAACTCGACGAACACCGCGTACTCGACCTCGTGATGGAAGGAAGCCCGGCGTCATGACGCAGCACGTGTCCCCGCCACGGGGCGGCACCGACAAGGCGGCACCGGTGGAAGGCCCGCCCGACTGGCGGGTCCGGCTGGGCCGCGCCGACGTTCGCACCCTCACCCTGCTCGGCGTGCTCGCCGTCCTGGTCCTCATCGGCGGCATCACCCAGCCCGACGCGTTCCTCGACACCCGCAACCTCCAACTGGTGCTCACCCAGGCGTCCGTGATCGGTGTCGTCACCGTCGGCATGACCTTCGTCATCGTCTCCGGCGGCATCGACCTGTCCGTCGGCGCCATCGTCGCCCTCGCCTCGGTGTGGGCGACGACCGTCGCCACCCAGGAGTACGGGTTCATCGGCATCCTCTTCACGGCGATCGTGGTGGGCGTGGGCTGCGGCCTCGTCAACGGGGTGCTCATCGCCTTCGGCCAGATGGTCCCGTTCATCGCGACCCTCGCCATGCTGGCCTCGGCGCGCGGCCTCGCGCTCCAGATCACCGACGGCCGCACCCAGGTCGTCACGGTCTCCAGCGTGCTGGACCTCGGCGAGCGCGACGCCTACGTCCTCGGCATCCCGCCGCTGGTCCTGGTGTTCGCGGCGGTCACCGTCGTCGGCTGGCTGGTCCTCAACCGGACCACCTTCGGCCGGCGCACCGTCGCGGTCGGCGGCAACGCGGAGGCCGCCCGGCTGGCCGGCATCGACGTCCGCCGCCAGCGGCTCTACCTGTACCTGCTGTCCGGGCTGTGCTGCGGCATCGCGGCCTTCCTGCTGATCGTCCTGGCCGGCTCCGGCCAGAACACCAACGGCAACCTCTACGAACTCGACGCCATCGCCGCCGCGATCATCGGCGGCACCCTCCTGACCGGCGGCCGGGGCCACATCCTCGGATCCGTGCTCGGCGTCCTGATCTTCACCACGATCACCAACATCTTCGCCCTGAACAACCTGCAGACCGACGTGCAGCAGATCGCCAAGGGCGCGATCATCGTCGCCGCCGTGCTGGTCCAGCGCCGTACCGCAAGCACGCACTGAGGAAAGGGTTCACCGTCATGACGAAGCTCACGAGTCGCAGAGGGCTGCTCTTCGGAGCCGCCGCCGTGTCCGCCGGTGCCGTCCTCACGGGGTGCACCAGCAACGACCCCGACGACGGCGACGACAAGGCCGCGGACACGCAGCCGGCCGCCGACGACAAGCCCGGCAAGCCCATCACCATCGGCTACGCCGGCCCGCAGGCCGACCACGGCTGGCTCAACGCCATCAACGACCAGGCCAAGAAGCGCGCGGAGAAGTACTCGGAAGTCACCCTCGAGGTCACCGAGGGCTCCAACGACACCGCGCAGCAGATCGGCCAGATCGAGACCCTCATCAACAAGAAGGTCGACGTCCTGGTGGTGCTGCCGGCCGACGGCAAGGCGCTCACCCAGGTCGGCCTGAAGGCGATGCGGGCCGGCATCCCGGTCATCAACCTGGACCGCATCTTCAACAGCCCCCAGGCGTACCGCTGCTGGGTCGGCGGGGACAACTACGGCATGGGGCTCAACGCCGCCCACTACATCGGCGAGAAGCTCAAGGACAAGCCCGACGCCAAGGTCATAGAGCTGGCCGGCATCGACAACCTGGAGCTGACCCAGCAGCGGACCCAGGGCTTCGACGACGGCCTGAAGAACTACCCGAACATCAAGAAGGTGGCCCGCCAGGCCGCCGAGTTCACCGTGGAGTCCGGCCAGGCCAAGATGGCCCAGCTGCTCCAGGCCCAGTCGGACTTCGACGCCCTGTGGAACCACGACGACGACCAGGGAGTGGGCGCCCTGCGCGCCATCGAGCAGGCCGGGCGCGACGACTTCCTGATGGTCGGCGGCGCGGGCGCGCTCTCCGCCTTCCAGGCGATCAAGGCGGACAGCGGCGTGCTCAAGGCGACGGTCCTCTACCCGCCGACCATGGCCGCCTCCGCGATCGACCTGGCCCGCGCCCTCGGCCAGGGCAAGGGCGTCAGCGGCCTCGCCGAGTTCGAGATCCCCTCGACCGTCACCTGCTACTCGGCCGTCGTGGACAAGGACAACGTCGACCAGTACATGTCCACGGGCTTCAAGTGACGGGTCCAGGCCCTGTCGTCGGACTCCCGTCCGCTTTGCGCCCGCCGGGCGGACGACGGGAGCCCGACGACGGGACCTGGCCCCGGCGACGGCCCGACCAGCCGGTCCGCCGGGGCGGGGCCCACCCCCACCGCGCCACCACGACGAGGAGGACATCCGCATGGGACAGCCGCAGCAGCCCGAGGGGGCCGGCGCCGAGGAGGCAGCCGCCGGGACCGACAACGGGACCGATACCGGCGCCGGGGCCGGGGCGGCGACGGGGGCGTCCGCGACCAGAGCGCCCCTGCGCGTCGGCATGGTCGGCTACGCCTTCATGGGCGCCGCGCACTCCCAGGGCTGGCGCACCGCCGGCCGGGTCTTCGACCTGCCGCTGAACCCGGTACTGGCCGCCGTCTGCGGGCGGGACGCCGACGCCGTCCGCCTCGCGGCCGACCGGCACGGCTGGGCGAGCACCGAGACCGACTGGCGGGCCCTGATCGAACGGGACGACATCGACCTCGTCGACATCTGCACGCCCGGGGACAGCCACGCCGAGATCGCGCTCGCCGCGCTCGCCGCCGGGAAACACGTCCTGTGCGAGAAGCCGCTGGCCAACACCGTGGAGGAGGCGCAGGCGATGACCCGCGCCGCCGAGGAGGCCGGAGCACGCGGGCAACTGGCGATGGTCGGGTTCAACTACCGCCGGGTCCCGGCCACCGCGCTGGCCCGGAGGATGGTCGCCGAGGGCCGCGTCGGCCGCCTGCGGCACCTGCGGGTGACGTACCTCCAGGACTGGCTGGTCGACCCGAAGGCCCCGCTCACCTGGCGACTGCGCAAGGAGCTGGCCGGGTCGGGCGCGCTCGGCGACCTGGGCGCCCACATCGTCGACCTCGCCCAGTACGTGTCGGGGGAGCGGATCGCGGGCGTCTCCGCCCTCACCGAGACCTTCGTGCGGGAACGCCCGCTGCCCGCCGGCGCCCCCCGGGGACTGACCGCGGGCTCGGCGGACGGCGTGACGGGACAGGTCACCGTCGACGACGCCGCCGTGTTCACCGGCCGCCTCACCTCCGGCGCCCTGATCTCCTTCGAGGCCACCCGGTACGCCACCGGCCGCAAGAACGCCCTGCGCATCGAGCTCAACGGCGAGCGCGGCTCGCTCGCCTTCGACCTGGAACGGCTCAACGAGCTGGAGTACCACGACGCCACGGAGCCCGGGGAGCACGCGGGCTTCCGCCGCATCCTCGTCACCGAACCCGAGCACCCCTACCTGGACGCCTGGTGGCCGCCCGGCCACGGGCTGGGCTACGAGCACACCTTCGTGCACCAGGCACGCGACCTCGTGCACGCCGTCGCCGCGGGCCGCCGGCCCGAACCCTCCTTCGCCGACGGGCTGCAGGTGCAGCGGGTGCTCGCGGCCGTGGAGGAGAGCGCCGAGAAGAACTCCGTCTACACCCAGATTCCCTGAGGAGGCTGGCAGCGACATGCCGCGCAACTTCACACTCTTCACCGGTCAGTGGGCGGACCTTCCCCTGGAGGAGGTCTGCCGCCTCGCCCGCGACTTCGGCTACGACGGTCTGGAACTCGCCTGCTGGGGCGACCACTTCGAGGTCGACAAGGCCCTCGCCGACCCCTCCTACGTGGACTCCCGCCACCAGCTGCTCGACAAGTACGGCCTCAAGTGCTGGGCCGTCTCCAACCACCTGGTCGGCCAGGCCGTCTGCGACGCCATCATCGACGAACGCCACGAGGCCATCCTGCCCGCCCGCATCTGGGGCGACGGCGACGCGGAGGGCGTGCGGCAGCGCGCCGCGGCCGAGATCAAGGACACCGCGCGGGCCGCCGCCCGCCTCGGCGTCGACACCGTCATCGGCTTCACCGGCTCGGCCATCTGGCACCTGGTCGCCATGTTCCCGCCCGCCCCCGAGTCGATGATCGAGCGCGGCTACCAGGACTTCGCGGACCGCTGGAACCCGATCCTGGACGTCTTCGACGCCGAGGGCGTCCGGTTCGCCCACGAGGTCCACCCCAGCGAGATCGCCTACGACTACTGGACCACCCAGCGCGCGCTGGAGGCCGTCGACCACCGGCCGGCCTTCGGGCTCAACTTCGACCCCTCCCACTTCGTGTGGCAGGACCTCGATCCCGTCGGCTTCCTGTGGGACTTCCGCGACCGGATCTACCACGTCGACTGCAAGGAGGCCCGCAAGCGCCTCGACGGCCGCAACGGACGGCTCGGATCCCACCTGCCCTGGGGCGACCCGCGGCGCGGCTGGGACTTCGTGTCGGCCGGGCACGGCGACGTCCCCTGGGAGGACGTCTTCCGCATGCTGCGCTCCATCGACTACCAGGGGCCCGTCTCCGTCGAGTGGGAGGACGCCGGCATGGACCGGCTGCAGGGCGCGCCCGAAGCCCTCACCCGGCTCAAGGCCTTCGACTTCGAGCCGCCCAGCGCGTCCTTCGACGCGGCCTTCAACAGCTGACCGCACGCCCGACGGCAGGTCAGGACCGGGGACCGGCACAGCCGCCGGTGCCCGGTCCGGGCTGCCCCGATCCTGCTTTGTCCTGAGCTGGGAAAAAGTTCAACCATTCACGGTCCAAGGGGTGTTCGCCCCGGAAGAACGCGGTTACCGTCCCTGAAGTGTTCAGGACACTGACGCCCCCGGGGTGACGGCGCACCCCGGCGCCCGCATCGCACGTCTCCGCACCCATCCCCATACGGCCCACCCCGTTCCCGGAGGGACTTCGTGCACAGAACCAGACTCAAAGCCACCAGCACCACAAGGCGTCCAAGGCTCCGCACCACACTCGCCCTCTTCACCGGCCTGCTGCTGGCCGTGGGCGCCCCGGCCACCGTCGCCGGAGCCCACCCGGGTCACCCGGAGCACGACGAGACGGCGGCCGCCGAGGGGCAGTTCCAGCAGGTGCCGCTCGCCAAGGGCGAACCCGAGATGGGCGAGCCGATGTCGCTCGCGGTGCTTCCCGACCGCAGCGTCCTGCACACCGCCCGCGACGGCACACTGCGCCTGACCGACCAGGGTGGCGTCACCAAGGTCGCCGGCAAGATCCCCGTCTACAACCACGACGAGGAGGGCCTGCAGGGCGTCGGCATCGATCCCGACTTCGAGAACAACCGGGCGATCTACCTCTACTACGCCCCGCCGCTCGACACCCCCGCGGGCGACGCCCCGGAGAACGGCACCGCCGAGGACTTCAAGAAGTTCGACGGCGTCAACCGCCTCTCCCGCTTCGTCCTGAACGCCAACGGCACGCTGGACATGGCCAGCGAGAAGAAGGTCCTGGACGTCGCGGCCTCCCGCGGCATCTGCTGCCACGTCGGCGGCGACATCGCCTTCGACGCCGAGGGCAACCTCTACCTGTCCACCGGTGACGACTCCAACCCGTTCGCCTCCGACGGCTACTCGCCGATCGACGAGCGCCCGGACCGCAACCCGGCCTTCGACGCCCGGCGCAGCGCCGGCAACACCAACGACCTGCGCGGCAAGCTCCTGCGCATCAAGGTCGCCGAGGACGGCTCGTACACCATCCCGGAGGGCAACCTCTTCGAGCCCGGTACCGAGAAGACCCGCCCCGAGATCTACGCGATGGGCTTCCGCAACCCGTTCCGGATCAGCGTCGACAAGAAGACCGGCACGGTCTACGTCGGGGACTACGGCCCCGACGCCGGCGCCGCCGACCCGAAGCGGGGCCCGGCCGGGCAGGTCGAGTTCGCCAAGGTGACCAAGGCCGCCAACTTCGGCTGGCCCTTCTGCACCGGCGACAACGACCCGTACGTCGACTACGACTTCGCCACCCAGACCTCTGGCGAGACCTTCGACTGCGCCGCCCCGAAGAACACCTCGCCGCACAACACCGGCCTCACCGACCTGCCGCCCGCGCAGGCCGCGTGGATCCCGTACGACGACGACTCCGTGCCCGAGTTCGGCAGCGGCTCCGAGTCCCCGATGGGCGGCCCGGTCTACCGCTACGACCCCGACCTCGACTCCAGCGTCAAGTTCCCCGAGGAGTACGACGGGGACTTCTTCGCCGGTGAGTTCGGCCGGCGTTGGATCAAGCGGATCGAGCAGACCGAGGACGGCGCGGTCGCGAAGATCAACGACTTCCCGTGGACCGGCACCCAGATCATGGACATGGAGTTCGGCCCCGACGGCGCCCTCTACGTCCTGGACTACGGCCTGTCCTGGTTCCAGGGCGACAAGGACTCCGCCCTGTACCGGATCGAGAACGCCTCGGACGGTTTCTCCCCGATCGCCGAGGTCAGCGCGGACAAGACCTCCGGCGCCGCCGGCCTGAAGGTCGCCTTCACCGGCTCCGCCAAGGACGCCGACTCCCCGGACCTCACCTACAGCTGGGACTTCGGCGACGGCACCAAGGGCGAGGGCCTCACGCCCACCCACAAGTACAAGAAGATCGGCACCTACTCCGCGACCTTCACGGCCACGGACCCCGACGGCAACACCGGCCACGCCAGCGTCCGCATCGTGGTGGGCAACACCGAGCCCAAGGTGGTCATCGAGACTCCCGGCAACGGCACCCTGCTCCCCATGGGGCAGCCGATTCCCTTCAAGGTGAAGGTCACCGACCCCGAGGAGACGATCGACTGCTCCAAGGTCAAGGTCGCCTACAGCCTCGGCCACGACTCCCACGCCCACGAGCTGACCAGCGAGATGGGCTGTGAGGGCACCCTCAACCCGCCGCCCGGCGACGGCGGCCACGACCCCAACGCCAACATCTACGGCGTCGTCGGCGCCAGCTACACCGACGGCGGGGCCAACGGCCAGGAGGCCCTGACCGGGACCGCCCGCACCGTGATCCAGCCGCCGCACCGCCAGGCCGAGCACTTCACCGCCCAGCAGGGCGTGTCGCCGATCGACAAGACCGGCGCCAACGGCGGCAAGACCGTCGGCGACATCAACGACGGTGACTGGATCTCCTTCAGCCCCTACAGGTTCGACGGGCAGAAGAAGCTGACCGTACGGGCCTCCTCCGGCGGCGCCGGCGGCTACGTCGAGGTGCGCACCGGCTCGCCCACCGGCCCGCTGCACGGCTCGGCGTACATCCCGCCCACCGGCAGCTGGGAGACCTTCCAGAACGTCGACGTGCCGCTGCGGGCCCTGCCCAAGAAGACCACCGACGTCTACCTGGTGTTCCGGGGCGGCGAGGGCGCGCTGTTCGACATCGACGACTTCGAGTTCTCCAAGGAGGCGTTCACGGCCGGCAAGAAGGTCCTGGTCTTCTCCAGGACCGCGGGCTTCCGCCACGACTCCATCCCGGCGGGCGTCGCCGCCCTGAAGGAGCTGGGCACCCCGGCCGGCATCTCCGTCACCGCGACCGAGGAGGCCGGGCAGTTCACCACCGCCAACCTCGCCAAGTACGACGCGGTGGCCTTCCTTTCCACCACCGGGGACGTCCTCAACGCCGACCAGCAGAAGGCGTTCGAGAACTACGTCAAGAACGGCGGCGGCTACATGGGCATCCACGCCGCCGCCGACACCGAGTACGACTGGGAGTTCTATGGCGGCCTCGTCGGCGCCTACTTCGACTCGCACCCGGCCATCCAGAAGGCCACCGTCCGCGTCGAGGACCACGACCACCCGGCCACCGCGCACCTGGACGACGCCTGGGAGCGCACCGACGAGCTGTACAACTACCGCACCAACCCGCGTGAGCAGGCCAAGGTCCTCGCCACCCTCGACGAGACGACCTACTCCGGCGGCACCATGAAGGGCGACCACCCGATCGCCTGGTGCCAGAACTACGGCGGCGGCCGCTCCTTCTACACCGGACTCGGCCACACCAAGGAGTCCTACGCGGACGAGGCCTTCCGCGGCCACCTGCTCGGCGGCATGCAGTACGCCACCGGCCAGGTCAAGGCGGACTGCAAGCCGGCCAAGGGCTACCGGGACATCTTCAACGGCCAGACCCTGGAAGGGTGGAAGCAGGCCGGTCCCGGAAAGTTCAACGTCAAGGACGGTGCCCTGGAGTCCGAGGGCGGCATGGGCCTGCTCTGGTACCAGGCCAAGGAGCTGAAGTCGTACTCCCTCAAGCTCGACTGGAAGATGCAGGGCGACGACAACTCCGGCGTCTTCGTGGGCTTCCCGGCCTCCGACGACCCCTGGTCCGCGGTGAACAAGGGCTACGAGATCCAGATCGACGCCACGGACGCCGTGGACCGCACCACCGGTGCGATCTACACGTTCAAGGCGGCGAACATCAAGGCCCGTGACCAGGTGCTGCGGCCGCCCGGCCAGTGGAACTCCTACGAGATCAAGGTCCAGGGCGAACGCCTCCAGGTGTTCCTCAACGGAGTCAAGATCAACGACTTCACCAACAAGGACCCCGAGCGGAGCCTGACCGACGGCTACATCGGCCTGCAGAACCACGGCGGAGACGACCAGGTCTCCTTCCGCAACATCCAGCTCAAGGAACTGCCCTCCTAGGGCGCCCTGCCCCTGAGAGGTGACCTCCCTCGGGAGTGACCCTCCAGGGGCGACCGGAACGGCGGCGGGCGGAGGACGCCGGACCTCCGCCCGCCGTCACCCGGACCGGAACCCCGGCCCCGTACCCCTCCGGCCGCACCGCCCCGGCTGTACCACGCCGGCCGTACCACCGCTCGTGTGTGTCCGACGCGCTCGACAAGGAGGCTGCCCATGTCCGCGTCCCCCTCTGCTTCCTCCCACGGCTCCCGTACCGGTGTCTGGCTGATCGGAGCCCGCGGTTCCGTCGCCACCACCGTGGTGGCGGGCTGTGCCGCCGTGACCGCGGGGCTGAACCCCCCGACCGGCATGGTCACCGAGACCCCGGACTTCGCCGACGCCGGCCTGCCCGCGCTCTCGTCCCTCGTCTTCGGCGGTCACGACACCGTGGACTGCCCCCTGCCCAAGCGGGCCGAGGCCCTGGCCGCCGGGGGCGTGCTGCCGCACGGGCTTCCCTCGGCCGTCGGCGCCGAACTGGCCGCGGCCGACCGCGAGATCCGTCCCGGCGGCCCGATGCCCGGCGACACCCGTGACGAGGCGGAACTGATCACCGCCTTCGCCGCGGACATCACCGACTTCGCCCGGCGCACAGGAGTGGACCGGACGGTGGTGGTGAACGTGGCCTCCACCGAGCCCGCCCCCACCGGCGGCGCCCTCCCCGCCAGCTCGCTCTACGCGGCCGCCGCCCTGCGCGCCGGCTGCCCGTACGTCAACTTCACCCCGTCGACCGGACTGCGCCACCCGGCGCTGGCCGCCGAGGCCGAGGCCGCCGCCGTGCCGTACGCGGGCCGTGACGGCAAGACCGGCCAGACCCTGCTGCGCTCGGTGCTCGGCCCGATGTTCGCCCAGCGCGCCCTCGCCGTGCGCGCCTGGTCCGGCACCAACCTCCTGGGCGGCGGCGACGGGGCCGCCCTCGCCGACCCGGCGGCGGCCGCTGCGAAGAACGCCGGCAAGGAACGCGTCCTCGCCGACACCCTCGGCGCCCCCGTCGAGGGCGAGGTCCACATCGACGACGTCCCCGCGCTCGGCGACTGGAAGACGGCCTGGGACCACATCGCCTTCGACGGCTTCCTCGGCGCCCGCATGGTCCTCCAGACCACCTGGCAGGGCTGCGACTCGTCGCTCGCCGCGCCACTCGTCCTCGATCTGGCCCGCCTCGTCGCCCGTGCCCACGAGAGGGGCCTGACCGGCCCGCTGGGCGAACTGGGCTTCTACTTCAAGGACCCGGTGGGGGACGGCCCGTCCTCCCTGGCCGAGCAGTACGGAGAGCTGAAACGCTTCGCCGGACGGCTGGCGGACGGCGTCCGGGACGGCGGGGTCGCCAAGGACGGCGGGGACGTGGGAGACGGGGGAGTCGGAGGAGACGGCGGACACGCTGGTACCGCCGGGGACGGCCCGGCCGTCCGGTCCGTGGGGCACGCCGGCGAGCGCGAGGCGGGGCGATGAGCCGCACCGTCGCCACGGCGCGGGACACGGCCGGTGGGTCACCCGCGACGGCCGACGCCCCGCGGGCGCCCGGAGCGGCCTCCGGAGGCACGGCACGACCGCCCGCGCCCGCCGAGCCACCCGCCGACACCTCCCGCGCCGGCGCCTGGGCCGAACTGCTGCGCCTACCCGCCCTGTTCACCGTCCCCGGTGACGCCCTGGCCGGCGCGGCGGCGGCCGGTGCGCGCCCCGGCCCCCGCACCCTGCTCGCCATCGGCTCCTCCTTGTGCCTGTACGAGGCCGGCATGGCCCTCAACGACTGGGCCGACCGCGTCGAGGACGCCGCGGAGCGCCCCCACCGCCCCCTCCCGTCCGGCCGCATCCGCCCCGCCGCCGCGCTCACGGCGGCCGGTGCCCTCACCGGCGCCGGGCTGGCCCTGGCGGCCTGCGCGGGACGGCCTGCCCTCGCGGTGGCCGCACCCCTGGCCGCCACCGTCTGGGCCTACGACCTCGCCCTGAAGCACACGCCGGCCGGTCCCGCGGCCATGGCGGCGGCCCGCGGCCTCGACCTGCTCCTGGGCGCGGCCGCCACCGGCGGCGGCACCCGCGCGGCCCTGCCGTCGGCCGCGCTGCTCGGCAGCCACACCCTCGCGGTCACGGCCGTCTCCCGCAGGGAAACCACCGGCGGCTCGGTCCTCGCCCCGCTGGCCGCCCTCGCGACGACGGGAGTGCTGACCGGTCTGGTCGCCCGCCGCCGCACCCGACTCCCGGCAGGCCGGCGGGCAGCAGCCGCCCCCGGCCTGCCGGGCCCCAATCCGGCGCCCGCCGCCACCGACGCCCTGACGGCCGCCCTGGCCGCCGCCTACACCGCGACGGCCGCCCGTCCCTATCTCCACGCCGTACTCAACCCCTCACCCCCGCTCACCCAGCGCGCCGTGGGCGGCGGCATCCGGGCCACCGTCCCGCTCCAGGCCGCGCTCGCGGCCCGCTCCGGCGCGCAGATCACGTCGCTCCTGGTCGCCGCCCTCGCCCCGGCCGGCCGCCGCTTCGCGAGGAGGGCCGCCATGAGGAAGGTGAGCATCACATGACCCCGGCCCCGGCCCCGCCCCCGACCCCGGCCCCGCCCCCGAGCCCGGCCCCGCCCCCGAGCCCGGCCCCGCCCCCGAGCCCGAGCCCGGCCCCGCCCCCGAGCCCGACCCCGGCCCCGCCCCCGAGCCCGGCCCCGCCCCCGAGCCCGGCCCCGGGCGCCGCGCCGAACGAGTCCGGTGCCGCTCCTGCGGCCCGGGGCAAGGCGAGGGGGGGAGCCGCCACGCATCCGCTCCGCTTCGGGTACGGCACCAACGGCCTCGCCGACCTGCGCCTCGACGACGCCCTCGCCCTCCTCGCCGACCTCGGGTACGACGGTGTCGGCCTGACCCTCGACCACATGCACCTCGACCCGCTCGCCGACGACCTCGCCGCCCGCACCCGCCGGATCGCCGCACGGCTGGACGCGCTCGGTCTGGACGTCACCGTGGAGACGGGAGCGCGCTACGTACTCGACCCGCGCCGCAAGCACGGCCCCACCCTGCTCGATCCCGACCCGGAGGACCGCGCCCGGCGCACCGGCCTCCTCGTCCGTGCCGTCGGCGTCGCCGCCGACCTCGGCGCCCATGCCGTGCACTGCTTCAGCGGCGTCACCCCGGACGGCACGGACGAGGACACGGCCTGGAAGCGGCTGGCCGAGTCCCTCGCCCCCGTCCTGGAGGCCGCCGCCACCGCCGGAGTCCCCCTGGCCGTGGAGCCCGAGCCGGGTCACCTCCTGTCCACCCTCGCCGACTTCCACACGCTGCGCCGCCTCCTCGGCGACCCCGAACCGCTCGGTCTCACCCTGGACATCGGCCACTGCCAGTGCCTCGAACCGCTCCCTCCCGCCGACTGCGTGCGCGCCGCAGCTCCCTGGCTGCGACACGTGCAGATCGAGGACATGCGCCGCGGCGTCCACGAACACCTCCCCTTCGGTGACGGCGAGATCGACTTCCCGCCCGTCCTCGAGGCCCTCGCCACCACCGGCTACCAGGGCCTGACCGTCGTCGAACTGCCCCGTCACTCCCACGCGGGCCCCCACTTCGCCGAACGCTCCCTCCCGTTCCTCCGCCGCGCCGCACCGGCGTCGCCACCGCGCACCGACCGCTCGGGCGAGCCCTCCGCCACCCACTGAAGGGAGCCACCCCCATGACGCAGCCACACGCCGCCCACGTCACCCCCCACACCCAGGACGCGGACGGCACACCCGGCGGTCAGGACACCCAGGGCACCACCCCCGCCCACGTCCCGCCCGCCGACCTGCGCACTGCCCTGTCCGCCCGGCTCGGCGGAGCCGCCCGCGCCTGGCTGGACCAGGCCCTGGACGAGGCCGCCGCCCACCCCGGCACCCACGGCCCCATCTCGGTGTGGGAGCTGCGCCTCGCCGAGGCCGGCCGCCGCTGCGGGCCCGCCCACGCCGACGCGGCCCGCGTCCTCGTCCTGCACGCCGCCCGGGCCGACACGGACGCCCTGACCCGCGTCTACACCCAGGGCACCGCCGACGAACGCCGCGCCGTCCTGCACGCCCTGCCCCACCTCGTGCCCGGACCGGACGCGCTTCCCCTCGTCGAGGACGCCCTGCGGACCAACGACACCCGGCTCGTCGCCGCCGCCCTCGGCCCGTACGCCGCCCGGCACCTGGACGCGCACCAGTGGCGGCACGCCGTACTGAAGTGCCTGTTCACCGGCGTCCCCGTCGACAGCGTGGCGGACCTCGCCCGCCGGGCCCGGGGTGACGGCGAACTCGCCCGGATGCTCGCCGACTACGCCGCCGAACGCACCGCCGCGGACCGCACCGTCCCCGAAGACCTGCACCGCGTCCTGGCCCTGACCGAGTCCGCGCCTCCCGCGCCCGGCACCGCCGACCCCCACGGCAAGGAGTCCTGATGCGCATCTTCGACCCCCACATCCACATGACCTCCCGGACCACCGACGACTACGAGGCCATGCACGCCGCCGGCGTCCGCGCCGTCGTCGAACCCTCCTTCTGGCTGGGCCAGCCCCGCACCTCTCCCGACTCCTTCCGCGACTACTTCGACGCCCTCCTCGGCTGGGAACCCTTCCGCGCCGCCCAGTACGGCATCGCCCACCACTGCACGATCGCCCTCAACCCCAAGGAGGCCAACGACCCCCGGTGCCTGCCCGTCCTCGACGAACTGCCCCGCTATCTCGTCAAGGACCGCGTGGTGGCCGTCGGCGAGATCGGCTACGACTCGATGACGCCCGCCGAGGACACCGCGCTCGCCACCCAGCTCCAGCTCGCCGCCGACCACGGCCTGCCCGCCCTCGTGCACACCCCGCACCGCGACAAGCTCGCCGGTCTGCGCCGCACCCTCGACGTGGTCCGGGAGTCCGCGCTGGCGACGGAGCGGGTGCTGGTCGACCACCTCAACGAGACCACCGTCAAGGAGGCCAAGGACAGCGGTGCCTGGCTCGGCTTCTCCGTCTATCCCGACACCAAGATGGACGAGGCCCGGATGGTCGCCCTGCTGCGCGAGTACGGCCCCGAGCAGGTCCTGGTGAACTCCGCCGCCGACTGGGGCAGGAGCGACCCGCTGAAGACCCGCAAGGTCGGGGACCTGATGCTCGCCGAGGGCTTCTCCGAGGACGACGTGGACCGAGTGCTGTGGCGCAACCCCGTCGCCTTCTACGGGCTCAGCGGGCGCCTGGCACTCGACGTGGCCCCGGGCGACACCACCCACGAAGGGAACTCCATCCTGCGCGGCGGGGAGTGAACGATGCGCTTCCGGCACCCCGACGGCTCCACCGTCCACCTCGCCTACTGCACCAACGTCCACCCCGCCGAAACCCTCGACGGCGTCCTCGCCCAGCTCCGCGACCACTGCGAGCCGATCCGCCGGCGACTGGGCCGCGACCGCCTCGGCATCGGCCTGTGGCTCGCCCGGGACGCCGCCCACGCCCTGGTCACCGACCCCGCCGCACTGCGCGGCCTGCGCGGCGAACTCGACCGGCGCGGCCTGGAGGTCGTCACCCTCAACGGCTTCCCGTACGAGGGCTTCGGCTCCCAGGAGGTCAAGTACCGCGTCTACCGGCCGGACTGGGCCGACCCAGAGCGCCTCGACCACACCACCTCCCTGGCCCGCCTGCTCGCCGGACTGCTGCCCGACGACGTCACGGACGGCACCATCTCCACCCTGCCGCTCGCCTGGCGCACCGCGTACGACGACACCCGCGCCGACAAGGCCCGCGCCGCCCTGGTCACCCTCGCCGAACGCCTCGACGCCCTCCAGGAGCTGACCGGCCGCTCCATCCGCGTCGGCCTGGAACCCGAACCCGGCTGCGTCGTCGAGACCACCCACGACGCCATCGCCCCGCTCACCGCCATCGCGCACGAGCGCATCGGCGTCTGCGTGGACACCTGCCACCTCGCCACCTCCTTCGAAGACCCGTACACCGCCCTGGACGCCCTCGCGGCCGCCCGCGTACCCGTCGTCAAGTCCCAGCTGTCCGCCGCGCTGCACGCCGAACACCCCGCCGACCCCGAGGTCCGCGAAGCCCTCGCCGCGTTCGCCGAGCCGCGCTTCCTGCACCAGACCCGCACCACCACCCCCTCCGGCGGTCTGCACGGCACCGACGACCTCGACGAGGCACTCGCGGACGGCGGCCCGCTGCCCCACGCCGCACCCTGGCGCGCCCACTTCCACGTCCCCCTGCACGCGGCCCCCGCCGCGCCCCTCACCTCCACCCTCCCCGTCCTGAAGGCCGCGCTGACCCGGCTGGTGGGCGGCCCGCACCCCCTCACCCGCCACCTGGAGGTCGAGACCTACACGTGGCAGGCCCTTCCGCCCGAGCTGCGGCCCCGCGCCCGCGCCCAGCTCACCGACGGCATCGCCGCCGAGCTGACCCTCGCCCGCGACCTGTTGACGGACCTCGGCCTGAAGGAACTGCCATGACCCGACCCACCTCCTCCGGCGCGCCCACGCCCCTGCTCGTCCTGGACGTCGTCGGCCTCACTCCCCGCCTCCTCGACCACATGCCCCATCTCAAGCAGCTCGGCCAGTCCGGGTCCCGCGCGCCGCTCGGCACCGTCCTGCCCGCCGTCACCTGCGCCGCGCAGTCCACCTTCCTCACCGGCACCATGCCCTCCGAGCACGGCATCGTCGGCAACGGCTGGTACTTCCGCGAACTCGGCGACGTCCTGCTGTGGCGCCAGCACAACGGGCTCGTCGCCGGCGACAAACTCTGGGACGCCGCCCGCCGCGCCCACCCGGGCTACACCGTCGCCAACATCTGCTGGTGGTACGCCATGGGCGCCGACACCGACATCACCGTCACCCCCCGTCCCGTCTACTACGCCGACGGCCGCAAGGAACCCGACTGCTACACCAGGCCCCCGGCCCTGCACGACGAACTCACCGACAAGCTCGGCACCTTCCCCCTCTTCCACTTCTGGGGACCCGGAGCGGACCTGGTCTCCAGCCAGTGGATCATCGACGCCACCCGGCACATCATGGCCACCCGGCACCCCGACCTGACCCTCTGCTACCTCCCTCACCTCGACTACGACCTGCAGCGCTTCGGCCCCGACGACCCGCGCTCCCTGAAAGCCGCCGCCGACCTGGACGCGGCCCTCGCACCGCTGCTCGACGACGCCCGCGCCGAGGGCCGCACCGTCGTCGCGCTGTCCGAGTACGGCATCACCCCCGTCAGCCGGCCCGTGGACATCAACCGCGCCCTGCGCCGCGCCGGACTGCTCGAAGTGCACACCCAGGACGGCATGGAATACCTCGACCCGATGGCCTCCCGCGCCTTCGCGGTCGCCGACCACCAGATCGCCCACGTGTACGTCCGCCGTCCCGAGGACCTCGACGCGGCCCGCGCCGCCCTCGAAGGGCTGCCCGGCATCGCACAACTCCTCGACGACGAGGGCAAGAAGGCCCAGCACCTCGACCATCCGCGCGCCGGTGAACTCGTCGCCGTCGCGGAGCCGGACGCCTGGTTCACGTACTACTACTGGCTCGACGACGACCGCGCGCCCGACTTCGCGCAGCTCGTCGAGATCCACCGCAAACCCGGCTACGACCCGGTCGAGCTGTTCATGGATCCGCTCGACCCCTACGTCAAGGTGAAGGCCGCCGGCGCGCTGGCCCGCAAGAAGCTCGGCATGCGCTACCGCATGGCGGTCGTGCCCCTGGACGCCTCACCTATTCGAGGCAGCCACGGCCGCCTCCCCGCGAGCGACGACGACGGTCCGCTCCTCATCTGCTCCACCCCCCGCGCTGTCGGAGACCGCGTCGCGGCCACCGACGTGAAACAACTCCTGCTCCGGCTGGCCGGACTCGACTGACGCACCCTCGGTACGCCCGCCGAGATCCGACTACTGAGAGTGAAACACACGGCACTGACAACGGCCTGCCCGAGCCGCATCGGCGCAGGCCACGACCCAGAAGGCAGGCACCCGTGACCCCGTTCACCGACCCCTCCCGCACCGACGCCGGCACCGATCCCGCCGCCGACGGCCCGGGCGAGAGCCTGCGCCGCAGCCTCGGCGTCGGCCGGCGCCGCTTCCTCAGCACCTGCACCGCCGTGGCGGCCGGAGCCGTGGCGGCCCCCGTCTTCGGCGCCTCCCCGGCCCTCGCCCACGGCCGCGACAGAGACCACGACCACGGGCACGGGCACGACCACGGGCACGGGCAGGTCCTCGTCCCCGCCGACAAGCGCGGCATCATCCTCTACACCGTCCGCGACGCCACCGCCCGCGACCCTCTCGCCTCCGACCTGCCCTCCGGCTTCCGCGAGGTCTTCAAGCAGCTGGCCCGCCACGGCTACCGGCAGGTGGAGTTCGCCGGCTACAACCAGCACGCCAACGCACCGGGCGGCGCCAGCCTCGAATCCGTCCAGGGCGCCAGGCTGCTGCGCTCCTGGCTCGACGACTACGGCCTGCGCGCCCAGGGCAACCACGGCTTCATCCCGTCGTCCTGGCCGCTGACCCAGGCGGACAAGGACACCTTCAAGAAGCACCTGGAGATCGCCAACATCCTCGGCATGGACCACATGGGCACCGGCGGCGACCCCACCGGCAGCTCCTACCGGGCCGACTGGGACGTGGCCGCCGACAAGTGGAACGCCCTCGGTGCGATCGCCCACCGGGAAGGCATCAAGCTCTACACCCACAACCACGACAGCGCCTACGGCTTCCTGCTCGACGGCGGCCCGCTGGACGACCAGGGCAGGCCGACCCGCAGCTCGGGCATCCGGAAGCTGGAGTACTTCCTCAAGATCACCGACCCGAGGGTGGTCTGGCTGGAGATGGACATCTTCTGGGCGCACGTCGCCCAGTACAAGTTCCACGAGTACACCGCGCACGACGGCTCCACCCGGAAGAACGTCTTCGACCCGGCCGGCCTGGTCGCCCGCAACAACCGGCGCTACCCGCTGTTCCACGCCAAGGACGGCGTCGTCAGCACCACCAACGGCATGGGGTACGACATGGTGCCCTTCGGCACCGGGGTCATCGACTACACGACGTTCTTCTCGCGCGTCGGACAGCGCAACTACCACAACCCGATGGTCGAGGACGACAACTCCCCGAGCGCCACCGACCCGGCGCAGTCACTGCGCGAGGCGAAGATCAGCTACGACGGCCTGGCGGCCCTCCGCAAGCGCCGCCACTGACCCGCGACACGGACCGGGCGGCCCCTCCCGCGCGCTGCGGGAGGGGCCGCCCGGTCCGTGCGGGGGTGGCAGCGTCGGCTCGCCCCTCGCTCATCCCTCGCCGAGTGGACGGGGGTTGGGCGTGATGCGCTTGTCCTTGGGCCGACCCGGCGGACGCAGGCCCAGGGCCACGAACCCGGCGAAGATCGAGATGGACCCCGCCAGGGTGTAGGCGCCGTTGTAGCCCCACGCCGCGACGACCACGGAACCCATGCCCGCGCCCAGACCGGAGACGAGCTTGGAGCTGTAGACCATCCCGTAGTTGGCGGCGTTGTTGTTCTCGCCGAAGTAGTCCGCCGTCAGCGCCGCGAACATCGGGAAGATGGCGCCGCCGCCGAAACCGGAGACGGCGGAGAAGACCAGGAACAGCGGCAGGTTCTTGATCTCCGCCGACAGGATGATGCCGAACTGGGCGAGGCCCAGGATCGCGCACACGTACAGCAGGCACTGCTTGCGGCCGTACAGGTCGGAGAGCCAGCCGATGACGCCGCGCCCGGTACCGTTGACGATCGCCTTCAGCGACATGGCGGTGGCCACGACACCGGCCGCGAAGCCCGCCTCCTCACCGATGTCGACCTGGAAGGCGATACCGAAGATGTTCACGCCGGAGGTGCAGGCGAGGCAGAACCACATCAGTGCCACCCGGCCGGTCCGCCAGGCCTCCAGCGGGGAGTACTGCCTGACGGCCGGAGGGTTCTTCTCCAGCGAACGCCGGGCCCGCGGGTCGGCCGGCGGGTTCAGCGGGTCGACGGCGGCCGGCCACCAGTTCTTCGGCGGGTCCCGGAAGCAGAAACCGGCGAACGCCACCATGGCGGCGAGGAAGAGACCCGCCGAGACCAGCACCCAGCGGAAGTTGGAGCCGTCCATGTAGCCGTGGAAGATGAAGACGAACGGCACCGAACCGTAGGCGAAGCCGCCGTTGACGAAGCCGGTCTTCCCGCCCCTGCGTTCCGGGTACCACTTGCCGACCATGTTGACGCAGGTCGCGTACACCATGCCCGCGCCCATCCCGCTGAACACGCCGAACCCGACGAAGGCGAGCGCCACGTGCGGCGCGTACGCCAGCGACAGATAACCCAGCAGCGTGCCGACCGAGCCCAGCATCATCGCCCAGCGCGCCGGCAGTCTGCCGCTCTCCCGCAGCCGCCCCGCCGGAAAGGCGACCGCGGCCTGGCAGAACACCCAGGCGGTCATCATCCAGTAGATGCTGCCGCTGGACCAGTGGTGGGCCTCGTGCAGCGTGTCCTCGGCGGACGCGAACGCGTACTCGGCGGAGGAGATACCCATCATGCCGATCCAGGGCAGGATCACCATCCACTTGCGCTTGCGCCCCATGATGTCGATGTCGGACTCGCCCACGCGGTAGACGCGCCCGTTCCTGTCGGTCACCTCCCGGTAGCCGGCGACCCGTGTGACATCGGTGGTTGTCATGTCGTTGCACCCCTTGCGTCGAAAGATCTGGCCAGCGCCCCCTGTCCCATGCCTTCCGTGCGCGCGCGGGTCCCGGGCCGGCCGACGCGCACCCGTCGGCCGGCCCCGTCCGTCTCACGTCATGAACCGCCCCCCAACAACCCCGCGGCCCGCGCCCACCGGTACTTGGCGCCCAGCACGGCCACCGGTTTCTCCGTCGTGTACGGGTACGCCACGACTCCGCGTTCGAAGAGGTACTGGCACGCCTCCTCCACCTCCACGTCGCCCGCGAGAGAGGCCACCACCGGCTTCTCGACGCCGCGCTCCCGGAACTCGGCCACCACGCGCGCGGTGAGTTCGGCGAACACCATGGGCGGCGTGACGATGGTGTGCCAGTAGCCGAGGACCAGGGCGTGGATGCGCGGATCCTCCAGCCCGAGCCGGATCGTCGCCTCGTACGTCGACGGCGGCTCGCCCCCGGTGATGTCCACCGGGTTGCCCGCCGCACCGAAGGGCGGGATGAAAGCGCGGAACGCCGTGTCCAGGTCGGGCGGTATCTCCATGAGCGACAGCCCGTTGTCCATGACCGCGTCGGAGAGCAGGACCCCGCTGCCGCCGGCGCCGGTGATGATGACGACGTTGTCGCCCCGGGGAGCGGGGAGCACCGGCAACGCGCGCGCGTACTCCAGCATCTCGTTCAGCCCCGGCGCCCGGATGACGCCGGCCTGCCGGAGGACGTCGTCGTACACGGCGTCGTCCCCGGCCAGCGCCCCGGTGTGCGATCCGGCGGCCTTCGCGCCCGCCGCGGTACGCCCGGCCTTCAGCACCACGACCGGCTTCCTGGGCACGGTCGCCCGGGCGGCCTCGACGAAGGCACGGCCGTCCTTGAGGTCCTCCAGGTGCATCGCGATGCACTCGGTGTGCGGGTCCTCGCCGAACCAGGTCAGCAGGTCGTCCTCGTCCAGGTCCGCCTTGTTGCCGAGGCCGACGATCGCCGACACGCCGGTCTTCGTGGCCCGCGCGAAGCCGAGGACGGCCATCCCGATGCCGCCCGACTGCGAGGTCAGCGCCACGCCGCCCTTGACGTCGTACGGCGTGCAGAACGTGGCACACAGGTCCTGCCAGGTCGAGTAGTAGCCGTAGATGTTCGGCCCGAGCAGCCGCACCCCGTGCCGCTCGGCGACGGCCACGATCTCGTCCTGGAGCGCCTGCTCACCGGTCTCGGCGAAGCCGGAGGGGATGAGTACGGCGTTGGGGACGCGCTTGCGCCCCACCTCCTCAAGCGCTGCCGCCACGAACCGCGCGGGGATCGCGAAGACCGCCACATCCACCTCACCGGGAACGTCGGTGACACTCTTGTACGCCTTGCGGCCCAAGATGTCATCGGCCTTGGGGTTCACCGGATGGATCTCGCCCGCGAAGCCGCCGTCGACGAGGTTGCGCATCACCGAGTTGCCGATCTTGCCGGCCTCGTTGGAGGCGCCGATCACGGCGACCGAGGAGGGCTGCATCAGGCGGCGCATCGAGGTGAGGATCTCCTCGTGCGTGTACCGGCGGCGTTCCTTCGGCGCGTCGGTCGCCAGGATCACCCGGATGTCGGCGGCGACCGCCCCCTCGGGCGTGGCGATCACCGGATTGAGGTCGACCTCGGCGATCTCCGGGAAGTCCGAGACGAGCACGGAGACCCGGCGGATCTGCTCCGCCACCGCCCACCGGTCCACCCCGGCCTGCCCGCGCACCCCGCGCAGCACCTCGGCCGCCCGGATCGAGTCCAGCATGGACAGCGCCTCGCCGGCGTCCACGGGCGCCAGCCGGAAGGTCACGTCCTTGAGCACCTCGACCAGCACCCCGCCGAGGCCGAAGGCCACCACCTTCCCGAAGGTCGGGTCGGAGACCGCCCCGACGATGACCTCCTGCCCGCGCGGCAGCAGCTCCTGCACCTGCACGCCCTCGATCCGCGCGGAGGCGTCGTACGCGCGCGCGTTGTCCACGATCCGGCAGAACGCCGCCCGCACGTCCGCGGCGCCCTCCACCCCGACGACCACACCGCCGGCGTCGGTCTTGTGCAGGATGTCCGGCGACACGATCTTCATCACCACGGGGCCGCCGAACCGCGCCGCGCACGCCACCGCCTCGTCGACGTCCCGCGCCAGCTCCTCGCCGGGTACCGCGATCCCGTAGGCGTCGGCGAGCACCTTGCCCTCGGGAGCGGTGAGCGCCGTGCGCCCCTCGGCCCGTACGGCGTCCAGGAGAGCGCGCACCCGCGCCAGGCGGTCCTCGGCCATCACGTCAGATCACCCCGTTCGACTTGAGCAGCCGCAGTTCCTCGTCACCGAGACCCAGCTCGCCGACGTAGACCTCCTCGTTGTGCTCGCCCAGCAGCGGTGAACTGGTCACCCGCACGGGGGAGTCGGAGAGCTTGAGCGGGCTGCCCACGGTCACGAACTCGCCCCGCTCGGGATGCGGCACGGTGACGACCATCTCGTTGGCGGCCAGCGAGGCGTCCTCGATGATCTCCCTCGTGGACAGGATCGGCCCGCACGGGATGTTGTGGGCGTTCAGCCGCTCCAGCACCTCCCACTTGGGCAGGGTGGACGACCACTCCTCGATCAGCTGGAACATCTTGTTCAGCTTCGGCAGCCTGGCGTGCGGCGTCGCCCACTCGGGGTCGTCCGCCAGTTCGGGCCGGCCGATCAGCCCGCTCAGCGGCCGCCAGCCGACGGGCTGGACGATGACGTACACGTAGTCGTTCGGGCCGCCCGGCGCGCACTTGACCGCCCACCCCGGCTGGCCGCCGCCGGACGCGTTGCCGGACCTGGGAACCTCGTCGCCGAAGTCCTCGTTGGGATATTCGGCGAGTGGACCATGGCTCAGGCGCTGCTGGTCGCGCAGCTTCACCCGGCAGAGGTTGAGCACCGCGTGCTGCATGGCCACGTTCACCCGCTGTCCGCGTCCGGTGTGCTCCCGCTGGTAGAGGGCGGCGAGGATGCCCGCCACGACGTGGACGCCCGTGCCCGAGTCCCCGATCTGGGCTCCCGTCGCCAGCGGCGGCCCGTCCTCGAATCCTGTGGTGGACATCGATCCGCCCATGGCCTGGGCGACGACCTCGTACGCCTTGAACGCGGTGTACGGGCCCTCGCCGAACCCCTTGATGGAGGCATAGACGATCCGTGGATTGATCTCCTTGACGCGGTCCCAGGTGAATCCCATCCGGTCGACCGCGCCCGGTCCGAAGTTCTCGACCATGACGTCCGAGCGCCGGATCAGCTCGGTGAGGATCTCCTTGCCGCGGTCGGTCTTGGTGTTGAGGGTGATGCTCCGCTTGTTGCAGTTGAGCATCGTGAAGTAGAGGGAGTCGACGTCCGGCAGATCGCGCAGCTGCCCGCGCGTGATGTCACCGCTCGGCGCCTCCAGTTTCACGACGTCCGCGCCGAGCCAGGCGAGCAGCTGGGTCGCCGAAGGACCGGACTGCACATGCGTCATGTCCAGGACGCGGATGCCCTCGAGAGCCTTCGCTGTCATGGGGCTTCACCTCACTTGTACATCGTCTGGTTCATGGTTCCGGGGGCGTACGCGTCCGGGTCGACCCAGACGTTGACCAGGGACGGCTTGCCGGACTCGCGCGCGCGGCGCAGCGCCGGGCCGATGTCGGCGGGGTCGCGGACCTCCTCGCCGTGACCGCCCAGCATCCGCGCGAACTCGTCGTACGGGACGTCGCCGAGGGTGTTGCCGACCCGCTCGCGCTCCTTGCCGTACTTGGCGGCCTGGCCGTAGCGGATCTGGTTCATCGAGGAGTTGTTGCCGACGATGCCGACGAAGGGGAGGTCGTAGCGGACCAGGGTCTCGAAGTCCCAGCCGGTGAGCGAGAAGGCGCCGTCCCCGAAGAGGGCGACGACCTCCTTGTCGGGCCGCGCCTGCTTGGCGGCCAGCACGAAGGGCACGCCCACGCCGAGCGTGCCCAGCGGTCCCGGGTCCATCCAGTGGCCCGGCGACTTGGGCTGCACGACCTGCCCGGAGAAGGTGACGATGTCGCCGCCGTCACCGATGTAGACCGAGTCCTCGGTGAGGAAGTCGTTGATCTCGCTGACCAGCCGGTACGGATGGATGGGCGAGGCGTCCGACCTGAGCTGCGGCAGCCGCTTGTCCAGCGCCGTCTGCTCGGCCGCGCGCAGCTCGTCCAGCCATTCCTTGCGCTTGGACGCACCCCCGTCGATCCGCCCGGACGCCGCCTCGCTCACCGACTTCAGCACCAGCCCCGCGTCGCCGACGATGCCCAGGTCGATGTCGCGGTTCTTGCCGACGGTGCGGTAGTCGAGGTCGATCTGCACGACGGTCGCGTCCGGGGAGAGCCGCTTGCCGTAGCCCATGCGGAAGTCGAAGGGCGTGCCGACGATCACGATGACGTCGGCGTGGGAGAAGGCGTAGCGGCGCGAGAGCTGGAAGTGGTGCGGGTCGCCGGGCGGCAGGGTGCCGCGGCCCGCGCCGTTCATGTACGCCGGGACGTTCAGCGTGCGGACCAGCTCGACGGCGGCCTCGGTCGCGCGGGTCGTCCAGACCTGGCTGCCGAGCAGGATGGCCGGCTTCTCGGCGTGCGCCAGCAGGTCGGCGAGCCGCTCGACGGCGTCCGGGTCCCCGGCCGACCGGGTGGAGGCCCGGTAGGCCCCGGCCCGCGGGACCCGCGCCCGGTCGGCCGGCACCTTGGCGTCCAGCACGTCCCGGGGAATCTCCAGGAAGGAGGGCCCCGGCGCGCCGTGGTAGCACTCGCGGAACGCCATCGACACCATGTCCGCCGCCCGCGCCGTGTCCGGTACGGTCGCCGCGAACTTGGTGATCGGCGTCATCATGTCGACGTGCGGCAGATCCTGCAGTGACCCCATCTTGTGCTGACTGTGCGCTCCCTGACCGCCGATCAGCAGCATCGGCGACTCGGCGCGGAAGGCGTTGGCGACCCCGGTGACGGCGTCGGTCGTCCCCGGCCCCGCGGTGACCACCGCGCAGCCGGGCTTGCCGGTGATCCGGGCGTAGCCGTCGGCGGCGTGCGCGGCGACCTGCTCGTGGCGTACGTCGACGACCTCGATGCCCTCGTCGACGCAGCCGTCGTAGATGTCGATGATGTGGCCGCCGCACAGCGTGTAGATGCGGTCGACCCCCTCTGCCTTGAGTGCCTTGGCAACGAGGTGGCCGCCGGAGATGACGTCCTGTGTGTCGTCGGGCATGGCGAAGTCCTGTCCCTTCACGAGGGGTTGGGGCGCTCTCGCGGTACATTGCATACAGTCGACGAATACTGTATGAAGCTTGTTATCCCGCATCCGGTGGGTGGTGTCCAGGGGGCGTACGGCACTTTCAGTCAGGAGCCGAAATGGACCTGTACGAACACCAGGCAAGGGAACTCTTCGAGGAACACGGCATCGTGGTGCCGAGGGCCGAGATCACCGACTCGCCCGAACGGGCCCGCGGCATCGCCCGCGCACTCGGCGGACGCGCCGTCGTGAAGGCGCAGGTGAAGACCGGCGGACGGGGCAAGGCGGGAGGCGTGCGGCTCGCCGCCGATCCCGCCGAGGCCGAGGAGGCGGCACGGCACATCCTCGGCATGGACATCAAGGGCCACACGGTCCGCACCGTCATGCTCGCCGAACCCTGCGACATCGAGCGGGAGTTCTATGTCTCCTACGTCCTCGACCGTGCGTCCGGGGGTTTCCTGGCCATCGCCTCCGCGGAAGGGGGCATGGAGATCGAGGAGGCGGCCGTCCGGCGGCCCGAGGCCGTGGCGCGCATCCCCGTCGACCCCGCAGCGGGGGTGCACACGGCCGCCGCGGTGCGCATCGCCGACGCCGCCGGACTGCCTCCGCAGACCGTCGACACCCTGGTGCGGCTGTGGGACGTGCTGGTCCGCGAGGACGCCCTGCTGGTCGAGGTCAACCCGCTGGTCGCAACGGTCGACGGCCGGATCGTCGCGCTCGACGGCAAGGTCACCCTCGACGACAACGCCCGTTTCCGCCAGGCCCGCCGGTGCGACGAGCGGCCGGCCTCCGCCGACTCCCTGGAGGCCCGTGCCGCCGCCCGGGGCCTCAACTACGTGAAGCTCGACGGCGAGGTCGGCGTCATCGGGAACGGCGCCGGGCTGGTCATGTCGACGCTGGACGTGGTCGCCGGCTGCGGCGCCCGTCCCGCCAACTTCCTCGACATCGGCGGCGGCGCCTCCGCCCGGGTCATGGCCGACGGGCTGTCGGTCGTCCTCTCCGACCCCGGCGTGAAGTCCGTCCTCGTCAACGTCTTCGGCGGCATCACCGCCTGCGACGCGGTCGCCGACGGCATCGTCCGGGCCCTGGAGGAGGTCCGGCCGACCAAGCCGCTCGTCGTACGCCTCGACGGGAACAACGCCGCCCGGGGCCGGGCCCTGCTCGCGGCACGTGCGCACCCCCTGGTCGAACAGGCCACCACCATGGACGGCGCCGCCCACCGTGCCGCCCGGCTCGCCACCGCGGCATCCGCCGCCGAATGAGGAGACAGGACGACATGGCGATCTACCTCACCGAGGAGAGCAAGGTCCTCGTCCAGGGCATGACCGGTGCCGAGGGCATGAAACACACCCGCCGGATGCTGGCCGCGGGCACCGACGTCGTCGGCGGCGTCAACCCGCGCAAGGCCGGCCGCACGGTCGACTTCGGCCTCCGCACCGTCCCGGTCTTCGGATCGGTCCGCGAGGGCGTCGAGCGCACCGGCGCCGACGTCACCGTCGTCTTCGTGCCGCCCGCCTTCGCCAAGGCCGCGGTCGTCGAGGCCGCCGACGCCGGCATCGGCCTCGCCGTCGTCATCACCGAGGGCATCCCGGTCCACGACGCCGTCGCCCTCACCGCCCACGCCAGGTCCAGGGGCACCCGCGTCATCGGCCCCAACTGCCCGGGCCTGATCAGCCCCGGCCGGTCCAACGCGGGCATCATCCCGCCCGACATCGCGAAGCCCGGCCGTATCGGCCTCGTCTCCAAGTCGGGCACCCTCACCTACCAGCTCATGTACGAACTGCGCGACATCGGCTTCTCCACCTGCGTCGGCATCGGCGGCGACCCCGTCACAGGAACCAGCCACATCGACTGCCTCACCGCCTTCCAGGACGACCCCGACACCGAACTGATCGTCCTCATCGGCGAGATCGGCGGCGACGCGGAGGAACGCGCCGCGGCCCACATCCGCGCACACGTCACCAAGCCGGTCGTCGGCTACATCGCCGGGTTCACCGCGCCCGAGGGCAGGACCATGGGACACGCCGGCGCCATCGTGTCCGGCTCCTCGGGCACCGCCCGGGCCAAGAAGGAAGCACTGGAAGCGGCCGGGGTACGGGTCGGGAGCACGCCGACCGAGACCGCACGGCACGTGCTCGCCGTACTCGACGGCGCGACCCGTGACGGAGCCCGCGCATGACGTCCGGCACGCGGAGCGCCGCGGCGCTCACCCTGAAGTCCGGCACCTCCTGGGCCGAGGCCTGGCGGCGCTGCCGCGCCGTCGCACCCGAGGCGTTCGGCGAGGACCGCGTCCTCAACCTCTGGGGCGCCCGCTGGCGGGCGGACGGCCGGGTCCTGCCGGCCACCAGCCCCGTCGACGGCACCCCCGTCGCGGGCCCGCCCCGCCTGGACCCGGCCACGGCCCGGCACGCCGTACACGCCTCGCTCGACCAGCACCGGGCCTGGCGCCACCTCCCCCTGGCCGAACGGCGGGCCCGCGTGGCCGCCACCCTCGACGCCCTCGCCCAGCACCGCGACCTGCTCGCGCTGCTGCTGGTGTGGGAGATCGGCAAGCCCTGGCGTTCGGCCACCGCCGACGTCGACCGGGCCGTCGACGGCGTGCGCTGGTACGTCGACGGCATAGACGACATGCTCGACGGGCGTGCCCCGCTGGACGGTCCGGTGTCCAACATCGCGAGCTGGAACTACCCGATGAGCGTGCTCGTGCACGCGATGCTGGTCCAGGCGCTGGCGGGCAACGCGGTCATCGCCAAGACCCCGACCGACGGCGGCGTCGCCTGCCTCACCCTGGCCTGCGCGCTCGCCGCCCGCGAGGGACTCCCCTTCACCCTCGTCAGCGGCAGCGGCGGCGAACTGTCCCAGGCGCTGGTGCGCGCGCCCGAGATCGGCTGCGTCTCCTTCGTCGGCGGCCGGGACACGGGCGCGGCCGTCGCCACCGCCGTCACCGACCTCGGCAAGCGGCACATCCTCGAACAGGAGGGACTCAACACCTGGGGCGTCTGGAACTTCACCGACTGGGACGCGCTCACCAAGGTGATCCCGAAGCTCTTCGACTACGGCAAGCAGCGCTGCACCGCCTACCCGCGCTTCGTCGTCCAGCGGCAGCTGTTCGACGCGTTCCTCGCGGCGTACCTACCGGCGGTCCGCACCCTGCGCGTCGGCCACCCGCTCGCCGTCGCCGCACCGGACGACCCGTACCCGGCGCTCGACTTCGGGCCGGTCGTCAACGCCGCCAAGGCGAAGGAGCTCCAGGACCAGGTGGCCGAGGCCGTCGACCGCGGCGCCGTCCCCCTGCACCGCGGCAGCGCGGCCGACGCCCGGTTCCTGCCCGGCCAGGACACCTCGGCCTACGTCCAGCCGGTCACGCTGCTGGGCCCGCCCCGGTCCTCGCCGCTGCACCACGCCGAGCCCTTCGGTCCGGTCGACACCATCGTCCTGGCCGACACCGAGGCCGAGCTGCTCGCCGCGATGAACGCCTCCAACGGCGCGCTGGTGGCCACCCTGTCCACGGACGACCCGGCGACGTACGCGCGGCTGGCGCCGCAGATCCGCGCGTTCAAGGTCGGCCACGGAGTGCCGCGCTCCCGCGGAGACCGCGACGAGCTGTTCGGCGGGCACGGCGGGTCGTGGCGCGGCGCCTTCGTGGGCGGGGAACTGCTGGTCCGCGCCGTCACGCGCGGCCCCGCGGGGGAGCGGCTGCCGGGAAACTTCCCGGACCACCACCTCATGCCGTGACGGGTCGGGGCGCGGGCTCAGCCGGGCGCCCCCGGTCAGCCGATGCCCTGCCGGTCCGGCCGCAGGGCGAAGGCCCGGTCCGCGGGCGTCGGCGCGGCACGCTCGACGGCCTGCCGCAGCAGCTCGCGATGGCGCAGCAGCGGAGCGCGCCGCTCCTGCGGCACAAGCAGCAGCAGGTCCTCGAACGCCGCCGACAACCGCCGCGTGACCTGCGGTGACCCGGCGGCGCAGGCACGGACCTCGGTGAACCCGAGGTCCACCAGCTCCGCCCAGCCGGGCACCGGCTGCACCAGCCGGACCGTGCCGCGCCGGTCCCGGTGCGGCACGGCGTCCAGCGGCCGCCGGGACAGCGTCGCCAGGATCTGCACGACCCGGTCCAGCGCCTGCACGGCCGTCGTCGGATCGTTCACCGCGGGGGACAGGGCGCGCAGCCCGATGTCGGCCAGCTGGCGCAGACCGAACGCCAGGTCCTGGTGGAAGGTGCGCTCCACCCCCACCGACAGGGCGTACCGCAGCGCCCGGCGCGGCGGCGCCGCCCCGCCGTGCACCGCCAGGACCGGCGTGCCCGGCACCACGAAGTCACCGGTCCGCGGCACCAGCCGCAGCACCACCCCGTGCCCCCGGGCCACCCGTACCAGCCGGGCGACGTGCACGTCCCGCAGCACCCCGGCCCGCCCCTCGTGGGCCACCCACGCCGTCACCGGCCCGAGGTCCGGCTCCTCGCCGGCGCCCGCGGGCAGGGGCGTCAGCGCCGCCACCCGCAGGGACTCCGCGGCGATACGGGCGATCACATGGCTGACCCGCATCAGCCGCAGCGTGGCGTTGACGTACAGCACGAAGAGCAGCAGGCTCAGCGCGACCATGAGAAGGGTGAGCACCGACTGCACCAGGGGCACGGTCGTGGCGGCGCGGGGGTCGGCGTTGCTGTCGTAGCTGGTCAGGACGAGCAGCGTCAGGACGAAGGTGGCCAGGAAGACGGCGAAGGTCGCCTTGGTGATCCGGCTGCGGACGAAGAGGCGCACCACCCGCGGGGTGAACTGCCCGCTCGCCATCTGCACGGCGACCAGCGAGATGCTGAACACCACACCGATGAAGGTCATCATCGCCGAGCCGACCGCCGACACCACCGCCTTCGCGTCGTCCGCGAAGCGCAGCAGGTCGGCGAGGGTGTCGAAGTCGCCGTCGTCCTGCAGCGAGCGCACCAGGGCGGCGTCGAGCTCCTGAGCCACCAGCCAGACCGCGAAGACGCCCACCATGGCCGCGGTGGGCGCGAACCAGAACGTGTCCCGCAGGTGCTCCCTGAGCGGCGACAACGCCCGCGGCCGACGACGCGGAAGCGGGCCCTGCGTAACCAACCAGTCACTCATGGTGCGACCCTAGGCGCAGTGCGGGCGCAGGTCCCGGACCGCCGCTCAGGCCGAGCGCGGGCGAAGGAAACGCAGGTGAAAGGCACCGCAAAAGCTTGGTATGGTTGTCCATGTCGCCGCGGGGAACACCCCCGCACCGCGACAGGCACCTGGTCCGGGTGGCGGAATGGCAGACGCGCTAGCTTGAGGTGCTAGTGCCCTTTATCGGGCGTGGGGGTTCAAGTCCCCCCTCGGACACAAGATGGGACGTTCACGAGATCGTCCCGAAGCGTTCACGAATTACCGGTCGAGTCATGTGACTCACCGGTATTTCGTCGTTTCTGGGGTCTTGAGCCTCGTGATCGGCTCGATGAGGGGGTGAGGCGGTGGCGGTCCAGGTACTGCGCCTCTCACCTGCGGAAACAGGACATGCCTGCGCGACGGCTGGTAGCCGTGGCGCAGGCATGTGGGGTTTTCAGGGGGCGGAGCGCGGCGGAGGTGTGTCACTCGCGTGGCGGAGGCTCGACCTGCTCGGCCGGAAGCGGTCGCGCCTGGGGCGGGTCGGAGGGCTCACCGGCTTGGGTTGCGGCGCTCTGCGTGCTGGCTTTGCGGGGCTGGATGCCCTGGTCGCGGAGGAACCGTCGGATGGCTCTGAGGTTCGCCACGAAGATGATGACGGCATTGAGCAGGGTCTGTGCGACGCGTCCGTGCGGCAGGCGGAGCTGGGGATTGTCGATGCTGTCGAGGGCGGACTTCTTGAGGTTCCCGTTGCCGCCCTCGTTCTGACTGCGCAGTCCGGACCAGGCTTCCTGCCACAGAGGGGTGAACAGGGGGTATTTCTGCCGCCACTTGGCCAACACGGTGCCCGGCACGGTGATGCTCTTCCCTCTGCAGATGTCGGGGTAGACGGGGGTGTCCCGCTTGGGCTTGGAGATGGTGGGCAGGGCTGCCGGGGTACGGACAGTGGGGGCGTCGAGGTCGACGACGGTGGACGGGCGTGGCTGGGGCCGGCGATAGCAGGTGACCGTGGCGTGGGACCCGAGGGCGGGGCACTGTCGACGCTGGTCCCCTGCGGGGCCGTACTCCTTGATCTTGGTCTGGTAGTCCTTCCGGGACTGGATCAGGTTGAGTGCGTGGGCGCGGTCCTCGTCCGTGCGGCTGTCGATGTACGTGGCGCCCGCAGTGATGAGCGGGGTGGGCATCAGCGGGCAGTAAAACTCGCCGCCGACCAGCTGCATGCCGCGGAACTCCCCTTGACGGTCGACCTTGTCGTCGTTGTAGTGCTTCACCGCGTTGAGGCCGAGTTTGAGCAGCTGCAGATGCAGGTTGTGAGGCTTGGCCTGGGTGATGCCCCGGTCGGCGCAGAACAGGTCTTTGACCAGGCCTCGTTCGAAGGCCGGCTGGATGGCGCGCAGGGCGGCCGGGCCGGGTTCGGTGCCCGGGGTGTGAAGGATCATGCCGAGGCAGACCGCAGGGTAGGCGCCGGCGAGGTCGCCATGGCCATGGCCCGGGAACGCGGCCATCAGCGCGTAGCGGAACTCTTTCTTCTCCGGCGCCTTGGCCTTCTTCTCTTGTCCCGACTTGCTCTTGCGAGGCACTGGCTTGTTTGCCGTGCCGCGCCGGGTGCCAGTGTTCGTGGAGGCCGCAACTTTGCCGCTGGGCCCCGACTTCTTCTGCGTTCCTCCCTTCACGTACATCCCGGCGGTGATCTCAAGCGAGGCCCGGTCCTGGTGGTAGTCCGGCTCTTTGCCCCAGACCGGAACCGGAGTGTCATCGACCGCGATGTGGCCGGGCCACCGAGCGAAGTCGCCGCGCCGGTAGGAAGCCATCACCGGAGCGAGAATCAGATCCTGGGCGATGGCCTCCAGGTTGCGCACGGTGTCCTGGTTGGCGCGGGCATTCCACTTCCGTCGGATCTTCTTGGCCTCGCTGAGCGACAGCCGCTTGCGGCGGTCGTGTGGTGCAGGGTCGAGGCGCCGAGTCATCGAGGACCAGGATCGGTAGACGCGCTTCGACGTCGCGTACTGGTGGTGCGCGACGCGGTCGATTTCTTCTCGGGTTGCGCCCTCGCGGATGTGCAGGTCGACGTCGGGGACATCAAGAAGAGCTTTGGACCCTGGAGACAAGGCGAAGAAGAGCGTCTCCCATGCGTCGTTGATGTTCGCGCTCTTGCCCATGTACTGCGACAAGATCAGGCCGATCAGCACTGTGCGGAATGGGAAGCCCTTCGGGCCTGGCCGGTGCTCGTTGGAGGGAAGGCGTTCCAGTACTCCGCTGTGGCGCACGAGGTCGAAGACCTGCCTCACAACGCGGTCGCTGAGGGTACGGCCGGGGGCCTGTGGTGCAGGGCGTAAGGCGAGGCCGGTGCGCCGGCAGGGTTTGTTCTCAGGGTTCTTCCTGCTCACGCCGCCGCTCCCCGCAACAGATCGGATGCCTCTGCTTCGGGCACGTCGTGGAGGAAGATGAGGTAGCGCGAGAGGCTGTGCAGGGTCGCGAGTCCGGACGCTTTGAGGATCACCTTCAGCGGAATGCCTGCATTGAGCAGTTCGACGAGCCAGGTCGTGCGCAGCCGCTGGGTCTGCAGGACTGCACCGTCACAACGGCCGATGATCCGCGGGTACTTGGCCAGCCAGTCCGATGCGATGTGCTTGCTGGTGCGGTCCTGCCAGTCCGGCCGGAAGGCGTACGCGTCTGCCGGGATGTGGGCGGCTTCCGCCAGCAGCAGTTCCTCGTAGGCGTACCGGCATACGACAGTGCGCGGACGACGCCCGTGCACCTTCACCAGCGCCCGGCCGGTGGGGCCCGCCAGGATGTCCCGCCCCCGAACGTACACAAGATCCTCAACGGCGAGCCCGCAGCCGACGCCCAGACAGAACAGAAGACAGGCGTTGCGCCGCTGGGCGGGGGTGGGCAGGCTCTGCGCCCAGATCAGCCAGTAGGCGATTTCCGCTGGCGGGTAGGGGGCCACTGGGGCGGCGGTGGCCTTGAGCCGGATCGGCGGATGCTGTCCGAGCTGGTCCAGCAGGAGTGCTTCGGAGGCCCGGCGCAGCTGGCTGCTGCAGGTTCGGCGGCTGTTGGCGGCCATGTCGCGGCAGCCGACGAGGATGAACCGTTCGACGGTGTTCTGGTCAAGGATCACCGAGGGTTCGAGCGGGAGGCCTTGGGCCTCGACCCAGGCGACCAGCCGTGCGAGCGGTGTCATGACCACGTCTGGGCCGTAGGGTCCCGCTGCGACGGCCATGAACCCCAGCGAGCGGACGACCGGAGCGATGCGGCGCCACTGGGCGGGCGGCACTGTCTCCGCCTTCGGTGCGTAGGCCAGCAGGCGATTCGACACAGCGACCTCCAGGCGCAAGGCCCATGACAGGCGGCCGGTTAACCGGCCGCTGGTGTCAGTGTCGATCACGATCTGAAGGAACGCATCTTTATGACCGGAGGCCGAGCGCGCACGGCGCCGCCATGGAGCTACGCCGTCGATCCGGAGGAGTGGCCGGATGCCCGGATCGTCGGGGAGCCCGCCGCAGCGGTGGTCCAGACGATTGCCCGCCGCCTCGCCGCCGCCCTGCGTGAGAGACCGGAGCTCTCGCTGCGTGCACTGGCCGCCCAGAGCAACGTCGGCAGACAGACCATCGGCGATCTGCTGGCGGGCGCCACCTGGCCGGACGTGCTGACGGTCTGCCGGCTGGAGCGTGCCCTGGGTCTCGCGCTCTGGCCCGGATCGAATGCGACCCAATGTGCTCATGACTGATCCCCAATTGCCTATTTGAGGTCAGTCGTGCACGCTCAAGTGCCGGATGGCGCAGACGCCCTATAGCGCCACCCATAGGAGCGCTAGAGTGAACGTGCGCGACGGACCGGAACCCTGCTAGGAGAAGCGTCCGTTCGCGTGTTTGGCGGCCTCCCTCGACCGCTAATCGAGGGAGGCCTGCTTGTTGGGTTAGGGTCGTTCTCGGGTAGATCAAGCAGCCCGGGATGACAGCACGGCCCGGAACATTCCCGGTGCTACGTTTTCCACCTCGCCAAGTTGCTTCATACGGTTGAGGGTTTTTCCTACGGATGAGCGGACCGTCGCGTCCGCTCCCGGGCGCACTGCCGCCGCGATGTCGGTGATGGACATTGCTTCTTGAGCGGCGCACAGGAGTGTGAGGATCGCATCGCGCATGCTTCCGTTACGCGGTGGCCCCAGGGTCCGAGTGCCATTCCCCGGTCGCCCATCTTCGGACGAAGCATCCTCGTCGGCGACAGAAACTTCAGACGGACCCTCCCGGGAAGGCTGGTCGGTTTCCGCGTCCTCGCCAGTGTCCAGCGGCTCTTCGCGGACATCGGTGGATTCGGCGCCCTGGCACATCATCGCGTACACAGCTTCCAATGTCGCCAACTCGCCGCGCAGTGAAGTGATCAGCTCCTTCACGGCATGCCGGGCCTGGCCGATGTAGACACCCTTGTCTGACGCAGGTGCGCTGGTCCGGTATCCCGCCATAGCGAACTCCTAAGGAAGGTCGCTGCCAGTGTAGGGACGGCACACTGTGGCACGCACCCCATTCCTGTGAGGCGCTATCAAACGGTCAGCAGTGCGCTCAAGCACGGCAAGTCCGGTCGGGGTTATCGCAGGAATCAACCTGTCTTGACGCAGAGTTGGCTCGCCGGGTTCGAGCGATGCCGCACCGGAACTGTGAGACGTGCCATCGCAGAATTCTGACGTGTGGATTCTGCCGAAGCTCCCGGTCTCCGGGAACGTTTGAGCGTTACGGTTCCTTCATGGTGGATGGCAAGCATCTGTCGGCGACGGAGGCCTTGGCGTCGGTGACGAAGGCCCTGGATGTTCTCGTCCTGGCGTATGACAGGGGGGAAGTCGGTGTTACCGAAACCGCCCGGGAGCTCGGTATCTCACGTTCCACCGCACACCGCATCCTGGTCACCCTGCAGCGCACGGGTTTCCTGCGTCACGATCCTGGCCAGCACGGATACTCAGCGGGTCCGCAGCTCGTACGCATGGGACTGGCCGCGATCGCCCAGCTGGACGTCCGACGACAGGCGCGCAGACCCCTGGAGGAGCTCTCCGAAAAGCTGCAGGAGACGGTGTGCCTGTACACCCTGGATGCGGCCGTCGTCCGACTACTCGACGGAGTCGAGTGCCGGCATGTCCTGCGCGTCAGTGTTCCGCTCGGACAGGAACTCCCCGCCCACGTCACAGCGGCGGGCAAGGCTTTGCTCGCACTGCGCGACCCGGCAGATGTACGCGCGACACTCCCGGCCGCGCTCCCCGCCACGGCGGCAGGAAGCATCACTGAGTGGCCGCTGCTTGAGGTGGAGTTGGAGGAAGTCAGAGTCCGGGGATGGGCGGCAGACCTCGAGGAAAGTGCACACGACCTGCACGGCGTAGGCGTGGCCATCCGCAACCGCATCGGGGAACCGCTCGCCGCGATCTCCGTGTACGCACCCGCCGTACGTTTGCGTGAACAGGACATGCCAGCGATTGCCACGGCCCTGCAGGAGACCGCCACCACGATCGCCAGGGCAGAGTGACAACGGGCGCCGAGGTGCCAGGACTCAAGGCCTCAACGTGATCCGCCCGTCCGGGATCCACCCCTCCAGGTATCCCGTCAGCAGCACATCCACATCTGGCAGGTCGCACCGTGTGCACAACTCCTGCCACTGCTCAGGTCCCGCCCAGCGTGTCGCTCCCCAGGACTGATGATCTGGCGGATCACCAGGCGCAGCGAGACGAAAGATGAACACGTGTGCCTCTCGACGGCTCCGGCCTACGGGCACAGGCACCTGAGCCCAGCGGCATCCTTCAACAGTGCCTCCGCGCACAGGCATCGCGCCGACCGCATCGTGGAGTACGCGGACTGCCGCCTCACGGTAGGGCTCTGTGGCTCGGACCGATCCTGACGGGAGCACCCATCGGGGAACAGCTCCAGGCAGGTCGTCTGCCACCAGGGCAAGCCGCCCGTCCGAGCTCAGCAACGCGACGAACACCACCCGCCGCAGCCTTGGAGGCGGCACGGTAGGGCACTTCGAACTTTCGGCGGCGTCCAGGAAAGCAGGCACAGTCCGATCCTGACATGCGGCCGCTTAACCGGCCAGTTTTGCCCGTGCCGACGAGGGTCTTATCGCGGAGATCGGGCGGAGGGGTTCGGCGCCGATGTGTTCGAGCACTGGCTCGACCTGATCGACAAGCTCGTGTGACTGGCCGCCGAGGTCGGCACCCCCGCGGGGGGCGGAACCGGTGCTGTTGCCAGACGAAGCAGTCGCGATCCTCAAGAGTGCTCGACTGGACGCGACCGTGCAGAAGATGCGTTGCCGGCACGTCTCGAGCCTCGTCTGGGCGGAGCTGGCGCTGGAGATCAAACAGAGCGGGGTCATCGTGCGGACGGCGATGAGCCGGGGCCAGGGCATCGTGGAGATGTTCACCGCGGAGACGCCCCCCTGCTTCGGCTGGCAGACCTAGGAAGGTCAGTTTCCGCTGGGTGACACCGGTCCCGAGTGACTGTAGCCGCCCCGAATGCTCGGTTGCCCTTCAGCGGGTTCGCGCCCGACTTCGTCTACCGGAGCATCCCCGCTCCAAACCTGACGATCGAGCAGGTCCTCCGGCTAGGTGTCACCTATGCGCGGCGGGCGTTGACGTGTCACGCAGAAGCGTGGGACAAGGGATGAGGGCGCGGCTGAGCGCCGGCTGAGCGGGATGACGGCCTTCCGGTCCCTGTTGAAACTCATGCCGGACGTGGCGGGTGCTCACGCTTTCGTCGATACAGCAGTGGACAGTGAAACCCTCGTCCAGGCGTGGGACGGCCCCGGTCCCATGAAATCGCTGCCGGGTGGATGGAAGTTGCGTCGGATTGGTGCCGCGGAGATTCATTTTTCCGACATCATCGGGGCATGCAGAAGCTCGAGGCGCACGAGATGCCCTTGCACAAGGTGTTCAGCAGTGACTACGACTTCCAGATACCTGACTACCAGCGCCCCTATGCCTGGCAGGAGGAGCAGGCTGCTCAACTGCTGATGGACCTGCAGGAAGCCCTGGTCCGTGGGACGGATGAGCCGTACTTCCTCGGATCCGTTGTGCTCGTCAAGAACAGCGCGGTCCCGAAGGCGGACGTCATCGACGGCCAGCAGCGCCTCACGACCCTGACCATCCTCCTGTCGGTCCTGCGCGACCTCACCGGGGATCCGGAGCTGCGTGGCGACCTCGACCGGCTGGTCATGGAGCCGGGTGCCAAGATCCGTGGGCTCGCCCCGAGGCCGCGGCTCACTCTGCGGAGCCGTGACGCGGACTCCTTCGAGAAGTACGTCCAGACGAAGGGCGCAGTGGGCACTCTTCTGACGCTCAAGGAGGAAGCCCTGCGGACCGACGCGCAGAAGGCCGTCCTCCGCAACGCGACAGTCCTCCACCGCAGCCTCACCGCGTTGACCGAGGAACGCCGGCTAGAACTGGCTCAGATGCTCGCCGAGCGGACGTTCCTGGTCGTCGTCAGCACTCCTGACCTCGACAGCGCACACCGGATCTTCAGCGTCATGAACTCCCGCGGCCTGGACTTGTCTCCCACCGACATCTTCAAGTCGCAGATAATCGGGGATCTCGGGGCGGAGGCGTCTGAGGCGTGCGCCACCACCTGGGAGGACGCCGAGGAGATGCTGGGGCGCGACGACTTCGCGGAACTCTTTCTCCACCTGCGGATGATCTTTGCCAAGAAGAGGGCGGAACAGGAGCTGCTCAAGGAGTTCCCTGAGCAGGTACTCAAACGCTACCTCCCCGGCAGGGGCGAGGTCTTCGTCCATGACGTTGTCCGGCCGTATGCCGAGGCTTATGCCCAGATCCGTGAAGCACGTTATGAGTCCGCTTCGGGTGCGGAGGCGGTCAACGCCTGGTTCAGGAGGCTCCAACAGGTCGACAACTACGACTGGCGGCCCGCCGCTCTCTGGGCGCTGCGTCACCACGAGGACGACCCGGCATGGCTCGACACGTTCATGCGGGCCTTGGAGCGGCTGTCGGCCAGCATGTTCGTCCGCCGTGTCTACACGACTCCCCGCGTCACGCGGTACGCCGAGTTGCTTCGGCAGCTCGACGAGGGACAGGGCCTTGCCTCCCCGGCTCTCGAGCTGAGGGACGACGAGAAGGCCGAGACCCGGGCCAGGCTCGACGGCGATCTCTATCTGGTCGGCAAGATCCGCAAGTATGTGCTGCTCCGGCTCGACGAGCTGCTGGCCCGCGGGCAGGGGGTGACGTACGATCACCCGCTCATCACCGTGGAGCACGTGCTGCCGCAGAACCCGAAGGCCGATTCGCAGTGGGTCGGGCTGTTCGACGAGGAGCAGCGTGCCCAGTGGACACACCGCCTGGGAAACCTGGTGCTGCTGAACCGCGCCAAGAACTCGGCGGCCCAGAACTACGACTTCGCCGCCAAGAAGGCCAAGTACTTCACCGGCCGCGGGGGAGTGGTCCCCTTCGCGCTGACCAGCCAGGTGCTCCAGCACGTCGAGTGGACCCCCGACGTGCTGAAGGCCAGGCAGGAGGAGCTGCTGGGGGTGCTCTTCGAGGAGTGGCGTTTGTGAGCGCGGGGGCCGGGGCGGCGTACCCCGGCCCCGAGTCCAATGATCTCCATGAAGTTCCAAGGAGTTCCATTGTTGGGCCAGTGTGGGCTATGGTCGTCCACAACTCAGGTCTCACGGCCCCGCATTACCACGCTGCTCCCGTGTGTCCCCTGTCGTTCAGTTGCCGTCGGCCTGTCCGGCCGTACGCACCGCAGTCGTCGCCTCCACGGGAGTCCCGTCATGCCCGTACCCATCGATCCCGCCCCGGACCCGTCTCCAGCAGGGCCGCCCGCCCAGGATCCGACCGCCGGCACCCTTGCCAGTCTCATCGCCGGGCGGCTCGCCGGCTCGGACCTCGACGAGGACACCCGAGCCCTCCTGCTCACCGCCTTCCAGGACGACGGCGGGGCGCGCGGCCGGATGCCGGGCGCCTACCTGCAGTCCGTCACGGTCAGCGGCTTCCGCGGCATCGGTCGTACCGCACGTCTCCCCCTCACCCCCGGCCCGGGACTCACCCTGGTCACCGGCCGCAACGGCTCCGGCAAGTCGAGCTTCGCGGAGGCCGTCGAGATCGCGCTGACCGGCGACAACGCCCGCTGGCGCGGCCGCAGCGACATCTGGCGCAAGAGCTGGCGCAACCTCCACCACGGCCAGGAACCCCAGGTCGCCGTGGAGTTGCGTCTCGACGGCGATCCCGAGCCGGCCACCGTGCTGCGCACCTGGCACGGGGACGACGTCGCCGACTCCACCGCCGAACTCGACCGGCCCGGCCACGAGCCCGTCCCCCTCCCGGGCCTCGGCTGGCAGGAGGACCTGGCGACCTACCGCCCCTTCCTGTCGTACTCCGAGCTCGGCCAGGTGATCGGCGGCAAGCCCAGCGAGATGTACGACGCCGTCGCCTCCATCCTCGGGCTGGAGCAACTCGCCGCCGCCGACAAGTGGTTGCGCGACCTGAGCCGCGAGTACGACGCGCCCGCCAAGGAGGCGAAGGCCGAACTCCCCGCCCTGCTCACCCTCCTGGCCGGCACCGACGACCCCCGCGCCCGGAGCGCCCACACCGCACTGAGCAGGCGGCGCCCGGACCTCGCGCGGGCGGCCGAACTGGCCGTCGGGACCGGCCCGGTGGACGAGGCCCTCCTGTTCGACCTGCGCCGCCGCTCCACCCTGACCGGACCCGACACCGAGGCGGTCGCCACGGCCGTGACCCGGCTGCGCGAAGCCATCGCCTCCGCCGAGGACCTGCGGGGCACGTCCGCCGAGGACGCGCTGCGCCGCGCCGAACTCCTCGCCCGCGCGCTCGCCCACCACCGCGCCCACCCCGACCTCGACACCTGCCCGGTGTGCGGCGGCGCGGCCCGCCTCGACGAGGAATGGGCACGCGACGCCGCCGAGCAGGAACGCCTGCTGCGCGCCGAGGCCGAGCAGGTGCTCACCGTCCTCAGGGAACTCGACGCGGCCGCGCAGGCCGTCCGCGACCTGGCCGTCCCGCCCCCCGACTGGCTGCCGTCCGGGATCGCCGCCGCCTGGGACGACTGGCTGCGGTGCCGCACCGTATCCGACCCGGCCGTGCTGGCGTCCGCCGCCGAGCACGCCGCGCGGATCGCCGCCGACGCCGCACGGGTCACCCGTCAGGAGGCCGCGGCGCGCCTCGCCGACCAGGACGACACCTGGCGCGACGCCGCGCGGGCGCTCGCCGCCTGGCTCGACAAGGCCCACGCGGCCGAGCGGGCGGCCCCGCACCTGGCCCGTGTCAAGGCCGCCCAGAAATGGCTCAGGGCCACCCACGACGAGATCCGCGCCGACCGGATGCGGCCCATCGCCGAGGACGCCCAGCGCATCTGGTCCAATCTGCGCCAGCAGAGCAACGTTGCCCTCGGCCCGGTCCGTCTGAGCGGCTCCGCAACTCAGCGCAAGGTCGCCCTCGACGTGACAGTCGACGACATCGACGCCCCCGCGCTCGGCGTAATGAGCCAGGGGGAACTGCACTCCCTCGCCCTGTCCCTCTTCCTCCCGCGCACCTTCCTCCCGGAGAACCCCTTCCGGTTCCTCGTCATCGACGACCCGGTGCAGTCCATGGACCCCGCCAAGGTGGACGGCCTCGCCCGCGTCCTCGCCCTCCTCGCCGAGCACCGCCAGGTCGTCGTCTTCACCCACGACACCCGCCTGCCGCAGGCCCTGAAGTACCTGCGGCTGCCCGCCACCGTCCTCACCGTCGACCGCCGTGAGCGCTCCGCCGTACGCGTCCGCTCCGGCGACGACCCCGTCAAGCAGGCCCTGTACGACGCGAAGGCGCTCGCCAGGACGCGCGACCTGCCCGGGGACGTCGTCGCCCGGGTCCTGCCCGGCCTGTGCCGCACCGCCCTGGAAGCCGCCCTCCTCGAACCGGCCCGGCGCCGGCTCCTCGGCACGGGCCTGCCGCACGCCGAGATCGAGCAGCGCATCGCCAAGGCCCACAAACTCACCGAACTGGCCTCCCTCGCCCTCTACGGGGAGATGGATCGGGCGGGCGAGGCCATGACCGACCTCACCCGGGCCTACGGCCAGCAGGCCACCGACCACATCCGGTGGTGCAACAAGGGCTCCCACGAAGCCGTGCCCGTCGACGACGTGGAGGAGATCATCCGCCGCACCGCGGACCTCGCGAAGGCGGTGCGACCCCTGTGACCACGATCCGCCCAGCCACACCCGTGCCGTCCGCGCGCCCGCCCCGGCTCCCCGTGACTCTCCCGCCTCCGCCGCCGTCCATCTCGACTCCCGAGGAACTGCTCGCGGGCGCGGACCGGTTGCTCGGCACTGCCACCGCCTCCACCACGGGCGTCTGGCCGCGCGCCGTGGCCCTGCTGCTGCGACACGCCCTCGAAGAGGCCCTGCGCCGCTACTGGCAGACCCGCAAACCGCAGCTGGCCCGCTGCCCGCCGCACGCCCAGGCCCTGTGCCTGGAGTCCTACGCCGACCCCGACACGGCCCGCCGCTGGTCGGCGACCTGGGCCGGCCTCAGCCAGGCCTGCCACTACCACGGGTACGAGCTGGCTCCCACGCAGGGGGAGCTGTGTGCGTGGCGGGACGACGTAGGTCGGGTGATCGGGGCGTTGACGCTCCGGACGCGGTGACGGATCGCCGTCGGACCGCAGGCCCGTCGCGCGGGGCAGGCGGCGGACGCCGGCCGGTGGGCGGGGGCGGCACGGAACGGGGTGCCAGGGAGGGGGCGTACCCGGTTGCCCACCTCGACCAGCCGCACTCGCACCGTCGTCATACGCGTATTACGATGTCTTCGTGGCGAAGACACGCATCAGCATCAGCTTGGAGCAGGACCAGGCCGAACGCATCAGGCAGCACGCGGAACGGGCGGGCATGGACGTCTCGGCCTATCTGGTGCATGCCGCAACGCGCCAGATGGCCGAGAGCGATGCCATAGAGGAACAGTTCGCCGAGGTGGACGCACTCATCGCCCGGGCGGAGCGAGCGGCGGACGGGCTGCCCGCAGAACCCGCCCCGGAACCGACCGCGGAGCTGACGGAGCAGGAACGCCGCGATGTGGAGGAGGCCCTGGGGCTCGTCCACGGTCGCGACCGGCAAGGCCGCCGTCCGGGACACGCCGCGTGAGCGCACGGGTGCCGGTCTACGACACCGGCATGCTCATCGCACTGGCCGACCGCAAGGCGAAGGCGGTGGCCCTCCATGAGGGACTGCGCACGGTCCCGCACCGGGCGCTGGTGCTCGGACCGGTCCTCGCCCAGGTGTGGCGCCCCCAGCCGGCGCTGGTGCATGCCCTGTCCGGCATCCTGAAGGACTGCACCGTCCCCCAGGCCCGTACGTCCGAGCCGCCCATGCGCGAGACGAAGGCGGGCCGTCCGGAGTGTCTGGCGTGTGCGACGGGCCCGGACCTCGCGGACTGGCGGCGCATCGGGACCGCTCTGGGGCGGGCGGCACTACCGGCGAAGAAGCGGCCGGACGCGGTGGACGCCTGGGTGGCCCTGGCAGCGGCCCGGCACGGCAGCGCGGTGATCTTCACCACCGACCCGGGGGACATCCGCGCCTACCTCACGATTCTCGCGCCGTCGGACGTGCACGTGGTCGCTGTCTGATGACCGGGAGCCACGCTCGGCCCCGTCCAGGCGTCGCGCAGGCGGTGAACGAGCCGTCGGCAGGAGCGGGGCACGGAACTCGGCCCTGCGCCCTGCGCAGACTCGCTCCGCGAGCGGGTGCCGAGGTGATCAGCCATCAACGGCAACGGCCATCCAGTGCCACGGCCTCCCCGCGCGCCGACCGCTGAACTCGCCCAGAGTCCTCCACCCGCTTCGCCATTTGCCACGGCCGTGGTACTTGGCACGGCAGGAGCAGGTGCACAGGAAGCCCTGGGCGTTCTGGCAGGACGAGTTGCACCTTTCACGCGGGTTGTACTCACGGCCGATGAGGACGCTCGGATACCTGCGGAGCAGCTCCCGGCTGATGTGGGGGAAGTGAGCGCTGGCCACCGTCCAGCACCCCTCGCGGCTGTCCCACCGGAACGATCTGTCGCTTCCGACCCAGCCGGACAGTCTCCGCTCGTGCTCCCACATCGTGTGAGCCGGGAACCAGACACCGAACCACCCTTTGGCGGGCAGGCCGATTGTCGGCAGGTGCTCACCCCGATAGTTCGGCAGCCACTCAGGGGGCTTGAGGTACTCGGTCTTCTCCCGCGAGGCACGCCCGCGCCATTTGTCCCTGCCCGCAGTCCGTCGGCTACGTCGAGGCCCAGGCCCCCACTCGACCGACACAAGTGCGGCGAGACCGGAGGCATGGCAGGGGAGACGACTTATCGGCCTGTCATGGGCGACCACGCGCCCGCCCTGGTCGACCTCGATGGAGTTGCGGCACTTCAAACACGTGCGGTTGAACCCTCCGTCGCCCACAAGCACCCCCTTGGCTGAGCTGATGTCTACCGTGCCTGCTGCCGTCTCCTGCCGGTCTCGGCTCGCATCACGTGGGACGTCGCGGACGGGACGTTCCGCGTGAACTCGCCCCGATGGCCCGGAGCGAGCGGCCTCGCGGCAACCACGTAGGCGCTGGACGCGCCGTAATCGACTGTGATGGCGGAGGCGGGATGCTCGACGTACTTTCAGTGCACCGAGGGTCAGCCAGGCGGGTTCTCGGACGTTGGCGGCGCGCTGGACGTCAGCCCTGGCCACGACGTCGGGGGCGGGCCAAAGGCGCGACGACCGGCTCTCACAGCCAGAGTGGCCATGGCGGCGTTGGCACCACCACCGATCACAGCGCCGATACCGAACGGTGCCACTCGACCGAGAACGATGATCCCCTGCTTGGTCCCGTACTTCGTGATGAAGTTCTTTCCCAGGATCTTGTTGATCTGACGCAGCGTCTCGACGGGTACTTTGGCGACAACCTGACGTCCCCAGTGTTGCCCCGTACGCTCGGCGACCTTGGTAATGGTGGCGGAGCCACTCCCGCCGAGCATGATTCCCATCACGATCGTTCGGCGGCGCTCGATCTCGTCGATGGGGACTCCGTGGACCTCGGCGAGCGAGAGCGCGAAGAGGGCGCTCAGTTCGAGGGACGAGAGAGCCTCACCTGCCGAGAGTGCCAGTGCGACTCCCGTGCCGACGCCGGGCGCGGCTGCGGTTCCTCCAACTGCAGCACCGGTCCCGGTCAAGGCGCTGACGTACATCCGCTCCAGACTGCGGATCACCTGTGCCGGCGTCGCCTCTGGGGTCCGTTGGCGGGCCCGGGCTATGTTCTTGCGCACCAGTAGGCTCTGGCTGTCGATTGCCTTGTCCAGGAGGTCGAGGACTCGCTGCCCACGCCCGTCTTCTGCTGGCGCAGGTCCGCCGTGGGCATCTGTTGCCACGCTTTGAACTCCTTGGGTCGTTAGGCCCCAAGTCTTTCACTCAGGCAGCCGGTTCTGGGGGCATTTTCCCCGACAGCGCCTACCGGTTTCGAGCTTGGAGCCGTCGCGGTGACGGGTTCGCCCAGACGTCTGGCTTGAACTCCTCAACCATGGCGGAGGGTTGTGCTCAGCCGCGTGCCGCGTAGCGGGTGAACCGCGCCCGCCCGTCGCGGTCAGGTACGCCCGCTGTGCGTGTCCGGGCCGTGGGGCTCACGGGCGCATTCGGCCCAGGCCGTCTTGCCGCCGGGCGGATACGGGTCCGTGCCCCAACGGTCGGCCAAGGCGGCGACCAGGAGGAGGCCTCGACCCGACTCGGCGTCGGGGAGAGGGCCTCCGTCTGCCGAGGCCGACAGGAGCGGAAGCTGATCGCCACGGGCGTCGGTGACGGCGATGCGGAGGGTGCCGGTGTCGAGGGTGAGGACGAGGCGGAAGTCGCGTCCCTGGACTCGGCCGTGCAGGGCGGCGTTGCCGGCGAGTTCGGCCACGATCTGTTCGGCGCGCTCGGTGACGGCGGGTGACACTTCCCAGGCGCGGAGCTGTTCGACGGCGAGCAGACGGGCGAGGCGGGCTCCGCGACGGGTGGACGACAAGAGCAGTGAGAACGTGCGTACGGTTGCGGAGAGTTGGGGTGTGGTTGCGTTCATGAGGCCACGGTGACGGGCGCGCGGGGGCGTGTTCCAGGTGTCCGGCCCGTACGGTACGTCAGCGTACGGGCACATTCCGTGGACGGTACGCGGCGCGGTCCGTCACTCTGGGTGCCGTCGGGCGCAGGTACGACGGACAGTACGTGTACGGAACCGGAGGTGGCCGCGGATGACGGGCGGCATCGACATCGACAGCGTAGGCAGCGACCACGGCGGCGGCAACGGCCGCGACGGCAGTTATGCCGGTGGTCCTGACGGCGACGACCTGGCTGCCTGTGAGCCGGACCGCGAGCCCGACCCCTCGGACAGCCTGCGGACCTGGGGTGCCGTCCAGCAGGCGCTGCGCGAGCACGCGGGGTACAGCAGGGCCGAGTTCGCGGACCTGGTGCGCTTCTCCAAGCACACCGTGGAGTCGGTGGAGCTGGGGCGGCGGATGCCCGACGAGTCGTACGTGGTGCGGTCTGAGGAACTCCTCGGGAACACAGGCGCGTTGCGGAAGTCGTCGAAGTACGTGACGCGGGGGCGGGGGGATGTGGGACTCGCGGCCTGGTTCCGGGAGTGGGCGCGGCTGGAGCGGGTGGCAGTGAGCCTGTGTACGTACGAGTGCAGGCTGGTGCCGGGGTTGTTGCAGTCGGAGGGGTATGCGCGGGCGGTGTTCGAGGGGACAGTTCCGGTGGCGCCGGACAACCAGTTGGAGGACTTCATGGCGAGGCGGATGGAGCGGCAGCGGATGCTTTTCCTGGGCGAGGGCGCGGGCCAGGGCGACGCGCTGGCGCATTCCCCCCGACAGCTCGTCCGACCACGCCGTTCAGCTTCATCGTCGAAGAGCACGTCTTCCGGCGTCGGTTCGGGGGCGCGGAGCAGATGCGGGAGCTGTTCGACCATGTGCTGGAGCGGAGCGCACCACGCAACGTGACGCTTCAGATCGTGCCGTTGGAGGCCGGGCTGCACGCCTGCCTGGACGGTCCCGTGCAGCTTCTGGAAACCCCGAAAGGGCAGCGGCTCGCGTACTCCGAGGGGCAGCAGAACGGTCGCCTGATCTCCGACCCGAAAGAGGTGAGCCTGCTGTACCAGCGCTATGACACACTGCGCTCGCAGGCCCTGAACGCCAAGGACTCGCGGGGTCTGCTGGAGCGACTCCGAGGAGAGCTATGAGCACGACGGAACTGGCCTGGTTCAAGTCCAGCTACAGCGGCAGCCAGGGGGACAGCTGCGTCGAGGTCGCCGTCACCGAACAGGCCATCTGCGTACGGGACTCCAAGGACGTGACGCGCCCTCACTTCGCAGTGGGGCGTGAAGGGTGGTCGCGGTTCGTGGGGTTCGTGACGGAGGTTTGAGCGGTGTAGGCGTCAATGGCCGATGACAGGTGATGCGGGAGCGGTGCCGCCCGATCCCGCATCACACCGGCGTTAAACGCCGCGTACCGAGCCACGTACGCCCAACTGGCGACGGGCCCCTTCTCGTGCCCTCGCACAGGCCACGACCGGACTTTCAAATGGGATGGCAGAGTTCCGTCAGCTCTCGCGGCTTCGGCAGATGCCCGCGAAGTCGCAGCCGGCGCAGGACGAACACCAACTGTCCAGGCGGGGCAGTCGGTTGGTGCGCAAGGAGTCGGCAGCCTCGGTGACCCGCTTGCTGAGGTCGATCATGACCTCGGGGTCCACCATTTCGCGCGTGTCACGCCCCGCCTTGTCGAGGTTGAGGACCTCTACGACATCCGCGTTCTGGCCCGTCAGCTCCCGGTACCCGAGCACGTACAGGTGCAGTTGGTCACGGGTGAGGTTCTCGGCCTGAGCGCGCTCGCTCGACTTGAAGTCGACGACCGACGTCTCGTTCGTGTCCAGTCGCTTGATCAGGTCGACACGGCCGGTGACGGTGACGCCCGGGACCGGGTGGATCTCGACGGGCTGCTCAGAGTATCTCGTCTGGTGCAGGGTCGCGCCGTGGCGTTCCAGGTAGCGCCGCACGGCTGTCTCGGCGGCGGGGCGGAGCTGGTCGGCCGCCGCCTTGTTCGCGAAGGGGAGGTTGAGGTGGCGCTCCACCAGGTCCTCCGCCTCCTCGGGGGCAGCGATGTCGCCCTCGATGGCCCGTTTGTGGATCTCCGCCATGACGTCGTGGAGCGACTTGCCGAAGCCGAGTTCCTTCTGCAGAGGCGAGTCGAAGCCGTACAGAAGGCGGAGCTTGAAGGAGTACGGGCACTCGAAGAGGTATTTCAGGTCCGAGAAGGACATGACAACCTCGGGGATACCACGCATTGGGGTCGGCGTGAGCCGTCCGTCGGAGGAAGGGCGGACCTCGCGGGTCAGGACGGTGTGCACCTGCGTGGCCTCGTTGAAGAAGTCCGAGCGCTTCTTGCCCGTGCGCTTCTCCGTGGGGGCGAAGGAGAGTGCCAGGTACTTCTGGGCGCGGGTGACAGCGACGTAGAACAGGCGGCGCTCGTCCGCCTCGGTGCCCCGGTAGCGGGCCGCGCCCGGGACGAGGTTCTCTTCGACCACGTGGAATACGCCGAGTCCGCCCCGGCCGGAGGCGGGAAAGGTGTTCTTGCGCAGGGCGGGCAGAAAGACGGCCGGCCACTGCATGCCCTTGGCCTGGTGGACGGTGGCGATGACGACGGCGTTGGGCTGGGCGTAGCCGCCGTTGTCTCCGTCGGACTCCTCGTAGTAGTCGGGAGCCTGGTACTCGACCCACTTGGCGAACGCGTCGAATCGCTGCTGGGGCTCGCTGGTGAGGTGGATGCGCTCGAAGTCCCCGATCGCGGTGGAGAAGCGACCGAGGTTGTAGTAGACGAGTTCGCCCCGCTCGCGCGGAACACGCTCTTCGCGCAGCTCCACGGCTTCGAGGAAATCAAGGAAGACGCCTTGGAGCGTGGTGGAGTCCCAGGGCTTGGACGCGTCCCACCGCATGGCCGCGGTGAGCACGGGGAGTCCGGCGCGGACATCGCCCTCCGTGAGCCCGACGCCAGCGTCGACCCATGCGTCGATCACGTCCTGCTCGTCGGCCTCCCCCGCGACGAACCGGAAGCAGTTGACGGCCGCCTGGACCTCCGGTGTCTCGAAGAGTTTGGTCAGGCCCTTGATGACATACGGGATGTCGCGGCGTCGGAGTTCTTCGACGAGCGGGCCGGCGTCGGCCTTGACGGAGCGGAACAGGACGGCGAAGTCGGACCAGTCGAGTCCCCGGGGCTCGCTGCCTTCCCGGTCCTGGAACGGCACGCCGCGCAGCCGCTCCATGCGGTCCACGAGCCAGTCGGCCTCCGCCTCCGTGTCCGGGAATTCGAGTGCCAGCAGGTCGCCACGGTCGAAGTTCTGGTGGCCCGCGGCAGTCATCGCCTTGCTGAGGCGTTCGCCAGGCGGAATCTGCTCGACGACTCGGCGTGCAAGGTCGACGATGGCGGGGCTGGAGCGGAAGTTCTCGTTCAGTGTGGCTCGGCGGACGCCCGGGTAGCGGTTCTCGATCGTGAGGATGTTCTCGACGGCACTGCCGCGCCACTGGTAGATCGTCTGGTCGTCGTCACCGACCACGCAGAGGTTCGCCCCGTGCCGGGTGAGCCCGCGGATCAGCTGCTCCTGGACCGGGTTGGTGTCCTGGTACTCGTCGACGACGACGTACCTGACGGTCTCCTTGACATGCCGCTGGAGGCTCAGGACGGACTCGTCGCCCTCGTCGTTGTCGTCGTTGAGCAGGACCGCAGTGTTGTGGAGGATCGCTGTGTAGTCGAAGTACGCGCGGTCGCTGAGCAGTTGCATGTATTTGTCGAGCCCGTCCGCCACGTCGGAGCGGAGCCCGTCCAGATCAACGTCGTCCTCCCGGAGGATCGACATGACCTGCTGGTACAGCTTGGAGTTGACCCAGCGCCGCAGGGGCTTTGGGGTTCCCTGGACGATCGCGTTCGTCGTGGTCAGCCCTGACTGGGTACTGTACTTGTCGATGATCAGGCGGGTCTGCACGTCGTTGAGGACGTTGTACTTGAACGCCTCGGGCACGTGACTGTGCAGCAGGTCGAGGGCGTAGCCGTGCATGGTGCCGATGTACATCTCGGCGAGGCCGTGCACCTCGCCGTGGAGTTCACGGATCCGCGTGTGCACACGCTCCTTCAACTCGCCTGCGGCCTTCTCGGTGAAGGTGAAGGCGACGATGTTCCTGGGCTGGACACCGGGCCGCCCGATCAGGCGGGCGATCCGCTGCGAGATCACCTCCGTCTTGCCGGAACCGGCGCAGGCGACGATGAGGAGGTTGTCGTCGTGGGTGTCGATGGCGGTGCGCTGGGCGTCCGTGAACTGCACTGTTCCCCCCGAAGCTGGCTGTTGTGCTGGTGCTGGTGCGGTGACGTGGTGCTTTCGTGTGGCGTGGTCGGTGGCGGGTGGGGTGCGTCTCGTGGCGGTACGCACCCCACCCGGTGGTGTCAGATGTCGATGGCCTTGAGGACCTCGTCGCCGTAGTAGTTGACGACCTTGACGGCGATGCGGCCGGACTCGGGCTTGGGGAAGGGGCGGGACTTCGTGGTGAAGAGGGTGGACAGCGCCTCCTCGTCGATCTGGCCCTTGAGCGCCTTGCCGAGCCGCTCGTACGGGTTGAGCCCCGTGGACTTCCCGTTCTCGCCCGAGAAGTAGACGTGGCGCACGATGAAGGCCTCGGCGTCGTAGTCCGTGTCGATCGACCACATCATGATGTCGTCCGGGCCTTCGGCACGGACGTCACCCGTTGTCGGGTTGTAGATGTCGAGTCCCTTGATCTCGGCGACGAGCTGGCCGTCGCTCGTCTCCGTCAGCTCGATGTCGGGCTCGCCGAAGACCGTGAACAGGTTTCCGGCGCCCGTGTTGGCGAGTTCGTCGCCCATGGCGAGGTCCGGGTTCATACGGACGTTGAGCACGGTCATCTTGCCGACGTGGCGTTCCTGGATGACGGAGAACTCGCCTCGCTCCTGGTTGATCTCGTTGGTTGCCTCGGTCGCGTTTGCGTCGAAGGCGAAACCGAGAATGAGTAGGAGGTCGATCTCGCCGAACCGGAGCGCTTCACGGGCCGCGTTCTTGATGAAGAGGGAATCGACGGTTCCGTACTCGGGACCGAGCGCGATACCGACGCGGGCCGGTGTCCCCTCCTCGGCGTCCTTGCGGGCGCCGACGGCGGTCAGTATCCGCCCGGACACCGGTTCGACCGACTCGAACTCCAGCCGCTCGTTCCGGTAGCCGTTCTGCACGCCCGCCTTCTTGACGTGCTCCAGGATCGTCTCCTCGTACGAGGCGCCGGACGGCATCATCTCGGCGGCCTTCTCGGAGGCGGGGACGTCCTGGTCGAAGGAGACGGAGCGATGCGGCGAGAGCGACTCGACGGTGAAGGGGCCGGCTACGCGGACGGCCTTCTTGTTCTCGTAGGGGCGGTCGTACAGCGTCTCGAATTGGGCGTGCTTCTTGATCGCCTTGTCGATCTGGTCGCGGGTCATTCCCTCCTTGATGTCGGGGTTGTTCGCGATCGACTTCAGCGTGATGTGCGGGACACGCTCGTAGACGAAGCCACGGCGGATGTCGTGCTTCGAGGGTGAGCGGTCGAGCGGCTGCTGGCTGAGTTCGGCTTCCTTGGCCTTTCCTTCGGGGGAGTCGGCGAGGAGGTAGGCGGGGAATTTGGCGCCCATGAGCCGGTGCCGGGCAAGTGCAATGGCGACGCGGGAGGTGTCAACGGTAATCCAGCGACGGCCCCACTGCTCAGCGACGTAGGCGGTAGTACCCGATCCGCATGTGGGGTCGAGGACGAGGTCACCGGGATCAGTAGACATGAGCATGCAACGTTGAATCGCAGTTGTCGATGTCTGAACGACGTAAATCTTCGGGTCCGAACGGCTCTGCACGCCACCGATGTCATTCCATACATTGGTGATGGGTGTGGCTGCGAAGTCGTCGAAGTACCGAACGTATCGCAGAGTGCGGCCAGCCGGCATGACTCGACCGGCATTTACTAGACGCTCCATACCTGATCGATTAGTCTTCCAGCCGCCGGTCCCAGGAGTGAAGACTCTGCCGCCAAACTCGACTGGGAAAACGGTAGTCTGTCCGACACGTGTTGTCTGGGACGTCAGGTTGTCGTCAACCATCAGCCGGCCAGGGACATGACCGCTTTCGCGTTCCTCTTTTTTGATGGGGCGGCGTGTACCATCCGGCTGTTCGACTGTTGAATACTTGCTCGCGCCAGCCTGGCCAGCAACCTTTGTAGAATAGAGCTGACGATAACGGACTGAATTGATGTCCTTTGCAAACCACAGGACATAGTCGGCGATGGAGGCAAGTACGTTCGTCCCGCCTGCGAAACTCCCCGCTCCGCTGGTCGTGGTGAATGCAATCTGACTGACGAAATTCTCGGCCCCGAAAATTTCATCCAGGAGTGATCGAACCAGGTGTACATTCTCATCGCCGATTTGGATAAAAATGGAGCCGGATTCTGTGAGGAGATCGCGAGCCGATGAAAGGCGATCTCGGAGGTATGAGAGATATGAGCTGACTCCGAGCTCCCAAGTATCCCGAAAGGCCTTGATCTGCTCGACTTCCCGCGTGGTGTCCTCGATCTTTCCGTCGCGCACCCGAGAGTTGTCCGCCCGAGCCTGCCAGTTCGACCCGAACTTGATCCCGTACGGCGGATCGATATACACCATCTGAACCTTGCCCCGCAGGTTCTCCCGCTCCGCAAGGCTCGCCATCACCTGGAGCGAGTCCCCCAGGATCATGCGGTTGGTCCAGTTCATCTGGTGGTTGTACCAGTCGACCTTGTCCAGCTCATCCGGGATGCCGTCGTCGAAGAACTCGGCACCGAAGAGCGAGAGTTCCTCCCCGGCGCTCTCACCTCCCTCGCTCTCCCGTCGCCTCTTCGTCTCGTCCAGCAGCTGCTTGACGAGATAGCGCGGCTCGATCCGTTCCTGGCGGAAGATCGGAGGGGCCGGGGCCTCCAGGTCCTCGCGGTCCTGCTCGTCCTTGCCCTTCCAGACAAGCTGGGGGTCCTTGGCGAAGTCCCGCTTGCCACGCCAGGTCATGGCAGCCTCGACCGCTTCCGTGACCAGGTCGAACGCGTCCGCCGTCGGGTTGTTCACTCGTGTTTCCTCATGCTTTATGGCCTGCACGGCCTTGGTGCTGTTCGCGGCGGTCTTCGCACTGCGCTTCCGGGGAGCGGCCATCGTGCTTACTTCCCTTCCTCGTCGTCGTTGCCGTCGTGCTGCCGCCGCTGCCGGGATTCGCTCTCGGTCTCGCGCGCCGCGCTGAACAGGTCGTCGTCCCAGGGGTAGTCGTCGTCGCCCCAGTCCGCTTCGTCATCGTCGCTCTTGAGCCTGTCCACGCTCTTGAGCCCTTCCTCGCACAGACCCGTCAACGCCCCGTCGCCGTAGAGCGACTCGATCGCGGCCGTCAGGCCGGACTTGAACGTGGTCGGGTTCTGAGACAGCTCGACATAGCCCCACTTGCCGAAGCCGCCGTGGTTGTTCACGGCCGCGCACCACATCCGCGCGGTCTCCGCCTTCACCGCCCGCTTGCCGGCCGACTTGCGCGAGCCCGAGACCTCCACGATCAGGTGGCGCTGCTCGTCGTCCTCGTCCCTGGGCTTCAGCCGGACGATGAAGTCGGGCAGATACCGGTGCGTGCGTCCAGCGAAGAGGTAGGGGATCGCGAACTCCAGGTGGTCGTTCTTGACGTACGACTGCACGTTCTTGTTGCCGTCGAGCAGAGTGGCCAGGATCTGCTCCCACGTGTTGCCGTCTATCCCGTCGAGCACGACGTAGTTCACCGGCGACTTGTCCTCGTCGGCCTCGTAGACCGCTTTGGTGGTGTAGAAGTCCACGTTGTCCGTGGAGCCTTCCGGCGCATAGCGCGCGAAGATGGGCAGCACCTTGGACGTGTTGTCGCCTTCCTGGCGGTTCAGCGCGGCGAAGAACAACTCAGCGGCCCGCTGCCGTTCCTCGGAGACCTGGGAGATGATCGCCAGGGCACGCTGGTTGTCCGTGCCGACGCAGTGTGTGATCCAGTCCTTGGCGAGCCGTACCAGGTTCGGGAACATCCACGGCTTGCGCCCCCGTTTCGGATCCTCCAGCAAGTCCAGTGCCAGTTTGGCCAGTTGGAAGGAGACCTGCTGCACACGGATGTCGCGGCCGTCGACCAGCGTGTGCCGGGCCTGCTCTCCGACGATGCCCTCCACATCGGCCCGTGTGGCGACGCCCTCGTCGACCTTGAACGGCTCCGCCTCGGTGAAGTCCGCGTAGAACTGCGCCTCCTCCACCTCCACCCGGTATCCCTCCAGGCAGGGGAAAGTAATGCGCAGGTCCTCCCGGTCCCTCATGGCCCGGACGTGCTTCGGCTCCGGTCGAGGCTTGGACTTCAGCTCCCGGTTCGGATCGGTCTGGATGAACTGGAACGGGATGCCGTACACGTCCGCGTACTCCGGTTCCAGCAGCCCCTCCTCGTTGACCGCGTACGAGATGCGGCGCAGGCCGCGGCCCACCACCTGCTCGCACAGCAGGTGACTGCCGAAGGCTCGGACCCCGAGGATGTGCGTGACCGTGTTGGCGTCCCAGCCCTCCGTCAGCATGGACACGGACACCACGCACCGCACGTCCTGCCCGAGCTTGCGCTTCTTACCGACGGTGTTCAGGACCTCGCGCAGCAGGTCGGCGTCCTTCAGCGCCTCCACGTCGCGGTCCGGGAACCGGGTGCGGTACTCCTCCTTGAACGCCTCCAGCTCCTCGGCCGCCGCTGCCTTGAACTGGGCGTCGAGCTGGGGGTTGTCGGACTCCAGCTGCGCCGAGTCGACCAGGATGGTGCGCGGGACGGCATAACGGCGGCCCTGGGCGTCGTAGTTGGAGAAGTGTTTTAGCATGCCCGGCTTGCCGAGACCGTCCGCGTCCGGGAGCTCATGTCCGGCGATCTGGTCGTACACCCACTTCGAAACCGTCGTGTTGTTGCAGACGATGATGAATACCGGGGGCGTGGATCCGGTGCCCCGGGTCTCCTCCTCCCACCGCGCGAACGCCTGCGCGTAGTTCCGGTACAGGCTGTGGGCGGCACCTTCCAGTACAGGGGGGAGCGTCTTGTCCGCGAGCGTCTCCGGCTTCTGGGCGCGCGTCGGCATCTTGTCCCTGATGTGCTCCCACAGGTTCAGGTACGAGACGTCCTTGTGTTCCGCGTCGTCGTCCACCGGTACACGCGGGATCTTGACGAGGCCCGACTCGATGGCGTCCAGGAGTCCGAAGTCGCTGACCACCCATGGGAAGAGGGTGCCCTCCGGGTAGCCCGAGCCGTTCAGGTAGAAGGGGGTCGCGGAGAGATCGTAGACGGTCTTGATGCCGGTCTTGCGCATGATGTGGTTCAGACCGTCGAACCACTGACGAGCGTGCTTGTTCTCCTCCTCGGCCTGCTTCTTCTCCTCCCCCTTCAGCTCGTCCACGGTGACCGCCCCCTCCAGGGCGGCCCCGCGGGTCTGGTAGCAGTGGTGAGCCTCGTCGTTGAAGACGATGATCTCCCCCTTGCTCCCGCCCAGATCGCGCAGGACCCGGTTGACCATCATGGCGGGCGTCTCGATGAAGGGGTCGTCCTTGGACCTGGCCAGGAGCAGCTTCTTGGTCTTGGACGCGAGTCCCTGACCCTCCCGCGTCGTCCGGAGCATGAACGTGTGGTAATTGGTGATCGCCACCTGAGCCTGACCGAGCGCACCCCACAGGTCCGCCGGGACGATGTCCCGCTCCTTGTAGTAGTTGTTCGGGTCGGACGGCATCAGCACGCGCAGCCGGTCCCGGATGGTCACACCGGGCGCCACCAGGAGGAAGCGCTTGGCGAACCGGCGGTCCTGCGGGCCGGCGACCTTGTTGAGGGTGTTCCAGGCGATCAGCATCGCCATCACCACGGTCTTGCCCGCGCCTGTCGCCATCTTCAGAGCGACTCTGGGCAGGCCGGCGTTGTGCTCCTGGTTTGCCTCGTCCAGGTGGGCGCCGATCCACGTCTTGCCGAGTTTCGTGCCCACCTCGGTCAGGTAGATGGCGGTCTCCACGGCTTCCACCTGGGCGAAGAACAGCTTTCGCTCCCGGGTGCCGTCCGTCCAGTACTCCAGAAGACGACGAGTCGTGGGCGTGATGTTCGGATACCCCGCCTGGCGCCACCGGGAGACCTCGGCTCGGATGTTGCCGATGACGTCCTGGCCCTTGCGCTCCTCCAGGATGCCGTCGAGAAACAGCTCGTGCTGGACGCCGACGCCGGTCTTGCGTCCCTTCCTGGCGCGCGGTACGGGCATCCACGTCTCGCTCGGGCGGCGCCCGGCAACCCGCTCGCCGGTCGGCTGGCCCCGCTGGTCCAGCTCCCAGTGCCAGGCCGGTTCCGCGTACGGCGAATTGATGATCGGGTTCTCGATCACTGCTGCCATGTTCTGGATATCTCCCTCACGCCACGCCTTCGTGGACCGTACAGCCTGCCACCGACAATGACCCCATTCGTGCCATGTTCACACCGCCCGCACCCGGTGCTCCCCCCGCTCCAAATGCCCCATAACCACCTGATGTGCCCGCCACCCATCCGGAAACTTGGGCGGCACATCCAGGTACACAGGGCTGCTCCGCGGATGCCGGTCCAACAGATCCCGGATGCCGGCGCGGGCCACCACGATGCACGCGAAACGGTGTCGGGACAGCAGAACGCACAGGCGGCCCGTCTCCAGGTGGAAGGCGGAGGCGTCCTGGCGGCCGGACAGCGGGTGCCAGACCAGGGTGACGTCGAACTCGCGGCCCTGGAGGCGGTTGGCGGTGTCCACGGTGATGTCGGTCAGGCTGCGGGAGGCGAGGCGGGAGCGGACCGCGTCCGCCTGCACGGTGCGTGCCGTGCCGATCGCGATGCGCGCCTCGGTCAGCCGCTCCCCGTTGACCAGTGCGCCGCGCTCCAGCAGCCGGGCCGCCGTCGCCGCGAGGGCGTCCGCCACCTCCGGGTCCTGGTCGAGGGTGTGGCGGGCGGGAAGTTCCAGGTGGCCCCAGCCGGAGTCGGCGGCCCGGGCGAGGACCTCGTCCAGCGGACCCGAGCCGTGGGAAAGGCTGCCGTACGACAGGACGCGCTCCGGCGCCGTCGTGCCGGGGGTGAACCGGTAGAAGGGGTAGAAGGCTCGCTCGACCAGGGGCGCCGCCGTCTCCGGGAGGCGCCAGGAGACGGGCAGCTGGTGGCGGAGCAGGTCGGGGTTGTGGGCGAGAGTGACGTCGACCGCGTTGCGCAGGGGGTCCCAGGTCAGGCCGTGCCAGCGGTCGGTCTCCACGGTGGCGAAGGGGTCGAGCTGGCCGGGGTCGCCGACGAAGAGGACCTGGGAGTCGTCCTGGGCGAACAGCGGGGCCGTCGCGAGCAGCCCGTCCGAGCGCATCTGGTACGCCTCGTCGACGATGGCCCACCGCCACGGCGCGCACTTGTCCGGGGTGACGAACGACCACTTCTTCGCGGTGGACACCACGACGGGCAGGTCGCGCAGGTCCGTCACCTGGCTGCTCCCAGTCACGTTGGGGTGCCGGGTGACGCGGGGCGGGAGGACGTGGCCGCCGGCGTGGAGGCGGCCGAGTGCCAGACCGGGGTGCTCCCGCGCGATGCGGTCCACCAGGTCGTCGACCTGTTCGTTGGTCTGCGCGACGATCATGATCTGGTGGCCCGCGGACGTCAGGTGTCCGGTGGCCTGCACCGCCAGCGTGGACTTGCCGGCCCCGGGAGGCGAGTCCACGACGACGCCCCGGCCGGGCGCGGTGTCGAGGCTGGTCAGGATCCCCGCGACCGCCCGGTCCGCGCGTTCGCCGGGGGTGAGGGCTTCGGGCTCCCCGGTGTCGGGAAGGAGGGCGGTCACTCCCAGGTCTCCTCTGCGTCCTCGTCGGTGGGCTCGTACGGCTGGGGCGGACCGCCGTGGGTCCAGGGGGTGTTCTCCTCGTCGGGCAGGGCGGACGGCATGGCCGTGGGGTTGAGCGTGGTGTACGTCAGCTCCTCGCCGGTCTCCGCGAGGGTGCCGGGCGGTGCCGGCGGTGTGCGCTTCCTCGCGAAACCGCCCTTGAGCTGGAGCACCACGGTGTGGCCGCCGTCGTCCTCCCGCCTGACTTCGAGGATGCGGGCCTCCTGGCCGGGCCGGGCCGGGGACTTCACCTCCGTGCCGACCGCGAGATCGACGCGCGCGTCGGTGCCGGCGCGCAGGGTGATCGTCGGACGCCAGACCTGAGAGCCGGGACGGTCGCCGGGGACGAAGCGGTCCTCGTCCCTGGCCGTGACCGTGCCCGTGAACGCCTCGCCGGTCAGCTCGTACTCCGCCATCACCAGCGGGTCGTCGTACGCGCGCTGCGCCTCGTAGCGGGTGACCGCGTCCTCCAGCCGGGCCAGGCGGCGGGCGGCTCGGACGGCCTGGTCGCGGCGGGCCTGCGGGCGGCCGTCAGCGTCCAGGTACTCCGCGTACTCGGAGAACCAGCGCCGGTCGAGGGCCCAGCGGCCGGGGACGTGGGCGCCCCCCGGCAGCTCGCAGAGCAGTTCCACGCCGCGCCACATCAGCCGCCAGGTGGGCAGCATCTGGCCGCGCAGCTCACGGTCGATCTGGCGGCCGACCGCCTCGCGTCCGCGGTCGTCGGACGCCTCGTCGTAGCGCGTCATCAACTCGTGCAGGGTCCGGTCGAAGACCGGGTCCGTGGACGGACCGGCCGGCGGCCACACGGCGGGGTCCTCCGCCTCCCGTGCCGCTCGCGCGCCGTCGCTGCCCTCCGGTGGATCGATCCAGGCAAGCAGGGACGCGAGATGGGAGTCCTCGGAAGAACTCTGGCCCGTGGCCCAGTTGGCGGCGAGCAGCCGGGTCATCGCGAGGAGCACACCGGAGTCCGGGAACTCGGCCAGGTCCGTGAACCAGGTCAGCCACTTGCCGAGAGCGGGCACGGACGGGTCGACCGCGTACGGCCCCTCGGTGGCGCGCAGTCTGGTGAGCCGGCCGAGCAGGCGCATGTAAGCGATGCCCTCACCGTTCGGGACGAGGAGCTGCGGGGCCCGCTGGAAGCGCAGGCGTTCCTCTTTCTCCTTGCCGCGGCCGACGGTGTAGGGCTCCGTCTCCGTCCGGCACCCGTCGATGTACGCGAGGAGGAGGGCAGCCAGGCGCTCGGCGAACCGGAAGCGTTCGGCGCGGTTGCGCGGCTGGTGGACGGTGAGGAGGGTCGGGTGTTCGGGGTCCGTACCCGCGAGCGCGGCCAGGGGCGCGCACGCTTCGCCGGCGAGGGTAAGCGGCACCAGGACGAACGGCTTCTCGTCCAGGTGCTGGTGGCGGACGGTCGTCAGTGGTTCGGCACGGCCGGTGCGGGACGCCGTGAGCGTCGCGACGGTGGACAGGGCGCTCATGCGGCCCCCCGGCGGATTCGGCGCAGCCGGGCGGCGGCGCGCAGCAGGTCGGCGGCTTCCGCCTCGGCCTCTCCGGGGGCGGCGACGCCGTCCAGGTAGTCGAGTGCGCTGCGGGTGGAATCGATGCCCGGCAGGTCGTTGCGCACGCCGCTGCCCAGGCGGGCCGGCGAGGCGCATCCGGCGGCCTCGTCGCGGCAGTAACGCGCCATCTCGCAGAAGGACAGGCAGGAGGGTGTGTACGACGCGTCCAACGCCTCCATGGAAGAGGAGAGTTCGTCCGCGCTTCGGGTCGTGTCCAGGGTCGCCGTCTCGGGGAGCTGGGCCGCGAGGTCCTCGGCCCGCCGCAGCCGCGAGAGCTGGAACTGGAGGGCGTCGAGTTCCTGCCGGAGGTCGATCAGGCGGCCGTAGGGGCGGTTGGAGAAGTCCTTGGGGCAGACGAGCAGGAACTCGTGGGAGATCTGCTCGGTGGGCAGGCCGGCCGTCTCGAAGGCGCGGTGCAGCGCGAGGACGTACACCGCGGCCTGCTTGGCCGCCTCGGCGACGGCGGTCGGATTGGCCTGGCCGTCGATCGCCGCGAACGAGCGGATGAGGACGACGTGGAACTTCCCCCCGATGCGGTGGGTGAGCGCGTCCGGCTCCAAGTACGCCGTCTGGCCGGCGACTTCGAGGGTGAGCACGGGGCGGTCGAGGATGAGGCGTACGTCCTGGCCGGAGGCCACGTGCGCGATGAGGCGGAGGGTCTCCCGCTCGCGCAGGTGCAGGGCCGTGTTGCCCCCTACCTCGTTGAGGTCGGTGACATGGGCCTCCGCCACGGGGACGGAGAGCTGCTCGCGCAGTAGCCGGATGAGCTCGGCGTAGCTGCCCCACTTCACGAGGCTGTGGAACGCCTGTTCGCGGGCGAGGGCGAAGGGTGACTGGCCGAAGCGCGGCTCGTATCCGACCTGCTGGGCGAGCAGCGCCTTGTCCACACCGGCGGCGTCGAGGACGGCGCGGCGGGCGCAGGCGGGATTGGCGGTCAGGGCGGTGATCTTACGGGCGGTGTACGGCTGAGGGGGCTGCGGTCCGCGCAGCCGCGCGAGTCGGTTGTCGGGAGGTTCGGACTGCTGCGAGGGCATCGTCTCTACTTCGGGAACGTCTTCGGGTACGTCTTCGGGAGCTCACCGGCGTGCGAGGCGTCTGACGTCATCGCCGTCGTGAAGGGGTCGTCAGGACAGGGTCCCACTCGCGTCGCGCAGGGCGTCACGCATCGGTGCCGCACCGAACAGCTGCTGTACGTCGGAGAGTTGGGTACGGGCGCGCTGCGCGGCCGCTTGCCGGTGCTGGTCGTCCTCCTGCTGGTGGACGGCCGCTTCGGCTTGGGCGGCCGCGATCACGCGGGCGGGGTCGGGTTCCGGGGCCGCGGCGTCGTAGGCGCCCGGGATCGTGAGGGCGAAACGGCGCAGCAGCCGCCAGGCCGCGTCGGGGGCCGGATGCCCCGCGGTGGTGAGTCGCTGGATCTGCTCGGCGGTTCCCACCGCGTGAGTGAGGAAGTCGGTGCGTGGGCTGAGTGGGCCGATGATCCGCCGCTCCACGGGCCAGGTGGACAGGGCTAGGAGTCCGCGTGCGGGGACCAGGCGGTCGTGGGTCAGTGCCGCGCAGATGTAGTACGGGCGGGCATAGCCCTGTGCCGTGAAGGATCGCTCCTCGTCGCGGCGGAGGGACGCGAGTTTGGTGGCGACCAGCGACTCGGTGAAGAACGCCTCGTACGTGGACGAGATGAGCTTCGGAGAGGCAGGGGCGCCCAGCAGGGTGAGCGCCTGGTGGACCTGTTCGCGGATCGGGATGGAGCCGTGCGCCGGGCGCTCCGTGCGGCGTGGTGCGCCTGTGGTCGCCGACGCCTGCGGGGCCGGGGGCTCGGCCGGGAGTGCCTCGCCGTCCGGTTCCGCCTCGGTCTCGAGGGCGTGCTCCCAGGCGGCCTCGGCTTCGCGCAGCGCGCGACGGATGCGCGCGGTTTCGGCCTTGTCCCGTGCGCGCACGGCACCGCGCAGCTCGGTGCGCAGGTGGGACAGGCGCTGCTCGAGTTCCTCCAGTGATGCCGCCATGTGGGGCAGCTTAGCGCAGCAACCAACCTATGCCAAGAACTTCCAATGAGTTCCAAGATTACCTGCTACGGTCGAGTGTGGCGGCGCACCCGGCTGGTCCGAAGGGTGCCGTCTGTTCCGAGACAAGGGGGAGGCAATGAGTCACGACACGACGGCATGGCACAAGCCGCACTGGCTGACCGGGAATGACGACCTCGTTCGCGTGGGGCCCGGTACGGGCGGGAGCGAGGAGCACACCTGCCCCTCGCACGCCGCTGCCAAGGCCCGGCCCGGTCTCTGGCCGGCCCGGCGTCTCCGTCTTCCGAAGCCGGAGCTCGAGACGTTCACCCTCGGGCCTGTGATGGACGCCGTGGACCGGGTCGAATTCCACGGTGAGACACCCGACCAGGCCCTTGCAGGGCTGCGCTCCCGCACCCCCACCCTGCACCCCGGTCACCTGACGTATGCCGAGCACGCCCTCCGTACGTACATAGAAGCGTGCGCCGACGATGGTGAGCAGCGGCTGCGGCCGGTCCGTCCGTACTGGGTGGCCCAGCGGGAGAACGGCAAGTTCTGGGAGATGTACGCCTGGTGGCGCAGGTACGAGTCGGCAGACGGACGCCTGCGCGAGTACCGACGGTTGCGGCACGGCGAGGCCAAGGACTCCGAGCCCGGCGAGATCGCCATCGCCGTGTACGTGGCCGTTCACGGGCGCCAGGCGGCCTGGCCGCGGAAGTGGGCGCGCGCGTTCCAGCCGTATGGCCCCACAGCCCGGCCCGAGCGGGTGTGTGTCGTCGAAGTCGGGCTCTCCGACGGACGGCCGCGCGTGCAGTTCGACGGGACGGCCGAGGAAGCCGAGGCCTACTACGCCGAGCACGGGCACGCGCACGTGGCGCGTGTCGTGGCGGGCGGCAGGCCGGCACCCGGCTCATCCTGCGTGGACTGCAAGCAGTTCACGGGCTGCGAGGCCGTGCCGCGCAGGCCGGGGGTCCTCGGCCTTCCCTCGCGGGTGGCACCGCTGAGGAAGGTGTCGGTCAGCGATCTGCGCTATCACGCGGCCTGCCCCGCACAGGGGTTCCTCCGTTCTCTGCACCTGCCCAAGTCTGACGAATACGGCAGCGCGGCCAGGCTCGGCCAGGCGGTGCACGGCTGGATCGAGAAGCTGCACCGGCGCCCGGAACAGCCGCCGTGCGCGGTCGGCGACATGCCCCCGGCGGGCGAGAACTGGACAGAGGGACGCTGGCGGGTCTCCGACGAGGACGCCGCGACCGGTCGGGACATGCTGCTCCACCACGTCGACGCCTGTCCGTTCCAGGACGCCGCACTCATCCAGCGGGTCGAGCCCGAAGCCCTCCGAGTCGTCCACGACACCGCGGCGCAGGCCGTCGTCATCGCCAAACCCGACCTGCTCTACCAGGAGGACGGCTCGTGGGTGTGGCGGGAGCTCAAGACGACACGGAAGCGGCGCCGCCACCACGAGGACCTTCTCGACACCTACCCCCAACTCGCCTTGGCGGTCGCGCTCCTGGCTCAGGGTGCGCTGGGCGGCGATCCGGACGGCTCGCGCGTCGAGGTGGAGATCCTCCGGCCGGACGGTTCCGATCCCCACGTGATCGACCCGACGGACCCCGGCCGACAGCGGAAGGCGCTGTCGGTGCTGCGGCGGTACGCCGGCCCGTGGCGGGGGGACGAGACATGGGACGCCCGCCCCGGACCGCATTGCCGGTCCTGCCCGGTCTCCCGGTGGTGTCCGAGCGCCGCGCCCGACGGCGCCGTCGCGGGAGAGGGGGAGTCGTGACCACGACCGGCATGAGGGAGGCACGGTCCGAGGACGCCGTCGGCACGGACGAGGGGTTGCTCCGACAGATCGCCAGCGCCCTGGCGTGCCTGTCCCGGCAGCGGACCGTACCCAACCCGGTCTACCCGGCGAAGGTGCAGAACGCGTACAACCGCCTCGTCCTGCACTGCCTGCGCCGGGGCGAGGAACCGCCGGGCAGCGTGCCGCAGATGGTCCGCTGGGCTGGTGAACGGCCGCTGATCGAGTGGCCGTTGGAGCTGCCGCCCAACAACTTTCCCGGAGCGGCCCTGCTCGTCGATCCGGAGACCCGGCTGCCGCACCAGCTGTGTCTGGAGTGGGAGGTGAGCGCGGCCGACCCGGCGGCCGAGCTCTTCGAGAACGAACGCATCCGGGAAGCACTCGCCGTGTGCCGTGCGGCCAAGGCCCCGCAGGCCTACACCGCGTTCCGGGCCCTGCTCACCTCCAAGCCCGTGCTGACCGGCGCCGAGCTGGCGCAGCTCGGCGGCGATCCCGACTGCGGAATGCTGCTGCACGACGTGATCAAGCGCTGCTACGAGCCTGTGCCCGCCTCCTATCTGAGGCGCGGCACGTACCGGCAGTGCGCTCGCTGCCGCTGCCTCATGGTGCCGCTGCTGCACGGCAGCCACCGCTGCGAACTGGACCGGTGCCGCCGCGACGGCACATCGGACGAAGGCACGCCGCTTCGTGCCGACAAAGGCGGGGTCTTCCAGCTCAGCCGCCCCCTGCGGATGTTCATCACCAGCCCCGGGCTCGCGGAGACCGATCTACAAGCCGCCCTGGAGAAGAAGTTCGGAATCACCGCCGAGATGTGGCCCAACTACGACGCGTACGACCTGCGCGTCCCCCTGTCTGAGCGACGGCACTGGGCGGTGGACGTCAAGGACCGGGTGAACCCCGTTCTCCTGGCGCGCTCCCTCACGCCGTTCAGGAACGAGCCGCCGTACGACCGTGCATTCCTCGTCGTGCCCCGCTACCGCTTCCGCGACAACGAGGCGTATGGGCGGCAGTTCCGCGGAAACCTGCCGGAGGACCTGGCCGATCGGGTCACCCTGCTGGACGACCAGGCCTTCCTGCGGCTGGTCGCCGATGAGATCTCCACCCCGCGTGACAAGGCGGGGGACCCGTGTACCGAAGGAGGACGCCGTGCGTGACCGTAGGGGATGGCACCGGCGCTGCTCGCCGCAGCAGCTCACCGAGGTGTGGCCGGCGAACCTCGGCAGCTTCCGCCCCGGCGACCTTCTCGACGTCGAACTGGGCCTGTATCTCTTGCAGGACGTGACGCCCACCCGCACGGCCGCCGATGTCTGGCCGCTGTTGGGCGGTTACCCGTACAGCGAGGTGTTCGGAGACGTTCGCAGCGACGAACAGCGGCTTCGTGTTCTGCGCGCCCGCCACTATCTGTGGGACATGCGGCGACGGCACGCCTGGTCGGAGGCGCTGATCGACTACCTGAAGGTCCCCCAGCACCTGCGCGGATACGACATCGACGGACCCGGCTCCGTACCACGCCGTCGTGAGCCGTCGCGCGCCGCACGCCGTTTCGAGATCTTCGAAAAATTGCTCAGCACCGCTCCGCGGTTCGCGACGCGGTCCATTCCGTTCGCCGAGGAGGGAGAGCACACCTTCCGGGTGCAGGACCGTACCCACTCCGTGGTGTTCGACGAGGAACTGCTGACGGACACCCTGCCGCGCGCCCACGCGCTTGACGCACCACCGGCCGGGCGTGGAGAGCCCGTCGACGTCACCTGGGAAGAGCTCGAGAAGGCCGCCGACGAGATGGACGCCGTCGAGGCGACGGCACAGGGGCCGCGCAACGGCTGGGCCGGGCGGCTCCGGCGGGTGAAACTGCTCGTGCGCGATGCGGAACTCGGCCGCTTCACAGAAGAGGGACGGCTGAGGATCGACCGGCTGCTGCACCTCGTGGGGATGGTGGGAGCCGGCAAGTCCACCCTCCGGGACATCCTGACCTACCACCTCGTGACCCGGACACCCCGCCGGGTCACCATCGTCGTCGGCGATGTGGCCGAGACGCTCGCCGTGGTGGAGCAGTTCGACCGGCTCGGTGTGCGGGCGGCGCCGATCCTCGGGCACTCCACCAGGGAGCGCAACATCAACCGGCTGCACCGCCGCACTGCCACGGCCGGCGCCGCCACCATGCTCGGGCACGACCACGCGGGCTTCGCCTACCTCAGCAGCGCCTGCCCCGTCGACGTGCTGCGCGGCCTGGAAGCCCGCCGCCCGCTCGGCGTCCGTGAAGCACCGTGCATCACGCTGTACACCGTCCCCGAGCAGGAGGCCACGGACGGCGATCCCCTCCTCGACGAGGAGTACAGCACGCAGCGTGACGCACAAGGCCCGAAGGCGCAGCGGAGACTGTGCCCGTTGTGGAACCGCTGTCCGCGCCACCGCGGGGCTCGTGATCTGGTCGACGCACAGGTGTGGGTCGCCACCCCGGCCGGTCTCGTGCACAGCTCCGTCCCACTGCACCAGCACCAGGAACAGCTCCGGTACCTCGAACTCGCGTGCCGACTCAGCGACCTGATCATCGTCGACGAGGCCGACCGGGTGCAGATGCAGCTCGACACGGCCTTCGCGCCGGCCAGCACTCTGGTGGGCAAGGCCCCGAACTCCTGGTTCGACGAGGTCGCCGTCCACAAGTTCCAGCAGATGGCCCGGGATGGCCGGCTCCAGCTGTCCGCCCGTGACGTCGACGACTGGACCAACGCCGTCAACACGGTCAGCGCCGCCACCGACCGCCTCTTCGCCCTGCTCGTCAAGGACGACAAGCTCAGGCGATGGATCAGCGTCGACTACTTCAGTGCCTTCACCCTCCACAACCTGCTGCTGGACAGCTGGTTCCCGGGGCGGAAGGAGGGCGAACGCCCGCCTGCGGCGGCCCGGACGCTGGACGGTGCCCTCGGCCGGTTCCGCGACGACCCGCTGCACGAGCAGCAGAGCACGGGAGACGACGATGAAGTGACACCCTTGGTGAACACCTTCGTCCACCTCGCCCTGGAACTCCTGCACGCGCCCCAGGGAGCACGGACGCGTGAGAGGCTGCGCGACACCCTCACCGACATCGTCGGAGACGACAGCACGGTGCTCGCGGACGCCGACCTCCAGGCCCGGCGCTTCGAGTTCACCCTGCTCCTTTCCGCTCTGCACAGCCGTCTCGACTTCATGACCACGCTGTGGCCGCGCGTCGAGGCCGCCCTCAATCTCGAGAGCGCCTCGAACGTGCTCTCCCGCAGGCCCCCCAAGGACTACGAGGCGGTCATCCCCGAGTCGCCCATGGGTAACGTGCTCGGCTTCCAGTTCCGCCACGACGACCGTGAGCGCGATGGTGACCGCAGCGGTGAACTCCGCTTCTTCCACTGCAACGGCGTGGGCCGCGAACTGCTCATGCGGCTCGGTGACCTGTGCGCCGTGGACGGCCGCCCGGGCCCGCACGTCCTGCTCATGTCCGCAACGAGCTGGGCGGGCACGTCGAGCAGGTACCACGTGCACGCCGACGTCGGTGCCGTTCTGCGTCCTCACGACGAGGAAGTCGAAGCCGTCCTGGGCAGCGAGTTCCGCAAGGAGTTCTTGTACTGGCCCGGAAACGACCGGCCCAAGCCGCTGCGCCTGTCCGGCTGCGACCCCGAAGAACGGCCCCAGGCCCTCCTGCACATGCTGCACCAGCTCGCGGTGCCCGACCGGAGTCTGCCCGACGCCGAGAGCATGCTGGACGCCGAGCTGAAGGAGATCGACGATCCGGACCGCCGCCGCATCCTGTTGCTCGTCGGCAGCTACGACGAGGCACGTCGGGCCGCCGAGTACCTCAACCAGATCCCCGAGTGGAACGGCCGCGTCACCCGACTGGTGTCCGACGACGCGGACTCCGACACCGCCTGGACCCGGCTGCCGGAGGACGCCGCCGCACGGACGCTGCCCCGCGGTGACGTGAAGGCTTTCCCTTCGGTCGGCGGCGACATTCTCGTCGCGCCGCTGCTCGCTGTGGAGCGGGGACACAACATCGTCCTGCGCGATGGCAAGGCGGCCATCGGCACGGTCTACTTCCTGGCACGCCCACACCCTCGGCCCGACGACATCGCGCTCGCCATCCAGTCCATCAACGACTGGGCCGTACGCCAACTCCGGGATGCTGACGGATCCTTCCGGCAGAACGCGCTCGCCGCCGCCACCCCCGACCAGGCGGCTGTGGCGTTCCGCAGCCGCGCACGCCGTCAGTGGAACCGCTTCCTCACCCGGCGGCTGGCCTGGTCCAGCCTGCGGGACGAGGAGAAGACGGCGTTCACCTGGGACCAGCTCGTCGTCATGTGGCAGGTCATCGGTCGTCTGGTGCGCGGCGGCGTGCCGGCCCGGGTGGTCTTCGTCGACGCGGCTTTCTCTCCCAGAGAAGCCGGATTCCAGGACACGGACACCCCAGACACCAGCCTACTGGCGAGCATGCGTGAGGTGCTCGCCCCCTTCTTCGAGGACGGGAACACGGCGGAGCGGCACCTTGCCCCGATCGACAAGTCCCTGGTCCGTGAGCTGTACGAACCGCTCTACCGCGCCCTGGTGGACATGGGCTGACGGCATCCGTCACCACACCGCACCCCCGACGTGTTCGCGTCGCGTCCGAAGACTTAACGCCTTGCTCCGAGGAGAACCGACACCATGGCCTACCAGTACAACCGTCCGGCGGCGTACCTGCCCGACCCGGCACGGGGACCCTTCGTCTTCCCGATGCACACGCTCTCCCTGCCCGCCCACTGGGAGGAACCACTCCTGCGCCTTTACCACGGCGGAATGACAGAGGGGCAGGCCGAGCGACGGCGCCGCGTACCCACAGCGGCTGTCAACCAGCTGATGCGCGCCACCGCGCCGGACATCGTCACGGTCGACTCCACGGCACGGTTCGGTTCGGAGAACCCCTGGCTGTACTGCCAGGACGCGTACCCGATGGCGGTGACGAACCTCTACATCGCCACCTGGCTCAGGAGCCTCCCGCGCGATGCCGGCGATCCCGAGACCGCGGCCCTGCTGATGAACTGCTTTCGTGACCTCGACACCGCGGCTCTCAGCTGGCGGCCCGGCAGGGTCGACCTCCTCGAGCAGAAGGTGTCGCCCGGAGGAACCGCTCTGCCCGCGCCCCACGTGTACCGGTTGCTTCCCGACGTCCTCGCCGAAAGGATCACGCGCCAGGGACCGTACGAACACCACGGGCAGCAGCTGTCGTTCCGACAGGTCGCCGGCCGCACGGGGGCCAGGGGGCAGGGAAGCGGGGGCGCCGAGCTGATGTCGAACGTGATCGAGTACGAACCCGGGCGGCGTGGTGGCGGCGACGGCAAGCCGGCCTACTACGCGGCGACCCTCCGCATCACCGTGCGCACCGTTCCCTTCTCACCCGTCCCGCGCGTCCACGTGGCTGCCGGCGTACGTCGGTTCGTCACCGGCAAGGTCTACATGCCGTACGGCAAGGGCGTGTCCGCGTACCTGCTCCCGGACGACTCCCTCGTCCACGATGGCCCGCAGTCGCAGCGTTTCGCCGTCGCCATGCTGGAGTGGAAGAACGGCACCACGGACTGGCGTCAGGGCGGAGCAGAAGGAATGCTCGCCGGGATCAGCGCACTCGACGCACTGCCGTCCCCGGACCGGCTGGTGAAGGAGGCCGACCACTGGATCCACGGCCGGGACGGCATCCGGATCGCGATCGGGCACCAGGCGGCCATGGGCAGGCACACGATCGGCACCGGACTGATGCCCAGTGAACGCCGACGGCTGATCGAGTGGGCGGAGCAGGCGATCGCTCCCGAGTTCGTCTCCGTTCCGAAGCTCGAGCGCAGTGCGTACGCGCGGCCGCCCAAGAAGCAGCTCAAGAAGCTGACGTCCATTCCCAAGAACATGGAAGAGAAGGATCCCGAAGAGCGCGCGGTCATCCTGGACCAGCGTGAGCTGAACGCGGCCCACAATGCTCAGGTTCTGCGGGCACGCCTGGCCGAAGCCCTCGAAGGGGAAGACCTCACCGCGGTCGTGCTCCACCAGAACGATGCCATCCGCGATCAGATGATCGCAGCGGCGGAAATGGGGCTGGGGCTGGCCGGGCACCGGCACGCGCAAGGCCCCGATACCTGGGTATGGGAGGCGGAGGAGCTGACCGTCCGGCTGCACGCGCGGCCCCTGGGCGCTCTCGGCGCACCGCTGGGAGGCGACAGCGTGCCGCGCCGGGGGCAGGAGCACGACAAGGCCATCGAGGAGCGCCGTATCGGTGTCGCGCGGGCCATGGCCGCCTTGCGGGAAGCCGTACCCGGAGTGCGGCTGGCCTTCGTGGAGCTCGACGGGCAGGATGCCTTCCGCCACGCCAAGCGACGGACCGACCCCAAGCACGCGATCCGCCTCGGCTGCGCGGACGCAGGCCTGGTGACCCAGTTCATCCGTCCACCAGACCCGGATGCGGAGACGGAGGAGGCTCTGGCCGATGCTGGTCTGCGTGCCGCCGCGGCCTGGTCGGACGGCCTGCGCCAGACCGGTATGCGGCTGGTGCCCCAGCACACGCTCGGTGACACGCTCATCCCCGCGAACCTGAACCAGGTGGCCTTCCACCTCGTGGAACGCCGCCTTGACGGGCCCACAGGCAAGCAGCAGTTCACGCCGATCGCGGTGCTCATCCGACCGGGCGCGAAATGCGTGCTGGGCAAGTCGGCCGACATGCACGCATGGGTGCCGTACCCCGAACTCCTCAAGTCTTTGACGGGAAGGGTCGAAGGCAAGAAGAACAGCGCGGAGCAGTCGGCCCTCATGGCGGCCTTCGTCAAGAAGACTCTCGCGCAGCTGCGCAGTACCCCGACGCTCGTTCTGACCCACGCCCAGGACGTCCGGAAGCGCTGGCCATGGCTGAGGAACGACGGGCTGGAACGGGACAGGCTCGGCCTCGACGGGGGTCCCGTTCAGCGGATCGGTCTGTACGGCAAGCAGCTTCGTATCGTTCGGATCGCCGATGGCAGCCGGGACGAAACGGCACAGTGCTGGGCCGAGGCGGAGGAACGCTCTCCCAAGTTGGAGGGCCAGCAGCGTGGGGGCATCGCGATGGGGCTGTGGCGGCCCGGAGTGCGGGGTGACTCGGACCGCGTCTTCTACAGCACGACCGGCAAGTCCGGCTCGCAGCCAAATCTCACCAACGACGACGCCAAACTCACTCCGCACACCAACGCCTCGGGCAACAACGCCTACCGGCCGACGGCGAACGCCTGGAATCCGGACCTCCTCGAACTGACCGTTGCGTGCCTTCAGCCCGGTGACGATGCGGAGGCATGGGCCGCATTCGTCCACCAGCAGCGTTTCAGCGAGGACTACCGTGCTGGTCGCGAGGGGTTGGCTCTGCCCTTGATCCTCCATCTCGCGCGACTCGCGGACGATTACGCTCTGCCTCACGAGATCGAGGAGGCTCTGGACCCGACGGAGCCCCAGGCAGCGGCCGCGCCGGACGACGCTCTGTCGGGCCAGCTGGCCTTCGACTTCGACCTCGATGACGGGGATGACGACGAATAAAGCTCCCCGCTGAGGAGTCGAGGGAGTCTCACCCCTCGTCTCCTCAACGGGTAAGGCCCCTACTACCTCAGGGGCGTAGGTGCGGGTGCAATAAATGCATATGCATGCTCTCGGGGAGTGATCTTGCGGGCCGCGGGAACCTCAACATCAATTAGTCCTGTTGTGCCTGGTCAAGGGAACTCGTGAACGTCCTACAAGATCAGGCAGGGCGAGATGCCGGCCGGGAGAGATCCCGGCCGGCATCTCGCGTTTTCTCCTCCGTCGCCCTCCCCGTCGCCCCGGCGAAAACCCGGTGCGGCACCGGCCCCGGTCTCCCTACGCTCACCAGCACACCGAGACCGTGACCGAGTGAGGGGAGCAGGGCCGTGCGTATCCGCACCGCACCCGTCGTCCCCCCGTCCCGGTTCGAGGTGATCCTCGTGTCTCCGGCCGTCCGGTGCCCGCTGCGCGGCCGGCACCGGATGCCCGCGACCGGCATCTGACGCGACGCCACCTCGCCCGCCCCGCCGGGCCGTGGCACCGTCCATCTCGCTCGCCCCGTCGGGCCGTGGCTCCGTCCACCCACCCGTCCCGGGAATCGCGCCGCCCTGTTCAAGACGAGCTCCACCGAGCAGCGAAAGGCCCCAGGCCGTGCGCACCCGCATCAGCACCCACACCGGCACCCAGCCGAACACCCGCACCGACCCGCTCGCCACCGTCCGCAACCTGGGCATCCTCGCCCACGTCGACGCGGGCAAGACGACCGTCACCGAGCGGATCCTCTATGCCACCGGTACCACCCACAAGCGCGGCGAGGTCCATGACGGCACCACCGTCACCGACTTCGACCCGCAGGAGCGCGACCGCGGCATCACCATCTTCGCCGCGGCCGTCAGCTGCGCCTGGGCCGGTCACCGGATCAACCTCATCGACACCCCCGGGCACGTCGACTTCGCCGACGAGGTCGAGCGCTCGCTGCGCGTCCTCGACGGCGCCGTCGCCGTGTTCGACGCGGTCGCGGGGGTGGAGCCGCAGAGCGAGTCCGTGTGGCGGCAGGCCGACCGGCACGGCGTGCCCCGGATCGCGTTCGTCAACAAGATGGACCGGGCGGGCGCCGACCTCGACACCGCCGTCGCCTCGATCCGCGAGCGACTGCACCCGGCGCCCCTGGTGGTGCAGCTGCCCATCGGAGCGGAGGACGGCTTCACCGGCGTCGTCGACCTGCTGCGCCTGCGCGCCCTGGTGTGGACGGACGGCGCGCACGCGGCCGAGGAGGGCCCGGTGCCCGACACCCTGCGCGAGGAGGCCCTGCGCAGGCGGCGACTGCTCGAAGAGGCGGTCGCCGAACGCCACCCGGCCGCGCTGGAGGAGTTCTGCGACCGGGAGACGCTCACCGCGGCCACCCTCACCGCCGCCCTGCGCGACCTGACGCGCACCGGCGACGGCGTGGTCGTGCTGTGCGGCTCGGCGTACCGCGACCGCGGCGTCGAACCGCTGCTGGACGCCGTGGTGACGTACCTGCCCTCGCCGCTGGACGTGCCCCCGGTGCACGGCACCCACGAGGGCACGGAGCAGGAAAGGACCGCCGACCCGGCGGCGCCGATGGCGGCACTGGCGTTCAAGGTGAGCGTCACCCCGACGGGACGGCTGACGTACCTGAGGGTGTACTCGGGCACGATCGGGAAGGGGGACACCGTGTGGGACGCGCGCACGCGCCGCACCGAGCGCGTCGGCCGCATCCTGCGGGTACGGGCCGACCGGCACGACCCGCTGGAACGGGCGGTCGCCGGGGACATCGTCGCGGTGGTCGGACTCAAGTCGGCCCGCGCCGGCTCGACCCTGTGCGCGCCGGACGCCCCGCTGCTCCTGGAACCCCCTGGGGTGGCGGAGCCGGTCGTGCACGTGGCCGTGGAGGCCAGGCGCTCCACCGACACCGACCGGCTGGCCTCCGCGCTCGCCCGGCTGACCGAGGAGGATCCCTCACTGGCCGTGCGCACCGACCCGGAGACCGGGCAGACCGTGCTGTCGGGCATGGGCGAACTGCACCTGGAGGTCGCGGCGGAGCGCGTCCGGCGCGAGCACGGGCTGGAGGTCACGGTCGGCCGCCCCGGTGTGGCCTACCGGGAGACGGTCGGCGAAGGCGTCACCGGCTTCGTCCACCGGCACGTCAAACAGGACGGCGGTGCCGGGCAGTTCGCGCACGTCGTGCTCGACGTGGAGCCGTGGGAGGAGGACAGCGGGGGCGGCGGTTTCGTGTTCCGTTCGACGGTCGTCGGCGGGCGCGTCCCGCAGGAGTACGTCCGGGCCGTCGAGGCGGGCTGCCGGGACGCCCTCGCCGAGGGGCCGCTGGGAGGGCACCCGGTGACCGGCCTCCGGGTCACGCTCACCGACGGCCAGACCCATGTGAAGGACTCCTCCGACACCGCGTTCCGCACCGCCGGCCGGTTCGGGCTCCGCGACGCCCTGCGCGCCTCGGAGATGGTTCTGCTCGAACCGGTCGTGGAGGTGACGGTCGCCGTGCCCGAGGACGGGGTCGGCGGGGTGCTCGGCGACCTCGCCGCGCGTCGCGGCCGGGTCACCGGCTCCGACACCCGGGGCGGTGCGGCGGTGGTCACGGCCACGGTGCCGCTGGCCGAACTGTTCGGCTACGCGACCCGGTTGCGCAGCCGCACCCAGGGCCGCGGCACCTTCACCGCCCGGCCCACCGGCTACGCGCCGGCACCGGCGAACGCGGTGCCGACGCGGTGAACGCCGCGGGATGCCCCCGCCCGGCGTGGCGGGGGCATCCCGGCGCGCGGGCGCGGGCATCCCGCGGCGCGCGTCCCGTCGTTCAGGGGTACTGCACGACCGTTCAGGGGTACTGCACGACCTTCGACGGCACGGTGTCCGTCCCCGACGTGGGCGAACCCGTGTCGTTGACGACGCACTCGTACTGCCCCTGCCCGCCCAGCGACACCACGAGCAGCCCGTGGAAGCGCACCCCGGAGCGGTTCGGCGCGGCGAAGCCGTGGTGCTGCACGATGGACGGGTTCACGTTGTAGTAGCAGTAGCTGCCCATGCCCCAGCCCTCGTGCTCGGTGACGTCGTCCGCGACCTTGTAGGCGGCGTATCCCTTGACCGAGCCGTTCTGGATCGCGGCCTGGTCGGGGGCGTCGTACGCCTTCTCGTTCTGGAAGAAGACCGTGCGGCCGCGCTCGCCGTTCCACTGCACGTCGTACTTGTTGAAGTGCTCGACGAACAGGCCGGTCATCAGGACGTCGTCGCCGTTCACCACCACGCCGTAGTCGGCGCGGTTGGTGTCCCAGCCGACGCCGTCGCCGTGGTCGGCGCGCCACACCCAGGTGTGGTCGACGATGGCGTGCCGGCTGTTGATCACCATGCTGGTGGTGGCCTTGCCGGGGCCCGCCCCGCCGATCCGGACGAACACGTCCTGCACGGTGGTCGGGTTGGCCGAGTGGTCCGCGGACGCGCCCTCGGGCCCGACCTCCAGCAGCGTCGGGGAGTTGACCGGGCCCGCGTCGACGAGGAACCCGGCCAGGCGCACGCCGTCCACGTCGGCGACCTTCACGGCGGTGACGCCGTTCTCGGGGATGAGGGTGGCGTAGCCGAGGCCCAGGACGACCGTCCCCGCGCGGTTCACCTCCACGGTCCGGTCCAGGTGGTAGACCCCCGGGGTCAGCAGCAGGTGCAGGCCCTCCGCCAGCGCCTGGTTCAGGGTGGCCGCCGAGTCGGCGGGCTTCGCGACGTAGAACCGGGACAGCGGGAGCGAGGTGCCGCGCGGGGTGCCGTTGCCCCAGGAGACACCGCGGGCGTCGGTGCGCTTCTCCGGCAGGAAGACGTGGTACTCGTCGCCGTCGAGGTACAGGAACGGCTTCTCCCGGGAGACGGGGGTCGTCTCCAGCGTGGTGTACGGCGGCTCGGGGAAGCTCTGCGCGGGTGCGCCCTCCACGCCGGAGAACACCATGTTCCACACGGCGTTGAGCCAGCCGCCGACCGAGCTGTCCCGGGTGTACCACTGCTGCTGGGAGTACGGGCCCACCGTGCCGTCGATCCGGCTGTCGGCGATGTAGCCGCCGCTGGCCCAGCCGTAGCCGTCGGGGGCGAGGTTGAGGCCGCCGCGCACGTGCATGCGCCGGAAGGGCGCCGCCTGCGAGACCGCCCAGCGGTTGGTTCCGCTGACCGGGACCAGGGCGAGGTTCTCCGCCGAACGCCAGAAGTTCTGCGTGGCGTTGCCGCCGAACCAGCCGGCGTCGACCGTGACGTCGCCGTTGATGGTGGTGTCGTCGGGGGAGAGGCCGAGGCCCGCGACGGAGGTGTAGAAGCCGAGCTGGGCGTTGAGCCCGCTGTACGTACCGGGCTTGAACAGCAGGGCGTAGCGGCCCGTGCCGAACTGGGCCGACTCCTGCTGCTCGAAGATCTCGTCGAGTCTGGTCTGGATGTTCGCCATGGACGGGTCGAAAACGATGACGTTCGGCCCGAGGTCACCGCCGCCGGGCAACGCGCGGGGGCCGGCGGAAGAGCCGGCGGACGTGGAGGAGGAGGCCGAGGCGGCGGCGGTTCCCGCCCCGGTCAGCGAGGCGAGCACGGGTGCCGCGGCGGCCGCACCGAGCAGGGTGCGCCGCCGCGGTCCGCAGGGGCCGGGTACGGGGGAGGGCGTGGGGGAAGAGGGCATGGGGTGGCGGCTCTCCTTGTTCGGAAAGTGAACGAAGTGGGGGTGAGGGAGCGCTCTCTGGAAGTGCATGCTTCATCCGTCCGCCCGGACACGTCAATACTCGCGACCGCTTCTTGTGTGCTGCGTTCAACAAGTGTGGCCAGGAGTCGCGTTGGTGCGTGCGCCGCTCATGCTGTCGAATCCCTTGACACCCTCCCCTCGTCCCTCAACACTCCGACGTGGGAGAGCGCTCTCCGAGAATGTCCCCGACCTTCCCAGGAGGTCTCCATGCCACGGAGATCGAAAGTTCTGTCCGGTGCCCTCGTCGCGAGCGCGTTACTGCTGACCTCGATCGGCATCGGCACGGTCGCCGCCAACGCCGACACCCCGGCCCGGGCCCCGTCCGCGCACACCGGGCACACCATGGCGGTCTCGACCGCCTCCTCGCCGGAGGACCCGGACGGCGACGGCTACATCCCCGCCAACCCGCCGGTCACCGGCGTCAGCCCGTCCACGAAGGAGCCGCCGCACCGCTACTTCCACGAGTTCCAGGCCAACTGCGCGGTCAGCCACACGGCCCCCGACGACCCGATCGTCTACGCCCAGCAGCCCGGCAAGTCGCACGACCACACCTTCATGGGCAACACGACGACCAACGCGTACAGCACCACCGCCTCGCTCGACGCCGGGTCCACCACCTGCCGGGCGCCCGGCGACCGTTCGGGTTACTGGATGCCGACCATGTTCGACGGCGGCACCCCGGTGCTCCCCGTCGGCCCGCAGACCATCTACTACAAGGCCGGCGTCACCGACTACACCAGCGTGCGGCCCTTCCCGAAGGGGCTGCGCTACGTCGTCGGCAGCCCGATGCAGAGCGCCCAGGAGTTCCGCAACCACCCGGGCTTCGTCGAGGGCTGGGAGTGCGGCGACAGCTTCTTCAACGTCGACTTCCCGGCCAACTGCCCCGAGCGCCGGGACGTCCAGGTCAACATCCGCTTCCAGGCTCCCAGTTGCTGGGACGGCAAGAACCTGGACACGCCCGACCACAAGAGCCACATGGCGTATCCGGTGGTCAACCCGGGGACCAACAACAACATCTGCCCGGCCGACCACCCCGTCGCCCTGCCGATGATCGAGTTCAAGATGGCCTTCCCGGTCAACGGCGACCTCTCCCAGGTACGACTGGCCAGTGGCGCGAGCTACTCGTTCCACTACGACTTCTTCAACGCCTGGGACGCGCCGACCCTCGACGCCATGGTCGGCCACTGCATCGTCGGCGGGCTCCAGTGCGACGCGCGCGGTTACGACCAGACCCACCCGGAGGCGGGCGCGGCACTGAACGAGCACTACGAACTGCCCTGACCGCCCGGAACCCCCCAGACCGGCCCGGCCGTCCACGCCCCGCCACGGCCGGGCCGCCCCCCACCCCCTGACCCGCAGACCGGAGACACACCCCGATGAGCCGACCCCGCACCCCCACCGGCCAACTCAGCCCCGCCCGCAGACTCACCGCCCCCCTGACCGCCGCCCTGCTCATCGTCGGCGCCCTCACCGCCCTGCCCGCGACGCAGGCGCACGCCGCGGGCAGCGTCGTGAAGGTCACCGGCACTCAGGGCAACTGGCAACTGACCGTCGACGGCAGCCCGTACACGGTCAAGGGCCTGACCTGGGGGCCGTCCCCCGCCGACGCCGACCGGTACATGCCCGACCTGAAATCGATGGGCGTCAACACCGTCCGCACCTGGGGCACCGACGCGAGCAGCCGCCCGCTCCTCGACTCCGCGGCCGCCCACGGCGTCAAGGTCATCGCCGGCTTCTGGCTCCAGCCCGGCGGCGGCCCCGGCAGCGGCGGCTGCGTCAACTACCTCACCGACACCGCGTACAAGAACCAGATGCTCGCCGAGTTCCCCCGCTGGGTCCAGGAGTACAAGGACCACCCGGGCGTCCTGATGTGGAACGTCGGGAACGAGTCGGTGCTCGGCCTGCAGAACTGCTACAGCGGAGACGAACTGGAGCGCCAGCGCGACGCGTACACCACCCTCGTCAACGACATCACCAAGAAGATCCACGCCGTCGACCCGAACCACCCCGTCACCTCGACCGACGCATGGGTCGGCGCCTGGCCCTACTACAAGAAGAACGCCCCCGACCTGGATCTGTACGCCGTCAACTCCTACGACGCCGTCTGCGACGTCAGGGGCGCCTGGGAGCAGGGCGGCTACACCAAGCCGTACATCGTCACGGAGACCGGTCCGGCCGGCGAGTGGGAGGTGCCTGACGACGCCAACGGCGTCCCGAAGGAGCCCACCGACCAGGCCAAGGCGCAGGGTTACACGGACGCCTGGAACTGCGTCACCGGGCACCGCGGGGTCGCCCTCGGCGCGACCCTGTTCCACTACGGCACCGAGTACGACTTCGGCGGCATCTGGTTCAACCTGCTGCCCGCCGGCCAGAAGCGGCTGTCGTACTACGCCGTCAAGCGGGCCTACGGCGGCGACACCTCGCGCGACAACACCCCGCCCGTCGTCTCCGGCTTCGGGGTCGAGGGCGACGCGGGCAAGGTGCAGGCGGGCAAGGACCTGGTCCTCACCGTGCGGGCGTCCGACCCCGACGGCGACCCGATCGCGTACGAGGTGCTGGCGAACAGCAACTACATCGACCAGAGCAAGCAGCTGACCCCGCTGCCCCTCACCGACCTCGGCGGCGGACGCCTCAAGGTGACGGCCCCGGACCGGCCCGGCGTCTGGAAGCTGTACGTCAAGGCCACGGACGGCAAGGGCAACGTCGGCGTCGAGACCCTCTCGGCGCGGGTCGTCCCGCCCGCCGTGGACGGCACGAACGTCGCCCTCGGCAAGCCGGCCACCGCCTCCTCGTTCCAGCCCGGTTACGGCGACTGCCCCTGCACCGCCGCCAACGCCGTCGACGGCAACCCGAACACGCGGTGGGCCAGCGACTGGAGCGACCCGCAGTGGCTCCAGGTGGACCTCGGCACGCGCACCGCCTTCCGGCACGTCCAGCTGTACTGGGAGGCCTCGTACGCCAAGGCCTACACCGTCCAGACCTCCGACGACGGACGGAACTGGCAGACGGTGTCCACCGTGACGGCCGGCAACGGCGGCGTCGACACCCTCGACGTGAACGGCGCCGGCCGCTACGTACGCGTCAACGGAACGGCTCGCGGCACCGGTTACGGCTACTCGCTGTACGAGTTCGGCGTCTACAGCTGACACCGACGCGCGCACGGCAGGCACGACACAGGGGAGGGGAGACCCGGGTGGGGACGAGCGACGACGAGATCGACCGGCTGCTCGGCAAACTGACACCGCAGGCCCGCGCACTGCTGCCGAACGGCGCCACGACCTGGCGCACGAGGGCGGAACCGGCGGTGGGACTACGCGAGTTGGTGATGTCGGACGGTCCGGCGGGTGTGCGGGGCGAGGCATGGGACGAGCGGAACACCTCGATCCTGCTGCCCTCCGCCTCGGCGCTCGCCGCCACCTGGGACGAGGCCCTGGTCGAACGCCTCGGCGGCCTGCTCGCCACCGAGGCCCGGCGCAAGGGCGTGGACGTCCTGCTCGCCCCCACCCTCAACCTGCACCGCAGCCCGCTGGGCGGCCGGCACTTCGAGTGCCTCTCCGAGGACCCCGAGCTGACCGGTCGCATCGGTGCCGCCCTCGTCCGCGGGGTCCAGGCCCACGGCGTGGCGGCCACCGCCAAGCACTACGTGGCCAACGACTCCGAGACCGACCGGCTCACCGTCGACGTACGGGTGGGGGAGCGTGCCCTGCGGGAGGTCTACCTCGCGCCCTTCGAAGCGGCGGTGGCCGCCGGGGTCCGGCTCGTCATGGCCGGGTACAACGCGGTCAACGGCACCACCATGACCGCGAACGCCCTGCTCACCGACCCGTTGAAGAGCGAGTGGGGCTTCGACGGCGTCGTCGTCTCCGACTGGGGCGCCGTGCGCGGCACCGTCGACACGGCCCGCGCCGGCCTCGACCTCGCCATGCCGGGGCCCGACGGCCCCTGGGGCGAGGCGCTGGCCCGGGCGGTCGCCGACGGCAGCGTGCCCGAGGCGGCGATCGACGACAAGGCGCGGCGGTTGCTGCGGCTCGCGGCCTGGCTCGGCGCGCTGGACGGGCACGACTCGTCCCTCGCGCCTGCCACGGACGGAGAGCCGGACGTGCGGCGCCCGCCGGCCCGCCCCCTCGGGGGGCCGGCTCCGGCACGTCCCAGCGGGGTTCCGGTCCCGGCACGTCCCGGCGGGGTCCCGGCTTCGGAAAGTCCTGGCGGGGCCCCGGCATCGGGAAGCCCCGGCGGGGTCCCGGCTTCAGACGACCCCGGCGGGACTGCGGCTCCGGGACGCATCCGCGACGTCCCGGATCCGGCACGCATCCGCGAGGGCCGGGCGCTGGTCCGCCGAGCGGTCGCCGCCGGCACCGTCCTGCTGGCCAACAGGGGCGTCCTGCCCCTCGACCCCGAGAGCCTCGGGACGGTCGCCGTGATCGGCGCGCACGCCGTGCGGACCCGCACCCAGGGCGGCGGCAGCGCCGGTGTCTTCCCGCAGGACGAGGTGTCCGTCCTGGACGGCGTCGAAGCCGCCCTGCGCGGTCGGGCCCGCGTCGTCCACGTCCCCGGCCCCCGGCCGGACGGCCCCGCGCCCCCGCTGGACCAGGACACCTGCACCGACCCGCGCTCCGGCCTGCCCGGCGTCCTGCTGCGCATGCTCGACGCGGACGGTCGCGAGCTGTACGCGGAACGGCGGGGCGGCGGGCGGCTGCTGGAGCCCCGCCTCGTTCCGGGCGCGCGCACCGTCGAGATCGTCGCCCGGCTGCGCCCCCGCACCGGGGGCCGCTGGACGCTGGGCGTGGCCGGCTTCGGCCGGATGAGCCTGACCCTGGACGGACGCACCCTGCTGGAGGGCGACTTCCCGCCGCACACCGACGACCCGGCGGTGGTGCACGTCAACCCGCCCGGCCGGTACGCCACCGCCGACCTCGCCGCCGGCCGGGACGCGCTGCTGGTGGCCCGCCGGGAGCTGGCCCCCGGCACCGGACGGGCGACCGTCGTCGTCGCGGCCCCACCGGCCCCTGACGTCGCCGCGTCGCTCGCCGAGGCGGCCCGCGCCGCGGCCGCGGCGGACGCGGCGATCGTGGTCGTCGGCACCACCGAGCACGGGGAGTCGGAGGGCTACGACCGTACGGGCCTGGCGCTCGGCGCGAGCCAGGACGCGCTGGTCCGCGCCGTCGCGGCGGCCAACCCGCGTACCGTCGCCGTCGTCAACAGCGGCGGCCCGGTGGAGCTGCCCTGGCGGGACGAGGCGGGCGCGGTGCTGCTGGCGTGGTTCCCCGGGCAGGAGGGCGGAGGGGGACTCGCCGACGTACTCCTCGGCCGCGCCGAGCCGGGCGGGCGGCTGCCCACCACCTGGCCGGACACCCTCGCCGACGCGCCGGTGACCGGCACCGGTCCGGCCGACGGCCGCCTCGACTACGACGAGGGCCTGCACGTCGGCTACCGGGGCTGGCTGCGCCGACCGCGGAAGCCCGCGTACTGGTTCGGGCACGGTCTCGGCTACACCACGTGGGCCTACGAGGAGCTGGCCCTTCCGGCGTCGGTCCGGGCGGGGGACGACCTGACCGTGCGCGTACGGGTGCGCAACACCGGTGCACGGGCGGGCCGGGAGGTCGTGCAGGTGTACCTCGCCCGGCCAGCCTCGGCGCTCGACCGTCCCGCACGGTGGCTCGCCGGGTACGCGGCGGTGCGGGCCCGTCCGGGGGAGACGGCGACGGCGACGGTCCACGTCCCGGCGCGGGCCCTGCGCCACTGGTCGGTGGAGGAGCGCGCCTGGCGCACGGAGGCGGGGCGCTGGCGGATGCTGGCCGGGCGGTCGGCGGGGGACGTACCGCTGGTGGGGGACCTGGAGGTGGTACCGGCGTCGGACGTGTGAGCGGGGGAGAGCGCTCTACCACCCGCCGGACCGTGCCGGTTAAGGTGCGGGCATGAGCAGACAGGCCCCGACCCTGGAGGACGTGGCCCGGGAGGCCGGCGTCTCCCGGGCCACCGTCTCGCGGGTGGTCAACGGCGTCCGCAACGTGGACCCGGCCATCCAGGACCTGGTCCGCCGGGCCATCGAACGGACCGGGTACGCCCCCAACCAGGCCGCCAGGCAGCTGGTCACCCGGCGCACGACGACGGTCGCCCTGGTCGTCTCCGGCGCGGGCGACGCCTCCGACGCGGAGCAGAACGCCTTCGCCACGCGGGTGTTCGCCGACCCGTTCTTCGGCCGCGTCGTCGGCGGCGTGGTCGGGCACCTCAGGCCGCGCGGGATGCACCCGGTGCTGATGTTCGCCGAGACGCCCGAGGCCCGGCAGGAGGTCGTCGCCTACCTCAGGCAGGGCGGCGCGGACGGCGCCCTGGTGGTGTCCACGCACCCCGACGACCCGCTGCCCGCGCTGCTCGCCGGTGCGGGACTGCCGGCGGTGCTGTTCGCCCGCCCGGGGCGACCGGTGCCGCTCAGCTACGTCGACCTCGCCCACCGCGACGGAGGCCGGCTCGCCGCCGAGCACCTGCTGGAGCGGGGGTGCCGCCGGATAGCCACCGTCACCGGTCCGCTGGCACTCGCGGCCGGCCAGGAGCGCCTGGCCGGCTTCCGCGACACCCTGGCCCGGCACGGGCACCCGTACGTGCCGGTGGCCGAGGGCGGCTTCACGGTGGACAGCGGCATGGCCGCGATGACCTCGCTGCTCGCCGAACACCCGGACACCGACGGCGTGTTCACCGCCAACGACCTGATGGCCCAGGGTGCCGTCCAGGTGCTGCGCGACCACGGGCGCCGGGTGCCGCAGGACGTCGCGGTCGTCGGCTTCGACGACTCAAGCGTGGCCGTGACCTGCCGGCCCCGGCTGACCACCGTACGGCAGCCGGTGGAGGAGATGGCGGCCACGATGGCACGCCTTCTCGACGACCACATCAAGGGCGTGCGCACCGAACCCACGTCGGTGATCTTCGACCCGGAACTGGTGGTGCGGGACTCGGCGTAGCGGTCGGGCCGGCGGTCGGCGGCACCGGCGGCCGGCGCTCAGCGAAGCGCGGTCTCGATGTGGGCGAGGTGGACGGCGAGGATCTCCTCGAAGGCGGCGTCGCGGTCCGCCCCGAGCGGGCGGATCTCACGGGCGAAGTGGGCCAGCGCGGGGAAGCGTTCGGGATCCGCGCCCAGCACGGCGACCCGGAACTGCTCCATGCCCTGCTCGTGCTCCTGGGCGCCGACGGCACCGAAGCCGCCCTCGGCGGTGACCAGGGAGGCGATCAGGACGACGAGCCGGTGGTAGTGCGCCGGGATCCGGTCGTCCGGCAGGCCCGAGGCGCGCAGCGCCTGCAGCACCTCTTCCATCATCAGGCGGGAGCCGGTACCCCCGGACCCGTGGCGCCCCCAGACCGCGGCGAGCTGCGGCTGCCGTCCGAACGCCGCGCGCAGGCGCAGGGCCACGGCGGTGAGGCGCTGCTTCCAGTCGCCCTCGGGCCGGTACCCCTCCATGGCGGACAGCAGGATCCGGTCGGCGACCGCGCGCAGCAGCTCGGTCTTGTTGCGGAAGTGCCGGTAGAGACTGGAGGAGTCGGTCCCCAGCGCCGCGGCGAGCTTGCGCACGCTGAACGTCTCGGCGTCACCCGCGAGCAGCAGCTCCGCCGCCGCGTCCAGGATCTGCTCGGTCGACCAGCGCCTCCGGCCTGCCATCCCGTCGTCCTCCCTCACGCTCCCGGCCGCCCCGCCCGCTCGGCACGACCCCATCCTCGCACCTCCCCCCGCCCACGCCACGCGCCTGCCCCGGTCCGCGTTCCGCTGTCCGGCCCGCGTTCCCCTGCCGCACCGGCACCGGCACCGGCACCGGCACCGGCACCGGCACCGGCACCGGCACGGGTACGGGGGAGTCGGCCGTTCCGCGCCGCGTGTGCGTCCTCCGGCCGGTACGCCCGCGTCGTGCGCGCCCCTACCGTCCGCCCGGCTGTCCGGCCCGGGTTCCCCTGCCGCACCGGCACACCGGCACACCGGCACCGGCGTCGGAGAGCAGGCCGGCCGTCCCGCCCGCGCCGCGCGCGCCCTCATCCCCCGACCCGCTGTCCCGCCAGCCTCCCCCCGAGCGCCGCTCGCCAGGCCGGGACCGGCGCGGGCGAGTCGACCGGCACGCGCCGGCCGCCTCGGGCGAAGAACGCCGCCAGCGGCAGGATCGCGGCGCCCACCGTCACCGCGTCGGGGCCGAGGCGGCCCAGGGCGATGCCCACCCGTCCGGCGGGGTGACGCAGGGCGTGGGCCAGGGTGTGGCTCCGCACCGTCTCCAGGAACGCCGGACCGAGCTGGAGCCCGGCCCAGCCGCCCACCAGGACGCGTTCGGGCTGGAAGAGATTGACGAGGTCGGCCAGCCCCGCGCCCAGGTACTCGGCGGTCTCCGCGAGGATCTCGGCGGCCACCGGGTCCGGTGCACGGCCCGCTCCGGGCCGGGCGGCGGACAGCAGCGCGGTCAGCGCGGCCTCCTCGTCGGCGCCGGGCGGTGGCTCGCCGCCCGCCTCCCGCCACCGCGCGAGCAGCGCCTCCGCGCCCGCGTACGCCTCCAGGCACCCCCGTGCGCCGCACCGGCACCGGCGCCCCCGCACCCGTACCGTCAGGTGCCCCCACTCCACCGCACGCCCCTGCTCCACCTCGTCGGTGACGACGCACGCGCCGACGCCGGAACCGAAGAGCACGACCACGGCGTTGTGCGCGCCCCGTCCGCCGCCGAACCACATCTCCGCCTGCCCCAGCGTCTTGGCGCCGTTGTCGATGAACAGCGGCACGTGCGGGGGCAGCCGGCCCGAGTCGCGCAGCAGCGCCTCCAGCGGGACCGCGTCCCAGCCGACGGTCTGACCGTGCACCAGGGTGCCCGCGGCGGTGCGTTCGACGATGCCGGGGACACCGATGCCCACGCCCAGCAGCTCACCGGGGTCCCGCGCCGGGCCGTCGGCGCCGAGCACCTCCGCGACACCGTCGAGGATGTGCCCCGCGACCACGCCGACGTCGTACGAGCGCGACCCGTGCCCGGGCAGGACACGCTCCGTGCGGGCCAGTTCGGACATCGACAGGTCGAACAGCTCCACGCGTACGCGGGTCTCGCCGACGTCGACGCCGACCAGGCGCCCCCGGCCGGCGGTGAGGCGCACGAGGGTGCGCGGGCGGCCGCCGTCCGCGCCGAGGCTGCCCGCCTCCTCCACGAGCCCGTCGGCCATCAGCTCGGCGACCACGTTGCTGACGGATCCCGAACTCAGGCCCGCGGCCGAGCCCAGTGCGAGCCTGCTCATCGGCCCGTCGAAATACAACCGTTGCAGAACGGCGCTGCGGCTCTCCCGCCGCAGGTCACGGACCGTGCGCCCGCCGTGCCTGGCCATCGGACCCCTTCCTTCCGCGGCCTCGCGCGAGCGCCGAAGCTGCGCGAGACCTTGACGAGTCTTTCTCTCGGGGTTTAACTCACGTCCTAAATTAAGCCATGAGGGGCTTCGGAACGGAAACAGCCGAAGCCGCCGTCGGGACTTCCCGACCGACTCCCGGAAGGAACCCAGGAGCCATGCGCAGCATCCGAGCCGCGGCCGTAGGCGCCGTCACCATGTCTCTCGCACTCGCCGCCACGGCCTGCGGAGGAGGCTCCTCCTCGGGCGGCGGATCCAACGACTCGCCGAAGGAACTCACCTACTGGGCCTCAAACCAGGGCGCCAGTGTCGAGGTCGACAAGAAGGTCCTCCAGCCCGAACTCGACAAGTTCGAGAAGGAGACCGGCATCAAGGTCAAGCTGGAGGTCGTCCCCTGGTCCGACCTGCTCAACCGGATCCTCACCGCCACCACCTCGGGACAGGGCCCCGACGTTCTGAACATCGGCAACACCTGGAGCGCCTCCCTCCAGGCCACCGGTGCCCTGCTGCCCTGGGACGCGAAGAACTTCGAGAAGATCGGCGGCAAGGACCGCTTCGTCGACTCCGCGCTCGGCTCCACCGGCGTCGAGGGCCAGGACCCGGCCGCGGTCCCGCTGTACTCGATGGCCTACGCGCTCTACTACAACAAGCAGATGTTCGCCGACGCCGGCATCACCAAGCCCCCGGCCACCTGGGACGAGCTGGTCGAGACCGGCAAGAAGATCTCCAAGGACGGCAAGTGGGGCCTGGGCGCCGAGGGCTCCAACCTGTCCAACAACATCCACCAGGTCTTCGTCCTCGCCAAGCAGCACGGCGCCGACTTCTTCACCGCCGACGGCAAGCCCGACTTCACCTCGGACGGCGCGGTCGCCGCCGTCAAGCAGTACGTCGACCTGATGGCCAAGGACAAGGTCGTCGCGCCCGGCAACGCCGAGTACGCGCAGAACCAGTCCCTCAGCGACTTCGCCAAGGGCAAGACCGCGATGGTGCTGTGGCAGACCGCCTCGGCCACCTTCAAGACGATGGGCATGAAGGACGACGAGTGGGGCGTCGCCCCCGCCCCCGTCCCCTCCGGCACCCCCGGCGCCGACGCCGCCACCAACTCCATGGTCGCCGGCATCAACATGGCCGTCTTCAAGAACACCGACAACGCCGACGGCGCCACCAAGTTCGTGAAGTTCATGACGAGCGACGCCGAGCAGAAGCTCCTCAACAAGGCGTACGGCTCCATCCCGCCGGTCAAGGCCGCGCAGTCCGACCCGGCGTTCAACACCCAGGCGACCGCCGTCCTGCGCGAGACCCTCGCCAAGAGTGCCGCCGCGCTGCCCCAGGTGGCCGACGAGTCGCAGTTCGAGACCGCGGTCGGCACCGCCGTCAAGGAACTCTTCGCCGACGCCGCGGCCGGTCGCCAGGTGACCACCGAGTCCGTCAAGGAGAAGCTCGCCAAGGCACAGCAGCAGATGCCCAACAAGTGAGCGCCCTGACTCGCGACACAGCCCCACCGACTCCGACACGGACACGGACCTCGCCATGACCACCACGACCGCCTCGGCGCAGCCCGGCGAGCGGACGGTCGGCACAAGCTCCCCCGGGACGGCGCGCGAACCCCGCCGCCGTCCCGGGCGGATCCGCCGCATCGGCCTGCCCTACCTGCTGCTCCTGCCGGCCCTGCTCCTCGAACTCCTCGTCCACCTGGTGCCGATGGTCATCGGCATCGTGATGAGCTTCAAGGAACTCACCCAGTTCTACATCCGCGACTGGACCACCGCCCCGTGGACCGGCGTCGACAACTTCACCATGTCGGTGGACTTCGACGCCCCCGTGGGCGAGGCGCTGCTCCACTCCTTCCTGGTCACCTGCGCCTTCACGATCCTCTCCGTCGGCCTGTGCTGGCTGATCGGCACCGCCGCCGCGATCTGCATGCAGGACGCCTTCCGCGGCCGGGGACTGCTCCGCGCGATCTTCCTGGTGCCGTACGCCCTGCCGGTCTACGCGGCCGTCATCACCTGGGCGTTCATGTTCCAGCACGACAACGGCCTGGTGAACCACGTCCTGCACGACCAGCTCGGCCTCACCGACAAGCCCTCCTTCTGGCTGATCGGCGACAACAGCTTCATCGCGCTGCTCGTCGTCTCGGTGTGGAAGGGCTGGCCGTTCGCCTTCCTCATCGTCATGGCCGGCCTGCAGAACATCCCCAAGGAGCTGTACGAGGCCGCCGCGCTGGACGGCGCCGGGGTCTGGCAGCAGATCCGCCGCATCACCCTGCCGTCGCTGCGTCCCGTCAACCAGGTCCTCGTCCTGGTGCTGTTCCTGTGGACGTTCAACGACTTCAACACGCCGTTCGTCCTGTTCGGCAAGGCCGCGCCGGAGGCCGCCGACCTGATCTCCATCCACATCTACCAGTCGTCGTTCGTCACCTGGAACTTCGGCACCGGCTCCGCCATGTCGGTTCTGCTGCTGCTGTTCCTGCTGGTGGTGACGGGCGTGTACCTGTTCCTGACCTCCAGGACCCCACGCGGCCCGCGGGCCCCCCGGCGCGCCCGGAACACCCAGGAGAGGAAGACGGCCGATGTCTAGGTCCCCGATGGCGGCGCCGCGCTCCTTCATGTGGACCCGCCGCGTGTTCCTGACCCTGCTCACCGGCTTCGTCCTGCTGCCGGTGTACGTCATGGTCTCCAGCTCGCTGAAACCCCTCGAGGACGTCTCCAGCCAGTTCCACTGGCTGCCGAGCGGCCTCACCGTCCGCCCCTACATCGACATCTGGTCGACGGTCCCGCTGGCGAAGTACTTCGTGAACTCGCTGATCGTGGCCGGCGCGGCGACCGTCTGCTCCGTCGTGATCGCCGTGTTCGCCGCCTACGCCGTCAGCCGCTACGAGTTCCGCGGCAAGCGCGTCTTCTCCGTGACCGTCCTGTCCACGCAGATGTTCCCGGGCATCCTGTTCCTGCTGCCCCTGTTCCTGATCTACGTGAACATCGGCAACACCACCGGCATCGCCCTGTTCGGCTCCCGGGGCGGCCTGATCCTCACGTACCTGACCTTCTCCCTGCCGTTCTCCATCTGGATGCTGATCGGGTACTTCGACTCGGTGCCCCGCGACCTGGACGAGGCGGCCCTCGTGGACGGCTGCGGGCCGCTGCGCGCCCTGTTCAAGGTCGTGGTGCCCGCGGCGATCCCCGGCATCGTCGCGGTCGCCGTCTACGCCTTCATGACCGCCTGGGGCGAAGTCCTCTTCGCCTCCGTCATGACCAACGACGCCACCCGCACCCTCGCGGTCGGCCTCCAGGGCTACTCCACGCAGAACGACGTGTACTGGAACCAGATCATGGCCGCCTCGCTGGTCGTGAGCGTCCCGGTCGTCGCGGGCTTCCTGCTCCTCCAGCGCTACCTCGTGGCGGGCCTGACGGCCGGAGCCGTCAAGTGACCGGAACGACCCCGCGCCCCCACCCCCAACCCGAAGGGACCTTCGTGACCATCGACTTCGCCGCACTCCCGGACGACTTCCTGTGGGGCACGGCCACATCGGCGTACCAGATCGAGGGAGCCGTCGCGGAGGACGGACGTTCGCCGTCGATCTGGGACACCTTCTCGCACACCCCCGGGAAGATCGACAACAACGACCACGGCGACGTCGCCTGCGACCACTACCACCGCACCCGCGAGGACATCGAGCTGATGCGGCGGCTGGGCACCAACGCCTACCGCCTCTCCGTCGCCTGGCCCCGTGTCGTACCGGGCGGCGACGGCCCGGTCAACGCCAAGGGCCTGGCCTTCTACGACCGGCTCGTCGACGACCTGCTGGCGGCCGGCATCACCCCCTCCGTCACCCTCTACCACTGGGACCTGCCGCAGGTGCTCCAGGACCGCGGCGGCTGGCCCGAGCGCGCGACCGCCGAGCACTTCGCGTCGTACGCCTCCGCGGTCGCCGAACGGCTCGGTGACCGCGTCCGGCACTGGGCCACCCTCAACGAGCCGCTGTGCTCGGCCTGGATCGGCCACCTGGAGGGCAAGATGGCCCCCGGCTGGACCGACCTGACCGCGGCCGTCCGCACCTCCTACCACCTGCTCCTCGGCCACGGCCTGGCGGCGGCGGCCATCCGAGCGGCGGCCCCGGACGCCCAGGTGGGCATCGTCAACAACCTCTCCACCATCCACGCCGCCACCGACCGCGAGGAGGACCTGGCGGCCGCCCGCCGCATGGACGGCCACACCAACCGCTGGTGGCTGGACCCGGTCCACGGCCGCGGCTTCCCGGAGGACATGCGCGAGGTCTACGGCGTCGAACTCCCCGAACAGCCCGGCGACATGAAGCTGATCGGAACCCCACTGGACTGGCTGGGCCTGAACTACTACTTCCCCCAGACCGTCGCCGACGACCCCACCGGGCCGGCGCCGCACGTCCGCACCGTCCGCCGCGTCGGCGTCCCGCGCACCGGCATGGACTGGGAGATCGACGCCGGCGGCATCGAGGACCTGCTGCTGCGCCTGACCGACGAGTACGGGGCACGCAAGCTGTACGTCACCGAGAACGGCTCCGCCTTCCCCGACGTGATCCGCCCCGACGGCACGATCGACGACCCCGAGCGCCAGGAGTACCTGACGGCCCACCTCGCCGCCTGTGCCTCCGCCGCCCGCAGGGGAGCCCCGCTGGCCGGCTACTTCGCCTGGTCGCTGCTGGACAACTTCGAGTGGGCGTACGGCTACGACAAGCGCTTCGGGCTGGTCCACGTCGACTACGCGACGCAGGCCCGCACCATCAAGGGCAGCGGACACCACTACGCGGACATCATCGGCCGGGCGCGGGGGAGGGAGCGCAGGGCCGCCTGAGAACCCCGTGGTGGGTCCGGACGCGGGAGTCCGGGCCCACCACGGTCCCTCCCCTCTCCGCCGAACATTAATGACAGGTACATGCCATAGCGAGAGTGTTCGCCTCCGCGCGACGAAGCGCAGGTTCCCCACCGACCCAAGGAGAAGAACCGCATGCCGTCCCGTACCCCCCGCACCCTCATCACCGCTCTGACCACGCTCACCCTGCTGGCCGCCGTCCCGTCCCTCACCGCCGTCACCCCGGCCGCCGCCGAACCGTCCGCCGCGGCGGCAGCGGCCTGGGACACCGACCGCGCTGCCGCCGCCTACGCCGCCGCCCCGGCCGCGGTCACCGCCTCGGCCAGCGAGAACGCCGGCACCGCGCCCGGCCTCGCCTTCGACGGCGACGGCGGCACCCGCTGGTCCAGCGACTTCAACGACACCGCCTGGATCCGCGTCGACCTCGGGACGACGATCCGCGTCGACCGGGTGACGCTGGACTGGGAGGCCGCCTACGGCAAGAGATACGTCCTGGAGGCGTCCACCAACGGCACCGACTGGAAGCCCTTCTACACGGAGACGGCCGGCTCCGGCGGATCGGTCACCGCGCACACCTACCCGCAGGAGGTGCGGGCGCGCTACGTCCGCATGCGCGGCGTCGAACGCGCCACTCCCTACGGCTACTCCCTCTACTCCTTCAAGGTCTACGGCGGCGAACAGGCCCCCGCGTCCACCACCCGCACCAACCTCGCCCTGAACCACCCGGCGTACTCGAACGTCTACCAGCACGCGGGCGCCTCACCGGCGTTCGTCACCGACGGCGGCCGCCCCGCCGACCTCAGGGGCGACGCCACCCGCTGGTCCAGCGACTGGAACGCCGACCGCTGGGTCTCCGTCGACCTCGGCGCCACCTCGACCGTCGACACGGTGGACCTGTACTGGGAGGCGGCCTACGCCGTCGACTACGAACTCCAGGTCTCCGACGACAACCGCACCTGGCGCACGGTGTACCGGCCCTCGGCCGCCGAGGTCGCCGCCCGCCGGGCGGACGTCAAGGCCCCGGGCGAGGCCACCGGCCGCCACGACACCGTCCGCCTCCCCCAACCCGTGACCGGCCGCTACGTCCGCATGCTCGGCAAGGAACGCCGCTCCTTCTACAACCCGGCCCCGGCCACCGCCCAGTTCGGCTACTCGCTCTACGAGTTCGAGGTCTGGGGCACGGGAGGCAGCGCGGCCGCCGCCTACCCGGCGCTGCCCGGCGAGCAGTCCGGCGCCTACCGCACCACGTTCTTCGACGACTTCACCTCGGCCGCGCTGGACCGCGGCAAGTGGCGGGTCGTCCGCACCGGCACCGAGATGGGCTCCGTCAACGGCGAGTCGCAGGCCTACGTCGACTCGGCCGACAACATCCGCCTGGAGAACGGCGCCCTGGTCCTGCGCGCCAAGCACTGCAAGGGCTGCACGAAGGCAGGCGGCGGCACCTACGACTTCACCTCCGGCCGCATCGACACCAACACCAAGTTCGACTTCACCTACGGCCGGGTCAGCGCCCGTATGAAACTCCCCGTCGGCGACGGCTTCTGGCCCGCCTTCTGGCTGCTCGGCAGCAACGTCGACGACCCCTCCGTGTCCTGGCCCGCCTCGGGCGAGACCGACATCATGGAGAACATCGGCTACGGCGACTGGACCAGCACCGCCCTGCACGGCCCCGGCTACTCGGCCGACGGCAACATCGGCGCACGCCAGGTGTACCCGGGCGGCGGGCGGGCCGACCAGTGGCACACCTACGCGGTGGAGTGGACGCCGACGGGCATGAAGTTCTCCGTCGACGACCGCGTGGTCCAGGAGACCACCCGCAACAAGCTGGAGTCGACGCGCGGTGCCTGGGTCTTCGACCACAACCAGTACGTCATCCTCAACCTCGCGCTCGGCGGCGCCTACCCGGCGGGCTGGAACAAGGTCACCAGCCCGTACTGGGGGCTGCCGCAGTCCAGCGTGGACCGGATCGCGGGCGGGGGAGTACAGGCGGAGGTGGACTGGGTGAAGGTGGAACAGAAGGGGTGATCCGGCGCGGAGCGGTGCAGTGCGGTGCGGTGCGGCGGCGTGTCCGGTGCCCGTGAACGGGAGGACGGGCAGGGACGCGTGGGCCTCGACCGCACCCGCCGGATCGGCAGGGCCGCCGGACACCCCTGGGGGGATCCGGCGGCCCTGCCGCGACCCGGTGGTGGGGCCGGCCAGTGGTGTGCGGTCCGGTGATGTGCGGCCGGGCAGGCGGCCCGGTGGGGCGGCCGTTCAGCCGGCGGCCGACATCACCGCACCGAGCAGCGCGGGCAGGAGGACGAGCCCCGACACCCGTGCCGCCGTGCGGTGCGCGCTCCGAGTGGTGAGCCTGCGCACGGCGAAGGAGGCCACGAGAGCGAGCGGGAAGACGACGAGCGCGGCCTCCTCGATGCCGACGCCGCCCCCCGTGAGGCGTCCGGCACCGACCATGGCCACGGCGCCGGTGAGCAGCGCGAGCAGTACCGACCCGGCACCGAACCAGCGGCGTTCCAGGTACTCGACGGCCTTCCCGGCTCCGGCGCCCGCCAGCCCGACCCGTACCGCGCTCACCACGGCCGAGACCAGCACGACGCCACCCGCGACGAGAACCGCCCACTGCAGTGCGACAGCGACTGTGTGCATGATGCGACTCCTTGTCCTACGGCGGTTCACCAGCAGTGCTTGATGACCTGGTCCACGCCGAGGATCTCGGCGGCGATCGCTCCGATGCCCGTGCCGCTCTCCTCGAAGACCTCCATGATCGCCTTCTTGAAGCTCTTCTTGCCGCGCTTCTTCTTGTCCTGGATCTTCTTGACGACCTTCTTGATGCCGCCGAGCTTGTCGATGGCCTTCTTCACCTTGTAGATCTTGCCGATGGCCAGGATGTTCGACCCCACGGCCAACAAGATGCCCCGGGCACAGCCGCCGGCACTGAACTTCATCGGCTGGACGAGGCCGCCGGTGGCCGAGGAGTCCCCCAAGCGGTCCCGGAGCCACTGCTCGGTGGCTGCCCGGCCCTGGGCCAGCACCTCGTCGGGAATCTCGGTGATGAGACGGAGCGCCTCTTCGAGCCCGGCGAGAGCGGCCTCGTCGTCGAGGCCTTCCAGTCCGTCGAGTCCGTCGAGCCCTTCCGACCCGGCCGGCCCGACTCGTGCCCCGAGGGCGGGTGCGGACGCGAGCGACGCGAACGCGGGCGTTGCCGACACCGCCGTGTGCGGCGCCGAGGTGCTCCGCTCGGCGGCGTTCGCGCTCGCCAGCGGTGCCGCCACACCCAAGGCCACCGCGGCCGCGGTGAGGGCGGCGACCTCGCGCAGCCGCTTTCTGCCGCCGAGCCCATGGCCGTCGCGCACGGCAGTCGGGCGGGTTTCGTGCATGGATGACGTGGTCACGTCTTCCCCCAGTTTCGAACTTCGGTTGCGGACTTCGTTCGTCTCACGGCGCGTCCGGTTTCCCGCGCCTCCGCACCTCGCCACGAAACCGCTGGTCAGGCGGTCACGTCGAGGGCACAACGGGAAGATCATTACTTGTGGGTACGCTTCGGGACAAGTTCTTGAGCGAGATCTGAGCCCCCTCGGAACCGGCCGATGCGCACCCCCGGCCGCCCCTCCAGTGGCCGGCAGCACCACGGGAGGGACCAGGGCGGCTCCGGATAGGCTGACGAACCGTCGGCGTCCACGCGTACGGAGGAGCGTCCTGTGACCATAGGTGCACCCAGGCCCCACATCGACACGAGCAAGCCGCACCCGGCCCGCGTCTACGACTGGCTGCTGGGCGGCAAGGACAACTACCCCGTCGATCAGCAGGTCGGTGAGACCCTCCCGGCGGAGGCGCGGGGCAACGCGGCCCGGAACCGGGCGTTCATGCATCGCGCGGCGGCCTGGCTGGCGAAGAACGGCGTCGACCAGTTCCTGGACATCGGCACCGGCATCCCCACCGAACCCAACCTGCACCAGATCGTGCAGGCGATCAGGCCCGACGCCCGGATCGTGTACGCGGACAACGACCCGATCGTCCTGCGCCACGCCGAGGCGCTGCTGACCAGCAGCCACGAGGGTGCCACCGACTTCATCCTCGCCGACGTACGGCAGCCCGCGACGATTCTCGAACGCGCCCGCGAGATCCTGGACTTCGACCGTCCCGTCGCCCTCTCGCTGATCGCCCTCCTGCACTTCCTGCCCGACGACGAGGACCCGTACCGCGTCGTGCGCACCCTCGTCGACGCCCTCCCCCGGGGCAGCCACCTGTTCCTCTCGCACGGCACCGCCGACCAGCACCCGGAGTTGCAGCAGGAGACCGAGGCCGCGTACAAGAAGGGCGCGATCCCGCTGCGGATGCGGACCCGGAGCGAGGTCGAGCCCTTCTTCGACGGACTGCAACTCGTCGCCCCCGGCCTGGTGTTCGCCACCGAGTGGTACAAGGAGGAACCGGCGCCGGTGCGGGAACGCAGCGGCTTCTACGTGGGCGTCGCGCGCATCCCCTGAGCAGTCCGAGCCGTCCGGAGGGGTCGGGCCCCGGCCCCTCCGGACCGCCTCGACGTGAGCCGGCGCACCTCGCCGTCCGCTGACACGGACCCCGACCGCACGCCGGCCGACGCCGCCGCACACCCGCACCGCACACTTGCACCGCACCACCGCACCACGATCAGCCACCCACCCAGGGAGCCGCCGTGTTCGCGAACGTGCCCACCGCCCGAAGCCCTCTGCGCGCCAGAGTCCTCCTGGTCCTCGCCGTCCTGCTCGCCGTCCTCGCGCCGACGGCCCCGGGAGCGCTGGCCGCCGGGCAACAGGACACCGGCCGCCACCCCGGCACCGGTGCCGAAGTCGTCGCCGTCACCCAGGTCGCGGACCGACAGGTCGACCTGTCCGTCCGGTCCACGGCCCTGGGCGGCCGTACGGTCGACGTCCGCCTGCTCACCCCCGACGGCTGGAGCCCTCACGCCCGGGGCGGCCACCGTCAGCACTGGCCCACCCTCTGGCTCCTGCACGGCTGCTGCGGCGACTACACGTCGTGGACGAGCATGACGGACGTGGCGGAGACGGAGAGCCTGAGCGACGTCCTGGTCGTGATGCCCGAGGCCGGTTGGAACGGCTGGTACAGCGACTGGTGGAACCACGGGGAGGGCGGCGACCCGGCCTGGGAGACCTTCCACACCGAGGAGCTGCGCCGGCTCCTGGAACGCGACTGGGGCGCCGGGAACGACCGTGTGGTGGCGGGCCTGTCCATGGGCGGTCAGGGCGCCCTGCTGTACGCCGCCCGGCATCCCGGGATGTTCAAGGCGACGGCGGCCTACTCCGGCTCCGCCCACCCCCTCCTGAACACCGAGTCGGTCGACCGCATCATGGGCCTCTTCGCCGGCCAGGGCAACGACCCGCTCCGCGTCTGGGGCGACCCGGTAGCCCAACGCCGGATATGGCAGGCACACGATCCCTTCCACCTCGCCGGGCGGCTGAGGCCGATCCCGGTCTACCTGTCCTGCGGCGACGGCACCACCGGCCCCCTGGACCCACCGGGCGCCACGAGCGCGCTGGAGGCCGACTTCAACCGCCAGAACCACGCGCTCGCCGCCGAGCTGAACCGCGTCGGCGCGCGACACGTGACGACGAACTTCTACGGCCCGGGGACCCACGGATGGGCCTACTGGGAGCGGGAACTGCACGCCTCACTGCCGATGCTGCTCGGGGCGCTGGGCACCGGCACCGGCCGCGGCTGACCCCGTCACCGCACGAGATCGCGGACTCGTGAGCCCGAGCCCCGCCGCCCGGGCCGGGGTGGGGCGCGACACCGGTGCGTCGCGCCCACGCCCCTACGTCTCCCCGGGGCGCCTCAGAACGACCACCGCGTATGGCTGTAGACCCCCTCGTCCCGCCCGAAGCCGTACGCGGTGACAGGGGACACGGCGAACAGCACCGCGTTCCCGCTCCGCATGGCGTCCCCGATGCCGTGGAAGGTGCCTTCGGGTGACGTGATGTGCGCCCCGTACTTCTCCTCGTACGCGGCGATCACCTCCTCCAGCACCGCTGGATCCCCGACCCGCTCCGCCTCGCCCTCCACGACCAGGTCGAACCCCTCGGTGAGTGAATTCGAACCCGTGAGCAGCGCACAGTGTGCGTCATGGGCCAGGTTCCTGGCCTTCTGCTCACCCGGTCCGGTGGAGAAATACAGCACGCCGTCGTGCCAGGCCGCGATCGCCGGCGTGATGTGCGGCCCGCCGCCGGGGCGCACCGTCACCACCCAGTAGATCTCGGCGGCCGCGACGCGCCCGCGGGCTTCGGCCCACTCGGTGGCGGTGACGTCCTCGGCGCCCGGGCGGGGGTTGAGTGCGGAGCTGTAGCGGGCATCGAGCTCGGTCGTGGGTCGCTGGACCTCGGGTCGTTCCATGGGCATGGCGTATCTCCTCGCTGTCGTCCACACAACGACTGCCGGCCGGACCGGACATCATCGGTACGCCGTCCCCTTTTCGCCGCCGGCCGTTCGGGCCGGGTGCGCGGGCGACGGCGTCGGAGGCGGCGTCTTGGACGACAGGCCACCCCCAGCCCCACTCCGACCGCCTACGCGGTGCCCGACTCCTTGCGCAGCAGCCGTGTGAGGCGTTCGCCGAGCGCCCGGCCGTCGACGCCCTCGTGCTCGACGCCCAGCGCTGCCGCCAGGTCCCGCACGTGCAGGTCGGCCAGGGCTTCGGTGAGTTCCGCGAAGGCGTCCGCGGCCGCGTGACCGCGCCGTACCCCCGAGGCGACGGCGACGACCCCGGCCAGTGCCGCGGGCCACCACCACAGACCCATCACCAGATACCCGGCGCCCCAGGCGCACAGGCGTGCCGACGCGGTGAACCGGAGACGGGCGGCCTGCAGTTCGCCGCGGGTGCCGTCGGCGGCCAGGAGCCACAGATGGGGCCAGGCGGCCGTCAGGTCCAGCCCGTTGGCCCGCCACAGGCGCTGTGCGGGTACGGCGAGCCGGTCGCCCATCGCGAAGGGGTGACGCGGCGGCACCGAGGCGATGCGGTCCCGTTCCGCGTGGCGGCGCTCGGCGATGCCGGTCAGCCGGTCGGCGTCGTCCGATCCCTCGATGCGGGCGCGGCCGGCAGCCACCAGCGCGGTGCGGAACCGCGCGTCGGCCGCACGCCAGCGGCGCAGGCGGCGGTCGGCGACGGAGCGCAGTACGGGGCCGTGCGGCTGCGCGCACCACAGGAGTTCCACACCCGAGCCCAGAACCTGGGCGGCGGCGCCGGTCACCGCGGCACCGGCCAGCACACCCAGGGCCACCAGGACGACCGTGCCGGCGCTGTGGGACGCGGGGGAGGCGGACAGCGTGTCGACCCGGTCCCGCAGCCGCTCGACGTCGGACCAGTGTGCGTGCCCCAGCACCGTGGCCGCGCCGGCGGCGGCGAGGAAGAGCAGTCCCGGCAGGGCCAGCGCGGCCAGCCAGCGCTCGGCGATGCGGCCGCCCAGTGCGCTGAGAAAGGCGCTGGTCACCGGAGGGGGACCGTGCGCAAGGGCTGGTCGAAGATCCGGCAGCCGGGGCGCGGGGCATCGTCGCCGGGGGCCTCCACCCGCCCGCAGTGCCCCCGCGGACACGCCAGCACGTGCAGGGCCGGGTGCGCGGGCCCGGAGACCGGGAGACGCTGGAAGGAGGGCGTGAGCGGTGTCGGGGTGGTGCGGTAGGAACCCAGACCCGCGCTGTGCCCGGCCGCGAGCAGCTCCTCCTCCAACTCGTCGAAGAACTCGTCGAGTTCCTCGGGAGCCCGGCCGCCACGCAGTTCGGCGGTGATGGACTCGACGAGCCGCACCCCGCGCTCACCGAGCACGAGCGACCCCGACGCGTCCGTCATCCGCCGGCACAGTTCGCCCAACCGGGCGTGTCCGCCTGGCAGTCCGCCTCGCCCGCCGGTTGCGCTCTCCACCGTTCCCCCTCGGACGCCGGATGTCGGTCGCGCGATTGTACGTCGGCCGTCGCTGCGGCTGCCGGCTGCCGGCTGCCGGCTGTCGGTCGTCAGGTCGTCAGGTCGTCAGTCGTCAGGTCGTCAGCTCGTCAGCCGGCGAGACGGTCGTCAGCAGTCAGGTCGTCAGTCGACAGACGCCGTGCCGGCCGTCCTCTCACCCCGCCTCTTTGCCGCCGTTCACCGTACGCCGCAGGGTGCGACGGCCCGTTCGCTATCGTGAGCAGGGTCCGCGCAGCGCCGGGAGACCTCGGCCGGGCGGCCGAAGACCGGGGGAGGGCACGGGTGTTCGAGGCGGAACACAGTCGGCCGGCGAACGGGCCGGACGACGGACCGGACGAGGGACCGCGCGCCGACCGGCTGCTCTCCCACCACCTGCGGACAGGTGACCCACAAGCCCTCGACCAGGCGATCGCGCTCTACCGGGAGCTGCTCGCCCGGGCAGCCCCGACGGCCCCGGTCACCGCACGGGTGGCCGCCCTGGCCGCCAACCTGATGGTCGCCCTTCAGAGACGCTACCAACTGCTGCGGCGCCCGGACGACGTGGAGGCCCTGGTCGATCTGGGCCGCGAGCGCACGGCCCGCGATCCGGTCCGCCCGCAGGACGTACGGCTCCTGGGTCTCGCCTACCAGCAACGGTTCGCGCTGTACGGTCGGCCCGAGGACCTGGACCGCGCGGTGGAGGCGTTCGACCGGGCGGCCCGCCTGCCCCAGGAGGCGGAGACCGCCGCGCAGTCACTCGGCGCACTCGCGGAGGTGCTGCACACACGGCACCGGATCGCCGTCGACCGCGGTGCGGCCCCGACAGACCCCGGGACCCCGGGAGCGCGTGCCGCGGGACCGCTGCCCGGGGACACCGCCACGCCTCCCGCGGATCTCCTGCGCGCGACGGATGCCCAACGGCGCGCGCTCCACGTGCTGCCGGAGGCCTCGGACGACCGCCCCGGTTATCTGAGCAACCTGGCCGCCATGCGACACGACGCGTACCGGTTCGACGGTGATACCGGCGCCCTTCGTGAGGCGCTCGACCTGTGGCATGCCGTGCTGGACACCCTTCCCCACGGAGAGCCCGCCCGTCTGCTCGTCCTGCGGAACCTCACCCAGGTGCTGCGCGAACGGCACGAGCAGGCGCCCGAGGAGGCTCACCGGTCGGAGATGCTGCGGATCCATCGCGCGGCCCTGGCCGAATGCCCGTCCGGCCACCGGGACCGCGCCGAACTGCTGGCCGGCCTCGGCGTCGCGCTGCGCCTGGCCGCCGAGGCCACCGACGAGCCGGCGCCGCTGGAGGAATCCGCGGCCCTGCTGCGTGAGGCCCTGCCGCTCTTCCAGCCCGGCACCCCGGAACACGCCAGGAGACTGAACAGCCTCGGCAACACGTTGCACAGGCTGGCCCAGCGAACCGGTGACGCGGTGCTGCTGGACGAGGCCGTCACCACCCTGCGCGCCGCCGTCACCGAGGAGGAACCCGGCACGGACTCGTATGCCGCGTCCCTGGCCAACCTCGCCGTCACCCTGCGCGAGCGCGCTCTGCAGACCGACGACCTGAGCTCCCTGCGGGAGGCCGCCCGACTGGCCAGGGACGCGCTCCACGCATCGAGGAACGCGGCCCCTCTCCAGGCCGTCCGACTCACCAATCTGGGGGTGGTCCTGCAGAGCTGGCACGACGCGACCGGCGACGGCACGGCACTCGACGAGGCGATCGACGTGGCTCGTCGGGCACTCGCGCTGACGCCTGCGACGGACCAGCCCCGCGCCGACCGCCTGAACGCCCTCGCCAACGCCCTGCGGGCCCGCTTCGCGTCCACCGCCGACCCGGCCGACCTCGACGAAGCCGTCGACCTGCTGGAGCAAGCCGTCCAGCGCATCCCCTACGGCGATCCGGCGCTCGCGCTGACACTCTCCAACCTCGGCTCCGCACGGCTCACCAAGCACCACGCCGCGGATGCGCCCGGCGAGTTGGAACAAGCCCTCAGTGAGCTGGGCCGCGCCGTGTGGGCCGTCGTCGAGGGCACGTCGATCCACGGCACCTGTCTGAAGTCGTACGGCGACGCGCTGCGCGCCCTCCACCACCGGGACGGTGACCCCGCCGTGCTCCGGGCCGCCGAGGACGCCTACCGGCAGGCCGCCGGGACCAGATCGCTGCCCGCCTACAAGAGGGTGCTCGCGGCCTGGGAGCAAGGCGCCGCCGCCGCCGACGACGGCCGGTGGGAGGAAGCCCTGCCCGCCTACGAACTGGCCCTGCGGATCCTGCCGTACGCCGCTTCCGGCCGCCTGGTCCGCAGCGACCAGGAACGCGGTCTGACCCGGGTGCGCGGCCTGGCCGCCGAAGCCGCCGCGTGCGCGGTCAACGCCGGCCGGCCGGAGCAGGCGGTGCTGCTGCTGGAACAGGGCCGGGGCGTCCTGCTGGGCCGGACCATGGCCACCCGCGACGGACTCGGCCGGCTGCGCGGCGCCCACCCGGCCCTCGCCGACCGGTTCGCCCGCCTGCGGGGACGACTCGACGCGCTGGAGACCGCCGACGCCGCGGACACCGCCCAGGGCCGGCTTCCGGCCGACACCACCGACCTGCGGCACACCCTCGCCACCGAGCTGGAACACCTGGTCGCCGAGATCCGCACCCGGCCCGGCTTCACCGACTTCCTCGGCGCGCCGGCCCTGCCGGCCCTGCTGGCCTGCGCCGACCAGGGCCCCGTGGTGCTGGCCTACTGCAGCGAGTACCGCAGCGACGCCCTGGTGCTGAGGGACGGCGACGTCGTTCCCGTCCCCCTGCCGCACGCCACCCCGCAGGCTGTCGGGGAACAGGCGGACCGTCTCGAACAGGCACTCGCCGACGCCACCGACCCCGCTCGCGACCGGGCCGCCCAGCGGACCGTCGGCGAGGTACTGGCCTGGACCTGGGACCACGTCTGCGGACCCGTGCTCGACCGGCTCGGGCTGCGCGGACCGACGCCCGACGGGTCGCTGCCCCGGCTGTGGTGGTCACCGGGCGGCGCGCTGGCCTCACTGCCGCTGCACGCGGCCGGCCACCACGAGGAGGCACCGGACGCGGTACCGGACGGCGGGCCCCGCCCCACCCCGGCGGCGGCCGTGCCGCCACCACGGACGGTTCTGGACCGGGTGATTCCCTCTTACACACCGACCGTCGGGGCACTGCGCTACGCACGGGCCAGAGCCGCCGTCCCCCGCCCGCACGGACCGATGCTCGCCGTGGCCCTTCCCGAGACACCCGGTGCCCGGCCGCTCGGCGGTGCACGGCGCGAGGTGGAGGTACTGCGCGGCCTCCTGCCCACCGAGGTGCTGTACGAGGAGCAGGCCACCTTCGAGCGGGTGATGGACGCCCTGCCCCGGCACCCGTGCGTGCACTTCGCCTGCCACGGGGTCAGCGAGCCCGGTGACCCCTCGAACGGCCGGCTCCTGGTGCACGACCACGCGACCCGTCCACTGACGGTCCGTGCCGTCTCCCACCTCGAACTGCCGGCGGCGCGGCTCGCGGTGATGTCCGCGTGCGAGACGGCACGGGGCGGCGGGGAACTGGCCGACGAGGCCATCCACATCACCTCCGCCTTCCAACTGGCGGGGTACGCCCATGCCGTCGGAACACTCTGGCCGGTGCACGACGCGGTGGCCGTCCGCGTCACCCGGCTCCTCTACGGGGAGCTGTGCACCGAAGGGGCCGACGGCGGAGCCGAGTTGGACGACACGAGGACGGCACACGCCCTGCACCGGGCGGTCCTGCGGTGCCGTGCCACGTTCGCGGCCAGTCCCAGCCTGTGGGCGGCCCACGTGCACGCGGGCGCCTGACGACACCGGCAGCTACGAGGAGGCGGTCCCCATGACCCGATGGTGGCGGCGACGAGCCGACGGAGACGACGAGGGCGCCGGCGGACAACCGCCGCCACCCGCACCCGGGCAGGAGCCCACAGGCGGCCCCGGCCCCGGGAACGGACGCCGGCTGGTCGGCGGACACATCACCATCACGGAAGTCACAGAGGGCAGGCCGGAGCATGAGATCGCCCGCGTGCAGCTCTCCGCCGAGGAGATCCACACCATGCGCGCCCGGTCCGCCATCGACACCCTGGGCCCCGAACACCCGGACGCACTCGCCGCCATCCGCGAACTCGCCCAGTTCCTCGTGACCGTCCCGGGACGGGGCGAGGAAGCGGTCGAGCTGTACCAGCACGTGGCGCGCACCTGGTGGACCACGCTCGGCGCCCGCCACGAGAACACCCTGCGCGCCTCCGCCGAACTGGCCGACGCCCTGCACACCACCGGTCAGCTGCACCTGGCCGAGACGGCGTGGCGTGACACCTTCCGTGCCCAGGCGGAGACCCTCGGCCGCGACCACCCGGACGCGCTGCGCAGCGCCACCCGGCTCGCGGCGGTGCTGGAAGACCTCGACCGGGCCCCCGAGGCGGAGCCCCTGGCGAGGGACGTCCTCGAACGCCGCATCAGGCAGCTCGGCCGGGACCACCCCGACGTCCTGTCCGCCACCAACGCGCACGCCGCCTCCCTGCTCAAGTGCGGCCGCCACACGGAGGCCGAGCGCGCCCTGCGCTCCCTCGTGCCCCGGCTGGAGGACCGGTACGGACGCGACCACGAGAAGACGATCGCGGCCCGCAGCAACCTCGGCGCCGTCCTGGTCCGGCTGGACCGCCACGCCGAGGCGGAAGAGCACATCCGAGCCGTCGTGCGGTCGACGGAGGCGACGTTGGGCACCGACCACGAGACCACCTTCACGGCACGGAACAACCTCGCGGCCGTCCTGCACGCCCAGGAGCGCTACGCGGACGCCGTACCCGTCCTGCGCGAGATCCTCACCGGACGCGTCGCCCTCCACGGCGACGACCACCCCATCACCGTCGTCACCCGCGACAACCTCGCCAACGTACTGATCGACGCGGGCCACCACGCGGAGGCCGCCGCCCTGCTCGACCGCTGCGTACGCGACTACCGCCGCCTGCACGGCCCGGGCCACCCCCGCCTGCGCGCCGCCGAGGAAAAACTGGCTTGGCTGCGCTCTCCGTGAGGGTGGCTGGGGAAGGCCAAGTTCCCTCTGCCGTTGCCTGCGGCGTTCGTAGCCTGCTGGACCTGGTTGATCGGCGGAGTCGGCTTAATGCGTACGATGTGCAAGTGCGCACCACCGACTACACCATCAGGACCGCCGCCCCCGCCGACGTGGCCCCCGCCCGGGCCGTCATGCTCGACACCGTCTACCGGGACTTCGGTACGGGGTACGTCCCCCGTTGGCACGGTGACATCGTCGACCCGGACGGGGCCTATCTGACGCCGGTCCGGCACACCCTCCTGGTCGCCGTGGACGCGGACGGCGCGGTCGTCGCCACCGGGGCGCTCGACTCCCGTGGGCCCGTGAGTCCTCCGAACCCCGCGCACGTCGCCGAGCGGTTTCCCTCCGGGACCACCGCGCAGCTCCGGCGGGTGTACGTGCGGCCCGAGCACCGGCGGCGTGGGCTCGCGCGTCGACTTGTCGACGAGTTGCTGGCGTTCGCGGTCGCCGACGGGAAATACCGGGCCGTGTATCTGCACACGGACCCCGCCGTCACCGGGGCCGAGCCGTTCTGGCGGTCCTTGGCCAAGGTCGTGCACGACGAGCGGGAGGACGCGGGGGGCGGACAGGGGATCGTGCACTTCGAGGTCCCCCTGGACGGGGTGACGGGCGGACGGGGTGAGGGCAGGCAAGCTTGAAAATCATTTTCATGTAGAGTTTCGGTGTGCTGCCGCACCTCGTGCGTCGCCCCCTCCTCGCTGCCTGCCTGCCTGCCCGACTCGTCCGACCGATCGATCCGAGGACCATGCGCTCCCTCCGCCGCCCCCGGCTGCTCGCCCCCTTCCTGCTCGTTCCGCTGATGGCCGGCTGCTTCGCCTCCGGAGGCGGCGGCGACTCCGCGTCCGGTGACGGGAGCGACGGTGACGGCGCCCGTCTCCGCGTCGCCCTCGCCTTCCCGCCCGCCGAGAACCTGTCCCCGTACGGCGCCGACGCCACCCTGCTCAGCCGTCTCGGGGTCACCGAGGGGCTCACCGCGCTGGACGCCAACGGCTCCGCCGCCCCCGCGCTCGCCGAGTCCTGGCGCCGGGACGGGGACAGGGCCTGGGAGTTCACCCTCCGCGACGCCACCTTCCAGGACGGCGGCGAGGTGACCCCCGCCGCGGTCGCCGCGTCCCTCACCCACGCCACCGGTGCCGAGCCCGCCCCCGCCGCGCTCGCCGGTGTCGCGCTCAAGGCCGAGGCGGGCGGTGACCGGGTGGTCCGCGTCACCACCGCCGCGCCCGACCCCGTACTGCCGTTGCGGCTGTCGAGTCCCAGCCTCGCGATCCTGTCCGAGAAGGCGTACGGGAAGAGCGGCCGCGTCGATCCCGTCGGTCACGCCACCGGACCCTTCGAGCTGACCGAGGTCGACGGTGCCACCTCCGCCTCCCTCGACCGGTTCGACGACTACTGGGGCGGCCGTGCCCAGGCCTCCGGCGTCGACGCCCGCTTCATCGCCGACGGCACCGCTCGGGCCAACGCCCTGCGGACCGGCGAACTCGACATCGCCGAGGCCGTTCCCGTCGCCCAGGCGGCGTCGCTCGACGAGAAGACCCGGCGCGACACCGCCACCACCCGCACCACCAGCCTGCTGTTCAACGCCTCCTCCGGGCCCTTCGAGTCCGCCGGGCTGCGGGCCGCCGCCCGCGCCGCCGTCGACACCTCGGTGTTCGCCGAGGACGTCTACGAGGGGTACGGCGACCCGGGCGCCGGTGTCTACGGGCCCGCCGTCACGTGGGCGGAGGGGAAGCGGACCGCGCCCGTCGGGCGGGCGGCGGCCGGGAAGCCCGGGAACGGCGACACCGTCACCCTCGCCACCTACGACAACCGGCCCGAGCTGCCCGAGGTCGCCCAGGTGGTCAAGCAGCAGCTGGAGAAGGCGGGCTTCACCGTCAAGCTCACCGTGCGGGAGTACTCGCGGCTCGAAGGCGACGCGCTGGACGGGAAGTTCGACGCCTTCGTACTCGCCCGGAACACGCTCCTGGACACCGGGGACCCCGTCGCCGTCCTCGCCAGCGACTACACCTGCGACGGCGGCTTCAACATCGCCCAGCTCTGCGACCGGGACGTCGACCGCGCCGTCGCCGACGCGGAGAAGATCACCGACACCGCGGAGCGTCAGGACGCCGCCATGGCCGCCGAGGCGCGCATCCTCGGCAGCGACGCCGTCGTGCCGCTCGTCCACCAGCGCATCATCACCGGCGTCGCCGACTCCGTGCAGGGCGTGATCCTCGACCCGTACGAGCGCACCCTCGTCGGCACCGGCACCCGGCGCTGAACCATGGGGCAGCGGGTGGCCGGCGCCGGGTGGCGGATCGTTCTCGCGGTGGGGCTGGTGTGCGGGATCGGGCTGCTGCCCTGGCTCACGCACACCGACCCGGCGTACACCGTCCTCAAGGCCAGGTCCGCCGAGCGGGAGCCGACGCCCGAGGTGCTCGCCGGCATCCGGCGGCAGCTCGGGACCGACGGCGGGCCGCTGCACGTCCTCACCGGCTGGTTCGGCGGGCTCGTGCGCGGGGACGCGGGGAAGTCGTGGATCTCCGGGGGCGACGTCCTGCCCGGCGTGCTCCAGGCGCTCGGTGCCTCGCTGCTGCTCATGGGGGTCGCGCTCGTCGTCGCCGTCGTCACCGCCGGTCTGATCTGCCTGCGCACGCTGCGGCTGGGCGCGCGGCGGCGACTCGGCGGGCGGCGCGGCGGCGGGAACGTGTCCGCGGTGCTCGCCTCGCTGCCCGAGTTCCTCGTCGCCTCCGTACTCGCCACCGTCGTCGGGGTGCAGTGGGGGTGGCTGCCCGCGCTGGGGTGGTACGGGCCGCAGTGGACCGTGCTCCCCGCCCTCACCCTCGGACTGCCCGCCGGAGCCGTGCTCGGGCGGCTGCTCGACGATCTGCTGCCCGGCGCCTTCGGTGAGCCCTGGGCCCTGGCCGCCGCGGCGCGTGGGCTGCCGGGACGGACCATCGCCCGCCAGGCCCTGCGACGGTGCGTGCCCGCGTTGCTGCCCAACCTCGGGCTGTTCGTCGTCGGGCTGACCGGCGGGGCCGTCGCCGTCGAGCAGGTCTTCGACATCCCGGGCCTGGGGCGCACCACCCTCCAGGCCGCGCTCGCCCAGGACCTTCCCGTCCTCCAGGCCGGCACCCTCGCTCTCGTCCTGCTCGCCGCCCTCGCCGCCGGCACCACCCGCGTCGCCGCCCGGCTGCTCACCGGGCCCGCGCTGCGCGACGGCGCCCTGTCCTCGCTGCACCGGCCCGCGCCGCCCGCAGGGGGACTGCTCCCACTGCTCTACGGCGGCGTGCTGCTCGCGGTGATCGGGTGCGGGCTGGCCCGTGATCCGCTCGCCCTCGACACCGGGGAACGGCTGCGGGCGCCCTCCCTCGGCCACCCCCTCGGCACCGACGCCCTCGGCCGCGACCTGCTCGCCCGCGTCGGCCACGGAGCGCTGGACACGCTGCTGCTCGCCGCCGCCATCAGCACGGCCGCGCTGCTCGTGGGCGTGCTGCTGGGGCTGCTGCCCCGGGTCTCCGCGCCGCTCGTCGACACCGTCAACGCCGTGCCGCCCGTGCTCGTCGCCCTGCTCGTCACCGCCGTCGCCGGGAGCGGTGCGGCCACCCCCGCGCTCGCCGTGGGCGCCGTCGCCTGGGCGCCGCTCGCCGCGCACACCTCCTCCCTGCTGCGGCAGGAGCGCGCCACCCTGCACATCACCGCCGGCAAGGCGCTGGGCGCGGGGCCGGTCCACCTGCTGCGGCGCGAGCTGCTGCCCGCCGTGGTCCCGCCGGTCCTGCGGCACGCCCTGCTGCGGCTGCCCGGTGTCGCCCTCGCGCTCGCCTCGCTCGGCTTCCTCGGGCTCGGCGCCCAGCCGCCGTCCCCCGAGTGGGGGCTGCTCCTCGCCGAGAACCAGCCCTACGCCGAGCGCGCCCCGTGGTCCGTCCTCGCCCCCGCCGCCGTACTGGCCCTCCTCGGCGCGCTGGCCGTCAGCGCCGCGGGCGCACTGCGCCGGCCGTCCCGGAAGGGACTTCCCCGGACCGGCGACCGGGTTCCGCGGCCGTCCGTCCCGGCGACGGAGAGGGAACCGGCCGGAGCCCGCTGACATGCCTTCCACCTCTACCGAACAGTCCGAACAGTCCTGGCGGCCCGGGCGGCCCGGGCGGCCCCTCCGAGTATCCGGTCGCCGCACCGCGCGGCTCTCCGCGCTGTCCCCGCTGCTCCGCCTGCTCATCCTCACCCAACTCGCCTTCAACGTCGGCTTCTTCGCCGTACTGCCCTTCCTCTCCGAGCATCTGGCGCAGTCCGTCGGAATGGCGGGGTGGCTGGTCGGGTTCGTGCTCGGGCTGCGGACCTTCAGCCAGCAGGGGCTGTTCGTGGTCGGCGGCGCCCTCGCCGACCGGTACGGCATCCGCCCCGTCGTGCTCGCCGGGTGCGTGCTGCGGATCGCCGGGTTCGGGTGGCTGGCGTTCGCCGAGCGAACCTGGGCCGTCATCGGCGCCGTCCTCCTCATCGGGTTCGCCGCCGCGCTCTTCTCGCCGGCCGTCGAGTCCGAGGTCGCCCGGCAGGCGGTCGAGTGGGAGGCGGCGGGGGGCGGCGACCGGACCCGGGTGCTCGCGCTGTTCACCGTCGCGGGGCAGGCCGGAGCATTCGTCGGACCGCTGCTGGGCGCGCTGCTGCTCGCCGTCGACTTCCGTACGGTGTGCCTCGCCGGAGCGGGGGTCTTCGTACTGGTCCTCGCGGGGCACGCCCGGCTGCTGCCGCAGCGCGTTCCCGGTCGGGCCCAGGTCCGGGTGAAGGGTGGTGCGCGGCTCCTGCTGCGCAACCGGCGCTTCCTCGCCCTGTGCTGCGCCTACGGTGCCTACCTGCTCGCCTACAACCAGCTCTACCTCGCCCTGCCCGCCGAGGTGGAGCGGGCCGCCGGCTCACAGGCGCCGCTGGCCTGGCTGTTCGCCCTGTCCTCGCTGCTGGTGGTGAGCGCCCAGTTGCCGGTGACCCGGTGGGCGGGGGAGCGGTTGGCGCCACGCCGGTCGATGGTGGCGGGGCTGGCACTGATCGCCGTCGGGTTCGCGCTCGTCGGCCTGGCCCGGCCCGCCGGGTGGACGGGGACGGGCGGGCTGCTGCCCGCCGCCGGGTTCGTCGTCCTGCTCACCCTCGGGCAGATGCTGGTCGCGCCCGTCGCCCGCGCCTGGGTGCCGGACCTGGCGGAGGAGGGGCGGCTCGGGCTGTACACGGGGGCGCTGGCCTCGGTGTCCGGACTGATCGTGCTGGCCGGCAGTTCCGCGACCGGGCTGCTGCTGGACACCGGACTGCCGGTGGCCGCGCCGTGGCTGGCGCTGGCCGCCGTGCCGGTGGTGGCGGCGGCGGTGCTGCCTCGGCGGAAGCGCTGACCCGCCGGGGCAGCTCGACCCGCCGTACAGGCTCTTTGCCGTTCAGGCGCTCTGCACGTCGCGCAGGGCCGCGTGCGGCGTGTCACCGGACAACGCCTCGTTCATGCGGCGTAGCAACAAGGTGTTGAACTGCGTCTGGGTCTCGTTGTCCATGACTGCGTCCCGGCCGTCCTTCTCCTGGGCGGCCAGGACGATGTACGGTCCGCGGCGCATCATGCACATGATCCCGATGTCCTGCCCCTCCCACGTGACCCTGTAGTCGGCAAGTTCATCGCCCAGTGGCGCCCCCCGTGGCGGAGCGTAGGCCGAAGGGTCGGGCCTGAAGCCGGCTGCGGCGTCCTCCCGGAAGGTCTCCACCAACGCGTCGAAGGTATGCTCGGCGTCGCCCTCGGAGGCGTGCACCAGCACCTCGAGTTCGGCATGCCACCCCGTTTCTTCCGAGGTGTCATTGGGGGCGTAGCCTGCTGAGGCCCCAGCTCGTACGCGATTCCCGCAGGGCTTGGGCTGTTCGCCGCAGATCGTGCCCTCGTAGCCGCTCCGTTCGCCGTCGGGAAAGACATCGCCCGGTTGGCTCTCGAAAGCCGTTCCGGCCATGGCGACCCGGTCGGGCAAGATCGCGTCGGCCGTCTGCTGGGTGGGGGGCAACGGGTCGACAGCGGGCGGCTTGGAATCCTCTTGATGCGAGGTGCCCGGTCCCGCCCCTTCGCCCTCGTCGGTGAACAAGCGGACGCCGCCGTAACCGGCCAGCAGGATAAGGATCATGGCGGCGAGGGCGAGCGCGGCGAGGAGCCATCGACCCTGTCGATTGTTGTTGACGGTCAGCGGACCCAGCGAGATCTGGTTGTGGCGGACTCTGGCCCCGCCGCCGATCACCACGCTGCCCGTGATCGGTTGCGGCGGCCGCTCGGCAGCCGCATCGGCAAGGGCTTTGAGACGTCGGCCGAAACCGGGGTCGGCGGCCACCTCCCGCTCCAGAACCGCCCGCATCGCGGCCGCAGCCGCCGCATCGCCCGGGCTCCCCAAGAACATCTCCAGGGCGGCACGGTCCTCCTCTGAACCTCTCAGCCGTTCCCGGAGTGTTGCGATCAATGTTTGCGCTGCCGCGCCCCCTGCTGCTGACAACGCGCCATCCGCTCCCGGTGCCAGCATGTGAAGGACCTCCGAGACTAAGTCCGGAACTTCCACCAAACGTCTCCTTCTCCGCGCGCAACTGACGTCATGGGCTCCTGCGCCATGTCCGGTGAGTCGACAGGAGTCCCGTCCGGATCGGGGATATACCCAGCGGGGAGTCGGCCAGTCCGGCAAGTGGCGGAACCGCTGAGGCAACGAACCCTTCGCCAAGGCGGTGCCGCCCCGACGACTCACAGCCGTCGGCGTCCCAGGGGGCTCACCGGGTGACGAACTCCCGCACCACCACCCCGCCGGGAGCGGCAGGCACCCGGGACCGACGCCACAGCCACGCCACGTCCCGTCCGAAGGACCACACCAGCAGGCCCAGCGCCAGGGCCACCACCGCGGCGTTCGCCACGTGCGGCAGCAGGTTGGCGCCCGCGAGAAGCAGCAGCACGCCCTGCAGCGCGGCCACGGACTTGCGGGCCGTGCTCGGGGGCAGGGGGGCCGTCAGCCACGGCCACACCCGGGCCGCCGCCACGAACACGTACCGCATGCCGCCGATAAGCAGGACCCACGGGCCCAGGTCCATCGCGACGTACACGCTGAGCACCAGGATGAGGAACGCGTCGACCTCCATGTCGAAGCGCGCGCCCAGCGGTGTGGAGGTGCCGGTGCGGCGGGCGACCTTGCCGTCCACACCGTCCAGGATCAGGGCCACCGCCGTCAGACCGACGAGGAGGGAGACGGGCGGCGCGCTGCGGAAGGAGTCCGCGACCAGGGCGGTGACCCCGCCGACCAGGGTGGCCCGGCCGAGGGTGACCCGGTTGGCCGGGCCGAACGACGGCAGCCGGGAGCGGTGCAGGGCGCGGGAGAGGACCGCCCAGCTCGCGAACGCGAAGGCGAGGCCGGTCAGCCAGCCCGCCGTGCCCATGCCGATCGCGGTGCCGAGCAACGCCAGGAGCACGAGCTGCACTCCGGCACCCGCCGCGGTCTCCTGCTGGACGGGCCTCGCGTCGTACGGGTCGCACGCGTCGCGCGAGCCGTACGCGTCGCGCGAGTCGTACGCGTACCCGGCGTACGTGTGGTTCGGGTTGTTCAGGGCCACCGAACATCCTCCGGCCGTGTGACAGAGTCGATCAACGCCGCTACCTTGTGCGCGGCTTGTGCATCCCTCGGTACGTGAGCGGCTTCCCGATCGTTCAGGAGGACTTCCGATGACACGCAGGGCACGTGCGTTCTGGCACGAAGCGCCGGGCAGGGGCGCGTTGCGCGAGGTGGAACTGCCGGAGCCGGGCCCGGACGACGTGGTCGTGCGGACCCTCTTCAGCGGGGTGAGCCGGGGCACCGAGACCCTCGTCCTCGGCGGCCGGGTGCCGGAGAACCAGTACGCCGTCATGCGCGCGCCGTTCCAGGAGGGTGACTTCCCCGGGCCGGTGAAGTACGGGTACCTCAACGTCGGCGTGGTGGAGGAGGGGCCGGAGCGTCTGGCCGGGCGCACCGTGTTCTGCCTCTACCCGCATCAGACGCGCTACGTCGTCCCGGCCGCCGCCGTGACGCCGGTCCCGCCCTCCGTCCCCACGGGGCGGGCCGTGCTCGCCGGTACCGTCGAGACCGCCGTCAACGCCCTGTGGGACGCCGCGCCCCTGGTCGGCGACCGGGTCACCGTGGTCGGCGGTGGCATGGTCGGCTGCTCGGTGGCCGCCCTGCTGGCCCGGTTCCCGGGCGTGCGCGTCGAGCTGGTGGACGCCGACCCGGCCCGGGCGAAGGTGGCCGAGGCGCTCGGCGTCGCGTTCGCACCCCCGGCCGACGCCGCCGGCGAACGGGACCTCGTCGTGCACGCCAGCGCGACGGGGGCGGGCCTCTCCCGGTCACTGGAACTGCTGCGGCACGAAGGCACCGTCGTCGAACTGAGCTGGTACGGCGACCGGCGCGTCGCCCTGCCGCTCGGCGAGGCCTTCCACTCACGGCGCCTGACCCTGCGCGGCAGCCAGGTCGGCACCGTCTCCCCGGCCCGCGCCGCCACCCGCGGCTACGCCGACCGGCTCGCCCTCGCCCTCGAACTCCTCGCCGACCCCGCCCTCGACGCCCTCGTCACCGGCGAGTCCGCGTTCGCCGAACTGCCCGAGGTGATGCCGCGGTTGGCCTCCGGCGAGATCGCCGCACTGTGCCACCGGATCCGCTACGACGGGGAGGACGCCGGCGCGGGTCCCCGCAGCGCCGCCTGACCTCGCGGAAAGACCTACGGCCCGCTGAACACGGGAGGGCATCCGGCCGTAATAGACAGCACCCCGCGCAGCGAGAGGCGGGGGACCAGACGTGCCACACCTGGAGGGTCGCCCGTTGTTCAGCATCACCGTCCGCGATCACATCATGGTCGCCCACAGCTTCCGCGGCGACGTCTTCGGCCCCGCGCAGCGCCTGCACGGAGCGACGTTCCTGGTGGACGCCACCTTCCGGCGCGAGCAGCTGGACGAGGACAACATCGTCGTCGACATCGGCCTGGCCACCCGGGAACTGGGCGCGGTAGTCGCCGAGCTGAACTACCGCAACCTCGACGACGAACCCGACTTCGCCGGCGTCAACACCTCCACCGAGTTCCTGGCGAAGGTCGTCGCCGACCGGCTCGCCGAGCGCGTGCACAAGGGGGCGCTGGGGGAGGGAGCCAAGGGGCTGGCCGGGCTCACCGTCACGCTGCACGAGTCGCACGTCGCCTGGGCGAGTTACGAGCGTGCGCTGTGACCGGCGCCTCCGTGGACGCGACGACCGGCCCGGCCGCCGCCGGGCGGACCCGGCTCACCTACGTTCCCGCCCAGACGTCCGCGTCCCAGGCGTCCGCGACGCCGGCGCCCGCGACCCGGCCGTCCGGGCCGGTCCCGAGGAACGGTGGCACCGTCCCCATGTCCCTGCGCTCCGTGCACTTCGTCATGCCGGGCGGTGTCGACGACCCGGCCGCGCCCAGCGGCGGCAACGCCTACGACCGGCGGGTCCGGCTCGACCTGCCCGGCTTCGGCTGGCGGGTACGGGGGCTGCCGGTGCCCGGCGACTGGCCCCGGCCGGACGACACCGCCCGCACCGAACTCGCCTGCGTCCTGCGGCGGTTGCCGGACGACGCGGTCGTCCTCCTCGACGGCCTGGTCGCCTGCGGGGTACCGGAGATCGTCGTCCCGGAGTCCGAACGGCTGCGCATGGCCGTCCTCGTCCACCTCCCGCTGGGCGACGAGACCGGGCTCGATCCCGCCCTCGCTGCCGAACTGGACTCCCGTGAACGCGCGGTACTGCGCGCCGTCCCGGCCGTCGTCGCGACCAGCGACTGGGCGGTGCGCCGCCTCGTCTCGCACCACGGACTCGACCCGGGCCGGGTCCACGTCGCCGCCCCCGGCGCCGACATCGCCCCCCTGGCACCCGGCACCGACGGCGTCTCCCGGCTGGTGTGCGTCGCCGCCGTCACCCCCCGCAAGGGCCAGCACCGGCTGGTGGAGGCCCTGGCGGCGGTGGCCGACCTGCCGTGGAGCTGCGCGTGCGTCGGCGGACTCGGACAGGACCCCGAGTACGTCGGCCGGTTGCGGGCGCTGATCGCGCGGCACGGTCTGGAGGAGCGGCTGGTGCTCACCGGTCCGCGGGCCGGCGCCGAGCTGGACGCCACCTACGCCACCGCCGACCTGATGGTCCTCACCTCGTACGCCGAGACGTACGGCATGGCGGTGACCGAGGCCCTCGCGCGCGGGATCCCCGTGCTGGCGACCGACGTCGGCGGCCTCCCGGAGGCGGTCGGACGCGCCCCCGACGGTGGGGTGCCCGGCATCCTCGTGCCGCCGGAGGACCCCGTCGCGCTCGCCGCGGAGCTGCGCGGCTGGTTCGGCGAGGCGGACGTACGCCGCCGGCTGAAGGCCGCCGCCCGCGGTCGCCGCGCCGCCCTGCACGGCTGGGCGAGCACCGCCCAGAGCCTGGCCGGTGTGCTGCACCGGCTGCCGGGGGCGCCGAGGAGGGCGGCATGAACACGAGGAAGCCCGCCGTGCCCGCCACCCGTGTCGTCCCGGCGCAGCCGGGCCCCCAGGATGCGCCCGACGCCACCGACGCCGCCGCGACCGCGGTCGTCCCCGGCGCGGGTCCGGCGGGACGGCCTGCCGCGGAGCGGGGCACCGTCCGTCTCCGAGGCGCGACGGCACCGGACGACGCCGACGGCCCCGCGCGCTACGCCCCCGAATGGCTGCGCCTGCGCGAGAGCGCCGACGCCGCCGCGCGGGCGCACGACCTGCTCGACCCGTTGCGGATCAGGCTCACCGACCTGCCCCGGCGGGCCGGCGGGCTCGTGGTGCACGACGTGGGCTGCGGCACCGGGTCGATGGGACGCTGGCTCGCTCCGCTGCTCGACGGTCCGCAGCACTGGGTGCTGCACGACCGGGACCCCTACCTTCTGCACTTCGCCGCCGCCGGCGCCCCGCGCACCGCCGCCGACGGCAGCCGCGTCACCGTCGAGACGCGGCGCGGGGACCTGGCCCGCCTCACCCCGGACGCCCTGACCGGTGCCGCGCTGGTGACCGCGTCCGCGCTGCTGGACGTCCTGACCCCCGAGGAGGCCGGCCGTCTCGCCGCCGCCTGCGCCGCGGCCGGCTGCCCGGCGCTGCTGAGCCTCTCCGTCGCCGGGCGCGTGGACCTCACCCCCGCCCACCCCCTGGACGCCGAGATCACCGAGGCGTTCAACGACCACCAGCGGCGCACCGGCATGCTCGGTCCGGACGCGGTCGACGCGGCGGCCGAGGCGTTCGCCGGGCACGGCGCCACCGTCCTGGCGCACCCCAGCCCCTGGCGGCTCGGGCCGGACGAGGCGGCACTCACCGCCCAGTGGCTGCGGGGCTGGGTCGGTGCGGCCGTCGAACAGCGCCCGGAACTGCGCGCGCGGGCCGCCCGGTACCTGGACGAGCGCCTCGCGGCCTGCACGGCCGGGGAGTTGCGCGTGGTCGTCCACCACACCGACCTGCTGGCCCTGTGCCGGCCGACGGGCGGAGCCTCGTGAGCGCCCTGCGCACCCACCTGGGCACCGCCGTCGGCACCGCCGTCCTCGGCGTGCTCGTATGGCGGCTGGGGACCGGCGCCCTCCTGGACGGGCTGCACCGGATCGACGCGGTCACCGTGCTGGCGGCGCTGGGGATCGGGCTGGTCACCACGGTGTTCAGCGCCTGGCGCTGGGCCCTGGTGGCCCGGGGTCTGCGCATCCGCCTGCGGTTCGGACCGGCCGTCGCCGACTACTACCGCGCGCTGTTCCTCAACGCCGCCCTCCCCGGCGGCGTCCTCGGCGACGTGCACCGCGCGGTGCGGCACGGGCACAGCGCGGGGGACCTCGGGCGCGGTGTGCGGGCCGTCGTCCTCGAACGGGTCGCCGGACAGGTCGCGTTGATCGGCGCCGGGGCCGCCGTACTGCTCGCGATGCCGTCCCCGGTGCGGGCCGAGGTCCGCTACCTCGCCCCCCTTGTGGCCCTGGCCCTGCTCGGCGCGCTCGCCGTCGTCCTCGCCCTGCGCATGAACCGGGCGCCCGCCCGCCGGGGCAGGGCCCTGCGGTCGGCGCTCGCCGAGGCCCGGGAGGGGCTGCTGTCCCGGCGGAACCTGCCGGGCGTCGCGGGCTCCTCCGCCGTCGTGCTCGCCGGCCACCTCACGATGTTCGTGCTCGCCGCCCGGGTGGCCGGCAGCGGAGCCTCCGTCGCCGTGCTCACACCGCTCGCGGTGCTGGCCCTGCTCGCCATGGGGCTGCCGCTGAACGTCGGCGGCTGGGGCCCCCGGGAGGGCGTCACCGCCTGGGCGTTCGGCGCGGCGGGGCTCGGTGCGGGCACCGGACTCGGCGTCGCGGTGGTGTACGGCGTGCTCAGCCTCGTGGCGAGCCTGCCCGGCGCCGTGGCCCTCGTCGCCCGCCGCCGCACCGTGCGCTACGCCCGCCCGCCGGCCGCGCCGGAGCCGGCACCGTCGCAGGCGGCCGGGACAGCGGCACGCGTCACCGGTGTGTCCGCCGTCAGCAGCCCGAAATACGCTCCGAAGGAATCGGCGAGGCTCGCCAGCAGTTCCTTCCCCTTTTCCGCCGATCCCAGTGAAGGCCGCCCGATGACACCGGAATCGGTATAGGCGGACATACCGAGGGAGAGCAGATGACGTCGGTCGTCCGCGACGAAATCGCCGGCCTCATGGCCGGGCCGGACCAATTCGGGGTGCGTGTGCAGCAGAATGGAGGTCTCGATTTCCCCCGCGTGCATGTCGGTGAGCAGCGAGGTGACCACCCCCGCCCGCCGGCGCGCCGTCTCCCAGTCCTCGGCGGCCGGGAACAGCGCCATCCGCTCACCGAGTGCCGAGGACTCCTGAACGACGTTGCCCAGGACGTAGTTGCCGCCGTGCCCGTTGACCACGACCAGGGCCTCGACGCCCGAACGGCGCAGGGACTCCGCTATGTCACGCACCACCGCGTACAGGGTCACGGCGGAGATGCTGACGGTGCCGGGCCAGTCGGCGTGCTCGTGCGAGCAGCCGATCGTCACCGGTGGCAGCACGTGTACCGGATAGGCGGCGCCGATCTCCCGGGCGACGGCGCACGCGACGAGCGTGTCGGTCGCCAGCGGCAGGTGCGGACCGTGCTGTTCGTAACTCCCGACCGGCAGCACCGCTATCTGCCGCGGCATTCCGGAGCCCCGTTCGCGCACGTCCGCGCTCGTGTCCGCCGGCACCAGTGAAACGTCCATCTCCGCACGGCCTTTCGTTTTCGTCGGGCAATCTGTTGAGCAATCCCTGAGCACTCTGTTGAGGAACGCGAGAATCATGACAGAAAAAATCGGTGTACTCGGCAAGAAGGCCGCACAGCGCACGGATGTGGAGCGGATCGTGGTGACACCGCTGCCCACCGTGTACGGGGAATTCCGGGCGTACGGCTATGTCGACCACGAACGCGGCGACGAACAAGTGGCCCTCGTCCATGGCGACCTGGGCGCCGAAGACGTGCTCACCCGGCTCCACTCCGAGTGCCTCACCGGCGACGCCTTCGGCTCCCAGCACTGCGAGTGCGGCGCCCAACTCGCCACCGCACTCCGGCAGGTGGCCGACGCGGGCAGTGGCGTCGTGGTCTATCTGCGCGGTCACGAGGGGCGCGGCATCGGGCTGCTCGCCAAGCTGCGGGCGATGGCGCTGCAGGCGGAGGGCCTGGACACGGTGGAGGCCAACCTCGCCCTCGGCCTGCCCGTGGACGCCCGCGACTACGGCGTCGCCGCCCGCATCCTGGACGACCTCGGGGTGCGGTCCGTGCGGCTGATGTCCAACAACCCGCGCAAGCGGGAGGCGTTGGTGCGGCACGGCATCCGGGTCGCCGAGCAGGTGCCGCTGCTGATACCGCCGTGCGCGTCCAACATCACCTATCTGCGGACCAAGCGGGAGCGCCTGGACCACCATCTGCCCCACCTGGACGCCATGGCGCACGTACCGTCGTGACGGCCCGGTGCGTGCCGCCCCGGATCAGTCCGCGACGGCCTCGTGCACCAGCCGCTTCAGGTCGGGATACACGTCGTGCGAGGACCTGGGCCGCACCTGGGTCATGAACTGCACCGTCAGATCACGGCCCGGGTCGACCCAGAAGGTGGTCGTCGCCACCCCGCTCCAGCCGTACGTGCCGAGCCCCGAGGGAGACTGCGTACGGCTCGGGTCGGTCACCACGGAGACGCCGAGGCCGAAGCCGACGCCGTCGTTGCCCGGGCGGTCGTGCGCCGGACGGCTGCCCAGGGTGCGGAGGTCGGCGCCGCCGGGGAGGTGGTTGCGGGTCATGAGGTCCACCGTCTCCGGGGCGAGCAGCCGGGCGCCGTCGAGGGTGCCGCGGCGGCGCAGCAGTTCCGCGAAGCGGTGCACGTCGTACGCGGACGAGACCAGGCCGCCGCTGCCCGACAGGAAGCGCGGCCGGCCCCGCAGCGGCAGCCCGGCCACCGGTGCGATACCGCCGTCCTCCGTCTCCCCGTACAGCTCGGCCAGCCGGTCCGCCTGCGCGTCGGTGACGTGGAAGCCGGTGTCGGTCATACCGAGCGGTCCGAGGATCCGCTCGGCGCAGAACACGTCGAGCGGCTGCCCCGACACCACCTCCACGAGCCGGCCCAGCACATTGCTGGCCACCGAGTAGTTCCACTCGGTGCCCGGCTCGAACTGGAGCGGCAGGCGCGCGTACAGGTCCACGGTCTCGGCCAGGTCCGCGCCCGGCCGCACCGACGACTCCACACCGGCGGCCCGGTACAGCGCGTCGACGGGGTGGCAGTGGTAGAAGCCGAACGTCAGACCCGCGGTGTGGGTCATCAGGTGGCGGACGCGGACCGGTCCGGCGGCGGGCCGGGTGACGACGTCCTCGCCGGTCCCTGCGACGTACACCCGCGGCTCCGCGAAGGCCGGCAGGTACCGGTCCACGGGGTCCTCCAGCGACAGCCGGCCCTCCTCCATCAGAAGCAGCACGGCCACGGACGTGACCGGCTTGGTCATGGAGTAGATCCGCCACAGCGTGTCGGCGGTCACCGGCAGGCCGGCCGCGACGTCCCGCAGCCCGTGGACGGTCAGATGGGCGACCCGGCCGCCGCGTGCGACGGAGACCAGGAAACCGGGCAGCCTGCCCTCGTCGACCTGCCGGGCGAAGTGCAGGTCGAGCCGGTCCAGCGCCTCGGGGTCCAGCCCGGCCGCCCGCGCGTCGGTCTCCTGCCGCAGGAGTGGCATCGCCATCGCTCTCCTTGATCGTTCGTCGGACGGGTCCGGCATACCCCCCGCAGGCCCCCTCGAACACACCGGGCCGCTCGGAACTCGACGGGCCGCTCGGAAGTCACCGGACCCCCTTCGAACTCACCGGCTCCCTCATCTCACGGCAGGCGGCCGAGTCCCGAGGTGCGCGCCTCCAGGGCGCGGAGCACCGCCACCATGTCCTCGCCGCCGTGCCCCAGCGACACCGTCTCCTCGAAGAGGGTCCGGGCGGCGTCGAGCAGGGGCGAGGCGAGGCCTGCGGCGCGGGCCGCCTCGGCGATCAGGCGGTTGTTCCTCAGCACGTCCGACGCGGCCGCCTGCGCCGTGAAGTCGCCGGTCAGCAGCTTGGGCGCCTTCATGCGGGAGACGGCACTGGCCATCGGGCCCGCGTCCAGGACGTCGAGGAACCGCCGGCGGTCGAGCCCGTGGCGCTCGGCGAAGTGGAACGCCTCGCTCAGGCCGGTCACCAGGGTGATCAGGAAGAGGTTCACGGCCAGCTTGGTCAGCAGCGCGTTCGGTACCGCGCCGCACGCGAACGTCTCCCGGCACAGGGGGTCAAGCACCGGACGGACCCCGGCCACCGCGCTCTCCTCGCCGGCCAGCATCCCCACCAGGCCGCCCGTCTCCGCCGGGACCCGCGAACCGGACACGGGGGCTTCCACGTACCGCCCGCCCGCCGCCCGGATGTCGGTCTCCAGGCCGTGCGAGTACTCGGGCGAGGTGGTGCCCATGTGGACCACCGTGTGTCCGGCGACCCGGGCGGCGAACTCCGGGGTGCCGCGGGCCAGCACGGCGTCGATCGCCGGGCCGTCGGCCAGCATGAGGACCACCGGGTCCGCCCGGCCGAAGACCTCGGCCGCGTCGCCCGCCACCTCCGCACCGGCGGCGCGCAGGGGAGCGGCGCGGGCGGGGGTGCGGTTGAACACCACGAGGGGGGTGCCCGCGCGGGCCAGGCGCAGTGCCATCGGCTGACCCATGATGCCGAGACCGATGAAGCCGACGAGCCGCATGGCACACCGTCCGTCCGGGTGACGCGCGGCCGTGAGCGGGACGCGCCGGGAGTGGGGTTATGACGGCGGTCATAGTAGCCCGCGTCATGACGGCTGTCATAGAGTCGGTGGGCAGCCGCGGCAGAAGGCGGACCGGCGGCGAGGGCAGGGTGAGGGAGCGGTGATGGCAGCGTCCGGACGGGGGCCGCGCGAGCGGATGGTCTTCAGCGCCGCCCAGCTCATCCGCCGGGACGGCGTGGACGCCACCGGCATGCGTGACGTCGCCGCCCACGCCGGGGCACCCCGGGGCTCGCTCCAGCACTACTTCCCGGGCGGCAAGGAACAGCTCGTCGGCGAGGCCCTCCAGTGGGCGGGGCGGTACGCGGCCAAGAGGGTCGCCCGGTTCCTGCACGGCATGGAACGTCCGACGCCCGGCGCGCTGTTCGCCGCGATGGTCGGGCAGTGGACCGACGAGTACACGGAGGCGGGCTTCGCCGCGGGCTGTCCCGTGGCGGCGGCGACGGTCGACTGCGCCGAGAGCTCCGAGACGACCCGGAAGGCGGCCGCCGCCGCCTTCGCCGCCTGGACCCGGCCGGTCGCGGAGGCACTCGCCGGCATGGGTGTGCCCGAGGAGAGGTCCGTACCGCTGGCCACCTTGATGATCAGCTCCCTCGAGGGAGCGATCCTCGTCGCCCGGGCCGAACGCGACGTACGGGCCCTGACGACCGTCGCCCGCGAACTCCGCCCGCTCCTGGACGCGGCCGCCCTGCCCTGATCCGCGCGGCGCGGGCTCACTGGCGGCTGACCGTGCGGGTCAGGCCGGTGATCACCGTCGTGGCCAGGATCCAGCCCGTGACGATCAGGACGTAGGACAGGGTCTGGTACCAGCCCCGGGGCGAGAACGCGTTCTCCTGGCCGAAGGAGATCACCGGCAGCAGCAGGTCGAGGGTGTAGAAGACCGGGTCGAAACCGGGCGCTTCCTCCGGCTTGAGCGGCGGCGGGTGGTGCAGGCCGTACGCGACCGAGCCGGCCGCCAGGAGCGACAGCAGCCAGCCGCCGGCGCGCAGGGGGCGGAAGCCGTACCCGACCGTGATGTCCTGGAGGTGCCCCCACAGCCGGCCGTACCAGGGCAGGGTGCGCCGACGCCGGCGCTGCTTGGCGAGCTGCACCAGCCGGGCCGCGTCGTCGTCACCGATCCGCCGGTAGGCGGCGGTCAACTGCTCGTAGGTGAAGGGAAGGTAGCCGTCCACCTTCTCCAGCATCGGCAGCCGCCGCCCGGCGGGCTCGTGCGGGACGAGCGAGGTGTAGGCGAGGTCGTTGAGCTGGACCCGGGCCGGCACCACCTCCGGCTGGAGGAACAGCACGTCGATCTGGGTGCGGCGCAGATTGAGCGCCCCCTGCACCACCGGGCCCTCCCGCAGCCACAGTTCGCCGATCACGCAGCTGCTGGCCCGCAGCGCGGTGTCCGCGGGGTTGACCAGCCGGGCGTGCGACAGGTCCAGCCGGCCGGGTATCCGCGCGCCGCGCAGCTCCAGCCGGCCCCTGACCTGCGCGTGCCGCAGCACCACGTCGGCCTCGGCGGCCAGCGTCTCGGCGTGGAGCGCGGTGCCGCCCGGCCGGTCCAGCACCGCGTCGCTGAGATTGACGGTGCCGGCCACCCGGGCGCCGGTGAGCCGGACCTCGCCGCCCGCGCGCAGCCCCGGGGCCCACAGGTCGGCGCCCAGCACCGCCTGGTTCAGCAGGAGCAGCGGCCCGTCGGTGTCCGGCGTCGCCTCGATGTGCGCGCCCTCCAGGTACACGCTGCCGGTGACCTCTGCCCCCGCCAGCCGCACCGTCCCGACGAACCGGGCCCGGGTCAGCCGCAGCACGCCCTCCACCCGGACCGCGTGCGAGACCATCCCGGGCAGCACGGACTCGCTCAGGTTCAGCTCACGCAGCCGGGCCCCGTAGAACCTGGGCGCCTCGTCGAAGTGGCAGTGCCGCAGCCGTACGGGGTGGTCGACCGTCGCGTACTGCAGGTCCAGCCGTCCGGTGACGCGGGCCCCGGCCAGGGCGAGCGAGGCCACCTCGCCGTCCTCCCGGGGGCCGTTCAGGAGCAGGGTCCGCAGCACCCGCGCGCGCACGGTGCGTTCGGGTCCCCAGGTGCCGCCTCGGCCGGCGTCCTCGTCGTCCGCGGTCCGGAAGTCCACGGCGGTGCCCGAGGCGAACGCCCGCCAGACGCGCGTCTCGGCCGGTGTCAGGTCGTTGATCTCCATCAGTGGGGGACTCTGACCCGAACCGGCCGATCACGTCAACGCGCTTTCGAGACCGCCTACTTCTTGGCGGATTCGACCGCGTGCCCGCCGAACTGGTTGCGCAGCGCCGCGATCATCTTCATCTGCGGCGAGTCGTCCTGGCGGGACGCGAACCGCGCGAAGAGGGAGGCCGTGATCGCGGGCAGCGGCACCGCGTTGTCGATGGCCGCCTCCACCGTCCAGCGGCCCTCACCGGAGTCCTCGGCGTATCCGCGCAGCTTGTCCAGGTGGTGGTCCTCGTCCAGGGCGTTGACCGCCAGGTCGAGCAGCCAGGAGCGGATCACGGTGCCCTCCTGCCAGGAGCGGAAGACCTCGCGGACGTTGTCCACGGAGTCGACCTTCTCCAGCAGCTCCCAGCCCTCGGCGTAGGCCTGCATCATGGCGTACTCGATGCCGTTGTGGACCATCTTGGAGAAGTGCCCGGCGCCGACCTTGCCCGCGTGGACGTAGCCGTAGGGACCGTCGGGCTTGAGGGCGTCGAAGATCGGCTTGAGGTCGTCGACGTGCTCCTTCTCGCCGCCGACCATCAGCGCGTAGCCGTTCTTCAGTCCCCACACGCCGCCCGACACACCGGCGTCGACGAAGTTGATGCCGCGCTTGCCCAGCTCCTCGGCGTGCTTCTCGTCGTCCGTCCAGCGGGAGTTGCCGCCGTCGATGACGGTGTCGCCGGGCTTGAGCAGCGTCGCCAGCTGGTCGACGACGTGCTGGGTGGCGGCGCCGGCCGGGACCATGACCCAGACCGCGCGCGGCCGCTCCAGCCGGTCGACCAGCTCGACCAGGCTGTCGACGTCGGCCCGCTCGGGATTGGTGTCGTAACCGACGACGGTGTGGCCGGCGTTGCGCAGGCGCTCGCGCATGTTGCCGCCCATCTTGCCGAGACCAACGAGACCGATCTGCATGTCAGTGCACTTCCTTCAGTTCACGGTAGGCGGCCACCAGCGCGGCCGTGGACGGATCGAGGCCGGGCACGTCTGCGCCCTCGGTGAGGGCGGGTTCGACGCGTTTGGCGAGCACCTTGCCGAGCTCGACGCCCCACTGGTCGAAGGAGTCGATGTTCCAGATCGCGCCCTGGACGAACACCTTGTGCTCGTACAGCGCGATCAGCTGGCCGAGGACGGAGGGGGTCAGCTCGGCGGCCAGCACGGTCGTGGTGGGGTGGTTGCCGCGGAACGTCTTGTGCGGGACCAGTTCCTCCGGCACTCCCTCGGCGCGTACCTCGTCGGGGGTCTTGCCGAAGGCGAGGGCCTGGGTCTGGGCGAAGAAGTTGGCCATCAGCAGGTCGTGCTGGGCCTTCAGCTCGTCGCTCAGCTCGGCCACCGGCCGGGCGAAGCCGATGAAGTCGGCCGGGATCAGCTTGGTGCCCTGGTGGATCAGCTGGTAGTAGGCGTGCTGCCCGTTGGTGCCCGGCGTGCCCCAGACCACCGGGCCGGTCTGCCATTCGACCGGGTTGCCGTCGCGGTCGACGGACTTGCCGTTGGACTCCATGTCCAGCTGCTGGAGATAAGCGGTGAACTTCGACAGGTAGTGCGAGTACGGCAGCACCGCGTGCGACTGCGCGCCCAGGAAGTCGCCGTACCAGACGCCCAGCAGACCGAGGATCAGCGGGGCGTTGACGGGGGCCTCGGCGTTGCGGAAGTGCTCGTCGACGATGCGGAAGCCGTCGAGCATCTCCCGGAAGCGGTCCGGGCCGATGGCGATCATCAGGGACAGTCCGATGGCCGAGTCGAAGGAGTAGCGGCCGCCGACCCAGTCCCAGAACTCGAACATGTTCGCCGTGTCGATGCCGAAGCCGGCGACCTTCTCGGCGTTGGTCGACAGCGCCACGAAGTGCTTGGCCACCGCCTTCTCGTCGCCCCCGAGACCGTCCAGCAGCCACGAGCGCGCCGAGGTGGCGTTGGTGATCGTCTCGATGGTGGTGAAGGTCTTGGAGGCGATGACGAACAGCGTCTCGGCCGGGTCCAGGTCGCGGAC
>NZ_SOAV01000010.1 GCF_004364245.1 Streptomyces sp. BK208 | reverse complement strand
CCGAGGACGGACACCCCCCGCCCCGGCCCCGCACCACCCACCGAACCCAAGGCGCTACACGCACCCCCACCGAACCCGCACAGGCGCCGCAGGCACCCACCCACCCACCAGCACAGGCGCCGCAGGCATCCGCACCCACCCACCCGCACAGGCGCCGCAGGCGTCCGCCCCCGCCACAACCGCACCCGCACAGGCCGCCGCAGGCAGACGGTCAGCCGCCGGAGGCACCCGCCCGGTCCAGCAACCCCGTCCGTGCGGCCAGGGCCGCTGCCTCCAGGCGGGAGCCGACCCCCAGCTTCATCAGAACGCGCTGGACGTGCGTACGGGCCGTCGACGGGGCGATGCCCATGCCGGCCGCGATCAGGCGGGTGTCCTCGCCGTCCGCGACCCGCACCAGCACCTCCACCTCCCGCGGCGTCAGCATCTGCAGCAGCCGCTGCCCCTCGTCGTCGGGCTGGGCCGCCGGGTTCAGCAGCTCGCCGAAGGCCCCCTGCAGCAACGCCGGCGCCACCGCCGCCTCCCCCGCCCGCGCCTTCATGATCGCCCGCTCGACGCCCTCTATGCGCTCGTCGTGCCGTACGTACCCCGACGCCCCCGCCGCGAACGCCGCCGCGATGCCCCGCGGACTCGGCACCGGCCCCAGTACCAGCACCGCCACCTGCGGACGCTCCCGCTTGATCCGCACCACCGGGTCGAAGATCCCCGGCTCGGCCGGTGTCGCCGTCCCCAGCAGGCACACCTCCGGCGCCCTGCTGATCACCAGCTCCGCCGCCCCCGCGGCCGGCGCCGCCGCGGCCAGCACCCGATGCCCCCGCAGCTTCAGCGCCGAAGCCAGCGCCTCCGCGAGCAGTCGGTGATCGTCGACCACCATGAGCCGTACTCCCATGGAGCAACCCCCCAGTCACCCTGTCCCACCCCGGCATGCCCCCGGCACAGCCCGGCATGTTCCCGGAAGCTACACGCTAGCCAGCCCGCGCGCTGCCCCTACCGGCGAGAACCGCCCGCAGCACCGAGACTCCCCCACCACTCCCCCGCGCATGCGAACGGCCCCGCCCCTGCGACAGGGACGGGGCCGTGACGGACCCGAGAGGGACGGCGAACGGCGTCAGCCGCTGGTGCCGAACCCGATCGCCAGGTACTCCTTCTCGCCCGCACTGCTCGGCTCGCTGGCGTACACCTGCGACATGTACAGGTGCCCCTGGGCGTAGATGAGTTCGGAGTACTCCGGCGACATGCTGGACTCCACGTCCCGGATCGATTCGGTGGCCGGGTTCTCCAGCAGCGTCGTCTGCTTGAACGTGCCGCCGTCGATGCTCACGATCTGCCCGCCCTTGTCGTACGGCGGCCGCTTGTAGGCGATCACGTTGCCGCCGTCCATGCGCAGCGGGGTGATCGTGTAGTCGTCACCGGAGTCCGCGCGCTGGCCGGTCTGCTTGCCGGTGGCGAGGTCGAAGGCGACGACCTCGTTGGCCTGGCTGTACGACTCGCCGCTGCCCTCGTGCTCCTCGGTCGCGATGTAGAGCTTGCCGTTGCCGGCCGCGAGCCCTCCGCAGCTCTCGGGCTGGGTGATGCTGTCGCAGCGGGCCGCGTACTGGTCGCCCGGTGCCCCGATGCGGGTGAGCAGCTTGCCGGTCTTGTTGTCGATCGAGAAGAAGTCCGAGATGCCGCTGCCGTCCCCGGCGGAGTCGCCGACGTCGGCGGCCACGACCAGCGGGTTCGTCGACACGATGCCCGCGTACTCGATGCCCTTGGCCATCTTGTACTCGGAGAGCACCTTGCCGCTCTTCGGGTCGATGGTCTGGATGTTCAGCTGCCGGGCGTCGTACGAGCCGCACTTGCGCACCGCGACGAGTTTCTCGCCGCCGCCGTAGCCCGCGTCGTAGCAGGTGTCGGTCGTCTTCGGGGACCAGAGGATGTCGCCCTTGGCGATGTCGAAGGCGACGCCGCCGTCGGTGCTGCCCGCGGCGACCGTGTCACCGCTGATGGTGACGTTGTCGAAGGAGATCGGTCCCTCACCGGCGGTCTTCGTCCACACCTTCTTGCCCGCGTCCAGGTCGAGGACCGCGACCTGGGTGCAGCCGTGCGCGGGCTCCGCCTTGGTCGGCATGGCGGGCTGGTGGACGATCACCGTCTTGTTGTCGTCGGTGACGTGGTGGGTGACGGCGCAGACGGGGCCGTCCAGCTTGATCGACCACTTCTTGGTGCCCGCGGCAGGGTCGTACCCGACGATCTCGGCGATGCCGCTCTTGGCGTACACCTTGTCGGTGAGCCACGAGCCGGAGACGACGACGCTGTTGTCCTCCTTGCTCACCGCGGGCATGGGGACCTGGAAGAGCACCTTGGAGGCCGGGTCGGCGGGCGCCTTCTCCTGGGCGCCGGAGGACTTGCCGCCGTCGCCGCCCTTCTGGTCGGTCCCGCCGTCGCCGCCCTTGCCGCCGCTGGAGCTCGCCGTGTTCTTGTCGTCGTCCTTGCCGGAGGAACCGGCGTACCAGACGCCGCCGCCGATGATCAGCGCGATGGCGACGACGGCGGCCACGATGATCGCCACCTGCGCGTTGATCTTCCGGCCGCCACCCGGTCCGCCCGCGGCCTGGGGCTGCACGGGCATGGTCGGCGGCTGGTAACCGGGCTGGTAGCCGTAACCGGGCTGGCCGGGCTGACCCGGCTGGCCGTAGGGCTGCGTGGGCTGCCCGTACGCCCCGGGCTGACCCGGATGGCCCGGCTGACCCGGGTAGCCGTACCCGGGCTGGGGCTGCGGCTGCGGCTGCGGCGGCGCCTGCGGATACCCGTACCCCGGCTGCTGGGGCGGCGGCCCCGCGGGCGGGGCCGGCGGGGTCGCGGGTGCCTGCGGGTAGCCGTACCCCGGCTGCTGCGGGGGAGTCTTGCCGAGGTCGGGCCCGGAGGGCGGCGCGGGCGGCTGCGGCGGCTGGTTCGCGGGCGGCTGGTTCTGCGGCGGGCCGAAGCCGCCGCCCTGCGGGGGCTGGTGGGGCGGCGGGGGCGGCGGCTGGGTCATGACGTGAGCACCTCGGGGAACGGAGACGACGGGGACGGAGCGGGCCGCGCGGAGGCGGCCGGAGCGGCGGCCGCGGACACGGCCGGAGAAGAGGTCACTTGCCGTAGGCGAGCATCAACTTCTCCTTCGACTCGTCGTTTCCGTTGAGGCGGGTGGTGGAGATGTAGAACCGCCCGTCGACCCAGTCGATGTCCTTGGAGTAGAAGCCGTTCTCGATGTCCGCGACACCCTGCGGGTTCTGCAGCAGCTTGACCGGCTTGTGGCTGCTGCCGCCGGTCGGGATGGAGACGACCTGGCCGCCCGCGTCGTAGGACGGCTGGACGTAGGCGATGAGCTGGTCGCCCTCGACCTTCATCGGCATCATCGACTCGTCCGCGGGGGACTTGACGCGCCACTTCTCCTTGCCGGTGGCGAGGTTGACGGCGACGATCTCGTTGGCGCCGCTGGTCGCCTCGGTCGGCAGGTAGAGGGTGCCCGCGGCGACGGTCACGCCCGTGCAGCCCTGGAGGTCGCGTTCGAGGATGGCCCAGCCGCACTCGGGGGCGAAGTCCTCGTCGACGCCGACCTGTTCCTGGACCTTGCCGCCGGAGGTGAAGCTGGAGATGTTCCAGACCTTCTTGTCCTCGTCGGTGGCGTAGACGACGAGCGGGTCGACGGAGTACGTGCGGGCGATCCGCCAGCCCTTGTCGTACTTGTAGGTCCACAGGACCTTGCCGGTCTTCGGGTCGAGGCCCTGGAGCTCGTCGTGCTCGTTCTCCCCGCCGGCGCCGCAGGAGGCGACTTGGACGAGCTTGTTGGCACTGCCCGCGAATCCGGCCGGGAAGCAGGCGTCGCCGTACTTCTTCTTGTCGAACAGCTTCTTGCCGCTGCGGACGTCGTAGGCGGTGCCGGACTGGGAGCGGCCGACCATCATGGTGTCGCCGCTGAGCGTCAGTTCGAGGGAGAGCGTGGAGTCGAACAGGTCGCCGTCGGCGACCTCGCCCGACCAGCCCTTCGCCCCGGTGGCGAGGTCGATCTCCTGGAGCTTGTTGCACTTGGCGCGGTCGCTGGAGCCGCTCATGTAGGCGACGACGATCTTGTCCGCGGCCGTCTTCTCCGGGGTGGCCGCACAGATCTTCTCCGGGAAGGCGACCGGCTCCCAGGTGGGCTTGCCGTCGCCGACGTTGTAGGCGAAGACCTGCTTGTACGCCACCTTCACCGCGGCCGTGTCGGTGATCCACATGCCGTCGGCGTCGGCGCCTGAACCGGGGGCGTCGGGCGCCTCCTTGTACCAGAGCACCTTGGACTCACCGGCCTGGCGGCCCTCGTTGAGGTCCTCGGGGTCCTCGCCGCCGTCGCCGCTGCCGTCACCGGAGTCGACCGGGGCGCCGCCCTTGGAACCGGAGGGCTTGGGGTCGTCGCTCTTGGCGACGACGGGCTTCTTCTTCTCGTCGTCGCCGCCGCTCGCGGTGACGGCCCACACGCTGCCGCCGATGACGAGCAGGGCCGCGACCGCGGCGCCGACGACGAGGGCGGGCTTGCCCTTGAAGGGGTTGCGGGACCCGGGGCCGCCGGGCGGCGGGGTGCCGGGAGCGCCCGGGTAGGTCTGCTGCGGGTAGCCGTAACCGGGCTGCTGGCCGTACGGCCCCGGCTGCTGCGGCTGGGCGTACGGGCCCGAGTTGTACGGTCCCGGCTGCTGGCCGTACGGCCCGGGCTGGCCCGGCTGGCCCGGCTGGCCCGGCTGCTGCGGGTACCCGTAACCGGGCTGCTGCGGGTAGCCGTAGCCCGGCTGCTCGGACGGCGGGCCGGGCGGCGGTCCCTGCGGGGGCGGCGGGGTCGGTGCCCCGAAGCCTCCCGGAGGCGGGTCCTGCGGTGCTCCGAAGCCACCCGGCTGCGGCGGCTGATTCGGCGGCTGGCTCATCAGCGCGTTCCCCCTTATTGCTCACTCACTGATTTTTGGCCACGCCCCGGGTCACGCGCTGGCCCCGGAGTCGTCGAAGGCGATCGTTCGCACTGGCTCGGACCGTGCTGGGACAGTCCTCGGACGGCCTTTCTATCACCCGCGGCCAACCCCCCACCGGGGCGCGTCCGCCCCTGTTCCCAAGGGCGGACCGGCCCGTGATGCCTCTGTTACGCGCCTTCACGCCCCCTTTACACCTCCCGCGCCCCCCGCACGCAGGGGGCTCAGGCGTCCTCGGCCAGTTCCAGCCAGCGCATCTCCAGCTCGTCGCGCTGTCCCGCCAGCTCACGCAGCTCGGCGTCCAGTTCGGCCACCTTCGCGAAGTCCGTGGCGTTCTCGGCGATCCGCGCGTGCAGCTTGGTCTCCTTCTCGGAGACCTTGTCCAGCTGCCGCTCGATCTTCTGGAGTTCCTTCTTGGCGGCGCGCACGTCGGCGGCGCTCTTCTCGGGCACGGCCGCGGCCGGCTTGGCCGCCACGGCCGGGGCGCTCGACGCGGCGGCCTCCTCCATGCGCCGGCGCCGCTCCAGGTACTCGTCGATGCCGCGCGGCAGCATGCGCAGCGCGCCGTCGCCGAGCAGGGCGAAGACCCGGTCGGTGGTGCGCTCGACGAAGAACCGGTCGTGGGAGATGACGATCATCGAGCCGGGCCAGCCGTCGAGGACGTCCTCCAGCTGGGTCAGGGTCTCGATGTCGAGGTCGTTGGTGGGCTCGTCGAGGAAGAGGACGTTGGGTTCGTCCATGAGGAGCCGCAGCAGCTGCAGCCGCCGCCGCTCACCGCCGGACAGGTCACCGACCGGCGTCCACTGTTTCTCCTTGCCGAACCCGAAGGTCTCGCACAGCTGACCTGCGGTCATCTCGCGGCCCTTGCCGAGGTCGACGCGCTCGCGCACCCGCTGCACGGCCTCCAGCACCCGCCAGTCGGGGTCCAGCTCGGCGACCTCCTGGGAGAGGTAGGCCAGCTTGACGGTCCTGCCGACCCGCACCTGTCCGCCCGCCGGCTGCTGCTCGCCGTCGCTGCGGGCGGCCTCGGCCATGGCGCGCAGCAGGGAGGTCTTGCCCGCGCCGTTGACGCCGACCAGGCCGATGCGGTCGCCGGGGCCGAGCTGCCAGGTGACGTGCTTGAGCAGCACCTTGGGGCCGGCCTGGACGGTGACGTCCTCCAGGTCGAAGACGGTCTTGCCGAGCCGGGACGAGGCGAACTTCATCAGCTCGCTGCTGTCCCGGGGCGGCGGCACGTCGGCGATCAGCTCGTTGGCGGCCTCGACGCGGAAGCGGGGCTTGGAGGTGCGGGCGGGCGCCCCGCGCCGCAGCCAGGCCAGCTCCTTGCGGACCAGGTTCTGCCGCTTGGTCTCCTCGGTGGCGGCGATGCGCTCCCGCTCGGCGCGGGCGAAGACGTAGTCGGAGTAGCCGCCCTCGTACTCGTAGACGTCGCCGCGCTGCACGTCCCACATGCGGGTGCAGACCTGGTCGAGGAACCACCGGTCGTGGGTGACGCACACGAGGGCGGAGCGCCGCTCGCGCAGGTGCGCGGCGAGCCAGGCGATGCCCTCGACGTCGAGGTGGTTGGTGGGCTCGTCGAGGACGATCAGGTCCTGTTCCTCGATGAGCAGCTTGGCCAGCGCGATCCGGCGCCGCTCACCGCCGGAGAGCGGCCCGATGACGGTGTCCAGGCCCTGCGGGAAGCCCGGCATGTCCAGCCCGCCGAAGAGCCCGGTCAGCACGTCCCGGATCTTGGCGCTGCCCGCCCACTCGTGGTCGGCCAGGTCGCCGATGACCTCGTGCCGGACGGTGGCGGCGGGGTCGAGGGAGTCGTGCTGGGTGAGCACCCCGAGCCGCAGCCCGCCGGAGTGGGTGACCCGTCCGGTGTCGGGCTCCTCCAGCCTGGCCAGCATCCGGATCATGGTCGTCTTGCCGTCGCCGTTGCGACCGACGACGCCGATGCGGTCCCCTTCGGAGACGCCGAGGGACACGCCGTCGAGGAGTGCACGGGTGCCGTACACCTTGCTGACGTTCTCGACATTGACCAGATTGACGGCCATTTCTCTCCTGCCTGGGGGATCGCTCGACCCTCCAGGGTAGTCCGGCCGCCGTGGACCTCAGTCCAGGACCGTGGCCCCCGCCGCCGCCCCCACCGCCGTGCGCACGTCGCGGCACGTCCCCGACGCCCTCAGCACCCCGGCGATGTCGGAGGCCGACCCGGCGTCCGGGGCGAGGAAGGCCGTCGTCGGCCCGGAGCCCGAGACCAGGGCCGCCAGCGCCCCCGCCGCGCGGCCCGCCGCGAGGGTGTCGGACAGCTCGGGGAAGAGGGAGAGCGCGGCGGGCTGGAGGTCGTTGGAGACGGCCACGGCGAGTGCGGCGGCGTCGCCCTTGGCGAGGGCGTCGAGCACGGCCTGGTCGGCGACCGGGTCGGGAACGTCCCGGCCCTCCGCCAGCCGGTCGAACTCGCGGAAGACCGCCGGGGTCGCCAGTCCTCGCGCGGCCAGCGCGAAGACCCAGTGGAAGTCGCCGCCGACCTCCAGCGCCGCCAGCCGCTCGCCCCGCCCGGTGCCCAGCGCCGCCCCTCCTACCAGGCTGAACGGCACGTCGCTGCCCAGCTCGGCGCAGATGTCGAGCAGTTCCTCGCGGGAGGCGCCGGTGCCCCACAGCGCGTCGCAGGCGAGCAGCGCGCCCGCCCCGTCGGCGCTGCCGCCCGCCATGCCGCCGGCGACGGGGATGTCCTTGGCGATGTGGAGGTGCACGTCGGGTGTGCGGCCGTACCGCGCGGCCAGCGCCTCGGCCGCGCGGGCGGCGAGGTTGGTGCGGTCGAGCGGGACCTGGCCGGCGTCCGGGCCCTCGCAGGTGACGCGGAGGCCGTCCGCGGCCGGGGTCGCGGTGATCTCGTCGTACAGGGAGACGGCGAGGAAGACGTTGGCGAGGTCGTGGAAGCCGTCGGGGCGGGCGGCGCCGACCGCGAGCTGGACGTTGACCTTGGCGGGGACGCGGACCGTCACGCTCACTTGCTCGTCACCCCTGCTCCTTGTGCTCGGCGATACGCGCGAACTCTTCCACGGTCAGCGCCTCCCCGCGCGCCTGCGGCGACACGCCCGCGCCGACGAGGGCGGCCTCGGCGGCGGCGGCCGAGCCCGCCCACCCGGCGAGCGCGGCCCGCAGGGTCTTGCGGCGCTGGGCGAACGCGGCGTCGACGACGGCGAACACCTCGCGCCTGGACGCGGTGGTCTTCAGCGGCTCGGTCCGCCGGACGAGTGACACGAGACCGCTGTCGACGTTCGGCGCGGGCCAGAAGACGTTGCGGCCGATGGAACCGGCCCGCTTCACCTCGGCGTACCAGTTGGCCTTCACGGACGGCACGCCGTACACCTTCGACCCGGGTCCGGCGGCGAGCCGGTCGGCGACCTCGGCCTGGACCATGACGAGGGTGCGCTCGATGCTCGGGAAGGTCTCGAGCATGTGGAGGAGCACGGGGACGGCGACGTTGTAGGGGAGGTTCGCGACCAGGGCGGTCGGGGCCGGGCCGGGCAGCTCGCCCACGTGCATGGCGTCGGAGTGCACGAGCGCGAACCGGTCGGCGCGCCGCGGCATGCGGGCGGCGACGGTGGCGGGCAGGGCGGCGGCGAGGACGTCGTCGATCTCGACGGCGGTGACCCGGTCGGCGGCCTCCAGGAGGGCCAGGGTGAGCGAGCCGAGACCCGGTCCCACCTCGACCACCACGTCGTCGGGGCGTACCCCGGCGGTGCGGACGATCCGGCGGACCGTGTTCGCGTCGATGACGAAGTTCTGGCCGCGCTGCTTGGTGGGGCGTACGCCGAGTGCCGCCGCGAGTTCACGGACGTCGGCGGGTCCCAGGAGGGCGTCGGGGGTGGGGCTGCTCACCCCGCAAGGGTAGCCGGGGGCCGGGGGCCTCCGTCCCGGCCGGCCTCATCCGCGCAGCCGGGCACCGCAGTGCGGCCAGGCGTCGGCGCCGCTGCGTACGTACAGCTTCTGCGCCCGGTAGGTCTGCTCCGCGGCCGACGCGTCCTGGGGGCGGCCCTCGCCGCCGAGGTCGTGCCAGGTGGCGGTGTCGAACTGGTAGAGCCCCCCGTACGTCCCCGACGGGTCGACGGCGTCGGGGCGGCCGCCGGACTCGCAGGCGGCCAGGCCCTGCCAGTTCAGGTGGTCGGCGCCGTGTACGGAGGCCGGCCGGGGCCGGGTGCCGACCCGCACGATCCGCGGGCTGGGTTCGCGCACCACCTCGGTGCGCAGGCGGCGCGGCTTCTGCCGGACGCCGTTGACGGTGCGCAGGGCGTACGTGGTGCGGCGCAGCCCGGGCCGGCCCGCCTGCTGGACGACCTCGGTGCCCCGGTAGAGGGTGGCGTCCTCGTCCCGCCGTTCGCCGAAGGGGATCGGGTCCTCGCGGACCTCCCGGAACCCGGTGATGCGCAGCACCGTGACGGTCTGCCCGTCGCGCGGGAAGGCGGTCGCGGGGACGGAGGTGGTGTCCTCGCCGCGCAGGGTGACGCCGGACTCCTCGACGACCTCCCGGACGGTCGCCGCGTTGGTGCGGACGGTGCGGGTCCGGCCGTCCGCCATGACGGTCACCACCCGCTCGGTGCGCACCGCAAGGGCGAGGCCCTCGCGGCCGATGCGCCGGGCGGGCGCGGCGGACAGGTACGCGCCCTGAGTGCGCACGCCGAGCTGCCGCAGCGCCCCCTCCACCGTCTCCGCGGTCGTCCACACCGTGCTCCGGTGGCCGTCGAGGGTGAGCAGCACCGGGCGTCCGTGGCGGACGGTGACGTCCTCGCCGCTGGACAGCGGGGCGCCGGGGGCGGGTGTGATCACGTCGTGGGCGCCCACCTGGACGCCTTCCTCGGCGAGCAGTTCGGTCACGTCGTCGGCGAAGGTGTGCAGGGTGCGCGGGGTGCCGTCCACGGTCAGCTCGACGGCCTTGTCCTTGGCGACGAAGGCGGTGGTGCCGCCCGCGAGGAAGGCCACGACCAGCGCCCGCGGCAGCAGCCGGCGCAGCGAGGTGTCGGCTCGCACCGCGCACCGCGCCCGGCGCCGGCGCTCGGCCCGCCCGTCGCCCTGCCGGGGCAGTGCGGGCACGGTCGGCGCGTGGACGTCGTGGACGGGCGGCGCGGGCCGGCGGGTGTCGACGCCGTACCCGTACGGGAGGGTCGGCGCGCTGTGCACGTCGTACCCGCCGTGCGCGTCGTACCAGCCGTACGCGTCGTACGGGCCGGGTGCGGGGTACGGGCCGTACGTGTCGTGGGCACCGGCCACGCCGTACGGGCTGTCGGCGCCGTACGCGTCGTACAGGCTGTCGGCGCCGCACGCGCCGCACGCGCCGTACGGGCCGTCGACGCCGTACGTGTCGTACGTGCCGTCGACGCCGTACGTGCCGGACACGTCGCCGTGCGCGTCGTACGGTGCGAGGTGCGGGAGTCCCTCGAACACCTCGGTTGTCTCGAACTGCGTTCCGCTCACGCCGACACGCTCCAAGGGGTCCGGATCGGGCCCCCAGAACCTAGCGGAGCGGCCGTCACTCTCCCAAGTCGCCCCGCTACACAGCGTGGCGAAGTGTCGCGGGGCTCAGTACCCGAAGGCGCGGGCGGTGTTCGCCGCGAGGGCGCTCGCCAGGGTGTCCTCGTCGACGCCCCGCACCTCGGCCATGGCACGCACCGTGACCGGCACCAGGTAGGGGGCGTTCGGCCGCCCCCGGTAGGGCACCGGCGTCAGGAACGGCGCGTCGGTCTCCACCAGGACCAGCTCCGCCGGGGCCACGGCGAGGGCGTCCCTCAGGTTCTGGGCGTTCTTGAAGGTGACGTTCCCGGCGAAGGACATGTAGTAGCCGGCGCGGGCGCAGATCCCGGCCATCTCGGCGTCGCCGGAGTAGCAGTGGAAGACGGTCCGCTCGGGGGCGCCCTCCTCCTCGAGGACGCGCAGGACGTCGGCGTGGGCGTCGCGGTCGTGGATGACGAGGGTCTTGCCGTGCCGTTTGGCGATCTCGACGTGGGCGCGGAAGGAGCGCTCCTGGGCCTCCTTGCCCTCGGGACCGGTACGGAAGTAGTCCAGTCCCGTCTCACCGACGCCCTTGACCTGCGGGAGCGCCGCGAGCCGGTCGATCTCGGCCAGCGCCTCGTCGAGCGCCGCGTCCCCGCCGGGCCCCCGCGCCCCCTGCCGCGACCAGCCGTCGGGGTCGCCGAGCACGATGCGCGGCGCCTCGTTGGGGTGCAGGGCGACGGTGGCGTGGACGGCGTCGTACGCGGCGGCGGTCTCGGCGGCCCAGCGGGACCCGGCGAGGTCGCAGCCGACCTGGACGACGGTCGTGACGCCGACCGAGGCGGCCTTGGCGAGCGCCTCGTCCACCGTGCCGGACTGCATGTCGAGGTGGGTGTGCGAGTCGGCGACCGGCACCCGCAGGGGCTCGGGGAGCGGGGGCGGGGTGTCCTTGTCGGACCGGCCGGGGGCGTTCGAAGGCATGCCCCCGATCCTACGGAAGCCCCCGCACTCCTCTGGCGGGCGCTAGCTCGCCCTGCGGTGGAGGTGGAGGGCGTGCAGCAGGCCGGCCAGGTGCCGGTGCCGGGGGTGCCCCGCGTCGAGCCCCGGTGCCCTCGGGCCCGGCACCTCGGGGACCAGCGGCGCCTCCAGGGGTCCGGCCGACGGGACCCGGTGGGCCCCGGGGACGGCTCCGCGCACCGAGGCGACGCGGCCCGGCCGCATGATCCGCACGACGTGGCTGTCGCAGGTGGCGCAGGCCGGACGGGTCAGGGGCGACGGCACGACACGGCCGTCCGCGACGTAGAGCACGAAGTCGCGGCCGTCGGCGTCCGTGTGGTGCTCTATCTCGAAGGACTGCTCCCAGCCGTGCCCGCAGCGCATGCAGGCGAAGGAGTACGACTCGTGGACGACGACGGTGGCCCCGGCCCGCTCCCCGGCCCGCACGGCGCTCTCACTCATGCTCATCCCGGCTCCTCCGGTTCGTATCGCTCCTTCCTCCAGTGGACTCCTCCAGCGGCGGGAAAGCAGCAGGCGCTGCCGAGTGTTTGGGCCGATTTGAGCTGCCCTTGGCAGGAGTGCCCGGAAGGTCAGGGGCGGGTCAAGCCCGGGGCGGTCCGGGTCAAGGCGGGCCCTTCAGTTGCCCGCGTTCTTCTCTGCGGTCCTGTCCGCGTTCTTGGCCGCCACCACGGCGTCGAAGACCTCCCGCTTGGGCACGCCCGCCTGGGCGGCCACCGCGGCGATCGCCTCCTTGCGCCGCTCCCCCGCCTCCTCGCGCACCCGCACCCGGCGCACCAGTTCCGCGGCGTCGACCTCCTCGGCCCCCTTGTCGGGCGCACCCTCGACGACGACGGTGATCTCGCCCCGCACCCCCTCGGCGGCCCACGCGGCCAGCTCCCCCAGCCCGCCGCGCCTGACCTCCTCGTACGTCTTGGTCAGCTCCCGGCAGACGGCGGCCCGCCGGTCGGTGCCGAAGACCTCGGCCATGGCGGCGAGGGTGTCGTCGAGGCGGTGCGGGGCCTCGAAGTAGACGAGGGTCCGGCGTTCCTCGGCGACCTCCCGCAGCCGGGTCAGCCGCTCGCCGGACTTGCGGGGCAGGAAGCCCTCGAAGCAGAACCTGTCGACCGGCAGCCCGGACAGGGCGAGCGCGGTCAGCACGGCGGACGGGCCGGGGACGGCGGTGACCCGCACGCCGCGCTCGACGGCGGCGGCGACCAGCCGGTAGCCGGGGTCGGAGACCGAGGGCATCCCGGCGTCGGTGACCAGCAGCACCCGCGCCCCGCCGGCCAGCTCCTCGACCAGCTCGGGCGTGCGGGCGGACTCGTTGCCCTCGAAGTACGACACGACACGCCCCGCGGGGGCGACACCGAGCGCCTGGGTGAGCCGGCGCAGCCGCCGGGTGTCCTCGGCGGCGACGACGTCCGCGCCGGCCAGTTCCGCGGCGAGCCGGGGCGGGGCGTCCTGGACGTCGCCGATGGGGGTGCCCGCGAGTACAAGGGTTCCAGTCACTCCCCCATCCTCCCAGTCCTCCCGGAGGGGGCACGTATCCGCATCGGGCGGGCCCGTGCGCGGGACGCGCACAGCGCGGTTCCCTACGATGGCGCGGTGACCAGTACCGCGTCCTCCACGGACACCCTGCACGAGCAGGCCCCGCACGACGAGCGGCCCACCTGGCAGCAGCGGCTGCGCCGCTTCGGCTACACGGCGGGGCCCGCGGCCGGTGACGTCCGCGACCGGCTGGTGCCGCCCTACATGACTCCGGGGCCGCGCCTGTGGGCCTTCCTCGGCCTGTCCAAGCCGCTCACCGGCAAGGTCGTGCGCTGGTCGGCGTGGGGCGGGCCGCTGCTGGTGGCGCTGCTCGCGGGGCTGCTGCGGTTCTGGAACCTGGGCAGCCCGAAGGCGGTGATATTCGACGAGACGTACTACGCCAAGGACGCGTGGGCGCTGGTCCACCGCGGCTTCGAGGTCAACTGGGACAAGAACGCCAACGACCTGATCCTGAGCTCGGGCGGTCACGTCCCGATCCCGGCCGACGCGGCGTACGTCGTGCACCCGCCGGTCGGCAAGTACGTCATCGGCCTCGGCGAGCTGCTGTTCGGCTTCGACCCGTTCGGCTGGCGCTTCATGACGGCGCTGCTCGGCACCCTCTCGGTGCTGCTGCTGTGCCGGATCGGCCGCCGGCTGTTCCGCTCGACCTTCCTCGGGTGCCTGGCGGGCGCCCTGATGGCGCTGGACGGCCTGCACTTCGTGATGAGCCGCACCGCGCTGCTGGACAGCGTGCTGATGTTCTTCGTGCTGGCCGCCTTCGGCTGCCTGGTCGTCGACCGCGACAAGGCCCGGAGCAGACTCGCCGCCGCGCTCCCGGTGGACGAGGACGGCCGGGTCCGCCCCGACGCGCACATCGCGCAGACCCTGCGTCTCGGGTGGCGCCCCTGGCGCCTGGCGGCGGGCCTGATGCTGGGCCTGGCCGCCGCCACCAAGTGGAACGGCCTGTACATCATGGCGGCCTTCTGCGTGATGGCCGTCCTGTGGGACGTCGGCTCCCGACGCGTCGCCGGCGCCCGCCGCCCCTACCGCGCGGTGCTCCGCCACGACCTGGGCTGGGCCTTCCTCTCCACGGTCCCGGTGGCCCTGGCCACGTACCTGCTGTCCTGGCTCGGCTGGATCCTCTCCCCCTCCGACGGCACCGGCGGCTACTACCGCGACTGGGCGGTGAAGGACGGCGCGCACAGCTCCCGGTCGTGGCTCTTCCCCGACTGGTGGCGCAGCCTGTGGCACTACGAGACCCAGGTCCTGGAATTCCACACCCACCTCACCTCGCCGCACACGTACCAGTCGAACCCCTGGAGCTGGCTCGTCCTGGGCCGCCCGGTGTCCTACTTCTACGAGTCCCCGGCGGCGGGCGCGGACGGCTGCCCGGCCGACGCCGGCGAGAAGTGCGCCCGCGAGGTGCTGGCCCTCGGCACGCCGCTCCTGTGGTGGGTGGGCTGCTTCGCCCTGCTGTACGTCCTGTGGCGGTGGTTCTTCCGCCGCGACTGGCGTGCGGGCGCCATCGCCTGCGGCCTGGCGGCGGGCTACCTCCCCTGGCTCCTGTACCAGGAGCGCACGATCTTCCTCTTCTACGCCGTCGTCTTCGTCCCGTTCCTGTGCCTCGCGGTGGCGATGCTCCTGGGGGCGATCATCGGCCGCCCGGGCTGCAGCGACACCCGCCGGGTGGCGGGCGCGACGGGAGCGGGCGTCCTGGTGCTGCTCATCGCGTGGAACTTCATCTACTTCTGGCCCCTGTACACCGGCACGGCGATCCCGATGGAGGAGTGGCGGGCCCGGATGTGGCTCGATACGTGGGTCTAGCCGGCCGGTCAGGACAGCACACCGGTGGGCAGGACGCGTGCTTCAATGACGCGCATGATGGAGGACGGCACGTCCCTCGGACCGCTGCAACTGACCGGTGGACGTTGGGGAGTCGGAGACGCCTCACGACCGGGCACCCACTGGGTGGAGTTCCGCCCGGACGGGCTCCGGCAGCACGAGCCGGACTCCGAGGGACGGTCGGTCCCGTGGTCGAGGATCATGACCGGCGTCTGGCTCACCTGGGGCAAGCACCCCCGGAACACCGCCAGCAGGGGCATGTACACGCTGAAGGGGACGGTCGCCGGGCGCGCCGGCGGCTGGATGCACCTGACGCTGCGCCACCCGTACGAGAACGAACAGCTGCGCTTCGACCGGCATGAGCGCCCCTACCGGGCCGTGGACGCCCTGCGGCTGGAGAGTCTGATGCGGCAGCTCGTCGACGAGGGGAAGCCGCATCTCCTCGGCGACCCGGAGTGGACGGGCCGCGCCGTGGCGCATCTGTCCGGCGGGGGGAACCGCTGGATCACGAACCGTGCGCTGCGGCGGGCGGCGACGGAGGCCGTGGCCACGGCCACCGGCCCCTGACGGCCGCCGCCGCCCGACAGGGTTTCCCGCACCACGCCCCTGCTCCCGTTTCGCGTCACCCCGCCCCGATCTCCTTTGGGCAACCAAAACGGAAACACCCGTACCGCGGGTCACCCCCTTGCGCCTAGAGTGCACCTACAACTACTTCTGAACGCGTTCAAGAAGGCGGGCGGGAGTACTCACGGGGAGGGGACTGCCGATGGGCAGGGGGGTCAAGGTCGCCGTCATAGGCGGGGTGTGCGCGGTGATGGTGGGCGGTGCCGGCTACGGCGCCTACAACGTGGTGTCGGCGCTGGACGGGACGCCGGGGGCCGCCGCGTCGGAGCCCCGGAGCGGGCCGCCGAGCGCGGACGAGGTCGCGGAGACGTCGAAGAAGTTCTTCGCGGCCTGGGAGAAGGGCGACGCGTCGACCGCCGCGGGATACACGAACAACGCGTCGATCGCCGGGACGCTGCTGACCGCCTACGCCGAGGACGCGCACATCGGCGGGGTCGAGATCACGCCGGGCACGGCGTCCGGTACGGCGGTGCCGTTCACGGTGAAGGCGAAGGTGTCCTACGAGGGCGCCACCGAGCCGCTGAGCTACAAGAGCACGCTGACCGTGGTGCGCGGGGAGACCAGCGGGCGCGCCCTGGTGGACTGGGAGCCGTCCGTCGTCCACCCCGACCTGAAGGACGGCGACACCCTGGTCACCGCGGAGTCGGCGACGCCGCGGATCCAGGCCGTCGGACGCGACGGCGCCGTGCTGAGCAAGGAGAAGTACCCCTCGCTCGGGCCGGTCCTCGACCAGCTGCGGGAGAAGTACGGCGACAAGGCCGGCGGCACCCCCGGCGTCGAGCTGGCGGTCCGGCACACGACCACCCAGGCGCCGGACACCCCGCTGCTGACGCTGACCGAGGGCAAGCCCGGGAAGCTGCGCACCACCCTCAGCGCGAGCGTGCAGGCCGCGGCCGAGAAGGCGGTGAAGCGGTTCGGGGAGTCCTCCGTGGTCGCCGTGAAGCCGAGCACCGGCGAGGTGCTGGCCGTGGCGAACGACCGCGAGGACGGCTTCAACGCCGCGTTCCAGGGCAAGGTCGCCCCCGGCTCCACCATGAAGATCATCACCGCCGCCATGCTCATCGACAACGGCGTGACGTCGATGAACGGGCCGGCGCCCTGCCCCGACACGGCGATGTGGCAGAGCCAGACCTTCCACAACCTGACCACCATGAAGCCCGATGAGAGCGCCACGCTCGCCGACACCTTCACGCGCTCCTGCAACACGGGCTTCATCAAGCTCGTCGACGAGAAGCCGCTCGACGACTCCTCGCTGACGCGGGAGGCCCAGGAGCGCTTCGGGCTCGGGCGGGACGACTGGCAGACCGGCATCGTCTCCTTCGACGGCAGCGTCCCCGCCTCCGGCGGCCCCGACCGGGCCGCCAACGCCATCGGGCAGGGCCAGGTCCAGATGAACCCGCTGAACATGGCCTCCGTGACGGCGACCGCCGTCACCGGGGCGTTCCGCCAGCCGTACCTGGTGCCCTTCGACCTGGACGACCGCGAGCGCGCCACCGCCCAGGGGCTGCCGCGGGGCACCGTCTCCCAGCTCAAGCAGATGATGCGGCTCACCGCCACCCAGGGCACCGCCGTCGAGGCCATGTCCGGGCTCGGCGGCGACATCGGTGCCAAGACCGGGTCGGCCGAGGTCGACGGGCACGCGGTCTCGGACTCCTGGTTCACCGGCTTCCGCAACGACATCGCGGCGGCGGCCATGGTCCAGGGAGGCGGTCACGGCGGTGACGCGGCCGGGCCGATCGTCGCAGACGTGCTACGAGTCGGCGGCTGACGCGGACCGCGGCCGCGGATGCCCTTACTGTGGTCGCCGTTGTGAGCACCATCCGCCATCAGGGCGTCGAAGCCACCGAGGAACGGGACACCGTGGGCAGCAGAAGGGCCGCCGCCGGGCGGCGCAGGACGAAACCGGCCGTGATCGGCACTGTGGCCGCGGTGGTCGTGGCCGGTGCCGGGTTCGGTGCCTACGCGATGTACGGCGGCGACGCGGGCGGCGAGGACACCGCGCGGACCAAGTCCGCGGCGGGCGCGGAGAAGGCGAAGTCGGGACCGCTGACGGCGGCCGAGGTCACCTCGACGGCCCAGCGGTTCCTGACCGCCTGGCAGAAGGGCGACGTGGCCGGCGCCGCCGCCGCGACCGACGACGCCGTCGCCGCGAAGGCCCTGCTCACCGGGTACACCAAGGACGCCCGCGTCAAGGGCGCCGCCTTCACCGCGGGCGCCCCGGCCGGGGCGAAGGTGCCGTTCTCCGTGAAGGCCACCGTCGCCTACGGCGAGGCGAGCGCTCCGTTCGCCTACGACAGCGCGCTGACCGTCGTCCGCCGGGCCGGTGACGGCGAACCCCGCGTCGACTGGCACGCCGCCGTCGTGCACCCGGAGTTGCGGGACGGCGACCGGCTGGTCACCGGGAAGGCCGGCGACCCGCCGGTCAAGGCGCTGGGCCGCGACGGCACGGAGATCACCGCCGCGAAGTACCCGTCCCTCGGCACCGTCCTGGACGGCCTGCGCGACAAGTACGGCAAGAAGGCCGGCGGCACCCCGGGCATCGAGTTGCGCGTGGTGCGCGGCGAGGCCGCCGGGGACGGGAAGGGCGCGCAGGAGTCCGGCGCCGCGGAGGTCGCCGACAAGACGCTGATCGAGCTGAGCAAGGGCACGCCGGGTGAGTTGAGGACCACGCTCGACCCCGCCCTCCAGGCCGCCGCCGAGCGGCAGGTGGACGGCAGGAAGGGGGCGTCGGTGGTGCTGTTGCGCGCCTCCACCGGCGAGGTCCTCGCGGTCGCCAACGGCGGGCACGGCTTCAACACCGCCTTCCTCGGCTCGCTCGCCCCCGGCTCCACCATGAAGGTCGTCACCGCCTCGCTGCTGCTGGAGAAGGACCTGGCATCGGTGAACAAGACGCACCCGTGCCCCAAGTACTTCAGCTACGGCGGCTGGAAGTTCCAGAACGACGACGAGTTCGAGATCAAGGACGGCACCTTCAAAGCGAGCTTCGCCCGCTCCTGCAACACCGCCTTCATCAGCCAGGCCCCCGAGCTGGAGGACGACGACCTGACCAGGCAGGCCAAGGAGGTCTTCGGCCTGTCCATGAACAACTGGTCGGTCGGCGTGTCCACCTTCGACGGCAGGGTGCCGGTGCAGAGCAAGGCGCAGATGGCCGCCTCCCTCATCGGCCAGGGCGGGGTGCGGATGAACCCGCTGAACATGGCGTCGGTGGCGGCGACCGTGAAGGCGGGCTCCTTCCACCAGCCGTACCTGGTCGCCCCGTCGGTCGACGGGCGCGCGCTCGCGACGGCCTCCCGCACGATGTCGGGCGAGACGCTCGGCGCGCTGCGCGAGCTGATGTCCTACACGGCGGCGTACGGCACCGCGGCGGAGGCGATGGCCGGGGTGAGCGGCGACGTCGGCGCGAAGACCGGTTCGGCGGAGGTCGACGGGCAGGACAAGCCCAACGGCTGGTTCACGGCGTACCGGGGCGATCTGGCCGCGGCGGGCGTGGTCCAGCAGGGCGGGCACGGCGGCGACACGGCGGGGCCGATGGTGGCGGCGCTGCTCAAGGCGGGAGGCTGACGGCTCCGGGGGCGGCCGGCGACCCGGGTCAGTGAGGCACCGGCTGCGCGGCCGCCGCGTAGGTGCGGCGCAGGAAGCGGATGAGCGCCTTGTTCTCGAACTGGACCACCGAGCAGCCCTGCGGGGAGTGGAACTCGACGACGGCCTGGACCCGCCCGCACGGCCACACCCGCACCTCACCGGTGCCGGTGGGGGCGCGCAGCCCCTGTTCGAGCAGGGCGCGGGAGAAGGTCCACTCCCGGGCACGGGAGGCACGGCCGCCCCTTCCGGGCAGGGCGACGCAGACCTTCGAGGGGTCGAGCCCGGGGTCGTAGCGCAGCACGACGGGTATCGCTCCGCCGTCGTCCTGGTCGGGGAGGTCCGCGTCCGTCAGGATGTGGGCTCGTGCGTACTGTTCGACTACGGACATGGGGTCGCCCCTTACGCTGTGCCACCTGTGTCGAAGCTGTGCGTCCACCCCCTCTCCAATGTCCCATATTTCCCGGATCACGCCCCGTGAGCCGAATATCACATGCGAGATCAGCTTTTACCTCGCTCTTGCGAACGACTTGCAACTGGTCTCTATCATCGATGCGTGCATGTACCTGACGGATTCATCAACGCCCCGACCTCCGCCGTGACCGGGGTCGTCGCCGCGGGCGCCATCGCGGTCAGCCTGCGCGGCGCGCGCCGGGAGCTGGACGAGCGGACGGCGCCGCTGGCCGGGCTGGTCGCGGCGTTCATCTTCGCGGTGCAGATGCTGAACTTCCCGGTCGCGGCCGGGACCAGCGGGCATCTGCTCGGCGGCGCGCTGGCCGCCATCCTGGTCGGGCCCTACACCGGCGTGCTGTGTGTGTCCGTCGTCCTGCTGATGCAGGGCATCCTCTTCGCCGACGGCGGTCTGACCGCGCTCGGCGTCAACATCACCGACATGGCGATCGTCACCACGGTCGTCGCCTACGCGCTCTTCCGGGGCCTGGTGAAGGTCCTGCCGCGCACCCGCCGCTCGGTCACCGTCGCCTCCTTCGTCGCCGCGCTGGTGTCCGTCCCGGCCGCCGCCCTGGCCTTCACGCTCCTGTACTGGATCGGCGGGACCACCGACGTCGCCATCGGCAAGGTCGCCACCGCGATGATCGGGGTGCACGTGCTGATCGGCATCGGTGAGGCCGCGATCACCGCGCTGACCGTCGGCGCCGTCATCGCCGTGCGCCCCGACCTGGTGTACGGGGCGCGCGGGCTCCAGCAGCGGCTCAAGCTGCGGGTGAACGGCGAGCTGGTCGACGCCCCCTCGGCCGCCGCACCGGCCCCCGCGCCCGTGGCCGCCCGCTCCCACCGCACGGTGTGGATCACCGGCCTCGTCGCCTCGCTGGTGCTGGCCGGCTTCGTCAGCTTCTACGCCTCCGCCGACCCCGACGGCCTGGAGAAGGTCGCCTCCGACAAGGGCATCGACGAGAAGGCCGAGGAGCACGCGGCCGCCGACTCGCCGCTCGCCGACTACGGCGTCAAGGACATCACCGATGCCCGGATCTCCGGGGGGCTGGCGGGCGTGATCGGCGTCGGTGTCACCGTCGTGGCGGGCAGTGCCGTGTTCTGGACGGTGCGCAGGCGCCGCAGCGACGACGCCTCCCCCACCCACACGGAAACGACCGTCTGACGTGGGCGCCGGCCACGCCCACCGGCTGTACCGGCACGGCCGCTCGCCCGTGCACGGGCTGCCGCCGCACACCAAGCTCGCCGCGGCCTTCGCCTTCGTGGTCGTCGTGGTGTCGACGCCGCGCGAGGCGATGTGGGCCTTCGGCCTGTACGCGCTGCTGCTGGCGGCGGTGGCGTACGCGGCCCGTGTGCCCGCGTCCTTCCTGCTCAAGCGGCTCCTGATCGAGGTGCCGTTCGTCGCGTTCGCGGTGCTCATGCCGTTCGTGGCGGAGGGTGAGCGGGTCGACGTCCTCGGCATGTCGCTGAGCGTCGGCGGCCTGTGGGGCGCCTGGAACGTCCTGGCCAAGGGCACCCTGGGCGTCGCCGCCTCCGTGATCCTCGCCTCCACCACCGAGCTGCGGGAACTCCTCCTCGGTCTCCAGCGGCTGCGGCTGCCTCCGTTGCTGGTGCAGATCGCTTCGTTCATGATCCGGTACGGGGACGTGATCGCGGACGAGATGCGCCGGATGCGGATCGCCCGGGAGTCCCGGGGCTTCGAGGCGCGGGGCGTACGGCACTGGGGCGTGCTCGCCAAGTCGGCGGGGGCGCTGTTCATCCGCTCCTACGAGCGCGGCGAACGCGTCCACCTGGCCATGGTCAGCCGCGGGTACGCCGGTTCGATGCCGGTGATCGACGAGGTGACCGCGTCCCGGGCGCAGTGGTCGTACGCGCTGACCCTGCCGTGTGCGGCGCTGGTGGTCTGTCTGCTGGGATGGACCCTGTGACCGACCACCCCGTGACCAGCGGCCCCGCGACCGACGCACCCGCCTCCCTCGACGTCTCCGGCCTCGCCTTCGCCTACCCCGACGGGCACCAGGCCCTGTTCGGCGTGGACTTCTCCGTCGCGCGCGGCGAGCGGGTCGCGCTGCTCGGGCCGAACGGCGCGGGCAAGACGACCCTCGTGCTCCACCTGAACGGCATCCTGTCCGGGGGCACCGGCACGGTCACGGTGGCCGGGCTGCCGGTGGACCGGCGGAACATGGCGGAGATCCGGCGCCGGGTCGGCATCGTCTTCCAGGACCCCGACGACCAGCTCTTCATGCCGACCGTGCGCGAGGACGTGGCGTTCGGACCGGCGGCGGCCGGGGTGAAGGGGGCCGAGCTGGAGGCCTGCGTGGAGCGGGCGCTCACGCTGGTCGGGATGGCGGAGTTCAAGGACCGGCCCCCGCACCATCTCTCCTTCGGCCAGCGGCGCCGGGTGGCGGTGGCGACGGTGCTCGCCATGGAGCCGGAGATCCTGGTCCTGGACGAGCCCTCCTCCAACCTCGACCCGGCCTCCCGCCGCGAACTCGCCGACATCCTGCGCTCCCTGGACGTCACGGTCCTGATGGTCACCCACGACCTGCCCTACGCCCTGGAGCTGTGCCCCCGCGCCCTCGTCCTCAGCGACGGCGTGATCGCGGCCGACGGTCCGACGGCCGAGCTGCTGTCGGACGACGCGCTGATGCGGGCCCACCGCCTGGAACTGCCCTTCGGCTTCGACCCGCGGTCGGTGTCGGCGCGCGGGTGAGGAATGGTGGGCAACCGGTGGCGGTTGCAGCCACTGTCGCGAGCGGCCGGAAGGGGCGTACAGGGGTGAGCGGGAACGTGCACGGCACGGTGGCCGAGGGCTTCGAGCCGGTGAGGGACGCGTTCGCACAGAACTTCACCGCGCTCGGTGAGCGGGGTGCCGCCGTCGCCGTCTACCGGGACGGGCGCAAGGTCGTCGACCTGTGGGGCGGCGCCCGCGACGTCGACGGTACGGAGGGCACCGGGCCGTGGCGCCGGGGCACCGCCCAGGTGGTCCGCTCGGCGACCAAGGGCGTCGCCGCCGCCGTACCGCTGCTGCTGCACCAGCGCGGGGAGCTGGACCTGGACGCGCCGGTGGGCGAGTACTGGCCGGAGTTCAAGGCGCGGGGCAAGGAGCGGGTGCTGGTCCGGCACCTGCTGAGCCACCGGGCCGGGCTGCCGGTCCTGGACCGGCCGCTCACCCCCGAGGAGGCCCTCGACCCGCTGCGGGGCCCCGCCGCCGTCGCCGCGCAGGCCCCCGTCTGGGAGCCGGGCACCGACCACGGCTACCACGCGCTGACGTACGGCTGGCTGCTCGACGAGCTGGTCCGCCGGGTGACGGGCGGGCGGGGCGCCGGTCAGTGGATCGCGGACGAGATCGCCCGCCCGCTCGGCCTGGACCTGTGGGTGGGGCTGCCCGCCGCGGAGGAGGCGGCGGGCCGGGCCGGACGCGTCGGGCGCCTGGCGGAGCCCGAACCGTCGGGGAGCGGCCCGCGGCTGCGCCCCAAGCGGGCGGTCACCGAGGCGTACGGGGACCCGGACTCCCTCACCCGCCGCGCCTTCGCCGCGATCACCCCGTTCCCCGACCAGAACGACCCGGTGTACCGGGCCGCCGCCCTCCCGGCCGCCAACGGCATCGCGACGGCCGACGGGCTGGCCCGCTTCTACGCGGCGCTGATCGGCGAGGTCGACGGCGTGACGCGCGGCGTGCGGCTCTTCGACGCGGCGACCATGGAGCTGGCCCGCGCCGAGGAGTCCGCCGGGCCCGACCGGATCCTGGTCGTCGGCACCCGGTTCGGCCTCGGCTACATGCTGCACGGCAGCGCGTCCCCGTTGCTGTCCGCCGGTTCCTTCGGCCACCCGGGGCGCGGCGGCTCCCTCGGCTTCGCCGACCCGGAGAGCGGCATCGCCCTCGGTTACGTCACCAACGGTTTCCGCAAGACCGTGACGGCGGACCCGCGGGCGCAGGCGCTGGTACGGGCGGTCCGCGCCTCGCTGGACCGGGCCGGCTGATACCCGTCAGACGTGGATGGGGTGCGAGGTCCGCCCCGACGCCGCGTCGATCTCCTCGTGCGCCTTGGTGAGCAGCTGCATCGCCAGCTCGTTCAGCGCGCGTGCGCCCGCCACCTCCTCGCCGACCCGTGGCTGGCCGGCGTCGGCCCGATGACGGCTGGCGTGGCCGTGCGCGCGGACCTCGCTGCCGTCGGGGAGCCGCACCATCGCGACCGCCCGCGTGTGCTGGTCGTCCTCCATGAACTCCAGCTCGACATGCCATCCCACTGTGGTGTGCATCATGACGATCACCTCCGGAACACCTCCTTCCAGGGTGCGCCCGCCCGCGGCGGTCGCACCACCCGGCCGGCGGTGACCGGAGGTGTCACTCGAAGCGCTCGCGCACGTCCACGAGGGTGGCGCCGGCGGCGGCGACGAGTTCCCCGGGTTCCATCGGGAAGACGGCGTACGGGGTGCCGGCGGCGGCCCAGACGGTCGCGTGGGCGAGCAGCGACCGGTCGGCGAGCACCCGGGTCCTGGTCCGGTGCCCGAACGGCGGCACCCCGCCGATCGCGTAGCCGGTGGTCTCCCGTACGACGTCGGCCTTGGCCCGCGTGACCTTCGCGGCGCCGAGTTCCTCGCGGACCCGGTCCAGGTCGACGCGGGAGGCGCCGTCCATGAGGACCAGCACGGGCACCCCGTCGGCGGCGAAGACGAGCGACTTGCAGATCTGGCTCAGCTCGCAGCCGATCGCGGCGGCGGCCTCGGTGGCGGTGCGGGTGGCCTCCGGGAAGCGCCGGGCCCGGCCGGCCAGGTCGCCGAGGCCGAGTTCGCCGAGGGCGGCGGCGAAGCGGGGGTGGGCGGCGGTGGACCCGGAGGCGTCGTCGGTCGTCGTCATGCAGGGCACCGTACTAGTCCGTGCGGCGCGCGGGCGACCCGGTTGCGGCGCCCCCGCGGCGCCCCCGGACAGGAGGAAGCCGGTGAGGGCAGCCCCGTCCCCACGGAAGCCCTCACCGGCTGGTCTGTGCCGCCTCAGGTCACGAGGCGGCGGGTCGGGTCAGGTGCGTACCAGCTCCCGGTCCTCGTCGGGGCCCGAGCCCCGCTCGCCGGCCGTACGCAGGCCCTCGCCCTCGACATCCACGTTGGGCAGCGCGCGGTCCAGCCACTTCGGCAGCCACCAGGCCTTCTTGCCGAGCAGGGCGAGGACCGCCGGGACGAGGGCCATGCGGACGACGAACGCGTCGAAGAAGACGGCGACGGCGAGGCCGAAGCCGATCATCTTGACCATGGACTCGCTGGAGCCGATGAAGCCCGCGAAGACCGCCATCATGATCACCGCGGCGGCGGTGACGACCCGGGCGCCGTGCCTGAAACCGGTGACGATCGCCTGGTGGGGCTTCTCGCCGTGGACGAAGGCCTCCCGCATGCGGGTGACCAGGAAGACCTCGTAGTCCATGGCCAGGCCGAAGACCACGCCGACCATGAAGATCGGCATCATCGACATGACCGGACCGGTCTCCTCGACGCCCATCAGGCCGGACAGCCAGCCCCACTGGAAGACCGCGACGACCGCGCCGAGGGCCGCCATGACGGAGAGCAGGAAGCCGAGGGCCGCCTTCAGCGGGACCAGGATCGAGCGGAAGACCACGATCAGCAGGAGGAAGGCCAGCCCGACGACCAGGACCAGGTACGGCACCAGCGCGTCGTTGAGCTTCTGGCTGACGTCGATGTTCATCGCCGTGGAGCCGGTGACCAGGGTCTGGGCGCCGGTCTTCGCCTCGATGTCGCCGCCCGCGTCGCGGATGGCGTGCACCAGGTCCTCGGTCTGCACGGAGGACGGCTTGGAGTCCGGGACGACGGTGATCGTCGCGGTGTCGCCGCCCTTGTTGGGGGCGGGCGGGGTGACCGCCACGACGCCGTCGAGGTCCTTGATCTGCTTCTCGACGTCGGTGAAGGCGTCCTTCGGAGCGTCGCTGCCCTTCGCGTCGACGACGACCATCAGCGGGCCGTTGAAGCCGGGGCCGAAGCCGTCGGAGAGCAGGTCGTAGGCGCGGCGCTGGGTGGTGGACGTCGGCTGCGAGCCGTCGTCGGGCAGGCCCAGTTCCAGGGAGGTCGCGGGGACCGCGGCGGCGCCGAGACCGATGACGCCCAGGAGGAGGACGGCCAGGGGGCGACGGACGACGAAGCTCGCCCAGCGGGTGCCCATGTTGGGCTTCGGGCGGCCGTCGGGCTCCTTCGGCTCGCCCTTGCGGGACCGGCCGAGCAGCTTGCTCCTCGCACCGGCCGGCTTGACCCGGCGGCCGGCGTAGCCGAGCAGCGCGGGAATCATCGTCAGGGCGATCAGGACCGCGATGGCGACGGTGCCGGCCGCCGCGACGCCCATCTTGGTCAGCATCGGGATGTTGACCACCGCGAGGCCCACCAGGGCGATGACGACCGTGAGGCCGGCGAAGACGACCGCGGAGCCCGCGGTGCCGACCGCCCGTCCGGCGGCCTCCTCGCGCTCACGTCCCTCGGCGAGCTCGGCGCGGTAGCGGGAGACGATGAACAGGGCGTAGTCGATGCCGACCGCGAGGCCGATCATCATGGCCAGGATCGAGGTGGTCGAGCCCAGTTCCAGCGCGCTGGCCAGCGCGGTGATCGAGGAGACGCCGATGCCCACGCCGATCAGGGCGGTGAGCAGGGGCAGCCCGGCCGAGACCAGGGACCCGAAGGTGATGACCAGGACGACGGCGGCGACCGCGATGCCGATGACCTCGGTGGCGCCGGTCTCCGGGACGGCCTGGAGCGCGTCGCCGCCTATCTCGACGGTCAGTCCTGCGTCGCGCGCCTGCTGGGCGGCGTCCTCGAGGGCGTCCTTGGTGGACTCCTCCAGCTCCATGCCGGAGACGTCGTACTTCACCGAGGCGTAGGCGACGGAGCCGTCCTTGCTGACGGCGTTGCCCCGGTAGGGGTCGGCGACCGAGGCGACCTCGGAGCCGTCGGCGAGCTCGTCGACGGTCTTCTGGACGGTCGCCTTGTTGCCGGCGTCCGTCATCTTCTCGCCGGAGGGTGCCTTGAAGACGACACGGGCGGTCGCTCCGTCGGCGCTCGCCCCGGGGAAGCGCTGTTCCAGCAGGTCGAAGGCCTTCTGGGCCTCCGTTCCCGGGATGGAGAAGGAGGAGTTGCCGGCGGGCGGGGCGCTGGCCGCGCCGACGCCGGCGAGCGTCAGCAGGGCCACCCAGATCAGGGCGACGAAGTGTCGTCGGCGGAAGGCGAGCCGGCCGAGTTTGTAGAGGAACGTGGCCACGGGGGCGTACTCCCGGTCAGGTCGTGGGTCTTCAGGGCAGGGGGGAACGGCCCGACGACGTGAGCGGTTACGTCAGGTGGGGCTCAGCTTCAGGGGACGGTTCAGTGGGTGGGGGCGCCGAGGGCGGGGAGGACCACGGCGTCGAGGTAGGAGGCGATGAACGCCTGCGTCGGCGGCTGGTCGTCCAGCAGCGTGCGCGTGGCGAATCCGCCGATCAGCATGTGGACGACGAAGTCCAGCGCCGGGCAGTCCGGTCTGATCTCGCCGCGGTCGATGGCGCGCTGCAGGACCTTCCGGCCCTCCGCCATCTCCGGTTCGACGAGCTGCTCCCGGAAGGCGCGGCGCAGGTCCGGATTCTGGTGCAGCGCCATGGCCAGGCCGCGCATCAGCGCGGAGTTCTGCTCCATGGTGCAGTCGTCCTCGCGGACCATCAGGGCGTGCAGGTCGCCGCGGAGGGAGCCGGTGTCGACGTCGGCGGGCGAACCCGGCTTGTTGTGCCGGACGGCCTTGACGACCAGCTCGGGCTTGCCGCCCCACTGGCGGTAGAGCGTCGCCTTGCTGGACCGGGTGCGGGCGGCCACGGCGTCCATGGTGAGTGCGTCGTACCCGACTTCGCGGAGCAGGTCGAGCACGGCCTCGTACAGCTCGGCCTCGCGCTCGGGAGTGATCCGGCTGCGGCGCGCGGTGGCGGTCTCCGTCATCTCGCTCACTCCTCTCCGTCCCGCTCGGTCAGAACGACACCGTTTCGTACATGACGAAGGTACCCCACCGCCTAACGAAACGAAACGGTTTCGTTCGTGGTCTGGGTCACGGTTGTCGGTAACGCATAAGTTGCCGGTACCCGGCAGCCGGAAAAGCATGGGGTGGGTGAGTTATCTGCGCCTTCCGCACCTCAGTGGCGGCCAGCTGTGCTTCGTGGCCGAGGACGACCTCTGGCTCGCGCCCCTCGACGGTCCGGGCCGGGCCTGGCGGCTCACCGTCGACCGCACCAAGGCCGGTCACCCCCGCTTCTCCCCCGACGGCCGGCACATCGCGTACACCAGCTGGCGCACCCTCGTGCCGGAGGTCCACCTGGTGCCGGTGGACGGCGGCCCCGGGCGGCAGCTCACCCACTGGGGCGGCCTCGACACCCGGGTCTGCGGCTGGTCTCCCCCCGATCCCGACGGCACCACCGCCGTCCTCGCCGTCGCCTCGCACGGCGAGCCCTTCTCGCACCTCACCTGGGCCTACAAGGTCGCCCCCGACGGCGATCCCGGCCGCAAGCTGCCCTGGGGACCGGTCACCGACATCCAGGCCGCCGACCTCGACGGCGAGCGCAGGACCCTCCTGCTCACCGGCACCCCGCCGCACGAGCCCGCCGCGTGGAAGCGCTACCGGGGCGGCGCCACGGGCCGGCTCTGGCTGCACGGCGAGCGGCTGCTGCCCGGCCTCGGCGGGCACCTCGCCGCGCCGATGTTCGTCGGCGGCCGGATCGCCTTCCTCTCCGACCACGAGGGCGTCGGCAACCTCTACTCCTGCGCCCACGACGGCACCGACCTGCGCCGGCACACCGACCACGACGCGTTCTACGCCCGCAACGCCGCGAGCGACGGCACCAGGGTGGTGTACCAGTGCGCGGGCGACCTGTGGCTCGTCGACGACCTCGCGCCCGGCTCGGCACCCCGCCGGCTCGACGTGCGGCTGAGCGGTCCGCGGGCGGGACGCCGTACGTACCAGGTGCCCGCCGCGCAGCACGTCGGTGGTGTCTCCGTCGACGAGACGGGCCGCGCGAGCGCCGTCGTCGTCCGCGGCGGCCTGTACTGGCTCACCCACCGCGACGGCCCGGCCCGCACCATCGCCGACACCCCGGGGGTGCGGGTGCGGCTGCCGGAGATGCTCGGGGAGAGCGGACGGATCGCGTACGTGACGGACGCGGAGGGTGAGGACGCGGTCGAGATCTCCTACCTGCCCCGGGCGACCGGCGGCCGCGCGGCCCGGCGGCTGGCCACCGGACGGCTGGGCCGGGTCCTGGAGCTGGTGTCGGACCCGGCCGGCGAGCGCCTCGCCGTCGCCTCGCACGACGGGAGGCTGCTGATCCTCGACGTCACGGAGCCGGACACGGAGGCGGCCACAGTCCTGGACGCGGCCGGCGTCGGGTACCCGGCGGACGCGGGGGACGAGGACGCGGTGGCGACGGCCGCCGGGGACTCCGGCACCCCGGGCGAGCCGGGCGGCATGGGTCTGCCGCCGACCGCCACAGGCACCGGCCCGGACGCCCCCGCCGACGACGCCGACAACGACGCCGACGCCGACGCCGGGGACACCATGACGCCGGGCGCCCCGGGCGCCCCCGCGACCGCCGAAGGCCAGGTGACCGAGCTGATCCGCTCCGTCAACGGCCCCGTGCGCGACCTCGCCTTCTCCCCCGACGGGACCTGGCTCACCTGGTCGCACCCCGGCATCGGACGCACCCTGCGGCAGATCAAGATGGCCCGGATCGACGGCCCCGAGGGCACCCTCGTCGTCGACGTCACCAACGGCCGCTTCGAGGACGAGAACCCGGTGTTCACCCGGGACGGCCGCTATCTGGCCTTCCTGTCCTGGCGCGGCTTCGACCCGGTGTACGACGTGCACACCGGCGACCTGTCCTTCCCGCTGGGCTGCCGCCCCTACCTGGTGCCGCTGTCCTCCGCGACCCCCTCCCCCTTCGCCCTCAACCCCGAGGGCCGCCCCGCCGCAGGGGGCCTGGACCCGTTGGAGGACGAGACCGGCGAGGGCGGCGCGGTCACCGTCGAGGTCGAGGGGCTGGAGAACCGGGTGACGCCGTTCCCGGTCGCCGCCTCCAAGTACTCGACGCTGGAGCCGGTGGCGGGCGGCGGCCTGGTCTGGCTGCGCTGGCCGATCTCGGGCGCGCTCGGGGAGACCTTCGCCAACCCGGCCGACCCGAGCGAGCGGCCCACGCTGGAGCACTTCAACCTGGCCAAGGCCAGGAAGTCCGAACTGGTCGACCACCTGGACTGGTTCCGGGTCAGCGGCGACGGCAGCCGCCTGGTCGTGCTCGACGAGGACGACCTGCGGGCCGTACCGGCGACCGAGGCCGGCGACGGCGACTCGACCACCTGGATCGACCTGCGCCGCATCCTGCACGAGGTCGACCCGGCCGCCGAGTGGCGCCAGGCGTACGACGAGGCGGGCCGCCTGATCCGCGCCTACTTCTGGGACCCGGGGATGTGCGGCATCGACTGGGACGGGGTCCTGGACCAGTACCGCCCGCTGCTCGAACGGGTCGCCTCCCCCGACGAGTTCGCCGACCTGCTGCGCGAGGTGCTCGGTGAGCTGGGCACCTCGCACGCCTACGTCGTCGCCGGCCGGCGCAACGAGGGCCCCGCCCACTACCAGCGGCGGCAGGGGCTGCTCGGCGCGAACCTCGTCTGCCGGGACGGGCGGTGGGTGGTCGGGCGGATCCTGCCGGGCGACTCCTCGGACTCCAAGGCCCGCTCGCCGCTGGCCGGCACGGGCATCCGCGACGGTGCCGTACTGACCCACGTCGACGGCCGCCCGGTCGACCCGGTCCTCGGCCCGTCCCCGCTGCTGGCGGGCGCCGGCGGCACCACGGTGGAGCTGACCTTCGCACCCGGCGAGGGCGTCCCCGGCCCCTCCCGCCGGGTCGCGGTCGTGCCGCTCGTCGACGAACGCCCGCTGCGCTACCAGGACTGGGTGGCCAAACGCCGTGCGGTGGTGCGGGAGTTGAGCGGCGGACAGTGCGGGTACCTGCACATCCCGGACATGGGCGGTTCCGGCTGGGCGCAGTTCAACCGCGACCTGCGCATGGAGGTGTCCCGGCCCGCGCTCATCGTGGACGTGCGCGGCAACGCGGGCGGGCACATCAGCGAGCTGGTCATCGAGAAGCTGACCAGGACCATCCTGGGCTGGGACCTCACCCGCGACGCCCAGCCGGTGTCGTACACCTCCAACGCCCCGCGCGGGCCGGTCGTCGCGGTCGCCGACGAGGCGACCTCCTCCGACGGCGACATGATCACCGCCGCGTTCAAGCTGCTGCGGCTCGGCCCGGTGGTCGGGCAGCGCACCTGGGGCGGTGTGGTCGGCATGACCGGCCGGCACCGCCTCGGCGACGGCTCGGTGATCACGGTGCCGATGAACGCCGCCTGGTTCGACGCCTACGGCTGGACCGTGGAGAACTACGGCGTCGCCCCCGACGTCGAGGCGCTGCGCACCCCCCTGGACTGGGCCGAGGGCCGCTACCCGGTCCTCGACGAGGCGGTCCGGCTGGCACTGGAGCTGCTGGAGACCAACCCGCCCGCCACACCGCCCGGTTACGACGCGGTACCCGACCGCTCGCGTCCGCCGCTGCCGCCGCGGGGGCGGGAAGGGGAGTAGGAACCTCCGCAGGGCCCGGCGGCATGGGAAAGGGCGCCCACCCGTACGACGGGGGGCGCCCTCTCACCTCACAGCGGCGGTGCGTCAGGCGTCGAAGCTGTCCGCGAGCCGCTCGTCCTCGTCGCGACGGCGCGCGGACGGGTCCTGGCGCTCCGACTCCCGGCGGCGCGAGGAGGACGGGTCCATCTCGTCCTCGTCACGACGGCGGTCGCGGTTCTGGAACTGGTCCTTCGCCTGCTCGGCGCGCTGCTTGCCCTGCTGCTGCATGCGCTCGGCCTTGTCCTGGAACTGGTCCTTCATACCCATGTGGGTTCACTCCTGTGGTGATCGGGCCCGACCGGATCGGCCGGGCGCTCGATCAGATTCACATGAGCCGTGACCGTGCGCATGTCGATCACTTACGGACCGTAGTCGCGCTGGTCGGACGCTGTTCGTCGGCCGCTCCGCCGGCCCCGACGAGGCCGGTCCGCAGGCCGTCGAGCCGGTCCCCGAAGCGCCGCATCTCGCGCTGTCCGACGGTGCCGATGACGGCGGGCAGGTAACCGCGCACGCCCTGCATGCCCCGCAGCCACCACTGCCCGTAGACGTGCGCGGAGCGGCGCTCGACGCCCTCCACGAGCCGGTCGACGGCCGGGCCCAGCGGGTAGGTCTTGTTGGACGGCCAGGGCAGCCGCTGCCGCAGCTCGCGCATCACGTCGTCCTGGTCGGCGCCGCGCACCATGTCGGTGTCGGTCCAGGACAGGTAGCCGACGCCGACCTTCACGCCCCGGTGCCCGACCTCGCCGCGCAGGCTGTGCGCGTACGCCTCGACGCCGGACTTGGAGGCGCAGTAGGCGCTCATCATCGGGGCGGGGGTGAGGGCGGCCAACGAGGCGATCTGGAGCAGGTAGCCGCGGCTCTCCAGCAGCGCGGGCAGGAAGGCGCGGGCGGTCACCGCCGAGCCGATCAGGTTGACCTCGATGACCCGCCGCCAGGACTCGGGGTCGGAGTCGACGAAGGGGCCGCCGGTGGCGACGCCCGCGTTGGCGACGACGATGTCGACCTTCCCGAAGCGTTCCCGGACCTCCGCCGCCACCCGGGCCATCGCCTCGTGGTCGGTGACGTCGGCGTGCCAGTGGTCGCTGTCGCTGTGCAACCGGGCGGAGACCTGCTTGAGTTCGTCCGGTTCCAGGCCGACCAGCGCGACCTTCACCCCGCGCGCGGACAGCTTGCGGGCCATCAACTCCCCGACGCCCCGCGCCGCTCCGGTGACGACGGCGACCCGTCCTTCCAGGCTCACCCTGCTCATGCGCCCTCCACGGCGTGTACGGCACGCTCGTCGCGTGCGCTGGGTATGTAGGTGGCCGCGAGGGCCCGTATCTTGCCGGTGACCAGTTCCGGCGCCTCCACCGGCGTCATGTGGCCGAGGCCCGGCAGTTCGGTCACGCCCACGCAGTCGGGCAGCGCGGCGGCCAGCGCGCGGGCGTGCACGGGCGGCGTCAGCCGGTCCGCCGTACCCACCACGATCTCCACCGGCATCCGCAACTCCCGTACGCCGAGGTCGAGGTCGAGCAGGTCGAGCACCTGCGACCAGCCGTGCCGCACCCGGCTCGGGCAGGCGTGCACGATCCGGGCGCAGGCGTCGACCGCCTGCGGCCGCGAACCGGGCCCCATCGTCCCGTACTTGAGGATCCGGCGGGCGAGCGGTGTGACCGGCCCGAGCGGTGCCCGGGAGCCCAGGATGCGCCGGGTCAGCCAGGTGCGCGCTCGACCCGCCCGCATCGGCAGCACCGTGGCGGACGCCACCAGACGTGCGCTGCCCGTGCTGCACAGCAGGACGGCCGCCGCGTGCTCGCGCACCGCGGGGCGGGCCGCCGCGGCCATCAGCGTCATCCCGCCCATGGAGTGCCCGGCGATCACGGCCCGCTCACCCGGCGCGAGGGTGGCCGTGAGGACGGCTTCGAGGTCGTCGGCGAGCGGCTCGGTGCCGTACGCCGGGTTGGCCGGGCTGCGCCCGTGGCCGCGCTGGTCGTAGGCGATGACGCGGTGGTCGGCGGCCAGTTCGCGGATCTGCGCCGCCCAGAAGGCGATGGAGCAGCACCAGCCGTGCGCGAGGACGACCGCGGGGGCGTCCTCGGGGCCGTGCACCTCCACGTGTATCCGGGCGCCGTCGGCGGCGGTGACGGTCAGCTCGCGGTCGGGTACGGGCGGGGCGTACGGCCCGTCGGCGACGTGCGGCAGGCGGTTCACGCGCTCACCTCGGCGTCCGCGTCGGCGGCCTTCGCCGCGGGCTCCGCGGCGGCCGTCGCGGGGGCCGGGCGCAGCACCTGGTACTCCGCGAGGTCCACGCGCCGTGTCTCCCGCCGGAACTCGGCGGTCGTGCCGGGCCAGACGGTGGTGTTGCGGCCGCTCGCGTCCAGGTACCAGCTGGTGCAGCCGCCGGTGTTCCACACCGTGCGCTTCATCCGCTCCTGCACCCGGTGGTTCCAGTTGCGCACGGCGGCGGGGCGCGGGTCGAGGGCGGTGCGGCCGCCGAGGACGTTCAGCTGACGCAGGTAGTCCGCCAGGTAGTTCAGCTGGGACTCGATCATCAGGATCATGGACGAGTTCCCGAGGCCGGTGTTGGGCCCGATGACCGTCATGAAGTTGGGGAAGCCGGCCGCCGTGCCGCCGCGCAGCGCCTCCATGCCGCCCTTCCAGGTCTCGGCCAGCGTCCGCCCGTCCGCGCCCACGACCCGCTCGGCGATGGGCATGTCGGTGACGTGGAACCCGGTGCCGAAGATGATCGCGTCCGCCTCGGCCTCGGTGCCGTCGGCGGCGACCAGCGTCGACCCCCGCACCTCGCTGAGCCCGCTCGCGACCACGTCGACGTTGGGCTCGGCGAGCGCCGGGTAGTACGTGCTCGACAGCAGGATCCGCTTGCAGCCGATGCGGTAGTCGGGGGTGAGCTTGGCGCGCAGGGCCGGGTCCTTGATGGCGGCGGCCATGTTGCGCTTGGCGATCCGCTCGACGAAGCCCAGCTCGTCGGGGTGCTTGGTGAACGCCTGCACCTGGAGTTCCCGGATGCCCCACAGCAGCCCGCGGCGCAGCCTGGTGGTGGCGGGCACCGCCCGGTGCAGGGCCCGCTCGGCGCCGCTGATGGCCCGGTCCATGCGGGGCATCACCCAGGCCGGGGTGCGCTGGAAGAGGGTGAGCCGGCCCACCGCCGGCTGGATGGACGGCACGATCTGGATGGCGGAGGCGCCGGTGCCGATCATGGCGACGCGCTTGCCGGTGAGGTCGTAGCCGTGGTCCCAGCGGGCGGAGTGGAAGACCTTGCCGGGGAAGGAGTCGAGTCCCGGGACGTCCGGCATCTTGGGGTCGGACAGCGGGCCGGTCGCGGACACGACGACGTCGGCGGTGAGGGTGCCGCGCACGGTCTCGATCTCCCACCGCAGCTGCTCGCCGTCCCACGCCATCCGCTTCACCTCCGAGTCGAAGCGGAGGTGGGGGCGCAGCCCGAAGGTGTCGGTGACGTGCTCCAGGTAGGCGCGGATGTGCTCCTGCCCGGAGAAAGTGCGCGGCCACTCGGGGTTGGGCGCGAAGGAGAAGGAGTACAGGTGGGACGGGACGTCGCAGGCACAGCCGGGGTAGCTGTTGTCCCGCCAGGTGCCGCCGACGCTGCCGGACCGCTCCAGTACGACGAAGTCGGTGATCCCTTCGCGCCGCAGCCGCACGGCGGCCCCGAGGCCGCCGAAGCCGGAACCGATCACCGCCACCCGTACGTGTTCGTGAACCTGCCCTTGCTCGGCCATCTGGGAGCCTCCACGCTTGCCTGGACCGTCTGGAACCTGGAACCGCCTCGAACCATGCCAGTGAACACTGGCGCAATGGGAGCGTAGAACAGGTCCGTACTCATGGGTAGGGGTCGGGCGGAGGAAAGTTACCGGCGGTACGCCCTAAGGTCGTGGACGTGACCGAGAAGCGCGAATACCGCATAGAGGAACTGGCCCGGCTGGCCGGCATCACGGTGCGCACCCTGCGCTTCTACCGCGAACGCAAACTGATCCCGCCGCCCCGCCGCGAGGGCCGCATCGCCTGGTACGACGACCACCACCTGGCCCGGCTGCGCACCATCGCCGCGCTGCTGGACCGCGGCCACACCCTGAACGGCATCGCGGAACTGGCCGACGCCTTCGACCACGGCCGCGACGTCGGCGACCTGCTCGGCCTCGGCCAGCCCACCGAGGAGACCCCGGTCCGCCTCACCCCCGAGGAACTCGCCGCCCGCTTCGAGGGCGAGGTCACCCCGGAGAACCTGGCCGCCGCGATGGAGCTGGGCTACCTCGGCACCGACGGCGACGAACTGGTCCACATCAGCCACCGCCTGCTGGAGGTCTCCTCCGCCCTGGTCCGCGAGGGCATACCGCTCGGCGAGGTCCTCCAGGCCGGCGCCCGCGTCCGCGAACACGCCGACGCCCTCGCCGAACTCTTCGCCGACCTGATACTGCGCCACGCCCCCGAACGGGACCTCCACCGCCTGCGCCCGCTGGCCCGCAGCGTGGTGGAGGCGGAACTGTCCCTGGCGCTGGACCGGCGGATGCGCCGGCAGACGGACCGGACGGGGGGCGAGTGACCCCTCAGCGGTCGTAGACCACCGTGACCGGCGCGTGGTCGGACCAGCGCTCGGCGTGCGTGGCGGCCCGCTCGACGTACCCCTTGAGCGCCTTGGCGGCCAGGCCCGGGGTGGCGGCGTGGAGGTCGATCCGCCACCCGCTGTCGTTGTCGAAGGCCCGGCCCCGGTACGACCACCACGAGTACGGCCCCTCGACGTCCGGGTGCAGGGCGCGCACGACGTCCACGTAACCGCCGTCGGCCGGGTCCAGGACGCGGGTCAGCCACTCCCGCTCCTCCGGCAGGAACCCGGAGTTCTTCTTGTTGGCGCGCCAGTTCCTCAGGTCGGCCTCACGGTGGGCGATGTTCCAGTCGCCGCAGACCACGACCTCCCGCCCCTCGGCGGCGGCGCGCTCGCGCAGCTCCTTCAGGTAGGCCAGGAACTCGCCCATGAAGCGGATCTTCTCGTCCTGGCGCTCGGTGCCGACCTCGCCGGAGGGGAGGTAGAGGGAGGCGACCGTCACACCGGGCAGGTCGGCCTCGACGTAGCGGCCGCCGGTGTCGAACTCGGACGAACCGAAGCCGACCCGGACGGCGTCGGGCTCGCGGCGGGTGTAGAGGGAGACGCCGGCGCGGCCCTTGGCGGCCGCGGGGGCGTGCGTCACGTGCCAGCCCTCGGGGGTGCGGACGTGTTCGGGCAGCTGGCCGGCTTCGGCCCGCACCTCCTGGAGGCACAGCACGTCGGCGGAGGTGCCGGCGAGCCACTCCACGAAGCCCTTCTTCGCGGCGGCGCGCAGGCCATTGACGTTGACGGAGGTCACGGTGAGCACCCCGGCACGATACCGGCACACTGGACGGTGCCCCGATCCCGGACTTAGCATCGATATACGGTAGGTAGCATGAACATACGCCGGGTCCCCTTCGACCACCCCGACGCCGTGAAGCTCAACGACGAGGTCCAGGCCGAGTACGACGTCCGCTACGGCGACGGCGGCGACGCCACGCACCTGGACCCCTCGGACTTCGCGCCGCCGAACGGCCACTACCTGATCGCGTACGACGAGAACGGGGTCCCCGTCGCCTCGGGCGGCTGGCGCAGCCAGGACGCCAACGACGAGGGGAACCTCGACGGGGACGCGGAGCTCAAGCGGATGTTCGTGATCGAGCAGATGCGCGGACGCGGTCTGGCCCGCCGCATCCTGGCCGCCCTGGAGGAGGACGCCCGTGCGGCGGGCCGGACCCGGATGGTGCTGGAGACGGGCACCAAGCAGCCGGAGGCGGTGGCCCTGTACACGTCCAGCGGTTACGAGCCGTGCGGGAAGTTCGGCTACTACCGCTTCCACGAGGAGAGCCTCTGCTACGCGAAGGCCCTCCAGGTCCCGTAGCGCGCCGCACCGGCACGGGCGCCCTGGAGGTCGTTCCCCGTGTGTGCGGTGAGCGTTCCCCGGCTCCTCAGGGGTGGCGGTGATACGCCTTGTTGGCGATGCGCCAGCCGTGGTCGGCGTGGACCAGCAGGAAGATGTCGGTGAAGGTGTCCGGGCCGTGCGAGAGCGTCATGGTCGCGGTCGCGACGGTGCCGTGGACGTCGAGGGTGTCGATGCGGCGTGAGCGGGTCGCCTCGTCCGGGGCCGGCCGGCCCTGGAAGAGGGCGCAGTACTCGTCCAGGGGCCAGGAGACGAAGGCGCCGCCGCGGAGTCCCTCGATGTGGGCGGTGGGCAGGAACGCGTCGCGGAAGTGGGCGGGGTCGCCGGTGGCGTGTCCGCGGATGTAGGCGCGGAGTGGTTCGAGTACGGCGTCTGCCGCGGCGGGCGCCGTGGCGGCGACGGCGATGTCGGCTTCGGAGTCGGCTGGGGTGTGGGCCGGGCCGGCCGCGCCGCGCAGGGGGGTGTGGGACGCGGCGGCCAGCAGAGCCATGTCCTTGGCCAGTGCGCCGATGGTGAACTCGGCCGTGCCGGCGCCGGGCCGGTCGGTGAGGAAGGGGCGTTTGCGGGCCACGAGCCCGCCCAGTTGGCCGAGTTCGAGGACGTCCAGTACCTGGGTCCGGGGCAGGCCGAGGGCGTCGGCCTGCCGTAGCGCGTCGCGCAGCGCGAGGACGGCGCCGGCGAGGCTGTGGTTGGCGATCAGCTTCAGGGCGGCGGCGGTGGAGGCGTCGTCGACGGGCCGCACGGTGCCGAGCGCTGCCAGGACCGGCCTGACTCGGTCAAGCGTCTCCTGGTTGGCGGCGGCAAGGATCTGCAGGGCTCCGGCGGCGGCGGCCGGTACGGAGCCGAGCACGGGCGCGTGGATGTAGGCCGGGCCGATGTGCCGGGCCAGGGCCGAGGCTTCGGCGGGGGCGACGGTGCTGGTGTTCAGGACCGTCGCCCCCGCACGCAGGGAGTCACGGACGTCGTCGAGGACTTGCCGGCAGGCGGGGCCGTCGAACAGTGCCAGGAGCACGAGGTCGGCCTTCGCCACGGCGTCGTTCGGATCACCGGTCGTCTCGACGGTGCCCGACGTGTGCCCGGAGCGTGTCCAGCCGACGACGTCCCAGCCCTGGCCGGCCAGTCGCGTCGCGATCGCCTCGCCCATGCGTCCCAGGCCGAGGACGGCGATCGTGTGTGGTGGGGTCATGCGCGCCAGGCTGGTGCAGCACACGGGCTGCGACAAGCGCAGGTCGTGCAGGGCGGCTCTGCGGAGCCCGCATAGCGGCTGGTCATACTGGCGCCATGGAACTGACGGTGTGGCGGACCTTCGTGACCGTGTGCCGACTCGGGTCGCTGTCGGCGGCGGCCGCCGAACTCCATCACACGCAGTCGGCCGTCTCCCGGCAGATCGCCGGTCTGGAGCGGCAGCTCGGCGTGCCCCTGATGGAGCGGCACGCGCGCGGTGTGCGCCCGACCCCGGCCGGCGAGGTGTTCCGCCACCACGCTCTGGCCACGCTCAACGAGGCGGACCGTGCCGTAAGCGCGGCACGGGAGGCGGGCGACGGGGCGTTCGACCGGCCACTGACCATAGGTGCGACACCCTCTCTCGCCGCGGGGATCGTTCCCGAGGCCGTCCGGGCGCTGCTGCGGCAGGCCGGTCCGGTCCGGTGGAGCCTGCTTCCCGGTCTGAGCGCACAGCTGCACCACCGTGTGACCACCGGCGATCTCGACATCGCCGTGGTCACCGACGCACCGCCGGGCCTGCCCCATGACCCGCGGGTCGAACGCCGGTTCCTCGGGCTGGACGACATGGTCGTCGCACTGCCCGTCGACCACCCGTCGGCCGGGCGCGGCCCGGTGCACATGCGCACACTGGCCGACCAGATCTGGGCCGAGGACAACGACGGTTCGGCGGCACTCCTGCACCAGCACGCCGCCCGCGCCGGTGTCGGCGCCCGCATCGACCTCGCCGCGGCGGATCTGCCCGGCAAACTGGCCCTGGTCGCGACCGGCCACGCCATCGCGCTGATCCCCGGGGTGCTGGCGCGCGCACTGCGGACCGACGTCACCACCGTGGAGCTCGTCGATCCCCCGACCCGCGGCATCTACACGATCACGCCACGGCGCGACCCCCACCCCCGCGCGGCGTCCCTGCTCGACCAGCTCACCGTGGCCTTCGCCTCGGCCCGCCCTCCCCATGCCGCTCTCCGGCCGAGTGGTACGGATGCCCACGTCGCCGGACCGGCACTTCACGACGGCATCACACCGTCGTGAGCCGGCTCTCCGGCGTCGGGACACCGCCGGCTTTCACAACTGCCGGACGCGGCTCGGCGTTTGTGTTCAGGGGTGCGTGCGGCCGTCGATCTCCACGCCCGCAAGGCAGTGCGTCTCCAGGAAACGCCGCCGTGAGCCCACCCGCAGGCGGACGAACTGCCCGCCGTACGCGGCACGTCCGGCAAACACCCCGGAAACGACGGAGATCCCGCGCGATCATCATGATCGCCGGGATCTCGTCAACCGAACTTGAGCTGACTCAAGGACGGCCGTGCGTGGACCTGAGGGGATTCGAACCCCTGGCCCCCTCGATGCGAACGAGGTGCGCTACCGGACTGCGCCACAGGCCCTTGCAACGAGTGAAACTTTAGCACCCCTACCGGCCTGCTCAAAAATCGCTTCTACTCGTTGGCCGCGCGGGGCCGGTCGCCGTCTTCGTACTGGTCGAAGAGCGGGGTGCGGCCCCGTTCCCTGGCCCGGCGGGCCGACGCGGCACGGCGGGCGTCGCTGCGGCCGGGGGTCTCCGGGCGCTCCTCGGCCTCGGTCGCCGGACGCTCCCCGGCAGGGGCCGCCGGGCGGTCCCGGTCCGGCGTCGAGGCCCGGGCGGCGTCCTCCTGGTCGGGCGCGACGGCGCTGGAGCGGGCCGAGCTCCACGCGTCCGGCGCCGCCAGGTCCACGTCGGGCGTGGCACGGGGGGCGACCGGCGCGGTCACGTAGGTCGGCAGGGGCACCGGCACGGGGTCCCAGCTGTCGCCCTGCGGACGCCCCCGGCGCTCCCGCTGCTGGTCGACCCACTCGGCGTGGTCGGTCTGCTCGACCAGCGCACGCCGGTCCGCGGCGAGCGCCGACATGCCGGCACCGGGCTCCGCGTCGGGGCCGTCGTCCGGTTCCTCCGTGTCGAGGTCGCCGGCGGGTCCGGCGGGCCCGCCGGGCCCGCCGGGGGCGGCAGGTGTGCGCCGGCGCGGGCGGGGGTCGCGGTCGCGCAGCCGCTGAGCGGCGACCTCGGCCTGGCGGCGGTCCATCTGGAAGGCGAAGCGGCGGCGTTCCTGCGCGCGCAGGTGGGCGATGTAGGCGCTGAGCAGCACCGCGGGCACCCCCGGCGCCCACAGGAACGCGAGCCCGCCGACCGCCGCGACGACCGCGCCGAGCGTGAAGGCCAGGAAGAGCATCACGGTGGTACGCCGGCGGCGGGCGAGAACCTTGGTGCGCCGGGCCCGTGCCGCGGCCGCCGCAGGTGACTCGGGCGCGCGCCGGGCGTGCGGCACCTGTCCCCGCGCCGGTGCCGTACCGCTCTCCACCGGATGGCCGGGTGCCGGGGACTGCCCGGATCTGGGGTGGTGCCCGGGGCCGCCCGGCTGCGGGCGTGCCGTCTCGGGCCGCTCCGCCGTCTGCTGCGGCGGGGCCGGCCGGGTGTGCCGTCGGGTCCTGGACACGGCGAAGGCCCGGACGTCCACCGAGTCGGTGACGGCGTCCGGGGCGTCGGTGCCGGGCTCCGCCTCGTCGGCGGGGCGCGACCGCAGGTCCTTGGCGTACCGGCGCTCCATGCCCGCCCGTCCGGACAGCAGCCGGATGGCGGTACTGAAGCGTTCCGTCGGACGGGCCTCGTTCAGCTCGTCCTGCCTACGGAGCCACATCGGCACCAAGTAGGCGGCCCAGGCCCCGACGATGACTGCGTAGATCAGGCCGCTGCTGCTCACGCCTCACACGGTAGAGGGGTTTGTGTGAGGCCATCCGCCAATTGAGCCGGTGTGTCGCACGATCTGGCTGATATTTCGAACTTTTCTTGTGACCGATCCGATCAGCCGACTGTCAGGGCGGGAAATTACCCGTCCCCGGACGATCGCCACGCGATCAAATTCGAACGTGTATTCAATTTCCGATGTTCCCGGCGTTCCCGCTGCTCCCGCCGCTTCCTCTGTTGCCCGCGTTCGGCGCGCCGCGGTCCCGCGACCGGCGCCAGCGCCGCAGCAGACCCTCGGGAACCTCTTCCGCGGTGAGCGCGAAGACGAGATGGTCCCGCCAGGCTCCGTCGATGTGCAGATAACGCGGCCTGAGACCCTCCTCGCGGAATCCGAGTTTCTCCACGACCCGGCGACTGGGCGCGTTCTCGGGGCGAATACAGACCTCGACGCGGTGCAGTCCGACGGTGCGGAAACAGTGGTCCACGGCCATCGCCACGGCCGTCGGCATCACACCGCGGCCGGCCACCGCCTCGTCCACCCAGTAGCCGACGTGTCCGGAGCACATCGAGCCCCAGGTGATGCCGGCCACCGTCAACTGACCGACCAGCCGCCCCTGGTACTCGATGACGAACGGCAGCATCCGGCCCGCGTGCGCCTCGGACCTCAGGTGCCGCACCATCTGCCGGTAGGTCGGCCGGTGCGCGATCGGACCGGCGGGCCCGGGCGGCGGAATGGTGGCCTCCCACGGGCGCAGCCAGTCCCGGTTGCGCCGGTTGACCTCGCGCCAGGTCCGCTGGTCGCGCAGCCTTATCGGCCTCAGGACGATGTCGCCGTCCCTCAGCTCCGCGGGCCAGGAGGGGCTGTTCAGCTCGCACCCCCGTCACTGGCGGGTCTCGGGTGGTCGCCGCCGCGGAGCTGGTCCACGGCGTGCCTCAACAGCGGCTCCAGTACGGCCAGGCCGTCCTTCACACCGCCGGAGGAGCCCGGCAGGTTGACGATCAGCGTCCCGCCCGCCACTCCGGCCAGGCCTCTGGAGAGGGCCGCGGTCGGCACCTTGTCCCGGCCGTACGCCCGGATCGCCTCCGCGATGCCCGGGACCTCGTGGTCGATCACGGCGCGGGTCGCCTCGGGGGTGCGGTCGGTGGGCGAGATGCCGGTGCCGCCGGTGGTGACGATCACGTCGTACCCCGCGTCGGCGCCCGCCCGCAGCGCCGCCTCGACGGGGTCGCCGTCGGGCACCACCCGAGGGCCGTCGACGCTGAAGCCGAAGCCGCGCAGGCCCTCGGCGACCAGCGGGCCGCCCTTGTCCTCGTAGACACCGGCGGCGGCGCGGTTGGACGCCGTGACCACCAGGGCGGTGTACGGTCCGGGCGGCGCGCCGCCCACGGAACCGTGGGGGGTCATGACCGGTTCCAGTCGCCGGACTTGCCGCCCGTCTTCTGTTCCACCCGCACGTCCGTGATGACCGCTCCCTTGTCGACCGCCTTGACCATGTCGACCACGGTGAGCGCGGCGACGGAGACCGCGGTGAGCGCCTCCATCTCGACGCCCGTGCGATCCGTCGTCTTCACCGTGGCGGTGATCTCCACGGCGTCGTCCGCGACCGACAGGTCCAGTTTCACACCGGACACCGACAACGGGTGGCACAGGGGAATCAGGTCGGGGGTGCGTTTGGCGCCCATGATGCCCGCGATGCGGGCGGTGGCCAGGGCGTCGCCCTTCGGTACGCCCTCGCCGCGCAGCAGCTCGATCACGCGGGGCGCGACCAGGACGCGTCCACTGGCGCGGGCGGTGCGCGCGGTCACGTCCTTGCCGGACACGTCGACCATGCGGGCGGCGCCCGCCTCGTCGATGTGGGTCAGCCGGTCCTGCGGGTCCTGTCCGCCGCTCGGCGCTCGGTCCTGCGTACTCATGCTCGTGTGGCGCTCCCGGTCGTGGCCCGGCGCGGTGCGGCGCGTGGGCCTGCTGTGCGCGACACGGTACCGCCATCGGGGGCCGGTCAGCCGAGCAGGACCACCTCGACCCGGGCGCCGGGCTCGACGGACTCGGTGTCCTCGGGGACGACGATCAGCGCGTTCGCCTGCGCGAGGGCGGCCACCAGGTGGGAGCCGGAGCCGCCGACGGGGGTGACCCGTCCGTCGGCGTGGCTGCCGCGCAGGAACTGCCGGCGGCCCTTCGGCGAGGTCAGCGCCTTGTCCGCGGCCAGGGACGCGGTGACCGTCGGGCGGTGCACGTCGGGCAGTCCCATCAGGGTGCGGATCGCGGGCCGCACGAACAGCTCGAAGGAGACGTACGACGACACCGGGTTGCCGGGCAGCGCGAGCAGCGGGGTGTGGTCGGGGCCGATCGAGCCGAAGCCCTGGGGCTTGCCCGGCTGCATGGCGAGCTTGCGGAAGTCCACCCCGCCGCCCGGCTCGTCCTCGTCACCGACGTGCGCCAGCGCCTCCTTGACCACGTCGTACGCCCCGACGCTGACGCCGCCGGTGGTGACCATCAGGTCGGCGCGCACCAGTTGGTCCTCGATGGTGGACCGCAGGGTGTCGGCGTCGTCGGTGACGGCGCCCACCCGGTAGGCGATGGCGCCCGCGTCGCGGGCGGCCGCGGTGAGCGCGAAGCTGTTGGAGTCGTAGATCTGACCGGACGCCAGCTGCTCGTCGGGCTGGACGAGTTCACTGCCCGTGGAGAGCACCACCACGCGCGGGCGGGGGCGCACGCGGACCGTGCCCCGGCCGATCGCGGCGAGCAGGCCGATCTGCGGCGGGCCGAGCACCGTGCCGGCCGCCAGGGCGCGGTCGCCGGAGCGGACGTCGCTGCCCTTGGCGCGGACGTGCGCCCGCTCCTCGGCCGGGCGGTACACGTGGACGTGGCCCTCGGCGCCCTCGGGGGCGAGACTGCGGGCGCGCATGCCCGCCACGGGGCCCTCACCGAGCCCGCCGTCGGTCCACTCCACGGGGACGACGGCCTCGGCGCCGGGCGGCAGCGGGGCGCCGGTCATGATGCGGGCCGCCTGGCCGGGGCCCACGGTGACCGGGTCGGCCTGGCCGGCGGCGACGTCTCCGACGACCTCCAGGACGGCGGGGAACTCCTCGCTGGCGCCCGCGACGTCGGTGACCCGCACCGCGTACCCGTCCATGGAGCTGTTGTCGAACGGCGGCAGGGACAGCGGCACCGTGATGTCGTCGACCAGCACGCAGCCCTGGGCGTCGAGCAGGTTCAACTCGATGGGGTCCAGGGGGCGGACGGTGGCCAGGACGTCGTCGAGGTGGTCCTGGACCGACCACAGCCGGTCCGGTCCCGGGTCCGCGAGGGCGTGGTCGTGGCCGGTGTCACGGTGCGCGCTGCTGCTCAACGTCCTTGCATCTCCTCGGCTACGTAACTGCGGAGCCAGGTCCGGAAGTCCGGGCCCAGGTCCTCACGTTCGCATGCGAGTCTGACAATGGCACGCAGGTAGTCGCCGCGGTCGCCGGTGTCATAGCGGCGGCCCTTGAAGACGACGCCGTGCACGGGACCGCCGGCCTTCTCGTCCGCCGCGAGCTGCTGGAGGGCGTCGGTGAGCTGGATCTCGCCGCCGCGGCCGGGCTCGGTCTTGCGGAGTATGTCGAAGATGCGCGGGTCGAGAACGTAGCGGCCGATGATGGCGTAGTTGGAGGGGGCCTCGGCCGCCTCGGGCTTCTCGACCAGCCCGGTGACCTTGACGACGTCGCCGTCGCCGGTCGGGGCGACGGAGGCGCAGCCGTAGAGGTGGATCTGCTCCGGCTCGACCTCCATGAGGGCGACCACGCTGCCGCCGTACTGCTCCTGGACGTCGATCATGCGCTGGAGCAGGGGGTCGCGCGGGTCGATCAGGTCGTCGCCGAGCAGCACCGCGAAGGGCTCGTGGCCGACGTGCGGAGCGGCGCACAGGACGGCGTGGCCGAGGCCCTTGGGGTCGCCCTGGCGGACATAGTGGATCATTGCCAGGTCGCTGGACTCCTGGACCTTGGCCAGGCGGCCCGCGTCGCCCTTCTTCTGGAGGGCGGACTCCAGTTCGTAGTTGCGGTCGAAGTGGTCTTCCAGGGGGCGCTTGTTGCGGCCCGTGACCATGAGGACGTCGCCGAGGCCCGCGGCCACGGCCTCTTCGACCACGTACTGGATCGCCGGCTTGTCGACGACCGGCAGCATCTCCTTGGGAGTGGCCTTGGTGGCCGGCAGGAACCGGGTACCGAGACCGGCTGCTGGGATGACAGCCTTGCTGATCCTGGGGTGGGACTGAGTCATGCGCGCCACCATATCCGGTGCCTATGGGGAGAATCTGTGACTCGGGATCATAGGCGCTCATATGAGCGCATTAGCGCGGTACGGGAGTCATCCATGTCTCATCTCGGCCCTGTGGACGAACCTGACAAGCGGACGTTGCGGCGGGACATCCTCGCGGCGAGGAACAGGTTGACACCGGATGACGTGCGGGAAGCCGCGCGGGCGCTGGCCGGGCGGGCGCTCGGGCTGCCGGAGCTTGCGGGGGCGCGCGCCGTGGCGGCGTACGTCTCCGTGGGCGCCGAGCCCGGCACTCTCGCGCTCCTGGACGCGCTGCGCGCGCGGGGTGCCCGGGTCCTGCTGCCCGCGCTGCTGCCGGACAACGACCTGGACTGGGGCGAGTACACCGGGGAGGACTCCCTCGCGCGCGTGCGGCACGGCGGGCGGATGGAGCTGTGCGAGCCCGCCGGCGAGCGCTTGGGGCCGGACGCGGTGACGCTGGCCGACGTCGTGCTGCTGCCCGGGGTGGCGGTGGACGGGCGCGGCCTGCGGCTCGGACGCGGCGGCGGGTCGTACGACCGGGTGCTCGCGCGCCTGGAGGCGGCGGGCGCGCGTCCCGCGCTGCTGGTGCTGCTGTACGACCGGGAGGTCGTCGCGCGCGTCCCCGCCGAGCCGCACGACCGGCCGGTGGACGCGGTGGTGACGCCTTCGGGGGTGCGCAGGTTCCGCTGACAAGCAGGTTCCGCTGACGCGCGGGGTCCGCCGACGCGCGGGGTCCGCCGACGCGCGGGGTCCACCGGCGCCGGGACGCACGGAAACGGCCTCCACGCGTGCGTGGAGGCCGTTTCCGTCAGTCGGCGCGTGGCGGCTACGGCTTGAGCACCAGCGTGTCGCTCGTGCTCTCGTCCACCGCCTTCTTGGAGAAGGACCACGGCAGCAGCTCGCCCTCGGCCCACTTGTCGGTCTGGTCGGTGTAGTGGGCGCTGTAGGCGTGTCCGGAGGCGCCGGTGAGGTTGATCCAGCGGGACTTGTCGAGGTCGCCGAGGTTGACCACCATCCGCATGGACGGCACCCAGATCACCCCGTAGCCGCCGGCCGCGTTCCAGCCGGAGGCGTTGACCGCCGCCTCGCCGCCGCTCAGCTTCCAGGGGCCGCGGTTGAGCGCGTACTTCAGGAATCCGGGGCCCTCGGTGCCCAGGGTCTGGTTCTTCAGGAACAGGCGGTGCAGCCGGCCCCAGTTCCAGGAGTCGATGTCCTTGCCGAGCTTGGCCGTCAGCTCCCAGCGGGCGTCGGTCATGGCGCGCTTGAACAGGTCGTCGCGGTTGTGGTCGGCGCCCTTGCGGGTGCCGCTGGCCGGCGTCGTCCACCAGTCGCTCTTCGGCTTGTCCAGCATCGTGCGGACCACCTCGAACCAGCGGTCGCCGCCGTCCGGCTGGGCCTGGCCGGCCTCGCGCTGGCCGCACTCGCGGACCTTGTTGGTCTCGTCCGCGGGACCGGTGGTGTTGACCGGGTCGACCCACAGGCACTGGCCCTCGGTCCGCAGTTCCTTCGGCAGCTTGTTGCCGAAGGCGAGCTTGAGGATGTTGCGCCAGACGGCGTTGAAGTAGGCGGCGGCGGCCGAGTCGGCGTCCTGGGTGTAGTCCCAGCCCTCCAGCAGCTTCTGCGCCTCGCGGACGTCCTTGTCGGCGACGTCGATCTTCAGCAGCTGGGGCACGAGCAGCTTGGCCATCTCGCTGCTGTTGTCCAGCTGCATCTGGCGCATGTCGTCGGTGGAGATCTTGCCGCCGTCCTTGATCTTCTGCTCGATCAGGGAGGTGATGCGCTGGCTGCGGGCGCCGTAGCCCCAGTCCGTGGTGAGCGTGTACGGGTAGTCGTCCTCGTCGACGACGGCCTGGTTGGCGGTGACGATGTAGCCGCGGTCCGGGTCGTACTCGTAGGGCAGCTCGTCCTGGTCGATGTACTCACCGGTCCAGCGGTACTTGGGGCTCCACCCCGGCGCCGGGACGGACCCGTCGTGGCCCTCGGCGCGCACCGGGATGCGGCCGGGCAGCGTGTAGCCGATGTGCTCGCTGTCGGCGTAGACCAGGTTCTGCGAGGGCACGTCGAACAGGGTGGCGGCCTCGCGGAAGTCGTCCCAGTTCCGCGCCCTGTCGATCGCGAAGACGGCGTCCATGGAGGTGCCCGGCTCCAGCGCGGTCCAGCGCAGGGCGACGCCGTAGCCGTCGCCGCGGTCGGGGGCGGAGCTGTCGACGGTGGCCTTCTTGCCGGTCTTCACCAGTTCGTCGTCGCGGTCGGAGAGCAGGGGGCCGTTGTTGGTCTCGCGGACGACGATCTTCTTGGAGTCGCCGCCGGCGACCTTGATGGTCTCCTCGCGCGTCTTGAAGGGGACCACCTTGCCGTCGTACTGGTAGCCCGCGCCGGTGATCTTCTCCAGGTACAGGTCGGTGACGTCGGCGCCGGAGTTGGTCAGGCCCCAGGCGATCTCCTGGTTGTGGCCGATGACGACGCCGGGCATGCCCGCGAAGGTGTAGCCGGCCGCGTCGTACTGGCACTTGGCGGAGACGGTGCGGCAGTGCAGGCCCATCTGGTACCAGACCGACGGCAGGGACGGCGACAGGTGCGGGTCGTTGGCCAGCAGCGGCTTGCCGGTGATGGTGTGCTTGCCGGAGACGACCCAGGAGTTGGAGCCGATGCCGTTGCCGTTCACGCCGACGGCGGTGGGGACGTCGTCCAGGACGTCCTGGAGTCCGGCCAGTTGCCCCTGGAGAGCGCTGCCGCTGTCGCTGCCGGTGCCCGATCCGGTCCCGGAGCCGGTGCCCGATCCGGTCCCGGAGCCGGTGCCCGATCCGGTTCCCGTGCCGGTGCCGGTTCCCGTGCCCGTGCCGTCGCTGCCGGACGAACCGCCGTCGCCGCCGTCGAACGTCCGGGTGAGCTCGTCGTACTGGCCCTCCTGGACGATCGCCTTGTTGCGGTCGTACGGGTACGCCGGGTAGAGGTCGGCGATCTGCTTGGGGCCCAGGCGGCTGGTCATCAGGGCGCGGTCGATCTCGTCCTGCATGTTGCCGCGCAGGTCCCAGGCCATCGCCTTGAGCCAGGCCACCGAGTCGACCGGGGTCCACTCCTGGGGCTTGTAGTCGTTGGTGAAGCCGAGCGCGGCGTACTCCAGGGAGATGTCCGCGCCCTCCTTGCCCTTCAGGTAGGCGTTGACGCCCTTGGAGTACGCCTGGAGGTACTTCTTCGTGGAGGCCGACAGCTTCTCGTCGTACTCCTTCTGCGCCACCCGGTGCCAGCCCAGGGTGCGCAGGAACTCGTCGTTGTCGATCTGGCCCTTGCCGAACATCTCCGACAGGCGGCCCGCGGTCATGTGCCGGCGGACGTCCATCTCGTAGAACCGGTCCTGCGCCTGGACGTAGCCCTGCGCCATGAACAGGTCCTCGTCGGTGGAGGCGTAGACCTGGGGGATGCCGTATCCGTCGCGCTTCACGTCGACCGGCCCCGACAGGCCGTCCAGCGTGATCGAGCCCTTGGTCTGCGGGAAGGACGCGCGGACGGTGCTGATCGTCCAGTACGCCCCGAAGGCAAGGCCCCCGATGACGGCCAGGACCAGCACCAGGACGAGCAGCCGGCCCTTGCGCCCCTTCTTCCTGCCGGACGTCCGGGACGTGCCGGACTGCTGACCCGTGAAGGCGGTGGTGGTGGGGGGCATCGCTGTCCTTGCTGTCCTAACACGAGCGGCAGGGGCGGGCTGTGCTTCGTACGGAGGCTGAGCGCTGAGCGCCGAGCGCTGGAGCAACTGTAGGCGCAGACCCAGTGCCGCCTTGACGCGGAGTCGGGTACCGGGACGTACGAGCGTTCGATCTTGCCAAGCCGAGCGTCAAGAAAACGTCAAGAGTTAGGTAAGGTAACGAAGTAGTTGCCCGCAGAGCATGACGGATTCGTGTGCCATGGGGGTGCGCCGGTGCACGCCCAGCGCGTCGAGCGGGCGTGCTCGCCGCCACCGTGATCCGTGCTGTGCGCCAGGGAAGGGAACGGCCGCTGACTGTCCACCACCTCAACCAGCTCCTGCTCGTCTGCTCGCTCGTCCTGCTCATCGCCGTGGCGGCGGTCCGGATCTCCTCGCGCAGCGGGCTCCCCAGCCTGCTCGTCTACCTGGCCATCGGCGTCGCCATGGGCCAGGACGGCATCGGCGACATCAGGTTCGACGACGCCGAACTCGTCCAGGTCATCGGTTACGGGGCCCTGGTCGTGATCCTGGCCGAGGGCGGACTCGGCACGAAGTGGAAGGAGGCGAAACCGGCCCTGCCGGCCGCCTCCGCACTGGCCCTGGCCGGAGTCGCGGTGAGCGTCGGCGTGACCGCGACGGGCGCGCACTACCTGACGGGGCTGGAGTGGCGGCAGGCGCTCATCATCGGGGCCGTGGTCTCCTCCACGGACGCCGCGGCCGTCTTCTCCGTGCTGCGCAGGATCCCGCTGCCGAAGCGGATAACGGGCACGCTGGAGGCCGAGTCCGGCTTCAACGACGCCCCGGTGGTCATCCTCGTGGTCGCCTTCTCCACGGCCGGCCCCATCGAGCACTGGTACGTGCTGATCGGGGAGATCGCCCTGGAACTGGCCATCGGCGCGGCCATCGGCCTCGCGGTGGGCTGGCTGGGGTCCTGGGGTCTCAAGCGCGTGGCGCTGCCCGCCTCCGGCCTCTATCCCATCGCCGTCCTGTCGATCGCCATCGCCGCCTACGCGGCCGGCGCGATCGCCCACGGCAGCGGCTTCCTCGCCGTCTACCTCGCCTCGATGGTCATGGGCAACGCGCGGCTGCCGCACTGGCCCGCCACCCGGGGGTTCGCGGACGGGCTCGGCTGGCTCGCCCAGATCGGCATGTTCGTGCTGCTCGGCCTGCTGGTCACCCCGCACGAACTGGGCGACGACATCCTGCCCGCCCTGGTCATCGGCCTGGTGCTCACCATGGTTGCGCGTCCGCTGAGCGTCGTGCTGTGCCTGGCGCCCTTCCGGGTGCCGTGGCAGGAGCAGGCCCTGATGTCGTGGGCCGGGCTGCGCGGCGCGGTGCCCATCATCCTGGCGACGATCCCCATGGTGGAGGGCGTCGCCGGCAGCCACCGCATCTTCAACATCGTCTTCGTGCTGGTCGTCGTCTACACCCTGGTCCAGGGTCCGACGCTGCCGTGGCTGGCCCGCAAGCTGCGGCTGGGCACCGGGGACGAGGCTGCCGACCTGGGCATCGAGTCGGCCCCCCTGGAGCGGCTGCGCGGGCACCTGCTGTCGGTGACGATCCCCGAGGGTTCCAGGATGCACGGCGTCGAGGTCAACGAGCTGCGGCTGCCCACCGGGGCCGCCGTCACCCTCGTCGTCCGGGACGGGACGTCCTTCGTGCCGCTGCCGACCACGGGGCTGCGGCGCGGGGACGAGCTGCTGGTGGTCGCCACCGACCCCGTCCGGGACGCCGCCGAGGAGCGGCTGCGGGCGGTCGGCCACGGCGGCAAGCTGGCCGGCTGGCTGGGCACCGGAGGCACCGAGGGCGCCCGGGGCAATCGCAGGTGAGCGGATGAGGGGTGCTCCCTTTCACAGGTCGCACCCCTCCCACCCCCTGTACGATGAAGGCCGCACCTGATCGAACCACCTCTGTCTGAAGCAGAGCTGGCGCGACCGTATGGCGGTCGGATCGCCCCCTCGTCCACGCGGGCTCCGGCATCTACCGCAGTCCGCGCAAGTGGACAGCTCTCGGCGCTCCCGCACGACGACCACGAAGCGGGACGGCGCTACCAGGCGGCAGAAAGGCACGGGCCGTGGCATCCACGGTCACCCGTCCGGGATACGGGCAGCTGCTGCGCACCCGCGGCGTCTGGACGTTCCTGCTCCCCGGCTTCGCGGCACGCCAGCCGTTCGCCATGCTCACGCTCTCCATCGTGCTGCTGGTGCAGCACACCACCGGCTCCTACGGGGTCGCCGGCGCCGCCGCGGCCGTCACCGGCGTCTCCATGGCCCTGTTCGCCCCCTACAGCGGCCGGCTCGCCGACCGCCACGGGCAGCGCACCGTCCTGCTGCCCGGCGTCCTCGTGCACGCGGCGTCCGGGCTGACCCTGACCGTCCTCGCGCTCGCGGACGCTCCCCTGTGGGCGCTGTTCCTCGCGGCGGTGCCCACCGGTGCCTCGGTGCCGCAGGTCGGTCCCATGGTCCGGGCCCGCTGGGGCGTGCGGCTCAAGGACTCCCCGCTGCTGAGCACCGCGGCTGCCTTCGAGTCCGTCACCGACGAGCTGACCTTCGTCCTCGGCCCCCTGCTGGCGACCGCTCTGTGCACGGCCGTCGACCCCGCCGCCGGTCTGGTCACGGAAGCGGCGCTCACCCTGGTGGGCGGACTGCTGTTCGCCGCGCAGAAGAGCACCCAGCCGAAGGTCGGCGGCGCCGGCGAGGAGCACACGCGCGTGGAGCACGTGTCCGCGCTGCGGGTCCCCGGCGTCCGGGTCCTGATCGTCGCCTTCCTGGGCATCGGCTCCGTCTTCGGCGGCATGCAGGTGTCGCTGGCGGCGTTCACCGAGTCGATCGGCGAGCCCGGTCTCAACGGCGTCCTGTACGGCGTCTTCGCGGCGGGCAACATGATCTCCGGCCTGGCCTGCGGCGCCATCGCCTGGAAGGTGGCCCCGCAGCGGCGCCTCCTGGTCGGTTACACCGCCCTCGCGCTGACCGCGTCCGGGCTGTGGGCCGCGCACTCGGTGCTCGTGCTGGCCGGCCTCGGCCTGCTCGTCGGCATGTGCGTCGCGCCCGCCATCGTCACCGGCTACACCCTGGTCGAGGGCCTGGTCCCGGCGGGCGCCCGCACCGAGGCCTTCACCTGGCTGACCGGCGCGGTGGCGCTGGGCCAGGCGGCGGCCGTGACGGTCGCCGGACAGCTGGAGGACCGCTTCCGGGAGGGCGCCGGGTTCCTGGTGCCGATGGGCGGCACGGTCCTCGCCCTGGCGGTCCTGGTGACGCTGCGCTCGCGGCTGGCGACCCGGCCCCAGGGCCGGACGGTCGCACGTGGTGTCGGTCACCGCGCGCCCGCCACAGTGGACTGATCCCGAGGAATAGGTCACTATAGACCGTCGTTAGCACTCATCGAGTGAGAGTGCCAGGAGGAAGACAGTGCCGACGTACCAGTACCAGTGCACCGAGTGCGGCGAGGGCCTCGAGGCGGTGCAGAAGTTCACCGACGACGCCCTCACCGAGTGCCCGAACTGCCAGGGTCGCCTGAAGAAGGTGTTCTCGGCGGTCGGCATCGTCTTCAAGGGCTCCGGCTTCTATCGCAACGACAGCCGCGGCAGCTCGTCGAGCAGCTCGCCCGCGTCGTCGTCCGCCAAGAGCACGGCGTCCTCGGCCTCTTCGTCGTCGGACTCGGGTTCGTCCTCGTCCTCTTCGGGCTCCGGCTCGTCGTCGGGTTCGAGCAGCTCCTCCGCCGGCACCACCGCCGCGTAGGTCCACCCCGGCCCACCGCCGCGAGGACCAGTTCTTACGGGACCCTGTCGTCGTCCGACGACGGGGTCCTCGGCGTTGCCGGGGGCGGTTAGGGTGCGGGCATGGCGAACAAGGTGAAGACCGGGAACGGGCCTGACCAGGACGCGGGGGCGGCGTACGCGCGCGCGGAGTGCGCGGAGAGCGCGGCCGGGGACGCGCGGGCCGAGATCGGCGTGATCGGCGGCTCCGGGTTCTACTCGTTCCTCGACGACGTCACCGAGGTCCGGGTGGACACCCCCTACGGGCCGCCCAGCGACTCCCTCTTCCTCGGTGAGGTCGCCGGCCGGCGCGTCGCCTTCCTCCCCCGGCACGGTCGCGGCCACCATCTGCCGCCGCACCGGATCAACTACCGCGCCAACCTGTGGGCGCTGCGTTCGGTGGGCGCCCGCCAGGTCTTCGGCCCGTGCGCGGTCGGCGGCCTGCGCCCCGAGTACGGGCCGGGCACGCTGCTGGTGCCGGACCAGTTCGTCGACCGTACGAAGTCCCGCCCGTCGACCTACTTCGACGGGTTGCCGACCCCCGACGGCACGATGCCCAACGTGGTGCACGTGTCGCTGGCCGACCCGTACTGCCCGACGGGGCGGGCCGCCGCGCTGAAGGCGGCCCGGGGGCGGGACTGGGAACCGGTGGACGGCGGCACCCTGGTCGTGGTCGAGGGGCCCCGCTTCGGGACCCGCGCGGAGTCGCGGTGGCACCGGGCGCAGGGCTGGTCGGTGGTGGGCATGACCGGCCACCCGGAGGCGGCGCTCGCCCGTGAACTGGAGCTCTGCTACACCTCGCTGACCCTCGTGACCGACCTCGACGCCGGTGCGGAGAGCGGCGAGGGCGTCTCGCACGAGGAGGTGCTACGGGTGTTCGCGGCGAACGTGGACCGGCTGCGGGGCGTGCTGTTCGACGCGGTGGCCGCACTGCCCGGCACCGGGGAGCGGGACTGTCCGTGCGGGGCGGCGCTGGGCGGGATGGATCCGGGGATCGCGCTGCCGTAGCGGCGCGCGCCTGGGGCCGTCGGCGAGGGTGGTGGTGGAGGCGGTGGCGGCGGCGGCGGCGCGGAACGCCTCGTTCCGGTGAGGGAGTTGTCCACAACCGGCCGGGGGTCCACGGGCCTCGGCGGGACCCGGCGGAAAGCCTCATCGTGGGAGCGCAAGCCGGTCCCTCGTCACAGGTGGTGGTCACCGTGTTCCCTCCCGCCCTGCCCTCTCCGTCCGCCCGGCCCTCCCCCGTCACGTCCGGCGCCGTGACGCCCGGCGCCGAGCCGTTCCCCGGTCCGCTTCCACCCGGCACCGACGCGCCGGCCACCTGCGAGGTGCCGCACTTCGCCCCGGTGCGGGTGCGCGGCGGGCGCCATGGGCTGTACCGGCTCGTGCGTCACCGGCGGCGTGCCCTCGCCGTAGGGCTGGCCGTCACGGCCGCGGCGCTGGTGGCGGCGGGCCCGCGTCCGGGGGCCGACGGGCAGCAGACCCAGCGGGCGCACGGGCATCCGGTGGCCGAGCCGGTGGGCGAGCGGCGCGCCACCCGGCTGGTGGCGGCGCCGGTGCGCATCGCCGACGCGGCCACGGTGCGGCTGCTCAGGCCGGGCGACCGCGTCGACGTGGTCGCCACCGGGGACGGCGGTGCGGGCGGCGCCTCGGTGCTCGCGCGCGGGGTGCGGGTGACGAGGGTGCCGGAGTCCGTGGAGGACTCGGCGGCGGGCGGCGCGCTGGTCGTCGTGTCGGTGCCGCGTGCCACCGCTCACCGGCTGGTCGGCGCCGCTACCACGGCGCGGTTGGCGGTGACCTTGTGCTGAGCCCGTCGCGTCGCTCGTTCGAGGGCTCGGATTGGACAGGACGGCGCAACGCTGTCGTAGGTTGCGGAGCGTTTGGTACCTACACCTGTTCAAGCGAGGAGAGCTCCACCCGTGAGCGAGAAGAACGAGCCGAGCGTCTGGCAGGGCTTCAAGGCCTTCCTGATGCGCGGGAACGTCATCGACCTGGCGGTAGCGGTCGTCATCGGCGCCGCCTTCACCAAGATCGTCAACTCGGTGGTGGAGGGGGTCATCAACCCACTGGTCGGAGCGTTCGGCACGCAGAGCCTCGACGCCTACAGCTCCTGCCTGAAGGCCCCGTGCACCGGGACGGGCGACAGCGCGACGGGCGTGCGCATCCAGTGGGGCCACGTGCTGGGTGCGACGCTCACGTTCCTGATCACCGCGGCCGTCGTCTACTTCCTGATGGTGCTGCCCATGTCGAAGTACCTGGCCCGGCAGGAGGCCCGGCGCAAGGCGAAGGAGAGCACCCAGGAGGTCATCGAGGTCTCCGAGCTGGAGGTGCTCAAGGAGATCCGCGACGCGCTGGTCGCCCAGCGAGGTTCGGGGCACGACCGCTCGTAGGGCTCGCGGCGGCCGCTCAGAGGTGGTGGGGCGGCTTCTCGTCGAGGAAGCGCTTGAGGTCGGCCGCGCTGTCGCCCTCGGGCCGCTCGCCCCAGCCGCGGTCGGTGTCGTCCGAGGTCTGCTGGTCCAGCGGGTCGTCGAAGACCAGCGCCGGCCGGGGCGCGCGGGGCTCGGGTTCGGGGGCGGTACTCATGACTCCAGGGTACGGCTCGCACCCTGGACGAGGCCCGGTCCACGGACCGGGGGCCCCGCCCGCCCGACCGGCCTGGGAAATCCGCCCTTTCCAACCTGTTCGTCCGGTGGGTGAGGGCAGCCCGCAAGCACATTCGCGTCGTCTCTGCTGTGCTGGGAGCCATGACGTCCCATCCTCCCTCCACGAGCGCACCCTCAGGACCTCCGTCGGACGGCCACCCTCCGGTGCGCCGGCTGAAGGCCCGGCACCGGCACGAGCCGCACCGCGTCGCCACACCGCTGGAGCTCTTCTTCGACCTGTGTTTCGTCGTCGCCATCGCCCAGGCCGGTGTGCAACTGGTGCACGCCGTCGCCGAGGGGCATACCGGCGAAGGCGTCCTGAACTACGCGATGGTCTTCTTCGCCATCTGGTGGGCGTGGATGAACTTCACCTGGTTCGCCTCGGCGTACGACAACGACGACGTCCTCTACCGGGTCGTCACGCTGGTCCAGATCGCCGGGGTGCTGGTCCTGGCGGCCGGGGTCTCCCGGGCCTTCGAGGACCACGACTGGACGGCCGTCGTCATCGGCTACGTGATCATGCGGATCGCCATGGCGGCTCAGTGGCTCAGGGCGGCCCGGTCCGCGGCGCCGCCGGAGAGCACCATGGCCCGGAAGTACTCCGCCGGGGTGCTGATCTGCCAGCTGGGCTGGCTGGGGCTGCTGATCGTGCCGGAGGGCGGCCGGGGGTGGTTGTTCCTGGTGATGGTGGTGCTGGAGCTGTGCGTGCCGGCGTTCGCCGAGGGCGGGCACCCGTCGTCCTGGCATCCGCACCACATCGCCGAGCGGTACGGGCTGCTCACGATCATCGTGCTCGGCGAGAGCATCGCCGCGGCCACGGTCGCGGTGAAGTCCGGCATCGAGGAGAACGACGCGCTGGGCGAGGTGCTGCCGATCGCCGCGGGCGGACTGCTGATCGTCTTCGCGGCCTGGTGGATCTACTTCGTCGTCCCCGTCCACAGCTATCTGCGCTCCAGCAGGCAGGCCTTCCTGTGGGGTTACGGCCACTACCTGGTGTTCGCCTCGGCGGCGGCGATCGGGGCGGGTCTGGAGGTGGCGGTGGAGCAGGCCGTGGGCAAGGCGCACCTCTCGACGCTCGCGGCGTCCGCGGCGGTGACCGTGCCGACGGCGGTGTTCCTGCTCACCGTGTGGGCGCTGCACGCCCGGCACTTCAAGGTCGGCGTCGCCGAGCAGCTCGTGCTGCCGACGGCCGCGCTCCTGGTGATCGGCTGCACCTTCCTCGGCGACGAGGCTGTGCTCCTGGCGGGGATCGTGTCCGCGCTGGCCGTGGTGGCCGGAGTGGCCCTGACGGCACGGCGGAAGGAACGGGAGCGCAGGACGGCGGCGTCGGCCGCCTGAAGCACCCTCGGGGCCCGCCGGGTCCCTCCCGTGTCGCCGTCGGCGGCTGCACCACACTGGCCGCATGACAGTTGACGCATTGACGGACGTCGCCGGCCTGTCGGTGGGGCACGAGACGCGCACCGGGGGCGGCTGGCTGACCGGGACGACGGTGGTGCTCGCGCCGGAGGGCGGGGCGGTCGCCGCCGTGGATGTGCGCGGCGGCGGCCCCGGCACCAAGGAGACCGACGCCCTCGACCCGCGCAACCTCGTGCAGAAGGTCCAGGCGGTGGTGCTGACCGGCGGCAGCGCCTACGGGCTCGACGCGGCCTCGGGGGTGATGGCCTGGCTGGAGGAGCGGGGACGCGGGGTGCGGGTCGGTCCGGACCCGGCGCACGTGGTGCCGGTGGTGCCCGCGGCCTGCGTCTTCGACCTGGGGCGCGGGGGCGACTTCCGGGCCAGGCCGGACGCGGCCACCGGATACGCGGCGGCCGCGGCGGCGCACGCGAGCGCGCCCGGCGCCGAGGTGGCCGAGGGGTGTGTCGGGGCGGGCACCGGCGCCGTGGTCGGCACCCTGAAGGGCGGGGTCGGAACGGCGAGCACCGTGCTGGAGTCGGGGATCACGGTGGCGGCGCTGGTGGTGGCCAACGCGGCGGGATCGGTGACGGATCCGGAGACGGGGGTGCTGTACGGGGAGCTGTTCCGGGGCGGACGCGTGGCGTACCCGGCGCCGGACGTCCACGAGGCCGCGGGGCGCCGGCTGGCCGAGGTCGCGGCGAGGAACGCACCGCCTCCGCTGAACACCACGCTCGCCGTCGTCGCCACCGACGCCGACCTGTCCAGGGCGCAGGCGCAGAAGCTGGCCGGCACCGCCCACGACGGCATCGCACGTGCCGTGCGGCCGGTGCATCTGCTCAGCGACGGGGACACGGTGTTCGCCCTCGCCACCGGGGAGCGTCCGCTCGACGCCGGGCAGCCGCTCGCGCTGAACGAGGTGCTGGCGGCGGGTGCGGACGCGGTGACGCGCGCGATCGTGCGGGCGGTGCGGGCAGCCGAGCCGGTGGACGGTCCGGGCGGAGCCTGGCCGTCGTACGGGGAGTTGTACGGACGGACCCCGGGGACGGCGTGAGGTGGTGCGCGGACAGGTGCGAGGGGAGATGTACGGGCGGCTGTCCGGGGCCGGTTGAGGCGTCCGCGTTGCGATTGTCCGGGTTTTGTCACGCGTCGGCGCCCAAGGCGACCGGCGGGAACCTCACCGGCCGCCGCCCCCCTCTACCCGGCTGAAGCGAACACCGTCACAACACCCGAACGTGGAGCAGCCCGTGACAAGGCCGGACATAGCCACGCGGCGCGTACTGGGGGCCTGTGCCGCCCTGGTGGTCGGCGCCCTCACTCTCACCGCCTGCGGTGGAAGCGCCAGTGCCGACGACAAGCAGGACGGCAAGGGCGCTGCCGGGTCCGCCGACACCTCGGTCGCGAAGCTCGTGATCTCCGCCAAGGACGGGTCGACCGGCGCCTCGATCAACTCGACGGGTGTGAAGGTCAGCGACGGCAAGCTGACCGACGTGCGGATGACCGTGGCGGAGACGGGTGCCGCCGTGCCGGGCGCGGTGTCCGGCGACGGAGGAAGCTGGCAGCCGAAGGAGCGGTTGGAGCGGGGCACCAAGTACCGGATCACGGCGCGGGCCGAGGACGCCGACGGCCGCACGGCCGCCGCCGACTCGGTCTTCACGACCGTCTCGACCGCCGACAGTTTCGTCGGCACGTACACCCCGGACGGCGGCAGCACGGTCGGGGTGGGGATGCCGGTGTCGTTCACGTTCGACAAGGCGATCACCGACCGGAAGAGCGTGCAGTCGCACATCACGGTCACCTCCAGCAGCGGGCAGGAGGTGGTCGGGCACTGGTTCGGCGGGCAGCGGCTCGACTTCCGGCCCGAGGAGTACTGGAAGGCCGGTTCCAAGGTCACCATGAAGATCGACCTGGACGGGGTGGAGGGTGCGAACGGCGTCTACGGCGTGCAGAAGAAGACCGTCACCTTCACCGTGGGCCGCGCACAGGTCTCCACGGTCGACGTGAACACGCAGACCATGACGGTGGTGCGCGAGGGCGAGACGCTCAAGTCGGTCCCCATCTCGGCGGGCAGCGCCTCGAACCCGACGTACAACGGGCAGATGGTGATCTCGGAGAAGTCCGAGCAGACGCGCATGAACGGGTCGACGGTCGGCTTCGGCGGCGAGTACGACATCCCGGACGTGCCGCACGCGATGCGGCTGAGCCAGTCGGGCACCTTCATCCACGGCAACTACTGGTACAGCCGCGGCAACCCGCCCTTCGGCGCCCAGGGCACCAGCCACGGCTGCGTCGGTCTGGCGGACGCCCAGGGGGCGCAGGGCGACACCCCGGGCAAGTGGTTCTACGACAACTCGCTCGTCGGCGACGTGGTGATCGTCAAGAACTCGCCGGACGACACGATCGCGCCGGACAACGGCCTCAACGGCTGGAACATGCCCTGGAGCGAGTGGACCGCGGGCGACGCGGGCACAACGACCTGACCGGTCGGGACGGCTTCTGACCAGCGGATTTTGACGGTTCGTCGGGCCGCGCGGGAACATTTCGCGCGGCCTCCGCGTTTTTCGTGCGTACGTTTTCTCGGTTCCCGGACATGATGTCCGACCGAGGGGCTACGGTATGCACCCACAAGGTGACATGCAGCAACGCCGGGAGAAACCTTGAGCGTTCCGTACGAGACGGCAGCGTACGAACCACCCGAGTCGCCGGAGTCTCCGGAGGAGCACCTGATGCGGCTGCTCGGACGTGCCCTGAACTCCTTCGAGCTGCCGGACGAGATCCTGCGGCGGCTGGACTGCGCGCTGGCGCACGACGGTTCACTGCACTCCGCGCACCACAGCGCGGGACTGCACCGCGAGACCTACCGCCACACCTGGCTGCTCGCCGACGGATCCGCCCTCACGCTGTGGGAGCTGGTCCACAACACCGCCCCGGGCAGCGAGCCGCGGCACGAGGTCTTCGTGGACGAGGAGGAGCTGCGCGCCGCCGGTTCCCGGCTCGGGCTGCCGCCCGAGACCCCCGGCTTCGAGCTGCCGGTGCAGGTGCAGGTGCAGCTGTCGCCGGTCCCCAGTCCGCGCCACGCCTACGTTCCCGAGGCCTCCGCGGACCACGCCCGCCGGCTGCTGCGCCGCGCGGAGAACACGGACCGGCCGGGGCCCGACCTCGCCGACCGGTTGTCGACGGCGTGCGGGCACCGGATCACCCAGGCCTTCGGCGGTCCCGGCCGCGCGGGCCGCGCCCGGATCGGCTTCTCGCTCTACGAGCACGCGTTCCTGCTGCGCGACGGCGCCGAGGTCTCCCTGTGGGAGGTCGAGCACACGGCCACGCCGGACGGACGGCACATGTGCGAGGTGTACGACAGCGAGGACACGGCCCGCCGGGCGATGGAGCGGCGCGCGGCGCGGGTGACCCCGTAAGCGCGGGTGTGATCCCGTAGCGCGCCCCGCTCCCGTCACGTCCCTTGCGCGGCCACGGCCGGCTTCGGTTCCGGCGCCGGGCCCGGACGGTCCGCTCCCGCGTCCGTCCCCGGGGCCGTCGCTCCGGGCGCCGGCCTGCGCAGCCCCTTGAGGACGATCACCAGAGCCGTGGTGACACACACGCCGGCGGCGATGGCGACCAGGTAGAGCAGCGGGTTGCCGATCAGCGGGACCACGAAGATGCCGCCGTGCGGGGCGCGCAGCGTCGCGCCGAAGGACATCGACAGGGCGCCGGTGACCGCGCCGCCCGCCATCGAGGACGGGATGACGCGCAGCGGGTCGGCCGCGGCGAACGGGATGGCTCCCTCGGAGATGAAGGAGGCGCCCAGGACCCAGGCCGCCTTGCCGTTCTCGCGCTCGGTGGCGTCGAAGAGCCGGCCGCGCACGGTGGTGGCCAGGGCCATCGCCAGCGGCGGGACCATGCCGGCCGCCATGACCGCCGCCATGATCTTCATCGCGGAGTCGCCGGGGTCGGCGACGGCGATGCCGGCGGTGGCGAAGGCGTAGGCGACCTTGTTGACCGGGCCGCCCAGGTCGAAGCACATCATCAGGCCGAGCAGCGCGCCGAGCAGGATCGCGTTGGTGCCGGACAGCCCGCTCAGCCAGTCGGTCATCCCCGACTGCGCCGACGCGATGGGTTTGCCGATCACCACGAACATCAGGAATCCGACGACCGCCGCCGAGATCAGCGGGATCACCACCACCGGCATGATGCCGCGCAGCGCCTTCGGTATCCGCACGCGCTGGATCGCCAGCACCACCGCGCCGGAGATCAGACCGGCCGCCAGGCCGCCGAGGAAACCGGCGTTGACGGTCAGCGCGATCGAGCCGCCGACGAAGCCGGGGACCAGGCCCGGCCGGTCGGCCATGCCGTAGGCGATGTAGCCGGCCAGCACCGGGACGAGGAAGGCGAAGGCCACGCCGCCGATCTGGAACAGCAGCGCGCCCCAGCTGTCCGCCTGGGACCACACGAAGTGCTCCGTCACGGAGGGCGCCTTGTCGATCTCGTAGCCGCCGATCGCGAAGCCGAGGGCGATCAGCAGACCGCCCGCGGCGACGAAGGGGACCATGTAACTGACGCCGGACATGAGCCACTTGCGCAGCTTGGTGCCGTAGCCCTCACCGGACTCCCCGCCGCGCTCGACGGGTGTCGTCCCGTCTGCGCCGCCCCGGCCGCCGACGGCCGCCGTGACCTCACCGCGGGCCGCCTTCTCGCGGACCTCGCCGATCAGCGCGCCGGGCCGGTTGATGGCCGCCTTGACGCCGGTGTCGACGGTGGGCTTCCCGGCGAAGCGGTCCTTGTCGCGTACGGCCACGTCGTGGGCGAGGATCACGCCGTCCGCGGCCGCGATCACCGCCGGGTCGAGCCGGGTGAATCCGGCCGAGCCCTGGGTCTCGACGACGATCTCGACACCCTCCTCGCGGCCGGCGTTCTCCAGTGACTCGGCCGCCATGTAGGTGTGCGCGATGCCGGTGGGGCAGGAGGTGACGGCGACGATCCGGAACGGCCGTACGGGTCCGGCGGGTTCGGACACACCGGCCGACCCGGGTGCCCCGGCCGGTCCCGGCGTCCCGGGCGTCGCGGCGCTGCCGACCGTGGCGGCCCCGACGGAGGCCGCCGCCGGGGTCGCCACGGAGTCCTGGCCGCCTTCCGCACCGGCGTCTGCCGTACCGGCGCCCTCCGAGCCGGCGTCTGCCGAACCGGCTTTCCGTGAACCGGTGTCGCCGGCCGCGGAGTCGCCGGCACCGGCTATGCCGGCACCGGTGTCGTCGGCACCGCCCGGCTCCTCCCCGCGGATCAGCGCCGCGGCGGTCTCCGTGCTGCCCGCCGAGCGCAGCGCCGCGGTGAACTCGGCGTTCATCAGCTGCCGGGCCAGCGAGGAGAGGATCGTCAGGTGGGCGTCGTCGGCGCCCGCCGGAGCGGCGATCAGGAAGATCAGGTCGGCCGGTCCGTCCGCCGCCCCGAAGTCGACGCCGGCCGCACTGCGCCCGAAGGCGAGGGTCGGCTCGGTGACGTGCTCGCTGCGGCAGTGCGGGATGCCGATGCCGCCGTCGAGGCCGGTCGGCATCTGCGCCTCACGGGCGGCCACGTCGGCGAGGAAGCCCGCCAGGTCGGTCACCCGGCCCAGGGCCGCCATCCGCTGCGCGAGGGCACGCGCCGCCTCTTCCTTGGTGTCGGCGGACAGGTCGAGGTCGACCAGGTCCGCGGTGATCATGTCGCTCATCGCGGGCTCCTTAGCTCGCGTATCGCCCGGAACGTGGGGTGAGGGGCGGGGGCGGGGAGGGGGACGGGGGCACAGCGGTGGGAAACGGGGGTGCAGCGGCGGGGACCGGGGATGCAGTGGGGACCGGTGGTGCAGTGGGGACCGGGGATGCGGTGGGGACCGGTGGTGCAATGGGGACCGGAGGCACGGTGGCGGGGACCGGAGGCACGGTGGCGGGGACCGGAGGCACGGTGGCGGGGGCCGGGGAAGGCAGCGGGGAGGTGGGTGCGAGCGGGGCGGGCCGTCATGGCGCCGGCTCCGTCAGGACGCGGTCCACCGGCACCTCGGCCGTGACCGTCACGGCGGCCGGTTCCAGGTCGGACGGCGTCGGCATGACGCTGCCGGGCAGCTGGACGGCGGCGGCGCCGTGCGCGACGGCGGAGGCGAGAGCCGCGGGCCCGGTCCCGCCGGCGACGAGGAACCCGGCGAGGGAGGAGTCCCCGGCGCCGACGTTGCTGCGTACGGCGTCCACGCGGGCGGTGCCGAACCAGGTGCCCGCGTCGTCCACGAGGAGCTGTCCGTCGGCGCCCAGGCTGGCGAGCACGGAACGGGCGCCCAGCTCCCGCAGTTCCTCGGCGGCCTTCACGGCGTCACCGACCGTGGCCAGGGGACGGCCGACGGCCTCGGACAGCTCCTCGGCGTTCGGCTTGACCACGTCGGGCCGCTCGCGCAGCGCCCGCAGCAGGGCGGGCCCGGAGGTGTCCAGGGCGATGCGGACACCGGCGGCGTGCGCCCGGGCGACCAGGTCGGCGTACCAGGACGGGGCGAGTCCCCGGGGCAGGCTGCCGCAGCAGGCGATCCAGTCCGCGCCGGTCGACTGGCGCCGTACGGTCTCCAGGAGCAGCTCCCGTTCGGCCGGGGAGAGTTCGGGGCCGGGCGCGTTGATCTTCGTCAGGACGCCGTCGGCCTCGGCGAGCGCGATGTTGGAACGGGTGGACCCGGCGATCGGCACCGGCGCGACCTCGATGCCCTGCGCGTCGAGCAGGGCGGCGACGAGTGCGCCCGGCGCCCCGCCCAGCGGCAGCACCGCGACGGTGCGCCGCCCGGCGGCCGTCACCGCACGCGAGACGTTCACGCCCTTGCCGCCGGGGTCGACCCGCTCGCCGGTGGCGCGGACGACCTCGCCGCGGTCGAGGGAGGGCACTTCGTAGGTGCGGTCCAGCGACGGGTTGGGGGTGACGGTCAGGATCATGCGCGTACCACTTCCGTGCCGGCGCGTTCGATGTCGCCCGCGTCCTCGGGGGTCAGGCCGTCGTCGGTGATGAGCAGGTCCACGTCGCTCAGGGCGCCGAAGCGGGCGAAGTGCTCCTGGGCGTACTTGGAGGAGTCGGCGAGCAGCACCACGCGCCGGGCGGCGGTCAGGGCGGCCCGCTTGACGGCGGCCTCGGCGAGGTCGGGGGTGGTCAGGCCGTGCTCCACGGAGAACCCGTTGGCCGCGATCACCGCCACGTCGGCGCGGATCTCGCCGTACGCGCGCAGCGCCCAGGCGTCCACGGCGGCGCGGGTGCGGTTGCGCACGCGCCCTCCGACCAGGTGGAGCTGGATGCCGGGGTGGTCGGCGAGGCGGGCGGCGATGGGCAGGCTGTGGGTGACGACGGTCAGCGAGGCATCCGGCGGGATCGCCGCGGCCATGCGGGCCACCGTGGAGCCGGCGTCGAGGATCATCGTGCCCTCGATCGGCAGCTCCGCGAGGGCGGCCTTGGCGATGCGGTCCTTCTCGTCCGCGGCCGTGGACTCGCGCTCGGCGAGGTCCGGCTCGAAGTCGAGCCGCCCGGCGGGGATCGCCCCGCCGTGCACCCGGCGGAGCAGACCGGCGCGGTCGAGGGCCTTGAGGTCGCGGCGGATGGTCTCCGCCGTCACCTGGAACTCCTCGGCCAGCGACACCACGTCCACGCGGCCACCGTCCCGGGCGAGCCGGAGGATCTCCTGCTGCCGCTCCGGTGCGTACATGACCGTTCACCTCCGACCCGTGCCCGAACCTGTGGTTTCCCGGGGAGGCTACGCCCGGTTGTCCGGAATGTAAACAGGAATCGGAAGCACTCAGACCCATTCAGACATGAACGGGCATGGGCGGGCGGGTGCCACGAGGGGGCGGGGGTGGGCGGGTGACGAGGGGCGGGGGTGTGCCCGGCAGCTACGTGCCGGGCCCACCCCCGCCCCCTTCGATCTCAATTCGATCCCAAAAGGCCCCGCCCGCATCGGTCCCGGACGGCCCCGCCGCTGCGTCTCAGACCAGTGCCGGTTCCCTGGCCTGAGCCGGGTCGTCCGCCCCGCCCCCTTCCAGGTGCAGGGCCGGCCGCCTGGGCAGCGCGAACATCAGCAGGAAGATGACGGCCAGCACCGCGGCCACCCATCCCAGCGCGTTCTGGAAGGCGTCCACGTAGGCCGGGCCGAGGCGGGCGGGGGTGAGGTGATCGCTCATGGCGCCGTAGAAGACCACCGACACGAGCCCGAGGCCGAGCGCGTTGCCCATCTGCTGCACGGTGTTGATGAGCCCGGACGCCGCCCCCGCGTGCTCGCGCGGCACCTGGGAGAGCACCGCGTCGGTCAGCGGGGCGACGATCAGACCCATGCCGAGGCCCATCACCACCAGCGGCAGCGCCATCTGCCAGGACGTGATGGCGAGCCCGTAGTGACCGGCCTCCCAGAGGTAGAGGAGCACTCCGGCCGCCATCACCAGCGCGCCCGCCTGGAGCACCTTGCGCCCGAAGCGCGGGACGAGCTTCTGCACCGAGATCCCGGCGGCCGTGGAGACGGCGATCGAGAACGGTACGCCGGTCAGGCCGGCCCGCAGCGGCGTCCAGCCGAGCCCCACCTGCAGGTACAGCGTCCACACCAGGAAGAAGACGCCGAGCGCGACCCCGAAGACCGTCTGCACGGCGATCCCGGCGGCGAAGCTCTTCACCTGGAACAGCGACAGCTCCACCAGCGGCGACCCGTCCCGCGCGCTCTTGCGCCGCTCGTAGGCGACCAGGACCGCGAGGACCACGAGCGAGCCGGCCATCGTCAGGTGGCCCCACAGCGGCCAGCCCAGCTCCTCGCCCCGGGTGAGCGGGTAGACCAGCATCAGCAGCCCGAGCGTGACCAGCGCGACCCCGACCAGGTCGAGGCGGAGCGCGCGCGGCGCCCTGGACTCCGTGATGAAGCGGCTGCCGAGGACGAGTCCCGCGACACCGACCGGCAGGTTGATGAGGAAGATGGGCCGCCATTCGAGCCCGAAGAGGTTCCACTCGGTGAGCAGGGCGCCCAGCAGCGGGCCGGAGACGGCGCCGAGTCCGACGATCGCGCCGAACAGCCCGAAGACCTTCCCGCGTTCGTGCGCCGGGAAGGTGGCGTGCACGATCGACAGCACCTGCGGCACCATCAGCGCCGCCATGCCGCCCTGCAGGATGCGGGAGGCCACCAGCATCTCCGGGTTCGCCGCGACGCCGCACAGCGCCGAGGCCAGGGTGAAGCCGCCGATGCCGACGAGGAAGACCCGCTTGCGCCCGTGGATGTCGCCGAGCCGCCCGCCGGTGATCAGGCCGGCCGCGAAGGCGAGGGCGTAACCGGCGGTGATCCACTGGATCTGGCTGAAGGAGGCGCCCTCGTTCTGCCGGATCGAGGGGATGGCGATGTTGACGATGGTGACGTCCACCAGGTCCATGAACGCCGCGGTCATCACGATCGCGAGGGCGAACCAGCGACGCCGGTCACCCGCGGCGGGCGTCGCGGGCGTCGCGAGCCCGGAGGGCGGGACGGGTACGGCGGGTGGAACCGGCGCCGGGCCGGAGGTGTGCGTGGAGGTCATGGAAGGAAGGTAGGAGGCCAGTAGGTCGGATCGTGTCCTAGATCTGCGGCATGCTCGACCGCATGACGACGGACACCCCGGCCCGGCTGCTGACGCTCCTCTCGCTCCTCCAGACGCCCCGCGAATGGCCCGGCGGCGAACTGGCCGACCGGCTCGGGGTCTCCCGGCGCACGGTCCGGCGGGACATCGACCGCCTGCGCGAGCTGGGCTACCCGGTCCAGGCCACGATGGGTTCCGACGGCGGCTACCGGCTGGTGGCGGGCAAGGCGATGCCGCCGCTCGTCCTCGACGACGAGGAGGCGGTGGCCATCGCGGTCGGGCTGCGGGCGGGCGCCGGGCACGCGGTCGCCGGTCTGGACGAGGCGTCGGTGCGGGCACTGGCCAAGCTGGAACAGGTGCTGCCGTCCCGGCTGCGGCACCGGGTCGCCACGCTCCAGTCCGCGACCACGCCGCTGACCAGCGGGGACGGTCCCAGCATCGCACCGGAGACGCTGACCGTGATGGCGTCGACGGTGGCCGGGCACGAGCGGCTGCGGTTCGCCTACCGCGCGGCGGACGGCACCGAGACGCGGCGCGTGACGGAGCCGTACCGGCTGGTGTCGACGGGGCGGCGCTGGTACCTCGTCGCCTATGACGTCGACCGGGACGACTGGCGTACCTTCCGGGTCGACCGGGTGAGCCGGCCCTTCGCCACGGGGGCGCGTTTCGCGCCGCGGGAGCTGCCGACCGGGGACGCGGCCGAATATCTACGGCGTTCGATGCAGCGCCGGAACGACAGCTACGAGATCACGGTGGTCTTCCACGCGCCGGCCGAGGCGGTCGCGCCGCTGCTGCCGCCCTGGATGGGCGCGCCGGAGCCGGTGGACGGCTCCCCGTCGTGCGTGGTGCGGGCGACCGTGAGCGGTTCGGTGGAGTGGATCGCGGTGCGGCTGGCGACGACCGGGATGGAGTTCCGGGTCCGCGAACCGGCGGAGCTGGTGGAGTGCGTACGGGAACTGGGCGCGCGGCTGGGACGGGCGGCGGAGCCCGGCTGACCGGCCGCCGTACCGCCCGCATCCGGTCGTCACCCCTCGTGCCCGGTGCCGTCCTCCCCAGTGCTGTCCTCCCCGGTGCCGTCCTTCCCGGTGCCGTCCTCCCGGGTGCCGTCCTCCCAGGCGAAGCCCCGCAGTACCTCCAGGTTCACCAGCGCCTGGTCCAGCGGGCTGCGCGTCTCCTGCGGGGACGACGACGCCCAGTACTCCGCCGCCGCCCGCACGGCCGCACTCGCCACGGCGGCCGCGAACTGCAGCCGGGACGTGGCGGCCAGCCGTGCGGCAACGTTGTCGTCACCCCCGGACATCCGCGCGGCCAGCGCCCCCACCAGCCCCCGTTCCGTGGCGAGGCAGACCTCCGCCCACACCTTGCGCAGCGCCGGACTGCTCGCGGCCAGGCGGATGAGGGTGCGGGCCCACTCCCAGGAGGGCGCCGAGACACCGGCGCCCGGGGTCAGCGTGTGCCGCACGGCGTGTTCCAGGGCCTCGGGCGGGGACAGAGCGGCGGGGGCCTCGCGCACCGCGCGCACCCAGCGCTCGGCGCCCAGGGCGTAGAGCGGGGCGATCGCCTCCTCCTTTGCCGCGAAGTAGCGGTAGAAGGTGCGCGGGGCGACACCGGCGGCCCGCGCGATGTCCTCGGCCCGGGTGGCCCGCAGGCCCTGGCCGACGAAGAGGCGGGCCGCCGCCCGGGCGATCTCCATCCGGGTCTCGGCCTTGCGCCGCTCGGTCAGGGAGACCGGCCCCGGGCCGGGGTCGGGAAATGGTGGGACGGTGGTGCTCACTTCGGCAGGCTATGCCGCTGTGGCAGAATCTGCCATTCGGCGGGCCACCCCGGGGTTCAGGTTCGGGGTGCCCCGCCTCCCCAGCCGCTTCCGCCCCGGCCCGTGTCCGCCGACGCTGCGCAGCGGAAGGAGCCGGGCTGCGGCGCCCGGGGGGAGGGGCACCGAGCCCGGCTCGGGAAGTCCCGGCGCCGGGGGGAGTGCGTCGGGACCTGGTCTGCGGGTGTGGTGGGGCGGCATCACGTGCGGACGGCCCTGCGGCCCGTGACGGACGGGCCCGGGGTTCTTGTTCCCGGCCGCGACGGGTTGAAGCGGCGTTGTACGGCCATGTTCGCGCCGCGTTCAGCACCCGGCGCACGCCCCACCCGCCACGTCACGCCCCCGGCGTCACGCGACTGGCCGGTCCGCCCGGCCGGTCCGCCCGGTCGGCGCAGGCGGCGAGGCGAGCGGCTACGCCACCGCCCTCCGCACGACGGCCGACCCGACCGGAAGCGGGGCCCACCGGTCAGGGGCCCACGCCCCCGACAGACACCGCGGCGGGCCGGTCCCTGGGACCGGCCCGCCGTCGCGCTCGCGATGACCGGTGGCGTTACGCCGCCGCCTCGAAGCCGGTGTCGCGGGCCAGCTTCTTCAGCTCGAGCAGCGCGTGCTTCTCGATCTGGCGGATCCGCTCGCGCGTGAGGCCGTGCTCCTTGCCGACCTCGGTGAGCGTGCGCTCGCGGCCGTCGTCGATGCCGTACCGCATCTTGATGATGGAGGCCGTGCGCGGGTCGAGGCGGCCGATGAGGTCGTCCAGCTCCTCACTGCGCAGCAGCGTCAGCACCGACTGCTCGGGCGACACGGCGGAGGTGTCCTCCAGCAGGTCGCCGAACTGGGTCTCGCCCTCGTCGTCCACCGACATGTTCAGCGAGACCGGGTCGCGGGCCCAGTCGAGCACGTCGGTGACGCGCTCCGGCGTCGAGCCCAGCTCGGCCGCGATCTCGGCGGGCTCCGGCTCGCGGCCGTGCTCCCGGTTGAACTCGCGCTGCACGCGCCGGATCCGGCCCAGCTCCTCCACCAGGTGGACGGGCAGCCGGATGGTGCGCGACTGGTCGGCGATGGAACGGGTGATGGCCTGACGGATCCACCAGGTCGCGTACGTGGAGAACTTGAAGCCCTTGCGGTAGTCGAACTTCTCGACCGCGCGGACCAGGCCGGCGTTGCCCTCCTGGATCAGGTCGAGGAGCGGCAGACCGCTGCGCGGGTAGCGGCGGGCGACCGCGACGACCAGACGGAGGTTCGAGCGGATGAAGACGTCCTTGGCCCGGTCGCTCTCGTCGATCAGGGCCTGGAGCTCCTCCCGGGTGGCGTCCGCCCCGGTCTCCTCGTAGCCTTCGAGGACCTGTCGCGCGAACACACCGGCCTCGATGGCCTGGGACAGCTCGACCTCCTTGGCGGCGTCGAGCAGCGGGGTCCGGGCGATCTCGTCGAGGTACATGCCGACCAGATCGCGGTCGGCGAGCTCTCCGCCGTTGGCGCGGACGCTGGTTGCCGCGCCGGAGGTCTCGCCGGTGGCGGACTTACGACGGGCGACGGCACGGGTTGCCATGCGTGCTCCCTTGCGATGGTGGTTCAGCGGGTGGGTCCTGTGGACGTTCGGGCGCCGTGTGGTGTTGTCTCCGTCCCTGCCGGGGACTCTCCTCGGGTGCCCTGCATCCGATGGAAACAACGACTGGAATCCGGACAGAATTCCCAACCCGCCCCTCGATTTTTCTGATCATGCAGTACCCTGTGCCGCCACACGAGGAGGGGCGATGCTGTCGGACAGCGCGGAGATCCAGGTCAGGCCGGGGGTCGAGGACGATCTGAAGGCCCTCACCGACCTCTACAACCACTACGTACGTGAGACGCCCATCACGTTCGACACCGAACCGTTCACACCGGAAGAGCGGCGCCCCTGGCTGCTCTCCCACCCTGAAGACGGCCCGTACCGCCTCAGGGTTGCGACGGACGCGGACTCACAGGAGATCCTGGGGTACGCCACCTCCAGCCCCTACCGCGCGAAGCCCGCCTACCGGACCTCGGTGGAGACCACCGTCTACGTCGCACCGGACGCCGGCGGCCGCGGGATCGGCTCGCTGCTCTACACGTCCCTCTTCGACGCCCTGGCCACCGAGGACGTGCACCGGGCCTACGCGGGCATCGCGCAGCCCAACCCGGCGTCGGAGCGCCTGCACGCCCGCTTCGGCTTCCGGCACGTGGGAACGTACGGGGAGGTGGGCCGCAAGTTCGGGCGGTACTGGGACGTGGCCTGGTACGAGAAGCCCCTGTAGCCCGGCGGCCGGGCCACGGAGGCCGCGGCCCGGCGTCCAGCGCCTTGTACCCCGTGCCCGGCGTCCAGCACCCTGTACCCCGTGCCCGGCGCCGCAGGGCTCCCGTCCGGCGACGGTCAGCCGAACTGCACCGAGCGCTTGGCCAGGCCCATCCAGAACCCGTCGATCACCGACCGCCGCAGGTCCAGCTCACCCGCCGCGTCCGCCGCGCCCATGGTCACGAACAGGGGGGCGAAGTGCTCGGTGCGCGGGTGGGCGAGCCGTCCCGCCGGGGACTTGCGGGCGAAGTCGAGCAGCCCGTCCACGTCCCCGCCCTCCAGCGCACGCCGGCCCCAGTCGTCGAACTCCGCCGACCAGGAGGGGACGCCGCCCTGGCGGAGTGCGGCCAGGTTGTGGGTGAAGAAGCCGGAGCCGATGATCAGCACGCCCTCGTCGCGCAGCGGCGCGAGCCTGCGGCCGATCTCCATGAGCCGCGCCGGGTTTAGGGTCGGCATGGAGACCTGGAGGACGGGGACGTCGGCGCCGGGGTACATCTCGACCAGCGGCACATAGGCACCGTGGTCGAGGCCGCGGTCGGGGACGTCCTGCACGGGCGTACCGGGGGCGCGCAGCAGCTTCCGTACGGACTCGGCGAGCGCGGGGGCGCCGGGGGCCTCGTAGCGCACCTGGTAGTAGTGCTCCGGGAACCCCCAGAAGTCGTACTCCAGGGGGACGGTCCTGGTGGCGCCCAGGGCGAGCGGGGCCTCCTCCCAGTGGGCGGAGACGACGAGGATCGCCCGGGGGCGCGGCAGGGCGGCGGACCAGGCGGCCAGTTCGCCGGGCCAGACGGGGTCGTCGGCGAGCGGCGGGGCGCCGTGGCTGAGATAGAGGGCGGGCATGCGCTCCTGCGGGGCGGCGGTGGCCATGACTACCACTCCTCCAATACTTGAACTACCGAACTACTTGAACTCTCAATCTTTCTCCCCCTCAACCTACGCTCCTTTTGTTTAATGTTCAAGAAGTCGTTTCGTACAGTGGGGGCATGAACGACGATCCCCGTTGGCTCACCGCCGAGGAGCAGCTCGTCTGGCGCTCCTACATCGAGGCCGCCACCCTCCTCGAGGACCACCTCGACCGGCAGCTCCAGCGCGACGCGGGCATGCCGCACGTCTACTACGGCCTGCTGGTCAAGCTGGCCGAGTCGCCGCGCCGGCGGCTGCGGATGACGGAGCTGGCCAAGTACGCGAAGATCACCCGCTCGCGGCTCTCGCACGCGGTCGCCCGCCTGGAGAAGAACGGCTGGGTCCGCCGCGAGGACTGCCCCTCCGACAAGCGCGGCCAGTTCGCCATCCTCACGGACGAGGGGTACGACGTGCTGCGCCGGACCGCGCCGGGCCACGTGAACGCCGTGCGCCAGGCCGTCTTCGACCGGCTCACCCCGGAACAGCAGAAGTCCCTCGGCGAGATCATGACGATCGTCGCCGAGGGACTTCAGCCGAGCGAAGCGGGTGCGGACCTGCCCTGGCTGCGCTGAGCGCGCGGCCGGGGCAGGTCCGGGGGAACCGTGCGGTCGGGGCGTCCCCTCCCCGTCCGCACGGGTGGAACAGGGGCCCGAGGTCCGAGCGGGTACCGGGTCCGGCGTCGTCAGTGGGCGACGACCGGCACCGGCAGCTCGTCCTCGACCGCGTCGCCCGCACCGGACCCGGCGACGGTGCTGCCGCCCGGCCGCCCGGCGTTGACGAAGGTCAGGGCGATCGCGGCCGCCACGACCAGGATGCCGACGGCGAACCAGATCGCGCTGGTGTAGCCCTGCACCTGGCCCTGCACCTGGACCAGCTGCTGCTGCGAGCGCGAGGTCGCACTCCCGATGTGGTCGGTGATGTACGACGTGGTGGCGGAGGCGGCGATCGTGTTCAGCAGCGCCGTACCGATCGCGCCGCCCACCTGCTGCGAGGTGTTGACCATCGCGGAGGCGACACCGGCGTCCCGCGGCTCCACGCCCATGGTGGCCATGGACATCGCCGGCATGAACGCCGTACCCATGCCGAGGCCGAGCAGCAGCATGCCGGGCAGCAGCACACCGGCGTAGGAGGTGTCGACCTCCAGCTGGGTCAGCAGCAGCATGCCGACGGCGGCGACCAGGAAGCCGGGGCCCATCAGCAGCCGGGGCGGGACCCGGGTCATCAGACGGGTGCCGATCTGGGTGGAACCCGTGATCATGCCGACGACCATCGGCAGGAAGGCGAAGCCGGTCTTCACCGGCGTGTAGCCCTTCACGACCTGGAGGTAGTAGGTCAGGAAGAGGAACAGGCCGAACATCGCGATGATCGCCAGGCCCAGCGAGAGGTAGATACCGCCCCGGTTGCGCTCGGTGATCACGCGCAGCGGCAGCAGCGGGGTCTTCACCTTCGACTCGACCAGCACGAAGGCCAGCAGGAGCACGGCGGAACCGACGAACATGCCGACCGTCACCGCGTCGCTCCAGCCCTCGGACTCGGCGCGGGTGAAGCCGTAGACGAGCGCGACCAGACCGAGGGTGGACAGGATCACGCCGGGGATGTCGAGCGGCGCGCGGTTGCGTCCGCCCTTCGGCTCGCGGACGACGAGGTAGGCACCGGCCGCGGCGACGGCCGCGAACGGGACGTTGACGAAGAAGGTCCAGCGCCAGTTCAGGTACTCGGTGAGGAAACCGCCGAGGATCAGACCCACGGCGGCGCCGCCGCCCGCGATGGCACCGTAGATACCGAAGGCCTTGGCCCGCTCCTTGGCGTCCGTGAACATCACGGCGAGCAGGGAGAGCGCGGCGGGCGCGAGCAGGGCACCGAAGACGCCCTGGAGGGCGCGGGAGCCGAACATCATCGCCTCGTTGGTGGCCGCGCCGCCGAGCGCGGAGGCCGCGGCGAAGCCGGCCAGGCCGGTGACGAAGGTGCGCTTGCGGCCCCACTTGTCGGCTATCCGGCCGCCGAACAGGAGCAGACCGCCGAAGGCGAGTGCGTAGGCCGTGACGACCCACTGCCGGTTGCCGTCGGAGATCCCGAGGTCCTGCTGGGCGGAGGGCAGGGCGATGTTCACGATGGTGGAGTCGAGGACGACCATCAGCTGGGCGAGCGCGATGAAGACGAGCGCTTTCCAGCGTCCGGCGTCCGGGGCGTCGGTGACGCCGGAGGCCTTGACGGCTGATTGAGACATGGGGATACCCACTTCGGACTTCGTGACGGAAAAAGATGAGAAAAGGGACGTCTGAGGCCGCGCCGACTGCCTGCTACCGGCAGCGACGGTGGAGCCGGGAGCCTGGCATCGGCGGCGGATCCGGTGGTGGAGCCGACGGATCCGGTGGAAGGCGCGGATCCGGTGGACGTGACGGAGCTACTGGTCGCAGGGCCGGCGCAGATCCTCCAGAGTGACGGCCGCACCCGGGAGGACGGAGCGGGCCGGAGCCCGCAGCCCGTCCAGGAACAGCTGCAGATGACGGTGGACGAACCGGTCGGCGTTGACGCATCCCGTTCCGGCCGGGGGCCGGCTGAGCTGGGCCGCGGCGATCATCAGATCGCCCACGTCCACGTCGTCGCGGAGCTGACCGGCCGCCTTGGCCCGGTCCATGACCTCGGCGACCAGCCGCTCGACCCGTTCGCGTGACGCCTCCAGGTCGGGGTGGTGCTGGTCGAAGGTGCTGGACACCATGGGGCACAGGGCGCTGATCCGCTCGTCGGCGGAGACGTGCACGAAGCGCTCCAGCGCCCCGAACGCGTCGCCGGTCTCCGCGAGCGCCAGCTCGGCCGCCCGTGCCGTACGGTCCATGACCGAGCAGACGACCTCGCGGACGAGGGCGTCGCGGTCGGGGAAGTTGCGGTACACCGTGGCGTTGCCGACGCCGGCCCGGCGGGCGACGTCGTCGAGCGGCACGTCCGGGCCGTGCTCGACGAACATCTCACGGGCGGCGGTGACGATCCGCTCCCGATTGCGCAGGGCATCGGCACGGGGCCGGGCCACCTTGCGCTGATCAGGCATCGCGGTCTGCACGGCGACTCCTCGGTGTCTGTGACGGATGTCTGTGACGGATGTGACGGCTGATGGCCTCTGGTGGCCACCGGGGTCGCGATCCGGGGAAGGACTCCCCGTTTCGCTCGGACACAGGTCTAAACGGGGAATCGATCCCCGGTTATTTCCCGCTCCCGGAAAACATTCCAGTGACGTGGGTCACACATGCGTCGGGCCCGTCCCCCGCTCGGCGGCTACCGGTGAGAAACCCACGATCGGCCGCTCCAGCGCGCGCCCACCCACCCCGCGGCACAGGGTGAGCCCAAGGGCGCAGCCGGTGTCGGGCGGCTGCCGTGGCACGGGGAGGTCCGCATGCAGCCGCACGGGCAGGTGCAGCCGCCGAACCGCCGCATACGCCCGCGCCGGCTGGCCGCAGCCGGCACCGTCACCGTACTGACCCTCGCGCTCAGCACCTCGGCCGGCACCGGCCGGCTCGCGCCCGGCACCTCGATGGCGGGCCCCGGCCCCGCCGCCCTCTCCCGCTCCTCCGCACACGGCCCCTGCATGATCAGCGGCGGCGCGGAGATCCAGATGTCCGAGGGCGTGCCGACCGCCACCGGCTACGCCCGCTCCACCGGCACCGTCCGCGCCCTCAACCTGATGGTCGACTTCTCCGACGCCCCCGGCGAGGGCAAGGCGCTCGACCGGTACGCGGAGTTCTTCCCGAAGACCCGGCAGTGGTTCAGCACCAGCAGCTACGGCCGCCTCGACTACCGCCCCGAGGCCCCGATCCGGGACTGGCTGCGGATGCCCAAGTCGTTCGCGGAGTACGGCATAGAGCGCGGCGCCCCCTTCGAACCCGGCTACCGAGAACTGGTCCAGGACCTGGTCGCCGTGGCCGACCCGAAGGTGGACTTCCGCTCGTACGACCTGCTGAACGTCCTGGTCACCCCGAACGCGGGCCCCTCCGCCCTGGACACGGTACTGTCCGTGACCTTCGCCGGGAACCAGGAGGCCCCGGTCGCCGACGGCGTCCCGGTGGCCAACGCCTCCTTCGTCTACTCCCGCCAGGACGACGGCTCCGGCTCCTACGACACGACCGGCTACCGGGTCCTCCCGCACGAGAACGGCCACGTCTTCGGCCTGCCGGACCTCTACACCCAGGAGGGCGGCGGAGCCGTGGGCCACTGGGACATCATGAGCGAGGACTGGGGCGCCAACAACGACCTCCTCGGCTGGCACAAGTGGAAACTGGGCTGGCTCGACCGCAACCAGGTGCACTGCGCGTCCGCGCCGGGGACGACCGAGTACACACTGACCCCGCTGGCCCGCAAGGGCGGCGACAAGCTGGTCGTCCTCCCGCTGAGCGGCACGTCCGGCTACGCGGTCGAACTGCGCACCCGCGCGGGCAACGACGAGACGGTGTGCCGGCCCGGCGTACTGATCTACAAGGTCGACGCGGACGTCGACACCGGAATGGGCCCGGTCCGCATCTACGACTCCCAGCGCGACAGCGGCGGCTGCACCCGCAGCCCCAACGTCCACGCCGAACTCTCGGACGCCACCTTCACCGAGGGCGAGACCTTCCAGGACCCGCGCAAGGGCGTCACGATCAAGGTGTCGGAGAAGGACGCGGGGGGAGACATGCGGATACGGGTGACACGGAAGTAGACCGCCCGGGTCCCGGGCCGCGGGCGGCGGAACCCGTCGCACCGGGCGGCGGGACGCGTCGGACCGGGCGGCGGGACATGTCGGACCGGCGTCCCGAAGCGCCCCGGGTCCCGGACGGTGGGCATCGGGACGCGTCGCACCGACGTCCCGAAGCGAGGCCGGGCGGGGCTACCGTAGGCGCCGGCGCCCTGCCGTGATCGCCGTACCGGAGAGTCGATGCCCGCCCACACCCCTCACGCCGCCGCCCCCGGCGGGGCCCACGACCGGGCTGCCGCCGCACCGGACACGGACACCGCGCCGGGCGCGGGCACGGGCAGCGCACTTTCGGCCACGGGCACCGCACCGGAGGCGGTGGCACCGGCCGAGGCGGTCACCCCGCTCCTCCGCGGCATCGCCGTACTCCACCGGCTGACCGACGCGGACGGCGGCACCCTCAGCCTCAGCGCCCTGGAGAAGAGCACCGGCCTGGCCCGCTCCACGGTGGACCGCCTCACCTCGACCCTCGCCCGCATGGGATACGTCCGCCTGGACGGCCGCGACGTGACCCTGACCCCCCGCCTGATGGAACTGGGCAACGCCTACCTGGCCGCCCTGCGCCTGCCCGCCCTCCTCTCCGCCCGTGCCGACGCCCTGGCCGACGAACTGGACGAGTCGGTGTCGCTGGCGGTCGGCGACCGGGACGGCATCCGCTTCATCCACCAGGCCACCCGGCGCCGCGCCATGTCCCTCAGCTTCCGCATCGGCGACCTGCTCCCCGCCGAACGCACCGCCCCGGGACCCCTCTTCGCCACGCGCTGGACGGACGCCGACTGGACCCACTGGCGGGAGCGCCGGACCGCGGACCCGGCCGACCGCACCTTCCCCGCCGTACCGCCCCGCGAACACCCCACCCCCGACGAGGACTTCGTCCACCGTACGGAGCGGGCGGCGGCCGACGGCCATGCCCTGGACGACCAGTTGATCGAACCGGGCCTGGTGGCGCTCTCGGTCCCCGTACGGGACCCCGGCAGCGGCCTCCTGGCCTGCGTGGCGAGCGTGGTGAGCCACACCAGCCGCCACCCGGCGGCGGACCTGCGGGCGGCCCTGCTCCCCCGTCTGCGCACGGCGGTCGCCGCGATGGAGGACGACCTGCGCACCGCCCCTCCCTCGCACCCGGAACCGCCCCGCGCGGGCCTGGCCACCTGGACGGGCGCGTCGAAACAGGAACTGGGCCGGGAGTTCGTGGAGTCCCTCGCCCGCGGCCTGACCGTACTGACCGCCTTCGGCGCGGGCCGCTCCGCGCTGACCCTGACCCAGGTCGCCGGGGCGACGGGCCTGGCCCGGGCCACCGCACGCAGGGCCCTGATCACCCTCAGGCACGCGGGCCTGGTCTCCCCCGCTCCCGACGGCACCTTCACCCTCACCCCCCGGGTCCTCTCCCTGGGCTTCCCGCCCCTGTCCCGCACCTCCCTCCCCGAGATCGCCCAGCCCCACCTGAACGCCCTCGCCGACCGCGTCCACGAGTCGACGTCCCTCGCCGTCCTGTCCGACTCGGGCGAGGAGATCCAGTACACGGCCCGGGCGTCCGCGCCCCGCGTCCTGAGCGCCCGCGTCACCGTCGGCACCCGCCTCCCGGCCCACGCGACGGCCCTGGGACGCGTCCTGCTGTCCCTCCCCGAGGTCCGGGCACGGGGCTACGCCCTGGTCGACGAGGAGTTGGAAGCCGGCCTGCGCGCCATCGCGGTCCCGGTGCGCGACCGCACGGGCCGGGTGGTGGCGGCGCTCAACGTGGCCCTGCACGCCGCCCGCCGCACGACCGGGGCCTGCGAGACGGAGATCCTCCCCGAACTGACCCGAACGGCGACCGCCATCGAGGCCGACCTCCGCGTGGCGGGCCACTTCGTCCACGTCCCCCCGACGTGACCCCCACCCCGGCCCCTCGATCAGCTAACCTGTTGGCACCACCGCCCACAGCGGCAGCCCCGCCTTCGTAGCTCAGGGGATAGAGCACCGCTCTCCTAAAGCGGGTGTCGCAGGTTCGAATCCTGCCGGGGGCACAGAGAAACACCTGGTCAGAGGCCCTTCCGTCCACCGGACGGGAGGGCCTTCGTACTCGCGGCACACATATGGCACACACGCGGCTGCGGGCAGAGGTGGGGAGCTGTGCGAGATGCCCTCAGAGGACGAGCTGGCCCGACGCCGGTACGAGAAGCTGGTCGACCGGCTGGAGACGTTGATGCGCGCCGGCCTGAACCCCATGTACGAGGGCTACTACGGCCAGCTGGTTCTCGGCCGCGAGGACCTTACCGAGATGGGTGAACTCAAAGACCTTCGACGAGCCGCTCGGGAGGCCGGAGGACGTCTCGGCTGGAAGGTGGCCACTCGACTCGTCGACGGCAGGCTCTTCGTGCTTGACCAACGGGAGGTACCCGAGGAGATCGAGCGGCTGGCCGGCGATGCGACCGCAGAGGCCGTCGACCGCGCACGGGAAAGGGCTTCCCGGCCGCGGCTGACCTGACTCGAAGACCGTTCGGAGTGCGCCGCGCCACCGCGCGGAGCGACGAACGACGCCCTTGACCGCGGTTTCCCAGCACGGATCAGACACACGTCACGCGGAGCCCTCCTCCAGAACGGCCACCGCTGCTGCGGCCTCTCGGGCCTTCCGCTCCGCCTTCTCCAGCTTGGCCTTCGCCTTGGCCAACTGCTTGGAGCGCCGCTTGTGCATCTTCTTCGACACCTCGTCCAGGCGGTCCGGGAAGAGGTGTCCGTACGTGTCCAGGGTCAGAGTCGCCGACTTGTGACCCAGCATCGTCTGAACGACGTTGACGTCCGCGCCACTGGCGATGGCCAGTGAGGCTGCCGTGTGTCGCAGCTTGTGCGGGGTGACCCTGAGATGCCCCAGCCCCGCCCGAATGACCGCCGGCGCGAAGAACCGCTGACGGAAGTTGCGTGCTCGTAGGGGGCCGCCCTGGGGGGCCGTGAAGAGCAACTCCTCATCGTCCCGTTTCTCGACGTGGGGCTTCAGCTCCTCGGCAAGGAAGCGCGGGATCGGCACGGACCGGCGCTCGTGGTTCTTGGGGGTGTCGAGGTAGAGCTTGCCGTTGTCCTCGACGTACGCCTCGACGATGTGGGCTCTGCAGGCAGCCAGGTCCACACGGCCCACCTTCAACGCCGACGCTTCGCCCCACCGCAGACCGGTGTAGGCCAAGAGCTGGACGAACACCCGGTAGGCACCTGCCGCGTTCGCCAGTGCCTCGACCTGCATGTCGTCGAGGTACACGTGGTCGGTCGGAGCCGGCTTCGGCAGGGGCACCCCGAGGGCGGGATTCACGGCCAGGCGTCGGGCCTTGACCGCGTAACCGAGGACACGGCTCAGCACCACATACGCCTTGCGGACCGATCGCGGGCTGAGCTTCCGACCTCCCGTCGCCTGGCCGGAAAGCAGGTCCGCCAGCCACTCGGCGATGTCCTCGAAATGGATACGGTCGAGGGAGGTGGTGCCCCACCTGGGGACCACGTGGACGTCCAGCACGCCCCGGTACCGGTTGCGCGTGGAACGCTTCAGGTGAATCTGGGCGGCAAGCCATGAGTCCGCGACCTCAGCGAACTTGGCGCGCGCGGCTGCCGGGTCGCGGTAGGAGCCGTCGTTGAGACGCGACTCCACCTTCAATCGCTCGGCGTCGGCATCGACCTTGCGGGCCAAGGTCTTCATCTTCGGCTTGCCGTCCGGGCCGTACCAGCGAACCCGGTAGCGCCCAGGTGGCGTGCGCCCCACTCGCTTGGCTTCGGTCGCCGCACGCGCGTAAGCCGCGTGACCGATGCGGTCCTCGATCCAGACGCGGGCCAACTAGCGTCCCTCCCGATCGGTACCGGGTGAAGAGGCGAACGGAAGAAGCAGGGCCGTCGGAGGAACCCCGAGCACGGCAGCGATCACCACGAGGTCGTCGACGTCACAACGGCGTCGGGCGCGCTCCGTACGGCTGAGAGCGGTGTTGGTCATCGGGCGCCCCAGAGCCGCACAGCCAGCCGCGAGTTGCTGCTGAGTGAGGCCGCGGTTGAGACGCACGCGCTCTATCGCCTGGGCGGTATGGAGACCGGCAGGGCCGATTTCTATGGGTCGAGTTGCCATAACACAAAGCTGTAACGTGCGGCCGACCCTTTTGGCAATAGTTGGTTCTTAAACCCTACAGAAGTCGCGCCCCGCCGAATCAACGACCGCCCCGACTAATGCCTCACACGCGACACCCAGAGGGCTCCGCTGCAGATTACGCTCGCCGGAAAGCGAGCGCAGTGTAGCTGACTGCATCCATCGACGATGGACCATCACCTGGGCTTACGAACAGCCTGTCACCCTGGCGCCGACTTTTTGGTCAACCGCCAATTCGCCCTTACGGTATTGCCTCCCGCGCTCACCAACGGAAACTGCTGGAGTCTTCTAGAACCAACTCTGGACTTCTCCGCCCAGGGTGTGGCTGTGTTGTCCACGCAGTTGTCCGAAACCGAAAAGGGAGCCCTATGCCGAGCCTTTCCCCCCGCCCTGCCCACACCGCCGCCGACACCAACCGACGCGGCCCCCTGGCCACCCCGGCGGAAGTCGCCGAGTACCTCGGGGTGCCGGTCAAGACGCTCTACCAGTGGAAGTACCGGGGCATCGGCCCGAACGTGCACAAGGTCGGCCGCCACCTGCGCTACCGCTGGGCCGAGGTGGACACCTGGCTCAATGCCCAGGCCGCGTACGACCTCGCCGTCTGAGACCGCCCCACAGGGAAAGCGAAGCGGCTCCCGGCGAGCCACCGCCGGGAGCCGCGCGGTCCCTGCCTTCATCGCCCCTTGCCAGAAAACGATCTGTCTCGGTGAATCCGGACCTTGCCCGTCCGAACTCACCAGGGAGGAACGCCTGTGGACGAATCTACGACCTCTTCAACCCCCACCGCACCCGCCGTCACCCCGTCTTGGCCACCCGTGGCCATCCCCGGCCAGGGCCCGGCGTCCGATCCCTCATCCAGCGAGCGCGATCGAGCGGATAGCTCCGACGAAGGCGCCGGCCTGCTGGACGAGCTGCGCGCAGCGATCGCCCGGTACGTAATCCTGCCCAACGGTGACGCGCTGACCGCCGTCACACTGTGGGTGGCGGCCACGCACATCCAGCCGGCACTGCAGCACGCTCCGCGCCTGGCGGTGGTGGGACCGGCGAAGCGGTGCGGCAAGTCCCGCCTGCTGGACGTGATCACGGAGACGGCGCACGACCCGCTGATCACGGTGAACACCAGCCCGGCTGTCGTCTTCCGTGCCATCGGTGAGGACCCGCCCACTCTGCTGGTGGACGAGGCCGACACCATCTTCGGCAGCATCAAGGCCGCCGAGAAGAACGAGGAACTGCGCGGCCTGCTCAACGCCGGCCACCAGCGCAACCGGCCCGCCCTGCGGATCTCCGGCCCCGAGCACAAGACGCGGAAGTTCCCCACCTTCGCCATGGCCGCGCTTGCCGGCATCGGCGCCCTGCCGGACACGGTCATGGACCGGGCGGTGGTGATCCGCATGCAGCGCCGCAAGGACGGCGAGCGCGTCGAACAGTTCCGCTCCCGCCGCGACATCCCCGCCCTGCACGCTCTGCGGGACCGCCTGGCGGCCTGGATCCGTCCGCTCCTGGACACCGCCGAGGGCCTGGTACCGCGGATGCCGGTGCAGGACCGCGCGGCGGACACCTGGGAACCGCTCGTGATCGTCGCGGAGCTGGCCGGCGGCACCTGGCCCGAGGACGCGCGCGCTGCATGCGCGGCCATGTGCGCCGCCGAGGCGGACAAGGACGACGAGTCCAACCTCAAGACCCGCCTGCTGCAGGACATCCGGCGCGCCTTCGCCCGCTGCGGCGACCCGGACATCATGCGCACCCGGGACCTGCTGGAGGAGCTCCTCAAGGACCAGGAGGCTCCGTGGGCCGAGTACGGCACCACCGGCCTCAGCCCACGCCACCTCGGGCTCCTCCTGAAGGACTTCGACATCAAGGCCGCCACCCTCCGCTTCGAGGGCGGCAGACAGGCCAAGGGCTTCGCGCGCCTCCGCTTCACCGACGCCTGGGCGCGGTACTGCCCGGAGGAATCCGCTTCCGAGAGCAGTGACGAGAGCACCCCGATGAACCCGGGCCCGCACCCGTAAGGACTCGTCGCACCCGTCGCATCGCAGGTCAACCCCGTGACGGGTGTCGTCGCTGCGACGAGTCGTCTCGTACCACGACGGTCACCCGTACCTGCTCTGACCAGCCGTGCGACGGGTGCGACGGGTCCGCCACCGCGCTGCCCACCAGCCCTCCCCGATTGGAGAACCCGCTTGCCCGTACGCACCACCGCGACCCCAGTACCGACCATGACCGCCGCGATCCGCCTGGGAGTCGCTCTGGTCGGCACGATCGGCTTCGCCCTCTCGTACGACGCCCTGCGGCAGATGGCAGTGGCCATCCACATCCGCGGAATGCTGACGTACGCCTTCCCCCTCGTGATCGACGGGTTCATCGCCATCGGCGTCGCGGCCCTGCTCATCCTGCGCGCCGCCCCCTGGCGATCTCGCCTCTACGTCTGGGCCCTCGTCGGCATTGCCACCATCACGAGCATCTGGGCGAACGCCCTGCACGCCGTCCGTCTCAACCAGGAGGGCGACGCAGCCGGGCTCCACCTGGACGACGTCACCGTCGGTGCCCTGTCGGCCATCGCCCCGCTCGCGCTCGCCGGAGCCGTCCACCTGGATCTCGTCATACGCCGCCACCCCACTGGTCGGCACTCGACTGAACCGGTCAGTGATCAGCGCCACACTCACGTCGAGAACGTGCGGCGGCCCGCTCTGAACACCGACACGGCCGATGCCTCGAAGAACGCGGCACAAGCACGGCCCGAAGTTGTGGCGGAGGACATCGCGGACGTGGCGGACCCCCCGGCCGAAGTGGCGGATGCGCGTCAGCCCCACAGCCCGATCAAGGGTCGGCAGCCCAGCGCTTCCACGGAAACGCTCCTGGCTCTCGGCCGCGCCGCACCTCTGGGCCGCCAAGGACGTATCTCCCGCCGCCACGTCGAAGCGGCGATCCGAGCCCAGGGCCACCCCGTCGGCAAAGACCGCCTCACCGAGATCACACGCCGCCTGCAGGTCGAACTCGACCGTACGCCCGAGCACGTCTCTTAGCGCGCTGACCGGTCGGTACCTCCCGTCATCGCGCTGCTCAGCGAGTGGACAAAGGGCGGAGCCGACCACCCCAGGCACATCCCGTCCGCCGACTCCTAGTAAGGACTGCCCCGATGCACGAAGCCCGACGTGAGCTGCCCGCCGGACAGCGGGAGATGACCACAAGCGTCACCCAGCCAGCAAGGTATGCCGTTGGACCGTCCAAGGTTCGGTCCAACGGGAGTTCCGCCCCGGGGGCGGCGGAGACACTCGGGCGCCAGGGGGCACCCGAGCCGGAACACCGCGCCAACACCGCCGCTGTCGCGCTGCCGCGCGCCGCCGAAGCCGCCGCCCTGCACCGCATCGCCCGTCGCCGCAAGCGCAAAGACACCCAGCGCAAGGAACGCGTCGACGTGCGCTACAGCGTCGAAGAGAAGAGCGCCATCCTCGCCAAGGCCCGGTCGCTCAACATCGCCGGCGCCCACTACGTCGGCGCCGTCGTCATGGCCCACATCCACGGCGACCTCGCCCTGCCCGGCCAGCGCACCCCGCTGGACGACTACATCGACGAGCTGATCGCCCTGCGCGAGCAGATCGCCAAGATCGGCAACAACGCCAACCAGATTGCCCGGAGACTCAACTCCGGCGGCCATCCACACCCTGGGGATACCGCCACCCTCGCCCAGACCGAACGCACCCTGCTCGCGGTCCGTACTGCCATCAGCGAGATCGCGGCAGCGGCGAACCAGGCCGTCACCAACAAGGCGGCTCGGTGATCGCCAAGATCAGCAGCGGCAAAGACACGGCCGGTCTGATCCGCTACCTGTTCGACACCAAGAAGGCCAAAGACCACATCGACCCCCACCTCGTCGCCTCCTGGGACGGCTTCGCTCCCGACCCCGGCCGCACCGACGACTTCACCGCCACAAAGAAGCTCCTGGTGGCCGACCTCGACCTGCGCGTCAAGCAAGCCCGCCGACTCGGCCGGGCTCCCGAGCGACACGTCTGGCACTGCTCGATCCGTGCCGCCACAACCGACCGCCACCTCAGCGACGAGGAGTGGGCCGACATAGCCCACCGCGTCGTGGCCGCCACCGGCCTCGCGCCACAAGACGACCCGGACGGCTGCCGCTGGGTCGCCGTCCGCCACGCCCCCGACCACATCCACATCGCTGCCACCAAGGTTCGTGGCGACCTGAGCACCGCACGCCACTGGAACGACTACCTCACCGCCGACCGCGAACTCGCCGCCATCGAAAAGGAATACGGCCTCTTCCAAGTCACCCGCGGAGACCGCACCGCCGCCAAGCGCCCCACCCGCGCCGAACAGGAAAAGGCACACCGCCAGGGCCAGGAGAAGCCGGCTCGCGAACGCCTGCGCACCATCGTCCGCACCGCCGTGGCCGCCACCACCAGCACCGACGAGTTCATCGGCCTGCTCAGCCACACCGAGGGCGTGCTGGTCGAAGTCGTGTACTTCCCTTCTGGCGAAGTGCGTGGCTACAAGGTCGCCAGCGAAGACACCACCACGGCAGGCAGGCAACCGATCTGGTTCTCCGGCTCCGAACTCGCGCCGGACCTGTCCTTCCCCAAGATCCGAGCACGCCTGGAGGCCACCGACCCGCAGCCCGCCGACGGGCCGGGGAGGCGCAGGCCCAACCCTTGGCACCGGGCAACCGCAGCCGCCGAACGTATCCCCCACCACCTCAGCGGATACGACGACCGAGCCTCCCAGGCCCACCTCGCCGCCCTCGGTGAAGCTCTCGACGCCCTGCCCCTCCTCGCTCCCGCACCCCTCCGCGCCCAGCTCCGCGAGGCAGCTTCCGCTTTCGAGCGCGCCACCCGATCCCGCGTCCAGGCCGAACACCATCACGCCCGCGCCCTGCGAAGCGCCGCACGGGCGATGCTCCGCGAGCCCGCCCCCGGGGACGGCACGGCTCTGGCGATGCTCCTCGACGCCGCGATCCTCGTCACCGTCGCGGCCACTCGCTGGCACCAGCTCCGCCACCACGACCAGCAGGTCACCGCCGCGCAGCAGGCCCTGCTCCACCTCCAAGCCGCCTACGACGAGGCAGCAGGCGCGCCCCTGACCGCTCTTGTCCAGCATCGACCGCCCCAACAGGCGGTGAACCGGTACATGCGCCACATCCGCCGGGCCCTGCCCGAGCACGCGGAACAGGTCCTGTCAGATCCCGCTGTCGACGCCCTCACCGCCGCGCTCGCCGAAGCGGAAGCACTCGGCCACGACCCGGAGCGACTCCTCAAGCAGGCGGTCGACCAACGAGCCCTGAACGACGCCCGCTCCCCCGCCAGGACCTTGACCTGGAGAACGCAGCGCCTTATCGCACGACCCGCGCCAAGCGACCGTGCAGCACAGGACCGCAGCACAGTGCAGGCCGAAAGGTCACCACGACCCGACCCGTCGGCCCACGAAGCATCTGCGGTCGCACCCCCGCGACCGCCGCAGGCACGAAGGCGCTGATCACGACCGCGTGGACAGCCTGGGAGCGAGCAGTTCCAGCACTTCCTCCCAGCGGTAGCGGTCGGCCCCGCCGCCGGCCTTCGGCCGGTGAGGCTCGTAGGAGCCGATCAGGACACCCATCTCGCGCAACACGTCCAGGCTCCGGCGGTATGCCGGATGGGCAGCCTGGGCGGAGTTCAGGTACGGCAGCACGGTGACGGGAACACCCATGGCGGGTGCCTCGCACAGGATCGCCAGCGCGAGGTTGTCGGAGATCCCGGCGGCCCACTTGTTGACCGTGTTGAACGTGGCCGGGGCGACCGCGATGGCATCCGCAGTACGGCTCGGGCGCGGCTCCCCCGGTGACCGCCAGCCCGAGCGGATGGGGCGGCCGGTCTGGGCTTCCACCGCCGCCGCGTCAAGGAAGCCGAGCCCTTGCGGGGTGGCCACGACGCCGACGTCCCAGTGCCGCTCCTGGGCTGCCGTGATCAGTCGGCCGACGTCGGCGGCGACCCCGGCCGCGCAGACCACGATCTGCAGGAACGGCTTGTCGTGCTGGTCACTCACGCGGGCACTCCCAGGTGGCTGCTGACACGGTGCACGTGCGGATTGGCCAGGGTTTCAGCCGACGCAAGTTTCGCCGTCCGTAAAAAGGCCCAGCAGATCATCCAGGGCGGAGCGGCTGAGAATCACCGGTGACAGTTCAAGGTCTTTTGAGTCGCGTACCGCTGCGTACGCACCGAGGTCGGCGATCTCGACGCAATCGTTGGCGCCGCCGCTGTAGGAACTCTTGCGCCAGCGCGCCTTCTGAAGTTCCTCGGCGTGGAGGCGGCGGGGCGGGGGCGTGCTCACGGTTCGAGCTCCTCGGCGGTGCGGGTGAGATGGGTACGGGTCTCGGCGGGGCTGAGGGCCGAGGCCCTGAGCTGGTCGAAGATGTACGTGTAGTTCTGGATGTCGCTCTCGGACTCCAGGTACACGGAGTTGTTGGGGTTCTCCAGCCAGACCAGCGGTGCCGTGGGCTGGGGGAAGGTGAGGATGACGAAGGGCCCGTAGAGGCCGGGGTGGGCGCCGGCGGAGAACGGGAGAAGTTGGATGGTGACGTTGGGCTGCTCGCCGGCCTGGACAAGGTGGGCGAACTGCTGGCGCATCACGGCGGGAGAGCCGATAACCCGGTGGAGGACGGCTTCGTCCAGGACGGCCCACAGGTCGGTGGAATGCTCGCCGGACAGGCGGCTTTCCTGGCGTTCCATCCGTACCTTGACCAGGGCGTCCACCTGGACAGAAGTGAGTTCGGGACGCATCTGGGCGATGACTGCGCGAGCGTAGTCCTCCGTCTGAAGCAGGCCGGGAACGAGCAGGGGCTGGTAGTTGGCCAGCCCGATGGCACCTGCCTCCAGGGCGAGGTAACCGTCGTAGCGGGTCGGGGTGAGAACCGTGGAGTACTTCCGCCACCAGGGCCTCTGCTGTTCCTTGTCGGCACGCACCAGGTCAAGGATGTCGTCACGCAGTTCGGTGTCGGCGACGGCGTAGCAGTCGAGGAGAGCCCGGACCAGTATCGGGGTGGTGCCGCGCTCGCCGGTCTCGATCCGGCTGAGAGACCCCTGGTTGACCTCGATCTTTTTCGACACCTCGGTGAGGGTCAGGCCGGACGCCTCCCTCAACTCGCGCAGCCGTGTGGCGAGCTGGCGTCGGTAAACCGACTGAGGGGCCAGCTTCCTCTTCAGTGCCATGAAGGCAGTCTGTCCATCCACCCGTTGGCGGACAACCCGAATGGGCCAACTTAGCCAGACATATTGCCTAGTTGCGCTTTGCGTCGGCACTCTTGCGTAGGACATCCCGTACGCCGCACGGTCCGGCGTGCGTGCCGTTCACCGAGGAGCCCCTGGTTCCGCCGACGTGTTGGGAGGTCTTCCATGCCCCGGAACACGCTGCTGCGGCAGTTACTCGAAGAGCGCCACCTCACGACTTACACGGCATTCGAGGTGCAATTCTTCCGCGCGGCCAAGAACCTGGCCAAGCAGGCGGATGACCCTCGGCTGGCCTCGGTCGCGGTCTCATCGCGGCAGTTCGACCGGTGGATGAGTGGGGAACTGAAGCAGCTTCCCCGCCCGGACACGTGCCGCATTCTGGAGGAGCTGCTGGGCAGGACTGCCCGCGACCTGTTCGCTTCGCCCTCGGCCTATCCACCGTCCGCCCCGGAACCCCTACCTGCGGACGTTCCACCTTCTCCCCAGCCCGGCCCGCCCGCCCCCGCCGACGACCCGACGGACATTGTCGCCCGAGCCCGCCAGCTGGCCTCCGGCAACGTCGACCAGACCACTCTGTCCTTTCTCGCCTCCCGGATCGAGGGAATCACCGAGCGGTACGAGAAGCACGGGCCGGATGGCCTGTGGGGGCAGACGAAGAGCCTGCACAGCATGGGGCACACCCTGCTCGCCGGTCAGCAACCTCCGGCCGCACGCAAGGAACTGTTCCGGATCGCCGCACGCGCCGGCGGACTGCTCGGCTACATGGCGGTGAACACCGGCGCGTTCCCCCTGGCTGAGGCGTACTGCGCCGAAGCGCTGGAACTGAGTCGGGCGATCGGCGATCTCGACACCGAGCTGTGGGCCTGCGGCACCCACTCCTTCGCGGCGTACTACGCAGGCCGCTACGACGAGGCCGACGCGCGGGCCGCCGCTGCGGTGGACCGGGCGCCGAACCACCCGCAGGCCATCCGGCTGCTGGTCAACGGCCGGGCCCGGGCGCTCGGCAAGCTCGATGACAGGGCCCAGGCCGAGCGGGCCATCGGGCGGGCTCTGGAGCTCTCCGATCAGCATGACGTGGCTCCTGGTCTGACCTCCTGCATCTCCTTCTCGCCGTATGGGCGGGCCCGCACCTTGGCCAATGCGCTGACCGCCCGTGTCGCTCTGCAGGACACCGGGCACGTGCTGCGAGACGCCGAGAACCTCGACGACCTAGTCGAGAAGTCCGACTCCGCGTGGAGCCGCTCGCTGGTCCGCCTCGACGTGGCCACCGCGATGCTTCAACAGCGAGCACCGGACGTGGAGCACGCCATGTCCCTCGGGCAACAGGCGATCACTCTGGCCAGCCCGCTGCCGATCAGCTCGGTGCGACAACGCTCCCGGGACCTGTACGAGCGAGCAGCCCCTTGGCGGTCCCGGCCGGCGGTGCGCGAGTATGGCGAACAGCTCCGCGCCTGGGGCTGTCAGTTCCCGCCTGCTGAGGCAGGGTGATCACGGAGGAGTTCGCCGGGTGTCTTGGCCGCACGTCCAGCTCAGCGCCGATCCCGCAGCCTTCCCTGCCCACCCGCCGGCCGACCTGAGTGACCCGGCGGTGATTGCGGCGCACGACCAGGGCGCCTTCGACGCCGTGGAGACCATGGTCGATCACTGGGACCGACCCGGCTGGACGGCACAGACCCGGGCGTACTACTGGATGCTCACCTTCCCGGACAGCCCAGCGCTGGCCGACCTCGCTCTTCGCTGTCAGCAGCACCTCGCGCCGCTTGGCCTGGATCCGGTCCCCGACGACGGGTTGCACATCACGCTCACACGCGTCGGTTCCGCCGCAGCGCTGCCGCTGAGCCGTCTCGATGACGTCATCAGCACGGCGGCACCGCTTCTCCCGGCGGCCTTCCGCCTGCGGGCGGTCCCGCTCGCGGGTTCTCGGGGAGCCGTACGCCTGTCGGTCGCGCCCTGGGGCCCGGTACTGGCGCTGCACGCGGCCCTCAGCAAGTCCATGGCTTCCCTGGAGCTGACTCCCCGGAAGCCGACCGCGCTGTTCCGCCCCCACCTGAGCCTGGCCTACAACAACCGGCCACGCCCCGCTGCCCCGGTCATCGAGGCCGTCACCCCCCTCCGCGGCCTTGCACCAGTCGATCTGCACGTCCAGGAAGTGCAGTTGGTGGAGCTGCGACGCGAGGAACGCACCTACCGGTGGAACGTCGTCAAGAGCCTGCCGCTCGGCTGATCGCTGCTTTCCCGCGCGGCAGGACGGCAACGACCGCCTTGCCGACGGCAGTGGTCTCCACATACCACCGACGTGCCAGCGTCTGCACCAGCCACAGTCCACGGCCGGACTCGGCAAGCGGATCCGCAGCCGTCTCCGACAGGCGCACCCGACCGTCGTCAGGCTCCGGGTCGTGGACCGCGACGACGACCTGATCCCCGTCGATGTCGATGGTCAGACGGTCAGGGCCGGCAGTCGTGTGTCGCACTGCGTTGCCCACCAGCTCGGATACGACCAGCACTGCGTCGTCCACGCTGAGGACGACGCCGGCCAGGACGGTTCGAACCCGGTCACGGGCCAGGGAGAGCGGCTCGCACCGACCGGTCAGAGGCATCCAGTGCATGTGCGGACTGTGCACTGCCGGGCTTGAGTCGTTCAGCATCGCGGTCGCTCTTCCGGTCGTACGAATGGGCGTGCCCCACAGGGTCCGCTTGTCCGCAGCGCGTCTCCACGCCGTCCCCCCGACGCTTCTCCGCCGCCCGGACGGCGGGGAGACGGCGTATCGGCGGCGTGGAAACGCCCCTACCGCGACGGGAGCCTCGAAGCCGATGGCCGGCCCTCTCCAGAGCCGTCCGGATCGCCGACTTCGCGTAGAGGAGATCACCGTGCCCGCCCCCGTACGAGCTACCTACCGGCTACGCCTCGCTGTGCCAGAGGAGTCGGGGCGATGACGGCCACCACCCTCCGCCCCGGTTGGTCCCATCCCGTGCGAGCCGCCGTACCGCCCTTCACCGAGGCCGGCTTGAGAAGGGTCCTGGAGAAGGTGCAGTGCTGGGCCCCGTATGTCGACGGCTTGCTGCTCGATGACGTGGCAGCCGTCCTGGACGACTACACGCCCACCGAACACGAGGTCGACGAGCACGCGCAGCGCCTTCGCGGCCACCTGATGCGACTCGTCCACCTCGCCGTGGTCTCCAAGGCGGCCGAGAGGGACGAGCAAACAGCCGGCCTCGTCGAGCGCGGGCGCACCATCCGGTCCGAGGAAGTGCCAACGGATCACCGACGTGCCGTCGGACACATCCGACGTATGGCGTGGACGCTCGACGCACTCATTGAACGCCTGGTGGCCCACCAGTGCCTTACGGAGGCGCCGTGACTTTCCCGCTCCTCCGCCTCACGTACAGCCCGCGGGCTGTCGGGTCGAGTGACAAGAGTCTCTCCCTGGTCCCGTACGTCACCCAGAGGGAAGGGGAGGACGCGGCGCCGGACAACCTCGTCATCACGCGCCATTCCTCCGGCCCGCGGCTGTACTACGCGGACGAGGACCCTCGGGACCGAGACCCGCGGGGCGTGCTCTGGGCACGGTGCGGGTGGAACCCTGTCGACGCCGAAGGTCGGATCTCCGGTGTGCCGCAGTGGAAGCTGATGCACCCCCACCGGCAGATGGTGTGCATGCAGACGCTCACCTGCCAGGTCTGCACAGGCCCCGCCCGCACGCCCCTCGGCTTCATCTTTCTCGCCAGCCCCCGGGATCACGATCCAAGTCGGCCGAACATCCTCACCAATCAACCTCCGGTGTGCCGCAGGCACACCCGTGCCGCCGCGAGGCTTTGTCCGCACCTGGAGGACGACCCGACGGTGTTCCTGGCCAGGAGCGCACCCCTGTACGGCGTGCACGGCACTCTGTACGGCCGGGACGAGGGCGGTGTGAAGGTCATCGCACGGCCGGATGCGCCCTTGCCGTACGGCCATCCGAACATCGGGACGTTCCTCGCCTCGCAGCTGGTTCGCCGCCTCACGTCGTTCCGTGTCGTCGGCCTCGACGAGCTGCTCGACGATCTGGCCACTGCCTCATAGATCCCCGCGTCGGGGCCCTCCAGCCTCACCGGCCAGCCAACCGAAGGACAGGGGGCCGGTGAGCGGGGCGGGTCCGAGGAGTTCCCCCGACTCCACCTCTGCACGGACCCGCCCCACCTTCTGCCAGACGACTTGGAGGCAACGTGCACCAACTGATCGCGAGTCCGTTCCTGGGCCAGTACCTCCTCCTCCGGCCCGGTCACGCCAAGGGAGTGGCCATCCCCGAGTCCCGCTTTGCTGACTACTACCCCGGCAGCTCAGGTTCGGCCCCAACACCCCCTTCACAGAACGTACGTTCGACGGGAAGGATGGCGTGATCGATCGCGTGTCAGTTCGGCACGTCGCTCGTTAGGCAGCGCAGTCGAAGCGCCGGGTGGGAAAGACGCTGATGACCAGCGTCCACCCGCTACGGGAGGGGACCCATGGGCGATCGCAGCACAATCGAGTGGACCGAGGCGACCTGGAATCCCACCACAGGATGCGACCGGATCTCCCCCGGGTGTGACAACTGCTACGCCTTGACGTTATCCAGGCGCCTCAAGGCCATGGGTGTCGCCAAGTACCAGACTGACGGGGATCCCAGGACGTCCGGCCCGGGCTTCGGCCTCAGCCCTCACCCAGACGCATTGGCCATTCCCCACCAGTGGAAGGCCCCACGAATGGTCTTCGTCAATTCCATGAGCGACCTCTTCCACGCCAAGGTCCCTCTGGACTTCGTCCGGCAGGTCTTCCAGGTGATTGCCGAGACCCCCCAGCACACCTACCAACTACTGACCAAGAGGGCCCGCAGGCTGCGGCGCGTTGCCGACGAACTCGACTGGCCCTCAAACCTCTGGATGGGCGTCTCCGTCGAAGACGCAGAGCACCTGGATCGTGCCGACGACCTTCGACAAGTGCCTGCTGCTGTGCGCTTCCTGTCCTGTGAGCCTCTTCTCGGTCCGCTTACCGGTCTGCAACTGGACGGCATCGGCTGGGTTATCGCCGGAGGCGAGTCCGGGCCCCACCATCGCCCCGTAGAGGAGGAGTGGCTGGTGGACATCCGCGACGCCTGCAACCACGCCGGAGTGCCCTTCTTCTTCAAGCAATGGGGTGGCCGCAGCCCGAAGTCAAGGGGACGCGAACTCGACGGAGCGACCTGGGACGAGATGCCACCTCGACTGCCAGTCGCAGCCCATTAACGGCCAAAGTCCAGCAGACGCCGTACGCACTCTGGTGGCGTATGGCAACGATGTGTGACCCTCTCCCCAGCGAGGCCGACGGGAGTAGGGGGACCGAAGGTGGCCGTACCGAAGGATGCCGTGTGGGAACGCGATCCGCACACGGCGGCCAAACATGACTTACTCAAGCAGTACTTGGCCGCATGGGCGCCGATTCTGCTGTCACGACTCGACGTGATCACTTATGCCGAAGGCTTCGCGGGTGCCGGCATCTACAAAGAGGGCGAGCCAGGCTCCCCGGTCATCGCCTACGAAGTCTTCGCCGACGCTCTGCAAAGGTTCCCGAAACGTATGCGCGTGATCCTCATGGAGGAGGACGCCCGGCGCGTCAAAGAGTTACAGCGCCAGATGGAGCTCGTCCGCTCCCGGCAAACGGACGACATCACCAAACGATTAGCGGTCGACGTACATCACGGAGATTTCCACCCGGCCCTCCTGGAGAAGCTGCGCGGCATTGGAGCGTTGGGGAAGCCCCTCTTCGTCCTGCTGGACAGCTTCGGCGGGCCCGACATCCCCTTCTCGCTGCTCCAAGAGCTGGGGCGTCATCCCAGCACCGAAGTGATGGTGACCTTCGAGCCCAGCTTCCTCACCCGGTTCGCCGAGAAGCACGACGGTCACCGCCAGCTCGGCGACGAAGCATTCGGGAGCCCGGAGTGGCAAGGGGTCTTCCAGCAGTCCCCCTCGGGCAAGTTCACGTTCCTGCGCGAGCAGTACCGGAACACGCTGCGCCAGGCCGGCTTCACGCACACGCTGTACTTCGAGATGGTCGATGAGGGCGGCAGGATGCTCTACCTGATCTTCGGCACCCAGCACGAGCTGGGGCTGGAGAAGATGAAGGACGCGATGTGGAAGGTGGACCCTTCCTATGGCGTCCGCTACCGCGACCCCAGAGACACTCAACAGCAGATGCTTGATCTCGTCTTCGAGCCGGACACGGCTCCGCTGCGACGGATCCTGCACGACTTCATCTCTGAAACGCCCGACGGGCGAACTATCCCAGAGCTCAAGCGATACGCCCTCTTGGAAACCGTCTACCGGCCCGCCCAGGTGATCGAGACCGTCCGGCAGCTGCGTGAGGCGGGCGCCGTGACGACGGAACCTCGTGCCATCAACGCCAAGACGCGAGTGAGCCTGGCGACGACGCCGCCCACTACCCGTCCGACAGCCGAGCAAGGCGCCCTCTGGTGAGAGGCCGGGAGGGCACATCCAGGGCACATGAGCCTGGGAAACGGCGTTGACCCGTGAGAACTACCGAGAGGAGTTTTCCCAGGTCAACGCACATTCTTGTGCGAAATCCCAGGTCCGCGCCCTCCCGCCCCAATCCCTGCACAAGTGGCAGGACGTCTCATATCGGCCGCACGAGGCGGCACACGGGCCGTACTGCTCGGTGTGGCCCTGAGCTGGGGTTTCCCCTGGCTGGGCGGGCCCTGCCCTAGATACGGCGGCAACAGCCCGAGGCAAGCACCGCCAGCGCTTACTCCCCGCGGTAGCGGTCGGCCCCATCGCTCCCTGGCCGGCGAGGCCCGGCCTGGGCGGAGTTCACGTACGGCAACACGGCGCCAGCCGGACAACGTGCTCCGCCAGGCCGTCGCCTCGGCGGTACCGGTCAAGGACCACGGGCAGTCCCGGCCGTGGCCCGCGCCGCCTGTTCCGGTCCCCACTCACAGCAGGAGGTCGAAGACGGCTCGGGCCTCGTCCCAGTGCTGGGTCTGGGGGTTCTTCAGGTCGGGGTGGAGGATCTTGAAGCTCTGGCCAAGGGCGAGGCTGAGGCCGCCCACGATGTCGGGATAGGCCGCCTCGGTCTCCTCATCGGGCGTGCGGTCCAGAGCGGGATGGGTGGCGAGCTGCTCCAGGATCGGTTTGATCTCCACCTCCTGATCGATCTTCCGGAAGCGGTGAATGCTCTCCTGCAAGCCCTTCGTGATCGGCAGGTCACAGGTACGGATGATGTCGCGCCCGTTGGCCTTGGCCGTGGCCTGGGCGACGGTCAGCAGATCGTAGAGCTTGGCGTCGACGAAGTCGCTGTAGCGCTTGAGATCGTTCTTGTCGACGTTCAGCCCTGCGGCCGCGCGAAAGAACCTCTCGAATCTGGCGATGGACATCACTGTCATGGCGCAACCTCCGGCTGCGGGGGACGGCTGATTCCCGGCCCGTGGGCTGTCCAGCCAGCCTGGCCGACGGGAGCGCGTGAACGCATGCGCATGCCGGGCCGAATCAGGCTCGTTGTCTCGCCCTGCCAGGTCCATGCCTCCCGATCGCCGGGGTTGTCGGACGGATGTGCGGGGCGGGAGAGCCGGGTGGGCAGCAGCCGGGGCCGGCTGACGCGGTTCATCCCGCCCACCAGCCGTTACGACACCGGGCGGGGCCCAGCGCTGTCGCCTGCGCAGGCCGGCGGTACGGCCGGCAGGAGCAGGCGGCGTCGGCGTTACCCCGGACGCGTCTGCGGGAACTTGGGGTCGCGGGGCGGCCGACGAGGAGGTTCCTGTCATGCGGGTGTCGTCTCACGGCGTTACGGTCGTGGCTCTCCTGGCGGATCCGTACACACCGACGGAGATCGCGCAGCGCATGGCCCGGACACTTTCCACTCGGCTCGCCGACAAGGCGGGCCAGGGGCGGCGTTTCGTCGTAGAGGTGGTCAGTGAGCCGTTCACCTCGGGGACGGAGGACCCGCCCACCTTGATGCGCCGGATCATGGACCGCGGGAGTGCGGAGGACTGGGACATCGTCGTGGCCCTCACCGACCTTCCGCTGCACACCCACGGTCGCAGGCTCGCTGTGGATCTGAATCACGAGCACGGCTTGGCGCTGCTCTCTCTTCCTTCGCTGGGGGGCCTGCGGCTGCATTCGAGGGCCCGGCGGGCCGTCGAAGAAGCCGTGCTCGGCCTGGCGGGTCCCCAGACCACGGCGGTCGAAGGACTTCCGCTAGGTCAGCCGTCCCCGCCTCCAGACGATCGTCTCGAGCCTGTTCATCCGGGCCCGATCGGTGAGACGGAAGCCGACGATCTCCGGTACGTCGTCAGCGGACCGCGTGGTTACCTGCGGATACTCGTCGGTATGGTCCGCGCCAACCGGCCGTGGCGGTTGGTGACGGGCTTGTCGAAAGCCCTGGCCGCCGCACTCGCCACCGGGGCCATCGCCACCCTCGACTCCACCACCTGGAGCCTTGCCGAGGCCCTGAGCGCACCGCGCCTCGTGATCGCCATGGTCGGGTCCGTCGGGCTCATGATCGGCTGGCTGATCGTGGACGGAGAACTGTGGCATCGATCAACAGAAGGCTCACCGGAGGCGAGGCAGAGGGCCAGGCTCTACAACGCCTCGACGGTCGTGACCGTGGGTATCGGGGCCCTGGTCTGCTACGTGGGTCTGATGGCCATCAACTTGGTGTGGGCCCTGTTCATCCTCAACGACCAGGTGTTCGCTTCCATGACGCGATCCCCGCTGCACGCCACGGAGTACCTGACGCTGTCCTGGTTCGTCGCGTCGGTCGCCACCGTGGGGGGCGCGCTGGGATCGGGCTTGGAGAGCGACGAGGCCATCCGTGCAGCCGCCTACTCCAAGCGCGAACAGGAACGTCGCCACAGGCTCCAGGGCGCCCACGATGACTAGCCGGGGTCCGAGTCGGACATACGTCGCCGACCGGTGGTCGTTCTTGGGCCCTGCGGCAGTCTCGCCCGCCCGGGTGGTCCACCTCGACCAAGCCGTCGAGCCCCGGCAGGGCGTTCCGGCCGGGCTCACGCCGTGAGGTGGCTTCGGACCTTCGGGGAGGTCGTGCGATCCGGGCTCACGATCGAGGAGACCCGGCTGGAGCCTCTGCTCGCGCTGCGCACGGCTGCGGGGGTGGCGCTGGTCGTCGGGCCCGCGCTGTGGCTGGTCTCGCCCGCGTTCGCCGCGTCCGCCGCCCTCGGGGCCTTCTCCGCGGGTACGGCCACCTTCCAACGCACCTGGCGTCCGCGCAAGGTGATCGCGCTCGGCGCGGGGTCGGGCCTGGCGCTGAGTACCTTCGTGGGCTACCTGGCGGCGGGGCGGCTCGCGACTTTCCTCCCGCTGCTGGCCGTATGGGCCTTTGCCGCAGGGATGGCGTGGGCCCTCGGATCGACCGCTGGGATCGTCGCGGCGACGACGGTCGGCAGCATGCTGGTGACCGTCACTCTGCCCACGAGCGTCGGGCTGGCCCTGGAACACGCCGGCGTCATCGCGCTCGGAGGCGTGGCGCAGGCCGTGCTGATCCTGCTGTTCCCGATCCGGCGGTGGGGGGCGCATCGCGACGCGCTCGCCGACGCGCTGGCCGCCGTGGCCGACTACGCCCGTCGGCTGCAAGACGACCCGGCTGCCCCGTTCGACCCGGAGCCCCTGATGACGGCCCGGGACGCGGCCACCGTGACGCCGTCGCAGGCCCGCACCCGGCCTCCCGTCCTCCACGGCCCCCGGGGCCTCGCCGAGCGCATCGTGCCGGTCGTCGCCGCGCTCGCCGACCCGGACGTCGGCGCCCCGGCGGAGGGGCCCGGGCGGGACCGCGTACGGGAGCTGCTCAATGCGGCCGCCGACGTGCTGGACACGGCCGCGCGTTCGATCCGCCGCGGCACTTCCACCGAGGTTCCGCCCCGCAGCGCGGACGTGCTGAGCCTCAACGGGCAGGGTGAGATACGGGAGGGCCATGCCCGGCAGGCCGGGCAGGGCGAGGTGCTGGAGGGCCATGCCCGGCAGGCCGCCGAAGAGCTCGTGAAGCTGCTCGCCGAGACGTTGGAGGTCGCCGGGGGCGTTGGCGCGCACGAGAAGGCGCCTGCGTCGTCCCGCCCCGCGAGCGCTCAGTTCCTGGTGCGCCCGACCTTGTTCCGGCTGCTCCCTGTTGTCGTCCGGGCGGTCCGCCGTGAGCTGCGCCGCGACTCACCCGTGTTCCGGCACGCCGTCCGCCTGGCGGCGGTGGCCCCGCTCGGTTATCTCATCGCTTCCCCGCTGCCCGTGGGCCACGGGTACTGGGCGCCCATCGCCTCGGTCATGGTCATGCGGCCGGACTTCCACCGGACGTACGCGCGTGCGGTGGGCCGCCTCGCAGGGACCCTGGCGGGCGTGGCCCTCGCCACCGGGATGGTGCGGGCCCTTGGCCCGGACGCCCAGGTGTTCGGCGCGCTCGCGGTGGTGTCGGCGGCCCTGTCGTACACGCTGCTCCGTACCGGCTACGCGTATTCCCAGTGCTTCACCGCCGCCTACGTCGTCTTCCTGCTCGGCATGGGGGGCCATGCGTGGGAGCAGACGGTCCCGGAGCGGGTGGTGCTCACCTTGCTGGGCGGGGCCCTGGCAATGCTGGCGTACGTCGTGTTCCCCGCGTGGGAGACTCCCCGGCTCACGAGTCGGCTTGCGGACTGGCTCGCCGCAAACGGCCGCTACGCGGCGGCGGTGCTCCGCGGCTACGCCGAACCGACCCGGGAGCATCGCGCCGACATGCGCGGGGCCCTGCTGGCGAGCCGGGAGGCACGTGCCGCCTGGCAGGAAGCCTATGACCAGGCGAGGCAAGAACCCGTCCGTCCCAGGGGCCTGACGTCCCGCGAGGCGGAGGAGGCGCAGGAGGCGCTCAAGGGGTTCGACCGAGCGACGATGCTCATGGAGAGCCACCTCCCGGGGGCCGACAGTCGTCCTGCCCCCGAGGTGGAGAGGTTCGCCGAGGCTCTGGAAGCGAATACCGCCCAGGCGGCAGAAGACATGCGCGAGCACAGGAACCCGGACTGGGGGCGCGTGGCGGAGGCGCTCGACACCTGGGAGGGTGCCGCCGGGGACCGCAGCCCGGTCCTGCGACGCGGTGCGGAACTGCAGAAGAAGGCCCTGGACAACCTCGCGACAGCCGTGAGCCGCACACCCTTGGAGCGGGACGTCGGCTCTGCTCGCGAGGAGCAACGGGTGCGGGCGGCTCTGGCTTCGGAGAGTGACGGATCAACGCCCGCCCGCGGGGGTGGGTGAGGGTTTCGGCGTCGAGGAGCGCGGCGTCTCCCGAGTCAGCCGGATCCGCCCAGCACGATCTTCCATACGCGGGTCGCCACCTGGAGGTTGAGCCGGTCCTCGACGTTCGCGAGGTCGTTGCCGCTGATGTCACGGATTCGCTGCAGCCGATAGCGCAGCGTGCTTCGGTGGATCGCGAGGGACGCGGCGGTCTCGTCGTAGTTGCCGCCGCAGTCGAAGTACCGGGTCAGGGTGTCCACCATGGTCGCGTGGTGCCGGGAGTCGTACTCGATGAGCTGCCCGATCCACTCGTGGACGAATGCCTCCAACTGCTGGTAGTCGTTGCCGGGGCCGAGGATGCGGTAGAGGCCGAGCTCGTCGAAGAACGTCGTGCCGTGGCCCTCACGGGAGTGACGGCGCACCTCCAGGGCACGCTGCGCCTCCTGATAACCCCGGGGAATGCTGTTCGGGGAGTCGCACGGGGCGCTCACCCCGATGACCCCTGAATGTGTCCCCGTCTCCACGGCGAGCGCGTCGTACAGCGCCTGGGCGCGCGGCCTGGCGTCGGCGACCAGGACCACGTGATCGGAGCGCCGGGTCAGCAGCGAGCGCATGCCCTGGGCTGTGGCCGCCCGGCCCACGGTCTCCGCGAAGGAGTCATCCGCCGTGCGGTTCGACCACTGCACCACGACGATGTAGTGGCTGCGGTGCAGGTCGTGGCCGATGGCCTCGGACCGGGCGTAGGCGCTCGCCGTGTCCGTCCCGGCCAGGAGGTCGTCGGCCAGCTCGCGGCGCAGTCCCAGCTCGACTTCGGCAAGGTTGCGCAGGTGCGCCAGCTCAAGGGCGAGTGACGTGGCGGCGTGTTCCAGCGCGAGCACGGTGTGCTCGTCTGCCTCGCCTCCGGCATCGATCAGGGCGAGCACGCCCAGGATCTCGCCGTGCGGGCGGACCAGGGTGAGCAGCCGGTCCTCTATCCGTACCGGCCCGGCCTCCCGTGCCACGGCGTGCAGCATCTCGTCCTGACGCACGGGGTCCGGTTCCGGATAGGGGTCGGGCCGGCTGGGGCCGCTCCAGGACCTCAACCGGCCGAAACGGTCCTCGACCAGCGCGGGGAGTCCGGTGAGACCGTGGAGTGCCCGCGTGACGGCTTCCTCTCCGCCGCCCGCGGCGGCGACGTCGGTGATGAGCGTGTGAACGGCCCGCTGGTACCGCTGCTCGGCCACGACCGAGATGAGCTGTCGCTGAAGGGCGGTGCGTTCCTCCCTCACCCGGTGGAGCTCCACCGCCTGGTCACGCAGGCGGCGGTGTGCAAAAGCGAGCGAGAGAGCGGCGGCGGTGTGCCGGACGAGCGTGGCCAGCAGGAATCGTTCCGCCTCGGTGGGCTCGGAATCGGACGTCACCACAAGGTAACCGTGGAGTCGCTCCAGCCCGTGCAGCCCGAGGGCGCGGCCCCAGGGCCTGTCGGGTACGGTCACCGGCCCGTCCTGGCCGGCCAGCTCCCGCACTCTCTGGTCCACCGCCGAGGCGTGATTCCGTCCGTTGGCCGGAGCCGGAAACAGATCACCACCCCTTTCGACGAATCCGGCCTCGGCTCTGTAGGCCCCTACGGCCTCCACGTGGGCCATGGCCAGCCCGAGGATCTCAGCTTCGTCCAGGGTGTCGAGCAGAGCGTAGGAGAGCGCCGCCAGGTCGTTGAGGGCACGGTCGAACTGGCCGGCCGATGGTGGCCGGCCCGCCGCCGGGGCGGCCGCGGGAGCCAGCCCGGCGCCGCCCCGTGGGAGATCGTTCTCCCGGTCGGGGCCGCTGGAGTACGGATCCTGCACCCGGCTGCCGGCCATGAGTGGCTCCGTCCGCCCGAGCCGTCGGTGGACGAGCTGACGGGTACCCGTCCACAAGCCGACTCATTCGAGATACACGACTTGCACCGTCTTGTGCCGACGGTGCGAACGGCCGCGGGCAATCTCGACTCGCCGGGAGCAGGCGTGCTCCTTCTCGTCTCACCACCCTGGGGTGTGTCCGAGAACCTCCGTCCACACCGGCGGCAAGAGCTGGGCGATGCCCGAGGAGCCCGCCCTGCAGGCCAGGAGGTTCCGGTCGTAAGTGAACCCACGCGATCCGGAGAGTCGGCGCGGGCCGCCAGAGCAGGAGGAGATCCTCATGGCCAAGGCAGTGGGCATCGATCTGGGCACCACCAACTCGGTGATCGCCGTGTGGGAGGGCGGCGAGCCGTCCGTCGTGCCCAACAACGAGGGCAACCGCACCACACCATCCGTGGTGGCCTTCACGGACAGCGGTGAGCGCCTGGTGGGCCAGCTGGCCCGTCGCCAGGCGATTCTCAACCCCAAAGGCACCATCTACTCGGCCAAGAGGTTCATCGGCCGGCACTTCGACGAGATCTCGGACGAGGCCAGAGCGGTGGCGTACGACGTCGTCGAGGGCGACGGCGGGGCGGCCCGCTTCAAGGTGGGCGACAAGCTGTACGCGCCTGAGGAGATCAGCGCACAGGTGCTGCGCAAACTCGCCGACGACGCTTCCAAGCAGCTGGGCGAGCGGGTGACGGAGGCGGTCATCACGGTGCCGGCCTACTTCAACGACGCGCAGCGCACCGCCACCAAGGATGCCGGACGGATCGCGGGACTGGAGGTGCTGCGGATCATCAACGAGCCGACGGCGGCCGCCCTCGCGTACGGCATGGACAAGAAGCAGCACGAGACGGTGCTGGTCTTCGACCTGGGCGGCGGCACCTTCGACGTGAGCATTCTCGACGTGGGCGACGGCGTGGTGGAGGTACGGTCCACCGCCGGCGACAGCCACCTGGGCGGTGACGACTTCGACCGGCGTCTGGTGGATCACCTCGCGGACGACTTCCAGAGGGAGAACGGCGTCGATCTGCGCAAGGACCCGCAGGCGCTGCAGCGGCTTTTCGAGGCGGCGGAGAAGGCCAAGACCGAGCTGAGTTCGGTGACGCAGACGCAGGTCAGCCTGCCGTTCATCACCGCCGACGCCTCGGGTCCCAAGCACCTCACCGACTCGGTGATGCGCTCCACGTTCGAGCAGATCACCAGCGACCTGGTGGAGCGGTGCCTGGGGCCCGTCCAGCAGGCCATGGCCGATGCCAAGGTCGGCGAGAGCGACATCGACGAGGTCATCCTCGTCGGCGGTTCCACCCGTATCCCCGCCGTCCAGTCGCTCGTGCGCCGGCTGACCGGCGGCAAGGACCCCAACATGAGCGTCAACCCCGACGAGGTCGTGGCCCTGGGCGCCGCGATCCAGGCCGGGGTGCTCAAGGGCGAGGTCAAGGACGTCCTGCTGCTCGACGTCACGCCCCTGTCGCTCGGGGTGGAGACACGTGGCGGCGTGATGACGAAGATCATCGAACGGAACACCACCATCCCGGTACGCCGCAGCGAGACCTTCTCCACCGCCGAGGACAACCAGCCGGCCGTCGACGTGGTGGTCCTCCAGGGCGAGCGCGAGCGGGCCGCCGACAACCGGGTGCTGGGCCGGTTCCAGCTCACCGACATCCGGCAGGCGCCGCGGGGCGAACCGCAGATCGAGGTCACCTTCGACATCGACGCCAACGGCATCCTCGAGGTCAAGGCCCGCGACCGGGACACCGGCAAGGAACAGGGCATCACCATCAGCGAGAGTTCGAACCTGGACCGCAGTGAGGTCGAACGGATGGTCCAGGAAGCCGAGCGCAACCAGGGCGAGGACCAGGCACTCCGCGAGGCCGTCGACGCCCGCAACGAGCTGGACGCCGTCGCCTACCAGGTCGAGAAGCGCCTCGCCGAACTGGGCGACACCGCCCCGGCGCACGAGAAGGCACGCGCCGAGATGCTCGTGTCCGACGCTCGGGCGGCGGTCAAGGAAGAGGCGGGCGTGGAGCGCGTACGGCCGCTGACCTCCGAACTCCAGCAGGTGCTGGCCGGACTGACGGCTGCCCAGCAGAGCGCCACCGCCGGGGGCGTGCACGGCCAGGACACCGCGGACGGTGGCGCTGCCGGTGGCGGCGACGACGACGTCATCGACGCCGAGTTCGACAAGGACTGAGGCACGCCATGCCCACCCACCCGAACGAACCCGACCGCGCCGCGTCGGACCCGGCCGGGCCGGCGCCGGAAGCCGAACGTCCGCCTCACGGGGATGTGCCGCGACCGGACCCCTCACCGCCTGGACCGGAAGCGGCGCACGGCGAATCGGAACCCGACGCCGTCCGCCCCGAGCCCGCCGACGACGAGTACACGACCGCGGTCCAGGAGCTCGAAGACCGCTGGCGGCGCGCGCTCGCCGACCTCGACAACCTCCGCAAGCGTCATGCCAGGGAGCTGGAGCGGGAACGGGCGGCGGAACGGTCCCGCACCGCCGCCGCCTTCCTCCCCGTCATCGACAACCTCGAACTCGCCCTGAACCACGCCGGTGCCGCCCCCGGCGCGATCGTGGAGGGCATCCGGGCGGTCCGCGACCAGGCGGTGAACGTCCTCGAACTGCTGGGCTACCCGCGACACGCGGAGACCGGCGTCGCCTTCGACCCGGCCCGGCACGAGGTGGTCGGCGTCGTCCAGGACCCCGACGCCCCACCGGGCACCGTCGTCGAGGTGCTGCGCCCCGGCTACGGCGACGGTGAGACGCAGCTCAGGCCCGCCGCCGTGACGGTCGCGAAGCGGGAGTGACGGGTCATGGCACGGGACTTCTACGAGGTGCTGGGCGTGTCACGGACCGCGAGCCAGGACGAGATCCAGCAGGCGTACCGCAAGCTCGCCCGCAGGTACCACCCCGACGTCAACAAGGATCCGGGGGCGGAGGAACGCTTCAAGGATCTCAACGAGGCGTACAGCGTCCTCTCGGATCCGAAGACGCGCGGCCGTTACGACCGCTTCGGCGAGGACTTCCGCAAGATCCCCGAGGACTTCGACGAACGGGTCGCGGCCGGAGCGGGCGGCGGGTTCCGCGCTCGCAGGACCGCGGGCACGGGTGGCCCCCGCGCCCGGTACGCCACCGGCTTCGGCGACGACTTCGCGGGGGAGGGTGTCGACATCGAGGACCTGCTCGGTTCGCTCTTCGGAGCGGGCGCGGCCCCCGGCGGCGTACCGGGAGCCGACCAGGAGGCCGAGCTGCCGCTCACCGTCGAGGAGGCGTACAGGGGCGGCCGCCGCACCGTCACGCTCGCCGGCCCCGGCGGGCAGCCGCGGCGGTACGACGTCGACGTGCCGCCGGGCGTCACCGACGGGCAGCGCATCCGGCTGGCCGGCGAGGGCGGCCGGGGCAGCGGCGACGCCCCGGGAGGCGACCTGTACCTGAGGGTGCGTCTCCAGCCCCATCCCCGGTTCCGGCTGGAAGGCCGCGACGTGCACGTGCAGCTCCCGGTGGCCCCCTGGGAGGCGGCGCTGGGCGCGACCGTGCCGGTGCCCACCCCCGGCGGTGGCACGGCCAAGGTCACGGTGCCCGCGGGCTCGTCCAGCGGCCGGCGGCTGCGACTGCGCGGCGAGGGCATGCCCAATCCCCGCGGTGCCGACGGCGACCTGTACGCCGAAGTCCGTGTCATGGTGCCGTCCACCCTCGGCGACCGGGAGCGCGAACTGTTCGAGGAGCTCGCCGCCACCTCTTCCTTCGACCCCAGGAGGGCACGATGAAAGACCGACCCGAGAGAGCGGCAGGCCCCGTCCGGACCGGGCTGGGCGACCGCCCGGCCCGGACGCCCGCCGAGGTGACCGCCTCCACGGCCGTCCGGTTCGCACTCGTGCCCGCACCGAGGCTCTCCTTGGACGCCGTGGCCCGCCGCTCGGGCCTCCACCCCGATCTCGTCCGCCGGTTCGTCGCCCTGGGACTGGTCGACGCCGAACGCGACGCCGCGGGACAGCTGGTGTTCGATCCCACCGCCCCAGCGGTACTCGCCCGCATCCAGCGGCTGCGCGCCGGACTCTGCCTCAACTACGCGGCCATCGGCCTGGTGCTCGACCTGCTCGACCGCATCAGTCTGCTCGAGTCCGCCCTGCGCGTCCGCGGCACGAGGAGTGAAACACCCCCATGGACATGAACCGTCTCACCCAGAAATCCCAGGAAGCCCTCCAGGAGGCCCAGACCGCGGCCGCCCGTATGGGACAGACCGAGGTCGACGGGGAACACCTGCTGCTCGCGCTTCTCGACCAGGAGGACGGTCTGATCCCGCGGTTGCTGCAGCAGGCGGGAGCCGAGCCGAAGGAACTGCGCGAGGCCGTGCGCGACGAACTCTCCCGCCGCCCGCGGGTCACCGGTCCCGGCGCGGCGCCCGGCCAGGTCTTCGTCACTCAGCGCCTCGCCGGCCTGCTCGACACCGCAGAACAGGAGGCCAAGCGCCTCAAGGACGAGTACGTGTCCGTGGAACACCTCCTGCTCGCCCTGGCCGGGGAGGGCTCCTCGACCGCCGCCGGACGACTGCTCGGCCGGGCCGGCATCACGACGGACTCGTTCCTGGGCGCGCTCACCCAGGTGCGCGGCAACCAGCGCGTCACCTCCGCCAACCCGGAAGTGGCCTACGAGGCGCTGGAGAAGTACGGCCGGGATCTCGTGGCCGAGGCCAGGGACGGCAGGCTCGACCCGGTCATCGGCCGGGACTCCGAGATCCGCCGCGTCACCCAGATACTCAGCCGCAAGTCCAAGAACAACCCCGTCCTGATCGGCGACCCCGGCGTCGGCAAGACCGCCATCGTCGAGGGCCTCGCCCAGCGCATCGTCCGCGGGGACGTACCCGAAGGACTCCGCGACAAGATCGTCTTCGCCCTCGACATGGGCTCCCTGGTCGCGGGCGCCAAGTACCGCGGTGAGTTCGAGGAACGTCTGAAGGCCGTGCTCAGCGAGGTCAAGGCCGCCGAGGGAAACATCCTGCTCTTCGTCGACGAACTGCACACCGTGGTCGGCGCCGGCGCCGCCGAAGGGGCCATGGACGCGGGCAACATGCTCAAGCCGATGCTCGCCCGCGGCGAACTGCACATGATCGGCGCGACCACTCTCGACGAGTACCGCCGGCACATCGAGAAGGACGCCGCCCTCGAACGCCGCTTCCAGCAGGTCCTGGTGGACGAACCCAGCGTCGAGGACACGATCTCCATCCTGCGTGGACTGCGGGAACGCCTGGAGGTCTTCCACGGCGTCAAGATCCAGGACACCGCGCTGGTCTCCGCGGCCACCCTGAGCCACCGATACATCACCGACCGGTTCCTGCCCGACAAGGCCATCGACCTCGTCGACGAGGCATGCGCCCGGCTGCGTACCGAGATCGACTCGATGCCCGCCGAACTCGACGAGATCACCCGCCGGGTCACCCGTCTGGAGATCGAGGAGGCAGCCCTGTCCAAGGAGACCGACCCCGCCAGCGAAGCCCGCCTGGAGGAACTGCGCAGGGAGCTGGCCGACCTGCGCGGCGAGGCCGACGCCAAGCACGCCCAGTGGGAGGCCGAACGGCAGGCGATCCGCCGCGTGCAGGAACTGCGCGAGGAGCTGGAGCAGGTCCGCCACGAGGCGGAGGAGGCCGAACGCGCCTACGACCTCAACCGCGCCGCCGAACTCCGCTACGGACGCCTCCAGGACCTGGAGCGCCGGCTCGCCGCCGAGGAGGAGCAGCTGGCCTCCAAGCAAGGGGAGAACCGGCTGCTGCGCGAGGTCGTCACCGAGGAGGAGATCGCCGAGATCGTCGCCGCCTGGACCGGCATCCCCGTCGCCCGTCTCCAGGAGGGGGAACGGGAGAAACTGCTGCGTCTCGACGAGATCCTGCGCGAGCGCGTCATCGGCCAGGACGAGGCCGTCAAGCTCGTCGCCGACGCCATCATCCGCGCCCGCTCCGGCATCCGCGACCCGCGCCGCCCCATCGGGTCGTTCGTCTTCCTCGGCCCCACCGGCGTGGGGAAGACCGAGCTGGCCAAGACCCTCGCCCGGGCTCTGTTCGACTCCGAGGAGAACATGGTCCGCCTCGACATGAGCGAGTACCAGGAACGGCACACCGTCAGCCGGCTCATGGGCGCACCGCCCGGATACGTCGGATACGAGGAGGGCGGCCAGCTCACCGAGGCCGTACGCCGCAAGCCGTACTCCGTTGTGCTGTTCGACGAGATCGAGAAGGCGCACACCGATGTCTTCAACACGCTGCTGCAGGTCCTCGACGACGGCCGCATCACCGACGCCCAGGGCCGTACCGTCGACTTCCGCAACACCGTGATCATCATGACGTCCAACATCGGCTCCGAGCACCTCCTGGACGGCGTCACGGCCGAGGGGGAGATCAAGCCGGACGCCCGCGCCCTGGTCATGGGCGAACTGCGCGGGCACTTCCGCCCGGAGTTCCTCAACCGCGTGGACGACATCGTGCTGTTCAAGCCGCTCGGCGAGCGGCAGATCGAGCGGATCGTGGAGCTGCAGTTCGACGAACTGCGACAGCGGCTCGCCGAGCGCCGCATCGAGGTCGAACTCACCGATCAGGCGCGTGAGGCGATTGCCCATCAGGGCTACGACCCGGTGTACGGGGCGCGCCCGCTGCGGCGTTACATCTCCCACGAGGTGGAGACACTGGTCGGGCGCGCCCTTCTGCGCGGCGACGTCCAGGACGGCGCGACGGTCCGTGTGGACACCGAGAACGGAGAGCTGGTGGTCACCTACGACCAGCGGGAGGCCGCCGCCCGGGAAGCGAGGGCCGCGTGAACACCAGCCGGACGACGACGGTGACCTGCCCGCACTGCGAGCGCGAGAACCGGATTCCCGTGACCGCCGAGGGACGCCCCAGGTGCGGTCACTGCAAGCAGTACCTGCCCTGGATCGTCGACGCGGGCGACGGCGACTTCCGCGAGGTCGTCGAGCAGGCCACGGTGCCCGTCGTCGTCGATCTCTGGGCGACCTGGTGCGGCCCCTGCCGCATGGTCAGCCCCGCCCTCGAACAAGTGGCTCGCGACCTTGCCGGACGGATCAAGCTCGTCAAGGTCGACGTCGACAAGAACCCACTGCTCAGCCAACGGTTCGAGGTGCAGGCGGTGCCCACACTGCTTGTCCTGGACCGGGGCGAGACGGTCGCCCGGCAGGCCGGCGCGGCACCCGCGCACGTCCTCCGGGATTGGGTCGAACAGGCCATGGCAGGCCGACCGGACCGACGAGAAAGCAGAGGTGATCGGTGATGAACATGCCCGTCCGCAGCCACCGCGGTGGCGCGACAGCAGAGCGGCCTCTCGGGTGGGCCCGTAATCCACTGACGGAATTCGACGAACTGCTCAACCAGATGAGCGGACTGCTCGAATCGACGGTGGGCGGGGCGGCCGCGCCCGCAGCCGCCTGGACCCCCCTCGCGGACGTCACGGAGACCGATGACGCCTTCGAGGTCGAGATCGAACTTCCTGGCGTCAAGAGCAAGGACATCCACGTCGAGGCCAACGGACAGGAACTGGTGGTCACCGGAGAGATCAAGGAAAAGGAGCGCAGCGGCGTCCTGCGCCGCCGCGCCCGCCGAACCGGTGCCTTCGAGTACCGGCTGCGGCTGCCGGGCGAGGTGGACACCGAAAAGGTCACAGCGGAGATGTCGGCCGGTGTACTCACGGTCACCGTCCCCAAGGCGGAGGTCGCCAAGCCCCGTCACATCCAGATCACCGAGAGCGGCGAGAGCGGCGATCGCTGACCCGGGAGCCCGGCGGTGCGGGACCGCGGTCCGGCACCGCCGGCCCGCCGGGAGCGAAGGGAGCCCGGTCATGACCGAGACAGGATTTTCCTCTTTCGACACCATGGTGGACAAGGCGAACCGGCTCCTCAGGGAGATCGAGGAAGCCAACGGCTGGCCCAAAGAGCGCCGTAAGCAGTCGTACGCCGCACTGCGCGCCGTCCTGCACCGGCTACGGGACCGCCTCTCCGTCGACGGGGCCGCGCACTTCGGGGCGCAGCTGCCCACTTTGATCCGAGGCGTCTACTACGACGGCTGGAAGCCGTCCGAGACACCGGTGAAACTCAGCGGCGAGGAGTTCCTCCAGCGCGTGCGGGACGAGTTTCCCTACGCGGTCGACGGTGGCGTCGAACGAGTCGTGCACACCGTGCTGGAGGTTCTGGAACGCCACGTGAGCGAAGGCGAGTGGAACCACCTCAAGTCCGGACTGCCGAAGTCACTGGCCTCCGTGCTGCCGTAGACGCTCGGCGCGCTGCCGCGCACAGCTGCGAAGCGGCCCCTGTCCAGGAAGGAGCACCCCCTCATGGTTACGATCCCCGACCCGCACCTGGCGATGGTGCGTCCCGTGAGTCCGCGTACCCCGGAAGGATGCGAGGAGTGCCTCAGGGTCCACTCCCCGTGGGTGCACCTGCGGCTCTGCCTCACCTGCGGGCACGTCGGCTGCTGCGACTCCTCGCCCCTCAAGCACGCCAGCCGCCACGCGGCCGGCGTCGGTCACCCCGTCGTGCAGTCCTTCGAGCCCGGGGAGAATTGGCGCTGGTGCTACGTCCACGAGGCGATGGTCTGATGAGCAGCGCCGAGCACGGGCAGGGTGGCCCCCGCGAGACACCGGACCAGTACGGGGCGTTCCCGCGCCTCTCACCGGAGCAGCTCCAGGTCCTGACCCCGCACGGGGAGCGCCGCAGGACGGCCGAGAACGAGGTGCTGTACCGCGAGGGTGAGCCGTTCCGGGAGTTCCTCGCGATCCTCAGCGGGACCGTCGAGATCGTCCACGACCACGGCGGACCCGAGGAGCGCACGGTGGCGGTCCACGGACCCGGCCGCTTCCTGGGCGAACTCGGATTGCTGGAGGGCCAGGCGGCCTTCGACACCGCCGTGGTGCGTGAGCCGGGCGAGATCCTCGCCGTACCGGTGGACCGGCAACGCGCCCTGGTCGGCCGCGATCCCGTCCTCGGTGACCTGATTCTCCGCGCATACCTGGGCCGCAGACATCTGCTCATCGGCCTCGGTGCGGGCTTCCGGATCCTGGGATCGTGCTATTCACCGGACACGTTGCGGCTGCGTGAGTTCGCCGCCCGCAACAGGCTGCCCCACCGCTGGGTGGATCTGGAGAAGGACAGGGAAGCGGAGGCGCTGCTGCGTCGGTTCGCGATCCGCCCCGAGGAGACTCCGGTGGTCCTCTGGAAGGGCGACCAGGTGCTGCGCAACCCGAGCAACGCCGAACTCGCCCGGATCATCGGGCTGCCCGCTCCTTCGCCGGAGACAGGGCGGTACGACGTGATGGTGGTCGGTGCGGGCCCCGCGGGACTCGCCGCCGCCGTGTACGGCGCCTCCGACGGCCTCACCACCGCCGTCGTCGACGCTGTGGCCACCGGTGGCCAGGCCGGTACCTCGTCCCGCATCGAGAACTACCTCGGCTTCCCGTCGGGCATCTCCGGGGGCGAACTCATCGAACGCGCGGTGCTCCAGGCCCGCAAGTTCGACGCCCGCCTCATGGTGCCCGCCAAGGTCACCGGGCTCACTCCTCAGAACGACGAGTACGTCGTCACCTTCGCCGACGGGTCGAGGGCTCGTGCGAACGCCGTGGTGCTCGCTTCGGGCGTCTGGTACCGCAGACTCGAGGTGCCCGGCATCGACCGTCTGGAGGGCATCAGTGTCTACTACGCGGCGACCGTCCACGAGGCCGGCCTCTGCCGGGCCGATCCGGTCGCGGTGGTCGGCGGCGGGAACTCCGCCGGACAGGCGGCGCTGTTCCTCGCGAACCACGCGTCCAGGGTCCAGCTCCTCGTCCGGGGCGACGACCTCAACGCGGACATGTCGCGCTACCTCGTCGACCAAGTGGAACGGCACCCGAAGATCGAGGTACTGCTGCACACCGAGGTCCGACGCGTCTTCGGGTCGGAAAAGCTGGAAGCTCTGCTGGTGGAGGACAACACGAGCGGCCGACGGCGAGAACTGCAAGCCGCGGCGCTGTTCGTGTTCATCGGAGCCCGGCCGCGCACGGAATGGCTCAGGGATGTGCTGGCTCTGGACGAGAAGGGCTTCGTCCTCACCGGCGCCGACGCCCAGCCGTTGGCCGATCCGGCCCGGTGGGCTGTTCTCGGCCGTGGTCCGTTGCCATTGGAGACCACCCTTCCCGGCGTCTTCGCCGCCGGCGACGTCAGAAGCGGTTCGGTCAAGCGGGTGGCCGCGGCGGCCGGTGAGGGTGCGATGTCGATCCACCTGGTGCACGAGCACCGCGAGCAGACGGGCAACCTGGTCCGTGCCGCGGGCCCGGAGGGGCGTCGGCCGGTGAGGGGCAGTCGGTGAGCGGACCTGCGGCAGGCGTGTGATGGGTGCTCCCCCCGTGTGGTGAGAAGAAGAACCGCCCACCCCCGGCCCGACTTGCACTGATTGCAGAAGCCGCAGGCGAAGCCTGCGGCTTTCAGGCATCCTGGGCGTCAAGGGACGGGAAACCCGTACGCGAGTCCCAGAATCACGGAGCCGCGCGTACGGGTTGGGTCGCGGGCCTCAGGCGGGAATGAGGCCGTGGGGATCGATGATGAACTTCTCGGCCACTCCCGTGTCGAAGGTCGCGTAGGCGTCGGGGGCGTCGTCGAGGCTGATCACCTTCGTGTTGAGCATCGCGCTCAGGTAGGGCATGCGGTCCCACAGGATCGCCATCATCAGCTCGCGGTTGTAGTGCATGATCGGTGCCTGCCCGGCGGCGATCCGCGGCGACTTGATCCAGGCCTTGCCGAAGTCGATCGGGTACGTTCCCTCTTGCTCGGCCTTCGACCCGGCGAGCGGGTCGGCGCCGTAGACGCCGATGACTCCGGTGGCTCCGCCGGCGCGAGTGGCGTCGATCACCTGGTTGAGGGCGTAGGCCGGGTCCATGTCCTCGGCCTCGCGGCCGATGCCGTGTGCCTCGGTGCCGACGTAGTCGACTGCGCAGTCGACCATGGGTTCGCCCAGGATGGCCTCGATCTGGTCGGTGAGCGCTGCGTCCTGGCTCAGGTCGATCGTCTCGCAGCCGTTCTTCTTCACCAGCTCCAGGCGGTCCTTGTGGTAGTCGCCGACGATGATGCAGGACGCCCCGAGGAGGCGCGCCGCCGCCGCGCCGCAGCGGCCGACCGGGCCGGCGCCGGCGAGGTACACGGTCGAGCCCGGCTTGGCACCGGCCTCCATGAGACCGTGGAAGGCGGTGGGCAGGATGTCCGAGAGCAGCGCCAGGTCACGGATCTTCGCCATGGCCTGGTCCCGGTCCGGGAAGCGCAGGAGCTGGAAGTCGGCGTACGGGACGAACAGGTACTCGGCTTGTCCGCCGGCCCAGTCGCCCAGGTTGAAGCCGTACGCTCCGCAGGACACCTCGGGGTTCGTGGTCTCGCAGACGTCGGTCCGGCGCGCCCTGCAGTTGCGGCATCGGCCGCAGGCGACGTTGAACGGGACGGAGACGAGGTCGCCCTCACTGAGGAACTCGACGTCGGGGCCGATTTCGACGACCTCACCGGTCATCTCATGCCCCATCACCATGCCCTGGGGGACCGGGAAGGACCCGCGGTATATGTGCAGGTCGCTCCCGCAGATGTTGGTGGCGACGATCCTGAGGATGACTCCGTGCGGAGCCTTCTTCCCGTTCGGCATCTGGAGCTTCGGGAAGTCCAGGGACTCAACGCGCATGTCTTTCGGGTTCTGGAAGGTGACGGCGCGGTTGCTGCTTGCCATGACGATCTCCTCTGCCGATCCACGGGGCCTGTCCGTGGGACTGCCGGATGTCAATTCGGTGGCTTGCGACTCCTTCCGATCAGGCGGGCTGGGGTGCGCTGGCGAAGCGTTCGACGATCGCCTTGCAGAAGGCGGGGAGGTCCTGCGGGCCGCGGCTCGAAATCAGCTGGCGGTCGATCACGACCTCTTCGTCGGCCACCTCGGCGCCGGCGTTGCGCAGGTCAGTCCGAATGCTGGGCCAAGAGGTGAGGCGGCGACCGTGCAGCACGTCAGCCTCCGCCAGGGTCCAGGGTCCGTGGCAGATGGTGGCAACGGGCTTCCCGGTCTCCACGAACTCCCCTACGAAGGCGACGGCGTCGGGGTCGGTGCGCAGCTGGTCGGGGTTCATGGTGCCGCCGGGCAGCAGGAGCGCGTCGTAGTCCCCCACACGGGCGTCGGCGACCTTCTTGTCCACGGAAAAGGTTCCGGCCGGGTCGATGTCCAGCTGGCGTGCGTTGATCTCGCCGGTGTGGAGGGACAGGAGTTCAGCCTGCGCTCCAGCGCCCAGCAGTGCGCCGAGAGGCTCTTCGAGCTCGACGCGCTCAACGCCGTCCGTGGCCAGGATTGCGACCTTCCTGCCGTGCAGTTCGTTGGTCATGGTGCGTCATTCCTTCCGGTGGTCGGCGGGCGGCCGGTTCGGGCCCGTGCTGCCGCCGCTCAGCTGCCGTCGAGGTGGAAGAGGACCTGGACCAGCCGTCCTCTCGGTGGCCGAAGGTTGCTGGGACGACTGCCGGTTGTACGCCTTGACGTCGGCCTGGCCCGTCCCCACGGTCTGGTGTGCACATCACCGTGGACGAAGTGCCGCACGAAAAAAGGCCTCACCACTTCCACTGTCCCATCCTCGCAAGACATATCAAAGGGGATGAATCGTTGCGCATGGCCGGTTTTGCGCAGAAAACCCGGCATGCGCTGAGGCATGCCGGGTTCGAGTCCGGCGGGTACACGGCCGCCGTGCGTGCCTACCAGTTGGGTCCGCGCACCGCCGCCGTGTTCAGGGCTGGCTTACGGCCACTGGCTGATCCCCGCCGCCCCGCGGGCAGGACCTGCTCTACGCGGGCTGCTTCTCCACGACGACGTCGAGCTGCTCGATCGTGGGCTCCTCGAAGAGCTTGCCCGTGTTCTCACCGAGCGCTTTCGCGACCGCACCCGACAGATGCGCCTGGCGCCCGTCGTCGTCGGGAAAGGCATCGAAGATTCCGAACGACGAGGGTCCGAACTGAATCCCGAACCACCTGACGGTCTTGGGCTCCCCCTCGACGATCGACAGCCCTTGGTTCAAGAAGTCGCGGACGTCGTCCTCCCTGCCGGGCAGTGCCTCGAGGCGTACCAGAAGCGCTTTGCTGACCTGCGTTGCCATCTTGGGTCTCCTCTGCCTCTACTCGGTTCGCGTGGTCCGTGACCGGGAACGCCGCTACGACCGAGACATTGGCCGTCGTAAAGACTCCTCAGCGGACTGTCGAAGACACGCGCGGTGGAGGCCTCCATCGCCTCCGTGGAACCGTTTGATCCATCCACCGTCACCTGGGACCGCATCACGCGCAAACGCAGTCGGGCTACCAGGCTCAGGGCGGAGCCCAGTCAGGCACGCTGCAGGGGTGTCACAGCATCTCCAGCGGCCGTTCACTCTCCGGCGGCGGGAACGCCCGGTCCAGCATCGCGAGGTCCTCGGCGGTCAGGTCCACGTCCAGAGCTGCTCTGTTCTCCTCGACGTGCGCGCGGGAGGACGCCTTCGGGATCGCGATGACGTCCTCGTGCCGCAGGACCCAGGCCAGGGCGATCTGCGCGGGCGTCGCACCGTGGGCGGCTGCCACGTCCCGCAGCGCCGGGTGGCCGAGCAGTCGGCCCTGCTCGACCGGCGAGTACGCCATGACGGGGATTGACAGTTCACGGCACCTGGGCAGCAGGCTGTACTCAGGACCCCGACGGCTGAGGTTGTACAGCACCTGGTCGGTCTGCGGCGAGGCTCCGGGCGGCAGGTCCGCGAGATCATCCACGTCCAGGTTGCTCACCCCCCAGGAGCGGATGGCACCCTCCCGCATCAGGGACTCGAACGCCTCCACCGTCTCCTCCAGCGGCACGGCACCACGCCAGTGCAGCAGGTACAGATCGATCCGGTCCGTACGCAGCCGGCGCAGGCTCCCCCGGCACGCCTCGGCGACTCCACGGGCGTCCGCGTGGGAGGGGAGCACCTTGCTGACCAAGAAGACCTCGTCCCGCCGGCCGGCCACCGCCTCGGCCACCACTTCCTCCGCCGCGCCGTCCCCGTACATCTCCGCGGTGTCGACGAGGGTCATCCCCAGGTCCAGCCCGGCGCGCAGGGCCGACACCTCGGCCGCGCGGCGCCCGGGATTCTCCCCCATCCCCCAGGTGCCTTGACCAAGCGCCGTGACCGCAACCCCGCAAGGAAGGACGACCGCCCGCGGATCCACCATGGCTTCCTCCTGGGTGTAACGGCGGCCAAGGCCGCCAACCACCAACAGACACGCACTGCCCGATCAGCGCGATTTTTCCGGACCCGGTCGACGGCGCGTCGACGCATCTGCTGTTAACGGTCCTGGTCGCCCTCCAGCATGCGGCGACGCTCTTGCTCACGCTTGGAGTAGGCGGCTGCCCGGATCGCCTCGTCAGTCTCCAAGCCCGATCCAAGGGCGCCGCCCACCGTGGCGATCGAAGCGACGAACCAGGACAGCGTCCAGTACGCCGTGGCGTCCAGCGGGTTTCGAGTGAAGGAGGCGAACACCCTGTCGTTGAGGATGAACAACGCCCACACGAAGTTGATGACCAGCAGACCCACGTAGCAGACGACTACCCCGATGCCCACAGTCAAGACGGTCGAGACGTTGTAGAGGGCTGCCTGCTTCCTCGCCTCCGGTGACTCCTCCGCCGTTCGATGCCACAGTTTCGCATCCACGATCAGCCAGCCGATCATGAGCGCGACAGACCCGACCGTGGCGATCACGAGACGTGGCGTGCTCAGAGACGCGGCGAGGCTCCAGACGGTGGAGTTCACCGTGGCGATGGCTCCCGTGGCGAGTGCGGCTGCCAGGGCCTTCGACAGACCCGGCACCAACCGCCAGGGCCGGTTGGCGCGAACCATGCCGACCAGGACCCTGAGGTATCCGCGCGGCCCACTGGTGACGTACCTCAGATCGGCAGATTCCTCCTCTGCGACCGGGTCTGGTTGGACAGGCGCGTGACGGCCGACGGAAGGCTCCAGCGACAGCCGACTCGATCCAGCCTCTTCACCCTCCCTGGCACGCGCGCCGGCCAAGCTGAGTACGGCTTCCTCCACGGCCCGTCGAACCCTTGTCTGCAGCCGCAGACCCCCCAGCGAGGGAAGGGACAGCAGCGCCAAACCGTCTTCATGACTCAGATCGACCACGAGTTTGCGCCCATGCGAGTGCAGCGGGAGATCGGTGAGGGCCACGACGATGTCCCAGTTCTCCTCACGCCCGCGGTCCCTGATCCGGCGCATCAAGGTGGGCGGATCCTCCGTCCCCGAAGTGAACGGCTCACTGACGACCTCTACGTCGAACCGTCTCCCCCGGCCCGACTTGCCGGCGAGTCGATCAGGAAGTCTCCGCGCCACACGCTGAGCGATCTCCGTCGGTGCATCGGGATCCGCCAGGAGAACCACCCGCATGACTGGACCCTTCTCGTCGGTCGCCCGCGATCGCAGGTGACCAAAGATTGCCTCCGCGGACGTGTCGGCGCACCCCGGCCTGCACCGTTTGCCACGCCGGACCACGATCGGCGCCCAACCCGGAGGCCGGCATCGAGCCGCATCCCTGTCGTCAGTCGGGGCGACCCATGCCCTGACCAGCGGATCCATCGTTTTTACGGAGCACCGACCTTGCCCGCCCCGCACGTCTCCCGCCCACACGACGGGACCTCTCTCGGTGTCCCGAACAGCACATGTTCAGCACATATGAACGCGGGAAGCCCCGCGAAGATGTGAGAACTATGGCGTCATGATTCCCTGACCAGGGCGCGTGTTGCCAGCATTCCCGCAGGTCAAGGCCCAGGTCATAAGGACCTCCTAAAGCGGGTGTCGCAGGTTCGAATCCTGCCGGGGGCACCAGTTCAGCAGGGGCCCACCTCCGGATTTTCGGAGGTGGGCCCCTGCTGACGACCAGGTCCGGGATCTGGGGAGATCCAGCCCGTGCTGTGGCCGCGGCACGCTCCACCGGCCTCTCATCGCACGTGATCACGGCTGTCGGACACCAGTGCTAGAACTCATGCATGGCGTACAGATTCACGGCACGGGTTGCTTGCGGGCTCGACGACCCGGACGAAGACGACTGCATGATGGCGGGTCTGGCCGAGTCGGACGACGAGGAAGCGTTCTCCCTGTTGTTCATGTGCGACTTCGACGAGCCCGACGCTCAGGAAGTGTCCCTGGGCATGGACACCCATTGCCTTGTCACACCCGACCAGGGCACCGCCTACGGCTGCGTCCGCGAAGTCGAGCTGAGCGGCGATGTGCTGCGGGTGCTCCTGGACCCTGCCTCGTTGACCGCCCTCGGTTTGACCGATCCCGTCGTCGAGGCGGTGCTTCGTGCGCCGGCGGCGGACCTGGCACGCATGCGTGACGTGCTACCGCGCATCCTGGAGTACGGACGCCCAGCTGCCCGCCCCAGCCTGATCAGGCTGTCTCGCAGCAATGGCTCTGCCGGTGACGCGGGAGCATTCACTACGTGACCACGGGGACACCGACCTCCGTTTCCCGCGAGGTGTCGGGACGCAGGCACAGGTGGAGCCTGTACCTGCCCACCTTCGGTTCCGGTACCTCGTTGAGGTGAAACCCACCGAGCCGGAGTGGCTCAACCTCCCTTACTGTCCCGAGGCTTTGGCCTCGAATGAGCAAGCAACAGCCGCCTAGGCTCGGGCCATGACGCCAATGGCCGCAGAGCTTGCGCACGACCTGGCCCCCTGCGGGGTGCTGCGGGTCTCCATCAACCTGGGCAATCCGGTCCTTGCTCAGGGGACTCCCGACGAGCCGTCCGGGGTCACTGTCGAGCTTGCCCGTGAGGTGGCCGCGCGTCTGGCGCTCCCGGTGGAGTTCATCTGCTTCGACGCGGCCCGCAAGTCGTACGCCGCGATGGCCGAGGGCCACGCCGACCTGTGTTTCCTGGCAGTGGATCCGGACCGCGAGAAGGAGGTCGCCTTCAGCCCGCCGTACGTGCACATTGAAGGGGTGTACGCGGCACCGGTGGACTCGGCGTTCGTCTCTGCCGACGACGTGGACCGGGAAGGGGTGCGCATCGGCGTCAAGAAGGGGTCCGCGTACGACCTCTACCTGAGCCGCACCCTGCGTCACGCCACCGTGGTGCGCGGCGACGAGGGGATCGGCGTCTTCCACGCCGAGGACCTGGACGTGGCGGCCGGCATCCGCCAACCGCTGACCGCGCATGTTGCCCGGCGGGCCGAACTGCGCCTGGTGGAACCCTCGTTCATGACGATCCGGCAGGCCATGGGTACCACGAAGGAGCGGCGTCCGGAGACCACACAGTGGCTCAGTGACCTCGTGACCGAGCTGGTGACGTCCGGATTCGTCGCCAAGGCACTGCGCCGCTCCGGCCAGGACCCGACGCTGACTGCCCCCATCGCGGTGTGACGCGGGCCTGGACGTCGGCAGCGCCTCGTGGCCCCTACGTGACCGATGGAGCGGTACGGAGCGGGGAACGAGGGTCGTCGTCCTCCATGGAGAAGTGCAAGGACCGGCGGTCGGACCGGTCGCCGTGGGTTGAGCAGGCGACTCGGCGGCCGTGACCGCGGCTCTGGAAGCCTCCGCCGCCGACGGTCGCAGCTTCCGTCCGGGGCTCGGCGGGCGGCGGCAATCTGCGGGTGTGGCCCGCGGGGGCGGGGCGTAACGTGGGCCGTGCATCTGGAGCGCCCGCTGGCGTGCTGATCCCGCGTACCCCCCACCGATTCCTCCGTGGCTGGGGTGCGCCCGGACGAGCGGAGAGTCACCGATGGGTACAGTCACCACCGACGACGGCACCACGATCTTCTACAAGGACTGGGGTCCGCGGGAGGGGGAGCCGATCGTCTTCCACCACGGGTGGCCCCTGAGCGCCGACGACTGGGACAACCAGATGTTGTTCTTCCTGGCGCAGGGCTACCGGGTCATCGCCCATGACCGCCGGGGCCACGGACGCTCCACCCAGACCGCGACCGGCCACGACATGGACACCTACGCCGCGGACGTGACCGCCCTGACCGACGCGCTCGACCTGCGGGGCGCCGTGCACATCGGCCACTCCACCGGCGGCGGCGAGGTCACCCGCTACGTGGCCCGCGCCAAGCCCGGACGTGTCTCGAAGGCGGTCCTGGTGGGTGCCGTTCCTCCGCTGATGCTGAAGACGGAGTCCAACCCGGGCGGCCTGCCGAGGGAGGTCTTCGACGGCTTCCGTGAGGGCGTCGCCGCGAATCGGGCTCAGTCGTTCATCGACATTCCCTCGGGGCCGTTCTACGGCTTCAACCGTCCCGGAGCCGAGGTGTCGCAGGGCCTGATCGACAACTGGTGGCGCCAGGGCATGATGGGCGCCGCGAACGCGCACTACGAGTGCATCGCGGCGTTCTCCGAGACCGACTTCACCGAGGACCTGCGGCAGATCGAGGTCCCCGTCCTCGTCGCGCACGGAACCGACGACCAGGTCGTCCCGTACGACGACTCGGCGCCTCTGACGGTCAGGCTTCTGAAGAACGGGACCCTCAAGTCCTACGAGGGCTATCCGCACGGGATGCTGTCGACGCACCCGGAGGTCCTCAACCCGGACATCCTCGCGTTCATCCGTTCCTGACCCCGGTGGTCCGGCCGGGCGCCCGCGATCACGGCGGAGGTAGCCTCGATGGCGACCAGTTGTCTCTCGGCTTGGGGGAAACACCGATGACCAAGGGCCCGTTCGTCGCCATGGCCGCCGCTACTGCCACGTTGGGGACCGTGCTCGGCGCTCTGACACTTCAGTTGCGCGCGGACGGCTACGAGCAGTACGTCGAGTCCGTGGGCACCTTCAGTGTCCTGATGTTCGTCACGGCGATCCTGACCATGGTCACGTGGGTTCGCGACGGCCGGCCGAACGCGAACTGAGCTGCCGGCCGTGCCGCCGGAGTGGGCACGGCGGAGCACCAGGGAGGCCCTTCCGTCCGAGCGGCGGGAGGGTCTTCGTGCGTCGTACGGGAGGGGACCGGGGCCCCACGCCCGGGCGGTGGTCGGCTGCGACGTCGCGGTGAGCGGCGCCGGGCGGGGTGCGTCGGCCGAGTGAGGGCTCTGCGTCGGCGTGCCCGGGCGGCTGCCCGCAGCGATACTGGGAGCAGCCGCGGGACGACGCTCGCCGGGCGCCGGAGCGACCCCCCGCGGCAGGCCACCGTGGTGGCGACGTCGCCGCCGTCGGAAGGGGGTCGCGATGCACCGCTGGATCGCCCGCTCCGGCACCGTCCTGTCGAGCACCGTCCTGTCCGGCACCGGCGGCCCAGGGCCGTGGGGGTGAGGGGCGTGGTCACGACCGGTGGGATGTCCCCGGAGCCCGTCGGCGCCGGCACCGACCCGCTGGGGGACCCGTACCTGCGTACACGGTTCGCCCCGCCGTCGCGGCCTGCCACCTTCCTGCGGCGGCCGAGGCTCGTCGCGCATCTGGATCAGGCGTCGCGTACGCCGCTGACGCTGGTCAACGGTTCGGCCGGGGCCGGCAAGACGCTCCTGACGGCGGACTGGGCGTCGGGGCTCGGGCTGCCGGTCGCCTGGCTGACCGTCGAAGCCGGGGATCTGCGGCCCGGGGTCTTCTGGGCCTACGTCTTCGAGTCGCTGCGCAGGTGCGGCGCGCGGGCGGACGGCGGCGCCGGGAGGCCCGCGGACTCGGGCGGCGTGGGGCGCGGGCTGCTGTCCTCGCTCGCCGCCGAGCTGAACGCCCGTGAGCGTCCCGTGGTGCTCGTGCTGGACGAGTACGACCGGATGACCGCGCCCGAGGTGGCGGAGCAGGTGGAGTTCGTCCTGCACCACGCGGGGCAGGGGCTGCGCCTGGTCCTCGTCACCCGGACCGAGCCGCTGCTCCCGCTGCACCGGTACCGGACCGCGGACCAGCTGACCGAGATTCGCGGCGCTGAGCTGTCCTTCACCCCGCAGGAAGCGGAGGCGCTGCTGCGACTGCACGGGCTGCGCCTCTCCCCGCCCGCCGCGTCCGCCCTGGTGGAGCGCACCCGGGGCTGGGCCGCCGGGCTGCGGCTGTCCGCCCTGGCGGCGCGGGAGAGCAGCGACCCGGAGCAGTACCTGAAGGAGTTCGAGGCGGACCACAGTACGGTCGCGGACTTCCTGCTGGCGGAGGTCCTGAGGGGGAGGCCGGAGGAGGAGCAGGACCTGCTGCTGCGGGTCAGCGTCCTGGACCGTTTCTGCCCGGCCCTGGCCGACGCCCTGACGCTGCGGACCGATGCCGAACGGATCCTGGCGGGGCTGTACCGGGAGAACGCGTTCATCGAGCGGCTGGGGCACTCCTGGTACCGGCTGCACCCGCTCTTCCGGGAGATACTCCGGGCCCACCTGCGCGCACGCATGCCCGAGGCGGAACCGGAGCTGCACCTGCGGGCCGCCCGGTGGCTCCGCCGTTCCGGCTTGCTGGCGGAGACGCTGACCCATGGTGTCGCGGGCGGCGACTTCGATCTGGCCGCCGGGGCGCTCGTCGACGACCTCGCCATCGGCCAGCTCTTCACGGGCCTGCGCTCGGACGCCCTGGCCCAGCTCTTCGCCGGGATGGGGCCCGAAGCCGCAAGCCCGGCCAGTGACCTCGTACGGGCGGCCGGGGCGCTGACCCGACGCGACCTCGATCGCGGTCTGGACCGGCTGCGGCGGGCCCGGGACCAGTTGTCCGACGCCGAGGAGTCCGGCTCCCCGGGGCCGGCGGCGGCCCGGCTCAGCTGCGCGCTGCTGGAGGCGCTCGCCGCCCGGCTCACCGGGTGCCCTCCGAAGGCCGAGCGGGCCGCCGTGGCGGCCGAGGAACTCCGCCGGGACCTGCCGGACCGGCTGCTGGACGAGCATCCGGAGCTGACCGCCCTGCTGCTGACGCACGTGGGGTCCGCCCGCCTGTGGGAAGGACGCTTCGACGACGCGCGTGCCGTGCTGAGCCGGGTGACCGACGCCCGGGGCGGCTCCGCGACCGTCCTGCCCCGCGCGGAGTCGATGGGGCACCTGGCGCTGATCGACTACCTGGGCGGCTGGCTCGGCCGGGCGGAGCGCAGGGCTCTGGCCTCCGTGTCCGAGGCGGAGCGGGCGGGCCTGCCGCGGCCGCCCGGTGCGGGTCTGGGCCGGCTGGTCCTGGCCGCGGTGGCGGTGGACCGCCAGGAGCTGGACCGGGCGCGGGCCCTGCTCGACGAGACGGCCGGACTGCCGGCCAGGGAGCACGACCCCGTGCCGACCGCGGGGCGAGCGCTTGCCCTCTCCCGCCTCCTCCTCGACGCCGGTGAACCGCACGCCGCCGCCGAGGCGGTGGAGCCGGTCCTGTCCGCGGCCGTGGCGTCCCCCTGGGCGGAGAGCCACGCGGCAGTGGTCCGCTCCGCCGCCTGCCTCGCCGACGGGCGGCCGGACGAAGCCGTACGGCTGCTCCGGGGCGTACGCGGCGATCAGCCCGTGTGCGCCGTGGAGGCGGCGGCGATCCAGGTCGCCGCGGGGCGGCCCGGTGCGGCGGCCGAAGTACTCGGTGCCGTCCGGGCACAGGGACGCACCGGCCCCGCGGTGAGCGTGGGGGCGGCGCTCGCCCGGGCCCGGGCGGCTCAGCAGTCGGGGGACACGGTCGGCGCGCGCGGATTCGTCGCACGCGCTCTTCTCGACGCTCGGCGTGAGCGTCTGCGGCGCCCCTTCCTTCAGGCAGGGGACTGGATCGAACCGCTGCTGGCCACGGCCTCGCTGCGCGACCTCGCGGACGGCTGGCTGCTGCCCGGCCGGCCGCGGGGGCGAGGCGAGCCGCCGCCGCCCGTGTCCGATCAGGCGCCCCTGGTACCGGTGGAGCTGAGCGGACGGGAGCGCGACGTCCTGCGGCGGCTGGCGCGCATGATGACCACCGAGGAGATCGCCGCCGATCTGTACGTGTCCGTGAACACGGTCAAGACCCACCTCAAGAGCGCGTACCGGAAGCTGGCGGTGAACCGGCGCGGCGACGCGGTGCGCCGTGCGCGCGAGCTCGGTCAGCTGTGAAGAGGCGCCGCCTGGACGTGTGAGGGCCCCTCGGCCACGGTGAGTGCGTCAGGGCAGTGCGGCACGGCCTCCCCCGCGGAGGGTGAGGCGCGCGGCGCCGCACTCGGCTGCGATGGGAGAACGCGGGCCGGAGCGCGGTGCCGGGGGCGACGCGGTGCGGGGCGGGGCCGCCGCTTCGTGGACGACCCGGTTCCGGCGGGCGTGGATCCGGCCTCGGAAGGAGAACGTGGTGTCCAGGGACACGGGCAGGGCCGTGCGGGCCGCGGACCGGCGGGAGCGCCGCGCCGACCACCGGGCCCACGCGGACTACACGGGTGGCGTCTACGGCTCCATGCTCGCGGCCTCCGTCGTCGTCGGGGCCGGCTCCCTGGGCTCCTTCCCCCGTGCCGAGCTGGTCCTGTTGCTGTTGCTCACCAGCCTGGTGTTCTGGCTCGCCCATGTGCACGCGGAGCTGTTCGGGGCGCGCCTCGCCCGGCATCCTCCGGACCGCGGGGTGATCCGGCGTGTGTGCCGCGACGAGTGGCCGATCGTCAAGGCCGCGGTACCGCCGGCCGCGGCCGTCGCCGTGAGTCCCCTGCTGGGCCTGAACGTCCAGGGCGCCCTGTGGCTGGCGCTGTCCGTCGCCGTCGCCGGGCAGGTGGGCTGGTCCGTCGCCGCGGCACACCGCGCGGGGGCCTCACGGTCGCTCGTGGTCACCACCGCCTCGGTCAACGCACTGCTCGGTCTGCTGATCGTCGTCGTCAAGATCGCGGTGACGCACTGAGACTCCGGCACTGCCGTGGGAGTCACCTGTAGCGGGTGAGGGCGCCGGAGGGTGACCGGGCGCAGGATCGTCACGGGGGGGGCACCGTCCGCCCCGGACTCCCGGGCGGTGTCCCGAGCCCGTCCAGGGGAAGGACCGCTCGTGCGCTACGAGATCCGCGTCGAGGGACATCTGTCGGAGACGCTGGCCAACGCGTTCCCGGAGCTGGAGCACGTCGTCATGTCCGGTCAGACCGTCCTGTTCGGCACCGTGATCGACGACGCCCAGCTCTACGGGCTGCTCACCCGCTGCCAGTCGCTGGGCCTGCGGGTCATGGAGATGCGGCAGCTCCCGGAATGACTCCGCCGGACGGAACGACATCGGCGGACGGCGTCGCCCGGTCGCACGGCGGCCGGCTCCGGGGCGCCGTCAGGACCGGGCGGCCGTGATCCGGCCGGAGCGGCAGGCCGCCCTCAGGGCCTCGTAGTCGCGTTCGTTCTGGTCGGCGTACGACTGGGCGAACTCGGCGAGCGCCCGGTCGAAGCGGTCGCCGCTCCCCAGGTACGCGGCCAGCGCGACGGGGTCGCCCGAGCGGGCGTGGGCCCTCGCCAGGCAGGCCCCGCACAGCCGGCCGAAGAGGGACAGCAGGTTCGGCCCCATGGTCTCCGGCCGGGCGATGCCCTTCCAGTCCCACAGCTGGCGCACGTAGAAGTCCCGGCCCTTCCCGTCGAGGCCGGTGACGTGGGTCCAGCCCAGGAAGATGTCGCTGGTCGTCTGGATGAGACGCTGGCCCGTCACGACCCTGCGGCCCTGGTTGTCGTGGCGTTCACCGCCCGTGTGGGGGGCCAGCACCGATTCCGAGGCCTCCTTGGCCTGGAGCAGCAAGGGGTCGTCGTCGTCCCTGCCGAGCAGGAGCAGCACCCAGCAGCGGGTGCCGACACTGCCGACGCCGACCACCTTCCGGGCCATGTCCACGAGCCGGTAGTGGCGCAGCAGGTGCCGTCGCTCGGGTGACAGGGTCCGCGCGTAGCCGCTCACCAGGGAGCGCAGTTCCTCCTCCCGGCCCGCCTCGGACGGTTCGTCCAGCAGGTCGCCGAGCGGGGTGATCAGCGGCGGGTCCGGTGTGATGCGCCGGCCCTCGGCCGTGACGCGGGTGAGTTTCGCGAACGCCTTCAGGTGCGTGCGGGTGCGGGCCTTCGCGGCCGCGTCCCTGAGCCGGCGCTCCGCCTCCCCCTCGGTCTCCGTCGCCAGCAGCCGCCGTACGTGTTCGGCGTCGTCCTGGGCGTACCAGATGTCCAGGGTCGGCAGGCCGGCGAACTCCCGCATGCGCGACCGGTAGGCCCGTGCGCAGGCCCGTACGGTGCGGTTCTGCTCCTTGGGGGAGAAGCCGTTCGCCCGGGCCGCGATGACGAAGCCGGCCGCGAGCCGCTTGACGTCCCACTCGAAGGGGCCGGGCGAGGTCTCGTCGAAGTCGTTGATGTCGAAGACCAGGCGCCGCTCCGGTGAGGCGAGGAGCCTGAAGTTCAGCGGGTGGGCGTCCCCGCACAGCTGCGCCCGGAGTCCGCTGTCGGGCAGCCGGGCCAGGTCCGCCGCCATGATCGCCGCCGCGCCGCGGTAGAAGCGGAAGGGCGATTCCAGCATGCGGCCGTAGCGGATCGGCACCAGAGCCGGGACGCGCTCGGCGGACTGGCGCTCCAGGAGGTCGACCGGGTCGGCGCGCCGTTGCCCCGTGTCGTACCGGCCGTGGCTCGAACGGGGTGCCCGTTCGCGGGCCTTCCTGCCGTACGCGGCTCGCTCCGCGGGCGGCAGGGAGGCGGTGAAGGCGCTGGGTACGGTCATGGTCCGGCCTCCGGTTCCTGTACGGGTCCGGTACCGGCGCCCGGTGCGCCCGTCCGTTCCCGGCGCTGTCGGTCCAGTCCGGTCTGCACCGCGCTCGCCAGCACGCGGGCGGCGACACCGACGAGCAGCAGCCCTCCCGCCATCTGCGCCATGGTGAGCACCCGCCCCGTCTCGGAGCGGGCCGTGATGTCGCCGAAGCCGACGGTGCTGAACGTGGTCAGGGTGAAGTACAGCGCGTCCGTCCTGTTCAGCGGCTCGCTGAAGGCGCCGGGCGCGGAGCGGTCCAGCAGGTAGTAGGAGCCGGCGAAGAGGACGAGGAAGAGCATCAGCGTCGCGGCCAGGCCCTCGACGGCTCTCAGCCGTGGGTGAGGGGACCGCGCGATGGCGCGCACCTCCCAGCAGAACACGAGAAGGACCGCGAGCAGGCCGCACACCAGCAGCACCGCCGTGCCGGCCGTGAGCCGCTCGTCCAGGGGCAGCAGGTAGTAGGCGGTGACGAGTCCTACGGCGACGAACACGGCACGCGCGACGGCGACCGCCGTGGCGCCCCGGCGGGAACGGAGCCGTCCGCGTGCGGGCGGTCCTGAAGGGGGTCGGCTCCTGTCTCCTGAGGTCGCTTCGTTCATCTCACGCCACTTCGTCTCGTCCGGGCCGGTGGGCGGATCGTTCCCGAAACCCACCTCAGCGTCCCGACGGCGGCCCGGGATCACCCGTGAGGGGTGACCCCGGCCTCGTCGGCGTGGTCCGGCCGGTGCCCTCTCGGCGCGGTGAGACGCCGGCCGCCGCGGACCGGCGGCCCGCTCGGCGCCGGGGACGCGTTCCCACCGGACACCGGCGGCCCGGCACCCGGCCGCGACCGCCGGGACGGCTCAATCACCCGTGCCGGGTGATGCCTCCACGGTGCGCACGTGACCACCGTGGATCAGGTACGGGACGACGGCCGCCGGGCCACCGTGGATTCCGTACGGGACGACGGCCGCCGGGCCGTCCGGAACGGAGGACGGACATGAGCGCACAGACCTACCTGGCGTACGACTACCCGCTGCTGGGGGCGTTCTGGACGATGCTGATGATCTTTCTGTGGATCATGTGGCTCGTCCTGCTCTTCCGCGTCGTCACCGACATCTTCCGGGACGACGGACTGAGCGGCGGGGCGAAGGCCGGCTGGCTCGTTTTCTGCATCCTTCTGCCCTTCCTGGGCGTGTTCGTCTACGTGGTCGCCCGCGGCAGGAACATGGGGCACCGGGAGACGACCCGGGCCCGGGCTCAGCGGGAGGAGTTCGACGCCTACATCTGGAAGACCGCGGCCGGCGGGACCAACAGCGTCGACGAGCTGGCCCGGCTCTCCGACATCCGGGACCGGGGTGCCATCACGGACGAGGAGTTCCGCAGGGCGAAGGAACTGGTCCTGTCCGGTCACGGCCCGGCAGAGCGGTCGGGCGCGCCGGGCACCGGCGCCTCCGCCCGCTGAACCGTCCGCATCCCACGAAACGAGGTCCGAGATGACCGCGACACACATGCACCACCCGGCACACACCGCGAGGCAGGAATGGGCGACGGGGCTGACCGCCTTCGCGGCGGTGATGCTCTTCCTCGCCGGGCTGCTCAGCCTCTTCCGGGGCATCATGGCCATCGCCGAGGACGACGTCTTCGTCACCACCCCCAACTACGTCTTCCAGTTCGATCTCACCGGGTGGGGGTGGATCCATCTCGCGCTGGGCGTGCTCGCCATGGTCGTCAGCGCCGGGCTGCTCAGGACGGCGATGTGGGCACGCGTCACCGGGGTCGCCATCGCCGGGCTGGTGATCATCGCCAACTTCCTCTCGCTGCCGTACTACCCGGTGTGGTCCGTCATCATGATCACCATCTCGGGCTTCATCATCTGGGCCCTGTGCGTGGTGCAGCGCGGCGGTCGCCCGGCGGGCGGCGTCACTGGCGGCTGAGGGCCCGGGAGGCTCCCGCGGTGACCGTGGTGGCCAGGATCCAGCCGGAGGCGATCAGGGCGTAGGACAGCCACTGGCCTGCGCCCCGGGGGGCGAAGGCGGGTTCCTGGCCGAAGGTGACGACGGGGACGAGGAGGTCGAGGGTGTAGAAGACGGCGTTGAAGGGCGGGGCCTTGCCGGGGTCGAGGGGGGCGGGGGTGTGCAGGGCGAAGTAGAGGGCGCCGCAGGCCAGCAGGGCCAGGAGCCACAGGCCGGCGCGCAGGGGGCGGTAGCCGTAGCCGACGGAGACGTCCTGGACGTGGCCCCACAGGCGGGTGGGCGCGGGGAGACCGGCACGGCGGTCGCGTTGCTTGGCCAGCAGGACCGTACGGGCCTCGTCCTCGTGGCCCATCCTCCGGTAGGTCGCCGCCAGTTGCTCGTAGGGCTGGGGGTGGTAGCCGCCGGGTGAGCGGCGGATCCAGCGGACCCGCTCGGTGGCCGGCAGGGGCGAGGCCAGCGTGTCGTACGTCGTGTCGGTCAGGCGGAGGTCGGCGGGCCAGGTGTCCCGGGCGTCGTGGAGCGTGCCGAGGTGGGCCTTGCGGGCGTCCACCGCTCCGTCGACGGGGCGCCCGGTGCGCAGGTCCGTGTCCCGGGCCTGGGTGGCCCGCAGGGACAGGGCGGTGCCGTCCGGGTGGGTCAGTTCGGCGTCGCGGAAGCTGAGTTCCGTGCCGACGCGCGTGCCGTCGAGTTTCACCCCTCCGTCGACGGTGAGTTTGACGCCCAGGTCGAAGTTGCGGGCGATCGTGACGTCCACCGCCTCCAGGGCGATGTCGCCGGGATTGCTCAGTCGGGCCCCGCAGAATCCGACGGCCGCCCCGACGGTGGCGCCGGAGAGGATGATCCGGCCCTCGGCGCTGAAGCGGGGGTGGCAGGTGAAGCCCTCGGTGACCCGGACGTGGTAGGCGTCCAGGGCGTGGCGGCCGGGGGCCCGGAGCGAGGCGCCCTCCAGGTCGAACTCGCCGTCGATGGACGCTCCGGACAGCCGGAAGGCCCCCTCGACGGCCAGGTCGGTGCACAGTGCGTTGCCTCCCACCTGGGCGTGGATGGCCGTGATGGCCTCGCCGTCGGGGTGGCGGACCGAGGTGCCGGACAGGTTCAGGTCTCCGTGGATCACGGTTCGGGTGAGGACCAGGGGGCCCGTCACGCGGCAGCGGGAGACGACCAGTCCGCCGTCGATCTGCGCCGTGTCGGCCACCAGGCCGGCCAGGGCGCAGTCCCTCAGTATCAGCTCGCGGGTGCGGGCGCCCCGCAGCAGCGGTGCCTCGTCGAAGCGGCAGTCGGTCAGGCGGACCGGTGCCACGACGTCGGTGAAGGCGAGGTCCAGGCGGCCGGTGATGCGGGCGCCGGTCAGCCGCAGTGCGGGGTGGTCACCGGGGGCGTGCTCGGTATGCGCGCCCAGGAGCAGCGCCGTGATGACGTCGGCGCGGACCACCGGGTCCTGTGGTGCCGGGGTGTCCCGGGTGTCCCGGGTGTCGACGGGGCCGCCCTGCGGGTAGGCGTCCCACAACCGGCGTTCGTGGACGTTGAGTTCGTTGAGGCGCACGGGTGGTGATCTTCCTCGGGTGTCCGTGCGCCGGGCAAGCCCCGGGTCTCCTTGCTTGCTGCGGGCGCCGCGTCCGTCAGGCTCCCGCCTGCGCGCGCCGTGTCCGTCAGGCTCCCGCCTCCGCGCCCACCCGCACGTGTTCGCCCGGTGCGCACCGCAGCAGGCGGGCGGCGTGGCCGCGGCGGGCGGCCTCGGCGAGGAAGTCGTCCAGCGGGGAGCGGAAGACCGTGTAGTCGTCGTAGTGGACGGGCAGGGCCCGGCGGGGGCGCAGCAGGTCGAGCAGGTCGGCGCCCTGCTCGGCGTCCATGGTGACCACGAGGCCGCCGGGCAGGGTGGTGCCGCCGAGGTGCAGGACCGCCAGGTGGATGTCCGGGTACCGCTCGGCGATCTCGCGCAGGCCCTCGTACATCAGGGTGTCGCCGGAGAGGTAGAGGACGAGCCGGGTCTCGCCCGTACGGTCGCCGAACTCCAGCAGGCTGCCCATCACGGGCGGCAGCAGGAACCGGGCGGGGCCGGGGGCGTGGCGGCCGGGGAGCGAGGTGACGCGGACGGTGGAGTCGCCGTGGCGCACGGTGTGGGACTGCCAGGTGTGCAGTCCGGTGGCGCGACGGAAGCCGTACAGGCCCTTCAGCAGGCGGGAGCCGTGCGGGGTGGTGACGAACGGCAGGCCCCGGTCCAGGCCGCGGCGGGCCACCCGGTCGAAGTGGTCGCCGTGCAGGTGGGAGAGCACGACGGCGTCCAGGTCCTCGTGCGGCAGTTCCGTCACGTCGAGGGCCGGTTCGGTGACCCGGCGCGCGACCAGTCCGTAGCCCAGGTGGGCCCGCTGCCCGCGGTGGAGGAAGTTGGGGTCCGTGAGGAGGGTGAGGTCGCCGTAGCGGATCAGCAGGGTGGCGTTGCCGATGAACTGGAGGTCCGCGACGCCCTCGGGCGGCTTTCCCTCGGCCCTCGGACCACGCCTCCCCGGCTCCGGCGGTGTGGGCGAGTGGTGCGGCACGGTCGGCTCCCTTCCGTCGCTCGCGGCTCCCCCGGTACTGCCCGAGTGCTCGCGTCGCCCGGGGTCACACCCCCGGCCGGGACCGGCCTGGCTCGGGTCACGCCCGGGTCAGGACCGGCCGGGCTCCGGGTCACACCCCGGTCAGGACCGGCGGCGTGTCCCCCGGGCCAGGCGGACCGCCGACGCCAGGAAGAAGACCCCGCCGAGGAAGGCGTACCCCGCGAGGCTCCCCAGCGACGGGTCGCCGGCGCCCGCCTGCGTGACGAACGAGATCCCGGCCAGCGTCGAGACGGCGCCGCTGACGATCATCGGCCACTGACCGCCCAGCCTGCGGCGGACGGCACCCGTGACGAGCTGGACGATGCCCGCGGTGACGGCCCAGGCGCCCCAGACGCGCAGGACGGCGGGGATGCCCGAGGTCGCGGCGAGGGCGAGGGCCAGGACCGTGAGGGAGCTGATCGCGATGTTCGCGTACAAGGGGACGGCCGGTCCGCCGTTCGCCTTCGCGGACCGTACGTCGACCACCGCGGCCGCGACGTCGAACAGCGGGTAGACCAGCAGCAGCGTCGTGCTGAGCGGGCCCAGCGCGCCGGCGGTGGCGAAGAGCAGGGCGGCCCATACGGCGGCGAACGCGAAGCGGACGAAGTACAGCTTGCGGAGGGTGACGGGGACGCCCGCGGACGCTGCGGCGACGGCGGCGTCCACCGAAGACGCAGAAGGTACAGAGGACACGGAGGGCACAGGAGGCACGGAGGGCACAGGAGGGCCTTTCGGAAGAGGGGGCCGAACCGGTGAGGTAGAACGTTCGGTCTCATCTCGTAGTCAAGAGCCACCCGCCCCCCTTGTCAAGACCGAACGTTCTACCTCACCCCCTTGATAGGCTGTCCGCATGAGTCCGAGCGCGGAAAACCGCACCACCTCCGAAGCGCGAGCCCGGCTGCTCGGCACCGCCACCGAGATCTTCTACGCGGAGGGCATCCACTCCGTCGGCATCGACCGGATCACCGCACAGGCGCAGGTCACCCGGGCCACGCTGTACCGGCACTTCGCGGGCAAGGAGGACCTCATCCTCGCCTACCTCGACCAGGCCGACCGGGGCATCCGGGGGCAGGTGGCGGCGGCCGCGGACAGTACGGCCTCGGCCGTGGGACGGGTCCGGGCCGTGGCGCGGTCCATCGTCGACGGGATCCGGTCCCCCGGTTTCCGCGGCTGCGCCTTCCTGAACGCCGTGGCCGAGTACCCGGACCCGGACCATCCCGTCCACCGGGCCGTACTGGGCCACCGGCAGTGGTTCCTCGACACCGTCACGGAGTTGCTGACCCGGGCCGGCGAGGCCGGTACGCCCGCCGAGGCCGCCGGGCGGCACTTCGTGATGCTCCGGGACGGTGCGATGGCGGCCGGGTGCCTCTTCGATCCCGAGCTGGTCTCCGAGACCTTCCTGCACGGCGTCGAAGGGGTGCTGCGAGACGTCGCGGGGCGGGCGCCCGAGAAGGGCTGAGAGGGGCTCCCGGAAAAAACTTCCGGCCGGCGGCTCCCTCCGTGTCGAGAACGCGCGTCCGGCTCCGTCCCAGAGGTGAAGGCGGCCACAATGGGCCGCACCAGCACCGAGGAGACGACCACCATGGCCAAGTACCTGCTGCTCAAGCACTACCGAGGCGCCCCGGAAGCGGTCAACGGCGCACCGATGGACCAGTGGACGCCGGAGGAGATCTCGGCCCACATCCAGTACATGCGGGACTTCGCGGACCGGCTCGAGAAGACCGGGGAGTTCGTCGACGGGCAGGCGCTCGCACCCGAGGGGACGTGGGTCCGGTACGACGGTGAGGGGAAGCCGCCGGTCACCGACGGGCCGTTCGCCGAGACCAAGGACCTCATCGCCGGCTGGATGGTGATCGACGTCGACGGCTACGAGCGCGCCGTGGAGCTGGCCGGGGAGCTGTCCGCCGCCCCGGGCGCGGGCGGCAGGCCGATCCACGAGTGGCTGGAGCTGCGTCCGTTCATGGCCGAGCCGCCGACCGTCACGGAGTGACCCGACCATGGACGAGGCCCTGATCAGGAGCCTCACGCCCGGCGTGCTGACCGTCCTCGTCCGCCGCGGAGCCGACTTCGCGGCGGCCGAGGACGCGGTACAGGACGCGCTGGTCGAGGCGGTCCGCGGGTGGCCGGACGACCCGCCGCGGGACCCGAAGGGGTGGCTGGTCACCGTGGCCTGGCGGCGGTTCCTCGACGCGACCCGCGCCGACACCGCCCGCCGGCGGCGCGAGGACCGCGTCGAGGAGGAGCCGGCGCCCGGACCCGCGCCGGACGTGGACGACACCCTCCAGCTGTACTTCCTGTGCGCGCATCCCTCGCTGACGCCGTCCTCGGCCGTGGCGCTCACCCTGCGCGCCGTCGGCGGGCTGACCACCCGGCAGATCGCGCAGGCGTACCTGGTGCCCGAGGCGACCATGGCGCAGCGGATCAGCCGGGCCAAGCGCACCGTCTCCGGCGTCCGGTTCGACCGGCCCGGTGACGTCGCCACCGTCCTGCGCGTGCTCTACCTGGTCTTCAACGAGGGGTACTCCGGCGACGTCGACCTCGCCGCCGAAGCCATCCGGCTCACCCGGCAGCTCGCCGCCTCGGTCGACCATCCGGAGGTGGCGGGGCTGCTGGCGCTGATGCTGCTCCACCACGCGCGGCGCGCCGCGCGGACCGCGCCCGACGGCTCCCTGGTGCCGCTCGCCGAGCAGGACCGCGGGCGGTGGGACACCGCGTCGATCGCCGAGGGGGTGCGGATCCTCCAGACGGCGCTCGCCCGGGACCGGCTGGGCGAGTTCCAGGCCCAGGCCGCGATCGCCGCGCTGCACGCGGACGCGCCCACCGCCGGGGAGACCGACTGGGTGCAGATCGTGGAGTGGTACGACGAACTGGCGCGGCTGACCGACAACCCGGTGGTACGGCTCAACCGTGCGGTCGCCGTCGGGGAGGCCGACGGGCCGCGCGCGGGCCTTGCGGCGCTCGCCGCACTGGACGGCTCGCTGCCCCGGTACACGGCGGTGGCGGCGTACCTGCACGAGCGCGACGGCGACCTGGACACGGCGGCGCGGCTGTACGCCGAGGCGGCGCACAAGGCGTCCGGGCTCGCCGAGCGCGACCACCTGACGCGTCAGGCCGCCCGGCTCAACTCCCGTCACCGGCGGGGCCGCTGACCGGGCCGCGAGGAGCGGAGGAGCGGGGAGCCGGCGCGCCCGGCGCCGCGTCCACGCCCGCCGCCCGGCCGCCCGGGTGCCGCAGCGCGCAGAAGTAGCCGACGGCGAGGGCGACGGCCATGCCGTAGAAGACGTACTGATTGGCCTCGGCGAAGTCGAGGCGGACGGCGGACATCGCGTCCCGCATGGCGCTCTGGGCCGGGCCGTCGCCCGTCGGGGTGCGGGCGTCCGCGTTGCCGGTGATCGCCTCCGTGACGTCCCGGGCCATGGAGTGCCGGGCGTCCGGCGGTACCCCGCGGGTGCTCAGGGTCTCCTCGACCCGGTCGGTCATGGAGTGCGTCAGCAGGGTGCCGAAGACGGCCAGGCCGACGCTGGCGGCGTAGTTGCGGACGGTCTGGGTGATGCCGGTGACCTCGCCGTACGAGGAGTCGATCGAGCGGTTGACGGCGTCCGTCGACGCGGGGGCGAGGACGAAGCCGATGCCCGCGCCGGCGAGGGCGGCGTAGGGCCACTGGTCGTGCATGGACAGGTCGGTCAGCTTGCCGGCCCACAGGGCGAAGCCGACGGCGCCGAGGGCGCAGCCGATCCGCATCGCCGGGCGGGCGCCCCGCTTGTCGAGGATGCGGCCGCCCCACTGGGAGGCGAGGGCGAACCCGGCGAAGAAGTACAGCAGGTACAGGGCGGCCTGGTTGGGTGAGGCGCTGAGCGAGACCTGGGCGTAGACCGAGGCGAAGAAGAACACCGGGACGAACGCCAGCATGGCGAAGAAGAGGACCAGCGCGTCCACGGTGAAGGCGCGGTCGCGGAAGACGGCGAGGTTGACCAGGGGGTGGCGGGTGCGCAGTTCGTAACGGCAGAAGGCGTAGAGGACGGCGAGGCCGCCTGCGATGCAGACCCAGGTCGCCGCGTTGTCCCAGCCCCAGGCCGCCGACTGCTGGAAGCCGAGCACGCTCAGGCCCATGCCGGCGACGATCAGCAGGGCGCCCTTCACGTCCAGTGACTCCTCGCGCCGCCGGTCGGGGATGCCGGCCAGCGCGGTCAGGACCAGCGCGGCGACGGCCACGGGGACGTTGACCCAGAAGATCGCCCGCCAGGTCCAGGACGTGAGCCAGCCGCCGAGCAGCGGCCCTACGGCGGTCAGGGCGCCGGTGAGGCCGAAGAAGAGGGCGAGCGCGCGGCCCCGGCGCTCGACGGGGAACACGGCGACGACCACGGCGAGCGCGGCCGGGAAGAGCAGTGCGGCGCCCAGGCCCTGGACGGCGCGGAAGACGACGAGCCAGGTCAGCGCGTAGTCGCCGGAGGGCACGCAGCCGCACAGGACCGAGGAGAGGACGAAGACCAGGGTGCCGACGACGACCACGCGGCGCGGTCCCCACAGGTCCGCGAGGCGGCCGCCCAGGGCGAAGAAGGCGGCCAGGGACAGCAGGTAGGCGTTGACCACCCACTGCATGCCCGAGGCCGACAGGCCCAGTTCGGAGACGATGTCGGGAGCGGCGATCGAGACGATCGTCTGGTCGATGAACGTCATCGCCACCGCGAACATCATGGCGGCGAGGGCCAGGGACTGGGAGGGGGCGCGGCGACCGGCACCGGGCGCGGTCTCGTCCCGCTTGGTGTGGGGTCCGCTCACCAGGTCAGTCTGCGCTCGCGCGGGCGCCCCCGCATCCGCACGCCGGGGCCGTACCGGCGACCCGTACGGCGCCCCGGGCACGGCGCCCGTACGCCGCGGGCAAATGCGTTGGCGGGCGGCATCGGCTCCCCCTAGCGTGGCGTCGGTGAACACGTTCAGCGAGAAGCAAGGCACCGGCTCCGTAGAGGAGTTCACGGTGAGCGACGCGGACGCCGGTCCGTACGCGCTCGCCGAGGGACCCGACGGCGCCCTGTGGTTCACCCTCGTCCACCGGGGTGCGGTCGCCCGCCGGGACCCGGACGACGGGCGGGTGACCGTGCATCCGGTCGGCGAGGGCCCGACCGTGATCGTGCCGGGGCCGGACGGTGCCCTGTGGTTCACCGAGTACCGGACCCACCGCATCGGCCGGATCACGCCCGGGGGCGACTACGCGTCCTTCGCTCCGCTCACCCCCGGGGGCGGGCCGTTCGGGATCACCGCGGGACCGGACGGTGCCGTGTGGTTCACGCTCTCCGCCGCCGACCGCATCGGCCGCGTCACCATGGACGGCGAGGTCACCGAGTACCCGGCGCCCGGCGCCTTCCCGTCCGCCCTGACGACCGGGCCGGACGGCGCCCTGTGGTGCACGCTCAACCAGGGCGACGCCGTCGGACGGCTGACCACCGACGGCCACGGCACCGCGTACCCGCTGCCGGCGGAGGGCGCCGCGCCGGTCGGTATCGCCGCCGGGCCGGACGGTGCCCTGTGGTTCACCGAGATCGGGGCCGGGCGTATCGGGCGGATCACCGTCGGCGGCGACATCACCGAGTACCCGCTGTCCGACCCGGCGGCCAGGCCGCATGCGGTGACGGCGGGGCCGGACGGCGCGCTGTGGTTCACCGAGTGGGGCAGCGGCCGGGTGGGCCGGATCACCGTCGACGGTGACGTGACCGCGTACGCGCTCTCCCGCCCCGACAGCGAACCGCACGGCATCGCCGTGCACGACGGCGCCCTGTGGTGCGCGCTGGAGACCGGCTCCCTGGCCAGGATCGAGGTCCGGTCCTGACCGGTCCCCGGCCCGGTACCGGGCGGCCGGCGACCCGCGCGTCCGGTCCGGTACGGGGCGCCGCGCCCTCCCCCGGCCGGGCGCCCCGCGTCACGTCACGCGGACCGCACCGCCGCCCGCGTCGGCAGCAGGCCGCCGTCGGCCGCGTCCCGCCGGCTCACCGCGGTCAGCGTCAGCGTGACCGTGAGCGAGGCGAGCGCCATCACGGTCATGGCCGTCGCGGGTGAGGTGAACTGGGCCACCGTGCCCGCCAGGGTCGCCGCGACGCCCTGCAGGGTGAGCATCCCGGAGGAGTGCAGTCCCAGGGCGTGCCCGGACAGCTCGTCCGGGGTCAGGGCGATCAGGCGCTCCTGCTGCACCAGGGTCGCCCCGAAACCCACCGAGGCCACGGCCACCAGTACCGCCGTCAGCGGCAGCGGCGGGCGCAGGACGAGGACCAGGTACGGCGTGGCCAGCAGCACCAGGAGCGGCACGCCGAGACGCGGACGGGTCCCGGCCGGGAGCAGCCGGCCGACCGTCACGTCCCCGGCGAGCATGCCGAGCGCGGCACAGGCGAACAGCGTGCCCGCTGCGCGGGGATCGTAGGAGACGTACAGCGACTCGCAGCCCACGACGAGGCCGTTGGGGAGCCACAGCGCCAGGTACAGGTGGCGGCGCGGGCGGGAGGAGAACAGCACGGCGTTGGCCCGCCAGGTGGCCCGTACGGAGGGGCGGCCCGCGGTGCGCGGCGGGCGGCGGCTCAGCCGGAGGGCGACACAGGCGGCCGTGGCGTACAGACCGGCGGCGAGCAGCAGGCACAGGCGCGGTGACAGCAGGACCACGAGGACCCCGCCGACCGCGTAACCGGCGATCTGCAGCAGGCCGTGCATCATGTTGAAGAGGGAACGCCCCGTCAGGTAGCCGTCCCTGGTCAGGATCTCGGTCAGCAGTCCCCAGCGGACCCCGCCGCCGACAGAGGCGATCAGGCCCTTCACGAGGACGACGGCGAGCATCCCCCACACCGGCAGGCCGGGCAGCGCGAGAGCCGCGGTGGTGAGGGCGAAGCCCAGCGAGAGTCCCACCAGCGTCGCCCGCGGCGGCAGCCGGTCGGCGGCGGACAGGAAGAACGTGGCGCCCACCACCTGGGCGAGCGCCGGGCCGAACATGCTGACCGCGGACAGCAGCGGCGAGTTCGTCGCCCGGAAGACCAGGGTGCCGAGGGCGAGGCCGCTCACCGTCTGGGCGGCGACGTTGGCGGCGGTGGAGAGGAAGAGCGGGGTGAACTCCCGGGTGCGGAAGAGGCTCGCGTAGCTTCTGCGGCTCGTGTCTGGCATGTCCGGAGTGTGGGGCGGGCGGGAGACCGGCCGTTAGTGTTTCGCACGGACGCGAAAGGTGAGGTCCGAAGGGGGCCGCATGGGCTGGTGGGAGGTCAACGCCGACACGCTCGCCCGCAGCCGTTTCGTCGTCTCGCCGCTCGACGAGACGCTGGCCTGCCTGAAGCTGCTGCACTCCGGGGCGGCCGGGCACCCCGGCGAAAGGGCGTGGCTCGACACCCACCGGCCCGCCCACCTGCGCCGCATGGCGGCCGACCCGGTGGCCGCGCTGCTGGTCGGCGCGGGGCTCGGCCGGGGGTGGAACGCCGACTTCCTCACCCCCGCCCCGGCCGAGGGCCTCACCTTCGAGGAGGGCGTCGAGCGGATCCGGTCGGCACGGCCCGACCGGGCCCGCGCCGACCTCGCCGTCTCCTGCGGGGGCCCGCTCCCGGCCGCCCTGGACCGCGACGACCTGCCCGAGCGGGCCGCCGCGCTCCTGGAGGAGGTCTGGGCGCGGGCGGTACGGCCGGACTGGGAGCGGCGCCGCCGGGTCCTGGAGGCGGACGTCGTCGCGCGGACCGCCCAGGTGAGCCGGGGCGGCTGGGCGACGGTGCTCGACGCGCTGCGGCCCGGCACCCGCTGGCTGGGCGGCAACCGGCTCCAGATCAACCTCAACCCGTACCCGCCGCGCGAGCTGGCCGGTGCCGAGCTGGTCCTCGTCCCGGTCACCGCGCAGCGGCAGGGCTGGGTCGCGTGGGAGGAACCCGAGCGGTACGCGGTGGTCTATCCGTGCGCGGGCGCCCTCGCCGACGACGGGGCCCGGCGGGTGCCCGCCGCCCTCGGCACGCTGCTCGGACCGGCCCGCGCGGCCGTGCTGACGCTGCTCGCCACCCCCATGAGCACCAGCCAGCTGGTCGGCGTGACGGGGCAGGGCCTCGGCTCGGTCGGCCGGCATCTGCGGGTGCTCCTCGACGCGGGCCTGGTGGAGCGGCGCCGCGCGGGCCGCTCGGTGCTGTACTCGCGGACGCCGGCCGGGGAGGTGCTGACGGAGGCGGGGAGCCGGGGAGGCACCGGACCGGACTAGCATCCGGTGCATGACGAGCTCACCGAACACGCGGAACGACGACAGCCTCCCCCTCGACGTCGAGATCGGCGCCCTCCAGGGCGGGGCCGCGGACCTCTCCCAGTACGCGGGCCGGGTCGTGCTGGTGGTCAACGTGGCCTCCAAGTGCGGGCTCACCCCGCAGTACTCCGGCCTGGAGCGGCTTCAGGAGCGGTACGCCGAGCAGGGGTTCACCGTGCTGGGCGTGCCCTGCAACCAGTTCATGGGCCAGGAGCCGGGCAGCGCCGACGAGATCGCCGAGTTCTGCTCGGCGACGTACGGCGTCACCTTCCCGATGACCGAGAAGGCCGAGGTCAACGGGGAGGGCCGGCATCCGCTGTACGACCGGCTGACCGGCTTCGCGGACGCCGAGGGCCACAGCGGGGACATCCGCTGGAACTTCGAGAAGTTCCTGATCGGGCGGGACGGCAAGGTCGCCGCCCGGTTCTCCCCGCAGACCGAGCCGGAGTCGGCGGAGGTCGTGGCGGCGGTGGAGGCGCACCTCGCCGGTTGACCTACCGGTTGCACCGCGCCGGCCAGGCCGAGGACGCCCGGCTCGTGGCCCTGCCGCGCCGGCCGGCCCGCACCCGGATCACCGAGGCCCGGGTGCGGTACCCGCAGATCCTGGCCGCCTTCGAGGCGGTGGAGGAGTGGATCACGTGGATCACCGTGCGGGGACCGACGGCGGCGGGGTCGTGCCGCGAGGTGTGTTTCACCGACTGGGACGCCGCCGGCGCCGAGGACCCCGTGTGCGACATGGCCTTCCCGGTGAGGTGAGGCCGGATCGGGTGGGTTGGGGTGACGAGGCCCTCTCGGCAAGGTCGGCGAACTGGTCGAGAGGGCTCCGTCGGCGGTACGGGCGGGTGACGCGTGGTGGCGTTACTCCTTGACCGAGGTCACGAAGGCGTTCCACGCGTCGGCGGGGAAGGCGAGGACCGGGCCGGCGGTCACCTTGGAGTCACGGACGGCGAGCGCCGCCACGAGCGGTGACCTGACCTCGACGCACGCGCCGTTTCCCCCCGAGTAGGAGGACTTGGTCCACGAATCCTGGGCGCCCTGAACAATTGCCATGTCTGCTCCGATGGCGAGTCGCGAGTGTGGTTCACGCCAATGACGTTTGATCTTTGGCGTGATCGACGCTACTCGCTGGCCTTCCTGCACGGAGCAGCCATTCACTCGACCGGGTGGCATATTCCAGGTGAGTCTTCCAGTACCCCATGGCGGGGATGTACTATCCCGCCTCCCCCGGCCTTGAGGGCCTGAACGGCCCAGCGACTCAGCGACTCAGCGGGCGTATTCCTTCGCCACGTCCTCGATGAGCTGCCGCGACTGCTCCACGTTGAGGGCCTGCGCCCGCAGGTGCTCGTACATCACCGTGTACTTCTGCACGTCCGGCGCCTTCTCCAGGTACAGGTCGCTGGTCACGCCCTCGATGTACACCACGCTGGAGTCGGCGGTGTCCGCGAACTCCAGGATGGAGTACTGGCCGTTGATGCCGGGGTGCGCCCCGACGTCGAACGGCAGCACCTGCACGGTGATGTGCGGGAGCTGCGACATCTCGGCGACGTGCTCCAACTGCTCCCGCATCACCTGCTTGCCGCCCACCACCCGGCGCAGGCTGGCCTCGTCGAGGACCACCCACAGCCGCAGCGGGTTGTGCTCGGCGGAGATGCGCTCCTGCCGCCGTATGCGGACCTGCACCCGCTTCTCCACGTCGGCGACCGACGTCTCGGGCAACGCGCCCTGGATGAGGGCCTCGGCGTAGGGCCGGGTCTGCAACAGGCCGGTGATGATCTGGGGTTCGTAGGTGCGCAGCGACTCGGCGTCGGTCTCCAGGCCGATGTAGACGCTGTACGGGATGTCCCCGAAGGCGTGCCACCAGCCCTGCTGGCGCGAGTCCTTCGCCATCTGCATCAGCGAGTCGACGATCCGCTGGTCCTCGACCTCATACACCCCGCACAGGTCGCGGACGTCCCGCTGACTGATGCTGCGCCGCCCGTTCTCCAGACGGCTGATCTTCGACTGGGAGACCAGCAGCCGCTCGGCGACCTCCTCGGCCGTCATGCCCTTCTGCTCCCGGAGCCGGCGCAGCTCCTGGCCCAGCCGACGCCGCCTTACGGTGGGATTGACACTCGACGCCACGGGACGTGCACCTCCGGCTGGGTGACTCGCACTTGCCACTTTGTGTATCTGCTGTTGAGCAGACTGCCACCAAGGTGCTTTCCACCGCTGGGAAACGGTCGATATGCGCCGCGTACACGCCGGTTCGGAACACCACCCCCACATGCGGCCGCGCGGAGTGGCGGAACCTTTCCGCGGTCCGGGTGGGCCGGACGTGCGGTCGGTTCCGCCACCCCGCGCGGACCTGCGGCTCCCGTGACCGGGCTTGGGGACTGGCGGTGCGGCGGTGCTGTGGTACGGGTGCTCGTGCTGACGGTGCTGTCGGTGCTGTGGTGCGGTGCGGTGCGGTCGTGCGGTGCGCTCGTGGGGCTAGTGGGCCACCGCTCGCGCCATGGATCCGTGGCGTGGTTGCGCCGGAACACCGTGGGCGGGTTCCGGGGCGGGCCTGCCCCCCGGTCCCGGGGCCTGACGGCCGGCCGGGGCCGGACTGCGGCGTGGCTGTGCCGCAGCGCCGTTCTGGACGTCCATCACCGCGTGCGCCACCAGTCCGCCCATGGGGTCGTGTCTGATGAGGTCCCGCAGCCGGGACCGTGACGAGCGTCCTTCGTTGCCCGGGTAGAGGTGCTTGCCGAGCCCGACCGCGTGGGCCAGGGCGGCGAGCGCCGCGGTCCGCGGGTCCGGCGGGACGCCGGTGCGGATCGCCGAGTCCAGCCGGGCCTTGATCTCCCTGCTGATCGCCGTGTCCGTCGCCTGGTAGCGAGTCGTCGGCAGCACCCCGCACATCTGGCCCTCCACGGCATGCACCATGCCGCATCGCTCCAGATGCGAGAGATAGGTCTGGCGCAGCCCCAGGCGGGGCCCGCCTATCCAGTTGACCGCCCGCACGGGAGCGCCACGCCTTCGCAGCAACTCCAACGCGCAGTCCAGTGTTGGATCTCCTGTCGGCCGTGGGGCCACCACGGCGATACGATCCCCGTCTGGGGCTATCCGTCCGGCCAGCGCCAGCTCCACCAGCTGCGCTCCGGCCAGACCGAGGTCGAGCGACTGCGGCTGCGCGGTGGTACCCGTGGTCGGGTCCAACGCCAGCAGCAGAAGCTCCTCCGGAATTGTTCTGCGGCTCCTGCCCATCCATGCCTCCCCGCGTGGATGACAGACAGGGTGACCCCTCTCACATTGGTCTGTCGAGGGTGCGTGACCGCTTCGTAGTGGAACCAGTAGGTATGTCGTTCTCGTCTTCCGCGTGGGTTCCACCCGTACACAGGACACTGGTAAATGGTTTCGGTACGGGTTCGGTAGCGCGCACAGGACGTGCGGCGCATGGAGGAGGCATCGGTGGCGGGCGAGTCCCCCGACAGGTCGAAGCAGCGCGAGTCGTCGGAAGAACCGACGTCGGGGAGCGCGGGTCCGGTTCCCGAAGCCAGGACCGAGGCGAGCGAACATCGTGATCCGCGGCTCGGGGCGGCACGGGAGGACGCGAAGCGCTCCGCGGGGGGCACGGGGTCCCGCGGCGGCGTCGACACCGCGACCCGGGTGCTGTCGGCCCGTGGGTCGGCTCCGGAGGCGGACGCCGCCGACGGGGCGGCCGACGACGAGGCGTCCGGCACGTCGGACGGCTCGGGCGCGCCGGAGGCGTCCGGCACGCCCGGGGCCGACCGCGAGAAGCCTGCCGCCACGAACGAAGGCCGGCTGCGGGACGTCGTCGCGGCCTGGGTGGCCACCGCGGACGAGCGTGCCGCCGCCAACGCACGACTGGAGGGCGGCGAGGGCGCTTCGGCCGGCGCCGACGCGCCCGAGGGCCAGTCCGAGGGCCAGAAGGCCGCCCCGGCCGAGGACGGCGACAACGGCGAGCCCGGCCCGCGGCAGGGCGCCGAGGAGTCCGAGGCAGCCACCGCGGACGCCACCGGCTCCGACGCCGAGGCCGAGGCCGGTACGCCCTCGGCCTCCGGTCCGGACACGGGTGCGGGTGCGGGTGCGGGTGCGGACGCGGCGTTCGGCTCGGGCTCCGCCACGGACTCGGCTTCCGGCCCGGGCAGGGACGCGGCTTCACGTTCCGACGCAGCGGGCGGCTCGGACCCGGACTCGGCCGCCGGTACCGACACGGGTACGGCTTCCCGCCGGGACGCGGGCTCGGGCTCCGGCACGGGCGCAGCCGGCGGCTCGGACCCGGACACGGGCGTGGGCTCCGGCTCCCGCTCGGACGCCGCTACGGGCACGGACTCCGGCTCGGACACGGGCGCGGACGACCGCTCCGATGCGGCCACCGGCTCGAAGACCGTCACGACCACGGGTTCCGGCGCCGGCACGGGCGCGGACGTCACGTCCCGGCCGGACTCCGGCTCGGACACGGGCGCCCCCACGGGTCGGGATTCGGCCTCCGGGGCAAAGGCGTCCGCCGGGTCCGGCTCGGGTCCCGCTTCCGGCGCGGGCAAGGGCCCGGCGGCCGACGCGGACTCGGGCGCCTCCGCGGGCTCCGGCGCCGCCTCGGCGTCGGACGAGGACGACGGCGAGGGCGAGGGCGACGGCGGCGGCGAGCCGCCGGTGGATCAGCCCACAGCCGTGTTCAAGGCGCCGCGACCCGCCGTCGATCAGCCGACGACCATGCTGAAGCTCGGCGACGCCGCCTCCGCCGCCGGCAGGACCGGCCCGAGCGCCGCCGGCAAGACCGGTCCGGGTGCCGCAGGCAAGACCGGTCCGGGTGCCGCAGGCAAGACCGGCCCCGGAGCCGCCGGCAAGGCCGACCCCGGCGCCGCCGAGCGGACCAGCAAGTTCGTGGCGCTGCGGAATCCGGACGACCCGGCGACCCGCAGGCCCCCGCAGGCACCGCAGGCGACGAAGAGCCCCGAGGCGGCCCCCGAGGAGGCCCCCGCGGCGGCCCGGACGCCACGCACCGGGGTCACCGCGCCCGTCTCGCACGTCGGGCCGGACCGGACCACCCAGCAGCCGCTGCCGCCCAAGCCGCCGCTGGACCTGCTGGCGGAGCTGACCAACACCCCGCCGCCCCCGGAGACCCCGCTGCGGACGACGGTGCGCCGGGTCAAGATCTGGACGCCGCTGGTCATCCTGCTGGTGATCATCATCGGCGTCGTGCAGTCCATGCGCCCGCTGCCCGCGCCGACCCTCGACCTCACGGCGCAGGACAGCTTCACCTTCGAGGGCGGCAAGCCGGAGATCCCGTGGCCGTCCAGCGGGCAGGCCGCGCTCGACGTGCAGGGCATCGGCACCTTCGGCTCGTCCGGCGACCAGAAGCCGGTGCCGATCGCGAGCGTGGCCAAGGTCATGACCGCGTACGTCATCCTGCGCGACCACCCGCTCAAGAGCGGCGCCGAGGGTCCGAAGATCAAGATCGACCAGGCGGCGGAGGAGCAGTCGGAGGCGGGCGACGAGTCGACCGTCCACGTCTACGCGGGCGACTCGATCTCCCAGCGCGAGGCCCTCAAGGCCATCCTGATCGCGTCCGCGAACAACGTGGCGCGGCTGCTCGCCCGCTGGGACTCGGGGTCCGAGAAGGGGTTCGTCGAGAAGATGAACGCCGCCGCGAAGGACCTCGGCATGACCAACACCACGTACACCGACCCGTCGGGGCTGAACAACACGACGGTGAGCACGGCCGTGGACCAGGTGAAGCTGGCCAAGGAGGCGATGAAGGAGCCCGCGTTCCGCGAGGTCGCCACGATGATGTCGTACGACGACTACAAGGGCGCGAACCACGGCAACTGGAACCAGCTCGTCGGTCACAACGGCGTCGTGGGCATCAAGACCGGCACCACCACCTCCGCGCTCGGCAACCTCGTCTTCGCGGCGAAGAAGGAGGTCGGCGGTGAGACCCGGACCATCGTCGGGGCCGTGGTGCGCCAGCCGGCCACCGCGGACAAGGGCATCCTCGCCGCCGCCCTGGACGCCGGCGACCAGCTGATCCGGGCCGCGCAGGGCACCCTGAAGTCGTCGACGATCATCGAGAAGGGCAGCGTCGTCGGGTACGTCGACGACGGTCTCGGTGGCCGTACGCCGGTCGTCGCCACGCAGGACGTCAAGGCCGTCGGCTGGGGCGGACTGACCGTGAAGCTGACCTTCGACGCGGACGAGGTGCCGCACACGGCGAAGGCCGGTACCAAGGTCGGCACCCTCACGGTCGGCGACGGCGGCACCAGCGGCGCGGTGAAGGTGCCGGTGGCCCTGCGGGACGACCTCGCCGAGCCCGGCTTCTCGGACAAGCTGACCCGGCTGGGCTGACACCGGGCCCGTCCGGGCCGCCCGCGACACACACCCCACGCCCCCGCGGTCACCCGGCCGCGGGGGCGTTCGCGTCCCCCGGGGCGTCACCGGAACGCCGGAGGGCCCGCGAGGGGGCCCCGGGGCGCCGGGAGGCCCCGGAAACGGAGGAGGCACCCGTGCGGGGCCGCGTGCTAGCGTCACGAAGCGGGGCAGTCGCCGGTCGTGGGAACGGGACACGGCCCAAAGAAGAAGACGGGACACGGGGAGTGCCTTCAGGTGGCCACTGCGGAGCCGACACGCGCCGACGACGCCGATCCGGGGCCGGGAGCCGGCCCGCGACCGCGGGTGCCCGGGCCCCGCAGGGACGCCGGGGCGAGCCCGGCGGGGGCGGAGAACCCGGTGGACCGGCGCGACGGGCCCGGCCCGGCGGACGGCGACGGTGAGCCCGAGCCCGGCGGCCCGAAGGCGCCGTCGGCCGTGAACACCGCCTTCCTGGCCCTGCGCGAGCGCATGCTGCGCCACCCCGTGCTGTCCGTGACCGTCCTCGCCGGGGTGCTCCACATAGTGTGGTTCTTCACCTTCGCGAACAGCGGCGGCGACCTCGCGGCGCAGGACGCCTGGGCCGAGTTCGTCGGCCGGCACCCGGACTCGGCGTACAACCTCGCCTGGTACGGCGGCATGCACCCGGTCTCGTACAGCGTGATCTCGCCGTACCTGATGTCGGTGCTCGGCGTGCGCACCACGATGATGATCGCGGGGACGATCTCGGCCGGGCTGCTGACGATGATCCTGATCCGCAGCCGGGTGGTCCGCAATCCGCTGTGGGCGTCGCTGGCGGGCCTGTTCGGGCTGCTGGCCAACGCGGTGTCGGGCCGGGTGACGTTCGGGCTCGGCATGATGTTCGGGCTCGGCGCGGTCGCCGCCGTGTTCTGCTGGCCGCACCGCTGGCGGTACGAGCGCTGGGCCAAGGGGCTGTGCGCGGCGCCGCTGGCCGCGCTGTCGACGATGGCCTCGCCGGTCTCGGGGCTGTTCGTGGGCCTGGTGGCGGTGGCGCTGTTCCTGCAGAAGCGCCGGCCGGGTGCCTGGTCGCTGGGCCTGGCCCCGAGCGTGGTCGTCGGTCTTTCGGCCGTGCTGTTCCCCTTCTCGGGCACCCAGCCGATGGGGTTCGGTTCGACGGTGCTGCCGATCCTGTACGCGGGCCTGGTGTACTGGCTCGTGCCGAGCACCTGGAAGACCGTGCGGATCACGTCGGCGGTCTACGGCCTGGCGGTGCTGCTGGTCTGGCTGATCAGCTCGCAGATCGGCTCCAACATCACCCGCCTGCCGATGCTCTTCGCCGGGGTGGTCCTGGTGGCGGCGCTGCCGTTCACGGTGACCAAGTCGCGCAAGTGGTACGCGCTGGTGGCCTCGCTCGCCGTCTTCGCGGGCTGGATCGGCTTCAAGTCGGCCGACGACGCCGTCCACACCACGCCCGCCGCCTCCTGGGCGCGTGAGCTGGCGCCGCTCGTCAACGAGCTGCAGGAGGTCGGCGCGGAGCAGGGCCGGGTGGAGGCCGTGCCCGCCCGCTCCCACCGGGAGGCGTCGGCGCTCGCGCCGTACGTGAACCTGGCCCGCGGCTGGACCCGGCAGGCCGACATGGAGCGCAATCCGCTCTTCTACGACGACACGCTCAACTCGGCGAACTACCACGAGTGGCTGAAGCGCTGGGCCGTGCACTTCGTGGTGCTGCCCAAGGGCGAGCCGGACGGTGACGGCGGCAAGCGGGAGCGGGAGCTGCTGCAGCGGGGCCTGCCCTATCTGAAGCAGATCTGGGGCGACGCCAACTGGCAGCTGTTCCAGGTGACCGACCCGACGCCGCTGGCGGAGCCCGACGCGGTGGTCCGGCGGGCCGAGCAGGACGAGTGGGTCATCGACGTGCAGCGGCCCGGGCGCATCCTGATCCGGATGCCGTACTCGCCGTGGCTGAGCCTCGTCGACGAGGAGGGCGGGAAGCTCCAGCCGCCCCAGGAGACGGAGGCCTCCAGGAACGCCCCGGAGGGCACGCCGAAGACGTACGACAACGTGAACGGCTGTCTGGCGGAGACCGAGGAGACCGCCGAGGGTGACGTGTGGACGACGCTCGTCGCCCCCGAGGCGGGGACGTACCGGCTGGCGTCGCCGTACGGGCTGAAGCGGGGCACGCCGTGCCCCGACGAGCTGAAGTAGCGCCCGGCGCGGCCCGGGCGGTCTCTTCGGAGGCCGCCCGAGATTGTTCATGTAGGTGAACACAGGTCAGCGATCCGAACCTTTTTACTCTCTCTTGACCTTCCCCTTCCTTGTCGTGCCCGCGTCGTCGCACCCACGATGAGCGGGCACTTCGCGGCCTGCCACGCCCTTGCTCCGCTCTAGCGAAGTGCCAACCGGCTGAGCGGAGTTCACAAGGCGGACCCCGGAAGGGGGCACATGAACGGTCTCGACTGGTCCGTGCTCATCGGCTACTTCGCCGTCATGGTGGCGATCGGCGTCTGGTCGCACAAACGCGTGGACGACGTCAGCGACTTCTTCACGGCCGGCGGCAAGATGCCCTGGTGGCTGTCCGGCATCTCGCACCACATGTCGGGCTACAGCGCGGTGATGTTCACCGGCTACGCCGGCATCGCCTACACCTACGGCGTCACGTCCTTCGTGACGTGGTCGTTCCCCATCGCCCTCGGCATCGCCATCGGCTCCAAGCTGTTCGCGCCGCGCATCAACCGGCTGCGCTCACGGCTGCACGTGGCCTCGCCGCTGGAGTACCTCAAGAACCGGTACAACCTGCCCACCCAGCAGGCGCTGGCCTGGTCCGGCATGCTGCTGAAGATCGTGGACGTGGCCGCGAAGTGGGCGGCCATCGCCACCCTGCTCTCGGTCTTCACGGGCATCACCCTCAACCAGGGCATCCTGATCACCGGTGTCATCACGGGCATCTACTGCACGATCGGCGGTCTGTGGGCGGACGCGCTGACCGAGCTGGGCCAGTTCATCATCCAGCTGCTGGCCGGTGTCGCGATGTTCGTGGCCGTCGTGATGAAGCTCGGCGACCACGGCGGCTTCTTCGGCGTCTGGGACGAGCCCGCCCTCCAGGGCCACGGAAAACCGCTGGTCGGCCCGTACGGCACGGTGTTCCTGCTCGCCTTCCTCTTCATCAAGCTCTTCGAGTACAACGGCGGCATGCTCAACCAGGCCCAGCGCTACATGGCCACGCGCAACGCCCGCGAGGCGGAGCGTTCGGCGCGGCTGTCGGCGGTGCTGTGGCTGGTCTGGCCGCTGGTGCTGTTCTTCCCGATGTGGATGGCGCCGCTGCTGGTGGAGTCGCAGAAGCCGGACGGTTCCGACTCCTACGCCCTGATGACCGAGCAGCTGCTGCCGCACGGGCTGCTCGGCCTGGTCATCGTCGGGTTCTTCTCGCACACCATGGCCATGTGCTCGTCGGACGCCAACGCCATCGCGGCCGTCTTCACCCGTGACGTGGCGCCGGTGCTGTCGAAGGCGGCGCGCAACTGGGGTCAGCGGTCGGGGCTGCTGGCGGCCCGGCTGACCACCGTGGTCTTCCTCGGTCTCTCGATGGCGGTGGCGACCCAGGTCGACTCGCCGACGTTCAAGGACATCATCACCGTCGTGATCAAGTGGGTGGCCGGCCTGATGGGCCCGATCGCGATCCCGATGATGCTCGGGCTGCTGCGGCCCTTCCGCCGCTCGGGCCCGACTGCCGCGCTCACCAGCTGGGGCCTGGGCCTGCTCGCCTTCTGGCTGGTCAACTACCCGATCAACTGGAACGTGGACGGCGGGGTGCCGCTCGAGTACCAGGTCTCCATCCCGCTGGCGGTCTCGCTGGTCCTGTACGTCGTCGTCGGCTTCCTGAAGCCGGAGGACACCCCGGAGCGGCTCGCGATCATCGAGCGCGTCAACACGGACGGGGACGACGGCCACTCCGGCGCGGCGGCCGCGGTCCCGGCGCCCGCGGGCGGGGTGGACGACGTGGTGGGCCGCAACCGGGTGGGCGACTAGAGATCCCACCCGAGGGCGCACGTCCGGCCGGCCCGGCCGGTGACCGCGGTCACCGGCCGGGCCGGTTCAGCGCAGTTCCTGGATGCGGATCTGGTTGCCGGCGGGGTCCCGGAGGGCGCAGTCCCGGATGCCGTACGGCTGCTCGGTCGGCTCCTGGACGATCTCGGCGTCCTTGGCGCGGGCCTTCTCGAAGGTGCCGTCGAGGTCCTCGGTGGCCAGGAGGAGCCACCCGTAGGTGCCCTTGGCCATCATCTCGGCGACGGTGCGGCGCTCGGCGTCGGTGATGCCGGGGTCCGCGGCGGGCGGCGCGAGCAGCAGCGAGACGTCCGGCTGGCCGGCCGGACCGACCGTGATCCAGCGCATCCTGCCGTCGCCGACGTCCTTGCGGACCTCGAAGCCGAGCACGTCCCGGTAGAAGGCCAGGGACGCGTCCGGGTCGTCGTGCGGAAGCACCGTGGTGTGAATGCTGATGTCCATGGCCGCCACGCTAGCGGCGGCCCCCGGTGCGGCGCTTCCCGAGACGTGGCCTCAGGCTCGCGGGTACCGCGCCAGCCATCCGGGGGACGAGCCCGCCGGGCCGTGCAGGGCGGGGCCCTGGGTCATCTCCATGGCGAAGTCGTCGGCCAGCTCCAGGAGGGTCGGCCGGCCCTCCAGTTCGGCCAGCCAGGCCGGGGGCAGAGCCGTCTCGCCGTGCAGGGCGCCGAGCAGGCCGCCCGTCAGGGCGCCGGTCGCCGCCGAGGCACCGTCGTGGTTGACGGCGAGCCGCAGCCCGTGCCGTACGTCCTCACCGACGAGGGCGCAGTACACGGCGGCGGCGACCAGGCCCTCCGCCGTGCCCGCGCCGATCAGCTCGGTCACCCGCGCCGGGGTCGGCAGCCCTTGCCGCACCGCGCCCAGCGCGTGCTGCAGGGCGTCCGCCACGGGCTCGTGTCCCGGCCGGGCGGCGAGCAGCGCGAGGGCCCGCTGCACGGCGGCGTCCAGGCTCTCGCCGCGCGCCAGCCCGTGCACGATCACGGCGTACGCGCCCGCCGCCAGGCGCCCGGTGGGGTGGCCGTGGGTCTGCGCGGCGCACTCCACGGCGAGCTGGGCGACCAGTTGCGGCTCCCAGCCGACCAGGAGCCCGAACGGCGCCGAGCGGGCGGCGGCCTCCGGACCGCGCTCGTCGGGGTTCTTGGGTGCCTCGGGGGTGCCCATCGTCTCGTCGCCGAGGCCCAGCAGCAGGGCGCGCGGGGCGTCCCGGCGGACGTACAGCCACTCCTCGTGGGCCAGCCAGCCGTCCTCCTTGCGCCGCAGGTCGGGCCCCCAGTCGCGCTGGGTGGCGGCCCAGCGCCGGTAGGCCCGGTGCAGGTCGGTCGGCGGGTGCCAGGCGCCGGTGTCCCGCCGTACCTGGGCGCGGATCAGCCCGTCCACGGAGAACAGGGTGAGCTGGGTGAGGTGGGTGACGGCACCGCGCCGGCCGTAGGCGGTGGCGAGGTCGGACAGCCCTTCCGCGCCGTGCGCCTCCCGGATCTCGTCGAGGGCGAGACCGTCGACGGGCGCTCCCAGGGCGTCCCCGACGGCCGCACCGAGCAGCGTGCCGCGCACCCGGCTGCGGAAGTCCTGCTGCTCGGCACGCCCCCACACGGCACGGGCTGTCGCGCCCACCTGGACCTCCGCTCGGCGCTGTGCGTACGTACGACGCCCAGCACTGTATGCGAACAGAAGTGGTCGGTCAGGGCTGGAACGGTGTGGAAACGTTCACGCGCGCGTGCCGGTGCACACCTCACGGCAGCGGCGGACGAAGTCCCGGACGTCGGTCTGCCGGGCCTCGTCGCGACTGCCTGACCGTCCGGGTCACGTCCGGCCACGACCCGGTGGCAGTTCGGCCCAGACGGTCTTCGCCGGGGCCGGTCCCGCGCGGACACCCCAACGGTCCGCGTACGCCGCCACGATGCGCAGTCCGCGCCCGGCCTCCGCGTCGTCGGACGCCGGGTCGGGGAGACGCGGGACCCGGTCGCCCCGGGCGTCGGTGACCTCGACACGGAGGGCCCCGCCCGGCAGCAGCCGCAGAGCGAGCCGGAAGTCCCGTCCCGGCACCCGGCCGTGCAGCACCGCGTTCGCCGCGAGTTCGGCGACGACCTGGACCGCCCCTTCGGACGGCACTCCCCAGTCGTCGAGTTGGCGTTCCGTGAGCAGCCGCGCCAGCCGGGCGCCTCTGCGGGTTGCGGACAACTGGACTGCGAAGTGGGGCGCGTTCGGCGTGAAAGGTAGGTCCAATTTCTGATTCACGTCACCCAGCGTGGCCGCCCGTCCCTACTCTGAACAGCGACGACCTCGGTACCGAGAGTGACTGTCCGGGTGCCTGCCGTGGTCGTACGGGTCGTACGTCGGGAGGGAAGACGTGGAGGACGAGGAGGCCGCGGCCGTGCTCAAGGCGGTCGGGCGGCAGATCAAGCTGTGGCGGGAGGCGGCGGGCCTGCGCCAGGCCGAACTGGGGGCCGCCATCGGGTACGGCGAGGACATGGTCTCGTCGGTCGAGCGCGGCCGCCGGGTGCCCAAGCCCGATTTCCTGGACAAGGCCGACGAGGTGCTGGGCGCGGGCGGGAAGCTCGCGACGATGAAGGAGGACGTGGAGAAGGCCCGCTACCCGAAGAAGGTGCGGGACCTGGCCAAGCTGGAGGAGGAGGCGGTCGAGCTGGGGGCCTACGCGGGCCACCACATCCACGGTCTGCTGCAGACCCCCGAGTACGCGCGCGCGTTGTACGCGATGCGCCGACCGGCGTTCACGGAGGAGGAGACCGACCGCTACGTCTCCGCTCGTATGGCGCGAAAGGCAGTCTTCGATCGCGTCCCCCGGCCACAGCTCACCTTCGTCCAGGAGGAAGTGACGCTGCGGCGCCCGCTCGGGGGCAGGACCGTGCTCCGGCAGCAACTCGAACACCTCCTGGACGTCGGGAGGTTGCGACACGTCGAGATCCAGGTCATGCCGACGGACCGCGACGATCACGCCGGGATGGCCGGGTCGCTGCAATTGTTGAAACTGCGGGGCGGCACGGCGTTCGGCCACTCGGAAGCCCAACTGCACAACCGGGTCATCACTGATCCGTACGAGGTCCAGACCCTGGATCTGCGCTATGGGATCATCCGGGCGCAGGCGCTCACGCCCCGTGAGTCATTGGCCTTCATCGAGAAAGTCATGGGAGAAGAGACATGACCCCCGCCCTCGAATGGTTCAAGAGCAGCTACAGCAGCAACGACGGCCCGGAATGCGTCGAGGTCGCCATAGCCCCCGCCCACCCAACCGTCCACGTCCGCGACTCCAAGGACCGCGAAGGCGCCCGTCTGACCTTCGCCGACGTCTCCTGGACGGCGTTCGTGCACACCGTCGCGACGGACGGCCGACGGGCACCCTCCGTGCTCCGTTAGCGCGGCGAGGGACCGCCGGAACGCTGCGAAGAGATCACGTTTCCCGGACCCTCCCGCCCGCCCGCTGTCCGGCTTCGGGATAGTGCTGCCATGACCAAGAACCCCCGCAGCGCCCTTTTACTCGCCTCCACCGTGCTCACCGCGGTCCTCGCCCTCTACATCGCCCTCGTCGCCCTCGGGAACATCACCGACTTCGACAACAACCAGCAGTACGTGCACCACGTCCTCGCCATGGACACCACGTTCAAGGACGACGACCTGATGTGGCGGGCGATCACGAGCAAGGGTCTCCAGGACACCGCCTACGTGGCGATCATCGTGTGGGAGACCGCCGCCGCGCTCGTGCTGATCTGGGCGACCTGGCTCTGGATACGCCGGCAGCACGCTCCCGCGCGGCGCTTCACCACGTACGGCACGCTCATGCTGATGCTGCTCTTCGGTGCCGGATTCCTCGCGATCGGCGGCGAATGGTTCGCGATGTGGCAGTCGGAGGACTGGAACGGGCTGGAGGCGGCGACGCGCGTGCTGCTGTTCAGCGGCGTCGTGCTGATCGTGGCGCACCTGCCGTCCGGAGAGGCGGAGGCTAGGCGACCACAGTGACCGTCGTGCCGGACGTGCCGAACTCCCAGAGCGCGTCACCGTCCGCCTTGGGCAGCCGTATGCCGCCGGTCTTGGCGCCGGAGGCGGCCGGCGGCGGCGAGGAGCCGTCCACCGCGTTGGAGAAGGCGACCCAGACGCCGTCCTCCTGGGTGAAGTACAGGATCTGCTCGATCCGGACCCCGTCGGAGCCCGTCGTCGGTTCCTCGCGGCGGGTGCCGACGCTGTACTTTCCCGGATCGGGGTCGACCGTGCCCGGCCACACCTTGAAGGAGCGCCGGGTGGCGTCGCTGGCGTCGACCAGCCACACCCGGTCCTGGCCGACCGAGTAGACGACGCGCCGCCCGGTGCCGGAATCCTCCGGTACCCGGGCCGGCGCGGTCTCCTTCGGTTCGGGGTGCGCGTCCGCCGACGCCGACGGCTTCGGCTTGGTCGCCGCGGCGGTGGGCTGGGGCCCCTGGTCCGCCTGCACGGCCAGGACGGTCACCGCCGCGATCGCCCCCACGGTCAGACCGGAGACCCACGCCCATGAGGGAAGTCGGGCTGGCACGGGCACGCATCTCCTCAGCTACGAGAACCCCGACACACCGGGGGCCAGATCATCGTACTGCGCGTCCGCCGCTCTCCCGAAGCCTGCGCCCCGGCCCCGTGCCTCCTCAGTCCAGGACCGGCAGCAGCTCCGGCAGGTGCCCGTCCGAGTCCCGCGCCGCCCGCTGCCGCTCCTCGGGGACCGGGCCGTACAGCGTGGTGCGCGGCTTCGCCGGGCGGCCCGCCGCGTCCGCGACCGCGACCAGGTCCTTGACCGACTTGTACGACCCGTAGGACGAGCCCGCCATGCGGGAGATCGTCTCCTCCATGAGGGTGCCGCCCAGGTCGTTGGCGCCGGAGCGGAGCATCTCCGCCGCTCCCTCCGTGCCCAGTTTCACCCAGCTCGTCTGGATGTTGGGGACGTGCGGGTGCAGGAGGAGACGGGCCATCGCGGTCACCGCGCGGTTGTCGCGCAGGGTGGGGCCCGGCCGTGCGATGCCGGCCAGGTACACCGGGGCGTTGGTGTGGATGAAGGGGAGCGTCACGAACTCGGTGAAGCCGCCGGTGCGCCGCTGGATGCCGGCGAGGGTGCGCAGGTGGCCCAGCCAGTGGCGGGGCTGGTCGACGTGGCCGTACATCATCGTGGACGAGGAGCGGATGCCCAGCTCGTGGGCCGTCTCGATCACCTCGATCCAGGTCGCCGTCGGCAGCTTGCCCTTGGTGAGGATCCAGCGGACCTCGTCGTCGAGGATCTCCGCCGCCGTGCCCGGGATCGAGTCCAGGCCCGCCTCCTTCGCGGCGGTCAGCCACTCGCGGATCGACAGGCCGGTGCGGGTGGCGCCGTTGACGACCTCCATCGGCGAGAAGGCGTGCACGTGCATGCCGGGCACGCGGGCCTTCACCGCCCGCGCGATGTCGAAGTACGCGGTACCGGGCAGGTCCGGGTGGATGCCGCCCTGCATGCAGACCTCCACCGCGCCCACCTCCCACGCCTGCTGGGCGCGGTCGGCGACCTGGTCGAGGGAGAGCGTGTAGGCGTCGGCGTCGGTGCGGCGCTGGGCGAAGGCGCAGAAGCGGCAGCCGGTGTAGCAGACGTTGGTGAAGTTGATGTTGCGGGTGACGATGTACGTCACGTCGTCGCCGACGGTGCTCCGGCGGACGTCGTCCGCGATGCCGCACAGGGCGTCCAGCGCGGGGCCGTCGGCGTGCAGCAGGGCGAGTGCCTCGTCGTCCGTCAGCCGCGTGGGGTCGTCGGCCGCCGTGGCGAGCGCGGCGCGCACGTCGGTGTCGATGCGCTCGGGCGCCATGCCGGGGGCGGCGGCCTCGCGCAGGGCGCCCCAGTCGCCGTACACCTCGTCGAAGTCGTCGCGGCGGTCCGACGTGCGGCCCTCGGTGTCGATGGTGGCGTGCAGATCGGTGCGGCCGGTGGCGGTGAACGCCTCGTCCGGCTCCTGCCACGCGTGTCCCTCGACCACCGCGTCCGCGCGGGCCAGGCCGGTCTCCGGGTCGGCGAGCGCGGCCACGTGCGGGCGCAGCCGCGGGTCCAGCCAGGGCTCGCCGCGCTTGACGAACTCCGGGTACACGCAGAGACGTTCCCGCAGCGCGAACCCGGCCGCCCGGGACTTCGCGGCGAGTTCGTCGATCTGCGGCCAGGGGCGCTCGGGGTTCACGTGGTCGATGGTCAGCGGGGAGACGCCGCCCCAGTCGTCGATGCCCGCGCCGATCAGCCGCTCGTACTCCGCGTCCACCAGGTTCGGCGGCGCCTGGAGGCAGGCGGAGGGGCCCATGATGTGCCGGGCGACGGCGACCGTGGCGACCAGCTCGTCCAGTTCCGCGTCCGGCATGCCGCGCATCGCCGTGTCGGGCTTGGCGCGGAAGTTCTGGATGATCAGCTCCTGCACGCCGTGGTAGGCGCGGGAGACCTTGCGCAGCGCGAAGAGGGACTCGGCCCGCTCCTCGTACGTCTCGCCGATGCCGATGAGGACACCGGAGGTGAAGGGCACCGAGGAGCGCCCGGCGTCCTCCAGGACGCGCAGCCGTACGGCCGGTTCCTTGTCCGGGGAGCCGTGGTGCGGGCCGCCGGGCTCGGACCACAAGCGGGTCGCGGTGGTCTCCAGCATCATGCCCATGGAGGGGGCGACGGGCTTGAGCCGCTGGAAGTCCGTCCAGGTCATGACGCCGGGGTTGAGGTGCGGGAGCAGCCCCGTCTCCTCCAGGATGCGGATCGAGATCGCGCGGACGTAGGCGATCGTGTCGTCGTATCCGTGCGCGTCGAGCCACTCCCGGGCCTCGGGCCAGCGCTCCTCGGGCTTGTCGCCGAGGGTGATGAGGGCTTCCTTGCAGCCGAGGGCCGCGCCCTTGCGCGCGATGTCGAGCACCTCGTCCGGCGACATGAACATCCCGTGGCCCGCCCGGCGCAGCTTGCCGGGGACGGTGACGAAGGTGCAGTAGTGGCACTTGTCCCGGCACAGCCGGGTCAGCGGGACGAAGACGCTCTTCGAGTACGTGATGACGCCGGGCCGCCCGGCGGCCTCCAGGCCCGCGTCCCGGACCCGGGCGGCGGACGCGGTGAGGGCGTCGAGGTGCTCGCCGCGCGCCTGGAGCAGCACGGCGGCCTCGGACACGTCGAGGGCGACGCCGTCCCGGGCGCGTTTGAGGGCGCGACGCATGGAGTTCTCGGTGGGGCCGGCGGGGTCGGCGGGTCCGGTTCCGGGGGTCGCGGAAGTCGTCATCCTTCGAGCATACGAGCGGCGTGATCGGCTCCGCCCGCCCGTCCCGGCGACCCGGCCGGCGTTTCCGGACCTCAATGCCCCCTCAATGCGCCGAACCCCTTTCCTTGCCCGGGAGTTCACGGCTCAATACGAGGGTTGCACGCACCACCCCTGCACCACCGACGTCATGTCACCGACGACACGCGACGACGACACCTGGAGCAGCAGCATGTGCGAGGACGACCACGAGCAGGAGCACGGGCACGGGCACGGGCACGGCCGCACCGGAGTCGGCAGACGCGCCGTGTTCGCGACGGGCGCCGCCGCCGCGCTTACCTTGGGAAGCGTGAGCTTCGCCGCGGCGGCACCCCGGGAACAGCGCAGGAGAACCGTGCGCGGCACCCTGCCGCCCGGCTCCCCCGACTTCGTGTACGTGCCGGTCGACGTCCCCCGCGGGGTCCGCGAGATCCACGTCGCCTACACCTACGACCGCCCCGCCGTCCCGGCCGGCACCCAGGGCAACGCCCTCGACATCGGCCTCTTCGACGAGCGCGGCACCGAACTGGGCGGCCGGGGCTTCCGCGGCTGGTCGGGCGGGGCGCGCACGGAGTTCTTCGTCCGCGCGGACGCCGCCACGCCGGGCTACGTCGCGGGGCCGGTGCGGGCGGGCACCTGGCACATCGCGCTCGGCCCGTACACCGTCGCACCGCAGGGCCTGGCGTACGAGATCACGATCACGCTGACCTACGGCGAGGAGGAGCCGGCGCCCCGGCCGGTGTACCCGCCCGAGCGCGCCCGGGGCCGGGGCCGGGCCTGGTACCGGGGCGACTGCCACCTGCACTCCGAGTACTCCGACGGCCGCTACACCCTCGCCGAGATCGCGGAGCAGGCGCGCGCGGCGGGCCTGGACTTCATCAACTCCTCCGAGCACAACACGCACTCCGCGCACCCGCACTGGGCCGGCCTCGCCGGGGACGACCTGTTGATCCTGCTGGGCGAGGAGGTGACGACCCGCAACGGCCACGTCGTCGCCCTGGGCACCGATCCCGGCACCTTCGTCGACTGGCGCTACCGGGCGCGCGACAACCGTTTCGGCCGGTTCGCCCGGCAGATCCGCGGCGCGGGCGGCCTGGTGGTGCCGGCCCATCCGCACGCCACCTGCATCGGCTGCAACTGGAAGTTCGGGTTCGGGGAGGCGGACGCGGTCGAGGTGTGGAACGGGGCCTACACGCCGGACGACGAGGTGGCGCTGGCCGACTGGGACGGCATGCTCGTCGCCGCCGTACGGGACGCCGGGCGGAGCTGGCTCCCGGCGATGGGCAGCAGCGACTCCCACCGCTCCCCCGACGTGATCGGCCGCCCGCAGACCGTCGTCCTCGCCGACGACCTGACCCGGGAGGCGATCCAGGAGGGCATCAGGGCCGGGCGCTCCTACGTGGCCGAGTCGTCGAAGCTGTCCCTGTCCTTCACCGCGTCCGGCGGCCGGGGCGAGCACGCCGGCATCGGCGAGCGGCTGCGCGTGGACCGCGACACCCCGGTCACCGTCCGCCTGGAGGTGACCGGCGCCCCGCGCTGCACGGTCCGCTTCGTGACGGACCAGGGGGTGCTGTTCACCGGCGATCCCCTGCCGGTGTCCGGCGCGGGCACCGTGGAGTGGCGCACGACCGCCTCGTACGCGGCCTACGTGCGGGCGGAGGTGCGGCACGACACGGCGGCGGGCCCCCTGCCGGGGGCGCTGGCCGCCTTCACCAACCCGGTGTTCCTCGGGCGGTAGCCGACGCAGTGCCCGCGGGGCGGTGGCCGACGCAGTGCCCACGGGGCAGTGGCCGACGCAGTGCCCACGGGGCGGTAGCCGACGCAGTGCCCGCGGGGCAGTGGCCGACGCAGTGCCCACGGGGCAGTGGCCGATGCAGTGCCCACGGGGCAGTGGCCGACGCAGTGCCCCACGGGGCGGTAGCCGACGCAGTGCCCACGGGGCGGTAGCCGACGCAGTGCCCACGGGGCAGTGGCCGACGCAGTGCCCCACGGGGCGGTAGCCGACGCAGTGCCCGCGGGGCGGTGGCCGACGAGGCGGCGGCCGGCGGGGCGGCGGCCGACGCGGTGCCGGCGGGGCGGTAGCCGACGCAGTGCCCGCGGGGCGGTAGCCGACGAGTGCCCGCGGGGCAGTGGCCGACGAGGCGGCGGCCGACGCGGTGCCGGCGGGGCGGTGGCCGACGCGGTGCCCGGTCCCGACGTCCACGTCCGTGCCGGGGCGCCGACCGCCGGCACCGACCCGGTGTTCCCGGGGCGCCGGCCGCCGTCATCGTCCCGGTGTTCCCGGGGCGCCGGCCGCCGTCATCGTCCCGGTGTTCCCGGGGCGCCGGCCGCCGTCATCGTCCCGGTGTCTCCGGGGCGGCAGGCGGCGCGGTGACCGGGCCGGCGTCGGCCAGGCGCACGACGAGGTGCCGGCCGCCGTCACCGATCCGGTGTCTGCGGCGCGGTGGCCGCCCCGGTGTCGGCCAGGTCCGCGACGACCGCCGCGTGGTCGGAGGGCCAGACTCCGTCGACGGGACCGGCACCGGCCCGCCGCACCGCGAGGACCCGGCCGAGTCCGCCGGGGCCCGGCGGGCCGACGCGGACGTAGTCGATCCGTACGCTCGGCTCGCCGTCCGCGTGGTCCACGTACGGGTTCGCGGTGTCCCAGGTGCCGGACGGCTCGTCCGGGTCGGCCAGCGCCCAGGCGTCGCGCAGCCCCGCGGCCCGCAGCAGGCGGACCTCCGGCGACTCGGGACGGGCGTTGAAGTCGCCGGTGACGACGGCCGGGTGGGCGGTGCCGTGCCGGTGCCGGTCGACGAACTCGGCGAGGGCTGCGGCCTGTTCGCCGCGCACCGCACCGGCGTGACCGCCCGAGGTCAGATGGACGGTGAAGAAGGGGACCCGGCGCCCGGGCGCGTCCAGCAGGGCGTACGCCGCCAGCCGCCCGTCGTCCAGTTCCGCCGGGGCGGGCAGCCTCAGCACCGCCCGCTCCACGACGGGCCAACGGCTGAGCACCGCGGTGCCGACGCCCACCGCGTGGTCCCCGATCCGCCGCTGCCACCGCTCGGGCGCGGGCGAGGGCCACCAGGCGCAGTGCAGGCCCAGGTCGTGGGCGAGCGACTCGGCGAGGTTCTCGCCTCCGTCGACGGCCCACACCTCCTGGAGCCCGACGACGTCCGGCTTCAGCTCCCGCAGCACGGCGAGGATCGCCTCGCGCCGGTCGGCCCACGGGCCGAACCTCCACCACAGGTTCCAGGTCACGACCCGCACGCCCGCACCACCCGTCTCTCGGCCCCGTTCACACCGTCCCCTTGAGGTTTTCCGGGGAACATGGAGCCACACGAGACGGGAGCGTGAACGGACGATGTCTTCCAACGCCGAGAAGAAGTACCGGGCCGTGACGGCCTTCCAGCGCCGGCTCAACGCGGTCGTGCGCCGGCTGCCCGGCCAGACCCTGCTGGAGACCACCGGCCGGGTCTCCGGCCTCCCCCGCCGGACCCCGGTGGGCGGGCGCCGCACCGGCGACTCCTTCTGGCTGGTGTCGGAGTTCGGCGAGCGGTCCCAGTACGTCCGCAACATCCGGGCCGATCCCCGCGTCCGGGTCCGGCTGCGGGGCCGCTGGTACCCGGGGACGGCCCGTCTCCTGCCCGACGACGACCCGCTCGCCCGGCTGCGCCGCCTCCCCCGCTACAACAGCCTGACGGTACGGGCGATGGGCGCCCGGGCGGGACTGCTCACGGTGCGGGTGGAGTTGGAGGGGCCGGGGGAACGAAGCTGATGGAGAACCTGTGATCGGCGTCTCCCACGGCTGACGTGGTCGGCATGAACAAGGCAAACTGACCTGGTTGCTCAGGATGTCTAGGGGGACGGCATGGACGGTGTACCGCGCGTTCCGGAGCAGCGGCGTCCCGGATTCCCGGCGGAACCGGACGGGCCGGCCGCGCTCCGCTTCGGCGTGCTCGGACCGGTGCGCGCCTGGCGGGGCGAGGAGCCGCTGGCCACCGGCTCGCCCCAGCAGCGGGCGCTGCTGGCCGCCCTGTTGCTCCGCGAGGGCCGTACCGCCACCGCGGCCGAGCTGATCGACGCCCTGTGGGGTGAGGAGCCGCCCTCGCAGGCGCTGGCGGCGGTACGGACGTACGCGTCCCGGCTGCGGAAGGTGCTCGACCCGGGGGTGCTGGCCAGCGAGTCGGGCGGGTACGCCGTACGGGGCCTGGCCGAGGGGGCGTTGGACCTGACGCGGGCCCAGGACCTGGCGGCCGGGGCCGAGAAGGCGCGGAGCTCCGGCGACCTGGGTCACGCCCGTGAGCTGCTGCGCCGCGCGCTGGACCTGTGGGACGGCGAGGTACTGGCCGGCGTGCCGGGTCCGTACGCCCGGACGCAGCGCGTCCGGCTGGACGAGTGGCGGCTCCAACTGCTGGAGACCCGGCTGGACATGGACCTCGACCAGGGGTGCCACGCGGAGGCGGTCTCGGAGCTGACGGCGCTCACGGCGGCCCACCCGCTGCGCGAACGCCTGCGCGAGCTGCTGATGCTGGCGCTGTACCGCAGCGGCCGCCAGGCGGAGGCCCTCGCCGTCTACGCGGACACGCGCCGTCTGCTCGCCGACGAGCTGGGCGTCGACCCGCGGCCCGGCCTCCGGGACCTGCAGCAGCGCATCCTGCGGGCCGACCCCGGCCTGGCCGAGCCCTCGGCACCGGCCTCGGCGGCGGCGACGCCCCTGGTGCGCCCGGCGCAACTCCCGGCCACGGTGCCCGACTTCACCGGTCGCGCGTCCTTCGTCCGCGAGCTGAGCGACGTGTTGTCCTCGGCCTCCGGGGACCCGGCGACGGGCCGCGTGATGGCCGTCTCGGCGCTGGCCGGGATCGGCGGCGTCGGCAAGACGACTCTCGCGGTGCACGTCGCCCACCAGGCGCGGTCCGCCTTCCCCGACGGACAGCTGTACGTCGACCTCCAGGGCGCCGGCGCGCGGCCCGCGGAGCCGGAGACGGTGCTGGGCTCCTTCCTGCGCGCCCTGGGCACCGCCGACTCGGCGATCCCCGACTCCCTGGAGGAGCGCGCCGCCCTGTACCGCTCCGTCCTGGACGGCCGCCGCGTCCTCGTCCTGCTGGACAACGCCCGGGACGCCGCCCAGGTGCGGCCCCTGCTGCCCGGCACGGAGGGCTGCGCCGCGCTGGTGACGGCACGGGTGCGGATGGTGGGCCTCGCCGGGGCACACCTGGTCGACCTGGACGTGATGTCGCCCGAGGAGGCGCTGGCCCTCTTCACGAGGATCGTCGGCGAGGAGCGGGTCGCCTCGGAGCGGGAGGCGGCGCTGGACGTGGTCGGTGCGTGCGGATTCCTGCCGCTGGCGATCCGCATCGCCGCGTCCCGGCTGGCGGCCCGCCGCACCTGGACCGTCTCCGTCCTCGCGGCCAAACTGGCGGACGAGCGGCGCCGGCTGGACGAACTGCAGGCCGGGGACCTCGCGGTCGAGGCCACCTTCGAGCTGGGCTACGGCCAGCTGGAGACGGCCCAGGCCCGCGCCTTCCGGCTGCTGGGCCTCGCGGACGGCCCGGACATCTCGCTGGCGGCCGCGGCGGCGGTCCTCGACCTCCCGGTGGAGGACACGGAGGACCTCCTGGAGTCCCTGGTGGACACCTCGCTGCTCGAATCGGCGGCGCCGGGCCGCTACCGCTTCCACGACCTGGTCCGCCTCTACGCGCGTGCCTGCGCGCAGCGGGACGAGGACCCCCCGAGCGAGCGGGCGGCGGCGCTGTCGCGGCTGCTGGACTTCTACCTGGCCACGGCCGCGGGGGTGTACGCGATCGAGCGGCCGGGCGACCGGACGGTCGAGCACCTGGAGCCCACCTCCTACACGGGCCTGGTCTTCGAGGACCGGGGTGACGCCCTGGACTGGCTCTACACGGAGGCCCAGAACCTGCTGGCCTGCGCACAGCAGCAGGTGACGGGCAGCGAACTGCGCCGGGCCGTCGACCTGCTGTGGGCGACCAAGGACCTGGCCGAGTCCGGGGCCAACGCCAGGCAGTACGAGACGGCCGCGACGGCGCTGCGCGACGCCGCCAGGGCCACCGCCGACATCCGGGCGGAGAGCCGGGCCAGGACCGCCCTGTCCAACGTGTGCCTGGCGGCCGGCCAGTACGCGCGGGCGGACGACGAGGCGCGGATCGCCATCGAGCTGGCCACCGAGGCGGCGGACTCCACGCCCATCGGCTGGGCCGCCACCGACCGGGGCATCATCGCCCTGAGCCAGGGCCGGTACGAGGAGGCGGAGGAGCTGCTGACGACCGCCCGGGACGGCTACCGCGCGGACGACAACCGGCCCGGCGAGGCGAGCGCCCTGTGCAACCTCTCGCGGCTGCACGAACGCATGAACCGGACCAGCAGCGCGATCGCGCTGGCGCAGCAGGGCGTGGAGATCTTCCGGCAGCTCGGCCTCACCCTGCGCCTGGCGAACGCCCGTTACGCGCTCGGGGTGGCGCTGCTGCGGGCGGACCGGCACGCCGAGGGCCTGCGGCAGATGCAGGACGCCCTGGTGATGTTCGGCAGCAACCGCCAGCGGTTGTGGGAGGGCACCGCCCACTTCCGCATCGCGCAGCTGCACCTGGCCGCGAACCGTCCCGCGGCGGCGGCCCAGCACGCGGAACAGGCCCTGGCGATCGGCTTCATCGGCGGCGACCTCATCCGGGGCAGCATCCTGAACACCCTGGGGCGGAGCCTCGGCGCCCTCGGGCAGAGCGACCGGGCGCGAGCCTGCTGGCTGGAGGCCCTGACGCTGCTGGAACGCGCCGACGCCCCCGAGGTGTCGGAGGTGCGCCGCCTGCTCGGCTCACCCGTCGACGCCGCGTGACGGGGCGGCGGCACGGGCGTTCATCGAACGTTTATGGCCGCGGGCCATGCTCTTACCCGGATCCGTCGCGTCGGGGGGCAGGCGGGTCACCGCGGCCGCCCACCCGGGAGGCCGCGCGGAGCCCCTGTCCGGCGATACTCGGGGGAGTCGCCGGACAGGGGCGATCGGCAGCCGTACTCCACGAGTTCCAGGGGAGCAGCATGAGCGAGACCGAGAAGAAGCCGGCAGAGGTCGTCACCATGGAGAACCACGCTCCGGCCCCGCCCGTCGGCGGTGGCGAGGCCAGGCTCCTGGAGAACCACGCTCCCCAGCCCCCGGCCGAGGAGCAGATCACGACGCTGGAGAACCACGCCCCCGCCCCTCCGGCCCTGGGCCTGGGCGGCGGCGCCAAGTAGACCTTCTTCCCGCACGGGGATCGGCCGCGGCGGCGCGGAGGGGAGCCGCCGCGGCCGACGCGTGCGCGGGGGGATTCAGGAGACGGGCTCCGTCACCGTGTGGTCCAGTTCGCAGTGGTCCGGCACGGCGGAGCCGTCGTAGGGGACGCGGACCGGGGTGACACCGTCCGCGGGGACGGTGACCTCCTCGCTGCCTTCGGTGAGTGTCGTGCCGTCCGCGTCCTTGAAGAGGACCGTGACGGGAAACGTGTACTCCACGGCGTTCGGGTTGGTGACCTCGACGGTGGCGTACGGCTGGCCCTCCTCGGCGCAGGCGACCAGCGACAAGACGGCGGCCTCGACGGCGTCGGTGCTGCCGCCGTCCCCGCTGCCGGTGTCGTCGCCGTAGGTGTCGTCGCCGTGGTCGTGGTAGCCGCTGCCGCCGCTGCCGTAGGTGTCGTCGTCCTTGTAGGCGCCGCCGCCCGACGTGGACGACGAACTGTCGTGGTCCTGGCCGGAGCTGCTGCAGCCGCCACCGTCGCCTCCGTGACCGTGGCCGTGGCGGCCGGTCGAGAAACCGGTCAGGCTGAGGACCACCAGTGCCGAGATCGCCGTGTACCTGAGTGCTCGCCCCCGTGTCGTCATGACGATCACGCTAGGGCGTGGATGTCACGGACACGTCACCAGCCGGGCACGGCCCTCCACGCTGTACGGGCCACGGCGGTACGGCCGTCCGCGCGACGCGGGGGCCCGCGGACGTACCGCCTTCCTCACGTCGTGCGGGCCGTCCCCGTGCCCTTCTCCGCGTCCAGGGCGTAGACGCAGCGGTCCTTGCTGCACGCGTACACGATGCCGTCGCGGACCACCGGGGACCCGGTGATCTCGCCGCCGGTGGCGAGCTTCCAGCGCAGGCGGCCGTCGTCGGCCTTCAGCGTGTAGAGGAGGTGGTCGGTCGAGCCGAAGTGGATGCGGCCCTCGGCGACCGCGGGCGCGCCCACGATGTCGCCGCCCGCCTGGAAGCGCCACTTGGGAGTGCCGGTGACCGCGTCCAGCGTGTAGAGGCCCTTGCCGCTGCCCACGTGGACGTGGCCGGCGACGACCAGCACCGGGTCGGTCGAGGAGCGGGCCTCGGTCGCGATGCGCCAGCGGTCGCGGCCGTCGGTGGCGTCCAGGGCGTAGACGGTGCCGAGGTAGTCGGCGAGGTAGACCCCGCCACCGGTCACCGCGGGGCCCGGTACGAAGGTGGGCGGGGCGAGGAAGACCGCGGGGGCCTCGAAGTGCCAGCGGACGTGGCCCGAGGCGGCCTCCAGGGCGAGGACCCGGGTGCCGGCCGCGACGTACACGTAGCCGTCGGGTGCCTGGGTGAGGCGGACCGGGACGCCGCCGCAGGAGGCCGCGTCGCCGATCGGGTACGACCACCTCTCGTCGCCGGTGCGGGCGTCCAGGGCACGCAGGCGGGCGTCCTGCCAGACGTACGCCGTGCCGTCGTGCAGCGCGGCGCCCGCCTCGGGTGACTCGAAGTCGGTCTGGGCGCCGGTGATCTCCCACAGCTTCTGCCCGCCCGAGGCCTCCCAGGCCTGGACGCCGCCACCGCGGGTGGCGGTGAGGACGGTGCCGCGCTCGGCCCGCAGCGCGTACACCCAGGCGTCGGTCTGGACGCGCCACAGGTCGGCGCCCTCGCGGGCGTCCAGGGCGAAGAGGGTGGGGCCGTCGGAGGCGTGCACACGGTCGTCCGCGACCGCCATCGACCAGGCGACGTCCCTGGTCTTGAAGCGGCGGCGTCCGGTGCCCACGTCCAGGGCGTGCACCTCGAAGGAGGTGACGTAGACCAGCTCGTCGGCGACCCGGGGCGTGCCCCAGACGTCGTTGGACATCCGGAACCGCCAGGGGCGCCAGCCGGCCGGCGAGGCCTCCGGGGCGGACACCGGCGCGGACGTCGGGGCCGGTACGGCGGGGTCGGCGCCGTTGACGCCCGGGCGCGGGCGGGACCAGGACGCGGCGAGGGCGGACTCCGGCGGGGGCGCGGCGACGACGGCGGCGCGCATGTCGGCGACGCGCGGTCCCGGGCCGATGGGCACCGCGGCACCGGGCAGCCGGACCGGCCCGCCGTCGGGGGCGGGCACCGCCGGGCCGTGCGCGGGCCGCGCCGGTACGACGGGGTCGTGTGCGGGCGGGGGCGGCGGCGCGTGGCCGGGGCCGCGGGCACCGGACGGGCCCGGTACCCGGCCGCCCGCCGTGGTGGCGGGCTTGATCGCGGGGCGGCCGCCCCGGCGGCCCTCGATCAGGCTGACGGCCCGCTCGGGCAGCCAGGCCGACGCCGTACCGCTGTCGTCGGAGCCGGAGCCGAAGAGGTGCGGGGCGAGCTGGGCCTGGAGGTCGGCCGGGTTGGGCCGGCCGGTGGCCTCCATCTGCATGCAGGACTCGATGAGCGGGCGCAGCTCGTCGGGCAGTCCCTCCAGGTCGGGGCCCTCGCGCAGCAGCATGAAGACCGTCTCGACCGGGTTGGCGCCGTGGAAGGGCGGGTGCCCGGTGGCGGCGAAGACCAGCATCGAACCGAGCGAGAACACGTCGCTGGCGCCGGTGACGCTGCGGGAGTCCTTCGCCTGCTCGGGGGACATGTAGGCCGGGGTGCCGACGGCGACGTTCGTCATGGTCAGCCGGGTGTTGGAGACGCCGGACGCGATGCCGAAGTCGATCACGCGCGGGCCGTCCTCGACGACGAGGACGTTGGAGGGCTTCAGGTCGCGGTGGACCAGGCCCGCGCCGTGGATGGACTGGAGCGCCTCCGCGACGCCCGCGGCCAGCCAGCGCACCGCCTGGGCCGGCAGCGGCCCGCACTCGTTCACTATCTCCTCGAGGGAGGGCGCGGGCACGTAGGCCGTGGCCAGCCACGGCACCGCGGCGCGCGGGTCGGCGTCGACCACGGCGGCGGTGTAGAAGCCGGAGACCGCGCGGGCCGCCTCCACCTCGCGGGTGAAGCGGACGCGGAACAGCTGGTCCTCCGCCAGCTCCGTGCGCACCGTCTTGATCGCCACGCGCCGCCCGGACGCCGAGCGCGCGAGATAGACCAGCCCCATGCCGCCGGCGCCGAGCCGCCCCAGCACCTCGAACGGCCCGATCCGCCGCGGATCGTGCTGCGTCAGCTGATCCACCACTTGCCTGCCACCTCCCCGTACGAGCCGCGCCACCCACATATGTACGCGACCGAAGTGCAGCGTCTCACCACCGCACCCGTGTGGCGCCACGCACCCCGATTCTTCCTGTCCGAAGCGCTGGTGGCGAACCTGGCGACAATCGGGGTGTCTTGCCCGATTACGGGCAAAGGGGCTCTCGCGCGGCCCTTCCCCGCCCCCGTTCAGCGCTCCAGCAGCGCGAACGACGCTCCCTGCCCGTCGGAGACCACGGCCACCCGCCCGTACGACGCCTCGAAGGCCGGCACCCGCACCCGCCCGCCGAGCCGCGTCACCGCCGCGAGCCCGGCGGTCAGGTCCTCGACCAGGAAGTGGACGAGGAAGTGCGGCGGCATCTCGGCGGGGAAGACGTCGGAGACCCGGGCCCGGCCGAAGTCCGGGGAGGCGTCCTCGGCGAAGAGGGCGTCGTGGAACAGGTCGCCGTAGAAGGCGTTGGCGGCCTCCGTGTCCCGCGTGTACAGCTCGGCCCAGGCGAAGGTGCCCGGCTCGCGCCGGCGCCCGAAGCCGGTGAGGCGGCCCGGCTGCCAGAGCCCGAAGACCGCACCGTCGGGGTCGGCGGCGAGGGCGGCGGCGCCCAGGTCACCGACCCGGTGGGGCGGGATGACGAGCCGGCCGCCGCCCGCCCGGACGCGCGCGGCCAGGGCGATGACGTCCGGGGTGTGGAAGTACACGGACCACACGGTGGGCATCCGGCCGTCCGTCTTGCGGACCAGCGCGGCGACCGGCTCGCCGTCCAGGCACGCCCGCACCGACTCCCCCGCAGGGCCCTCCCCCGCGTCCGCGTCCCCGTCCGCGGTCCGGAAGGTCCAGCCGAACAGCTCGCCGTAGAAACGCCTGCCCGCCGCCACGTCGGAGAGCTGTGCGTCCACCCAGCAGGGGACGCCCTCCCGGCGGGCGGCCGGACCGTTTGACGCGCTGTTCTCGAATGCCCCGTTTTCGGCCATGCCGCCAAAGTAACCGCGTCGAGAGCACCGCGCAGACCAGGCGCACCAGCCTCTCTTCGCTCCCGCACCCCATTTGCAGTCGGCCGAATAGCGCTCCGATCACCCGTCGGTAAGCTGACGGCATGACAGGACAAGTGCGTACCGTCGACGGCCGCGTGGCCGGTCGACGTGGGCAGGCGACCCGGCAGAAACTGCTCGACTGCCTCAGCGAAATGCTCAGCTCCTCCCCCTATCGCGATGTCAAAGTCATCGATGTCGCCCGCCGGGCGGGTACGTCGCCCGCGACCTTCTACCAGTACTTCCCGGACGTCGAGGGCGCCGTCCTGGAGATCGCCGACCGCATGGCCGCCGAGAGTTCCTCGCTGGCCGAACTGACGGCGGGCCGCTCGTGGGTCGGCAAGGCCGGCTGGCAGACGGCACAGGAACTCGTCGACGGATTCCTGGAGTTCTGGCGGAAGAACGACGCCATTCTGCGCGTCGTGGATCTCGGTGCGGCGGAGGGCGACAAGCGATTCGCCAAAATCCGCATGAAGATCCTGAATTCGGTGAATTCCTCCCTCACGGATTCCGTCGCCGATCTCCAGGCAAAGGGCAAGGTCGACAAGGACGTGAACCCCGCGGCGATCGCCGGGTCCTTGGTCGTCATGCTCGCGGCCGCCGCCTCGCACCAGAAGGGGTTCTCCTCGTGGGGCGTGAAACAGGCGGAACTCAAGCCGCATCTCGCCCTGTTGACGTATCTCGGCATGACCGGGAAGAAGCCCGCGAAGTAACACCGCGCAATCAGCGGCCCGTCGCGCGGCATCCTGTCATCCCGGCCGCGTCACCGTCCGCCGCTCCCGGCCCACCGCGCCTCCAGCACCTTCGCCGCCCGCCCGGGGAACAGCCGCCCGTCCGGCCGGTGTTGTGCCCGACGGCGACATCCGCTTCCGCACCCGCTGGAGGAGACCGACATGGCCCTGACCCGCGAAGAGCGTGAGACGTTCCTGGCCGAGCCGCACATCGCCGCGCTCGCCGTCGACGCGGGAGCGGGTCGCGCCCCGCTGACCGTGCCGATCTGGTACCAGTACGAGCCCGGCGGCGAGGTGTGGATCATGACGGGCCTGAACAGCCGCAAGAACGAGCTGATCGGCCGGGCGGGCCGGTTCTCCCTGATGGTCGACCGGCTGGAGCCCACCATCCGCTACGTGTCGGTGGAGGGGCCGGTCGTCGAGACGGCCGCCGCGACCGAGGAGGCCCTGCGGGAGATGTCCGCGCGCTACCTCCCGGCCGAGAAGGTCGACGGTTACGTCGCCTTCGCCTGGGCGAACCACGGGGAGCAGGTCATCCTCCGGATGCGGCCCGAACGCTGGGTCTCCACCGACCTCGGCTCCGTATGAGCCCCTGGCGCCCCTGAGGGGACGACAATCGGGGGATGGGAACCGATCTTCACGAGCTGCTGAGGTCGCTGCGGGTGTGGGACCCCGCGGTCACCGCACTGCCGCCCCTCGACCCGGCCGGCGCGCCCGGTGACCCGCTGGAGCTGTTCACCCGGTGGTTCGCCGAGGCGGCCGAGGCCGGCGAGCGCGAGCCGCACACGATGTCGCTGGCGACGTCGGACGCCGAGGGCCTGCCGGACGCGCGCGTCGTCATGCTGCACGGCGCGGACGCGGACGGCTGGGCCTTCGCCACCCACGCCGGCAGCCGCAAGGGCCGCCACCTCGACGCCCGCCCGTACGCCGCGCTCGTCTTCTACTGGCCGGTGCTGGGCCGCCAGGTGCGGCTGCGCGGCCCGGTGGCCGCCGCTCCGGCCGAGGAGGCGCTGGCCGACCTGCACGCGCGCTCGACCGGCGCCCTGGCCGCCGCGCTCACCGGACGGCAGAGCGCGGAGCTGGGCTCGACGGACGAACTGGCCCGCGCCTCCGAGGCGGCCTGGGAACGGGCCGGGCGGGAACCGGACGCGCCGGCCCCGTCCTGGACCCTGTACCGGCTGCGCCCCGACGAGGTGGAGTTCTTCCAGGGCGAGGCCCGCCGGCGCCACGTACGGCTGGTCTACCGGCGCACCCGGGACGACGGCTGGGACCGGCGGCTGCTGTGGCCGTGAGCGGCGGTCAGCGCGTGCCGGGCGGCGCCGGCTCCTCGTCCGTCGCCAGCCGCGCGTGCAGGTGCACGTCCCGGAAGGCGTCGTGCCGCCCGGCCTCGAACATCGCCTCGCGCAGGGTCCCCTCGGCGCGGTAGCCGCTGCGCTCGGCGACCCGGCAGGAGGCCTCGTGCCCCACCGCGTGCCCCAGTTCCAGGCGGTGCAGGCCGAGTTCGGCACAGGCCCAACGGGTGGCGAGCAGCAGGGCCCGGGTCGCGACGCCCCGGCCCCGGGCCTCGGGGAGCACCCAGTAGCCGACCCGGGCCGTCTTCATCGGCAGGCTGATCTCGTTGACGCCGACGTGCCCCAGGGCCGCGCCGCTCTCGTCGTCCGTGATCCGGAACGAGGCCGACCTGCCGTCCGCCGCGTCCCTCGCCCGTGCCCGCAGCGACTCCCGGGCACCGGCAAGGTCGGTCCACGGCTTGAGCGGAGTGTTCCAGCGCTGGAAGTCCGGGTCGAGACAACCGCGCAGCCACGTCTGGGCGTCCTCGTCGGAGGCGGCGTCCCAGGCCCTCAGGCTCAGGCCGCCCTCGCGGGGTTCGGAGGGGACGAGGGAGGGGTCGAGGGTGTACATGCGTGTGTGGGCCATCCGGCCATTCAAGCCCACCGGCCCCCAGGCGTGACCGATCCGCAACCGATTCCGGTCTTGACCGAGACCCATCAACCCAGGGCGCGATTACGCTCGCCGCATGGCCGACTCCACAGCGTCCGCTGAACCGCAGCAGCCCGCCCACCCCGCGGGCCGTCCCGTGTACGTCATAGGCGCCGGCCCCGGCGGTCTCGCCGTCGCCCAGGCGTTGCGCGCCCGCGGGCTGCGGGCCGTGGTCCTGGAACGGGCCGAGCACGTCGGGTCCTCCTGGCGGCGGCACTACGACCGGCTGCGGCTGCACACCACCCGACGCCTGTCGGCGCTGCCCGGCCTGCCGATGCCGCGCCGCTTCGGACGCTGGGTGGCCCGGGACGACGTGGTCCGGTACCTGGAGAAGTACGCCGAGTACCACCAGCTGGAGATCGTCACCGGGGTGGAGGTCTTCCGCGTCGAGCGCGCGCCCGACGGCGCCGGCTGGCTGCTGCACGCCTCCGGGGGCCGGGAGCTGACCGGCGCCGCGGTGGTGGTCGCCACCGGCTACAACCACACCCCGCGCCTGCCGGACTGGCCCGGCCGGGACACGTACACCGGCGAGTTCCGGCACGCCGCCGAATACCGCTCCCCGGCCCCGTACGCAGGCCGGGACGTCCTGGTGGTCGGAGTGGGCAACACCGGCGCCGAGATCGCCGTGGACCTGGTGGAGGGCGGGGCCGCGCGGGTCCGGCTCTCGGTGCGCACCGCGCCGCACATCGTCCGCCGCTCGACGGCGGGATGGGCCGCCCAGTACAACGGCGTCCTGGTCCGCCGCCTGCCGACCGCGCTCGCCGACCGGCTCGCCCGTCCGCTGGCCCGGATCAGCACGCCCGACCTGTCGGCCCACGGGCTGCCCCGCCCGGAAGCGGGCCTGCTGACCCGGGCCGCCCAGGGCGCGATCCCGGTCCAGGACGTCGGCCTGATCGACGCGGTCCGCTCGGGCCGGGTGGAGGTGGTGGCCGCCGTCGAGGCCTTCGAGGACGGCAAGGCGGTCCTCGCCGACGGCACCCGCGTCGCCCCGGACGCGGTGATCGCGGCCACGGGGTACCGGCGGGGCCTGGAGGGGCTGGTCGGGCACCTCGGCGTCCTCGACGGCACCGGCCGCCCGGTCGCCCACGGGGGCCGCACCCCGGCCGGCGCGCCCGGCCTGTACTTCACCGGGTTCACCAACCCGATCAGCGGGATGCTCCGCGAGCTGGCGATCGACGCCGGGCGCATCGCCGCGTCGGTGGCGAAACGGGAGGCGGGGCGGGCGTCCCGGCTGCCCGGCTGACCCCGGCCCCGACGGCCCGGCCGGTCCCTGACCCCGGCCGCCTGGCCAGCCCCGAGTCCCGGCCCGCCCGCGCGGCCGGGGCGGCTCGCCCCGAGCCCCGGTGTCCCGGACAACCGACCAGCACCGGGGGCTCGACCGCCCGGCCAACAGCAGATCCGGGCGGCACGGCAAGCCCCGAGTCCCGGCCGCCCGGCCCGGGACTGGCCCCCGGCCCGCCCCGAGCCCCAGGTCTCAGCTGCGCGGACAGTCACGGGTCCCAGCTGCCCGGTCAGCCCGGGCTCCGTCCGGCTCGCCGCGGCCCCCGGCGAGCCGGCCAGGTCCGGTCCCGGGCCGCGTGTCCGACCCCAGGGCCCGGCGGCACGGCCTGCCCAGGGCTCCGGCCGCCCCGGCCGACCCCCGGTCCCGGCCGCCCGGCTAGTCCCGGGTGAGGATGCGCAGTTCGCCGCCGTCGGGGTCGCCGAAGCGGACGAAGAGCTCGGGGTCCTGCTCGGTGCCGCCGATCGTCCAGTACGTCTGCCCGCCGCACGCGCCGTCGATACGCAGGAGGACGCCGTCGCGGTCGGTGTCCATGAGCTCGTCGTCCCGTTCGAACGTCCACGTGCCGGACCCGTCGCACAGGGACAGGTCGCCCTCCTCGTCGTCACCCGCCTGGACCGGCAGGCGGGTCAGCCGGGCCTCGCCGCCCGGATTCAGCCGCAGCAGGCTGCCGTGCGTGCCGTGCCAGTCCCCGGCGACCCGCGCCGCGGACAGCCGGGGAGGCTCGTAGTCGTCGACCAGGGCGTCCGCCGTCACCGCGCACACCGCCAGGAGGACGAGACTCGCGCCCGCCGAACCCAGCCAGACCGTCCGTCCCCGCCACGACCGTCCGCGCAGGCGGTCGAGGACCAGCACCGGCAGGACGCCGACCCCGGCGAACCACGGCAGGGTGTCGCCGACCGGCCACCCCCACAGCACGCGCACCAGGACCGACCAGCCCGCGCCGATCAGTACGGATCCGGCCAGGTGCCAGGCCCACCGCGGGCCGCGCAGGACGCCGGGCCGCCGGGCCGCCAGGGCTCCCGCGGGCGTGATCTGCAGGGTCGCGTGCGCGAGCCCGAGCAGCGGGAGGACCAGCGGCACGCACAGGATGCCGAGGTAGGCAGCGCCCCCGTACCCGTAGTCGTCCTCGCCCGCCTCCATGGTGAACCACGAGGCGAGCCACACCAGCGGCAGCTGGCCCGCGCACAGCGCGGCCGCCCGGTTCCATTCGTCCTTCGGCCGCACGGGCCGCCGTCCGCCGGGCTTCCCCGTCCTCCCCCACCCCATGCCCGCAGCTTAGGACCTGCTCATGACAGGGCGGGCGCCGGTGCCGGCCTCCGCCGGATCACCAGGGCCATCAGGGCCGCCGCCGCGCACAGCGCCCCGGAGGCGATCCACACGACGTCGTACGAGCCGAAGCGGTCGCGGGCCAGGCCGCCGAGGAAGGCGACGAGGGCGGCGCCCACCTGGTGGGAGGCGAGCACCCAGCCGAAGACGATCGCGCTGTCCTCGCCGTACTGCTCGCGGCACAGGGCGAGGGTGGGCGGGACGGTGGCGACCCAGTCGAGGCCGTAGAAGACGATGAAGAAGACCATCGGCGGGTGGACGCTCGGCGCGAGGAGCATGGGCAGGAAGAGCAGGGAGACGCCGCGCAGGGCGTAGTACACGGCGAGCAGGCGGCGCGGTTCGAAGCGGTCGGTGAACCAGCCGGAGGCGATCGTGCCGACCACGTCGAAGACGCCGATGACGGCGAGCAGCGAGGCCGCGGCGGTGATCGGCATGCCGTGGTCGTGGGCGGCGGGCACGAAGTGGGTCTGGATCAGGCCGTTGGTCGAGGCGCCGCAGATCGCGAAGGTGCCGGCCAGCAGCCAGAACGGGCCGGTGCGGACGGCGGAGAACAGGACCGTCACCGCGCGCCGGGCGGCGCCGGGCACGGGGGCGGGCTTGGGCACGAACGCCTCGGCGCCGTACGGCTTCTGGCCGAGGTCGGCCGGGTGGTCGTGCAGGAGGAGCCAGACGAAGGGGACGACGGCCAGGGCGGCGAGGGCGACGGTGACGGCCGCCGGGCGCCAGTCGTACGTCTCGACGATCCAGGACAGCAGCGGCAGGAAGATCAGCTGCCCGGAGGCGGAGGCGGCGGTGAGCACGCCGGTGACCAGGCCGCGCCGCTCGGTGAACCAGCGGTTGGTGACCGTGGCGGCGAAGGCCAGGGCCATCGAGCCGGAGCCGAGGCCGACCAGCAGGCCCCAGCACAGGATGAGCTGCCAGGCGGAGTCCATCCACACGGTCAGGCCCGAGCCGAGCGAGATCACCATCAGGGCGACGGCGACCACCCGCCGGATGCCGAAGCGGTCCATCAGCGCGGCGGCGAAGGGGGCGGTCAGCCCGTACAGGGCCAGGTTGACGGAGACGGCGGCGCCGATCGTGCCGCGCGACCAGCCGAACTCCGTGTGGAGCGGGTCGATGAGGATGCCGGGCAGGGAGCGGAAGGCGGCGGCGCCGATGATCGTCACGAAGGTGACGGCGGCGACCCACCAGGCGCGGTGCACACGCCGACGGCGGCGGGCCGGCTCCTGCGGGGCCCGCGGGGCTGCGAGGGCGTCGGTTGTCTCGGTCACGTCAACGAGTCTCGGCAGCGCGCGCCGTCCGGACGAGTGGCCCGAAGGACAGGGTTCGCTAGGATCGGGCCATGCCCTCCGCCCCCGCCGCCGCCTCCACCTCAGCCCCCGCCCCCGCCGCCGTCCCCGTCCCCGTCCCCGTCCCCGTCCCCTACGGGACCACCGGCACCCCCGACCGGCCGCACCGCGTCGCCGTCCTCGCCCTCGACGGTCTGCTCCCCTTCGAACTGGGCATCGCACAGCGCATCTTCGGCCTCGCCCGCGACGAGCGCAGGCGCCCGCTGTACGAGGTCGTGACCTGCTCGGTCCGGCCGCCGGGCCCGGTCGCCACGGACGCCGACTTCGACATCCTGGTCGGCAACGGCCCCGAGGCGCTGGCCACCGCCGACACGGTCGTGGTCCCCGCCTCCTACGAGCTGGGCCCGGTCCACGAGGAGGGTGTGCTGACCGCGGAGCTGGCCGCCGCGCTGTCCTTCGTGCGGCCCGGCACCCGGCTCGTGGCGATCTGCACCGGCGGTTACGTACTGGCCGCCGCCGGGTACCTCGACGGCCGCCCGGCGACCACGCACTGGGCCTCGGCCGAGCACTTCCAGCGGCTGTTCCCGAAGGTGCGGGTGGACGCCGACGTGCTGTTCGTCGACGACGGCGACGTGCTCACCTCGGCCGGGGTCGCCGCCGGGATCGACCTGTGCGTGCACATCGTGCGCCGGGACCACGGCACCGCCGTCGCCAACGAGGTGGCCCGCCGCACCGTGGTGCCGCCCCACCGGGACGGCGGGCAGGCGCAGTACATCGAGCGGCCGGTGCCCGATCCGCAGCAGTCGTCCACGACGAGCGCCCGGGCCTGGGCACTCGGCCGCCTGCACGAGCCGATCCAGCTGCGGGACATGGCGGCGCGGGAGTCGATGTCGGTACGCACCTTCACCCGCCGGTTCCGCGAGGAGGTCGGGGTCAGTCCGGGCCAGTGGCTCACCCGGCAGCGCGTCGAACGGGCCCGGCACCTGCTGGAGTCCACGACGCTCTCGGTCGACCAGGTCGCCCAGGACGCCGGGTTCGGCACGGCGCAGTCGATGCGGCAGCACCTGCAGGCGGCGCTCGGGGTCACACCGACCGCGTACCGGCGGACCTTCCGCGCGGAACTGTCCACAGCCTGTGGAGAATGAGCGGGCCCTCCCGAACTCGTCGGCCGGCGGCGCGGCACTGTCCGCCCCGAGCACGGCATCGCGCGCCGCCACCCGACTCCGGCGCTCCCGCCCGGCCCCCGTCGCCCCCGAGGGAACCGCCGCCGACACGATCCGCGCTCGTCGAGGGCTCCGTCACCGAGCCCTCGTCGTCCCCTCGCGGCGGATCGTGGCTACCAGCGTGAGGACATGGTCACGATCCGTCAACCGGCGGGCGGGGGCTCCTCCCGCGCGGCCCGCTCCGCCGGGACGCGCACGGAAGCACACCCCGGCGCACGGCTACACGACCTCGTACGCGAAGCCCTCGTACGCCACCGCGCCGCCGCCGCTGCCGCGGACGGGTGCGGTGTCCTCACCGCCGGAGGAGCGGTCCAGTTCGCACCAGATGCTTTTGCCGGTGCCCTCCCGGCTCCAGCCCCAGCGGTCGGCGAGGCCGTCCACGAGGGCCAGCCCCCGGCCGCCCGTCGCCTCGCCGCCCGCGCAACGGGGCACGGGGGCCCGGTCGCTGGCGTCCTCCACCTCCAGGCGGACGACCGCTTCCTCCGTCTCCCCGGTCACCGGGCCCGGCAGCACCAGCCGCAGGACTGCCGAACGCCCGGTGTGCACCACGGCGTTGGTGACGAGTTCCGAGACGAGCAGGACCAGCGTCTCGGCGACCGGTTCATCGGCACGTATCCCCGACCCGGCGAGCCGCGACCGCGCCCAGCGGCGGGCGCGACCCACTTCCGAGGGGTCTGGACGGACCTCCAGCTGCACTTGAAGCACCTGCACCGCTCACACCATCCGAACCGGCGGACACAAAGGCTCGCGCCTCATGAGGGCCACGATCATGGCCATTTCCAGCATGGCCAGAACAACGACCGGGACGAGGATCACCGAACGTGAATCCCTTGTGGCACAGCATGGTTGACGGACAGTCACGTCAACAAGCGCTTCGGGCATATTCCAGCGCGAAGGAGTACGTGTGCGGCATACTGTGCGACGCACGTTCCGGGAAGTCGAACAGGCGGCGGCCGACGGCCGTTCCACCCTGCGGGGCAAGGCGCACACCGCCGGCTCCGGAGCCGCCCCAGGGGCAACTCCGGCACGGACGGCGCTCGGGAGCACTCGCATCCCGCACAAGGTACCGGAGCGTGGCACCGACTCCGGGCCGTGACGGGTCACACCGCGGACACCACCCGGTAGCGACGCTCCGTGACGCCGCTCTGCCACGATCCGCGACATGCGGCGTCCGAGCGGGGGGCTACTCCGGGACGGTGAAGTAGCGGGCGAAGGCCGGCACGATCTCCGACTCCCCCACCTTGCCGTCGCCGTCCGTGTCGAGCGCCTCGGCGGCCGGCCGGGCGAGCTCCTCGGGCACGCCGAACGCGGTCAGCGCCCGCGCGGTGTCCGCGACGGTGGCCGCTCCGTCACCGTCGGCGTCGGCGACGTCCAGGGCGGCGTGCAGGAAGGGGCGGGCGATCTCGGCGAACCGGTCCGGCTTGTCCCGCAGCCGCTTGACCGCCCCCGTGACGAACTCCTCACGGGTGATGCGCTGGTCGCCGTCCCGGTCGGCGATGCCGGCCAGCCCCTGCCAGAGGGCCTCCGCGCCGCCGTACAGGGCCTGGCCCTTCTCGGAGCGGGCGGCGACGCCGAACTCGGCGAGCAGCGCCTTGGCCGCTCCGCTGAAGTCGGAACGGTCGATGTGGCCGTTGCCGTCCTGGTCGAAGGTGGTGAACCGCGCGGCAATCCTGCGCTCGTACTCGCTGTTGACCATGGTTCTCTCCGGCCGCCTCACGTCGGTGTTCGGGTACGTTCCGCCCGGAGCGTACGTCGCCGGACGCCGTCGCGGACGGGACTTGCCGCGATGGGTCGCGGCGTGCCGTGCCGGTGCCGCGGCACCGGTCACGCGGACAGGGGGCGCGGCTCGTCCCCGGTCGCCGAGGCGAGGTCGGGGTGGCAGTCGAAGAGCCGGCGCACGCCGAGCGCGCCGAGGACGCGGTTGACGTGGGAGCCGTCGACGGCGCCCTGGGCGGGCAGTATCAGACGCAGCCTGCCCTGGCAGGAGCGGATGAGCCGCCGGGAGGCGATGAGGACGCCGACCCCGCTGGAATCGCAGAAGAGGACCTCGGAGAGGTCCAGGACGAGGCTGTGCCGCCCCTCCGCCACCTCGTCGTGCACGCGCTGCCGCAGCACCGGTGACGTCACCAGGTCCAGTTCGCCCGACACCTGGAGCACGGCCCACGGGCCCCGCTCGCCGCCGGTCACATTGAACGTCACCACCATGCCCTTCATTCGTCGGAACGCCTGGCTCCGGCCGAACCGGAAGACCTACTTACGCTTCTTGGCCGCGCGCCTGCCCAGCGGCCGTTCCCGCAAACGCCGTGACGGAAACGGAGCCCGATCAGAAACGGCTTGTTCCAGACGCTTTCGATCCCATTCGATCGATTCCGGTCGCACGTTAAAGGGTAGTGGAGGCGCATATCACCTCCGGTCGACCGGGGGCGCACATTGCCACAAAGGGGCGTGCGCGGTCGGACGTGCCGACTACATTCGGGGACGGGGAGGCCACAGGCTGGGTCCGAAGAGGGGGCGGAGGGACCGCATGGCGAAGAGGGACGTGCCGCTGCGCTGGGACCGCAAGATGCAGCAGCGGCTCGCACGCGGCGAGGCAGCCGCCCTGGGCGAGCTGTACGACCGGTTCGCCTCGCTGGTGCACGGCCTGGCGCACCGCGTGCTCGACGACGAGCGGGCCGCCGACCGCATCACGCGCGACGTCTTCGCGCACGTCTGGGAGCACCCCGACGCCTACGACCCCCGGCAGGGCCCGCTGCGCACCTGGGTCGCCGCGCTCACCCACCGGTTCGCCGTCCAGCGGCTGCGTGCCACCGAGACGGCGGCCCTCGTCCGGGGCGGCACCGGCACCGCTGAGGAGCTGGAGACCAAGGTGCGCCGCGCCTCGGTCGCCGCCCGCGCCGACTACATCGTCCAGTCCATGCCGGCTCCGCTGCGCGCCGCCCTGGAGCTGGCCTACTTCCAGCGCCGCGACTACCGCCAGACCGCCGTCGACCTCGGCGTCACGGAGGACGAGGCCCGCCGCCGGCTGCGTCTTGGGCTCCAGCTCCTGGCCACGGCCCGCGACGCCGGCACCGCGGCGCGACCGCCCGGGGCACCGCCCGGATACGGGGGTGCGGCATGACGGCGTACGACGGGGACGGCGCGTACGGCGAGTACGACGGGAACGGCGAGTACGACGGGTACGAGGGGTACGACAAGAACGGCGGGAACGGCGAGGCCGTCGAGAACGACCGGGACGTCGGGGACGACGGGGGTCGTGGGAGCCACGGCCCTCCCGAGCGTCCCGGGACCGAGGGCCACGACCGCCATGACGGCCGCGGGAAGGGCGCCGGAGCGCGCATACCCCTGCCCCGGGCCCCCGTCGAGGACGGTGGGCGAGCGCTGCCCGAGGTGGCGCCGGCCGCACTGGAGCACCACGTGCTGACGTCGCTGCTCGGGGCGTGGGCACTGGCCGCCTGCTCGGCGCAGGAGGCGGCCGCCGTCGAGGAGCACCTCGGGGAGTGCGACGCCTGCGCCGACGAGGCGCTGCGCCTGCGCGAGGCGGTCACGCTGCTCCAGCGGCCGGAGAGCCTCGATCTGGACCCCGCGCTGCGCACCCGCGTCCTGGACGGCTGCCTGGAGCGGCGCCCGCCCCGGATCCCGGTGCCCGACTGGGCCGCTCCCTACGACGCCGAGACCGCGCGCCTGGACGCGCTGCTCCAGGACTTCGGGGACGCCGAGTGGCACGCCCCGGTCCGGCTGCGCTGGTACGAGGAGGACGGCGCCGCGAGCCGCCGCACCACCGTCGCGGGGGTCATCGCGCACCTGCTGTCGGTCGACGGGACCGTGGCGAGCGCCCTGGGCCTCGACGACCCCCTCGGGGACGTCGCCGCCCCGACCCGGGCACCGGCCGCCCGCACGGAGGCGTACTGGCGGGCCTCGCACTACCCGCCCACCCGCGCGGTGCGGGCGCCCTGGCGTGAGCAGAGTCACGGCATCGTCCGGACGGTGGCGTTCACCGGTGACGCGGGCGGGATGCCGGTCTCGTACGGCGACTTCGAGCTGCCGCTGCGGGACGCCATGCTGGACCGGGCCTTCGAGTGCTGGGTGCACGCGGAGGACATCGCCGACGCGGTGGACTACCCGTACGCGCCGCCGTCCGCGCGTCATCTCAACCGCATGATCGACCTCGCGGCCCGGCTGCTGCCCGGGGCCCTCGCGGCCCGTCGCCGGGCCGGTCGGGCCGCGCCCGGCGACCGCCCGCACCTGGTGACCGCGGGAGAGCCGGGACGCAGCCTGCGGCTGGAGATCGAGGGCTCGGGCGGCGGCGAGTGGCTCATCCCGCTGGACTCGCCCGGAGCGGTGGGTTCCGCCGACCACGAGGTGGCCCACATCGCCCTGGACGGCGTGGAGTTCTGCCGGCTGGCGGCGGGCCACGTGCCTCCGGCCGAGGCGGCGGCCGGTCAGGTGGGCGACCGTGAGGCGATCAGGGACGTCCTGTTCGCGGCGGCCTGCCTGAGCCGGATGTAGGGGGCCGGTCCCGGACGCGGCGCGGGCCCCGGCGCGCCGGGGGGCCGGGGGCGTCGGGGGGCGCGGGCCCTGACGTGCCGGGGGCCGGGGTGTCGCGCGGCGGGACCCGCCCGGCCGGGTTCACTCGGTGTCGGCGTCGGCGTCCGCAGGCGCGGTGGGCGCGGTGTGGAGGACCTCCCGGGCCTGGTCCGCGGCCCGGATGATGCTCTCGGAGATGTAGTCGAGGAAGCGGGCGATGTTCTCCAGGCGCTCGGCCGCCGGGGTGCCGGAGCCCAGGACGGCCACGCCCTGGCGTGCGGTCTCGGCCACCTGGAGGGTCCCGCGGGCGCTGGCGACCATGGACTGGTACCAGACGTCGTCGTCGATGACGTAGCGCTCGCGGCGCGCATCGTCGCGTTCCCGGCGGACGAGGCCCTGGCTGTCCAGGAACGCGACCGCCTTGGAGATGGACGCCGGGCTGACCTGGAGGCGCCCGACGAGTTCGGACGCGGTCAGGCTGCCGGTGTCGCTGACGCAGAGGCACGCCATCACCCGGGCCATCATCTTCGGCGTGCCGTTCTGCATGAAGACGGTGGTCAGCGTCTCCTCGAACTCCCGCACCGCCTCGGTGTCCCGTCCGTGGACGGGCGGGGGCGCCTCCGCTCCCCGGGGGGCCGCCTGCCTGCGCCGGTGGGAGCGACGCTCGGTGGCCCGGTGGGCGAGGTCGGCGCGGTAGGCGGTGGGACCGCCGTTGCGCATGACCTCGCGCGTGACGGTCGAGGTGGGCCGGTCGAGACGTCGGGCGATCTCCGCGTAGGCGAGGCCGTCGGCCAGCCCCAGTGCGATCTGCTGACGTTCCTGCTGGCTGAGCCTGCCTCCCGGCATGGTGATCTCCTTCGCGCTCCTCGGTGGGTCCGACCATAGCGTTCACTCCCACTTCATTGCAATGGACGCACGCCTGACGTTGCATTACTTCACGGTTCGTTGCAACGAAATACTAGCGTTGAACTGCGGTTATCCGAGGATAAGGCAACAACTGTCTTGAGCAATCCATGAACGCAACGTAGCGTTTCCGGTGTCAGAAAGATCGAACGACAGCCCGGGAGGGCACCATGCAGACCTTCGACACCCCCGCCCCGATCTCCGCCGTCCTCGACGTTCCGGCCGGCCGCGTCCAGGTCATCGCCGCCGACCGGGCCGACGCCACGGTCGAGGTCCTGCCCGCCGACGCGTCGAAGGGGCGGGACGTGAAGGTGGCCGAGCAGACCAGGGTCGAGTTCGCCGACGGCGTCCTGCGGATCGAGACCCCGGCGAAGAACCAGTTCATGGGCCCCGCCGGGTCCGTCGAGGTGACGCTGCGGCTGCCGGCCGGCTCCCGCGTCGAGGCCAGGACGGCCGCCGCCGAGTTCCGGGGCGTCGGACGGCTCGGCGAGGTCGGCTACGAGGGCGCGCAGGGCCCGGTCAAGCTCGACGAGGCCGCGAGCGTCCGCCTCACGACCAGCGCCGGCGACATCACGATCGGCCGCCTGGGCGGCCCGGCCGAGATCCGCACCGAGAAGGGCGACATCCGGATCACCGAGGCCGTCGGCGGCGAGGTCGTGCTGCGCACCCGGTCCGGCGACATCTCGGTCGGCGCCGCCACCGGCGTCAGTGCCGCCCTGGACTCCGGCACCGGCTTCGGCCGCGTCCACAACGCGCTCCGCAACACCGACGGCACCCCCGCCCTCACCATCCACGCGACCACCGACCACGGCGACATCACCGCCCGCAGCCTCTGAGGAGCAACAGCCATGACCGACCTTGCCATCGCGGCGAACGGACTGCACAAGTCCTACGGCGACAAGACCGTCCTCGACGGTGTCGACCTGGCCGTGCCCGAAGGAACGATCTTCTCCCTGCTCGGCCCGAACGGCGCCGGCAAGACCACCGCCGTCAAGATCCTCTCCACGCTCGTCACCGCCGACGCGGGCACCGTCCGCGTCGGCGGGCACGACCTGGCCACCGCGCCGCAGGCCGTGCGGGCCGCGATCGGGGTCACCGGCCAGTTCTCCGCCGTGGACGGCCTGATCACCGGCGAGGAGAACATGCTCCTCATGGCGGACCTGCACCACCTGCCCCGCGCCGAAGGCCGGCGGGTCGCCGCCGAACTGCTGGAACGCTTCGACCTCACCGAGGCCGCCAAGAAGCCCGCCGCCACCTACTCCGGCGGCATGAAACGCCGCCTCGACATCGCCATGACCCTGGTCGGCGACCCCAGGATCATCTTCCTCGACGAACCCACCACCGGCCTCGACCCGCGCTCCCGCCACACCATGTGGCAGATCATCCGCGACCTCGTCACCGGCGGCGTCACCGTCTTCCTCACCACCCAGTACCTGGAAGAGGCCGACGAACTCGCCGACCGCATCGCCGTACTGGACGGCGGCCGGATCGTCGCCGAAGGCACCGCCGACGAACTCAAACGCCTCGTCCCCGGCGGACACGTCCGGCTCCGCTTCACCGACCCCACCGCCTACCGCGAGGCCGCCACCGCCCTGCCCACCGGCGCCCGGCACGACGACTCCCTCACCCTCCAGGTCCCCAGCGACGGCAGCCAGCGCGCCCTGCGCACCGTCCTCGACCGCCTGGACCGCGCCGGCGTCGAAGCCGACGAACTGACCGTGCACACCCCCGACCTCGACGACGTCTTCTTCGCCCTCACCGCCACCACCACCCTCCCCGCCCAGACCGCCCAGACCGACCCGGCCGACCCGGCCGACCCGGCCGACCCGATGAAGGAGACCGTCCGATGAGCACCCTCTCCCTCGCCGTGCGCGACTCGTCCACGATGCTGCGCCGCAACCTCCTGCACGCCCGGCGCTACCCGTCCCTCACCCTGAACCTGCTGCTCACCCCGGTCATGCTGATGCTGCTCTTCGTCTACGTCTTCGGCGACACGATGAGCGCCGGCATCGGCGGCGGCGACCGGTCCGCCTATGTCGCCTACCTCGTGCCCGGCCTGCTCCTGATGACCATCGGGTCCACCACGATCGGCACCGCGGTCTCCGTCTCCAACGACATGACCGAAGGCATCATCGCCCGCTTCCGGACCATGGCCATCCACCGCGGATCCGTCCTCGTCGGACACGTCGTCGGCAGCGTGGTGCAGTCGGTCATGAGCGTGGTCCTCGTCGGCGCCGTCGGCGTGGCCATCGGCTTCCGTTCCGCGGACGCCGGCGCCCTGGAATGGCTGGCGGCCTTCGGGCTCCTCGTGCTCTTCACGCTGGCGCTGACCTGGATCGCGGTCGGCATGGGCCTGAGCAGCCCGAACGCCGAGGCGGCCAGCAACAACGCGATGCCGCTGATCTTCCTCCCGCTGATCTCCAGCGCCTTCGTCCCCGTCGACGCGATGCCGGGCTGGTTCCAGCCGGTCGCCGAGTACCAGCCCTTCACGCCCGCCATCGAGACCCTGCGCGGCCTGCTCCTCGGCACGGAGATCGGGCACAACGGCTGGCTCGCCGTCGGCTGGTGCCTCGCCCTGACCGTGCTCGGCTACCTCTGGTCGACCTCGAAGTTCAACAGCGACCCGAAGTGACCGCGGTGACCATCCGGAACCGCACGTCTTCGCCCGGAACCCGTCCGACGGGTCCCGGGCGAAGACGTGCGGTTCCAGGCGAAGACGACCGTGCGGTTCTACGCGAAGACGACCGTGCGGTCCCGGGCGAAGACGACCGTGCGGTTCTAGGCGAAGACGACCGTGCGGCGGCCGTTCAGCAGGATCCGCCGCTCCGCGTGCCACTTCACGGCGCGCGCCAGCGCCTGGCACTCCACGTCCCGGCCGATCGCCACCAGCTGGTCCGGGGTGACGTCGTGGCCGACCCGCTCGACCTCCTGCTCGATGATCGGCCCCTCGTCGAGGTCGGCCGTCACGTAGTGCGCGGTCGCGCCGATCAGCTTCACGCCCCGCGCGTGCGCCTGGTGGTACGGCTTCGCGCCCTTGAAGCTCGGCAGGAAGGAGTGGTGGATGTTGATGATGCGGCCGCTGAGCCGCTTGCAGAGGTCGTCCGACAGGACCTGCATGTAGCGGGCCAGCACGACGAGTTCGACGTTCTCCTCGCGCACGAGCTCCAGGACCCGGGCCTCGGCCTCCGGCTTGGTGTCCTTCGTCACGGGGATGTGGTGGAAGGGGATGCCGTAGGACCCCACCAGCTCCGCGAAGTCGGTGTGGTTGGACACCACGGCCGCGATCTCCACGGGCAGCGCGCCGATCCGCGCGCGGAAGAGCAGGTCGTTCAGGCAGTGACCGAACCTGCTCACCATGAGCACGATGCGCATCTTCGCGTCGGCCCGGTTGATCTGCCAGTCCATGTGGAAGGCGTCCCCGATCGCGGTGAAGCTGGCGCGCAGCTTGTCCACGGTCACCGGCTCACCGGCCGAGAAGTGGACCCGCATGAAGAACAGACCCGTGTCGTGGTCCCCGAACTGCTGACTGTCCTCGATGTTGCAGCCGGTCATGAACAGGTAGCTCGAGACGGCGTGCACGATGCCCTGCTTGTCGGGGCAGGACAGGGTGAGGACGTACTGGTCGGCCGGGGCGTCGGCCGAGGGGACGGCGGCGGAGGACTGCGCGTTCATGCAGCACAGGGTCCCATATCCGGCCCCGCGGCCCGCGTGCCGTCCCGTCAGGCGGACCGGGTGAGGATCTGCAGCACCTCGAGCGTGCGCGGCTCGGCCTCCGGGTCCTCGCCGTCGCTGGTGGCCAGCCGTACGTGCGCGTCGCGGGCCGCCCGCACCGCTTCCGGCCAGTCCGTGTGCTCCAGGTACGCGGTCACCGGCGCGTCCGGCCCGACCTGGTGCATGATCCGCAGGACCCGCAGCACGGCGGTGTCGACGAGCGCCGCCTCCTGCGAGTCGCGGAAGACCGTGCCCACGTACTTCTCGGCCGACCAGTGGTCGAGCCAGGTGTCCTCCACCAGTCGGTACACGGCGTCGGTGACGTCCCCGTAGCCGTCGACGCCGGCCAGCCAGACGTCCCGCTGGAAGGCGGGGGCGGAGAGCATGTGCAGCGCGGAGCGCACCTGACTGCGCCAGCGCCACCACGGCATGTCGTTGAGAGGCATGCCGCCCATGGTGGTGGAGCGACGGCCGCGACGGGAAGACTTCTCCGAACCTTGCACGGTCATCGATCCTACGTTCCCCCTCCCCGCGCACCGCCGGCCCCCGCAATTCACCTCCGCGTCACCACGCGTCGACCGCCGGTCACTCCCGGGTTGGCCGGGTGACGGAATCGTGCCGGGACATGACCGGCAGGCGACCCACCCGCAGCACCCTCCCCGGCGGCCCCCGCGGCCGTTCCCGGGCCACCCGCACCGGCGCGCTGTCCGCAGGTGCGCTGGTGGCGTGCGCGGCGCTCGCCGTCGGCTGCGGGGTCGTCCCCGGTGCCACGGGGGGCTCCGGGGACGACGGCCCGATCACCGTCATGACCTGGGCGCCGCAGGACACCGGCGCGACCAACAAGCCGGGCATGCCCGCGCTCGCCCAGGCCTACGCCCGCTGGGTCAACGCCCAGGGCGGCCTCGGCGGCCGCAAGCTCAACGTCCTGACCTGCAACGACCACAACGACAGCGTGGCCGCGGCGAAATGTGCCCGCCGTGCCGTCAAGGAGAAGGCGGTCGCCGTGGTGGGCTCCTACAGCCAGTACGCCGACTCGTTCTTCCCCGTGCTGGAGGGCGCCCGCATCCCGTACATCGGCGGCTACGGGCTGACCAACACGGAGTTCACCAGCCCGCTGTCGTACCCGGTCAACGGGGGCCAGCCGGCCCTGCTCGCGGGGCTCGGCAGCACGCTCGCCGGGTCCTGCGGGCCGGTCACGCTGGTCCGCCCCGACACCATCGCGGGCGACGAGCTGCCCGCGCTGCTGGACTCGGGGCTGGTCTCCGGCGGGCACGAGCGGTCGCACGACCAGCGGGCGGCGGAGGACGCCACCGCCTACGACGACCAGTCCGCGCAGGCGCTGGCACGGGAGGAGCGGACCGGCCGGGGGGCGCCGGGGTGCGTGGTGCCCGTCCTCGGGGACCGCACCGGCACCTTCATGGACTCCTTCCGGCGCGCCCGCGAGGACCACCCCGGCGTGCGGACCGCGACCGTGCTCGGCAGCGTCGACCAGACGACGATCAACGCGAGCGGCGGGGCGTCCGGGCCCTACGAAGGGGCGTACGTCACCGGCTGGTACCCGCCGGCGGGCGACCCGGCCTGGGCCGGGATGAAGGAGCTGATCGAGGAGCAGGCGTTCGGCGACAACGCCGTCGACGCGGCGGACGCCGGGGTGCAGACGACCTGGATCGCGTACACCGTGTTCAGGGGGGTCGTCGACTCGCTCGGCGACGGCGAGGTGAGCGCCGACACCGTCAGACGGGCCCTCGACGACGGCCTGGAGGTCGGCACGGGCGGGCTCACGCCCGCCCTGCGGTGGACCTTCGCCGACAAGCTGGCCTCGGTCGGCTTCCCGCGCCTGGTGAACGCCGAGGTCACCCTCCAGGTCGTGCGCGAGGGCCACCTGGCCTCGGCCCGCGAGGGCGCCGTGGACACCACGCGCACGCTGCAGAGCGCGAACGTGCTCTAGGGGGTGCCCCGGCAGCCCCCGGAAGGGCGGCCCGGTGGCTCAGAGCTGGGTGGGCTGCCGCTCGGTGAGGCCGTACTGCTTGGCGATGGCGTTCCACAGCTTCGCCGCCTCGGCCTTCTCCTTGCTGGCCGTGCCGCTCTCCCGGTTGGCCGCCGAGGGCTGCGTGGTGGCCTTGCCCTTCTTGCAGCCCTTCTTGCCGGCCGTGCGGTCGGCCCAGGCCGCGTAGTGGTTGTCGGCCGACGCCGAGGCCTGCCACGCCTTGGTGAGCGCGGCGGTCAGCTCGGTGTGCCGGGGCAGCTTGTCCACGGAGAGCTTGCCGAGGCTGTCGACCAGCCCGCTGCGCTGCTGGGCGGCGTCGCGCAGGTCCTTGGCCGCCTGGGACAGGTTGTCGCAGGTCCGCACGTCGCTCACGGCGTTGATCACCGTGGTGCGGCTGTCGCCGCTGTCGGCGAGCAGCTTGTCCAGCTCGACGGCCTGCTGCCGGACCGGGTCGACGGACGGCGAGGCCGAGGCGGCCTCGGACTCGGAGGCGGGGGCCGTCGCGGACACCGTCTGGTTGCCGCCCTTGTCCTCGTCTCCCCCTCCGCTCGCCATCATCGCGCCGGCGCCGATCCCGACGACCGCGATGCCCACACCGACGGCCGCGATCAGCGGCAGCCGCGAACCGGAGCGCCCGCCCCGGCCGCCGTCGTCGCCGCCGGTCCCGCGTCGCCTGCCGTCACCGCCGCCGCCCGGACCCTGCGGGGCGGCGTATCCGGGCCGGTCGCCGGGGTACTGCGCCTGGGGCGCGTCGAAGCGGGGCATCTGCTGGGTGGCCGAGGCCGGGCCGTCGGCGCCGGGTGCGCCGCGGAAGAGGTTGTCGAACTCGGCGGGCGGCTGACGCCCCTCGTCCGCACCGGGGCCGGCACCGAACGGGGCGGGGCCGCCGGGCACCGGCGCGATGTACTGCGTGGCCTCCGCGTCGGGGTGGGACGCCGGGGGCTGGTGCCCGGCCGCGGGCTGCGCGGGGTACTGCGGGGCCTGGCCGAGGTACTGCGTCGACTCGGCGGCGTGCGGCTGCGCGGGTCTCTCCGGCGGCAGCGCACCCGGCCCCGTGGGCGGTATGTGCGGTATGTACTGGGTGGCGCCCTCGTCGGCGGACGGCACGACCGGCGGCATGTACTGCGTGGCACCCTCGTCGGCGGGCGGCAGGGGCGCGGACGGCAGCGGCGCGGCCGTCCCGCCGTACTGCTGCTGGTGCTGCTCGTGCTGCTGATCCGGCTGATGCTGGTGGTGCTGCTGGTACTGGTGCTGGTGGTGCTGCTCGTATTGCTGATGCTGCTGGTACTGCTGCTGTTGGTGGTGCTGACCGTACGGCGGCTGACCGCCCTGGTACGCGTCGACCGCAGACCCTCCGTACGCCGGGGGCTGCGCGCCCTCCGGCGGGAGCGGACCGGGGCCTGCCTGCGGCGGCAGGGCACCGGGCGCCTGGGTCTGGCCGCCCTGCGCGGGTGGCCAGGCGTGCGGCGCGTAGGACGGGTCGGGCGACGGCGCGGACGGCTGGGGGGACTCCGGTGCACCCCACGGCTGGGCTCCGGGCGGGGTGGGCCAGCCCGGGTCCGCCGGCGGGCTCTGCTGCTGCTCGGGCCCCCAGGGCCGGTCCCAGGCCTGGCCGCCGGGTGGCGCCGATGCGGGCGGGCCACCGGCCTGCGGGCCGACGGGCGTGCCGGCCCGGCCGGGCAGCAAGGGCTCCCCGCCGTCCGAGGGCAGCACGATGCCTTCGCGCGCTTGCCGCGCCGAGGGCTCCTCGCCCTGTCCACTCTGCGTCACCGGGACTCCTACGAATGGGGGACCTTCGGAATCGTCGGCTCACGCTACCGGGTCCCCCGAGCCCACTGCCACGCCGCCCGGGGCGTCAACTCCTTCCCTGTGACTGCGGTAACAAAACCCGGCCGCGGCACGCTGTTGATGTCCCTTCGCGCTCACCGCGGCGGATTCTCACGCCGGTTCACGCATCCGCGCCCCGTCCCCTCACGCGGCGGCCTGCAGATCGAGCCGCGCGCCGAACTCCCTGACCACGGCTTCTTCCCGGTACGGCTCGAGCCGGGCCTGGAAGTCGTCCAGGTACTCGGCGCCCCGGTTGGAGCGCAGCGTCTCCAGCAGTTCCACCGCCTTCGTCGCCGTGTGGCAGGCCTGTTCGATCTCGCGCTGCTGCACCTGCGCCGTGGCCAACAGCACATGGCCGATGGCCCGCCTGCGGGCCCGCGACTCGGGGTGCCCGTCCAGGGACTGGCGGGCGTAGCGCGCCGCAGCGTCGGCCTGTCCGAGGTCGCGGTGGCAGTGCGCCAACTCGTCGGCGAGGTAGGCCTCGTCGAAGTGCGCGATCCACACCGGGTCGTCCCCGGCGGCCGCGTCGGCCGACTCCATCGCGCCGACCGCCCGTCCGGCCGCCTCGTGGGCCGCCCGGACGTCGCCGAGGAGCGCGTGGCCTCGGGCCTCGGCCGCGTGGAACATCGACTCCGCGCGCGGCGTCACCCGCCCGCGTGCGCCCTCCTGCGCGGCCCGGGCCAACTGGGCGATCTCGCGCGGGTTCCCGAGCTGTGCGGCGAGGTGGCTCATGGAGGCGGCCAGGACGTAGCCGCCGTAGCCGCGGTCCCCGGCGGCCTGCGCGAGCCGCAACGACTGGATGTAGTACCGCTGGGCGAGACCCGGTTGGCCGGTGTCGACGGCCATGTACCCGGCCAGCTCGGTCAGGCGGGCGACCGTGGCGAACAACTCACGTCCGACCGCCTCCCGGTAGGAACCGGCCAGCAGCCCGGAGACGACGCTGTTCAGGTAGTGCACGAGGACCGGGCGCACGTGCCCGCTGCCGTACTGGTGGTCCAGGTCCACCAGCGCCTGCGTCATCGCCCGCACCGCCGCCACGTCGGACGGGCCCACCCGCGGCCCGGCCGAACGCGACACCTGCGAGTCGGGGGCGGAGATCAGCCAGTCCCGGCTGGGTTCCACCAGCGCCGAGGCGGCGACCGAGGAGCCGGACAGGAAGTCCCGGCGGCCCACGTCGCTGCGCCACAGCTCGCAGACCTGCTCGATGGCTCCCAGCACCGTCGGCGAGAACTGGAGGCCGACGCCGGAGGCGAGGTTCTTGCCGTTGGCCATGCCGATCTCGTCGATCGTGACCGTGCGGCCGAGCTTGCGTCCGAGCGCCTCGGCGATGATCGCCGGTGCCCGGCCCCGCGGTTGCTGTCCGCGCAGCCAGCGGGCCACGGAGGTCTTGTCGTACCGCAGGTCGAGACCGTGCTCGACCCCGCACACGTTGACCCGGCGGGCGAGGCCCGCGTTCGAGCAGCCCGCTTCCTGAATGAGCGCCTGCAGTCGTTCGTTCGGCTGCCGCGCGACGAGAGGCCTTGCGGCCATGGCGTAACCCCCATGCGGTCTCATGCGGTCTCGATCTGTCCCGGCGGATCGTCGGACGAGACGGATCCGGCCCTGAAGATCAATGCCCCGTCGATGTGCCGACAATGCGAGACTTGCGGAGCTTGCGAGGATTGCGTGAACTTCGGGGGCGCCGGCACACGTCGGCCCGTCGGCCCCACCCGTGGCTACCCAGCTCCCGCGGTGAATCCTCCCGCGCGCCCCCGGATGTGCACCCGTGCGCCCCGACCGCGGCGCCGATGCCCCTCCCCCGCGCGCACGGCTCCCGTAACCCCCGGTGGGCGCGGGAGTTGAGGTTCTCGTGGAAGAGACCATCCCCGGCACCGAAGCCGCCCAGATCCCGCAGCAGCGCGGCACGTCGCTGCTGGAGGCCGCCGTTCGCTACGCCGAGGAGCGTCACTGGGACGTGTTTCCCGGCACCTGGCTGGTGCCCGTCGGCGGGGGGCAGTGCTGCTCCTGCGGGGACGCGGCGTGCGCCGCCCCGGGCGCGCATCCGGCGCGCGAGGACTGGGCGGCCCAGGCGTCCGGCAGCGCGACCGTCGTCCGGCGCATGTGGCAGAAGCAGCAGACGGCGTCGGTCCTGCTGCCCACGGGGCGGACCTTCGACGCGGTCGAGGTGCCCGAGACCGCCGGGTTCCTTGCGCTGGCCCGGATGCAGCGGATGGAGCTGACCCTGGGCCCGGTGACGCTGGCGCCGGACCGGCGGATGCGGTTCTTCGTCCTTCCGGGGGCCGGGGTGAAGGTGCCCGACCTGGTGCGTCGGTCGGGGTGGTCGCCGCGGGCACTCGACCTGGGCGTGCTCGGCGAGGGGGCGTACGTGGCGGCGCCGCCGACGCGGATGGGGACGTGGGGGGCGGTGCAGTGGGCCTGCCGGCCGACGCCCGCGAACCGGTGGCTGCCGGACGTGGAGGAGTTGATCTCGGCGTTGGCGTATGCGTGCGGTCGGGATCGTTAGGGGGCGCCGCCCCTTCATCTGCCGGGTGGCTGTGTTCTGGCGGCTGCCGGCCGTCCGTGGTTGATCGCGCTCACGCGGCGGAGCCGCATGTCGACACGGTCCCGCGCCCCTTGTCGGCGCTTCTCCCCCGTAGGGTGCGCAGTTGACGGAGGGAGACGTGGTGAGTGGTAGCGCCGTGCGGGTTCAGGGGCTCTGGAAGCGGTTCGGGCAGCAGGTGGCCGTGGGCGGGATCGATCTGGAGCTGCCGGCGGGCAAGTTCATCGGGCTGGTCGGGCCGAACGGGGCCGGGAAGACCACCACGCTCTCCATGGTGACCGGACTGCTGCGGCCGGACCAGGGGACGGTCGAGGTCGTCGGGCACGACGTGTGGCGCGATCCGGTCGAGGTGAAGGCCAGGATCGGCGTGCTGCCCGAAGGACTGCGGCTGTTCGAGCGGCTCTCCGGCCGGGAACTGCTCGGCTACACGGGCCGGTTGCGCGGGCTGCCCGGCGACGAGGTCGACAAGCGGGCCACGCAGCTCCTCGACGTGCTCGACCTCGCGGGTGCCCAGCACAAGCTGGTCGTCGACTACTCGACCGGCATGCGGAAGAAGATCGGGCTGGCGGCCGCGCTGCTGCACAACCCGGAAGTGCTGTTCCTGGACGAGCCGTTCGAGGGCGTCGACCCGGTCTCCGCCCAGACCATCCGGGGCGTCCTGGAGCGTTACACCGCCTCCGGCGCCACCGTCGTCTTCTCCTCCCACGTCATGGAGCTGGTGGAGTCCCTGTGCGACTGGGTGGCCGTCATGGCCGCCGGCCGCATCCGCGCCACCGGCACCCTCACCGAGGTGCGCGGCGGGGCGGCGTCGCTGCAGGAGGCGTTCCTCGAACTCGTCGGCGCACAGGGCCGGGACGCCGGTACGGACCTGGACTGGCTGGGCGGCGGGGCCCGATGAGCGCGCCGACCTCGCCGGACGCGTCGGTTCCGCCCGCGCCGTCCCCGCCGGGCCCACCGCGCGGCTCCGTCCCCTCGCTCACCTCGGTCTTCGTACGGCTGAAGCTGTCGCTCCTGCGCAACGGGCTGCGGCAGTCCGGCGGGCGGCGAGCCGCCTACATCGCCTCGGCCGTCCTCGTGCTGCTCTTCGCCGCGCTCCAGTTGATCGGCCTGATCGCGCTGCGCGGGTACGCGCACGTGGACGCGCTGGTCGTGCTGCTCGCCGCGGTGCTCGCGGTGGGCTGGGCGGTGATGCCGCTGTTCTTCCCGGGCGGCGACGAGACGCTCGACCCCACCCGGCTGGTGATGCTGCCGCTGCGGCCCGGCCCCCTGGTGCGGGCCCTGCTCACGTCCTCGCTGGTGGGCATCGGCCCGCTGTTCACGCTGTGCCTGTTCGCCGGTTCCGTGGTCGCGGTCGCGCACGGCGGGGCGGCGTACGTCGTCGGTGTCGTCGGCGCGGTGCTGGCGCTGCTGGTGTGCGTGACCCTCGCGCGGGCCGTCGCCGCAGCCAACGTACGGCTGCTGACCAGCCGCAGGGGGCGCGATCTCGCCGTGCTCAGCGGGCTGGTCGTGGCGATCGGCGCGCAGCTCGTGAACTTCGGCGCGCAGCGGCTGGGCTCGTCGGGGCTCGGAGAGCTCGATCCGGTGGCCGACGTGCTGCGGTGGGTGCCGCCCGCGTCGGCGGTCGGCGCGATGGACGCGGCGAGCGACGGGTCGTACGGCGTGGCGGTCGCCCGGCTGGCGCTGACCGCGGCGGCGCTGGTGCTGCTGCTGCGGGTGTGGGCGCGGCATCTGACGCGGCTGATGACGGCGCCCGACGGCTCCACGGTCGAGGGCGACACCGGGGCGGCGCGCGAGCGCGGCTCGGCGGGGGCCGCCCGGTGGCTGCCGGCGGGCCGCACCGGCACCACCATGGAACGCACCCTGCGCTACGTGTGGCGCGACCCGAAGACCAAGGCGGCGTGGGTGACCTCGCTGGCCATCGGCCTGATCGTGCCGGTGTTCAACGCCTGGCAGGGCACCGGCTCGGTCTACTTCGCCTGCTTCGCCGCCGGGATGCTCGGCATCCAGATGTACAACCAGTTCGGGCAGGACACGTCCGCGTTCTGGATGGTGGCCATGACCATCTCGTCGACCCGGGACGCCTACGTCGAGCTGCGGGCCCGCGCGCTGGCACTGCTGCTGATCACCCTGCCGTACGCGACCCTCGTGACGGTCCTGACCACCGCGATGCTCGGCGACTGGCGGACCCTGCCGGAGGCGCTCGGCCTGTCCTTCGCGCTGCTCGGCGCGATGCTGGCGACCGGCGCGTGGACCTCGGCGCGCTTCCCGTACTCCATCCCGCAGGAGGGGTACAAGAACGTCGCCCCGGGACAGGTCGGGCTCGCCTGGATCTCGATCTTCGGCGGCATGGCGGGCGCGGCCCTGCTGTGCGCGCCCGTGATCGCGCTGACGGTCTGGCTGCACGCCGGCGGCGCGGGCGGGTGGGCCCGGCTGCTGCTGCCGGTCGGCGCGGTGTACGGCGCGGCGCTGACGCTGCTCGGCCTGCGACTGGCGGCGCCGCGCACGGCCCGGCGGTTGCCGGAGATCCTCACGGCGGTCAGCAGGGGGTGACGGCCGCGTCCGGTGCGGGCGGGTGACCGCGAGCGGCTGGGCGACGTGGGCCGTCCGGGGCGCTCGGGTGTCCCGGCGGTCCTGGGGGCTCAGGTGTCCCGGCGGTCCTGGGGCCTCAGGTGTCCCTGAGGCCGTCCAGGAAGGGCTCGATGGCCGCCCGCCACGCGTCCGGCTGGTCGTAGTGGACGAGGTGGCCGGCGTCGGCCACCTCCGCGTACTGGCCCCTGGGCAGGACGCGGACCATCTCCTGGGCCTCGGCGCGGCCCAGCTCGCCGTCGAGACCGCGCACGACCAGGGCGGGGCAGCGCACCTGGGTCAGCTCCTCCCAGTGGGCGTCGTACACCCAGGTCTCCCGGGAGCGCAGCATCTGCTCCGGTTCGAAGACGGGACGCCAGCCGTCCGGGGACTCGGCCATCACCTCCGCGTAGAACTCGCCGCGGGCCGGGTTGGGGCGCTCCACCCAGGGGTCGTCCTCGCCGAACCACTTGCGGACGTCGGCGAGCGTGGCGAAGGGGACCGGCCAGGCACGGAACCACTCGGTCCAGGTGTGCTGGGACGCGGCGCCGAGGGCGGAGGCGCGCATGTCGCAGATGATCAGACCGCGGACCAGGTCGGGGCGCTTGGCGGCGAGCTGCCAGGCGGTCAGCGCGCCCATGGCGTGGCCGATGAGGACGGCCGGGCCGAGACCGAGCTGCTCCAGGGCGGCCTCGACGTCCCCGACGTAGGCCTCGCGGGTGTAGGCGCCGTGCGGGGGCTTGTCGCTGCGGCCGTGGCCGCGCTGGTCCAGGGCGACGGCCCGGTGCCGGGCGGAGAGCCAGCGGGCGGTGGGGGCCCAGTGCGAGGCACGGCCCATCAGGCCGTGCAATAACAGCACGCCGGGCAGGTCCTGAGCCCCGGACGCGGCGGCGGTGGCGCCCTGCGTCCGGTCGGTCTTGGGAGGGTCCCCGAACTCCCAGGCGGCGAGGCGCACGCCGCCCGCGCCGGTCACATCGATGCGCCGCGCCATAGGTCCTGGCACCCCCAAGCTCCGCTCGGACCCGCCCGCCCTCGCGGGCCGGCCGGTCCTGTGAACCGTGTCCTGCCTGCCGTGCAGAGTATCGAATACTCATTCGAAAGAGCCGTCCCGAAGGACAACACCCCTCGTTCGAGTGACACCCCTCAGGGATTGATCGCAGCCGCCCGGGGGAGATCTTCAACGGGAGGCGGACCGCTCGGGGAAAACGGTCCGAGGGGATTGACCTTGAGAGCTCGGGGCTCCAGGTCAGCACAGGGGAGGACAGGCCCCGGCGCCACTCGGCGCCGGGGCCCTCTCCGTCTCTCCGTCATCTTCCCTCCCCCTCTCCGGCCCCCGGCGACATCGCTGTCAGCCGCGGCCAGGAGTCCCTCGCGTCTCGCCTCTCGCGTCCACCGCCCCACGGCACAGCCTGGCACGCGAAGCGTCCGGCCGCTGCCGTTCGGCGGCACCGGGTCGCCGAATCGACGGGACCCGGTCAACGGGCCCCGCGGGGCCCTCCCGGGTCCGGTCAGCGCTTGGCGACGAACACGTGGGAGGCGGTCTCCGCCTCCAGCTCGGCGGCCTCGCCGCCACTGCCCACCAGCACGCCGCCGGCCGACTCGGTCACGCTCACCACCGAGCCCGGCTGCACCCCGGCCCTGCGCAGCGTGTACATCAGCTGCGCGTCCGTCTGGATCGGCTCGCCGATGCGGCGCACGACGACCGTCTTGCCCTCGAGCCCCGGGTCGAGGTCGGCGAGGGACACCATGCCCTCGTCCAGGAACGGATCGGCGCCGTCCTTCTCGCCCAGCTCCTCCAGGCCCGGGATCGGGTTCCCGTACGGCGACTCGGTCGGGTGCCGCAGCAGCTCCAGGACGCGGCGCTCGACGGCCTCGCTCATCACGTGCTCCCAGCGACACGCCTCGGCGTGCACCTGCTCCCACTCCAGGCCGATCACGTCGACGAGCAGGCACTCCGCGAGCCGGTGCTTGCGCATCACGCGCGTCGCCAGCCGCCTGCCCTCCTCGGTCAGCTCCAGATGCCGGTCCGCCGCGACGGCCACCAGGCCGTCGCGCTCCATGCGCGCCACCGTCTGGCTGACCGTCGGACCGCTCTGGTCGAGCCGCTCGGCGATCCGCGCACGCATCGGGACCACACCTTCCTCCTCCAGCTCGAGGATGGTGCGGAGGTACATCTCCGTGGTGTCGATCAGTCCGGACATTCGTGCCCCTCGATGAGATTGCCGGAGGCTACGGCCCACCGGCGCGTGCGCTGGCCCTGCACCAATTCTGACGCATACCACCGACAACCGTGCCCCGCCGTCGGAAGCGGCGCCCCGACACGCCCGCTCGCACCGGCCCCGCCGCGTCGACGCCGTATTGACACCGCACTGGTCCAGACCGCACCGTGATCCGCGACACAGCCACACCGAAGGGGCCCCGCATGAGCGACCGCAAGCCGGCCGGCCAGTTCCTCGACGCGGCGATCGATCTCCTGCGCCGCGTGCGCGACGAGGAGGCGGACGGCATCGAGGCGGCCGGCACGCTGCTCGCCGACACCGTGCAGAGCGGCGGCCGGCTCTTCGCCTTCGGCGCCGGGCACTCCTCGCTCGCCGCCCAGGACGTGGTGTACCGGGCCGGCGGGCTCGCCCTGATGAACCTGCTCACCGTGCCCGGCGTCGTCGGCGTCGACGTGATGCCGGCCACCCTCGGCTCCGCCCTGGAACGCGTCGACGGCCTCGCGAGCGCCGTGCTGGACTCCTCCCCGCTGCGCGCGGGGGACGCCCTCGTGATCATCTCGCTGTCCGGGCGCAACGCCCTGCCCGTGGAGATGGCCATGAACGCCCGGGCCCTCGGCGTCCGGGTCATCGGCGTGACCTCGGTGGCGTACGCCTCCGAGACGACCTCGCGGCACTCCTCCGGCACGTTCCTCAAGGACCACTGCGACCTCGTGCTGGACTCCAAGATCGCCGTCGGTGACGCGGAGCTGACCCTGGACACCGTCCCGGCGCCCTTCGCGCCCGCCTCCACGGTCGTCACCAGCGCCCTCATGCAGGCGATGACGGCCACGGCGGCCGCCACCCTCGCCGACCGCGGCGTCGAACCCCCGCTGCTGCGCTCGGGCAACGTGGACGGCGGCCACGAGTGGAACGGCCGCGTCCTGGAGCAGTACCGGGACCGCATCTTCTACCGGCGCTGAGCGCGGGCCGGGGGCCCGCAGACCGCCGGGCTCTGCGGCCGGTGGCGCCGCTCCGGCCATGAGGTGCTCGGGCCGAAGGCCCGCCGACCGCCGCCGGGGCGCCGGTACCGCACCCGCATCTACCCGCGCTGCGCGCGGCCCCGGGACCCGCAGACCGCCCGGCTCCGTGGCCGGTGGCGCCGCCCCGGCCATGAGCCGCTCGGGGCGAGAGCCCGCCGACCGCCGCCGGGGCGCCGGTACCGCACCCGCATCTACCCGCGCTGCGCGCGGCCCCGGGACCCGCAGACCGCCCGGCTCCCACAGACCGCCCGGCTCCCGCAGACCGCCGGGCTCCGTGGCCGGTGGCGCCGCCCCGGCCATGAGCCGCTCGGGGCGAGAGCCCGCCGACCGTCGCCGGGGCGCCGCAGCCACTCAGGCCGCCGACTGCCGCCGGCTGCCGCTGGGGCCGCCGGCGCCCGCCGGAGCATGCCGCGAGCGCGGCGCGCGACCGTCGTCACCGGCGCCGACGAGGCGCCGTGGCTTCTCCCGCGTCGTGATCCGCCGGACCGGCGCTACCGGTGTTCCACCGCGCCGGCCAGGTCCAGCGCCATCGCGATCCGCACCGCCACGTCCTCGGCGTACATCACGTCCTGCCGCTCGAACGCGCTGCGGCCCGCGCCCCGCAGGAACGTGACGACGCCGAGGGTCCTGCCGCGGCTGCGCAGCACCGCGCACAGGCCGTGCACGGTGTCCGTCGGCCACTGCCGGGCCGTGGCCCACCGCCGCACCTGCTCCTCGGGCACCGTCCGCACACCCGCGCTGGCCCGCACCGACCCCGCCCGCTCGACGCACTGCACGGCGGGGTGCCCCTCGCCGTAGCGCACCGGCAGCCCGGAGGTCCCGGACGGCACGCTCGGCCCCGGCGCACCGGACGGCGTGGCCGCGACCCGCACCAGCCGCACCGGCTCGGCCGCGTCGGTGTCCGGCACCGCCCCGCCCACGACCCGGTCGATCAGGGCATGGTCGGCGAACCCGGCCAGCGCGAAGTCCAGGTGGACGACGGCGGCCTCCGCCGGGTCCTCGCACTCGGCCGCGGCACGCGCCGCCCGGTGCAGCTGGTTGGCCCGGAACCGCAGCAGCGACGCCTCCTGCTCGGCCTGCCTGGACTCCGTGACGTCCTGGAACAGCCAGCCGACGCCCAGCGGCACCGGCTCCTCGGCGAGCGGTGAGGCCAGCCGCACGAACCCGCTGCGCCAGCACCGGCGCCGCTCACCCTCCGGCGTGCGCAGGCTCACCCACACCTCGGCCGGCGCGGGCGGCGCGCCCTCCGCCAGGACGTGCGTCAGCGCGTTCTCCAGCTCCTCGACGCCCTGGGCGAGCAGATCGCCGAGCGGCCGCCCGAGCACCGACGTGCGCCCGGCACCCAGGGCACGCGCCGCGTGCGCGTTGACCACGGCGGGCCGCAGGTCCGCGTCGACCAGGACGACACCCCAGCTCGCGTCCTCGAGCAGGGCCTCGCTCAGCGCGATGGACCGCTCCAGGTCGATCTGCGCGTGCACCTCGCTGAACGCGCAGTACACGCCCGCGGGCCTCCCGTCGGGGCCCCGCACCGCCGCGGACTGCGTCCGCACCAGCACCCGGCCGCCGTCCTTGGTCAGCAGGGCGAACTCGTGCACCTGGCGCCCGGGCGCCCGCATCGCGGACAGCAGCCGGTCCTCGACCTCACCGGCGTCCGCGCTGCGCACGGCCCAGCCCGCGAAGCCCCGCCGTCCCACGGCCTCGGCCGCGCTCCAGCCGAGGATCCGCTCCGCCTCGCGGTTCCAATGCGTCACCACCCCGTCCGCGTCGAAGGCGCACAAGGCCGCGTCCATGCCGTCGAGGAGCGCGGCCAACAGGTCCGCGCCGTCCCGCTCGGGCTGCTCCGGCTCGTCCGGCCCCAGCTCGTCGGTGGTCCCACTACGCCGGGAAGCACTCACCTGGACCCCCTGCAGGCTGCGTCCGCCGTACCGTACGTCGGTTCACTCGCTGGCCTTCATTCAACTCGAACGTGATGCAGCACACACCGGGTTCCCGCAACTTCGCGGAAATCGTCGTACTGCGGAAACTCGGCATAAGCCCCCGTCATGAGGGCGCCCCGGGGGAGTCGTCCGGGCGGCCGGCGAGCCTCAGATCGACCCACTCGTCGCGCTCGCCGTCGAGCACGTACCGCTCCGTCTCCACGAACCCCCGCGCCCCGGCGAACCGCAGTCCGTCGGCGTTGGCCGCCAGCACCACGGTCTCCACCACCGAGGCGCCCAGCACGCGCGCGTGCGCCAGGCCCTCCTCGTAGAGCGCCGTGCCGATCCCGCGTCCCCGGTACGCCGGCAGCACCCGGGCGATCACGGTCGCCACCCGCTCCCCGTCCCCGGGCGGTCGCACGGTGGAGCAGCCGACGAGGACGTCCCCGAGGTAGGCGTTGGCCAGGCGGTTGCGCCCGGAGCGTTCCCGCGCCTCGTCCGGGGTCATGGCGGCCGGCGGCACGATGACGTTGTGCACGTGCCGCCACTCCTCCACCATGGCGTCCCCGTCCACCGGCTCGATCCGCAGCCCCGGGCCCGCTCCGGCGGCGACCGGGCCCCGCCGCGCGTCCACCTCGATCTCGATGCGCATGCGTTCGTCCGCGAGCCCGCACACCATCATCGTCGCGGCCGGCCGCACCCGCCCGAACGCCTCCCGCAGCACGGGCCAGCACGGCTCGAAGTCCTCCCGGGCGGGCAGCAGGTACCGCACCCGGACCACGTCCGCGAAGGTGCACCCGGCCGCGGCCAGCGCGGCCCCGATGTTCCGCAGGCACTGCTCGGCCTGGTCCACCACGCCCTCGGGGATCGTCATCGACGCGTAGTCGAAGCCGGTCGTCCCCGACACGTGCACCCGGTCCCCGTCGACGACGGCCCGGGCGTACCCGATCCGTTCCTCGAACGTCGACCCGCTGACCACCGCCCGCCTGACGGGCGGGTCCCCCTGGCGTTTCGTCATGAGCGAAACCGTAGGTGAGCAGCGAAGACGCGTCCATGGGTGATCGACGACGAATCGATCCGGAAAATCATTTGAACCGGCGGCCGCCCGGTTCCTAGGGTGGGCCGTACACGAGAAGGGAGGTGGTTCGGCAGATGTATGACAACCGGACGCGTGAGGTGGCTGCGGGCTAGCGGCCCGGCACCACACGGAGTGCGGCGCCGGGCCAGCGCGTGAAAGACGCGTGCAGCCGGCCCAATCCCAATGCAGTCACCCGACCCGCGAGTCGCCGGTACGTCCGGCCGGCTCCTCCACGGAGGAACCAGACTCGCGGGTCGCCTGCGTTCCGGGACCGGGGCGGTCAGCCCGCGATGTCGTCGTAGCCCTCGATCTCGCGCGGGTCCCGGGTGCCCGGGCCCACGTAGCGGGCGGACGGGCGGACCAGACGGCCGGTGCGCTTCTGCTCCAGGATGTGGGCGGACCAGCCTGCGGTGCGGGCGCAGGTGAACATCGAGGTGAACATGGGCGCCGGGACCTCCGCGAAGTCCAGCATGATCGCGGCCCAGAACTCGACGTTCGTGGCCAGCACGCGGTCGGGGCGGCGGGCGTGGAGCTCGGCGAGGGCGGCCTTCTCCAGGGCCTCGGCGACCTCGTAGCGCGGGGCGCCCAGCTCACGGGCGGTGCGGCGCAGGACGCGGGCGCGGGGGTCCTCGGCGCGGTAGACGCGGTGGCCGAAGCCCATCAGGCGTTCGCCGGCGTCGAGGGTCTTCTTGACGTAGGCCTCGGCGTCGCCGGTGCGCTCGATCTCCTCGATCATGTGCAGGACGCGCGAGGGGGCGCCGCCGTGCAGCGGCCCCGACATGGCGCCGACGGCCCCGGAGAGGGCGGCGGCCACGTCCGCGCCGGTGGAGGCGATGACGCGGGCGGTGAAGGTGGAGGCGTTCATGCCGTGCTCGGCGGCGGAGGTCCAGTAGGCGTCGACGGCGGCGACGTGCTTGGGGTCGGGCTCGCCGCGCCAGCGGATCATGAAGCGTTCGACGACCGACTCGGCCTTGTCGATCTCGCGCTGCGGGACCATGGGCAGGCCCTGGCCGCGCGCCGACTGGGCGACGTAGGACAGGGCCATGACGGCGGCGCGGGCGAGGTCGTCGCGGGCCTGCCCGGCGTCGATGTCCAGGAGGGGTTTGAGGCCCCAGGCGGGCGCGAGCATGGCGAGGGCGGACTGGACGTCGACCCTGATGTCGCCGGAGTGCACGGGGATGGGGAAGGGCTCGGCGGGCGGCAGGCCGGGGTTGAAGGCTCCGTCGACGAGCAGGCCCCACACGTTGCCGAAGGAGACGTGCCCGACCAGGTCCTCGATGTCGACGCCGCGGTAGCGGAGGGCGCCGCCCTCCTTGTCGGGTTCGGCGATCTCCGTCTCGAAGGCGACGACTCCCTCTAGTCCGGGTACGAAGTCGGACATCAGGCGGCTCCTCGTGATCAGTGGTGTACGGCGACCTGGGCGGGAGGCGGTGCGGCGCCCCCATGGATCCACGGTCGTGCTCGACTCGCGGTCCTGCCGGTCACCCCTGTGATGCCCCGTGCGGCCGTCGGTCATCCGGCCGGAGCGGGAGCAAGCACGATATCCCCGCGTGCCGCGCTTGGGGAGTGGGTGCGGCACTCGGTGCCAGCCGGGTCCGGGGGACGGAGGGATGCGGCAGGATGGGCGGCGTGACCGATCGCGAAGCCGATTCCACCCGTCCCGCCGGCGCCGAAGTCCCCTTCGACCTCGCCTCGATGCGCAAGCAGTACCGGGCCGAGGGGCTGGCCGAGCCCGAGCTGGCGGCGACGCCCGTCGAGCAGTTCGCGCGCTGGTTCAAGCAGGCGGCGACGGACGGTGGGCTGTTCGAGCCGAACGCCATGGTGGTGTCCACCGCGGACGCCGAGGGGCGGCCCAGCTCCCGCACGGTGCTGCTGAAGCACTTCGACGAGCAGGGGTTCGTCTTCTACACCAACTACGACTCCCGCAAGGCGCGCGAGCTGGACGCGAACCCGTACGTCTCGCTGCTGTTCCCCTGGCATCCCATGGCCCGGCAGGTCGTGGTCACGGGTGTGGCGCGCCGCACCGGGCGGGACGAGACCGCCGCCTACTTCCGGACCCGGCCGCACGGCTCACAGCTGGGTGCCTGGGCGAGCGTCCAGTCCTCGGTGGTGCCGGGCCGCGGCGCCCTGGACTCGGCGTACGCCGAGCTGGCCGCGCGCTATCCGGAGGGCGAGCAGGTGCCGGTGCCGCCGCACTGGGGCGGGTTCCGGGTGGTGCCGGGGTCGGTGGAGTTCTGGCAGGGCCGGGAGAACCGGCTGCACGACCGGCTGCGGTACGTGGCGGAGGGCGGCGGTGGCTGGCGGGTGGAGCGGCTGAGTCCGTGAGCCGGCCGAGCGCGCCGGCGTGACGCCGGGTCCGCGCCGGGTCCACCGGGGCGCCGCCCGTCCGCCGAGGGCAGAGCGACCTCCCGCGGCGACCGGCCGCCCGGCTCAGTCCAGCGCCTGCTCCAGCAGGCGCGTCCACTGCTCGACCACCCTCTCCCGCCGGGCCGCGTCGTCGGTGAGGAGGTTGGCCAGGCCCAGGCCGCGGGCCATGTCCAGGAGGCCCTGGACGGTCTCGCGGGCGCCGGGGCGGGTCTCGTCGGCGCCCAGGAGGTCGACGGCGACGCGGTGGCTCTCGCGGCCGACGCGGGCCTCCAGTTCGGTGACCCGGCCGCGCAGCTGCTCCTCGTTGGAGGCGGCGACCCACAGGTGCAGGGCGGCGCGGAAGAGCGGGCCGGTGTAGAGGTCGACGAGGGCGGCGACCACCGCGCGCCGGTCCCCGGCGGCCGCGCCGTCGGGGAAGAGGGCGCGCAGCGCGGTGGAGCGTTCCTCGGCGACGTACTCCACGGCCGCCGTGAAGAGGTCCTCGCGGGTGGGGAAGTGATGCTGGGCGGCGCCGCGGGAGACACCGGCGTGCTCGGCGACGACGGAGACCGTGGAGCCGGCCCAGCCGCGCGCGGCGAGGCAGGCCACGGCGGCCTCCAGGAGCCGCTGCCGGGTGGCCCGGCTGCGGTCCTGCTTGGGCACGCGCTCCGCACGCTCGGCCGCGCCCACGGCGCCGCTCACACCACCCATTGCGGATCCCGTCGTTCGAGGAAGGCCGTCATCCCCTCGCGGGCCTGCGGGGAGGCGAACAGCCGGGCCGAGAGCGCGGTCAGGCCGGCCGCGTCCCGGTCGAAGGCTTCCAGCACCCTAGCCGTGAGCAGCCGTTTCGTCTCGGCCAGACCCTGGGGTGAGGCACGGCGCACACCGTCGAGGACGGGTTCGAGTACGGCGTCCACGTCGTCGCCCGCCGCCGTGACCAGGCCGATGCGGGCGGCCTCGGCGGCGTCGAAGCGCTCGCCGGTGAGGTAGTAACGGGCGAGGGCGCGGGGGTCGGTGCGGGGCAGCAGGGTCAGGGAGATCACGGCGGGCGCCACGCCGATGCGGACCTCGGTGAAGGCGAAGGTCGACGCCGTGGACGCCGCCGCGATGTCGCAGGCGGCGACCAGGCCGAGGCCGCCCGCGCGGACGTGTCCGGCGACCCGGGCGATCACCGGCTTCGGCACTTCGGCGATCCGCCGGAACAGGCCGACCAGGGCGTCGGGGTCGGGCGGGTCGCGCAGGTCGGCGCCGGCGCTGAAGGTGGTGCCGGTGTGGGTGAGGACGACGGCGCGGACGCCGGGGTCGCCGCCCGCCGCGGCGAGGGCGTCGGCGAGGTCGCCGACGAGGGCGGCGGACAGGGCGTTGCGGTTGTGCGGCGAGTCGAGGGTGAGGGTCTCGACGCCCCGGGCGCGGGTGCGGTTGATAAGGGTCATCGCCGCTCCCTCAGCTGCCGGCGGAGGATCTTGCCGGAGGCGGCCCGGGGGACGGCGTCGACGAAGGTGACCCGGCGGACGCGTTTGTAGGGGGCGACGCGTTCGGCGACGTACATCATGATCTCGCCCTCCGCGAGCCGGGGTGCGGCCGGCCGGCGGACGACGAAGGCGTGCGGTACCTCGTTGCCGTCGTCGTCGTAGGCGCCGATGACGGCCGCGTCGGCGACGCCGGGGTGGGTGAGCAGGAGGGCCTCCAGTTCGGCGGGGGCCACCTGGAACCCCTTGTACTTGATCAGCTCCTTGACCCGGTCGACGACGAACAGCCAGCCTCCCCCGTCGACGTGCCCGACGTCGCCGGTGTGCAGCCAGCCCTCCTCGTCGATCACGGCGGCGGTGGCGTCGGGCCGGCCCAGGTAGCCCTTCATGACCTGCGGCCCGCGGATGAGGATCTCCCCGGCTTCGCCGGTTCCGAGGTCCTTGCCGGGTTCGGTGAGGGATACGATCCGCATCTCGGTGCCGGCGATCAGCTTGCCGACGGTGCCGGGCGGCGCGGCGGCCATGGCGTCGAGGGGGACGACGTGGGTGCCCGGGGACAGTTCCGTCATGCCGTAGGCCTGGCCGACGGGCGGCAGGCCGAGCCGCTGGGAGCAGGCGGCGGCGAGGCGCGCGTCCAGCGGGGCGGCGGCGCTGACGACGTACTTCAGCGAGGACAGGTCGTAGTCGGTGACCAGGGGGTGCTTGGCGAGGGCCAGGACGATCGGCGGGGCGACGTAGAGGCTGGTGATGCGGTGGTTCTGGATGGCGGCGAGGAACTGCTCCAGGTCGAAGCGGGGCAGCACGACGACGGTGGCGCCGAGCCGCAGCGGGGCGTTCATCAGGGCGGTGAGGCCGTAGATGTGGAAGAACGGCAGCACGGCGAGGACGCGGTCGCCGGGTGCGGCGGGCATCAGCGGTTCGAGCTGGGCGAGGTTGGTGGCGATCTGCCGGTGGGTGAGCATCACGCCCTTGGGCGTACCGGTGGTGCCCGAGGAGTACGGCAGGGCGGCGACGTCCTCCGCGGGGTCGATGGCGACGGACGGTTCGGGTGCGGTCGAGGCCAGCATGTCGACGAGGGAGCGGTGGCCGGGCGCGCTGTCGCAGACCAGGATCTCCTGGACGCCGCCCGCCAGTTCGGCGGCACGGCGGGCGGTGGCGAGGAGCGGTGAGACGGTGACGATCCAGCGGGCGGCGCAGTCCTTCAGCTGCTTGGCGAACTCCTCGGCGGTGGCGAGCGGGTGCACGGTGGTGACGGAGGCGCCCGCGCGGGTGGCCGCGTAGAAGGCCAGGGGGAAGGCGACGGTGTTGGGGCTGTGCAGGGCGAGGACGTCGCCCTTGCGTACGCCGGTCTCGGCGAGGGCGGCGGCGACGCGCCGGTGGAAGCGGTCCACCTGCTCGTAGGTGAGGGTGGTGCCGTCGGTGCCGTCGATCAGCGCCGGGGTGCCGCCGAAGGCGGCGGCCCCGCCGAGCACCGCGTCGTGGATGGGCAGGTCGACGGGCGGGACGTCTGCGTACTCGCTGCGGAACACGGTTCCTCCAACGCGGGCTGTATACGGCCTAGTACGACTTGGGAAGGCCCAGGGTCTGGTGGGAGACGTAGTTGAGGATCATCTCCCGGCTCACCGGGGCGATCCGGGCGACGCGCGACGCCGTGATCAGCCGGCCGAGGCCGTACTCGCGGGTGAGGCCGTTGCCGCCGAGGGTGTGCACGGCCTGGTCGACGGCCTTCACACAGGCCTCCCCGGCCGCGTACTTCGCCATGTTGGCGGCCTCGCCGGCGCCGACGTCGTCACCCGCGTCGTACAGGTGGGCCGCCTTCTGCATCATCAGGCGGGCCAGTTCGAGGTCGATGTGGGCCTGGGCGAGGGGGTGCGCGATGGCCTGGTGGGCGCCGATGGGGGTCTTCCACACGGTGCGCTCACGGGCGTACGCGAGGGCCTTGCCGAGGGCGTAGCGGCCCATGCCGATGCCGAACGCCGCCGTCATCACGCGCTCGGGGTTGAGACCGGCGAAGAGCTGGAGGAGCCCCGCGTCCTCGTCGCCGACCAGGGCGTCGGCGGGCAGCCGTACGTCGTCCAGGGTCAGTTCGAACTGCCGCTCCACGGCGGACAGTTCCATGTCGATGGGGCGGCGTCCGAAGCCGGGGGCGTCGCGCGGGACGATGAACAGGCAGGGCTTGAGCCTGCCGGTGCGAGCGTCCTCGGTGCGGCCGACGATCAGGGTGGCGTCGGCGATGTCGACGCCGGAGACGAAGACCTTGCGTCCGGTGAGGACCCAGTCCCCGGTGGCCGCGTCGCGGCGGGCGGTGGTGGTGATGCGGTGGCTGTTGGAGCCGGCGTCGGGTTCGGTGATGCCGAAGGCCATGAGGCGGGTGCCGTCGGCGAGCGGCGGGAGCCACTCGCGCTTCTGTTCCTCGGTGCCGAAGCGGGCGATGACGGTGCCGCAGATCGCCGGGGAGACGATCATCATGAGCAGGGGGTTGCCCGCGGCGCCCAGCTCTTCGAGGACGAGGGAGAGTTCGGTGATGCCGGCGCCGCCTCCGCCGTATGCCTCCGGCAGGTTGACGCCTATGTAGCCGAGCTTGGCGGCGGCTTGCCAGAGGCGCCGGTTGTCTTCGGGGCTGGCGATGTGGGGGTGGGTCCGGGCGAAGGCCGCCACCGCTGCGCGGAGGGACTTGTGCTCTTCGGATTCGACGAGGGCGGACATCTGTGTGCTCCTTCGGGTGCGGGCTTCGTCGTGGCTTGTCGCGCGGTTCCCCGCGCGCCTAGGACGCTTGCACCACCGCCAGCAGAGAGCCGACCGTCACTTGCTGTCCCGGTACGGCGTTCAGCGCGGCGAGCGTTCCCGTGGCCGGAGCAGTGATCCGGTGTTCCATCTTCATGGCCTCCAGCCACAGCAACGGCTGGCCCGCCTGGACGGTGGTGCCCTCCGTCAGGCCCTCCGCGACGCGGACGACCGTGCCCGGCATCGGGGCCAGGAGGGAGCCGGGGGCGTGCTGGGTGGTGGGGTCGGGGAAGCGGGGCAGGGCGGTGAGGCGCGTGGCGTCGACGTGGACCTGGTCGCCGTAGCGGGCGACGGCGAAGCGGCGCTGCACGCCGTCGGTTTCGAGGACGACCCGCCCGGCGTCGGCGTGGACGACGCGGACGCCGTCGGCGGCGAGACCGGTACGGGTGTGGCGGTAGCGGACCTCGACTTCCTCGCCGTCCACGGCGTAGCGCTTGACCTGGGGTCCCGAGGGCAGGTTGCGCCAGCCGCCGAAGCGGCCCGCGCGGGTGCTCGCGTCGGCCAGGGCGGCGGCCAGGGGGGCGAGCGGGTCGGGGGCGGGCCGCGTCAGGCCGGTCAGGTGGCGGTCGTAGAAGCCGGTGTCCATGCGGCCGGACGTGAACTCCTCGTGGCGCAGCGAGCGGACGAGCAGGTCGCGGTTGGTGACCGGGCCGTGGATCGCCGCCCGTTCCAGGGCGCCGGCGAGGCGGCGGACGGCCTCCGCGCGCGTGGGCGCGTGGGCGACCGCCTTGGCGAGCATCGGGTCGTAGTGGACGCCGATGTCGTCGCCGTCGGTGCAGCCGGTGTCCAGGCGGATGCCGTCGGGCACGGTCAGGCGGTGCAGGCGCCCGGTCTGCGGGGCCCAGCCCCGGGACGGGTCCTCGGCGTACAGGCGGGCCTCGACGGCGTGGCCGCGCGGGGGCGGGGGATCGCCTTCGAGGGCCTGTCCTTCGGCGATCCCGAGCTGGAGGGCGACGAGGTCGATGCCGAAGACGGCCTCGGTGACGGGGTGTTCGACCTGGAGGCGGGTGTTCATCTCCAGGAAGTGCGCCCTGCCGTCGGCGACGAGGAACTCGACGGTCCCGGCACCGACGTAGTCGACGGCGCGGGCGGCGCGCACGGCGAGGTCGTGGAGCTCGGCGGTGAGACCGGGGCTCAGGCCGGGCGCCGGGGCCTCCTCGATCACCTTCTGGTGGCGGCGCTGGAGGGAGCAGTCGCGGGTGCCGAGCGCCCACACGGTGCCGTGGGTGTCGGCGAGGATCTGCACCTCGACGTGGCGGCCGTTCTCCAGGTACGGCTCGACGAACACCTCGCCGTCGCCGAAGGCGCTCGCGGCCTCCGCGCGGGCGGCGGTCAGTTCGGCGTCGAGGTCGGCGAGGTCCCGGACGACGCGCATGCCGCGTCCGCCGCCGCCGGCCGCCGCCTTCACCAGCACCGGCAGGTCGGCCGCGGTGACGTCGGTGAGGGGCGCGAGGCCCATCAGCTCCTTGGCACGGGTCTTGGACGCCATCTCCTCGATGGCCTCGGGCGGCGGCCCGATCCACACCAGCCCCGCGTCCCGCACGGCGCGCGCGAAGTCGGCGTTCTCGGAGAGGAAGCCGTAGCCGGGGTGGACGGCGTCGGCTCCGGCGGCGACCGCGGCCTTCACGATCAGTTCGCCGCGCAGGTAGGTGTCGGCGGGCGACGCGCCCGGCAGGCGTACGGCGGCGTCGGCCACGCGCACGTGGAGGGCGTTCTCGTCGGCGTCCGAGTGCACGGCGACGGTGCGGATGCCCGCCTCGCGGCAGGTGCGGAAGACGCGGCAGGCGATCTCGCCCCGGTTGGCGACCAGTACGGAAGCAATCACTTGGTTCCTCACATCCGGAAGACGCCGAAGCCGCCGCGCGCGCCCTCGTAGGGGGTGGTGTGGACGGCGGACAGGCACAGGCCGAGCACGGTGCGGGTGTCGCGGGGGTCGATGACGCCGTCGTCGTAGAGCCGCCCGGACAGGAACATGGGGAGCGACTCGGACTCGATCTGCTGCTCCACCATGGCGCGCAGGGCGGCGTCGCCCTCGTCGTCGTACGGCTGGCCCTTCGCGGCGGCGGACTGGCGGGCGACGATGGAGAGCACGCCGGCCAGTTGCTGCGGGCCCATGACGGCGGACTTGGCGCTGGGCCAGGCGAAGAGGAAGCGCGGGTCGTAGGCGCGGCCGCACATGCCGTAGTGACCGGCGCCGTAGGAGGCCCCCATCAGGACGGACAGGTGGGGGACGCGGGAGTTGGAGACCGCGTTGATCATCATGGCGCCGTGCTTGATGATGCCGCCCTGCTCGTACTCCCTGCCGACCATGTAACCGGTGGTGTTGTGGAGGAACAGGAGCGGGATGTCGCGCTGGTTGGCGAGCTGGATGAACTGGGCCGCCTTCTGCGACTCCTCGCTGAACAGGACGCCCCGCGCGTTGGCGAGAATGCCGACCGGATAGCCGTGCAGGCTCGCCCAGCCGGTGGCCAGGCTGGTCCCGTACAGGGGCTTGAACTCGTCGAAGTCGGAGGCGTCGACGATCCGGGCGATCACCTCGCGCGGGTCGAAGGGGGTGCGCAGGTCGCCGGGGACGATGCCGAGGAGTTCCTCGGGGTCGTACTTCGGCGGTTCGGCCAGCGGCGGATCGGCGTACGCCTTGCGGTGGTTGAGGCGGGCGACGACGCGGCGGGCCTGGCGCAGGGCGTCCGGTTCGTCGACGGCGAAGTGGTCGGCGAGGCCGGAGGTGCGGGCGTGCATCTCGGCGCCGCCCAGCGACTCGTCGTCGCTCTCCTCGCCGGTGGCCATCTTGACCAGCGGCGGACCGCCGAGGAACACCTTGGCGCGCTCCTTGACCATGATCACGTGGTCGGACATGCCGGGGATGTAGGCGCCCCCGGCCGTGGAGTTGCCGAAGACGACGGCGATCGTGGGGATGCCGGCCGCCGACAGCCGGGTCAGGTCCCGGAAGATCGCGCCGCCCGGGATGAAGATCTCCTTCTGGGAGGGCAGGTCGGCGCCGCCGGACTCCACCAGGCTGATGCAGGGCAGCCGGTTGGCGAGCGCGATGTCGTTGGCGCGCAGGGCCTTCTTCAGCGACCAGGGATTGCTGGCGCCGCCGCGCACGGTCGGGTCGTTGGCGGTGATCAGGCACTCGACGCCCTCGACGACGCCGATGCCGGTGACGAGGGAAGCGCCGACCGTGTACTCGCTCCCCCAGGCGGCCAGCGGCGACAGCTCCAGGAACGGCGTGTCCGGGTCGAGGAGCAGCTCGATGCGCTCGCGGGCCAGCAGCTTGCCGCGCCCCCGGTGCCGGGCGACGTACTTCTCGCCGCCGCCCGCGAGGGCCTTGGCGTGCTCGGCGTCCAGGTCGGCGAGTTTGGCGAGCATCGCCTCGCGGTGGGCGCGGTGGTCGGGGGCGGCCGGGTCCAGGGCGGAGGACAGGACGGTCACAGCGGGGCCTCCTGGGTGTGCGGCGGGGCGGGCACAGCCGGGCCGTCCGGCGTGTACGGCGGGACGGACACAGCGGCGCCCACCGGGACGGGGGCGTACGGCGGGACGGACACAGCCGGGCCGTCCGGCGTGTACGGCGGGACGGACACGACGGCGCCCACCGGGACGGGGGCGTACGGCGGGGCGGTCACAGCAGGCGCTCCGGGATGTCCAGGTGCCGGGAGCGCAGCCATTCGCCGAGCGCCTTGGCCTGGGGGTCGAAGCGGGCCTGTGCGGCGACGCCCTCGCCGAGGATGCCCTCGACGACGAAGTTGAGGGCGCTCAGGTTGGGGAGCCGGTGCCGGGCGACGGGCAGGTCGCGGGCCTCCGGGATCAGCTCGCGGAACCGGTCGCCGGTCAGTTCGTGGGCGAGCCAGCGCCAGGCGTCCTCGGTCCGCGCCCATACGCCGACGTTGGCGTCACCGCCCTTGTCGCCGCTGCGGGCCCCGGCCACGAGGCCGAGCGGGGCACGGCGGACCGGGCCGGGCGGGAGGGGCGGCGGCAGGGGCGGTTCCGGTACCGCTCGGAGTACGGCGGTGTCCTGGGCGGGCGGCACCGCGACCCGGCGTCCGTCGGGCAGGACGGCGACGTGCTCGACGGTGTCCTGGGGGACGTGGACGGCATCGAACACGCCGTAGGGCGCGCCCTTCCCGGGTGGCGCCAGTACGTGGAAGCCGGGATATCCGGCGAGGGCCAGCTCGATCGCTGCGCCGCTCAACGCCCGTCCGACCGCCTGCTGGTCGGTGTCCCGGACGACGAGCCGGAGCAGGGCGCTCGCCGTCTCCTCGGTCGGGGCGTCGGGGCGGTCGGTGCGCACCAGGTCCCAGCGGACGTCGGCGATCTTGCCGAGCGCGGGTTCCATCTGGTCCCGCACCAGTGCGGCCTTGGCCTCGACGTCCAGGCCGGTGAGCACGAAGGCCACCTCGTTGCGGAAGCCGCCGAGGCGGTTGAGGCCGACCTTGAGGGTGGGCGGCGGTGCCTCGCCGCGCACGCCCTCGACGCGGACGCGGTCCGGGCCGTCCTGGGTGAGCCGGACGGTGTCGAGCCGGGTGGTGACGTCGGGTCCGGCGTACCGGGCGCCGCCCGTCTCGTACAGCAGTTGCGCGGTGACGGTGCCGACGTCGACGAAGCCGCCGGTGCCGTCGTGCTTGGTGACGACGAAGGTGCCGTCGGCGTGCAGTTCGGCGAGCGGGAAGCCGGGCCGCCGTACGTCGCCGTCCTGGAAGAAGGCGTAGTTGCCGCCGGTCGCCTGCGCCCCGCACTCCAGCACGTGCCCGGCGACGACGGCGCCCGCGAGGCGGTCGTACTCGGCGGGCCCCCAGCCGAAGTGCGCGGCGGCCGGCCCGGTGACCAGCGCGGCGTCGGTGACGCGTCCGGTGACGACCACGTCCGCGCCGGCCCGCAGGCACGCGGCGATGCCGAAGCCGCCGAGGTAGGCGTGCGCGGCCAGCGCCCCCGGGTGGGCGGCGTTCAGGTCGTCGCCCTCGACGTGCGCGACGCGGACGGGTATGCCGAGCCGCTCGGCCAGCGCCCGTACGGCGTCGGCGAGTCCGGCGGGGTTCAGGCCGCCTGCGTTGGCGACGATCCGGACGCCCCGCTCGTGGGCGAGGCCGAGGCACTCCTCCAGCTGGCGCAGGAAGGTGCGGGCGTATCCGGCGCCGGGGTCCTTCAGGCGGTCGCGGCCCAGGATGAGCATGGTCAGCTCGGCGAGGTAGTCACCGGTGAGGACGTCCAGGGGGCCGCCGGTGAGCATCTCGCGCACGGCGTCGAAGCGGTCGCCGTAGAAGCCGGAGGCGTTGCCGATCCGGAGCACGCTCACCGGGGCTCTCCCTTCGGCGGGCGTCCGGCTCCCGGCGGGCGTCCGGCTCCCGGCGGTCCGGCGAAGGCCTGGGCGATGTCCAGCCAGCGGTCGGCGTCCGGCCCCTCGGCGGCGAGGTCGAGGTCGGCACGGTGGGCGCGCTGGGTGGCGAGCAGACAGAAGTCGAGCGCCGGGCCGGTGACACGCTGGGCGGCGTCCTCGGGGCCGTACGTCCACAGGTCGCCGCCGGGGCCGGTGAGTTCGACGCGGAACGGCTCGGCGGGCGGCGTGAGTCCGTGGGCGGCGTAGGCGAAGTCCCGGGCGCGGACGCCGATGCGGGCGACGTGCCGCAGGCGGTCCGTGGGCGGGCGGGAGACGCCGAGGGCCGCCGCGACGTCCAGGCCGTGCGCCCACGTCTCCATCAGGCGGGCGGTGGCCATGGATGCGGTGGCCATGGGCGGGCCGTACCAGGGGAAGCGGGCACCGGGGGCGGCGGCGCGCAGGGCCCCGTCGAGGGCGGCGCGGCCCTCCCGCCAGGCCGCCAGCAGCACGGCGGGGTCCTGCGCGGCCCCCTCCTCGGCGGCGTCGTCGACGTAGCGGTCGGGCGCGGCGAGGGCCTGTTCGATCAGCCCCTTGAACCCGTCGCCGTCGGTGACGGCGACATGGGCGGCCCGGTCGGTCCAGTGCAGGTGCGCGATCTGGTGGGCGATCGTCCAGCCGGGCGCCGGGGTGGCCGTGCGCCACTCCTCCGGGCTCAAATCGGCTACCAGCGCGTCGAGTTCCTCGCTCTCCTCGCGCAGGTCCTCGATCACGGGCGTCGGGTCGGACACGGGTCGCTCCCCTCGGGCACGGCGGCGTGCGGCGCGGTGTGGTGAGGAGCATGGCAGGGGCGGTGACAACAATCAAGCACGCTTGCATGATTTTCGCGGGACGCTCGAACGCCGCTCGGCCGCCGGGCGTCGCTAGTCCTTCTCCGCGGGCCAGACCGTCAGATCCGTGGTGAGGAAGCCGATGTCCGGCAGGGCGGTCGACTTGACCTCGATGACCATCAGCGCGATGTCGCCGTTGCGGTGCTTGACGCAGATCTCGCTTCCCGCCGCCTTGTCGGCCAGCAGGAGTTCACGGGGGGCCTCCGGGCCGGAGGTCAGCTGACGGCACGTCTCGTACGTGGCGCCGGGACCGCGGACGTTGTGGACCATCACGCTGGTGTCACTCGTCAGTTCGCAGCCCGCGCTCTCGCAGCCGAAGCGGACATCTCCCTTGCGGTCCTTCCGCTCCTTGCCGTTGTGGAGGATCAGCGAGTTGTCCCCCTTCAGCATCGGGGCGTAGTAGACGTGGGCCGCCGGTGCCCTGGTACCGGCCCCGGCCCCCTCCGCCCCCGTGTCCGACGTGTCGGCGGACGGGGCGGCGCCCGGCCCGGCCGACGCCCCGGACGCCCCGGCCTCCCCGTCGGCCGGCGACCCCTCCGCAACCGGCCGGGGCGCGCCGGACGCGGACTCCGCCGCCGCCGACGCGGACTCGGACGCGGCTGCGTCCCGGACCCGTTCGATCCCTCGCCCCGCCGCGTCCAGGAGCGCCGACCCCGCCGCGATCACCAGGCCGCACGCGACGACGGCACCGACCGAGATCAGGACGGTGTTCCTCCGGCGGCGCCTGCGCTCCTCCGGCCCGGCCGGCCGTCGCGGCACCGTCGGGCCGCCCGGTCCGACGGCGCCCGGCCAGGGCCCGGGGACCGCCTGCCAGGGCGCCGGGACGGCCCCCTGCGGCGGAGCCGCCGGCTGCGGAACGGTCCACGGCGTCGTGTGCACCGCGGTCGGCCCCGGTGCCGCGACCGGTGCCGCGGCGGTCGCCGGTCCCGTGGCCGCGGCCGGCGGCGGAACCGTCACCGGCGGCCCGGCGATCTCCCGCCACAGGGCCGGACCGGCCTCCTCCCCGCCGTCCCGGCCCAGCTCCCGGCGGCACCACTCGACGACCTCGGTCGGGGTGGCCCGTTCCCCCGGGTCGGCGGCCAGGCACCGGGCGAGCAGGTCGCGCAGGCGCTCGGGCACCCCGGACAGGTCGGGCTCCGAGTGGACGATCCGGTAGAGCACGGTGGCGGCCGGGCCGTCGCCGTACAGCGGGCTGCCGAGCGCCGCGAAGGCGGCCGTCTGGCCGAGCGCGAAGATGTCGGTGGCCGCCGTGATGTCACCCGCCGACGCCTGCTCGGGGGCCATGTACTGGGGCGTGCCGATGGTGCTGCCCGTGGCGGTGTGCGCGGTGCTGTCGGCGGCGAGCGAGATGCCGAAGTCGATGACCCGCGGTCCGTCGGCGGCCAGCAGGACGTTCGCCGGCTTGAGGTCCCGGTGCACGATCCCCGCGCCGTGGATGGCCTGCAGCGCCTCGGCGACCCCCGCCATCAGCCACAGCACCGCGGGCACCGGCAGCGGCCCGCCGCGCGCGACGACGTCCGACAGGGAGGGCCCGGGCACGTACAGCGTGGCCAGCCAGGGCGGGGCGGCGTCCGGGTCGGCGTCGATCAGTTCGGCCGTGTAGGCGCCCTTCACCTTCCGGGCCGCCCCGATCTCCCGGCCGAACCGCCGCCGGAAGGCCGGGTCGTCGGCCAGCTCGGACCGTACGACCTTGACGGCCACGGGCCGGCCGCCCCGGGTGTGCGACAGGTAGACCCGCCCCATGCCGCCCGCTCCGAGGCGTGCCGCGAGACGGTAACCGGCCACCGTGCGCGGATCGTCGTCCTGCAGGGGCTTGAAGACCCCGGCCGGGTGATTCATCGGTTCCCTCCCCGTGATCCCGATGAGCTGACCAGGGACGCAGCCTATGCGGTGCGACTGCCGCCCGGCCCGTCCGGCGCCGAGGGTGCGCTACGGGACCTCGGGGAGAGCCTTCGCCTTCCGCCGCCCCACCTGGGTCCGTACGGCGCCCATGCTCGCCGCGATGACCAGGGCGATGGCGGCGGACTGGGTGGCGGACAGGGCCTGGTCGAGGATGAGGAAGCCGGCCGCCGCGGCGATGGCGGGTTCCAGACTCATGAGGATGGCGAAGGTCGGCGCGGGCAGGCGGCGCAGGGCCAGCAGTTCGAGGGTGTAGGGCAGGACGGAGGAGAGCACGGCGACCCCGGCGCCCAGCGCGAGCGTCGTCGGGTCGATCAGCTTCGCCCCCGACTCGGCGATGCCCAGCGGCAGGAACAGCAGCGCCCCGACCACCATCGCCAGGGCCAGGCCGTCGGCCTGCGGGAAGCGCCGCCCGGTGCGGGCACTGAAGACGATGTACGCCGCCCACATGGCGCCCGCCGCCAGGGCGAAGGCGGCACCGGCCGGGTCGAGGTCGTCGAAGCCGCCGCCGCTCAGCAGGAAGACGCCGGCCAGGGCGAGCCCGGCCCAGACCAGGTTGACCGCCCGGCGGGAGGCGAAGACGGACAGGGCGAGCGGGCCGAGCACCTCCAGGGTGACGGCGGGGCCCAGCGGGATGCGGTCGACGGCCTGGTAGAAGAGGCCGTTCATACCGGCCATGGCGATGCCGAAGACGACGACCGTGCCCCAGTCGGCCCGGGAGTGGCCGCGCAGCCGGGGCCGGCAGACCACGAGCATGACGACGGCGGCCACCACCAGCCGCAGGGTCACCACGCCGAGCGCCCCGGCCCGCGGCATCAGGCTCACCGCGAGCGCGGCGCCGAACTGCACGGAGATCCCCCCGGCGAGGACCAGACCGACCGGCCCGAGGGAACCGAACCGCCCGCCCGGAGCACCGTCCGGGGCGGACGCCTGACCGGCGGCGGCTGCGGCCTCGGGGGCGGCCACGGGGGCGACGGCCGGGGAGGAGGTGCCGGGCGTGACGCCGGCGTCGGCGCGGGGGGTACTCACGGGGGCTCCGGGCGGGTCTGCGGGTGGATGTCGTTCAGCACACTGTACTGCGCAGTCCACAACAGTGGACTGTGTCAGGCATGTACCGCTCTCACGCAACTGTCAGGGCCGGGTGCCGTCACTGTCAACGCACGTCCGCCAGGCGAACGGGCCGGCCACCCGGAGGCGCCGCCGGGCCGGGCGGGACCGGCCGCCCCGGGGCGCTCCGGGCACGGCGGGAACGGCCGCCCACGGGCGCTCCGGGCCGGGCGGGACCGACCGGTCATACACGCGGACCGACCGGGTACCGTCCGCTCTGTGAGACCACTCCTGACCCGCCTCTGGCGCCTGCTGCGCCCCGTGCAGAGCCGCGTGATGTGGTTGGTGAACGCCAAGTTCGTGGTCGGCGTGACCGGCGTCGTGCGGGACGACGAGGGGCGGGTCCTGATGCTGAAGCACCGGCTGTGGGCTCCGGGCCGCCAGTGGGGACTGCCGAGCGGCTTCGCGCACAAGGGCGAGGACTTCCGGCAGACCGTGGTCCGTGAGGTCAAGGAGGAGACCGGCCTCGACGTGGAGGTGGGCCGGCTGGTCCTGCTGAACAGCGGCCTGCGCACCCGCCTGGAGGTGGCGTTCGAGGCCCGGCTGCTGGGCGGCGAGCTGCGCCTCGACCCGTTCGAGATCCTGGAGGCCCGCTGGTGCCGCCCGGACGACCTCCCCGAGGACGTCCAGCCGGTGTGCCGCCCGCTGGTACGGGGCGAGACGACGCCCTGAGCGGGGGCCGGCGCCCGCCCACGGAGGTCGCGTTCTCAGCGCTTGCGGCCGGTGTCCGCGTCGGGGCCCCGGGGCCTCGTAGAGTGACCCGGACGTCCCCACGGCCCCCGCGCCACCGCTGAGTTCGGAGCCCTGCCCGCATGCTTTTCGACGTCTCCCGCGGCGAACTCGCCGACACCTTCGGCGAGCACCGGCTCGCGACCCTGCCCGCCGCCGCCTTCCCGCCCCTCGCGGCGGGCACCGAGGGCGCCCGCCTTCTCCAGACCGTCGGCGCCCCCACCGGAACGCTCCTGCTGCGTGAGCCCGCCGCCGACGAGGAGGACGGCCGGCTGCCCCTCGTACGGGACGTCGTCGACCCGGAGGACTTCGAGGGGGCGTCCCCGGCAGCGGGCGGCTGGCCCGTCGTCGGCTGGCTCCTCAACGCCCACCTCGCCCTGGACCCGGACAGCGGCACGGTGTACGCCGTCGACCCCGACGAGGAGACGGTGCGGGCACTCCACACGGACGTCTCCTCGCTGGTCCGGGTCACCGCCCGGTTCCAGCGCCTGCTGGAGGAGTTCGCCTTCGGCGACGACGAGGACGAGGAGGCCGGCTTCGTGCGCCTGGAGCGCGAGGTCGAACGCGTCCGCCGGGAGACGGACGACGTCGACCCCCTCCCCTTCCAGGACGACGAGACGGTCTGGGCGGTGGTCGGCGACGAGATCGCCATGGGCCAGCGCTTCGCGGGCGACAGCCCCGGGGCCCGCTCGCTCTACGGCTGACGGCTGACTGACGGCTGACGGCTGACGGCTGACGGCCGCGCGACCGCCGGGTGTCCGCCGGGTGTCCGCCGGTGGGCGGCCGACCTGGGCCGGACGCCGCCGGCAGCTCCCTGCTCACCCCCTGCTCACCCCATGCTCTTGGCGCCGTCCAGGGACTCGCGGATGATGTCGGCGTGCCCCGCGTGCTGGGCGGTCTCGGCGATGACGTGCATCAGCACCCGGCGCGCCGACCACTCGGTGTCGGCCTGGAACCACGGGGCCTTCGGCAACGGCTGGGTGGCCCCCAGGTCGGGCAGGTCGGCGACCAGTTCGTCGGTGCGGCGGGCCGCCTCGGCGTAGTCGGCCAGTACGCCCGCCAGCGTGTCCCCGGGCAGCATCCGGAACTCGTCGGCCCGCCGGGCCCAGTCGGCCTCCGTCATGGCCGTGAAGTCCCCCATCGCGGACGGCCCCTCCACGATGAAGTCCGCCCAGCCCCGCTCGACCGCGGTCACGTGCTTGACCAGGCCCCCCAGACACAGCTCACTGGCCGTGGTCCGCAGCCCGGCCTGCTCGTCGGTGAGGTCGCGGGTGGTGAAGCGCAGGAAGTGCCGGTGCTTGGCCAGCGTCTCCAGCAGGTCGGCACGCTCACCGGTGACGGCCGGGGCCTCGGTCGGGGCGCTGGTGTTCGGTTCACGGGTGGTCGACTCGTCGATGGCCATGGTCTCCGCCTTCCGGTGTTCCTGCTCCGTCGGTACGAGGCCCACGCTAGGCGTCATATAGGTCCGAACATGTCCTAGATCCCCGTTCCGGAATGCATGTCGCACGATGCGGCGATGAGGCGATGAGTTTCCCCGGCCGGGCCGGTCTACCGTTCGTCACATGCGTGACGTGATCGAAGAGGGCCAGGCAGAAGGAGCGACATGACCCAGTTGCTGCGAGTCCAGAACTTCACTGTCTCGAGCGACGGATTCGGCGCCGGTGAGGGCCAGAGCCTCGAGAAGCCGTTCGGCCACGCGGATCCCGGCCAATTGCTCGCCTGGGCCTTCACCACCGACCACCCGCCCGTCGGCCCCGCCGGGAAAGGCACCCGCGGCCTGGACGACTACTTCACCCGGGACTACGCCCGCAACATCGGCGCGGAGATCATGGGCCGCAACAAGTTCGGACCGCAGCGCGGACCCTGGCAGGACCACGAGTGGCAGGGGTGGTGGGGTGACGAGCCCCCGTTCCACACGCCGGTGTTCGTCATGACGCACCACGAGCGCCCGTCGTTCACGCTCTCCGACACCACGTTCCACTTCGTCGGCGGCGACCCGGCCGCGGTGCTCGCCCGGGCGAAGGAGGCGGCGCGGGGCCGCGACGTCCGGCTCGGCGGCGGGGCCACGACCATCCGGCAGTTCCTCGACGCCGGCCTCGTCGACACCCTGCACGTGGCGGTCGCGCCGACGGAGCTCGGCTCCGGGGCCCGCCTGTGGGAGTCCCCCGACGAGCTGCTCGACCGGTACCACCGGGACGTCGTGCCCAGCCCGAGCGGCGTGACCCACCACCTGTTCTGGCGGCGGTGACACCGGACCGACCGGGCCGGACGACAGGATCCCGGACGGCTGCCTCGCCGGGCTCCACCCGCGCGCCTCGGTGATCCGCTCCGAGGCCCTCACCCGAGGCGCGTCCTGATCACCGCGCTGTCACCCCTTCACGGGCGGGCGTACGGCCGGGTCATGACCTCCATGTTGTGCCCGTCCGGGTCGGCGAAGTAGACGCCGCGCCCGCCGAACAGACCGTTGGTCCGGCCGGGTTCGGTGTGGGCGGGGTCGGCGTAGTAGGTGACCCCGACCGCCTCCAGTCGCGCGATCACTGCGTCGAAGTGCTCGTCGGGGATGAGGAAGGCGTAGTGCTGCGACTGGATCGGCTCGTTACTCTTCTCGTAGTAGTCGAGCGTCACACCGTTGCCGAGGTCGACCGGCAGGAACGGCCCGAACGGGGCGCCGACCCTCAGGCCCAGGACGACGGCGAGGAACTCGGCAGACAGGTACCGGTCGCTGGCGTAGACGGCGGTGTGGTTCAGCTGGACGCCGGTCCTCGGCAGTTGGGATTCGTGCAGGTGCTGCTGGTCATGGGACATCTGTGCGTATCTCCGGTCTTGGGTCCGCTGGAACTGGGCGCCGGATGCGGGCGCCGGGAAGCGAAGACTCGAAGAAGGGGGCGGGCCTCTTGCCCGCCTCGGGCTCACGCCGAGGCCGGGAACCTCACTCGTGCGTGGCCCATGGCCGACCCGGCAGTCACCCGACCGACCTTAGCGATCACCACAGGCGGGGACAACACCATTCATCGGCCACATCCGGCCGCAGTCCGGGCCCGCGACCGGATCCACCGCGGCACGCTCACGACGGGAGGCAGAGCCGGCGCGGTCAGCGGCAGCGGCGACGAGAGACCGAGGCAGACGTGGCTGCCCTCGCCGCGTCGGATCGGCCCGGCACCGCTGATCACGACCCGGTACGCGCCCTAGGGGGTGTCGTTTGGATCTTGCCGTGGGTCGCGTCGGCAACAGGGCACCGTCGCCCGGAGCCGGCCTGATCCAAACGACACCCCCTAGTGGGCGACCTCCCCACCGCCCATCAACAGGCCCAGCCCCTCGGTGTCGTCGAAGGCGTCCCCGGACAAGCGGGTGACCCCCTCGATGGAGGGGCCGTCGGCGGTGCCGCGCAGCAGGTAGGCGACGCCGTCGACCGTGTCGCTGCCCGGCGCGGTCACCACGAGGTCGGCGTGGCCGTCGCCGTCCAGGTCGGTGAGGCCCACCGCGCTGCCGAAGTCGGCGTCCCCGCCCGGTGCGGCGCCGAGGTCGTCCCCGTCGAACAGCCGGGCGCCCGCACCGCTGAGCCCGTCCGGGCCGCCCGCCAGGAACAGCACCTGCTCCGGCCCGGGCTCCCCGTAGACGTCCCAGCGGGGAGCACCGGCGACCACGTCCGCGTACCCGTCGCCGTCGACGTCCCCGGTGTCCAGGCCGGTGAAGACGGCGTCCTCGTCCTGGGGTTCCTCGCCGGGCACGCCGGCGGTGTCCCGGTCGACGGTCGTCGTCCTCCTCCCCGGTCCGTCCTCCGACCCGTACACCACCGTCACCGAACTGCGGCTCGCGTCGCCGCCCCTGGGGCTGAGGACCAGGTCGCCGTAGCCGTCGCCGTCCACGTCGCCGATCGCTCCCTCGCCCGCGTCGGGAAGCCGGACGCCCTCGGGCTGCGTGAAGCCGTCCCGGCCGCCGCGCAGGTAGCTCACGGGCCGGTTCAGCTCGGCCCAGGGCGCCTCGGGGTCCGGATCGGCGGCGTGGAAGCTCACCAGGTCGTCGATGCCGTCGCCGTCCAGGTCCCCGGCGACGAGGTCCACGTAGTTCGCGTCGCCGACGCCGGGGGCGGGCCGGCGCGGGGCGGGGACTCGGCCGGTCCCGGCGGGGGTGCCGTCCCGCCCGAAGGGACCCTTGAGCAGCCCCTTGTCGGAGCCGAGCCCGAAGACCAGGTCGGGGTGCCCGTCCCCGTCGAAGTCCCCGGCGGTGAGCTGCTCGTCCAGGATCGGGTCGTCGTCCCAGGCGACGTGACTGACGTCGGTGCCGGGCACCCGCGTCGCGCGCCGCAGCCCGTCCTCGGACCCCCACACGATGATCACGCTCGCCTTCCAGTCGAAGACGGATGCGGCGAGGTCGGTGTACCCGTCCCCGTCGAAGTCGCGGGCCACGACGTCCGACCCGAAGAACGCCTCGTCGCGGTTGCTTCCCGGGATCCCCGGGTCGTCCTGCGTCAGGTACTGGCACCGGGCGATCCCCGTCCCGTCCCCCGCCCCGTAGGCGACCTCGACACTCCCCCCGCCGGCCCCGCCCGCCACGCTCCCTCCCGACCCGAGGGCCAGGTCGGGCCGCCCGTCACCGTCGAAGTCGGCGGCGCCCTCCGGGGCGGACGCGGTGGCGCGGGCGGTGTGGGCGGTACCGGTCCCGCACGCGTACGGGGCGGCGATGCCGTCCGGCTCGCCGTCGGCGATCACCATCCCCGCGACGACCGCCAACACGACGACGGCCGCGCCGCTCCCGACGCCCCAAGCCCGCCTGCCGAACCGCCGCCGCGGGGCCTTCACCTGATCGTCCGAGCCGTCCATACGGACGATCACGCGACGGCCGCACCACGCGGTTCCGCCACCTCGGACCGTCCGGTGCCCGACGGCCGGCAGATCCGCTCGCCCCGCCCGCTCCTCACGGCCGCCTCACGTGTGGCCGGAAGCCGGAGACGTGGACTCCCGCTGCCCGGCCCGATACCACGGTGCCACGCCACCCCCGGAGGGTCATCCTCCGGGCGCACCCCAAGTACGCCCCGGAGTTGACGTGTTGAGGACTGCTGGGGACCTAACGTCGGCCGTATGACCGCCGGATCGCGCACCTCACGCAGAACCGTCCTGACCGCCCTTCTGGCGGGAGCCGTGTCCGTCCCCCTCCTGGGGGCCGCCCCCGCGTCGTCGGCCTCCGCCACCGCGCTGGAACTGCCCTCCCCCGCCGGCCCCCGTCCCGTGGGCCGGCGCACCCTGCACCTCGTCGACCGGCACCGCAGCGATCCCTGGGTGCCGACGGCGCGGGGCCGGGAGTTGATGGTGTCCGTGTCCTACCCGGCACGCTCGTCCGACGGGGCCCCGGCGGCGTACATGACCGAGAGCGAGGCGCAGCGGCTCCTGGAGCTGAAGGGACTGGCCGGGGTCGTGCCGGCCGCGACGGTCGCGGGGACGCGCACGCACGCACGGCTCGCCGCGCCGGCCGCGGCGGGCCGCTTCCCCTTGCTGCTCCTGTCCCCCGGCTTCTCCGTGCCGCGCACCACGCTCACCTCGCTCGCCGAGGACCTGGCCTCCCGCGGGTACGTCGTCGCCGCCGTGGACCACGCCTACGAATCCGTCGGGACGGAGTTCCCCGGGGGGCGGGTCCCGCCGTGCGTGGCCTGCGACCGGGTCGGCGTCGACGTCGACGAGGCCACGGTCGTGCGGGGCCGGGCCGCCGACCTGTCCTTCGTGATCGACGAGCTGACCGACCGCCGGAGTGCGGGGCCGCTGGCGCGCGTGATCGACCCGGGCCGGATCGGCGCCGCCGGGCATTCGATCGGCGGAGCGGCCGCCATGGCCACGATGGCGGCCGACCGCCGGGTGCGGGCCGGGGTCGACCTGGACGGGGGCTTCTTCGTACCGGACGCGGGGCACCGCATCGGCCGGCGCCCGTTCATGATGGCCGGCGCCGAGGCGATCCACGGTCCCGGCAACACCGCCGGCGACTGGGCCGCCACCTACGACCGCCTGCGCGGCTGGAAACGCTGGCTGACCGTGGCCGGGGCCGGGCACTTCTCCTTCACCGACATCCCCTGGCTGGCCGAGCAGCTGGGGCTGGCCGATCCGGAGGTGCCGCTCCCGGGCGAGCGGGGCTGGTACATCACCCGCGACTACGTCGGCGCCTTCTTCGACCTCCACCTCCGGGACATCCCCCAGCCCCTCCTCCACGGCCCCACGCCCTCCCACCCCGAGGTCGTGTTCCAGAGGCCGTAGCCGGCCTCGCCGGGACCGTCACTCCAGCCCCTCCGCCAGCACCTCCGCCAGATGCCGCCCCCGCACCCCCGCCAGCTGCTCCAGCTGGGTCCGGCACGAGAAGCCGTCCGCGAGGACCACCGCGCCGTCCGGTGCCTCGCGCACCGCCGGGAGGAGCCGGTCCTCCGCGCACGCGACCGACACCTCGTAGTGGCCGTCCTCGAAGCCGAAGTTGCCCGCGAGGCCGCAGCAGCCGCCGCTCAGCTCGCCGGTGAGGCCCGCCGACTCGCGCAGGCGCCGGTCGGCCGCGTCGCCCAGGACCGCGTGCTGGTGGCAGTGGGTCTGGCCGACCGCCGGGCGGTTCACGGCAGGCGGGGTCCAGTGGGGGGCGTGACGCTCCAGGGCCTCGGCGAAGGTCAGGACGCGCTCCGCGAGCCGGGCCGCGCGCGGGTCGTCGTGCAGCAGCTCGGGCAGGTCCGTGCGCAGGGCGGCGGCGCAGCTCGGCTCCAGGACGACGACCGGCGCGGAGGTCTCCAGGACCGGGGTCATCAGGTCGAGCGTGCGGCGCAGCACGGCGCGGGCGCGGTCCAGCTGGCCCGTGGAGACGTACGTCAGGCCGCAGCAGACCCGGCCCCGGCGTGCCGTCAGCAGGGCCAGCGGCGACTTCGACGTGCCGTCGCCGACCGCACCGGGACCCCGCAGCGTCGGCGGCAGCGCCACCCGCAGCCCCGCCGCCTCCAGCACCCGCACGGCGGCCCGGCCGACGGAGGGCGAGAGGTGCTCGGTGAAGGTGTCCGGCCACAGGACCACCAGGTCACCGTCACCGGCCGGCCCCCGGCGCCGCCCCCGCCACCACCGGCTGAACGTCTCCCCCGCCAGCCGCGGCACCTCCCGCTCCCCCGCGATGCCGCCCAGCCGCTTCGCCACCGCGGCCAACGGCCGTACGGACACGAGGGCGTTGACGACCGGGGCCGTGCGCGTCCGGGCCGTCCAGCGCAGCCACACCGGCAGCCGGCCCATCGCGTAGTGGGCGGCGGGGCGGCGGCGCCCCGCGTAGTGGTGGTGCAGGAACTCCGCCTTGTACGTGGCCATGTCGACCCCGACCGGGCAGTCGGAGCGGCAGCCCTTGCAGGACAGGCACAGGTCCAGGGCGTCCCGGACCTCCGTCGACCGCCAGCCGTCCGTCACCAGCTCCCCGGCGAGCATCTCGTGCAGCAGCCGGGCGCGTCCGCGCGTGGAGTGCTCCTCGTCCCCCGTCGCCCGGAAGGAGGGGCACATGACGGACGAGCCCGTCACCGACGTCGTACGGCACTTGGCGACCCCCACGCAGCGGCGCACCGCGGCCGAGAAGTCGCCGCCGTCGGAGGGGTAGCCGAACTCGACGTCCACCGGTTCGCGCGGCAGGACGGAGAAGCGCAGGTTCGTGTCGAGCGGGGCCGGGCGGACCAGCATGCCGGGGTTGAGGAGGTCGTCCGGGTCCCAGACGGCCTTCGCGCGCTCGAAGAGGGCCACCGTCTCCGCGCCGTACATCCTCGGCAGCAGCTCCGCCCGCGCCTGCCCGTCCCCGTGCTCCCCGGAGAGCGAACCGCCGTGCGCCACGACCAGGTCCGCCAGCTCCTCGGAGAAGCGCCGGAAACGGGCCACCCCGGCATCGGTCAGCAGGTCGAAGTCGACGCGTACGTGGATGCAGCCGTCGCCGAAGTGCCCGTACGGCGTGCCGCGCAGACCGTGGGCGGACAGGAGGCTCCGGAAGTCCCGCAGGTAACCGCCCAGCCGGGCCGGCGGCACCGCGCAGTCCTCCCAGCCCGGCCAGGCCTCCGAACCGTCCGCCATCCTGGTCGCCGTACCGCTCGCGTCCTCCCGGACGCGCCACAGCGTCCGCATCCCGGCCGGGTCGGTCACCACCCGCGCGTCCACGACGTCCGCCGCCCGGACGACCGCCCGGGCCCGCGCGCGTGCCTCCGCCTCCGTGTCGCCGCCCGTCTCCACGAACAGCCACGCGCCGCCCCGCGGCAGGCCCTCCGTGGAGGGCACCAGGTCGACCGCCATGCCCTCCACCGTGAGCGGGCCGAGCGGCAGCAGCCCGGCCGCCGCCTCCGCCGCGCCCGCCTCGTCGGCGTAGCCCAGCACCGCCAGCGCCCGCGCGCGGGGGGACTCCACCAGCCGGACGGACGCCTCGGTCAGCACGCCCAGCGTGCCCTCCGAGCCGCAGAAGGAGCGGGCCACGTCCGCGCCCCGCTCCGGCAGCAGCGCGTCCAGCGCGTAACCGGAGATGCGGCGCGGGAGGTCGGGGAAGCCGGTGCGCAGACGGGCCAGGTCACCGTCCACCAGCTCGCGCAGACCGTCCGGCGCCCCGGCCCACTCCCGCCCGAGCCGCAGCCGCCGGCCGCGCGCGGTCAGCACCGTCAGCTCGCGCACGCTGTCCGCCGTCGTGCCCCACGCCACCGAGTGGGAGCCGCAGGAGTTGTTGCCGATCATGCCGCCGAGCGTGCAGCGGCTGTGGGTGGAGGGGTCGGGGCCGAAGCGCAGCCCGTGCGGCGCGGCGGCCTCCTGGAGGCGGTCGAGGACGAGTCCCGGCTGGACGACGGCCGTACGCGCCCGCGGATCGAGACCGACCAGCCGGTTCATGTGCCGGGTGAAGTCCAGCACCACTCCCGTGCCCGTCGCCTGCCCCGCGATCGACGTCCCGCCGCCCCGCGCCACCACCGGTACGCCGTGCTCCCGGCACACCTCCAGCGCCGCCGCCACGTCCTCGGCGTCCCTCGGCGCCACGACACCCAGCGGGACCCGCCGGTAGTTCGAGGCGTCCATGGTGGTCAGCGCCCGGGAGGTGACGTCGAACCCGACCTCGCCGCGGACGGCCCTGCGCAGTGCTGCCTCCAGATCGGTCATGCCCTCCAGCATGGGCGCTCGTAGCTCCGTACAGGTCCGCCGGGCGGAGATCTCGTCTCATCGGACGGACATGTCTTCGTCCGGTTTGGCCGAGGCGATACGCTCCGGCACGTGGCTGAGATCCAGATTCCTGCTGACATCAAGCCCGCGGACGGTCGATTCGGCGCGGGTCCCTCCAAGGTGCGGGTGGAGGCGCTGGACGCCCTGGCCGCCACCGGTACGTCCCTGCTCGGCACCTCCCACCGCCAGGCGCCCGTGAAGAACCTGGTCGGCAAGGTCCGCGAGGGCATCCGCGACCTGTTCCGGCTCCCGGACGGCTACGAGGTGATCCTCGGCAACGGCGGCTCCACCGCGTTCTGGGACGTCGCGACGCACGGCCTGATCGAGAACAAGTCGCAGCACCTGAGCTTCGGCGAGTTCTCCTCCAAGTTCGCCAAGGCCGCGAAGCTCGCCCCCTGGCTGGACGAGCCGACCGTGGTCTCCTCCGACCCGGGCACCCACCCCGAGGCGCGCGCCGAGGCCGGCGTGGACGTGTACGGCCTCACGCACAACGAGACGTCCACCGGTGTCGCCATGCCGATCAAGCGCGTGGCCGGTGCCGACGAGGGTGCCCTCGTGCTGGTCGACGCGACGTCCGGCGCGGGCGGCCTGCCGGTCGACGTCGCCGAGACCGACGTCTACTACTTCGCCCCGCAGAAGTCCTTCGCCTCCGACGGCGGCCTGTGGATCGGCGTGTTCTCCCCGGCCGCGATCGAGCGCGCCGAGCGGATCCACGCGTCCGGCCGCCACGTCCCGGAGTTCTTCTCGCTGCCGACCGCGATCGACAACTCCCGCAAGAACCAGACGTACAACACCCCGGCCCTCGCCACGCTCTTCCTGCTGGGCGAGCAGCTGGACTGGATGAACGGCCAGGGCGGCCTGGACTTCACCACCGCCCGCACCAAGGACTCCTCGTCCCGCCTGTACTCCTGGGCGGAGGAGGCCAAGTACGCGACCCCGTTCGTCACGGACCCGGCCAAGCGCTCGCAGGTCATCGGCACGATCGACTTCGCCGACGACATCGACGCCGCCGCCGTCGCCAAGGTGCTGCGCGCCAACGGCGTCGTCGACACCGAGCCGTACCGCAAGCTCGGCCGCAACCAGCTGCGCGTCGCGATGTTCCCGGCGATCGACCCGGCGGACGTCGAGGCCCTGACGAAGTGCATCGACTACGTGATCGAGAAGCTGTAACCGCTTCTCCCCGGACGACCACGCAGGGCGCCCCGCGGACCACCGCCGGGCGCCCTGCGTGCATCCGTACGCTCTACTCCTCGCCGAACAGCTCCTCGGCCCGCGTCACGCTCAGGGAACGGTCGAGCCAGGAGCCCAGCACATCGAGGTCGGTGCAGCCGGTGACCCGCTCCCGGACGGAGCCGGGGACCTCGATGCCCCGCACCTCGAGGATATGCAGAATGTCCTCGGCCTTCCCCTCGGCCTTGCCCTCGGTCTGACCCCTGGCACGTCCTTCGCGCCAGGACTCTTCGACGATCGTGTTGCTGCCCGGGAAGTTCGGGGTGTAAGTGGCCATCAGATGCCTCCAGTAGTCACGGCCCGGGCCCTCACCCAGACCGATTTCGACGATCTCCGCCCAGTCCACCCGGTCCACGTCCGCGGAGCCGGACTCCTCGGCGTCGTCCGCCACTCCTGACGCCAACGCGTCCAGTATCGCAGTCAGCGCCGGGTCCTTGACGTGGGCGAGCGCGGAGAAGACGGCCACTCCGAGGTCCTGGGCCGCCTCGGCCGACTCAGTGATGGCGGGAAGAATCCCAGGCCCAAGGACCAGCGGAAAGACGACCATGCTCGTGTGGAACCCACGACCGACACGGATCGGCTCCGACGCCCAGGCCGCGGTCGCTTTGTCCTTGCACACCACCAGAAGAAACGGCGGCAAGCGGTACTTGGCATACATGTGGGCCAAGTAGTACGTCCAGCTGCTGTGCTTGTCCGGATCCGGCTTGCCCTGCGACTCGACGGCGAGGACGAAGCCTCCCTCGTCACCAGGCACCCGCACCCGGAACACGCTGTCCACTCGGCGCTCAAGTGGCCTGATCTCGGTGAGATCAGTGTCCAAGGGCTCGATTGCGGTGTGCTCCGGAAACCCGATGCCCGCCCGGTTCAAAAGCCGGGCTAACAGCCCCGGATCCACCCGGAAGATCCGGTGCAACGCCTCATGCGGTGAACTGACCATGTGACAGAACGTAATCAGCGAGGAGCAATAAGTACGGCCGCACGAGACGGAATCAGCCGTACGAGTGAGACATGCCGAAGGCTCATGCCGCCGTCCATTGCTCGAGAGCTCGCCCCACGTCTTGCACCTGACACCGTGTGAGGACCTAGCGTTGCCGCTGTGGGCGACGACGGGGTGTGGTGGACGGTGGGCGAACTGGCGCTGGCGTCCGGGGTGTCGGTGCGGGTACTGCGGTACTGGGACGCGTTGGGCGTGGTGTCTCCCGAGCGCACGCCGAGCGGCCACCGCCGTTACGGGCCCGCGCACGTCACCCGTCTCTACCGGGCGATGGCCCTGCGCCGGACCGGCCTGGGGCTCCGGCGGATCGCCGCTCTGCTGGACCACGAGGATCCGGATCCTGCGGCGACCTTGCGCGCCCACCTCGGCGACGTCGAGGAGGACCTCAGGCGGCGGAGCCGGCTCCGGGACCGGCTCGTGGCGGCGCTCGGGAGTGCGAAGCCGGACCAGTTGATGAAGGTGATCGAGACCATGACCATGTTCGAGCAGTACGTGCACGGCTACCGGGCCGAGGAAAGCACCCGGCTCGCGGACCAGGCGGACGCGCTGGTCGAGTTGCTGCACGGCGACACCCGGTTCAGGCCCGGCGAACGGGTCCTGGAGATGGGGTGCGGTGTGGGCGCGCAGACCACCGCCCTGGCGTCCCGCAGCCCCCGCACGCACTTCGTGTCGGCCGACATCGCCCCCGAGTCGCTGGCGACGGCCTCGCACCGGGTCGCCGCGGCGGGGCTGACGAATGTCGAGTTCGCCGAGAAGGACGTGTTCACCCTTCCCGAGCGGGCGGGCGGATTCGGCGAAGGTTCCTTCGACCACGTCTTCGTGTGCTTCCTGCTCGAGCACCTGGCCGATCCGGCCGACGCGCTGCGGCGGCTGCGGCGCCTGGTCCGGCCGGGCGGCACGATCACCGTCGTCGAGGGGGACCACGGCTCGGCCTATTTCCATCCGGACGACGCGGCCGCGCGCGCCGCCATCGCGTGCCAGGTGACGTTGCAGCAGCACGCTGGCGGCGACGCCCTCATCGGCCGGCGGCTCTTCCCCCTGCTGCACGGGGCGGAGTGGGCGGACATCGCCGTCGGGCCGCGCACCGTCTACGTCGACGGCAGTCGGCCGGAGCTGGCGGACAGCTTCACCCGACGTACCTTCACCGCGATGATCTCGGGGGTCCGGGAGCCCGCCGTCGCGGCGGGGCTGATCGACCCGGACACCTTCGACGCGGGCATCGCCGCGCTGCGGCGCACGGCCGGACCCGACGGGGTGTTCTGCTACACGTTCTTCAAGGCGGTCGCGCACCGCCCGGCCTGACCAGGCCCGCGTGCACCCACCGGCGGCCGCTGTTCCCTGCTGCCTCTCCCGGCCCCCGGGCCCGGCCGTCCCCGACGGTCCTACCGGCTCAGTCGCTGGAACCTCCGCACCGCCAGCGGCAGGAAGACCGCCGTCAGCACCACCGGCCACACGCCCGCCATCAGCAGCGCGTGCTGTTCGACCCACGAATCGCCGCCGCCGACCGGTGTGCCGAACAGGTCGCGGGCGGCGGCCGCCGTGGAGGAGACGGGGTTCCACGCGGCCACCCAGCCCAGCCAGTCGGGCATGAGCTGCGGGGCGACGAAGATGCTGGAGATCATCGTCAGCGGGAAGGCCACGGCGAACAGGCCGCCCGCCGCCTCCGGGTTGGGGACCAGCAGGCCCAGCCACACACCGATCCAGATGAGCGCGAACCGCAGCCACAGCAGCAGTCCGAACGCGGCCAGGAACCCCCAGCCGCCGTCCGGGCGCCAGCCCATGGCCATCGCCGTCAGCATCATGATGGCCAGCTCGGCGCAGGCGACCAGCAGGTCGGTGACCCCACGCCCGGCCACCACCGCGGACGAGGCCATCGGCATGGAGCGGAACCGGTCGGTGACGCCCTTGACGGAGTCGTGGACCACGACGGTCGCGGTGTTGATGAAACCGAAGGCCATGGTCATCGCGAACATGCCCGGCATCAGGAAGTCCTTGTAGTCCCCGCCGCCCGGCACCGTCATCGCGCTGCCGAAGACGTAGCCGTAGAGGAGGACGGACAGGATCGGGAAGCCGAGCTGCCAGGCGATGTTGACGGGCTGGCGCCGGTAGTGGAGCAGGCCGCGGCGGACGAGGTTGGCGCAGTCGGCGAGCAGCCAGTGCAGCCGCCCGCGCTCGGGCGCGGCCGTGGCCGGGTCGAGGGCGCTCATGCCGCCACCGCCTCCTCCGCGGCAGTCGTACGGAGTCCGGTCAGGCGCAGGAACACGTCGTCGAGGCTCGGCCGGCGCAGGCCGATGTCCTCCACGGCGACGCCCTCGTCCTGGAGGGTGCGGGCCACCTCGGTCAGCGCCGCCACCCGGTCGGTGACCGGGGCGTGCACGCGCGAAGCCTCCTCGTCCGCCTCGGGTTCGCCCTCGCAGACCCGGGCCACGGTCTTCACCACCCTCGGGATCTCGGCCCGGTCGGCGACCACGACCTCGATGCGGTCGCCGCCCACCAGGTCCTTCAGCCCGTTGGGGGTGTCGTCGGCGATGGCCCGGCCCTGGTCGATGACGGTGATGCGGGAGGCGAGCTTGTCGGCCTCCTCCAGGTACTGCGTGGTGAGCAGCACCGTCGTGCCGTCCGCCACCAGTGCGCGGACCGCCTCCCAGACCTCGCCGCGGCTGCGCGGGTCGAGGCCGGTGGTCGGCTCGTCCAGGAACAGGACGGCCGGGGAGAGGATCATCGACGCCGCGAGGTCGAGGCGCCGCCGCATGCCGCCGCTGTACTCGCCCACCCCGCGGTCGGCGGCGTCGGCCAGGTCGAACCGCTCCAGCAGCTCGGCCGCCCGGACCCGGGCCCGCCTGCCGCCCAGGTGGAACAGGCGCCCGAACATCTCCAGGTTCTGCCGGCCGGTGAGCACCTCGTCCACGGCCGCGTACTGGCCGGTCAGACCGATCCTCGCGCGCACCTGCCGGGCCTGCCGGACGACGTCGAGGCCCGCCACCTCGGCCCGTCCCCCGTCCAGCCGGACCAGCGTGGACAGGATGCGCACGGCCGTGGTCTTGCCCGCGCCGTTCGGCCCGAGCAGGCCGTGCACGGTGCCCTCGCGGACGGCCAGGCCGAAGCCGGCCAGCGCGTGCTTGTCGCCGTACCGCTTCTCCATGCCTTCGGCCCGCACCGCGTATCTCTCACCCATGGGTCCCCGTCCCTCCCTCTTGCCGACGCACAACTGGGTACACCGTACCCGATTGCGCGTACGCCGTACCCAGTTTTCCGGCGCGGATTTAGACTGAGCTCATGGCGAGCGGCACGGAGACCAGCGGCAGCGGCGACATCGGCCGCACCCTCGAACTGTTGTGGGACACCGGCCGGCGCCCCAGCCGGGGCCCGAGGCCGGGCCTGACGCTGGAACGGATCGTGGAGGCCGCCGTCGAGGTCGCGGACCGGGAGGGGCTCGGCGCGGTCTCGATGCGCCGGATCGCCGCCGAGCTGGGCACCGGCGCCATGTCCCTCTACCGCTACGTCCCCGGCAAGGGCGAGCTGATCGACCTGATGCTGGACCGCGTGCAGCGCCCCTCGGAGGACCCCGCCGGCCTCGGTGACGGCGGCTGGCGTGCGGCGCTCCAGGCCCTCGGCCGCGCCACGCTGGCCCTCTACCGCCGCCACACCTGGCTGCTGGAGGTCAACCAGTCCCGCCCGATCCTCGGCCCCTCCGCCCTGGACGGCATGGAGAAGGTGCTCGCCCGGATCAGGCCGATGGGCCTGACCGACCCCGAGCTGGTCTCGGCGATCGTCATGATCGACGGATACGTCGTCGGGGCCGCCCGCACGCAGGTGTACGAGCGGGAGGCCGAGCGCAGCTCCGGTCTGACGGACGCGGAGTTCTGGCGGGCCCAGCAGCCGGTACTGGAGAAGGCCATGACCAGCGGGCGCTACCCCGTGCTGTCCTCCCTCTCCGAGGACGCCTTCGGCACCGGCTTCGACCACTTCGAGTTCGGGCTCCAGCGCATCCTCGACGGGCTGGAGGTGCTGGTGAGCGCACGCCGGGCGGCCGGCACCCCCGACGGTCCCGGCACGCCCGCGGAGTCAGCGGCGCCGGAACAGCCGGCGTAGCCCGAACACGGCGACGAGCGCGACGAGCAGTCCCACCGCGCCCACCTTGAGCGTGCCGCCGTCCGGCCCGTCCGCCCCGTCGGAGTCCCCGCCCGAGGCGTTCGAGCCGCCCCCGCCCGAGCCCCCGTCAGGACCCGGCACGTCCTCGGCCTTCACCCGGCTGCCGGCCCCCTCCATGCCGAGCAGCAGCTTCTTGCCGTCGGTGGTGTAGGTGGCGGACTCCCCCTGGCCCAGAGGCACGCTGATCCGCCCCTGGCGCTGGATCTTCCCGCCGTTCCAGCCGTACCAGATGCCCCCGAGGTAGCCCCGCACGGCGATCTGCTCGCCGTCCGGGGAGAAGGCGGCGTCCGTCGCCCACAGGTCCACGGGGACGGTCGGCCTGAAGACGTTGGTGCCGGAGGACGAGAGCTTCGCCGGGCCCTCGTACAGGTGCCCGCCGTCCTCGTTCTTGTCGATGAGGTAGACCCGGCCGGTCTTCGGGTGGACCAGCATCGACTCCGCGTCGCGGGAACCGTCGGCGTACTTCACCACGTACTGCGTCGCCTTGACGGTCTGGTCCTTCAGCTCCGTCGGCTCGGGCAGCTCGTAGATCCACACGTACGGCCAGGTCACGCCGTCGTTGTCGCCGATGTCGCCGACGAAGATCCGGTTGCCCGGTCCGATGCCGATCGCCTCGACGTCCCGGGGCGTGCCGACGCCGGACAGCGCGACGCGGGCCACGGTCCTGCCGGTGGCGCCGTCGACGGCGTAGAGGTACGGCCCGGTGTCCTGGTCGTTGTGCGTCCAGTAGACGCCGGGGTGCAGCCGGGACGCGGCGAGGCCGCTGGACTCGGTGATGCGCGGGTCCTCGATGGTGAACCCGTCGCTCCCGGCGGGCGCGTCCGCCCCGTCCGCCGCCGAGGCGGGCACGGCGAACGCCCCCACGAGGAGGGCGGAGGCGAGGAGGGCGAAGGGTCGGCGCATGCGCCAAGCCTGCCATCCCGCGCGGGCGTTCACGTCGGCGACCGTCCCGCCGGTCACCCTGCGTGGTCGGGCTCACATCGCGCCGGCCAGGCGGATCGTCCATGATGAGCGGATGCTCAGGTTCATGTTCGTCGGTGACTCCATGACGATCGGAAGCGCCGGCGAACACACGTGGCGCTACCGGCTCTGGCGGCACCTGCGCGACTCCTGCGGCCGCCCCTTCACCTTCGTCGGCCCGCGCGAGACCCTCCACGACCAGGTGACGGACGCCCCCACCTCGTACGCCTACGCCGAACCCGACTTCCCCCGCGCCCACCTGGCCGGCTGGGGCGAGGGCTGGCACCACATGACCCCGCTGATCGGCGAGGCGGTACGGTCCTGCCGCGCGGACGTGCTCCTGGTCTCGCTGGGCCTGATCGACCTCGGCTTCTACACCAACGCCGAGCAGACCGCCGACAACGTCCGCGACTTCGTGGCCGCGGCCCGGTCGGCGAACCCGCGCGTCCGCGTCGCCGTGATGCCGGTCCTGCACAACATCCGGGTGGAGGCCGACGAGTCCTTCGCCGAGCAGGTCATCCGGTTCAACGAACTCCTCGCCAAGACGGTCGCCGACCTGGACGACCCGCGCTCCCCGCTGCTGCTCGTCCCGCCGCCGGTGCCGTGGGACTTCCACACGGACACCTACGACGGCACCCATCCCAACGAGAGCGGCGAGCACCGGATCGCGGAGGCGTTCGCGACGGCGATGGACGAGGGGTGGGGGCTGGGCGGGCCGTACTCCGCCCGCCACTAGCGCCCTGGCACCCGCGTGTCCTCCCGTGACCGCGTCACCGTGCGTATCGTTGTACCGCGCGGCCGTACTCGTCGCTGGGTCAGCCGGGGAGGAGCGCCACGATGACCGTCCTTGACGACGGGATCGCCATGGCCGACGCCAACACCCAGCGCCTGGACGAGTGGTTCGAGCGGCTGGAGCGGATGCCCGTCCCCGAAGGATTCAGGGTCGAGATCGTCGGGGGCAGCGTCCACATGACACCGCAGCGGGACACGCGCTGGGGCATCATCCGCCGGATCGTACGGCCCATCGAAGGTCGCCTTCGGGCAGGAACTGGACCTCACCGGCACGGTCCTCGATCTCACGCTTCCCACCGCCGACTTCCCCCGCGACTGACCACCCGCTCCCGCTTGCCTGGAGCGCACTCCAAGTCGTTGGCTTGGGGACCATGGAGTACACGCAGCTGGGACGCACAGGACTCAAGGTCAGCCGGCTCGTCCTCGGGACGATGAACTTCGGTCCGCAGACCGACGAGGCCGACAGTCACGCGATCATGGACGCGGCGCTGGACGCCGGTATCAACTTCTTCGACACCGCCAACGTGTACGGCTGGGGCGAGAACAAGGGCCGTACCGAGGAGATCATCGGCAACTGGTTCGCCAAGGGCGGCGACCGGCGCGACAAGACGGTCATCGCCACCAAGGTGTACGGCAACATGGCCGCCGACGGCGACGCCTGGCCCAACCACGACAAGCTGTCCGCCGTGAACATCCGGCGCGCGGTCGACGCCAGCCTCAAGCGGCTGCGGACCGACCACATCGACCTCTACCAGTTCCACCACATCGACCGGGACACCGGCTTCGACGAGATCTGGCAGGCGATCGACACCCTGGTCCAGCAGGGCAAGGTGCTCTACGCCGGGTCCTCGAACTTCCCCGGGTACAAGATCGCGCAGGCCAACGAGACCGCCGCCCGACGCGGCGGGACCATCGGCCTGGTCAGCGAGCAGTGCCTGTACAACCTGGCCGAGCGCCGCGCCGAGATGGAGGTGATCCCGGCCGCGCAGGACTACGGCCTCGGCGTCATCCCGTGGTCGCCGCTGCACGGCGGGCTGCTCGGCGGGGTCATCAAGAAGGAGGTCCAGGGCGGGCGCCGGGCCTCGGGGCGGGCGGCCGACACCCTGGCCGACCCCGCGAAGCGCGCGCAGATCCAGGCGTACGAGGACCTGCTCGACAAGCACGGCGTCGCACCGGGCGAGGCCGCGCTGGCGTGGCTGCTGACCCGGCCCGGAGTGACCGGCCCGATCGTCGGCCCGCGCACCGCCGAGCAGCTCGCGTCGGCGCTGCGGGCCGTGGAGCTGGAGCTGTCGGACGAACTGCTGGCCGGGCTCGACGAGGTCTTCCCGGGACCGGGGCCCTCTCCGGAGGCCTTCGCCTGGTAGGCGCGGCGGCAGCGGGACGAGCGGGGGCGGCCGGCCGCGGGGCTGATCAGCCGAGGGCCGCCGCCACCGCCACCACCACGAGCATCAGCACGAGCACACCGGCCATGATCCGGTTACGGGTCTTCGGGTCCACGCCCCCGAGCCTAACCGGCGGCGCCGAGCGGATGACGGGCGACCGCCTCGTAGCGGGGCTGCTCGCCGGGCACACCGGAGGCGGGCAGGTTGCTGCGGACCAGCGCCAGGTCCGTCACCGTCCAGGCAGGTCCGGTGAAGCCGGCGAGCGCCTCCACGAAGGGGCGCACGTCGGCGGCCTGCCTGCTGCGGGCCAGCGTCAGGTGCGGCGTGTAGCGCCGGTGCTCCCCCGTCCCGGCGCCCGCCTTGCGCCCCGCCGACTCCGCGCGGTCCGCGAGCAGCCGCAGCGCCGCCAGGTCGCCCTCGGCTCCCGCCCACAGGGCCCGCCCGTGCCCGAACTGGCCGCCGCCGTGCAGCGCCAGCGGGAAGGGGGCGGTGCGATGCGCGGCCCGCTCCAGCCGGGCCGACAGGCCGGGTACGACGTCGTCGTCGACCTCTCCGTAGAAGGCGAGCGTGAAGTGCCACCCCGGGCGGCCGGTCCAGCGCAGCCCGTCCGCCCCGGGCAGCCCGCGCAGCGCGGCCACCTCGCCGGCGAGGGAGGCGGTGACGTCCTCGGGGGGCAGCACGGCGGCGAACAGTCTCATGCCGGTCAGTCTCCCTGGTGAAGGCGTGCACGTCCGCGCGTGTCCCGGTCACCGTGCGTACCGTCGTACCGCGCGGCTGCACTCGCGTCGGGGGCAGCCGTCGACCCGACCGGCAGCGTCGTCGGTCTCACGCGGAGGACCGACGGCTTCCCCCGCGACTGACCGGGCCGCCCGGGCACGGGCCCCGGGCCTACGCCGCCGGTGCCAGGGCCTCCTGCCGCTCCCTCGGCACGAACCGGACCTGCGGGTGCCCCCGGTGCCAGCCGACCGACAGGCGCAGGTTGCCGACGCGGGCCAGGACCAGGCCGACGACGAGGGCGGCGGTGGCGGCGACCGCGCCGCCCGCGGCGAAGCCGACCCGGGCGCCGTAGGTGTCGGTGACCCAGCCGACGACGGGGGCGCCGATCGGGGAGCCGCCGAGGAAGACCATCATGTACAGGGCCATCACCCGGCCCCGCATGGCCGGGTCGGTGGACATCTGGATGCTGGTGTTGGCGGTGACGTTGACCGTCATGCTGAAGACGCCGATCGGGACCATGAGCAGCGCGAAGAGCCACAGCGCGGGCGCCGTCGCCGAGACGACCTCCAGGGCGCCGAAGCCGATGGCCGCCGCGATCAGGACGCGCAGCCGGGAGGTGCCCCGCCGGGCGGCGAGCAGCGCGCCGGCGAGGGAGCCGACGGCCATCAGGGTGTTGAAGAGGCTGTACGCCCCGGCGCCCGCGTCGAAGACGTCGTCGGCGAAGGCGGACAGGAAGACCGGGAAGTTGAAGCCGAAGGTGCCGATGAACCCGACCAGCACGATGGTCCAGATCAGCTCGGGGCGCCCGGCGACGTAGTGCAGGCCCTCCCGCAGCTGGCCCTTGCCGCGCGGGGCGCGCTGGACGGTGTGCAGCTCGCGGGCGCGCATGAGCAGCAGGCAGCTGAGCGGCGCGACGAAGGACAGGCCGTTGGCGAGGAACGCCCAGCCGGTGCCCACGCCGGTGATCATCAGCCCGGCGACGGCGGGGCCGACCAGGCGGGCGGACTGGAAGTTGGCCGAGTTCAGGCTGACCGCGTTCTGCAGCTGGTCCCGGCCGACCAGCTCGGAGACGAAGGACTGCCGGGCCGGGTTGTCCATGACGGTGGCCAGGCCCATCGCGAAGGCGGCGACGTAGACGTGCCAGACCTGGACGTGGCCGCTCAGGGTGAGGACGGCGAGGGCGAGGGCGGTGAGGGCCATCGCGGACTGGGTGGCCAGCAGCGTGGGCCGCTTGCGCAGCCGGTCGACGAGGACGCCGCCGTACAGGCCGAAGAGCAGCATCGGCAGGAACTGCAGGGCGGTGGTGATGCCGACGGCGGCGGAGGAGCCGGTGAGGCTGAGCACCAGCCAGTCCTGGGCGATGCGCTGCATCCAGGTGCCGATGTTGGAGACGACCTGCCCCAGGAAGAACAGGCGGTAGTTCCTGACCTTCAGGGAGGCGAACATCGACGTCTTGCGGGGTGTCACCGGGTTGCGGGCGGTCGGATCGTCGTGGCCGTCAGGTGCGGGGGCGGAAGCTGCTCCGGATCCCGTACTCAAAAGGGTTCGCCTCCTCGCGAAAACTGCTTACCGGTGTGCGAGCTTCTCCAGCACGGGGGCGGCGGCGCGCAGTTTGGCCCACTCGTCCTCGTCCAGTCCCTCGACCAGGGTGGCCAGGAACGCGTTCCGCTTGCGGCGGCTCTCCTCGAGCATCACCACGGCCTGCTCGGTCTGCGTCACGACCTTCTGTCGCCGGTCCTCGGGGTGCGGCTCCAGCCGGACCAGGCCCTTCGCCTCCAGCAGCGCCACGATGCGGGTCATCGAGGGCGGCTGCACGTGTTCCTTGCGGGCGAGCTCGCCCGGGGTCGCACTGCCGCAGTTGGCCAGGGTGCCCAGTACCGACATCTCGGTGGGGCTGAGCGACTCGTCGACCCGCTGGTGCTTGAGTCGACGGGACAACCGCATCACGGCGGAGCGCAGGGAGTTCACGGCGGCGGCGTCGTCGCCATGCTTGAGGTCCGGCATGTTCCTTAGCTTAACTCATTAGTCTCGCGAAATACCACCGCACAGGCGTCCGTCTGCCCGTGACGCCCGCCACTGAAACGCACAGTTCACCCGTACGAGTGAGGCGTTTCCGGAATTCGGAGCATCACCCCGCGGGCGGGGGCGACTCTCGGGGCATGGGGACCAGCGTGCTCAGCCTGCGGATGGACGGGGAGCTGCTCGACCGGCTCCGGCACCACGCGGCGAAAAGGGGAATGAGCGTCCAGGACTATGTCGTCCGGACGCTCATTCGGGATGACTTCGACGAGCGGTTCCAGTCCGCCGTGGAGGAGACGGAACGGTTCTACGGGGTGCCGTGACCCGGGAGGATCAGGTCAGGCCGATCAGGTCAGGCCGAGGGCCGGCATCAGGTAGTAGAAGGCGAAGACCGCCGACACCACGTACATCGCCACCGGCACCTCACGGCCCCGTCCGGCCGCCAGGCGCAGCACCGAGAAGGTGATGAAGCCCATGCCGATGCCGTTGGTGATCGAGTAGCTGAACGGCATCATCAGCATCGTCACGAAGGCCGGGACGGCGATCGTGAAGTCGGACCAGTCGATCTCCCGGATCGACCCGGCCAGGATCAGGAAGCCGACCGCGATCAGCGCCGGGGTCGCCGCCTGCGACGGGACCATCGTGGCGACCGGCGTGAGGAACAGCGCCAGGGCGAACAGCGCGCCGGTGACGATGTTGGCGAAGCCGGTGCGGGCGCCCTCGCCGACACCGGCCGTGGACTCCACGAAGCAGGTGGTGGCGGAGGCGGAGCTGGCACCGCCCGCGGCGACCGCGACACCGTCGATGAACAGGACCTTGTTCATGCCCGGCATCTGGCCCCGGCCGTCGGTCAGCTTGGCCTCGTCGCTGACGCCCATGATCGTGCCCATCGCGTCGAAGAAGCACGACAGCAGCACGGTGAAGACGAACAGCACGCCGGTCAGCACACCGACCTTGTCGAAGCCGCCGAACAGGCTGACGTCGCCGACCAGCCCGAAGTCCGGGGTGGCGACCGGGTTGCCGGGCCACTCGGGGGTGGTCAGGCCCCAGGACGGGATGTCGGTGACGGCGTTGATGATCATCGCGAGGACCGTCATCACGACGATCGAGATCAGGATCGCGCCCGGGGTCTTGCGGACGATCAGCGCGAGGGTCAGCAGCACGCCGAGGACGAAGACCAGGACGGGCCAGCCGTGCAGGTGCCCGCCGGTGCCGAGCTGGATCGGGACCGTGGTCTGGGCGGCGTCCGGCATCCGGGTGATGAAGCCGGAGTCGACGAGCCCGATGAGCATGATGAACAGGCCGATACCGATCGCGATGGCCTTGCGCAGGCTGTAGGGCACCGCGTTCATCACGCGCTCCCGCAGTCCGGTGGCGACCAGCAGCATGACCACGAAACCGGCCAGCACCACCATGCCCATGGCGTCCGGCCAGGACATCCGCGGGGCGAGCTGGAGGGCGACGACGGAGTTCACGCCGAGGCCGGCGGCGAGCGCGATCGGCACGTTGCCGATGACGCCCATCAGCAGCGTGGTGAACGCCGCCGTCAGAGCGGTCGCGGTGACCAGCTGGCCGTTGTCGAGCTGGTGGCCGTACATGTCCTTCGCGCTGCCCAGGATGATCGGGTTCAGCACGATGATGTAGGCCATCGCGAAGAAGGTGGCCAGACCGCCGCGGATCTCGCGGGGCAGGGTGCTGCCCCGCTCGGAGATCTTGAAGTAACGGTCGAGACCGTTCTGCGGGGGCCGTCGGTCTTCCGGCGACTCGGGGGACGGGGGGACCTTGGCGGCGGCCGAGGTGGACATGCGGGACCTCATGCACCAACAGGTTCCCCCACGGCCTTGTCGGTGTTCCTGTTGGTGTTTTCTACGAACGAAAGCGGTCAGAGACAAACGGGTTCAGTATGAACGTATGAGCCACTGATCGCTATCTCCGCGCGTAGACCCGTGAAATCGCTGCGTGGCGCCGCGCCGTCAACCCGTTCGCGCGCTCCTCGTAAGCTGTACGCATGACGAAGTGGACACCCACGCACGAGGCGCCGGAGCCCCTGGAGGGCCCCGTGGTTCCGACCGTTGTCGGCGGCACCATCCTCTGGTTCGTCCTCTTCCTGGTGCAGCTGCCCTTCTACGGCTGGTTCGACGACCGGGGGCACGCCTGGTGGGTGTGGACCTGCCTGGCCGGCGCCGGCCTGGGCCTGATCGGCATCTGGTACGTCCGGGGCCGCGACGCCGCCCTCAAGCGGGCCGCCGCCGCGCCGGGACCGCAGGGCACGCGGACGGACCGGCCCACCGCCTAGACCGGCCGTAGTACCTGGGCAGCACACCGAGCCGGTACGTCTCGTACCCAGGTCGGATCTTCTCCGCGCTCGGTGGGTGAAGCCGTAAAACCGCACGTACCGTCGAATGCATGACGCATCTCGACGCGGACAGACGCGATCCCGCGCACCCCGCGCCCGCCGTTGACCCCTCTTCGTCCGCGACCGGGCTCACGGCGGCCGGAGTCGCCGAACGGATCGCGCGCGGACAGGTCAACGACGTGCCGGTGCGCAGCAGCCGCTCCCTGGCCGACATCGTCCGCGGCAACGTCTTCACCCGGTTCAACGCGATCATCGGCGTGCTCTGGGTGATCATGCTGTTCGTCGCGCCGATCCAGGACAGCCTGTTCGGCTTCGTCATCCTCGCCAACACCGGCATCGGCATCGTCCAGGAGTGGCGGGCGAAGAAGACCCTCGACTCGCTGGCGGTGATCGGCGAGGTCCGTCCGACGGTGCGCCGGGACGGCAGACCCACCGAGGTCGCCACGTCCGGCATCGTGCTGGACGACGTCCTCGAGATCGGCCCCGGCGACCGGGCCGTCGTCGACGGGGTGTGCGTCGAGGCGGACGGGCTGGAGATCGACGAGTCGCTGCTGACCGGTGAGGCCGACCCGGTGGTCAAGCAGCCCGGCGACCAGGTGATGTCCGGCAGCTTCGTGGTGGCGGGCGGCGGCGCCTTCCGGGCGACCAAGGTGGGGCGCGAGGCGTACGCCGCGCAGCTCGCCGAGGAGGCCTCCCGCTTCACCCTGGTCCAGTCCGAACTGCGCAGCGGCATCTCCACCATCCTCAAGTACGTCACGTGGATGATGGTCCCGACGGCGATCGGCCTGATCCTCAGCCAGCTGCTCGCCAAGGACAACGAGCTGGACGACTCGATCGCCCGTACCGTCGGCGGCATCGTGCCCATGGTCCCGGAGGGCCTGGTCCTGCTCACCTCCGTCGCCTTCGCGATCGGCGTCGTCCGGCTCGGCCGCAAGCAGTGCCTCGTACAGGAGCTGCCCGCCATCGAGGGCCTGGCCCGGGTCGACACCGTCTGCCTGGACAAGACCGGCACCCTCACCGAGGGCGGCATGGACGTCACCGCCCTGCGCCCGCTCGACGGCGCCGACGAGCGGCGCGTCCGCACCGTGCTGGGCGCCCTCGGCCGGTCCGACCCCCGCCCCAACGCCTCCCTCCAGGCCGTCGTCGCGGCGTACCCGGCCCCCGAGGACTGGCACCGCACCGGGTCGCTGCCCTTCTCCTCGGCCCGCAAGTACAGCGGGGCCGCCTTCACCGAGGCCGACGGCACCTCCAGTACGTGGCTGCTGGGCGCACCGGACGTGCTGCTGGCGGAGGACGACCCCGCCCTCGCGGAGACCGGGCGGCTCAACGAGCAGGGCCTGCGGGTGCTGCTGCTGGCCCGCGCCGCCCGCGAACTGGACGACCCGGGGGTGGCCGAGGGCGTGACGCCCACCGCCCTGGTCGTCCTGGAGCAGCGGCTGCGCCCGGACGCCGCCGACACCCTGCGCTACTTCGCCGAACAGGACGTCCGCGCCAAGGTCATCTCCGGGGACAACGCGGTGTCGGTCGGCGCGGTGGCCGCCAAGCTCGGGCTGTCCGGGGCGACGGTCGACGCGCGCCGGCTGCCCGCCGAGCGGGAGGAGATGGCCGGCGCGCTCGACGAGGGCACCGTGTTCGGGCGGGTCACCCCGCAGCAGAAGCGGGACATGGTGGGCGCCCTGCAGTCACGCGGCCACACGGTCGCGATGACCGGCGACGGCGTCAACGACGTCCTCGCCCTCAAGGACGCCGACATCGGCGTGGCGATGGGCTCGGGCTCGGAGGCGACCCGGGCGGTCGCGCAGATCGTGCTGCTGAACAACAGCTTCGCCACGCTGCCGTCGGTGGTGGCCGAGGGCCGCCGCGTCATCGGCAACATCACCCGCGTGGCGACGCTGTTCCTGGTCAAGACCGTGTACTCGGTGCTGCTCGCGATCCTGGTGGTCTGCTCGCAGGTCGAGTACCCGTTCCTGCCCCGCCACCTCACCCTGCTCTCCACGCTCACCATCGGCGTCCCCGCCTTCTTCCTCGCCCTCGCCCCGAACAAGGAACGGGCCAGGCCCCACTTCGTACGGCGCGTCATGCGCTACGCGATCCCGGGCGGAGTGGTGGCGGGCGCGGCGACGTTCGCCACCTACCTCCTCGCCCGGCACCACTACGCGGGGCCGGGCGCCCTGGACGCGGAGACCAGCGCGGCCACGCTGACGCTGTTCCTGATCTCGATGTGGGTACTGGCGATCATCGCCCGGCCGTACACGTGGTGGCGGGTGCTCCTGGTCGCGGCGATGGGCCTGGCTTTCGTGGTGGTCCTGGCGGTGCCGTGGCTCCAGGACTTCTTCGCGCTGAAGCTGGTGGGAGTGACGATGCCGTGGGCCGCGGTGGGCATCGCGGCGGCCGCGGCGGCCGTACTCGAACTCCTGTGGAGGTGGGTGGACCGCCGCTTCCCCGTGTAGTGGGCTACTTGACGTCGACGAAGTCGGAGACCGAGGTGATCGCCCCGGACGCCGAGTTGCCGGCGAACACATAGCGGTAGTAGCCGTCCGCGGTCGCCTTGACGGTCGTGCTCAGCTTGCCCGCCGAACTGCTCTTGACGCTCTTCAGCGTGGTGTACGCCTTGGCCCCCTTCTTGAGGTACTGGAGCTGCACCGACTGGCCGCTGTACGCCCCGTACTTGAGGGTCTCCCAGTTGGCGCGGGACAGCTTGCCGGTGACGGTGAGGGTCTTGCCCTTCTTCACCGGCTCCGGCGCGGCGTTGGTCGTCAGGGCGCTGCCGCGCTGGAACTTGAAGGACCCGGCCTTGTCCTTCCAGACGTAGTCGCCGTCCTTGGCGTCGATCCAGACGCCGACGTACCAGGTGCCGGCCATGGCGTTGCCGAGGTAGTCCGTGCGCGGGTCGATCTTCACCGAGGCCGTGCAGGTGGAGGTGGTCGCGCCGGCCTTCTTGCAGGTCGGCTTGCCCGTCGACTCGTACCCGTAGCCCGGGCCCTTCAGGTCGAAGGAGTCGGCGCCCAGGATGCCGGAGTTGTCGGTGGCCGTCACGCTGACCGAGAAGGTCTTGGCGCTGCCGGTGCCGATGGACACCTTGTTGTCGCCGTCCACGACGACCTTGGTGATCCGGGTGTCGCCGTTTCCGCCGTCGGCCTGCGCGGCCGGGACGGCGAGGGCGGTCAGGGCGAGGGCGCCGGTGGCTGCTGCCGCCAGGACTCGTGTGCGCATGTGTTCCCCACGTCAGGACAAGGGGCCCCGGCGGTCGTCACCGCGCCGGGACCCGGAGGGTCGTGAGTCTGCTGACTCGCCTCATAGATCCACGGCGCGGCGCGATGGTTGTACGTCACGTGAAGAAAATGTGTGCACACCTTCACATTCGGTCGGTTCAGTCGAACCAGCGGTCCCTGGCCAGCTCCTCCGTGCGGGACTCGTCCTCCAGCAGCGCCGCGACCTCGAAGCGGCGCGGCCACTGCCCGGCCGCCCAGGCCAGGCCCGCGGCCACGCCCTCCAGGGTCGCCGCGTGCAGCGCACCGTCGTCGGTCAGCCGCCAGTCGATCTCCACGCCGTCGACGACCAGTTCCTCGTGCTCCACGTAGCACGCCGGGGTCCGCGTCCCGAGCAGCGTGCGCACCGGCTCCGGTACGTCGTGCTCGACGCCCTCGGAGTCCACGCGGCCGGTGACCGACTCGCTCAGCCGCCGTACCTGGAACAGCTCCGCCAGTTCGGCGGCCCGGGCCGGGCGGACCGGCAGCAGCGGCACGCCGGACGTGAAGGGCAGCAGGTCGGGCGAGTCGACCACGACCGCGTCGGCGGCGTCCACCACGCGCACCTCGCCGTCGACCACGGCCCGTACCTCGTCCGGCAGGGTGACCTGCTCCGGGTCCAGTTCGGCCAGCGCGCCGTACAGGGCGTGCAGTTGGGCGGCGGTGACCGGGCGGCCGGGGTCGGCGAGGCGGTCCAGGAGTTCGGCCGCGCCACCGGGTTCGTCGAGGAGGGCGGCGACGGAGGTGCGCACGCCCAGCGCCCGCAGGACCTGCTCGTCCTCGAAGCCGGTCGCGTCGGCCTCGTCGTACAGGCCCCGCAGCAGCGGGTCGCCGCCCGCGGCGCGCAGTCCGGCCGGGCGGCGGCCGCCCAGCACCGGGTTCCCGCGCAGCCACCACGCGGTGTACGGCCGTACGACCTCGTGGGTGCCGTCGTGCAGCAGGACGCGCACCGGCTGGATCAGCGCGTCGCGCAGCGGCGGCCGGGACAGCAGGGCGAGGGCCTCCGGCCAGTGCGCGTCGTCCACGAGGTCGAGGTCGCGCACGGCGACGATCTCGGTGGCGACCGGCGGGACGGGGCTGTCCGGGAAGCGGTCGAGGACGTCCTCGCTCCACACGTCCACGGCGTCCAGCAGTCCCGCGTCGTCGGGCTCGGCGAAGTCACCCTCGCGGGGCTCCAGTTCGTCGGGGTCCAGGACGACGTCGGTGGCCCGGACCAGGGCGAAGGTGACGAGGACGCCGCAGGCGGCCAGCGGCTCGGGGCCCCACTTCTCGGCGAGTTCGGCGTCCACGGCGGCGAGTTCGTCCTCGCGCATGACCCGGGCGAAGGGGCCGTCGGGGAAGACGAGTTCGCCCGCCGGGGAGAGTTCGCCGTCCTCGTCGGGCAGGGCGAGGGCGCCCAGCCAGGGCTCGTCGCCGGGATCGAGTCCGGCGTCGCGGACCAGACCGAGGACGGTGTCGGCCAGTTCCTCGGCGTCGAGGGCGTCCTCCTCCCAGTCGACGCCGCCCTCGTCGTCCAGGGATGCGGCGACGGCGGCCCGGACCTGCGGGGTGGTGAGCACGGCACGCGGAGTGGCCGGGAGTGCACCGAGCTTCTCGAGCAGCGGGTGGGTGGCGTCGGGGTGGGCGACCTTCAGGCCGAGGCGGGTCAGGACCTCCGGGTCGAGGGAGGCGGCCTCCGGGGAGGGCAGCAGCACCTGCCGGGGACCGATCGTGGTCCGGCCGTCGGCCAGGGGCACCGGCAGCCCGGACAGCCGGTCGGGGTCGACCCCGGCGAGGCTGTCGTAGAGGCCGCGCCACCAGGCGGGTGCCTTCTCCAGACCCGCCAGCCGGTCGATCGCGTCGGTCAGCGGCACCCGGGCCACGCCCAGTGTGCGCAGCTCGGCGCGGCGTTCGAGACCGGCGGGCAGCAGGGTCGGCAGCACCTCGGCGAGCACCCGCACGGTGTCGGCGCCCGCGCCCTCCACCACTTCGGCGTCGCGGGGCCGCAGCGACTCCGGGAGGTCGTCCTCCGCGTCCCGTCCGCCGGAGGGAAGGGCGGGCGGCAGGAAGGAGGTACGGGGGAGCCGGGCGAGGATCGCCTGCCGCAGCGCACCGTCCAGCTCGCCCCGGCCCAGCGCGCCGGGCACCAGGTCGACGAGGCCGGCGGAGACCGGCCGCCAGTCGGCGAGCAGTCCGGCGTAGGCGTCGGCGGCCCGCTCCGTCAGGAAGTCCGTCAGCGGTCCCGGCGCGGCGTGCCGGCGGGTGGCGTCCAGCGGGAAGGACGCGATGAGCAGCGCGGGCACCCCGAGCGGCTCGTCGCTGGGCGTGGGCGCGTGGACCACGGGGCTGGTGCCGGGGCGCGCGGGGGCGCCGTCGGCGTCGACGGGCACCGCCCAGGTCACGGACCAGTGGGGGCGCAGCCGCTCCTCCACCGGCCGGTCGGCCAGGAGGTCGGGGGTGAGCGGGCCGTGCGCGGCGGCGGTGCGCCAGCGGGTGACGCCCTGCCGGGAGTCCTCCACGACGGTCAGCCCGTCCTCGTCGCGGCGGGTGAGGGTGCGGACCTCGTCCCCGGCCTCGACCACGACCTCCGCCAGGCCCGGCAGGGCGAGGAGCAGGGCGTCGTCCACGGCGTGCAGGAGCCGTTCGGCGAGGTCGGCGGCGGCCGTGTCGCGCAGCGGCAGGATGACGGCCGTGTCGTAGGGGTCGGGGGCGCTGCCCTCGGCGGGGAACGGCAGCCGCAGCAGCGGGACGTGTCCGTCGCGCCGCCGGATCTCGTCCCCGAGGCCGGGACTGTGCCGGGCGGTGTCGGCGGCCAGGTCGCGGGCCTCGGCGAGCGACCAGCGCACCCCTCCGTGCCGGCCGACGACGGCGGGCTCGTCGGTGACGGCCAGCACGGCGGCGAAGCCGACCCCGAACCGGCCGACCGAACCGGGTGCCGCGTCCCGCTTGGCGGAGGCGCGCAGGGTGACCAGCGACTCGACGCCGCTCGCGTCCAGCGGGGCCCCGGTGTTGGCGGCGACGAGGACACCGTCGCGCAGGGTGAGCCGGAGCCGTCCCGGCACGCCGGAGCGCGCGGCGGCGTCGGCGGCGTTCTGCGCGAGCTCGACGACCAGCCGGTCGCGGTAACCGCCGAGGACGAGGTCCTCCTCCGCGTTGGCGTCCTCACGGAACCGGGCCGGGCTGGTGGCCCAGGCGTCCAGCACCCCGCGCCGCAGACGTGCCGTACCGAACGGATCGGCACCCTCGGCGGCAGGCCGTACGAACATGCTCACGGTGACTCTCCTCATCGACGGACCACGAAGGTACCGCCCCGGCACTCACCCGACGGAACGCAGATCGCGCACCGGTGTCCGCGCCCGGCCCCTCGCAGCCCCGGCCGGCATCATCCAGCCCGTCCGGCGTCCGAGGACGAGCCCGCCAAGGCCCCACGGCGGCCCGGCAACCCGGCAACCCGGCAACCCGGCAACCCGGCAACCCGGCCGGCATCATCCAGCCCGTCCGGCGTTTGAGGACGAGGCCGTCAAGGCCGAAGGGGGGTCCGGGGGCACAGCCCCCGGGACGCGAGCCGCAACGCACCCGCACCGGAGAACGCACCCGCACCGGAGAACCCACCCGCACCGGAGAACGCCCCCGCACCCGAGCCGCCCCGCCGAGGGACGCCCCCGCCCCTTACGAGTGCCCCAGCTCCGCCGAGTCCTGGTCCTCACCCACCGGCACGGAACCCGAGTCCGCGGCCGGCCGCAGCGGGAACGGATCCACCCGCGTCTCGTCGATCACCGGCGGAGCCACCCGCGGCGGCTTCGGCATGACGGCCGCCTCGGAGTGCCCGCCGCAGCCGTAGGCCAGCGACACGACGTGGCCGTCGGCCGGGGAGAACTCGTTGGCGCACACCCCGAAGGCCTGCCCGAGCGAACCGCCGATGCGGGCGAGGAACCCGCAGCTGACGCAGGAGGCGGGGGCCGCCTGGGCCATCGCGGTCTTCGGGCCGTAGCCCTCCTCCCAGCGGTCGGCCGCGACGTGCAGGCCGTACCGGGACAGCACCCGGGTGCGGCGCAGGCCCAGCTCCTCGGCGACCGCCGAGATGGTGCCGCGGGCCGGAACGGCCGACAGCTCCGCGGGCGGCCCGGCGGTCACCTCGGCGTCCTCGGCCTCGACCAGGTCGGCCATCTCGTGCGAGACGACGGAGTTCGGCGGCGGCTCGTCCTCGCCGGTCCAGCCGGGCTCCAGACGCAGGTCCTCCGCGTCGGTGGGCAGCAGGTCACCGGGGCCCATGTCGCCGGGGCGCAGCCGCTCGCTCCACGGCACCCACTCGGGGGCCAGCAGCGCGTCGGGGCCGGGCAGCAGCACCGCCTCGTCCACCGTGACGATCTTGGCGCGGGAGGCCCGGGCCACCGTCACGGCCCAGCGCCAGCCCCGGTATCCCATCTCCTTGCAGGCGAAGTAGTGGGTGACGACCCGGTCGCCCTCCGACACCATGCCCTCGTGCTCGCCGACGATGCCGGGGGCGGCGACCTCCTCGGCTGCGGCGCGGGCGAGGTCGACGGCCTCGGCGCACAGGCGGTCAGGGGTGCGGCTTCGCGTTGTCGCTGCGCTCACAGGTATCGCTTCTCTCCATACGCCGTCTCACGAGTGCGCCGCTTCCTGCGAGAGGCGGACGGAGCGGACCTGTGGACCGCGTCGACGTCCGCGCCCAGTCGCGCTCGGGCGCACCTACGTCATCCATTCTGCGGGATGGCCGTACGGCGCGCGGCCGAGAACGTTCGCCACGGCGCGCTACGCACGCTACCTGCTCATGTGCCCTGGGCCTACACCGACGGGAGTTTCGGCGGACAACGGTCCGGCGATCCGCGCCGTGCCGGCGTCCCTGTCACCCGACTCGATCACCGCCATACGTGCCGTATCGACGCTACAGCCGCCGTGAACGGGGCACTATGACGGGGTGGCAGCCGCACGGACGGAGTTCAAGCGCGGGAGCCGTGGGCGCGGCCCCGGCTCCCGGTTCCGTGCGGTCGGCCGGGTGCTGCGCCTGCCGGTGACCGGCACCGCGCGCGGCATCCGCCGGGCGACCCACGCGCACGGCGCGGGCGAGTCGGGCCTCGGCAAGCTGATCGAACTGCACGGGGTGAACGGCGCGGGCGACGTCATGATCACCGTCGCGCTCGCCTCCACCGTCTTCTTCTCCGTCCCCACCGACGAGGCGCGCGGCCGGGTCGCCCTGTACCTCGCCATCACCATGGCGCCGTTCACCCTCCTCGCGCCGGTGATCGGTCCGCTCCTGGACCGGCTGCCGCACGGCCGCCGCGCGGCGATGGCCTGCGCGATGGGCGTCCGGGCGCTGCTCGCGCTGGTGCTGTCCGGGGCGGTCGCCACCGGCGGGATCGAGCTGTACCCGGCCGCGCTGGGCGTGCTGGTCGCCTCCAAGGCGTACGGCGTGGTCAGGAGCGCGGTGGTGCCGCGGCTGCTGCCGCCCCGGATCTCCCTGGTGAAGGCGAACTCGCGGGTCACCCTGTGCGGACTGCTGGCCACCGGCGTCGCCGCGCCGATCGGCGCGGGACTCCAGCAGGTGGGACCGCGATGGCCGCTGTACGGAGCCTTCGTGATCTTCGTGGCGGGCACCGTGCTGTCGTTCACGCTGCCCCGGAAGGTGGACTCCGCGCGCGGCGAGGACCGGGCGCTGCTCGCGGCGGACGAGGAGCACCTGCCGGGGCCGCTGCGCAAGCGGGGCAGGCGTCCCGGGCTGCGCACGGTGGGCCCGGCGGTGACGCACGCGCTGGCCGCCAACGCCGGCATCCGCTGCCTGACCGGCTTCCTGATCTTCTTCCTGGCCTTCCTGCTGCGGGTGCACCCGCTGACCGGCCAGAGCGCCGCGGTGTCGCTGGGCATCGTCGGCGTCGCGGCCGGCGCGGGCAACGCGCTGGGCACGGCCGTCGGCGCGTGGCTGCGGTCCCGGGCGCCGGAGATCATCATCGTGACGGTGGTCGCGGTCGTGGTGGGCACGGCGACGGTCACCGCGGTGTTCTTCAGCGCCTTCCTGGTGGCGTGCCTGGCGGCGGTCGCCGGATTCGCGCAGGCGCTGGCCAAGCTGTGCCTGGACGCGCTGATCCAGCGGGACGTGCCGGAACAGGTGCGCACGTCGGCGTTCGCCCGCTCGGAGACGCTGCTCCAGGTCTCCTGGGTGCTCGGCGGCGCCGTCGGCATCGTGCTGCCGCTCAACGGCACGCTGGGCCTTTCGGTGGCCGCCGCGATCATCGCCGCCGGGTGGCTGACGACCGTACGGGGGCTGCTCGACTCCGCCCGGCACGGGGGAAGGACTCGGCCGAGGGTGGCGTGACCACGCCACGCCGTACCCAGGTGGGGGGCGCGGCTGGGCCGCCGTATAGCCTTCCGCCATGACCACGTTGCCCCGCGGCACCGCCGCTCTCGGACACCGCGTTGTGCGCCGCCGCCGCGCCGTCGCCGCCGCAGGCGCCGTGTCCGCCGGACTGCTCCTGCTGTCGGCCTGTGACGAGCCGACCCCGATCTCGACGATCACGGTCGGCAGTGACTCGGTCAGCTCCGAGGCCACCTGCGGAGGAGAGGGCAAGACCCTCTCGGCCGACGAGATCGACAAGTGCCTGCAGGACAAGGACGCGAAGTCCATCACCGTCGACCAGGACGAGACCGTGCGCTTCGGCGTCGACCCCGACATCGCCGACAAGCACTGGACGATCCTGATGAACGGTCAGCAGCTGGTCGAGGACAGCGACAAGACCTACCGCACCGTGCCGGGCAGCGTGTTCTTCAACGCGCAGTACGGCGCCAAGGGCAACTCGACGAACGTCGCCGTCGCCGCCCGTGACGGCAAGGACGAGAGCCAGAAGATCACCGGCGTGTGGGTCTTCAAGCTCAAGAAGGACTGACCACGTCCCCCGTGCGCCTCCTCGTGGCCACCGCGGTCCCCGCCGAACGGGACGCGGTGGCCGGGGCCTTCCCCGCCCCGGGCGCTCGGGTGCCCCGCCCGGGGATCGTCCTGCACCGGCTGCCGGAGGGCTGGGACCTGCTGGCCGCCGGAGTCGGCCCGGCCCTCGCCGCCGCCTCCACCGCCGCCGCCCTGACCGCCGCGGCCCTCGACGGTACGCCCTACAACCTGGTCGTCTCGGCCGGCATCGGCGGCGGCTTCGCCCCGCACGCCCCCGTCGGCTCGCTCGTCGTCGCCGACGCCGTCACCGCGGCCGATCTGGGCGCCGAGACCGCCGACGGCTTCCTTCCGGTCACCGACCTCGGCTTCGGCACCGTCACCCACCGCCCGCCGGCCGGCCTCGTCGCCGCCGTCGCCGCCGCGACCGGCGCCCGCCCCGGCACCGTCCTGACCGGGTCCACGGTCACCGGCACCGCCCGGCGCGCCGCGCTGCTGCGCGAGCGCCACCCGAACGCCCTCGCCGAGGCGATGGAGGGCTTCGGCGTCGCCGAGGCCGCCGCCGCGCACGGCGTGCCGGTGCTGGAACTGCGCGCGGTCTCCAACCCGGTCGGCCCGCGCGACCGCGCCGCCTGGCGCATCGGCGAGGCACTCGCGGCCCTGACGGACGCCTTCGGGAAGCTCGCCCCCGTCCTCACGAGTTGGAACCCACATGAGCGCTGACACTTTGCGGATCGCGTACTCCCCCTGCCCGAACGACACCTTCGTCTTCGACGCCCTGGCCCACGGCCGGGTCCCGGACGGCCCCGCCCTCGACGTGACCTTCGCGGACATCGACATCACCAACGGCATGGCCGAACGCGGCGAGTTCGACGTGCTGAAGGTGTCGTACGCCGTGCTGCCGTACGTCCTGGACGACTGGGCCCTGCTGCCCTGCGGCGGTGCGCTGGGCCGGGGCTGCGGACCGCTGGTCCTGACCCGTCAGGCGGACGCCGACCTACGTGGACGCACGGTCGCGGTGCCGAGCGAGACGTCGACCGCCTACCTCCTGTTCCGCCTCTGGGCGGCGGACACGGTGCCCGGCGGGGTCGGCGAGATCGTGGTGATGCCCTTCCACGAGATCATGCCGGCCGTGCGGGACGGGAAGGTCGACGCGGGACTCGTGATCCACGAGGCACGCTTCACGTACCAGAACTACGGGCTGCACAAGCTCGCCGACCTGGGCGAGCACTGGGAGCGGACCACCGGGCTGCCGATCCCGCTCGGCGCGATCATCGCCAGGCGGTCCCTGGGCGAGGAGACGCTGACCCGCCTGGCCGAGGCCGTCCGGACGTCCGTCCGCGCGGCCTGGGACGATCCGGAGGCATCCCGCCCGTACGTCATGGAGCACGCCCAGGAGATGGACCCGGCCGTCGCCGACCAGCACATCGGGCTGTACGTCAACGAGTTCACCGCCGACCTCGGCGAGGACGGCTACGCGGCGATCCGGGGCCTGCTGACCCGCGCGGCGGCCGAGGGACTGGTACCGGCCCTCGGCCCGGACGCGCTGGCGTTCCCGTAGGACGAGCGGGGCGGGAGGGTCAGACGTCGAGCTGGTCGGCGACCGCGCGGAGCAGCCCGGCGATCTTCTTGCCCGCCGTCTTCTCCGGGTAGCGGCCGCGCTCCAGCATCGGCGTGATGTTCTCCAGAAGGGTCGTCAGGTCCTGCACGATGGAGGCAAGCTCGTCCGGCTTCTTGCGCTGCGCGGCCGCGACCGAGGGTGCCGGGTCGAGCAGGGCCAGCGAGAGGGCCTGGTCCCCGCGCTGCCCGGCGACGACTCCGAACTCGACGCGCTGCCCCGGCTTCAGGCTCTCGACTCCGGCGGGGAGGACCGAGGAATGGACGAAGACGTCACCGCCGTCGTCGCGGGAGAGAAAGCCGAAGCCCTTCTCACTGTTGAACCACTTGACCTTGCCGGTGGGCACCGTCTGTCCTCGTCCTCGTACTCGTCGGAAAACTGCTCGGAAACCTGCTCGAAAAACGGCTTATGACAGCACTTGGGCGGATCGTCCGGACCCGCCGGTACCAAGGCTAATGGCGTGGAGGCCGGTGACAAGACGTCCCCCGGTCGTTCTTCAGGCCTGGGAACTACCCTGGTCGGGTGCGTGAACAAACCCAAACGAATTCCGCCGCGCCCGGTGACCGGTTGATCCGCGCCGGGGCGATCGTCTTCTTCGTCGGCGCCGTCGCCACTCTGGTCACGGTGGCCCCGCTGCTGCTGGGCACGTCGCCCTTTCCCACCTACATGTTCGGACTGAGCATGCTGATGGCAGTGGGTTTCCTGGTCGCCGGCGCCGGGGTGCTCCGGTCGATCGCCGCCGGGCGGCGTCAGGCGCGTGCCGCGTCGAGGTCCTCGGTGTCGCCCTCGCCGTCCCGGTAGGCCGCCAGCCACCGCGGGAAGGCGGTGAGGTCGGCGAGGACCACGTCGGCGCCGGCCGCGCGCAGCTCCTCGGCGTCGCACGGGCCGCTGGCCACGGCGACCGAGCGGGCCCCGGCGGCGCGGGCTCCGCGTACGTCGCCCACGTGGTCGCCGACGTAGACGTCCGCGTCGTGCTCGCGCAGGGCGACGGCCTTCTGCTCGGCCCACAGGCCGCCGATCACGGCGTCCGGCTCGATGCCGAGGTGCGCCAGGTGCAGCTTGGCGTTCGGCTCGTACTTCGCGGTGACGACGACGGCACGCCCGCCGGCCGCGCGCACGGCGGCGACGGCCTCGCGGGCGCCGGGCAGCGCGAGCGTCGGCTCGATCGCGTACGCCGGGTACATCTCCCGGTACAGATCGGCGACGGCCTCGATCTCGTCGGCGGGGAACCAGTGGGCCAGCTCGTCGGCGAGCGGCGGGCCGAGCCGGGTGACGGCCAGGTCGGCGTCGACGTACGTCCCCGTGCGCGCGCTCAGCTCCAGGTAGCAGGCGCGGATGCCGGGCCGCGAGTCGATCAGCGTCATGTCGAGGTCGAAACCGACGGTGGGCGCGGAACGGGACGTGGAGGACATGGCCCCCATTGTGCCGGTCCCCCGGCGGGCCGGGTCAGCCGCGGGGGCGGCGGGCCCGCCACAGCAGGTACAGGGCGGTGGCCACGGCGGCGGTGCGCAGGACCCAGGGCCAGGTGTCGGCGACGGCCTCGTTCAGACGGCCCTCGGCGACCGGGTCGCCCCAGCGGCCCTCGGTGCGGCCCCACAGCCAGACGGCCCCGGCGGCGGCGACCGTGCCGGGCAGGCCGAGGACGGCCCACTTCGACTGGGCCGGGGTCAGCCGGCGGGAGAGGTAGGCGATCAGCCAGCCCAGGCCCAGGGGGACGAGGCTGCCGAACACGGCGCCGGCGACCAGCAGGGCCGCGGCGAGCAGCAGCAGGGGGTTGTTCCAGCCGCCCTCGGGCCACAGGCGGCGCAGGCGGCGGCCCCTGGCCCTCACCGCGGCCCCGGCCGCCCGGTCGCCGGCCTCCGCCGGAGCGGCGGCCCCGGGCACCTGCCCGTCGGCGGCGGGCTTCTTCTCCGCCTCGTCCTGCGGTTTCGGCGGCCGCCTGAGCAGCTCCGGGATCTCGACGCCGCCGACGAAGCCGGGCACGCTGTCGCCGAGGACCGAGCCGGCGAAGGGGCCGTCGTCGACGCGCCACCAGTCGGGTTGGCGCTCGCTCCCGCTCCCCAGCTCCGCCGCGCTCGCGAGGTGGGGCGGGGAGGCGGCCGCAGGACCGGCCGGGGGCTCGGGTGCGGGGCGCCGCCGGCCCTTGCCCCGCTCGGCGTCGCGGGGCCCCGGGTCCCGTTGTTCGGGCACCGCCGTGGGCGCGGGCGCCCGGCCGCTCGCGCCGCCGGGGCCGCCCGCCGCGGTGACGACGTCGTCGGGGTCGCCCAGCCGGTCCAGGATGCGGCGGACGGCGGCGGGGCTGTCCACGGCGGTCTTCGCACGGTGGCGGTCGATCTCGTTGCGCAGTTCCGACACCAGCCGCATGCGGGTGGCCGACGGCAGCTGCCGCTGCTGGGCCACGTCACCGACGCGGCTCAGATACTCGAAGACGACCTGATCGCTCTCGATCCCCACGTTCCCCTCCGGGGCGGTGCGTTGCGGTACCCGTCGTAGCCCTCGTAGCCCGTCGGACGACGGTACCCAATTCTCGGCGGCCGGCCGACGGCACCGCACCGTCGCACGCACACCTCCGCCGTCGTACCCACCCGCTAACGTGGACCGGATGAGCACCGAGGAGAAGTCCGCGGCCCCCCGGTCCCTCGCGGAGGCGCTCCGCGTCAGGGACGACGTCTCGCTGGCCGCCCTCCTGCGCAGCCGTCCCGACCTCATCACGCCCGTGCCGACCGACCTCACCCAGCTGGCGACCCGCGCCGGCACCCGCGCCTCGGTGGTGCGGGCGCTGGAGCGTCTTGACCGGTTCGCGCTGCAGACCGCGGAGGCGCTGGCCGTGGCGCCCGACCCGGCGTCGTACGGGGAGCTGCTGGCGCTGATGGGCGGTGACGAGGAGGACCCGGTGGTCGCCGCCGCGCTGCCCCGGGCCGCCGCCCTGCTGCGCGAGCAGGCGCTGGTGTGGGGCGGCGACGACCGGCTGCGGCTGGTGCGCACCGCCCGTGAGCTGCTCGCGCCCTCCGCGCAGCATCCGTCCCCGACGGGGCTCGGTCCGACCGTGCGGGAGGCGACGGCGGGGATGTCCCCGGGCCGGATCCAGGAGATCCTCGCCGCCGTCGGGCTGCCCTCGACCCATGACTCCGTCTCCGCCGTGTCCGCTCTCGGCGCGCTCTTCACCGACCGGCGGCGGATGGCGGCGCTCCTCGGCGGGCTGCCCGAGGAGTCCCGGGAGGTCCTGGCCCGCCTGGTGTGGGGTCCGCCGTACGGCCAGGTCACCCACGATCCCGCGGCGCATCTGCGGGCGCTGCTCGACCGCGGGCTGCTGCTGCCGACGGCGCCCGGCACGGTGGTGCTGCCCCGCGAGGTCGCGCTGCACCTGCGCGCGGGCCGGGCGCACCGGGTGCCCGAGCCGGTGCCGCCGCCGGTGGAGGCGGCCGCCGCGCACCGTCCACAGGTTGTGGACGCCACCGCGGCCGGGCAGGCCCTGGCGGCGCTGGCGACCGTGGAGGAGCTGCTGAAGGAGTGGGACGAGGGCGGCCCCGCGGTGCTGCGGTCCGGTGGTCTGAGCGTGCGCGACCTGAAGCGGACCGCGGTCGCCCTGGACGTGCCGGAGCCGGTCGCCGCCTTCTGGGTCGAACTGGCCTACGGGGCGGGCCTGATCGCCTCCGACGGCGAGGCCGAGGAACGCTACGCGGCGACCCCTGCGTACGACGAGTGGCGCGAGCTGCCGCCGGCCGAGCGGTGGGCGCTGCTCGCGCGGACGTGGCTGACGGCGACCCGGACGGCGGGCGTGGTCGGCGGGCGGGACGCGAAGGACCGCACGCTCTCGGCGCTGGGCCCGAACCTGGACCGTTCGGCGGCACCGGAGGTGCGGCACCGGGTGCTGGCCCTGCTGGCGGCCCTGCCCGAGGGCGCCTCGCCCGTCGAGGAGTCGGTGCTGGCCCGGCTGCGCTGGGAGCGTCCCCTGCGCGGCCCGCAGCGGGGGGCGGGAGCGGCGCGGGAGGAGGATCTGCGCAGCCGGATCGCGCGGTGGACGCTGTCGGAGGCGGAGTTGCTGGGCGTCACCGGGCGCGGTGCGCTGGCGGCGCCGGGCCGGGCGCTGATCGGCGCGCCCGAGGCGCCCCGCCCGGCGTCGGAGGAGCCCGAGGGGCCGGGCGCCAAGCTCCCGGTCCACCATCACCGCACGGCCCCGGCGGTCGTTCCCCCGACCCCCGCGGAGCGGGCCGCGGCCGCCGCGGCCGCGGCCCGGTTGCTGGCCCCGCTCTTCCCCGAGCCGCTGGACCACGTGCTGCTCCAGGCCGACCTGACGGCGGTGGCGCCGGGGCCGCTGGAGCGGGGGCTGGCCGACGTGCTGGGCGTGCTCGCGGACGTGGAGTCCAAGGGCGGGGCGACGGTCTACCGGTTCACGCCGGGGTCGGTGCGCCGTGCGCTGGACGCCGGGCAGAGCGCCGCCGACCTGCACGCGTTCCTCGCCCGGCACTCCCGTACGCCGGTGCCGCAGCCGCTGACGTACCTGATCGACGACGTGGCCCGGCGGCACGGGCGGCTGCGGGTGGGCGCGGCCTCGGCGTACGTGCGCTGCGACGACGACGCGACGCTGGACGAGATCCTCGCCGACCGGCGGGCCGCCGCCCTCGGTCTGCGCCGTCTGGCGCCCACCGTGCTGGCCGCGCAGGTCGATCCGGCGGCGCTGCTGGAGGGGCTGCGGGCGATCGGGTTCGCGCCGGCCGCCGAGTCCGCCGCCGGTGACGTGCTGATCGCCCGCGCGGACTCCCACCGCACCCCGCCGCGGTCGGCGCCCGAGCCGGTCCCGGACGGTCCGCCGGCGCCCGACGACACGCTTCTGGCGGCGGCGATCCGTGCCGTGCGCGCCGGTGACCTGGCCTCCACGGCCCCGCGCAAGCCGGGCCCCGGGGACGCCGGGGACGGCGGCGGAAGCGGCGCGCCGGGCGGCACGCTGCCCCGCACGGGTGCCGCAGAGACGCTGGCGACGATGCAGGCGGCGGTGCTGACCGGCGAGGCGCTGTGGATCGGTTACGTGAACGCCGAGGGCGCGGCCAGCCAGCGGGTGATCGCGCCGATCCGGGTCGAGGGCGGCTTCGTGACGGCGTACGACCACACGGCGGACGAGGTGCGCACCTATCCGCTGCACCGGGTCACGGGCGTGGCGGAGCTGGCCGACGACGCGGGCTGAACCGGCGGACGGCGCCTGCGCACGAGGCGCCCCGCACGTCCGGGTGTACCCGGTGGTTCCCGCGCGCCACGCCGGGTGATCGAAGTACGGCCGCCCGCCGCGCCACCGGCGTCCCGGCCCCCCGCCGCGACGCCGGGTCCCGGCCTCCACCGCGACGCCGGGTCCCGGCGTTCGCCGCCGCGCCGGTCCCGGCGTTCGCCGCAAGGCCGCCGCCGTCGGCCTCGGCGGAGACGCCGCCCCCCGGCCCGGCCCATCCGCGACGGCGCCCCGGGCCGGACCCCGGACCGGGGCGCCGCCCTCCCCCCCCGCGTCCCCCAACGGTCTCCCCTGCGCGACACGAGCACCGCGTCCTCCCGGTCCGCGCCCCTCTCCACCGCCGGTCTGCCGTCCCTTCCACGGCCCGGTCCACCTCGCCGCCTCCGTCGCCGGCCCGGTCACGGCCGCGGCGCGTTCAGCGCTCTCGCCCCGGGGCCGCGGCGGCGGAGGGGCCGCTCGTCGATGCCTTCGACGTCGCTCTCCGGCAGGCCGCGCCCCGCGATCAGGCACACTGGACGTTTGGCCGAGCCGTCGTCCGGCCGTACGCACGCGAAAGGGTGCCGCCCGTGAATGGTCCGCTGATCGTCCAGTCCGACAAGACCCTGCTCCTCGAAGTCGACCACGAGCAGGCCGGCGACTGCCGTCGGGCCATCGCGCCCTTCGCCGAACTGGAGCGGGCGCCTGAGCACATCCACACCTACCGGGTGACCCCGCTGGGCCTGTGGAACGCGCGGGCCGCGGGGCACGACGCCGAGCAGGTCGTGGACGCGCTCGTCGAGTACAGCCGCTACCCGGTGCCGCACGCGCTGCTGGTCGACATCGCCGAGACGATGGACCGCTACGGCCGCCTCACCCTCTCCAAGCACCCGGCGCACGGTCTCGTGCTGACGACCACCGACCGCCCGGTCCTTGAGGAGGTGCTGAAGTCGAAGCGGATCGCGCCGCTGGTCGGCGCCCGCATCGACGCCGACACGGTCGCCGTGCACCCCTCCGAGCGGGGGCAGATCAAGCAGACGCTGCTGAAGCTGGGCTGGCCGGCCGAGGACCTCGCCGGGTACGTCGACGGCGAGGCGCACCCCATCGAGCTGGCCCAGGACGGCTGGGCGCTGCGCCCGTACCAGGAGCAGGCGGTGGAGAACTTCTGGCACGGCGGCAGCGGGGTCGTCGTCCTCCCCTGCGGTGCGGGCAAGACGCTGGTCGGGGCGGGTGCGATGGCGCAGGCCAAGTCGACGACGCTGATCCTGGTCACCAACACCGTCTCCGCCCGGCAGTGGAAGCACGAGCTGATCAAGCGCACGTCGCTGACCGAGGACGAGATCGGCGAGTACAGCGGCACCCGCAAGGAGATCCGGCCGGTCACCATCGCCACGTACCAGGTGCTGACGACCCGGCGCAAGGGGGTCTACCCGCACCTGGAGCTGTTCGACTCCCGGGACTGGGGGCTCGTCGTCTACGACGAGGTGCACCTGCTGCCGGCGCCGGTCTTCAAGTTCACCGCGGATCTCCAGGCCCGGCGGCGCCTCGGTCTCACCGCCACCCTGGTGCGCGAGGACGGCCGCGAGTCGGACGTGTTCTCCCTGATCGGCCCGAAGCGGTTCGACGCGCCGTGGAAGGAGATCGAGGCGCAGGGCTACATCGCACCCGCCGACTGCGTGGAGGTCCGGGTCAACCTGACCGACTCCGAGCGGCTCGCGTACGCGACCGCCGAGGCGGAGGAGAAGTACCGCTTCTGCGCGACGACCGACACGAAGCGGAAGGTGACCGAGGCGCTCGTGCGGCGCTTCGCCGGCCAGCAGATCCTCGTCATCGGCCAGTACATCGACCAGCTCGACGAGCTGGGCGAGCACCTGGGCGCTCCGGTGATCAAGGGCGAGACGTCCAACGCCCAGCGGGAGAAGCTCTTCGACTCCTTCCGGCAGGGCGAAGTCAGCGTGCTCGTCGTCTCGAAGGTCGCGAACTTCTCGATCGACCTGCCGGAGGCGACGGTCGCCATCCAGGTGTCGGGCACCTTCGGGTCGCGGCAGGAGGAGGCCCAGCGCCTGGGCCGGGTACTGCGGCCGAAGGCCGACGGGCACCAGGCGCACTTCTACTCGGTCGTCGCCCGCGACACCCTCGACCAGGACTTCGCCGCCCACCGCCAGCGCTTCCTGGCGGAACAGGGCTACGCGTACCGGATCATGGACGCGGACGAGGTGCTGGAGGGAAGCTGAGGCCGCCGGTCTCAGTGCCGGCGGACACCGGCCTCCTCGCCGTACTCGCCGAGGACGACCACGTCGAAGGCGGCGCCCGCGAACACCCTGACGGCGCGCAGGGTGTCACCGAGCCGGTGCCGGTGGCCGGCGGCCACGGGCGTGGCACCGGACGCGCGGCCCGGTGCCGGGGCGGGGGAGATGGTTGCTGCGCTCATGTCTCCATGGTGCGACCGCACACCCCCGGCCCGCATCGGTCTGCGGACCCAGTCGTCGCCCGCCTCCGCTCCTACCGTGGAGGGAGCGCACCCCCGGAGCGGATGACGTGATCCCCTAGGGGACGTCCCGCGGCGCCGAAATCGGTTGGCCCGCGCCGGGTCCGCTCCCTTACACTCTCCGCTCTTGCCCGCCTCCCCACGGAGTGCCGCCGTCCGGACGGAAACCGGTCGGTCCACGCGCGTTCCGCGCCCACCGCACCGCAGGTCATCCGGAGGCACCCCCTTGTCCACGCCCGTCCACGACGACCCCCTGTCCAGGGAACGCTCCCATCTGGCCGCGTCCCGCTCCGCCCTGCGCGCGATGCGGGCGGACGTGGAGTCGCTCGACATCTCCGACGTCACCGCGAACTGGGTCAACGCCGCCGTCCTGGAGCGGCAGATCGAGGAGCGCATCAAGGCGCTGGCCGACCTCAGCGGGACCCCCCTGTTCTTCGGCCGGCTCGACTACCTGCACGCTCCGGGTGCCGCGCAGGCCGAGGGGGCGGAGGGAGAGCGGTTCTACGTCGGGCGCCGGCACGTGCACGACGCGGACGGCGACCCGATGGTGATCGACTGGCGTGCGCCGGTCTCGCAGCCGTTCTACCGGGCCTCGAAGAAGGACCCGCAGGACGTCTCGCTGCGCCGCCGCTTCGGATACACCGGCGGCGACCTCACGGCCTACGAGGACGAGCACCTGTCCGACCCGGCCGAGGCGGCGACCACCAGCAAGCTGCTCCAGCAGGAGATCGAACGGCCCCGCGTCGGACCCATGCGGGACATCGTGGCGACGATCCAGCCCGAGCAGGACGAGATCGTGCGTGCCGGACTGGCCGGTTCGGTCTGCGTGCAGGGCGGCCCCGGCACCGGGAAGACCGCCGTCGGCCTGCACCGGGTCGCCTACCTCCTGTACGCGCACCGCGAGCGGCTGGCCCGCACCGGCACCCTGGTCATCGGCCCGAACCGGTCGTTCCTGCACTACATCGAGCAGGTGCTGCCGGCCCTGGGCGAGCTGACGGTCCGCCAGGCCACCGTCGACGACCTGGTGGCGCACGTCGAGGTGCGCGGCACGGACGAGGCGACGACGGCGGTCGTCAAGGGGGACGCCCGCATGGCCCAGGTGCTGCGCCGGGCCCTCTACTCCCACGTCACCCCGCCCGCCGAGGGCGTCGTCGTGGTGCGCGGCTCGCGCCGCTGGCGGGTGCCGGTGCACGAGCTGGAGGACATCGTCCGCGAGCTGCTCGCCCGGGACATCCGCTACGGCGCCGCCCGCGAGGCGCTGCCGCAGCGGATCGCGCACGCCGTGCTGGTGCAGATGGAGCGGGCGGGCGAGGCGCCGGACGACCGGGTGCAGAACACGGTGGCGCGCAACGCGGCCGTGAAGGCGCTGGTGAAGTCGGTCTGGCCGCAGGTGGACCCGGCGAAGCTGGTGCTGCGGCTGCTCAGCGACGCGGACTTCCTCGCCGAGCACGCCGAGGGGGTGCTCACTCATGAGGAGCAGAAGGCGGTGCTGTGGGTGAAGCCGGCCCGCTCGGTGAAGTCCGCCCGGTGGTCGCCCGCCGACGCCGTACTGATCGACGAGGCGACCGACCTGATCGAGCGCACCCACTCCCTGGGCCACGTGGTCCTGGACGAGGCGCAGGACCTCTCCCCGATGCAGTACCGCGCGGTGGGCCGGCGCTGCACCACCGGCTCGGCGACCGTGCTCGGCGACCTGGCGCAGGGCACCACGCCGTGGGCGACCCGGAGCTGGGAGGAGGCGCTGGGGCACCTGGGCAAGGGCGAGGCGGTGGTCGAGGAGCTGACGGCCGGTTTCCGCGTGCCGACGGACGTCATCGCGTACGCCTCCCGGCTGCTGCCGCACATCGCGCCGGGGCTGACGCCGGTGGCGTCGATCCGCGAGAACCCGGGCTTCTTCGACATCCGCACGGCGCCGGAGGGGACGGCGGACGTGGTGGCGGCGTGCCGCGAGCTGCTGGGGCGGGAGGGCTCGGTCGGGCTGATCGCCGCCGACGCGAGGGTGCCGGAGCTGGCGGCGGCCCTGGCGGCGGCCGGGATCGGTCACGTCGGTCCCGGCGAGGAGACCACGCAGGCCACCCGCCTGACCCTGGTGCCGGCCTCGCTGGCCAAGGGCCTGGAGTACGACTACGTGGTGCTGGACGAGCCGCGGGCCGTGGTCGACGGCGAGCCGGACGAACGGACGGGGCTGCGCCGCCTCTACGTGGCGCTGACCCGGGCGGTGTCGGGGCTGGTCGTCACCCACGCGACGGGGCTGCCGCCGCAGCTGGGGTGAGCCGCCGGCGCCCTGGACGCGGCGACACCGTCGGCCGCCGCCCGGCCGTCCGGCTGGAGGCTGGCGCACCCGCGTCCCGTCGCCCCCGAGACCGGCTCGGTCTCCGTCGTCGTCGCGCGCGTGCGCTCCGTGCTCCAGCCGCGGGTCAAGGGGCTGGGCGATCTGGAAGCGCAGGGGCAGTCGGGCGCCGGGGTACGGGGCGAGGCCGACCGGCGCCGGCCGGGTGCCTCCCCCGCTCCCGGCCTCGCTCGTCGAGCGGTAAGCGGCCCCATCGCCCGCCCGTGCCGCCCGTGCCGCTCCGGGGGCACCCCCGTGCCGCCCCCCCGGGGGCACCTCCCGGGCCGTTCAGGTACCGGGGGGGCGCGACGGCCCGCGGCCGGGGGCGGCTACTCGCCCAGGACCCGCCGCCACTGCGCGACCGCGTCCGCCGACACCGGTCCCTCCCACCCCGCCGGCCGGGCCGCGCCGCCGATGTGGAAGCCGTCGATGCCCGCGTCCAGCAGCCCGGGCACGTGCTCCAGCCGCAGGCCCCCGCCCACCAGCAGCTGCTGCTCGTACCCCGGCTCCCCTCGCCGCCGCGCCTCCGCGAGGAGCACGGTCAGGCCCTCGTCCACGCCGCCGGCGGCCCCCGCCGTCAGGTAGGTGTCCAGGCCGGGGAAGTCCGCGAGCTGCTTGCGCAGCGCGTCCCGGTCCGCGGCCCGGTCGATCGCGCGGTGGAAGGTCCAGCTGCACCCCTCCAGCTCCTTGGCGATCCGCTCCACCGCGCCGAGGTCCACGTCGCCCTCCGCGTCGAGGAATCCCAGGACGAACTGCGTGGCCCCGGCCTCCCGCAGCTCGCCGGCGACGCGCGTCAGCCGCTCGACGTCACCGGCGGCGAACCCGTCCGCGAGCCGCAGCATCACCCGCAGGTCGATGTCGACGGCGGCACGGATCGCGGCGACGGTCGCGGCCGACGGGGTGAGTCCGTCGGCCGCCATGTCGGTGACCAGTTCGAGGCGATCCGCGCCTCCGGCCTGGGCGGCGACCGCGTCCTCGACGTCGAGGGCGATCACCTCCAGGACTGCACGCTTGCTCATGGGACCCCATTCGTCGGCCTGCTACAGGTCTAGTCCAATCCAAGACTACGCCCCGGCGGCAGGCCCGGGTGCCCGTGCCGCCGCTCAGTCGCCGAAGATGTTCAGCTCCGCCTCCTCCACCCCGGCCAGCTCGTACCCGGCCGCCCCGTCCAGGGGACGGCCCGCGTAGAGCCGTACGAGGGTGGCGCCGTCACCGATGAACCGGCCCGGCGGCCGCTCCCCGCTCACCTCGCCCAGCTTCAGGGGTTCGTCGAGGTCGTCGAGGTCGGCGTGGAGCGGCACGTGACCGCGCGCCCGGGTGACCGCGCCGAGCAGCGCGAGCGCCTCCGGAAGTCCGCGCCCCGCGTACGCCCCCGGCTCGCCGAAGGTCACCCGCAGATCGCCTGCGTGCACCCACTCGCCCAGGGCGACGGCGTCCAGCCTGGGGTCGGACCGGGCGATCACCGGGCCCGCCTCGGTCATGCCGCGTTCCAGTTCGTCGAGGACGCGGGCGTTGCTCCAGTCGGCGCGTTCGGCGATGTCGCGGTCGTTGCACTCGGGCGAGAAGACGCCCTTCTCGAAGCGGCCCTCCACCACCCGGAGCAGCGCGGAGGAGCAGTGCGCCAGCACGTCGCGCACGGTCCAGCCGGGACACGCGGCCACCGGCAGCGCGAAGTCCGCGTCCGGGCGGGAGCGCAGCAGGGGTACCAGTTCGTCGCGTTCGAGCAGCAGCAGTCGGCCGGGCAGTTCGGGGTCGCGTACGTCGTGCAGGTCTGCGGGAGTCGTCATGGACTCCACGTTAGGGGCCGAGCAGGTCCTTCAGTTCGGCGTCGAAGAGAAGAGCCGGGTCGAATCCCATGCCGGTGAACTGGCCCGCGAGCTCCAGGGACAGGACGCCGTGCAGCCGGGTCCAGAAGGACAGGGCCCGGTGCAGGGCGGCCGGGTCGGCCGCCCGCTCCCCCGCCCACTGCCGGTGGGTGTCGAGGTGCGCGTCGAAGGCGTCGGTGCCGCCGTCCCGCGCGGGCAGCGCGGCGCAGGCGTCGACGATGACCGCCATGGTCTCGGCGGCGATCTCGGTGATGTCGCCGGGTGCGTGGTAGCCGGGGACGGGGGTGCCGTGGATGAGGAAGTAGCGCTGCGGGTCGTCCAGGGCCCAGGCGCGCAGGGCGTGCGCGAGGGCGGCCGGGCCGGCGCCGGCCTCGGCGGCCGCGCGGAAGGTGTCGGCCTGGCTGCGGTAGGCGTCCCGGATGAGTTCGGTGATCAGCTCGTCGCGGCCGTCGAAGTAGCGGTAGAGCGCGGGTCCGCTCATGCCCATCCGCTTGGCGATCGCGTTGAGGGAGAGCGCGGAGGCGCCCGCCGTGGCGATCTGCTCCCAGGCGTGTTCCTTGATCTCCGCACGCACCTGGGTGCGGTACCGCTCCCGCGGGGTGCTCGTGCGCGCCTCCGTCATGGTCCGTCCGCCGCCTCTCGCCCGGCTCGTCCGGCCGGGATCTCCTCAGGTCGGTTAGAAGCTATCACGATCATTATCTGGAAGAATGCGCGCATGGCCGCCCCCGATCCCGCCGCCCTCGACGTCCTGCGCAACCGGTTCGCCCGCGCCCTGGCGGGAGTCACCGCTCCCGGCACCGCCGCCCCCGACCCCACGCCGTACGCCGACCACCTGCTGGCCCGCTGGCAGGAGCCGCAGCGGCGGTACCACACCCTCGCGCACCTCACCGCCGTCCTGGACCACGTCGACGTGCTGGCGGAGCACGCCCGCGACGTGGACGTCGTACGCCTCGCCGCCTGGTTCCACGACGCCGTGTACCTGCCCGACCGGTCCGAGAACGAGGAGCGCTCGGCCCGGCTCGCCGAACGCGCGCTGCCCGAGGCCGGGGTGACGGCGGAGAAGACCGCCGAGGTGGCCCGGCTGGTCCGGCTCACCGTCACCCACGCCCCGGCCGGCGACGACCGCGACGGGCAGGTGCTGTGCGACGCGGACCTGGCGGTCCTCGCCTCACCGCCGTCGGCGTACGCGGCGTACACGGCGGCCGTCCGCGCGGAGTACCACTTCGTGCCGAGCGACGCCTTCCGCGCGGGCCGGGCCGCGATCCTGCGCCAACTGCTCGGCCTGCCCGCCCTGTTCCACACCCCGTACGGACGGCGGGAGTGGGAGGCGACCGCCCGCCGCAACCTCACCGGCGAGCTGGAAATGCTGTCGCTCCCGGACACCCCGGACGTCTAGCGTTCCCCCATGCGGACCATGGGCGGGGAACAGGTGGCGGAGGCCGTCGCGGGCGCCGTGGCGCTGCTGCGGACGGCGGCGGACCGGGACTGGCGCGGCATGCGGGCCGGGCGGCTCGACTGGGACTGCCGGTACACGGCGGAGCACGTCGCCGACGACCTCATCGCCTACGCCGGCCAGTTGGCCGGGCGCGCCACCGAGGGGTACGTCCCCTTCGGGATCACTCTGGAGGAGGCCGCCGGCAACGAGGACGTGCTCCAGGTGATCGAGACGACCGGCGCCCTGCTCGCCGCCACCGTCCGCACCACCCCGCCCGAGGTGCGGGCCTTCCACCCGTCCCCCTTCCGCAGCGCGGACCGCGAGGGCTTCGCCGCGATGGGGATCACCGAGGTGCTGCTGCACACCCACGACATCGCCGAGGGCCTCGGGCTGGTCCACGAACCGCCCGCCGAGCTGTGCACGGACCTGCTCACCCGGATCTTCCCGCACGTCCGGCCGGGCGCCGACCCCTGGCGCACCCTGCTGTGGGCCACCGGACGCGGCGACCTGCCGGGCCGCGCCCCGGTCACCGAGTGGCGCTGGTGCAACAACCTGGTGGTCCCGGCCGAACGGCTCACCCTCCAGGGCGTCACGCCCGCCGCCGCCACCGACCTCGCCGCGGGCGGCGACGGCGGCTTCGCGTGGGCCGGGGGCGGCCCCTTCCAGGGCACCCGGGACGCCGCCGGCATGCTGCTGAAGGCGTACGAGGCGGGGGTGCACCGGCCGGAGTGGGGCGTCTTCGTGCTCGTGCGGCGCGCGGACGGGCACGCGGTCGGCGGCATGGGCTTCCACGGGGCGCCGGACGAGGACGGCCGGGTGGAGATCGGCTACGACCTCGTCGAGGCGGCCCGGGGGCGGGGGTACGCGACCGAGGGGCTGCGCGCGCTGTCCGCGTGGGCGCTGGCACGGGAGGAGGTGACGTCCGTGTGCGCGACCACGGACCGGGAGAACACCGCGTCGCAGGCGGTCCTCGTACGGGCCGGGTTCACCCGGGCCGCCGGGGAGTCCGCCGCGGGCGGCGAGGGCGCCGGGCAGGTCGCCTACGAGCTGCGCGGCTGAGCACCGGCGCCGGGAGCGGACCCGGGGCCAGGACCGGCGGCACCCTTGCGGCGGCGCAGTCCCGCCCCGTGCAGCAGCCGCACCACCTCGCGACTGCTGACCTCCAGCGCACCGGCGGACACGGCGTCGGCGTACCGCTGGGCGGGCAGGTCGTAGTGGTCGCGTTCGAAGGCGCGGCGCGGCACGCCCAGGGCCGCGGCGAAGGCGTGCAGTTCGGCGTAGGAGACGTCGCTGACCAGGTGCGACCACAGACGGCCGTGGCCCGGCCAGGTCGGCGGGTCGATGTAGACGGTCACCGGAGGGTCCTCACGCCGGGGCACCGCCGGGGGCCGCGCCCAGCGAGCCGACCGCCGCGACCTTCACGCCGGCCTTGCCGCACACCCAGTGCGGATCGGGACCCAGCTCGGGCTCGACGTCCAGCGCATGGGGGTCGCCGGACCCGCACACCGGGCACAGCGGCCAGCGGCCGTACCGCTCCAGCAGGGCGTCCTGCACGTCCTGGGCGACCAGCCCCGCCACGAACTCCGCGCCCTCGGGCCACTGCTCGACCCACCAGCGCCGCTGCGCGACGGACTCCTCGACGAGCGAGACGACGTCCGGTTCGGCGACCTCGCCCGCCACCAGATCGGCGAGCACCAGGGCGCGCGCGGCGTGCAGCGCCTGCTCCAGGGGGCTGATGGGGTCCATGCACCCATTGTGCGCACTCTTGACCCGCGGACCGAAACGAAAATATCTTTCATGAGTGACCGATGAACTGAAGGAAACTTTCGCCAGCGCCTCCGGGGGCCGCCGCGCCGCCGGCGGCGGGAGCGCGCCGCCCGCGCCCGCCGCCCTCGCGGCCAAGGTGCGCACGCTGGCACCGTCGATGACCCGGTCCATGCAGCGGGTCGCCGAGGCCGTCGCGGGCGACCCGGCCGGCTGCGCCGCCCTCACGGTCACCGGCCTGGCCGAGCTGACCGGCACCAGCGAGGCGACCGTCGTCCGCACCGCCCGGCTGCTCGGCTACCCCGGCTACCGTGATCTGCGCCTCGCGCTCGCCGGGCTCGCCGCCCAGCAGCAGTCCGGCCGCGCGCCCGCCATCACCACCGACATCGCGGTCGACGACCCGATCGCCGACGTGGTCGCCAAGCTGGCCTACGACGAGCAGCAGACGCTCGCGGACACCGCCGCCGGCCTGGACACCGTCCAGCTCGGCGCGGCCGTCGCCGCACTGGCCGCCGCCCGCCGCACCGACGTGTACGGCATCGGCGCCTCCGGCCTGGTCGCCCAGGACCTCACCCAGAAGATGCTGCGCATAGGGCTCATAGCCCACGCGCCGGGCGACACGCACCTCGCCGTCACCAACGCGGTGCAGCTGCGCGCCGGGGACGTGGCCCTGGCGATCACGCACTCCGGCTCGACGGGGGACGTGATCGAACCGCTGCGGGTCGCCTTCGAGCGCGGCGCGACGACCATCGCCGTCACCGGCCGCCCGGACAGCCCCGTCACCCAGTACGCCGACCACGTGCTGACCACGTCCACCGCCCGGGAGAGCGAGCTGCGGCCGGCGGCGATGTCGTCGCGGACCAGTCAGCTGCTGGTCGTGGACTGCCTGTTCGTGGGGGTGGCGCAGCGCACCTACGAGTCGGCGGCGCCGGCGCTGGCCGCCTCCTACGAGGCGCTGGCGCACCGGCACGGGGCGCTCCGCGGGGTCGCGGGAGACCGCGGCAGGTGACCGCCGTGCGCGACCACCGGTCCGTTGCGGCTGGTCGCGCCCACGCGGCACAGCCGCACATCGGCACAGCCCCGCGCCCCTCGGAGCCTCGCACCGCCCGGCATCCACACGTCACTGGAAAGAGCCATACCCTCATGACCTCCACCCCCCACCACCCCGACATCCGTTCCCAGTTGGAGACGCTGACCACCGAGGCGTTCCGGCCGGAGCTGGCCGAGATCGACCAGCTGCCGACGCTCGACATCGCGCGGCTGATGAACGGCGAGGACGCCACCGTGCCCGCCGCCGTCACCGAGCGGCTGCCCGAGATCGCCGCCGCCATCGACGCGGTGGCCGCCCGCATGGCGCGCGGCGGGCGGCTGGTCTACGCGGGCGCCGGGACGGCCGGCCGGCTCGGCGTGCTGGACGCCTCGGAGTGCCCGCCCACCTTCAACACCACCCCCGGGCAGGTCGTCGGCCTGATCGCGGGCGGCCCGGACGCCATGGTCACCTCCGTCGAGGGCGCCGAGGACTCCCCGGAGCTGGCCCGCGCCGACCTGGACGCCCTCGCGCTGACCGCCGACGACACGGTGGTCGGCGTCTCCGCCTCCGGCCGCACCCCGTACGCCGTCGGCGCCGTCGAGCACGCCCGCTCGCTGGGCGCCCTGACGGTCGGCCTCGCCTGCAACGGGGACAGCGCCCTGGCCGCCGCCGCCGAGCACGGCATCGAGGTGGTCACCGGACCCGAGCTGCTCACCGGCTCGACGCGGCTGAAGGCCGGCACGGCGCAGAAGCTGGTCCTGAACATGCTGTCGACGATCACGATGATCCGGCTCGGCAAGACGTACGGGAACCTGATGGTGGACGTCCGCGCCTCCAACGAGAAGCTGCGGGCCCGCTCGCGCCGCATCGTCGCGCTCGCCACCGGCGCCGGCGACGACGACATCGAGAGGGCCCTGACGGCGACCGACGGCGAGGTCAAGCACGCGATCCTGGTCCTGCTGGCCGACGTGGACGGCCCCACGGCCGCCCGCCTCCTGGAGGAGTCCGCCGGCCACCTGCGGGCGGCCCTGAGGGCGGCGCTCGGCTGACCGCGCCGGACGGTACGCGGGCCGGCAGGGCGTCGGGTGGCGGTAGCCCGTGCCCGTCCCGTCCGGCCGTCCGCCCGGGGCGGCCGGTGCCGTGTGCGATTCTGAGGAGCATGAACCACGCCCAGCTGACCGCCCTGGGCCGCGCCCTGCGTCTCCTCGGTGAGCACGGCGAGGCCCTGACCGCCGACACCCCCGAGGCCAAGCTCCACGAGGTCCGCGCGGACCTGAAGCGCGCGCTGGACCAGCTGGAGGAGAGCGTCACGACGGCGGCGCCCAGCACCCGCTGCCCCGAGCACCCGAACGGTCCGGTGGACGCGGCCGCCCCCGACCTCTGCCTGCTGTGCGAGACCCGCCGCCGCACGGCCCGCCGCGCCGAGTACAACGGCGGACCGCTGCCCGCCCGGCCCACCGAGCCGGTCCCCTCCCGCTACGGCGTGCGGGGCGACCGGCCGCAGCCCCAGCAGCGGTGGCTGCCCGAGCTGTGGACCGGCCAGACGTGGCAGCTGTGCGGCACCCCGCGCCGTGACCGCCGCGAGGCCGAGCTGTACATCGCGGCCCAACTGCGTGGTCCGCGCGCGGCGACGGCGTACCGGCTGGTCCACGAGTTCACCGACTACGAGGTGCTGCGGGTGTGGGGCACACCGGTGCGGGTGGACATCGAGCCGATGGGCGGCCTCTGACCGGGCCTCCTTCCATCACTCCATCCGTAGTACTCTGCCTGGAGTACTGTGAAGGCGCGTGCGCGCCCGGAGCCGGGAGCCGGACATGGTGAGACGCAACGACCAGCGCCGCGCCGCCCTCGTCGACGCCGCGATCGAGGTGCTGGCCGCGCAGGGCGCCCGGGGCCTGACCTTCCGGGCGGTGGACACCGAGGCCGCCGTCCCGGCCGGCACCGCGTCCAACTACTTCGCGAACCGCGACGACCTGCTCACCCAGGCGGGCGCCCGCGTCTACGAGCGGCTGCATCCCGACGAGGCCACCATCGCCCGCCAGCGCGCGGCCGGCCGCGACCGGGACACCTACGTGCAGCTGATGCGTGAGCTGGTCGACCGCGTCGCCTCGTTCCGCACCGGCTACCTCGCCCTGCTGGAGCTGCGCCTGGAGGCCACCCGGCGCCCCGAGCTGCGCGCGGTGCTGACCGAGCGCGTCCGCGAGGACGTGGCCGCCAACGTGGCCTACCACGAGGCGTCCGGCTTTCCCGGTGACGCCATGGCCGTCAAGCTGCTCATGCTCGCCCTGAACTGGCTGATCGTCGAACAGCTCACGCTGCCGGACGTGTTCACCGAGGAGGAGCGGGACCGGCTGGTGACGGCGGCGGTGGAGCGCATCGTGGCGCCGGACGGAGCGGACCGGGGCTGACCCCCCGCCGTTTCCCCCGCCGGGGTCAGATCTGGTTCTCGCCGCCGTCGACGTACCAGTTGGCGCCGAGGACGAAGCTGCTCTGGTCCGAGGCGAGGAAGGCCACCACGGCGGCGACCTCCTCGGGACGCCCCATCCGGCCGATCGCCGTGTCCCCGGCGAGCTTCGTCTGGACGGCGGGCGCGTTCGACCCGCCGAAGAGGTTGGTGATCCCGGGGGTGTCCACCGGCCCGGGGGAGATCGCGTTGACCCGGACGCCACGGCCCTTGAGCTCGTTGGCCCAGCCCCGCGCGAAGGTCCGGACGGCGGCCTTGGAGGCGGCATAGAGACTGAACGCCTCCGCTCCGTTGTCGGCGGCGGTGGAGGCGTTGAGGATCACCGAGGCACCGTCGTTGAGCAGCGGCAGCGCCTTCTGCACGGTGAAGAGCGTGCCCCGCACGTTGACGCCGAAGATCTCCTCGTACCGCTCCTCGGTGATCTCCTCCAGCGGCACGAGCGAGGCGGTCGCCGCGTTCGCGAAGACCACGTCGAGTCCCCGGCCGCGAGCGCGGACCGCGTCGTAGAGCCGGTCCAGGTCGGCCGGGTCCGAGACGTCACCGGCCACCGCCGTGACCCGCTCGGCGCCGATGACCTCCACGGCCGCGTCCAGCACGGCCTTGCGCCGCCCGGTGATGAACACGTGCGCACCCTCGTCCGCCAGCCGCACCGCGCTGGCCAGACCGATCCCCGTGCCGCCGCCGGTGACGACGGCGGTCCTGCCTTCGAGCTGTCCCATGGTGAATGACCTCCAGAGATTCAGTACCGATCGGTACTGAAATCGACCGTAGCACATCTGTACCGACCGATACGGAAGACGTAGACTGGCGGCATGGAGACGCGACGGAAGGGGCCGACCGGCCGGCCGAGGGGCTTCGACGCCGACGAGGCCCTGGAAAAGGCCATGCGGGTCTTCTGGGAGCAGGGCTACGAGGGCGCCAGTCTCACCGACCTGACCGGCGCCATGGGCATCACCCGCACCAGCATGTACGCGGCCTTCGGCAACAAGGAGGACCTGTTCCGCAAGGCGCTCGAACGCTACGAGGAGGGCCCCGCCTCCTACGTCGCCCGCGCCCTGCGCGAACCGACCGCCCGCGAGGTGGCGACCGCCTTCCTGCGGGGTGCCGTCCAGGTCAGCACCCGCCCCGACTGCCCGGCCGGCTGCCTGGGCGTCCAGGGCTCGCTGGCCTCGGGTGAGACCGGACGCTCCGCGCGCGACCTGCTCGCCGACTGGCGCGAAGGGGGCGTCGGCCGGCTGCGCGACCGGTTCCGGCAGGCCGTCGACGACGGGGACCTGCCGCCGGACACCGACCCGCTGCACGTCGCCCGCTACCTCATGACGTTCGCCAACGGCATCGCCGTGCAGGCCACCGGGGGCGCGGACCGGGAAGAGCTCCAGCGGGTGGCCGACACGGCCCTGCGCGACTGGCCACCCGCCTGACGGCACGCCTGGCGCCGCGCGGCGGAGTCAGGAGCGGCGGCGCTCCAGGAAGCGGTGGGTGGTGACCACGGTCAGCCCGGCCACGCCGTAGGCCAGCCACCAGCCCCCGGTCCGGTAGTCGTCCGCCGCCCCGTCCGCCTGGGCCTTCCTCTGCTGCTCGTACGTCCGGGTGCCCGCCGAGCGGCCGTCGGTGAAGTCGTACAGCTCGCACGTCTGGCCCGGCTTCATGGGTCCGGAGCGCTCCGCGTCCCCGTACTCCTGGATGATGCCCGTGCACCGCGGGGTGTCGCCCGCGGTCGCCGCCTCGGTGAGGAAGTACCCGCCGGCGACGACCGGGACGACGAACAGGCCCAGCAGGACACCCCGGAAGCTCACGCCTCCTGGCCCACCAGCGGCAGCGGCGTGAACTCGTGCCCGTCCCACAGGCGCCGGGAGGTCTCCTCCGGGTACGGCGCGACGGCCGGCTCGGCGTCGAACACCCGCACGAGGCGCCGGCGCGTGTCGTACGCGGGCCAGCCCGGGTCGCCGGTTCGGGCGAACGCCGTCCAGTCGGCCCGGAAGCGGGAGGACAGGGCCAGCGCCTCCTCGGACGGCTCCGCGCCGCCGAACTGGAGCAGCGCGAGACTCTCCTGGAAGGTGCCGAAGAGGAGCGGGATGTCGAGGGCGTGACAGGCGCCCAGGGCGCCGTCGAAGGCGGGGGCGGGCCAGGTGAGTTCGTAGACGTGGGCCCGGCCGCCGCCCGCGAGGTGGGCCTCGGCCAGGTGCAGCGACGGCATCGCGAACAGCCAGTCGGTCTGGACGCGTTCGTAGAGGTCGTTGGCCGACGCCTCCGGGAACGCGGCACGGTAGGCGGCCTCGCCGCCCGGGGCGTACAGGCGCAGGGCGGCGCTCGCGCGGTCCTCGCCGATCTCGCCGAGCTTGCCCGCCAGCGCGGTGAAGAGGCGGTTCTCGTCGCGGTTGTGACCGGCCATCAGGTCGACGTCCCGGGCCGCGCCGGACGCCAGCGCCCGCCACGGCGTGACCGGCAGGAACTCACCGTCCACGACGGGCGCGTACGGGGTGACCGTCGGCGCGGCCCGGCCCCAGCGCGGCACGTTGCCCGGCATCTTCGGGGCGAGGGCCTGCCCGGCCCTGACGAGCTGGTCCGGAGCGATCCCCGCGAGGTCCTCGACGGTCGGGCGAAGGCCCAGCTCGCCGGCGAGGGCGGTACCGATGTCGGCGGCGAGTCCGGTGGAGAAGAACGTGCCCGGCACGCTCTGGGCGACGGCCCGCCGGAAGAGCCCGGCCGCGCGGGGCATGGCCAGCAGGGACGCCACGGAACCGGCGCCCGCCGACTCGCCGAAGACCGTGACCTGGTCGGGGTCACCGCCGAACGCGGTGATGTTCTCCTGCACCCAGACCAGCGCCGCGACCTGGTCGAGCAGGCCCCGGTTGGCGGGGGCGCCCTCGATGTGGGCGAAACCCTCCATGCCGAGGCGGTAGTTGAGGGTGACGACGACGAGGTCGCCGTCGGCGGCGATGCGGCGGGCGTCGTAGGCGGGGCTGCCGGAGTGGCCCATCTTGTAGGCGCCGCCGTGGATCCAGACCATGACCGGACGGCGGGCGGCCGGGTCGGGTGCCGGGGTCCACACGTTGACCGTCAGCCAGTCGTCGCCCGCGGGCACGTCCGGCGGGCCGGCGGCCCCTACGGCCCCGAGGTCCTGCGGGGGCGGCGGGCCGAAGGCGAACGCGTCGCGTATGCCGTCCCAGGGGCGGGGGCGGCGCGGGGCGGCGAACCGGGCGTCCCCCACCGGGGCCTGGGCGAACGGTATGCCGCGGAAGACGGTCAGACCGTCCTCGTCGCGACCGCGCACCACGCCGCAGCCGGTGCGCACCACGGGTTCTGCCGACTCCACGGATCCAGTGATCGTCATCCCACGGACCCTACGCCGCGGTACGCACCGCGCCCGGCCGAGGGTCCCGTCAGCTCAGGGTCTTGATCGCCGCCGCGTCGTACGGGGCGAGCGCGTCGAAGCGGCCGGCGAGGACCTTCTCGGCCCACTGCGGGTCCTGGAGCAGGGCGCGGCCGACGGCGACGAGGTCGAACTCGTCGCGCTCCATGCGGTCGAGGAGGTTGTCGAGGCTGCCGATCGGGGCGCCCTGGCCCTGGAAGGCCTTGGTGAAGTCGCCGTCGAGGCCGACCGAGCCGACGGTGATGGCGGTCTTGCCGGTGAGCTTCTTGGTCCAGCCCGCGAGGTTGAGGTCCGAGTCCTCGAACTCGGGGACCCAGTAGCGGCGGGTGGAGGCGTGGAAGGCGTCCACCCCGGCCGCGGCCAGCGGGGAGAGGATGGCCTCCAGCTCCTCGGGGGTCTCGGCGAGGCGGGCGTCGTAGGCCTCCTGCTTCCACTGCGAGTAGCGGAAGATCACGGGGAAGTCGGCGGAGACCCTCTCCCGTACGGCGGCCACGATCTCGGCGGCGAACTTCGTCCGGGCCACGGGGTCGCCGCCGTAGGCGTCGGTGCGGCGGTTGGTGCCGGACCACAGGAACTGGTCGACGAGGTAGCCGTGGGCGCCGTGGATCTCCACGCCGTCGAAGCCGAGGCGCTCGGCGGCCGCGGCGGACTCGGCGAAGGCACCGACCACGTCGTCCAGGTCGCTCCGGGTCATCGCGGTGCCGGTGGGCTCGTCCTCGCCGATGCGCAGGCCGGAGGGGCCGACGGCGGGGGCGTCGGCGAAGGGCGGCTCCCCGGCCTTGCGGACCATGCCGATGTGCCACAGCTGCGGGACGATCGTGCCGCCCGCCGCGTGCACCGCCTCGGCGACCTTCGCCCACCCGGCGAGCTGCTCGTCGCCGTGGAAGCGCGGGACGCGGTCGCTCTGCCCGGCGGAGTCGTGACCGACGTAGGTGCCCTCGGTGACGATCAGCCCGACACCGGCGGCGGCGCGGCGCGCGTAGTACGACACCACGTCCTCGCCGGGGACGCCGCCCGGGGAGAACATGCGGGTCATCGGCGCCATCGCGATGCGGTTGGGCACGGTGAGGCCGTTGATCACGGCCGGGCGGGCGAGAAGCCGGGCGGCGCGCGAGGCGGCCTCGGCGGGGGTGACGGTCACGTGGGGGCTCCTGAAGTCGATACCGGACGGTATGTGCGCGCGCATTCATCGCACTCCTCGGTGAACCCTCCCGCCCGGCCGCGGCATTCCGTCCACGGCCGCCGACCCGCCGTGACCCGGACCACATCCGGCGGGCCGGTCGGGGCCGGTCGGGGCCGGTCGGGGCCGGGTCACGGAAACGCCCGAGGGCGGCACCCCCCTCGCGGGGAGTGCCGCCCTCGGTCCGTGCGGGACGGCCGATCAACCGGAAGCGGTCGATCAGAAGTCCATGTCACCGCCCGGCATGCCGCCCGGGGCGCCCGCCGCGGCGGCCTTCTCCGGCTTGTCGGCGATGACGGCCTCGGTGGTGAGGAACAGCGCGGCGATGGAGGCGGCGTTCTGCAGCGCGGAACGGGTCACCTTCGCCGGGTCGATGATGCCCTCGGCGATCATGTCGACGTACTCGCCGGAAGCGGCGTTCAGGCCGTGACCGACGGTCAGGTTGCGGACCTTCTCCACGACGACGCCGCCCTCGAGACCACCGTTGACGGCGATCTGCTTCAGCGGGGCCTCCAGGGCGAGCTTCACGGCGTTGGCGCCGGTCGCCTCGTCACCCGACAGCTCCAGCTTCTCGAAGACCTGGGAGGCCTGGAGCAGGGCCACGCCACCACCGGCGACGATGCCCTCCTCGACGGCCGCCTTCGCGTTGCGAACGGCGTCCTCGATGCGGTGCTTGCGCTCCTTGAGCTCGACCTCGGTGGCGGCACCGGCCTTGATGACGGCCACGCCGCCGGCCAGCTTCGCCAGACGCTCCTGGAGCTTCTCGCGGTCGTAGTCCGAGTCGCTGTTCTCGATCTCGGCGCGGATCTGGTTGACGCGGCCCTGGACCTGGTCGGCCGAGCCGGCGCCGTCCACGATCGTGGTCTCGTCCTTGGTGATGACGACCTTGCGCGCGCTGCCCAGCAGGTCCAGCGTGGCGTTCTCGAGCTTGAGGCCGACCTCCTCGGAGATGACCTCGCCGCCCGTGAGGATGGCGATGTCACCGAGCATGGCCTTGCGGCGGTCGCCGAAGCCCGGGGCCTTGACGGCGACGGACTTGAAGGTGCCGCGGATCTTGTTGACGACCAGGGTCGACAGGGCCTCGCCCTCGACGTCCTCGGCGATGATCAGCAGCGGCTTGCCCGACTGCATGACCTTCTCCAGGAGCGGCAGCAGGTCCTTGACGTTGCCGATCTTGGAGTTGGCGATCAGGATGTACGGGTCGTCGAGCGACGCCTCCATACGCTCCATGTCGGTGGCGAAGTACGCCGAGATGTAGCCCTTGTCGAAGCGCATACCCTCGGTGAGCTCCAGCTCCAGACCGAAGGTCTGGGACTCCTCGACGGTGATGACGCCTTCCTTGCCGACCTTGTCCATGGCCTCGGCGATGAGCTCGCCGATCTGGGTGTCGGCGGCGGAGATGGAGGCCGTGGAGGCGATCTGCTCCTTGGTCTCGACGTCCTTGGCCTGCTCCAGCAGGGCGGCGGAGACGGCCTCGACGGCCTTCTCGATACCGCGCTTCAGGGCCATCGGGTTGGCGCCGGCCGCGACGTTGCGCAGGCCTTCCTTGACCAGGGCCTGGGCGAGAACGGTCGCGGTGGTCGTACCGTCACCGGCGACGTCGTCCGTCTTCTTGGCGACTTCCTTGACCAGCTCGGCGCCGATCTTCTCGTACGGGTCCTCGAGCTCGATCTCCTTGGCGATGGAGACACCATCGTTGGTGATCGTGGGGGCGCCCCACTTCTTCTCGAGGACGACGTTGCGGCCCTTGGGGCCGAGCGTCACCTTGACGGCGTCCGCGAGCTGGTTCATGCCGCGCTCGAGGCCGCGCCGTGCCTCCTCGTCGAACGCGATGATCTTGGCCATGTGAAGTGGTCCCTCCAGGACTGGGGGTGATTCCTTCGGACCGCGCCCGCGCCCGCGACGGACGGCTCGCCGGCCTTGTGGTTCCTTCCCCACCCGGCCTGCGGGCCTCACCGACCCGGTCCTTCGTTGTCACTCTCACCTTCAGAGTGCTAACGCCAATGATTAGCACTCGGCATGGTCGAGTGCAAGCGCCTCTCGGGGATCGGGCCCCGCGCTCAGCCACCCGCGAACAAGGGGACGGCGCGCCTCCGGGCAGGCCGAAGGGCCCGTACCCAGCGGGTACGGGCCCTTCGGATGAAGACCGGGTGCTGTGGTGGCCGAGCGTCTCAGGCGCTGAGGCGAACCATGTCGGCCTGCGGGCCCTTCTGACCCTGCGAGATCTCGAACTCGACCCGCTGGCCTTCTTCGAGGGTGCGGTAGCCGTCCATCTGAATCGCGCTGTAGTGGACGAAAACATCCGCACCACCGTCGACCGCGATGAAGCCGTACCCCTTCTCCGCGTTGAACCACTTGACGGTGCCCTGAGCCATGCCTAACTCCCCTATTACTGGCCCTTGCACAGATCCGCACTTCGCGGACCCGGGTCAGACCTCACCCCCCACGACTGGGGGCGTGCGCCGGAACGCGTCGACCGCGGCTGAATGTATCTGTCCAACTGCCGTCTGCAACAGGTCAATCGGACGAGAAATCTGGACGCACCCGGTCCGGAATGTAGCGAGAATTCGCCTGAATTCGGGTCAAGTCGGGGCACACAAAGGGCACAAAAGCCGCACAATACGCCCGCACTTTGGCTGCTTCTTGTCGGACGAGCGGCAGGAATCAACGGTTCCCGTTGTTTCGAGCGGGAGCGCGTTCCCCAACTCTACCGCGCTCAATCACATGGAATTGCCCCCTCCGTTTCTCTCACGGAGAGGGCAATACGCACTGCAAGGTGTATCTGCGGAGGATCAGCCGCCGGCGACCGCCGGGATGATCGAGACGCCCGCGCCGTCCGGCGTCGCCGTCTCCAGGCCCTGCTCGAAGCGCACGTCGTCGTCGTTGACGTAGACGTTGACGAAACGGCGCAGCTTGCCCTGGTCGTCCAGGACGCGGGCGGCGATGCCCGTGTGGTTCTTCTCCAGGTCGGAGATGACCTCGCCGAGGTTGGCCCCCTCGGCGCTGACCTCGGCACTGCCGCCGGTGTAGGTGCGCAGGATGGTCGGGATACGAACGGTCACGCTCATGCGAGGCCAGCCTCTCGGAAGGAGTCCAGGTTGGGACGGATCGTGGCGGTGAGGCCGGTGCCGGCCACCGCGTCGAGGGTCTTGAGGCCGTCGCCGGTGTTGAGGACGACCGTGGTCAGCGACGGGTCGAGGACGCCGTCCTCGATCAGCTTCTTCGTGACGCCGACCGTCACGCCGCCCGCCGTCTCCGCGAAGATGCCCTCGGTACGGGCGAGCAGCTTGATCGCGTCCACGATCTGCTCGTCGGTCACGTCCTCCACGGCACCGCCGGTGCGGCGGGCGATGTCGAGGACGTAGGGGCCGTCGGCCGGGTTGCCGATGGCCAGCGACTTGGCGATGGTGTCCGGCTTCTGCGGCCGGACCACGTCGTGACCGCCCTTGTACGCCGTGGAGACCGGCGAGCAGCCCTCGGCCTGCGCGCCGAAGATCTTGTACGGCCTGTCCTCGACCAGGCCGAGCTTGATCAGCTCCTGCAGCCCCTTGTCGATCTTCGTGAGCTGGGAGCCGGAGGCGATCGGGACGACGAGCTGGTCGGGCAGCCGCCAGCCGAGCTGCTCGCAGATCTCGTACGCGAGGGTCTTGGAACCCTCGGCGTAGTACGGGCGCAGGTTGACGTTGACGAAGCCCCAGCCCTCGCCGGCCGGGTCGCCGATCAGCTCGGAGCAGAAGCGGTTCACGTCGTCGTAGTTGCCCTCGATGCCGACCAGCTCGCCGCCGTAGACGGCGGCCATGACGACCTTGCCCTGCTCCAGGTCGTGCGGGATGAACACGCAGGAGCGGAAGCCGGCCCGGGCGGCGGCGGCACCGACCGCGCCGGCCAGGTTGCCGGTGGAGGAGCAGGACAGGGTGGTGAAGCCGAAGGCGCGGGCGGCCTCGATGGCCTGGGCGACGACGCGGTCCTTGAAGGAGTGCGTGGGGTTGCCGGAGTCGTCCTTGACGTAGAGCCCGCCGGTGACGCCCAGCTCGCGGGCGAGGTTGTCGGCCTTGACGAGCTTGGTCCAGCCGGGGTTGATGTTCGGCTTGGTCGCCACGTCGGCCGGGACGGGCAGCAGGGGGGCGTAGCGCCAGATGTTCGCGGGGCCCGCTTCGATCCGCTTGCGCAGCTCTTCGGTGTCGTGGCCGGAGAAGTCGTAGGCGATCTCCAGCGGGCCGAAACACTCCTCGCAGGCGAAGACCGGTCCGAGCGGTACCCGGTGGCCGCACTCCCGGCAGCTCAGGGCGGTGGCGGGGCCGAGGTCGACGGGGGAACCCGAGGCGTTCGCAGAGGACGCGGTGTTCGTGGGGTTCGTGGTGCTTTCGGCAGTCTGCACAGCCATGGAGGCGAGGCCCTTTCTCCTCATCTTCCTCACGACGCATCTCGCCGTGAGACGGATTTGGCACCTTCCCTAGCCGGGAGCCTCGCCACGTCTGTGTGACAAGAGCCGGCTGGAGGGTTGCCGGGGCTTCATCGGGCCGTATCCCTCTGCCCCTCTGGATGAGCGGTATGTGGTTGTTTTTCCGTTGTGCACGCGGCGACCCCGGCATGCGGTGGTCCCTCGCGTTGTTCAAGACTGTAACCGAAGGCCAGGACGGTTGAGATAGTCGTCCGTACCGCGAGATGGATCACAAAGGAGCCACCGGACGTGCTGGAAGAAGTCGAGCGCTGGCTGGCCGCACGCTCCTGGCGCGCCGCGGACCGGCCGGTCCAGCAGCTCCTGTCCGCCAAGCGCGCCACCGGGCAGTCGGTCAGCGTGGTGCTCCCCGCGCTGGACGAGGAGGCCACGGTCGGCGACATCGTCACGGTGATCCGGCGGGAGCTGATGGGCCGGGTCCCGCTCGTCGACGAGGTCGTGGTCGTGGACTCCGGGTCGAGCGACCGTACCTCGCAGGTGGCCGCGGCGGCCGGTGCGCGCGTCGTGCACCGCGACGCGATCCTGCCCCGCATCCCCGCCGTGCCCGGCAAGGGCGAGGTGCTGTGGCGCTCGCTGCTGGTCACCGGCGGGGACATCGTCTGCTTCGTCGACGCCGACCTGCGCGAGTTCTCCGCCGACTTCGTCTCCGGGATCGTGGGCCCGCTGCTGACCGACCCGGACGTGCACCTCGTCAAGGCCATGTACGACCGTCCGCTCGGCGCCGCCCCCGGGCAGGGCGGCCGGGTCACGGAGCTGATGGCCCGCCCGCTGCTCAACATGCACTGGCCGCAGCTGGCCGGCTTCGTCCAGCCGCTGGGCGGCGAGTACGCGGCCCGCCGCTCGCTGCTGGAACGGCTCCCGTTCCCGGTCGGCTACGGCGTCGAACTGGGCATGCTGGTCGACGCGTTGCACCTGGTGGGGCTGGACGCGCTCGCGCAGGTCGACGTCGGGGTGCGCGTCCACCGCCACCAGGACGGCCGGGCGCTGGGCCGGATGGCCGCCGCGATCTACCGCACCGCCCAGCTCCGGCTGGCCCGCGGCCACCTGCTCCGGCCGGCCCTCACCCAGTTCGAGCGGGGCGCCGACGGCTTCGAGGCGCGCACCCACGCCGTGGACACCGAGGAACGGCCCCCGATGACGGACATCGCGGAGTACGCGGCCCGGAGGGTGGCGTAGGCCTCGGGGGTCTCACCCCGGGACGCCGTCCGACCAGCGCCACCGGCCCGCCGAGTCCTGCTCGCAGGTCAGGTACTCGCCGCCCCGGCCGTGGGTGCTCAGTCCGTGGTGCTTGTTCGCGCAGAACTGGCCGTCGGCGTAGCAGTTGCCCGCGGGGCTCTTCAGCTCGCAGGCGCCGGAGCCGCCGCCGGTACCGCCGCCCCCGGTGCCGCCCGTACCGCCGCTGGTTGTGCCCGTGCCGCCGTCCCGTGTCTTCGACGGCTTCGGGGTCGGCTTCGGCGTGTGCAGCAGGCGCCCGGCGCAGTCGCGACCGTCGCGGGGGACGGTGAAGGTCACGGCGCCGGAGCCGCCGCTCTGCTCGCAGACCTTCTCGCCGCTGCCCCAGGAGGAGGCCCGCTGCCCGGTGCCCTGGAGGACCACGGTGTAGCCGACGTCCGCCTTCTCGGCGGCGCGGACGGCCGCCGCGATGCTGCCGCCGGTGAGGTCCGGCAGCGTGACGGGGGTGGGCGTGGGGGTGGGCGCCGGAGCCGGGGTCCCGGTGGCGGGGGACGCCTCGGGGGTGGGGCTGTCGCCCGGCGTCGCCGTGCCGGTGGCGGTGGCGGCCGGCGTGACCGCCGCGGCCGGCTCGTCCGCCCTCGTCCCCGTGTCGCCGTCGCCGCAGCCCGCCAGGGCCAGGGCGCCGGCCGCGATCAGCGCCGCCGTGCCGGCGAGTCCGCCGGTGCGCGGGCGCCGTGTACGTATGGGCATGCTTCGCCCACCCCCCAGATAGTTGAAATGCGCACCGCACATCCTCGGCCTGTTCACACTTCCTGCACAAGTCGTGTGACCGAATCGCAGCCGAGGGGACGCCTGCGCACGTTTGAGGTCTGAGGGGCCGGGCTAGGTTGAGGCGTATGGCTTCAAGCTTCGGTGCTGCTCAGGTGCTGGTCGCGTCCAATCGGGGACCGGTTTCGTACGAGGTGCGGGAGGACGGGTCGCTGCACGCCAAACGGGGCGGTGGCGGTCTGGTCTCGGGGCTCTCGGCCATCGGGCCGGACGCCGGCGCGCTGTGGGTGTGCTCGGCACTCGGCGAGGGCGACCGCGAGGCGGTGCGGCGCGGGGTCGGCGAGGACGGCGTACGGATGCTGGACGTGCCGGCCGACGTGCACGCGGACGCGTACAACGGGATCGCCAACTCGGTGCTGTGGTTCGTGCACCACATGCTCTACCAGACGCCCCTGGAGCCGGTCTTCGACGCGGAGTTCCGGCGGCAGTGGGCCTCCTACGAGGCGTACAACCGGGCCTTCGCCGAGGCGCTGGCCGAGGAGGCGGCCGAGGGCGCGGTCGCGATCGTGCAGGACTACCACCTGACGCTGGTGCCGGGGATGCTGCGCGAGCTGCGCCCCGACCTCAGGATCGGCCACTTCTCGCACACGCCGTGGGCTCCGGTCGACTACTTCCGGCTGCTGCCGGACGACATCGCCGAGCAGGTGCTGCGCGGGATGCTGGGCGCCGACCGGCTCGGGTTCCTCACCCGGCGCTGGGCCGACGCGTTCACCGCCTGCTGCGACGCCGTGGTGGGCGGGCTCGGCGGTACGGAGATCGGCGTGCACGGGCTCGGCGCCGACGGCGACTTCCTGCGGAAGCGCTCGCACGAGGCCGACGTCGAGGACCGGATGGCGGTTCTGCGGGAGGAGATCGGCACGGCGCCGGACGGGAGCCCGCGCCGCACCGTCGTGCGGGTGGACCGGACCGAGCTGTCCAAGAACATCGTGCGGGGGCTGCTGGCGTACCGGGAGCTGCTGGCGGGGCGGCCCGAGTGGCGCGAGCGGGTCGTGCACGTCGCCTTCGCCTACCCCTCGCGGCAGGATCTCGCCGTGTACCGGGACTACACGGCCGAGGTGCGGCGGGTCGCGGAGGCGATCAACGAGGAGTTCGGCACGCCGGGGTGGACGCCGGTGGTGCTGAACCTGAAGGACGACTTCGCGCGGTCGCTGGCCGCCTACCGGCTGGCGGACGTGGCGCTCGTCAACCCCGTCCGGGACGGGATGAACCTGGTCGCGAAGGAGGTGCCGGTGGTCTCCGACGCGGGGTGTGCGCTGGTGCTGTCGCGGGAGGCGGGGGCGTACGAGGAGCTGGGCGAGGACGCGGTGGTGGTGAACCCGTACGACGTGGTGGGGACCGCCGACGCGCTGCACCGGGCGCTCGGCCTGCCGGCCGGGGAACGGGCCGAGCGGTCGAAGCGGCTGGCGGCCGCCGGCACCGCGCTGCCCCCGGCGCGGTGGTTCCTGGAGCAGCTCGACGCGTTGCGGGGCTGACGGGCGGGCGCGGGCTACCCGGCCTGGACCGGCGGGCAGGTGCCGGTGTCCGCGCCGATCGAGTTGATCTCCGCGTTCGACCGCGGGTCGCCCGCGTAGTCGAGCTGATCCGTGCACTTCACCCCGTCCCCCTTCGGAGCGCCGGACGACGAGCCGCCGGTCCGCGGGGCGGGGCAGGTGCCGGTGTCCGCGCCGATCGAGTTGATCTCCGCGTTCGACCGCGGGTCGCCCGCGTAGTCGAGCTGATCCGTGCACTTCACCCCGTCCCCCTTCGGAGCGCCGGACGACGAGCCGCCGGTCCGCGGGGCGGGGCAGGTGCCGGTGTCCGCGCCGATCGAGTTGATCTCCGCGTTCGACCGCGGGTCACCGGCGTAGTCGAGCTGGTCCGTGCACTTCACCCCGTCCTGCTTCGGGGCGCCGGACGACGAGCCGCCGGTGGCGGTGCCCTTGCCGGCCGCGGGGGGCGCGGTGGCGGTGGGTGAGCCGGAGGCCAGGGCGTCGTGGGGGCCGCCGCCGTCCTGGCCGGTGCCGCAGGCGGTGAGCGCCAGGCCGAGGGCGACGGTGGCGAGGGCGAGCATCGGGGTCTTCCGAACGGTCATGGCGGTTCCTCCACGGTCCTGGGCCTGCGCCTCGGTGAACAGGCTCTACGGCGTGCAAGAGCCGGGGGCCGCGGACCGGGTTGCCCCGCCACCGGCGTCCGGACACGCCTGTGACGGGCGGGGGAAACGGCCGTGACGTTGTCTCAGGCCAGCCGGTGCGCGAGGGCCGCCAGGAGGGCCACCACTCCGGCCGGGCCGGGCACCTCGACGTCCGCGCGCTTGCTCAGTTCCGTCACCTCGTCGCTTCCGCTGCAGACCAGGAGCCCCGGGATGCCCTCGGCGCGGAGGGTGTCGACGGCCGCGTAGGCCGGGAGGTCGCCGAGGTCGTCCCCGGCGAAGAGGACGGAGGCGGCGCCGAGGGAGTGGACGTACGACCTGAGGGCGGCGCCCTTGTCCATGCCGGGCGGGCGCAGCTCCAGGACCATGCGGCCGGGCTCGACGATCAGGCCGTGACGGGAGGCCAGGTCGGCGAGGGGAGCGCGCAGGGTGTCGAAGGCGGCCCGCGGGTCGGGGGCGCGGCGGGTGTGGACGGCGACCGCGTGGCCCTTGTCCTCCGTCCAGGTGCCCTCCGCCGCCCCGGACCGCTCCAGCAGCCCCGGCAGCTCGGCGCGGACGGCGGTGACGCCGGGGTGCGGCTCGGGCGTGGTGAGGGTGCCGGTGGCGGCGTCCCAGCGCTCGGCGCCGTAGTGGCCGAGGACGACGAGGCGGTCGAGTCCGGGTACACCGGCGAAGCCGCCGTGACCGACCGCGACCTCGGCGGGGCGGCCGGTGATCACCGCGATCGAGGCGACCTTCGGCGCCAGGGCCGCGAGCGCCGGTACGGCGTCCGGGTGGGCGCGGGCCTGGTCGGGGTCGGGCACGATCGGGGCGAGCGTGCCGTCGAAGTCCAGCGCGACCACCGCGCGGCCCGGGTGCGCGAGGAGGGCGTCGAGCCCTTCGCGGCCGGCCGCGGTCGCGGGCGTCGGCAGGGAGTGCGGGGAGTCGTCTCGGGTGGAGTCCTGGTGGCTGCCCATACCGCGAACCTATCCCGCACGGGCCGGGCGCACGCCTCCCCCGCGGTCCGCCCGTCCGAACCGGCGGGACGCGGGCGCTCTAGCGCTCCGCGCGGCGCGACTCGCGTACGCGGCGCAGGCGGTTGACCGTCACCGGGTCGGCGGCGAGGGCGCGGGGGTCGTCCAGGAGGGCGTTGAGGAGCTGGTAGTAGCGGACGGGGGCCAGGCCCAGCTCCTCGCGGACGGCGCGCTCCTTGGCGCCGGGGCCGGAGAAGCCCCGGCGTTCCAGTGCGAGGATGCCCCGCTCCCGCTCGGCCAGCTCTCCCAGGTCCATGTAGGGCACCGTAACGCCCGCCACCGACAGCGCGCCCGCCCCGCGGCTATTCCCCGCTGCCCGCCCGCATCGCCGTCAGCTGGATCTGGGCGAGTACGTCTTTGGGGCTGCCCCCGGGGGCGACCGCCTGGCCGATGCGCTTCTTGACGTCCGCGCTGACCGAGGCCCAGGAGGTCTTGCCCACCGGGTACAGCTCGGAGAGCAGCAGCTCGTCGAGGAACGGCTTGAGCTTCTCGTCCTCCGCCGCGCCGCTCATGGTCCGCGACGCCGAGGTGGTCACCGGCAGCAGGTCGTACTCGCGGGAGAAGTCGACGACGTTCTCCTCGCTGTAGACGAAGTCGAGGAACTCGCCGATCTCCTTCTGGTGGCCGTTCTTCTTGAAGGCCGTCATCCAGTCGGTGACCCCGAGGGTGTTCTCGCTCTCGCCGTCGACGCCGGGGGTGGTCACCATGCCGTACTTCACGCCCTTGCCGGACGCCGTCTTCATCAGCGAGGGGTGCCCGTTGAGCATGCCGACGTCGCCGTTGGCGAAGGCGGCGAAGGCGTCGGCGCGGTCCAGCTTGCCGGGGGCGACCGGGCCGGTCAGGCCCTTGGCGACCAGTTCGTCGCGCAGCCAGGTGAAGGTGGTGACGTTCTGCGGGGAGTCGACGGAGTAGGTGCCGACGTCGTCGGTGTAGCCGCCGCCCCCGCTGAGCATCCACTGCATCGTCTCGGCCTGCGCCTCCTCGGCGCCCAGCGGCAGGGCGTACGGGTACTTCACGCCCTTCTCCTTGAGCGCCTCGGCGGCCTCGGCGAGGTCGTCCCAGGACGTGGGCGGGGTGACGCCGGCCTCGGCGAAGAGGGTCTTGTTGTAGAAGAGCACCCGGGTGGAGGCGGCGAAGGGCATGCCGTACTGCACGCCGTTGACCTGGCCGGCCCCGGCCAGCTGGGAGACGAAGTCGGCCTGGACCGGGATGGAGAGCACGTCGTCGGCCCGGTAGAGCAGGTCCTGGTCCGCGTAGTCGGAGTAGGCGCCGATCTGCGCCATGGCGGGGGCCTTGCCGGCCTCGACCAGCTCGCGGACCTCGCGGTCCACGTCGCTCCAGGAGTAGACGGTGACGTCCACGTGCACGTCGGGGTTCTTGGCCTCGTAGGACTTCACCAGCTCGTCCCAGTACTTCTGGGAGCTGTTGTCCTTGCTGTCGCCGTAGTCGGCGGCGACGAGCTCGAGTGTCACCTCGCCGGAGTCGCCGGTGAGGCCGCAGCCGCCGAGGACCGCCGTCATGCCCAGTGCGGACACCACCGCGATCATTCCTGTCCTACGCCGCTGCACCTGTTCCCCAACCCTGCCGACGACTCGTCGTTCACCCCGCGCCGTCCACTCGCGTCGTCCCCCGCGTCGTTCACCCGCGTTGTTCTCTGCTCGTTCGCGCGTTCGCTTACCGGATTAAGGTCTACACCACGTAAGTGGACTAGACCTCTCCCGGGTAGACGGGCCACACTGTCCCCGTGAGACATGTCATCGCCCTCGATGTGGGCGGCACCGGGATGAAGGCCGCCCTGGCGGGGCCGGGGGGCGAGCTGCTGCACCAGGCGCGCCGGGCCACCGGCCGCGAGCGGGGCCCCGAGGCGGTCGTCGCCGGCATCCTCGACTTCGCCGCCGAGCTGCGGGCCTACGGCGCCGACCGCTTCGGCGAGCCGGCCCGCGCCGCCGGCGTCGCCGTCCCCGGCATCGTCGACGCCGAGCAGGGCGTCGCCGTCTACGCGGCCAACCTCGGCTGGCGCGACGTACCGCTGCGGGCGCTGCTCGGCGAACGGCTCGGCTCCGTTCCGGTCGCCCTCGGCCACGACGTGCGCACCGGCGGACTCGCCGAGGGCCGGATCGGTGCCGGCCGGGGCGCCGACCGGTTCCTGTTCGTGCCGCTGGGCACCGGGATCGCGGGTGCCATCGGCATCGACGGACGCGTCGAGGCGGGCGCCCACGGCTTCGCGGGCGAGATCGGCCACGTCGTCGTGCGCCCCGGCGGCATCGCCTGCCCGTGCGGGCAGCGCGGCTGCCTGGAGCGGTTCGCCTCCGCGTCGGCGGTCAGCCAGGCGTGGGCCCAGGCCTGCGGCGACCCGGCGGCGGACGCCGCCGACTGCGCCAAGGCCGTCGAGTCGGGCGACGCCCGTGCGCTCGCCGTGTGGCAGGACGCGGTGGACGCGCTCGCCGACGGGCTGGTCGCCGCGCTCACTCTGCTGGACCCGCGGGTCCTGATCATCGGTGGCGGCCTCGCCGAGGCGGGGGAAACCTTGTTCACACCGCTGCGGGACGCCGTCCGGCGGCGCGTCACCTTCCAGAAGCTGCCGAAGATCGTCCCCGCCGCACTCGGGGACACCGCCGGCTGCCTGGGTGCCGGGCTGATGGCCTGGGACCTGCTCGCCGCTCCGACGGCGTCCGGCACCACCGCCACGACTTCCACGACCGCGACTCCCCCGGAGGTAACCACCTGATGGCCCCAAGCAAGGTTCTCGCCGGTGCCCGGGTGGTACTGCCCACCGGGACCGTGGACGACGGCCGCGTGATCGTCGACGGCACGCGGATCGTGGACACGGCTCCCCCGCAGGCCCAGGTCGTCGACCTGCCGGGCCACTGGGTGGTCCCCGGTTTCGTCGACATCCACAACCACGGGGGCGGCGGCGCCTCCTTCGCCGGCGGCACCGCGGAGGACGTCCTCAAGGGCGTCGAGACCCACCGCAGGCACGGCACCACCACGGTGGTGGCCTCCGCCGTCACCGGCGACCTGGACTTCCTCGCCCGGCACGCCGGGATGCTGGCCGAGCTCGCGCAGCAGGACGACATCGTTGGCATCCACTTCGAGGGGCCGTTCATCTCCCCCTGCCGCAAGGGCGCCCACGACGAGCAGCTGCTGCGCGACCCGGACCCGGCCGAGGTGCGCAAGCTGGTCGACGCGGCGCACGGCCACGCGAAGATGATGACGCTGGCGACCGAGCTGCCGGGCGGCCTGGACTCCGTACGGCTGCTGGTCGAGCACGGCGTGATCGCGGCCGTCGGGCACACCGACGCCACCTACGAGCAGACCGTGCGGGCCATCGACGCGGGCGCGACCGTCGCCACGCACCTCTTCAACGCGATGCCCCCGGTCGGCCACCGCGCCCCGGGTCCGATCACGGCGCTGCTTGAGGACGAGCGGATCACCGTCGAGCTGATCAACGACGGCACCCACCTGCACCCGGCCGCGCTGCAACTGGCCTTCCACCACGCGGGTGCCTCCCGGGTCGCGTTCATCACCGACGCGATGGACGCGGCCGGCTTCGGCGACGGCCGCTATCTGCTCGGCCCGCTGGAGGTCGAGGTCGCCGACGGCGTGGCCCGGCTGGTGGAGGGCGGCTCGATCGCGGGCTCCACGCTCACCCTGGACCGCGCGTTCAAGCGGGCGGTGACCGTCGACCGGCTGCCCGTCGGGGACGTCGTCGCGGCGATCTCGGCCAACCCGGCGCGGCTGCTGGGCCTGGACGACCGGGTCGGCTCCCTGGAGCCCGGCAAGGACGCCGACCTGGTGGTCCTGGACGACGCCTTCGACCTGGTGGGCGTGATGCGCCGGGGCGAATGGGTGGTCGATCCCCAACTGGGCTGATCCGTCCCCGACTCCACCCCCGGAACGGGCCGGTGACGGCCGCTCCGGGGGCTGGGCCGACCGCCGCCCGTTTGGCATGATCGTGTCGTGGAGCACGGCTCCGCGGACACATCCAGCCGCAGACGATCGGGGGAGGTCGGCACGGTGATCCTCACCGTCACTCTCAACACCGCGCTCGACATCACCTACCGCGTCCAGGGCTTCAGGCCCCACGCCTCCCACCGGGTGACCGAGGTGACCGAGCGGCCCGGCGGCAAGGGGCTGAACGTGGCCCGGGTGCTGGCGGCCCTCGGGCACGAGGTGACGGTCACCGGCTTCGCGGGCGGCACCACCGGGGACGTCGTCAGCGAGCGGCTGGCCGGGGTGCCCGGGGTGAGCGACGCGCTCGTGCCGGTCGCGGGCGCGACCCGGCGGACCGTCGCCGTCGTCGACGAGCGCACCGGCGACACCACCCAGCTCAACGAGCCGGGTCCGGCCGTGGCGCCCGCCGAGTGGACCGCCTTCCAGGAGGCGTACGCGGACCTGCTGACCGGAGCCGCCGCGGTGGCCCTGTGCGGCAGCCTGCCGCCGGGGGTTCCGGTGGGCGCCTACGCCGGGCTGGTGCGCACCGCGCGCTCCGCGGGCGTGCCGGTGCTGCTCGACACCAGCGGGGAGCCGCTGCGGCGGGGCCTGGCCGCCCGCCCGGACCTGATCAAGCCGAACGCCGACGAACTGGCCGAGCTGACCGGCACGCACGAACCGCAGCGGGCCGCGCAGGCCGCCCGGCGCCGCGGTGCCCGCTCGGTGGTCGCCTCGCTCGGTGCCGAGGGGCTGCTCGCGGTGACGCCGGAGGGCCGCTGGCGCGCCGCCCCGCCGGCCCACGTCCGCGGCAACCCGACCGGCGCGGGCGACTCCGCGGTGGCGGGCCTGCTCTCCGGCCTGGTGGAGCACCTGCCCTGGCCGCAGACGCTGGCCCGGGCGGTGGCCCTGTCGGCGGCGACGGTGCTGGCGCCGGTGGCGGGCGAGTTCGACCGGGCGGCGTACGAGGAGCTGCTCGGGCGCGTGGTCGCGGTGACGGCGGAGGCGGGCGCGGCGTGATGATGCGCCACATCATGACGCAAAAGAGGCACGCTGTAGATCAAACGCTCCGCTAATGTCGTGAACATGATCTTTAAGTAGACCCGGAGCCGCAGGACCGTACAGTTGATCGGCACAGCAATGGGGGCCATCGCTCTTACTGTGGCGACATCGAACACCGCCCAGGCCACCCCCCTTCAGCCTGAATGTTCGACCACAGGCGCGTGGGGATACGTCTACGCAGACTGGTACGGCGCCGCCAGTCGGATCGACTTCCAGATGACGTTCTCAGACACGAAGGCGGACGGGCATCACGCCGCTGCCCGACTAGTGACCGAGGACGTCAATGGGGTGAAAAAGTATTGGCCGTGGCATAAGGACACGAACGGCGCCAACAATGGCGCAGTCGACTACAACTCATACGCGACGAACAGCTCAGGCATATTTGACTGGGGGGTCCAGGTAGGCAGGTTCGAAGGAAGCACCATGCTGAACTCGTGCACTGACTGGGCAATCGCCTGACACTCAGCACCTTGATGTGGGGCGGCATCGCGCCGTCCCACATCCGCGGACGGCGTCTCTACTGCGACTCCGTCTCTAGCCAGAACTGATCGAGATTCACGTTGCACTGGTCGCCCTCGTTGCAGGCCAGCTCGATCGTGTTGGTTCCCTTGGTCAGGTTCACGTTGGCCCAGGTGGTCTGCCAACCTTTTTCCCAGTCCCCCTCAGGGGTGCCGCCGAAGTTCTTCATGTTCAGCGGACGCGGGGAGGCTTTGCCGTTGACGACTAGGGTCGCGTCAGCGTCCTTGCCCGGGATGCCGTAGCGCACATTCAGCCGGTAGCTCCCGGCCTTCTCAATTCCGTCGACGGTCCAGGTGACCTTCGCGCCGACCTGGTTGAAGCCCGTGACGTAGACACCACCGTCTGCCTCCGCACCCTCGATGTCCGAGGCCGTCCCCATGCCCGGCGACAGCCGCATCGCCTTCGCCTCGACGGAGGGCAGCTCGACCTCGTCGTCGCCGCCGCCGCTCGCCGACGGGCTCGGCCCGGTGCTCTGGGACTGGGTGGGGGTGGTGTCACCGCCCGCCTCGTCGCCGCCCTTGTCGTCGTCGGTGCCGCTGCTCGTCATGGCCACGGCGATGCCGATGACCACGGCGGCGACGACCGCCACCGCGCCGATCAGCAGGCCCTTGGTGTTGGGGCCGCGGCGTCCGCCGCCCCCGCCGTGCCCGGAGGGCTGCTGCGGGCCCGCGGCGCCGCCGCCCCCGCCGGGGAGGGTCTCCGGGGCCGCGTAGTGCGCGTTCGGCTGACCGTAGACGCCCTGCGGCTGACCGTAGGCGCCCTGCTGGGGCGGGGCGGCCTGGCCGTAGGCGGCGGTCTGCGCGCCCTGGGACTGCGGTGCGCCGTACTGCCGTGTGCCGACGGGACGCACCCGGTTGACCGAGTTCGGGTAGCCGTAGCCACCGGACGGCGGCTGGGCCCCGTTGGCCTGCCCGTCGGCGTAGAGGTAGCCGAAGGGGTCGTCGTCCTCGGGCGTGCTCGCGCCGTTGTTGCCGGGCGTCATCCCTAGGTCTCCTAACCAGATGCGTCGCGTGGTGCGGTACGGGTGGGTGAGAGAGCGAGCCTACCCGCTCCCACTGCCCCAAACGGGTGACTCATACCGCATCAGCGCACTGACCTGCGGTTCATCCGGCACGACGATGTTGTTTGGGACGAGATCGTTTCTCGACGTACATCCGCTCGTCGGCCGACTTCAGCACCTCGTCCGCCGTCATGCCGCAGTGGGCCCAGCCGATGCCGAAACTGGCGCCCACGCGGACGGCCCGGCCCTCGGCCCTGATCGGCTGGATGATCTCGCCCCGCAGCCGTACGGCGAGGTCCTGGGCGTCGGCCCGGCCGAGCCCGTTGGCGAGGATCACGAACTCGTCGCCGCCGAGCCGGGCCACGGTGTCGCCGTCGCGGACGCCGCCGCTGAGCCGCCGGGCGACCTCGATGAGCACGGCGTCGCCCGCGTTGTGACCGAACCGGTCGTTGATCGACTTGAAGCCGTCCAGGTCGCAGAAGAGGACGGCGAGCCCCTTGGCGCCGTCGTCGCGGCCGTCCTCGGGCGCCACGGCGTGCACGTGGTGGTCGAAGGCGCCGTACGGCTCGGCGGCGGCGCCGAAGTCGAAGGTGTGGCCGCCGGAGTCGAACACGGCGGAGTGCCCGTAGGCGGCGTCCATGGCGTCGGCCACGGCCGCGTGCGAGGACTGCGGGCGCTGGCACAGCCGGGCGGCGAGGCGGGAGCGCAGCTCGGCACTGTTCGGCAGGCCGGTGAGGGAGTCGTGGGAGGCGCGGTGGGCGAGCTGGAGCTCGCGGCGCTTGCGCTCCTCGATGTCCTCGACGTGGGTGAGCAGGAACCGCGGCCCGTCGGCGGCGTCGGCGACGACGCTGTTGCGCAGCGAGACCCAGACGTAGGTGCCGTCGCGGCGGCCCAGGCGCAGCTCGGCCCGGCCGCCCTCGGCGGAGGTGCGCAGCAGGGTGCCGATGTCCTCGGGGTGGACGAGGTCGGAGAAGGCGTAGCGGCGCATCGCGGAGGCGCGGCGGCCCAGCAGGCGGCACAGCGCGTCGTTGGTGCGCAGGATGCGTCCGTGCTGGTCGCCGCCCATCTCGGCGATGGCCATGCCGGAGGGGGCGTACTCGAAGGCCTGCCGGAAGCTCTCCTCGCTGGCCCTGAGCGCCTGCTGGTCGCGCTCCAGGCGGACCAGGGCGCGCTGCATGTTGGAGCGGAGGCGGGCGTTGCTGATCGCGATGGCGGCCTGGAAGGCGTACATCTGCAGCGCCTCGCGGCCCCAGGCGCCGGGTCGGCGGCCGTTGCGCGGCCGGTCCACGGACAGGACGCCGATCAGCTCCCCGCTGCTGCCGCCGCCCATCGGGCCGGGCGCGTACATCGGGGCGAAGAGCCGGTCCGAGGGGTGCCACTCGTCCTCGAAGCGGGGCGCGGGCCCGTCGGTGTACCACTGGGGGACGTCGTCGTCGTCGAGGACCCAGCCCTCGGTGTGGGGTATGAAGATCAGGTCGCCCCACTGCTCGCCCATGTTCAGGCGCCGGTCCCAGGACGCGCGGGAGCCCGAGCGTCCGGTGATGAGCGCCTCGGCGGCCTGGTTGCCGGCGAAGGCGGCGACGACGAGATCGCCGTCGGGGCCGACCAGGTTGACGCATGCCAGCTCGTAGCCGAGGGCCTGCACGACGCCGTCGGCGACGGCCTGCAGGGTGTCGGCCAGGCTGCGGGCCTTGTTCATGTCGGCCATGGCCTGGTGCAGCTGCCGCAGGGAGGCCAGGCGGACATAGGGCTCAGAGTCGGTCTCCATGCTCGCCCTCCCCCCGAGACCTCGCAGTGAATCAAGGGTGCTCTTCGGCACCTTTACCGACGGTGCCCTTGCAGGTTCCCCGCCACTGAATCACAGCGCGCTCCCCACTCGGTACACAGGGTCAACAATTACCGCTTCTTGTGACTCAAGTCACAGCGAAACATGAACAATTGAGTGGGGTTTCTGCGTTTTCTCTGTGCGTTTACCGAACGCAAAGTTTGTAGGTATGCGCACATCTCTGCGCGGCTCCTTCTGTGGTCCTAGGTCCTGTTTGGGACCGGGGCCCGATGTCCCGCCGATCTCCCGGAGATTAGCGTGGCGGAGTGCCGAATACCGCGTCTCTCACGCCCCTTGCGTCCCCGTTCCCGTCGCCCGCCTCCGGGCATGCTGAGGGGGTGAGCAACGAGGAGTTCCGTGCCGCCATGTCCCGGCTGGCCTCGGGCGTGGTCCTGGTGACCGCGCAGGAGCCGCCGCTGGACCCCGACGACCCGCTGGCCCCGCGCGGCGAGGACGTCGGCATGACGGCGACCGCCTTCATGTCGGTGTCCCTGGACCCGCCGCTGGTCCTGGTCAGCCTGCGCGAGGGCTCCCGCATGGACGACCTGCTGGACGAGCAGCCCCTGTGGGCCGTCTCCGTCCTCGCCGAGAGCCAGCGGCACATCGCGGGCCGCTTCGCGATGAAGGGCCGCGTCAGCGACCGCCTGCTGTTCGCGGACATCCCGTACACGCGGGGCGGGGCGACCGGGGCGCCCCTGGCGGGCGGGGCCCTCGCGACGCTGGAGTGCCGCACCGAGCAGCGGGTGCCGGCCGGGGACCACACCCTGGTGATCGGCCGGGTCCTGACCGCCGCGCTGCCGAGCGCGGACGGAGGGCCGCTGACGTACTTCCGGGGGCGCTACCGGCAGCTGAGCTGATCGGAAACGGCTCGCCCGAGGGGCGGGGACCCGCCTGTGGTGCGCCCATGACGACCGGCCCCGGGCTCCGACTGGAGACGATCACTTCCGCGAACCCCGCCGCCGCCCACGGCATCCGGGGGCGCCTGGCCCCGGCTGATCCTGGACGGCGACCGCCCGTCGGCTTCCGGCCCCCCGGGGGGTTCTACCCGGGTCCCGGCTTCCGCCCGGACGGGTCGACCAGCGGGATCAGACGGTGGGCGTGCTGAAGACGGCCTGACCAGGGCTCAGTCCCAGTTCTTCGGGGAGCGGCCGCGCTTGGTCTGCGAGCGCTCCTTCTTCTTCCGCAGCCGGCGCTCGTTGATACCGCGCGGGACGCGGGTCGGCCTGCGGGGCCTGGGCGGGGGCGCGGTGGCCTCGGCGAGCAGGGCGGCGAGGCGTACGGCGGCGGTCTCGCGGTTGCGCCACTGGGAGCGGTGCTCGGAGGCGCGGACGGTGACGACGCCGTCGGCCAGGCGCCCGGCCAGCCGCTCCAGCGCGCGCTGCTTCCACACCTCGGGCAGGGCCTCGGTGCGCGCCAGGTCGAACCGCAGTTCCACCGCGGTGTCCGTGGTGTTGACGTGCTGTCCGCCGGGCCCCGAGGAACGCGAGAAACGCCAGACGAGCTCGGCCTCGGGCAGGGAGACGGAGCCGCGGATGACATGGGGACCGGACATACCCTCCATGTTCCCGCCCCCGGACGGCCCACGTCACCCCAATATCCCGGCCCCGGCGCCTCCCCCGGTGTGCGGTCCCGCCCGCACGACCCACCGCCGTCTCGGTAAAGAAAGTAAAGAGAGGCGGAACCTTGTGGACCCCCCTCGACGTTCTTGGTGGTAGCTGTAGCTTTCTTGCCGTACGTAAACGAGGGAAGGGACTCCCAACAATGGCTGTAAGCCTGTCCAAGGGTGGCAACGTCTCGCTCACCAAGGAGGCTCCGGGCCTGACCGAAGTCACCGTGGGGCTCGGCTGGGACGTCCGCACCACCACCGGCACCGACTTCGACCTCGACGCCTCCGCGATCGCGGTCAACACGCAGGGCAAGGTCTACTCCGACGCCCACTTCGTCTTCTTCAACAACAAGCAGACCCCGGACAACACCATCGTCCACACCGGTGACAACCGCACCGGCGAGGGCGCCGGCGACGACGAGGCGATCAACGTCAACCTGGCCGGTCTGCCGGCCGACATCGAGAAGATCGTCTTCCCGGTCTCGATCTACGACGCGGAGAACCGCTCGCAGAACTTCGGCCAGGTGCGCAACGCGTACATCCGCATCGTCAACCAGGCCGGCGGCGCCGAGATCGCGCGCTACGACCTGTCGGAGGACGCGGCCACCGAGACCGCCATGGTCTTCGGCGAGCTGTACCGCAACGGTGCCGAGTGGAAGTTCCGCGCCGTCGGCCAGGGCTACGCCTCGGGCCTGGTGGGCATCGCCCAGGACTTCGGCGTGAACGTCTGACGTTCAGCCGCCCGTCCGTCCCTTGCGGAGGCCCCCCGGATGTCCGGCCGGGGGGCCTTCCGCGTCCCGACGGCGGAATCGGGGCGGCGAGGAGGGCGAGGTGGTGCGGTGAGCAGGGCGGGTGTGCGGCGAGGAGAGTGGGGCCTCAGGGCAGCAGACGCTGTTCCTTGGCCACCGCGACCGCTCCCGTGCGGGTGTCGACGCCGAGCTTGCCGTAGATGCGGCGCAGGTGCGTCTTCACCGTGGCCTCGCTGATGAACAGGGCGCGGGCGATCTCCCGGTTGCCCCGGCCGGTGGCGAGCTGGGCCAGGATGTCGCGCTCCCGGTCGGTGAGGGAGGGACGCGGGCTGCGCAGCCCGGCCATGACCCGGCCGGCGACCGGCCCGGAGAGCGTCGTACGGCCCCGGGCGGCGGCGTGGATGGCCGCGAACAGTTCCTCGGGCCGTTCGGCCTTGAGCAGGTAGCCCGTGGCGCCCGCCTCGATGGCGCGGGTGATGTCGGCGTCGGTGTCGTACGTGGTGAGCACCAGGACGTGCGGGGCGCGGCCGCCGGCCTCCGTGGTGAGGCGGCGGGTGGTCTCCACGCCGTCCATGCCCGCGCCGAGCTGAAGGTCCATCAGCACGACGTCCGGCGCCAGCCGTGCGGTGAGCGCGAGCGCCTCCTCGCCGGTGCCCGCCTCGCCGGCCACCTCGATGCCGGGGGCGCTGTCGAGCAGGGCGAGCAGCCCGGCGCGTACGACGACGTGGTCGTCGCAGACCAGGATGCGCACGGGGACGGGCCCGCCGTCCGCCGGGTCGGTCATCGGGGTGCCTCCTGCGGGTCGGCCGGGCCGGTCGGGGTCGCCGTCAGGGGCACGGCGGCGGACAGGGCGGTGCCCTCGCCGGGGGCGGACTCCACGGTCAGGGTGCCGCCGAGCTGGCGCAGCCGGGCGCGCATGGCGGGCAGCCCGTGTCCGCGCACCCCGGCGGAGGTGTCGGACGGCTTCGCCGGGTCGAAGCCGTGCCCGTCGTCGGTGACGTCCAGGACGACCTCGTCGTCGAGCAGGGTGAGGCTGAGCACGGCGCTCGACGCCGCCGCGTGCTCACGGACGTTGGCCAGGGCGCCCTGGGCGATGCGCAGCAGGGCCGACTGGACGCGGTCGGGCACGGCGGGGACGCGCGCGTCGTCGTCGACGTGGACGCGCACGGCGAGGTGGTCGCCGGACTCCCGCGCGGCCAGGGACCGCAGCGCCGCCTCCAGGCCACCGCCGCGGGCGAGGTCGGCCGGGGCCAGGTCGTGGACGAAGCGGCGGGCCTCGGCCAGGTTGTGCTCGGCGACGGAGGCGGCCCCCCGGACGTGGGCGCGGGCCTTGTCCCGGTCCGACTCCCAGACCCGCTCGGCGGCCTGGAGCAGCATCCGCTGGCTGGACAGGCCCTGGGCGAGGGAGTCGTGGATCTCCATGGACAGCCGCTGGCGTTCGGCGAGGGTGCCCTCGCGGCGTTCGGAGGCGGCGAGTTCGCGGCGGGTGCGGAGCAGGTCGTCGATCAGGGCACGCTGCCGGGCCGCCTGCCGTTCGGTGTGCAGGAACACGGCCGCGGCGACGGCGGCGACGGCGGGCGGGGCGAGCAGCAGGTTCGGGTCGAAGCCTCCCGCGAGCCGCAGCTGCGCGGCGACGACGAACACCGTCAGGACGGTGACCAGGACCAGCGCCGCCCGGGCCGGCAGGGTGCGCAGGCCGGTGTAGAAGAGGGGCACCGCACACCAGGCGAAGCTGGGCGCCAGCACGACCAGCACCATCCAGACCACGACCACCGGCCCCAGCCGGGCCAGGCGCCGTGCGACGGGCGGGGCGCCGGGGCCGGACGTCGCGGTGCCGTCCAGGACGGGGCCCAGCAGGTGCAGCACCGCGAGGGTCAGGGACAGGGCGAGGACCCACGGGGTGCGGGGCTCGCCGGGGTGGCGCAGCAGGAAGCGGGCGAGGGCGCCACCGAGCAGGAGGAAGAACGCCGCGTGCATCACGGCGCCCAGCCACCGGCCGTCCGCGTCGTACGACTTCGGCATCCGGTCTCCGCCTCCTCACACCCGTCTCGCGCCGCGCTGCTCCCCAACCTGCCGGTAGGGGACCGCTGAGCTGCGCGAGCACTCCCATGGTGCCCTCTTCGGGCCCCCCGCGGGTCAACCGATCGGACGACCCCGCCGTCATCCGTTCCGTTCCCCGGGAGCAGCCGGAACGACGACCGTCCGGCCCCGGTGCGGGCCGGAGAGTGGGAGCACGAACCCGAACGTTCCCATCCACAGGAGCAGCCCGCCATGAAGAAGACCCTCTCCCGCCGTGCCCGCGTCGCCACCGGCGGTGCCGTGCTCGCCGCCGTCGCCGCCGGCACCTTCGGCACGGTGGCCGCGAACGCCTCCGCGCCCGAGGCGGCCCCGGACCCGGCCGCCGCCCCCGCCGTGGCCGGCAAGCGCGACACCACCACCTCCACCCACCTGACGACCGACGCGGCCACCGAGGCGGCGCAGGCCGCGCTGCGGGCGGCCGGGAAGGAGGGGCAGCGGATCACGGTCGCGGTCGTCGACCGCAACGGCAACACGATCGTCACCCTGCGCGGGGACGGTGCCGGCCCGCAGTCGTACGAGTCGGCCGAGCGGAAGGCGTACACCGCGGTCTCCTGGAACGCCCCGACCAGCGAACTGGAGGGCCGTCTGGAGAACGCCCCGAACCTGAAGGACATCCCGGGCACCCTGTTCCTCGGCGGCGGCGTCCCGGTCACCGCCGGCAAGGCGCCGATCGCCGGCATCGGCGTCGCGGGTGCCCCGTCCGGCACCCTGGACGAGAAGTTCGCCCGGGCCGGTGCGGCGGCGCTGAACTAGCACCGCCGGACCGTCTCCCGGTCCCCAACAACCGCTCCCAGCGGGCGTTTCACGTGAAACACCCCATAGGATCACGAGGTGCGCACCCTCCGTCTGTTCGTCACCGCCGCCACCGCCCTCGCCCTCGCGGCATGCAGTGGCGGCGGTGCGGTCGACGGCACCCCCGGCGGCTCGGGCGTGCGCGACCCGTACTTCCCCAAGGCGGGCAACGGCGGCTACGACATCGGCCACTACGACCTGGCCCTGGACTACGACCCCGCAAGCGGCCTCGGGGGCGACGCCGAGGGGGACACCGAGGCCGGGCACCTCTCCGGCACCGCCACGATCACCGCCCGCGCGACCCGGGACCTGTCCGCCTTCGACCTCGATCTCAAGGGCCTGGACGTCGAGAAGGTCACCGTGGAGGGCCGGGACGCCCGCTTCAACCGGGCCGGGCAGGAACTGACCGTCCGACCGGCCGACGAGCTGAAGGACGGGGAGACCTTCCGGGTGACGGTCCGTTACTCCGGCGAGCCGGAGACGATCACCGACGCCGACGACTCCGAGGAGGGCTGGCTTCCCACCGCCGACGGCGCGGTGGGACTGGGTGAACCGACGGGCTCCATGGCGTGGTTCCCCGGCAGCCACCACCCGTCGGACAAGGCCACGTACGACCTCACGGTGACCGTGCCGGAGGGCCTCGGCGTGGTGTCCAACGGCGAGTTGCGCGACGAGCGCACCCGGGACGGCCGTACGACGTTCACCTGGCACACCGCGGAGCCGGTGGCGAGCCATGTCGTCACGGTCGCGGTCGGCGAGTGGAAGACCGGCCGATCCACCACGGACGACGGTCTGCCCGTGTACACGGCCGTCGACCCGACGCAGGCCGGCGCGAGCCGCAAGGTCCTGAAGCAGATCCCCGAGATCATGGACTGGGCGCAGAAGAACTTCGGTCCCTACCCCTTCTCCTCCACCGGCGCGATCGTCGACCGCGACGAGGACGCCGAGTACGCCCTGGAGACCCAGAACCGGCCCTATTTCCCCGGCACTCCCGACACCGTGCTGCTCGTCCACGAACTCGCCCACCAGTGGTACGGGAACTCCGTCAGCCCGAAGACCTGGCGGGACATGTGGCTCAACGAGGGCTTCGCCACCTACGCGGAATGGCTGTGGGAGGAGGACCACGGCGGCGACACGGCCAAGGAGACCTTCGAGGCGCTCTACGACGGCACGTACTACGACGACGAGGACGAGAGCGACTCGGTCTGGGCCTTTCCGCCCGCGGACCCGCCCGACGCGGCGCACCTCTCCGACAGCCCCGTGTACCAGCGGGGTGCGATGGTCCTGCACAAGATCCGCGAGACGGTCGGCGACGACGCCTTCTGGGAGCTGCTGAGCGGCTGGTCCGCCGCCCACCGGCACGGCAACGCGGACACCGCTGACTTCACGGCGTACGTGGAGAAGTCGGCCCCGCACGAGGACTTCACGGAGATCTGGGCGGACTGGCTGCGCGGGGACGGCAGGCCCGAGTCCCCCTGAGGCGGTGCCGGTCCGCCGTCTCAGCCCTCGAAGCCGTCGAGCAGCAGGGCCAGGTCGGGCGGCCAGAGCGGCTCGGGTGCCTCGGCGAGTTCGGCCGGGGTCCACCAGCGCCAGGTGAGGATGCCGTCCGCGGCGTGGGCGGCGGCGAGGTGGGGGCCGGTGGGCTCGCGGCGGGGGCCGTGGGCGACGTAGATGTGCTCGTACTGGCGGACGGGACCGACGCTCAGGTGGGTGAAGTCGTGTTCCCAGGTGCACAGCAGGGGGCCCGGCTCCAGGTCGGTCCAGCCGGTCTCCTCGCGCACCTCCCGCAGGGCGCCCTCGCGGGGGCCCTCGTCCGCCTCCAGACCGCCGCCGGGCATCGCCCAGTGCACACCGACCTCGACGTTGTCGTAGCGCAGGAGGAAGACCGCGCCCTCGGGGTCGAGCACGGCGACCCGGGCGGCCCGGCGCGGGGTGCGCGGGGTGCCGCTCTCCAGCTCCCTGCGCAGCACCGTGCAGGGGCGGCCGGCGTCGTGGTCGCGGCGGTGGCCGACGGCCGTGTAGCCGAGGGCGGTCCAGAAGGCGAGCGCGCCGGTGTTGCCGTCGAGGACGGCGAGCCGTACGGCGGTGCGGCCCGCGTCGCGGAAGCGGTCCTCGATGAGGGACGCGAGCCGTCGGCCGTACCCCCGCCGGGCCAGGCCCGCGTCCACCATCAGCAGCCCGATCCACGGGTCCGGGTCCGCCGGGTCGGGGTGCCGGGCGAGGGTCACCGCGAGCCCGACCAGCCGGCCCGCGTCCCGGGCGAGCAGCACCTCGGCGCCCGGCCGCGCCAGTTCTCCGGCGAGCGCCGCCGCCACCTGCTCCGGGCGGACGTCCTCCGGGTCGGGGAAGTCGCCGCTGAGCGCGTGGAAGGCGCGCTGGGAGGCGTAGAGGGCGGTGAGTTCGGTGAGGACCGGGCCCGGGATGTCGTGGTCGGGGGTGAGGGCGAGCGGGGTGAGGATCACGGGGGCAACGTACCCGCCGCTCGGCGGCGCGGCCCGCTCCGGCGCCATGACACCATCACCCTCGTGCTCGACATCGGCTACGCCCTCTCCACCCGCTTCCCGGACCCGCCGCAGACGGACTACCGGCGCGCGGACGTCCGCGCCCTGCGCCACGACCTGTTCTGCGGGGACGTGTACCTCGCCGACACCAGGGCGGACCGGGAGCTGTCCACAGCCTGGGGATGGGTGCCGGTGCTCGACTTCGCGTGGGCGCTGTGCGACATCGTGGAGCACGTCGACCGGGACCCGGCGGGCTCCCGGGCGTCCCGGCCGCAGCGGGCGGAGCTGGACTTCACCGAGTCCACCGACCGGCTGCTCTTCGAGCGCCGCTTCGGCTGGGTCGACATCGAGGCGGAGTGGCTCCCGGCGGACGAACCCCCGCTGTCCTTCTCCCACGCCGAACTGCGCCGGGAGGCCCGGGACTTCCTGCACGACCTGCTCGCCGACCTCACCGACCTGCACGAGGACCTGGCGGACAACCCGGCGATCTGGTCCCTTCAGGCCCGCTTCCCGCGGGTGACCTGAGCCCTCCCCCGGACCGTCCGGCCCGGCCCGGCACCCGGACCTGCTCCCGCTCCCGCTCCCGCTCCCGCTCCTAGTGATCCTCCGCCAGCACCCGCAGCCCCAGCTCCGCCGCCAGTACCGGGGCCAGGTCGAGGAGCTGGGCGGGGCTGATCACCGCGCCCGAGAGGCGGTCCACGCCGCGGGACAGCTCCAGCGGTGCGGCGCCGCGCAGGTCCACGTCGGTCAGGGTGGCCGCGCCGAGGTCGGCCTGCTTGAGGGCGCAGTCCACGAACTCGACCCGCTCCAGGCGGGCACCGCCGAAGTCCGGCTCGACCAGGACGCAGCCCTCGAAGACGACGTCCTTGAGGCGGGCCCGGCGCAGATTGAGGTAGTCGATCTTGCCGCCCCGGATCAGGACCCGCTCCAGTACGGCGCCGTGCAGCTGGGTGCCGCCGAGGCGGGCGTCGAGCAGCTCGACGTCGCGCAGGGTGGCCTCGGCGAGGTTCGTGCCCACGCCGCGCACGGCGGTGAGGACCGTGTCGAGCAGCCGGGCCCGGGGCAGTGACGTCTCGTCCAGCGCGCAACCCGTCAGCAGGCAGTCCATGAAGCGGGCGCCCGAGCCCTCCTGCCCGGTGAGGTCCGCCTCCCGGAACTCCAGCGCGTCGTAGTCCCCGTCCGGCTCCAGTCCGCCGTCCGCGTACGGCGTGAGCGGCGGGAGCCGCAGCTCCGGACGCCTCGCCCCGCGCACCGTCGTCGTACCGCGCCCGCCCGTCGCTCTCCTCACCATCCCCCCATGCTGCCCCCTGCCACCGACAGCCGCCGCCGGCCTGCGGAAACGCCCTTCCTCCCGGCGGGATGTCACACCCGGTACCCCCGCGAACGTCCTAGGGGCGGACGGCCGCCGCACCGGGTGGCCCGGCCGCGACCCCGACCCGAGGGAGAACCCGAGTCATGCATCGCATCACCGTCATCGGCGGCGGCTTCGCCGGACTGACCGCGGCCATCACCGCGGCCGAGGCGGGCGCCAAGGTCACCGTGCACGAGGCCCACCACACGCTCGGCGGGCGGGCCAGGACCGCCGACGGCCCCTACCGGACCAACGACGGCCCGCACGCCCTCTACAACGGCGGCCCGCACTGGTCCTGGCTGCGCCGGCACGACCTGATCGGCCCGCTCGCGCCCCTTCCGCCGCTGGAGGCGGCCCGGCTGCGGCTGCGGCACAGGGGTGCGCTGCGCCGTACCCCGCCGTTCGCCATGCTGAAACTGCTGCGCCGGGGCGTCGGCCCCGCCCCGGTCGAGACCGACTTCCTGACCTGGGCGGCCGGCGTCGCGGGCGAGGAGGGCGCCCGGGCCGCCGCCCACTACAGCGCCGTCGCCCTGTTCCACCACGACCCGGGGTCGCTGTCCGCCGCCTTCGTGCAGGAGCGGCTGCGCCGGGCCGCCAAGCTGCCGCCCGAGGCGCACTACCCGCGCGGTGGCTGGTCCACGGTCGTGGACCGGATGGCCGCCCTGGCCTGGAACCTCGGCGTCCGGATCGAGACGCTCTCCCGCGTCGACACCCTGCCCACCGACGCCCCCGTCATCGTCGCCACCTCCCTCGACGCGGCCCGCCGGCTGCTGGACGACCCGGCGCTGACCTGGCCGAGCGGCCGGACCGCCCTGGTCGACCTGGCCGTACGGACCCGGCGCGGCGACGCCTTCGCCGTCTCCGACCTGGACGCGCCGGGGTGGATCGAGCGGTTCACGGCGCAGGACGGCACCCTCGCGCCGGCGGGCGAGCAGCTGATCCAGGGGCAGATCCCCCTGGCGCCGGACGAGTCCAAGGCGGACGGCACCGCACGGGCCGAGGAGCTGCTCGACCTCGGCTTCCCCGGCTGGCGCGAGCGGCTGACCTGGCGGCGCGAGGCGGTCGCGCACGGCCGTACCGGCGCCGTCGACCTGCCCGGCACCACCTGGCGCGACCGGCCGGCCGTCGACCGCGGCGGCGGTGTCTACCTCGCCGGTGACCAGGTCGCCTCGCCCGGTCTGCTCTCCGAGGTCTCCTTCAACAGTGCCCTGACGGCGGTCTCCCTCGCCCTCGGACGGCACGAGCTCGACCTCAAGCATGCTTGAGGACGCTGACCGGGCGCCGCGCAGGCATCCCCACGAGCGCGTTTTCGGGAGGTCCGTCATGCACGCCGTCCGCGCGCACCGCGCCCTGGAGAACGGGGAGACGACCGGGAAGGGGGTGCCGGAACCGTGACCGCGGGAAGGCGGCGCCGATCCGTTCCACGGGGCGCGCAACAGGATGCGATACGTCCCGAACCATGGTCTTCTGGCCCAATGAGTGGCTCCCGGACCGGTGAACCCGGCGCGCCCGCGGAGGCCGATCCCCGCCGCTGGTGGGGGCTGGTCGTCATCGCCCTGGCCCAGCTGATGGTCGTCCTCGACGCGACGATCGTGAACATCGCGCTGCCCTCCGCACAGCGCGACCTCGACATGTCCGACGCCAACCGGCAGTGGGTGATCACCGCGTACACCCTCGCGTTCGGCGGTCTGCTGCTGCTGGGCGGCCGGGTCGCGGACCTGGTGGGGCGCAAACGCACCTTCGTCATCGGCCTGATCGGCTTCGCCGGTGCCTCGGCGATCGGTGGCGCCGCGACCACCTCGGTGATGCTCTTCGGCGCCCGTGCCCTCCAGGGCGTCTTCGCCGCCCTCCTCGCGCCGTCCGCGCTGTCCCTGCTGACGACGACGTTCACCGACCCGAAGGAACGCGGCAAGGCCTTCGGCATCTACGGCGCGCTGGCGGGCAGCGGCTCGGCGATCGGCTTCATCGTCGGCGGCGTGCTCACCGAGTACCTCAACTGGCGCTGGTGCCTGTACGTCAACATCCCCATCGCCGTCGTCGCCGTGATCGGCGCGTTCGCCCTGCTGCACGACCGGCCCGGGCACGCCGACGCCCGTCTCGACGTGCCCGGCGTGATCCTCGGCTGCGGCGGTCTCGTCTCCCTCGTCTACGGCTTCAGCGAGGCCCAGCCCCGCGGCTGGACCGACCCGCTGGTGCTGTCCCTGTTCGCGCTGGCCGTGGTCCTGCTGACCGCCTTCGTGTGGTGGCAGACCCGGGCGGCCACGCCCCTGCTGCCGCTGCACGTCATCCGGGACCGCAACCGGGCCGGCTGCTTCCTGACGATGATGCTGGCGGTCATCGGCATGTTCGGGCTGTTCCTCTTCATGACCTACTACCTCCAGGTCATCCTGGGCTACTCCCCCGTGCGGACCGGCCTGGCGTTCCTGCCGCTCACCGCGGCGATCGTCGTGGGCTCCACCCAGATCTCGGCCCGGCTGCTGCCGCACGTGGGCCCGCGCATGCTGATGGTGCCGGGCATGCTCCTCGCCTCCGGCGGCATGGTGATCCTCACGCGGATGACCGTGCACTCGGCGTACGCCTCCGAGATCCTCCCGGCGCTGCTCCTGATGGGCCTCGGCATGGGCCTGACGTTCATGCCGGTGTTCTCCACGGCCACCGCCGGGGTCGCCCCGAAGGACTCCGGCGTGACCTCCGCGACGGTCAACACCTCGCAGCAGGTGGGCGGCTCGATCGGTACGGCGCTGCTCAACACCATCGCGACCAGTACGAGCGCCTCGTGGATCGCCGCGCACCTGACCGACCCCTCGCAGCGGGAGCTGATCGTGCGGGAGGGGATCGTGCACGGGTACACCGTCGCCATCTGGGTGGCCGCGGGCGTCATGCTGCTGGCGGGGATCATCGCGGGGGTGATGGTGACGGCGAAGGCGCCGAAGCACGGCCATCCCGCGCAGAGTCCGGTGCGGGAGCCGGTGGGCTGAGCCGGGCGGGTAATCCGGGTGCCCGGGAACGGGGGCCCCGGTAGCCTCGGCCGGGTGATTGTCGTACCCGAAAGACTCGCGGCGTCGCAGGCGAAGTACAACGGGGAGGCGGGGCGCGCGTTCGTGGCGGGGCTGCCCGCGCTGGCGGAGGACTTCCTCCGGCGGTGGGACCTGCGGCTCGACGGGCCGTCGATGCACGGCTGGGCGGCGCTGGTGCTGCCGGTGGTGCGCGGCGACGGCACCGAGGCCGTGCTGAAGCTCCAGATCGCCGACGCGGAGTCCGAGGGCGAGCCCGTCGCCCTGCGGGTGTGGGCCGGGGACGGCGCGGTGCGGCTGCTCGACCACGACGCGGCCACCGGGACGATGCTGCTGGAGCGCCTGGACGCCGGTCGGATGCTCAGTCACGTCGAGGACTCCCGCGAGGCCGTCCTGGTCATCGCCCGGCTGCTGGCCCACCTCACCGCGACCCCCGCCCCGCCCGGGATGCGCCGGCTCGGCGACATCGCGCGGGGCATGCTGGAGCGGACGCCCGGGACGCTGGAGCGCATCGCGGACCCGGCGGACCGGCGGCTGGTCGCCGACTGCGCCGCCGCCGTGCGCGAGGTCGCCGACGAGCCGGGCGACCGGCTGCTGCACTGGGACCTGCACTACGAGAACGTGCTCGCCGCGGACCGCGCCCGCTGGCTCGCCATCGACCCCAAACCGCTGGCCGGCGACCCCGCGTTCGACCTGCTCCCCGCGCTCGACAACCGCTACGACCCGGCGCAGACGCGCTGGCGTTTCGACGCCATGACCGACGTCCTCGGCCTGGACCGGGAGCGGGCCCGCGCCTGGTCCCTCGGCCGCGTGCTGCAGAACAGCCTGTGGAACGTCGAGGACGGAGACCCCCTGGAGCCGCAGCAGTTGGAGATCGGGCGGCTGCTGCGCGACCTGTGAGCGGCGCCGCGTCCCCGCCCGGAGGCCCTCAGCACCGGGAGTCGGGGTCCGGCTCCCGGGCGCGTTCCCGGCGTCCGCCGCGCTCCAGCGCGCCCGGCAGCTCCGTCCGGCGCCGTATCCGCAGTTTGCGGTAGGTGCTGGTCAGATGGGTCTCCACGGTGCGCCGGGCGAGATGCAGCAGCTCGGCGATCTCGGTGTTGGTGCGGCCGTCGGCGGCCAGTTCGGCGATCCGGCGCTCGCTGCCGGTCAGGGCCCCGGCGCCGGTGCGGGAGGCCACCGGGCTGCGGGCGCCGCCCTCGCGCAGGGCCTGGTCGGCCAGGGTGAACCAGCGCAGAGCGCCCTGGCGTTCGGCCAGTTCCGCCGCCTCGCGCAGCCGGGCCCGGGCGCGTCCGCGCTCGCCCGCGTCGAGGAGCTGGCGGCCCTGGGCGAGCAGCGCGGGGATCAGCTCGGTGTCGGTGTCGGCGGGCGCGTCGCGCAGGGTCCGTACCGCCTCCTCGGCCAGTTCGAGACCGCGCCGCCCGCCGGTCGCGGTGCCCAGCACGCGCAGCGCTCGGCCCACGGTGCGCGGGGTGTTCCACACCCGGGCCAGCCGCAGCTCCTCCGTCGCCAGGGCCAGCGCCTCGGGGCCGCCGCCCAGCGCCAGCCGGCACTCGGCGACCGCGGTGCGCCACGGGGTGACGACGGGGCTGATCACCTCGCGGGCCGCCTGGCGGCGTCCGCACTCCAGGAAGTCGTGCAGGGCGCCCGCCGGGTCGCCGGTGGCGGCGCGCAGCACGCCCCGCGCGTACAGGTAGCGGTTCAGCTCCCAGTTCTCCGGCGCCTCGCGCAGGTCGAAGCGGTCGGCGTAGCGCAGGGCCTCGTCGGTGCGGCCGGTGTGGACGAGTGCCGTCAGGGCGTGGGCGTCCCGGTTGGTGGGGTGCGGGCCGGGTCCGGGGTCGGCGGCGAGTGCGAGCAGCCGGGTGTGCCGGCCGCGCGCGGCGGCGATGTCGGCGCGGGTGTTGAGCAGGGCGTGCTGCATCGGGTGCAGCAGGGCGGGGTGCTGTCCGGCCAGGCCGCGTTCCACGAGCCTCTCGGCCTCGTCGAGTTCGTCGGCCCATTGGGCGACCGCGGCGGCCGTGCCGAGGAGGAAGGGTTCGGCGAGCGGGTCGGTGGGCTGGGCCAGCAGTCCCCGTACCCGGGCCATCGCCTCCTCGGCGGAGATCAGCGCGGCCGTCGCCGCGTACCGCACCAGCAGGGCCTGTCCGGCGGTGCCGACCAGCTCCGGGGAGTGCCGTCCGGTCTCGCACAGCCACCGGTACACCTCCTGCCGGGTGGCGAGGTCCTCGTCGGACAGCAGCGCGGTGGCGGTCTGCACGGTGCGGGCGAGACCCGGGTGGCCGGAAAGGCGGCCCTCCGTGCGGCGCAGCACCTCCATCGCGGTGCGGATCTCGCCGCGGCCGGCCAGGGCGGTGCCCAGGGCGACGGCGGTGCGCACCTGGTTGCGGGGCTCGGCCGGCAGGTGCTGGGCCTCGGCGAGCCGCGCGATGGCGGCCGGGGTGTCGGCCGACGCGTACTCCAGGGAGCCCAGTTCGGTCAGCAGCCGCTGGCGGAGGCCGTCGGGCAGCGGTTCGTCCAGGGCCCGGCGCAGGTAGCCGACGGCGTCGGCGGGCCGGGCGTCGTGCACGGCGACGGTCACCGCGTCGCGCAGGACGCGCAGCGCCCAGGACAGGCCGACGGCCGGGGTGCGCAGCAGGTGCCGGGCGACCGCCTCGACCCGGTCGCCGCGGCGCAGCATCGCCTCCGCCGCCGCCCGGTGCACGGCCTCCCGGCGCGGCCGGGGCCAGCCGGTGAGGACGGCGTCGCGCAGCAGCGGGTGCGCGTAGCGGGGACGCCCGCCCGCGTCGGGGCGCAGCAGCCCGAGCCGTGTCATGGCGGCCAGCCAGCCCTCGACCCGCACGGGGTCGGCGCCGGCCGCCTCGGCGAGCACGTCCACCGGGTCCCCGGCCGGGCCCGGCGCCCGGGGCGGGGAGGGAGTACGCCAGAGCGTCGTGCGGTGCGGGGCGTGCGCGGGCGGATCGGTACGGCCGTAGGCGGCGGCGCCGGGCGCGGACCGGGGGCGGTCCCCGTACCGGGCGTGGGCCGCGGGCGTCGGGGACCAGGCGTGCGGCGCCCCCGCCCCGTCGCCCGGCTCGGTGGGGTGCGGGTAGGGGCCCTGCTCGGCGTGCTCCGGGCCGGAGCCCACTCCCGCGGCGGCCGGGAAGGCCGCGCCGTACGCCCACGACGGCGACGTCCGCGGGTCCCCGGCGCCGTCGGCCGGGCCGGCTCCCCACGCGTCCGGGCGGCCGTCGTCCGGGTCGGCTCCCCACCCGTCCGGGCGCCCTTCGGCCGGGTCCGGCCCCCACACGTCCCGGCAGCCCGGTGCGATGTCCCCGGGCCGGCGCGTGCGCACCGCCGGGGTGTCGTGCGGGTGCCGGTGCACGGGTTCGGACGGCGGCGTCCACGGGTGCGCGAGGGCATGCCGAAGCGCGCCCGGGGGCGGCGGCGGACCGGCGGGCCGGTCCTGTGCCGGTTCCGGACCGGCGGGCCCGGCCTGCTCCAGGGCGGCGAGGGAGCGCGCCACGTCGGCGGTCGCGGGGCCCGCGCCGTTCAGCCACCAGGAGACGGCCGCCGGGTAGGACCCGGGGTACAGCGCGGCGCAGGTGACCGGCACGGGTGCCAGGCCGTCCGGGTGCGGGGTGCCGCCGAGGTCGTCCAGCAGGGCGTGCAGGAGCAGCGGGCTGCCCGCACCGGCCAGGACCACCTCCCGCGTCCACGGCGCGGGCGCGTCCGGGAAGGCGTCGCGGACCAGCTCGGCCGCCGCCGCGTCGCTCAGCGGGGCGAGGGTGTGGGTGCGCACCAGGGACGGCGGCAGCGCCTGGGTGAGGCCAGGGGGCCGCGGGTCGATGTCGTACTGGCTGCGCTCGGTGGCGACCAGCAGGAGCGGTAATCGGTCGGCGTGCCGGGCCGCCTCCGCCAGCCAGCGGCGGGAGGAGTCGTCGGCGAGGTGCACGTCGTCGACGGCCACCACGACCGGGCCCTGGTCCGCGTAGGAGCGCAGCAGCCGCCACAGCCGGGCCGCGCTGCCCCGGTCGTCGCCGCCCGGCGTCATGTCCGCGAACTCCGGTACCGGGCCGAGGAGATGGAGGACCATGGAGAAGGGCACCGAGGTGTCCTCGGGCGAGCAGCGCACGCGCAGCACCCGCAGGCCGCGATCCTCGGCGTGCCGGGCGGCGGTCTCCAGCGCGGAGGTGCGTCCGGTGCCGCCGGCTCCGCGCAGCAGGACGAGGCGGCCGGTGCCGGCCCGTGCGCGCTCGATCTCGGCGGCCAACAGCGCGTGGGCGTCGTCGCGTTCACGGAGCGGTCCGGTCATCGGTGCCTCCTGTGGTGGATGGTGTTCCCCCGGTGGGTGAGACGAGCGATCGCGGTCGACGGTGGTGCGAAGTGGCGCGGGTCACGGTGACTCGCGGCCGGTTCCCCCGGTCCGCGCGTCCCCGCGCGAGTCCGGTGACGTGCCCGGACCTCTGCCCGGGGGGCACTTGCGGTGGCCGGAGCGCCGGTCTCGTGGTGTACCTCGTGGTGGTCCACGATTGCGAAGACCCAGCGGTCCCATAAGTGTGGAACAAGCACATCCGCTACCGGCCTGTGCTGGATTGCGGGCACGTGAAGAGGGGGGAAACGGTTGTTCAACTCACCCCGGAACACCACCACATCGGTCACGTCGGCCACCTCGGCCCGTGGCTCGGGGCCGGCCGTCGGCGTGGTCGACCGGCGGGTCCCGGTGGCGGTGTCCGCTCCGGACCCGATCAGCCGCGAGGGCGCGGTCAGCCAGTTGCGCCGGCACCCGGAGATCGACCTGCGCGAGGAGTCGGGGCCCGGCACGGTGGCCCTGCTCATCGAGGACGCGCTCGACGACGGGGCACTGACCCGGCTGCGCCGCATCGTGCGCAGCGAGGGCTCGCGGGCCGTGCTCGTGGTCGGCGCGATCCGCGAGAGCGAGCTGCTCGACGTCGTCGAGTGCGGTGTCGGCGCCATCGTCTGGCGGCACGAGGCCACCGCCCACCGGCTGGTGCAGGCGGTCCTGGCCGCCTCGCGCGGCGACGGCGACCTGCCCGCGGACCTGCTGGGCCGGCTGATCAGCCAGGTCGGCACCCTGCACCGGGGCGCGGCGGGCCGCCCCGGCGCCCCCTCGCTGGGCCTCGCACCCCGAGAGGTGGACGTCCTGCGGCTGGTCGCCGAGGGTCTCGACACCGGAGAGATCGCCGGCAAGTTGTCCTACTCCGAACGCACCGTCAAGAACGTCATGCACGGGCTCACCACACGGCTCCATCTGCGCAATCGCGCCCACGCCGTGGCCTATGCCCTCCGGGAAGGCTACATCTGACCGAACGGGCAATCGAACAGGGACCCTTGGGCCCGTACGGGCAGCGCCTGCTGCCCGGCCGTCGTCCCCGCCGCGCGTGCGGACGGGAGGGCTCCGGGGGCACGATCGACGACGGGCGTCGTTGAACGGGCCGGCTACGGGCCGGGCGCGGGCCGTACGGGCAGGGCTAGGCGGGAGCACGAGCGTGATCCACGAGGTGGACGAGGTCCTCAAGGCCCTCCTCAAGAGCGGGGCGTTGGCGGACTCGGGCATCGACGTGGCCTTCGAGGCTCCCACCCGTGACTGGGCGGCCCGCCGCAACGCCCCCGTGGTCAACACCTACCTGTACGACATCCGCGAGGACGTGAGCCGCAGGCACCGGGGCCAGATGGCGGTGCGCGACCAGGACGACATCGTCGTCAAACGCCGTCAGCCGCCCCGCTGGTTCCGGCTGTCGTACCTGGTGACGGCCTGGACGAAGACCCCGCAGGACGAGCACCGGCTGCTGTCCGCCGTCCTGGCGACGCTGCTGCCCCGTGAGCTGCTGCCGCCCTCCGAACTCCCCGGCTCGCTGGGCGCGCTGGGGCTGTCGGTGCCGCTGACGGTGGCCGGCATCCAGACCGAGTCCCGTTCCCTCGCCGAGATCTGGTCCGCCCTGGGCGGCGAGCTGAAGCCGTCCCTCGACCTGGTGGTGACCGCGCCCTTCCCGGCCTTCCCGGAGTACGAGGCGGGGCCGCCGGTCACCGAGGGCGCGACGGTCCGGGTCGGCGGCATGGAGGGCGACCCGCCGCTGCCCGAGGGGCGCTCCCACCGGCCGCACCAGGTGGCGGCGGCGCGTACCGCCCGCGCCGCCCGCAAGGGCGCCCAGGACGGCCGTACGAAACGGCAGTGAACCGCGTGACGACTGTGAACACCCCCCGCACCGGCGCGCCGGCCGCCGGAGCGCCCGCGCCGCCCGCCGGGCCCGGTCCGTACGACGACCCGGCACAGGTGCTGCTCGCCCGGCTCGGCGTCCTGCGGTCCCGGGTGACCGCGCTGGTCGAGCACCGCACCGCCGACGACCCCACGGCCGACGACCCGCTGCGCGGCCTCTACCTGCCCGACGAGGCCGTCCACCACCTGCTGCGCACCTGGCCGTCCGGCACCGGCGCGTCCGGGACCGTGGAGCCGCCGGTCACCGCCGGAGGTCCGGCCGGACCGGGGGACCGGCTGGCGCGGCTGGCCGGGCGGACGGGACTGACCGAACTGGACACGGCCGCCCTGCTCGTCGCCCTCGCGCCCGACGTGGACCGCACCTTCGAGCCGCTCTACGGCTACCTCAACAACGACGTCAGCCGCCGGCGCGCGACCGTGGGCCTCGCCCTCGACCTGTGCGGGGTGGCCGCGCACGCGACGGCGGCCCGCGCCCGCTTCCACGCCTCCGCGCCGCTGCGCGCCCTCGGCCTGCTGGAGGTGGAGGATCCCGAGCGTCCCTTCCTCACCCGTGCGCTGCGGGTCCCGGACCGGCTGATCGGCCATCTGCTCGGCGACGACACCCCGGACGCCGCGCTCCTCGGCCTGCTCCTGCCGATGCCGGACCCGCTGCCCGCCCCGGGCACCGACGCCGACGACTTCGTACGCCGGCTGGCCGGCCGGCTGCGCGAGGGACCGCTCACCGTCTACCTGCGCGAACCGCGCGAGGGCGACGGCCTGGCCGCCGTCGCCTCCGTCCTGGCCGCCGCGGGGGTCGACGCGCTGCGCTGCACCGAGCCCGCGGACCACGTGTCCGAGCTGCTGCGCGAGGCCCGCCTGGGCGGCCGGGCGGTCGTGGTGGCGGGCCTGCCCGACAAGCCGGGCCCGCTGGTGCGGGCGCTGACCGAGGCCGGGGACGTGACCGTGCTCGTGACGGACCCCCGCCCCTACGATCCGCACTGGTCGCCGACCGACCCGCTGGTCCTGGACGCGCCGGGCCGCCGGGCCGGTGGCGCGGCCGCCTGGCGGGCCGCGCTGGGCGCCGACGCCGACGGGTTCGACCTGGCCTCGGCCGTCGCCCCGTACCGGCTCGGCGGGGACCGCATCCAGCGGGCCGCGCACGCCGCCCGCGCCCTCGCGGCCTTCGACGGCACCCCGGTCACCGCGGACCACGTCCGGCTCGCCGCCCGGCGGCAGTCGGCCTCCGGCCTGGAGAGCCACGCCCGGCGCATCCGGCCCGCCGTGGACTGGCAGGACCTGGTGCTGCCCGGCAAACCCCTCGTCCAGCTGCGCGAACTCGCCCTGCGCGCCCGCCACCGCGACCGTGTCCTCGGTGACTGGCGGCTCAGCGCGGGCGGTGGCCGCGGCCGGGGCGTCCTCGGCCTGTTCGCGGGCGAGTCGGGCACCGGCAAGACCCTGTCGGCGGAGGTCGTCGCCGCCGACCTGGGCCTCGACCTGTACGTGGTCCAGCTGTCGTCGGTCGTGGACAAGTACGTCGGCGAGACCGAGAAGAACCTGGAGCGGATCTTCACGGAGGCCGACCGCACCGACGCCGTGCTGCTCTTCGACGAGGCCGACGCCGTCTTCGGCAAGCGCTCCGAGGTCAAGGACGCACACGACAAGTACGCCAACATGGAGAGCGCCTACCTGCTCCAGCGGCTGGAGTCCTTCGACGGCATCGCCCTGCTCACCACCAACCTGCGCGCCAACATCGACGAGGCGTTCACCCGGCGCCTGGACCTGGTGGTCGACTTCCCGTTCCCGGACGCCGAGCAGCGGCTGGCGCTGTGGCGGCACGGGCTGTCCCGGGTCCCGACGGCCGACGGCATCGACCCGGAGCCGCTGGCCCGGGAGTTCGAGCTGGCCGGCGGTTCGATCCGCAGCGCGGTGGTCACCGCCGCGTACCTCGCCGCCGGGCGCGACGACACGGTGCCGGCGGACGACCTCCTGGAGGGCGCCCGCCGTGAGTACCGCAAGGCCGGCCGGCTGGTCCCCGGGGAAGGCGGCTGGTGACCGCGGGGACCGGCCGGGCCGTCAGTCCTTCTTCGGGTGGATGATCTCCCACTCCTGGTCGTCGACGTTGCTGCAGTTGTCGAGCACCAACTTGGAGAAGAGGGACCCGCCGTTCGCGCCCTCCACTCCGAGGCACTTCTGGTTGCTGGAGAAGTTGCGGATCCAGTAGGCGCCGCTCTCCTGCTTGTCGACCCACCAGAGCTGGTTGTCGGTCGACGTGGTGCTGTCGCAGTGGAACTCGGTGACCGGTGTCCCCACGGCGGCCGCACCGTGGTACGGCAGGTCCATGCAGAACTTGTCCTTGATGTTGCGGATCTGGAAGAGCGGCGCGCCGCCGGGGCCGCCCTTCTTGTACTTCACCTCGAGGTTCCAGATCTGGTTGTCCCCGTCGGTGTCGTCACAGACGGCCTGCTGGACGGGTCCGTCGGCCACGCCCTTGTCCCGGCCGGGGAGTTCGGCGCACATGTGGCTGATGGTGTTCCGCAGCAGGATGTTCTCGGCGGGGACCACCGGCTTCGGGGCCGGCTTGGCGGGCTTCTTGGTCTCCCCGCCGCCCTTGCCCTCCTCGTCCTTGTCGGCACCGCCGCCGTCGTCCTTCGACTCCTGAGCGACCGGCTGCTGGGCCTGCGGCTGCTCGGCGGGCGCGGACTCGGGGGTGCTGGGCAGGGCCAGCGCGCTCTCGCTGGGGCTGGGCGAGAGGGCGACGCCCGCCTGCTGGGTCTGCTCGGTGGCACTGGTGCGGACCTGGGGCTTGTAGGCGATCCAGATCATCACGAACGCGAGCGCGAGGGCCACGGAGATCCCGAGGAACGTGGCCAGCCAGCGGGGCAGGAAGCCGCGCTGCACGTACGTGCCCTCGACGTCGGTCGGATCGACGCCGGAGCGGCGCACCGCCAG
>NZ_SOAV01000009.1 GCF_004364245.1 Streptomyces sp. BK208 | reverse complement strand
CCGGGTCCGCGTAGACGGCCACGCTCGCGATCCCGGCGTCCCGGCAGGCCCGGGCCACGCGGACAGCGATTTCGCCACGATTGGCGATGAGCACCCTCCGCATGTCAGGACGCCTGCCGGGTGGTCGTCGGCGCGTCCGGGGCCGCGTGGTGGAACCGGCCGGCGCCGGTCTGCAGCGGTCCCAGCGATCCGTCGAAGAAGATCAGCGGTTCGCGGCCCTGCTCCGGCGTTCCGAGATCCACCACCTCACCGACGACGATGTCGTGGTCACCGGCCGTGTGGACGTCGACCGTCGTGCAGGTCAGATGGGCCAGCGCCTCGCTCAGCACGGGCAGTCCGTCCGCGCTGAAGTGGTGCGGGACGCCCACGAGCATGTCCGGCCGCCGCTCGGCGAAGTGCCGGGCCAGCGACTGCTGGCGGCCGGACAGGAAGTTGACGGTGAACCCGCCGCTCTCGGTCAGCAGGGTGTGCAACCGGGACCGCCGGTGCAGACAGAACAGGACGAGCGGGGGCTCCAGGGAGACCGAGGTGAAGGAGTTGACGGTCGTGCCGTCCGCCTCGCTCTCCGATCCGGTGGTGATCACGGTGACGCCGGTCGTGAACAGACCGCACACACGGCGCAGGCCCAGGGGATCGACGGGCCGGCGCTGCTCGGGGGCGCGGGTCAGCGACCGCGCTGCTGCGGACATGGGCATCCTTTCCTGGCGGTGTCGGGTTCGGGCTGCGCGGGTCAGAGGAGCTTGCGGACCTTGGAGCCGGCCTTGAGGATGCCGAGCAGGAACTCCCGGCCGACGCTGTTCATCTCGGCCGGCGCCTGGGCGGAGGCCCAGTACAGGAAGCGGGCCATCATCGCCGTCGAGGGGTAGATGAAACGGCGGCTCTCGTCCTTCCAGCCGAAGACCGGGTTGACGACGGGGGACTCGTCGAGCAGCTTGAAGACGATGTCGGCGGCCTCGTCACCGGTCAGCGCACCCGCCTCGTACTTCTCGCAGGTCTCCGCGGTGGTCTCCAGGAGCTGCTTGAACGAGTCGCTCTGCGGCCACCACAGGCCCGGGTACGGGACGTTCTCCAGCTCGTCGAAGTGCTCCTGACGGCCGTCGCGCAGATGCTTGAGGCGGGCCCGGGTGAGCCGCATGGTGCCGGGGGTGATGAAGGAACCCCAGATCCGGAAGACCGCGTTCCACAGCCGGAAGTGGGAGAAGGAGATGAACGAGCTGTTCACCAGCTCGTCGTTGTACTGGAGCAGCCCCTGCTCCAGACGCTCCACGTACTCGAAGCGCTCGGCCGAGAAGTCGCCGTCCTTCAGGGCGGTCACCAGACGCGAGGTCAGCGCGTCCACCACCTCCAGGGTGTTCGACAGCCCCCGGGAGAACAGCGGGTCGAGGAAGCCGGCCGCGTGCGACATCAGGCACCAGCGGTCACCGATGGTCTGCTTCGAGGAATACTGCAGCCGGTCGGTGGATATCCATTCCCGTACCCGGGTGGCACCGTCGAATTGCCGCTTGACCGCCGGATATCTGTCCAGGAAGAGCTGGAATTCCTGTTCCGGGGACAGGTCCTTGGGTTTCGGATAGGTGCGCTCGTCCATGGTCAGGCCGACGCTGCACAGCGGATTCCGGGACTTCTCGTGATTGTCGAACGGAATGATCCAGAACCATCCGCGCTCGATGAGGTGGTGCATGGTGCCGGTGTGCCAGTCGGCCGGCGGGCGGAGTGCCGCGGGGTGTCCGCTGACGTCGTCGAACCGCTTGACGCCGACGTAGTGGGTGAACATCGACCGGGAGTGGTGCTTGAAGCGGGCCGGCTTCTCCCGCAGGTCGAACTTGTCGGCGAGCGGCGAGCGGAACCCGGAGGCGTCCACCAGGTACTTCGCCCGGTACAGCTCGGGCTGGGCGCCGGGGGCGGCGCTCTTGCCGAGGACCGTCACGCCGTCGTCGTCGAAGTCGACCTCGTTCGCCCGCCAGTTCTGCCGGGGGGTGCAGCCGTACTTGACCGCCACGTGGAACATGAAGGCGTCGCTGTCCTGGCGGAACATGTGGCTGTTCTGGTGGAAGATCTTCGGCAGCGCCAGCTGGGTGGCCTGCCGGGGATCGGGCTCCTTGCCGGCCTCGTGCTTCAGGAACCCGAAGTGCGCCTTGGTGCCGAACGTCGGGGCGATGTCCCGGGTGGAGGCCTGGACGCTGGCCAGGCTCTTCAGCTCGGGTATCCCGTGCCGTTCGGACAGGATGTGGATCCACTCCACGAGCTGCGGGGTCATGGACTCGCCGATGGCGAAGCGGGGGTGCGCGGCCGCGTCGACCAGCAGGACCTTCGCGCCGTGCCGGGCCAGGACCGCACCCGTCACGGAGCCGGCCAGTCCCGAGCCCAGGATGATGACGTCGAAGGTCATCTCCTCGGGGACCTCGGCCGGTTCGGGTGAGCCTTCGGTCCGTGTCGCGACCATGAGCTGTCTCCTTCGTCGGGGCGGTGCACAGCGGGTTCCGGTGTTGATCACGGCGGTGTGACCGCATGGAAAAAGGCCCTTCACTCCGTGTGGAGTGAAGAGCCTCGAAACGGCTTCGGGAAGATTCTGAAAGGTACCTGGAAGAGGTCCCTCGATCAGTGAGGTGTAAAGCGGCTCACGAGCATGCGAGAACCGCTGGGTTAAGCGTGACAGCCTTTCCCCGAAGGGTCAACCCCCGGCCGGAACCGATGGTGTCGAAATATCGGAGAAGGCGCTTCCGGAATGGGTGGGGGAAAGGAGTTTCAGCAGCAGGTTGCGCAATTCCTCCGTGCCGTCGGAACCGAGCAGGTCCGTGACGTCCGCCGCCAGGCCGGCCACGGCCCGCGCCACGGTGTCGAGCTTCTCCCGGCCGGTGTCGGTCACTTCGAGGGCGTAGCGGCGCCGGTCGTGCGGATCGCGCCCTCGGCGCACCAGCTGCTGCTTGACCAGTTCGTCCACGAGCTGGGAGACGGCGGGCCCGGTGATGGCCAGCAGTTCCGCGAGCCGCTGCTGGGCACAGGGCCCGAACGTGGCCAGGGCGGAGAGCGGGCCGTAGTGCCGCACCCGCAGGCCGGTACCGGCCAGCTTCTCGTCGCCGAGCCGGCGCAGCCGGTGGTGGGCCTGGGCCACCAGGTACTCGGTGCCCTGTACCAGCGACTGCGCGGACTCGGGCAGCAGACGGGCGAGGAGGGTGTCGAGCCGCGCGGTCTCGTCGGGGGTGAGTACGGAGGTGAGCCGGGCGTCCCGCTCGGCCACCGCACGCCGGCGGACGTCCAGGGCACGGCGGCCCTCGTCCGTCAGGGAGAGCACGTACTGGCGCCGGTTGTCGGGGTTGCGGGTGCGCCGGACCTCACCGCGCTCCTCGAGGCGGTCGATGACCGACACCATGATGGTCCGGTTGATGCCGAGCCGCTCGGCCAGATCGAGCTGGGACTCCCAGTCGTGGCCGGTGAGCGCGTCCAGGACCAGGAAGTCGCGGGAGTCCGCGTCGCCGCCGGTGCCGGTCGAGGAGAACTGCGCGTAGACCCGGCGCAGGAGGTAGCCGATGAAGTCGGTGAGCTCCTCCGGGAGTACTCCGGGGACCTCCGCGGTCTCCTCGGTCCGTGTGACGGGGCCTCGCCCGGCGTCGCGTTCATACCGCAAGAACAGCACCTCCTGCCCGAGTATACGGGCGGTGTCCCGGGACATCCGGTGGCGTGTGCCGCCCCGCGGAAAGCGGGCCCGTGCGGGGGCGGGAGAAGGAAGCGGGAAGGGAGAAGGGGCGTGCCGGCCGGCACGCCCCTGGGGAGGGGCTCCGGCGGCCCGCCCCGGGGGACAAGACGGGCCGCCGGAGGGTCACAGGGCGACCGGCGGGTGCTCGGTGCCGTTCTGCGGCTGGGGAGCGGTCGCGGGGGCGGTCACCAGGGCGACGACCAGGGCCAGCAGGTACAGGCCGCCTCCGAGCAGGAAGCCGTAGGAGTACCCGGTGGTCAGCGCGTCGGGCACGCTGCCCGGCAGCTCGTTGTCGGTGACCACGGTGGCGGCGGCGGCCAGCGCCGCGAGACCGATGGCGCCACCGATCTGCTGGGCGGTGTTGACCAGGCCGGAGGCGGCGCCGGTGGCCTGCGGCTCGACGCCGCGGACGCTGATGACGGTGACGGTCACGAAGACCATGCCGAGGCCGAGGCCGACGATCAGCTGGGCGGGCAGCAGGGCCGCCATCGGGTTCTGGCCGGGGGCCAGGAAGCTGAACCAGACCATGCCCGCGATGCCGACGACCAGGCCCACGGAGATGACGGCGCGCTCCGACATCCGGGCCAGGAGCTGCGGGCCCAGACCGCCGGCCGCGATGCCCATGCCGAGCGCGAAGGGCAGGTACGCGAGGCCGGTCACCATCGGCTCGTAACCCTTGACCACCTGCATGTAGAGGGTGAGGAAGTAGAAGGTGGCGAGCATGCCGGCGCCGACCAGGAACATGATCAGGTTGGCCCCGACCCGGCTGCGGTCGGCGAGCAGACCCCGGGGGATCATGGGCGCCCGGCTGCCGCGCTGGATGGCGACGAAGGCGACGAGCAGGACGACGGCGGCGGCCAGGCCGATCAGGGTGAGACCGTCTCCGAGGCCTTCCTCGCCGGCCCGGGTGATGCCGAAGACGAGGGCGCCGAAGCCGAAGGTGGCGGCGAACGCGCCGGGCACGTCGACCTTGCCGCGCTCACGGTCGCCCTCGACGAGGACGCCGGTGCCGACCAGGACGGCCAGGGCGATCGGGATGTTGATGAACATCACCCAGCGCCAGCTCAGGAACTCGGTGAGGACACCGCCGAGCAGCAGGCCGACGACCGAGCCGAGTCCGCCCATGGCGCCGTACACCCCGAGGGCCTTGTTGCGGGCGGGGCCCGCCTCGAAGGTGGTGGCCAGCAGCGACAGTGCCGTGGGGGCGGCGATGGCCGCGCCCGCGCCCTGGATCACCCGGGCGAGGATGAGCAGCTCCCCGTTCTGGGCCACGCCGCCGAGCAGGGAGGCGGCGGTGAACAGGACCAGGCCGATGCGGAAGACCCGGCGGCGGCCGAAGAGGTCACCGGCGCGGCCACCGGCCAGCAGCAGGCCGCCGAACGCCAGCGCGTAGGCGGTGACGACCCATCCGAGGCCGGACTCGCTGAGGCCGAGGGCGCTCTGCATGCTCGGCAGTGCGACGGCGACGATGGTGTTGTCGAGGACCAGCATCAGCTGAGCTGCGGCGATGACCAGCAGAGCGAGGCCGGGCCTGCCGTCCTGCCGCGGCGGTGCCGCGGCCTTGGGGACGGCCTGGGTGCGGTCTTGCAGCGACATGAGTTCTCTCCGATGTCTCTGATGTCCCTGGCGGGAAGGGGATGTGGCGGGAAGGGGTGTCCGGCGGAAGGGGATGGGCGCGGCGGGCCCGGCCGGGCGGCGGCCGCGGTTCAGCGCAGGGCGGCGTCGGCCTTCGGGGTCCAGATGGCCAGGTCCTCGTAGGCGGCGCGCCACTCGGTGGCGTAGGCCTGGCGCAGCGGCTCGGGCATCTTGCCGAGCACGGTGGCCACCTTGGCCGCGTCGATGTCGTCCAGCAGCCAGGGCAGGTAGCGGCTGGAGTCGTCGCCGATGCGGGTGCGCTGCTCGGCACTGAAGGCGGCCCACTCCTCCTGGCTCAGGGTGAGGTCCATCAGGGCGAGGGCGTCCCGCTCCTCGTGGTCGAGGTGGCCGCCGAGCCGGGTGTAGAGGGTGTCGGCCAGGCCGCCCAGGCGCTGGAGCCCGGAGTCCCGGTCGGCGAGGGCGGCGTCGATGTCCGCCAGCAGGGGGTCGATCACCGCGTGCTCGGCCTCCATGGCCTCGAGCAGGGCCAGCTCGTCCGGGCGGCCGGCCAGGGCGCGCTCCATCGGGGGCCACACGGTGACGTCCTCGGAGACGTGGTGGGCGGTCAGGAACTTCTTGAACAGCTCCCAGCCGACCGCGGTGCTCAGTACGTGCCGGGGGTCCTCGTCGACCCGGGCGGTGATCCGGGTGATGCGCTCCAGCTCGCGGCGGAGGGCGTCGTGGATCGCGAACATCATCGTCATGTCGAGGTTCTTGAAGTCCTGGTTCATGGCTCTCTCCCTCATCGCCTCACTGCTCCGTGCCGTACCGAGACAGTATCGTCAACTTGCTTATCTATCAAGGTGCCAACTAGCAAAACACCAACCATCAGCGAACCAATTGCTGAGAGGGGTGGCGAAAGTGCAGGTCAGCGCTGCTCGGCCGGTTGCAACGCCGGGCTCTCCGCCTCGGCGGATTCCGGGGCGGCGGGATCGACCGGGGCGGCGGGACCCTCCGGGGCGGCGGGACCCTCCGCGGTCGGGACGTCCGCCCTCCGGCGGATCAGGCTCAGCGCCGGCGCGGTCACCGCCGTGGTCACCAGGGCCATGAGCACCAGGACGGTGAACAGATCGGGGCCGACGATCCCGAGGCCGAGCCCGATGTCGAGCACCACCAGCTCGGTCAGCCCCCGGCAGTTCATCAGCGCGCCGAGGGACATCGCGTCCCGCCACCCGTTGCCGGTCAGCCGGGCCGCGAGCGCACTGCCGCCCCACTTCCCGAGCCCCGCCACGGCGAGTACGGCCCCGGCCCACCACCACAGCGCCGAACCGCCGCCCAGCAGTGACACGTCGGTGCGCAGCCCCGTGCTCACGAAGTAGAGAGGCAGCAGCACCGGCACCGCGAAGGCACGCAGCCGGGTCGCCGCCGTCGCGGTCCGGCGGCTGCCGCGCGGGGTGATCGCGCCGAACAGGAAGGCGCCGAACAGCGCGTGCACGCCGATCAGGTCGGTGACGTATCCGGACAGGCACAGGCCGCTGAACAGCGCGACCAGCACCACGGCGTCGGAGTGGCCGCGTTCGGCCCGTGCGGTCCACCGGGTCAGCAGCGGCCGGACGACGTAGAACAGGAAGAAGGCGAAGGCCGTCGCGTACAGCGCGGTCGTGACGGCGTCGAAGGGCGAACCGCTGTTCGCGATCGCCACGACGGCGGCCAGCAGGCACCACGCGCTCACGTCGCCCACGGCCGCGCTGGCCATGGCGAGCGCGCCCACCCGGGTGCGGTACAGCCCGCGATCGGTGAGGATGCGGGCCAGGACCGGGAACGCGGTGATGCTCAGCGCGACCCCGATGAACAGGACGAACGGGAGCCGGTCGGTGCCCTCCGGGGCGAGCGGCCCGTACATGCCGAGCGCCAGCAGGACACCCAGCACGAGCGGCACGGCGGTGCCCGCCTGGGAGACGGCGAGGGCGGTCCTGCGGTCCCCGCGCAGCGCGCCGAGGTCGAGTTCCAGTCCGACGAGGAACATGAAGACGAGCAGTCCGACATTGCCGAGCATGTCGATGTACGGGATCACGGAGGGGTCGAACAGCCAGGCCTGGCCGTCGGGCCACAGCGCGCCCAGCAGGGAGGGGCCGAGCAGGATGCCGGCGAGGATCTCCCCGACCACCGGTGGCTGCCCGACCCGGCGCAGCAGCTGGGCGGCCGTCCGGCTGACGAGGATCACCACCGGAACGGCGATGAGGAGGTCGGAGAGAGGGGCGGGAACAGCGGCCATCACGTCTCCTGAGACAAGGAGGGGCGGGGGCGGGCACCGGCGGTGTCGCGGCGGCCGCCGGAGGGGTCAGGAGCCGTAGGGACGAGCCGCCTTGGCCGTGCGCAGGGCCTCGGCCCACCACATCAGCTGGTCGAGCATGAGCTTGGCGGCCGCCTCGCACCGCTCGGGCTCGGCGGGAAAACGCCCCTCGGCGTCGAAGTGGTCGAGCACGCGGGGAAAGGTGACGACGTCCTTCATCCCCACGCAGTGGAACTCGGCGAAGATCTGCCGCAGATGCTCGATCGCGCGCACCCCGCCCGCCGCGCCGAGCCCGTAGCCGACGAAGCCGACCGGCTTGGCCTGCCACTCGGTCTGGAAGCTGTCGACCAGCGTCTTCAGCGGCCCGGGAATGCTGCGGTTGTACTCCGGCACGACCACCGCGTAGGCATCGGCGCCGGCGAGTCGCGGGCGCAGCGCCGCGGCCACGGGGTCGTCCGCGGCCAGATCGGACGGCAGCGGATGGTGTGCCACGTCCACGACGTCCAGGACGAGGTCCCCGCGTCGCCGGGCGACACCGGCGAACCAGCCGGCCACGTCCGGCGCGAGCCGTCCCTCGCGGGCCGAGCCGACGAGGAGCGCGACCCGGACCGGCACGGGCGTCACCGGTCCGCCGGCAGCGGCGCGGGCACCGGCGTCAGTGCGAGGAACTCGGTGGCCTCGACCCGGGACAGGATGCGGCGGGTCACGGCCGGCATGTGTGTGGTGCCGTCGTCGGTGAAGACGACGGGGTCGGCCATCCGGATGCGGCGCCCCCGCGTGGTGATCTCGCAACCGCCCGCCGCCAGCACGTTCTTGACCCAGTCGGATCCCGGCCCGTACGGCAGTGTGATGACGATGTCCGTGCCGCGCCGGAACAGTTTGACCGGCGTGGCGAACTCCCGCCCGGACTTGCGGCCCCGGTGGTGGACCTTCCCGAAGCCCGGCAGCCGGCTGAACAGGGGCCCTACGAACCGGTTGGCGAACCGCCGGTTGAACCGGGCGACTTTTCTGTCGATGGGCATGACGTCCTCCTCCTTGTGCGTCGTCGTGGTGCGTCGTGCGTCGTCGTGGTGCGTCGTGGTGTTTCTTCGTGTCGTCTTCGTGCTTCCGCGGCCGGAGGGCCGGAGGGCCGACGGCAGTCCCGGCGCCCGGCGCCCGGCGCCGGCCGCGGCAGCGCCCGAGCGGCGTGCGCGGCCGGCGCCGGGTGGGCCGGGAGGTGGGGCCGGAGCGGTGCGGGTCAGGCGCCGGGACGGCCGGCCGGGGTGAGGGGACCGGCCGGCTTGCCGCCGGACTGCAGGAAGCGCTGCAGGGCGAAGTTGTCCACGATGCCCCAGCGTTCGGCGATCCGGTCGCCCTCGAAGCGGAACCAGATGATCGCCTGGTGCTGGACCTGGAGACCGGTCGGCTGGATCCCGATGAAGGGGCCCGTGTGCCGGCCGTGCATCACCCAGCGGATGGCGGCCTTGTCGCCCTGGGCGATGAAGTCGAGGATCTCGTACTTGATGTCGCTGAAGGCGGACTGCTGGATCCGGATGGTGTGCTTGAACGCCTCCGGGCCGCGCATGGAGTCGTCGTGGCTGCCGTGGTTGCGGAAGTCCGCGGTGAGGTAGCGGTCGGCGGCCGAGAGGTCGCCGAGGTCGAGGCCCTCGTGGAAGACCTTCTCGATCAGCTGCCTCTGCTGGTCCGGCGTGAGCGTGCTGGGCATGTGGGTTCTCCTTCGCTGGGGGTCGGGCTACTGGGCAGGGGTGCCGCGGCCGCCGCGGGTGTCGAGCGTCCGCGCGTCGACCCGGGTGACACCGGCGGGTACGGCTCCGGTGGTCCACACGATGCGCAGCCGCAGCCGGTCGAAGCGCCAGCCGTCCGGCGTGCGCCGGGCCGTACCGGCGAAGCGGCCGCCGAGCTGGAAGTACTCGGAGGCGTCCGGAGGCAGCGGTGAGCCGTGGTGCACATGGGAGGCGATCAGGCTCCAGCCCACTTCCGCGCGGTCGCCGTCGACCTCGACCGTGCTCTCGGAACCGTGGTGGTGCGTACGGCCCCAGCGCGCCATGATCCGGGCGGTGAAGCCGTCGACACCCGTACTGCCCCGGTGGCTGCCGACCGGGAACGTCATCTCCACGTCGTCCGTGAACAGCGAGCCGGCCCACGCGGCGTCGAAGGTGCCCGCGTCGAGGCTGGCCAGATAGCGGTCGGCGAGGTCCTTGAGCGCGGTGACGTCGGACAGCCGGGCCACCTCGGCGGCCAGGTCGGCGGGTACCGCTGCCTGTACCGGGGTCATGACACCCTGCGCGCTTCGGTCCGGGCGCCCGTCGCGTAGATCACGGCGTCGTCGGGGCCGTGCACGACGGCCTTGCCCTCGCCGGTGAGCGTGTCCCCGGTGAGGCGCGCCGTGATGTCGATCTGTATGTACGCGGCGTGGTGGCCGTTGGGGCTGATCTGGGTGACGTCGACGTTGAAGTCCTCGCGCAGGGAGAACTCCAGGGTCTCGTCGCCGACGGCGGTCCACGCGCCGTAGCCGGTGCTCTTTTGCGTGGTGACCGAGAGCGAACCGTCCGCGGCGAAGGCGACCGTGTACTCGTCCACCTCGTCGTCGTGCGTGACCGTTCCCGTCCAGCGTCCGACGGGGGTCCAGGTAGAAACAGGCATCGACCACACTTCCTCGAATGGGGGCGGCAGAAAAAAGGAGATCCGCGGCGGGTCGGTGCTGCCGACTCGCCGCGGATCTCCTGGAAGTTGCAGAACGCGGGGCTGCGAAGAGCCTGCCGCGGAACGCGCCACCCGCGGGGACCGCCGCCGAAGAAGGGGCGGCGTCCGGGCATGGGGGCGCCGCAGAAAGTGTGACAGTTGCCGTGCGTGGCGTCAACTGCCGTTGTGTACAAGGGAGTTGGCGACAACAAGCTGCCCCCGCGGCCGGTGTCGGCCGCGGGGGCAGCTGTGGACCCGATCCCCGCACGGATCGGTCCCTGTGGAGCGGTCGGTCCTGAGGGCGGCCCCCTTCGGGGCCCTGGTCAGTCGAGCGGGGTGCGACGGGTCAGGGCCAGCAGTTCCTCCAGGTCGTACTCCGCGCGCTGGGGACCGCCGTGTCGGGTGATCTTCCCGCGGCTGGCCCATTTGCGGATGGTGGCCTGGGAGACGCCCATCGCCAGGGCGGCCAGCTCCGTGGGCACCGTACGGCGCCCGGCCGTCCCGCCGGTGCGCTCCGTGAAGCCGCTCACGCGGCCGGCTCCTGCTCCGTACGGCCGGCCAGCAGCAGCCACTGGCGGGGCGGCACCGGGTGGCCGGCGTCGCAGGAGACATGGCTGGGGACGCGGTCGCGGTCCGCCGGCCGGACGCCGAAGAGGGCGCCCCCGCACTCCGGCCGCGGACACGGCCCGAGCGGGAACCTGCTCACCGGCCCCGGGCCGAACAACTCGTCCAGTTCCGCGAGCAGTTCGGTGATCTCCTCGGTGAACTCGACACCGGCGGGGTGGTCGGCGAACCAGGGCAGTTGCTGCCCCAGGAACCGCACCAGCCGGCCGAGTCCGCGCTCCGTCGTCCCGAAGGCGGCGTCGCCGCGCTCGTCCAGGACGAGCCGTGCCCACAGGCTCAGCGTCTCGGTGACCTGACTCCGCAGGGACACGACCCGCTCGTCCAGCACGATGCCGACGCTGCCGCGGCTGCCGCTCACCCGCTGCCGCAGCGCCGCCGTGGGGACGGCGGCCAGGGTCTGGTCGCTCTCCTTGTACAGGGCGAGCAGTGTCCGCAGTTCCCGGCCGGTCCGGTCCAGGCAGCGGGTGCAGATCCGGCCGCACCGCTGTGCGCAGTCCCTGCTCGTGTGCTCCTCGGTGGCTCTCTCACGCTCATCCATCGAAATCCCCCCGATCCGTGGCAGTTTCGCAAGACGGCATTCAGTCTCACCGGGCTCCGGGGCTACTTCTACCGACAGCGATGCAGGGTTCCATCAAGCATTCGAGGTTGGGTCAGCTCAGTGTCAGCGCCGTGCCAAGTGCCCAGATCCGGGCGTCCCGGCGAGTGCCCGTTCCAGGAAAACATACAGGCAAGTCTACTCGGTTTCCCGGGGAACGGGCGCCTCGGAACGGAAGGTTCAGGCCATTTGACGTACGTATGTGGGGGATCTGTGAACGAAGGAAGATCATGAGGAGGTGCCGAACGTCGGTGCGGGTACCGTAAAACAGACCTCCTTGTATGCTTCGGTCGTTCGAGGAGTCGGTAAGGATGACGAAGGCGGGTGTGGTCTGATGCAGACGCGGTCCGAGCGGACTCGTGAGGCTCTGATCAGGGCCACGGCGGAGCTGATCGCGGACGGGCGCCCGGCGGACGCGGGTCTGGTCAACATCTGCCGCCGGGCCGGTGTGAGCCGCGGCGCCCTCTACCACCACTTCTCCTCGACCACCGCCCTCGCGGCCGCCGTCCACGAACAGGCGCGCAGCCGGCTCGAGGAGCTCGTCGACGCGGCCTTCTCCGGTGCCCCCGTCGACGCACCCGAGCGCTTCTGCCTGGCGCTCACCGAGGCACTGGGCACCGACAAGATCGTCCGGGCGGGCATGGAGCTGGCCCCGGACGGCTCAGCGGGGCCGCCGAGGCTGCGCGACCACCTGATGTCCCTGCTCCGCGACCGGGTGGCCGCCGCGCACGAGACGGCCGGCCGGCGGCACGGCGCGCCGCCCGAGGACCTGGCCGACCTGGCCGTGGTCCTGGCGGCCGGCATCGAGACGCTGGGCCGGTCGGAGCCCGGGTGGTGGGACGGCGACACCTCCCGGCGCCTGTGGGGCCTGATACGCCCGTTGTTCCCCCAGGCGGACGGCGGTCACCGCTGCCTGCCGTGACAACGTTCGCACGTCGTCCGTGAGCGGGTCAGGACGCGGAGGGCGCGGTCCGGAGCCGCCCGATCAGACCCGGGGTGGCGAGTCCGGGCAGGAAGAAGCGCCAGAAGGAGCCGACCCGGTCACCCAGGTCCTCCCGGCCGGTGTACGCCTGGGACATGATCTGCAGCCCGGTGAAGCAGCCGACGATCGTCGACGCCGCCTCGTCCACATCGACGCCCGGCAGGAGTTCGTCCCGGTCCTTCGCCTCCCGCAGCAGCTTCTCGATCGCCTCCAGGGACTGCTCGTAGGCGGTCTGCGGGGAGCGGCGGAAGGAGGTCTGCTCGGTGGTCAGGCGCACGCTGGCGCGCAGCACCTGGTCGTGCTGGAGACGGCGGGCGAACTCCAGGGTCAGGTCGATCACCGACTGCAGCCGCACCGGCTGGTCCGGCACGGCCAGGGCTTCGCCGTGGGCCTCGACCAGGGCCACGGCGATGGCTTCCTTGGAGGGGAAGTGGTGGTAGAGCGAGCCGCGGGTGAGCCCGGTGCGGGCCAGTATGTCGTTGGTGCTCGCGGCGTCGTAGCCGCGCTCGTCGAATACGTGGGCGGCGGCCTCGAGAATCGTCCGCCGTGACTGCCTGCCGCGTTCTTGTTGAGCCATGCCTTCATCCTTACCCTGCCGCTGTTGGCCCAACAGACTAGTCTGTATTGTTGCGTGTCTCTACGCCGGAGAACCGACGGCGGCCGCGGCAGGGTGTGCGTGGGCGGGAGCCCGCGAGGCGGCCTCGGTCACGGATGACCGAGCCGGAAACCGACCCCGCGCACGGTGATGATCCAGGTGCTGGAGCCGAGTTTGCCGCGCAGGGTGCCGACGTGCGTGTCCACGGTCCGGCCCCGCGGGGACCAGGCGTCGCCCCACACGTGGGCCATGATCTGGCGCCGGGTGAGCACCGTGCCGGTCTGCAGCGCCAGCAGGTGGAGCAGGTCGAACTCCTTGCGGGTCAGGTCCAGCGGCTCCCCGTGGAGGGTGGCCGCCCGGGCGGCCACGTCGATGCGCAGCCCGGCGTGGGTGATGACCCGGCCGGTGTCCGCCCTGGCAGGGCGGCCGTGCGAGCGGCGCATCACCGCCTCCATGCGGGCCAGCAGCTCACGGAAGCCGTACGGCTTGACCAGGTAGTCGTCCGAGCCCGCCTGGAGGCCGAGCACGCAGTCGAGTTCCGAGCGCCGCGCGGTCACCGTGATGATCGGTGTGTCGCTGATCGCCCGGATGGCCCGGCACACCTCGAGGCCGTCCAGGTCGGGCAGGTCGAGGTCGAGCAGGATCAGGTCGGCGTCGCGGTGGCCGCGCAGCGCCTGGGCGCCGGTGTCCACGCTCCGCGCGGCGTACCCCTGCCGGGTCAGCCCCCGCAGGAGCGTTTCGGCGGCCCGTCGGTCGTTCTCGACGACCAGCACGTTCCGGGCCGCCCTGCGGCCCGGGGCGGCGGGCGGAAGAGGAGGGTGCTGCGGCGACGGTTCGACGAGCTCCGCGTACTGCCGGTTCATCTGTCCCCCTGAAGGCACCTGGAAGCACACCACGTCATCACGGACTGAGGTTCACGGAGAGGACAATACCAAACAGACTTGTCTGATTGTCAAAGGGTGCCTCGTGCCTCTGAGTGACCCTCTGGTCACGGGGACTCGGCCGTCATGAGCTGTGTGTTTCCCACACCAGGCTGAGGCCCGTGCCGCCTTGGCGTGCGGATGTGCCCGGGGAAATACTTGGCCAAGAGTGGGTCAATCCGCTCGGAACCGTGCCCCTCTGCATGTTTCATCGACCAGTCCGTGCGGAGGTTGCGGGGGGCCGCGCGTACATCACTTGACGCACGTGTGGTCGACGAAAGCTCTTTGCCTCTTGAAAAACTGGACCGACCTGTCTGTATCTTTAGCCGCAGCTAGTCGGCCACGGGGGTGAGCAGCCGACTTACGGCCGTGCCGCCCCCTGTCTGAACCCGATGGGAGCCCTGCACATGCCGAACCTCGCCTCGAAGGCACCCGGCGTCAAGGCACAGCCCAGGATGCTGACCTCCACGGTCGCGCGTGAATACGTGCACCGTGCGGCCGTCTCCGAAGTCCTGCTCACCGGATGGGAGCACGACGGTCCCACCGCCGGTGACGACGGCGGATTCGTGGTCAGGGCCCAGTGGCCGCGCTGCCACTCCCTGTTCGCGTCCGACCGCGGCTACCAGGATCCGATGCTGCTGGTCGAGTCCGTGCGGCAGATCGGTTCCCTGCTCGCGCACGCCGAGTTCGACGTGCCGTTCGGGTACCAGTTCCTGATGTCCGACCTCAGCGTGACCGCCGACCCGGAGCTGTTCCGGGCCGACGCGGTCCCCACCGACGTCGAGATGCGCACCGTGTGCCGGGACATCGTGCGCCGCGGCCGCAGCCTGCGCGAGATGCGCTACGACGTCACCGTCCGGCGGGGCGACGAGGTGCGGGCGACCGCCTCGGCCGCCTTCCGCTGCATGAGCCCGGACGTGTACAGACGGTTACGCGGGGAGCGCCCCACGGTCTGCCACCGCACACCCCCGCCGGCGCTGGACCCCGCCGCCGTGCGCCACGGCAACCCCTGGCACGTCCTGCTGGGCGAACCGTCGCCGGCCACGCCGGGCCGCTGGGAACTGCGGGTCGACACGGCCCACCCGACCTACTTCGACCACCCGACCGACCACATCCCCGGCATGGTCCTGCTGGAGGCCGCCCGACAGGCCGCCCACGCCGTCACCGGGCTCCCCTGCGCCGTGCTCTCGGGCGTGCGGGCCGAGTTCGCGCGCTACGCGGAGTTCGACTCCCCGTGCTGGGTCACGGCCACCGTCGAGGGGGACGGCGCACGGGGCGAGCTGCCGGTGCGGGTGCGCGGCAGCCAGGAGGACGAGACCGTCTTCACCGCCGACCTCGTCCTGCGGCCCCGCGTCGGCTGACCCGGCCCGTCCCCCTGGGAGAGTGCCCCGTGCCCACCGTACTGATCACCGGCGCGTCAGGGTTCGTGGGAGGACACGTCGTCCGCGAGGCGGAACGGCGGCGGGCCGACGTCAGGCTGCTGTCGCACCGACGTCCCGTCCCCCGCTCCGCCGCACGCTGCGTACGGGGCGACCTGACCGATCCCGGAACCCTGCGCGGCGTCTGCGACGGCGTCGACGTGATCGTCCACTGCGCGGCGCAGATAGGCGGTACCGAGGCGGCCAACGTGGCGGTGAACGCGGACGGCACGGCGGCGCTGGTCGCGGAGGCACGGCGGGCCGGGGTCCGCCGTGTCGTGCAGCTCAGCACCGCCTCGGTCTACGGCCGCGGTACCTACCGGCGCCAGCGACCCGAGGAACTCGTCCGCAATCCGGGGTCCTGGACCTCCCGCACCCGCGCCGCCGCCGAGGACGCCGTGCTCTCGGCCGGCGGGGTCGTCCTGCGCCCCCACCTGGTGTACGGGGCGGGAGACACCTGGGTCGGGCCCGGCATGGCCCGGGTGCTGCGCGTGCTGCCGGGCACGGTGGCGGGCTGGTCCGCGCGGATGTCGATGATCGCCGTACCGGATCTGGCCCGGGCGCTGGTGGGTGCCGCGTTCGCGCCCGACTCGGCGCTGTCCGCGTCCGTCTACCACGCGGCGCACCCGGAACCGGTCGCCGTGTGCGGGGCACTGCGGGCCGTCGCCGCCTGCGCCGGGATCTCCTGGCCCCGGCGGGATCTCCCGGTCGGGCGGGCGCGGGGCCTGCTGGCCGGGGACGAGATCCTGTCGGGCGTGGTCGATCTGCTGACGACCGACCACCTCTTCGAGTCCGACAGCCTCTGGTCGGACCTCCGGGAGGCGCCCGGCGACCCGTTCGTCACCGGGTTCCGGCGCGCCGAACCCTGGTACCGCTCGACGCTGTCGCCCGCCGGACGCCCGTGACCGACGAGGCCCCCCGCCGGTCGTGCGACCGGCGGGGGGCCTGGGAGGAGGGGAGCGGGCCGTCCCCGCTGCCGTGCGGTGTCAGGACTCGCGCTGCCACAGCGCCGGCACGTTCGGCGGCTCCCAGCCCGTCATCGCGGAGTGCGCCTGGAGGCAGCGGTAGGAGTGCCCGCCGTACGTCACCCGGTCGCCGGCGCGGTAGGCGTGGCCGCTCGCCCAGGTGCCGCCCGGCGGGTCGGTGGGCGGGTCGGTGGGCGGGTCCGTGGGGCCGGTGCCGCCGTCCACGTCCAGGACGAAGTCGAAGGTGCCCTGCTTGCCGTTGCCGGCGCCGCGGACGTTCATCAGCAGGGCCGGGTCGAAGATCGTGTCCGTGCTGTTGCGGGGCTCGCCGGGGAAGTAGAGCTGGGTGGTGAGCACGGGCTCGCCGGGAGCCTGCACCTTGACGTGGATGTGCCGGGTGCGGCCGGGGTAGAGGCCGGGCACGACCGTCCGCAGGGCGAAGGCACCGGTGGCGTCGCTGAACTGGTGGCCGCGGAAGGTGAAACCGGCCATGTCGTAGTCGCCGTTGTCGTCGGCCTGCCAGAAGTCGAGGAGCACGCCGGACAGGGGCGCGCAGTTCCGGGCGAAGACGTAGCCGCTGACGGTCAGGGGGGTGCCGCGGGTGCCGGGCGTGACCAGGTCGGTGCGCAGCGGCGAGTTCGGCTTGAAGTACGGGCCCTCCATCTGGTCGGGCGTCAAGTCGTCGCCGTCGTCGCAGTACGGCGTCGGTGTCAGCGTCCGGCCGTCAGAGGAGCGGGCGGCGTCCCGGGCCAGGGCGATACCGCCGGTGGCGAGCAGCGGCACGGTGGCGCCGGCGGCGACGGCCGCCCTGAGCAGCGTCTTGCGGCTGATGCCGCGGTCGGCGCCGGGGGCCTGGCGGGGGCCGGGCCCGGGCCCGGGCTCGGGTCCTTCGGGGGTGGCGGGGGTGTGGGAGGTCATGGCGGTTCCTCGGTCTCCTCGGTGGGTGGTCCCTGGGGAAAGCTGGACGGGACGTGCGACATCCGGGACGTCGGGGACAGGGAGCGCGCCCGCCGGCGCGGGGCAGGCTGCTGTGGTTGCTTCGGCGGGCGCGCTCCGTGGTAATCGCAGGCCACCGTAGGCGCGCCGCGGGGGGCTCGGGCACCTCCTGCTTCGCCCCCTGCCCGGCGTTATGCGGGCGGCGGGCCGGGGCCCGTGTACGGGCGGCGCGGGCGGGAGTACGGTCGTGGCGCGTCGGAGCCGAAGGCGGCGCCGGGCGGGCCGGCGGGCGGGTCCGCGGACCGGGCCCGCGTGCGGTGCGCGGGTGCGGGGCGCGGGCACGACGCGACGGTACGGACGAGTACGGGAAGGCGGCCGGGATGACCGGGGCGACGACGGGGGCGGGCACGGGGGCGGCGGCCGGGGCGGTGCCGACGGCGCGTGCGGGCGCCGACGGGGACGCGGAGGCGACGCGGGGGACGGAGGCGACGCGGGGGACGGAGGCGACGCGGGGGACGGAGGGGAGCCGGGCGGCGGAAGGTGCCGTGCGGCTGCCGGTCGTGCCCGGGTTCGCGCGGTGGCCCGGGGCGGGCTCGCCGAAGGCGGAGGGCAAGGCGCTGCGCACGCGTGTGCCGAGGTCCGCGCACGCGGCGCTCGACCTGGACGCCGCCCGGCCGGACGCGGTGAGCGCGGTCGAGGAGTCCCACCGCGGCCGGATACCGGGGCTCACCCCGATCCGGGCCGGGCGGATGGCGGTCACGCCGTTCGCCTTCCTGCGCGGATCGGCCGGCCTGATGGCCTACGACCTGGCGCGCACGCCGGTGACCGGGATCGGCGCCCAGATCTGCGGGGACGCGCATGCCGCCAACTTCGGCCTCTACGGGGACGCCCGCGGCGGCCTGGTCATCGACCTGAACGACTTCGACGAGACCGTGCACGGCCCCTGGGAGTGGGACCTCAAGCGGCTCGCCGCCTCGCTCGTGCTCGCGGGCCGGGAGGCCGGCGCCGACGAGGACACCTGCCGCACGGCCGCCCACGACGCGGCCCGCGCCTACCGGCGCACCATGCGGCTGCTGGCGAAGCTGCCCGCGCTGGACGCCTGGAACGCCATCGCCGACGAGGAACTCGTCTCGCACACCGACGCCCACGACCTGCTCGGCACGCTGGAGCGGGTCTCCGAGAAGGCGCGGGCCAACACCAGCGGGCGCTTCGCGGCGAAGTCGACCGAGGCCACCGAGGACGGCGGGCGGCGCTTCGTGGACGCGGCGCCGGTGCTGCGCCGGGTGACGGACGCCGAGGCGGCGGCGGTCGCGGGCGCCCTGGAGGCGTACCTGGCCACGCTCTCCGAGGACCGGCTGCCGCTGCTGGCCCGGTACGCGGTGCACGACGTGGCCTTCCGGGTCGTCGGCACCGGCAGCGTGGGCACGCGGTCGTACGTCGTGCTGCTCCTGGACCACCGGGGCGAGCCGCTCGTGCTCCAGGTCAAGGAGGCCAGGCCCTCCGCGCTGCTGCCCCATCTGGCGACCGCCGGCTTCGACGCCCCCGAGGCCGTGCACGAGGGACGCCGGGTCGTCATGGGCCAGAAGCGGATGCAGGTGGTCAGCGACAATCTGCTGGGCTGGACGTCCGTCGACGGGCGGCCCTTCCAGGTTCGGCAGTTCCGCAACCGCAAGGGGAGCGTCGACCCGGCCGCGCTGGCCGCCGACCAGCTGGACGACTACGGCCGGATGACCGGCGCCCTGCTGGCCAGGGCCCACGCGCACAGCGCCGACCCGCGGCTGATCGCGGGCTACTGCGGCAAGAACGGCGAGCTGGACGAGGCGGTGGCCGCCTTCTCCGTCGCCTACGCCGACCGCACCGAGGCGGACCACGCGGAGCTGGTGGCCGCGGTGCGCTCGGGGCGGGTCGCGGCGGAGCTGGGGGTGTGACGGGAGCGGCAGGGATCCGCGCGGGCGGCTCCCCTTGCCCGCACCCCCTAGGCTGGTCGGGTGACGACGCCGGAAGCTGAGCCCGAGCAGGAGGGTGCCCCGCGTCCCGAGGAACGGCTGGAACGGGCCGTACGGGCCGCCGAGCAGGCACTCATCGAGTACGAGATCGCGCTGGAGACCTTCCGCGTGGAGGTCGAGAACTTCTCGCGGCTGCACGAACAGCGGCTCGGTCCGGTGTACGCGCGCCTGGAGGAGCTGGAGGCGCAGATCCTGGAGGCCAGGGCGGCCCGTACGGGCGACGCCGACGACCTGCGCCGGGCCGACGAGGCGCGGGCCCGGCTGATGCCGATCCCCGGGGTCGAGGAGCTGCTGAACGGCTGGATGGACGGGGACGGGCTGTTCCCGGAGGCCACGGCGATGCTGACGGACCGTGCGGTCCGGCCCCCGCAGCGGGTCCGGCCGAGCGAGGAGGCCCGCCGCCTCTACCGGGACCTGGCCCGCAAGGCCCACCCCGACCTGGCGCAGGAGGAGGACGAGCGGGTCAGGCGCGAGGCGTTCATCACCCGCGTCAACGCCGCCTACGCCCGCGGCGACGAGGCGGAGCTGCGCGAGCTGGCCGAGGAGTGGGCCGCCGGGCCGGTGCCCGAGCGGCGCCCGAGCCGCGGCGAGGAGCTGTACGCCCGGCTCGAATGGCTCGACCGGCGCAAGGAGATGCTCACCCTGCTCGCCAAGGAGCTGGAGGAGAGCGCGATCGGCGCCATGCTCAGGCTGGCCCCGGACGACCCCGACCGGCTGCTGGAGGAGATCGCCGGGCAACTGGCGACCCAGGTGCGCGAGCGGGAGGCGGAGCTGGCGGGGATGCTCGGGCGGGACTGAGCCGGGTGGCGGCTCGGGTAGCGTCTGGGGCATGAGTTTCGGAGCTGGTGTGCCCACGGTCGAGGTCGGCGACCTCAAGGACGGCGACTTCCTGCTGGACGTCCGCGAGGACGACGAGTGGCAGGCGGGTCATGCCGCCGGGGCGCTGCACATTCCCCTCAGCGAGTTCGTGGCCCGGTACGGGGAGCTGGCCGAGGCCGCGCCGCAGGACGGCCGGGTGCACGTGCTCTGCCGCGTCGGCGGCCGCTCGGCGCAGGTGACCATGTACCTCGTGCAGCAGGGCGTCGACGCGGTGAACGTCGACGGCGGCATGCAGGAGTGGGCCGCGGCCGGGCGTCCCGTGGTGGACGACAAGGGTGAGCCGGGGCACGTGCTCTGAGCCTCCCCGCCGGACCCGGGTCCCGCGGGGTGTGGTGACGCCCACGGCGTGACCGGTCCGCCGGGGGCTGTGCGGGCGGCCGGTCCTGAGTACCGTTCCCGTTCGAACGTCGCCGAGTGGCCGGGCGGGTGGCGCCGGATGCCCGGTGACGGGGCGGGCGGATGGACGGATCGGCACCGAACGGGGCGGAATGGACGCGTACGACAAGGACTCGGCCGCCCGGCAGGGGCAGAACGGGCCGGACGGCGGGGTGGACGCGGACGCGGAGGGAACCGGCGGTTCCGATGGACCCGCCAGGTCCGAAGGGCCCGCCCGATCCGCCGGGCCCGCCCGATCCGCCGGGTCCGACGAGTCCACTGGGTCCGACGGGCCTGCCGGGTCCACCGGGTCCGACGGGTCTACCGGGTTCGCTGGGTCCGACGTGTCCATTGGGTCCGACGGGTCTACTGGGTTCGCTGGGTCCGACGTGTCCACTGGGTCCGACGGGTCTACCGGGTTCGCTGGGTCCGACGTGTCCATTGGGTCCGACGGGTCTACCGGGTCCGACGGGTCCGACGTGTCTCCTGGGTCCGCCGCGGCCGACGTGACTACCGGGTCCGACGGGACTACCGCGTCCGCCGCGTCCGCCGCGTCCGCCGCGTCCCACGCGTCCGACGCGTCTGACGCGTCCGACGGGCCCGTCCGGTCCACCGGCCCCGTAGGTCCGGTCGCGGAGCCGGAGGCGCCGGTGGGTTCGTCGGGCGCGTCCGGGGCGGCCGGGAGCGCCGCGGCCGTCGTACCGGAACAGGCCGGTGCCGTACATCCCGCGCCGCCTCCCGAACCCCGTGTCGGCGTCGCCGCGCTCTCCCTGCGCTACCAGGTCGGTGCCGTGGTCGCCCTCGCGGTGGTCGCGGTCGCCGTCTGCGCCCACATGGGCCTGGTGTTCCTGCACGTGGCGCCGTCCAACACGCTCACGAAGCAGCACGGCGCCGCGGTGGACGACTGGGTGTTCCCGGAGTTCGAGCAGAACTGGAAGCTCTTCGCCCCCAACCCGCTCCAGCAGAACGTCTCCGTCCAGGTCCGTGCCGAGGTATCCGCGGCGGACGGCGGGATACGGACGACCGGCTGGTACGACCTGTCCGCCGAGGACGGCCGGGCCATCGACGGCAATCCGCTGCCCAGTCACACCCAGCAGAACGAACTGCGCCGGGCCTGGGACTTCTTCGTGGCAAGCCACGACTCCGAGAACCGCCCGGTGGGCCTGCGGGGCGCCCTCGCCGAGACCTACCTGCGGCGCATCGCCGTGCTGCGTCTGGAGCGGTCGGGCGCGGCAGGATCCGGCGACGTCGTCGAGCGGGTCCAGTACCGTTCCCGGACCACGAACGTGGAGCCGCCCTCGTGGAGCGGGGAGAAGGTCTCCGGCCGGCCGTCCGTCCGCGAGCTGCCCTGGTGGTCCGTGGCCGCGGAGACCGCGGGTGCGAGGCCCGGGGCGGAGGGGGGTGCCGCGTGAACGGCGTCGCCCTCTCGGTCTCCCGCGGCGTCGCCCGCGTCACCGGTTCCGCGCTCGGCCCGTACCAGACCGCCGTGGTCCGCATCGGCTTCAGCGCCACCTGGCTGCTCTTCCTGCTGCGCGAACTGCCCCACCGGGGCGAGCTGTACGGACCGGACGGGCCCTGGAGCCACGAACTCGCCGAGCAGATGATCGCGGACAACGGCGCCTTCACGGTGCTGATGTGGTCGGACGGACGGATCTGGTTCGAGGTCGTCTACGCGCTCGCCGTGCTGAGCAGTGTGCTGCTTCTGCTGGGCTGGCGCACCCGGACCATGTCCGTGCTGTTCATGGTCGGCGTGCTCTCGCTGCAGAACCGCAGCGTGTTCATGGGGGACGGCGGCGACAACGTCGTGCACCTGATGAGCGTCTACCTGGTGCTCACCCGGTGCGGCCGGGTGTGGTCGCTGGACGCGCGTCGTGCCGCGCGGGCGGCGGTGGCACGCGCGCGCGGTGAGCGGGTCGTGGACCGGGCCGGGCCTGTGCTGTGGTGCGTCTTCGGGTTCCTGCTGGTCACGGTGACGGCGGCGGGCCTCCTCGACGGCGACTGGTTCGTCCCGGCCCTGCTGTGGGCGGTGTGGGCCGCGCTGGGGCTGTGGTGGGCCGTGGGACGGGGTGCGGAGGGCAGCCAGCCGCGGATCCTGCTGGACGTGGTGACCAACACCGTGCACAACGGCGCGCTGCTCGTGATCATGGCCGAGGCGTGTCTCATCTACGCGACGGCGGGCTGGTACAAGATCCAGGGTTCGCGCTGGCAGGACGGCACGGCCGTGTACTACCCGCTGCACCTGGACTACTTCTCGCCGTGGCCCGCGCTCTCCGACGCGCTCGCGGCCAACGGCACGCTGGTCATGCTCATCACGTACGGCACGGTCGCGGTGCAGGTCGCCTTCCCGTTCACGCTGCTCAACCGGCGGGTCAAGAACGTGCTGCTGGCGGCGATGATGCTGGAGCACGCGGTGATCGCGGTGACGCTCGGGCTGCCGTTCTTCTCGCTGGCGATGATCGCCGCCGACGCGGTCTTCCTGCCGACCGCGCTCCTGCGCCGGCTGGGCGGCCTGGCGGCACGCGCGCGGGCCCGGCTGACCGGCCGGGGGCGGCTCGCGGGACCGGCGGGAGTGACGGGAGGGCCCGGGGGCGGCGGTACGGCGAGGGTGCCGGGGCCCAGGACCCGGGAGGGCGAGGGGGCCGGCACGGCGGAGTGCGGGGGCGGACCGGGCGGCGAGGACGAGATCGGCGAGCAGGGCGGGAAGGGCCCCGGTGACCCGCACGTAGGCTTCCGGGCATGAGCGATCCCGCCCCCGGCCCACCGGCCGCCTGGCACCTGCACGCCGACCGGTGCGTGCTGCTGGACGGTTTCCACGCCCTCAAGCACGCGCTGCGCTTCGGCGCCGAGGTACCGGTGGCCGTGACCAGTGACCGGGCGGCAGCCCTGGCCCTCGCCGACGAGCTGGCGCCGGACGTGCGCGGGACGCTGGCGGGGCTGCTGACGGAGGTGTCGCGGGAGGCGTACGCGTCGCTCGTCGCCCGCCCGCACCCCACGGCGGTGGCCGCCCTGGCCGTCCGGCCCTCGCGCGCGGCGGGCCGGGAAGCACTGGCGCGCACACCGCGCCGCGCCCCCGTCGTCGTCCTCGACCAGCCGCGCAACCTCGGCAACGCGGGGGCCGTGATCCGGCTGGCCGCCGGGTTCGGGGCGACCGGCGTGGTCACCACCGGCACCCTCGACCCCTGGCACCCCACGGTGGTGCGCGGCGGGGCGGGGCTCCACTTCGCGACCGTCGTCGAGCGGCTGGAGGTCGCCGAGCTGCCGGCCGGGCCGGTGTTCGCACTGGACCCGGAGGGCGAGGACATCCGGGGAACGCGGCTGCCGGACGACGCGCTGCTCGCGTTCGGCTCCGAGCGCAGCGGGCTCACGCGGGAGCTGCGGGCGCGGGCCGATCACCTGGTGGCGCTGCCGATGCGCCCCCAGGTCTCCAGCTACAACCTCGCGACCAGTGTGGCCATGACGCTGTACCACTGGAGCGCGGCCGGGGGCGCACCACTCGGGTCCGGCTCCCCCTAGGCCGGCCGGCGGACCTCCACCACCCGGAAGCGGTTCGCGACGAACGCGCCGTCGCACAGGGCCGCGTTGGCCGCCGGGTTGCCGCCGGAACCGTGGAAGTCGGAGAAGGCGGCCGTCTGGTTGACGTACACCCCGCCGGTGAGGTTCAGGGAGAGCTGGGCCGCCTCGTCCAGGCAGACCTCCTGCACGGCCTCCTCGACCTCCGGGTCGGTCGTGTAGGCGCCGACCGTCATCGCGCCCTTCTCGCGGATGCTGCGGCGCAGCAGCTGGACGGCACGGTCGGCGGAGTCGACGGCGACGGCGAAGGAGACGGGGCCGAAGCACTCGCTGGTGTAGGCGGCCTCGTCCTCGGGCTTGGCGGCGTCCAGCTTGACGATCACCGGGGTGCGCACCACCGCTCCCGGGAACTCCGGGTTGGTGATCTCGCGGGAGGCGAGGGCGACCTCGCCGAGGCCCGCGGCGGCCTCCAGGCGGGCCTTGACGTCCGGGTTGACGATCGCGCCGAGCAGGGCGTTCGCGCGGGCGTCGTCGCCGAGGAGGCCGTCGACGGCGCGGGCGAGGTCGGCGGTGACCTCGTCGTAGGTCTTGGCGCCCTGGTCGGTGCGGATGCCGTCACGGGGGATCAGCAGGTTCTGCGGGGTGGTGCACATCTGGCCGCTGTACAGGGAGAGCGAGAAGGCCAGGTTGGCGAGCATGCCCTTGTAGTCGTCGGTGGACTCCACGAGGACCGTGTTGACGCCGGCCTTCTCCGTGTACACCTGCGCCTGGTGGGCGTGGGACTCCAGCCAGTCGCCGAAGGCGGTGGAGCCGGTGTAGTCGATGATCCGGATCTCGGGGCGGGTCGCCAGGGTCTTGGCGATGCCCTCGCCCGGGCGCTCGGCGGCCAGCGCCACCAGGTTCGGGTCGAAGCCCGCCTCGGTGAGGACGCCGCGGGCGACCTGGACGGTGAGGGCGAGCGGCAGTACCGCGCGCGGGTGGGGCTTGACCAGGACCGCGTTGCCCGTCGCCAGGGAGGCGAACAGGCCCGGGTAGCCGTTCCACGTCGGGAAGGTGTTGCAGCCGATGACCAGGCCGATGCCGCGCGGGACCGGCGTGAACCGCTTGGTCATCGCGAGCGGGTCGCGCTTGCCCTGCGGCTTGGTCCACTCCGCGGTCTCCGGCGTGCGGGACTGCTCCACGTACGCGTAGGCCACGGCCTCCATGCCGCGGTCCTGGGCGTGCGGGCCGCCCGCCTGGAAGGCCATCATGAAGGCCTGTCCGGAGGTGTGCATGACCGCCTGGGCGAACTCCATGGTCCGGTCGGCGATCCGCCGCAGGATCTCCAGGCAGACCATCGCGCGCAGCTCCGCGCCCGCGTCCCGCCACGCCTTCTGGCCGGCCTTCATGGCGGGCAGCAGGACGTCGAGGTCCGCGTGCGGGTACTCCACGCCCAGCTCCACGCCGTACGGGGAGACCTCGCCGCCGACCCAGCCGTCGGTGCCGGGCTGGCCGAGGTCGAGGCGGGTGCCGAGCAGGGCGTCGAAGGCGGCCTTGCCCGCGGCCGTGTCCAGGCTGCCGTTCTCCCCGTAGGCCTTGGGGTGCTCGGGGTGGGGGGACCAGTACGCGCGCGTGCGGATCGTCTCCAGCGCCAGGTCCAGGGTCGGCCGGTGCCGGTCGATCAGCTGGTGTGCGGTGAGTTCGGCGGCCATGCGGGACCAACTCCTCGTCTCTCACGGACCGGCCGGCGCGCCGTCGATGCTCGTCGACGGTCGGACGAGTCCGTGGACCTGGGGGGAAACCTGGGCGGAATCAGGCGGACACGGCTAGAGTAACCGAACGATCGGTCGGGACAAGGGGGTCCGCCGCATCTGTGGAAAACCCCGTGCGGGAGGATCGCGCACATGACAGCACTCGACCTCAGCAGCCCCGTGGCCGTCGTCGGCACCGGCACCATGGGCCAGGGCATCGCCCAGGTGGCGCTGGTCGCGGGCCACCCCGTCCGGCTGTACGACGCCGCCCCGGGGCGCGCCGGGGAAGCGGCCGACGCGATCGGCGCCCGGCTCGACCGGCTCGTCGAGAAGGGCCGCCTCACCGACGCCGAACGGGTCGCCGCCCGGGCCAGGCTCGCGCCCGCCGCGACCCTGGACGCCCTCGCCGACTGCGCGCTGGTCGTCGAGGCGGTCGTGGAGCGGCTGGACGTCAAGCAGGAGCTGTTCCGCGCGCTGGAGGACGTCGTCGGCGACGACTGCCTGCTCGCCACCAACACCTCCTCCCTCTCCGTCACCGCCGTCGCCGGCGCGCTGCGCGAGCCCGGCCGCTTCGTCGGCCTGCACTTCTTCAACCCCGCGCCGCTGCTGCCGCTGGTGGAGGTGATCTCCGGATTCGCCACCGACCCCGCGTCGGCCACGCGCGCGTACGAGACGGCCCGCGCCTGGGGCAAGACCCCGGTCGCCTGCGCCGACACCCCCGGCTTCATCGTCAACCGCGTCGCCCGCCCCTTCTACGCCGAGGCCCTCGCGGTCTTCGAGGAGCAGGGCGCGGACCCGGCCACCATCGACGCCGTGCTGCGCGAGTCGGGCGGCTTCAGGATGGGCGCCTTCGAGCTGACCGACCTCATCGGGCAGGACGTCAACGAGTCGGTCACGCACTCCGTGTGGACCTCCTTCTTCCAGGACGTGCGCTTCGCCCCGTCCCTCGCCCAGCGCCGGCTGGTGGAGTCCGGCCGGCTCGGCCGCAAGAGCGGACAGGGCTGGTACGACTACCGCGACGGCGCCGGGCGGCCCGAGCCGCGCACCGCCGGACCGGCCGAGGCGCCGGCGTACGTCGTCGTCGAGGGCGACCTGGGGCCGGCCGCCGCGCTCCCCGGGCTGATCCGCGAGGCGGGCGTCGAGGTCCGCGAGAAGGACTCCGGCAGCGGCGGGCGGCTCGTCCTGCCCGGCGGCGGACAGCTCCTGCTCGCCGACGGCCGCACCACCGCGGAGCTGGGCGACACCGTCCACTTCGACCTCGCCCTCGACTACCGCCGCGCCACCCGCGTCGCCCTGTCCGCCGCTCCCGGCACACCGCGCGGGACGCTCGACGGGGCCACGGGGCTCTTCCAGGCGCTGGGCAAGCAGGTCAGCGTCATCGGTGACGTCCCGGGCATGATCGTCGCCCGGACCGTCGCGCGGATCGTCGACCTGGCGCACGACGCCGTCGCCAAGGGCGTCGCCACCGAGGAGGACGTCGACACCGCGATGCGTCTGGGTGTCAACTACCCGCTGGGGCCCCTCGAGTGGGGCCGTGCGCTCGGCCCTGCGTGGGTGTACGCGCTCCTCGTCGAGCTGCACCGGCGTGACGTCGCGGGCCGCTGCGCCCCGTCCCTCGCGCTGTTCCGCCACGCGCACGCAGTCGACGCCACCGGAGGCAGCCGCCCATGACCACCGCCAAGCGGGACACGTACACGCCCGAGACGCTGCTGTCCGTCGCCGTGCAGGTCTTCATCGAGCGCGGCTACGACGGCACCTCCATGGAGCACCTGTCCAAGGCGGCGGGGATCTCCAAGTCGTCGATATACCACCACGTCACGGGCAAGGAGGAGCTGCTGCGCCGGGCCGTGAGCCGGGCCCTGGACGAGCTCTTCGGGATCCTCGACGAGGAGCACGCGCGCGTGGGGTCCGCCGCCGAGCGCCTGGAGTACGTCGTACGGCGCATGGTCGAGGTGCTGATGGCCGAGCTGCCCTACGTCACGCTGCTGCTGCGGGTGCGCGGCAACACCGGCACCGAGCGGTGGGCGCTGGAGCGGCGGCGCGAGTTCGACCACCGGGTCGCCGCTCTGCTGAAGGACGCGGCGGCCGAGGGGGACGTGCGCGCCGACGTGGAGGTGCGGCTCGCCACCCGCCTCGTCTTCGGCATGATCAACTCGATCGTCGAGTGGTACCGGCCCGACGGTCCCGACGGCCGGGGCGGCACCGGCGAGCGCGAGGTGGCCGACGCGGTGGCGCGGCTGGTGTTCGGCGGGCTGCGCAGGGCCACCTGAGCCGCGCAGGGCCACCTGAGCCGCGCAGGGCCACCTGAGCCGCGCAGGGCCACCTGAGCCGCGCAGAGCCACCTGAGCCGCGCTGGGCCTCTTGGGCCGCGCTGGGCCTCTTGGCCGCGCGGAGCCTCTCGGGCCGCGCGGGACCTCTTCAGCCGGACGGGCTCCGGCCGCGCCCGGCCGGCCCGCGGATCAGCTCTGCGGTTCGAGGTCCTCGGTCTCGAAGACCAGCAGGGTGCGGGTGCTGAGCACCTCCGGGATGGCCTGGAGGCGGCTGAGCACCAGCTCGCGCAGGGCCCGGTTGTCCGGGGTGTGCACCAGCAGCAGGACGTCGAAGTCGCCGCCCACCAGGGCGATGTGCGAGGCCCCGGGGAGTTTGCGCAATTCTGCGCGGACCGTGCGCCAGGAATTCTGGACGATCTTCAGGGTGATGTAGGCCGAGGTGCCGTGCCCGGCGCGCTCGTGGTCGACGCGGGCGCCGAAACCGCGGATGACGCCGTCCTCGACCAGCCGGTTGATGCGCGCGTAGGCGTTCGCGCGCGAGACGTGCACCCGCTCCGCGACCGACCGTATGGACGCGCGGCCGTCCGCCTGCAGCATGCGCAGGATGTCCTGGTCGATGGAGTCCAGAGGGCGCGCGGGCGGCGCGGTGCCCGCCTCGTCCGGGCCGCCGCCCCCGTCGGGGCGGTCGGCCATTTGTTCAGATGCCACGTGCCCCCGCCTTCCCCTGATGGACGTCCTGCGTCCATCTCAGGCTGTGGAGAACCGTTTGTCCACAGCCTGGGGCCGCCTGTAGCCAAAATGTGCCGACGACCGAACAATCGGTAGGTGAGGCCCGTCACACACCCGTGACGAGCCCGGAGCCACTCCCACGAGGAGGTGCCGTCATGACGGTCATGGAGCAGCGGGGCGCGTACCGGCCCACACCGCCGCCCGCCTGGCAGCCCCGTACCGACCCCGCGCCGCTGCTCCCCGACGTGGAGCCGTACCGCGTCCTCGGCACGAAGGCCGCGGACCGCGTCGACCCCGGGCTGCTGCGCACGCTGTACGCCCGGCTGGTGCGCGGCCGTCGTTACAACGCGCAGGCCACGGCGCTCACCAAGCAGGGCCGGCTGGCCGTCTATCCCTCCAGCACCGGCCAGGAGGCGTGCGAGATCGCCGCCGCGCTGGCCCTGGAGGAGCGGGACTGGCTCTTCCCCAGCTACCGCGACACCCTCGCCGTCGTCTCGCGCGGCGTCGACCCGGTCGAGGCCCTCACCCTGCTGCGGGGTGACTGGCACACCGGCTACGACCCCTACGAGCACCGGGTCGCCCCGCTGTCCACGCCGCTGGCCACCCAGCTCCCGCACGCCGTGGGTCTCGCCCACGCCGCCCGGCTCAAGGGCGACGACGTGGTCGCGCTGGCCATGGTCGGCGACGGCGGCACCAGCGAGGGCGACTTCCACGAGGCGCTGAACTTCGCCGCCGTCTGGCGGGCCCCCGTCGTCTTCCTCGTGCAGAACAACGGCTTCGCGATCTCCGTGCCGCTCGACAAGCAGACCGCCGCCCCGTCGCTGGCCCACAAGGCCGTCGGCTACGGGATGCCCGGCCGCCTGGTCGACGGCAACGACGCGGCGGCGGTGCACGAGGTCCTCTCCGACGCCGTACGGCACGCGCGGGCGGGCGGCGGCCCCACGCTGGTGGAGGCGGTGACGTACCGCGTCGACGCGCACACGAACGCCGACGACGCCACGCGCTACCGGGGCGACGCCGAGGTGGAGGCCTGGCGCGGGCACGACCCGGTCGCGTTGCTGGAGCGGGAGCTGACGGAGCGGGGCCTGCTCGACGAGGACGGCATCCGCGGCGCCCGTGAGGAGGCCGAGGTCATGGCCGCCGACCTGCGCGCCCGGATGAACGCGGACCCGGAGCTGGACCCGCTGGAGCTGTTCGCCCACGTCTACGCCGAGCCCACACCGCAGCTGCGCGAGCAGCAGGCCCAGCTGCGCGCCGAACTGGAGGCGGAGGCCGAGGCGGATTCCGCGGCCGCTCCGCAGGGGGGACACCGATGACCACCGTCGCCGCCAAGCCGGCCACCATGGCGCAGGCCCTCACGCGCGCGCTGCGCGACGCCATGGCCGCCGACCCGGGCGTGCACGTCCTGGGCGAGGACGTGGGCACCCTCGGCGGTGTCTTCCGCGTCACCGACGGACTCGCGGCGGAGTTCGGCGCGGACCGCTGCACGGACACCCCGCTCGCCGAGGCCGGCATCCTCGGCACGGCCGTGGGCATGGCGATGTACGGGCTGCGCCCGGTCGTCGAGATGCAGTTCGACGCCTTCGCCTACCCGGCGTTCGAGCAGGTCGTCAGCCACGTCACCAAGATGCGCAACCGCACCCGCGGCAAGATGCCCCTGCCGCTGACCATCCGCGTCCCCTACGGCGGCGGGATCGGCGGCGTCGAGCACCACAGCGACTCGTCCGAGGCGTACTACATGGCGACTCCGGGGCTCCATGTCGTCACGCCCGCGACGGTCGCCGACGCCTACGGACTGCTGCGCCGCTCCATCGCCTCCGACGACCCGGTGGTCTTCCTCGAACCCAAGAGGCTCTACTGGTCGAAGGACACCTGGAACCCGGAGGAGCCGGCGCCCGTGGAACCGGTGGGCCGCGCGGTCGTGCGGCGCTCCGGCCGGAGCGCCACGCTCATCACGTACGGGCCGTCGCTGGCCGTCTGCATGGAGGCGGCCGAGGCAGCCCGGGCCGAGGGCTGGGACCTCGAAGTCGTCGATCTGCGCTCCCTGGTGCCGTTCGACGACGAGACGGTGTGCGCTTCGGTGCGGCGGACGGGACGCGCGGTCGTCGTCCACGAGTCGGGTTCCTTCGGGGGCCCGGGCGGGGAGATCGCGGCCCGGGTCACGGAGCGCTGCTTCCACCACCTGGAGGCGCCGGTGCTGCGGGTGGCCGGTTTCGACATCCCGTATCCTCCGCCGATGCTGGAGCGTCACCACCTGCCCGGTGTGGACCGCATCCTGGACGCCGTGGGGCGCCTGCAGTGGGAGGCCGAGAGCTGATGGCACACGCTTCTGACGGGCACAGCCTGGAGTTCAAGCTGCCCGACCTCGGTGAGGGGCTCACCGAGGCGGAGATCGTCCGCTGGCTGGTCGAGGTCGGTGACGTGGTCGTCGTCGACCAGCCGGTCGTCGAGGTCGAGACCGCCAAGGCGATGGTCGAGGTGCCCTGCCCCTACGGCGGTGTGGTCACCGCCCGCTTCGGCGAGGAGGGCACGGAGCTGCCCGTCGGGGCGCCGCTGGTGACCGTGGCGGTGGACGGGGCCGGGGCGGCCGCAGCCGGGGGACCGGCGCGGGAGTCCGGTGCGGGGGCCGCCGGGACACCGGCCGCCGAGCCGTCGGGGGCCGCGGAGAAGGCGGACGGCAAGACGGAGGGCTCCGGCAACGTCCTGGTCGGCTACGGCACCTCCGAGGCGCCCGCGCGGCGGCGCAGGGTGCGGCCCGGCCGGCCGGCGGCCACCGGCCCGTCCGGGCGGGCGAACGGCCGGACCCTTCCGGCGGAGCCGGCGGGCGGACAGGTCCGCACGGCCGAGCCGGTGGACGGTCCGGTGCCGGTCATCTCCCCGCTGGTGCGCAGGCTGGCCCGGCAGAACGACCTGGACCTGCGCGAGCTGACCGGTTCAGGGCCGGAGGGGCTGATCCTGCGGGCGGACGTGGAGTACGCGCTGCGCGCCGCCGCCGCACGGGGCGGTCGTACGGCGGACCCGGCGGCGGGGACGAGCGGGGAGCAGGTCGCCGCGTCCGTCACCTCGGCCCCTTCCGTCACCTCCGCCTCTCCCGGCACCCGCGTCCCCCTCAGGGGCGTGCGCGGCGCCGTCGCCGACAAGCTCTCCCGCAGCCGGCGCGAGATCCCGGACGCCACCTGCTGGGTGGACGCCGACGCGACCGAGCTGATGCGTGCGCGCACGGCGATGAACGCGTCCGGCGGGCCGAAGATCTCCCTGGTCGCCCTGCTGGCCCGGATCTGCACCGCCGCCCTGGCCCGTTTCCCCGAGCTGAACTCGACGGTCGACACCGAGGCCCGGGAGATCGTCCGGCTCGACGGGGTCCACCTCGGCTTCGCCGCGCAGACGGACCGCGGGCTGGTCGTGCCGGTGGTCCGGGACGCGCACGCGCGGGACGCCGAGTCGCTCACCGCGGAGTTCGCCCGGCTCACCGAGGCGGCCCGCGCGGGCCGGCTGACGCCGGGGGAGCTGACCGGCGGCACCTTCACGCTGAACAACTACGGCGTCTTCGGCGTCGACGGCTCCACACCGATCATCAACCACCCCGAGGCGGCCATGCTCGGCGTCGGCCGGATCGTCCCCAAGCCCTGGGTGCACGAGGGCGAGTTGGCGGTGCGTCAGGTCGTGCAGCTGTCGCTCACCTTCGACCACCGGGTGTGCGACGGCGGCACGGCGGGTGGTTTCCTGCGGTACGTGGCGGACTGCGTGGAACAGCCGGCGGTGCTGCTGCGGACCCTGTGACGGGAGCGACGGCACGCCCCGGGCGCCGACGGGTTCGCAGCCACCGGGATCGCGCGGGCTCCCTCACATTCCCTGTGATCGCGCCGGGCCCCATACTCGGGGGGTGACCGCGAACGAGCCCGTCGGCGCCCCGGGTGCCGGCCGCGACCCCGCACCGGAATCCGATGCCGGGCCGGGCCGGGACCCCGAGCCGGGTCCCGGCCCCGCCGGGTACGACGCCGTGGTGCTCGCGGGCGGGGCCGCCCGGAGGCTGGGCGGCGCGGACAAACCGGGGCTGCGGGTGGGCGGGCGCGCGCTCCTGGACCGGGTGCTCGCCGCCTGCGACGGAGCGCGGAGCACCGTCGTCGTCGCCGATCCCCGGCCCACCGCGCGTCCGGTGACCTGGGCGCGCGAGGACCCGCCCGGCGGCGGACCGCTCGCCGCCCTCGCCGCCGGACTGCGCCGCACCGCGGCGGAGCACGTCGTGGTGCTCTCCGCCGACCTGCCGTTCCTCGCCGGGCCGACCGTGGGGCGGCTGCTGTCGGCCCTCGCCGCCGGCGACGCCGACGGCGTGCTGCTCACCGACGCCGACGGCCGCGACCAGCCCCTCGTCGCCGCCTACCGCGCGCCCGCACTCCGCCGCGAACTGGCCGCGCTCGCCCGCGAGCGGGCAGAACGGGCAGCCGGGCCGGACCTCACCGGACTGCCGCTGCGCCGCCTGACCGGCGCTCTGCGCCTCACTCGACTCCCGGACGCCGTCGCGTCCTTCGACTGCGACACCTGGGACGACATCGCCACCGCAAGGGCACGCATCAGGGAGCATGGTCACGTGTTGGATGAATGGATTTCCGCAGCCAAGGACGAGTTGGGCATCGACCTGGACGTCGACACCAAGCTCCTGCTCGATCTCGCGCGCGACGCCGCCCACGGAGTGGCCAGGCCGGCGGCCCCGCTGACCACCTTCCTCGTCGGTTACGCGGCCGGCCGGGCGGGCGGCGGTCCCGAGGCCGTCGCCGCAGGCGCCCGCAAGGCCGCGGCGCTCGCGCTGCGCTGGGCCGAGGAGGCGGCGGGGCCCGCACCCGCCCCCGCGAAGGACCGGTCCGACCCGGCACCCGGCGCCACCCCCGACGCCCGCCCGGACGCGTGATGACCTCCCCCGGCACGCGGGCCGACGAGGAAGCGGACGACCTCGACGTCGAGGAGGCGCTCGCCCTCGTGCAGGAGAATCCCGGCCCCGCCCACCGCGAGCCCCGCGGCCAGGGTGCACCCGTCCCCCGGCACCAGGACGAGCAGCGGCACGGGCGGGCGGACCACCACCGCGCGATCCCGTGGCCCGAGGCCCGGACGACCGCCGAGCGGACGGCCCGCGCCGCCGCCCGTGCCGTCCGCCGCACCCCGGTCTCCGTGCCGCTCGACGCGGCCCTCGGCCTCACCCTGGCCGCGCCGCTGGCCGCCCTCACCGACCTGCCCTCCTTCGACAGTTCGGCGATGGACGGCTGGGCCGTCGCGGGGCCGGGTCCCTGGACGGTGCGCGACGAGGGCGTCCTCGCCGGCCACGCGGAACCCGATCCCCTCACCGACGGCGAGGCCGTCCGCATCGCCACCGGCGCACGGATCCCCCCGGACACCACCGCCGTACTGCGCACCGAGCACGGGCGCGGCGACGAACGCGGCCGGCTGCACCCCGTCCGCGAGGTCGTGCACGGCCAGGACATCCGCCCGCGCGGCCAGGAGTGCCGCAGCGGCGAGCAGTTGCTGCCCGTCGGCACCCTGGCGACCCCGGCGGTACTGGGCCTCGCGGCGGCCGCCGGGTACGACACCCTCACCGCGGTCCCCCGTCCCCGCGTCGACGTCCTCGTCCTCGGTGACGAACTGCTCACCGCGGGCCTCCCGCACGACGGGCTGATCCGGGACGCGCTCGGCCCGATGCTGCCGCCCTGGCTGCGCGCCCTGGGCGCCGAGGTCCGCACCGTCCGCCGGATCGGCGACGACGCCGAGGCGCTGCACCGCGCGGTCACGACCTCCGAGGCCGACCTGATCGTCACGACCGGCGGCACCGCCGCGGGCCCCGTCGACCACGTCCACCCGACCCTGCGCCGGATCGGCGCCGAACTCCTCGTGGACGGCGTCAAGGCGCGCCCCGGACACCCCATGCTGCTGGCCCGCCTCAAGGACGACCAGCACCTCGTCGGACTCCCCGGCAACCCCCTCGCCGCCGTCTCCGGACTGCTCACCCTCGCCGAGCCGCTGCTGCGCACCCTCGCCGCGCGCCCGGCGCCCGAGCCGTACACGCTGCCGCTGCGGGACGCGGTGCACGGGCATCCGCACGACACCCGGCTCGTGCCCGTCGTCCTGCGCGGTGAGGGGGCCGTGCCGCTGCGCTACAACGGCCCGGCGATGCTGCGCGGCATCGCGGCCGCCGACGCGCTGGCCGTCGTACCGCCGGGCGGTGCGCGGCCGGGGCAGGAGACCGAGCTGCTCGACCTGCCCTGGGCGACCGCTGGGATCGGGGTGTGTTTCACGTGAAACTTCCGGGCCATGACGCGATCGCCCGCCAGGCGAACGAACATCTGGTGCCGCACAAGGTGAAGCTCCCCAGGAAGCTGGTGGAGCACCCGTTCCGGCAGGTCGCCAAGCGGCTGTCCATCGCGCTGGTGGTCCTCGTGGTGACGGCCGTCGTCGTGTATGTCGACCACGACGGTTACACCGACAACTCCGACGGTTCCCTGGATCTCCTCGACGCCTTCTACTACGCCACCGTCACCCTCTCCACCACCGGGTACGGCGACATCACGCCCGTCAGCGACTCCGCCCGGCTGACCAACATCTTCGTCATCACGCCCCTGCGCGTGCTGTTCCTGATCATCCTGGTCGGCACCACGCTGGAAGCCCTCACCGAGCGCACTCGGGAGGAGTGGCGCCTGAACCGCTGGAGGTCCGCCTTGCGCGATCACACCGTCGTCGTCGGCTTCGGAACCAAGGGACGGTCGGCGATCCAGACCGTCTGTGCGACCGGGCTGCGCAAGGACCAGGTCGTCGTGGTCGACCCCAGCGGGAAGGCCATCGAGGCCGCGACGGCCCACGGCTACGCGGGTGTGGTCGGTGACGCGACCCGCAGCGACGTGCTCAACCGGGCCGAGGCGTACCGGGCGAAGCAGATCATCATCGCCACCCAGCGCGACGACACGGCGGTGCTGGTCACGCTGACGGCCCGGCAGCTCAACCGCGGCGCGAAGATCGTGGTCGCGGTCCGCGAGGAGGAGAACGCGCCGCTGCTGAAGCAGTCCGGTGCCGACGCCGTGATCACCAGCGCCAGCGCCGCGGGGCGGCTGCTCGGGCTCTCCGTGCTCAGTCCCGCCGCCGGCATGGTCATGGAGGACCTGATCAGCCAGGGCAGCGGACTCGACCTCATCGAACGGCCCGTCATAAAGGCCGAGGTGGGCAAGAACCCGCGGGAGGTGGACGACCTCGTGGTGAGCGTGATCCGCGGTCACCGGGTCCTGGGGTACGACGACTCGGCCCTCGGCGGGCTGGAGTTGACGGACCGCCTGATCACGATCGTACGGGCGACGCCGGCCACCCATGTGGCACCCGACGCCCGCCCGCTTCCCCGCGACTGAGCCGATCCACGCGGCTGGCCCGCCCGCTTCACCCGCGACCGGGCCGCTTCTCGCGGCCCGGTCGCGGGCCCGCTCCCCGGGTCCCGCTACTTGCGGTTGTAGAGCCGCATCGTGACCGGGCCGAAGACCAGCACGAACAGGCCCGCCCAGCCCAGCGTCCAGGCGATCTCGGCGCCGGGCCAGTCGCCCGCCATCAGACCGCGCACCGCGGACGCCAGGTGGGTGATGGGGCTGTTGTTCACGAAGGCCTGCAGCCAGCCCGGCATGGTCTTCGGGTCGACGAAGACGTTGGACAGGAAGGTGAGCGGGAAGATCACCATCATGCTGACGCTCATCACCGACTTCTCGGTGCGCAGCATCAGTCCGAACATCGTCCAGATCCACGAGAAGGCGAACGAGAAGAGCAGCAGGAGCGCGATCCCGGCGACCACGCCGACGAACCCGCCGTCGGGCCGGTAGCCGAGCAGCAGCCCGACGGAGAGCATGACGACGGACGCGATGGTGTAGCGCAGCGCGTCGCCGAGCAGATAGCCGATCATCGCCGAGGGCCGCCAGATGGGCAGCGAGCGGATGCGGTCGAAGACGCCCTTCTCGATGTCGATGTTCACCGAGACCCCGGTGTACATCGTGATCATCACGACCGACATCACGAGGATGCCCGGCAGCACGAACTGGATGTAGTCACCGGGCGAACCGGCCAGCGCACCGCCGAAGAGGTACGTGAACATCAGCAGGTTCATGATCGGGAAGGCGGTGACGTCGAAGAGCTGCTCGGGCACGTGCTTGATCTTGAGGATCGCGCGCCAGCCGAACGTCAGCGACGTGGACAGGGCGCTGGGCCGCGGCGGCCGCTCCCTGGTGACCAGCAGGGCCGCCAGGGACTCGGTGCTGACCGGGGTGAGTTCCTTGTTCTCGGTGCTCGTGGCCGTGCTCATGCCGCCACCTCGCCCTTCGTGTCGGTGCCGGTGCCGGCGTCGGTGTGCCGGCCGGTGTCGTGCCCGGTCAGCGCCAGGAAGACCTCGTCGAGGCTCGGCTGCCCCAGGGAGAAGCTGTCGACGGTGATGCCGGCCCGGGCCAGCTCACCGAGTGCCTTGGCGGCCTGGTCGGCTGCGGTGTCGCCGGCCGCCGCCGCGAGGCGCGCGGTCACCGCCACCGGGTCGGGCTCCAGCTGCACCTCGGCGACCAGCAGGTTCCGCAGCACCCGCTCGGCCTCGGGCCGCTCCTCCGCGTCCCGCAGCCGCAGATGGACGGAGCCGGCGCCGACGGAGGCCTTCAGCTCGCCCTTGGTGCCCTCGGCGATCACCCGGCCCTTGTCGATGACGGCGATCCGGGATGCCAGCTGGTCGGCCTCGTCCAGGTACTGGGTGGTCAGCAGCACGGTCGTGCCCTGGGCGACGACCGCGCGCACGATGTCCCACACCTGGTTGCGGCTGCGCGGGTCGAGGCCGGTGGTCGGTTCGTCGAGGAAGAGCAGGTCCGGGGTGTTGAGGATGGAGGCGGCGATGTCGATGCGCCGCCGCATGCCGCCGGAGTAGTGCTTGACCTGCTTCGCCGCGGCGTCCGTCAGCCCGAAGGCGGCCAGCAGCTGCTCGCCCCGCTCGCGGGCCGCGGCCTTGCCGTGCCCGAGGAGGCGGCCCAGCAGGACCAGGTTCTCGGTGCCGGTGAGGTCCTCGTCCACGGACGCGTACTGCCCGGTGAGGCTCACCCGGCCGCGGACCTCGTCGGCCTCGCGCACGACGTCGTGGCCGAAGACGCGGGCCCGGCCGTCGTCCGGGCGCAGCAGGGTGGCGAGCATCTTCACCGTGGTGGTCTTGCCGGCGCCGTTCGGCCCGAGGACGCCGTAGACCGTGCCGGCCGGCACCGCGAGGTCCACCGCGTCCACGGCCCGGGTCTCACCGAACGTCTTCACCAGTCCCGAGGTCTCGATGGCGAGGCCGGACGTGTGCGTGCTCATGCTGTGGGTCCTTCCGGGGCCGGAGTACGCGTTCTTGGGCTACGCATGGGGAGACCTTTACCGTCGCGCAAACTCATCGGCGGCGCACCGGTTTTTTCCGGCGGCGGGCCACGAGGGGGCACAGGAGTAGCGTCGGCCTCATGCATGCGATCACGATTTCCGAACCCGGAGGCCCCGAGGCGCTGGTGTGGGCCGAGGTGCCCGACCCGCGGCCCGGCGAGGGCGAGGTCCTGGTGGAGGTGACGGCCAGCGCCGTCAACCGCGCCGACATCATGCAGCGCCAGGGCTTCTACGATCCCCCGCCCGGCGCTTCCGCCCACCCCGGCCTGGAGTGCTCCGGGCGGGTCGCCGAGATCGGCCCCGGGGTGTCCGGCTGGTCCGTCGGCGACGAGGTGTGCGCGCTGCTCGCGGGCGGCGGTTACGCCGAGAAGGTCGTCGTCCCGGCGGGGCAGCTGCTGCCGCTGCCGCAGGGCGTGGACCTGAAGCGGGCGGCGGCGCTGCCCGAGGTGGTGTGCACCGTCTGGTCGAACGTCTTCATGGTTGCCCACCTGCGTCCCGGCGAGACGCTGCTCGTGCACGGCGGCTCCAGCGGCATCGGCACCATGGCGATCCAGCTCGCCAAGGCCGTCGGTGCCAAGGTCGCGGTGACGGCGGGGACCAAGGAGAAGCTGGAGCGCTGCGCCGAACTGGGCGCGGACATCCTGATCAACTACCGGGAGCAGGACTTCGTCGCCGAGGTGAAGGAGGCGACGGGCGGCGCGGGCGCCGACGTCATCCTGGACAACATGGGCGCGAAGTACCTCGACCGCAACGTCGAGGCCCTCGCCGTGAACGGCCGGCTCGCGATCATCGGTATGCAGGGCGGCCGCAAGGGCGAGCTGAACATCGGCACGCTCCTCGCCAAGCGCGCCGCCGTCAGCGCGACCTCGCTGCGGGCCCGGCCCCTGGAGGAGAAGGCGGCCATCGTGGCGGCCGTACGGGAGCACGTCTGGCCGCTGTTCGACGGGGGGCACATCCGCCCGGTCGTCGACCGCGAGATGCCGATGAGCGAGGCCGCGGAGGGCCATCGGGTGGTGGAGGAGAGCGGGCACATCGGCAAGGTGCTGCTGGTCACCCCGTAGGGACGGCCCTTCGGTGCCGCGCGGGCGGCCCCGCGCGGCGGCCGCCCTACCCGCGGCGCAGGCGCAGTCCGACGAGGCCCAGGGCCAGACCGAGGCCGACGAGGACCAGTCCGCTGCCCAGCGGGAGGACCCGCAGCATCGGCTCGGCGGCCGCCTGCCGGGGCCGCGTGCCGGTCGCCGACCGGGCCGGGGACGGGGCGGCCGAGGGCGCCACCGCGGTCTCGCTCTCCGCGGGCGGGACGGCGGCGGCCTCTTCCTCCGGGGCGTCGTCGCCGTCGTCGCGGTGCCGGCCGGCGTGCTCGTCCCCGCCGTCCCGCTCCCGCTCCCCGGCGTGGCCGGGCCGTCCGCGCCCCTCGCCCGGCAGGCTGTCGGGCCGGGAGTGCTCGGGGTCGGCGGTGCCGCGGGTCGCCGAGGGCGCGGGGGACGAGGGGGAGGACGTGGCGGACGCGTGCCCCGCACTGTCCGCGGGGCCAGAATCCGCGGCGGGCCGGGATGCGGGCCCCGCGTCGGGATGCTCCGGGTGCTCCGGGCGGTCGGGACCGTCGGGGTGCCGGGGGCGGTCGTGGCCGCCCCGTCCGTCATGGGTGGCGGATCCGCCCGGGCCGGTCGGCGCCCCGGGGGCCGAGGCGTGCCCCGGGGCGGAGTCCTCGGGGGACGGCGCCGCCACCGTGACCGGCCTCGTCGCGGCCACCGCCGGGTACGCGGCACCGTGGGCCGCTCCCGCCCCGTACGGCGCCACCACCGCGCCGACCCCCAGGGCCCCGGCCAGCCCCGTCGCCCGCAGTGTGCGCAGCCATGGAGTCACGTCCGTGACCCCCTCCCGGTGTAGCCCGTCGTGGAAGCGTCGTGGAACGACGGAACAAGCCTCACACCGGCCGCCGATCCCGGCATTCCGGACGCCGCCGAACGCGTGGGGGCCGTTTTGCCCGGGGGCAGCACCCGTGCGCGGCACCCGGGTGGGAGACAATGGCGGCATGGAGATGCCGAGGAACGACAGGTCGCCGGAGAACCCCCAGATCCTGGTCGTCGGCCAGGACGGAATGGCGCTCAGCGGCGGCGGGGACGACGACTCCCGGGAGATTCCGGTGACCGAGCAGGTGGAGCAGCCCGCCAAGGTCATGCGGATCGGCAGCATGATCAAGCAGCTGCTCGAGGAGGTGCGGGTCGCGCCCCTGGACGAGGCGAGCCGGGTGCGGCTCAAGGAGATCCACGCCAGTTCGGTGAAGGAGCTGGAGGACGGCCTGGCGCCGGAGCTGGTGGAGGAGCTGGAGCGGCTCTCCCTGCCGTTCACCGATGACGGCACCCCGACCGACGCCGAGCTGCGGATCGCCCAGGCACAGCTGGTCGGCTGGCTGGAGGGTCTCTTCCACGGGATCCAGACCACGCTGTTCGCCCAGCAGATGGCCGCGCGGGCCCAGCTGGAGCAGATGCGGCGCGCACTGCCGCCCGGTGTCGCCCCGGAGGGCGAGGAGCCCCCGCACCCGGGCGGCCGGTCCGGCGGCCCCTACCTGTAGGGGCGCCCCCCCACGGGCGGGTACGGCGTCCACCACCCGTACGCACGGCTCGTGCCGACACCGCCGAGGGCCCGGCAGCGGATGCTGCCGGGCCCTCCGTCGTCGGCCGCCCGTCACGGGGGCGGCGTCACGGGGTCACTCGGAGGCCGGGTTGCCCGTCGAGACCTTGAGCTGGATCGTCGGCATGTTCTCCGGGTCGACGTCCGTGCCCGCGACGGGGAACTGGTCGCGGACCGATCCCTGGCCGTAGGTGTTCTCGTCGACGTCGACGACCTTCATCTGCCAGCCGGCGGCGTTGAAGCACTCCTTGACCGAGCCGATGTACTTGAAGGTGAAGTCCGGCACCTTGATCTTGTCGGGGTCGTTGTACGACTCCTCGGGCTCGGTGCACTTGTCCTTCTCGATCGTCCGCGTCGTGTCCGGCCCGCGGTACCCCGCCGCCTTCGACGGCGACGCGGACACGCTCGCGGAACCGCCGCCGGCCTCCGGGTCCTCGCCCCCGCCGCCGTTCATCAGCAGCGCGGCGACCAGTCCGCCGACGGCCACGACGGCGACCACGATCGAGCCGATGATCACCGGCTTGTTGTTCTTGCCGCCGCCGGAGGCCCCGGAGCCCTGGGCCGACGGCGTCAGGTTGTACGGCGGCGGCGTGGAGGTCTGCTGCTGGGCGTACGGCGAAGGGCCCGGCGTCGGGTAGCCGGGCTGCTGCGGATAGCCGTAGGCGGGCGAGTGCGCCGCCGGGGCCGGGCCGCCGTACGGGTTCGGGCCGTGGGCCGGCGTCGGCTGGTACGGCGTCTGCACGGGGCCGGTGGGCGCCGGGGTGTTCTGGTCGACCGGCGGGAAGACCGCGGAGCCGACGCCCGCGCCGCTCGACGTCTGGGCGCCGGGCACGATGCTGGGCGGGGCCGGCTGGAAGGACGCCGCCACCCGCAGGCACTCGTCGCGCATGGCCTCGGCGCTGGGGAAGCGTTCGTTGGGGTTCTTCTTCAGCGCGCGGGCCACCAGCGCGTCCACCGCCGGCGGCAGGGCGCGGTTGACGGCGGAGGGGGCCACCGGCTCCTCCTGCACGTGCGCGTACGCGATCGCCAGCGGCGAGTCGGCGTCGAACGGCAGGCGCCCGGTGACCAGTTGGAACAGCATGATGCCGACCGAGTACAGGTCGGAGCGGGCGTCGACGCCGCGGCCGAGGGCCTGCTCGGGCGAGAGGTACTGCGGGGTGCCGACGACCATGCCGGTCTGCGTCATCGAGGTCACGCCGGACTGCATGGCGCGGGCGATGCCGAAGTCCATGACCTTGACCACGCCGCGCTTGGTCATCATCACGTTGCCCGGCTTGATGTCCCGGTGGACCAGGCCCATCTCGTGGCTGATCTCCAGGGCGGCCAGCACGTCCGCGGTGATCTTCAGCGCCTTGTCGGCGGGCATCGCGCCCTGCTGCCGCACGTCCTCGTCGAGCACCGAGCCCAGCGGCCGGCCCTCGACGTACTCCATGACGATGTACGGAGTGGTCAGGCCGCCCAGCTCGTCCTCGCCGGTGTCGAAGACCGAGACGATGTTGGTGTGCGTGAGCTTCGCCACGGCCTGTGCCTCACGGCGGAAGCGCTCGCGGAAGGCCTGCTCGCGGCCCAGCTCGGTGTGCAGCGTCTTGATCGCGACCTGACGGTCGAGGACCGAGTCGTACGCCAGGTGCACGGAGGCCATGCCGCCCTCGCCGAGCAAGTCGCGCAGCTGGTAACGGCCGCCGGCGAGTGCCCGCCCCGCGTACCGTCCCTGTCCGGCGTCCTGGCTCATGTCTCTGCGTCCCCCATAGACGGCGGGCGCCGGTGGCAGCGGCACGCGCGCTCGTGATCGAAAGTGCTATTCCCGGCCAAGTCTGCCCCAGGGCACTGACACGTCAAGCGCGGTGCCCGTTCCGTGACCGTACGCGAAAGAAGCGTCGCGGAAGCGTTACAGCGGGCGTACTGCCGGTACACGGAATTTGCACGAGAGTACGGAGCCAGGGTTTCATGACCGGTCCGGCTCAGGTCCGGTCCCGGCGTCCATCCCGGACCGCAGGCCCCCGCGAAGGCTGTAGCGTGGCCGACGGAGACCGTAACAACACCGCGCGTACCGCGGGCAGAAACGACGGCGAGGACTGATGGCACAGCAGCAGCGCGCCCAGGGCCCGTCCGAACCCGAGGCATCTGGCGGCGGTATGTCTGACGCGCCGGAGAACTGGGGCAACGGCGGCCTGGTCGGCGACGGCCGGTACCGGCTGACCCGCAGGCTCGGGCGAGGCGGCATGGCCGAGGTGTTCGCCGCGGAGGACGTCCGCCTGGGGCGCACCGTGGCCGTCAAGCTGCTGCGCGCGGACCTCGCCGAGGACCCGGTCTCCAAGGCGCGATTCACGCGCGAGGCGCAGTCGGTGGCGGGTCTCAACCACCACGCCATCGTCGCCGTGTACGACTCGGGCGAGGACGTCGTCGGCGGCCAGTCCGTGCCGTACATCGTGATGGAGATCGTCGAGGGCCGCACCATCCGCGACCTCCTGCTCAACGCGGAGGCGCCCGGGCCCGAGCAGGCGCTGATCATCGTCTCCGGTGTCCTGGAGGCGCTCGCCTACTCCCACCAGCACGGCATCGTGCACCGCGACATCAAGCCCGCGAACGTCATCATCACCAACGCCGGCGCGGTGAAGGTGATGGACTTCGGCATCGCGCGCGCCCTGCACGGCGCCCAGTCGACGATGACCCAGACCGGCATGGTCATGGGCACCCCGCAGTACCTCTCCCCCGAGCAGGCGCTCGGCAAGGCCGTCGACCACCGCTCCGACCTGTACGCGACCGGCTGCCTGCTGTACGAACTCCTCGCGCTGCGCCCGCCGTTCACCGGCGAGACCCCGCTGTCGGTGGTCTACCAGCACGTGCAGGACATCCCCACGCCCCCCTCCGAGGTCTCCGACGCGACCCCGCCGGAGCTGGACGGCCTGGTGATGCGCTCGCTGGCCAAGGAGCCCGACGACCGCTTCCAGACCGCCGAGGAGATGCGCGGCCTGGTCCAGTACGGGCTGCAGATGCTGTACGAGCAGGGCGGTCACACCGGCACCTGGAACACCGGTCCGGTCGCCGCGCACGACGGCCGGCACACCCCCTCGGCCGGTCTCGCGGGCACGACGGTGCTGCCGCATTCCGACCACGGTGCGTCCGGCACCCAGCAGATCCCCCAGCCGATCCTGCCGAACGGCTACGGCGGGGGCGACGACGGCGGCTTCGAGGGCAGCGGCAACAAGGGCAGCGGCCGCGGCAAGCTGTGGATACTGGCCGTCCTCGCGGTGATCGCCATCGCGGCCGGCGTCGCGCTGGCCCTGAACAACGGCGGTGGCGGCAAGGGCGGCACCGAGACGGACAAGAGCCCGTCGGCGACCACGTCCAAGAGCACCGACGAGAAGACGCCCAGCTCCTCGCCCAGCGACAAGGAGACGCGGGAGAGCACCGACCCGGGCACCGAGCAGGGCTCCGGCGGGGACGGCAACGGCAGCGGGGGCTGGAACGATCCGTACACCCCGTCGTACACGCCGTCGGAGACCGCCTCGGGCAACCCGTCCGGCGACCCGACCGGCGGCGGTGAGCCGACCGGCGGCGGTGAGCCGACCGGTGGCGGTGAGCCGACGGGCGGCGGCGACCCCACGGGCGGTGGTGAGCCGACCGGCGGTGGTGAGACCCCGCCGGCCGGCGGTGACACCGAGGGCGGTGCCGGAGGCTCGGGAGGAGCCAGCGACCCCGCGGGCGAGTGACCCCACCCACACCCTTCGCCTGACGCGCGCGTGCGGCCCGGACACGGGCTCCACGCGCGCGTTGCGTTCGCCTACGCGGGTCCCGCCTCCCCGTCCGTGAAGTGCACGGTGCCGAACTGCGGATCGACGCGAAGATAGGCGGGCTCGAACGGCTCGCCGTCCACCCGGCTCGGTGCGGGACCGAACCGCTCCAGCTCGGCGGCGCTCGGCTCGTGGGCCTCGCACCGGCCCACCACCTGCACGGTCCACAGGCTCTCGCCGGGCCGCGCGGAGGTCAGGTTGTCCGTCCCGTAGGCGACGACGCTCCCGGCGCACACCCGGTGGTACCCCCAGCTCCGGGGCATGCGCAGCAGGACCCGGCCGTCGGTCACGATGTGGCGCGCGAGGGCCAGGACGGGCAGGGCGCGCAGGGTGGTGGCCGCCCGGCCGTAGGCGGTACGGCCGAGCAGGCCGACGGCGAGCTGTTCGTCGGAGGGCATGGCCTCACCGTGCGCCGGCGGCGGGGCGCCGGACCAGAGTCGCCCGCCCCGACCCGCAGGGCCGTAAGTCCCGAGTAAGGCCGGGGGCCGGGAGCGGGTCCGTCAGCGGTTCTCGGACTCCAGGCGGGCCACGAAGGCGGCCGCCTGGGAGCGCCGCTGCATGCCGAGCTTGCCCAGCAGGCTCGACACGTAGTTCTTGATCGTCTTCTCCGCCAGGTGCAGGCGTTCGCCGATCGCCCGGTTGGTCAGGCCCTCGCCGACCAGCTCCAGGATGCGCCGCTCCTGCTCGGTGAGCCGGGCCAGCCGGTCGTCGGGCTTCGCCCCGCCGTCGCGCAGCCGCTCCAGCACGCGCGCGGTGGCCGCCGGGTCGAGCAGCGACTTCCCGGCCGCCACCTCCCGTACGGCACCGAGCAGCTCGGCGCCGCGGATGTCCTTCAGGACGTAGCCGGAGGCGCCCGCCATGATCGCGTCGAAGAGTGCCTCGTCGTCGGCGAACGAGGTCAGCATCAGGCAGCGGACGGAGTCGTCCCGGGAGCGGATGTCGCGGCAGACCTCCACACCGCTGCCGTCGGGAAGCCGCACGTCCAGCACCGCGACGTCCGGGCGGGTGGCCGCGACCCGGGCCTGCGCCTCGGCGGCCGTACCGGCCTCGCCCACCACCTCGATGTCGGCCTCGCCGGAGAGCAGATCGTGCACCCCGCGGCGGACCACCTCGTGATCGTCGAGGAGGAATACCCGGATTTTTCCGTCTTCGCGCACGCGGTCAGTGTCACACACCGGCTCTTCCCGTGCCCGGGGTGCCCGGGATAACGTGCCGTTGTTCCGGCCCCCTGCAAGGCTGTGACCAGTAAAACTTCCTCCCTTCGCCGATTTACTTGGAAATCCGAGTAAAAATGCAGGTCAGGAGGGGTTTCACAGAAATGTGGAGCACTGGGTAACGTGCTGTTCGCAGGGCGCTCGCCGGGGCACCTGTCACGCCTGTTCCCGATCGGGCCGCACCCACCCTTGTGCGTCCGCCGGGCCGCAGGTGAGCCGCACTGGCTTCCGGCGAACCCGGGGGCCGGACCGACGGAGGAGCACACGTGACCGAGAGCACTGCCGCGCGCAAGCCGCGACGCAGCGCCGGAAGCAAGGCGGCCGGCACCACCGGCACCAAGGCGGCCGGCACCACCGGCACCAAGGCCGGCACCGGCAAGCGCACCACTCGCACCACCAGCACCACCCGTACCGCTGCCGAGAAGGGCTCCGAGACGGAGCTGGTGCAGCTGCTGACGCCCGAGGGCGAGCGGATCGAGACGGCGGCGGACTCCGCCTACGCCGAGTACGCCCGGTACGTCGCCGACATCACCCCCGACGAGCTGCGCGGCCTGTACCGCGACATGGTGCTCACCCGGCGTTTCGACGCCGAGGCCACCGCCCTGCAGCGCCAGGGCGAGCTGGGCCTGTGGGCCTCCCTGCTCGGCCAGGAGGCCGCCCAGATCGGTTCCGGGCGGGCCACCCGCGAGGACGACTACGTCTTCCCGACCTACCGCGAGCACGGCGTCGCCTGGTGCCGCGGGGTGGACCCGACCAACCTGCTCGGCATGTTCCGCGGCGTGAACAACGGCGGCTGGGACCCCAACAGCAACAACTTCCACCTCTACACCATCGTGATCGGCTCGCAGGCGCTGCACGCCACGGGCTACGCGATGGGCGTGGCCAAGGACGGCGCCGACTCCGGCGTGATCGCGTACTTCGGCGACGGCGCCTCCAGCCAGGGCGACGTCAGCGAGGCGTTCAACTTCGCGGCCGTCTACAACGCCCCCGTGGTGTTCTTCTGCCAGAACAACCAGTGGGCGATCTCCGAGTCCAACGAGAAGCAGACCCGGGTGCCGCTCTACCAGCGCGCCCAGGGCTTCGGCTTCCCCGGCGTCCGCGTCGACGGCAACGACGTCCTGGCCTCCCTCGCGGTCACCCGCTGGGCCCTGGACCGCGCCCGGCGCGGCGAGGGCCCGGCCCTGATCGAGGCGTACACGTACCGCATGGGCGCCCACACCACGTCGGACGACCCCTCCCGCTACCGGCACGACGACGAGCGGGTCGCCTGGGAGGCGAAGGACCCGATCCTGCGCCTGCGCCGCTTCCTGGAGGCCGCAAACCACGCGGACGAGGGATTCTTCGCGGAACTGGACGCGGAGAGCGAGACGTTGGGCAAACGAGTGCGCGAAGTGGTCCGAGCCATGCCGGACCCGGACCGGTTCGCCATCTTCGAGAACGCGTACGCGGACGGACACGCGCTCGTGGACGAGGAGCGGGCGCAGTTCGCCGCGTACCAGGCATCGTTCGCCGATGCAGAGGGGGTCTGACATGGCAGCGGAAAAGATGGCGCTGGCGAAGGCGATCAACGAGTCGCTGCGCCGCGCACTGGAGTCGGACCCCAAGGTCCTGATCATGGGCGAGGACGTCGGCAAGCTCGGCGGTGTCTTCCGGGTCACCGACGGTCTGCAGAAGGACTTCGGCGAGGAGCGGGTCATCGACACCCCGCTGGCCGAGTCCGGCATCGTCGGCACCGCCATCGGCCTGGCCCTGCGCGGGTACCGCCCGGTGGTGGAGATCCAGTTCGACGGCTTCGTCTTCCCGGCCTACGACCAGATCGTCACCCAGCTGGCGAAGATGCACGCCCGCTCGCTGGGCAAGGTCAAGATGCCCGTCGTCATCCGCATCCCCTACGGCGGCGGCATCGGCGCGGTCGAGCACCATTCCGAGTCGCCGGAGGCCCTGTTCGCGCACGTGGCGGGCCTGAAGGTGGTCAGCCCCTCCAACGCGGGGGACGCGTACTGGATGATGCAGCAGGCCATCCAGAGCGACGACCCGGTGATCTACTTCGAGCCCAAGCGCCGCTACTGGGACAAGGCCGAGGTCGACAAGGAGGCCATCCCCGGTCCGCTGCACGCCGCGCGCGTGGTGCGCGAGGGCACCGACCTGACGCTGGCCGCCTACGGTCCGATGGTGAAGCTCTGCCAGGAGGTCGCCGACGCGGCCGCCGAGGAGGGCCGCTCCCTGGAGGTGGTGGACCTGCGGTCCATCTCCCCGCTGGACTTCGACACGGTCCAGGCGTCGGTGGAGAAGACCCGCCGCCTGGTCGTGGTCCACGAGGCGCCGGTGTTCCTGGGCTCGGGCGCGGAGATCGCGGCCCGGATCACGGAGCGCTGCTTCTACCACCTGGAGGCTCCGGTGCTGAGGGTCGGCGGCTACCACGCCCCGTACCCGCCGGCCCGCCTGGAGGAGGAGTACCTGCCCGACCTGGACCGGGTGCTGGATGCCGTCGACCGCTCGCTGGCGTACTGAGGAGGGGAGCGTGACGACGATGACGGACAGCTCCGTGCGTGAGTTCAAGATGCCCGACGTGGGTGAGGGCCTCACCGAGGCCGAGATCCTCAAGTGGTACGTCCAGCCCGGTGACACGGTCACCGACGGGCAGGTGGTGTGCGAGGTCGAGACGGCCAAGGCCGCCGTCGAACTGCCCATCCCCTACGACGGCGTGGTGCGCGAGCTGCACTTCCCCGAGGGCACCACGGTCGACGTCGGTACGTCGATCATCGCGGTGGCCGTCGGTGACGGTGCGGCGGCCGCCGCCGAGCCGGTGCAGGAGGCCGTGGCGGACACCCCCGCCGCCGAGGAGGAGGCCAAGCCCGCGGCCCGCCAGCCGGTCCTGGTGGGTTACGGCGTGTCCACGTCCTCGACCAGGCGCCGCCCCCGCAAGGGCGCTCAGGCTCCGGCCGCCGCGCAGGTCGCGTCGGCGGCGATCCAGGCCGAGATGAACGGCCACGGACCGGCGGCGCCCGCGGCGCCCGAGGCCCCGGCCGCGCCGGCCGGCGGTGACCGCCCGCTGGCCAAGCCGCCGGTGCGCAAGCTGGCCAAGGACCTCGGCGTCGACCTGGCGACCGTGGTGCCCTCGGGCCCGGACGGCGTCATCACCCGCGAGGACGTCCACGCGGCCGTCGCGGCCGCCACCCCGGCGGCGGCACCGGAGTCGGCCCCCGCGGCCGCCGTGCCCGCCCCGTCCCCGGCGGCGGCACCGGCGTCCTACGACACGGCCCGCGAGACCCGCGTCCCGGTCAAGGGGGTCCGCAAGGCGACGGCGGCCGCGATGGTCGGCTCGGCCTTCACGGCACCGCACGTCACCGAGTTCGTGACGGTCGACGTGACGCGCACGATGAAGCTGGTCGAGGAGCTGAAGCAGGACAAGGAGTACACGGGCCTGCGGGTGAACCCGCTGCTCCTGATCGCCAAGGCCCTGCTCGTCGCGATCAAGCGCAACCCGGACATCAACGCGTCCTGGGACGAGGCCGCCCAGGAGATCGTGGTCAAGCACTACGTCAACCTGGGCATCGCCGCCGCCACCCCGCGGGGCCTGATCGTCCCGAACATCAAGGACGCCCACGCCCAGACGCTGCCGCAGCTTGCGGGGTCCCTCGGCGAGCTGGTGTCGACGGCCAGGGAGGGCAAGACCTCCCCGTCCGCCATGCAGGGCGGCACGGTGACCATCACCAACGTCGGCGTCTTCGGCGTCGACACCGGCACGCCGATCCTGAACCCGGGCGAGTCCGCCATCCTCGCGGTCGGCGCGATCAAGCTCCAGCCTTGGGTCCACAAGGGCAAGGTGAAGCCGCGTCAGGTGACCACCCTCGCCCTGAGCTTCGACCACCGCCTGGTCGACGGCGAGCTCGGCTCCAAGGTCCTCGCCGACGTGGCGGCGGTGCTGGAGCAGCCGAAGCGGTTGATCAGCTGGGCCTGAGGGCCGCGGACCGGGTAACGTCATGACGGAGGGGCGCCGCAAGTTGGAGTTGCGACGCCCCTCCTGCCCGTCCGGGCTCAGACGTGGTGCAGCACGTACACCGGCGTCCCGTCCTCGGCCCCGCCCCGTGAGCGGATGCAGGCGTGCGTCCGCAGCAGCCGCAGGCATTCGTTGACCCGCCGCACGGTAAGTCCCGTACGTACGGCGATGGACTCCAGCGGCTCGCGCAGCTCGCCCTTCTCGACGAGCACCGGAGCGATGATCACGGCGACCGTCCACACGTCCTCGGTCACGGACAGCCGCCGACGCCAGTCGGCCAGCACCGACTCCGTGGTGGGCACCGGGGCGAGAGGGCCGCGGGGCACCGCCTGGGAAACGGCCAGGGCGTCGAACCGGTCCGCGATGCGTTCCAGTGCCCGGACCATGGCCTGTTGCACGGCGAGCCCCGCCTGCTGCGTGGCGAGGGTGGCCTGCTGGGTGGCCAGCATCTCCCTTTGCAACGCGATCGACGTCCGCTGCCCCTCGGCCAGTTCCTCGTCCAGCCGGAGGTTGTGCGCCTCCAGCCGGACGATGGCCTCGGCGACCTGGTCCGGCATGGCGTAGGCGACGGGCGCGCCGGGTCCGGCGGGCTGCACCTCGGCCTCGTCGAGGGAGTACGAACCTTCGCGCTGCACGGTCTCGACGACTTCTGCGACCCACTGCTTGAAGGGGGCGCAGGCCGGTTTGGTGCAGGCGTTGACGAGGAGGATGAGACCTTGGAGAGAAAGGACATGCAAGTCTCGGCGCCACCCCCTGCCTGCGGGAACGCCGAGACCGTAACTTCCGGTTACGGTCTCGAGCATCTCTCGGTGCTCGGCGGGCACGTGATCCGCGAGCGCCTTCCGAGAGTTGGTGTGGCCGAGTTCCTTGCAGACGTCGACCGCCGGGAACCAGTGGCTGCCGTCCGGCATCGTCAGCCTCCGTACCCGGGCGCCGGTCGCCGCGTAGACGAAGTCGCTGACGTCGATCGCGTCGTGCTGCTCGGCAGAGTTCTGCCGTTTGCTGGGTTCGTTCATGTGAACCACCTCCGTCGCGGAACGTAGGGCGGAGCTGGGGGCATATGCCAGTCGGATCGGTGATGTTCACGACTGCGAGCGAAGATGAGTGAAAACTGAGCGGTGGCCGACGAGTTGCGTGTAGGACGGCTGCTCAGTCGGGTGCCGGACGGCTTCGGAGCCGTGGTCCTCAGCCCCGGGCCTCCTTCGTGCGCAGCGCGTTGAGCAGGGCCGCGCCCCGCTCGGCGTCGTCGACGCTCACCGCGAAGTCGCTCCGGCGGCCACGAGGCCGTATGACCAGGCACTCGCCGGCGCGCAGCATCACCGTGGTGCCGAGGCCGCTGATGCGGTAGCCCCAGCCACCGACCTGGGCGGGACGGCGGACCTCCATCCGCGCCGTGTCGATGTCACCGGGCGCCCAGCGGCGTCCGGGCCAGCCGAGCGGACCGAACGAGACCTCCAGGCCCCGCTCGGAGACGCGGGCCTGGACGGAGGAGAAGACCGCGCAGGCCAGGGACCCGGCGGCGCAGCCGGCGAACAGCGCCCACAGGGTGCCCGGGGCGGCCACGCCACCGGCCTGCGCGACGAGGGCGCCCAAGGCCACCAGGCCGATCGCGGCCGCGACCAGCTGGAGCCAGGGGTTGGCGGTGCGGGCGAACCAGACCAGCCGCCGGCCCTCGGGGATGTCCAGCGCGGGGGCGCCCTCGCCGGACGCCGTGCCGGCGTCCGCGGTGCCGCGCCGACGGGTGACGATCAGCCATCCGGCCACTCCCGCGAGTACCGCCGCGACCAGGATCGCGACGACCCAGGCGGTGGGCTGACGGGCCTCGTGCCAGTCCGCACGGTCCAGGTTGGAGCGGATGACCGCGGCCTGCGCGCCGGTGAGGACGATGCCCATGGGGAGCAGGAGCACGGTGGTCAAAGGGCGGCCCGGCGGGCCCGCCCGCGTCAGGGGGACGGTGACCGCGGCCGCCGTCACCAGCCAGATCAGCGCGGGGACGAGAGACGCCGCCCACAGGGGCATCGAGCCGTCGGGTGCTTCGCCGTTCAGGCCCCAGTGGGTTGCCAGCCGTTCCGGCAGCCGGTCTCGCGCCAGCAGGGGCATCGCGGCGAGCACCGCTGTGACCCCGACCGTCCAGACGGCCGCCGTCGCACGCCGTGCCGCTTTCGTGTCCCTCATGGCATCCCCCTGATCATGTCGATGAGATCGGTCCTGCTGTAACCCAGCCGAGCCGCCTCGACGAGCAGTTCCCCGACCCGGATCTGCAGCTCGGAGCGGGGCCCGGCGCCCTCGGCCACCGTCACCCCCCGGCCCCGGCGGAACTCCAGCAGGCCCTCGTCCCGCAGGTCGCGCAGTGCGCGCAGCACGGTGTTGACGTTGACGTCCAGGGCCGCGGAGAGGTCGCGGGCCGAGGGCAGGCGGTCCCTCGGGGCGCACTCGCCTTCGGCGATGGCGCGCCGGACGGCGCCGGCCACCTGTTCGTGCAAGGGGCGGGTGTCGGTCTTGTCCAGACTCAGCAGCATGGTGCCAATGAAACTATCACCATGCGTTCCATCGGTACAGGGGACGGCCCAGAGGACCGGCTCAGGGCGACCGGTACGACGAGAAGGGCCCGTCGCGTCGGCGACGGGCCCTTCTCGGTGGTGCGTGCGGGTCAGGACTACTTCGTGAAGGCGTAGTTCATGAGCTTCGTGGCGTCCGTGGCGCGCTGGGTGGACGACGAGGACGCCAGGACCGTGCCGATGACGGTCTTGCCCTTGCGCGTCGCGGCGAAGACCAGGCAGTACTTGGCCTCCGCGCCCGACCCGGTCTTCACGCCGATCGTGCCGCTGTAACTGCTGAGCAGCGTGTTGGTGTTGGTCCAGGCGGCCATCGTGCGGGTGCCGCCCTTCTTGGTCTTCGTCTTCGCCGTGTACTTCTTGGTCTTCACGATCGTGCGGAAGGTGGAGTTCTTCATCGCACTGCTCGCGAGTTTCGTGAGGTCGCGCGGCGTGGAGTAGTTCTTGCCGTTGCCGATGCCGTCGAACGAGTCGAAGTGCGTGTTCTTCAGGCCGAGGCTCTTGGCGCTCGCGTTCATCTTGCCGATGAAGGACTTCACCCGCGCCGCCCGCGTCGTGCCCGAGCCGAACTTGTCGGCCAGCGCGTACGCGGCGTCGCAGCCGGACGGCAGCATCAGCCCGTAGAGCAGCTGGCGCACCGTCACCTGGTCGCCGACGATCAGGCGGGCGGAGGAGGCGTTCTTCGACACGATGTAGTCGCTGTACGCCATCTGGATGGTGACCTTGGCGTCCAGGTTCAGCTTCGGCTGGGCGAGCACGACCTTGGCGGTCATGATCTTGGTCGTCGAGCCGGTCGAGCGCTTGGTGTCGGCGGCCTTGGTGTAGAGGGACGTGCCGTTCGCGTTGTTCATCACGAAGCCGCCCTTGGCGGCGATCGAGGGCGCGGCGACGGCGGTCCGCGGACCGGTGCGGACGCGTTCGGGAGCGTTGAGGACGTGCTCGGGCGCCGTGAGGACGCGCTCGGGTGCGGCGGCCTGCGCGGGCGCGGTGGCGAGGGCTCCGGTGGCGAGGACGGCGCCGCCGGTCAGGGCGACGGCGAGGGCCCGGTGAAGGCGGGTGCCGGAAATGGTGTTCATTGAGTCGATTACCCCGATTGTGGTGAATTCCCCAGGAATACGGCCGAGTTGTGGTCGACAGCGCTGTGGCCGTGTCAGTGCGACCCCCGAGGGGGGCAAAAGGTTGCGCGATGGAAACCGGGGAATGCCGGATACCCCCGTACGGGTGAGCCGGCGTCCGGATGCTGGACCGGATCCCTCTTGCGTCCCTGTTGTATCTATCCTGTCGGCATGACCACGGCAGTGAAGCAGCCCCCCGCGGCGGACCGCGTCTACACCCACGTCAAGCAGGGCGTCCTCGAGCGCCGCTACGAGGGCGGGACGCTGCTCACCGAGGGCGAGCTGGCCGAGGCCGTGGGCGTTTCCCGCACCCCGGTGCGCGAGGCGCTGCTGCGGCTGGAGGCCGAGGGGCTGATCCGGCTCTACCCCAAGAAGGGCGCGCTGGTCCTGCCCGTCTCCGCGCAGGAGATCGCGGACGTGGTGGAGACCCGGCTGCTGGTCGAGGAGCACGCGGCCAGGAAGGCCGTACCCGCCCCGCCCGGACTGGTCGAGCGGCTGGAGGAGCTGCTCGACCGGCAGAAGGAGCAGGCGTCCGCCGGTGACTTCGCCGCCGCCTCCGTCACCGACCGCTGTTTCCACGCCGAGATCGTCCGCAGTGGCGGCAACGAGATCCTCTCCCGTCTCTACGACCAGCTCCGCGACCGGCAGCTGCGCATGGGCGTCGCCGTGATGCACTCCCACCCCGACCGGATCGCCAAGACCCTCGCCGAGCACGAGGAACTCCTCGACGCGCTGCGCGCCGGGGACGCCGAGGCGGCCGTCGGAGTGGTGGGCCGGCACGTGGGCTGGTTCTCGCACCTGGCACGGGGGGAGGTCCGATGAGCGCGGCCACCTCGGCCGGCCGGGTCCTGCCCGGTGACCCGCCGGGCGGGCGGCGCGCGATCGCCGTGTGGGGCATCGGCGTCTCCGTCTACTTCGTCGCCGTCATCTTCCGTACCTCGCTGGGGGTCGCCGGCCTGGACGCCGCCGACCGGTTCCACGTCAACGCCTCGGCGCTGTCCACCTTCTCGATCCTCCAGCTGCTGGTCTACGCCGGCATGCAGATACCCGTCGGCCTGCTGGTCGACCGGCTCGGCACGAAGAAGGTGCTGGGCATCGGCGTCGTGCTCTTCACGGCCGGGCAGCTGGGCTTCGCCTTCTCCCCCTCGTACGGCATGGCGCTGGCCTCGCGGGCGCTGCTGGGCTGCGGCGACGCGATGACGTTCATCAGCGTGCTGCGGCTGGGCACCCGCTGGTTCCCGGCCCGGCGCGGGCCGATGGTCGCCCAGCTGGCCGGTCTCGTCGGCATGGCGGGCAACCTGGTCTCCACCCTCGTCCTGGCCCGGCTGCTGCACGGCATCGGCTGGACGGCGGCCTTCGCGGGCAGCGCGCTGGCGGGCGTCGTCGTCTTCGTCCTGCTGCTCCTCTTCCTCAAGGACCACCCCGAGGGGCACGAGCCGGAGCCGCTGCCGCACCAGGGAGCGGCGTACGTGCGGCGGCAGATCGCCCTGTCCTGGCGCGAGCCGGGGACGCGGCTGGGGCTGTGGGTGCACTTCACCACCCAGTTCCCGGCGATGGTGTTCCTGCTGCTGTGGGGGATGCCGTTCCTGGTCGAGGCGCAGGGGCTGTCCCGGGCGACGGCCGGGGACCTGCTCACCCTGGTGGTGCTCTCCAACATGGCGGTCGGCCTGGTCTACGGCCAGATCATCGCCCGGCACCACGCGGCGCGGCTGCCGCTGGCGCTCGGCACGGTGGGCGCGACGGCCGTGCTGTGGGCGGCGACGCTGGCCTGCCCGGGTCCGCACGCGCCGATGTGGCTGCTGGTGGTGCTGTGCACGGTGCTGGGTGCGTGCGGGCCGGCGTCGATGATCGGCTTCGACTTCGCGCGGCCGGCGAATCCGCCGGAGCGGCAGGGCACGGCGTCCGGGATCACGAACATGGGCGGCTTCGTGGCGTCGATGACCACGTTGTTCGCGGTGGGGGTGCTGCTGGACGCGACGGGGGACGACTACACCGTGGCGTTCTCGTCGGTGTTCGTGCTGCAGGCGCTCGGGGTCACGCAGATCCTGCGGTTGCGCAAGCGGGCCGCGCTGCGGGAGCGGGAGCGGCTGGTCGCCAGCCGGGTGGAGGCGGTGCACGTGCCGGTGTAGGCACCCGGCGCGGGTGCGGGCCGGGCCGGGGGCTGCCGCCCCCGGGCCCCCGCTCGGCCTGAACGGCCTCGTGCTCGAGCTTCCCCGGAGGGGCCCCAGCGGGCTGAAAACCTACTGCGTGACCGTGAAGTGCCGCAGGATCGCCTCCGCCAGGTCCTGGTCGCCCTCCGTCTTGATGCGGTCCGCCGCCGCCTGCGGGGTCACGCGGCCGCAGGCGAGGCGGACGTACGTCTCCCAGTCGAGGCTGAGGGTGGCGGCGGGGCCGAGAGCCGGGGACGATTCCAGGGTGCCGCGGCCCTGGATGTCGACGCGGACGGTGCGCAGGAACTCCACCGGGCCGTGGACGTCGAAGACGACGGCCGAGCTGCGCGGCGCGTCCGCGCGGTCGGCGACGACGGCGGGCAGCTCGCCGAGCAGCACGTCACGCGCGACGTGCGCGCCGGGGGAGTCGAGGTTGCCGGGACGGCCGAGGGCCGTGCGCAGGTCCTGTTCGTGCGCCCACACGGCGAAGGCGTGCCGGCGCATCGCCTCTTCGAGGGTCGGCTCGGTGCCGAGCGGGCCGCGCACCTTCGTGCCGGGATCCCGCGACTCGTTCCGCAGCTGGCGGTTGCGCCGGATGACCATGTACTCCAGCTCGGACGTCATCTCCGGCGCCGTGTGGTGGCGGCGGACGTCGACCTGCATCTCCATGTAGCGCTGGTGGTCGTTGGTGACGTGGTAGAGGTCGCGCGGGAGCGTGTGGATGGGGCGCGGGTCGCCGAGCATCTCGGAGTCCAGGCCCATCACGTGCGAGACGACGTCGCGCACCGACCAGCCCGGGCAGGGGGTCCGGCGGTTCCACTCTGCCTCCACAAGCGGCTGCACCAGCTCGGATATCGCCTCGATGGAGTGCGTCCAGGCGTCGGCGTAGGGCTGGAGAGTGGGATGCAGACTCACGGAACGGGACCCCTCGGCGGTCGGTACACGGGCGGTTGGTGGCGGCGGTGCCAGTGGCGGCGGCGGCAGTCGGCGGGTGTCTTGGGAGGCTAGGGGGTGTCGATTGGATCAGGCCGACTCCGGGCAGCGGGTGCCTCTTCGCCGACCCGAGCGGGGTCTGGTGCGTGCAGCTGCAAGGCGGAGGAGGGCGGCAACGCGGAGCGTTGGCAACCGACGACAACGCCGCAGATGTGCGTGCCAGGCCCCGCGACTCCGGCAGGATCCCATCGACACCTCCTAAGTTACGCTGCTGTGCGGCACCCCGGCAGTGCTTTCGTGTGACGATCGTAGGCCCGTGTGGACGGCTCGAATGCCAGGACGGTGGTAGTGTGCGCGCCTCTCTGATCCAAATCGCCGTGAACGAGGACGAACAGGTCGAAGCGCGTCGCCTGCGGGCGGCGGCTCTGGTACGGGAGCAGGCGGGCGCCGATCTCGTCGTCCTGCCGGAGCTGTGGACCACGGGCGCGTTCGCCTTCGAGGAGTTCGACGCGGCGGCCGAGCCGCTGCGCGGCCCGACGTACGAGGCCATGGCGAAGGCGGCGAGCGACGCGGGCGTGTGGCTGCACGCGGGGTCGGTCCCCGAGCGGGCCGAGGACGGGCGGCTCTACAACACCTCCCTCGTCCTCTCCCCCTCCGGCGAGCTGGCCGCCTCGTACCGCAAGATCCACCGCTTCGGTTTCGACCAGGGCGAGGCCGTGCTGATGGGGGCGGGGCGCGAGCCGGTGACGGTCCCGCTCGCGGACACCACCGTCGGCGTCGCGACCTGCTACGACCTGCGCTTCCCCGAGCTCTTCCGCTCCCTCGTCGACGCCGGTGCCGAGCTGCTCGTCGTCCCGGCGGGCTGGCCGGAGCGCCGCCGGTCCCACTGGACGCTCCTGGCCCAGGCGCGGGCGGTGGAGAACCAGGCCTTCGTCCTCGCCTGCGGAACGGCCGGGACGCACGCCGGGGTCCCGCAGGCCGGTCACTCGATCGTGGTGGACCCCTGGGGCGAGGTGCTCGCACAGGCCGGTGCCGACGAGGAGGTCCTCACGGTCGAGTTCGACCCGGCGAAGGTGGCGCGCACCAGGGAGCAGTTCCCGGCCCTGAAGGACCGGGTGCTCGGCCTGGAGCCGCCGCGCGGTTGACGCCGTGTGACGCCGGGTGACGCCGTGTTGACGCGCGTGTTTCGCGCGCGTCCGTGCCGCCCAGACATCCGGGTATGGCACACACCGGTACCCCAGCCGTTCGCCGCGTCCGGGTGGCACCCGCGGGCGCCCACTTCGCGTCGGCGTTCGAACTCCCGACCGCCGGACTTCCCCGGCTGGCGCCCGAGAAGTGGGTGCGCGCCAGCTTCGAGGACGTCCCGGTGGTCCTGCGTGAGCTGTTCCGCACGGGCTGGGCGGGCGTGCTGGGGCTGCGGCTGGGGCCGCGGGGCTCGCGCCGGCACCTGGTGGGCTGGCGCGTGCTGGAGACCGGACCGGTGAGGATCGTCCTGGAGGCCCGCGCGCCGTCGCTGACCGTGCGGAACGTCGTGACCGTCGACGACGCGCGGCTGCTCTGGGCGACGTACGTGTTCCACGAGCGCCGGACCGGCCGGGCGCTGTGGTCCCTCGCCTCGCCCGTGCACCACCTCGCGGTGCCGTTGCTCCTCGGCCGCGCCGTCCGCCGCACGGCGTGAGGCGCCGCCGGGCCGCGGGGCCTCAGTCGTCCTCCCGCTCCTTCTCCGCCAGGTGGATCACGCACACGGTGAGGGCGATGAGCAGCGCCGGGTCCGCGTCCTCCCGTACGACGTCCACGCCGTAGGTGTCGCGGAGGGTCAGCCACCGCCGGGAGATCACGGCCAGCAGTTCCCCGTCGTACTCGACGGCGAACTCCCGGTCGAGGATCTTGCCGCTGACGTCCAGTTCGGTGCCGTCGGCCAGGGTGACGCGGTAGTGGTTGCGCAGCAGGGAGAGACGTTTGCGCTTGATGCGCGCCAAGGGCTCGCCGGCCCGCTCGATCACCATCGTGTCGCGCAGGGCGAACATCTTCTGGTGGATGTCGATGAGCACGCGTCCCTGGGCGTCCTTCAGCTCCCAGGTGTCCCGCAGCCGCATCGCCTTGCCGTCGACGAGGAAGACCTTGTTGCCGTTGACGTCCTCGATCCAGTAGTCGTCACCGATGCCGAGGAGCCGGTCGTACACGAGGAATCTCATGTCCTGACCGCTTCCCCGCCGACCGCCGCGGGACGCGGGCGGTAGGCCGACAGGACGAGTGCCGTGTACGTCCGGCCGGCTCAGGCGCCGTAGCCGTTGTGGTAGCCGTCCTGCGTGTGGGGGCGGTCCTCGACGACCGGGGTCGTCGGCGGCATCATGACGCGGCGGCGCCGGGCGATGCTGCTGAACGTCGCGACGCCGATCAGGCCGACGACCATGAAGATCACGCCGACCAGGTCGAGGTTGACGCCCTGCATGTCCCAGTCGGTCGCGAACGTGAGGATGGCTCCCACGGCGATGAGGATGATGCACCCGCCGAGGCCCATGAGTGTTGCCTCCCTGTCAGAGCCGGTCGGTTCCGGGAATCCGGTCGATCCGGTTCCGTGCGGGTACCCCGGGTGTCAACCCTCATGCCGTGGGGCGGCGTTCGCGTTCCCGGCTACGGCTGGAGGAAGGCCACCAGGGCGTTCGCCAGCAGGTGCGGGTCGTCGGCGCCGCACAACTCCCGCACGCTGTGCATCGACAGGATGGCCACGCCGATGTCGACGGTGCTGATGCCGTGCCGGGCCGCGGTGATGGGGCCGATGGTGGTGCCGCACGGCATGGAGTTGTTGGAGACGAAGGTCTGGAAGGGGACGTCCGCCTTCTCGCAGGCCGCGGCGAACACCGCGCGTCCCGAACCGTCGGTGGCGTAGCGGTTGTTGACGTTGACCTTGAGGATCGGGCCGCCGTTGACGCGCGGGTGGTGCGTCGGGTCGTGCCGCTCCGCGTAGTTGGGGTGGACGGCGTGGCCCGTGTCGGAGGACAGGCAGACGGTGCCGGCGAAGGCGCGCGCCCGGTCCTCGTAGGAGCCGCCGCGGGAGAAGACCGAGCGCTCCAGGACGGTGCCGAGCAGCGGGCCGTCGGCGCCGGTGTCCGACTGCGAGCCGGTCTCCTCGTGGTCGAAGGCCGCCAGCACCGGGATGTACGGAAGTTCGGCGCCGGAGGCGGCGACGGCGGCCAGCGCGGCCGTCCCGGCGTGCACGGACAGCAGGTTGTCCATCCGCGGGCCGGCCACCAGCTCCCGGTCGCGGCCCAGGTACGCCGGGGGTTCCACGGGGTGCGTCATCAGGTCCCAGCCGGTGACCTCGCCGCGGGACAGGCCCGCCTCGTCCTCCAGGAAGGCGATCAGGTCGCCGTCGCGCACGGTGTCCCCCAGGCCCCAGACGGGCTGGAGGTGGCGCTGCTTGTCGAGCTTGAGGCCGTCCGCGGTGACGTTGCGGTCCATGTGGATGGCGAGTTGGGGGACGCGCAGCAGCGGACGGTCGACGTCGACCAGGCGGGTGGTGCCGTCGCGCAGCGAGAGACGACCGGCCAGACCGAGGTCGCGGTCGAGCCAGGAGTTCATCAGCGGGCCGCCGTAGATCTCCACGGCGACCTGGCGCCAGCCGTGGCCCCCGGTGTCCGGGCGGGGCTTGACGCGCAGGTTGGGGGAGTCGGTGTGGGCGCCGACGATGCGGAAGGGGGTGTGCGCCGCGGCACCCTCGGGGACGTACCAGGCCACGATCGCACCGCCGCGCAGCACGTACTTGCCGCCGCTCGTGGCCTCCCAGGCGTCGGTCTCCGCGACCTGGCGGAACCCGGCCTTCTCCAGCCGCTCGGCGGCGTTCGCCACGGCGTGGTACGGAGTCGGGCTCGCCGACAGGAAGGTCATCAGATCGTCGGTGTGGCCGCGGTCGAAGCGGGAGGGTGCGCTCATGGGGTTCACCTTAACGACGTACGAGGGCCCGTCTCCCGTCCGGCGGGAGCGGGCCCTCGTGGGGGCGGGACGGACCGGTCCTAGAAGGCCGCCTCGTCCAGCTCCATCAGGTCGAGCTCGACGCCCTGGGCGATCTTGCGGGCCAGGGTGAGGCCGGGCAGGACGTTGGCCGCGAAGAACTTCGCCGCGGCGATCTTGCCGGTGTAGAAGGCCTTGTCCTTGGCGGACGCGGTCGGCAGCTTCTCGACGGCGATGGCGGCGCCCTTGAGGAGCAGGTAGCCGACGATCACGTCACCGGAGGCCTGGAGCAGGCGGGTGGTGTTGAGGCCGACCTTATAGATGTTCTTGACGTCCTGCTCGGTGGCCGCGAGGTCGGTGAGCATCAGGCCGACGATGGCCTCCAGCTCGACGGCGGCCTTGGCCAGGTGCTCGCGGGCGCCGGACAGCTCCTCGCCGCCGGTGGCGAGCGCCAGGAACTTCTTGATGTCCTCGGCGAGCGAGTTCAGCGCGGCGCCCTGGTTGCGGACGATCTTCCGGAAGAAGTAGTCCTGGCCCTGGATCGCCGTGGTGCCCTCGTACAGGGTGTCGATCTTGGCGTCCCGGATGTACTGCTCGATCGGGTACTCCTGCAGGAAGCCGGAGCCGCCGAAGGTCTGGAGCGACTGGGCGAGCTGCTCGTAGGCCTTCTCGGAGCCGTAGCCCTTGACGACCGGCAGGAGCAGGTCGTTGAGGGCGTGCTCGGCCGAGGCGTCCTCGCCGCCCGCCTCCTTGAGCTGGATCTCGTCCTGCACCGAGGCGGTGTACATGACCAGGGCGCGCATGCCCTCGGCGTACGCCTTCTGCGTCATCAGGGAGCGGCGCACGTCCGGGTGGTGCGTGATGGTGACCTTGGGGGCCGTCTTGTCCATGAAGTTGGCCAGGTCGGGGCCCTGGACGCGCTCCTTGGCGTACTCCAGGGCGTTGAGGTAGCCCGTGGAGAGGGTGGAGATCGCCTTCGTGCCGACCATCATGCGGGCGAACTCGATGATGCGGAACATCTGGCGGATGCCGTCGTGCTTGTCGCCGATCAGCCAGCCCTTGGCGGGGTGGCGGTCGCCGAAGGTCATCTCGCAGGTGTTGGAGGCCTTCAGGCCCATTTTGTGCTCGACGTTGGTGGCGTAGACGCCGTTGCGCTCGCCCAGCTCACCGGTCTCGAAGTCGAACTCGTACTTCGGGACGAGGAAGAGGGACAGGCCCTTGGTGCCGGGTCCGGCGCCCTCGGGGCGGGCGAGGACGTAGTGGAGGATGTTCTCCGACATGTCGTGCTCGCCGGAGGTGATGAAGCGCTTCACGCCCTCGATGTGCCAGGAGCCGTCCTCCTGCTGCACGGCCTTGGTGCGGCCGGCGCCGACGTCCGAGCCGGCGTCCGGCTCGGTGAGCACCATGGTGGAGCCCCACTGCTTCTCGACGGCGATCGAGGCGATGTGCTTCTGGACCTCGTTGCCCTCCTCGAAGAGGATGCCGGCGAACGCCGGGCCGGAGGAGTACATCCACACGGCCGGGTTGGCGCCGAGGATCAGCTCCGCGTACGCCCAGATCAGGGAGCGCGGCGAGGTGGTGCCGCCGATCTCCTCGGGCAGGCCGAGGCGCCAGTACTCGGAGTCCATGAAGGCCTGGTAGCTCTTCTTGAAGGACGCCGGGACCGGAGCGGTGTTGGTCTCCGGGTCGAAGACCGGCGGGTTGCGGTCGGCGTCGGCGAAGGACTCGGCCAGCTCGTTCTCGGAGAGGCGGGTCAGCTCCTCCAGGACGCTCCTGGCGGTGTCCGTGTCCATCTCCGCGAACGGGCCCGTGCCGTACACCTTGTCACGGCCGAGCACCTCGAAGAGGTTGAACTCGATGTCCCGGAGATTCGGCTTGTAGTGCCCCATGGCGACGGCTCCGTTGAGAGATCGGCGAGGCACTCGCTCCTCGCATCCGTACACGTACCAACTAGTAGCTCCGATGATGCTACCCGTCGGTAATAAGAAGCAACCCCGAGCCGCCCATCTGTGACTCGTTACTCGTTACTCTGTGCTGCATGTACGGCTACGACCAGACCGCGGGCCAACAGCAGCAGCAGTACTCCCCGCCCCCGCAGCAGCCGATGGCCGGCGGGTACGGGCAGCAGCCGCCGCTGTACCCCGAGCCGTCCCCGCCCTCGCTCGCGGACGCGGTGCGCGCCTTCACCACCGGCCAGATGTCCGCCGAGGACTTCCAGCAGATCTTCGCGACGTCGAAGGTCTACTGCCCCCGCGGCGACAATCCCGGCTTCCTCGCGCTGCACAACACCCAGCAGCCGGTGATCCCCATGTTCACCGGGCTGAAGGAGCTGCGGCGGTACGCGGGCAAGGAGTCCAAGTACTTCGTGATCACCGGCGCGGAGGTGATCGACCTGCTGCCGACCGGCTACGGCTTCGTCCTGGACATGGAGGGTGAGCACCGGATGGTCTTCGATGCGAAGGCCGTCGAACAGATGGTCGATTTCGCCATGCGCCGCATGTACGGCTGACCCGTCGTCGTCGCCGTCGCCTGCCGTGAGCCCGGAGGGAATGCCCTCCGGGCTTTCGTGGTTCGGGGTAGCAAGAAGTTCAACGCTCAACTAAAGTGGTCGCACACCGCCCGAGGAGGTCGACATGCCTGCCGTGACCGTCGAGAACCCGTTGACGCTGCCCCGCGTCTCCGCACCCGCCGACGCCGTCGCACGCCCCGTGCTCACCGTCACGACCGCGCCCAGCGGTTTCGAGGGCGAGGGCTTCCCGGTGCGCCGCGCGTTCGCCGGGATCAACTACCGCCACCTCGACCCGTTCATCATGATGGACCAGATGGGAGAGGTGGAGTACGCGCCCGGCGAGCCCAAGGGCACCCCGTGGCACCCCCACCGCGGCTTCGAGACCGTGACCTACATCGTCGACGGGATCTTCGACCACCAGGACTCCAACGGCGGCGGCGGCACCATCACCAACGGCGACACCCAGTGGATGACGGCGGGCTCCGGCCTGCTGCACATCGAGGCGCCGCCGGAGCAGCTGGTGATGTCGGGCGGGCTGTTCCACGGGCTCCAGCTGTGGGTGAACCTGCCGGCCAAGGACAAGATGATGGCCCCCAGGTACCAGGACATCCGCAGCGGCAGCGTCCAGCTGCTCACCTCCCCCGACGGCGGCGCCCTGCTCCGCGTCATCGCCGGTGAGCTGGGCGGACACGAGGGCCCCGGGATCACGCACACGCCGATCACGATGGTCCACGCGACGCTGGCGCCGGGCGCCGAGGTCACCCTGCCCTGGCGGGAGGACTTCAACGGCCTGGCGTACGTGATGGCCGGGCGCGGGTCGGTGGGTGCCGAACGGCGGCCGGTGCACCTCGGGCAGACCGCCGTCTTCGGCGCCGGGGGCTCGCTGACCGTCCGCGCGGACGAGAAGCAGGACTCCCGCACGCCGGACCTGGAGGTCGTCCTCCTCGGCGGCCGGCCCATCCGTGAGCCCATGGCGCACTACGGGCCGTTCGTGATGAACACCCGCGACGAACTCCAGCAGGCCTTCGAGGACTTCCAGAAGGGCCGGCTCGGCACGGTCCCGGCGGTGCACGGGATGTCCGCCGAGGGTCCCGGCGCCTGACCGTGCGTCACCCGGGCGGGCCGTCCACGCAGGACAGCCCGCCCGGTGCGTGATCGGGTGGAAGCGTGTCCCTGCTCCCCGGTCCGGTCCGTCGCTTCGCCGCCTGGTGCGCCGTCGTCCTGCTCGCCAGCGGTGTGGTCTACGTCGCGATCCGGCTCTGCGTGGAGCTTCGCACCGCGGTGACGCCGGCGCTGCTCGCGCTGCTCGGCACCGCCCTGCTCCGGCCGCTGCACCGGCGGCTGGTGAAGGCCCATGTGCAGCGGTCGCTGGCCGCCGGACTGACCTGCGCGGCCGTGCTGGCCGTGGTCGGCGGGGCCGTGTACATCGTGGTCTCCGCGCTCGTGGAGACCGGCGACCAGATCGTCGCCTCGCTGCGGGACGCGGCCAAGGGCATCGCCGAGCACTTCGGTGCGGCCGGCACCTCGCTGGACGACGTCGCCTCCAACGCCCGTGAACTGCTGGGCAAGTTCGGCGGCACCGCCGCCTCGGGGGTGGTGACCGGCATCAGCGTCGTCGGCGAGATGCTGGCCATGGCCGTGCTGGCCCTGCTGCTCGTCTTCTTCTTCCTGCGCGACTCCGACCGGGCCACCGGCACGGTGCGCGCCCTCGCCCCGCCGGGCGCCGCGGACACGGTCGAGGCCATGGCCCGGCGGGCGTTCGGGGCCGTCGAGGGCTTCATGCGGGGCACCACCCTGATCGCCCTCATCGACGCGGTCTGCATCACCGTCGGGCTGCTCGTCCTGCGCGTCCCCGGCGCGGTCGGGCTCGGGGCGCTGGTCTTCGTCGGCGCCTACATCCCCTATCTCGGCGCGTTCATCTCCGGCGCCGTCGCGGTGCTGGTGGCACTGGCCGACCGGGGGTTCGTCATCGCGCTGTGGGCTCTCGGCGTGGTGCTGGCCGTGCAGGTGCTGGAGGGTCATGTGCTCCAGCCGATGGTGCAGAGCCGCACGGTCCAGATGCACCCGGCCGTCGTGCTGCTGGCGCTCACCGCGGGCGCCTCGGTGGCGGGCATCCTGGGGATGCTCCTCGCCGTGCCGCTGACCGCCGCGGCCTTCGGGATCGTGCACGAACTCCAGGGGCGTTACGAGGCCGCCGGCACCTCCGGGCGGGCCGCGGGGCCGGAGTCGTCGTCGGGGTCGGCGGACTCGTAGAGCTCGTACCAGATGCTCTTGCCCTCGCCGCGCGGGGCGACGCCCCACGCGTCCGCGAGCAGCTCGATCAGCATCAGCCCGCGCCCGGAGGACGCCATCTCCCCCGGCCTGCGCTTGTGCGGCAGGTCGTCGCCGTGGTCGGTGACCTCCACGCGGATCCGCCGCTCACCCGGCTCCCCCACCACCTCGGCGACGAGCAGGGCGTCGGTGTCGGTGTGGACCAGGACGTTCGTCAGCATCTCGGAGAGCAGCAGCACCGCCGCGTCCCGCTGCTCCTCGCCGGGCCAGTCGTGCAGCAGGTCGCGCAGGTGCTGCCGGGCGGTGGCGATCCGGGCCGGCTCGGCCTGGGCGATCGTCAGCATCGTGCGCCGGACCGGTGCCCGGGCCGCGGTGGACTCGCCGCAGCCGCAGCCCTCGCCCTGCCGGCACAGCAGCAGCAGCGCGATGTCGTCCTCCCGGCGGTCGGCGAGCGGCCCGGTGGTGTGGTGCGAGGAGGGACCGTGCACGGCCTGGACCAGCGCGTCGGCCAGCTCCTCCAGACCCCCGGTGTGCTCCTCCAGGATCACGCGCAGGCGGTGCCAGCCGCTCTGCAGATCGTGGCCGCCGGTCTCGACCAGGCCGTCCGTGCACAGCATCAGGGTGTCCCCGGGCGCCAGGGCGAGCCGCGTCGTCGGGTAGTCCGAGTCGGGGTCGATGCCCAGCGGCAGTCCGCCCGCCGTGGCGAGGATCAGCGCCGTGCCGTCGGCCATCCGCACCACCGGGTCGAGGTGCCCGGCGCGGGCGCTCTCCACGGTGCCGGTGGCGGGGTCGACCTCGGCGTAGTAGCAGGTCGCGAAGCGCAGGTCGCCCGGGTCGTCCTCGGACGTGGCGAGGCTGTGGAAGAAGTGCGAGGCGCGGGCGAGCACCGCGTCGGGCCGGTGGCCCTCGGAGGCGTAGGCGCGCAGGGCGATGCGCAGCTGGCCCATCAGCCCGGCCGCTCGCACGTCGTGGCCCTGGACGTCGCCGATCACCAGGGCGATGCGGCCCCCGGGCAGCGGGATCATGTCGTACCAGTCGCCGCCGACCTGGAGGCCGCCGCCGGTGGGGACGTAGCGGGCGGCGACGTCCATGCCGGGGATCTGCGGGCCGAGCATGGGCAGCATGGAGCGTTGCAGCCCCTCGGCCAGTTCCCGCTGGGTCTCGGCGGCGCCCGCCCGGGACAGGGCCTGGGCCAGCATCCGCGCCACCGTGGTGAGCACGGAGCGCTCGTCGGGCGTGAAGGCGACCGGATACGTGAAGGCCGCCATCCAGGCGCCCATGGTGCGGCCCGCCACCGTCAGCGGCAGGAAGGCCCAGGAGTGGCGGCCGAAGCGCTCGGCGAGGGGCCAGGTGAGGGGGTACCGGTGCCGGTACTGCCCGGGGGAGGAGAGGTAGACGGCCCGGCCGGTGCGCACCACCTCGGCAGCCGGGTAGTCCGTCTCCAGCGGCATGTCGATGAACGGGTTCATGTCCCGCTGGGGCTGCCCGTGGTGGCCGATGACGGTGAGCCGGTCGCCCGAGACCCCGAAGACCGCGAGGCCGTCCGGGGAGAACCCCGGCATCGACAGCCCGGCCGCGACCCGCAGCACCTCCTCGGTGGACCGCGCCTCGGCCAGCGCCCGGCCCGCGTCCAGCAGGAAGGCCTCCCGCGAGCGGCGCCACTCGCCGGTGACCGCGCTGCGCCCGGCGGGGGTGCCCGGCCTCGGCTCGGCGACCTCCTGGAGGGTGCCGGTCAGCTCGTACGCCTTGCGCACGGGGTCGAACGAGGGCTTGGAGCGGCTGCGGACGACCCGGACGATGTGGCCGTGCTCGTCCATGATCCGGATCCGGACCTCGGCGAGGGTGTTCTCGGCGACGGCGAGCTGGACCACCCCGGTGATCTCGTTCCAGTCCACCGGGTGCAGCCGGGCCCGCACCTGCGCCTCCGTGAGGCACGCCTGTTCCGCCGGGAGACCGAGCAGGCGGGCGGTCTCCGCGTCCACCGTCACCTCGCCGGTGGCGGTGTCCCAGTGCCACAGTCCGGTCGCGAGGGCGGCAAGGACGTCCTCCACCTCGGGCAGGGGCTCACCAGTGCGCATTGCCCCACTTTAAGAAGAGGTGATCGGACGCTGCCACCGGTCGCCGCGGCCCCGGACCGGCTCCGTGGCGCGTCCGGGGCGGGCCGATGCGGAGGAAGGCAGCCGTGGCTGCCCGGTACGCTGGGGTTGTTTCACGTGAAACGCGAAACGCATCCCCGACCCGCGAAGGCTGGATGAACGACGATGCATCGGTACAGGTCCCACACCTGCGGCGAGCTCCGCTCCTCTGACGTCGGCACCGACGTCCGACTGAGTGGCTGGCTGCACAATCGGCGCGACCTGGGCGGCATCCTCTTCATCGATCTGCGCGATCACTACGGCATCACGCAGCTCGTCGCCCGTCCGGGCACCGAGGCCTACGAGGCGCTGGACAAGCTCACCAAGGAATCGACCGTTCGGGTCGACGGCAAGGTCGTCTCCCGCGGCGCCGAGAACATCAACCCCGACCTGCCCACCGGCGAGATCGAGGTCGAGGTCGGCGAGGTCGAGCTGCTCGGCGCCGCCCAGCCGCTGCCCTTCACCATCAACACCGAGGACGGGGTCAACGAGGAGCGGCGCCTGGAGTACCGCTTCCTGGACCTGCGCCGCGAGCGCATGCACCGCAACATCATGCTGCGCACGTCGGTCATCTCCTCGATCCGCAGCAAGATGGTGGCCCTGGGCTTCAACGAGATGGCGACGCCCATCCTCACCGCCACCTCCCCCGAGGGCGCCCGCGACTTCGTGGTCCCCTCCCGCCTGCACGCGGGCCGCTTCTACGCCCTGCCGCAGGCACCGCAGCAGTTCAAGCAGCTGCTGATGATCTCCGGCTTCGACCGGTACTTCCAGATCGCACCCTGCTTCCGTGACGAGGACGCCCGCGCCGACCGCTCGCCGGGCGAGTTCTACCAGCTCGACGTCGAGATGAGCTTCGTCGAGCAGGAGGACGTCTTCCAGCCGGTCGAGCGGCTGATGACGGAGCTGTTCGAGGAGTTCGGCAACGGCCGCCACGTGACCTCGCCGTTCCCGCGCATCCCGTTCCGCGAGGCGATGCTGAAGTACGGCTCCGACAAGCCGGACCTGCGCGCCCGGCTGGAGCTGGTCGACATCACCGACGTCTTCGAGGGCTCGGAGTTCAAGGCCTTCGCCGGCAAGCACGTGCGCGCGCTGCCCGTCCCGGACGTCGCCGCCCAGCCCCGCAAGTTCTTCGACCAGCTCGGCGACTACGCCGTCTCGCAGGGCGCCAAGGGCCTGGCCTGGGTCCGCGTCGGCGAGGACGGCAAGCTGTCCGGCCCGATCGCGAAGTTCCTCACCGAGGAGAACGTCGCGGAGCTGACCAAGCGACTGTCGCTGGCCGCCGGCCACGCGGTGTTCTTCGGCGCGGGCGAGTTCGACGAGGTCTCGAAGATCATGGGCGCGGTGCGCGTCGAGGCCGCCCGGCGCGCCGGGCACTTCGAGGAGAACGTCTTCCGGTTCTGCTGGATCGTCGACTTCCCGATGTACGAGAAGGACGAGGAGACGGGGAAGATCGACTTCTCCCACAACCCCTTCTCGATGCCGCAGGGCGGCATGGACGCCCTGCAGAACCAGGACCCGTTGGACATCCTGGCCTGGCAGTACGACATCGTCTGCAACGGCGTGGAGCTGTCCTCCGGCGCGATCCGGAACCACGAGCCGGAGATCATGCTCAAGGCCTTCGAGATCGCGGGCTACGACGCGGCGACGGTCGAGCGCGAGTTCGCCGGCATGCTGCGCGCGTTCCGCTTCGGCGCCCCGCCGCACGGCGGCATCGCCCCCGGTGTCGACCGCATCGTCATGCTGCTGGCCGACGAGCCCAACATCCGCGAGACCATCGCCTTCCCGCTCAACGGCAACGCCCAGGACCTGATGATGGGCGCCCCGACCGAGCTGGACGAGTCCCGGCTGAGGGAGCTGCACCTGACGGTGCGCAAGCCGCAGCCGAAGTAGCGGCCGGTACGAGAAGGGCCCCGCACCGGGGATCATCCGGTGCGGGGCTCTTCCCGTTTCGCCCGTGCGGTCAGGCCGCCGGACGCCGGGTCGCGGGGGTGCCCGCGTCTGTGTCCCGGCGCTGGTGGGCGGCCGAGTCGCCGCGGGTGTCCCTGAGGGTCTGGCACACCATGCCGACCGCGCCCAGGAGGACGACGAATCCGGTGAGGACCAACGCCACCACCACGTCCCGGGTACGGGGCAGCTGTCCGTAGCCGTAGGCGGCGGTGAAGGCGGCGATGGCGGTCATCGCCGTCCAGAAGCCGGGCGTCCGCAGCCGTCGGCGGACGTGTGCGGGGAGCACCGGCACGGGGATGTCGAGCTTGCGGACCCAGTGCGGCTGCTGGACCCGTTGCGGCAGCGGGGTGACGTTGTCGTCGGTGGGGTTCATGCGACGTTCCTTCGCACAGGTGGGGACGGTGGGGATGGGGGTGCTGCGGCCCGCCCGCCGGTGACGTCCGAGGAGGCGGCGCGGCGCCGGCGGGCGGAGGTCAGCGGGCGGCAAGCGGGACCCGGCCGAGGTGCTGGGCGAGGTTCTTGGCGTTGATCTCGTACCGTCCCAGCACCAACCCGGGGATGTCGGTTCCTGCGGCCAGCGAGGAGGCCAGCAGCCCGGTGCACTGCCAGGGCGCGAGGACGGTGCCGCCCTCGGTGAGGGGTCGGACGAAGAAGCCGTGTGCGGCGGCCACGAGCACCACGGCCGACTCCAGGACGTGTCCGCCGTGGTAGACCGCCAGCGGGATGTGACCGCCGATCAGGGCCTCGGTGATGGCCGAGGCGGTGTCGTCGACGAACTGGACGTGGGCACAGAGCTGTTCGGGCAGCGGCGAGGGAAGGGCGCGGAACTCCTTGGGCAGGATGGCGTATCCGGGTGCCACAGGGTGGCGGACGTCGTCCTCGGTGCGCAGCTTCCAGTCGCCCTCGGGCAGCAGCAACCGGTAGGCGTCGGAGCAGTCGGCGGCCATGGCCTGACGGGCGGTGGCGACGGCCGCCGCGATCGGCTCACCCGGGACCTTGGCCAGGACGGACAGGGAGGCGGCCCAGGGGTGGCTGGTGACCAGCAGGTCCTGGAGCGAACCGCACAGGGCGACCGACACGAAGGCCCGGTCCTCCGCGATGCACCTGCGGACCTGCTCGAGGCGCCGGGCCGGGTCGCCGTGCGGACCGATGACCTCCAGTGCGTCGGTGTCGAGGTCCGTGCGCTCCCACAGCATTCCGCGGACGCCGGAGGAGATGTCGGTGAGCGCGCCCACGGTCTTCTCGCGCCAGAACGCGCGGGCCCGGGGCACCCCGGCGACCGGAGGGACGGCCCGGAGGGGGGCCGGGTCGTGGAGGAGGGCGAGCTTCTCCTCGGGGGACTGCGGCTCCGGTAGGACGTGGCGCGACTGGTCGACGTCGAGGTCGCGGACGAGGTGGGAGGACCCGCCGGCGATGGCCCGCACCGCCTCTTCGGCGGTGGCGCGCGCCAGCTCCGCCGAAATCCTGGGCGTCGACGGTACTCCGCCGCTCTCAGAACCGCCGTGAGACTTCACCGGTACCTCCTGGCTCTCAGCTTCCGGGGTCTGCTCGTCAGACTACACGCGCCACGAACGACAGAGAGGTGACACGTCCAGTAGTTCTCAAGTTATTACTACGAGAGCACTGATTGCCTCTGACGAGGGACGACTTGAGGTTGCGGGACGGTGAGGGGTCATCGGGCCGTTTCCGGAAGGCGCTCGGGTCGTTTGACGAGTCGGGACTTCGGGGAGTTACTCAGTCGACACGCCTTGCTGTGAGAGTGAGGTAACTACGAGATACCCGCACTACAGCACTACAGAACGACTAGTGTGGACCGCCGGAGTTCGTTCCGTTCCCTGGCACTTCTGTGCCCGGGTGCGACAGTAACCGGCGTGCCGTCGTCCGTCTGGTCGGCGGCGGCATGCCCTCGTCGGAAAGAGGGTTCCATGACCGAACACACCCGGAAGACAGCTCGTCAAGGGGACAAGGAGCGGCAGATCGTCGTCTCCGTGCGATTTCCCGAACCACTGTTGCAGAAGGTGAACGCCTACGCCGATGTGGTGGATGCCAGCGCGAACGCCGTCATTCGTGAGGCCGTGGAAGAGCACATCCGGGCCCAGGTCCGTACACCGGAGTTCCAGCGCAGGAGCAAGGAGTACCTGAGGCGGGCCCAGGAACAGATCGCCGTCCTGGAGGACGAGGAGCCGACCGCCCTTGTCTCCTGAGCGACCACACGGAGGGGAGCTGGTGCCGACGGGGGTGGCACGAGCGGCGGGCCGCTTCGGCACGGAGAACGGCGGACGGGGTGCCGGACCCCGCGGGTCCGGCACCCCGTCCGATGCCGCACGCCGGGATCACCCGGCCTCACGGGGGAACGGCTAGCGCGCCACGAACTGGGTCAGGATCGCCTGGACCTCGTAGATGTCGACGCCCTTGGTGAAGGTCTTCTGGATGGGCGCCTGGGAACCGGACAGCCAGATCTTCAGCTCGGCGTCCAGGTCGAGGTGGCCGGCCGTCTCCACCGCGAAGTGCGTGATGCTGCGGTACGGGATCGAGTGGTACTCGGTCTTCTTGCCGGTGATGCCCTGCTTGTCGACCAGCAGCAGCCGACGGTCGGTGAACATGATGGTGTCGCGTATCAGCAGGTAGGCGGCGTGCACCTGCTCGCCGTGGCCGAGCAGACGGGCGTACTCCTGCTGGGCCTGAGCCGGGTCGATGCTGTGCGCGTTGCCGAACAGTGCCATGGAAAGTCCCCCCACGTGAGATGGCTGTCGTTCGATCTTCGCAAACGCGGAGGGCCCGGGAGAAGCCTCTGCTTCTCCCGGGCCCCTGCTGTAGCGAGCGCGTTACGCGGTCGGCTTCTCCTCAAGACGCGGGAAGAGCACCGCGCCCTTGGTGACGGTGGCGCCGGCGGACAGCCGGCCCCAGTCCGCCGCGTCCTGGACCCGCTGGTCCGCGAGGGCTCCCAGGGAGGCCTCGGCACCGAGGGAGTCCCAGAGCTTCTGGGAAGTGTCCGGCATGACGGGGTTGAGCAGGACCGCCACCGCGCGCAGGGACTCCGCGGCCGTGTAGAGGATCGTCGCCAGGCGGGCCCTGCCCTCCGGCGAGTCGTCCTTGGCGACCTTCCACGGCTCCTGCTCCGTGATGTAGCCGTTGACCTGCTTCACGAAGTCGAAGACCGCCAGGATGCCGCCCTGGAAGTCCAGCTCCTCGCCGATCTTCCGGTCGGCCTCCGCGACCGCCTTGGTCAGGCCGTCGTGGATCGCCTTCTCCGCGTCACCGTCGGCCGTCGCGGCCGGCAGCTCGCCGCCGAAGTACTTGTTGACCATCGCCGCCACGCGGGAGGCGAGGTTGCCGTAGTCGTTGGCCAGCTCGCTGGTGTAGCGGGCGGAGAAGTCCTCCCAGGAGAACGAGCCGTCCTGGCCGAACGCGATCGCGCGCAGGAAGTACCAGCGGTACGCGTCCACGCCGAAGTGCGAGGTCAGGTCCTGCGGCTTGATGCCGGTCAGGTTGGACTTGCTCATCTTCTCGCCGCCGACCATCAGCCAGCCGTTCGCGGCGATCTTCCCGGGCAGCGGCAGGCCCTGCGCCATCAGCATGGCCGGCCAGATGATCGCGTGGAAGCGGAGGATGTCCTTGCCGACCAGGTGCACGTCGGCGGGGAACGTCGACTCGAACTTCTCCGGGTTCTCGTTGTAGCCGACCGCCGTGGCGTAGTTCAGCAGGGCGTCGACCCACACGTAGATGACGTGCTTGTCGTCCCAGGGGACCGGCACGCCCCAGTCGAAGGTCGAGCGGGAGATGGAGAGGTCCTGGAGGCCCTGGCGGACGAAATTCACGACCTCGTTGCGCGCGGACTCGGGCTGGATGAAGCCCGGGTTGGCCTCGTAGTGGGCGAGCAGCTTCTCGCTGTACGCGCTCAGCTTGAAGAAGTAGTTCTCCTCGCTGAGGATCTCCACCGGCTTCTTGTGGATCGGGCACAGCTTCTGGCCCGCGTACTCGCCCTCGCCGTCGAGCAGCTCGCCGGGGAGCTTGTACTCCTCGCAGCCCACGCAGTACGGGCCCTCGTAGCCGCCCTTGTAGATCTCGTCCTTGTCGTACAGGTCCTGCACGAACTCCTGGACGCGGTCGGTGTGCCGCTTCTGCGTGGTGCGGATGAAGTCGTCGTTCGCGATCTCCAGGTGCTCCCACAGGGGCTTCCAGGCCTCCGTGACGAGCTTGTCGGCCCAGGCCTGCGGGGTGACCCCGTTCGCCTCGGCCGTGCGCATGATCTTCTGACCGTGCTCGTCCGTGCCGGTGAGGTACCACACCTTCTCACCGCGCTGGCGGTGCCAGCGGGTGAGCACGTCGCCTGCGACGGTCGTATAGGCGTGGCCCAGGTGAGGAGCGTCGTTGACGTAGTAGATGGGGGTCGAGACGTAGTACGCCTTCGCCCCCTGCTTCTCGGTTCCAGTGGCCGCCATGGTCGAAATCCTACTGGTCCGGCCGGGCTCGCCTCACACGCGTTTCGGGGGGTGGACGGGGGTTCCCCGTCCACCCCCCGAGGGTGGCTCCGGCGCGTGCCGGCGGGACCTACGGGCGCCAGGCGGCCAGGACGCCCTCGTAGAGCTCCTTGTCGGTGAGCTCCTTGGGCGTCTCGCCGGCCAGGAAGTGGGAGGCGTTGCCCGTCTTCAGCTTGCGGAGGTAGTCGAAGGCCTTGTTCTCCGGGTCGCCGAACGCCACGAAGGCGAAGTGGACGTGCGGGTGGTTCGCCGCGGCGTCCGTCAGGGCCTGGGTGGCGGGGGTCTTGGCGTCGGGGGCGCCGTCGGTCTGGAAGACCACCAGGGCGGGGGTGCCGGGGGCGGCCTCCTTGTCGTGGTGGGCGAGGACGGCCTCGACGGCGGCGTGGTAGCTGGTGCGGCCCATGCGGCCGAGCACCGCGTGCAGCTCGTCGATCTTGTTCTCGTGGTCGGTGAGGGTCAGCTCGCCGGTGCCGTCCAGCTCGGTGGAGAAGAACGTGACGTGGACCGTGGCCTCGGGGTCGAGGTGCGCCGCGAGGGCGAGGGTCTGCTCGGCGAGGGCCTGGGCGGAGCCGTCCTTGTAGTACGGGCGCATGGACGCGGAGCGGTCGAGGACGAGGTGGACCTTGGCGCGGGCGCCGGTGAGGTCGTGCTTCTTGAGGGCGGTGCCGGCTGCCTTGTAGGCGGCGGCGAGGCCGGGGGCGTGGGAGCGGAGGCGGGTGGCGGGGGTGGCGGGCTTAGCCTCCGGCTGGGCGGGCGCCGGGGACGCCTCGGCTTCGCCTTCGGCGTTCCGGTTCCCACCCGCACCACCCGTGGCGGATTCGTTGTCGGGTGCGGGTGGCCCCTGTGGGGTGTCCTCGCCGTCGGCGGGTGCGGGGTGCGTGGTCGCGGGATCGGCCTCGGCTGCCTTCGGCTCCGCCTTGGCTGCCTTCGGCTTCGGCTTCGGCTTCGGCTCCGGCTTGGCCTCGGGCTCCGCCTTGGCCTCGGGCTCGGGCTTGGCCTTCGTCTCGGGCTCGGGCTCGGGCTTGGCCTTGGCTTCCGGCTTCGCCTTGGCCTCGGGCTCGGACTCGGGCTTCACCTTCGTCTCGGGCTCGGACTCGGGCTTCGCCTTCGTCTCGGGCTCGGGCTTGGCCTCGGGCTTCGCCTTCGTCTCGGGCTTGGCCTCGGGCTTGGCCTCGGGCTCGGCCTTCGGCTTCGGCTTGGTCTCCGGCTCCGCCTTGGTCTTCGGCTCGGTCTTCGCTGCCTCGGGCTCCGGCTTGGCTTCCGGTGCTGCCTTCGGCTTCGCCTCGGTTGCCTCGGGCTTCGGTTCCGGCTCGGCTGCCTCTGGAGCCGCCTCCGCTTCCGGTGCTGCGTTCGGCTTCGGCTCGGCGGCCGCCTCCGGCTCCGGGGTCGATTCCGCTTCCGGGGTGGGCGTCGGGTCCGTCGGCTTGGGGACCGTGACGTTGGTGAAGGCGGCCTTGACGAGGTCGTGCTCGTCGGGGGTGGGTTCCGAGCGGGGCTCGGGGATCTGGGAGGACTCCGGCTGGGCCGGCGTCTCGGCCGGTTCCGGGGGCGCGGTGGGCTGGGACGGGAGCTTCGGCTCCGGCGCGGTGACCGGCGGTGCCGTCTCCTGCGTCGCACCCTCCGCCTGGGCGGCCCGTTCTTTGCGTGACCGGCCGAACGCGTTCCGCAGGAGAGTGAGAATGCCCATGTGCGCAACCCTTCGGGTGAGTTGATGCCGTCAATCCCTGGCCAGGACGGACACGTAAGGTTAGCGGTCCCGGCTTGTGATCTTGTGCAGGGTCTGCCATGCGGGCCGCGACGCGTCAAGGCCGGATCGAGACGTCACCGTCGGTCCCCACAGATCCCTGCGGATTCCCCGGGTTCACCCGGCGTTCACCGCGACGCCCGGTCCCCGCACGTATGTGCGCCTACGGTCGCGCTGACACCAGGGCATACAGGGATTCCCAAGGGGAGAACACAGTGCGCAAGCTCCTGCCGTTGATCGGCACACCGTCCGGTTCGCACCCCGGCGGCCGGTCGGCGATGACCTGCCGTTTCCGGTGCGGTGACGCCTGTTTCCACGAGGTGCCGAACACCAGCGGCAACGAGTACGTCGGTGACGTCATCGCCGGTGCGCTCAGCCGCCGTTCCGTGATGCGTGCCGCCGCCGTCGTCACCGTCGCGGCGGCGGGTGCCGGGGCGGTGGGCGTGGCGGGGGCGCCGTCCGCGCAGGCCGCGCCCGCGGCCGGAAAGGGACACGGGAACGGCGAGCCGTCCGGGGATCAGGGAGCGCGCGGACTGCGGTTCACCCCCGTCGCTCCCAACACCGACGACACCGTGACCGTTCCGGAGGGGTACCGGCAGGACGTCGTCATCCGATGGGGTGAGCCCATTCTGCGCGGGGCGCCCGCCTTCGACCCGGAGAGGCAGAGCGCCCGGGCGCAGGCGGGGCAGTTCGGGTACAACAACGACTTCCTGGCGCTGCTGCCGCTGCGGGGCGAGCACGGCCGCCAGCTCCTCGTCGCGAACCACGAGTACACCGACGAGGTACTCATGTTCCGCGGCTACGACCCCGCGAACCCGACCCGCGAGCAGGTCGAGATCGCCTGGGCCGCGCACGGGCTGTCCGTCGTCGCCGTGGAGGAGGAGCGCGGGAGCGGCCGGCTGACGCCCGTCACGCGGCACCGGCTGAACCGGCGGGTCACCGCCACGACCGAGTTCCGGCTGACCGGGCCCGCCGCCGGGTCCGACCTGGTGAAGACCTCCGCCGACCGCACCGGCCGCAAGGTGCTCGGCACCCTCAACAACTGCTCCGGCGGCACCACCCCGTGGGGCACGACGCTGCACGGCGAGGAGAACTTCAACCAGTACTTCGCCAACGCCTCCAGCGCCACCGACAAGCGGTACGGGATCGGGACCGGAGCCACCGAGCGCAAGTGGGAGCGGTTCGACAAGCGGTTCGACGTGGCGCGGGAGCCGAACGAGGTGCACCGCTTCGGGTACGTCGTCGAACTCGACCCGTACGACCCGGACTCCACCCCGCGCAAGCACACGCTGCTCGGCCGGTTCAAGCACGAGGCGGCGACCGTACGCCTGACGCACGACGGGCGGCCGGTCGTCTACACCGGCGACGACGAGCGGTTCGACTACTTCTACAAGTTCGTCGGCAGCAAGCGGATGCGGCACGGGAACTCCCGCTGGGCCCGCGAGCACAACCTGTCGCTGCTCGACGAGGGCACCCTGTACGTCGCCAGGCTCGACGGCGACTCCCCGGCGATCGAGGTCGACGGGACGGGCACGCTGCCGCGCGACGGCGAGTTCGACGGCGGCGGCACCTGGCTCCCGCTGGTCACCGCCACGGAGCGCGGTGCCGTCTCGCACGTCGAGGGGATGAGCGCCGAAGAGGTGTGCGTGTTCACGCGGCTCGCCGGGGACAAGGTCGGCGCGACCAAGATGGACCGGCCCGAGGACATCGAGCCGTCGCCGACCACCGGCAAGGTGTACGTCGCCCTCACCAACAACACCAACCGCGGCAAGGCCGGTTACGCGGGCCCCGACGAGGCCAACCCGCGCAACGCCAACAAGCACGGTCACGTCCTGGAGCTGACCGAGCACCGCGGCCGGGCCGACGCCACCCGGTTCGGCTGGTCGCTGTTCCTCGTCGCCGGCGACCCGGAGGACCCGGCGACCTACTTCGCGGGCTTCCCCAAGGACCGGGTCAGCCCGATCTCGTGCCCGGACAACGTCGCCTTCGACGACCACGGCAACCTGTGGATCTCCACCGACGGCAACGCCCTCGGCACCCACGACGGGCTCTTCGGTGTGGCGACCAGGGGCGACCGGCGCGGCGAGCTGAAGCAGTTCCTGACCGTGCCGACCGGCGCGGAGACCTGCGGTCCGCTCGTCCAGGACCGGCGGGTCCTGGTCGCCGTGCAGCACCCCGGCGAGGTCGACGGCGCCTCCGTGGAGCGGCCGGCCAGCAACTGGCCCGACGGGCCGGGGAAGATCGTGCGCCCGGCGGTCGTGGCGGTGTGGCGCGCGGACGGCCGCGACATCGGCGTCTGAGCCGCCCCCCCCCGCCGGACGCCGCCCCGGCCGGCGACTCCCGCAACGACTCCGGGCTCAGAGCCCGGTGCGCGTCGGCCGGGGCGGTGACGGCTCGGCGGCCCGCGGCGCCCGGCTGCGGCGGTGCGGCCGGTGTCCGTAGCGGTCCGTGAGCCACGAGGCCAGGGCGACCGTGAGGCCGAGGGCGACCAGGAGCCAGGAGGCGGTGCGCAGGGTCTCGGTGAGGGCGTCGTAGACGGCGCCCGCGGCGGGACCGTCCACCGGGCCGGGGAGTCCGGCGACGGTCAGCCGGCGGCCGACCACGACGGTGAGCGCGAGCAGCGCCCCGCCGAGGGCGGTGCCGATCCCGGCGGCGGTGACGGCGCGGCGGCGGCGGGCGGCGAGGGCGATGCCGGTGAGCGCGAAGACGACGGCCGCCAGCGGCAGCCAGACGGCGGCGACGTCGAGCACGTGGTAGCCCTTCCTGAGCCGGTCCGTCTCGTGGGCCGGGAACACGGTGACCGCGGTGTGCCGGACCGGGATGCGCCGGGCGAACGGCACGTGGTCCTCGGCGAGCCGGTCCCGCACGCGTTCGGTGACGGGGGCCAGGTCGACGGTGACCGGGCGCCCGGCCGCCCCGTCGTCGCGCAGGGCGCGCAGGACGGCGGCGTGGACGGTGCGGTTGGCGGCGTCCCAGCCCTCGCGGAAGGCCTCGGTACGGGTGAACGAGCGGGCCGCGTCCCGCACGAAGAGCCGCACGCTGCCGCTCACGGGGCCGGCCGTGACCTCGTCGACGAGCCCGGTGAAGCCGTCGCCCAGCGTGTCGGCCACCGCCTCCCTGACGTCGGGATCGTCGGCGAGCGGCGCGACGGCCGCGACGTAGCGGTCGGTGTCGGCCGGCCCGTGCACCGCCCAGCCCGCCAGCGTGGCGCACGGCGCGAGCAGGCAGGCGAGGGCGAGCAGGACGGCCGACAGGACGCCCCGGAGGCGGGGGAGCACCCTTCGAGACAAACCCCCGCGGGCCCGCCGGGCGACCGGCGTGACTGCAAATGGCCCCCGGAGACGAGCCGGTCAGGTGGTGCGCGCCGCCCGGACCGCCGTCCGGGCGTCGTGGGCCCTCCCGGCCTCGCGGGCCTCCCAGGCCGCGCGGGTGTCCGCCGCGTCCCGGTGGGTGTAGTAGTGGTAGATCAGCGTGGCCGTCACCGCCGCCGCGAGCAGCAGCGAGGCGAGGACGCAGGTGAACATGGCGACGCCGCTGCCCGAGTACAGGAAGCCCAGCGCGCTGCCCGCGAACGCTCCCCACAGTGCCGCGTGGGCCTCGCGCGGCAGTCGTCGGGAGACGGCGCGGACCGCGAAGTAGAGGACGGCGAACGCGAGCACCGACAGGAAGCCGATCAGCAGGTTCCAGCCGGTGATGGGGCCGCCGTGGCGGCGGACGGACGCGACCCAGTAGCCGTAGACCAGCGCGGTCACGACGGGCATCGCCCACTTCATCAGCAGGTGGGTCCTCCTGCCGAAGACGTCGGGCGTCGTGCGCCCGGGGGTGCCCGGGTCCGGGCCGGTGCGGGTGCCGGTGGCCGTCGTGTGTGCGGGTGTCGCGTGAGCCATGGGCGCACTCCTCTCGCCTCGCCCCGTCTGCCCCCGTCTACCAGGGCACACCTGGGCGCCGGGACTGGCAAGTCCGGATGCGGGCCCGGCGGGGGCGTGTTTCGCTGTCCCGTGTGAGGGGACACGTGCGAGAGCCGGTGCGTGGCGGCCGGAAGGTGCTCGGCGGGCTGGCCTTCGCCGTCGGGCGGACCGCCGCCGAGTCCCGGCACGAACTGCTCAGCGTGCGCGGCCACAGCGTCGCCTGGATGGTCCCGTTCCTGATGCTCACGGCCATCGCGGTGGCCGACGTGGCCACGAACGTCTTCCAGATCGTGGCCTGGACCGTCCTGGTGCCCGGCGTCGCCGCCGCGCTCTGCGGGGTGCGCGGCACCGCCGTGTTCGCGGTGCTGTCCCTCGTCGTCTACATCCTCGCCGACAACGTCTGGAGACACCGGGACGAGACCGGGCTGCCCGGGCTGATGCTCGTCGTCATCGGCGGGCTCGTCGCCGTGGTGGCCGCCGCGTTCCGGGTCGCGGGCGAACAGCGCATGCTGCACATGCGGGACATCGCGGAGACCACGCAGCGCACGGTGCTGCGTCCGCTGCCGGCGGGCTTCGGCGGCCTGGACCACGCCGCCGTGTATCTCGCCGCGGACAGCGAGGCGCGGGTGGGCGGCGACTTCTACGACATCCAGCCGGGCCCGCACGGCACCCGCGTCCTCCTCGGCGACGTGCAGGGCAAGGGGCTCGGCGCGGTGGACGCGGCCGCGGCCCTGCTCGGCACCTTCCGCGAGGCCGCCTACCACGAGGCGGACCTCGCCGTGGTCGCCGGACACCTGGAGATCCGCATGCTCCGCCACCGGGCGCACACCGCGGCCCTCGGCGGGGCCGACGGGGACCGTTTCGCCACCGCCGTCCTGGTGGGTTTCCGCCTCGACCAGCCGGACGCCGTGGAGATCGTGAACTTCGGCCACGAGCCGCCGCTCGCGGTCGGGCCCGGCGGTGTCCGTCCGCTGCCGGTGACCGGCGGTCTGCCGCTGGGCATGAGCGAGCTCACGCCGGGTTCCGTCCTCCCGGTCGCCCGCGCCGCGCTCGCCGCGGACGAGACGCTGCTGCTGGTGACCGACGGGGTCACCGAGGCCCGCGATCCCGACGGGGCCTTCTACCCGCACGGCGAGGCCGTCGTCGCGGCCGTCGCGGGCGACCCGTCGGACACCTCGCCGCAGCGGCTGGTGAACGTCGTACGCGACGGCACGCTGCGGCACTGCCGGGGGCGGCTGGGGGACGACACCACGGTCTTCGCGGTGCGGCGGGCGGGGCGGCCGCCGGTGTGGCCGTAGGCGCCCTGGCCGCGGCACGCACGGGGCGGGGCACGGGGCGGGCAGCGCGTCGCGCGGGCGCCGGACGCCCGGAGGCACCGCCGCGCGGTCGCAACGGCTACGGTGCTGCCGTACGTGATCGACGCGGAACGACAGGGAACGACAGGGGGAGGGGACATGCCCGGGACCGTGCTGCTGCTCGCGGCGGCGCCCGTGGGCCGCGGGTGCCTGGTGGACGCCGCCTCGGTGCTCCCCGTGCTCGCGGCCGTGCCGCCCGCCGTGCTCTCCGGCACGGACACGGCGAACGTCGTCGAACTCGCCGACCCGCTGGAGCCGCAGGCCGTCCTGACCCGGCTGCGGGCCGCCGCGGCGGCCCCCGGACCGCTCACCGTCTACGTCGCCGGGCAGCTCCAGCTGGACCGGCGCCAGCGCCTGCCGCACCTGGCGCTGGCCCGCACGACCCCGGCGACCGTCCGCTACACCGCCCTGCCCTGGCACTGGATCCGCGAGGAGCTGCGGCTGCGGCCGAGCGGCGCGACGACGCTGCTGCTCGACCTGCACGCCGACCACGAGACCTGGCAGTGGCTGCGCGCCCACCCGCTCGACTGCGGGCGCAACAACGCCGTCTACGGCCGCGTCGCGCCGCCGCCCGCCCGGCGGACGGTGGCCGTACCGGCGTACATGCGGGGTGTCGCGACGATCCTGCGCAGCGGGCACCGGCCGCCGCCGGACGTGCTGCACCAGCAGGCACTGGCCCGGGCTGCCGCCGACGCCGCGGGCGGCGGCGCGGTGGCCTCGACGGACCTGGTGCTGACCGCGCCGGGGCCGGTGGCGGGCGACCCGCACGCCGTCATCGCCGCCGCGGTGCGCTTCGGGCGGCACGGGGACGCCGACGCGCTCGCCGCCCGGCACGAGCGGGCCGCGGCCCACGCGTACGGGCCCGCCTCGGAGGACGCGCTGCACTGGGCCGAGGTCCGGGCCGACCTGGCGATGTTCGCGGGGGACCCGGTGCGCAGCTGCCGGGCCTGGCTGGCGGTGGCCGAGACCCGGCTCGGTGCCGGGCAGCCCCCGCAGGCGCCCGCCGTGGAGGCGGCCGCCGACCGGGCCCACCATCAGTGGGGGCGGATCCGCGACGCGGTGCGGGCCCGCGAACTGGGCCCACCGCTGGCCGCGTTGCGCGGTCGTGTGCCGGGCAGCCGGGAGGGCGCGCTGGACCACGTCCAGCGTGAACTGAGCCGCCTGCAGACCCAGGGCTGAGCGCCGCGACTGCCGCCGCCGGTCCGCCCGGTGCCCCTGCCGGGGTGACCCCGGACGCCGGGCGAGGCGTCCGGGCAGGCCCCGCTAGCCGACCGCCGAGGCCGCGTCCCGGGCGGGCTGGGCGCCGTCGGGCTCCGGTACCGGCGCCGACGGCGAGGAGCGGGGTGCCGTGTCGGCGGGGACCGCGTTCGCGGCCAGCAGCAGGCAGGCCACGGCGGCGACGGCGGCGGCGAGGGCCCTGGCGTAACGTTCGGCGGTGCGGGTGCGTCCGGGCACGGTGTCCTCTGCGGAATCAGCGGGTGTGTCAAGCACGGTTAAGCGCACTTAATACGCGGTTTAACCTAGAGCCGTCCGAGTCGAACGGCAAGAGCCACAGGGGGAGTCGGCAGTGGGTGACCGTGACGACCGAAACGCCGTCGGACGCCGGGTGCAGCGACTGCGGGCCGAGCGCGGACTGACCCAGCGCCAGCTGGCGGAACCGGCCTACACGCCCGCCTACATCTCCACCCTGGAGGCCGGCCGCGTCCGCCCCTCCGACGACGCGCTGCGCCACCTCGCCGAGCGGCTCGGCGTCGGCTACGAGGAGCTGGCCACCGGACGCCCCGCCCACCTCGCCACCGACCTGCGCCTCAGGCTCACCGAGGCGCAGCGCACCCTCGCCACCGGGGGTGCCGAAGAGGCGGCCGGGCAGTACGCCGGGCTGCTCGCCGAGGCAGAGGAGCACGAACTGGCCGAGGAACGGGCCGCCGCGCTGCTCGGGCTCGGGGAGTGCGCCGTGGAGACGGGTGAACTGACCGACGGGCGTGAGTACTTCGAGCGTGCCGAGCAGTGCCTCGCCGAGGCCGGCGCTCCGTTGCCCGCCCGCGTGCCCGCCGTGCGCGGACGCGCCCTCGCGCACTACCTCGCCGGTGAACTGCGGTACGCCGTCTACCTCCTGGAGTCCACCCTCGACGAGCTGAACCGCGGCGGCCTGCACGACCCCGACGCGCTGCTGCTGCTCTACGCCAGCGCGATCGGCCCGTACATGGACATGGGCGCCCACGCACGCGCCGCCCAGGCCGCCGAACTCGCCCTCTCCCTCGCCCCCACCGCCGGTGACCCGGCGCTGGTGGCCCGCATGCACCGGTCCGTCGCCCGCACCCTGCTCGCCGAGGGCCGCCTCGCCGACGCCGACGCCTCGCTCGCCAAGGCGGCCGAGCTGTACCGCACGCTGCAACTGCGCACGGAGCTGGCCAACTGCCACTGGATGCGCGGCTACGTCCTCGCCCAGAACGGCGAACTCCCGCGCGCGGAGGAGGAGATGCGCGAGGCCCTCGGGATGCTGTCGGCCAGCCGGGCCGCCCTCTACAGCAGCCAGGTCGCCGTCGAACTGGCCGACGTGCTGCACCGGCGCGGCAAGTCGGCCGAGGCCGCCGAACTGCTGCACGGCGTCCTGGACGACCTCTCCTCCGAGCGCGGCGCGGTGCACTCCGCGGGCGCGCACCGGCTGCTCGGCATCATCGCCGAGGACGCCCGGGACACCGAGACCGCCGAGGAGCACTACGTCCGTGCGCTGAGCCTGCTGGAGCGGGCCGGCGCGGCCGGCGACCTGGCCGACCTGTGCCGGCTCCTCGGCGACCTGCTGCGCCGCACCGGGCGCGTGGAGGCGGCCCTGGACGCGTACCGCACCGGCCTCGGACACCGCACCGCGCCCGGCACGACCACCCTGGGCCCGGCACCCGCACAACCGCCCCTCTGACCCACCCGCGGCACCCCGGCACACCGGCACACCGGCACACGGGCACCCCGACGACCCGGGCCCGGCCCCGCCGCCCGGCCCGAGCCGGGCGGCCGGTACCCGCCCCGGCGGGACGCGCGAGCGGGTCGCCGCCGGGGCCGGTCTCACCGTCCCGTCACAGGCCCAGCCACACCGTCGTGTCGGGGCCCAGCCGCCCGTCCTCCAGCGGTGCGCTGCTCAGCAGGACCTCACCGGCCGGCAGGTCGACCGTCCGGCCGGAGAGGTTGGCGACGCAGCGCCAGCCGTCCGAGCGGTCGAACCGCAGGACACCGGCCGGCACATCGTCCGACCACGTCAGCGACTCACCGTCGAGCAGCTTGCGGCGCAGGCGCAGGGCCGTGCGGTACAGCTCCAGCGTCGAGCCCGCCACCCCGTCCTGGGCCTGGACGGCGTACCGGGCGAAGTGCGGCGGCTGCGGCAGCCACGCGCCGCCGGCGCCGAAGCCGTACGACGGACCGTCCGTCGTCCACGGCAGCGGCACCCGGCAGCCGTCGCGGCCCTTGCGGACGTGCCCGGTCTGTTCCCAGATCGGGTCCTGGAGGACCTCGGTGGGCAGGTCGGCCACCTCGGGCAGCCCCAGCTCCTCGCCCTGGTAGACGTACGCCGATCCGGGCAGCGCCAGCATCAGCAGCGTCGCCGCGCGGGCCCGGCGCAGCCCGGCCGCCGCGTCGACGGCGGGTGCGCTGCCGCCGGACAGCAGCCAGGCGTCGGGGTCCGTGTCCGGCGGCAGGACGAGACGGGTGGCGTGGCGGACGACGTCGTGGTTGGACAGCACCCAGGTCGCCGACGCCCCGGCGGCCCGCGCGTCGGCCAGCGACCCGGCGATGACCTCGCGCAGCTCGTCGGCGTCCCAGCCGGTCTGGAGGTACTCGAAGTTGAAGGCCTGGCCGAGTTCGTCCGGGCGGGCGTAGAGCACGCGCCGGGCGCCCGGGACCCAGGCCTCGGCGACGGCCGTGCGGGGCGGGGTGTAGGCGTCGAGGATCTTGCGCCAGTCCCGGTAGACCTCGTGGACGTCGTCCCGGTCGTAGAAGGGGTGGGTGCCCGGGGCGAACTCGGCGAGGGCCGCCTCGCCGCTCAGCTCGGGGGCGCCGAGGTCGCGCAGCGGCTCGGAGAGGTCCTTGACCAGCGCGTGCGCCACGTCGACGCGGAAGCCGTCGACGCCCCGGTCGCACCAGAACCGCAGGGTGGTGCGGAAGTCGGTGCGGACCTGCTCGTTCTCCCAGTTCAGGTCGGGCTGCTGGGCTGCGAAGAGGTGCAGGTACCACTGTCCGTCGGGCACCCGCTGCCAGGCGCTGCCGCCGAAGACGGACTGCCAGTCGGTGGGCGGCAGTTCCCCGTGCTCGCCGCGGCCGTCCCGGAAGACGTACCGGTCGCGGGCCGCGGAACCCGGCCCCGCCCGCAGGGCCTCGCGGAACCACGCGTGACGGTGCGAGGTGTGGTTGGGCACCAGGTCGACGATCACCTTGAGGCCCAGCCGGTGGGCCTCGGCGGTCATCGCGTCGAAGTCGTCCAGGGTGCCCAGGCGCGGGTCGACGTCGCGGTGGTCGTCGACGTCGTAGCCGCCGTCGGCCAGTTCGGAGGGGTAGAAGGGGCTGAGCCACAGGGCGTCCACGCCGAGGGCGGCCAGGTGGGTCAGGCGCTGGGTGATGCCGCGCAGGTCCCCGAGCCCGTCGCCGTCGGCGTCGGCGAAGCTGCGGGGGTAGACCTGGTAGATGACGGCCTGCCGCCACCAGTTGGGGTCCTGGGACGACAGGTCGGGGGTGCCGGCGGTGCTGCGTACGGTCACGCGGCCTCCTTCGCGGTGCGTGCGGGCGGCACGAGCTGATCTGTTACGTCTGTCCAGATCACCCGAAAAGCGAACCCGCGCGCCCGCGACGCGCCGGTGACTACGCCTCCGTGCGCTCGACCGCCCCGAGGTACAGCCGCACGTACCGGGCCACGTCCACGTCCAGCGCCACGTCCACCAGCGGCTGTTCGCGTGTGCCCTCGTGCAGTTCGGACTCGCCGGCGCGCAGCCGGCGGTCGACGAGCGTCTGGCCGCGTGCGGGGCCGGGGGCGAGGGACACCTCGACGGGCAGCCGCCGCGTGGTCAGGCCCTCAGGGTCGATCACCGCGCAGACCGCGCCCGCGTCGCCGAGTCCGCCGCCGGGGTCGGCGGCGTCGGTGGCCGGACCGCGGTGGGCGAGCAGCTCGCCGGCCAGGCGGGTGCCGGGTTCGGCGCTCGACCGCAGCCGCCGCACGTCCACGCCGGGCACGATCACCCGCTCGAACACGTCCAGGCCGTACATGGTGATCGGCACCCCGGCCGTGAGCAGGATCGCGGCGGCCTCCGGGTCGTGCCAGACGTTGAACTCGGCGACCGGCGTCGCGTTGCCGGTGGCCACCGCGCCGCCCATGAACACGATGCGCTCGATGTTGCCGGTGACCTCCGGGTGGGTGCGCAGCAGCAGCGCGATGTTGGTCAGCGGCGCGGTGGGGATCAGCGTGACCGGGCGCGGGGCGGCGAGGATCTCCCGGCGCAGCAGCGTCACCGCGTCCACGTCGGCGGGGGCGCGGGTGGGGGCGGGCAGACCGAGGTCGCCCATGCCGTCGGCGCCGTGCACGTGCCGGGCGGTGCGCACGCCCTCGATCAGCGGCCGCTCGGCACCCCGGGCGACCGGGACGTCCGGGGCGCCGGCGTGCTCCAGCACGGTCAGCGTGTTCCGTACGACCCCCGCCACGTCCGTGTTCCCGGCGACACAGGTGACCGCGCGCAGGTCCAGGCGCGGGTGGCGGACCGCCAGCAGCAGGGCCAGGGCGTCGTCGATGCCGGTGTCGCAGTCGATGATCACCGGAACGGGCTGCTGCTGGTCGGCGGGGGTCGTCACGGCGAGGCTCCTTACGGTGCGTGCGGGGCGCCGGTGACCCTACGCGGCCTCAGGCCGGTTCCCACAGCTCGGGGCCGCGTGCCCCGACCCGGTCGGCGATCCGGCGCAGCAGCTCGGTCCCGGACAGCCGGCCGGGGCGGCGGCCGTCCCGCAGGCGTACGTCGACCAGATCGTCCTCCCGGGCCTCCCGCCCGCCGATCACCGCCTGGTACGGCACCTTGCGCGCCGCCCGGACCCGGGCGCCGAGGCTGCCGCGCTCCGGGTCGGCGACCTCGGCGCGCAGCCCTCGCTCGACGGCCCGCCGGACGAGGGCGTGGGCCCTGTCCCGCTGCGCCTCGGCCACCGGCAGCACCACCAGCTGCACCGGGGCCAGCCACGCCGGGAACGCGCCGCCGTGCGCCTCGATCAGGTGGGCGACCACGCGTTCCACGCTGCCGATGACACTGCGGTGCACCATGACCGGCCGGTGCGCGGTGCCGTCGGGGCCGATGTGGCGCAGGCCGAAGCGTGCGGGCTGGTGGAAGTCGATCTGTACGGTCGACAGGGTCGACTCGCGGCCGGCCGGGTCCTCGATCTGCACGTCGATCTTGGGGCCGTAGAAGGCGGCCTCGCCCTCCGCCGCCTCGTACGGCAGTCCGTCCAGGGCCTCTTCGAGCAGTGCGGTGGACCGCCGCCACAGCTCCGGGTCGGCGACGTACTTGCCGCCGGGCCCCGGCAGGGACAGGCGGTAGCGGGCGGCCCGGATGCCGAGGTCGGCGTGGGCGCGGCGGATCAGCCCGAGGGCGGCGCGCGCTTCGCCGGCGGCCTGGTCCGGGGTGCAGAAGACGTGCGCGTCGTTGAGGTGGATGGCCCGTACCCGGGTCAGTCCGCCGAGTACGCCGGAGGGCTCGGAGCGGTACATCGCGCCCAGCTCGGCGATGCGCAGGGGAAGCTCGCGGTAGCTGCGGGCGCGGGAGCGGTAGACGAGGGCGTGGTGGGGGCACAGGCTCGGGCGCAGCACGACCTCCTCGGAGCCCAGCTCCATCGGCGGGAACATGTCGTCGCGGTAGTGCTCCCAGTGCCCCGAGATCTCGTACAGCTCGCGTTTGCCGAGGACGGGCGAGTAGACGTGCCGGTAACCGGCCCGGCGCTCCGCCTCGCGGACGTACTCCTCCAGGGTGTGGCGCACGACCGCGCCGTCGGGCAGCCAGTACGGCAGGCCCGCGCCGATGAGGGGGTCGGTGTCGAACAGCGCCAGTTCGCGGCCGAGGCGCCGGTGGTCGTGGGCGTGGGCGCGGTCGTCGGCGTGGTCACGGTCGTGGGCGTCGGCGTGGCCGGGGTGCCGGCCGGGCTCGGGGTGCCGGTCCTGGTGGGGCACGGTGGTCTCCTCGGAACGGTCCAGGACGAGCACCGCGCGACGAAGCCCCGGGGCACTCGCCCCGGGGCTTCGGACTTGGGTCAGCAGTCAGCGCGCCGGGGACGTTCCCGGCGTCGTCATCGAGGACGCACTGGCGCGCTTCATGGAGCGGACGCTAGCGGGGGGACGGGCGCGGACGCGAGCGGTTTTCCCGACCGCTCGGCCGTGCCGCGCGACCCTCGTCGGCGAAAGGGGGCCGGGACGGTGTGCCGGCCAGGGGCCGGGAGGGTGTCCCGGCCGCTGTGTCGTGCGGGACGGGCGGTTCAGACGTGCCCCGGCCCGCCGCTGCCGAAGGCCCCGCTGGACCCCGGCAGCCAGCGGCGCCGGTTCTGGTCCTCGCCGCGGCGGCTGCCCGAGTGGTGCAGCTCGTAGGGCATCAGCCGAGGGCTTCCGTCCTCGCTCAGTGGGATCTCGTCGGGTTCGCGCATCTCCCGCTCCTCGCGGACGGCGCCCGTGGCGGGGAGGTGCGGCTGTTCGTCGGCGCGGGGGCGGTCGGGTTCCCGGTCCATGACCCGCATGCCCGTGCGTACGGCCCAGATCAGCGCGCCGGCTACCACCAGCCCGATGATGAAGACCACCGCGACCCTGAGCCCGCCCGAGGGCGCGGCCAGCAGTACATACGTTGCCGTACTCATGTTCTGATTATGTACCCCCGAATGAGATAAAGCGCCCGATATGTCCCTACTGGGTCCGCAGGGCGTCCACCGCGATCCGGGCGGCGGTGCCGATCACCGCGTCCGCCGCCGGGAGCACGGCCGCGGTGTGGGCGGTGCGGGTGAAGACGGCCACGGCGTAGCGGCCGCCGTCGGGGTACTCGACGACGCCGACCTCGTTGCGCAGGGTCGGCAGGCTGCCGGTCTTGCCCGCGACGTGCACGTCGTCGAAGGGGAACCCCGAGGCCAGGCGGTGCGGCCACACCTGGAGCCCCATGATCCGGCGCATCGCGGCGCCGTACTCGGGCGGGCAGGCCTCGTCCCGCCACACCGCGCCGAGCAGGCGGGTCATGTCCCGGGGGGTGCTGCGGTTGGTGCGGGCCGGGTCCAGGGCCCGCAGCCGGGTGATGACACGCGGGTCGGTCAGCGCCCGGGCGCCGTCGGGCCCGGCGTCCTCGCGCATGGTGCCCAGCATCTCGCCGAAGCCGTGCACCGCCCGTGTCCTGGTGAGGCCGAGCCGCGCGGTGGTGCGGTTCACGGCGTCCAGACCGACCCGGCGCACCAGCAGGTCGGCGGCGGTGTTGTCGCTGACCGACATCATCAGGAAGGCGGCGTCGCGCAGCGACAGCCGGACCGGGTCGAGCATGGCCGCGAGCCCGGTCGGCCCCGGGGTGCGTCCGGCCGGCGGGCACTCGATCCGCTCCGTGAGGTCCAGCGCCCCGGCCGCCGCCAGCTCGTGCAGCGCCACCAGTACGCACAGCTTGTGGACGCTGGCCGTGCAGACCGGCTGATCGGCCCCGGCCCCGACCTGTGCCCCCGAGTCGATGTCCACGGCGTGCAGCCACCCGGTGACCCCGGCGTCGGTGAAGGCCGCGTTCAGCCGGGCGGCGGTGGAGGTGTCGGTCATGCCGTGACCTCCGACGCCGGGCGCAGGCCCACCGGCCGGCTCTCTGCGGCGGGGGGCGGGACGGTCCCGGGGGTGTCGGTGGCGGTCCAACGGTGTGCCTGGGGGCGGCCGGAGGCGGCGGCGGTCCGACGGGGCGTGGGTGGCCGCCCGGAGCCGGTGGCGGTCCAACGGCGTGCCTGCGGACGGCCGGAGGCGTTGGCGGTCGGCGGGCGGACGGTGGCGGTCGCGGGGAGCGCCCGGGGAGAACCGGAGGCGGTGGCAGCCGAACGGAGTGCGGGTGGACGGCCGGAGGCGTTGGCGGTCGGCGGGCGGACGGTGGCGGTCGCGGGGAGCGCCCGGGGAGAACCGGAGACGGTGGCAGCCGAACGGAGCGCGGGTGGACGGCCGGAGGCGTTGGCGGTCGGCGGGCGGACGGTGGCGGTCGCGGGGAGCGCCTGGGGAGAACCGGAGGCGGTGGCAGCCGAACGGAGTGCGGGTGGACGGCCGTAGGGCGTGGCGGCGGTGGTCGAACGGCGTGCCTGCGGGCAGCCGATGGCGGTGGCCGTCGGGTGGTGTGCGGGCGGGCAGCCGATGGCGGTGGCCGTCGGGTGGTGTGCGGGCGGGCAGCCGATGGCGGTGGCCGTCGGGCGGTGTGCGGGCGGGCAGCCGATGGCGGCGGTGTCGGTCACAGCCAGAACTCCGATGCCGGGCGGAGGTGCAGGGGCCGGGCGGGTGCCTCGGAGTGGGCGTCGGCCGTGGTGCGCAGGGCGTGGGTCGCCGCGTCCGCGAAGGCGCCCACGGCGGCGTCGCCGCGTCCCTTGGGCCAGGCCGCGGAGTGCCGCCAGACGGGCGGGGCCCCGGCCAGCGGGCGCCAGACCAGGTCCTGGTCGCCGGGGATCACGAGCCGGGTGTCGCGGGGACCGAGGGCGACGGCCCCGGACGACAGGACCAGGCCGCGGACGAAACTCGCCCCCTGGCCGTGCCGCACGGTGGCCGGCGTCCAGCCGCCCCGGGCACAGGAGGTGAGCAGGTCGTCGTAGACCGCGGGGGCGTCGGCGCGCGGGAAGAGGACCAGGTCGTAGCCGGCGAGGGCGGCGAGCGGCACCTCGTCCAGCTCCGTCTGCGGGGCACCCCGCGGCAGCAGGACGCCGAGGTCGCGGCGGAGCACCGGGCCCAGCTCCAGGCCGGTGACGTCGCAGGGGTGGTGGATGAGGCCGACGTCCAGCTCGTGGGCGGCGAAACCGGCGAGTTGCTGGGCGGTGGTCAGCTCGTGCAGCTCCAGGCGGAGCCCCGCGTGCCGGCGCCGGAAGTCCGCCAGCAGCGCGGCGACGGTCTCGCCGGAGATGTCGGGGGACAGCGCGGCGCGCAGCATGCCGCTCTCGCCGTCCCGGATGCGGCGGGCGGCACTGCGCAGGGACTCGGCGCGGGCCAGCAGCTCACGGGCCTCGGTGAGCAGCAGCGTGCCCGCCTCGGTGATCGTCACCTGACGGCTGGTGCGCTCGAAGAGCCGGACGCCCAGCTCCTTCTCCAGCCGCTGGATGCGCTGCGACAGGGGCGGCTGGGCCATGCCGAGCCGGGCCGCGGCACGCCCGAAGTGTGACTCTTCTGCAACAGCCACGAAGCACTCCAGGTGCCGCACCAGGTCCACGACCAGTAATCATATCGGGGATTGATCGAGCGGACATCCATATCGGTCTTGGACAGGGGCTCCGCCGGGTTGCTCTCCTCGGGCCATGCGCTCCCTCCGTGACCGATTCCGCCGGTGGCCCGGTGTGCTCGCCCTCTCCGTCGTCCTGCCGCTGTCCGGCTGCGCCGCCGACTCCGACCGTCCGGACGCGGCGCCGTCGCCGGGCGTCCCGTCCGCCCCGGCCGGCGGCGCCGGGACGGCCACCCCGGGGCCCGAGGTCCGCGGGCGGCTCCGTGTGGACGGCGACGTCCGCCGCTACCTCCTGCACCGGCCCGCCCCCGCCCCCGGTGCCGAAGGACCGCGGCCCCTCGTCGTCGCCTTCCACGGCCGTGGCGCCGACGCGGCCGAACTGCGCGCCAAGACCCGGCTGGAGCGAGCCGCCGCCGCGCGCGGCATGCTCGTCGCCTTCCCCGAGGGCCTCGGCCACGGCTGGGGCGCGGGCGCCCGGGCCACGAAGCAGCGCCCGGACCCCGGCCGGGACGTGCGGTTCACCGAGGCGCTGATCGCGCACCTGGTCCGCACCGAGCGGGCCGACCCCGCCCGGGTCTACGTCGCCGGGTTCTCCAACGGCGGCTCGATGGCCCTGCGGATGGCCGCCGAGCGCCCCGAGCTGCTCGCCGGCGCGGCCTCGGTCTCCGGGCAACTGCCCACCGGCGACGCCGCCGTGGAGCCCGCCGGGCCGGTCCCCGTCATGGTCGTCTACGGCGCCGACGACCCCGTCCGGCCCCTCGCCGGGCTGCCCTCCCCGCCGCCGGACCCCGGGGAACCGGTCCTGCCGACCCGGTCGGCCCGCGACACCGCGGCGGCCTTCGCGGCGGCCGGGAACGCGGGCGAACCGGTCACGCGGCAGGAGAGGGGCTACGACCGGACGGTGTGGCGGCTCGGGAGCGGCGCCCGGCACGGTGGCACCGTGCGCCTCCTCGTCGTCCACGGCGCCGGACACACCTGGCCGGGCTCGGCCGTCCCCCCGCCCGAGGGGTTCGGCCCCGTCAGCAAGGCCCTGGACGCGACCGACACGATCCTCGACTTCTTCACCGACCCCGGCCCCGGCCGCTGACCGACAAGGACTTCCCGATGTCCGACCTCTCCCACTCGCCCTACTCCGCCCGCTCCCCCCGCCCCGTCTCTCCCCGCGGTCGCGGGCCCCGCAACGGTGTGCGGGCCGTCGCCGCCGTGGCGCTCGTGCTCGCGATCGCCGCGGGCGGCTCGTACGCCGCCGGGGTCGGCCCCTTCGCACGCGGCGACGACGGACCCGACCCGGCCGCGTTGCGGCAGGCGCGTGCCTTCCTCGCCGACTGGGCCGCCGGGCGCCTGCCGAACGCCGCCGGCCGCACCACCGAGCCGGCGAAGGCGCAGGAGGTGCTGCGGAGCTTCACCGCCGGGCTCGACATCGAGAAACCGAAGCTGACGGCGGCGGCCGGCGCGGCGAAGGAGGACGAGGACGGCACCCTCGGCGTCCCGTTCACCGCCCGGATGCCGGTCACCGGCCTGGGCACCTGGACGTACGAGTCGCGGCTGCCGCTGCGCGAGCAGGAGGGCGGCGGCTGGAAGGTGGACTGGCGGCTGTCCCTGGTGCACCCGCGGCTGAGCGACACGCAGAAGTTCCGCCTCGAACGCGAGGAGAGCACCCCGCCGCAGGTCACGGACCGCCAGGGGGTCTCGCTCGTGGACGGCGCGTACCCGTCCCTGGCCCCGCTCCTGGGCCGGCTCGCCGGTGACGCGGGCGGCGGCGGTCCGCGCGGTGCGATCGAGCTGGTCGGCCGGGCCGACGGCGAGACGGTACGTACCGAGGCGTCCTTCGGGAAGAAGCCCGACCCGGCGACCGCGGACCGGCCCGCCCGCACCACCCTCGACGCGACCTGGCAGGCCGCCGCGGAGAAGGCCCTCGGGGAGGCCGGCGGGAAGAACGCCTCCCTCGTCGCCCTGCGCGTCGACGACGGCGAGGTCCTCGCCCTCGCCAACTCCCCCTCCACCGGCTTCAACCGCGCCGCCTCCGGCACCTACGCGCCCGGCTCCACCTGGAAGATCGTCACCAGCAGCGCCCTGCTGCTCAAGGACGCGGTCGCGCCCGACGACGTCGTGGACTGTCCCAAGTACCTGACGGTGGGCAAGGAGTTCCACAACGTCGAGACGTCGGAACACCCGGGCGCCACCTTCCGCAAGGACTTCACCGAGTCCTGCAACACCGCCTTCATCGGCCTGCGCGGCAAGCTCGACGACGGTGAGCTGGGCAAGGTCGCGCGCACCTACTTCGGGGTCGGACAGGAGTGGCACATCGGCATCCCGACGTACGACGGCTCGGTGCCGGATCCCAAGGACGAGACGGAGAAGGCGGCGTCGATGATCGGGCAGGGCCGCGTCCAGGCCAACCCGCTGATCATGGCGTCGGTGACGGCCACCGCGGTCTCCGGCGAGTTCCACCAGCCGTCCGTCACCGCGGGCCACGAGGACGGGACCCGCACCGAGCCGCTCCCCGGCAAGGTCGTCACGCAGCTGCGCGAGCTGATGCGGGCCACCGTCACCGACGGCACGGCACGCGTCCTGGCCGATCTGCCCGGCGAGGTCGGCGCCAAGACCGGTACCGCGGAGGTCTCCGACGACCAGGACAACAACGGCTGGCTCGTCGCCCACCGGGGCAACGTGGCCGTCGCCGTCGTGGTCGAGGAGGGCGTCACCGGCGGCGGTTCCGCGGGCCCGATCGTGCACAGCCTGCTGTCGGCCGTGCCGGAGGATCCGTCCTGACCCGCCCGCCGGTACGCCGGTCAGGCCCGGGGCGTGTCCTGGGCGCCGGTGCCGGGGCCGTCCTCGCGCCGGACCGCCTCCCCCTGGATGACGCGCGGCGTCCCCGGTTCGTCCGCGTCCCTCGTCGCGCGGGCCTCGGACTTGAGGATGCGGGCCGACCTGCCCGCCGAGCGGGTCAGCTCGGGGAGCTTCTTGACGGCGAGGACGACGGCGACGACGACGAGGACGAGCGCGATCTCGCTGAGTCCGAACACGGTGCTCCCCTGGTGGACGTGCGGTGCGGGCCCGCGGCACGGGCCCGCCCACGGAATCTACGGCACCGCCGGCGGGCCCGGCGGCGCGGCCTCGAGGCTCAGAGGTCGAACTCGTGCGGCGGCAGGTCGAGGGCGTAGCACGCCTCGCGGACCACGGCGCGCTCGTCCTTGTCGAAGTCCCCGTCGGCGCCGCCGATCACGATGCCGATCTGCACCACGGCCCGTGCCTCGGCGGGCTTCTTCTTCGCCTTGGCGATCTCCTGGAGGATGCCGACCTTGCCGAAGGCGAAGTCGGCGGTCAGCTTGTCCAGGTTGCCCTCGAACCGGCGGCGCAGGTCGTCGGCGGGGAAGTTCTGCAGCACCTCGTTGGTCGAGATCAGCTGGGCGACCCGCTGCCGCTCGGCGGGGTCGACGGTGCCGTCGGCCGCCGCCACCAGCGCGCACATCGCCATGCTGGCGTCGCGGAAGGCGCCGCTCTTGAGGTCGTTCTTCTTCGCGACGAGCTGCGTCTGCATCTGCGACGCGGACTCCTTGAGGCGGTCCCACAGGGCCATGAGAACTCCGTACTCCGTACCGGTCGGACGGGAAGGGGGTGATCGGGTGCGAACCCGACCTCTACAGCACTGTAGAAGTTATCAGTCCTCGGCGGCGTACCCGTCGTACTCGCCGTCCTCGTCCTCGGCGGCGTCCTCGAAGAAGTCCCCGACCTCGTCGACGACTTCGGCCGCCACCATGCCCCCGGCGATCCCCGCCGCCCCGGCCGCGAGGGCGGCACCGGTCCCGGTCCCGCCGCCCGAGTGGCCCGCCTCGTGACCGCCGTGGCCGCCGTATCCGGGGTCGTGGCCGCCGTACCCGGAGTCGTGGCCGTACACCGCGTGGGAGCCGTACGACGCGCGGTGCTCGACCAGCTCCTGGATCCAGCCGTCGACGAGGGCGCTCCAGTCCTGCGGCCCGGCGGGACCCTCGTGCGGGACGGTGAAGCGGCTGAGCGCGTCGTGGCCGTCGGAGAACGGGCCGCCGCGCTTGTCCGCCTCCAGCACCACTTCGAGGGCGTCCGGCACGGCCAGGAAGGTCAGCTCGATCTCGGCGGCCTGGTGGGCGTAGCGCGGGGGCGGAGTCAGCTCGATCTCCTGGTAGAAGGGCAGCTTCTGCCCGGTGCCGCCGATGCGGCCCGGCTCCAGGTCGGCGGAGCGGAAGCCGAAGCCGAGCTGCCCGAGGGCCTCCAGGACCGCCTCCTGGGCCGGGAGCGGCGCCACGCTCAGCGGGTCGAGGTCGCCCTTGTCCCGGGCGCCGGCGACCGCCAGCTCGGTGCGCACGCCGAGCACGATGCCCAGGGGCTGTCCGTGCAGCTCGGTGACCGGGGTCTCCCAGGGCAGCGCCACCGTGAACGGGAGGCTCGTCTCCTCGCCCGCCGCGAGCCGGAAGGCCCCGGCGACGACCTGCCGGCCGAAGGTGAGGACGCCTTCGCCCTCACCTCCCGGGCCGCCCCCCTCGTGCTCGGTCTCCACGCGGGCCACCAGCTCCAGCGCGACGTGCTCGACGTCGTGGTCGGCGGTGCCGCCGACCAGGTGGATCCGGCCCGACAACGTGCCTCCCGGCCGGGCGGCGCCCGGGTCGAGGACCGTGTCCACCGTGGGTCCGCCCACGCCGAGGGAACCGAGCAGCCGCTTGAACACCATCGAGGCGTTCACTCCTTCACGTTTCGTGCGGGGAACAACCGGAACGGCCCGGCCGTTCTCTACAGGCGAGTAGAAGCATAGGGGTCTCAGGACTCCCGCTCTCTTTGCTCGTCCTTTACCATGAGGGAGAACCCTCGGGCGCCCGGCTGGTACCGGCGCCCGCCGACCCCGCTAAGGAGTCCCGTTCCGTAATGGAGCCCCCTAGTACCGGCCGCGCCTCGGCCGGCCCGTCCGTTCCCCCGTCTGTGCGTGAGGGAAGCGGGGTGGCACGGTGACCGAGGTCCTGCTGCTCCTGCTGGCCCTCCTGCTCACCCTCGCCTGCGCGGTCTTCGTCGCGGCCGAGTTCTCCCTCACCACCGTCGAGCGCGGTGACCTGGAGCGGGCCGCCGAGTCCGGTGAGCGCGGCGCCGACGGCGCCCTGAAGGCCGTACGCTCCCTGACCCTCCAGCTGTCCGGCGCCCAGCTCGGCATCACCGTGACCTCCCTGGTCATCGGCATGCTGGCCGAGCCGTCGATCGCGGCGCTGCTGCGCGGCCCGCTGGCGGCGATCGGCCTGGGCGGCGCCGCCTCCACGGTGGCGACCCTGCTCGGCGTGATCCTCTCCACGGTCGTCCTCATGGTCGTCGGCGAGCTGGTCCCCAAGAACTGGGCGATCTCCCGGCCGCTGGCCGTCGCGAAGGTCGTCGCGGGCCCGCAGCGCGGCTTCACCACCGCCTTCGGCCCCTTCATCCGGCACCTGAACAACACGGCGAACCGCTTCGTGCGCCGCTTCGGCCTGGAGCCGGCCGAGGAGCTGGCGTCCGCCCGCAGCGCCGAGGAGCTGGTCGCCCTCGCCCAGCACTCGGCGGCGGAGGGCGCCCTGGAGGCCGACTCGGCCGAGCTGTTCGTGCGCACCCTGCACCTGAGCGAGCTGACCGCGGAGAACGTCATGACCCCGCGCGTGGACGTCAAGGCGCTGGAGGCGCACGCCACCGCCGCCGACGCCGCGAACCTCTCGCACGCCACCGGCCTGTCCCGCTTCCCGGTCTACCGCGACAGCCTGGACGAGGTCGTCGGCACCGTCCACATCCGCGACGTGCTGGCCCTGGAGCCGGAGCGGCGCCGGTCCACCCCCGTCACCGAGCTGGCCACCGCGCCCCTCCTGGTGCCGGACAGCCTGCCCGCCGACCGCCTCCTCGAGCGCATGCGCGCCACCCGCACCATGGCCGTCGTCATCGACGAGTACGGCGGTACGGCGGGCGTGGCGACCGTCGAGGACATCGTCGAGGAGGTCGTCGGCGAGGTGCGCGACGAGCACGACCCGGTCGAGACGCCGGACCTGCTGCCCGCCCCCGCCGGGTCGGACGGCCGCGCGGCCTGGGACGCCGACGGCTCGCTGCGCCTGGACCACCTGGCGCGCATCGGCCTGACCGCGCCGGAGGGACCGTACGAGACCCTGGCCGGCCTGGTCGCCACCCACCTGACGCGCATCCCCGCCAAGGGCGACGTGGTCGTCCTCGACGGCTGGCGCATCGACGTCCTCGACGTCGACCACCACCGCGCCGACCGCCTCCGCGTCACGGCCCCCGTGCCCGACGGTGCCGGGCCGGCGCACGGACCCGCGCCGGACGATGCCGGGCCGGAGCACGGACCCGCGTCGCACGAACCGTCGGCGCACGCTGAGCGGGAGCTGGCCCGATGACCGTCGTACAGCTCCTCGTCGGCGCGCTGACGCTGCTGACCAACGCGTTCTTCGTGGGCGCCGAGTTCGCCATGATCTCGGTGCGCCGCAGCCAGATCGAACCGCGCGCGAAGACGGGCGACAAGCGCGCCCGGATGACCCTGTGGGGCCTCCAGCACATCTCCCAGCTGATGGCCACGGCCCAGCTGGGCATCACCGTCTCCTCCCTGGTGCTCGGCGCGGTCGCGGAGCCGGCCATCGCGCACCTGATGGAGCCCGTGTTCGAGGCGGTGCACATGCCGCACGCGCTGGTCCACCCGGTCGCCTTCGCCATCGCCCTGACCCTGGCGACGTACCTGCACATGCTGATCGGCGAGATGATCCCGAAGAACATCGCGCTGGCCGCCCCGGCGACCACCGCGCTGGTCCTCGGCCCGCCGCTGGTCGCCCTCACCCGCGCCCTCAAGCCGGTCGTCTTCGGCATCAACGCCTTCGCCAACACGCTCCTCAAGCTGCTGCGGGTGGAGCCGAAGGACGAGGTCGAGGCCGTCTTCACCGACGACCAGCTGGCCCGCATGGTGGTCGACGCCAGCGAGGCCGGCCTGCTCACCCCGGCCGACGGCGAACGCCTGCGCGACGCGCTGGAGCTGGGCACCCGCCCGGTGGGCGAGATCCTGGTCCCGGCCCAGAAGATGCGCACGGTCCCGCACACGGTCACCCCGGCCCAGCTGGAACGCACGGCCGCCGACGCGGGCTACTCCCGCTTCCCGGTCACCGGTCCCGGCGGCACCGTCCTCGGCTACCTGCACATCAAGGACACCCTGGGCCTGACCGACCGCGAGAGCCCCTTCCCGCGCACCGCCCTGCACCGCGTCACCCGCGTCCGCATCGACACCCCCCTGGACGACACCCTCACCGCCCTGCGCACCGAGGACAGCCACCTGGCCGCCGTCACCGGCGAGACGGGCGCGGTCCTGGGCTTCGTGACGATGGAGGACGTCCTGACGGAACTGGTGGGCCCGACGACGCCGGTGGCGCCGTAACCAGAACCCACCCACGGCCGGCCACACCGTCGGCCGGCCGTGCGCCGGGTGCCCCGCACCGGGTGCTTCTGTGCTCGGAGCCCCGATTGCCCTCACCACGCATTAGAGTGCCGCCGTGCGTTGATTGTGCCGTGTGTCACACAACGCGTCATGGCGGACGGGCGAGGGGAGCCCGTCCGGGCTCGGAAGCAAGTGTCTGGGGGGTTCCATGCACGAAATGGTCAAAGGGTCCAACATCGCCCTGTCGGCCCTGAGCGACAGCGTCGGCTCGGTGATCGTGAGCCTGGGCTGGGCCAGCCCGACCGGGGAGGGCGACGCGGACGTGTCCGTCCTGCTGCTGGGCGGGCACGGGAAGGTGCGCAGTGACGCCGACTTCTACTTCTACAACAACCCCGTCGCCGCCGACGGCAGTGTGCAGCTGCTGGGCAAGGCTCCCTCGGGGGAGGGCAGCGAGGACCGCATCGTCTTCGACCTGACCGCCGTTCCGCCCGACGTGGAACGGCTGGTCGTGGCCGCGAGCCGGTACGGAGGAGCCGGCTTCGGGGAGTTGGACGACCTCCGGGTGTCCTTGGCCGACGGCTCCGGGGACGACCTGCTCCGGTTCACGATCGAAGACGCGGGCTCGGTGAGCGCCTTCATCTTCGGCGAGTTGTACCGGCGCGGTGAGGAGTGGAAGTTCCGGGCAGTCGGCCAGGGATACGACAACGGGCTGGCCGGGCTCGCGACGGACTTCGGCGTGGACATCGACGACGACGCGGCCGGTGCGGACGAGCAGCCGGACGCCGAGGCGGAGGAGGTCGCGCCGCCCGCGGCCGACGCCGAGGAGCAGCCGCCTCGTGCCGCGGAGCAGGAGTTCTCGCCCGCGGCCTCGGCCGGCCAGGCGCCGTCTGCGCCCTTGGAAGCGGTCCCCGCCCCCCGGCGGTCCGAGGAAGAGACGCGGCCGAAGAAGGCTGCCGCACGTCCCCGCACCGCCAAGAAGAAGGTCACCCTGCCCAAGGTGGTGAAGAAGTCCCTCGCGGAGAACGACTCCTGGCGGGAGGCGAGGCTCTTTCCGGTCTCCGCGCTCAAGAGCGACCGCGACCGCGAGACACGCGCCACCTCGGTGCTGCTGTCGGTGATGGCACAGGTGCCGGAGTTCGGCAGGAGGCTCACCGCCGCTTTCGGTGCTCCGGCGGGCCGCATGGAGACCTTCACGGAGGTAGCGCTGCCGCACGGCGACACCCCGCGCCGTCCTGACGGGGTCATCCGGGTGGAGCGGGCGGGCAAGCTGTGGACGGCACTCGTCGAGACCAAGACCAACGGCAACGCGCTCAGGTCCGAGCAGGTGCAGGCCTACGCGGACATCGCCGCGCGTCGAGGCTACGAGGCCGTCATCACGCTCTCCAACGACGTCGCCCTGGAGGGCAGCCCGCTCGTCGAGGTCAAGATCGACGGCCGGCGCAAGCACAAGGTCGCTCTGTGGCATCTGTCCTGGGCCGAAGTGGCCCACCAGGCCCAGATGCTGCTGCGGCACGAGGGTGTCGGCAACGCCGCACACGCCTGGCTGCTGCAGGAGCTCCTGCACTACCTTCAGCACGAGAACTCCGGCTGCCACGGTTTCCAGAACATGGGTGCTGCCTGGGTGCCCGTACGCCGTGGCATCGATGACGAGACCCTGTGCCAGGGCGACCCGCGCCTGCTGGAGGTGGTCGAGAGCTGGGAGCGTCTCATCAGGCAGGTCTGCCTGGGACTCGGCGGCGAGCTCGGGCACAAGGTGCTCCCCGTACGGCGCGCCAAGCGGGGGTCCGCCCCCGAGGCCCGGCGAGCGGACATGGCGGACCGTCTGTGCACGGACGGCAGGCTGCACGCCGAACTGCGCATCGAGGGCACCCCGGGCGTCCTGGCGATCACCGCCGACCTGCGCACCGGAAAACTGCGCACGTCCTTCGACCTCCCCGCTCCCGACCAGGGATACCCCTTGACCTGGGCCAAACGCCTCGTCAGACGGCTGGCCGAAGCACCCGCCGATCTGCATGTCGAGACCCTGGTCGAGGGCGAGGCGGGCGGACCGCGAGGCACTCTGGAGCGACTGCGGCCGGAGCCCGGGGACATGCTCCCGAAGAACGGCGCCCAGATCACCGGATTCCGGCTCTCCCTCTTCAAGAGCATGGGCAGTTCCCGCGGCAAGACCGAATCGGGCTTCATCCGCAGCGTCGACGATGCCGTGCACCGATTCCACGGCTCCGTCGTCGTCCCGCTGGACCGGGCGACTCCGCGGCCGGCGCCTTCGGCCGAACTCGCCGCCGCGACCTGACATCCGGGTTGTGACGAGGGCCCCGGCCGGCACGTCCGACCGGGGCGCCGCGTCCGTGTCGGGTGCGAAGCGAGCCCGCGACCCGGCGTGTGCGTCGTCTCGCGGGGGCACGGTGGTCCCTCCCCGTGCGGGAAGCTTGGTGCATGTTCGAGACGATCCGATGGCGTTGTCACGTACGTGCCAACGACCGGCGCGCGGCGGAGCGCACGGTCGGCCGGCTTGCGGCTCGGCTGGACAGGGCCGTCCGGATCGAGACCTAGGAGCGGTACCGGAAGTTCCCCGAGCTTGCCGAACTGTGCCTGGTCTCGCCCCTCTCGGCGGTCGCTCCGGAGGCCGCGCTCCTCTCCGTCCTGCGGAGTGCGTGGCGGATCGCCTCGCCCTGGGCGCTGGGAGACCCGGGGGCGGACGGTGAGTTCGACGGAGTCGCCTCGGTGAACACCGGCTCCCGCTTCACCGTTCCGGGAGTCGAGTGGATGGAGTTCCGCGTCACGGGCCGACGGGGCTGACCCGGGAACCCGGGATGATCAAGTCCGTCTCCTCCCACGACACCGGCACCGCGCCGGCATCCGCACCGTCAGGGGGGAGACACCCATGGCCATGATCGGGCTGTTCTGGATCACCGAGGACTGTGTACATGGGGGCCGAACCCGCCGGTACCGCGCCCGGTGTGCGGCTGACCGGGGCGGGGCGGGGCGGACGGTCGTGGGGGTGGGGCGAGGTCCGCGGGCTGGACGTGCGGGACGCGGCCGTGCGGTCCGGTCCCGGCGGGGGCGGCTCGGCCGGGTGTCCCCGACCCCCTACCGGAGTATCACCTCGGCCTGGCTCCCCGGGAGGACGGCACGGATGCGCCGGGCACCTAGGGTGGTGCGCATGACCTCAGTGGAGGAGGAGCGTCCCCGCCCGCTGCTCGCGGGGGCCTCGCGGCGGTGGGTGCGGGCGCTGCCGTGGGCCGTGGCGTTCGTGCTGAGCGTCGCCCTGCTGCCCTCCACCATCGTGGTCCTCACCGCCGACTACGGCCTGAACGGCGGCGTGGCGAGCGCCCTGGCCGTCGCGCAGGCGGCCCCGCTGCTGCTCGCCGTGGTCCGTCCGCTGCACGCCTGGTACGTGGTCTTCGCCGCGGACGTGGCCGGTGCGCTGGCGCTGCTCACCGTGGACTTCCCGGAGCGGCTGCTGTGGCCGTTCCCGCCCATGGAGCTGGTCGGGTACGTCGGCCTCTGCCTCGCCCTCGGCCTGCGCGAGCGGCGCCGGACGCTGCTGCTGGTGTGGCTGGCGACGGCGGGTGCGAACGTCGGCCTGGTGTTCGTCGCGCCCCACGGCGCCGGCGCCAGGGAGCTGCTGCTCACCATCCTCGGCGGCGTCGCGCTCCTGCTGGGCGGCGCCCTGCGCGAGCGCCACGAGGTGCAGCGCAGGCTGGCCGAGCAGGAGACGATCAGCGAGGCCGAGCGCGGCCGGCGGACGCTGCTGGAGGAGCGGGCCCGCATCGCGCGGGAGCTGCACGACGTGGTGGCGCACCACATGTCCGTCATCACCGTGCAGGCGGACACCGCGGAGTACCGCCTGACGGCGCTGCCGCCGGACGTCCGCGAGGAGTTCACGTCCATCGCGGCGACCGCCCGGGAGTCGCTCGGCGAGATGCGACGGCTCCTCGGCGTCCTGCGCAACGAGGAGGCGCACGGCGAGCTGGCCCCCCAGCCGGGCCTCGCACGGATCGGGCAGCTGGTGGAGGCGACGGCGAGGACGGGTGTGCCGGTGGACTTCACCCCCTGCGACCCTCCCCGCGGGACCGGGGTGCCCGATGCGGTGGGACTCTCGGCGTACCGGATCGTCCAGGAGGCCCTCGCGAACGTCGTACGCCACGCGCCGGGTGCCCGGACGCGGGTGTCGCTGTCGGTGGCGGCGCCCGCCGGTGACCCCGGCCGCGACCGGCTCACCGTCCTCGTCGTCAACGACCGGCCGCCCGGACCGCCCGCCGCGCCGCTCGAAGCGGGCGGCACCGGGCACGGACTCGTCGGCATGCGCGAGCGGGTGCGGCTCGTCGGCGGCACCCTCGACGCCGGCCCGCTGCCCGGCGGCGGCTTCCGGGTCGCAGCCCACCTTCCGCTGACCGAAGAGGACTTCACGTGACGACGCGCGTCATCATCGTCGACGACCAGGCCATGGTGCGGGCCGGATTCGCCGCACTGCTGGCCGCCCAGAGCGACATCGACGTGGTGGGCGAGGCCCCCGACGGTGCGCAGGGCGTCGAGCTGAGCCGGCGTACCCATCCCGACGTCGTGCTGATGGACGTGCGGATGCCCGAGATGGACGGCCTGGAGGCGGCGCGACGGCTGCTGTCGCCGCCACGCGGGGTGACCCACCGGCCGCGGGTGCTGATGCTGACCACGTTCGACGTCGACGACTACGTGTACGAGGCGCTGCGGGCCGGCGCCAGCGGCTTCCTGCTGAAGGACGCGCCGCCGGCCGACCTCATCGCGGCGGTCCGGATCGTGGCCGCGGGCGACGCGCTGCTCGCGCCCTCCGTGACGCGCCGCCTCATCGCCGACTTCGCCCGGCAGCGCCCCCCTGCCCGGGGCAGGCCCGCGCAGCGGCTCAAGGGCCTGACGGAGCGCGAGACCGAGGTCCTGGCCCTGGTCGCCCGCGGCCGGTCCAACGGGGAGATCGCCCAGCACCTGGTGCTGGCCGAGCAGACGGTGAAGACGCACGTGAGCCGCGTCCTCACCAAGCTCGACCTGCGCGACCGCGCCCAGGCGGTCGTCTTCGCCTACGAGTCGGGACTGGTGGCCCCGGGGGAGCAGTAGTCCGGCCGCCCCCTACCGGGGTACCGGTCCCACATTGGCTCCCGGGTATGACGCCCGGCGGGCGGCCGCCCCCGCACTCTTCCCCCGTCAGCAGGACGCACCTGCGCACGGATGAGGAGACGGGACCATGAGGCTACGCAAGGGCAGGCGGCAGGAGGCCGGGCGGCTGCCGGGAGCGGACGAGTGCCCCGGGGCGCCGGCCGCCACCCCGGGTCTCGCCGTCGAACTGCGCGGGGTCCGGCGGCGGTACGGACGCGGCGCGGGCGCCGTGCACGCGCTCGCGGGCGTCGACCTGGCCCTCCCGCGCGGCACCTTCACCGCCGTCATGGGGCCGTCCGGGTCCGGCAAGTCCACCTTCCTGCAGTGCGCTGCCGGGCTGGACCGGCCGTCGGCGGGATCGGTGCGGCTCGGCGGTACGGAGATCACCGGCATGAGCGAGAACGCGCTCACCGAGCTGCGCCGCAGCCGCCTCGGCTTCGTCTTCCAGGCGTTCAACCTGCTGCCGTCGCTGACCGTGGAGCAGAACGTCCTGCTGCCGATGCGCCTGGCCGGGCAGCGCCAGGACCGTGGCCGGGCCGCCGAGGTGCTGGCGCGGGTCGGGCTGGCCGACAAGGCGCGGCGCCGGCCGGGGGAGCTGTCCGGCGGCCAGCAGCAGCGGGTGGCCGTCGCCCGCGCCCTGGTCACCGCCCCCGACGTGATCTTCGCGGACGAGCCCACCGGCGCCCTGGACACCGGCACCGCCGCCGAGGTCCTCGGGCTGCTGCGGCACGCGGTGGACAGCCTCGGCGCCACCGTCGTCATGGTCACCCACGACCCGGCCGCGGCCGCCTGGGCCGACCGTGTCCTGTTCCTCGCCGACGGAGCCTTCGCCGACCATCTCGAACGGGGCTCGGCGGAGCGGATCGCGGCACGCATGGCCGCGCTCACCGGCCGTACGCGGGCCGCGGCGGGGGCCGTCGCCGGGGCGGGGGTGGCGGCGTGAGTCTCAGGCCCAACGGTCTCGCCCGTTCCGCCGTCCGCTTCAAGCCCGCCTCGTTCGCGGGCACGTTCGTCGCGCTGATGATGTCCGCGTTGATCGTCGCGGCCTGCGGTGTCCTGCTGGAGACCGGCATCCGCGCCTCCGTGCCGGCCGAGCGGTACGCGGACGCGCCGGTCGTCGCGGCCGCCGACCAGTCCGCGCGGGTCGTCGCCGACACCGTCGACGGCCCCGAGGAGACCGCGTACCCGCTGCCGGACACCGCCCGCGTGGACGCGGGACTGGCGGCGAAGGCCGCCCGGGCGCCGGGCGCGGCCGCCGCCGTACCGGACCTCACCTTCCCCGTGCACGGCGGCGCCGCCCGGTCCGGCGCGCTCACCGGCCACGGCTGGGGCTCGCACGTCTTCACCGGCACCACGTTGTCCGAGGGCGCCGCGCCGCACGCCGGCGAGGTCGTCCTCGGCACCGGGGCGGCCGGTGCCGCCGGGGCCGGTGTGGGCGACACCGTCGCGCTGGAGACGGCCGACGGACGCGCCGACTTCCGGGTGTCGGGCCTCGCCTCCCCCGGCGCCGGCGACAGCACCGGGGAGGAGGCGGGCGGCGGGGCCGTGGCCTGGTTCGCCGACGCCGAGGCCTCCGTGCTGGCGGGGCACCCGGGCCGGGCCGACGCCATCGCCGTCATGGCCCGGGAGGGCGTCGATGCGGGCGACCTCGCGGCCGCCGTCGGGAAGGCCCTGGCCGGCTCCGGCGCGCAGGTGCTCACCGGCGACGACCGCGGCGAGGTCGAGGACCACGGGCTGGCGTACGCCAAGGAGACGCTCTTCGCGGTCGGCGGCTCCTTCGGCGGGATCGCCACCCTGGTCGCGGTCTTCACCGCGGCGGGCACGGTCGCCCTCTCCGTCGGCCAGCGCACCCGGGAGTTCGCCCTGCTGCGCGCCGTGGGCGCCACCCCGCGGCAGATCCGCCGCGCGGTCGCAGCCGAGGCCCTGCTCGTCGCCCCGCTCGCCGGACTGCTCGGCTGTCTGCCTGGCATCGGGCTCGCCCACTGGTGGTTCGGGCAGATGCAGGACCGCGGGGCCGTACCGGAAGCGGTCGATCTGCACGTCTCGGGGTTCCCGCTGCTCGCCGCCACCGGTCTCGGGCTGCTCACGGCGCTCGGCGCCGGCTGGGCGGCTGGGCGCAGGCCCGCGAGGACCAAGCCGGGTCAGGCGCTCGCCGAGGCCTCGGTGGAGCGGCTGCGGCCGGGCGTCGTGCGGACCGTCCTCGGGGTGGCCGCGGTCGCCGGCGGCTCGGTGCTCGCCGGGGTGGCGGCCTCCGCCGCCGGGGCCGACGCGGCCAACGCCTCGCTGGGTGTCGTCATGCTCTTCATGCTGGCCGTCGCCCTGCTCGGGCCGGTCCTGGCGCGGGTGTGCGCGGCGCTCTTCGGCCTGCTGCTGCGCGGGGGCGGCGCGTCCGCATCGCTGGCCGCCGCCAACTCCCGGGCCAACTCGCGCCGGCTGGCCTCCGCGATCACCCCGATCGTGCTGGCGATGGCCTTCGCCTCGACGCTGGTCTTCATGCACACCAGCGAGAGCCACGTCGCCGCCGAGCAGCTCCGCGACGGCATCACGGCCGACCACGTCGTCACCGGCCCGGCGGGTCTGCCCGCCGACGCCGCCGACCGGGCCGCCCGCGCCCCCGGTGTGGACGCGGCCGTGAGCCTGCTGGACACGCAGGTCCTGGTGCCCGTCCGGGGCGGCGGCGAGACGTCGTTGCAGGGGACGGCGACCCAGGGCGTCTCGGGATCCGGCGCGCAGCTCGCGAAGGTGCAGGACCTGGACGTGCGCGACGGCAGCCTGGACCGGGTGGGCGAGGGCCGGATCGCCATCGACCGAACCCTTGCCGACGCCACGGACGCGGGACTCGGCGACAGGCTGCCGCTCTACCTCCCCGACGGCACGAGGACCGCCCCCGAGGTCGTCGCGGTCTACGGCCGTGGCCTGGGCCTGCCCGCGGTCACCATGGACCGCGCGTCCCTGGACGGGCACGTCACGTCCGCGTTCGCCGACACGCTGCTGGTCAGCGGCGGCGACGCCGGACCGCTCCGCGCGCTCGGCGAGGTCACCGACGCCTCCGGCTACGCCCTCGCGCGGAACGTGGACCGCGAGTTCGGCGCCTGGGCCAACTACGTGATGGCCGGCGTCCTGGGCGGCTTCGCCGCCGTCGCCGCGGTCAACACCCTGGTGATGACGGTCCTGGACCGCCGCCGCGAACTGACCACGCTCCGTCTCGTCGGCTCCACCCGGCGGCAGGTGCTGCGCATGCTGGGCTGGGAGAGCCTGCTGGTCTCGGCGGCGGGCGTGGCCCTGGGCACCGCCATCGCCGTGATCACGCTGACTCCGATGATGCGCGGCCTGACCGGCGAGTCCCCGCACGTCCCCCCGCTCCTGTACGCCGCGTTCGCCGCCACCGCGACGGCCCTCGTGCTCGCCGCCGTGACCCTCCCGGCCCGCACGGCACTGCGCGACCGCGGGCCGGCCTGAGCCCCACGGGGGCGTGGCGCTCCCCGGGACCTCGGTCCCGGCCCCGCGACGGGCTTCGCCCGTCCGGGGTCCCGGACCCGCGACGGGCTCCGTCCCTCCGGAGGCCGTGGGTCCCGCCGCCCGGTGCGGGCCCCGGCTTCCGGCCCGCGGACCGTCCCGCGCCCCGACCCGGCTCGGTGCCGACGTCGGGCCTTCCGGTGGCGCGGGGACGGACCGGTCGGCGTGCGACGCGTCCCCTGTCCGCTTCCGGGGGCGGCGCCCCGGGCCCGGGGTCATCCCGTGCGCAGTGCCCGGGGTCACCCCGTGCGCAGTGCCCGGGGTCACCCCGTGCGCAGTCCCTCCGCCGGAGGGGTGCGCAGGGCGTGGCGGGTGGGGAGTTCGACCGTGAGGTACGAGGTCGCCACGACCGTCGCCACCACCGCCGGGAGGAGCCAGACGGGGCCCGCCGGCCAGGGGCGGCCGAGGAGGCCCTGGCCGAGGAGGGCCAGCGGGACGGCGGACAGCAGGAGGCCGCAGACCAGGGCCGCGGCGGCGACGACGGCGGCCTCGCGGCGCATCATCGCGCGGATCTGCCGCGGGGTCGTGCCCACCAGACGCAGCGCGGCGATCTCGGTCCGGCGCTGGGCGGTGGCGGCGACCAGTCTGTTGGCGATGCTCAGCAGCAGGTAGCCGAGGAGCACCACGACCACCGCCAGGTTGATCCACACCTCGGGCGGCGCGTCCGCGCCCGAGGCGTCCGGGGCGGTGCCCGCGACGGTGAGGCCGGGGCGGCCGGCGGCCAGCGCGGTGAGGCCCCGCCCCGCCTCCTGCGTGCCGTCGGTGCGGACCAGCACCCGCTGGTCGAGGCCGGTCGTGGTGTGCCCGGCGGCCAGCTGACGGGAGAGGACGACCGGGCCGAAGCCCAGGCCCCGGTCGTAGACGGCGACGACCCGGGCGTCGACGCGGGCCCCGTCGCCGAGCACCAGGCGCACCCGCTGGCCGAGCCCGGCGCCGCGCGTGCGGGCGGCCTCGCCGCTCACGGCGACCGTGGCCCCGGTCAGCCGGTCCAGGCTGCCGCCGGTCACACCGAGGTCGAGGACGCCCCGGGCGTCCGGCGTGAGGACCGTCGCCGAGGCGGACTCGGCCGCGGGTTCGCCCAGTTCCTCGTACTCCCACACCACCGTGGTCGTCCCGGCCGGTGCCGCGGCCCGTACGCCGGGCACGTCCCGTACGGCGGACAGGGTGCCGTCGGGCAGCCCGCCCAGGGCCGGCGCCGTCACTTCGTACTGGGCGAGGGTGCCTGCCCGGATGTCGTCGGAGGTGGCGGCCAGCACCGTCGTCTGGGTGAGGGTGTACGTCAGGACGAAGACGATGCCCATGGCCAGCGGGCTGATCACGCCCGACAGGCGCAGGGCGTAGGCCCGTACGTTGGACAGCGCCAGCCACGTCGGGGCGGCGGCGTCGGGGCGCAGTCGCCGGACGGCGGCCTCGCCCGCCCGTTTGACCAGCGCCGGGCCGGACAGCGCCAGGCCGATCGCGGCGACGATGCCCGCGACGGAGGTGACCGAGGCTCCGAGGACCGTCCGGGACAGCAGCGGTACCACCGAGAGCGCCGAGGCGCCGAGGATCAGCAGCAGCCCCGCACCGGTCCGCGTCCGCGACGGCGTGCGCGGTTCGCTGCGGGACTCGGCGACCGCCTCGGTCGCCGGCAGCCGCGAGGTGCGCCAGGCCGCGCAGCGGGCGGAGAGCCGTACGGCCGCCACCACCAGGAGCAGCGCGGCGAGTGCGGGCAAGGGGCTGAGGGTGAGGGGCAGTTCGGGCGGGAGGACGTCGTGGCCGGCCAGCAGGTCCCGGAAGCGGCCCGCCAGCAGGTAGCCGACGGCCACGCCCGGTACCAGCGCCACCACCGCGACGACCGTCGCCTGCGCGGCGGCCAGGCGGCGGATCTGCTTCGGCGTCGCGCCGACGGCCCGCATCAGCGCCAGGTCGCGTCGCTGCCCGGCGATGGTCACGCCCAGCGCGCCCGCGACGACGAACCCGGTGATCAGCAGCACGATCCCGCCGAGCGAACCGGCGAGCAGGACCAGCAGCGAGCGCGCCGACCCGGCGCCGGGCGCCACCGCGTCGCCCCGGTCCGCGCCGGTGCTCACCTCCAGGCCCGTGCCCGCCACCTCCTCGCGGACGGCGGCGGCGACCCGGTCCCCGGCACCGGCGTCGGTGCGCAGCCCGATCAGGTCCACGGTCCCCGCGCGCGGGCCTTCGCTCCCGGCGTCGCGCGCGGCCAGCCCGGCGGCCGTCCCGTCCGCGAAGTAGACGCCCGCGCCCGGGGCGTCGACGAGTGCGGAGACGCGGTAGGCGGCAGCGGGGCGCCCGTTCGCCACCACCTCGACGCGCTCGCCGACCGCCAGGCCCGTGCGCACGTCCACGGCGACCTCGTCCGCGCCGGACGGCGCCCGGCCCCGCACCCGCGCGTCCGACAGCAACGCGGTCGAGGACCAGCCGTGCCCCGCCGTCCCCGGGTCCTCGGCGACGGGGGTGATGCCGCCCCGGGCGTCGACCAGCGCGGCCGGGAAGCCGATGTCGCCGACGGCCGCGGTGACACCCGGCAGGGCGGCCAGCCGCTCGACGAGCCGGGCCGGGACCGTGGCCCGCTCGGGCAGCGCGAGGGGCAGGTCCCCGCTCGGGTGGAACTCCTGGTCGGCGGCGACCACGACGTCCGCGCCGCCCAGCCGCCCGGGCGGCAGCTGCGAACGCAGTCCGGACTCGGCGAGCACGCCGGTGGTGGTGATCAGCGCGGCGCCGCCCAGGACCGCGCAGGCAACGGCGAGCAGTGCGGTGATCCGGTGCGCGGCCGTGCGCAGGGCGAGGTGCAGCACGGCTACCGCTCCCCCAACGCGACGAGACGGTCGGCGAGGTGCGGCGCCGTCGGGTGTTCCAGGGCCTCGACCACCCGGCCGTCGGCCATCACCAGGGCGCGGTGGGCACGGGCCGCGGCGGCGGGGTCGTGGGTGACCATGACCACCGTCTGACCGAGGTCGTCGACGAGTGCCCGCAGCAGGCCGAGGACCTGGTGGGCGCTGCGCAGGTCCAGCGCGCCGGTCGGTTCGTCGGCGAAGACGACGGCGGGCTTCGCGGCCAGCGCCCGTACCACGGCGGCCCGTTGCTGCTGGCCGCCGGACAGCTCGGCCGGCCGGTGGGTGAGCCGGTCGGCCAGCCCCACCCGCTCGGTCAGCGTGCGCAGCCAGTCCCGGTCCGGGCGGCGCCCGGCCAGGCGCAGCGGCAGGGTGATGTTGTCCTCGACGCTGAGCGAGGGGATGAGGTTGTACGCCTGGAACACGAACCCGACGCGTTCGCGGCGCAGTTCGGTGCGGCGGGTCTCGTTCAGGCCGGAGATCTCCTGTCCGTCGACGCGGACGCTGCCGGACGTGGGGGTGTCCAGCCCGGCGGCGCAGTGCATCAGGGTGCTCTTGCCGGAGCCCGAGGGCCCCATCACGGCGAGGAACGTGCCGTGTCCGACGGTCAGCGTCACGTCGTCCAAGGCCCGGACGCCGCCCGGGTAGGTCCTGGTCACGCCCTCCAGCGCGATGGCGGGCGCCCGGCGCGCGGTGACGGTCGCGGGGGCGGCGGTGCTCATCGCCGCCCCCGCAGGGCGCGTACGACGAGGGTGCCGGCGGCGAGGACGGTGACCAGGCCGCTGGCCAGGTGGAGCGGGGCGGCGGCACCGGCGAAGGAGAGGGCCATGTTGGCGACCGCGCTGAGCACCACCACCGTCCACAGCAGCGTGCGCAGGAGGTCCCCGCGGGAGACGGCGCCCGGGCCGTCGCCGTCGGCGGGAGCGGCCTGGGGTGTGCCCAGGCGGTAGGGGTCCTGATGGTCCTGGTGGGTCATGGCTGCGGCCTCCGTCGGCGTCGCTCTCGGTCGTCCTCGACGCTAGGGAGCGGGACCCCCCGCCGCCGATCCCGTGGGCCACCGGGTCCGGGGTACAGCAGGCTGTACTTTCCGGCTCCGCACCCGTCGCCGACCGCTCCCGCGGCATAGGGTCGGCCCCGTCGAGCCCGCCGCAGGCGGTGCGTACGGCCCGGAGGGAGGCAGGCGGATGACGGTCCCGGTCACGTCCGTGCGGGAGACCGCCGTACGGTCCCTGCGCGCCGCCGGTACGGCGACGGGGCAGCTCGTCGGCGGACTCGGTACGGCGGTGCGGGGGCTGGGCGTGCTGGTGCTGCTGGCCCTGGCGGCGGTGACCGCGCCGGTCGGGGCCGGGCTGCTGCTCGCGCCCCTCGCGCTGCGCGCCCTGCACGCGCTCGCCGGCCGGGAACGCGAGCGCCTTTCCCGCCGGGGTGTCGAGATCGTCCCGCCCGACCCGCCGCCCACCCGGCTGCGGTCCGCGTGGGGCGACCCGACGACCCGGCGTGAGCTGGCCTGGCTGGTGCGGCACGGCACGCTGGGTCTGCTGCTGGGCCTGCTCGGTCTCCTGCTGCCGGTGTGCGCCTTCCGGGACACCACCTTTCCCCTGTGGTGGCCCCTGATCCCCGAGGACGCGACGACCACGTCCATCGGTGTCGGCACCGCCCACAGCTGGCTGGACGCGCTCACGGCGACGCTGCTGGGTGTGGGCTGGACGGCGATCCTCCTGGGCCTCGGCCCGGGCATGGCACGGCTCCAGGCCGCCCCGGCCCGGCGGCTTCTGGCGGCGGGACCGGACACGGACCTGTCCCTGCGGGTGGCCGAGCTGACCGCGACCCGCGCCGCGGCGCTGGACGCCCACGCCACGGAACTGCGCCGCATCGAACGCTCCCTGCACGACGGCGCGCAGAACCGCCTGGTGTCGGTCACCGTGCTGCTGGGAGCCGCGCGGCGGATGGCGGCACGGGACCCGGCCGGGGCCGACGAACTGCTGGAGCGGGCCCAGTCCGCGGCGGAGCAGGCACTGGCGGAGCTGCGTTCGGTGGCGCGGGGCATCCTGCCGCCGGTGCTGGCCGACCGGGGTCTCGCGGGAGCGCTGTCCGGGCTCGCCGCGGACTGCGCGGTGCCGTGCCGCGTGGAGACGGACGTGCCGCACAGGTGTGCGGCGTCGGTGGAGGCGACGGCCTACTTCGTGGTCGCCGAAGCCCTGACGAACATCGCGAAGCACAGCGGCGCCGGGCGGGCCTCGGTCACCGTCCGGGGCCGGGGCGGCCGGCTGCGGCTGCTGGTCGAGGACGACGGCCGGGGCGGCGCCGACGAGGACGGCGGCTCGGGCCTGACCGGCATCCGCCGCCGCGTCGCGGCGCTCGACGGCACCTTCCGCCTGACCAGCCCGCCCGGCGGCCCGACCGCCCTCGAGGTGGAGCTGCGCTGCGAGGGCTGACCGGCGCGGCGGGCGGTGCGCCACGGCCGAAGCGTGAGCGCTTCCCCCCGTTCTGTCCTCGCGGGGCTCGTCTGAGCGCCCCGAGGACAGCCGCGGGCCGGCTGCTCACGCTTTTTCCCACCTACCAGCCCGTCGCCAGCAGGTGGTTGAGGAGGAGGGCCAGCACCGTCTGCGCCGCCAGCCAGGCACGGGGGCGGGGGAGGAACGCGCAGGACGGCAGGAGCCACAGGGCGAAGGGGAGCCAGATGCGTTCCGTCTCCGCCTTGCTCATACCGGACACGTCGGCGGCCAGCAGGGTGAGCAGCGCGGCGGCCACGAGGAACGCCAGACGGATCTCCTCCCCGCGGGCGTCCTCCACCGGTCCGCTCCCGGCCCGCACGCCCCCGCCGCGCCACCGGACCAGCACGCCCCCCGCCCGGCGCAGGCCCGCCGCCGTCGCCAGGCCCGTGATGAGCACCGTGCAGGCGAGGTTGGCCCACACCCAGTAGCCGTAGGGGCGGACGCCGGCCGCGCCCTCGTAGTAGCGGGTCACCAGCAGGCGGTACGCCTCCCACCAGTCGAAGCCCACCGCCGTGAAGGCCGCCGGCATCACCGCCGCACCCGCCAGCAGCGGCACGAGGAGCACCGGCCGCCTCCGCACCCCGCGCCGCCCCAGCAGCAGGACGGCCGCCGCGACCACCGCCAGCAGCGTGAGGCCGTAGGAGAGGAAACAGGTCAGACCGAAGAGCAGGCCCGAACCCGCTGCCCACCACAGGGACCGGCCGGTGACGGCGAGGGCCAGCAGCGCCACGGCCCAGGCGGCGACCGCGGCGAAGTAGCCGTCGGCGGACGTGCCGCACCACACGGCGGCCGGTGCCGACACCAGGAAGGGCGCCGCCCGCCGGGCGAGCCGCTCCCCGGCCAGGGCGCGCACCGTCACCAGGACCGCCACACAGCCGGTCGCGCCCGCGGTGATGCACCAGACCCCGGCCCAGCCCCCGCCGCCCAGCCCGATCCGGTCGAGCAGCACGAAGGTGAGCGTGGCCGCCGGCGGGTGCCCGGCGACGTGGGCGGGCCAGTTGTCGGGGGAGTGGATCAGGATGTGCGCGGTGAAGTCGCGCAGGACCGCCGGGATGTCCTGCCAGCGGTCGATCACCGTGAGGTACTCGTGGCGGGTGGTGAGCCGGCCCGCGACGCCCGTCCGCCATCCGTCGACCAGGGCCAGCGACCAGATCCACGCCATCGACGCCCCCCAGGCCGCGGGCAGCAGCGCACGCCACGGCAGGCGGGCGGCGACGGCCGGGCCGTACACCACCGTCGCCGCCGCCACCAGGACGGCGGCCGGGGTGCCGGGGCCCGCGTGCGGGTCCCAGCGGCCCAGCAGCGGCGGCCAGCCGACGATCAGGTCGTCGTACGTGTACACGTACCGGCCGACCAGGACGGCGGCCGCCACGAGCAGCGCGGCGGCCACCGCCGCGTACAGGTCGCGGGGGACGGAGCGGAGGCGGTTCACCTCGGCACCGTAGGCCGGGAGACCGCCCACGCGGTGGTGCGCGGGGTGGACGTCAGCGTTTCGTCATGGGTCGGGGACCGTTCCGGGGCCCCGTCCCGGCCTACGGTCGGGACATGCGCGACCTCGCCCCACGGCTTCCGTCCTCGCCGGGTTTCTGGCGCAGCCCGCTGCGCGGGCCCTGGTTCACCTCGGTGCTCGGCCTCGTCCTGCTGGCCGGCATCACCGTCCTGTTCGTGACGGGACTGCTCTCGTACGCCGCCTACAACCCGGACCTGTCCCCGGTCAACGACAAGACACCGGACAAGGGGATCCTCGGCTTCTACCTCTTCGCCTGGCCGACCGACCCGCCCTGGCTGTACCGCCTCACGCAGGGCGTCCACGTCACCCTCGGCCTGGTGCTGATCCCGGTGCTGCTGGCCAAGCTGTGGTCGGTGGTGCCGAGGCTGTTCACGCTGCCTCCGGCGCGGTCGCTCGCCCACGCGCTGGAGCGGGTGTCGCTGCTGCTGCTGGTGGGCGGCGCGCTCTTCGAGTTCGTCACCGGGGTGCTCAACATCCAGCTGGACTACCTCTTCCCCGGCTCTTTCTACCCGCTGCACTTCTACGGCGCCTGGGTCTTCTTCGCCGCGTTCGTCGCGCACGCCGTGCTGAAGGCGCCGGCCGCCCTGCGCAACGTACGGCGCATGCGGGCGCGGGCCGGCCGGGAGCCGGACGGCACGCCGGCCGGCCGGGGGCCGGACGACGGCCTGCGGTCGCCGCGGCCCGACCCGCCGACGGTGTCGCGGCGCGGGGCGCTGTGGACCGTCGGCGGGGGCTCGCTGCTGCTCCTCGCCACCAGCGCCGGGCGTTCCTTCGACGGACCGGCCCGGGCCACCGCCCTGCTCGCGCCGCACGGCGGAGCCGAACCGGGCGGCGGCCCGAACGGCTTCCAGGTCAACAAGACGGCCGCCTACGCGGGCATCGACGCGGCCGAGACCCGCGAGGACGCCTGGCGGCTCGCCGTCGTCGGACGCACCGGCACGGTCCGCCTCACCCGCGCCGACCTGCTCCGGCTGCCGCAGCACAGCGCCGCGCTGCCCATCGCCTGCGTCGAGGGGTGGTCGACCTCCGACCAGTGGTGGCGCGGAGTGCGGCTGCGGGACCTCGCGGCGCTGGCCGGTTTCGAGGACGGTCCGCCGGATCTGCTCGTGGAGTCCCTCCAGCGGCGCGGCGCCTTCCGCAGCGGGGCCCTGCGCGCCGACCAGGTGGCCGACCCGCGCTCCCTGCTCGCCCTGTCCGTGAACGGCGAGACGCTGAGCCCCGACCACGGCTATCCGGCGCGGATCATCGTGCCCGCCGCGCCCGGTGTGCTGAACACCAAGTGGGTGGCCCGGATGACGTTCGGAGAACTGGGATGAACCCCGCGCGCAAGCTGTGGCCGCCGTCGCGGTCCGTGACCGGCAGCCCCTTCCGGATCCTGCTGCTGTGCTGCTCGTTCGCGCTCGCGGGGTACGCGGGCGTGCGGCTGCTCGACGGCGACCTGACCGGCGTGGTCCTGTGGTTCGTGGGGTCGGCGTTGCTGCACGACCTGGTACTGCTGCCGCTGTACGCGGTGGCCGACCGGGCCGTCGTACGCGGGCTCGGTGCGGTGCACCGCCGTGCCTGGGTGCCGTACGTACGCGTCCCGGCCGCGTTCTCCGGGCTGCTCCTGCTGGTGTGGTTCCCGCTGATCAGCGGGCGGGTGGACGCGCGCTACCGGTCGGCGGCCGCGCTGTCGCCGGACGGCTTCCTCGCCCGCTGGCTGCTGATCACGGCCGCGCTGTTCGGCTGCTCGGCGCTGCTGCTCGCCCTGCGGCCGCTGCGCAGCGCGACGAAGCGGCGCTCCCCCGACGTCCACTGAGCGGCGCCGCGCCAGCCGGCGGCGCCGGCGCGGCGCAGCAGGGCACCGGTGCCGACCCGTGCCCACGGGAAGGCACCGCCGGCCGCCCGCCCGCCGGTGACGTCGACGACCTGCACGTGGGCGCGTTCGTCGACCTCGACCGGTGCCGTCTCGGCGATCAGGAGGCCGCCGGGTGCGAGCAGGGCTGCGACGCGGGTGAGCAGGGCGCGGGGGTCGCCGCCGATGCCGACGTTGCCGTCCATGAGGAGGACGGTGTCCCAGCGTCCCTCGCCGGGCAGCGGCTCGAACACGGAGCGCCGCAGCGACCGGCCCCCGGCCCGTACGGTGCGGGTCACGGCGGCCTCGCTGACGTCGATGCCGAGGGCCGTGCGGCCCCGCGCGGCGAGCTCCGCCACCAGCCGTCCCGGTCCGCAGCCCACGTCGAGCACGGCGCCCTCGCAGCGGTCCAGGACCTCCAGGTCGACCGCGTCGGCCCGGGCGCACCAGCGCTCCACGTCCAGCGGCAGCAGCCAGCCGTCGGTGCGGCGCAGGAACAGCGGCCCGTGTCCGGACCGCAGGGCGGCGGCGTACGGGTCCGAGGCCTCCCACGCGGGGGCGGCGGCCGGCCGGCCGAGGGCGGGTCGCGCGGCCGCCTTCACCGGCTCGCCCGCCGGTCCCCGGCCGGTGCGCACGCCGCCAGCCGGGCGGCGAACCGGCCGTGCGGGGCCAGTGCGGCGACGGCGCGGGCGTCGGCGGCGGTGTCGACGTCGCGCAGGGGCGGCAGGTCCCGTACCCGCAGCCCGGCCGCGAGGAGCCGTTCGCGCTGTACGGCACCCGTCACCGGCGTCGACATGGGTACGCCGCGCAGCAGGGCCGGTTCGGGCCGGGCCAGGCCCAGCGCCCAGAAGCCGCCGTCCTCGGCGGGACCGAAGCAGGCGTCGCAGTCGCGGAAGTCCGCGGTGAGCAGCGCGGGCGTCACCTGCGGGGTGTCCATACCGATCAGCAGGGCGGGGCCCGTGCACCCGGCGAACGCGTCGGCGAGCCGCTCGTCGAGGCCGCCGGCGCATTGCGGTACGACGTCGAAACCGGGCGGCAGCCAGGGGCCGGGCGCGCCGTCGAGCACCAGGACCCGGCGCCGCGCGGGCGTCGCGGCCACGGCGGCCAGGGTGTCGGAGAGCGCCGCCTCGGCCAGCGCGGCTGCCTCGGCGGGGGTGAAGGGCGGGGAGAGCCGGGTCTTGACCCGGCCGGGACGCGGCTCCTTGGCGATGACGAGGAGGGTGGTCGCGGCGGTCACCTGACCCCGCTCCCCTCGCCCGCCCCGGCGCGGACGGCCGGTGCCTCGGCCAGCACGCGGCGCATGTCCCGTACCGCGTGCCAGGTGCCGCGCCAGGTTCCCGTCACCTTGGAGGCGCCGGTGCGGGGCAGGTACGGGACGTCGTGCTCGGTGACCCGCCAGCCGGCGTCGGCGGCCCGCACCACCATCTGGAGCGGGTAGCCGCTGCGCCGGTCGGTGAGCCCGAGGGCGAGCAGCCGCTCGCGGCGGGCGGCGCGCAGCGGGCCGAGGTCGCGCAGGCGGAGGCCGGTGCGGCGGCGCAGCAGCCGGGCCAGGGCGAGGTTGCCGGCCCGGGCGTGCGCGGGCCAGGCTCCCCTGGCCTGCGGCCGCCGGCGGCCGAGTACCAGGTCGGAGGTGCCGGCCCGGACCTCGGCCACGAAGGGGGACAGCAGGGAAGGGTCCAGGGAGGCGTCGCAGTCGCAGAAGCAGACGATGTCGGCGGTGGCGGCGGTCAGCCCGGCGTGGCAGGCGGCGCCGAAACCGCGGCGCGGCTCGGTCACGACCGTGGCACCGAGCGAGCGGGCGAGGTCCGCCGAGCCGTCGGTGGAGCCGTTGTCGACGACGAGCGCACGCCAGCCGGCCGGGATGCGGGCCAGGACCCAGGGGAGGGCCTCGGCCTCGTCCAGGCAGGGCAGTACGACGTCGACGTCCGGAGGGGGCGAGGTGGTCACGGCCTTCACCCTACGAACCGGAACCGGACGAATCGGGCTTCCACTCCTTACGAAACACGGACGTCGCGGCGCGGGCCCCGCCCGGGAAGGACACGGGCGAGCGGCCGGTGCGAGGCTGGCCCCATGCAGCCCACCGAGCCTGCCCCGCCGGCCGCGTCCCCCGACGGGCCCGCGCCCGAGCCCACGGGGCCCCCGGCGCAGGCCCGCACCACACGGCCGACGACCGCCTCCCCGACCGAACACCCGCCCGCCCCTGCTCCAGCGCCCACGCCTCCGGCCGGGCCCCCGGCGTCGCTCTCCGGCGAACCCGCCCGGGTCCTCGTCGTCGACGACGACCCCACCGTCGCGGAGGTCGTGGCCGGGTACCTGGACCGTGCCGGATACCGCGTCGACCGGGCCGGTGACGGTCCGGCCGCGCTCGCCCGGGCCGCCGCGCACCGGCCCGACCTGGTGGTGCTCGACCTGATGCTGCCCGGCATGGACGGCCTGGAGGTGTGCCGGCGGCTGCGGGGTCGGGGGCCCGTGCCGGTCGTCATGCTGACCGCCCGGGGCGACGAGGACGACCGCATCCTCGGCCTGGAGGTCGGCGCCGACGACTACGTGACCAAGCCGTTCAGCCCGCGGGAGCTGGTGCTGCGGGTGGAGTCCGTGCTGCGCCGCGCCCGGCCCGCCCCGGCACGGGCGCCGCGCCCGCCGTCCGCGGCCGGCCTGACGGTCGACCCGGCCGCCCGCAGGGCCACCAAGGACGGCACCGAACTGGCGCTGACCCTGCGCGAGTTCGACCTCCTCACGTTCTTCCTGCGGCACCCGGGCCGGGCGTTCGCCCGGGAGGAGCTGATGCGCGAGGTGTGGGGCTGGGACTTCGGCGACCTCTCCACCGTCACCGTCCACGTACGGCGGCTGCGCGGCAAGGTCGAGGACGATCCGGCCCGGCCCCGGCTGATCCAGACGGTGTGGGGCGTGGGCTACCGCTTCGACGCCACCGGCCGGGAGGCGGACTGACCGTGCACGCCACCCTCCTCATCGCCCTCTACGCCTTCGCGGGCGCCGCCGCCACCGGCCTGGCCGGCGCGGCCGTGCTGCGGCTGATCCGGCGGCGCTCGCTGACGGCGTCGCTCGCCGTGGTGGCGGCGGTCGCCGTCCTCGCCATGCTCGCGGGCACGCTGGCCGTCGCCTGGGCGATGTTCCTCTCCCCGCACGACCTGTCCGTCGTCACGACCGTCGTGGCGATGGCGGCCGTCGTCTCCCTGGCCACCGCGCTGCTGCTGGGCCGCTGGGTGGTCGCCCGCAGCCGCGAACTGGCCGCCGCGGCACGCTCGTTCGGCGTCGACGGCGGTTACGCGGCTCCCAGCACACCGGCGACCGCCGAACTGGACGCGCTCAGCCGCGAACTGGCGTCGACCAGCGCCCGGCTCGCCCGGTCCAGGGAGCGGGAGCGCGCCCTCGAGTCCTCCCGGCGCGAGCTGGTCGCCTGGATCTCGCACGACCTGCGCACCCCGCTGGCCGGTCTGCGCGCCATGGCCGAGGCGCTGGAGGACGGCGTCGCCGCCGACCCCGACCGCTACCTGCGGCAGATCCGCGCCGAGGTGGAACGCCTCAACGACATGGTCGGCGACCTCTTCGAACTCTCCCGCATCCACGCCGGCACACTCGTCCTGACCCCGGCCCGCATCTCGCTCTACGACCTGGTCGGCGACGCCCTCGCGGGCGCGGACCCGCTCGCGCGCGAACAGGGCGTACGGCTGGTCGGTGACGCCGTGGCGGCCGTACCGGTCGAGGTGGACGGCAGGGAGATGAGCCGGGTGCTGGGCAACCTGCTGGTCAACGCGATCCGCCGGACCCCCGCCGACGGCACGGTCGCGGTGGCCGCGGAGCGTCGCGCCGACGGCGTGGTGGTCTCGGTGACCGACGGCTGCGGCGGCATCCCCGAGGAGGACCTGCCGCGGGTCTTCGACACCGGCTGGCGCGGCACCCACGCCCGTACGCCCCCGGCCGGCGCCGGCCTGGGTCTCGCGATCGTCCGCGGCATCGTCGAGGCCCACCGGGGCCGGGCCACGGTCCGCAACATCCCCGGCGGCTGCCGCTTCGAGGTGACCCTGCCCCTGGCGGAGGCCTGAGCCCCGGGCTCACGCCCCGCGCAGACCGGCCCGCGCGAACTCCCGCATGCCCTCCTGGAATCCCACCCGGGGCCGCCAGCCCAACTCGGTGCGCAGGCGGGCGGAGTCGGCGGTGATGTGGCGGACGTCGCCGAGACGGTACTCGCCGGTGACGACGGGCTCGGGACCGCCGTGGGCGGCGGCCAGGGCGGTGGCCATCTCGCCCACGGTGTGCGGCTCACCGCTGCCGGTGTTGTACGCGCTCAGGGCGCCCTGGGGCGGCCGGGCGGACTCCAGCGCGGCGACGTTCGCCGCCGCCACGTCCCGCACGTGCACGAAGTCCCGGCGCTGGCGGCCGTCCTCGAAGACGCGCGGGGCCTCGCCGCGGGCCAGCGCGGACCGGAAGAAGGAGGCGACCCCGGCGTACGGGGTGTCGCGGGGCATCCGCGGGCCGTACACGTTGTGGTAGCGCAGCGACACCGCCGTAGCGCCGGTCGTCCGGGCCCAGGCGGCGGCCAGGTGCTCCTGGGCCAGCTTGGTCGTGGCGTACACGTTGCGCGGGTCGGCCGGGGCGTCCTCGCCGACCAGCCCCGGGGACAGGTCCGCGCCGCACTCCGGGCACAGCGGCTCGAAGCGGCCCGCGTCCAGGTCGGCGACGGCGCGCGGCCCCGGCCGCACCACCCCGTGCGCGGGGCAGGCGTACCGCCCCTCCCCGTACACGACCATCGAGCCCGCGAGCACCAGCCGCCGGACGTCCGCGCCGGCCATCGCGGCGAGCAGTACGGCGGTGCCCAGGTCGTTGCGCGAGACGTACTCCGCCGCGTCGGCGAACCCGCTGCCGAGGCCGACCATCGCCGCCTGGTGGCACACGGCGTCCACACCGGCCAGCGCCCGCGCGAGGGCCGCCGGGTCGCGCACGTCGGCGCGGGGGTCCTCGCGGACGTCGTAGCCGACGGGCTCGTGCCCGTGCTCCCGCAGGGCCTCCACCACGTGGGACCCGATGAAACCGGCACTGCCGGTGACCAGTACGCGCATGCGTCTCACGCTAGGCCCGCGGAAGCGCCGGACCGGGCGCCCCGACCGGCACGTCACCGCTTCGTAAGGGCCGGGCGGCGGCACCGGGGAAAACGACTTTGCCATCCCTTTACAACCCGGTGTCCCCCTGCCTCGTCTCTCCGTCCGATCCGCCCCGCACCGCACCCACGCGCCGTGCCGGGGCGCCGACGACGAGAGAGAGCGACCCGATGCGCCGAACCATCCTCAGTGCCGTGGCCCTGGCCTGCACCGCCGTCCTGGCGGGCACCGCGCCCGCCTTCGCCGACGGCCCCACGGCGGCCCCCTCCGCCCCCGCCGAGAGCGCCCCGGGCACCGGTGCGGCGCCCACCGAGGCCGCCACGCCGAGCGCCAGCGTCCCGCCGGCCGAGCCGACCCGGGCGCCGGCCCCGGCGCCCGCCGACGGCCAGGTCTCCGCCGTACCGGAAGGCGCGGCCGACACCGGGGTGGTGACGTCCGCGGACGGGGCGGGGGCGGACGGGGGTCTGATCGGCGCGGGTGCCGGCGGGGTGCTCCTCGCGGGCGGCGCGGTCGTCTTCGTCGTACGCCGCCGGCGGGCGGGAGCGACCGGCGCATGATCCCGCGTCCCGGTCACGCCCTGGCCGCCGTCGCGCTGACCGTACTGCTCGCGGGCTGCGGCGGCGGCCAGGGTGACGGTGACGCCGCCCGCCCGGCGGCCGAGGCGGCCGCGACACCGCCCGCCTCGGCCCCGGCGCAGCCGGTGCGGCCGCTGGCGCGTTCGGTTCCGGTGGGGCTGCGCATCCCCGCCATCGGCGTCGACACCCCGGTGATGGGTCTCGGGCTGGCGTCGGACGGCACGGTGGAGGTCCCGCCCGTCACGGACGACGACCGCGCCGGCTGGTACCGGCACTCGCCCACTCCGGGCCAGGTCGGGCCGTCGGTCCTCCTCGGCCACGTCACGGTGGGCCGGTACGGGGACGGGGTCTTCCGGCATCTCGCGCGGCTGCACCGAGGCGACCGGATCGAGGCCAGACTGGAGAACGGTTCGACGGCCGGGTTCACGGTCACGGCCCTGCGCACGGTGGCCAAGGCCGACTTCCCGACGGACGACGTGTACGGCGACGTGGCCGGGCCGGAGTTGCGGCTGATCACCTGCGGCGGCCCGCGCGACGGCGAGGAGTACCGGGACAACGTCATCGTCTTCGCCCGGCTGAGCGCAACCGGCTGAGCGCCGGCGAGGGCGCGCGGCGCCCGTGCACCCCCCCCGCATACCCTCACGACCATGGAGAGCGTTGAAACGGTCCCGTGACAGGGCGGCGTCCGAGCTGTTCGCCGCCCTGTATCCGCGCCTCGCCGGCTGGTGCCGCCGGCTCGTCGACGACGACGGGACGGCCCACGAGATCGCCTCGGAGGCGTTCACCCGGCTGTGGGCCCGCTGGACGACCGTGGAGGAACCCCGCGGTTTCCTCTACGTCACCGCCGCCAACCTCGTCCGGGACCACTGGCGCAGACTGGAGCGCGAGCGCCGGGCGGTGCGCCGGGTCACCGCGGAGGTCGCGGTGCGCCCGCACCCCGAGCAGGCCGACCCCTCGGTGCGGTTGCTCGTACAGTCCCTGCCGGAGCGGTTGCGGGTGCCGATCCTGCTCCACTACTACGCCGACATGCCGATCCGGGAGGTGTCCGTGCTGACCGGACGCAAGGAAGGAACCGTCAAGGCCGACCTGCACGCGGCCCGCGAACTGCTCCGCGTCCACTTGAGGAGAAGCCTTGACCACACGCCTTGAGGACGGACCGGACGACCGCGACGAGCCGGGGCCCGGGCACACCGACGACGATCCGCTGCTGGTCCTGCTGCGTCCGGGTGCCGACTTCCTGGGCCCGCCCCCGGGCCGTTACGAGGTGATCCGCCGGGCGGCGTCCCGCCGGCGTCTTCTGCGTGCCGCCGCCGGTGCCGCCGCGACCGCTGCCGCCGCCGCCCTGATCGCGCTCCCGCTGCACTTCGCGGCCCCCGCCCCGCCCACGCGCCAGGCGCCGCCGCTGGCCCCGGCCCCGGCCGCTCCCACCCCGGACGCCGTACCGAGCCCGGTTCCGTCCCGCGGTTCCACGGCGCTGCCCGGCCCTGGCCCGGCGCGGCCCACCGAGACCCCCGGGCCGACCGCCACCAGGCCGTCGGCCGCGCCGAGCGACCCGCCCGCGGGGCAGACCCCGACGCGAGCGCCCGGCGCCGTGGTGCCCACGCCGTCGGCCCCCGATCCGGGGGAGCGGCGCGGCACGGCTGCTACAACAGGACGATGATCTACCACGTGGTGCCGCTGGCCGATTGGGACGCCGACCCGGGCCGGCCGTACGTGCCCGCCTCCCTCACGGAGGACGGTTTCGTCCACTGCTCGCCGGACGAGGAGACCACCCTCGCCGTCGTCAACGCGTTCTACCGGGACGCGCCCAGGCCGCTGGTGGCGCTGGTCCTCGACGAGGACCGGCTCACCGCGCGGTGCGTGTGGGAGCCGGCCGACCCGGCCCCACCGCCCGGCGTCGCCGACGGCACTCTGTTCCCGCACGTGTTCGGCCCCGTCGACCGCACGGCCGTCCGGCGCGTGCTGGAGGTCGGGTGGGACGACGAGGGCCGGGCCACGGGCCTGTCCTGACCTCAGTGCTCCTGGGGCGCGGTGGGGCCGCCGAGCAGCGCGGACGCCGTCTCGACCGGCGTCGCGGCGGGCGAGGCCGGCGCCGGTTCGGCACCCGGGGCGGGGTGGCAGGTGAAGCCCAGACGGGCCATGGCCCGGGTCACCTCGCCGCCGGAGAAGTCGCGGCGGTCCTGCCGGGTGACGACCTCGCCCACCTGCTTGACGGGGTAGCGGCGGCGGCCGATGGTCACGGACTCACCCGTGACGGGCTCGGGCGTGATGCCCTTCATCGAGTCCATCACCCCGCCCTTGGTGAGGTCGAACGGGTACCGGGCGATGACACAGCGCATGATGCCTCCACGAGGGGACGGGGCGGGTGGATCCGGTCGGTCCTGACGGTCCCGGGGGGACCTGAAGGTCCTGGGGACCGGGTGGTCCCGGGACCAGGTGGTCCAGGCCTGACGGTCCTGGAGCGGGGTGTTCCAGGGGCGGTGCCGGCAGGGGCCTAGGCCGCCGTGCCGGTCGAGCCGGCCGAACCGCCGGTGGACTGGCGGCGCGGCCTGCGGCGCGGGGCCTCACCGGTGGGGCGGCCCTGGCCGGTGCGGGGCTGGGCGGCGCCCGTACGGCTCGACGTGCCGGCGCCCTGCCCGCCGCCGCGCCCCTGCGAGGAACGGCCGCGGCGGCCGCGGGACGAGGAGCCCGCGCCGGAGGCGGCGCGCCGGGGGCGCTCCACCACGGGTGCGGCGATGACCACGGGGACACCGGAAGGGGTCTGCGCACCGGTGATGCGGGCCAGCTCGGCCTCGCCCGAGCGGACCGGCGTGACCTGCGGGGTGATCCCGGCCAGGGACATCAGGCGGGTCATGTCGCGCCGCTGGTCCGGCGTCACCAGGGTGACGACGCTGCCGGACTCGCCGGCCCGGGCCGTACGGCCGCCGCGGTGCAGGTAGTCCTTGTGGTCGCCGGGCGGGTCCACGTTGACGACCAGGTCGAGGTTGTCGACGTGGATGCCGCGGGCCGCGACGTTGGTCGCCACCAGCGCCGTCACCTGCCCGTCCTTGAACTGGGACAGGGTGCGGGTGCGCTGCGGCTGGGACTTGCCGCCGTGCAGGCCGGCCGCGCGCACGCCGCTCTTCAGCAGCTGCTTCACCAGCCGGTCCACCCGGTGCTTGGTGTCCAGGAACATGATGACCCGGCCGTCGCGCGCCGCGATCTCGACGGTCGTGCGCTGCTTGTCCTCGTCCTGCACGTGCAGCACGTGGTGCTCCATCGTGGTGACGGCACCGGCCGACGGGTCGACGGAGTGCACCACGGGGTCCGTCAGGTAGCGGCGGACCAGGCGGTCGACGTTGCGGTCCAGGGTGGCCGAGAACAGCATCCGCTGCCCGTCCGGCTGCACCTGGTCGAGCAGGGCGGTGACCTGCGGCATGAAGCCCATGTCGGTCATCTGGTCGGCCTCGTCCAGGACCGTGATGGTGACGTCGCCGAGGGCGCAGTCGCCGCGGTCGATGAGGTCCTTGAGCCGTCCGGGCGTGGCGACGACGACCTCGGCGCCGGACCGCAGCGCACCGGCCTGCCGGCCGATCGACATGCCGCCGACCACGGTGGCCGACCTGAGGCCCACGGCGCGGGCGTACGGGGTGAGCGCGTCGGTGACCTGCTGGGCCAGCTCACGGGTGGGGACGAGGACCAGGGCGAGCGGCCGCCGCGGCTCGGCGCGCTTGCCGGCCGTGCGGGCCAGCAGGGCCAGACCGAAGGCGAGCGTCTTGCCCGAGCCGGTACGGCCGCGGCCGAGCACGTCCCGTCCGGCCAGGGAGTTCGGCAGGGTCGCCGCCTGGATCGGGAACGGGACGCTGACGCCCTGGTCGCCGAGGGCGGACAGCATGCGGGCCGGCAGGTCGAGCTCGGCGAAGGTCTCGACGGCGGGCAGCGCCGGCGTGATCGTCTTCGGCAGCGCGAACTCGCCCCCCTGGGGGGCGGCGGCCGGCCGGCGGCCGGAGTTCTGGGGGCGGCCGCCCGAGCGGGAGCGGCGGGGACCGTCGCCGGAGCGTCGGCGGTCGTTGGTGCGTACGCGGTTCATGGGGAACCTTCCTTGTTACGGCACGTAGCAAGGGAGACCCGCAGCGGAAGAGCGGCGCAGGGAATCGCAAGAACGAGCCGGTCCGGTCGATTTCGGCGCGGAGGGCCGAGGGGACCGGGAGAACTGGTGAAATCAGGAGGCGCGGTGAGCGCGGTGAGCGCGCTGGACGCGAAGGCGCGGGGGAGGAATCCGTGGCCCCCGCGGGGCGCTGCGCGCCCGGAAACGCGGCGAGCTGGGGCCCGCACCCCAAGGTGCGGGCCCCAGCTGCGGAGTGTGCGAGAGCGTCAGGCCGGAGTGATGTTCTCGGCCGTCGGGCCCTTCTGGCCCTGCGCGATGTCGAAGGTCACCTTCTGACCCTCGAGCAGCTCGCGGAAGCCCTGAGCGTTGATGTTCGAGTAGTGGGCGAAGACGTCGGGGCCGCCGCCGTCCTGCTCGATGAAGCCGAAACCCTTTTCGGCGTTGAACCACTTCACGGTGCCGGAAGCCATGTTTTTCTCCTTCGGTACGGTGCTCGGAGTCCACCCTGTGTGCACTCCGGTCGCCGTGATGATCACCCCGTCGGAAAAACCTTCAGGCAACCACAACTGCAACTTCCATCGACAGTAGCACGCCGTGATCGGGCGGGTGCCGGTGATGATCCCGGCCCGGTCGGAGGCTCGGGAATATTCCCCGTCCGACGGCCGATTTCCCCCGCCGGCCCGGCGGGTCCCGCCGGTACGGGCCGCGGATCCGCCCCCACGGAGACAAAGGACACGTCGGCCCGGGGGCCCGGCGGAACGGTTCGGCACGCGGCTGCGTCGTCCTCTTCCGGGGCGCGGCGGCCGTGCCCGGGAAGGGGCGGCGCAGTGGGTACGGACGGGTTCGCCCGGTGGACACGGCGGTTCGAGGACGAGCGGGAGCGCAGAGCGGCCCTGGGCGATCCGGACTGGGCGCGGGGCGCCGTGCTGCACCGGGCGGTGTGGGCGGGCATCCAGCGTTTCCAGGTCGGCGAGGACGGGGACGGCGCGAACCTGGTCGCGAAGGCCGAGGAGGCGGGCGACGCCGACTACGCGCGGGCGGTGCGGCTCTTCGTCGCCGAGGAGCAGAACCACGCCCGGCTCCTCGCCCGGCTGCTGGCCGCGGGCGGCCGGCCGACGCTGAGCGGCCACTGGAGCGACACCGTCTTCGTACGGCTGCGGCGGCTGCTGGGCCTGCGCACCGAACTGCTGGTGCTGATGATCGCCGAGGTCGTGGCGCTGCGTTACTACCGGGCCCTCAGGGACGGCACCGACGACGTGCTGACCTCCGAGGTGGCGGGCCGCATCCTGGCCGACGAGCGGCGCCACGTCCCCTTCCACTGCGAGCGGCTGCACGAGTCGCTGGCCGGACTGCCCGCGGTGGCGCGCCGACCCGTGATGCTCCTGTGGCGGCTGCTGCTCCTCGCGGTCACCGCCGTCGTCGCCGCCGACCACGGCGCGGGGCTGCGCCGGCTCGGCGTCGGCCGCCGCCGCTTCACGGCCGACGTCATGGCTTTTGCCGCCGAGGTGGTCCGCGCGGTCCTGGCCCCGGGCCCGGACGCGTGGACCGGCGCCGACGCGGGGTGAGCGCCGGCCGCCGTCCGCGAGCCCGTGCCCCGCGGGGCGCCGCCGCGCACCCCGTCCCGTGCTACTTGCTGACGGCGAAGCGCATCAGCGCGTGCTCGTCACCCTGCTTGATCTTGCCCGTCTCGTTGACGACCTCCAGCTTCCAACTGCCGCCGACCCGCACGGCCTTGGCCACGGCGCAGCCGTTGTCCTGACTGAGCAGGCTGGGCCAGATGTCGGCGACCTGCTCCGAGCTGCCCCCGGTCGCGTCGTAGACCTTGAAGCTGATGTTGCGCGCCTTCTGGAAGGAGCTGCCCTTCTTGTAGGCGGCGGCGACGAACACGATCGACGTGATGACGTCGGGAAGCCGCGCGAACTCGACGGTCACCGTCTCGTCGTCGCCGTCCCCGTGGCCGGTCTGGTTGTCGCCGCTGTGCAGCAGCGAACCGTTGCCCATCGGGTCGAGCGAGTCGAGTCCGGCGAGTCGTACCGGGTCGCCGCCCTGGAGGGCGACGGCGATCAGGTCGAGGTCGGTGCCGGACTTGCGCCGCAGCTTGCCGAGCACTCCGCCGCTGCTGCCGGCGGTGGGGTCCCAGGAGACGCCGATGGACAGGTGGGTCACTCCGTCCAGGTCCGCGGGGCCGCCTTCCTTGGTGAGCGTGATCATGTGTGGGTCATCCTCCGTCGTCGTGCCTGTGACGCCGAGTCTGCCTGGCGCCCGGAGGTTTCGGCAGGGCGGGGCGGCCGGTCAGTTTTCGAGAAGCCCCCCGGGCCCCGCGGACCCTACCGTCGAAGACATGAACTCCATCGACTCCGTCACCCTCGAAGTGGCCGACACCGAGGCCGCCGCCCGCTTCTACGCCGACGCCTTCGGGCTCGACGCCTCGCGGGTGCGTCTGCGCGCCTCCGACTCCCCGACGAGCGGCTTCCGCGGCTTCACGCTGTCGCTCGTGACGGCCCAGCCAGGCAACGTCGACGCGCTCTTCACCGCGGCCGTCGACGCCGGCGCCACCGTCCTCAAGCCCGCCGCGAAGTCGCTGTGGGGCTACGGCGGGGTCGTGCAGGCCCCGGACGGCACGGTCTGGCAGATCGCGACCTCGGCGAAGAAGGACACCGCCCCGGTCTCCCGCGACGTGGACGAGATCGTGCTGCTCCTGGGCGTGGAGGACGTCAAGGCCACCAAGCGGTTCTACGTCGAGCAGGGCCTCACCGTGGGCAAGAGCTTCGGCGGGAAGTACGTCGAGTTCGCCACCGGCCCGGGTACCGTCAAGCTCTCCCTGTACAAGCGTCGCGCCCTCGCCAAGGTCGCGGGCGTGTCCGCCGAGGGCACCGGCTCCCACCGGCTCGTCGTGACCGGCGGCACCCGCGCGTTCGCCGACCCCGACGGCTTCGCCTGGCAGCCGGAACTCAGCCACTGATCCGCTAGTTTCCTGTGCATGTCATCACGGGAAACTCCGCGAATACCCGGGCGTCGGTCGCGGGCGAGACTCTGGGCCGTGGCCGGTGCGGCGACCCTCGCGTTCCTCATCGCGCTGGAGGTGGCCGCGCGCCACTACGGCCTGCCGGGGCCGATGACCAACCAGGCGAAGGAGCTGGTGTTCGCCCCCGCGTCGGGCCCCCTGCTCTACGCGGGCCTGGCGCTCACGATGGTGGTCCTGACCTGGCGGGAGCGCCGTATCGCGGTGGCCGCCGCGGTCGGCATCGACCTCGTCGTCGCCCTGGTGCGGTGGGCGGCGGACGCCACCGTGACCGGCAGCCACTGCTTCGGCAACGGCGCGCTGTGGGTGGTCCTGGGCTGCGGGGTCGTCGCCGTGACCCGACGCACCGGACCGCAGCGGCTGCTCCTGCTGAAGGGCGCCGGTCTCGGTCTGCTGCTGGTGGCCGGCCGCAAGACCGGCGACGCCTGGCTGCTGATCACCTCGAAGACCCGCCCGGAGGTGCTCGACCCGTACGTGGCGACCGCCGACCACGCGCTGGGAAACCCGTCCTGGCTGGTGGGACGGGCCGTCGAGGCCACCGGCCCGGTCGGTGGGCACCTGCTGGACTGGGTCTACGTCCAGCTCGCGGTGGCCGCGGTCGTCGTCGCGCTGTACCAGCTGCGCAAGGTGGCGGACGAGCGCCGGTTCCCGCGCCACCACCTGGTCCGCACCTTCCTGCTGATCGGCCTGCTCGGGCCGGCCATCTACATGGTCTTCCCGGTCGTCGGACCGGTCTTCGCCTACGGCACCGGCGCCTTCGGCACGGGCGGCGAGGAGTGGGCGATCGCCGACCTGTGGCCGCACACGCCACCCCCGATCGGCGTGCCCCACCCGTTCACGTACGACGGGGTCACCCCCCGCAACTGCATGCCCAGCCTGCACACGGCGTGGGCCACCGTGATCTTCATCCACTCCCGCACGGGCCCGCGCGTCCTGCGCTGGGCGGGAGCGTTCTGGCTGGTCGCCACGCTCACCGCGACGCTGGGATTCGGCTACCACTACGCCATCGACCTCGTCGCCGGCGTGGTCTTCGCGGTCACCGTCGAGGCGGGACTGCGCGCGCTGGACCGCGGCTGGGACCGGTCGGGGAGCCTGCTGGTCGCGCACGGGGCGGTGGTCTTCACCGCGATCCTGGCGTCGACGCGCTACCTGCCCCTGGAGATGGCCCGGCACCCGTGGCTCTTCGGCCCGCTCCTGCTGCTGGCGATGGCCTCGGTGATCCACGGCTACATACGCACCACCAGGACCTGGGAACCGGTGGTGGCGGTACCCCCGGCCCGGCCGGAACCACGACTCGAGGCGGCCTGAGGCGTCCCGCCCGGCGTACGTCGTCAGGGAGGTGTCAAAGGCGTAGGCGCCGCCGTATGGAAGCCGTCAACGGCGGTCGAAGCGGGTCGGAAGAGGGCTCTCATCGTGTCGTCAGCTTCTCTTCCGCACCTCCCTAGGAGCTCGCGATGGCCGACGTGGCCTTCGTCGTCACCACGCTCGCGGTGTTCGCGCTCGTGGCCCTCGTCGCCAAGGGGGTGACGAAGCTGTGACCGCGGAGAACATCGTCGGCCTGGTCGTGGCCGTCGCCCTGCTCGGCTACCTCGTCCTGGCCCTGATCCACCCGGAGAGGTTCTGAGCACCCGATGAGCCCCGTCCTCGCCGGCGTGCTCCAGGCGCTCGCGCTCGTCGCCGCGCTGGCCCTCGCCCACATACCCCTCGGCAACCACCTGGCCCGGGTCTACTCCTCAGGCACCCACTGGCGCGTGGAGAAGTGGATCTACAGGGCCGTCGGTGCCGACCCGGACCGGGAGATGCGCTGGCCCGCGTACCTGCGCGGCGTCCTCGCCTTCTCCCTCGCCGGTGTCCTCTTCCTGTACCTGCTCCAGCGGCTCCAGGGCGTCCTGCCCGGCTCGCTGGGCTTCGTCTCCGTCGACCCGGACCAGGCGTTCAACACCGCCGCGTCCTTCGTGTCCAACACCAACTGGCAGTCGTACTACGGCGAGCAGGCCATGGGCCACGTCGTGCAGACCGCCGGCCTGGCCGTGCAGAACTTCGTCTCGGCGGCCGTCGGCATCGCCGTGGCCGTCGCCCTGGTCCGCGGCTTCACCAGGTCCCGTACCGGTGAACTGGGCAACTTCTGGGCCGACCTGGTCCGCGGGGTCGTCCGCGTGCTGGTGCCGATCGCCGTGGCCGGCGCGCTGGTGCTGGTCGCCTGCGGAGTGATCCAGAACTTCTCCGGCATCCACGAGGTCGGGCAGTTCACGGGCGGCGCCCAGCAGTGGAACGGGGGCGCGGTCGCCTCGCAGGAGGTCATCAAGGAGCTGGGCACCAACGGCGGCGGCTACTTCAACGCCAACTCCGCCCATCCCTTCGAGAATCCGACGCCGTTCACCAACCTGTTCGAGATCTTCCTGATCCTGCTGATCCCGGTCGCCCTGACCCGCACCTTCGGGGTCATGACCGGCTCGCCGCGCCAGGGCTACGCGATCCTCGCCGCCATGGCGACCATCTGGGTCTGCTTCACCGCCCTGATGATGTGGACCGAGTTCGCCCACCACGGCCCCGCGTTGGAGGCGGCCGGCGGGGCGACGGAGGGCAAGGAGGTCCGTTTCGGCATCGGCGGCTCGTCGCTCTTCGCGGTGTCCACCACCCTCACCTCCACCGGCGCGGTGGACTCCTTCCACTCGTCCTTCACCGGCCTCGGCGGCGGCATCACCCTGCTCGGCATGATGCTGGGCGAGATCGCGCCCGGCGGGGTCGGGTCCGGCCTGTACGGCATGCTGGTCATGGCGGTGATCGCCGTCTTCGTCGCGGGCCTCATGGTCGGCCGTACGCCCGAGTACCTGGGCCGCAAGATCGGCATCCGCGAGATCAAGTACGCGGCCTGCTACCTCCTGGTCACCCCGGCGCTGGTGCTGGTCCTCACCGCCGCCGCGACGGCCCTGCCCACCCCGGGAAACTCGACGGCCAACACCGGGGCGCACGGCTTCACCGAGATCCTCTACGCCTACACCTCGGCCGCGAACAACAACGGCTCGGCCTTCGCGGGCCTGAACGCCGACACCCAGTGGTTCAACACCACCCTCGGTCTCGCCATGCTGCTGGGCCGTTTCCTGCCGATGGTGTTCGTGCTGGCCCTCGCGGGCTCGCTGGCCGGCCAGCGGCCGGTGCCGGTCACCGCGGGCACCCTGCGTACCGAGAAGCCGCTGTTCAGCGGTCTGCTGGTGGGCACCGTGCTGATCGTCACCGCCCTCACCTACTTCCCGGCCCTCGCCCTGGGCCCGCTCGCCGAGGGGCTGGCATGACCACCGACACGCGGAAAACCGACCCACGCCGACACGAGACGCGGAAACACGAGACGCGGAAACACGAGGGTGCCATGTCCACAGCCACCCCCACCCGGGCGCCGCACGGCGACGCACCCCACGGACGCCACCCGGGCCGGGGCCGCCTCGGCGCGGGCCTCTTCGACCCGGCGCAGCTGGCCGCGTCGCTGCCCGACGCGCTGCGCAAGCTGGACCCGCGGCTGATGGTGAAGTCGCCCGTCATGTTCGTCGTCCTGGTCGGCTCCGTCCTGACCACGGCCTTCTCCTTCACCGACCCCGGCGACCCGTTCGGCTGGGCCATCAGCGCCTGGCTCTGGCTGACCGTGCTCTTCGCCAACCTGGCGGAGGCGGTCGCCGAGGGCCGCGGCAAGGCCCAGGCCGACACCCTGCGCCGGGCCAGGACCGGCACCGTCGCCCGCCGGGTCGACGGCAGCACGGTCCCCGGCACCCGGCTCACGGCCGGTGACCTGGTCGTCTGCGAGGCCGGGGACGTCATCCCGGGCGACGGCGACGTCGTCGAGGGGGTCGCCTCGGTCGACGAGTCGGCGATCACCGGAGAGTCGGCGCCCGTCATCCGCGAGTCCGGCGGCGACCGCAGTGCCGTCACCGGCGGGACCAGGGTGCTCTCCGACCGCATCGTCGTCCGCATCACCACCGAGCCGGGCGAGACCTTCATCGACCGGATGATCCGCCTGGTCGAGGGGGCGGACCGGCAGAAGACGCCGAACGAGATCGCGCTGAACATCCTGCTGGCCTCGCTCACCGTCGTCTTCCTGCTGGCCTGTGCCACCCTCCCGGTCTTCGCCGACCACGCCGGCGCCCGTCTGAGCCTGGTCGTGCTGGTGGCCCTGCTGGTCTGCCTCATCCCGACCACGATCGGCGCCCTGCTCTCCGCGATCGGCATCGCGGGCATGGACCGCCTGGTCCGGCGCAACGTGCTGGCCACCTCGGGCCGCGCCGTCGAGGCCGCCGGCGACGTCTCCACGCTGCTCCTCGACAAGACCGGCACGATCACGCTGGGCAACCGGCAGGCGGCCGCGTTCGTCCCGGTGCACGGGGTCACCGTGGCGGAGGTCGCCGACGCCGCCCGGCTCTCCTCACTCGCCGACGAGACCCCCGAGGGCCGCTCGATCGTCGCCCTCGCCGAGAAGGAGCACGGGCTCACCCGGCCCTGCCCGGGCGGACCGGTCGGCGCCGAGTGGATCCCGTTCACCGCCCGGACCCGCATGTCGGGCGTGGACGCCGGCGGCCGCAAGGTGCGCAAGGGCGCGACGGGGTCGGTGGTCGCCTGGGTCGGGGAGCGGGGCGGCACGGTCGCCGGGGACGCGGAGGCGACCGCCCGGAGCATCTCCGAGGCGGGCGGTACGCCGCTGCTGGTCGCGGTGGAGGACGAGCGCGGCGCACGGGTCCTGGGCGTCGTCCACCTCAAGGACGTCGTCAAGCCGGGCATGCGGGAACGCTTCGCGGAGCTGCGCCGCATGGGCATCAGAACCGTCATGATCACGGGCGACAACCCGCTGACGGCCAGGGCCATCGCCGACGAGGCTGGCGTCGACGACTTCCTGGCGGAGGCCACGCCCGAGGACAAGATGGCGCTCATCGAACGCGAGCAGGCCGGCGGCAAGCTGGTCGCGATGACCGGCGACGGCACCAACGACGCCCCCGCGCTGGCCCAGGCCGACGTCGGCGTGGCGATGAACACGGGCACGTCGGCGGCGAAGGAGGCCGGCAACATGGTCGACCTCGACTCCGACCCGACCAAGCTCATCGAGATCGTCGAGATCGGCAAGCAGTTGCTGATCACGCGCGGGGCGCTCACGACGTTCTCCATCGCCAACGACGTCGCCAAGTACTTCGCGATCATCCCGGCGCTCTTCGCCGCCGTCCATCCGGGCCTGGACAAGCTCAACGTCATGCGCCTGTCCTCGCCGGACTCCGCGATCCTCTCCGCGGTGGTCTTCAACGCGCTGATCATCGTCGTCCTGGTGCCGCTCGCGCTCCGGGGCGTGCGCCACCGGGCCCTGAGCGCCGACCGGCTGCTGCGCCGCAACCTCGCCGTCTACGGACTGGGCGGCCTGATCGCCCCGTTCGCCGGCATCAAGCTCATCGACCTGATCGTCTCGCTCCTCCCCGGGATCGGCTGACCGACATGAACACTTCCCTCACCAGCGCCGCCCGGCTGCTCGGAGCGGGCCTGCGCGCGCTGCTCGTCCTGACCGTGGTCACCGGCGTCGTCTACCCGCTCGCCGTCACCGGCGCCGCCCAGGCCCTGTTCCCCGCGCAGGCGAACGGCTCGCGGATCGAGGCGGCCGACGGCCGGGTCGTCGGCTTGTCCCTCATCGGCCAGGCGTACGACCTGCCCACGGCGGACGGGCACAGCGCCCCCGAGCCGGACCTGCGGTGGTTCCAGGGCCGTCCGCGGGGCGGCCTCGGCACCAACACCGTCAACACCCGGTACGACCTCCTCCTGTCCGGCGCCACCAACCGCTCCGCCGACGACGCGGACCTCCTGGCCTGGGTGACGCAGGCCAGGAAGAGCGTGGTCGAGGACAACTCCGTGCCCGGCCACCCCGTGCGGCCCTCGGACGTGCCCGCGGACGCCGTCACCTCCTCCGGCTCCGGTCTGGACCCGCACATCTCCCCCGAGTACGCCGGCCTCCAGGTGCGCCGGGTCGCGGAGCGCAACGGCCTGTCCGTCGAGCGCGTCCGGCGGCTCGTCGACGAGCACACCGCCTCCCGCACCCTCGGCTTCATCGGTGAGCCGCGGGTGAACGTCCTGGAACTGAACGTCGCGCTGAGGGACCTGAAGGGGCGGGCGGCCGGGCGCTGAGGCGCGGTCCCGGGGAATGGCTATGATCCGGGCCATGGCCCTGACCATGAGCGACGTGGAACGGTTCGAGGCCTCCAGGCCGCGTCTGGAGGCCATCGCCTACCGCCTCCTCGGCTCGGCGAGCGAGGCGGAGGACGCCGTGCAGGAGACGTTCCTGCGCTGGCAGGCGGCCGAGGTGGAGCGCGTCGAGGTCCCCGAGGCCTGGCTGACCAAGGTCCTCACCAACCTCTGTCTCAACCAGCTCACTTCCGCCCGTGCACGGCGTGAGACCTACGTGGGCCAGTGGCTGCCCGAGCCGCTGCTCACCGGCGACCCCATGCTCGGCCCTGCGGAGACGGCCGAGCAGCGCGAGTCGGTCTCCCTCGCGGTGCTCGCGCTGCTGGAGCGGCTCTCACCGGGCGAGCGGGCGGTGTACGTGCTGCGCGAGGCGTTCCAGTACACGCACCGGGAGATCGCGGAGATCCTCGACATCTCCGAGGACGCCAGCCAGCAGACCCTGCACCGTGCCCGGAAGCACGTCGCGCAGGGCAGGGCCCGCACGGAGATCGACGAGGCCGCGGCCCGGCGGATCGTCGACGAGTTCCTCACGGCGGCCACCAGCGGCCGGACCGAACCGCTGGTCCGTCTGCTCACCCAGGACGCCGTGTCGATCGGCGACGGGGGCGGGAAGGTCCCGGCCCGCGCCAAGGCGTTCGAGGGTGCGAGTGCCGTGGCGACGTTCCTGCGGGGCCTGTTCAAGCCGGGCAAGGCCAAGCGCGACCTGGTCGGCGGCACCGCGGAGATCCATGCCGCCACCGCCAACGGCGACCCCGCCGTGGTGGCCGTCGTGCGGGGCCGGGTCGTCGGGATCATGTGCCTGGAGGTCACCCCCGAGGGCATCGCGGGCTTCCGCAACCAGGTCAACCCCGACAAGCTCGAACGCGCCACGCGGCAGTGGGCGGCCACCGACCACGGAGAACCCCTGTTCCGCGCCTTCTGACCCCCTCCGCCGTCCTTCCCGGAGCGGCCTGCGCCGTCCCCCGGCACCCTCCGGCCGGTGAGTGACGCACGTCACGTCCGACGGCTGTCAGGAATCGGCGGGCTGCCCGGTTCAAGGGGCGAGTCCCGCTGGAGAGCCTCAGCGGCCGAGACAAGGGAGCCCGTCATGCAGCACGCCACGCAGCACCGCATCGTCGTCCTGGGCGCCGGATACGCCGGGGCCGTCGCCGCCGGGCGGCTCGCCCGGCGCCTGCGCCGCGCCGACGCGGCCATCACCCTCGTCAACGCCGAGCCGCACTTCGTCGAGCGCGTCCGGATGCACCAGCTCGCGGCCGGCCAGGACGTCGAGCCCCGGCCCCTCGCCGAGATGTTCGCGGGCACCGGCGTCGACCTGCGGATCGCGACGGTCACCGGTGTGGACGTCGACCGCAGGACCGTGGCCGTCACCGATCAGGACGGCGCCGGTGAACTGGCGTACGACACCCTCGTCTACGCCCTCGGCAGCGCCTGGAACCACCAGGACGTGCCGGGCGTGGTGGAGCACGCCCACGAGATCGCCGGCCGGGCGGGCGCGCTGCGGCTGCGGGCCCGGCTGGCCGCTCTGGAGGCGGGCCGGTCCGTGGTGGTGGTCGGGGGCGGGCTCACCGGCCTGGAGGCCGCGTCCGAGATCGCCGAGGCCCGGCCGGACCTGGACGTGACGCTCACGGCCGGTGGCGGCCTCGGCGACTGGCTCTCGCCCAGGGGCCGCCGCCACCTGCGGAAGGTCTTCACCGACCTCGGCATCACGGTGCGCGAGAACGCCACCGTCACCTCGGTAGGCGCCGACCGCGTCGTCACCGCCGACGGCACGAGTGTCCCGGCCGACGTCACGGTGTGGACCACCGGGTTCGCCGTCGACCCCATGACGAAGGCCACCACGCTGGACGTCACGGACTCGGGCCGGATCGTGGTCGACGCGACGATGCGCTCGGTGTCCCACCCGGACGTGTACGCCGTCGGCGACGCGGCCCTGGCTGCGGGCCCCGGCGGCAAGCCCCTGCGGATGTCGTGCGCCTCGGGCGTCCCCAGCGCCTGGCAGGCGGCCGACGCCGTCGCGGCCCGCCTGACCGGCCGGAAGCTGCCGGAGGTGACGCCCCGCTACTTCAACCAGTGCATCTCCCTGGGCCGCAGGCAGGGCCTGATCCAGTACGTCACGGCCGACGACCGCGCGGTGAGCGCCGCCCTGACCGGACGGCTCGCCGCCGTCTACAAGGAACTGGTCTGCCGGTCGGCGGCCTGGGGCGTCGCCAACCCGACCCTCGGCGTCCCGAGCCGCCGCCGCCCGGTCGCGCCCAGGAGCCCGGAGCCGGCCCCGGCGGTCTGAGCGGCAGCCGCACTCAGCGCACCGGGAAGCCGAAGGCGTAGCCCTGCTCCTGGAGCCGGGGCAGGACCCGCCGCAGCGCTTCGACGGTCTGGGTGCGGTCGCCCCCGGCGTCGTGGAAGAGGATCGTCGGCCCGTTCGGCAGCTCGCGCTGCACGGTGGTGACGATGGCGTCCGTGCCCGGCCGCTCGAAGTCCTTGGTGTCCACGTTCCAGCCCAGCGGGCGCATGCCCCGGGAGGCGGCCAGCTCGCGGCTGAAGGGGGTGAACGCCCCGCCGGGCGCCCGGTAGTACATCGGCCGTACGCCCCCGGACGCCTCGGTGATCATGCGCTCGGCGTCGAGGATCTCCTTGGACTGGTAGGCCTCGGACTTCCGGTCCATGGCGGTGTCGTGCGACACCGAGTGGTCGCACAGCCGGTGCCCGGCCGCGACGACGTCCTTCACCAGGTCCGGGTGGGCCTGCGCCTGAAGGCCCGTCATGCAGAAGGTCGCCTTCACTCCGTACGCGTCGAGCAGGTCGAGCACCTGCGGCGTCCACGCCGGGTCGGGGCCGTCGTCGACGGTGATGTTGACGCCCCGCGGCCCCGCGTCCGAGGCGTGGGCGATGGCGGTGCCGACGGGCTCGGCGCCGTTGCCCGAAGCGGTCGACGCGGATACCCGGGGTGCGGGGTCGCCGCCCACGGAATCGGCCTGCGCGGTCCACATCGAGGCGGCGCCGGCGAGCACCGTCACGCCGAGCGCCGCCCCGACCACCTTGCCGTACCAGCCCCGTCCACCACCGTGCCGCGCCATGTCCGCCGCCCCGCCTTCGCGTAGTACCTCGCCGCCGGTCCCCGTTCACGCCGGGGACCACATGACAGGACGGGAGAAGGCGGCCGCGGGATCCGTCCGTTACCAAGCACGGACATTTCGCGGGAGGCCGCCCGGTCCACGCGGTCTGCCCGGCGGCGGACCCCGTCAGTCGCGGTAGGCGTGGGTCTGGGTGGCCTTCACCGTGGCCCAGACGACAGCGCCCGGATGCAGGCCCAGCTCGGCGGCGGCGAGGGTGGTCAGGTCGGCGGCGAGGGGGAGTTCACCGGTGAGGTCGGCGCGGATCCGGTCGCCGTGGGTCTCCAGGCCGGCCACCTCGCAGCGCCACACGTTGCGGGCGCTGGAGCCGGTGGGACGGTCCCGGTGCAGGGTGACGGCGCTGGGCGCGAAGGCGACGAAGGCGGGCCCGGACAGCGCCTCGGTGGTCGTGATCGCGGGCCCGTCGTCGAGCCGTACCGTGTGGCCCTCGGCCCGCCCCCGGTAGAGGTTGAGCCCGACCAGGTGGGCGATGTAGTCGGTGCGCGGGTGGCGGGCGATGTGCGAGGGGGTGCCCTCCTGGACGACGTGGCCGTCCTCGACGACGACGAGGTGGTCGGCGAGGACCATCGCGTCCAGGGGGTCGTGCGTGACGAGTACGGCGACGGCCTCGAAGTCGGCCAGGTGGCGCCGGAGTTGCGCGCGGACGTCGAGGCGGGTGCGGGCGTCGAGGGCGGCGAGCGGCTCGTCCAGGAGCAGCAGCCGGGGGTGGGTGGCCAGGGCCCGGGCGAGGGCGACGCGCTGGGCCTGGCCGCCGGAGAGCCGGCGCGGCCGGACGCCGGCGTGGCCGGCGAGGCCCAGGCGGTCGAGCCAGCCGGCGGCCTGCGCGCGGGCCTGCGCCTTGCTCGCGCCCCGGCAGCGCGGCCCGAAGGCGACGTTGTCGAGCGCGGTCAGGTGGGGGAAGAGCAGGTAGTCCTGGAAGACGACCCCGACCGGCCGGGACTCCGGCGGCGTACGGTCCAGCTCCACGCCGTCCAGCCGCAGATGACCGTCCGAGAGCGGGACGAGACCGGCGAGGGCGCGCAGGGCGGTGGTCTTCCCGGCGCCGTTGGGGCCGAGCAGCGCGACGACGTCGCCGGGGGCCGCCGTCAGGGCCACGTCGAGGCGGAAGGCGTCCCGCTCGACGACGAGCCGGGCGTCGAGCCCCTGGGCCCCGGCGTCCGTGCCCTCGGCGGTCTGCTCCGTGTCGGTCATGAGGCGGTCATCCAGCGGTCGCGCAGTCCGGCGAGTACGGCGATGGAGACGGCCAGCAGGACCAGGCTGAGGGCGACGGCGGCCTCCGGGTCGCTCTGCAGGGCGAGGTACACCGCCAGCGGCATGGTCTGGGTGCGGCCGGGGAAGTTCCCGGCGAAGGTGATCGTCGCCCCGAACTCGCCCAGCGCCCGCGCCCAGGCCAGCACGGCACCGGCGGCGATCCCGGGCGCGATCAGCGGCAGCGTGACCCGGCGGAACGCGGTGAAGCGGGAGGCGCCGAGGGTGGTGGCCGCCTCCTCGTAGCGGGGGTCGGCGGCGCGCAGGGTGCCCTCGACGCTGATGACGAGGAACGGCATCGCCACGAACGCCTCCGCGAGGATCACGCCGGCGGTGGTGAACGGCAGCGTGATCCCGAACCAGGAGTCCAGCCACTGCCCGACGACCCCGTTGCGGCCCAGGGCCATGAGCAGGGCGACACCGCCCACCACCGGCGGCAGCACCAGAGGCAGCGTCACCAGGGCCCGGACCAGACCGCGTCCCGGGAACTCCACCCGGGCCAGCAGCCAGGCCAGCGGCACGCCGATCACCATGCTCACCGCGGTCGCCGCCGTGGCGCAGATCAGCGACAGGCGCAGCGCCTGCCACACCTCGGTACTGGTCAGCAGCTCGGGCATGCTCGCCCAGGGCGCCCGGATCAGCAGCGCGACCAGCGGGAGGACCAGGAAGGCCAGGCCGATCAGCGCGGGCACGAGCAGCGGCAGGGGAGCCGCGCCGCCGCGCACCCGGCCCCCCGGCCGGACACGGCGGCGCCGCGGCCCACCCGGACGGGGGCCGGGTGCGGCACCTGACTCGAGCGGAGCGGTCACGGGGCGGTGAACCCGGCCCCGGTCAGCACCTTCTGCCCCTCGGCGGACCGCACCAGCGCGATGAACGCCTTGCCGGCCGCCGTGTTGGGGGCGTCCTGGAGCAGCGTGATCGGATAGTCGTTGACGGCCTTCGCCGACTCGGGGAACTCCACGCCCTCCACCTTGTCACCGGCCGCCCGCACATCCGTCCTGTAGACGACGGCGGCGTCGGCCTCCTTGAGGACCACCTTGTTGAGCGCCGACTTCACGTCCTCCTCGTAGGAGACCGGGGTGAGCTTCAGGCCGGCGGCGGTCAGCGCCTTCTGGGCCGCCGCGCCGCACGGCACCGTCCTGTCGCACAGGACGACCTTCAGACCGTCCCCGGTGAGGTCCTTCAGGGAGGCGACCTCGTCCGGGTTGCCGGGCAGGGTGGCGATCTCCAGCCGGTTGCGGACGAAGGTGGCCGGCGTCCCGGCGGCGGCGTCCGCGTCGGTGACGACCTTCATGGTCTTGGGGCTGGCGGAGGCGAACACGTCGGCCGGGGCCCCGTTGGTGATGCCCGCGGCGAGCGAGTCGCTGCCGCCGAAGTTGAAGACGACCTTGGTGCCGGGGTGCTGCTTCTCGAACTCCTTGCCCAGCTCGGTGAAGCTCTCCGTCAGCGAGGCCGCGGCGAAGACGTTCACGGTCCCGGACAGCTTGTCCGAACCGCCGGCCTCCGCGTCGGAGCCGGAGCCGGAGTCGGAGGACGAGCAGGCGCTCAGGGTCAGCAGCGCGGCGGCACCTGCGCCGGTCACCTGGAGCATCCGGCGGGTCCGGCGCGCGGAACGGGTCATCACGGGTCCACTCCCTCAAGTTCCTGACCAGAACATACGCCGAGCATACTGCCGCAGATGCGAGCCAGAAGTCTCCTGTCGCTTAGCATGAGCAGCCCCTCGGAACTCTTCCCCTGGCATGTGCGTTCGTACGGCGCGTTTGTGCGGCGGGGTCTGCCGGGTACGGAGACGGCGGGAGGTGGCAGCCCGTGAGTCAGTCCCCCGCAGCCGCCGGTACGGCACCCGGCCCCCCGGCCGAGATCGTCCTCACCGGCGACCTGGCCCGGCCGGGCCGGCTGACGGTGTCCGACCTGCTCGCCAGGCCCCAGCACACCGCGCAGGTCGCCTTCGAGTGCGCCACCGGCGGCATCCGCCGCCACCGCTTCACCGGACCGCTCCTGCACGACGTCCTCAGCGACAGCGCCCCGGCCTTCGACCCCGCCCGCCGCAAGGACCGGCTGCGCTTCCTGATCTCCGTGCACGGCGCCGACGGCCACCGGGCGCTGCTGTCCTGGGCGGAGATCGACCCGGACTTCGGCCGTGCCCCCGTCCTGCTCGCCGTCCCCCTGGACGGCACCCCGCTCGACCGCGTCGGCCCGCAACCGGTGCTGCCCCAGGACCGCTGCGGCGGCCGCCACGTCGGCGCCGTCGACACGATCCGCGTCGACGGCGGCTACCCCACGGCGCGCGCACCCCGTTGAGACGTCCCCGGACACCGAGGGCCGCAGCCGCGCCCGGGACCACCGGCGCCCGCCACCGGACCGGCCGGACTGTAGGACCCCACCGGCCACCGGACCGGCCGGACTGCAGGACCCCACCGGCCACCGGACCGGATCAGACCCGATCGACGTGCACGTTCGTCGACTTCACCCGGGCGGTGGCCTCCACGCCGACCTCCAGCCCCAACTCCTCCACGGCCTCCCGCGTGAGCAGCGAGACCAGCCGGTGCGGGCCGGCCTGGATCTCCACCTGGGCTGCCACGTCCCCCAGCTTGATCGCGGTGACGATGCCGGGAAAGGCGTTGCGCACCGACGTGCAGGAGGTGTCCTCCTCCCCGCTCCCGCCCTGTGCGAGCTCCACGGAGAACGCCGCCAGGTCCTTCCCGTCGATGAGCCGCTTCCCGCCCTCGTCGCGATGGGTCGCCACCCGTCCCGCGTCCGCCCACCGCCGCGCGGTGTCCGGACTGACGCCGAGCAGCCGGGCCGCCTGGCCGATCGTGTATGCCTGCATGGCCGCCAAGATAGAACAGCGGCGGAAGCGACCGCTCGGCCGCGCGGGGTCACCCCTCGGTCGCCGGCCGGCCGTGCTCCCTGATCGACGTTTCGATCACACGCGCGCACCCGGTGAACACGTCGACCTGCTCAGGGGTCAGGTCCCGCACGGAGATCCGCTCCAGGGTGCGCCACATGTCGGCGATGGGCTCCCGCAGAGCGCGCCCGGCATCGGTGAGGTGGACCACCATGACCCGCCGGTCGTGGGGGGCGGGCTCCCGGGTGAGCAGCCCCGCCTCCTGCATGCGGCGCAGCGACTTGGAGACCGTGGAGTGGTCCAGGCCCACCTGCTCCAGCAGTTCGGCCTGGGTCTGACCGTCCCGGTCGAAGAGCTGCATCAGCAGCAGCTCCTGGCCCGGGTGCAGGTTCATGGCACGCAGCATGGCGGCGGCATGGCCGCGGTGGGCGCGGGCGAGCTGGAAGACGGCGTAGCTCAACCGTCCCTCGCTCGCCGCCGACGGCGGCTGGGACGACGTGGAACCGGACATGGCTGCTCCCTCGGCCACCGCGGTGGCAGTGGTCGTTCAGTTGACGGTGAGGACGATCTTGCCCCGGTTGTGGCCCGCGTCGCTGGCCTGCTGCGCCTGGGCGGCCTGTGCCAGCGGGTAGGCGGCGCCGACCGTGGTGACCAGTCTGCCGTCCGCCGCCTGCCGGGCGATCTCGGCGAGACGCGCCGCGGAACGGCGCTGGGGCCCCTCGGCGAAGACGACGCCGAGTTCGCGGGCGCGGAAGTCGGCGGTGGTGACGATCCGGTCGGTGCCGCCGCGCAGGGTGACGGAGTCCTCCAACGCGCCCTTGCCGGCCGCGTCGAAGACCGCGTCCACGCCTTCGGGAGCGAGTGCGCGGACCCGCTCGACGAGGCCGTCCCCGTAGACCAGCGCGGTCGCGCCGAGCGAGGTGACGTAGTCCTGGTTGCCCGCCCCGGCGGTACCGATGACCCGGGCGCCGCGGGCGACGGCGAGCTGCACGGCGATGGTGCCGAGCGCGCCCGAGGCCCCGTGGATCAGCAGGGTCTCGCCCGCACCGACGCCCAGCAGGTCCAGCACGCGTTCGGCGCCGTCGCTCGCCACGGGCAGCGCGGCGGCGTGGGTCCAGTCCAGGCCGGCCGGCTTGGCGGCGAGGACCGAGGCCGGGGCGAGGGCGTACTGGGCGTAGGAACCGGTGTCGGACCAGCCCAGCACCTCGTCGCCCACCTTCAGGTGATCGACGTCCGCCCCGACCGCGTCGACCACGCCCGCGATCTCCCCGCCGGGCACGGCGGGCAGGGTGGTGGGGAAGATGGCCTCCATGATCCCCGAACGGATCTTGCCGTCCACCGGGTTCACCCCGACGGCGCGGACCCGCACGCGGACCTGGCCGGGCCCGGGCTCGGGGAGCGCGATCTCCGCCTCGTGCAGGACCTCGGTACCGCCGAACGCATCGAAAACGATGGCCTTCATGACTGTTCTCCTGACGTGGGGTCCGTTGCGCCCGCCACTTCCGTGGCTAGCCACATAAAAGTACCACCGATTATGTGGCTAGCCAACTGTTTGCTCGGCAGGGGGAGAGCACTGCTCGGCGCCCGCGACGCTGTTCGCGCCGCGGGCCGGAGTCCTCAGGTGCGGATACGGGTGTGCGGCCGGGCGTGGATACGGGTGTGGGTACGGCGGTGGCGCGTGGGCCTAGCGGAGGACGATGTCGCGGCCGGGGCCGCCTTCGACGGTGTCCTGCCCCGGGCCGCCGCAGACCAGGTCGTCGCCGCCCTCGCCGTCCAGAGTGTCGTCGCCGGGGCCGCCGAGGACGATGTCCCGGCCGTCCCCGCCCATGGCGTGGTCGTCGCCGGGGCCGGCGTACACGGTGTCGTCACCGCCGTAGCCCTCGATCATGTCGTCGCCGGGACCGCCCCACATCCGCTGGTCGCCGTCGTCGCCCATCAGGTGGTCCATGCCGTCGCCGCCGTTCAGGGTGGCGGGTCCCATGAGCATGTCGTCCCCCGCGTCACCCAGCACCGTACGGGCGGTGTGGGCGTGCAGTTCGTCGTCGCCGGGGCCGCCGCGGACGGTGCCGACCCCGGGGTCGAAGGCGGCGACCGTGTCGTCGCCGTCGCCGAGGAGGACGTCGATCCTGTCGGGCCGGGAGCTCTCGGCCGGCAGCTCGCAGACGACGGACGTGGTGTCCTCGGCTCTGGAGTACGCACAGTGGTCGCCCGGTTGGAGCGGGACGACGTCGGTGAAGCCGATCCGCCGGATCCCGTCGCTGGTGTACATGGAGAAGATGTCGACGTCGTTGGTCTGCCCCGCGGCCGCGGTGAAGACGATCGACTGGGTTGCCCAGTCGGCTCCGACGCGTGCCTTCGCCTCGGTGGCGGTGGCGGTGGCGGTGGCGGTGGCGGTGGCTGGGGTGGCGGCGGCTGCCGGACCGGCGGCGAGTCCGACGGTGGACAGGATCACGGCGGCCGCGCCGACGGCGGCTCGGTTCCGGGTCATGGGACCTCATCTCGGTGGAGTGGAGGCGGGTCGGCCTGCCGACGCCCCCTCCGGATGTGCTGGTCGGGTTTCCTCGGCCAGTCATGTTCCCGGTGTCGACGTGGCCCGTCGAGACCGACTCGGGGGCGGGAAGGTCGTCCCACCGAGCCCTGGAATCCCGGGAGTTGGGCATCCGTGCAGGTCCACGCGGCCTCCTCACGCGCCCCGTGATCGACTTTGTTTGTTGCATTGACATTTCACTCGGAGGTCCTACCGTTGGGAGCGCTCCCATTACAGCCTTGCCACTGGAAGGAGTTCCCCCCACATGCGCACACAGAGTCCGTTAACCGGGCCTTCGCGGTCGTCGCTCCGTCGGCCTCTCCAGGCGCTCGTCATGCTGTTCGCCGTGGTAGCCGGCGCACTGACCTGGTCGGCCCCCGCCCAGGCCCACGGCACCATCGTCGGCCCCGCCTCCCGCGCGTACCAGTGCTGGAAGACCTGGGGCAGCAACCACACGAACCCGGCGATGCAGACCGAAGACCCCATGTGCTGGCAGGCCTTCCAGGCCAACGCCGACACCATGTGGAACTGGATGAGCGCACTGCGCGACGGCCTCGGCGGCCAGTTCCAGGCGAAGACGCCCGACGGCACGCTCTGCAGCAACAACCTCTCCAGGAACGCCAGTCTGAACAAGCCCGGGGCGTGGAAGACCACCACCGTCGGCAACAACTTCTCGGTCCACCTGTACGACCAGGCGTCCCACGGTGCCGACTACTTCAAGGTCTACGTGAGCAAGCAGGGCTTCGACCCGAAGACCCAGACCCTGGGCTGGGGCAACCTCGACTTCATCACGCAGACCGGCCGTTACGCCCCGGCGAACGACATCACGTTCCCCGTCCAGACCTCGGGCTACACCGGACACCACGTCCTGTTCGTGATCTGGCAGGCCTCGCACCTCGACCAGGCCTACATGTGGTGCAGTGACGTGAACTTCGGCTGAGCCCACGAGCGCCGCACACGGCTCCGGCCTCGGCCTCGGCCGGGGCGGCGCCCGCTCACCGGCCTGACGGCAGAGAACCCCCCGGGTCGAGACCCGGGGGGTTCGAGCGCCGAGCGGGAACCGCTCATGGCGCTCACGGCTCGGGAAGGGAAAGCTCCCGGCGCCTAAGTCAGAAATAGTGCTTTCGACCGCCGACGGCACGCCCGGTGGCACCGAGGATCCACAGAACCGCACCAACGGCTATCAAGATCCCGCCTATCGTCGTCAGGAGGGATATTCCTGCCAGAATTCCGATGATCAGTAGGATGAGGCCAATGACGATCATTGCGATTCTTTCCTCTCGAGTTTTCCAGTACGCGAAGGCGCATGAGTGGAACTCGACCGTTGATTCCGCCAGGCATACGCCTCGACCGGTCACTGCTGAGGTGCTGGTATCCGTATTCGGTAGTGGCGAGTTTTCCTCTGCGGACCACCGAATACCCGGTTCCCGACGGTGTACGCCGCCTTTCGCCACCGACCTTCGTCAGGTCGTCTCCGAGAAGCGATCACGGGTGCGGCCGCCGGCGTCGCGGAGCGCCGGCGGCGTGAGTCGTCCGGCCTCGCACCGGGTCGCGTACATCGCCCGGTCGACCGGGTCCGCCTGTGGGGTCGCGGGTGCACGGCCGCCGCGGGCCGTCGCGGCGTCGGGGTGACGCCCGGTGTCCCGGTACGGCACCCGGCTCAGCCGCGTCCGGGCTCCCGGTCGGAGTGACCGCCCCAGCGGCTCGATTCCAGCCAGGAGCGGGCGGGCTCCGCAGCGCGAGTGGTGTCCACGGTGAGTTCGAGACGGGTCCCGCCCTCGGTGCCGGCCGGATAACTGCGCTGCTCGGTGGTGGCGAAGCAGTGCCTCAGGACCTCTGCCACACGCCGGGCGACCTCGGGCGACGCGGCAGTGACCTGTACCTCGGCGTAGCCGTGCGAGGGCGTGTCGGGGGAGTCCATGGCGACCTCGATCTGCGACGGGACCAGAGCGCTGATCACTCTACTCCGGCAGCTTCTCTCGCCCTCAGTGACGACCGGCGCCTCTCCGTGACCGGGGGAGAGGCGCGGCCTGCGCCGCGCACACCCCGAGGAAACCCGCGGTTCGACGCCCGCCATCAGGACCGCGCCCGGCATCAGGACACGCCCGGCATCAGGACCGCGGCCGGGTCCCGGACGCGGATTCCCTCAGGGGGGTGCCGGCTCGGTGCAGGCTCGTGAGCACCAGTCGGTACGAGGCGATCAGCCCCGTCTCCGCGTAGTCGACGCCCAGGTCCCGGCAGTACTGCCGGACGATGGTGCGGGCCTTGCGCAGGTTGGGGCTGGGCATGCTGGGGAACAGGTGGTGCTCGATCTGGTGGTTCAGGCCGCCGAGCGCGAGGTCGGTGAACCGGCCACCGTCCACGTTGCGCGAGGTGAGGACCTGGCGGCGGAGGAAGTCGGGCCGGTCCTCGGCCGACAGGATCGGCATGCCCTTGTGGTTGGGGGCGAAGACGGAGCCGAGGTAGACGCCGAACAGGCACTGGTGGACCGCGAGAAAGGCGAAGGCCATGCCCGGCGGCAGCACCAGGAACAGGACGGTCAGGTACACCGCGCAGTGCGCGAACAGCAGGATGCCGTCGAGGGTCCGGTGTTTGAGCGAACGGTTGGTGATCGACCTGCCGCTCGACACGTGCAGGTTGAAACCCTCCAGCGTGAGCAGCGGGAAGAAGAGGAACGCCTGCCGGCGGCCGAGCAGGCGCGGCAGTCCCGTGGCGGCAGCGGCCTGCTCCTGGGACCACACGAGGACGTCGGGCTCGATGTCGGGATCGAGGCCCTCGGTGTTGGGGTTGGCGTGGTGACGGGTGTGCTTGTCCTGCCACCAGCCGTACCCCATCCCGATCAGCGCCCCGGCGGCACGCCCGGACACCTCGCTGGTGCGACGGCGGCGGAACACCTGCCGGTGGGCCACGTCATGGGCGACCAGGGCCACCTGCCCGTAGAGGACTGCCATGAGGACGGCGATCGTCAGCGTCCACCACGAGGGTCCGACGAGCACGAAAACGGTCCAGCCGATGGCGTAGAGGCCCACCACCGTGGTGATCCGTGCCGTGTAGTAGCCGGGACGGCGCCCCAGCAGTCCGGCTTCGGTGATCTTCCTGGACAGGCGGGCGAAGTCGCTGCCGTGACGGTCGGCGGGCGGAGTGCGGGTCGGGACGGTGGTCATGACGGCGGAACTCTCTGCGAGGTGGGCGGATGACGCGGAGCGTCCGCCGGGGTGGGGGGAGTCGCCCGGGGCGAAGCCGGTCTTCAGGCTCCTCCGTCGGCGGTGGGCGACGCGGGCTGGTACGTCCCCGCGCCGGTCATGAGGGAGGCAGCGGCTTCCTCCGGGGTGTCCGGAGGCACGACCAGCAGATCCCAGCGGCCTCGGCCGGGAGAGATCAGGACCATGGTGTTCGGGCCGCGCGGTGTCATGGTCCGGTTCAGGCGTACGACCTGGTTGGCGACGAGCATGCGCCCCGGTGCCACGGACCATGCGGTCGAGTTCACCGTGACGCCGGTGATGTCGCCCCACGCGGTCGGCAGTGCGGCGAGCAGCTGGGGAAGCTGCGTCAGGAGGTCGCGTGATCGCGGCCACCACACTCCGTCGATGCGGCGCGGCAGTGAGCCGTGGGGAGCGAGGCGCAGGCGGAGCGGGGGCACGGCGGCCGGGGCCGCCGGGGCTGTCGTGGTCGCATGGGCGGTGATCACATGGGTTCTCTCTGATGGGGTGGGCCGCGGACGGGAGCGCAGCGGCCGGCATTCCCTTGACCGGAGCGCGGGCAGGGACGCTGTCTCCGCTCTCTGTACGTCGGGGAGGGCAGGTGGCCGGTCGGGTACGTACGGGGGTCCCCGACGGCACGGTCGCGGTTTCTGCAGCGTGGGCGGGGCGGACCGAAATCTCAGCCGGACCTTCGGGCCGGTGGCGGAATCCCGGGGAGGCCGCCCGGCATCCCGGGGACGGGACTGCCATGAGCCATGACGGCCCGGGCCGGCGAACGGGAGGTACGGACGGGCGAGGCGGGGAGCGGGGAGTCCGCTCTGAGCGATGACGCCGCCGTCGGTCACCGGGGTGGAGCCGGTCCGTCACCGGCGTGTCTGATGCCCTCGGTCCGCCTCAGCCTACCCTCCGCCGCGTAAAGGCGGCGTGACGGTCGGTAGCACGTACCGAACCCGTACCGAACCGGCGGCACTCCGGCCCGAGCCGTCGGGGTGGCTTCGTCCCCGCGAAGTGGGTTCCCTGCCCGCCGCTCGGGCACTCGCCCGCCGGGACGTCGGGTTGAGACCGCAGCTTGGCGGACTCGCACTCGTGGAGGTGCCGCAGACGCGTCTCCACGAGTGCGTCATTCCCGGCCGATCAGCCGCGAAGCCGCCAGGCGGCTTCGGCGGCTTCGGCGGTGGGGTGGGTGGGGAAGGTCCGCTCCAGACCGACGAGGCGGAAGGTGCGGTCCAGGCGGTCGGGGACCGCGGCCAGGGCGATGCCCGCACCGGAGGCCAGGGCGTGGTTACGGGCGGCGATGAGCACGCTGATGCCACTGGAGTCGCAGCAGGAGAGGCTGCCGAGGTCGAGGACGAGCTGCTGACCGGGGAGCAGACCGAGGCCGAGCAGCCCGGCGCGGACCTGGTCGGCGGTGTCGTAGTCGAGGTCTCCGGCGATCTCGACGACGGGCCCGGCGGTGGTGGTGCGGGTGTGCAAGGTCGGGTGCTTGGTCACTGCTGCTCTTCACTGGGGGGTCGTGGCGCGTGGACGGCGAGGACGGCGGTGTCGTCGTCCACGCCGGTACCGAAGGTGTCGAGCAGGTCCCGGACGGCTCCGACGGTGCGGGAGGCGGTGGTGGGGGCGAGGGCGCGGCCGAAGTCCAGGAGGGCGTCGTCGCCGTAGCGGTCCTCGCCTCCCGCGGTGGCGTTGGTGTGCGCTTCGGTCAGCCCGTCGGTGTGCAGAAGCAGGGTGTCGCCGGGGGCGAGACGGACGGTGGTGGTGGCGATGAAGGCGTCGGGCAGGACGCCGATGAGCTGGCCGCCGGGGGTGGGCAGGAAGTCGGCGGTGCCGTCGGCGCGCATCAGCAGGGCGGGTGGGTGCCCGCCGCTGGCCAGGGTGATCCGGAAGCCGCCCCGGCCGTGGTCGGGGGTGAGCAGGCCGAAGACGACGGTGCAGAAGCGGGGGTCGGTTCCGTTGTACTCGTGGTTCAGGACCGTGTTGAGGTTGCCGAGGACCGCGGCCGGGTCGGGGTCGTAGACGGCGGCGGCGCGCAGGGTGTAGCGGGCCAGGGAGGTGATGGCCGCGGCCGCGGCGCCCTTGCCGCACACGTCGCCGAGGAAGAGACCCCAGGTGCCGGCGGCGAGGGGGAAGAGGTCGTAGAAGTCGCCGCCGACCTTGTCCACGGACGCGATGTGATAGTGGGCGGCCACTTCCAGACCGGGGACGTCGACCAGCGTGGGCGGCAGGAGGGTCTTCTGCAGGGTGGCGGCCAGGGTCTGCAGGCGGTCGCGTTCCCGGTCCGCTTCCCGACGGGCGCGCAGCAGCTCGGTCTCGTAGGCCCGGCGGTCGCGGGCGTCGAAGACGGTGGTGCGGATCAGCAGCGGCCGTCCGTCGCTGCCCGTTTTCACCGCCGAGGTGATCAGGACGGGCAGCCGGGTGCCGTCGGCGGCCTCGAGTTCCACGGCGATGCCGCTGATCTCGCCCTGCATCCTGAGCAGGGGGGCGAAGTGGGTCTCGTGGTAGAGCCGGCCGCCCACGGTGAGCAGGTCGGAGAAGCGCTTGCGGCCGACCAGGTCGTCGCGTCGACGGCCGAGCCAGTTCAGCAGGGTGGCGTTGACCTTCGCGATCCGGCCGTCCAGCCGGGTGGACAGGTAGCCGCAGGGGCGTGCTCGTACAGGTCCTCGGCACTGTCCTCCAGCAGCGCGGAGAACTGGGACAGCTCATCCACCGGCTCCTCGTCCTTCACGGGGCCGCCCTCTCCGCCGCTCGTCCCGTACATCACCGGACGGCTCCCGTGAGGAGGGCGACGGCCGCGGTGGTTCCGTCGGGTGCGGTGAGCCGGGGGCGGTGTCCCGTGGCGTTCGGCGTGACCCGCCCGCTCCCCGGTATCCGCGTGTCCACGAACGTGCTCACCTCCGGCCGGCCGGCAGGTCGCGGGAACACCGGGCGCCGGGCGTCGGTGCCCCGGCCTCGGCGAGGCCGGCGCGGTTGTCGGACGGGAACGCCGCCCGGGCGAAGAGCCGCGCGGCGCCCGGGGCGGTGCGGCGGAAGCGGTCGGCCGGCTCCTCACCCGGCTCCGGTCGTTCCGGCACGTCCTCGCAGCCCGGGAGGGACGGACGGGACGCGGTGCGGCCAGGGACGGTCACGGGCTCAGGAGGCCCGTGCGGAGCCGGGTGAGGATACGGCTGAGGAGGCGTGAGACGTGCATCTGCGACACGTTCAGTTCACGGCCTATGTCCGCCTGGGTCATCTCCTGGCCGAAGCGCATCTCGATGACGGCCCTGTCCCGCTCGCCGAGGCCCTGCAGCAGCGGGCCGAGCGCGTGCAGGTCCTCGAACAGGCCCAGAGCCGGGTCCACGTCGCCGACCATGTCCGCGTACCGGGGACCCGTGGCGTCGCTCTCGTCGTCTCCGGCCGGGCTGTCGAGAGAGCCGGCGACGTAGCCGTTCGCTGCGACCAGACCCTCGACGACCTCCTCCTCGGCGAGGTCCAGATGGGCCGCGAGCTCGGCCACGGTGGGCTGCCGGTTCAGCGCCGTCGCGAGTGCTTCCTTGCTCCTGGCGAGCGTGACACGTAGTTCCTGCAGCCGGCGGGGGACGTGTACCGCCCAGGTCGTGTCGCGGAAGAAACGCTTCATCTCCCCCACGATGTAGGGGATGGCGAAGGAGCTGAACTCGACCTCGCGGGACAGGTCGAACCGGTCGATGGCCTTGATCAGGCCGATCGTTCCGACCTGGAGGATGTCCTCGGTCTCGCCGCTGGCCCGGTTACGGAACCGGCGGGCCGCGAAGGCCACCAGGGAGAGGTTCATCTCGATGAGCGTGTTGCGCGCGTACTGGTGCTCGGGTGTGCCTTCCTCCAGGACCCGCAGCCGGTCGAGGAAGACCCGGGACAGGTCACGTGCGTCGCGCGGAGCGACCTTGCCCGCGTCCTCGATCCAGGGCAGGCCGTCGGCACCGGCGGTCACTTCAGGGAGCACAGCGCGGATCGAGGGGACGTTCACGGAGGACGTCACGGTGCCGCCTTAGCTGGAAAGCAAGATGTACGTCTTCTGCCCGTGGCGGCCCGGCACATGCCCGGTCCGGCCCGGTCGAACACACGGCACTCGAGCGGGAACGTCGTCGTGGCGGTCGCACGGACCGAAGCGGACGGTGACGCGTCTGCCCACCGGCTCGTCGCGGAAACGGCGATCCGGGGCCACGGTTCCGACCGTCTCCCATCCGTGCCGGCCGACCCTCCCCGCTCCGGCCGCACGGGCTCTCGGGACGGTGGGCTCGCTGTTCAGCACGCCACCGTGCACCGCGTCCACGGCGACGCACAGATCCCATAGGGCCTGCTGCACCCGACGGTGCGGCATCCCCACGGACGGTCGCGGATCTCAGCGGCGCGGGTTTTGTGGATTCCGGCGGCATCGGCGTCCTCTTTGCCCCCACCGGCACGGCGATCGACGCCAGGGACGGTTGCGCATCGCCGGGGCAGGACCCTGTCCTGCGAGCGCTGCGAGGCGTGGGAGTGGACGCTCTCGTCGCCTGCGACCTCACCGGTGCAAATCCTGAGCAGCCGAGAGCGGAGTACCGTGAACCCAGGAGGATCTCGGTTTGCCGTTCCCGGGAGGCAGGCGAGTGCGATGTCCGAGCCCGATTCCCCGCTGGTGACCGGACTTCTGCCCGACGCCGTGCACCAGGCCGTTCCACGACCGGGAAGCGCCGTGGTGCGGCTTGAGACGACCCATGACCGCAAGGGCACGCTCGACGGGGCATGGTGGCCCCGCTCCCGCGACCTCACCGATGAACTCCCCAGCCTCGTCTCGGCGCTGTCGGGGTACCTCGGGCCCATCACCCGCGTCGGCCTGGACAGGGACGCCTGGGACGAACTGCCGACGCGGATGACGATCGACGGCCGTGTCGTCCACATCGACTCCTTCCCGGTCGGAGATGACACCGTCCTCATCACCAGGGGCGGCAACGATCTGTTCTCCCTTCTGGTGGTTCCGCCGCACACCCTGCCCGACGCCGCGCGCGCCGCAATGGCCGCAGCCGTTCGAGCCGGCAGTCAGACGCCGGCGGAACAGATCCTCATCGACACCGGCACCGAGCGTGCGGACCCGGGACACGCCCCCCACGCTGCTCTGAGCCACCACCGCCGTGAGCCGGGCAGCTGACCCGACCCGGCCCGGGTCAGTCGATCCTCTTGATCACCCGGGCGGGCACTCCCGCGGCCATGGTGCCGGCCGGAACGTCACGCGTGACCACCGCACCGGCGGCGATCACCGAACCGGTGCCGAGGGTCACCCCCTGCGTGATCACGGCGGCCGTCCCGATCCAGACGTCGTCCTCGATGACGATCGGGGCGAAGGAGAGGTGCTCGCGGCGCTCGGCCAGGGGCAGCGGATGACCCCCGGTGATGAGGCTGACCTTCGGGGCGATCATGACGCCGTTCCCGATGCGGATGCCTCCCTTGTCCATGAAGGTGCATCCCTGGTTGACGAAGGCCTTCCCCTCGAACGTCGTGTTGAGTCCGTGCTCGGTGAAGAACGGCGGGTAGATGACCACCGACTCCGGCAGCGGGCCACCGAAGACGACGGAAAGCAGTTCGGCGCGGCCCTCGGCGTCGCTGAACGGGAGTACGTTCAGTCGAGATGTCGCATCGGTCACCTCCGCGACCCTCTCCGCGTAGCGCGTGAACTCCGGCGTCCGGATGTACATGACCTGCTCTGTGCGGGTAGACATGCGCTGATCCCATCACCGCGCGGAACACTGGATCAAACAACCCCGCCTCCCGTCAGCCACAACCGGCAGTTGTGCAGTCCAGGTCGAGGCGTGGACGCCGCAGCGCTGCGGGCGTTCGTGACCGGCGCGGAACTGTCCGCCGTCCGTACGGGCATGAAGGGCTCTGCCGTGCTCGTAGACTCGTGGCGTGGCATTCATGAGCACCCCGCACTGCTGCTTCCTGTGATCGGAAGGCACTGAGGGCGATGCCGGACGGCGTCGCCCTCCTCGGTGTGCCTGCCGCGTGCATCACGGCCGGACGCTGCCCGTTCCTTCCTGAGGCGGTGACGCGCTGAGCGCGCAGGCACGGTCCCCTCCCTTCACCCCGTGCCAGGAGTGCCTCGTGCCCGTGTCGTTTCCCCCTGCCCTCGATCTGTTTCTCGACCTGCTGCGCTGCCCGACGTGCCGCACGCACCGCCTGCACCCCGACCACGGCGCACTGCGCTGCCCGGTGGGCCACACCTTCGACATCGCCCGCCACGGCTACACCGGCCTGCTGACGGGCACCCGCGCCACCAGCGGCGACGACGCGGCGATGGTCCAGGCCCGGGACCGGTTCCTGTCCACCGGCGCCTACGCGCCCGTCCGCGACATCGCCGCCCGCCTGGCGGCCGACGCCGTGCCCGAGCGGGGCACCGTGGTCGACGTGGGGTGCGGCACGGGCTACTACCTGGCCGGCGTACTCGACCGGCTGCCCGGCGCCCGTGGTCTGGGACTGGACACATCGGTGCGCGCGCTGCGCTCGGCGGCCCGCGCCCACGACCGGGCCGCCGCGGTCACCTGGGACGTCTTCCGCCCCTTCCCGCTTGCCGACGCGGCGGCCGATGTCGTGCTGGACGTGTTCGCCCCACGCAACCCTGCCGAGTTCCACCGCGTACTGCGCCCCGCCGGACGGCTGATCGTGGTCCGCCCCACCGGGCGGCACCTGGCCGAGCTGCGCGGCCGGGTGCCTGCGATGGTCACGGTCGACCCGGCCAAGGAACAGCGCCTGCACCGGGCGCTCAACCCCTTCTTCGAGGTCGCCGTTACCGAACAGGTGGAGTACTCCGTGTCCTTGGCCGGGCCGGACGCCCTGGACCTGGTGGCGATGACGCCGAGTGCACGCCACGTGAGCCGGGCGGATCTGACCGAGGGCGGCGTCCTGCCCGATCAGGTCACCGTCTCCGTACTGGCCACCGCCTACCGGCCTCGGTGACCATCGGCGGGCGCACGCGCCCGCCGACCGGTGGGCCATGGGCACGCCGGGGGCCTCGGCCCCGGCCCCCTCACACGTCCGCGACCGCCTCCAGCGGGCCCAGGGACGCCGCGCGGCGGGCCGGGACGGCGGCGGCGAGGGTGCCGACCGTGAGGGAGAGGAGGCAGACGAGGAGGAGGGTGCTCCAGGGGAGGGCCAGGGTGTACTGGTCGATCGCTCCGTTGGCGAGGGAGCCGACCGCCCAGGCGCCGAAGAGGCCACCCGCCAGGCCGAGGAGGGTGCCGAAGCCCGCGACCGTCAGGGCTTCCAGACGGATCATGCGGCGGACGCCGGAGCGGTCCATGCCGAGGGCGCGGAGCGCGCCGATCTCCCGGGTGCGTTCGGCGACGGACATGGCGAGGGTGTTGACGATGCCGAGCCCGCTGATGACGACGCCGATGCCGAGCATCCCGTACATCACGTCCAGCAGGTCGCCGACGGTGCCCGCGGCTTCCCGGACGAGCTGGTCGCGGTCCTGCACCTTCAGGAGCGGGTTGTCGCCGACGGCGGTGCGCAGGCGGGTCTCCAGGGCTTCGGACGCCGTGTCGTCGGTGCGCAGCAGGACGCGCTGGACCGAGCCGGGCAGGAAGCTGTTCCTCGCGACCTCGGCGCGGGTGCCGAGTGCGTCGCGGGCGACCGGGTTGTCCTTGTAGACGCCGGCGATCTCGTACCGGGTGAACTCGCCCTCGCGACCGAGGCGCACGTTGAGCAGTCCGCCGGTCGTCACCCCCTGCTCGCGCGCGAGGGTGCTGGAGAGGGCGAGCCGGCCGGGCGCCAGGTCCTCGGCGGAGCCGGAGAGGAAGTCGAGCTTCATGGTGTCGCGGACGGTGGCGGGGTCGACGCCGGAGATCTCCCGCACGCCGGCGCCGGTGAACAGGGTGGAGTCGGTGATCACGGTGGCGGTGCGCACCCCGTCGGTGCCCGCGAGGCGTCGTACGGCTCCGGGGTCGATGCCCGTCATGGTGGAGCGGGTGCTGACGACGTAGTCCGCGGCGAGACCGGCCGCCGCCTGTCGGTCGAGGGCCTGGCCGGTGGAGTCGCCGATGACGGCGAGGCCGGTGACGAGGCCGGTGCTCAGGAGCAGGGTGGCGGCGGTGGCGGCGGTGCGGCGCGGGTCGCGCAGGGCGTTCTCGCGGGCGAGGCGGCCGGTGACGCCGAGGCGGCCGGTCAGGCGTCCGGCCAGCCGGATCACCGGCGGCGCGAGGAGCGGTGCGAGGGCGATCAGGGCGGCGACGAGCAGGCCGCAGCCGGCCATGGCGTTCTGCAGATTCTCCTCGGAGGCGTCCTTCGCGCCGCTGAGCGAGACCAGCCACGTCACGCCGAGCGCGAGGAGGCCGAGGCCGACGGCGCCGCGCAGCCGGAACCGCCGGTCGGCGGGCGGCTGTTCGGCCGTGCGCATCGCTTCCACGGGCGCGGTCCTCGCGGCCCGGCGGGAGGGCAGCCAGGCGGCGAGGACGGTGACGCCCACGCCCACGGCGAGGGCCGCCGCGACCGGGCGCGGGCCGATCTCCAGGGGGCCGGTGGGCAGGGCGCTTCCGTCGGAGCCCAGGAAGTGGGGGAGGGCCGCCGCGATGCCGAGACCGAGGAGGAAGCCGAGGGCGGAGGCGGCGAGACCGACCACGAACGCCTCCAGGAGGACGGAGCGGGACACCTGGCGGCGGGTGGCGCCGATCGCACGCAGCAGGGCCGTCTCCCGGCTCCGGCGGGCCACGGCCATGGTGAAGGTGTTGACGATGAGGAAGGAGCCGATGAACAGCGAGACCCCGGCGAAGACCATCGGGATCTTCTCGTAGCCGCGGGTCAGGGTGTCGACGACGGTCGCCTGCTGGGCGGCCTGCGCCTGGCCCGTGGTGGCCTCGGCGCGGTCGGCGGGGAGAACGGCCCTGACCCGGTCGGCGAGTTCGTACGCGCCGGTTCCGGGAGCGGCGGACAGATCGATGCCGGTGTAGTGGCCCGGCGTCGAGAACAGCTTCTGCGCGGTCGCCTTGTCGAAGAGGACGAGGGTGCCGCCCGCCGTCACCCGGGTGTCGTCGGTGGTGACGAGGCCGACCAGCCGCGCGGTCATGACCGGGCCGTCCGTGGCCAGGGTGACCGTGTCGCCGACGTGGAGGCCGCCCGCGCCGGCGGTGCCGGTGTCGACGGCGATCTCACCCGCACGGGCGGGGGCGCGGCCTTCGGCCAGCGGGTGGCGGCTGTCCTCGCCGTCCTCGCCCGGCACGTACGCGCCGGCCAGGTTCGACCAGGCGCGGTCGGCGCGCAGCGGGGTGCCGTCCGCCGCGTTCAGGGTCGCCCGGCCGTCGACCGAGGGGCGTACGGCGGCGACGCCGGGCACCCGGGCCAGCTTCACGGCGAGCGCGTCGTCGAGCACGTCCGCCGGCGGTCCGTCCTGGGCGCCGGGCCCGGGGGCCTTCTGGGTGACGGTGACGGCGATCCCGGCGAAGTCCTTCGACGAGGCGGCGCGGTGGGCGGCGGCGGTGGTGTCCGCGAAGACGAGGGTCCCGCTGACGAACGCGACCCCCAGACAGACGGCGAGCACGGTCATCACCAGCCGGGCCTTGTGGGCCAGGAGGTTGCGCAGGGTTGTTCTCAGCATGGGGGTCTTCCAGGGCCTTGGGGGAGTGTCCGGAGGAGAGGGAGCCCCGGGGGTGTCCGGGGAAGGCGGAGGGGGCTCAGCCGCCGTGGGACCGGGCGCCCAGGTTCTTCATCAGGTCCAGGACGCGGTCGGGGGTGGGGCGGACCATCTCCTCGACGAGGCGTCCGTCCGACAGGAACACCACGCGGTCGGCGTATCCGGCGGCGACGGGGTCGTGGGTGACCATGACGACGGTCTGGCCCAGTTCGCGCACCGAGTCCCTCAGGAAACCGAGGACTTCGGCGCCCGCGCGCGAGTCGAGGTTGCCGGTGGGCTCGTCGCCGAAGACGATCGCCGGGCGGGAGGCCAGCGCGCGGGCGACGGCGACGCGCTGCTGCTGTCCGCCGGAGAGCTGGGCGGGCCGGTGGCCCAGGCGCTCGGTGAGGCCGACCATGGAGACGACGCGGTCCAGCCACGCACGGTCGGGCTCGCGGCCCGCGATGTCCAGCGGCAGCGTGATGTTCTCCAGCGCCGTCAGCGTCGGCAGCAGGTTGAACGCCTGGAAGACGAACCCGATCCGGTCCCTGCGCAGTCGGGTGAGCCGCCGGTCGCCGAGGCCGCCCAGTTCGGTGGTCCCGATGCGGACGGAGCCGGAGGTGGGCGCGTCGAGCCCGGCGGCGCAGTGCATCAGGGTCGACTTGCCGCAGCCGGACGGGCCCATGATCGCGGTGAACTCGCCCTCCCGGAAGGCGATGCTGACCCGGTCCAGGGCGACGACCCTGGTGTCGCCCTCGCCGTAGACCTTCGACAGGTCGGTGGTGGCGGCCGCGACGCCGGTCATCGGGGGCGGCGACAGGAGGTCTGCGGACATGGTGTTCCTCTTCTCGTACGGAAAGACGCAAGAGAAGGGTGTCGAGGGAACGTATCCGGTCCTGGGCGGTCGCGTATCGGGCCCCGCTCCATCGTGTACCGGTCGGACGGTGACGGCTTCGTCCCCGCCTCAGCCGGGCAGCCGCAGGGTGGCCACGGCGCCACCGTCCGAGGCGTTGGACAGCCGGAGTTCGGCGCCGAGGACGCGGGCCTGGCCGAAGGCGATGGTGAGGCCCAGGCCGTGGCCCGAGCCGCGTTCCCGGGTGCCGGTGTGGAAGCGGCGCGGGCCGTGGGACAGCAGGTCGGGAGGGAAGCCGGGTCCGTGGTCGCGGACGACGACCGTCCGCCCGTCGACGGTGACCCGCACGGGGGCGCCGCCGTGCCGGTGGGCGTTGACGACGAGGTTGCCGACGATCCGCTCCAGGCGGCGGGGGTCCGTCTCCACGGTCCGCGTGGTGCCCTGGCCGGTGGCGTCGACGACCCCCGTCCCGACCTCCGCCTCAAGGCCCGTACGGGCCACGGCCTCGGCCACCACGGCGGCGAGCGGCACCCGGGCGCGGACCGGCTGTTCGACACCGGCGTCCAGCCGGGAGATCTCCAGGAGGTCCTCGACGAGGCCGCGCAGGTCACGGATCCGGGCCCGCAGCAGGTCCTCGGTCTCGCCGGGCGGCAGGAGGCCGGCGGCGGCCAGCAGACCACCGACGGGAGTGCGCAGTTCATGGGCCACGTCGGCGGTGAACCGGCGCTCGGTGCGCAGCCGCTGGGCGAGGGTGTCGGCCATCCGGTCGACGGTGGCGGCGATGTCGGCGACCTCGTCGTCGCCCCTGGTGGGTCCGGAGCGGGCGTCGAGGTCCCCGGCGGAGATCCGGGCCGCCGTCTCGGCGACGTGGCCGAGACGCCGGGCGAGGAGCCCGGCGCCGTACACGGCGACGGGGATGGCCGCCGCGAGCGCGAGGAGCGAGGCGACGGCCATGGCGGCGTCGAGGCGGGAGAGGTTGGCGTGGTCCGGACCCAGGTTGACCTGCACGGCGAGGACAGGGCTGCCCGGCCCTCCGGTCCGCTGGGCGGCCCAGGCACTCGGCCCGACGTTTCCCTCGACGCGGGCGTCGTAGGCCGTGTGCCGCCCGGCGTCGTCCGGGTCGCGCAGCTCGGCGGGCAGGTCGGCGGGGTCGAGCCGGGCGCCGTCGGTGAGGACGCCGGTGCGCCGGTAGACGTCCGTCGCCGCGTACACGGCGTTGAACGCCCGTGCCTCGCCGCGCCCCCGGATGTCGTGCGCGGTCCACAGGTGGACGAGGACACCGACCGCCGCCACCACGAGCAGGGCCGTGGCGGCGGCGAGCGCGGCGATCTTCCAGCGCAGCGTGGTGCGGCGGCGCCGGGGCCGGCGGGCGGGAGACACGGTCACCGCCGGAGCTTGTATCCGAAGCCCCGGACCGTCTCGATCCGCTCCCGGCCCACTTTGCGGCGCAGCCGCTGGACGCACAGGTCGACGACCCGGCTGTCGCCGTCCCAGCCGTACTCCCAGACGTCCCGCAGGAGGGTGTGCCGTTCCAGGACGACACCGGGGTGGGCGGCGAACTCCAGGAGGAGCTTGAGTTCGGTCGGGGTGAGGGCGACCGGGCGGCCGGAGAGGAAGACCTCCATCCCGGCGGTGTCGATCCGCAGATCCCCGAACTCCAGCACGGCCTCGTCCTCCGGCCGCTCACCGCCGGCGGCCGGACCGCTCCGGGGAGCGGGCGAGTAGGTGGCGCGCCGCAGCAGCGACCGCATCCGGGCCACCAGGACGTACGTCTCCACCGGCTTCACGACGTAGTCGTCGGCACCGGCCTCCAGACCCGAGACCACGTCGAGCCCGTCGCCCCGCGCGGACATCATCAGCACCGGGACCAGACTGGTCTCCCGGACCCGGCGGCACAGCCCGATCCCGTCCAGACCGGGCAGCATCACGTCCAGGACCAGCAGGTCGAACTCCTCCGCACGGAAGAGTTCGAGCCCGGCGAGCCCGTCGGCGGCGACCCGCACCCCGTAGCCGTACCGTTCCAGGGCGACGGCGAAGGACCGGCGCATCAGGTCGTCGTCCTCCACCAGGAGCACGCGCGCGGTGGACGCGGGGGAGTCGGTCGAGGACACGAGGTGGGCTCCTGTTCGGGGGGCGGGACGGCCCCGGCCCACGTCCCCGACGTGCGCGAGACCACGTCACGATCGGAACATTACGGCAGGCAACGGACAGCACTCGTGCCTCCCGCCGCCTCCCTCCCCTTTGATGCGATTCCGAGCGCCGCCCGACACGAACCGGATACACGGCCGAAGGCGCGACGGACCGGCCGAGGCCGCGCAGGTGAAAGGGGAGCCCGGACAGACCTCCGGGGAAGGCAGAGGAAAGGGACCGGCATCGAGGCCGTGGCGACCGAGAAGGGGCCCACGCCGACAGCCGGGGCTGAGGGAACGGGCTCCGCGTCAAGAACGCCTCTTCGGGCAGAGTCGAACGCCGATTCGGCCGTACGGACATGACCGCCTGCCACACCACCCTGCCGGCGTGCATGCTGCGCTGTCCGGACCGGACAACAAGGAAGGCCCAGGTCGACAACCTGGGCCTCTTCGTGGAGCGGGTGACGAGAATCGAACTCGCGCTCTCAGCTTGGGAAGCTGATGTTCTACCATTAAACTACACCCGCGTAAGACGCCGACCACGGCCGGTGTCTGGACGCTCGCTCACTCTACCCCATGCCCGGCCCCCGGTGTTCGCGCCGTGGGGCCGGTGGTCGTTTCCGGGGGTGTCGACGCGGCTGCGAGGGGCACCAGTTGGGGCGTACGGTGGGGGCCCCGGAGAGGGTCTGCGTGCGGGCGGAGTGCCGCCTGGAGAGTCGTCTCTTTCATCCCGTACTGTGGCTTTTGTCGTCAGGGTAGGAAGCCAGACGCGGCTCTTGGGGAAGGGACTTGAAGGACTTGATGGAGCGCACCGTCGTCCGCTGTGCCGATGGGCACGTGTTCACCGCCACCTCGTTCCCGATGCAGAAGGCCGAGCGGCTCGGCCCCGGCCGGCTCGTCCGATGTCCGCGGTGTGCGCGGCTGCGGAGTGCCGTGCCGGTGGGCGCGGAGAGGCGGTAGCGCGGGGGCGGCAGAGCGGGAGCAGCACAGCGGTACAGGTACAGTCCGGGCGCGCGGCGCGGCGGCGGTTGTCGCTGCTCCGCGCGCCTTGCGTATCCTCGGTGCGTGCTTCTCTCAGACAAGGACATCCGGGCCGAGATCGACAACGGTCGGGTGCGGATCGATCCGTTCGACGACTCCATGGTGCAGCCGTCGAGCATCGACGTGCGCCTCGACCGCTATTTCCGGGTGTTCGAGAATCACCGGTACCCGCACATCGACCCCTCCGTCGAGCAGGTGGACCTGACCCGGCTCGTGGAGCCTGAGGGCGACGAGCCGTTCATCCTGCATCCCGGCGAGTTCGTGCTGGCCAGCACGTACGAGGTCATCACGCTGCCCGACGATCTCGCCTCCCGGCTCGAAGGAAAGAGCTCGCTGGGGCGGCTCGGGCTGGTCACGCACTCCACCGCCGGGTTCATCGACCCCGGCTTCTCGGGGCACGTGACGCTGGAGCTGAGCAATCTCGCGACCCTGCCGATCAAGCTGTGGCCGGGGATGAAGATCGGGCAGCTGTGCATGTTCCGGCTCACGTCGCCGGCCGAGCACCCGTACGGGAGCGAGCGTTACGGGTCCCGTTACCAGGGCCAGCGGGGGCCGACCGCCTCCCGGTCCTTCCTCAATTTCCATCGGACCCAGGTATGAACCCAGTGATGAGCAGGACGCGCGCATGAGTGATGTTCGGGAGAATCTGACCTACGAGCAGTTCGGCGTCGCCGTGCGCGAGCTGGCGCAGGCCGTCGCGGACGACGGGTACGAGCCGGACATAGTGCTCTCCATCGCCCGCGGTGGCGTCTTCGTCGCCGGCGGGCTCGCGTACGCGCTCGACTGCAAGAACATCCACCTGGTGAACGTGGAGTTCTACACCGGCGTGGGGACCACCCTCGACATGCCCGTCATGCTCGCGCCCGTCCCGAACGTCATCGACTTCTCCGACAAGAAGGTCCTGATCACCGACGACGTCGCCGACACCGGCAAGACGCTCAAGCTGGTGCGGGACTTCTGCCTCGACACGGTCGCCGAGGTCCGCAGCGCGGTGATCTACGAGAAGTCGCACTCCCTCGTCCAGTGCGAGTACGTGTGGAAGCGCACCGATGAGTGGATCAACTTCCCGTGGAGCGTCCTTCCGCCCGTGGTGCGGCGCGACGGCCAGGTGCTCGACGCCTGACGGTGACGGAAGAGGGGCCCCCGGTGCGATGTCGTCGCGCCGGGGGCCCCTCCTTCGTGTGCGGGCCGGGTGGGATCAGTACAGGCCCTTGAAGGTGTTCCAGCCGCCCGTGCCGACCAGGACCCGGCCGGCGTACGTGCCGGCTCCCGTGGACGCGTACCGCCACAGCTTCCCGGTGGTGTCGCGGGCCAGCAGGTCGGCGCGGCCGTCGCCGGTCAGATCGCCGGTGCCGACGAGGGCGGAGTAGACGTTCCAGCCGCCGCCGACCCGTTCCCGCTTGGTCACGCCGCCGGCCGCGGTGCCGTAGTACCGCCACAGGACACCGGCGGAGTCCTGGCCGAGCAGGTCACCGCGGCCGTCGCCGTTCAGGTCCCCGGCGCCGGTGATCCACTTGTACAGCTTCCAGTCGGTCTGGATCCGCACCCGGGACTTCAGGTGGTGATCCGCCGTGCCCGCGTAGAAGTAGATGTCGCCGGTGCTCTTCTGGCGGGCGATCAGGTCCGTGAAGCCGTCCCCGTTCAGGTCGCCCGGCGAGGTCAGCTGGTCGTACTGGGCCCAGCCCGTGCCGATCGGCGTGTACGGCGAGGAGGCGCCGACGATCTTGCCGCAGCCCGGGCGGTAGGCCCGCAGCTCGTCGCCGACCCGCGCCAGCACGTCGGCGCAGCGGTCGCCGTCCACGTCTCCGACGGGCACGAGCACCGAGCCGGTGGGGAGCGCGCCGCCGGTTCCGGCGAGACGGGACGACAGTGCACCGGTCCCGGTGCCCCGGTACATCGACACGGCGCCGGCGGCGTCCGTCGTCAGGAGGTCGCCGAAGCCGTCGTCGCCGGCCATGTCCCGCCACACGGCGGCGCCGCCGGTGACCGGCACGGTGCCGGAGACGGACAGGTCGGCCCCGACGCCGTCGGCGGGCTTCGCGGTCAGGGTCCAGGTGTGGGCGCCGTTCGCGACGTACTTCCCGGCGGCGTCCTTGCCGTCCCAGGAGGCCGAGACCAGGCCGCGGGCCTCGCCGCCGGACAGCGTGCGCACGGTCCTGCCGCTCGCCTTGTTCCTCAGTGTCAGCGTCCAGGAGGCCGCCGGCTTCGACAGCCACCAGCGGGACGCCCACGGCGCCCCGGCCCGGATGTCCAGGGCCGGCGAGGTCTCCGCGTCGATGACGGCGATCCCGGAGGCGGGGACGCCCGACGGGACGATCCGCACCCGGCGGTCCTCGCCCGTGTAGGCGACGTGGCCGCCGAAGCGGTCCACGGTCCAGCCGGCCCGGGGCACGGTCCGGTCGCCCAGCTCGGCGGCGGTGACGATCACGTGCTGCGGCAGGTCCGCCTCCGTGCCGCCGGCCGGGAGACCCCCGTGCAGGTCGACGAGGGTCAGACCGGTCCTGTCCGACTGGCGGACCAGGTAGCCGTCGCCGAGGAGGGCCTTGTCGGTGCCGAGCCGCAGGGAGCGCTTGGCCTGCCGGTCGTAGACGCCGCCGCCCGGGTAGTTGGGCCAGGAGTCGTCGCACTGCCAGTACACCCAGCGGCCGACGGCCTGGAGGTCGCGGGGGACGCACCCCGCGTCGAAGGTCTCGCCGGCGGCACCCGTCGACAGGTTCTTCGCGGTCACCGTGGTCGGCAGGTCCAGTGCGGGGTCGTCCCAGCTGCCGGTGGCGCTCCACAGCGTGTTGCCCCAGACGGAGGCCGCGGTGATCTCGCGCTTCTCCAGGACGCTCCCGGTGTCGCCGTCCTTGAAGCGGAGGACGGCCTGCGTGCCGCCCGATGCCTCGTCGGCGATGCCGTACCGGCCGGAGAGGCCGATCAGCTCGGGGCTGTAGAAGCCCGAGGTCACCCGCGGTCCCCAGGCGGAGTCGCCGTTGCGGTAGAGCATGGTGACGCCCTGCTCGGTGGCGGCCTCGCGTCCGTGGTGGCCGTCGCCGCTCGCGAACATGGTGACGCAGTAGCCGTTCTCGGAGTCGCCGCAGTCGTCGTCACGGCCGCTCACGAGGCCGTCGACGGTCGAGTTCAGCTCCTCCGGGCGGCCGGAGGTCTTCAGCCAGGTGCTGCGGTAGGCGCCGACGTAGGTGCCCGGCATGTAGAGCTTGGAGTCGTCGGCCGTGGTGAGGATGCCGCTGCCCAGCGAGATGCCGTACGGCTCGGCCTCCCGGTCCTCGATGCCGGCGACGCGCTTGCGGGTGACGGTGCCGTCGGCGGCGGGGGTGAGGAGGTAGTAGCCCCAGTCGAGCGGGCCGTAGTCGGTGTTCTTCTCGGCGCCGGTCACCAGCAGCGAGCCGTCGGGCGTGCGGTGCAGCGAGGGGGAGGCGACGGTCAGCAGGGTCTTCGCGCTGCGGCCCTCGGCGTCCCTCAGGGTGAGCGCGTTGCCGCGGTACTCGTTGTTGCCGGGGTTGGGTGCGGACACGGTGGCGAAGCCGCCGGCGAAGGGCACGATCGTGTCGTCGTACGCGCCCACGTCCCGCAGGTCGAGGGTGGTCGGCTCGGCGTCCAGGTCGTCCCGGCGGTAGACCTGGGCGGCGTAGGACTCGGGGGCGCCGAGGTGGAAGACGGTGTCGCGGTCGAAGACGACGCTCTCGCCGTGCGTGGACAGCGTCTTCAGCGACCCGGTGGCGAGGTCGACGACCCACCACCCCTGCGACATCCGGGAGTCCTCCCACTTGATCGCGCGGACGGCCACGGACCGGGTGTCGCCCGAGCTGATGCTGAGGCGCCAGCCCTCCGGCAGCCCTTCCAGCTTCCGGTCCCGCACCGCGCCGTTCTCCTGGCGCAGCAGGTGCAGGCCGGTGGCGGCTTCCTCGGTGCCGGTGCGGGTGATGACGGTGTCGCCGTAGGTGGCGACGTACGTCTGGCCCTCCGGGATCGGGACGGTGACCTTCGGTCCTTCGCCGGCCCGCTGCTGGAGCGTCACGTGCGGCGACGGGGCCGGGGCGTACAGGGCGACGGTGTCGGAGCCGTGGCCGAAGTCCCCGGGGTACTCGGCGAAGCGGAAGTCGTCCACGTCGTAGGCGAGCGGCTTGGGCAGCCGGTGGTCGAGGACGGACGTCGCGCCGGTGGCGTAGTCGATCCAGCGCAGGCGGTCGTCACCCTCCTGCGCGGTGAGGAAGCCGGTCTCGCCGGAGTTCAGGACGACGGTGGCGCGGGGCACGAAGCGTGCGCCCGGGCTGACGACGACGGGGTCGGCGGACGCGGCGGTGGTCCCGGCGGCCGCCACGGCGTGAGTGCCGACGGTCGCGGTGCCGATGCCGGCGGTCACGGCGAGCGTGACGGTGAGAGCGGTACGGCCGAGCGCACGCCGACGGCGCACGGCCCGCTTGTTCAGCGGACGAATCACGAAAGAGGTCCCTCCCCAGGGCGGTCGCGCAGGGGGGCGTTTCACGATGTCGCCGCTCGTCCTGCGCGAGCAGGGCGACAGTAGCACCTGGTGAGCGTCGTGCGGCAGGGAAAAGGCCCCCGGTGTGCGTCACACCGGGGGCCTTCGTACGGCCGGCTGTCAGAAGGTGCCGAGCTTCACGATCGACAGCAGGGCGATCAGCTGGATCGCGGACGCGCCGAGCGCCTTGGGCCAGGGCAGGTCGTGGGAGCGGGCGACCATGAGGGTGAGCAGGGCGCCGGCCGCGACCCAGGTGGCCCAGCCGAGGATCTGGACGAAGGGCGCGTCGCCACCGGCGAACATCGCGACGACCAGGCGCGGCGCGTCCGTGAGGGACATGATCAGCATGGAGAGGCCGACCGTGGGCTGCCAGGCGCCGTCGCCGCCGAGCTGGCGGGCCAGGGTGTGGGTGACCACGCCCAGGACGAAGGCGCTGAGCACCAGCGCCACCGCCGTGGTCAGGACGATCGGGATCGCGTTGGACAGGGTGGCGTTGATCGCCTCCTCGCGGGCGCCGTCGAAGCCGAAGACGGCCAGCAGCCCGTAGAGGAAGGTGACGATGAGCGCCGGGGCCCACATCGCGTAGTCCCGCATCTGGAGGAAGGTCTGGCCGGGGGCGAGGACGACGCCCTTCAGCAGGTCCTTCCAGTGCAGGCGGGGGCCGACGGGACCGGGCGCCGGGGCGGAACCGGCGCGGTAGGTGTCGCCCTGGCTGTAGGGGTCGTCGACGGTGAACGCCTGGGTGTGGCCCGGGTTGTTGGCCGCGTACGGGTCGTACGGGGCCTGCGGGGGCTGCCCGCCGTGGCCGTAGCCGCCGTCGCCGAAGTACTCCGGTTCACCGTGGCCGCCGCCGTGTGCCTGGGGCCACGGGGATCCGCCGGGTGCCGGGGCGGGGCCGCCACCTCCGTACGGCGGCTGCGGGTACGGCTGCTGGGGCGTCGCCGGGCCGCCGTACGACGGTCCCTGGGGCGCCTGCTGTCCGTACGGGGGGCGTTGCGGTCGCGTGTGTGGAGCGCCGTTGTCCCGGCCGCGTCCGATCCTGAATCCAGCCACGCCTTCGAACGTACCTGGTCCCGGAGAGTGACGTGCGGGGCCCGGCCGTTCGGGGGGTCCTTTGCGGCCGAGCTGTGACATCCCCTACGGGTGGTCCCCGAGGCGTCCCCGAGGCCCCGCCGGCGGGTCGTGCGCGTGTTCCTTCGTGCCTCAGGGTGTCAGGAACTGCGAGGTCGAGAAGGTGACCGCGGGTTCCGCCGTCACCGTGCCCTTCGCCGTGCCCCGGTGGACCTCGACGGTGTCCTTCGTGTCGCCCTGGGCCGTGCACACCACCAGGTCGGCCAGGCCGTCGCCGTCGAAGTCGCCGACCGTCAGCACCCGCGTCGTGCCCGTCGTCGCGGGCCGCACCGTGATCGCGCCCCGTGTCGTGGGGCCCGTCCGGCTGCCGGGGTACACGCGTACGCCGGAGCCGCCGGCGACCAGCTCGCTCAGGCCGTCGCCGTCGAAGTCGGCGGCGTCGAGCATCGAGCCGGGGGTGTCGAGGGTGCCTCGTGCGGCGGTGGGCAGGTCGTAGCGCAGCGCGGTGGCGTCCACGGTGCCCACGGCCGCGTCCAGGGCCTCGCCCCTGCCGAAGGAGCCGAGGGCGACGTCGACGCCGGCGGGGAGGGTGACCCCGGTGCGGGCCGGGCCGTCCGGGCCGCCCAGGACGACGGCCGCGTCGCCGGGGCCCGCGGAGGTGCGGACGACCAGGTCGTCGTACCCGTCGCGGTTCACGTCGGCGGCGGGGCCGGTCGGCGCCTCGCCGGGAGAGGGGACGGGGGCGCCGGCCCGGGCGGGGGCGCCCTTGCGGGTGAAGGGGCCGCGCAGGTAGCTGAGGCGGCCGGCGGAGGCGTGGACGACCAGGTCCTCGGCGCCGTCGCCGTCGAAGTCGCCGCACACGGGGCGCTCGGGCCAGTCGTTGCCGTAGCGGGCCCGGGAGGGGACCGCGAGCGGGACGGCGCGGGCCGGTCCCGAGGGGGAGCCGAAGAGGATCTGGAGGGGGACCGGGGGGCGGCCCCGGCCGTCGTAGGGCGGGTCGGTGGTGACCACCAGGTCGGTGAAGCCGTCGCCGTCGAGGTCGCAGCTCGCCTCGGCCTCGAACACGGCCGGCACCTGGCCGTCCGTCGGTGCCGCGTGCCGCTTCGGGGTGAGCAGCTGCCGGGCTCCCGGCACCGGTCCGCCGGGCGAGCCGTAGACGATGCCGATGCCCGCGTCGTCCGCGTGGCTCTCCGCGGTGACCAGGTCGTCGAGGACCAGGTCGCGGTGGCCGTCGCCGTTGAAGTCGTCGGGGACCTCGCTGCCCCGGCCGCGCGGGACGGGGAGCAGGGCGGGGGCCTCGGCGGCGCGCACCGGGGTGGGCCCGGCGTCCTCGGCGGCCGGCGCCGCGTCGTGGCCGCAGGCGGTGAGCAGCAGCAGGCAGCCGGCGGCGGCCGTGCCGGTCAGGGTGTGTCTTCGCAGGCGCACCGTTCACCTCGTCCGTATCAACCCGTATCAGCGACAACGACCGGTTCATGATGCACGCGTTGGGGATACGGCGACACCCCCGGGTCCGGGCGGGACTCGGGGGTGTCGGTGGAAGGCGCGGACGCGGGCGGCTACTTCACCGGTTCCGGCGTCGGCTCGTTCTCCGGCTCGGGTTCGCCGGTCGGGTCGGCCGGGGTCCTGACGGAGTCCAGCAGGAGCTGGGCGACGTCGACGACCTGGATGGACTCCTTGGCCTTGCCGTCGTTCTTCTTGCCGTTGACCGAGTCGGTCAGCATGACGAGGCAGAACGGGCAGGCGGTGGAGACGATGTCGGGGTTGACGGAGAGGGCCTCGTCGACGCGCTCGTTGTTGATGCGCTTGCCGATCCGCTCCTCCATCCACATCCGCGCGCCGCCGGCGCCGCAGCAGAAGCCGCGCTCCTTGTGGCGGTGCATCTCCTCGTTGCGGACGCCCGGGACGGCGGCGATGATCTCGCGCGGCGGCGTGTAGATCTTGTTGTGCCGGCCCAGGTAGCAGGGGTCGTGGTACGTGATGATGCCCTCGACCGGGGTGACCGGGAGCAGCTTGCCCTCGTCGACCAGGTGCTGGAGCAGCTGGGTGTGGTGGACGACCTCGTAGTCGCCGCCGAGCTGCGGGTACTCGTTGCCGAGGGTGTTGAGGCAGTGCGGGCAGGTGGCGACGATCTTCTTCGCCGACCTGGGCTTGCGCGACTCCTCGGTGACCTTGCCGTCGTCGTCCATCTCCTCGCCGAAGGCGGCGTTGAGGGACATGACGTTCTCCATGCCGAGCTCCTGGAACAGCGGCTCGTTGCCCAGGCGGCGGGCGGAGTCACCGGTGCACTTCTCGTCGCCGCCCATGATGGCGAACTTGACGCCCGCGATGTGCAGCAGCTCGGCGAAGGCCTTGGTGGTCTTCTTGGCGCGGTCCTCCAGGGCGCCGGCGCAGCCGACCCAGTACAGGTACTCGACCTCGGTGAGGTCCTCGATGTCCTTGCCGACGACCGGGACCTCGAAGTCCAGCTCCTTGAGCCACTCCAGGCGCTGCTTCTTGGCCAGGCCCCAGGGGTTGCCCTTCTTCTCCAGGTTCTTGAGCATCGTGCCCGCCTCGGACGGGAACGCGGACTCGATCATGACCTGGTAGCGGCGCATGTCGACGATGTGGTCGACGTGCTCGATGTCGACGGGGCACTGCTCGACGCAGGCGCCGCAGGTGGTGCAGGACCACAGGACGTCGGGGTCGATGACGCCGTTCTCTTCGAGGGTGCCGATCAGCGGGCGCTCGGCCTCCGCGAGGGCGGCGGCCGGGACGTCCTCGAGCTGCTCGGCGGACGCCTTCTCCTCGCCCTCCATCGTCTTGCCGCCGCCGGCCAGCAGGTAAGGGGCCTTGGCGTGCGCGTGGTCGCGCAGGGACATGATCAGGAGCTTGGGGGAGAGCGGCTTGCCGGTGTTCCAGGCGGGGCACTGCGACTGGCAGCGGCCGCACTCGGTGCAGGTGGAGAAGTCCAGCAGGCCCTTCCAGGAGAACTGCTCGACCTGGGAGACGCCGAAGACGTCGTCGTCGCCGGGGTCGGTGAAGTCGATCGGCTTGCCGCCCGAGGTCATCGGGAGCAGTGCGCCGAGCGAGGTGCCGCCCTTCGCGTCGCGCTTGAACCAGATGTTCGGGAAGGCCAGGAAGCGGTGCCAGGCCACGCCCATGTCGGTCTTCAGCGCGACGGTGATCATCCAGATGAAGGAGGTCGCGATCTTCAGCCCGGCGAAGAAGTAGACCAGGTTCTGCAGGGTGCCGAGGTCCGCGTCCCGCAGCGCGGAGACGACCGGGTACGAGATGAAGAACGACGCCTCGTAGCCGTCCACGTGGTGGAGGGCGCCCTCCAGCGCGTGCAGCATGAAGATGCAGACGCCGACGATGAGGATGACGGCCTCGACGAAGTACGCCTGGCCGAAGTTGGAGCCGGCGAAGCGGGACTTGCGGCCCGGCCGGTTCGGCTTGCTCACCTGGCGGATCGCGATCAGGACCAGGATGCCGAGCACCGTCATCGTGCCGATGAACTCGACGAAGACGTTGTACGGCGCCCAGTCGCCGATGACCGGCAGGATCCAGTCGGCCTCGAAGAGCTGGCCGACGGCGTTGACGATGGTCAGCAGCAGGGAGAAGAAGCCCACGGCGACGAACCAGTGCGCCACCCCGACGATGCCCCAGCGGTTCATCCGGGTGTGGCCGAGGAACTCCCTGACCACGGTGACGGTGCGGTCCACGGGGTCGTTGGTCCGCGTTCCGGCCGGCACCGGCTGGCCCAGCCGCATGTAGTTGAAGATCTGCAGGACGGCGCGGCCGAACAGTGCGACGCCGACCACGATCAGGACCAGCGACACGATGATCGCGGCGAGTTGCATTTGGGGGCTCCTCGGGCCTGCGAGGTTACGAGGGGGCGGTATTACTAAGCGGTAACTTATTCAGTCCGTCTGAGACTACCCCCATCCTCCGCCGCACTGTAGTCGGACGTGCGGTGATCTGCGTCGCTGAGGCAACCCTGACCCCGCCGGCCCCGTACGTCCGGGTGAGCCGGGCGGCGCGCACCGGTCCGCCGGCCGTCCGGGGGTGCCGTCCGCCGGGCGCGAGAGGAGTCGGCGGCGCCGCACGGGGCAACCGGAGCCCCGGGTGGCACGGGCGGCGCCTCGCCCGCGCGGCGTTTTTTCCGGTTCGTCAGGCCGGGTGAGCCGGGGAAAGTGCAGGTCAGGGCGCTGTTGCGCGTAAGGAACGGATAAGAGTTGAGCCTGCCCGGCTCACGTCTGTTGACCCATTGCCGGGCGTCATGCACACTTGAGCCTGTTCCACTCAAGTCAGCTGGAGGTTGTTCACCATGGCACGTGCGGTCGGCATCGACCTGGGCACGACTAACTCCGTCGTCAGCGTTCTGGAGGGCGGCGAGCCCACCGTCATCACCAACGCCGAGGGCGCCAGGACCACGCCGTCCGTCGTCGCCTTCGCCAAGAACGGCGAGGTGCTCGTCGGCGAGGTGGCCAAGCGCCAGGCGGTCACGAACGTCGACAGGACCATCCGCTCGGTCAAGCGCCACATGGGCACCGACTGGAAGGTCAACCTGGACGGCAAGGACTTCAACCCGCAGCAGATCAGCGCCTTCGTGCTGCAGAAGCTGAAGCGGGACGCCGAGTCCTACCTGGGCGAGAAGGTGACCGACGCGGTCATCACCGTCCCGGCGTACTTCAACGACGCCGAGCGCCAGGCCACCAAGGAGGCCGGTGAGATCGCGGGCCTCAACGTCCTGCGCATCGTCAACGAGCCGACCGCCGCCGCGCTGGCGTACGGCCTGGACAAGGACGAGCAGGTCATCCTGGTCTTCGACCTCGGTGGCGGTACGTTCGACGTCTCGCTGCTGGAGATCGGCGACGGTGTCGTCGAGGTGAAGGCCACCAACGGTGACAACAACCTCGGTGGTGACGACTGGGACCAGCGCGTCGTCGACTACCTGGTCAAGCAGTTCCAGTCCGGCCACGGCGTGGACCTGGCCAAGGACAAGATGGCCCTGCAGCGGCTGCGCGAGGCCGCCGAGAAGGCCAAGATCGAGCTGTCCTCGTCCACCGAGACGACGATCAACCTGCCCTACATCACGGCGTCCGCCGAGGGCCCGCTGCACCTGGACGAGAAGCTCACCCGGGCCCAGTTCCAGCAGCTGACCTCCGACCTGCTGGAGCGCTGCAAGACGCCGTTCCACAACGTCATCAAGGACGCCGGCATCCAGCTGTCCGAGATCGACCACGTCGTTCTCGTCGGTGGCTCCACCCGCATGCCCGCCGTCGCCGAGCTCGTCAAGGAGCTGACCGGCGGCAAGGACGCCAACAAGGGCGTCAACCCGGACGAGGTCGTCGCCATCGGCGCCGCCCTGCAGGCCGGTGTCCTCAAGGGTGAGGTCAAGGACGTCCTGCTGCTCGACGTCACCCCGCTGTCCCTCGGCATCGAGACCAAGGGCGGCATCATGACCAAGCTGATCGAGCGGAACACGACGATCCCGACCAAGCGCTCGGAGATCTTCACCACCGCCGAGGACAACCAGCCCTCCGTGCAGATCCAGGTCTACCAGGGCGAGCGCGAGATCGCGGCGTACAACAAGAAGCTCGGGATGTTCGAGCTGACCGGTCTGCCGCCGGCGCCCCGCGGCGTGCCGCAGATCGAGGTCGCCTTCGACATCGACGCCAACGGCATCATGCACGTGACCGCGAAGGACCTGGGCACGGGCAAGGAGCAGAAGATGACCGTCACCGGCGGCTCCTCGCTGCCGAAGGACGAGGTCGACCGCATGCGCCAGGAGGCGGAGAAGTACGCGGAGGAGGACCACGCCCGCCGCGAGGCCGCCGAGTCCCGCAACCAGGGCGAGCAGCTCGTCTACCAGACGGAGAAGTTCCTCAAGGACAACGAGGACAAGGTCCCCGGCGAGGTGAAGACCGAGGTCGAGTCCGCCGTCGCCGAGCTGAAGGAGAAGCTCAAGGGCGAGGACACCGCCGAGATCCGCACCGCCACGGAGAAGGTCGCCGCCGTCTCGCAGAAGCTGGGCCAGGCCATGTACGCCGACGCCCAGGCCGCGCAGGCCGCCGGCGGCGAGGCCCCGGGCGCCGACGCGGGTGCCGCCTCCGGTGACAAGGGCGACGACGACGTCGTCGACGCCGAGATCGTGGACGACGAGCGCAAGGACGGTGCCGCGTGACGGAGGAGACCCCGGGTTTTGACGAGAAGCCCGACGTCCCCTCCGGCGCCACCCCTGACGACGCCGAGCCGAAGGCCGCCTCCGAGGAGGGGGCGGCCCCGGCCGGGGACGCGAGCGAGAACGCGGGCCTGGTGGCCCAGCTGGACCAGGTGCGCACCGCGCTGAACGAGCGTACGGCGGACCTCCAGCGACTCCAGGCCGAGTACCAGAACTACCGCCGCCGGGTGGAGCGGGACCGCGTCGCGGTCAAGGAGGTCGCCGTCGCGAACCTCCTGTCCGAGCTGCTTCCCGTGCTCGACGACGTCGGGCGCGCCCGGGAGCACGGCGAACTGGTCGGCGGCTTCAAGTCCGTCGCGGAGTCGCTGGAGACCACGGTCGCCAAGCTGGGCCTCCAGCAGTTCGGCAAGGAGGGCGAGCCCTTCGACCCGACGATCCACGAGGCCTTGATGCACTCCTACGCACCGGACGTCACCGAGACGACCTGCGTGGCGATCCTGCAGCCCGGGTACCGGATCGGCGAACGCACCATCCGCCCCGCGCGGGTGGCGGTCGCCGAGCCCCAGCCGGGCGCCCAGACGGTCAAGCCGGCCGAGGACGCCACCGACGCGCAGGACGCCTCCGGCCCGGAGGACGGCGCCGGGAACTCCGGGAACCCCGGAGGCTCCGGGTCCGCCGGGAACAAGGAGAGCGGTGGCCCGGACGAGGGCTGAGTTCGAGGTGACGACGGGTAAGGCGCGAGAGGAGGGACGTCGGGGATGAGCACGAAGGACTTCATCGAGAAGGACTACTACAAGGTTCTCGGCGTCCCCAAGGACGCCACCGAGGCCGAGATCAAGAAGGCGTACCGGAAGCTCGCCCGCGAGAACCACCCGGACGCCAACAAGGGGAACGTCAGGGCGGAGGAGCGCTTCAAGGAGATCTCCGAGGCCAACGACATCCTCGGTGACCCCAAGAAGCGCAAGGAGTACGACGAGGCCCGCTCCCTCTTCGGCAACGGCGGTTTCCGTCCGGGGCCGGGCGCGGGCGGCGGCGGCACCTTCAACTTCGACCTGGGCGACCTCTTCGGAGGCGGCGCCCAGGGCGGGGGCCAGGGCGCCGGCGGCTTCGGCGGCGGCCTCGGGGACGTCTTCGGCGGCCTGTTCAACCGCACCGGCGGCTCACCGGGCGGCGGCGCCCGCACCCAGCCGCGGCGCGGGCAGGACATCGAGTCCGAGGTCACCCTCAGCTTCACCGAGGCCATCGAGGGCGCGACCGTGCCGCTGCGGATGTCCTCGCAGGCGCCCTGCAAGGCCTGTTCGGGCACCGGCGACAAGAACGGCACGCCGCGCGTGTGCCCGACCTGCGTCGGCACCGGGCAGGTCGCGCGGGGCTCGGGTGGCGGCTTCTCGCTGACCGACCCGTGCCCGGACTGCAAGGGCCGCGGTCTGATCGCCGAGGACCCCTGCGACGTGTGCAAGGGCTCCGGACGCGCCAAGTCCTCGCGGACGATGCAGGTCCGTATCCCCGCCGGGGTGTCGGACGGGCAGCGCATCCGGCTGCGCGGCAAGGGCACGCCCGGCGAGCGGGGCGGCCCGGCGGGCGACCTGTACGTGGTCGTGCACGTCAAGGAGCACCCGGTCTTCGGCCGCCGGGGCGACAACCTCACCGTCACCGTCCCGGTCACCTACACCGAGGCGGCCCTCGGCGGCGAGATCCGGGTCCCCACCCTCGGCGGTCCGCCCGTCACGCTGAAGCTGCCGGCCGGCACGCCGGGCGGTCGTACGATGCGGGCGCGGGGCAAGGGCGCGGTACGCAAGGACGGCACCCGCGGCGACCTTCTGGTCACCGTGGAGGTGAGTGTTCCGAAGGACCTGACGGGGAAGGCTCGTGACGCGCTGGAGGCGTATCGCGAGGCGACCGCGGACGAGGATCCGCGGGCGGAGTTGTTCCAGGCCGCGAAGGGAGCTTGACGGGAATGGACGGTCGGCGACGCAATCCGTACGAACTGACCGAGGACACCCCGGTCTACGTCATCTCGGTGGCGGCCCAGCTCTCCGGACTGCACCCGCAGACCCTGCGCCAGTACGACCGCCTCGGCCTGGTCTCCCCGGACCGCACCGCGGGCCGCGGCCGCCGCTACTCGGCCCGTGACATCGAACTGCTCCGTCAGGTCCAGCAGTTGTCGCAGGACGAAGGCATCAACCTGGCCGGAATCAAGCGCATCATCGAACTGGAGAACCAGGTCGCCGCGCTCCAGGCCCGGGCCGCCGAGCTGGCCGACGCACTCGACGGCGCGGCCACCGCGATGCGTCAGCGCGAGGCCGCGGTGCACGCGTCGTACCGCCGTGACCTGGTCCCTTACCAAGAGGTACAGCAGACCAGCGCGCTGGTGGTCTGGCGGCCCAAGCGGCACGGCCAGTCCCCGGACTGACCGGACCGCCAGGCGGCGCAACGGAAACGGCGCGGCGAGCCCCGGAGGACCGACCCGTCCTCCGGGGCTTGTTCGCAACGGTGCTGTCTCATTGGTCTAGTACTTCTTGACGATTTGGTGAAGACAGCGTTGGCTTCCTTCACCGAGGGTCGCCGGGGCCACCCGAGTCGCCCCAGGCCCCCGGTTCACCACCCACACCCGTGTGTCGGAAGGCAAAGCGCAGTGAGTAGCCGTGCCCGTCGTATCGCCATATCCGTGGCCGCGTCCCTGCTGACGTTCCCGCTGGCCTCCTGCGGCGTGCTGGGCGCGTCGGGGGGCAGCGACGACGCGAGCCCGACCAAGGGCAACGACATCACCGTCGGGTTGCTTCTCCCGGAGAAGGAGAACACGCGCTACGAGCAGTTCGACTACCCCTTCTTCAAGGCGAAGGTCGGTGACCTCACGCGCGACGAGGGCAACGTCAAGTACGCCAACGCCGAGGCCAGCGCCGCCAAGCAGGCCCAGCAGATGCAGCAGATGGTCGACGAAGAGGTCGACGTGATCGTGCTGGACGCGGTCGACGCGCACGCCATCGGGGACAGCGTCCAGAAGGCCAAGGACGCCGGCATCCCCGTCATCGCCTACGACCGGCTGGCCGAGGGCCCGATCGAGGCCTACATCTCCTTCGACAACGAGCTGGTCGGCGAGGTCCAGGGCCGCTCGCTCATCGAGGCGCTCGGCGGCGACCCGAGCAGCTCCGACAAGATCGTCATGATGAACGGCTCGTCCACCGACCCGAACGCGAAGCAGTTCAAGGCGGGCGCGCTGTCCGAGCTGAACGGCAAGCTGACGATCGCCCAGTCCTTCGACACCAAGGACTGGAAGCCGGAGAACGCCGAGGCGAACATGACCGAGGCGATCGGGAAGATCGGCAAGAAGAACATCGCGGGCGTCTACTCCGCCAACGACGGCATGGCCGGCGGCATCATCAAGGCGCTGGAGGACGCGGGCGTCACCGACCTGCCCCCGATCACCGGCCAGGACGCGGAACTCGCGGCGGTGCAGCGGATCGTCACCGGCGAGCAGTACATGAGCGTGTACAAGTCCTACCCGCAGGAGGCGGAGAACGCCGCGGAGATGGCCGTGGCGCGGGTCCAGGGCCGCGACATCCAGTTCGAGGCGCTCGCCCGCGACAAGGTCGACAGCCCCACCCACAAGGGCATCCCCGCCCAGCTCGTGCCCGTCGTCGCCCTCACCAAGGACAACATCGAGGACACGGTGCTCGCGGAGGGCTTCTACAAGGTCACCGACATCTGCACCGCCAAGTTCGAGGCCGCGTGCAAGGAGGCGGGACTGTAACGGTCCTCGTGCCACCCCGGTTCTCCGGCCCGGACATTTCGGTCGCGACCGGCGCCTTACGGTTTCCGCTGCGCGCGGACCCGTGTTGCGGTGGCCGGTGCGAGCCGCGCATAGTTGCGCTGCGGAGGAGCCGGAACCGGGGGTGGGATGGGCGATGACCGGGCACGGGGCTCAGGAGCACCCGCACGGGGCCGACCGGCTGTGCGCGACCGGCGACCGCGTGTACTCCCGGGCCGTACGGCGCGGCCGGGTGCATCGCCGGGACGCCGAGCCGGTCCCCTGCCTCCTCGATCTGGCCCTGCTGCACCCCGACCCCGACGACATGGACTGGCTGGTGCCGACCTCCCCGCAGGAGGTCATGACGAGGCTGCTGCGCGGGGTCCACGACGAGGTCAGCGCCAGCCAGCGGCGCGTGGGCTCGGCCGTGGAGGCCTTCGAGTGGTACGCGAGCCTCGGCCGGCTGTTCCAGGCCCCGGCCGGCCCCGAGAGCACGGCGATCCGGGTCCTCGACGGGCTGTCCCGCATCCAGGCCGCGATGGACGAGGCGACGGCGGCCTGTACGACGGAGGTGCTCACCGTGCAGCCCGGCGGCATCCGGCGCGAGCACGAGCTGTCGGAGGGGCTGCACCGGGCGCTGGCGCTGCGCGGGCGCGGGGTGCGGATGCGGGACCTGTACACGCACGTGGCCCGGCACGGGCAGGGCCTGCTCAACTACCTGGAGCTGATGGGTGACGCGGTGGAGGCCCGCACCCTGGACGAGGTCATCGACCGCCTCATCCTCTTCGACCGCACGGTCGCCTTCATCCCCGCCAACACCGACCGCACGGTGGCCCTGGAACTGCGCCACCCGGCCCTGATCGCCTACCTGGGCACGGTCTTCGAACGGCTGTGGCGCCTGGCGATCCCGTTGACGGCCCCCCTTCCCGACACCGGCATCGAGGGCATCTCCCATCGCGAGCAGTCCATCGCGGCGCTCCTCGCCGAGGGCCACCAGGACGCGGTGATCGCGGAGCGCCTCGGCATCAGCGTCCGCACGGCCCGCGCGCACATCGCCCGCCTCTCCGAGACCCTGGGCGCGACCAGCCGCACCCAGCTGGGCGTGCGCATCGCCCAGGCCGGCCTGGACGGCTCCCCCCGCAGCGCCCCGGCCCCCGTCATCCTTCCCGGTCGAGAATCCCCGACCGCCCGATGAGATACCCGAGCTGAGCCCGGCTCTCGCTGCCGAGGGTGGCGGCGAGCTTGGCGATGTGGACGCGGGCGGTGCGCACGTTGATGCCGAGGCGGTCGGCGATGTCGGAATCGGTGTAACCCTCGATGAGGAGGGCGGCTATGGCGCGTTGGCGGGGAGGGATGCCGTTGAGGGTGGGCTGGTGGACGGCTTGGGGATACATGGGGGTGGCGAGGCGCCACAGGCGGTCGAAGATGTTGACGAAGTAGGCGATGAGGGCGGGGTGGCGCACTTCCAGGGCGAGCGAACGGTCGGCGCTGGCGGGGATGAAGGCGACGGTACGGTCGACGACGATCAGGCGCTCGGTGACCTCGTCGAGGGTGCGGGCCTCCACGTCACCGGTCAACTGCTCGTAGCGGGCGCGCGCGTAGGGAGCGTGGCGCATGGTGTGCTGGTACAGGGCCCGGATGCGGGCGCCGCGGTCGAGGAAGGCCTGGTCCCGCTTCAGGGCGCCTTCGAGGATGTCGGGGCGCTTGGTGACGTGTGCGTCGTGCGGCTGGATCGCGAGGAGCTCCTGCGTGCCCTCGGCCATCGCTTCCTCGATGGCCTGTCCCGTGCGTCTCTTGCTGCTCAGGATCCTGAGCGCCGGGGTGTCCTCGTAGGCGAGGTCACGGCCGCCCATGCGGATGAGGGGCTCGAAGGCGTCGGCCATGCGCTGGCCGCGGCGCCTCTCGTCGGCGATGCGGTCTTCGGAGGAGCGGAGGAGGCGTTGCAGCGCCACCGTGGGCGGGACGGGCTCCAGCCGCTCCAGGTCGTCGACGGCGGGGTGCAGGAAGCCGAGGTCGACCAGGCACGGAGCGGTCGCCACCTCGTCACTGCTCACGTGGCTCTCACGCAGAGCACGGGCGTAGAGACCGAACCCCGTCTCGCACAGTTCGTCGCCGCGGTGCTCGTGCGTCCCGCCCGTCATCGCTGGGCCTCCCCTCCCGGATTCTGGTTCCCCTGTTCAAGGATCCCAGACTGGGCTATGAGGTACCCGAGTTGGGCGCGGCTGCCGCTGCCCAGTGCCGTCGCCAGCTTGGCGATGTGCGCCCGGCAGGTGCGTACGTTCATGCCGAGACGCCGGGCGATGGCCTCGTCGACGTGGCCCTCCACAAGGAGCTTGGCTATGGAGTGCTGGATGTCGGTGAGGCCGTCGGGGGCCGTCTCGTAGGGGGCGCCGGCGGTGAGCGGGACCGCCCGGCTCCAGATGAACTCGAACACCTTGATCAGGTAACCCACGAGGCCCGGGTGGCGGATCTCCAGAGCCACCTGCCGATCGTCGCGGACAGGAATGAACGCCACGGTCTCGTCGCAGATGATCAGGCGTTCCACGAGTTCGTCGATGGTGCGGTACTCGGCCTTGCCGCTGGAGAAGCGGTCCACGTACGCGAGCCGCTCGGGACTGTAACGTGCTGTGTGCTGGTACAGCGTCCGGATCCGGACTCCGCGCTCGGTCAGGGTCCTGTCGCGCTCCAGACCCTCGATGACTCTCCGCTCCGGATGGCGTGCGCTGGGCTGGATGCTCAGGACTTCGTTCGTGCACTGGTTCGTCGCCAGGTCGAGAGCGGTGTTGATGCGGTCGAGGCCCTCCAGCACGGTGATCGAGTGGGTGGAGGACACGCCTTGCGCGCTGAGGGCCATGAACGGCTCGAAGGCTTCGGCCAATTCGATGGACGTCCGCCTGCGTTCGGCGATCTCCCGCTCGATCGGATTGAGACGCTGAGCCAGGGCGACCGCAGGGGACACCGGACGCAGCAGGTCGGCATCGTCGGGGTCGGGATGCAGGAGGGCCAACTCCACGAGACACGGCGCGGGTTGCGCGTCGGCGCGAGTGATGTATCCGGTACGCAGGGCGTTCGCGTACAGACGCCCTCCCTCCCTGCACAGTTCAGCAAGGGTATGGGGATGTGTCCCGTTGGTCCGATTCGTTGTCAAATCTCCACCCCCCAGGGTCCTGAACATGCAGGAACATGATGCACCGATTGTGTGGCCATGACGTGCCTGAATGAGCCATCGTCTTATCCGACGGGGGAAGAGGGGACCTTTAAATGAGGACGAAGCCGACTATGTCAAAGAGAATGCTTCGCTCGGTGCTTGTCGCCGCCTTCTCCGCCGTCGTGGCCTTCGGAGCTCTGAATGGCCTCGGTACCGCGCAGGGTGAAGGACGAGTGAACAGCGTGGAGTCAGTGACGGCGGTGCCCGCTGCGTCCGTCAGTGCGAACGCCGAAGCCACTACGAGTGACACCATTTGGTCGTGACATGACTACTCCACCTGACGACCGCTCCTTCCGGCGGGAGATGGCCACCGCCTACCGCTCCGGCTGGCACTTCATCGACCTGGTCACCGCGATCCCGCACGCCGGTGACTCCCTGATGGTGACCGTCTTCGGCGAGCCGGTCGTCGTCACGCTGGACGAGGACGGCGACGTGCGGGCGTACCGGTGTCTGCGGCGGCCTCGGGGGGCGCCGCAACCCGTGCGGTGTGCCATCCGGTACGGAATGATCTTTGTGAACCTGGACCAGCGGGACCACCGGCTCGATCAGCCGGAGAGTCCCGAAGTGAGGTCCATCTCGGCCACCCCCCGCAGTGCCTGACGCGATTCCCCCGTCGTAACAAATCGCTCAGGTGCTTCCCCCCGGCAGCGGCGTCACCGTGACCTGAACACGGTGACGCCGCTGTCGCATGTGCGGACATCTCGCGACACCCGCCGGCCCGCGGTCTGGCCGAAAAGGCCCTCGTGCGACGGGTGCCGGCCCCGGCGGGTACACCGTTCTCCGCTGCCGACCCGGCGAACCCGGCTCCGGGAACACGTGTCCCGGCTTCCTTGAGTGGAATAGACTCAACTTTGTGTAGGCTGTATGAGGCAGCACAGGGAGACCGGAGACAGGCCGGACCGCCGACGGCCGACGCGAGGAGGAGAGCAAGAACGTGGACGCCGAGCTGACCAACCGGAGCCGGGACGCGATCAACGCGGCCAGCAACCGGGCCGTGACCGAGGGGAACGCCGACCTCACCCCCGCCCACCTGCTCCTCGCACTGCTCCAGGGGCAGGACAACGAGAACATCACCGACCTGCTCGCCGCCGTCGAGGCAGACCTCGCCGCCGTGCGCTCCGGCGCCGAGCGCATCGTCGCCGGGCTGCCCAGCGTGACGGGGTCCACCGTCGCACCCCCGCAACCCAGCCGTGAGATGCTCGCCGTGGTCGCCGACGCCCAGGCCCGCGCCAAGGAGCTCGGGGACGAGTACCTCTCCACCGAGCACCTGCTCCTCGGCATCGCCGCCAAGGGCGGCGCGGCCGGTGAGGTACTGGAGGGGCAGGGAGCGAGTGCGAAGAAGCTGCAGGAGGCCTTCCGCAAGGCGAGGGGAGGGCGCCGGGTGACCACTCCCGACCCCGAGGGCCAGTACAAGGCCCTGGAGAAGTTCGGTACCGACCTCACCGCCGCGGCCCGGGACGGCAAGCTCGACCCCGTCATCGGGCGCGACCAGGAGATCCGGCGGGTGGTCCAGGTGCTCAGCCGGCGGACCAAGAACAACCCCGTCCTCATCGGCGAGCCCGGCGTCGGCAAGACCGCCGTCGTCGAGGGACTCGCCCAGCGGATCGTCAAGGGGGACGTGCCCGAGTCGCTGAAGGACAAGCGGCTGGTGGCGCTGGACCTGGGTGCCATGGTCGCCGGCGCCAAGTACCGCGGCGAGTTCGAGGAGCGGCTGAAGACCGTGCTCGCCGAGATCAAGGACTCCGACGGGCAGGTCGTCACCTTCATCGACGAGCTGCACACCGTCGTCGGGGCGGGCGCCGGCGGGGACTCCGCCATGGACGCCGGGAACATGCTCAAGCCGATGCTGGCCCGCGGTGAGCTGCGCATGGTGGGCGCGACCACGCTCGACGAGTACCGGGAGCGGATCGAGAAGGACCCCGCCCTGGAGCGGCGCTTCCAGCAGGTGCTGGTCGCCGAGCCGTCCGTCGAGGACTCCATCGCGATCCTGCGCGGGCTCAAGGGCCGCTACGAGGCCCACCACAAGGTGCAGATCGCGGACAGCGCGCTGGTGGCCGCCGCGAGTCTCTCCGACCGGTACATCACCTCCCGCTTCCTGCCCGACAAGGCCATCGACCTCGTCGACGAGGCTGCCTCGCGGCTGCGCATGGAGATCGACTCCTCGCCCGTCGAGATCGACGAACTCCAGCGCGCCGTCGACCGGCTGAAGATGGAGGAGCTGGCGATCGGCAAGGAGACCGACGCCGCCTCGCTGGAGCGCCTGGAGCGGCTGCGGCGCGACCTCGCCGACAAGGAGGAGGAGCTGCGCGGCCTCAACGCCCGCTGGGACAAGGAGAAGCAGTCCCTCAACCGGGTCGGCGAGCTGAAGGAGAAGCTCGACGAGCTGCGCGGCCAGGCCGAACGCGCCCAGCGCGACGGCGACTTCGACACCGCAAGCAAGCTGCTGTACGGCGAGATCCCCACCCTGGAGCGGGACCTGGAGGCCGCCTCCGAGGCGGAGGAAGAGGTGGCCAGGGACACCATGGTCAAGGAGGAGGTCGGCGCCGACGACATCGCGGACGTCGTCGCCTCCTGGACCGGCATCCCCGCCGGGCGCCTCCTGGAGGGCGAGACGCAGAAGCTGCTGCGCATGGAGGACGAGCTGGGCAGGCGGCTCATCGGGCAGACCGAGGCCGTACGGGCCGTCTCCGACGCCGTGCGCCGCTCCCGCGCCGGGATCGCCGACCCCGACCGGCCCACCGGGTCGTTCCTCTTCCTCGGTCCGACCGGTGTGGGCAAGACCGAGCTGGCCAAGGCGCTCGCCGACTTCCTCTTCGACGACGAGCGGGCGATGGTCCGCATCGACATGTCGGAGTACAGCGAGAAGCACAGCGTCGCCCGGCTGGTCGGTGCCCCGCCCGGGTACGTCGGTTACGAGGAGGGCGGCCAGCTCACCGAGGCGGTGCGGCGCCGGCCGTACACCGTCGTGCTCCTCGACGAGGTGGAGAAGGCGCACCCCGAGGTCTTCGACATCCTGCTCCAGGTGCTGGACGACGGCCGTCTCACCGACGGGCAGGGCCGCACCGTCGACTTCCGCAACACCATCCTGGTGCTCACCTCCAACCTGGGCAGCCAGTACCTGGTCGACCCGCTGACCGGGGAGGCGGAGAAGAAGGAACAGGTCCTGGAGGTGGTCCGGGCGTCGTTCAAGCCGGAGTTCCTCAACCGGCTCGACGACCTCGTGGTCTTCTCGGCCCTGAGCAAGGACGAGCTGAGCCGGATCGCGCGGCTCCAGATCGAGGCGCTCGCCCGGCGGCTCGCCGAGCGCCGCCTCACCCTGGACGTCACCGACGACGCCCTGGCCTGGCTGGCCGTCGAGGGCATGGACCCGGCCTACGGCGCCCGCCCCCTGCGCCGCCTCGTGCAGACCGCGATCGGCGACCGGCTCGCCCGGGAGATCCTCTCCGGCGAGATCAAGGACGGCGACACGGTCCGCGTGGACCGCTTCGGCGACGAGCTGATCGTGGGACCGGCCACCGGAAAGACGCTGTGACCGGACGCCCCGGCGACCCGCCCGCCGGGTTGCCGGGGCCCTCGACGGGTACTCGACCGTCCGGATCAAGTCAGCCCAGGGCTGACAGGCGCCCGGCGGCTTGCCAGGCCCCTCCCCGCATGGTGGAGGATGGCCAGATCCGTACGAAGGGAAATTCACGGTGAGCATCGACCCGTCCTCGATTCCGAACTTCGGGGGCAAGCAGCCCGAGCCGCAGCCCCAAGGACCGGCGGGCCCCGTCGTCCCGGATCAGGATCTTGTGAAGCAGCTCCTCGAACAGATGGAGCTGAAGTACGTCGTCGACGACGAGGGCGACCTCGCGGCGCCGTGGGAGCAGTTCCGCACGTACTTCATGTTCCGCGGCGAGGGCGACCAGCAGGTCTTCTCGGTGCGGACGTTCTACGACCGGCCCCACCAGATCGACGAGAAGCCGCAGCTGCTCGAGTCGGTCGACGACTGGAACCGGCGCACCCTGTGGCCCAAGGTGTACTCCCACACCCACGACGACGGCACGGTCCGCCTGATCGGCGAGGCGCAGATGCTGATCGGCATGGGCGTCAGCCTGGAGCACTTCGTCTCCTCGACGGTCAGCTGGGTGCGGGCCGCCATCGAGTTCGACCGGTGGCTCGTGGAGCAGCTCGGTCTGGAGCAGGAAGTCAACGAGTCGGAGAAGCCGACCGACGAGGACGGCGAGTAGTCCGCCCTCGCGGCCGAACCGAGGAGAGCCCGGCCCCCCGCAGTCGCGGGGCGCCGGGCTCTCGTCGTCCGCGCGGGCTCACCCCGCCAGCGTCTTCAGCCGCCGCACCGCTTCCTCCAGCACCTCGGGACGCTTGCAGAACGCGAAGCGTACGAAGGGCGCGCCCTCCTCGCGGTGGTCGTAGAAGACCGCGTTGGGGACGGCGACGACGCCGGCCCGCTCGGGCAGCGAACGGCAGAAGGCGAAGCCGTCGCTCTCGCCCAGCGGGCGGATGTCGGTGGTGACGAAGTACGTCCCGGCGGGCCGGTACACGCCGAAACCCGCCCGGGCCAGCCCCGCCGCCAGCAGGTCCCGCTTGGCCCGCATGTCCTGCCGGTAGGCGTCGAAGTACGACTCCGGCAGCGCCAGGGCCTCGGCGACGGCGTACTGGAAGGGGCCCGAGGCCACATACGTCAGGTACTGCTTGGCCGAGCGGACCGCCGTGACCAGGGCGGGAGCGGCGGTCACCCAGCCGACCTTCCAGCCGGTGAAGGAGAACGTCTTGCCCGCCGAACCGATGGTCACCGTGCGCTCCCGCATCCCCGGGAAGGACGCCGGCGGGATGTGCTCGGCGGCGTCGAAGACCAGGTGCTCGTACACCTCGTCCGTCACCACCAGCAGGTCCCGCTCCACGGCCAGCTCGGCGACCGCCGCCAGTTCCTCACGGGTGAGGACCGTGCCGGTCGGGTTGTGCGGGGTGTTCAGCAGCAGCAGACGGGTGCGGTCGGTGACCGCGTCGCGCAGCTCGTCCAGGTCCAGCCGGAACGCTCCCTCGTGCGGGCGCAGAGTGACGGGCACCCGCGTACCGCCCGCCATCGCGATGCAGGCCGCGTACGAGTCGTAGTACGGCTCCAGCGCGACGACCTCGTCGCCGGGCTCCAGCAGGGCCAGCAGGGCGGCGGCGATGGCCTCCGTGGCGCCGGCGGTGACCAGGACCTCCGTGTCGGGGTCGTAGGACAGGCCGTAGCGGCGGCGCTGGTGGTCGGCGACCGCGGCGCGCAGCTCGGGCACTCCGGGGCCCGGCGGGTACTGGTTGCCGCGCCCGTCGCGCAGCGCCCTCACGGCGGCCTCGCGGATCTCCTCGGGACCCTCGGTGTCGGGGAATCCCTGACCGAGGTTGATCGCGCCGGTCCGCACCGCCAGGGCGGACATCTCGGCGAAGATCGTCGTCCCGAACTCCGCGAGCCGGCGGTTCAGGAGGGGACGGGCGCTGGAGCTCATCGAGGTCATGGCGGTCATCCTGCGCCGAAGCTCTGGACTTCCTCAACTCTGCTTTGGGCCGTGGCGGCGAAGGGCATCTCCCGTTCACGCGACGAGCTGGACGCGAAGAGCCGCAAGCGAAGAGCTGGACGCGAAGAGCTCCACGACGTGATCGACACGCGGCGAGGCATCCGACGGGGGATTGCTTCGGGGGACTTCCGGGCGCAGGCCCGGATACGGAAGGAGGGTGGAGCCGTGTTCACAGGCATCATCCTGATCGTGGTCGCAGCCCTGCTGGTCAAGCTGTTCATGGGGGCGCGGCGCACCTCGCACACCGTCCGGCCGAGGGGCGGCAGGGGGTCGCGCCGGTCGGGCACGGGCGGGGACGGAGGCAACAGCTGGTGGGTCGGTGACGGGGGCGGTTCGTCCTCGGGCGGGCACCACTCGGGCAACTCCTGCGGGAACGGTTCTTCCTGCGGCGGCGGCTCTTCCTGCGGAGGCGGGTCGTCCTGCGGGGGAGGGGGCGGCGGCGGATGCGGCGGAGGCAGCTGACACGGGGCAGCTGAGCGCCGGCAGGGGGAACCGCATCCCCGCCACGGGGCCCGTTCCTGGGACCGGGCCCCACGTCCCCACACGGAGCGCCCGCCGGGTCGTCTGCCCGGCGGGCGCTTCCGCGCACCGGCGCACTCCGTACGGGCGGGGTGTGCGCCTTGGTTGAACAGTTGAGCTGTTGAGCCCCCTGAGGGATGGAAACGCCACGAAGTTGGGTAAAAACGCTGTGACGGCGCCATCGTTCATGATTCGCTTCCCCTCATCAACGCAGCTCCACGGACGACCTGTTGACCCCCCTCCTGACCGGCCGACTGGGCTGAGCGGGCCGCATCCCCGGCAGTGCCCCGGATGCGCAGGCCCCACACCTTCCTCTCCTTGTGTGCTTGCGGAGCCGATCCATGCTCACGACCCTGACAACCGCCTACACCGACACGCGCGCCGCCGACCTGGCCTGGGCGCTGGGACGCGAGCCGCTGCCCGCACTCGCCCGTCTCGATATCGAACTCACGGGCGCGAAACTGCAGTTGCGGCTCCTCGGCGCCTCCCATCAGGTCCTGCTCGAAGAGGAGCAGGGCACCTGCTCCGAGACGGTGGCGTGCCTGGCCGGCAGCAGCACCCCCCTGCCGCTGGGCGTCGCCAAGCGGGTGGGCGACTGGGAGTACGAGTTCGCGGCCCGCGTGGAGGTGCTGACGCCGGGCTCCTTCGCCGCCCGCGCCCAAGAGCTGCTCGCCCTCGTCTCCGACCACCCGCACGGTCTGGCCGGCGTCTTCCCGGGCAGTCCGCACGCCTTCACCGCGCTGCTGGCCCGGCGGCACGAGGGCCAGGTCCACTGGCGGACCTGGCACGCCTACCCGCAGGAGGGCCGCCTGGTGGCGACCCGCACCCGGGTGGGTGTGCGGGTGCCGACGTCGCGGCTCAGCCCGTCCGCGGTGTGAACGGCGGGCCACCGGCCGCCCGGGCGGGCGGTGGCCGACGGCTTGAGCGGGTGGGGGCCGGATAAACCCGTGATGCCCGTCGGGAACCGAGTTTCACACGTGTGGGTGACGAAGCGCAGTGAGAGTGTGACGTAACGTCACTCCGTGATCGAACCGCACGCGCCCGCCCCGCCCGGCTCCCCGCCGTCCTGGGGCGGTCCCCGCGGCCACGGCGGTCCCGAGGCGCCCGCGCGGCTGCCCGTCCGTCCGGCCGTCGGCCGGTTCCTGGTGCTGGCGGGCGTGTTCGTGTGCGCGGCCTGCGGGCTCGTCTACGAACTCGAACTCGTCGCGCTCGCCTCGTACCTGATGGGTGACTCGGTCACCCAGGCGTCCGTGGTCCTGTCGGTCATGGTCTTCGCCATGGGCCTCGGCTCGCTCGCCGCCAAACGGCTGCGCGGCCTCGCGGCGGCCGGCTTCGGCGCGCTCGAGGCCGTCCTCGCCCTCGTCGGCGGCTCCAGCGCGATGGTGCTGTACGCCGTCTTCGCCTGGACCGGCGGCTGGGGCGGCCTGTGGGGCGACGGGCCGCGCGTCCTGCTGGTCGCCTTCTCCCTGGCCATCGGGGTGCTGATCGGCGCCGAGGTGCCGCTGCTCATGGAGCTGATCCAGCGGGTGCGCCGGCAGGACCCCGGCGGAGCCGTCGCCGACCTGTTCGCCGCGGACTACGTCGGGGCGCTCGTCGGCGGCCTCGCCTTCCCCTTCGTCCTGCTGCCCTTCCTCGGTCAGCTCACCGGCGCGCTGCTCACCGGCACGGTCAACGCCGTCGTCGGCGCCGCCCTCGTCCTCGGCCTGTTCCGGCGGGACCTGACCCGCCGGTCCCGCCGGCTGCTGCTGACCGCCAACGCGGTCGTCCTCGCCCTGCTCGCCACGGCGACCGTCCTCGCCGACGACTTCGAACGCGCCGCCCGGCAGGCCGTGTACGGCCAGGACGTCCGCGTGGCCGTGCGGACCGACGTGCAGGAGGTCGTCCTCACCGGCGACACCGACGGGCTGCCCCTCGACCTGTACCTCGACGGCCGGCTGCGGGTGCGGGACGGCGACGAACGGCGTTACCACGAGGCGCTGGTGCTCCCCGCCATGAACGGCCCCCACGCGCGCGTGCTCGTCCTCGGCGGCGGTGACGGCCTCGCCGCACGGGAGATCCTGCGCCACCCCGGCGTGCGCCGCCTCGACGTCGTCGAACTCGACCCCCAGTTCGCCCGGCTGGCCCGGCAGGACCCCGGCCTGTCCGCCCTCAACGAGCACGCCTACGGCGACGCGCGCGTCCACGTCGTCACGGGGGACGCCTTCCACCGGCTGCGCGCGACGCCCTCCGCGACGTACGACGTGGTGATCTCGGACCTGCCCGACCCGTCCGCCACGGCGAGCACGAAGCTGTACTCGCAGGAGTTCTACGGGCTGCTGCGGCGGGTGCTCGCGCCCGACGGGCGGCTGGCGGTCCACGCGGGCCCGCCGGTCGCACGCCCCCGCGCCTTCTGGACGGTGGACGCCACCCTCCGCGCGGCCGGCCTGCCGGCCGTCGCCTACCGCGTCGGCACCCGCCACCCCGGCTCGGCGGCAGGCCCCGAGCGCACCACCGCGGACCTCCGCGCCCCGGGCGACTGGGGCTTCCTCCTGGCCGCCCGTACGCCCCCCGTCCTGCGCCTCGGCCCGGCGTCGCCCCGCCCGTACACCCTCACACCCGACTCCCTGGCCCGGGACGCCCGCGACGCGGCGCGCACCCGGCTCCCCGGGCTGCCGCCCTCCACGCTGGTGCACCCGCGGTACTGAGTCCGGCGGGCGGCCGATCGGCCCGACGGCGCGATGACCCCGGCCAACCACCCCGGCCGACCACCCCGGGAGCGGTAGGCTGCGCTGCCATGGAGCATGAGGTGTTCGTTCCGGTTCCGGCCGAGCGGCTCAGGGACGTGCTGGCCGACCCCCTCCGGGTCGCCCGGGCGGTCCCGGGGCTCCAGCAGGACGCCGGTGCCGAGCCCGTCGCGGGCCGGCTGAAGGTGCGCATCGGCAGTCACTCCATCACCTACCGCGGGTCCCTGCGCCTGTCCGGGGGCGAGGACGGCACGTACGCCGTCGAGGGCGAGGCCACCGAGTCGCGCGGCACCGGCGAGGTCACGCTGGCGCTGACCCTCCGCGTGGACGACGCCGACGGCGGCAGCACCCTCGTGTTCACCGGGACGGCCACGGCGGACGGGCGCGTCACGGAGCTGCCGCCGGAGTCGGTCACGTCGGCCACGGCCCGGCTGCTCACCCGGTTCGCGGAGAACCTCGGCACGGCGGCGCAGACGCCCCCCGCCGCGGCACCGGAGCCCGCACCGGAGGCGGAGCCCGAAGCGCGCCCCGGCTCCGTCTTCGACACCGAGGTCCCCCCGCCCTCCCTGACGGACACCGATGACACCGATGACACCGACGGCACCGCGGCCGCGAGCGGACACGACGACGGGACCGACGGGCACGACGCCGGGGACGGCGGAGGGGCGCCGGAGGAGGCCGGCGCCCAGCCGGCCGTCCAGCCTCCCGCCGAGGCCGCGCACGCGCGCCGCACGATGATCGGCCGCAGCGCCGAGGAGGTGGACCACGCTCCGCCGCGCGGCCGCTACGCCCCCGTGCCCGCGCCCCAGGCCAACGCGGTCGGCGCCCCCCTGCGCTGGGCCGCCCCCGCGGCGGCGCTGGTCGTGGCGTCGGCGATCGTGGTGGGCCGGGCGCTGCGCCGCCGCCGCTGAACCGCTTCCCCGAACCGCTCCCCGATACGCCGCGGGAGCGGCGACCGAGTGGGGCGCTCTTGATCGCCCCAGTAGGGTCATGGCGTGAGCAACGAACCCATCACGCTGACCGCGGGTGACGCGGAGGCGACCGTGCTGCCGGGCAACGGCGGCCGGATCGGCGGGCTCCGCGTCGGCGGCACGGAACTGCTCCGCCAGGGCGAGCGCTACGGCTGCTTCCCGATGGTCCCCTGGTGCGGACGCATCCGCGACGGCCGCTTCAGCGACGGCGCCGCGGTCCACCAGATGCCCCTGAACTCGCCGCCGCACGCCATCCACGGCACCGCGCGCGACGCCGCCTGGCACACCGCCCGCGTCACCGCGGACGAGGCCGTCCTCACCTACGACCTCGTGGACCCCTGGCCCTACTCCGGCCGCGTCACGCAGGTGATCGGGCTCGCCGAGGACGCGCTGACGCTGACGATGTCCGTGGAGACGTACGAGTCGTCCTTCCCGGCGCAGATCGGCTGGCACCCCTGGTTCAACCGGACCCTCGACGGCGCCGGCGCGCAGATCGCCTTCGACCCCGCCTGGCAGGAGGAGCGCGGCGACGACCACCTCCCCACCGGCAACCGCGTCGAGCCGAAGCCCGGCCCCTGGGACGACTGCTTCGGCATGCCGGACGGCGTCGACGTCACGCTGACCTGGCCGGGGCGGCTGGAGCTGAAGGTGACCAGCCCCGAGCCGTGGGTCGTGGTGTACGACGAGCAGGAGGCCGCCGTCTGCGTGGAGCCGCAGACCGGGCCGCCCAACGGGCTGAACACCCTTCCCCGCCTGGTCACGCCCCTGGAGCCGCTGGAGGCCACGACGACCTGGGCCTGGCGCCGCCTTTAAGCTGGCGTACATGACGGACGTCAACGAAGTAATGCCGCCAGGCACACGCGGCGCGCTGCTGCAGCAGATCAAGGACAAGGCCGTGGTGCACGGCAAGGTGACCCTCTCCTCGGGTCTGGAGGCCGACTACTACGTCGACCTGCGCCGCATCACCCTGGACGGCGAGGCCGCGCCGCTGGTCGGGCAGGTGCTGCTCGACCTGACCGCCGACCTGGAGTTCGACGCGGTGGGCGGGCTGACCATGGGCGCCGACCCGGTCGCCGCGAGCATGCTGCACGCCGCCGCCGCGCGCGGCCGCAGGCTGGACGCGTTCGTCGTCCGCAAGGCCGCCAAGGCGCACGGGCTGCAGCGCCGCGTCGAGGGCCCGGACATCAAGGGCCGCCGCGTCCTGGTCGTCGAGGACACCTCCACGACCGGCGGTTCCCCGCTCACCGCCGTCGAGGCCGTGCGCGAGGCCGGTGCGGAGGTGGTCGCGGTCGCGACGATCGTGGACCGGGCGACCGGCGCCGCCGAGAAGATCCAGGACGGGGCGGGCGTGCCGTACCGGTACGCGTACGACAAGGACGAGCTGGGCCTGGACTGAGACCAGGGGCCGAGACGGGGCCGGGGTGCACTCGGGTATTCCCGTCCGGTCTGGAAGGATGGGGCCGACGATGACGTCGCCCCCCAGTCCTAGGTCAGGGCCATAAGCAACAACACGCCCACCCGCACATACAAGGAGCGGACAGATGCCCATCGCAACTCCCGAGGTCTACAACGAGATGCTGGACCGGGCGAAGGCAGGAAAGTTCGCCTACCCCGCCATCAACGTGACCTCTTCTCAGACGCTGCACGCGGCCCTGCGCGGATTCGCGGAGGCGGAGAGCGACGGCATCGTCCAGATCTCCACCGGCGGCGCCGAGTTCCTGGGCGGCCAGCACAACAAGGACATGGTGACCGGCGCCGTCGCCCTCGCCGAGTTCGCGCACATCGTCGCCGAGAAGTACGACGTCACCGTCGCCCTGCACACGGACCACTGCCCGAAGGACAAGCTCGACGGGTACGTCCGTCCGCTGCTCGCGGTCTCCGAGGAGCGCGTGAAGGCGGGCCGCAACCCGCTCTTCCAGTCGCACATGTGGGACGGCTCGGCCGAGACCCTGGCCGACAACCTCTCCATCGCCCAGGAGCTGCTGGAGCGCGCCCGCGCCGCCAGGATCATCCTTGAGGTCGAGATCACCCCGACCGGCGGCGAGGAGGACGGCGTCTCCCACGAGATCAACGACTCCCTCTACACCACGGTCGACGACGCGGTCCGCACCGTCGAGGCCCTGGGCCTGGGCGAGAAGGGCCGCTACCTGCTGGCCGCGTCCTTCGGCAACGTGCACGGCGTGTACAAGCCGGGCAACGTCGTGCTCCGCCCCGAGCTGCTCAAGGAGCTGAACGAGGGCATCGCGTCGAAGTACGGCCGGCCGGCCGGCAGCAAGCCGTTCGACTTCGTCTTCCACGGCGGCTCCGGCTCCTCCGCCGAGGAGATCGCCACCGCCCTGGAGAACGGCGTGGTCAAGATGAACATCGACACGGACACCCAGTACGCCTTCACGCGTCCGGTCGTCGACCACATGTTCCGCAACTACGACGGCGTCCTCAAGGTCGACGGCGAGGTCGGCAACAAGAAGACCTACGACCCGCGCACCTGGGGCAAGCTGGCCGAGGCCGGCATGGCCGCGCGCGTCGTGGAGGCCTGCGGCCACCTGCGCTCGGCGGGCCAGAAGATCAAGTAACTCCCGGTCGACACGGCCGTACGCACGAGCCCGGCGCCCTTCGCGCCGGGCTCGCTGTATACCTGGGGCATGCCCGACGTCCGGCTCGCCTCACCGCAGGGCAAGTGGATCCTGCTCACCACCGTCCTCGGGTCCAGCATGGCCCTGCTGGACTCGACCGTCGTCAACGTAGCGCTGCCCCACATCGGGCGCGACCTCGGCGCGGACCTCGCCGCCCTGCAGTGGACCGTCAACGCCTACATGGTCACACTGGCCGGTCTGATCCTGCTCGGCGGCGCCCTCGGCGACCGGTTCGGCCGCCGCCGGATCTTCGTGCTCGGCGTGCTGTGGTTCGCCGCCGCGTCCCTGCTGTGCGGCCTCGCGCCGAACGCCGGTGTGCTGATCGCCGCCCGGGCCCTCCAGGGGGTCGGCGGGGCGCTGCTCACGCCGGGTTCCCTCGCCCTGATCCAGGCCTCCTTCCACGCCGACGACCGGGGCCGCGCCGTCGGCCTGTGGTCGGGGTTCGGGGGCGTCGGCGCGGCGGTGGGGCCGTTCCTCGGGGGCTGGCTGGTGGACGGCCCGGGCTGGCGCTGGGTGTTCCTGCTCAACGTCCCGCTGGCGCTGCTGTGCGCGCCGGTCGCGCTGCGGCACGTGCCGGAGTCCTCGGACGAGCGCGCCCACACCCGATTCGACGTGCTCGGCGCCGCCCTGTGCGCGGCGGCCCTCGCGCTGCTCACCTACGCGCTGATCGAGGCCCGTACGGCGTCCTGGGCGGTGGCGGTCAGCGCGGTGGCCGGGGTGGTGGCCGCCGTGGCCTTCGTCCTCGTCGAACGGCGCGGCAAGGACCCGATGATGCCGCTCGACGTCTTCTCCTCCCGCCAGTTCACGGCGGTCAACCTGGTCACGCTGTGCGTGTACGCGGCCTTCGGCGGTTTCTTCTTCCTCGCCGCGCTGCAGCTCCAGGTCGTCGTCGGCTGGTCCGCGCTGGCCGCCGGCACGGCCCTGCTGCCGACCACCGTCCTGATGCTGCTGCTCTCCGCCCGCTCCGGCGAACTCGCCGAGCGTCTCGGCCCGCGCCTCCAGCTCACCGCCGGTCCGCTGCTGTGCGCGGCCGGGATGCTGCTGATGCTGCGGGTCGGGCCCGGCGCCTCCTACCTCGCCGACGTGCTGCCCGCCCTGCTGGTGCTCGGTCTCGGCATGGTCACCCTGGTCGCGCCGCTGACGGCGAGCGTGCTGGCCGCGGTGGACACCGCGCGCGCCGGTCTGGCCAGCGGTATCAACAACGCGGCGGCCCGCGCGGCGGGGCTCGTCGCGGTCGCCGCGCTGCCGCTGCTCACCGGCATGGGGGAGGAGGCCTACCGGTCGCCCGCGGCGTTCGACGACGCGTTCGGCCCGGCGATGCTGATCTGCGCGGGCGTCCTGGTGGCGGGCTCCGTCATCGCCTTCGCGACCGTGCGCCGCCCCGCGCCGGGCTGCGTCCGCCCCGAGTGCCGCACCCACGGCTCGGTGCTGACGCCGCCGCTGGAGAGGGAGCGCGGCGCCTAGGGAGTGCCGTTCGGATCCTGCCGTGGTCGCGGGGTCCGGCGCCCGCATCTGCGGACCCGTCCGGCCGATCCCGGCGCATGCCGCAGACTTGTCCCATGGCCATTCACGAGAACCTCCTCGGGGGACCGCCCCCGACCCACCTCCCCGACGACCCCGGGCCGCGCGAGCTGCTGGCCGGCGGCACCTCCCCCGCCGACGTCGCCGCGAAGTACCCGACGTCCTCGCTCGCCTGGGCCCGGCTGGCCGACGAGGCGTTCGAGCGGGGCAGCGTCGTGGAGTCGTACGCGTACGCCCGTACGGGCTACCACCGCGGCCTCGACGCCCTGCGCCGCAGCGGCTGGAAGGGCCACGGCCCGGTGCCCTGGGAGCACGAGCCGAACCGCGGCTTCCTGCGCGCCCTGCACGCCCTCGCCCGCGCCGCACAGGCGATCGGCGAGAAGGAGGAGTACGAGCGCTGCAGCCAGTTCCTGAAGGACTCCTCGCCGGAGGCGGCCGAGGTGCTCGGCTGAGTCCGCGCAGGCGAGGGGCCCGCCCGCCCGTGGTGGGCGGGCGGGCCTTGCGGTTTCCTGCGACCATTGCGGAGGATGCCGTGTGGGGACCGGGGCCCCGTGCCGGTAACGGCAGGGCGGACCGCTACCCGTAGTGCCATCAGGAGACAGCGATGTCCCACGACGCCCCGAATCTCGACTTCGAGGGCAGCACGCCGTACGAGGACTACGTCAAGGCGGACGTGCTCACCCACCTCCAGCACACCCTCTCCGACGATCCCGGAGAGATGGTCTTCCTGGTCACGACCCAGGTCATGGAGCTGTGGTTCACCGTCATCGTCCACGAGTGGGAGACCGCGGCCCGCGCCCTGCGCGAGGACCGGATCCCGGTGGCGACCGACGCGCTCAAGCGCTCGGTGCGGGAGTTGGAGGCGCTGAACGCCTCCTGGACGCCGCTCGCGGGTCTCACGCCCGCCCAGTTCAACTCCTACCGGTCCGCCCTCGGCGAGGGCTCCGGCTTCCAGTCGGCGATGTACCGCCGCCTGGAGTTCCTCCTCGGCGACAAGTCCGCGTCCATGCTCGTCCCGCACCGCGGCGCCCCGCGCGTCCACGCGGAACTGGAGAAGGCGCTGCACGAGCCGAGCCTGTACGACGAGGTGGTCCGGCTGCTCGCCCGGCGCGGTCACGACATCCCCGACGCCGTGCTCCAGCGTGACGTCACCCGGAAGTACGAGGCCGCCCCCGAGGTGGAGGCCGCCTGGACGGCCGTGTACTCCGGCGACCAGAACGGCGAGCTGGCCCGCCTCGGCGAGGCCCTCACCGACGTGGCGGAGCTGGTGTGGCGCTGGCGCAACGACCACCTGGTCGCCACCCGCCGCGCGATGGGCTCCAAGACCGGCACGGGCGGCTCCGCCGGGGTGGCCTGGCTGGAGAAGCGGGCCCGCAACAACGTGTTCCCCGAGCTGTGGACGGCGCGGTCCTATGTCTGAACCGCTCGACCTCAAGAACGCGGCCGAAGCGCTCGACGCCGCCGACCCGCTGGCCGCGCTGCGCGCGCGGTTCGTCCTCGACGACGTCACGTACCTCGACGGCAACTCCCTCGGCGCCCTTCCCGCGCACGTCCCCGCGCGCGTGGCGGACGTCGTACTGCGTCAGTGGGGCGAGTTGCGGATCCGGTCCTGGGAGGAGAGCGGCTGGTGGACCGCGCCCGAGCGGATCGGCGACCGCATCGCCCCGCTGGTCGGCGCGGCCGCCGGGCAGGTGGTCGTCGGCGACTCGACGAGCGTCAACGTCTTCAAGGCGCTCGTCGCCGCGGTGCGCATGGCGCGGGCGGACGGTGCGACCGGCGGGACGGGTGGGGTCGGCGACAGGACCGGCGACAGGACGGGCGGGGGCGGTCCGGTCCGGGACGAGATCCTGGTCGACGCCACCACCTTCCCCACGGACGGGTACATCGCCGAGTCGGTGGCGCGGATGACGGGGTGCACCCTGCGGCCGCTCACCCCGGCCGAGGTGCCGTCGGTGCTGGCGGACCGGGGCGATCGCGTCGCCGCCGTGCTGCTCAACCACGTCGACTACCGCACGGGCCGGCTGCACGACCTGCCCGCGCTCACGGCCGCGGTGCGCGCGGCGGGGGCGTACGTCGTCTGGGACCTGTGCCACAGTGCGGGCGCGCTGCCGGTCGGGCTCGACGAGCACGGCGTCGACCTGGCGGTCGGCTGCACCTACAAGTACCTCAACGGCGGCCCCGGTTCGCCCGCGTTCCTGTATGTGCGCCGCGACCTCCAGGCCCGCTTCGACTCCCCGCTGCCGGGCTGGAACTCGCACGCCGAACCGTTCGGCATGCGGTCCGCCTACGCACCGGCCTCGGGCGCGGCGCGCGGCAGGGTCGGTACGCCGGACATCCTCTCCCTGCTCGCCCTGGAGGCGGCGCTGGACGTGTGGGACGAGGACGCGGTCTCGGTGACGGCGGTGCGGACCAAGTCACTGGCGCTGACCGACTTCTTCCTGCGCTGCGTCGAGGCGTACGTCCCGGACGGCCGGGTGGAGTCCGTGACCCCACGGGCGCACGCCGAGCGGGGCAGCCAGGTCGCGCTGCGCTGCGACGACGCGGGCGACGTGATGAAGCGGCTGATCGAGCGCGGGGTGGTCGGTGACTACCGCGCTCCCGATGTACTGCGCTTCGGCTTCACCCCGCTGTACGTCGGCTTCGCGGACGTGGAGCGGGCGGCGCGGGTACTGGCCCGGGCGCTGGCGGACTGAACCGGGCAGCGGTGCGGTTGAGCCGCGGGAGCGGGTCCCGGGGTGCGCCGCGGGGTGGGGCCGGACACGTCATCGTCCGGCCCTCACCCAGCGTCACATCCCCGTGTCCGCGCACGTCACCGGCCTGATAACTTCCCGCCAACGGCCGATTCCCCACCCCCGGTCCGCCAACACCGTTTCGTCGCTGAGAGGTTGAGCATGCCGGACGCCGCCGCAGAACCGGGCACCGCTGCAGCGAGGAACGCCGCGGAGGAGAAATCGGCCCTCTCCCACCCGGCGGTCGCGCCCGACTCCACCGCCGGCTACGGCGATCACCCCGACCAGGTGATCGACTTCTACCTGCCGCGCGGCGAATCCGGGCCGGACGAGGCCGCCCCCGTGGTGGTGGTCCTGCACGGCGGCTCGTGGCGCGCCCCGTACGACCGGCGGCACATCAGCCCGTTCGCCGGTTTCCTGGCCGGGCGGGGCTTCGCCGTGGCCAGCGTCGAGTACCGTCGCGGGGCCGAGGGTCCCGATGCCGAGGGCTCCGGGGACCCCGTGGCCGGGCGCTGGCCCGACACGTTCGACGACGTGGCCGCAGCGCTGGACGCGCTGCCGGAGCTGGTCCGACGCCACCTGCCGCTGGCCGACGCCCGCCGTACGGTGCTCACCGGCCACTCCGCCGGCGGTCACCTCGCCCTGTGGGCGGCCGCCCGGCATCTGCTGCCGGCGGACGCCCCGTGGCGGACCGGTCGCCCGGCCCCCCTTCGGGGCGTGGTGGCCCTCGCGCCGATCGCCGACTTCGAGGTCGCCGACCGGCTCGGCGTGTGCGGTGGCGCGGCGCGGCAACTGCTCGGCGGCGGCGAGCTGTTCACCGAGCGGCGGCCGTACGCCGATCCCGCCCTGCTGCTGCCCACCGGGATCGCGACGACCCTCGTGCAGGGCCGTGCCGACGTGGACGTGCCGCAGGCGGTGGCCGAGGCGTACGCCGATGCGGCGGCGAAGGCCGGCGAGGTGGTGGGGGTGACGCTGCTGGAGGACGTGGGCCACTACCCGCTGATCGACCCGGTGGCGGACGCGTGCGCGGTGGTGGCGGAGGAGATCGCGCAGCTCGCTTGGTGAGCGGGAGGGGGAGGGCGTGTGCCGCGGAAACGTGAACACTTCCGCCGGGCGTGTCCTCGACCTGCTCGAATGAGCGGGAGGCGGGTGCCGTCGTACCCGTGATACCTGCCCTGCCCTGCCCTGCCGTGTGGGCAGGCGGGCTGGCCGCCTCACCCCCGTAGTACCTGAGACGGATGCGTCAGGACCCCTCTCACTGGTGACGACGCCGTACCCGTGCTGCGCCTACCGTTGCCGACGTGACCGAGACGACCCAGATGCGGACCCCGCCCCCCGGAGAGGGGAGCGGATCGCGCAGCCCCGAGTTCCGGCTGGCGGAGAATGCCCTCAGCGGGCTCCGCGAGGATCTGTTCCACGACGCCTTCGCCTACCGGCCGTTGCCCCGCGCAGGCACGGACGGTCCGGTGTTCCGCCGTCTGCCGGCCAGGCTGAAGCCCCACGCGGCGCGCCTCCCGCACGCGGTGGTGGCCGCCCTCGCCCTGCTGTGCTTCTACGCCGGGGCGGTCGAGGGGGCGACCGACGGCCCGTTGGCCCTGCTGAGCGGGCTGGCGTGCGCGGCGCCGGTGCTGGCCACCCTGGTCCGGCCGGTGGGTGCCTTCTGGATGTCGATGGCGGCGACCCCCGTGGTCGCGCTGCTCGGCAGCAGCTGGGGGGAGTGGCCGTGGCTGCCCGGTGCCTTCCTGTGCCACACCGTGGTCCTGGTGGTCGTGGCGATACGGACCCGGCCCCGGACGGCCGCGTGGATGTGGGCCCTGACCGCGGCGTACGGATTCCTCAACGACTCCTTCTGGGGCGCCGGGCACTACGGGAGCAATTCCACCCCGCTGCTGGTCCTCACCGCCTTCGCGCTGCTGTTCGTATCGGTCTGGCACATCCGGCGGGACGCCCGGCAGCGGGTGACCGCCGAGCAGACGGTCACCGCGCACGAGCGTTCCCGGCGGACCCTGCTGGAGGAGCGCACCACCATCGCCCGCGAGCTGCACGACGTGGTCGCGCACCACATGTCGGTGGTCGCCATCCAGGCGGAGGCCGCGCCCTACCGGGTGGAGAATCCGCCGGAGGAGCTGGAGCGCGCCTTCGCGACCATCCGGGAGAACGCGGTGGCGGCCCTCACCGAGCTGCGCCGCGTCCTGGGAGTCGTCCGAGCCGAGGACTACGAGGCCCCGGACGCCCCGCAGCCCACGCTGGCGGACCTGGACGCCCTCCTGGCCAACGTGCGCGATGCCGGCCTGGCCGTCGACAAGGCGGTGACCGGAGCGGTGCGCGAGCTGCCGCCCGGCGTGGAGCTGTCGGCGTACCGGATCGTGCAGGAGGCGCTGAGCAACAGCCTGCGCCACGCGCCGGGCGCGACGGCCCGCGTCGAGGTCTCCTACGTCCTGGGCGGTCTGGGCCTGCGTGTGGTCAACACCGCCGTCCCGCAGAACACCCTGGTCAAACCGTCGCCGGGGGCGGGGCACGGCATCACGGGCATGCGTGAGCGCGTCTCCATGCTGAACGGTGAGATGACGGCGGGACCGACGGACGACGGAGGGTACGAGGTGGCGGTGTTCCTGCCGGTCCCCGCTCGGACCGAGGGTGACGCATGACGATCCGGGTGCTGATCGCCGACGATCAGATGATGGTGCGCGAGGGCTTCTCGGTCCTGTTGAACGCGATGCCGGACATCGAGGTCGCCGGTGAGGCGGTCAACGGCCGGGAGGCGGTGGCGAAGGTCCGCGAGCTGGCTCCGGACGTCGTGCTGATGGACATCCGGATGCCCGAGTTGAACGGTATCGAGGCCACGCGGGAGATCGTCGCGGCGGACGGCACGTCGAAGGTGCTGGTCCTCACCACCTTCGACCTCGACGAGTACGTGTACCAGGCGTTGCGCGCGGGCGCGTCCGGTTTCCTGCTCAAGGACGCCTCGGCCCGGCAGCTCGCGGACGGTGTCCGGGTGGTGGCGGCCGGCGAGGCCCTTCTCGCCCCTTCGATCACCAAGCGCCTGATCACCGAGTTCTCCAAGCTGTCCGAGACCCCGCGCCTGATGCCCTCGGCCCAGGGGGCCTACGGCGACCTGACGGAGCGCGAGACGGAGGTGCTGGTCCTGATCGCCCAGGGCCTGTCCAACTCGGAGATCGCCGAGCGTCTCGTGGTCGCCGAGTCGACGATCAAGACCCACGTCAGCCGCGTCCTGGTGAAGCTGGGCCTGCGCGACCGCACCCAGGCAGCGGTCTTCGCCTACGAGGCCCGCCTGGTGACACCGGGCTGACCGGGCCCGCCGGGTGACACCGGGCTGACCGGCACCGGCCTCGCACCACACGTAGCGGCCCCTGTTGCTGCCCCTGGTGCCGGACCGGGACAGGCGACGAGGGCCCGGCGCGCCTCGGGCCGTGTCCGTCCCCTTTCGCGGCGGCTCCTCGTTTCCTATGGTCCGTCCATGACGGCTGCAACCGATGAGTCCGACCTCGCGTTCGACCCGTGGGACCCGGCGTTCCTCGCCGACCCGTACCCCGCCTTCGCGGAGCTGCGGGCGCGGGGACGCGTGCTCTACTACGAGCCGAGCGACCAGTGGCTGGTACCGCACCACGCGGACGTCTCGGCGCTGCTGCGCGACCGCCGCCTCGGCCGGACCCACCGGCACCGTTTCTCGGACGAGGACTTCGGCCGCACCGCACCCCCGCCGGAGCAGGAGCCCTTCCACACGCTCAACGACCACGGGATGCTCGACCTGGAGCCGCCGGACCACACCCGCATCCGGCGCCTGGTGTCGAAGGCGTTCACGCCGCGCACGGTGGAGCGGCTGAAGCCGTACGTGCACGGGCTGGCGGACGACCTGGTGGCCCGGCTGGTCGCGGCGGGCGGCGGTGACCTGCTCACCGACGTGGCCGAGCCGCTGCCGGTCGCCGTGATCGCCGAGATGCTGGGCATCCCGGAGTCCGACCGTGCCCCGCTGCGCCCCTGGTCGGCGGACATCTGCGGGATGTACGAGCTGAACCCGTCCGAGGAGACGGCGGCGAAGGCGGTGCGCGCGTCGCTCGACTTCTCGGAGTACCTGCGCTCACTGATCGCGGCGCGTCGCAAGGAGCCCGGCGACGACCTGATCTCGGGTCTGATCGCGGCGCACGACGAGGACGACGACCGGCTCACCGAGCAGGAGATGATCTCGACCTGCGTCCTGCTCCTGAACGCCGGCCACGAGGCCACCGTGAACGCCACCACCAACGGCTGGCTGGCGCTCTTCCGCCACCCCGGCCAGCTGGCCGCCCTGCGCGCCGACCACTCCCTCGTCCCGTCCGCCGTAGAGGAGCTGATGCGTTACGACACCCCGCTGCAGCTCTTCGAGCGCTGGGTCCTCGACGAGATCGAGATCGACGGCACGGTCCTCCCGTGCGGGGCCGAGGTGGCGATGCTGTTCGGTTCGGCCAACCACGACCCGGCGGTCTTCGACGCCCCGGACCGCCTCGACCTCACCCGCCGGGACAACCCGCACATCTCCTTCAGCGCGGGCATCCACTACTGCATCGGCGCCCCGCTGGCCCGCATCGAACTGGCGGCGTCCATGACGTCCCTGCTGGAGCGCGCCCCCACGCTGCGCCTGGCGGCGGAACCGGAACGCAGGCCGAACTTCGTGATGCGCGGACTGACGGGGCTACGCGTGGAACTGTGACGAGCGCCGGCGCCGGCGCCGCCACAGCAGCCAGGCGCCGAGCCCCCAGAGCACGGCGGGTACGACGGCCCCGGCGAGGAAGACCAGCGGCAGCTCGGTGAGGACGGCACCGAAGTCCTGCCCGTTGTTCTCGAACCCGTTGCCCAGGTGCCGCTGGGTCCGCGAGGTCCGCCCCCAGACGACCACCGCACCCACGGCCCCGGCCACCGAGACCGCACACCCACCGCCCGCCACCGCATCCCGACCCATACCTGCCCCGACGCTCCCACCCCGGCGGTTGGTTTCATCACCCATCGAAGCGACGTACAGTGCCCGCACTGACGACGCATGACCTGAGGTGGGGGTAAATGAGAAGGAAAGCAAGGCACTTGGTGGTCCTGTGCTCCGCTCTGTTCGCGCTGATAACGATGTCGACCGTGGAGGCGCAGGCGGCCGCCCGGCCGGTTCCCGTCACGGCCGGTGACAAGTACGCCCTCCAGTCCGTCGGTGCCGGAGGGCTCTACGTGTCGGCGGAGGTCGACACGGGCGGCGACGGGGAGGGCATGCTGCGCGCCCGCACGACCGCGGACTCCGTCGACGACCTGGGCTCCTGGGAGAAGTTCACGCTGCACACCGACGACAAGGGGTGGACGGCCACCCTCCGCTCGGAGGGGAACGGGAACTACGTCACGACCGAGCGGAACGACGCGGGCACCCACGAGAACCTGCTGCGGGCCCGGGGCGCGACCGTCGGCGAATGGGAGAAGCTGCACCTGAAGAAGCAGGCCGACGGCACCTACGCCCTCAGCGCCTGGACGGACGACGGCTACAAGTACGTGAGCGCCGAGATGGAGGACTCGGACACCGACCGCGGGCTGCTGCGGGCGCGTTCCGACTCGGTGGGCTCGTGGGAGAAGTTCCGGCTCGTGTACCTCGGTGAGGAGAACGCGAGCGACCAAGGGCCTCGGCCCGCTCCCGCGGCCCCCGCCACGAGCGCCGACTTCCGGGTCATGACGTGGAACGTCTGCGCCAATCACAACGGTGACTGCCTCAACCACAGGGTGGACGGCGCCGCCTTGGGGAGCCAGATCGCCGCCCGGCTGGGCTCCGGCGCGGGCCAGTACCGGGCGGTGTTCCTCCAGGAGCTCTGCGAGTCGCACGCCAAGGCGATCGAACGCGCGTTGGAAGAGGCGACCTCCTCCGGGTGGGACGTGCGCTTCGCGCCCATCAAGTTCGACGTCGACGGATCGTCCGTGAAGGCCGCGAGGACCTGCGACAACGCAGGTTCGGAGAGCGCGGGTTGGACGGACCGGGGCTCCTACGGCATCGCTCTCGCCGTGCCGGACTCCAACGTCTGGTACACGTCCTACGACCTGCCCTCGCCGAAGAACAGGACCATCGGGGACACGTGGGTGCGCATGGAGCAGCGCACCGCGCTGTGTGCCGTTCTCCCGGCCCAGGCGCTTCAGTTCTGCACGGCCCACTTCAGTGCCGGGGTGGCGCAGGACGACGCCGACGGGACGAAGCGCAGGGAGCAGGCGGCGATGCTGCAGGACATCGTCCACTCGTACACGCCGGCCGGATACCGCACCGTGTACGGCGGCGACTTCAACTCCGTACCACCGGACTCGGCCTCGCCCGACACCCCCAAGGACGTGGTCACCCTCGCCTACGCGGCGGACAGGGAGTGCGACGAGGGACGGTCGGCGGACCGGATCCGTGACGGCCGGGCGACGAAACCGCTGGGCACGCGGAACATCAAGATCGATTATCTGTTCGCTCCGTCCGACGCGACCGTCCTCTCGTGCGACGTGACCGCCGACGCGGGTCGTTCGGACCACTATCCGATCCAGGCACGCGTCGTCCTGCCCGCACGGTGACGCGCTCCCGGTCCGGGACGCGCACGGCGTCCCGGACCGGGGCCGCGGGCCCGTTCCCGCCGGTCACGTCGTCAGGTCACGACGTCGCAGGCCGGTCAGGCCCGTCCCCACCAGGACCACCGCGAGCGAGGTGAGCACCAGCACCGGCGGCCAGTCCATCCGGCCGCCCGGCAGCTTCGGCAGGTGGCCGTAGGGGGACAGGTCGAGGACGGTCGGCGGTACGTCGAGGGCCGGTCCGACCCAGCCGAGGAGCAGTACCGCGCCCGCGACGGCCCACGCGGCCGGCGCCGCCCGGGGCAGCAGGCCGTGCAGCAGTACCGCGGCCCCGCCGATCACCCACACCGCGGGCAGCTGCACCAGGCACGCGCCGATGATCGCCCCGGCGTCCCGCCCGTACCCGGCCGCGAAGCCGAGCCCGGCGAGCAGCATGAGCAGCGCCGCACCGCCGAAGGCGATCACCAGGTGCCCCGCGGCCCACCGCAGCCGGCCCACCGCGCCCGCGAGCACCGGTTCCGCGCGCCCGGAGGTCTCCTCGCCGCTGAGCCGCAGCACCGAGGCGACCACGTACAGCGCGGCGACCAGTCCGAGCATGCCGACCATCGCCGACACGAACGCGTCGGTGATCCCGGCCTGTCCGCCCATCCGCTCGATGACGCCGCGGGCCTGCTCGTTGTCCCCGACGAGGTCGGCCGCGCCCTCCGTCACCCCGCCGTAGACGAGACCGGCGAGGAGGAAGCCGACGCTCCAGCCGAGGACGCCGCCGCGCTGGAGCCGCCAGGCCAGCGCACCGGCGGTCCGCAGGCGCCCGGCGGCCGGTCCCGGGCGGGTCGGCAGGAAGCTCATGCCGAGGTCCCGGCGCCCGGCGAGCCCGTAGGCCACCGCCCCCTGCGCCACCGCGGCGCCCACGATCAGGAGCAGCACCCACCACCGCTCACCGGCGAAGGCCCGCAGGTTCTCCAGCCAGCCCAGCGGCGACATCCACGTCCACACCGACGACCCGTCGTCCGTTCCCGAGTCGCCCGCCGCGCGCAGCACGAAGGCCAGGCCCAGCACCGCCGCCGTGAGTCCCCGGGCGAGCCGTGCGCTCTCGGTCAGCTGGGCGACGATCGCCGCCGTGGTCGCGAAGAGCATGCCGGTGCCCGCGATGCCCAGGCCGAGGGCCGCCGCGCCGGCCGCTCCCTGCCCGGCCAGTCCCCCGGCGATCAGCAGGGCCAGGACGGCGTCGGCGACCGCCGCCGTGAGCAGCGCCGCCGTCAGCGGGGCCCGGCGGCCGACCGCCGCGGAGACGACGATCTCCTGCCGCCCGCTCTCCTCCTCGTCCCGGGTGTGCCGTACGACGATCAGCAGGCTCATCACGGCGGCGAGCGCGCCGGCGTACAGGCCGACGCGCCAGGCGGTGAGCGCGCCGAGACCGTCGCCGAAGACGGGGCCGACCAGCGCCCGCAGGGCGGAGTTGGTCCGCATCTGCCGCATCAGGTCGGCGCGTTCGGCGGCGGTGCCGTACAGGCCGTCGAGGGTGCTCGGCATGGAGAGCACCATGAGGGCGTTCACCGCGACCCAGACGGGGATCAGCACCCGGTCGCGGCGCAGGGCGAAGCGCAGCAGCGTGCCGGTGCCGGCCAGTTGCCGCGAGCTTCCGCGCCGGGTGGTCGTCAAGGCCGGGGTGGTGGCGCCGGCGGTGGCGGTCATCGTGCCGTCACCTCCGCACCGGACTCCGCGTCCCCGGTTCGGTAGTGACGCAGGAACAGCTCCTCCAGCGTCGGCGGCGTGGACGTCAGCGACCGCACGCCCGTCTCGCTCAGCGACCTGAGCACGGCGTCCAGCTCGCCGGTGTCCACCTGGAGCCGGACCCGGTGGCCGCGGACGTCGAGGTCGTGCACGCCCGGCAGCCGCGCGAGCCCGTTCGGGGCGGCCGCGAGTTCGGCGGTGACGCTGGTCCGGGTGAGGTGGCGCAGGTCGGCGAGCGAGCCGCTCTCGACGGTCTGCCCCTTGCGGATGATGCTGACCCGGTCGCACAGCTCCTCGACCTCGCTGAGGATGTGGGAGGAGAGCAGCACCGTCCGCCCGCGCTCGCGTTCCTCCTCCACGCAGCGCCGGAAGACCTCCTCCATCAGGGGGTCGAGTCCGGAGGTGGGCTCGTCGAGGATCAGCAGGTCGACGTCGGAGGCGAAGGCGGCCACCAGGGCCACCTTCTGCCGGTTGCCCTTGGAGTACGTGCGGCCCTTCTTGGTCGGGTCGAGTTCGAAGCGCTCGACCAGGTCCGCGCGGCGGCGGGGGTCCAGTCCGCCGCGCAGCCGGCCGTAGAGGTCGATGACCTCGCCGCCGGAGAGGTTGCGCCACAGCGTCACGTCGCCCGGGACGTACGCGATCCGGCGGTGTGCCTGCACCGCGTCCGCCCACGGGTCGCGGCCGAGCACCTGCGCGGCGCCGCGGTCGGCGCGCAGCAGGCCGAGCAGGACGCGGATGGTGGTGGACTTGCCGGCTCCGTTGGGGCCGAGGAAACCGTGCACCTCACCGGTCTCGACCTCCAGGTCGAGCCCGTCCAGCGCGCGCGTGCGTCCGAACGACTTGTGGAGTCCGGAGACGCTGATTGCCTTCGTCATGATTCGGAAAGTACGCTTCTTTCAGAAGTTTGTGAAGTTAAGAAACCGTCAAGAGGTGAGGGATGATCGGAGGATGAGGCAGTCAGCGGGTCAGGCGGAAGCGGGGCGCGACCCCGAAGCGGTGTCGAAGTTCGTGGAGGGCTTCGCGGCCCAGCTCGTCGAGGCCGGGATGCAGCGCATGCCGGCCCGGGTCTTCGCCGCGCTGCTGGCCTCCGACTCGGGCTCGCTGACCTCGGCGGAGCTGGGCGAGAGCCTCCGGGTCAGTCCGGCCGGCGTCTCCGGCGCCGTGCGCTACCTCGCGCAGCAGCACATGGTCGCGCGCGAGCGCGAACCCGGTTCACGCCGGGAGCGCTACCGGGTGCACAGCAACCAGTGGTACGAGGCGCTCACCAACCGGGAGGCCGTCCTCAAGCGGTGGGAGGGCGCCCTGCGCGAGGGCGTCACCAGCCTCGGCGTCGACACCCCGGCGGGCCGGCGCATGGCCGAGACGCTCGCCTTCTTCGAGTTCGTCGAAGGGGAGATCGCGGCCATGATGGAACGCTGGCGCGAACACCGGGAGAAGACCTTCGGGCAGGGGTGACACCACCACCACCGCCTGCCGCTGACCCCGCCGCTCAGGTCGCCGGCAGCGTCAGCCCCCACGCCCCCTCGCGCGCCACCCACGTCCGGGTCCCCACCGGCCCGCACACCACCGCGTCGGCCCGGTACCGGAAGTGCGCCCCCGACACGGTCACCGTCCGCCCGCTCACGGTCAGCGGCGACGCCTGGGCGCCCACCGACAGCGGCCGTACCTCCACCACGGCCGCCCCCGCCGCGCCCGGCGTCACCGACACCCCCTCGACCGGCTGGTCCAGGTCGACCAGCGTCGAGCCGTCCACCTCCACCCGCAGCCGCGCCGGACCGGCCGCCCCCGGCACGAGAGCGGTGCGGGCCGGACGCGAGGACGCCAGCGTCCGGACGAGCGACTGGCAGGTCCGCAGCCAGGGACGGAACGACGCCGGTCCACCGGGGCCGGACACCGGGTCCTCCCGTCCCGGTACCGGCACCGGGAGCGGCGGAATCGCCACCGTCCCGAGCACCACCCCGTCACTGTCGTCGACGAGCAGGTCGAGGCGCCGTTCCGCACCGTCGAGGACGGTCCGAGCCGCCGCCACGGCGCCCGTCGGCAGCCCCAGCGAGCGGGCGAGGCCGAGCGCCGGGCCCACCGGCACCATCGACAGCGCGCACTCCGCCAGCTCCCGCTGGCGGTGCAGCAGGGCGACGGCGCGCAGCAGCGTGCTGTCGTCCCCGACCACCACCGGACGCCGCGAACCGCGTCGCCCGAGCGCCCGTGCGAACTCCTCCGGACCGTCGGGCAGACACACCTTCGTGTGCGACGCACCCGCGCTGAGCACGTCTTTCGCGATCCGGACGGACTCCCCGTCCGTCCGTCGGGCGACCGGATCGACGACCACCAGAAGCGGATCGGACCTCGCGGATGAGTTCGCGGAAGAGCTCGCGGAAGTCGCCACCTCGGCCATGCCTCGCTTCCTCGGGTAGCATCTTGGTGCAAGAGCCCCTTGCGCTGTTGCGCCAGGGGCTTCGTCTATTCCGGGGCACCCGGTCCGACGGTTGGCGGCCAACGACGGTCGCGGTGTACGTGGCGGAAATCCGTCGCATACGCCCTCGACCATGGACATGCCCCGCCCGGAAGGGGTGTACGCGCGTGCCCGCACTTGTGCTGCTCGGTGCTCAGTGGGGTGACGAAGGCAAGGGAAAGGCGACGGACCTGCTCGGTGGTTCCGTCGACTATGTGGTGCGCTACCAGGGCGGCAACAACGCCGGCCACACGGTAGTCGTGGGCGACCAGAAGTACGCCCTGCACCTGCTCCCTTCCGGGATTCTCTCCCCCGGCTGCACGCCGGTCATCGGCAACGGCGTCGTCGTCGACCCGTCGGTCCTGTTCTCCGAGCTGAGCGGGCTGAACGAGCGCGGCGTCGACACGTCCAAGCTCCTGATCAGCGGCAACGCTCACATCATCACGCCGTACAACGTCACCGTCGACAAGGTGACGGAACGCTTCCTCGGCAAGCGCAAGATCGGTACCACCGGTCGCGGCATCGGTCCCACCTACGCCGACAAGATCAACCGCGTCGGCATCCGGGTCCAGGACCTCTACGACGAGTCGATCCTCACCCAGAAGGTCGAGGCGGCGCTCGACGTCAAGAACCAGATGCTCACCAAGCTCTACAACCGCCGCGCCATCGCCACCGGCCAGGTCGTCGAGGAGCTGCTGGGCTACGCGGACAAGCTCGCCCCGTACGTCGCCGACACCGTCCTGGTCCTCAACCAGGCCCTCGACGACGACAAGGTGGTCCTCTTCGAGGGCGGCCAGGGCACGCTCCTGGACATCGACCACGGCACGTACCCCTTCGTCACCTCGTCGAACCCGACCGCGGGCGGCGCCTGCACCGGCGCCGGCGTGGGCCCGACGAAGATCAGCCGGGTCATCGGCATCCTCAAGGCGTACACGACCCGCGTGGGCGCCGGCCCCTTCCCGACGGAGCTGTTCGACGAGGACGGCGAGGCCCTGCGCCGCATCGGCGGCGAGCGCGGCGTCACCACCGGCCGTGACCGGCGCTGCGGCTGGTTCGACGCGGTGATCGCCCGGTACGCCACCCGCGTCAACGGGCTCACCGACTTCTTCCTCACCAAGCTCGACGTCCTCACCGGCTGGGAGCAGATCCCGGTCTGCGTGGCGTACGAGATCGACGGCAAGCGCGTCGAGGAGCTGCCGTACTCGCAGTCCGACTTCCACCACGCGAAGCCGGTGTACGAGACGCTGCCCGGCTGGAGCGAGGACATCACCAAGGCGAAGTCGTTCTCCGACCTGCCGAAGAACGCCCAGGCGTACGTCAAGGCCCTGGAGGAGATGTCCGGCGCCCCGATCTCCGCGATCGGCGTCGGCCCGGGCCGGGACGAGACGATCGAGATCAACTCCTTCCTGTAGAACCGCCCGCGCACCGCGTTCGCGCACCGACGGCCGGGGCCCCGCACGGGGTCCCGGCCGTCGGCGTGCGGGCGGCGGATACGCTGGCCGGACCGGCAGGAGCCGGACAACACGGACGGCACGACCACCACGGACAGCACGGAGCGAGCGGAACATGCGGAAGCCCACCACCCGGACGTGGATCTGGCTGGCCGTGGCGGCCGTCGCCGTGACGGGGGGCGCCTTCTACGTCGACGGCCACCGCGTCTCCGCGGCCCCGCACGCCGACGACCCCAAGTGCGGCAAGGTGGTCTCCCGCCTCCCGGACGGCATACCCGGCGCCTCGCGCGACTGGGCCCTCGGCGACGGCGTCGCGTCCTGGGGCGGCCAGAAGGCGGTGTTCCGCTGCGGCGCCGAGGAACTCCAGCCGAACGTCAACCTCTGCGTCACGGCGGACGGTGTCGACTGGGTCCTGGACGAGGCCCGGCTCAAGCGCGACGGCGTGAGCGTGCTGCGCACGTACGGCCGCTCACCGGCCGTGGAGTTCACGTACTCCGGTCCGCGCGAGGAGGTGGGCGGCATCCTCGCCGCCCTGGACCCCGCCGTGAAGTGGCTCCCGCAGGAGCGCAAGTGCATCGGCCTGGACGACGCCGACACCACGCTGTAGCCCTTCGTTCGGCCCCCTCCGCCGGGCGGCGACGCGTGCGGTGGTGTCGGATCGGGGCATGACCGACCGTGACCGCGCCGCTGTCTGCCGGGGCCCGTACGGCGGCGAGACCGGGCCCGGCGACTGCGGCGACCCCGCCCGCTTCGAGGTCGCCCGGCACCTGCGGGCGCCGCTGCGGGTGTGCCCCGTCCACCTGGGACCGTCGCTGCTGCTGGCCGACGGGGTGCTGTGGCCGCCGGGGATCACTCTGGTGCGGTGACGGGGCCACGTCGGTCGCGGAGCCGGATCGGCTGAGCGGGCCGCACCCCGCGGGCATAGGCTGGAGACGAGGCTTCACGCGTCGCGTCGGTGTAAGAAGGTGAGTGCGATGCGCATGCTGCTCAAGGCGACGATGGACACGGAGACGTCGAACGAACTGATCCGTAGCGGCAGGATGCAGGACGCCATGAGGAAGATGCTCGACGACATCAAGCCGGAGGCCGCCTACTTCGGCGCCCTCGGTGGACGCCGGACGGCCCTGCTGGTGTTCGACATGCAGAACAACTCGGACATGCCCCGGATCGGTGAGCCGTTCTTCAGCGAGTTGAAGGCCGAGATCGAGGTCTGCCCGATCATGAACGCCGAGGATCTGTCCCTCGGCCTCCACGGACTCCGGTGACCCGAGGGGTCAGCTGAAGACGATCATCGACCCCTGCGCCAGGCTCCGCGTCGCCGCCGCGTGCAGGCCCAGCCACACATGGCGCTCCCGGGCGAACGGGCTGGAGTCGTACGGCGCGGGAACGGCCGGTTCCTCCAGCTCCGTCGGGGCGAGCGGCGGCTGCGGCGGGGCCGGGGGGTTGGCCGGGTCGATGCCGAGGGCCGGGGCGACGGACTCCAGTTCCCGCAGCAGGGTGTGCGCGGAGCCCAGCGGGCCGCCGCCGGCGAGGAGTTCGTCGTTGGCGAGCGGGTGCGGGAAGTCGACCGGGACGTAGGCACCGGCGTGGTCGTAGTGCCAGACGAGGTGGGACTGCTGGGCCGTCGACTCGAACATCTCCAACAACTGCTCGTAGTCGCCGCCGAGTTCGTCCACCGGGGTCACCGGAAGGCCGCACACCTGAAGGAGGTACGCCCGGCGCAGGAAATGCAGTGCGTCGTAGTCGAAACCGGCCACCGGCGCGACCTCGCCGGACAGACCCGGCATGTACTGGTACACGGGCACCGGCGGCAGCCCGGCCTCGGCCAGCACCTTGTCGTATTGCGCGAGTTCCTCGGCGAACGGGTTGTCCGGCGTGTGGCACAAGACATCGACGAGCGGTACCAGCCACAGGTCACAGGCCAAAAGAGGGCTCCTCACACAGCACGGTGGTCAGGGCAGCGTAGTCGGTGCGTGTTGCGTGCAGGTCCCATACCCATCTGGGGCCCGACCACGACACGTCCGGCGTTGGTCATCCCGCCGTGAGGCTCTCGATGAGGGCGAGCGAGTGGCCGTTGTACGCGTCGACCAGCGCGCGGGCGCCGGGGACGTCACGGCGGGCGAGGGCGTCGACCAGTTCGGTGTGCCCGGACCACAGCGCGCCGCGCAGCTCGCTGAGCCGGCGCAGGTGCTGCACCGTGCACACCCAGCTCTGCACACGCAGCCGGTGCAGGAAGTCGGAGAGGTAGGGATTGCCGAAGAGGGCGGCCAGTTCGCGCCAGTAGCGCAGGTCGTAGCCGATCAGGACGGTCAGGTCCCCGGCCGCGGCGGCGCGCTGGGCCTCCTCGCCGCGTCGGCGGACCCCGGCGAGGGCGGCGGCGATGCGCGGGTCGGCCGGGTCCGGCAGGTCGGCGGCGAGGGCGAGGAACATCCCGTCGGTCACCAGGCTGCGGGCCTCGATCATGCCGCGGAAGTCGTCGGCCGAGTACTCGTGGACGCGGAAGCCGCGGTGGTGGTCGGCGTCGAGGAGCCCCTGCGCGGACAGGTCGACCAGGGCCTCGCGCACCGGCGTCGCGGACACCCCGTACTGCTCGGCGATCTCCTTGACCGTGAACTCCTGCCCCGGCTGGAGCCGCCCGGCCAGCACCTCGTCGCGGAGCGCGTCGGCGATCTGCCGCCGCAGGGTGCTGCGCGTGACGGCACCGGTGGCGCTGGGGCCGGGCATGGGCGGGCGTCTCCTCGTCGGGTCCGGGGCGCCGGCCGGAGCGTCGTGGGGGAGGTGACGCGTCCGGGAGCGACGTTCGGGGGCGTACTCGTACACATGTCTACCGCGTACGAGCACGCAACCCTACGCGCTCGGACCCCCTGCCCCGCCCCGGCTACCGCGTGTACTCGTCCGCCACGGACAGTGCCGCGTCGAGGGCCGTGAGGCCCTCCTTCAGCTCCGCCTCGGTGATGTTGCACGGCGGGACCACGTGGGTGCGGTTCATGTTCACGAACGGCCACAGGCCGTGGGCCTTGGCGGAGGCGGCGAACGCGGACATGGGGGTGGCCGCCTGGCCGGTCGCGTTGTAGGGCACCAGCGGCTCCCGGGTCTCCCGGTTCCGCACCAGCTCCAGCGCCCAGAACATGCCGGTCCCGCGCACCTCGCCCACGCACGGGTGGCGCTCGGCCAGCTCCCGCAGCGCCGGCTCGACGACCTCGCCGCCGAGCCGGGCGGCGTGCTCGACCACACCCTCCTCCGCCATCACGTTGATCGTGGCGACGGCGGCGGCGCAGGCCAGCGGGTGCCCGGAGTAGGTCAGCCCGCCCGGGTAGGGCCGCTCGGCGAAGGTCGCGGCGATCTCACCGGAGATCGCGACGCCGCCCAGGGGCACGTACCCCGAGTTCACGCCCTTGGCGAAGGTCATCAGGTCGGGCACGACGTCGTACAGGTCGGCCGCGAACCAGGTGCCGGTGCGTCCGAAACCGGCCATGACCTCGTCCAGCACGAAGACGATGCCGTACTTGTCGCAGATCTCGCGCACCCCGGCCAGGTAGCCGGCCGGCGGCATCATGATCCCCGCGGTGCCCGGGACCGTCTCCAGCACGATCGCGGCGACCGTCCCCGGGCCCTCGAAGGCGATCGTCGTCTCCAGGTGCTCCAGCGCCCGCGCGCACTCCTGCTCCTCCGTCTCGGCGTAGAAGCGCGAGCGGTACAGGAACGGCGCCCAGAAGTGCACGACCCCGGCCGTGCCGCTGTCGGAGGCCCAGCGGCGCGGGTCACCGGTGAGGTTCACGGCCTGCTGGGTGCCGCCGTGGTACGAGCGGTACGCGGAGAGCACCTTGGGGCGGCCGGTGTGCAGCCGGGCCATGCGCAGGGCGTGCTCGACGGCGTCGGCGCCGCCGTTGGTGAAGAAGATCTTGTCCAGGTCGCCGGGCGTCCGCTCGGCGATCAGCCGGGCCGCCTCCGAGCGCGCCTCGACGGCGAAGGCGGGAGCGAACGTCGTCATCTTCGCCGCCTGCTCCTGGATCGCGGCGACGACCTTGGGGTGCTGGTAGCCGATGTTGGTGTAGACGAGTCCGCTGGAGAAGTCGAGGTAGCGCTTGCCTTCGTAGTCCCAGAAGTACGACCCCTCGGCGCCGGCGACGGCGAGCGGGTCGATCAGCTCTTGCGCTGACCATGAGTGGAAGACGTGCGCGCGGTCCGCGGCCTTCACGGCGGCGCCGGCCTGGGGGGAGGGCTGAGGGGTCATGCGGCCGAGGGTAGATGTCCGCGATGCGGAAACGGAATCGGCGTCCTGTCTGCGGTCGGGAGCTTTCCACGACAGGTTGTCGACGCGCCCGCGACGCGTGGTCGGCGCGCGGAGGCGCTCCGTTACGGAACCGTGGACATCGCCCGCGCTCCGCGGGCCCGCCCCCGCACTATCCTCACTCTGTTGCTCACGTTCGGGGGAAGGCGGCGCAGCATGCGGACACTGGGGGACGGGGACCCACAGAACATCGGGGCCTACCGGCTGCTGGGGCGGCTGGGGGCCGGCGGCATGGGCCACGTCTACCTGGCCCGCTCGGACCGCGGGCGCACCGTCGCCGTGAAGCTGGTGCGCGAGGAGCTGGCCGCGCTGGAGGAGTTCCGCGAGCGGTTCCGGCAGGAGGTGGAGTCCGCGCGCCGGGTCGGCGGGTACTGGACGGCGCCCGTACTGGACGCGGACACCGAGGCCGCGGTGCCGTGGGTGGCCACCGGGTACGTCGCGGGGCCCAGCCTCCAGCAGGTCGTCGGGCACGACCACGGAGCGCTGCCGGAACGCTCGGTCCGCACGCTGGGCGCCGGTCTGGCGCACGCGCTCCAGGACATCCACGCCGCCGGGATCGTCCACCGCGACCTCAAGCCGTCCAACGTCCTGGTCACCATCGACGGCCCCCGCGTCATCGACTTCGGTATCGCGCGGGCCCTGGAGACGGTGACCGACGGCGGCCTGACCCGCACCGGCGCGCTCGTCGGCTCGCCCGGCTTCATGGCGCCCGAGCAGGTGCGCGGCGACCGGATCACGCCCGCGTGCGACGTGTTCTGCCTCGGCTCGGTCCTCGCCTACGCCGCCACGGGCCGGCTGCCCTTCGGCACCGCGAACAGCGGCGTGCACGCGCTGATGTTCCGCATCGCGCAGGAGGAGCCCGTCCTGGAGGGGGTGCCCGAGGGCATCGCCGACCTCGTACGCGACTGCCTGAAGAAGGATCCCGCCGCCCGGCCGGGCCTCGCCGAGGTCCTGGAGCGCACCGGCGCCCAGGACACGGTCTCCGACGGCCGCTCCCGTGACCCGTGGCTGCCCGGTGCGCTGGTGGCCCAGCTCGGCCGGCACGCGGTACGGCTCCTGGACACGGAGAACCCCGAAGACCCCGGACCCGCCGGGAGTCACGGACACGCCGGAGCCCCCGGGACGCCGGCCGCGGATGCGGCAGCGGTACGCGGGGGTGCGGGGCCGGGAGGCGCGGGGTCCGGTGGTGGGGAGCACGGTGGCGTGGCACCCGGTGGTGCGGGGAGTGGCGGCGCGCGCCCCGGTGGCGTGGCGTCCGGCGACGAGACGCCCGGCGGTGCGGAGCACGGCGGTGTGGCACCCGGCGGTGCACGCTCCGGTGGTGAGGCGCCCCACGGCGCGGCGCCCCACGGCGAGACGTCCCACCCCGAGACGCCCGGCGCGGCGCACCCGTCCGGCGCGGCGCCGGACGGTACGACGCGGGTGGGTCCGCCGCCCCCGCGTGAGCCGGGCAGCGGCGTCACTCCGCTGAACCACCTCCCGACGATGGTCGCGGGCCAGGCCCCGCCCACGCCTCCGCCCACCGCCCACGGCCACCCCCAGCCGCCCGTGCCGGGATACGCCCCGGCCCCGGCCTGGCAGGCGTCCCAGCCCGGGTACCGGCCGCCGTACGGCGCCGGAGGCGGCCTCGGCCCGACCCCGCCCCAAGGGCCCCCGCCCCAAGGGCCCCTGCCCCCAGGGCTCCCGCCCCAGGGGCCCGCTCCCTACGCCACCCCGCCCTACGCCACCCCGCCCTACGGACCCCCGCCCTACGGCCCCCCGCGCGATCCCGCCCGGAACGGCCGCTCCACCGCGCTGCTGATCGTCGTCGCCCTGGTCGTCGCGCTGGGCGCCGGCGGCACGGTCTACGCGCTGATGCGCGGGGGCGGCGACCAGAAGGCGGACGGCGGCTCCGCCCCCACCCGGTCCACCGGCGCGCCGCGGGACCCGAGCACCGACTCGTCCGGCACGTCGGGCACGACCGCGGACGGATCACCGTCGACCGGTTCGACCGACCCGGCCGCCGACGAGGGCCCGGTCCCGGCCGCCTACGTGGGTGACTGGACGACCACCATCGACAACACGTCCGGCACGCACCCCCGGAAGCTGAGCATCGTGCAGGGCGAGGTCGGCGACACGGTGCTGACCCTGGTGGCGGACGGCCCGACGGACACCGGCACGTACCACTGCGTGTTCGAGGCCGCCCTCGCCGCCGATCCGGGCGGTGACGGGCCGCTGCGGCTCGGCCCGTCCCAGGTCACGACCGGGCCGTCCGGCAGCTGCGCCCCGGGCGGGGCGAGCACGGTCACCCTGCTGCCGGGCGGCGGCCTGGAGCGCACCAACGAGGACACGGGCGAGTCGCTGGTCTACACCCGCGCCCCGGCGGACTGACCCGGCCGGTGCCGCGCCCGCCGGGGGCAGGTCACCGCGGCTCCGGCGGGCGCTGGCGCGGCATGTTCGGCCGGGAGCCGTTCTGCGGCGGGACCGCGAAGCGCCCGGTGCCCCCCGCGCCCCCGCCCTCGGGGCGCGGTCCGTCCGCCGTCCCGGCGGGCGGACCCAGCCGTGCCGGTCCCGGGCGGAAGCTCACCATCCAGTCCGCCGTCTCCGCCCGCACCAGCTCCGACACGTCCTCCGAGAACCGCCGCAGCACCGACAGGCACCGCTCCGCAGCCTCGCTCGCCGTGCCCTCCGCCGGCCCCAGCACCTCCCGCACGCTCTCCGACGCCCAGTCGAACTGGAGCGCCAGGAGCCGGCGCTGCACCGCCTGCGCCGTGGCCACGTCCCGCATCCACCCGGACGTGACCCCGAAATACCGGTCACCCGCCACGCAGGCCACCGCCCACAGCAGCGCCAGATACCCCCAGCGTGCGACGCCGCCCACCGCGCCGGACAGATCGAGCAGCGGCAGCGCCGCCCCGGCGACCGCGCCCGCCGCGGCCCCGGCCCGCAGCAGCACGGCGCCGCGCCGCTTCCACACCCGGTCCGCGAGGTACCAGGCCGCCGCGTCCAGCGCGCCCCGCTCCACCCACCGGTACAGCTCGTCCAGCCGCTCCGCGGGCAGGGCCCAGTCCCCGAGCGGGAACGGCCGCCCGGCCAGGTCGCCCGGCCGCGGCCCGGCCGCCTCCTCGCCGTCCCGCCCGTAGTGCGGCGGCCCCTCGGGCTGCATCTCCGGCTGACCCACCCGGCACTCCCTACCTGCTCGCCGTACCTGCTCGCCGTCCGCGAGGCCTCACGCGCCGGAACCTTCCTACCGCCCAATGGGTGGCGAAGAGCCGGGTTCCGCCGCTTTTCCGCCCGGAAGAGGGCGTTGATCAGGTATAGGGCTGCGGCGGCATCACTCGAAAGAGTGCTGGGGCGAGGGCCGCCCGGACCACGTAGGCTCGTGCCGAACGGCAAAACCGTCGTGACCCGACGTGATGGGAGCTGAACGTGATTCCCGGTGGTGGCCAGCCCAACATGCAGCAGCTGCTCCAGCAGGCCCAGAAGATGCAGCAGGACCTGGCGAAGGCCCAGGAGGAACTGGCACAGACCGAGGTCGACGGCCAGTCGGGCGGCGGCCTCGTGAAGGCCACGGTCACCGGCTCCGGCGAGCTGCGCGGCCTGAAGATCGACCCGAAGGCGGTGGACCCGGAGGACACCGAGACCCTCGCCGACCTGATCCTCGCGGCCGTCCAGGCGGCCAACGAGAACGCGCAGACCCTCCAGCAGCAGAAGCTCGGCCCGCTCGCCGAGGGACTGGGCGGCGGCGGCAGCGGCATCCCCGGCCTGCCCTTCTGAGCACGCCTTTTCCCGGTTCGCCTTTCTCAGACCGGCCCGAGCCATCTACCGTACGTAGTGCAGCAACCTCAGGAAGGACGGCAGTCCGTTGTACGAAGGCGTGGTCCAGGACCTCATCGACGAACTCGGGCGGCTGCCCGGCGTCGGTCCCAAGAGCGCGCAGCGGATCGCCTTCCACATCCTGCAGGCGGAGCCCACCGACGTACGGCGGCTCGCCCAGGCCCTCATGGAAGTGAAGGCCAAGGTCCGCTTCTGCGCGACCTGCGGAAACGTCGCGCAGGAGGAGCAGTGCAACATCTGCCGCGACGCCCGGCGTGATCCCTCCGTCATCTGCGTGGTGGAGGAGCCGAAGGACGTCGTCGCCATCGAGCGCACCCGCGAGTTCCGCGGCCGCTACCACGTGCTCGGCGGCGCGATCAGCCCGATCGACGGGGTCGGCCCCGACGACCTCCGCATCCGTGAGCTGCTGGCCCGCCTGGCGGACGGCACGGTCACGGAACTGATCCTGGCCACGGACCCGAATCTTGAGGGCGAGGCCACGGCCACGTACCTCGCCCGCATGATCAAGCCCATGGGCCTCAAGGTCACCCGCCTGGCCAGCGGCCTCCCGGTGGGCGGCGACCTGGAGTACGCGGACGAGGTGACCCTCGGCCGCGCCTTCGAGGGGAGACGACTCCTAGATGTCTGACGCCACGCTGCACGCGACCAACCAGAACCCGGACGACTTCGCGGTCCAGATCGCCGACCAGATCGAGAGCTTCCTGGTGGCCGTCACCGAGGTCGCGAAGGGCGATGAGCCCGCCTCGGCCGTCCCCTTCCTCCTCCTGGAGGTCTCCCAGCTGATGCTGGCCGGGGGCCGCCTCGGAGCCCACGAGGACATCGTCCCCGACGAGCGCTACGAGCCCGACCCCGGACCGGAGCTGGACGTGGACGAGGTCCGCGAGAACCTGGCCCGCATCCTCGACCCGATCGACGTGTACTCCGAGGTCTTCGACCCCTACGAGCCGCGCAAGGCCCCGGTCCCGGCCCGTATCTCGGACGACCTCACGGACGTCATCACCGACCTCCGCCACGGCATGGTCCACTACAAGGCCGGCCGCACCACCGAGGCCCTGTGGTGGTGGCAGTTCTCCTACTTCTCCAACTGGGGCTCCACGGCCTCCGCGACCCTGCGCGCGCTCCAGTCGGTCGTGGCCCACGTCCGCCTGAACCAGCCCCTGGAGGAGCTGGACGGCCTCGACACCGACCAGGACCTCGGCGACGACGCCCTGGAGTCCGAGGCGGGCCGCGTCATGGTGCGGGAGATCGCGGGCCCGCTGGGGCTGCGCCCGGTGAAGTAGGTCACGCAAGCCGCCCCGCTCACCTACGCTCGGTAGCCAACGAGCAGTCGGAGGTGGGCGCCGTGCCGAACCCCAGTCACAACTCCCAGCCGCCCGCAGCCTGGTGCTACAGCGGCAACCAGATCAAACGCTGGCGCACTCTGGCCAACGTCAGCCGTGAGGCCCTGGCCACCGCTGCCAACTACGCCCCGGAGACCATCTCGTCCATGGAGCGCGGCGTACGGATGCCGTCGCCCCGCCTCCTCGACATCGCGGACGAACTCTGCGGCGCACAGGGCATGCTGAGCGCGGCGAAGGAGTACGTCCGCAGGGAGCGGTACTCCGCACGGGCCGTCGACTTCATCGAGCGGGAGCGGGAGGCGACGAGCCTGTGGTGGTACGAAGTCTCTTTGGTGCCGGGCCTGTTACAGACACAGACTTACGCGCAGGGACTCATCGACAACCGTATTCCGCCCCTCGACGAGGAGACGGTGGAGGAGCGGGTCGCGGCCCGGATGGAGCGACAGGCGATTCTTACCCAACGGAAACCCCCTGTCGGGCTCAGCTTCGTTCTGTATGAGGCTGCGCTGCGCAGCCCGTTGGTGGACGAAGAGCAGTTGGAGCGCTTGCTGGAAGCGTCCCGGCTGCGCAACGTCGCGTTGCAGGTTCTCCCCTTCGGGCAGGCTTTCAGTGATGCGCTGATGGGCCCCATGGTGTTGGTGGAGGGGCAGGACCACGAGCGGGTCGCCTTCATGGAGGGCGCGTTCGCCAGCGAACTTTCGGCTGATGCGGGTGTTGTCAGCCGCGTCACCGAGCGGCTAAGCATGATCCGCACGCGGGCACTCGATCCCGACGAGACCGCCCGTTTCATCGAGCGGATGGTGAATCAGTCGTGAGCGACGAATTGAAGTGGTTCCGGTCGAGCTACAGCGACAACGAAGGCGGAGCCTGTGTAGAAGTCGCGCGCTGCCGCGCGATACACATCCGCGACTCCAAGTCCGCCCCGACGGGCCCCCGGTTCCAAGTCTCGGCTCCCGCCTGGTCGGCGTTCATCGCCGCAGTTCAGCCCGGAGCTTGAGCCTCGGGATCCGAGCTCTTCCCTTGGTTTTCCGATCTGGTTGAAGTACCCAACCAACCAAGTCTGAACGTGAGTTGAGGCGGCGTACCTCGTTAGGGTGACGTTCCGTGATCGGCTTGCGTCGCTGCGTCAAGCCGCTCTAGGTTCGCGGCATATGACCGACAAGTGAGTCGGCCCCGGCGGTGCGCCAACACCAATCCGGGACCTGACCGACGCATCGAATCGAGCCTTTCGATGGTGGCTTACGCCAACCCTAGTCCCGCCCTGCCCTCCCCGTCCCACCCCATGGCCAATCCGGGCTACGGAAAACGCCCTGCGGGCGACGAAGACCCGCACGCCGACCCGGACTTCGCACATCTGTCCCCGCGTGAGGCCGAGATCGCCGTCTTCGTCGACCACCTCGGCGACGGTCAGGCGATGGGCCACAAGGTGCTCGCGGCCGAGCACCCGCGCTACGGCCAGCAGGCGATCCGCACGTCCCTCAACCGCATCAGCGAGGCCGGCCACCTGCGCTGGATCAGGGAGCACCTCACCGTCGAGGACAACACCATGCGGTGGGTCACGCGGACGTACTGGTCGCGTACCCGCAGGTCACCGCAGTGGTGGGCGGAGTTCGCGCGGCGGCGGGGCGGCCGGATCGTGCCCGGTGACCTCCGCCCCGGCCTGGCCCGCACCGACGAGCCCGAGCTGCCCGAACCGGAGCCGGAGCCCGAGCCGCGTTCCGACGCCGGAGCGGACCCGGAGGCCAGGACCTCGTACCTCGCCCTCGCCGCGATCCGCGAGGCGGAACCTCGAATGCGCCTGTCCGAGGCCGACTGCCGGTCCCTCGCGGCCCTGGCCGAGGAATGGCTGACCCGCGGCGCCACGCCCCAGGACATCACCCGCGCGGTGACCGACGGCCTTCCCGCGACCGTGAACAACCCGGGCGGTCTCGCCCGCAACCGACTGGAGAACAGGATGCCCCCGAAGAAGGCGAAGATCCGCCAGAAGGCCGCCCCGCGCCGGGCCCGCGTGACCCGTGCGGTCATGGCCTGCATGGACTGCGACGCGGACGAGCGGACGGTGGAGATCAAGGACGGCATGTGCCCCGACTGCCACGCCGAGTTCAAGGCGGCCGTGGCCGCCGAGGAGGCCGGTCTGCTGGACGTCGGCTACGTGCCGGACACGTTCCTGGCCGCCCCCGACGCGGTGTACGAGATCGTGGACGTCCCCCGCCGCGCGGCCGAGGTACGCGCGGCGGCCGGCCTGCGGCCCGGGCCGGAGCGGGCGCTGTGAGCGTGCGGCAGGCGCCGGCCAGGGCACCATGGTGTCGAGGAGGCGACGCCATGACCCCCAGGACCGAGCACCGGCCCGATATGTCCGTCGAGGAGTTCGAGGAGCTCGACCGCCGTGCACCAGAGCTGGTGCGGCTGGAGTTCATCAGGGGAAAGGTCGCGGTCAAGCCCATGCCGGACGGCAACCACAGTGAGATCGTCGCTTGGCTGCAAAGGCTCTGTATGCAGCACCGCCCCGATCTCTGGCTGCACGCGGAGCGTGGTCTCAAGACGGAGGCGTACCGCAACGGGCGGGCGCGAGCGGACGGGGTGCTGGTTCCCCCGGGTGCCTTCAAGGGGCACGGTGAGTGGTCACCGCCCGACGGCGCTCTGATGGCTGTGGAAGTCACCTCGTGGGACGCGGATGCCGCGCGGCGGGACCGTGTGGACAAGCCCGACGGGTACGCGGCTGCCGGGATCCCGGTCTACCTCCTCATCGACCGGGAAAGCTGCTCCGTCGTCGTGTTCAACCAACCGAAGAACGGCAGCTACCAGCACGAGGAGAGGCTGCCCTTCGGCGCGACCGTCCACCTCCCCGCCCCCGTCGACATCACCCTCGACACCGAGCCCCTCAAGGAGCTGGCGGACTGAGCCCGGCCCGGGGACGGTGAGGGCCGGGCCGGGCCGGGGCCTGCCGGTCAGAGCACTGCCGTGTGGACCGGATCGGTGACCGGGAGGCTCCCGCTCTCCCGGGTGCCGAACGGGGAGCGCCAGTCTCCTGTGCCCGGGTAGTAGTACGTGCCGTAGTCCGTGTAGGCGAACAGGTCGGGGCGTCCGTCACGGTCCGCGTCGCCGATGCCGACGGTGTACCGGTAGATGTCCCAGCCGGTGCCGATCCGGGTGCGGGTGGCGAAGGTGCCGTCGCCCTTGCCGAGGTAGAGCCAGAGGACGCCTGCCTTGTCACGGGCGACCAGATCACCGCTCGCGGCGCCGCCGATGTCACCGGTCGCGGTGAGCTGGTCGTAGACGTTCCAGCCGCCGCCGACGCGGATGGGGGCGGTGAAGGGGGAGCGCCAGTCGCCGGTGCTCCTGTAGAGCCACAGGACGCCGTTCTTGTCGGTGGCCAGGAGGTCGGCCCTGCCGTCGCCGGTGAGGTCGCTGCCCGCCGCGATCTGGTCGTAGATCCCCCAGCCGCCGCCGATCCGGGTGCGGGCGGCGAAGGTGCCGTCGCCCTTGCCGAGGTAGAGCCAGAGCACGCCGCTCGTGTCGCGGGCGACCAGATCACCCGTCGCGGCACCGCCGACGTCCCCGGTCGCCTCGATGCGGTCGTACGCGTTCCAGCCACCGCCGACGAGCTCGTTCTCTCCTTCGTAGCTCGCGGCGTGCGAGTCCGAGCGCCACATACGGCCGGAGGTGTCCCGCGCCAGGAGGTCGGGGGTTCCGTTGTCGTTGAAGTCGTGCGGAGCGACGGGCGACCTGACGACCTTGAAGGTGCCGGAGGCGGTCAGGGCCGGGCCGATGCCGTTGAGCGGGCGCGCGGACATCTCCCACTCGTAGTCGCCGTTGTACGCGGTGAGTTGTGAGTCGTCCAGCGTTCCGTGCCAACTCGTGGTGAAGTTCGCGGACATGGGCCCGTAGAACTGGAGCGTCTCCGTCTTTCCGGTGCGAACGTGGCGCAGGCTGGCCGTGATGCTCGCGTTGCTCCGGGAGAGGGTCCAGGCCAGGCTCCGTCCGCCGCCGTGACTGAGATCGATCACCTCGGGGATGTCGTGGCCTACCAGGGTTAGGCTCGTCGGCTCCCCCGTGCTCGCGACCAGGGACGCGCTCGGCGCCCCGCCGTCGGTGCCCGCGTCGACGCGGTAGAGCCCCTCGCCCTGGGCGACGGTGCCGCCGCGGGCGTGGAAGACACCGTCGGACGAGACCGCGGTCGAGGTGACATGGTCCAGGAGCTTGGTCCTGGCGCCCGTCGTCAGGTCGTAGGCCGTCAGGGCGAACAGCGCCTTGGGGGCCTTGGCGATGGCGCCGCCGGGAAGGCCGTAGATCAGGTGGTCGCCCTGGAGGCCGATCCTCAGGTTGCCGGTCCACTGGTCCCCCAAGGGGATCCGGCGCGTCTCTCCGGTGGAGCGAGTGCGGACCACCGCACTGGTCTCCGTCGTGCCGTGCTCGACCCACGCGACGTGGGACGGGGAGACGGCGACGCCTTCGGTGCCGATGTCCTCGCGCCTCCCGGTTTCCGTGATCGTGCCGGTGGCGAGATCGATCAGGGCCCAGCGGTCTTCGTAGGAGCCGGTGTCGGTGAGGGCCCGGTAGGTGAGCACAGCGTGTGCGGACGTACCGGGGGTGACGGAGAAGGACCGGAAGCCACGGGGAAAACCGATCACCGTCGAGGTCACGTCGCCCTCGGTGTGCATGCGCAGGTCGACGCCCCCCTCGGGCCTGGCCGCCGTGCTGAACAGCGCCCGCCCGGCGGCGCCCGTGTAGGCGCCGGTGCCTCCGCCTTCCTTGAACCGGACCTTGAAGAGCTGTCCGCCGTCGGCCGCGTCCTGGAGCCAGGCCTCGGAGCCGGTGTTCATCGCCAGCAGATCGCCCGCACCGGTGGGTGACACGGACGGGCCGTCCGGCAGCGCGGTCACGGCTCCGTCCGACGCTCGGACCCACGAGAGTGCCGAGGTCGCGGGGCCCTTGGTCAGGTAGCCCGATTCGGTCACCCCCTCGATCGCGTGGCCGACCGGGAACGCGGCGACGGACTCGGCCCCTGCCTGGTGGACCGTCGACACGGCCGTCGACACGGCCGGCGCCGTGGGTGCGGCCTCGGCCGGGCCGGTCGTGCCGGTCAGACCGGCGGTCACGGCGAGAACGATGGTGACGGCGGCCGCGAACCGGCGGCCGGGCGGGCGTGCGTGAGACAAGGCGGTGGTCCTCCCCAGGACGTGGCGCACCGCGCGCCACAGCCCTCAGACTCACCACCGGCCCCAAGGGTTGCCCGTTCCGCGAGCCCTTTTCACGCGGCCGGGAGACACTTGTGAACGTGTGACACGCCGCACTTTCCCGAGTGACCCGCGTGGCCCTGGGCATGAGCCAACCGGAGCGAGTACCCGGGTCTCACCATGCGATACCGCAGTGGCGGGATCCGGACGCTCGGTAAAATGAGCCGACCGCAGTACATGTACGTACCTGCGGAAAGAGACGGATTGAGCGAGGAGCGCACGTGGGCCTTGTCGTGCAGAAGTACGGAGGCTCCTCCGTAGCCGATGCCGAGGGCATCAAGCGCGTCGCCAAGCGGATCGTGGAAGCGAAGAAGAACGGCAACCAGGTGGTCGCCGTCGTTTCCGCGATGGGCGACACGACGGACGAGCTGATCGATCTCGCCGAGCAGGTTTCCCCGATCCCTGCCGGACGGGAACTCGACATGCTGCTGACCGCCGGAGAGCGTATCTCCATGGCGCTGCTGGCCATGGCGATCAAAAACCTGGGCCACGAGGCCCAGTCGTTCACCGGCAGCCAGGCCGGAGTCATCACCGACTCGGTCCACAACAAGGCCCGGATCATCGACGTCACGCCGGGTCGCATCCGCACCTCGGTGGACGAGGGCAACGTCGCCATCGTGGCCGGCTTCCAGGGCGTCAGCCAGGACAGCAAGGACATCACCACGCTGGGCCGCGGCGGCTCCGACACCACGGCCGTCGCGCTCGCCGCCGCGCTCGACGCGGACGTCTGCGAGATCTACACGGACGTCGACGGCGTGTTCACCGCCGACCCGCGCGTGGTGCCGAAGGCGAAGAAGATCGACTGGATCTCCTTCGAGGACATGCTGGAGCTCGCTGCCTCCGGCTCGAAGGTGCTCCTCCACCGTTGCGTGGAGTACGCCCGCCGGTACAACATTCCGATTCACGTGAGGTCCAGCTTCAGCGGACTGCAGGGCACGTGGGTCAGCAGCGAGCCGATCAAGCAAGGGGAAAAGCACGTGGAGCAGGCCCTCATCTCCGGAGTCGCGCACGACACCTCCGAGGCCAAGGTCACGGTCGTCGGGGTGCCCGACAAGCCGGGCGAGGCGGCCGCGATCTTCCGCGCCATCGCCGACGCCCAGGTCAACATCGACATGGTCGTCCAGAACGTCTCGGCCGCCTCCACGGGCCTGACGGACATCTCCTTCACGCTGCCCAAGGCCGAGGGCCGCAAGGCCATCGACGCGCTGGAGAAGAACCGGCCCGGCATCGGCTTCGACTCGCTGCGCTACGACGACCAGATCGGCAAGATCTCCCTGGTCGGCGCGGGGATGAAGAGCAACCCGGGCGTCACCGCCGACTTCTTCACCGCGCTCTCCGACGCCGGAGTGAACATCGAGCTGATCTCGACCTCCGAGATCCGCATCTCGGTCGTCACCCGCAAGGACGACGTGAACGAGGCCGTGCGAGCCGTGCACACCGCCTTCGGGCTCGACTCCGACCGCGACGAGGCCGTGGTCTACGGAGGCACCGGACGCTGATGTCCGCCGCGCAGGGCAACGGCCGGGACGGCCGTACCGGCAGGCCCACGCTCGCCGTCGTGGGCGCGACCGGTGCCGTCGGCTCGGTCATCCTCCAGATCCTGTCCCAGCACGCGGACGTCTGGGGTGAGATCCGCCTGATCGCCTCCCCGCGCTCGGCCGGCCGCAAGCTGACCGTACGCGGGGAGGAGGTCGAGGTCGTCGCGCTGAGCGAAGAGGCTCTCGACGGGGTCGACGTCGCGATGTTCGACGTACCCGACGAGGTCTCCGCGCAGTGGGCGCCCGTCGCCGCCGCCAAGGGCGTGGTGGTGGTCGACAACTCCGGCGCGTTCCGGATGGACCCGGACGTGCCGCTCGTCGTGCCCGAGGTCAACCCGCACACGCTGCGGATGCGGCCGCGCGGCATCGTCGCCAACCCGAACTGCACGACGCTGTCCATGATCGTGGCGCTGGGCGCGCTGCACGCCGAGTTCGGCCTGCGCGAGCTGGTCGTCTCCTCGTACCAGGCGGTCAGCGGGGCCGGACGGGACGGCGTGGACACCCTGCGCCGGCAGATGTCCCTGGTGGCCGGGACGGAGCTGGGGACCCACCCCGGTGACGTACGGCGGGCCGTCGGCGACGACACCGGGCCGTTCCCCGAGCCGGTCGCGCTGAACGTCGTGCCGTGGGCCGGGTCGCTGCGGGAGGACGGCTGGTCGTCGGAGGAGATGAAGGTGCGGGACGAGTCCCGCAAGATCCTCGGGCTGCCGCAGTTGCCGGTCGCCGTGACGTGCGTACGGGTCCCCGTGGTCACCACCCATTCCCTGACCGTGCACGCCCGCTTCGAGGGCGAGGTCAGCGTCGAGGGAGCCCGGGAGATCCTCGCCACCGCGCCCGGTGTCGTCCTGTTCGACAACCCGGCCGCGGGGGAGTTCCCCACCCCCGCCGACGCGGTCGGCACCGACCCGACGTGGGTCGGCCGGGTGCGCCGGGCCCTGGACGACCCGACCGCCCTCGAACTCTTCGTGTGCGGGGACAACCTCCGCAAGGGTTCCGCGCTGAACACCGCGCAGATCGCCGAACTGGTGGCGGCCGAGTTCGGCTGACCCGCGGTCAGAATCGGATCAGTAGGGCAAAAGCCCTGGCCACCGTGGACTTCGTTTGTAGGATCCATGGACGAGATGTGATCCGGAAGTTGGTCCGGACTACTTGTACCGGACACCCGAGCCGTCAGAGGATTTCCTCCCCGCCCTCCGCAACCGCGCGAGCGGCGGGGAGCGTCTTTGCGGTCACCCATTCAGGGCGCGGAGACGCGTGGGTCGGCGTGGGGACGCCGAGCACGGGCGTGGGGACGCTCGTGCCCATGGGACATAGGGGAAGAGCGGGACGATGAGGGCCTATGACGCACCGTCAGGCGAGCGGCCGCCCGGAAGACCGTCCGGACGGCTGTCCGACGGACACCGGAACGTGACGTCCGGCACGTACAACCCTCTCGGGGGTGAAGGTGTCCAACTGGCGTGGCAGAGGTTCTCGAATTCACCGCAGGGGCACGGGGAGCGGCACTGCGCCCGCCCGTCCCGCCCGTCCGGTCCGTCCGTCCCCGTGTGGCCGGTCCGGCCGGTGGCATGCCGGTGATCGCGCCCATGCCCGCAGCGCGGCCGGCCCGCATACCGAACCAGCGCGACGGCGCCGAGGACGTGGCGGCGGGGACCACCGTCGACCACCTCACCGAGACCTACCGGGCGCACTACCGCTCGCTGCTCGGCCTCGCCGCCCTCCTCCTCGACGACACCGCCTCCTGCGAGGACGTGGTCCAGGAGGCCTTCATCCGCGTCCACTCGGCGCGCAAACGCGTCCGTGACCCGGAGAAGACCCTGGCGTACCTGCGTCAGACCGTCGTCAACCTGTCGCGCTCGGCGCTGCGCCGCCGCATCCTCGGACTCAAGCTCCTGTCCAAGCCCATGCCGGACATGGCGAGCGCGGAGGAGGGGGCCTACGACCAGCTGGAGCGGGACTCCCTGATCAAGGCGATGAAGGGACTGCAGCGCCGGCAGCGCGAGGTGCTGGTCCTGCGCTACTTCGCGGACATGACGGAGGCCCAGGTCGCCGAGACGCTCGGCATATCCCTGGGCTCGGTCAAGGCGTACGGCTCACGCGGGATCGCGGCGCTCAGGGTGGCCATGGAGGCGCCGGCATGAGCGACGGCAACGACGCCCGACCGCACGACCCCGAGGGACCCGAGGTGCCCTCCGGGCCGGACGGGCGAGATCAGCACAGGCACACGCACGCTGGGAACGGAAACGTGAACCACGGCCCCGAAGGACAGGGCCCCGACGAGCCCGACGAGCAGGGGCCCGACGAGCCCGACGACTCCGCCGAGCAGGGTCCCGACGAGCGCGACGAGCAGGGTTCCGACGGTGTGATCCCCGAGGAGCGGGGCGCGGATGTGCAGGGGCCGGACGACCTGGGCCCCGGTGAGGGGAGCGCGGACGAGCGGGGTCCGGACGGCCTCGGTCGCGGTGAGCCGGGTCCCGACGGCGGGAGCCCCGAGGTGCGGGGCCGGGACGGCCTGGGCCTCGATGAGCGGGGCGCGGACAAGCTGCAAGGCGCGGACGGGCAGGGCGCGGACGGGCAGGGCCCCGGGGGCCCGAGGGCCGGTGGGCAGGGCCCCGAGGGGCTGAACCCCGGTGAGCAGGGACCGTACGGCCTGGGCCCCGACGCTCCGGGGGCCGAGGAACCGGCCACCGACGAGGCCGCCCTGCGCGCGATGATGCGGCGCGCGGTCGACGCGATGGAGCCGAGCGACGGCACCCTGGACCACCTGCGGCGCGCCGTGCCCGCCCGGCGGGCCCGCAAGCGGCAGGCCTTCGTCGGCGCGGCCGCCGCCGTCCTCTTCCTGGGCACGGCGGTCCCGGCCCTGGTGCACGTCTCCAACACCACCGGCGCGGGCGCCGACCCGTCCGTCGCGGGCAACGCCTCGCAGGCCCAGGGCGGCGCCTCCCAGGGCAAGGACCCGGCCGGCGGCCAGAGCGGCATCGCGGGCACCGGGGACACCGACAAGGGCAAGGACAAGGCCGACCCCGAGGAGACGCCCGGCGGCAAGGAGAGCGGCGCCGCGGCGGGATCGTCCCCCTCGGGCGCCCCCAGCACCAGCACCCCCGCCGACGTCCCCGCGTGTGCGCCGGGCTCGCTCGGCCCGGCCGTGGCGAGCAGCGCCGCGCCCGACTCCACCGGCGTGGTCTACGGCTCCTTCCGGGTCACGAACGTCTCACCGGCCGGCTGCACCGTCACGGGCCCCGGCAGCGTCGTCACCGCCTCGCTGGGCGCCGCGGACGCCTCCCGGATCGGCACTGCGCGGCACGCCGCCGGGGACGCCGCGGCCGGTCTGCCGGACCCGTCGCTGGAGTCCCCCGCGCTGACCCTGGCGCCGGGTGCCGCGTACGAGGTGCAGTTCGCCTGGGTGCCCTCGGAGACCTGTCCCACGCCCGGCGGCACCACGGGGGGCGGCACGGGCGGGCCCTCGCCCGAGCCCTCGCCCACCGGGGACACCACCGCCGCGGGGGGCAGCTCCGCGGGAGGCGGCGGCGAGGCCGGTCCCACGGCCCAGCTGGTCACCGAGGACGGCCCGGCCGAGGGAAGCGTGTCGGTGACGTACAGCCCCGAGGGCGGCTCCGGCTCGGCGACGGCCACGGTGACCGACGCGTGCGTGGGGACCGTGTACTGGACGGGGCTGCTGGCGGACCAGGGGGCGTGAGCCCGGGGTCGCCCTGGGCGGGTCAGGAGACGAGGCCCGCCTTCGTCCCGTCGGCCCCGTCGGTCTCGTCCCGCTGGTCCCGCGTGCCCTGCGGGTCCTGCTCGCTCTGCTGGTCCTGCGCGCCCTGCTCGTCCTCCGTGACCAGGCCCAGCTCCGCGTCGCGGGCGAGTTCGACCTCGCGGCGCAGCAGCCGGAACCACATGAAGATCACGAAGCCGACGAAGGCGAACCACTCGGCGGTGTAGCCGAGGTTCTGGAAGGCCTTCAGGTCGAGCCCCGTGTTCTGCGGCGCGCTCACGGGCACGGTCCGCATCCCGGAGTCGCCCTCGTTCAACGTGACCCAGGCGTCGTACACGTCGTACGGCACGAGGTTCAGCAGCGTCGCCGCGCTGATCGCGCCGGTCTGCCCGTCGGGCCAGCCGGAGCGGCCGCTGACGCCGTTGCTGCCGGGGGACTCGGCGGCCTGGAGCGCCCCGGTCACGGTGACCTCGCCGGCCGGCGGGGTCGGGGCCTTCGCCGGGTCGGGCTCGCCCGGCAGCCAGCCGCGCACGACGGGCAGGGCCTCGCCGTCGTCGGTGCGCAGGAGGGTGAGGACGTAGAAGCCCTCCCGGTCGTCCAGCTTGCGCTCCGGGACCAGCAGCTGATCGTCGTACCGGCCGGTGACGGTGGTCTGCTCGCCGACCGTCGCCTTGTCCACGGGCAGCAGCTCGCTCAGCGGGCGCGCCGCTTCCCGGCGGGCCGAGTCCTGCTGCGTGGAGGCGGTCTCGTGGTCCTGCACCCGGTCCTCGAACCGGCCGAGCTGCCAGGACCCCATGAAGATGCAGAACGGGATGGCCAGGACGACGAAGACGTTGATCCCCCACCAGCGGGGCGTCAGCAGAAACCGGTACACGCCCTCCACGGTACGGTGCGTGCCCCGGCGCCCCTGCCTCGGGGCTGTGGAAAACGTGGGGGAGAGGGGCGGGGCGGGGGAGGTTGTCCACAGGCTGGGGATCTCTTCTGCGCGTGGTCGCCCGGTCGGGGCAGTATGGGGCCATGACTGAGAGCAACGGGTCCGTACCGCCGGACAGGGACGTGGACGCGGACGAGCGGGGCGCGGCCGAGCGGCGGACGCGGGACGGGCAGCTGCCCGACTGGGAGAAGCGGTTCCGCGCGCCGAGGGTGTCGCTGCCCGACTGGGCCGAGGACGCCCCGGACCGCTCCCTGTTCGTGTCGAACGCGACGGGGACGTACGAGCTGTACGCGTGGGACCGCGCCGGCGGCGAGCAGCGCCAGGTCACGGACCGTCCCAACGGCACCACGGACGGAGTGCTCGCGCCCGACGGGCAGTGGATCTGGTGGTTCGACGACAAGGACGGCGACGAGTTCGGCGTCTGGCGCCGCCAGCCCTTCGCGGGCGGCGAGGACGAGCCGGCCGTGCCGGGCCTCGACCCCTCCTACCCGGCGGGCCTGGCCCTCGGCCGGGACGGGCGCACGGCGGTGATCGGCCGCTCCACGGACGAGGACGGCACGACGATCCACCTCGCGTACGCGGGCGGCCCCCCGGCGGAGATCTACCGGCACCGTGAGTCCGCGGGCGTCGGCGATCTCTCCCACGACGGCTCCCTCATCGCGATCGAGCACACCGAGCACGGCGACGCCATGCACTCGGCGCTGCGCGTCCTGCGCCCCGACGGAAGCACGGTCGCCGAGCTGGACGACACCCGGGGCGGCGAGGAGGAGCTGGGCCTCGAGGTCCTGGGCTTCGCGCCCGTCGACGGCGACACCCGCCTGCTCATCGGCCACCAGCGCCGGGGCCGCTGGGAGCCCCTGGTGTGGGACGTGGCGACGGGGGAGCAGACCGACCTCGCCCTGGAGCTGCCGGGCGACGTGAGCGCGGAGTGGTATCCGGACGGCTCCGGGCTGCTGATCGTGCACGGCTTCGAGGCCCGCAGCGAGCTGTTCCGGTACGACTTCGCCGAGCGCGGGCTGACGGAGATCGAGACCCCGCCCGGCACCGTCTCCGGCGCCACGGCCCGCCCCGACGGGAGCGTGGAGTACCTGTGGTCCTCGGCCGCCGAGCCGCCGGCCGTCCGCTCCACCACCGGGCGCGTCGTCCTGGACCCGCCCGGCATGAAGTCGCCCCGCTCGGTCCCGGTGGAGGACGTGTGGGTGGACGGGCCCGGAGGCCGCATCCACGCCCTGGTCCAGAAGCCGGCCGGGGCGGCCGGTCCGCTCCCGACGGTCTTCGACATCCACGGCGGGCCGACCTGGCACGACAGCGACGCCTTCGCCGCGGGCCCGGCCGCCTGGGTCGACCACGGATACGCGGTGGTCCGCGTCAACTACCGGGGTTCCACCGGGTACGGCCGCGCGTGGACCGACGCCCTCAAGCACCGGGTGGGCCTCATCGAGCTGGAGGACATCGCGGCGGTGCGGGAATGGGCGGTCGCCTCGGGCCTCGCCGACCCCGAGCGCCTGATCCTCACCGGCGGCTCCTGGGGCGGGTACCTCACCCTGCTCGGCATCGGCACCCAGCCCGAGGCGTGGGCGCTGGGCATCGCGGCGGTGCCGGTCGCCGACTACGTCACCGCGTACCACGACGAGATGGAGGGCCTCAAGGCTCTCGACCGCACCCTGCTGGGCGGCACCCCGGAGGAGGTCCCCGAGCGCTTCGAGGCGTCCTCCCCGCTGACCTACGTCGACGCGGTCAAGGCCCCGGTGTACATCTCCGCCGGGGTCAACGACCCGCGCTGCCCGATCCGCCAGGTCGAGAACTACGTCAAGCGGCTGGAGGCCAGGGGAGCCGTCCACGAGGTCTACCGCTACGACGCGGGCCACGGCTCCCTGGTCGTCGACGAACGCATCAAGCAGGTCTCCCTGGAACTCGACTTCGCCAGGAGGCACTTGCCGTAACGCCGGTCTCTCGGCCGGCCGAGCCGGGTGGTGGGCGGGCACGGGCGGGGGGTCCAGGGGGCGGAGTCCCCTGGACGGGTCGTGGGGGCGGTGCCCCTACACGTCCGCCCCCCGCCGCGCCCGCCGCCCCAGCAACTCCGCCAGCCCCCGCCGCGTGGCCGCCAGCACCACCCGGTCCGAGCCCCGCAGGACGTACGTGTCGGGCAGCTCCCACACCAACCGCGACCCACGTCCCGCCGCCCCCTCGGGAGCCGCGCCCCCCGCCCGCTCCCCGTCCAGGACACCGTCGGAGACCTCGAGCGCCAGCACCCGCCACGCCCCCGCCCGGAACGCCTCCCCGACCGTCTTCCCCTCCAGCTGCGGATGCCCCGCCACCCTCAGTGCGGCGAACAGCAGCACCCGCCGCTCGACGGGGATCGCCCCCAGGATCTGGCGGCCCATCATCGCCCCGGCGAACGACGGCGCCGCCAGGTGCGTCACGCTGCGGCTCCGGGTGAGCGCGAAGGGGTGCGCGGCCCGCAGGGTGCGGTACACGGCGGTCGCGAAGTCGTCGTCGTACAGCCGCAGTACCACCCGCAGCCGCGACCGTACGGACCGCGCGTACAGCACCGCCTCCAGGTTCGTCGTGTCCACGCTGGTCAGGGCGAGCAGGGAGTGCGCGCGGTGGATCTTGGCGGCCTCCAGGACGCCCTCCTGGGTGACGTCGCCGAGCACCACCGGCACCCGCAGCCGCCGCGCGGTCGCCATGCCCCGTGCCTCGGGGTCGGCCTCGACGCACACCACGGGGATGTTCATCTCCCGCAGCCGGGTCAGGACCCGCGTGCCGATCTTGCCGAGACCCAGCAGCACGACGTGCCCGCCGAGCCCGCGCGGGGGCTTGCGCAGGGCCGAGGCGCTGCGGAAGGTGCCGAGGGCCTCCAGCACGGCCGCGAGCAGGACGGGCAGCAGCAGGAGCCCGACGAACCCGGAGAGGAGCTGGAGGATCTGACGGCCGGAGTCCTTGTTGTGGGCGGGCTCGTTGATGGAGAACAGGTCGAGCAGCGTCACGTAGGTGGCGTGCAGCGGATGGTCCCCGGTGACCACCATCAGCGCCACGGCGAGCGCGACCACGCACGCGCCCAGACCGGCCAGCGACCACCGCAGTCGCCGCGAGAACAGTTCGCCGAAGGCGGGCACCCCGGCCCGCCCGGCGGACAGCGAAGGACCGGAGTACGACACCTGCTCCAGGACGACGGTCCCGCGTCCGGTGGCCGCCCTCACCGCCGCCGCGTCGGGCAGCAGTTGCGGCCCCTGCGCGCCGCTGTTCTCCGAACCGTCCGCGCCGGCCGGGTCGTTGCTCGTCGCGGACAGCAGCGCGAGGGTGCACAGTCCCGGGTCGGCCACCTCGCCCGGGCGGGGCGGGTCGCGTTCGACGGCGCGCAGCAGGATGCCGTCCGTCTCGACGACCTTGCTGGTGCCGACGAGGGCGGTGGCCGCCAGCGCGGGCGCGGCGGTGTCGGCGTCGGACAGCACGGTCGTCGACCCCTCGCCGCCGCCGGGCCCCGCCCCGGCACCGGTCCGGCCGCCGGGCCCGGAATCCGGTGCGGTACCGTCACCGGTCGCCAACGCGGCCGTCTGGTCGAGGAGTTCCTCGATGTGCTGGCCCAGGCGCCGGTTGTACAGGCGCAGGACCAGCCGCAGCCGGGGGTTGAGCCGCCGCGCGGTCAGGGCGGCGCGGATGTTGGTCTCGTCGTCGTCGTACACGAGGGCCAGCGCGGTGGCCCGCTCCACACCGGCCTCGGCGAGCACGTCCTCGGTCGGCTCGGTGGCCTCCACCGCGCGGCCCGGCCCGACCGGATCGCCGTTGCCCGTCCGGTTGACGGCCGCGCTGACCCGGTCGAGGAGCGCCGCCGAGGCGGCGCGGGCCCGTCCGACCACCGGCTGCCGCACCCGGCGTACGGAGGGTGGGACGACGAGAGTGACCTGTTCGCGGTAGACGCCGCGCAGTTCGGCGGCCAGCCGGTGCGCCAGCCCGTCGTCGCCGCACACCACCATGTGCGCGTAACCGTCGCCCTGCGGAAGCTGGTTCGGAACGTTCCCCGTATGAGTCCCCATTGGGGCAAGGACAGCACAGGCACCCGGTGCGGTTCCAGGGGGCGCCGGAAGAGAGCGAAGGCGGCATCGAAGACGCCTGAAAGCTGCCGGAACCCGGCAGTGACGCGCTGCCGCGCCCCGTGGCACGATCCCTCTCACCGAAGCTCGGCGACGGGCGGGCGGGGGACGGCACGCAGGGCCCGGCTTCTCGGACCGGGCCGCACGGGGGGCGTGCCGCCCGCCCTGTCGCTGGACTTCGGCGGACCGCGCGAGCGGGCGCCCGACGGCGTTGCGCCGGGGGGTGCCGAGGGCCTGCCGACGACGCTGTGCCGGAGGACTGCCGACGGCGCCGCGCCGGGGACGCCGAGGGCCGCCGAGGGCGCTGTGCTGCCCGAGGACTGCCGACGGCGCCGCGCCGGGCGCGACGGGGGACTGCCGAGGGGGCGGCTACAGCTCCTGCGCGGGCCACTGGAGCAGACGGGCCCCGATGACCGCGGTCTGCAGCGTGTAGCGGTGCACCGGATCGGACGGGTTCGCCCCGGTCAGCTGGTGGATGCGGTCCAGCCGGTAGGTCAGCGCCCGCACGCTGAGCGCGAGCCGCCGGGCGGCCTCGGCCGCGGTGCAGCCGGCGTCGAAGTACACCTCCAGGGTCCGCAGCAGCGGCTCCGCACCGCCACGGGCCCCGCGCAGCGGGCCCAGCGCGCTCAGCACCAGGTCGGCCATCGCCTGCCGGTCCCGGGCGAGGACCGGGTAGACCAGCATGTCCGCGGCGCGCACCACGGGCTCGTCCAGGCTCAGCCGGTCGGCGAGTTCGAGGGTGCTGAGCGCCTCCTCGTAGCTGTGCACCACCCCGCCCGCGCCGCTCCGGGGGCGGCCGATGGCCACCCTGCTGCCGTCCGTGGCGGCGAAGGCCTGCTTGGCGAAGAAGGACAGGACGTCGTCCTGGTCGCCGGGCGCGATGCAGATCAACTGCCCGTTCTTGGTGGTGATCAGGACCCGCCGGTCACCGAACCGGGAGATGAGCGCGGTCTCCACGGTCCGGGTGACCGGGGCGGTGTCGTCGTACGCCTCGGGGCCCTCGGCCACCGCGACGGCGTGGGCACGGGAGAGGACGAGCCCGAAACGCTCGGCCCGTTCGGCGAGGCGGCCCAGATCGCTGCGCCCGTAGAGCAGGTCGTCGATGAACTCCCGCCGCGCGGCCTCTTCCTGGCGTACGGCGAGCCGCTGCGCGCGTTCGTACCCGTCGGCGAAGGCGTCCACGGCCTGGGCGACGGCGGCGAGCACGGTGCCGGTGCCGTCCAGGCCGGAGGACGCCGGCCCGACACGGGGCCAGGAGGTGCGCGTGGCGTCGAGGTGGAGCCGTACGAGACTGCGCAGACTGTGCCCCGCCTCCGCCGCCCGCTCACCGAGGAGCCGCCGCTCCTCCAGCTCGTCGCGGGTGGGCCGGCGGCCCGTGTCGGCGACCCCCGCGAGGATCTCGGCATACCCGGTCAGGTATGCCTCCGGCTCGTCCGTCCGCAGGTCCGTCACCCCGCACCTCCCCTGCCGCTCACGCCCGGTGCGCGGTGTACGACTGTGCGAGGGTAGTCAGCGCTGCCGGAAAGCGGCAACGCTGCCGGAAAGCGGCAACGCGCACGTCGGGCGGCAGCCACCGGGCCCCGCCGCCCCGCGACTGGGCCCGCGTGCTCACGGCCGCTGGTACGGCTGCTGCCCCGACGGCCCGTACGCCTGGCCGCCGGACCCCGGGAAGCCGCCCTGGCCGCCGGTCTCCTGCGCCTGGAGCTGCTCCGCCTGTTCCTTGGTCACCTGCTGTTCGACGCCGCAGAACGTGCACTGCATCGCGTACTTCGTGGAGAAGGGGAACAGCGGCACGAAGAACAGCGTGAACTTCGTGACGCGCTTCCTGAGCGTGTGCGCGGAGGGGTTCCCGCACCGGCTGCACACCAGCGTCAGTATCGCGAGCTGGTAGAGATATCCCTTGGTGCCAAAAATGATCATGAGCTGGGTCCTTCCCGGTCGGCCCCCCGCGAGCGCGCAGGACACGTAGATCCTCTCCCAGATTGCGCCGGAACGGACCACGAGGGCCACCCGCGGGACCGTGGGTCACGGCGGCCGATCTCCGGTCGACGTAGTCGGCAGACGTGAGCCCGCACCCCGGGCAGGGACTTCCTGCCCGGGGGCACCTCGTCGCAGGGCGGCGGCGCCCGGCCGTGCGAAGCCCGCGAGGCTCACCAGTCGACTCCGGCCGCGACCGGCAGGTGGTCGCTGCCGGTGGCGGGCAGCACCCACGAACCGGCCGGTTCCACGCCGCGCACCAGGATCTGGTCGATCCGCGCCACCGGGAACTTCGCCGGCCAGCTGAAGCCGAAGCCGTCCCCGGCCGCGTCCTGGGCCGAGTGCAGCCTCGAGGTGATGCCCGCCAGCGCGCGGTCGTCCAGGGTGCCGTTCAGGTCGCCGAGCAGCACCACGCGCTCGCTCCGGTCGGCGGCGAGTACCTCACCGAGCGCCTGTGCGTTCCGGTCGCGCGAGCCCGTCCAGAACCCGGACCCGGGGTTCAGCCGTACGGAGCCCAGGTGGACCGCGTACACCGCCAGCGGGCCCCGCTCCGTCGCCACCGTGGTGCGCAGCGCCCGGTCCCCGGCCGCCCTGACGTCGGCCGGTTTCGTGGCGGCCAGCGGCCCGACGTCCGTCGCGATGTCGACCGGCCGCGTGTCCGACAACGGCAGCCTGCTCCACACCCCGACCGTGCCCCGCACCGCGTGGTACGGGTACCGCTCCGCCAGCTCCGCCTCGTACACGCCCCGGTCCTGAGCGGTGATCTCCTCCAGGGCCAGCACGTCGGCGCCGGACGCGGCCAGGTCGCGGGCGGTGCCGGCCGGGTCCGGATTGTCGGCGCCGACGTTGTGGCTCACCAGGGTGAGGTCGCCGCCCGGGCGGGACTTGTCGACCAGCAGCCCGCCGAACAGGCTCAGCCACACCGTGACCGGCAGCACCAGCGCGAGCACCGCGGCGGGCGCCCGGCGCCACACCGCCCCCGCCGCCAGCACCGGGACGAGGAGCCCGAACCACGGCAGGAAGGTCTCGACCAGGCTGCCGGCGTTCCCCCACCGGTTCGGGACGTACGCGTGCAGCAGCATGACCAGGCCCAGCACCAGCGCCGCCCCGGTGAGCACCGGCGCACGCTTCCAGAGCCCGGCGCGGCCCGCTCCGCGCAGCACCCGCCGCGGCAGCGCGCGGACCAGGGACGCCGGTGCGGGTGTGGGGGTGGGTGTGGGCACGGGGGCGGGCGCAGGGGCAGGAGCCGGGGCAGGGGCAGGGGCGGACGTCGGCGGTGTGGAGGTCGGTCGTGTCGGAGACATGCCGTCAGTGAAGGGAAGACCCCGTTGCACCGGCGTATGCGCTTTTCGATACGCCCACGACACGTGCCGGCTCGTAACCTCGACGGCATGCGTGTGCTGATCGTCGAGGACGAGCCCTATCTGGCGGAGGCCATCCGCGACGGCCTGCGCCTGGAAGCGATCGCTGCGGACATCGCGGGCGACGGCGACACGGCCCTGCACCTCCTGGGGGTCAACGCCTACGACATCGCCGTCCTCGACCGCGACATCCCCGGCCCGTCCGGTGACGAGGTCGCCCGTCGCATCGTCGCCTCCGGCAGCGGCATGCCGATCCTCATGCTCACCGCGGCCGACCGCCTCGACGACAAGGCCTCCGGCTTCGGACTCGGCGCGGACGACTACCTGACCAAGCCCTTCGACCTGCGGGAACTCGCCCTCAGACTCCGTGCGCTCGACCGCAGGCGCGCCCACAGCAGGCCCCCCGTACGGGAGATCGCCGGTCTGCGCGTCGACCCGTTCCGCAGGGAGGTCTACCGGGACGGCCGCTACGTCGCCCTGACCAGGAAGCAGTTCGCGGTGCTCGACGTGCTGGTCGCCGCCGAGGGCGGTGTCGTCAGCGCCGAGGAACTCCTGGAGCGCGCGTGGGACGAGCACGCCGACCCGTTCACCAACGCCGTCCGCATCACCGTGTCGGCCCTGCGCAAGCGCCTCGGCGAACCCTGGATCATCGCCACCGTGCCGGGCGTCGGTTACCGCATCGACACCCCGCCCGCCGACGGGCACGACGGCGGCGACCGTGCCTAGACCTTCCGGCATGAGCGTCCGCCTCAAACTCACCCTCAGCTACGCGGGTTTCCTCATGCTCGCGGGCGCCCTGCTGCTCGCGGCCGTGGGAGTGTTCCTCGTACGGCAGGGGTGGCTGATCACCAATGAACGGGGAGCGGTGAGAGCGACCCCGGGCACGGTCTTCCTCCGCAGCTTCGCCCCGACGGCGGTCGCGGTCATGGCGTTCCTGCTGGTCTTCGGCCTGCTGGGCGGATGGTTCCTCGCCGGACGGATGCTCGCCCCCCTGGACCGGATCACCCACGCCACCCGCACGGCGCAGACCGGATCGCTCTCCCACCGGATCCGGATGCCGGGCCGCAGGGACGAGTTCCGGGAACTGGCCGACGCCTTCGACACCATGCTCGACCGCCTGGAAGCCCACGTGGCCGCACAGCAGCGTTTCGCGGCCAACGCCTCGCACGAACTGCGCACCCCGCTGGCCGTCTCCAGGACCCTCCTCGACGTGGCCCGCACCGACCCCGACCAGGACACCGGCGAGATCATCGAGCGCCTGCACGCCGTCAACACCCGGGCGATCGACCTCACCGAGTCCCTGCTCCTGCTCAGCCGCGCGGGACAGCGCTCCTTCACCCGGGAGCACGTCGACCTGTCCCTCCTCGCGGAAGAGGCCGCCGAGACCCTGCTCCCCCTGGCGGAGCGGAACGGCATCACCCTCGAAACCGCCGGTGACGTGACCCCCGCCCTGGGCTCACCGGCCCTCCTCCTCCAACTGACCGCGAACCTCGTCCACAACGCGATCGTCCACAACCTCCCCGAACGTGGCTGGGTCCGGATCCATGCCGCCCCGGGCCCCCGCACCGCGCTGCTCACCGTCGAGAACACCGGCGACCCGATCAGCCCCGCCCAGGCGACGACCCTCACCGAACCGTTCCAGCGCGGCACGGAACGCGTCCACACCGACCACGCGGGCACCGGCCTGGGCCTGGCCATCGTCGCCACCATCACCGAGGCCCACGACGGCACCCTCACCGTCGCCCCCCGCCCCGAGGGCGGCCTCCGCGTCACGGTGGCACTGCCGACGGGCCCGGAGAGTCCCGCGGGCGGTCAGGGCCCGGGAAGGATCTCTACCTAGCGGCAGTCCCGCAGGCTGCCGGGGCCGTGGCCGTCGGCGGGACCCGCGGAGCGGTACGAGGGCTGTCGCCGGCCGGGCGGCCACGGGCGGCGCCGTCGTCACTCCTGCGAGCGTTCGGCGGGCGCCGAGAGGGACGGGTACGGGGCTCCGGCCAGCGGAGTCCGGCTCAGGCTGCCCCAGTTGCTGGCGTCCTGGCTCAGCGTCGCGTCGAGCAGCTCCATCGCTTCCCGGGCGATGAGCTGCCGGTCGTCGCCCGCCGCTTCCCGGCGCTCGACGTTCCGGATGACGCGCTGGAGTTCCGCGAGTATCAGACTCCGCTGCTGCCACAGCTCGTGGTGGCGCATGAGACCGCTCCACGCCGAGATCACACCGACGATGCCCGCGACACCGGTACTCGCCAGCCCGAGCCAGGGGGCGTAGGACCTCCAGGCCGCGACGGCCACACCGAGCACGGCGATCAGTCCGTTCAGGGCCGCGATCCCCACGGTGGTCCGGCGGGCCTTCTTCTTCATCAGCTCGCGCGTGCGGGTGTATTCCTTCCTGAAATGCGTCAGGTAGTGGGTCGTCACCCCGAGCGCGTCCGACCCGGCAGGCGGCGGCTCCATCGGCCGCATACCGGTGAACTTCTGCGCCACGTCCGCCTGTTGCTCCGCCCCACCCCGCTGTCCCATACCGCCGAGCCTAGGGCGTGCCCTCCGGCACGGCAGCGCCGGCAGCCGCATTCCGAACCTGGGAATTCTCGGCAGCACCCGCCCTCACCCCGGGCGGCCGCATCATGAAGACGTCGATCGAGTCCTGGGACTCCACGACGAAACCGTGGCGCTCGTAGAGCCGGCGGGCGGCACTGCCCTGCAGGACGTTCAGCCCCACGGTCATGCCCTGCGCGTCCGTTCGCTCCAGTACGGAGCGCAGCACGGCGGACCCCAGCCCTCGGCCCTGCCGGTCCGGAGCGAGGTAGAAGTGCTCCAGCCACTGCCTGCCCTCGACGGGCCGGACCGTGACGCAACCGGCCGGCTCACCGTCGATCACTCTCTTGCCTCCTGCGACCTGCGAATCTCAACATGGCGTCGGATCCGACTTCCCCCGCCACCGACCGCGAGATTCTGGCCCGCCGCCCACGCGTCCACGTCAGCCGCTGCGTCGACGAGCGCGCAAGGCGGCCCAGTGGCGTAGGCGCTCGGTGAGCTGGGCTTCGTAGCCGTTGCGGGTGGGCTGGTAGTACGTCTCGCGGTCCATACCGTCGGGGAAGTAGTCGGCGCCGGAGAAGCCGTCGGTGGTGTCGGGGTCGTACTGGTAGTCCTTGCCGTAGCCGAGGTCTTTCATCAGCCGGGTCGGGGCGTTGAGGATGTGGGCGGGCGGCATAAGGGAGCCGGTGCGGCGGACGGCGCGGTGCGCGGCGATGAGGCCGCGGTGGACGGCGATGGATTTGGGGGCGGTGGCGAGGTGGACGACGGCCTGGGCGATCGCCAGTTCGCCCTCGGGAGAGCCGAGGCGCTCGTACACGTCCCAGGCGGCAAGGGCCTGCTGGACGGCGTGCGGGTCGGCCATGCCGATGTCCTCGTTCGCGAAGCGGACCAGACGGCGGGCTACGAACAGGGGGTCCTCGCCGCCGTCGAGCATGCGGGCGAGCCAGTACAGGGCCGCGTCCGGGTCGGAGCCGCGCATCGACTTGTGCAGCGCGGAGATCAGGTTGTAGTGGCCCTCCTGCGCCTTGTCGTACAGCGGGGCACGCTGCTGGATGTGGTGGGCGAGCGCGGCGGTGTCCAGGGGGGTGCCGGTGTCCGGGAGGGCCTGGAGCTGTTCGGCTGTGTTGAGGAGGTAGCGGCCGTCGCCGTCGGCCATGGCGATCAAGGCGCTGCGCGCGTCGTCGTCCAGGGGCAGCCGGTGTCCGATGAGCTGCTCGGCGCGGTCGAGGAGTGTGGACAGGGCAGTTTCGTCGAGGCGTTTGAGGACGAGGACCTGGGTGCGGGAGAGCAGGGCGCCGTTGAGTTCGAAGCTCGGGTTCTCGGTGGTGGCGCCGATCAGGGTGATCGTGCCGTCCTCGACGTAGGGCAGGAAGCTGTCCTGCTGGGCGCGGTTGAAGCGGTGGATCTCGTCGACGAACAGCAGGGTGCCCTGGCCGATGGTGCGCCGGCTGCGGGCGGCGGCGAAGACCTTCCGCAGTTCGGCCACGCCGGAGAAGGTGGCCGACACCGGTTCGAAGGCCAGGTTGCTGCTGTCCGCGAGGAGGCGGGCGATGGTCGTCTTTCCGACGCCGGGCGGGCCCCACAGTATGGCGGAGCCGAGACGCTGCTGGGCGACCATGCGGCCCAGCGGGGCGTCCTGGGCCAGGATGTGGTCCTGCCCGACGACGTCTTCCAGCCGGGTAGGGCGCAGGCGGTAGGCGAGTGGCCGGGCGGGCTCCTCGTCGAAGAGCGGCAGGGTCGGTTCCATCGGTCTCTCGCGTCGAAGGTGTCGTGTGCGGATGCGGCGGGCGTGGCACGGCCGCTGGGGAGCGAGGGCTCAGGCGCTCGTGGTGCTCATCGAGCATCAGGGCGGTCGCGTCGCGGCAGCCGTTCGACGGCCAGGTCGTAGGAATCCTCGACCGCGTCTGTGACCAGCCGCTCGGTGATGCCGGGGCCTGGTCCGAGTGAGATCCAGTGCCGTTTGTCGAGGTAGCGGCCCGGTGTGATCGTGGCGTAGCGGCGAACTTGCGCGCGGGCGTGTTCGGGTTCGCACTTGACCGTGATGATCTGTTCGTCCGGGTCGTCGGTGACGATCAGGAACACCTTGCCCGCGACCTTGTACACGTCAAGGTGCTTGGTGAACGGGTAGCCGTGGTCTGTTCCGGGCAGCGCGAGGGCCGCCTGACGGACGGTGTCCTGGAGCCGGTCGCCGGCCGCGCTCACCGGGCCGCCCGCGTGGTGCTGCCGTAGGTGTGCGGGTCGACGGGGCGCTCGGCCTTGGGGAGACGGGAGACGACGAGCCGGTAGGACTCGGTGACGAGCTCTCCGACGAGTTCCTTGTCGACGCCGTCACCGCCCTCCAGCGTGATCCAGTGCTTCTTGTTCATGTGGTAGCCGGGGGTGATGTGGCTGTTGTGTTCCCGCAGGTCGAGGGCCTCGCCGGGGTCCGCTTTGAGGATCACCACGGGACGCCCCGGCACCTCGGTCATCAGCATGAACACCTTGCCGCGTACCTTGAAGACCTCCCAGTCGTCGCCGAAGGGATGCTCCAGCTGGGCTCCGGGGAGTCCCTCCGCATGATCGGCGGCGGTCTTGTACAGGGTCGATCCGTTCATGGGCGTTGCCTTCCTCGGGTGGCTGCGGCAGGGACGTCGGATGTCTCGGCGGTCGCGCCGGCACGTCCCATCCTTCCCTCGAAGCCGACAAAAAGGGCGGTAGGCTGCGGACACGTGATGGTCGACAAGCGACACCCGAGCCCGAGCGGCCAGGCCGGACCGGCCGAGGTCCCGCTGTACGGTTTCCAGCCCCCGGTCGGCACTCCGTACGGCCTTGAGGTAAGTACCGTCGAGGACTTCTTCGCCCAGCACGACGACTGGCCGTGGAACCCGCCCCGTCCGGGCCGTGCCACCTTCCACTACCTCATCGCGGTCACCGAGGGTGAGCTGCAGCACGACGTCGACCACGTCACGCGGACGGTGACGCCCGGCCAGTGGTTGTGGGTGCGTCCCGGACACGTGCAGTGCTGGCATCCGCCCGGCGCCGCCCGCGGCCCGTTCATCCTGTTCGAGCCGGATGTGCTGAGGCCCGAAATCGCGCGTCTCCTGGCACCGCTCACCGCGCACGACGCCCCTGCCGTGCTCAGCCCGCACCCCGACGACGCCGCCTGGCTCCAGCAGACGGCCCTGCAGCTCCTGGACGAACACCGGGCCCTCGGGCGCCGCCCTCTCGATGTCCACCACGCCCTGCGGCGCAACCTGCTCGAATCGCTGCTGCTGCGCCTCGCGGGCGCCGCTGGCATCACCCCCGCGGGCGCGGCGACGGCCGGAACGGGCCGTGGTGACACCTACGGGCGGTTCGTGGATGCCCTGGAGCTGCGCTTCCGCGAACTGCACCGGGCCGCGGACTACGCCGAGCTGCTCGGCTGCTCGGTCCGCACCCTCAGCCGCGCTGCCCGGGAGGCCACCGGCAAGGGGGTGCGGGAGCTCATCGACGAGCGGCGCCTCCTCGAAGCCCGGCGTCTGCTGGGAGATGCCCGGTGGGACGCCCGCGCTGTGGCCGCTCACCTCGGTTTCACCGATCCCGCGAACTTCGGGCGCTTCTTCCGCGACCGCACCGGCATCCCGCCGGCCGCGTTCGCGGCCCGGGAGGACGTGACAGGGCCGTGAGCGGAGTGCGGCGCCCCGATGGTCCGATTCTCAGTCGTCCAGGACGACGACGTGCTTGCCCGGGGTGGTGCCGGACTCGAGGTCGGCCTGGGCGTCACGGACCTGTTCCAGGCCGTGGTAGACCTTGGCGACCGGGACCTTGAGGCGCCCTTCGGTGATGGCCTGGAGCTGGTGGGCGAAGACGTCGGCCGGCAGGTCGGCGGCCTCGCCTGCGTAGCTGGTCAGCCGCACCCCGCTGGGGATCATGAACGGGGTGAAGTCGGGGATCGTCCACTGGCCCGCCAGGGCTCCGGTGAAGCAGACGGTGCCGTGGCGGCGGACGGTGCGGAGGGTGTCGGCGAGGACCGAGCAGCCCACCAGTTCCAGTGCGGCGTCGACACCGTCCGGCAGCAGCTCGCGCACCTGGTCGGCGAGGGTGCCGTTGTCGACGAGGGGATGGTCGACGCCCACGGCCCGCAGTTCCCCTGCCCGGTCCGGGCTGCGGGTGGTGGACAGCACGGTGGCTCCCAGGTCCTTCGCGATCGTGGCCGCGCTCAGCCCGACCGTGGAGGTGCCGCCGCGGATCAGCAGTGTCTGCCCCGCTCGCAGGCCCAGGCCCGTGGCGAGGGAGCCGTACGCGGTCTGGAACATCTCCGGCAGCGCGCCGGCGAGGTCCCACGGCAGGCTGGTGTCGAACGGGATGACCTGCGCCGCGGGGACGGTCACGTACTGGGCGTACGAGCCGTCGTACGAGCGGCCCATGTTGCCCATCATGGTCGCCACATGCTGGCCTGGCCGCAGTCCGCTGTCCTCGTCGGCCTCGTCGACCACGCCGACGCCCTCGATGCCGGGAACGCGCGGGTAGGTGACCTCCGCATCTGACTCGCCCTTGCGGGTGGTGACCTCGGACTCGTTGACGCCGAACGCCTTCACCCGGATCCGCACCCAGCGGGGCTTGCGGACGGGCACCGGCACTTCCTTGATCTCCAGTGCGTCGAGGCCGCCGGGCCGGGTGACGACGACGGCCCGCATCGTCGCCTGTACGGCGTCGCCGGCTGCTGTTGATTGGCTCATGCCGAGTTCCTCACTCTGTTTCGCCCTCTGGGTGCGCTGTTCCGGATGGCGACCCGGAAGTCGTCAGGGGCGTTCGATGCCCTCCCACAGGTCGAGGACCTGCTGGTAGTGCGCGGTGCCCTCGAAGGGGGAGTTGCCGACGGTTTCCGCGGTGGGCTTGTCCGTGACGGCGGGCCACAGGCGGGAGTGCTCGCCGGTGGCGAAGTCGAGCACGATGTCGCGGATCCGGGTGTCGCGCTCGGCCTGTTCGGCGCTGCGGCCCGGCTGCTCTTGGCCGACCAGGGCATACATCTCGGTGCCGTGTACGGCGGGCGCGCCCTCGGCGGGGCCGATCACCAGAAGGTGTGCGTTGCCGCCCGCGGCGGCGTGGGCCAGGGCGCCGCGGGCGGCGGGGATCGCGAAGAGGTAGTCCGCCATGACTGCGGCGCGGACCTCGGCCGGGGTACGGCCGCCCTGGTCATAGGTATCGACGATCTTCTTGGCGCGGGAGCGGGAAATGCGCCACCCCGCGACCTCGTCGACGACGCGGTCGATCGTCTGCGGGTCGAACCGGTCGAGGTCGTTCGCCACCCACCAGCCCATGTCGTCGCTGGCCATGCTCAGCAGCACGTCGACGTCGCGGCGCGCGCCCGAGGCCAGGACGTCCAGGGGGTGAGCGTGTACCACCGCGCCTGGCTGTCCGATGTCCAGGACGACGCCGGTGGCCTGGTTGTCCACCCCGCCGCGGACGCCGAGGTCCGTCGGAAGGACCTTGCGCAGGGCGTCCCGCAGGGGGAGCGGGTCGAGGTCGAGCAGCTTCTCCGGGTTGTCCGCGACGCCGAGCTCGGTGACGAACCGGTGCGCGAGCTCCTCGGCCCACCAGGCCGGAATCGAGCGGGCGGGTCCGCCGGAGAACCCGGCCAGACGCCGGTACAGACCGTCGGCGGAAGAGGCGCCGAGCAGACCGTAGGAGGTATAGGCGCCGCCGCTGTGGCCGTAGACGGTGACGTTGTCGGGGTCGCCCCCGAAGTGGGCGATGTTCCGCTGGATCCAGGTGAGTGCGGCGATGACGTCCTGGAGGAAGAGGTTGCTGGCCTCGGCGAGCTTCCCGCCGTACTGCGAGAGTGAGAGCGGGCCCAAGGCGCCGAGCCGGTAGTTGATGGACACGCCCACCACGCGCCCCGTCGCGGCGAGGCCGGCGGCGTTCGAGGTGATCTGCGTGTTCGCGCCGTACTCGAATCCGCCGCCGTGGATGTACACGGTCACCGGGAGCGCTTTGCCGGCCGGCTGCTCGGGGGCCCATACGTTCAGGTTCAGGCAGTCCTCGCCCATCCCGCTGTCCGCTTCGAGCCAGTCGCCGCTGTCGGGCTGGATGGAGACGACGCCCTTGCGGTCATAAGGGAGGTTCGGATCGAACTCAGCGACCACGGGGCGGCGGTACCGCTCGGCGGTGGCGTACGGGATCCCCCACCAGGACCGCACCCCTGGTGCAGTCGGAGCCTTGGGTGCGGTGGCGGTCATGACATGTCCTTCCGGCGCGGTTCGGGTGATGTGCGAGGGGGCGTCGGCGGGTGATTGCTCGCCGTGGCGCTCTCCCATCCTTCCCCGGGATCCGACAAATCGCCCGGCGGGCAGCGGTCACCCGATGGTCACCAGGTGACACTTTGACGCTCCTCTTCTTCGTCATTCGCAGCTCTTGCGGCCGCTTGTCACAGACGGCACTCCGCTGTAGCCGCCGCCCAGCACCGTCCGGGGAAATTGCGTCCGCCCCACGACCACCGAAACGGCCGGACCGGCAATGCGTCTTCGAACCTGACCGTCGCGCGGTCCAGCAACGGACGGCGCTGCTTACTCCCGCGTTTGTCGTCGACACGACACCTCGGCAGGCGGGGCAGTGCTCTCCACTCCTGTCGATACCGGCATTCGGCGCCGCAGCGTGATCACCCCTCCGACTGGATTTCCTGTCGGGCAAGCCGAGACGACTGAGTTCGTTGCCAAACGCCTCGATCGGATGTCAAAGGACGGGTTCGCTTGGGACAGACAGGACAGATCGGATCGCAACCTCACGCCGCAGGCTGCGGAAGCCCTCGAAGCTCTGATCACTGTCGCCTACAACCAGTTGGTGAACGATCAGCCGGAGTAGGGGAGCTCCCTATGTCGTTGCGTCATGGCTTCAAGGCTGAAGCCAACCGTCTCGCGGTGCAGATGCGGAAGGAGTTGGGGCTCCATCCCGCGTCGCCACTCGCACCCGCCCGACTCGCCGAACACTTGGCGTTCCCGGTCAAGACTTTCAGCTCGGCGATAGCCCATGACGCACGGATCGGTCGACTCCTCGCCGACGAGCGGGAAGCCGTGAGTGCTTTGACCGTCCCCGCGGCGTCGCGGCGAGAGATCTGGGTGAACGACTCTCACGATCCGGGGCGGCAGAACAGCTCAGCCGATCACGAAAACGCGTATGCGCTCCTGATGCACCCACCCGGACCTGCGCTCGACCTTCACGGTTGTAGGCACTGGGATGGAGTGATCGAAGAGGAGGCCGACTGGCTGGCCGGCAGTCTCCTCATCACCAACGAAGCGGCGTGGTCCATCGCCAGGCGCACCCTGCGGAAGCAATGCTCCAGTACGGAGTTACAAGAAGCATGTTGACATGGCGCATGAACATGAGTGGTGCGCGCGGGCGGCGTATCCGATCGGCCAGTTGAATCGATAAGCGCTGGCCCGTTGGGCTGCGCGCAGCCTCTACGCGTTCGCTGCCGGGCGCTCTGTGACACGGTCATCCGGAGTGACCGGTTCGCGGTTGTGCACGGGACCACGATGCTGTGACCCGGTGATCGAGTGGCGTGGCTACAGCGGCTTGGGAGACCCCGACCAAGATCTTCTCTCAGATTTCTCCCCGACGATCTCCGGAGACGCAGCAAGGGCCTGACCCTCAGAGAGAGTCAGGCCCTTGACCTGCTGTTTCAGCTGTCGGGGTGGCGGGATTTGAACCCACGACCTCTTCGTCCCGAATGAGGTTCGGCTACCACCCCTGCCAGCATGAATCCTGTTTGCCCTGGTCAGGTGGGTGGTCTCGCTTGGTCTCACGCCGTATGGAACGGGCTTGGGGAGCGGGTCGGCTCCCAAACGGCTCCCACAGCGTTTCCTACCCCAGCTCGGGCGAGGACCTTCACGCCGGCAACCGTGCGACGTTCCCGTTCACTTGGCCCATCCTCCTGTGCCACCGAGTCGGTGTCGTCTCGGCTCTCGCTGAGTGACCCGTCGACACCGACCCGTGACGTACCTGCGCCTTACAACTTGTGAAGGTTTGGCGTAGGTTTCTATCCTCCTGCTTCGACGACCTATCTGCTAATAACCGGTCGGTCTGTCAGTGGATGCGTCTACAGTCCGTGGCAGGTCGGTGGTGTGGTGTGTGACACATCGCCGGTGAACATGGTGATCGACGTTTCAGGAGCCATGCAAGTGCGGCTTTGGCAGTGGTGCGTTGCTGTGTCGGCAGCGGGGGCGGTGTAGGCGTGGCGACGAATCGAGCCGGTTGGATTCCCGACGAGCGTCTGGTTCGCGAGGTCGACGACCTCTTCGAGCGGGCGACCAACTCGTATCGTGCGAACTCGCACCTGATCGCGGAGCATGCCAATCAGGAGGAGTCCATCCGAGTCGGCGGTTACTCGAACCGCACGCTACTGGAGCTGGTGCAGAACGCGGCCGACGCGATGTCGGGAGCCGCCGAGCACGAGGAGGGGGCCGGGCGGGTCGAGATCGTCCTCGACCTCGATCGCCAGACCTTGTACTGCGCGAACGCCGGGCGTCCGTTTTCGCGTAGCGGCCTGACCACGCTCGCGCACGCGCACCTCAGCGGTAAGAGAGGCGATGAGATCGGGCGGTTCGGACTCGGGTTCAAATCTGTGCTCGCGGTCACCGACGCTCCGCAGGTGTTCAGCCGGTCGATCGCCTTCGAGTTCAACTCCCCCAAGGCGAAGACGGCCCTCGCGGCGATCGCCCCCGCATCCAAGAGGCTGCCGGTCCTAAGGACCCTGACGCGGATCGATGCCGACGTCGAGTTCGCCGAGGACCCGATCCTGGCCGAGCTGGCGGACTGGGCGGTGACGATCGTCAGACTGCCGCATGCGTCGAGGTTGGAGAACCTCCGGAGGGAGATCGAGGAGTTCCGCTCCGAGTTCCTCCTCTTCGTCAACTCGGTGCGCGAGGTCCGGCTCCGGGTCGTCGGCGCCGACGCCGACTTCGTGACGAGCCACGTGTCGTGTGACCTCGGTGACGGTAGGTTCCGCATCGAGCGTCCCGACGGTGACCACGAGGAGTGGTACGTCGAGAATCGGATGCACGCACCCAGCCCCGAGGCTCGGACCGAGGTCGGTGAAGCGGTGTCGCGTGACCGGATGAAGGTCACGGTCGCCATGCCGGCACGGTTCGCCCAACTGAAGACGGGCGGGTTCTGGTCGTATTTCCCGCTCCAGGACAGGACGTCGGCATCCGCCCTCTTTAACGCCCCTTGGAGCGTCAACGACGACCGCACCACGCTGCTCGCGAACGCGTACAACCGGGAGATCCTCGTGACTCTCTCCGGGATGTTCCTCGACATGTTGCCGAAGGTTTCGTCCTTCGACGATCCTGCAGCGCACTTGGACTACATGCCTGCACGTGGTCGCGAGACCCACTCGTTCGGCGATGAGATCCTCTGCGTTCATATCCCGCAGCTCGGATGCGAGAGGGCTCTGATCCCCGATGCTGCAGGTGTACTGCGCACGCCGCCGGAGCTCCGTCCTCTCGACTTCCGCGTCAGCGAGGCGTCCGAGCGCGACCACGAAGAGTGGATCAAGTCTCCCCACACTAGCGGCGATGTGCCGCACTGGCGTTGCTACGCCAACAATCAGCGTATGACGCGTCTGCGGACGCTTTACGTGTGCAGTGCCTCCTCCGCCTTCGTCGACTCGCGGCCGAGGGATGAGGCGAAGGCGCTGGAGAAGGTACCCAAGAGAGGCGTCCTGTCGTGGCTGCGTGAGTGGGCGGAGGGGGCCGACGCGGCCTCTGCCGCGAGAGCGCTCGACTTCGTGCTGCGGAATCCCAGAGTCGACGGCATCGGCTCCGCGAAGGTCATACCCACGACTCGCGGCATGAAGTCCGTCAAGGATCGCGGTCAGGTCTTCCTCCATCGCGTGGAGGGCATCGAGGTCGAGGGATCGTGCTTCGTCGATCCGAATTTTCTAGCCGTTCCCGGCGTCGAGAAGAAGCTCGGTGACAGGGGCTTCCGGGACCTGGATCCGCTCGCGAAGTTCGAGGCCAGGATGGCCAAGCTGTCGCCGGAGTCGGAGGACGACGAGCTTCCGAAATTCTGGGACGCGGCCGTCGACGTGCCCATAGCGCAGGCGCAGAAGCTCGTGGCGGGCAACAAGGCAGGTTCCCTCAAGGTTCCGACACGCGACGGCGGCTGGGCGTCGCCCGAGTACGTGCTGGACATCGACGGCCTCGGTGACGGCATTGCCGACCGAGTGTTGGACAGGACGAAGTGCGTTCCCCAGATCGCCCATGCAGCAGGCGTCATCACAGAACCTGTGGCTTCGTACTCGGTCGAAGAGGAGGTCCATTTCGACGACTACTGCCAGTACGTCCTGGACGAGCTGAACCGGAGGCTGGGGCCCGGAGAGCGCCCCGTCGAAGAGGTCGAGTTCGATAGGGGCGACGGTCCGGGTCCGTTCTCGGCGCTCCTGATGCTGAAGGAGGCGGAGGCGCCCGAGGGCATCCGCGAACACTGGACGGAGAGGCTGCTCCGGCTCGACGAGACGGGTCACTGGCTCTGCACGGACGTCGACACGGGGCTCACCCACCGAGTCGCTTCCCCCGTGCGATGGGCGGTGGACCAGGCTGGCCTGCTGAAGTCGAGCCGCGGGTACCGGGCACCCGGTCACGTAGTCTCCGCGTCGCTCGTCGAGTACGAGGCTCTGCTGCCTCTCTTCCGCGGACCGCGCCACGTCGAAGACGCCCTGGCACTGCCGAAGGGACTGGACGAGGTTCCGGCGGAAGTCATGCGCGAAGCGCTCCGGTCGGAGGTCCTCAAGCCGATCAAGAACGGGGCCCTGACGGGGTTCGTTCTCACTGCCGGCAGGACCGCATTCCCGGACGGGCGTCCGGCACTCATCCCCGCCAGGGTTGGACGCGTCATCGAGGCGAGGCGGCCCGACGCGGTGTACTTGGCGACGACCGAAGAAGAACGCGCGTTCCTCAGCATGAGGCAGAAGCCGTACCTCAAGGCGGACCCCGACGAAGCGGAGCTGCTCGTCGAGGAGGTCGGATGTCGTCGGTTCGAGGACAGCTTCTCCTTCTCGCTGCTGGTCGACGGCCGGCAGGGCGAGGAGCGCGTCATCGACTTGTACGCCGGGCTGCGTTCGACGTTCGTCGAGGACAAGGTCGTGAACGCGACCGTGGCGAAGGCCGTCCAGATCACGAAGCGCGTGACCACCGAGGACGGCGTCGAGGACCAGACGCTCGAGTGGCATCTCGAGGGGCTGACTCTTGTGGTCCATGCCGACCTCGACGAAAAGCGCGTTCTGCAGATCGTCAACGGCGCGTTCGACCTGCGTCTGTCGAACGCCGAGCTGAGCGACATCCTCCGAGCACGTGCAGACCAACGTCTGGAGGAACAGCGGCAGGCCGCCCGTGCCGCAACCGGTGATGCGGAGCGCCTGGAGATCTTCTTCGGCGACGACACGCTGAAGGAGTGCCTGCCGAAGGGGCTCTGGCAGGCACTCGAAGGGCAGGGCCTGGTGGACGACTCCACGTCCGTTGCGGAGCTCTTCCTGACGGTCTACGGCAGCGACTCGATCAGATTCCTCAAAGATCAATTCAGCGTCGAGGGGTACACGGACGTTCCCACGGCGTGGGCGGGGGGAGCGTCGACCGTCGCCTGGCTCCGGAAGATGGGATTCGGCACGCAGTATGCCGGACGCCGCGGTCGGCACCAGGACGAGGAGTTCGTCGTGCCCGGTGCCGTGAGGCTCAACCCTCTGCACGATTTCCAGAAGGAGATCAGCCGGGAGCTGAAGGAGGTTCTGACGTCCCGGGAAGCGGACGGGCGCGCACGCAAGGGCATGGTGGAACTTCCGACGGGAGCCGGAAAAACTCGCGTCGCCACCGAAACCGTGCTGCGGCTCTTCGTCGACGGCGACATGAGCGGAACCGTGATCTGGATCGCGCAGTCGGAGGAGCTCTGCGAGCAGGCGGTGCAGACGTTCGAGACCGTCTGGCGATGGCTCGGCGACGAGCGTCCGTTGACCATCGGCAGGCTTTGGAACTCCAACGTGGTCCACGAGCCCGATACCGAGTTCAGCGTGGTCGTGGCCACCGACGCCAAGCTCGACAGGGTCGCCGACACCCCCGAGTACGAGTGGCTCAGTCGCGCGTCCGCGGTGTTCATCGACGAGGCCCACCGGGCGGGCGGATCGAAGATGTACACGAAAATCCTCAGGTGGCTCGGAGTCGACGGCCGTAGCTGGGAGCGGCCTCTGGTGGGCGTCTCGGCCACCCCGTTCAAGGGGAAGAGCGACGTCGTCACCAAGCCGACGGAGGAGCTGGCGGCCCGCTTCGGCCACCACATCATGAGGGCCTTCGGAGGCAACGCCTACGAGGAGCTGTCGAAGAGGGGCGTCCTCGCGCGGGTTCGACACGAGGTGCTGAAGGGCGTGGACGTCGCACTGAAGCCGGACGAACTCGAGCAGGTGCAGTCCTGGCGCAAACTCGAGCCCAAGGTTCTCGACCGCATCGGGCGGGACCAGGCCCGCATGCGGATCCTCGTGGAGGACATTCTTCGCAGGGACCCGGAATGGCCGATCCTCGTGTTCACTCCGAACGTCCTGTCCGCCCAGGTCCTCGCCGCCACGCTTCGTTACAGGCAGGTCGCGGCCGAGGCGGTCAGCGGCCAGACCGGACGGCAGGCACGCCGTGACGTAATCGAGAAGTTCAAGAAGGGGGAGATCCGGGTCCTGGCCAACTGCGATCTGTTGATCCAGGGCTTCGACGCACCCGGTGTCCGGGCCTTGTACATCGCGAGGCCGACGTTCAGCCCCAGCGCGTACATCCAGATGGCCGGCCGCGGACTGCGCGGCCCCGCGAACGGCGGCAAACCGGAGTGCCTCATCGTGGACGTCGCCGACAACTTCGGGGCGGTAAACGATTTCCTCGGATACCGCGCCTACGAAGACCTCTGGCGAAAGCAGGGAGCATGATCCTGGTACCGGATCTCGCCGACGTCGAGACGACGACCACCAGCAACGCCGAACGGCGGGTGGCGCGACTGCTGCGGGCTATCGACGGGCCCCACGGGGCGGTCGCCTTCCACTCGGTGAAGCTGCGGAGTCATGCGGTCAAGCAGCAGGGGGAAGCCGACTTCGTCGTGCTCTGGGACGGTGTCGTCGTCATCGTCGAGGTCAAGGGCGGGGGTGTCAAGAAGTACGACGGCGTCTGGTACTCCATCGACCGCCACGGTGACTGGAAGAAGCTGCGCGAGTCCCCGATGGACCAGGCGCAGTCGGCGATGTACGCGTTGCGGGACATTCTTCAGGAGGAAGGCGTCGGTTGGTTCGCGACCGAGGCCGTCGCCCTCACCCCCGACATCGACGCGCCTCCGGCCGCGGTCGAGTGGAAGGGGAGCCACTGGTGGGCTAGGGACCAGATGACCACCGCGGCGATGACGGAAGCCTTCGAAAAGGTCGCCGGTGAGGCCAGGACCGCACCCTTCGGAGTCAGGATCGCTCGGTCCGAGACCCTGCGGGCACGCCTCTTCGGCGAGTTCACGCGGATGCCCGTCATGGATGCACAGCGGGGCGCCGTCCTGGAGGAGCAGAACCGGGCGACCGAGGGGCAGGCACGGGTCCTGGCCGCGCTCTCCCGAAACCCGAGGATGCTCGTCTTCGGCGGTGCGGGCACCGGAAAGTCCCTGGTGTTGGTGGAAGGCGCGAAGCAGGAGGCGGGCGAGGGAAAGTCGGTTCTCATCACCTTCCACTCACCCGCTCTCGTCGACTTCTTCGGCCCGCGGATCGAGGGCAGAGACATCGATCTTCTTCCGTTCGCGGACTTGTCAGGTGACAAGCAGTACGACGTCGTCTTCGTCGACGAGGCGCAGGACCTTATGAACGCCGAGGGTATGGACGCACTGGACTCCGTGATCCGCGGAGGTCGCGAGGGCGGTCGGTGGAGGATGTTCCTGGATCCGAACAACCAGGCACGCGTCGACGGCGAATTCGACCCGGATGTCTGTGAGCTGGTCCAGCAGGAGGCGCTCCAGTACGACCTGGACCGGAACGTCCGCAACACCCGGGCGATCGTCCACGTCGTGCAGGAATACCTGGGTGCCGACGTCGGAGACCCGGGCATCGTCCACGGTGACCGAGTGGAGTGGCGGTGGTCCGATGGGACGGCCGACGTCGACGCCGCGGAATCCGTGGCCCGGGACCTCGTCGCGGACGGCGCCCGTCGTCAAGACATCTGGATCATCAACGTCTCCGAGGGCGCCGAGCCTTATAGAAGCGAGGCCGGGTTCCTCGTGACGAACCCGCGGTTCGCCAAGGGGCTGGAAGCAGAGCACGTCATCGTCTGCGGCCTGCCCCGTGAGTACGACGATCGGGGCCTGGCCGCCTTCTACGTGGCAGTCACGAGGGCGCGGGTCACGCTCCACGTGATCGCGTCCAAAGAGGACAAGAAGCGGCTCCAGGCTCTTCTTCGAAAGCAGGTCTGCAAGTGAACCTCACCGTGGCTCAGAAGAAGGCCCTGGAACACCTTCGAGAGTCCTACGTAGGGCCCGAGGCGGGCGATGACGAGGTCACGACGAACCTGCCTCACCGGCAGTACGCCGTCGGCATGCTGTTCCCGGTCGAGGCCGGGAATCGAGGGACTCACGGCGGCGGAGACACGGACGAAGACGTTTCCGCCGACGTCCCGGACGGCGAGGTGGAGGAGAGCGGCGCCGGGGTCCCCCTGGCAGAGGACTGGAGGCCCTCGTCCGTCGCGATCTCCTTCGTCACCGACGGCGATTCCGTCGACGTCGACTTCTCGTGCGGCACGTACGCCGTCGTCGACGGGGACGGGCCACCCGGATGGCGGCGTACTCCGTTCTCCGCCGGAGTCATCGAGCTCCGGCGGGAGAAGAAGATCGAGCGCCTGTCCGTGGGGGGTGTTTCGGTCGAGGTCGGATCGCGCTGGCGCGTCTTCGGGGGAAACTCGTTGGTCACCGTCCATGTACGGGTTCTGACCGAGTCCACGGGTGACGACCGTCTCGACATCCCCGGGATGCTGTTCCAGGTCCGTCTGGCCGTCACTCCGCCCGCTGGTGCAGAGATCCTGGAGTACGACACGACGCGTTCGTTCGATGCCGATCCGGAAGCCGCCGAGCTGCGTCTGCGGTACCGCAACCGAAAGGTCTACGCGGTCGGGCACGGAATGGCCGCGGACTGGGAGTTCACGGCTGGCCGTTGCACACGGATCTTCCTCGAACCCGTCCCGGCGTTCGTGGTGCCCGCCGTCGAGACCACGGGTTTCGACGAGGGGACGGCCGAAGCCGGGGCCTTGGAGATGAGGCACCTCCAGCAGATCGACGAGGACCCCGGAGCGGTACTGCAATCGTTGGACGCCTTCGTCGAGGCGTTCGCCGGCTGGGCTTCCCGGCAGATGGAACGGGCGGAAGCGTTCGGCGACGACAAAGCCGTGGCCGTCCGTATCGCCGAACGTTCGGAGAACACGGTCGGCAGGATGAAGAAGGGCGTCGACCTCCTCCGGTCACCGGAACAGCAACATCTCCGAACGGCATTCTCACTCGGCATGGCCGCCATGCGCCTTCAGATGCGGCAGGGGGCGATCAACCGTGGGGAGCCGGAGGACCAGGTGCGGGAACCGGAGTGGCGGCCGTTCCAACTCGGCTTCCTGCTAGTCTCGCTGGCTTCCACCGTTGACGAGAGGCACGAGGACCGGGGACTCGTCGACCTCATCTGGTTTCCGACCGGTGGTGGTAAGACCGAGGCATACCTGGGTCTCGCCGCGATCGAGGTCTTCCGCCGACGGCTCGACCACGGTACGGCCGGTGGGGGAACCGCCGTCATCACCCGCTATACCCTGCGGCTCCTGACCGCTCAGCAATTCCAGCGGGCCGCGGCATTGGTCTGTGCGATGGAGAGGTTGCGGGCCACGGACGGCCGGGCGAAGGGGATGGCGCCTTTCTCGATCGGTCTGTGGGTCGGCAACGAAGTCACCCCCGGTACGCGTGGAGAGGCGCGTGACGCGCTCAAGCGTCTTCAGAAGGCCGCGCGTCCGGAAGAGGCGAACGAGTTCCAGGTCGAGAGCTGCCCGTGGTGTTTGACGCCGATGGTGCCGAAGCTCAGGAGCGACAAGCCGCATGCCTACGGCATGCGTCTGGTGGGACCGGACGTCGTACTCCATTGCGTCGACGAGTCGTGCGAGTTCACCGACGGGCTTCCGCTCGCGGTCGTCGACGAGGTGTTGTACGAGGAACCGCCCACGATCCTGCTGGCCACCGTCGACAAGTTCGCACGTCTGCAGTTCAAGCCGGAAGCCGGGAGGCTGCTCGGTCTCGGGACCATTTTCAAGCAACCGTCCATGATCATTCAGGATGAGTTGCACCTGCTCTCGGGGCCGCTCGGGACCACCGTCGCCGTTTTCGACGCGGTGATCCAGCTCCTGCTGAGCCGGTCGGGGGTCAGCCCCAAGATCGTGGCTTCGACGGCCACCATCCGCGCGTCCGAGGAACAGGTGGGAGGGCTCTACGGACGAAAAGTCGCCCTGTACCCGCCGTCGGGGCTCGACGACGACCGGACGTTCTTTTCCCGCCCCGTGGAGAGCGGAGAAGGGCGTCTCTACGTCGGTTTGATGCCGCAGTCGGTCTCGCAACCGTCGGCCGTCATCGCCGCCGTCACTCCCATGGTGGAGATGCCGGAGGCACTCGCCGCCCGCGCTCCGTCCGCCGCGCCACGGGACGCGTACTGGACGCTGGTCATGTACCACAACAGCCTCCGCGAGCTCGGGCGTACCGGAACGCTGGTCGTCGACGACGTCAACGGCCGTCTGGAGCCTCGTGCCGAAAGGCTCGGTTTCCCGCTGCGTCCCGTCAGGGCCGGAAAGGTCCTCGAACTGACGAGTCGCCGCGGAGCGGAGGAACTGCCGAACGACCTCCGTGCGCTCCGGATCGGGGTCGACGAGTCGTCGGACGCCGTGGACGTGGTCCTCTCGTCGAACATGCTCTCCGTGGGCATCGACATTCCGAGGCTCGCGCTGATGCTCATGGTGGGGCAGCCGAAGACCACGGCCGAGTACATCCAGGCCACCAGCCGTGTCGGGCGTGGAGACACGCAAGGCGTCGTCGTCACGCTGTTCCGGTCGAGCAGGGCCCGCGACCGATCGCACTTCGAGACCTTCCGCGGTTATCACGAGGCTCTTTACCGGAGCGTAGAGCCCACGAGTGTCACGCCGTGGTCGTTGGCCTCGCGCAACCGCTCGCTCGCCGGCGCACTCGTGGCGCTGTTGAGGCAGTCGTTCAGCGCGCTCGCCCCGAACGACGCAGCGGGTCGGCTCGACCTCGGGGACGACAAGATCCGCGAAGCGGTCGACCGACTCGTCGACGGGTTTCTCGGTTACGTGACGCGCGCCGACGGTCTCGAAGCGGAGGAGACGCGCTCTGCGGTGGGCAGCCTTCTAAGGGATTGGGACCGGCGGGCGGCACAGGCACGCGAGGCGGACGAGCCGCTGTACTACCAGCGCACGAAGAAGGATCAAGCAGCTCTGTTGAAGAGGTTCGGTCAGCCCGGAGAAGGGTGGCTCGTCGGAGACTCGATGAGGTCTGTGGAGCCAAACGTGGCGGTCGAGGTCCAGGAGCCGCAGGAGGAGGTGCACCGTGGAGAAGATCAGGCATGACCTGCGCCTCTCCGAGACGATCTCGCCGTTCGGTGTGGGAGCGATCGTCGACGTCCGGGGTGAGTCGCTCATGGCGCCGGACACGTCCTGGTGGGACAAGAGATTCGCCCATGAGATCAGCTGTGAGCGTCTGATGGCGCGCCTCGGTGCCGGCGTCCTCAGGCAACCGCCGGAACACGCGGGTCGCGCCGGCAAGGACACTCCCGCGTTGCCCTACTGGCGCTTTCCCGCTTGGCGGTTCTGCGAACGCTGCGACAAGCTCTCGAAGCTGACCGGGAAAAAGAAAGGTAAGTGGAGTAACGCCTGTGAGTGTGGCGGCGCCCTCGTACCGATGCGCTACATCGCCGTCTGTGAGAAGGGCAGCCACGCCCAGGACGTCAACTGGTTCAAGTGGGCGCATCGTGGGCGCGGGGCGAGCCTGAGCGAAGCGGTCCGTTTCTGCCGCGATTACAAGGCGCTCAGGTTCCACAAGCTGGCTACCCGTGGCGAAGGTCTCGCGGCGTTGGTGGTGAAGTGCTATGGATGCGGAAACGAACGCAGGCTCGCGGAACTCGTGACGAAGGGGGCTCTGCACCGGGACGGGATCCGTTGCGCGGGGCGGCAACCCTGGGAGCCGGAGGACTCCGTCAAGAAGCCCTGCCCGTATGAGCTGGTCGCCGTTCAGCGCGGTGCCACGGGCAACTACATCGCCGAGAGGATCTCGGCTCTCGACATACCCGAGGAACGTCCGCAGTCCGCGGAGGCGGCCGACAAGATCCGCGGGCACGTGTTCTTCGAGAAGGTGGTGACGGACAACGGCGGGCCCCTGTCGGAGCAGGTGGCGGAGTGGATCGCCGACGATCTCGGAGTTACGTCGGAAACCGTCCTCGCCGTGGCGGCGGGGGAGGAGACCGCACCGGACGAGATGCTGCTCGATCTCAAGGATGGTGAGTGGGCGGCGTTCCTGAAGAAGCTGGACGGTGGACGCGACGGTTCGGGAAGCGACTTCGTCGTCGACGGACGAAGCCTCGGAGGCGTCACAGGGCCGCAGAGTCTGCTCGGCAAGATCAGCGGCATCGGGCAGGTGCGCAGGGTCCGTGAGGTCCGTGCTCTACGAGGATTCCGGCGTCATGACGCAGAAGCGGCGATGATCAGCGTTGATCTGGGCTCGGACCAGCGGCGTTGGCCCACCTACCCGGCGATCGAGCTGTACGGGGAGGGGATCTTCCTGCGGTTCGACGAGCGGAAGCTCGCCGAGTGGGAGGCGCAACCGGAGGTGGAGGCACGCGCCGGCATTCTCAAGGAGCGCAGGGCCGACTCTCCCTGGGCCGGCCGCCTCGACATGCCGGAACCCAGGTACATCGCCCTGCACACGCTGGCGCACCTGCTTATCCGGCGACTGGCGTTCGCAAGCGGTTATGCATCCGCCGCGCTGCAGGAGCGGATCTACGCTAACTCCGACCGTACGGACAAGACCGCCGGGATCTTGATCTACACCGCGGCGGGGGACGCTCAGGGGACCCTCGGCGGCCTCGTCAGACTCGGGGCCCCCGAGAAGTTGATCCCGCTCCTGGTGGCCGCTCTGGACGACGCGGACATCTGTTCCAACGACCCGGTCTGCATCGAGAGCGATCGGCAGGGAGCCTCGCAGCTGAACCTCTCGGCCTGCCACGGTTGCTCCCTTGTGAGCGAGACCTCCTGCGAAACCGGGAACCGGCTGCTCGATCGACAGCTGGTGCTGGGCGGAAGCGATGTGAGGGGACTCTTGGACGATGTTCTGGCGGAGGTCCGACAGCCCAGGTGATGTGGCCTCCAGGCCGTCATGCGACGCGCAATGTAGGACGGGCCGAAGCGGCTCGTTGCGGATTGCGAACCCGTGCAGAGCGACTACGAGGTCTGGTCACGCTGGATGCGCCTGCCGCCCCCAGGGCAAATACGGGGGTGGGAGCGGCGTGCGATCCTGGCGGCATGATCCGAGAACCGGCTGAGGCCCTGGTGCGTGAGGACGGCTCCGTAGAACTTCCCATGGGGATTCTCGTCGAGGCCGGGCTGGCCCCCGGCGCCCGGCTCCTCGCCTACAGCGACGGAGACGGGCGAATCGTGCTGCGAAGGGAGGCGGACGCCCTGGACGATCTACTCAACGGACGTCCGCTCTGAGCACACGGGCGGCGTGCTTCGACTTGGACTCCTCCAGTCCGAGTCGTACGAGGGCGGCCGCGTCGTCGATCGGCGTGTGCTCCCAGACTCGGACCACGAACCAGCCGTGTTCCACCAGGAGGCTGTCCGTCTCTCTGTCACGGCTCTTGTTGCCTTCGATCTTCGACACCCAGAACTCCCTGTTCGTCGATGGGATCGACCGGTGGGTGGAGCACCCGTGCCAGTAGCAGCCGTCCACGAACACCGCCACCTTGTGCTTGGTGAAAAGCACGTCCGCGGTTCGGCGCAACGTGGCCACCGGCCTGGCGTTCACCCTGAAGCGCAGCCCTTCCCGATGCAGAGAGGAGCGGAGCCTGAGCTCGGGCTTGGTGTCGCGTGCTCGATTGGAACGCATCGACGCCCGGGTACCGCTCGACGAGGCCCAGGAGTTCCCTATCTCCTCCGCCACCAGGAGCCCGGCTTCTTCGGCCAGGAGCCAAGCGGCACGAAGGTTCGCGCTCCGGGTGGGGTGGTCCACTTCGCCGAGGGAGTATCGGCGTCTGCGTCCTGCGACAGCCCATTCGAGTCTGGCGACGACGTGCCCCGTCCTTCGAGACTCGGTCAGGACGACGGTGGCGGGTACTTTGACGCCGGACTCGTCGCTCACGAAACGCTTGGCGTGACCTCCGGCGGCTCGATCCTGTTCACGTTTGCGATCAGTCCTCGTCATCCCGGCCCTTGGGCGCCAAGCGCGGGAGGGCGGGCGGTAGGCAGAGGTGCGCCGTCGGCTCGCGGGGCCGTCGGATGATCCGCGTGAAGGGTGCCCAAGGTCCACTCCTCGAGCTTAAGGTGCTGCATGACCTGATCGAGCAGTCCGAAATGGACCTGATTGGGGGCCGGCGCGAAACGCTGTTGAGCTGTACAGTTGGGAGATTGCCTTCCGGCCTGGTGGCCGGCTACAGTGCGCCAATGCGCCAACCACACAATGAAGTCGACGCCTCCGAAGTGGAGGCGGGGGATCCCGGTCTCGCTCCGCTGAGGACGATCGACCTCTTCGCCGGCTGCGGTGGGCTGACGCAGGGCTTCGTCGACGCGAAGTGCGGCGGCCGTCCGGTGTACCGGCCCGTCGCAGCCGTCGAGCTCGATCGGGCGGCGGCGGCTACGTACGCGGTGAACTTCACCGAGAAATTCGGGGCGCATATCCACCAAGGGGATATCGCGGACTGGGTCGACAGGCCCGGAGGACTCCCCGAAGCCGACATCGTGTTGGGTGGCCCGCCCTGCCAGGGGTTTTCGAGGCTTGGAAACCAAGATCCGAACGATGCGCGCAACCAGCTTTGGCGCCATTATCTGGATGTGGTTTCAACCGTCCGGCCGATGGCTTTCGTTATGGAGAATGTCGACGCCTTCAGGAATTCTACCGAATTCGAACTCTTGCGCAGAGAAGTTCGGGATGGGGGAGCTCTCTCCGAATACTTCATCTACGATGATCTTCTCAACGCTGCTGATTATGGTGTGCCGCAACGACGTTTCCGTGCGATTGTCGTCGGAATCCGAAAGGATCTACGATCCGCCGTGGACTCGGCTCGTCTAATCGATGACCTGACGGACATGGAACTACAGGCCGCGCTCATCCCGACTCCGGCTGCCGGGCCCGAACGCACCGTATGGCAGACGATTTCCGACCTCGTGCTGCGCAAGCTCTCCTCCGATCTACCCACACGCGAGGTGTCCGCTAACGGGCGTAAGATCGCCGGCCCGTTCCGTATGGACGAGCTTCATCTGCGCCGAAACGGCATAAAGCCGATCTCGATGGCGCGCTATCGTTCCATTCCCGAGGGGGGAAACCGGTTCGATATCCCCTTCGAATTGCTTGCGCCTTGTTGGAAGAAGCACAAGAGCGGTTCCGCCGACGTCATGGGGCGACTGCACCGCGACAAGCCGTCGGTCACCATCCGTACGGAGTTCTTTAAACCGGAGAAGGGCCGTTACCTGCACCCTTGGCTGCATCGGCCCATCACACACCTGGAAGCGGCCAGACTGCAGGGCTTCCCGGAGTCTTTCCAATGGTGTGGAAGCAGGAGCGACATCGCACGGCAGATCGGTAACGCCGTGCCCGTCGGGCTGGGACGGGCCATCGCCGAGCACCTCGCCCCGCTGCTACTCGCTCAGCGGGACCCTCAGGCAACGACCACGGTGAAGGCGTCCCGTCCGCCCAAGCGGCGACGAAAGCTGGCGGCGGCTGCCTGATCGGTCCTGCGCAGAACGTTCGGTGATTCCGTACGGGGAACTTCCCGCATCCGGGCCCGGTTGTCGGTGCGCGCGGATATAGAGTTGTTTCATTGGACACCGACGCCGGGGCCTCAGCCGTTGGTTCACCTAGGGGAGGGTGAACGGTGGTGGCCGTGGCCGACCTGACGTCCGCGGCCGACGGGCGCGCGGGTCGGACGCCGCTCGTATGGCGGTCGACCCGTAGGCCACCCCTACGATCGCGGTACGCCGTGTATCCGAGGGGTGGGGCTTGCAGGAGTTCGAGGATCAGTACGAGGCGTTCAAGCGCCTGATCAAAACGCACACGCCCGAACAGGCGTTGGCGACGATCAAGCTCTTCGGTATGTCCGACGAGCTCGCCAAGCGCATTGCGGAGCGTCATCAGCAGGAGACCATCGCCGTCCGCGAGAAGCGGGAGCCCGGTTCCGTCGTCCGGAACAACCGCGAGACTTGGTACGTCGGCCCCCAGGACGACGACAGGTGCTGGCCCGCTCTCAGGAACCTGCTGGCGAAACAGTCGTGGGACGAGGACAGCCTGCGCGGCCTCGACTCCGCTTCGACCAAGGTCGTTTCTATGCTCGACCACCCCCTAGAGAGCGCGTTCTCTACCAGAGGGCTGGTCGTCGGCTACGTGCAGTCGGGTAAGACCAGCAACTTCACCGCGCTCATCGCGAAGGCGGCCGACGCCGGATACAAGTTCTTCATCGTCCTCGCCGGCGTCCACAACGGGCTGCGACTGCAGACACAGCTCCGACTCGAGCGGCAGCTCGTGGAGCCGGTGATAGACCAGTGGCACCCGCTCACCGGTCGCGTCGGGGACTTCGAGCCTCCCGCGGGCAACCCGGCGGCCTTCTTCGGCGACAAGAGTCAGCAGCACGTCCTCTGCGTGATCAAGAAGAACGTGCCCAGGCTGCGGAAGCTCAAGGCGTGGTTGGAAAAGGCGCCCGACTACCTGCGCAACTGCCCGACACTGATCATCGACGATGAGGCCGACCAGGCGAGTGTCGCGTCACGTAGCACCAATCCGCTGATCCGGGAGATCATCGACCTGTTCCCCCGCGGGGGATACGTCGGTTACACCGCCACGCCCTTCGCCAACCTGCTGATCGACCCCGCCGCCAAGGACCTCTATCCGGAGGACTTCGTCGTCAATCTGCCGAAGCCACGCGGACACTTCGGCACCGAGGTTCTGTTCGGCCGGGACGCTTTGGACGGCGAGGACCCCCAGGAGGTACCGGACGGATACGACATGATCCGCACGGTCCCTGACGAGGAGGTGCCCCTCGTTCGACCGGGACGAGACGAGATCGAGGGGTTCGTACCCGAGATCAGCGGTGCCTTGAGGACGGCAGTCCTGTACTTCTGGCTCGTCACGGCCGCCCGACGGGTGCGTGGTACGGGGGTTCCCCACTCCACGATGCTCATCCACACGAGTGTCAGCACCGTCGTCCACGAGAGCTTCGAAAGGCCCTTGGAGGCGTTTCGTAAGCGGACGGCGGGGTGGCTCGATGCCGCGGACGGGGAACTGCTCGAGGAGCTGAGGCGGCTCTGGGAGGCCGAGATCGCCCGTGTCCCCGGTAACGAGCCGGACCTCGGGGAGACACCCGTTCCCTTCGACGCTCTCCTTCCGTTGCTGGCCGGTGTGGTGGACGACTGTCGCATCATCCTGGACAACTCGAAGAGCGTGAAGCGATTGGACTACGAGGCCGGCCCGGTCGTCGCCATCGCCGTGGGCGGCAACACTCTGTCGCGTGGCTTGACCCTGGAAGGGCTCGCCGTCAGTTACTTCGTGCGAAACGCCACGACGTACGACTCTTTGCTGCAGATGGGCCGCTGGTTCGGCTTCCGCGAAGGGTACGCAGACCTGCCGCGCATCTGGATGACGGACGGGATGCGCGACTGGTTCAGGCACATCGCCACCGTCGAGTCGGAGATGCGTCGGGACATCGATGTGTACATGGTCGAGGACAAGACGCCCAGGACCTTCGCCGTCCGCATGCGGACCCACCCGTCACTCCGTATCACGGCGGCGGGCAAGATGCGGGACGCGGTGAAGGCGAGTGCGGCGTACGGAGGGCAGCGTGTGCAGACCCGCTACTTCCGTACGCGGGACGCCGAGTGGTTGCGGGCCAACCGGCAGGCCGCCCACGACCTCGTCGACCGCTCCCTGCGATTGGCGGGAGCCCGACACCAGGACAACGGAATGCAGGGCAGGCACATCCTCCGAGGTGTGCCCTACGACATCATCCTGGACTTCCTCGACGAATACCGCTTCCACGGCAAGTCGTTGGAGTGCGACGCGGGTCTGTTGCGCAGTTACGTAGAGCGTCGGGTGCGGTCCGGGGGCGGCGGTTCGCTGAAGCGCTGGAACGTGGCGATCATCGGCAATCCGCTCAGCGATGATCCGGAAAAGCGGTACGAGTTCGGCCCCGGGCTCGCCGTGGACCGCGTCATCCGAGCGAAGCTCGGCGAGAGCGGAGGCGACGCCGCCGACATCAAGACCCTGATGAGCCGTCGCGATGCCGGCGTCGATCTCGATCTCGGTGCGCTGACGGAGATCAACGAGGCGGCGCTGAAGAACGCCAGGCGCGAGCAGGCGCCCGACACCGCGTTGCTGACCCTGTACCCGATCGACGCTCTATCGCCGTCACCGACGAACCGCGAGAGGCGTGCCCCGCTCGATGCCGTCGACCACGTGATCGGCGTCGGTCTGGTCTTCCCGATGCCTCGGGGTGAGGACAGTGAGGTGGAGTACTACAGCGCCGACCTGTCCCGCGTACAGGACGACGAGGAGGAAGACCTGTCGTTGCTCTTCGAGGAGGACGACAGTTGAGCGGGGGCGCCGATCTGCGGCGTGTGCTCGACCGGCACTGGGCCGAGTTGGATCTCGCCCCACTCGGCCCAGGAGCTGCTCTCAGGACCTCTCCGCTCCCCGTCGTCACCGAGCACGGGGCGGTCGCTGCGGCTACCGACGGTGACTCGTTGCGTCACTTGCTGATCCCCCTCCGGGGACGTCGACGTATCCCCACCGGGCGGATCGGCGGAACACTCCGCGTCATGGAGCGGGCGTTGCAGGACGACGAGACCTACGGACGTTTCGCGGATATCGTCTGCACCCGCAGGGATCTCGACGACGTCTTCACGGGGCTGTGCGCCGACGTCCTCGTGGCACTGGAGGCGGACGGGCGGCAGCCCTACCGCACTACGCTGGCGGTGGTGAACCGCTGGCGTCAGCTCTTCAGCGGCATACCCCGCACGCTCACCGAGACGCAGGAGATCGGCCTCGTCGGCGAGTTGTCGGTCCTCCTCCGCCTGCTCGTCAAGGACCCGGGCGCCGTGAGGTGGTGGGCCGGCCCCGAGGGAGGACGGCACGACTTCTCCGACGGCCTCCGCGCCGTGGAGGTGAAGAGCACGCACACGACCTCGGAGCGTAGGACTTTCGACGTCCACGGAATCGACCAGCTGGAGGCACCGCAGGACGGTCGTCTGATGCTGGCCTGGCAGCGGTTCGAAAAGAGCCCGCGGGGGCGGACCGTCGGTGAGCTCGCCGCGGAGGCGGCCCGGATGTGCGACGACGAGTCGGAGCTGTGGCTTCGACTGGCACGTGTCGGCTATCGGCACGGACAGACGGACGACGAAGGCGCACTGCGCGTGTCACCGCTTGAAGAACGTTGGTACGAGGTCGACGGGGCCTTCCCCCGCCTCACGGCGGCTTCGCTGACGGAGCCGGTACCCGACGCACTCCTGGACGTTCGCTACACCGTCGACCTGGCCGGTGTCCACTCGCCGGTGCTGGACGACGCGGCCGTGGATGCCTTCCTGGACGAGCTGGGGTGGACGCCATGAGCGCGGAATCCCCGCGTTGGTCGTCCGAGCCCTACGCCCCCGGCGGCGGAGGGACGGCCGAAGGGGCCTTGAAGAACCTCGACGGCACCGAGCTCGACCCGCTGACACTTCTGGTGAGGGAGTCGGCTCAGAACAGCTGGGACGCACGAACCGGGGACGGTCCGGTGAACTACCGAGTGGAACTGCGCACCCTCGGACCCAGTGAGGCTCCGGTGTGGCGCGAACTCCTGGCCGCGGGCGCGCCTCAGCTGCGCCACCTCAAGCTCCGGGCCTCGCTGGCACGTCCCGCCCCGCGCATCCTGACCGTGACCGACACGGGGACGAGGGGACTGGGCGGACCCACCCGCGCCGACGTCGCGGTTCCCGGGCAGTCGGACTTCGCGTCGTTCGTCCGCAAGACCGGCAGCTCCAGCAAGGTCACCGGCCGTGGCGGCACCTACGGTTTCGGGAAGGCGGTTTTCCACCTCCTCTCCGCATCGCACACGGTGATCGTGAACACGCGCTGTCGGGTGGACGACCGATTGGAGACCCGACTCATCGGGTGGGCGGTCCACGAGAGCTACACCGTGGAAGGCGACGACGGTGCGAAGACGTTCACCGGCCGCCACTTCTGGGGAAGGGTCCGCCGCGGTTACGTCGAGCCGCTGGTCGGGGATGAAGCGGACGAGGTCGCCGGAAGTCTCGGCCTGAACTCCCTCCCCGACGGCGACACCGGGACTTCCGTCGCGATTCTCGACCCGGTCTTCGGCGAACGCGACGACGCCGAGGCCATGAGGTGGATCGTCGACGCGATGGTCTGGAACCTTTGGCCGAAGATGCTCCCGGAGGGAGGAGACGCCCCCATGCGCTTCTCCGCCCACCACGAGGGCCTGGCCGTCCCCGTTCCCAGGCCGTCGGAGGTGCCCCACCTGCGACCGTTCGTCTGGGCCTACGACGACATGACCCGCCTCGTCGAGCACAAGTCCATGGGGCGCGTCCTCGGCCGACTCGGTATGCGGAAGTTCATCTCCCCGCAGGGAAGGCCCCCTCGGGTGGCGCAGGAGGCGGGTATCGGGGACCGGCTTCACCACACGTGCCTCATGCGGCCGGTCGACCTGGTGGTGAAGTACCTCGAAGGTCCCCCCTTCTTCGAGGAGAGCGGGGGTTACGCCGCGGTCTTCCGTGCCGACGCCGCAGTGGACCGGGTCTTCGCGGCGGCGGAGCCCGCATCGCACGACGCCTGGTTGGTGGACAAGCTCAGTGGCGACGACCAGCGCCTGGCCAAGCACGCCCTCCGGAAGATCAACGACGCCATGAAGGAGGCTTCCGGGCCGGCCCGGGTGGCGAACGAGGCGGGTGAAGGCGTCTCCCTCGCGGGGATGAGCCGACTCATGGCTGGACTCATGGCGGGTACGACGGGGGAGGGGGCGGAGGCGGTTTTCGCCGCGGGTACGACGCCCCCGGGAGGTTCCTCGGGCACCGGACGGGGCTCCGGGGGGCCGGCCGGAGCCGGTGGGATCCCCGGTCCCAGAGGAGGATCGAGTGTCCTCTCCGGTCGCAGGCGCGTTCTGTACGACGGAGCCCCCGAACACGACGTGGTGGACGGTGAAGCCGTCATCGTCCAGCGATTCACCCTGCCCGACGCGGGCTCCTACGTCGTCCACGGTCGCTCCGCCGTCGCGTTGGGCGACGGGCGCGGTGTCGAGACGGAGCCGCCCATCGGAGCGTCGATCCCCACTGTGCTGGGATGGCGTGCGGGGAGCGGACCCGTGACGGACGGGTCCTCGTTGCACACGGTCGGCGGCGACGGCACGGTCTGGTCGCTGGTCGTCCGGCCGGCCCCCGACACCATGACCGAGGTGACGGTCGTGGCCGAGGCAGGGGGTGAGGATCGGTGAACCGTCGTGCCTACCCCTATCGCAGCGCGGCCGTCGGGTCGGTGACGATGGCCGAGTGGTCCCTCAAGTCCGAGGATGGGGAAGCCGTTCCGCTGCCCGCCTTCATACCCGACTGGGACTTCCAGACAGACCTGTCCCTCGAGACCGAGGTCAAGGTTGACCTCGACTCGGTCAGGGCTTCGGCCGGACTCCCCTACGAGGCCGAGCTCGCCCTATCCGCGATCTGGAGCTCCACCGGCAGCGGGCTTCGGCGACTGGCCCACCGAATCACACTGCACGGTGGGGGCACCCGCTCGGCGCAGCTCTCGTTCACCGTGATCGGACGCGACAGCGGCGGCCGATTGTCCGTCGACACCCAACTGGTTCTCGCGAAGGCCCTGGACAATCCGGATCCGACCGGTCCCCGACGCGCGGGGTCCGTGCTCTGGCAGCACCGGGCCGGTGTGCGGCTGCAGGGCGACGCGTCGCAGTTCCCCATGGCCGTGGTCGACTTCAAGAGTGCCGGCTACCCGGAGAACGCTCCCTGGTATCTCGACGTCGGTTCGAACCTGGAGGCGGCGACGATGGGCGCCGTCGTGTTGCTCGTGAACAGCGGCACGCCGGTCGTGCTCAACGCGCTTCGCCGGGCGGAGAAGGCGTCGTACGCGGAACGGCTCATCCAGTCCGCCGTCCGACAGGACGTCGTCCGCCTGATGATCGAGCGGGCCGTGTCCGACGAGGAGCTGACGGACTCGTCCCGGTTCGAGCAGGACACGCTCGGTCACACACTGCTCGGCCTTCTGCGTACCTTCCTCCCCGGTACATCCCTCACCTCCCTGCGCATGACGCGTCGCACGGATCCGGCGCTCTTCTCGGCGAAGATCCAGCACGCCGTCGGCCTCTTCTCCAAGGAAACGTGATGGTGCACCTGTATCCGCGGCTTCTGCCCGCGGCCGCGGCCCGCCTCCGGGAGGAGTGTCTGCACCGTTCCGTCGAGTACCTGCGTGATCGTTCGGCTCTCTCCCACCCGGCCATGTTCTACGCGGCCACCGGCGGGTCCCGTCTTCCCGAGCGGAGCCTCGGCTCCCTACGCGAGGCGGTGCTCGCGTGCGCCACCGAACGCGGCTATCCCGCCAAACCCGGCAGGAGGCAGGCGGCGGGTTTCGACATCGACGTGGCGACGGTCCTCCACCGAGACTCGGGCATCGTGCCGGCGGAGGCGGTCGCGGGTGACCTCTGGGCCTTCCTCTCCCTCGTCGTCCTGCCGGACGTGTCCGCGTGGAGATTCGCGGACCTGCATCGCGACCGGGTGCTGGGGACCGACGTCACACGCCACGTCTTCGGCCGGCTGTGGTGGCGAGCACACCTTCTGTACGACGAGGACGGAGGGAGGGAGGACCTCTACGCCTCGTTGTCCGTGCTCAACGAGTCGGACTTCGACCAGATCTACGCCCGACGCACCTCGATCGGCGGGAGCCCGCATCTGGTGCGGGCGATCGTCAGGGTGTGGCAAACGCTCGACGTTCCGCCCAACGCGGAGAGGCGGGTACTCCGCGATTTCCTCATGCGTGTGCTCAGGCTCAACGCCTTCATCTCCTTCGACTCGCTGCCGGCGGAAGTACTCGACGAGGAGCTGGAAGGCGTGTTCCGGGAGTCGCTGTCCGTGGTGGCCGGAGGGTGAATCGCCGAGTGCCGTCAGGCGCGTTCACCCTGGAAGAAGAGCTGCCGGGGTTCACCGTGCGTAAGGACGGCCGGTGGCCGGCTACTGCAGCAGGATTTCCTCGGGGCGTCGGTTCGTGATCGCGACCTCCCGTCCGGCGAGGACGTGCTCGATGCACGCCGCCAGGTCGCCGCCGTGGTCGTCCCTGGCCATGCTCCGCAGTTCCGCGACCAGGCTCGTGCCGTTGAGGAGGATGATCGGATACTGATCCTCCACCATCTCGGTCTGTGCCGACTCGGAGTAGGCGCCGGTGGTGACGTAGACCCCGATCCATCCGCGTCGGAGCCGGGCTACCACCCGGGCGATCTGCTCCGCCGTGATGAGTGTGTCGGGTTTGACGCACTTCGCCTGTCCGAGCACGACGAGGCTCGTGCCCGCCAGGCCGCTTCCGCCGCCGAGGTCGAGACGTCCGACGAAATCGGCTCCGCCGTCACCCGACCGACGTGTGAGCCAGCCTTCCACGTACCCGTGACCCGCCCCACGCAGTACACGGGCCGCCACCGCGGCGGCCAGAGCCTCGAAGTCGTGCTTGCGGCCGTCGAAGTACTTGTAGATCGTTTCCAGGTCCGCGGCTTCACCACTGCCTGGTTTCGGGCGCTGATCACGCACTTTGGCCACCTGAGCCCGGGCGACCCGGCGACGAAGTCCCGGGAGGGCCGAGGAACCGTGCTTGACCCACTCCCGCCATGCCCGTGGCGCGAGGTCGAGTGCTTGAGCGTGGGACACGCCCTTGTCCCTGCGGGCCCCGATCCATTCCCAGTCGACCGTGTCGTCCTCGGAGGTCAGGTCGATGAGGGCGATGTCGTAGACGTAGTTCACGAACGGGGTGTGCTCGCGGCCTCCCCATTGCACCAAGCGTTCGGTCCGCTCGATGACGCCGAGCCCACAGAACGCCACATGGCCCTTTGGCTTGCCGTTCCGGGGGACTGCGCGGAACAGCAGCAGAGGCGTGGCGGCGGCTCGTTCATCGGCGGTTCGCCCCTGGTGATCGGTGAAAGCGTCGAGTAGGGCGGCGTTGCCGGTGGTCGTGCCGGGCGGAACGCTCGAACCGGCCTTGTGATCGCCGAAATAGCGGACGTGGCCGTTGTCCATGTCGAAGACGTCGTGCCAAGGCGTCTGCTCGGTGCCGGCCTTCCAGGGACTGGAGCGGATGAGGATCGCCGGGCGCCGTATGCCGTCGGGGGTGGAGACCTTGGCCATCCCGTTGATGCCGGCTTCCAGAAGAGGCCGTTTGTGGCCCGACGAGTGCGTCACGTGGTGGAAGTTCGGGAAGCCGTCGAGCGACTCCGGCTTCGGGTCCTTGCCGCTCGCGTAACGGTAGACCTGTCCCACCCGCAGCTTCCCACCCACAGCCGGCCCTCTCCCTGGACTCGCTCCCCTATGCGTCATCACGACAGTAGCGGCGGGTACTGACAGAGCGGTGTGCCTGCTCCGGGGTCGAGGAGCTCGGAGGGTCCCCGCCGGCGGCAGACGGGCGCGCTACGGCGATGCCCGGCTGACGCAGGTCGGGTCGAAGGGCGGTGCCTGGCGTCCATCGCCCCGGGTGGCCAAGCGGATGACCGAAGAATCTCCCGCGGTCTCACCGCCAGGGACGCCGACCGGCTACGCGAGAGCCTCGCGCACCGTCTCGACCAGGGAGGACGCACGCACATCGCCGATGCCCCCGACGATGTTGTTCATCGCATACCCGAAGGCGACACCGTGCTCCGGATCGGCGAAGGCGAGCGACCCTCCTCGACCCGTGTGGCCGAATGAGCTTGACCCCAACATCGGGTTGCTCGCGGTGGGCAGCATGTACCCGGCGCTGAAGCGGCTGGGGATCAGCATGACCTGATCTTTCCCGCCGGCCTGCTCCTCGGCCGCCGACGCCAGGACGGCCGAGGAGAACAGGCGCACGCCGTCCACCTCACCGATCAGCGCGGCGTACATGCGGGCAAGCGCGCGGGCCGTACCGATGCCGTTGGAGGCCGGGAGCTCCGCGGCCTGTACCTCCGGTGAGTCGAAGTCGATCGAGGCTGGGTCGGTGACCGCGTAGGCCCGGTTGCTGAATGAGTTCGGGTCCCGCCAGGCGGCGACCTGTTCGCGGAGTTCTTCGGGGACCGACTCGGCGGGCAAGGTGGTGAGGTCGACGTCTGGCCGCTGGTACGCCATGCGGCTGACTCGGTCGCGTTCAACGGCGGGCAGGCCGATGAAGAAGTCCAAGCCCAGTGGAGCCGCGATCTCGTCGGCGAAGAAGCGTCCCGGCGAGCGGCCGGATACTCGTCGGATCACCTCGCCGACCAGCCAGCCCCAGGTCCGGCCGTGGTAACCGTGCGCCGTACCCGGAGTCCAGAGGGGGCGTTGAGCGGCCAGTGCCTCCGCCATCGGGTGCCAGGCCAGCGCCTCCTTCAACGGCACCGGGTGATCGAGCGCGACGAGGCCGGCCCGGTGGGACAGGAGCCAGCGCACGGGGATGTCCGCCTTGCCGTTCGCGGCGAACTCCGGCCAGTACTTCGCGACGGGTGCGTCCAGGTCGAGCGCGCCGCGCTCGACCAGCATGTGCACGGCGGTGGCGGTCGCCCCCTTGGTCGCCGAATAGACCAGTTGCAGTGTGTCCCGCGTCCAGGGACGGCCGGTCTCGGCGTCGGCCACGCCTCCCCACAAGTCCACCACCGGGTGGCCGTTCCTGTACACGCACACCGCCGCGCCGAGGTCGCCGTGCCGGGTGAAGTTCTCCGCGAACGCCGCCCGTACCGACTCGAATCCGGGTGCCACCTCGCCGTAGATCATCGTCATGTCGGCCATCCTGGCAGTCCCGCAGCCGTCCTCACGGAGACCGGCTCTTGCCCGGTGGCCGGGTAGTCGACATCAGGCGGCGACGGACAGTTCCAGTAACCGTTCGCGGAACTCGCGGACGGAGGGTACCGACCTGTGCGGCTCCAGCTTCGTGGAGAACTCTCTGAGGCGGTCCAGGGCCCGAATGGAGCTGACGCTGTCCTCCAGGAGCGCGGCGCCGTAGTTCGCGGCGTCCAATGCCCCCTCCAGGTCACCACCGGCGAGCCGCGCCTCTGCGAGACGGCTCGACCGTACCGCCTTGTCCCGGGGAGCGGCTCTCGTCACGGAAGTCTCCAGGGAACTGGTCGCCCGCTCCAGCTGCCCCGAACGCAAGAGCACCTTCCCCTCGGTCGACCGCAGCTGTGCCTCACCGAACCAGTCGAGCCAGTCGGGGTTGTCGTCCGTCTCCCTGTGCTCCCACAGTGAGGTGGCACGGTTGAGGGCCGTGCCCGCCTCGCGGTGCGTGCCGTCTCGTGAGAGGGCCTCCGCCTTGTGCAGGTAGAGGAACGACCGGGTGCAGGGCGACAGGGAGTGTGGCGCATTGTCGATTGCGGTCGAGACGAGACCGACACGCTCGGCGGTGCGTCCCGCCTCGGAGACGTGCACCCCCATCTCCGCGAGGATGAAAGCGCCGAAGGCGTCGTCGCCGGTGGTGCGGGCACTGCGCAGGGCGCCGACGTAGTAGCGCTGGCCCGCGGAACGTAGGCCGGCGTCGTAGGCCATCCAACCGGTCAGGTGCGACACCCGGGCCGCCAGCGCGTACAGCCGGATCCTGACCGCGTCGGTGTAACGGCCACCGCCGAGGAGACCGGTGACCAGAGCCAGGTCGCCTCGCGCCTGTTCCAGCAGTCGAGCGCCGCCGAGCTGGTCGTCGAGCGTGCGGAGAGTACTGATGCGCTGCTCGATCGTCGAGACCATCGTGTCCGTGACCCGGTCACCGTTGAGCGCCGCGGCCATGGCGGAGGGCGCGTCCACCCAGCTCGCCGCGAGACTGGTCAGGGCGGCTCCCGTGATGGTGAGGAAGCCTCTGCGATCCATCCGTCCACTCCCGACCAGGTCGGACAACGCCTCGACGGTACCGGCCTCCGTCCACGGAGCGGTGAGCCCTGTCACCTCCCAGACGGGGAGCCAGCGGGGCCATCCCTCCGCGCGCGCCTGCTCGTACGGCACGCCCAGCAGGTCTGCGAGGACGCGCTGGGCGTCCGCGTCCGGCTCCTGGCCCTGTGCCCATTTCCATACAGTCGTCCGGTTGGTCGCGAGCGGGAGACCGAGCTTCCTCCCGTGCTCCTGCATGAGCCGGGCGAATTCGGCCTTGCCCCACCCGCGCGTCTGGAGGAGGAAGGTCAGCGGGTGGACTGCTAACGGCTCGGTAGGCACGTCATCACTCCTGTCGTCCGCTCAAGGCGTAGTTGGAAGGCTACTTCCCGTGTCCGAGTACGGGGAGGGCGTCCCCGGCAGAAACCCCCTAGAAACGTTCCGGTGGGCCGATCTGCGCCGTTGACTGGGTATCAGCCGTCGGCGAGCGAACTCGGTTGGACGCTCGCGGAGAGGCTCCTCAGATCGGCGGTTCCATTCCCGCGTCCCCGTCGGGGATGGAACCGCTCTCCAGCTCTTCGGAGGCGTCCGCCATGCCCACGCTCGTCCATCGGTTCGTCCTCACGGGTGCCGCATCCGAGGTGCCCCCGGCTCGACGCGAGATCGTCGACAAGGTGCGCGCATGGGGTGTGCCGCTGGACGAGGCGACCGCCGACGCCATCCGACTGGTCGCCTCCGAACTCCTGACCAACGCCGTCGTCCACGGGACGGGGCCGATCACCGTCGTGCTGTCCAGCCGACCCGGCCGCTTGGTCATCGACGTCCTGGACGGCCACCCGGCGGTCCCGCGGAGCCGTTGTACACAAGCGGACGACGAGAACGGGCGCGGCTTGGCGTTGGTCCGGCTGCTCGCGACGCGCTGTGCCTGGGAGTCCGTCGGCCCCGGTAAGCGGGTGTGGGCGGAGATGGCGCTGCCCATGGCGGTGGAGGTGGGCCCTGCCGAAGCCGGGCCGCGCGACTTATCCGCGATGCGGGCCGAGGGCCGGGTCGGACCCAGGCCTGAGTCGCCGCGGTCGGCAGTCGCGTGATGGGAAGGCATGCAGTGCGAGCGGGTCCGCTGCCGGACCGCGACGTGGTCTTCCGCCCCACCCGCCGCGACATCGACCCCGTCACCGGGGAGCCGACGGCGTATGCCCTGTGGGACCGGCACGGATGGCAGGAGCACGGCGAGTGCTGGCTGTGGTGTGGCCGCGACGACGTCGAGGTGACGTGGATCGGGCCCGTTCGGTCGAGCGGCATACACGCGGATCTCTTCGCGTGCCGCGCATGCCTGTACGAACTGGACCAGCGCGTCCTGGAGGCCAACATGCGCCGGGACGTGGCCGTCCTCCCGTGAGCAGCCGAGCCGCCTGGCCGTAGGCGCAGAGCTGCGGCTCACCGTGCCACCCGATAGACCGGCGCCTCACGGAACCCGTCTCCCCCAGGGCCGTGAGGCGGCCATGACCTCCCGCCGGGCCCCTGGTGGGAGACCCGAAGAGGAAGGAGCACGAGGTGGAAGAGCGCACGGCGTCACAGCCGGCCCGTAGCGGCCTGCTGATGGCGGTCGAAGAGCTGACCGCCGTGCACGACCGGTACGACGGTCTCCGTTCCGACAACTCCGGAAGTTCCGGCGACGCGCCGTGGCCGGGCGGCGACGGCAACCTGCACGACGGCGAGTAGGTACGCACGAGCGGCTGGGGCCGTCACGGATGGCCGTGCCGGCCCCAGCCGTGTCCGCATCAGGTGACCACACCGTTGGAGGCACAGCGATGGAACATCGGTTGATCGAAGCGATCGAGACGGCACTCGGGTGGGGTGGGGCCGCGGAGCTGGGCAAGGGCTTCGCGCGGGGCGAGCTGGACGACTCCGCACTGCTCTCCCGCCTCCTGACCCCCAACCGGCTGCTCGACATCGCCATGCGCAGAAGCCTGAACCGCCCCCAGTTCCGGTGTTTCCAGAACGGCGTGGAGGTGCACCCCGCCGTCTACTACACCGACAGCGTCAGCCCCCGAGGCCAGAGCATCCCCATGGTCAACATGCGCAGCCTCGGGAACCTCCTGCGAGACGGCGCGACGCTCATCCTCGACCAGGCCAACGTCTTCGACCCGACGATGGAGGTCGCGTGCCGAGCGCTGCAGTGGTGGTCCCAGGAGCGTGTTCAGGTCAACGCGTACCTGACGACGAACGACGCCGCCGGATTTCCCCTGCACTGGGACGACCACGACGTCGTGATCGTGCAGCTCGCAGGCGAAAAGGAATGGGAAGTGCGAGCCGCCTCCCGCAAGGTCCCCATGTACCGGGACTCCGACCCCAACAACACCCCGAATGACGAGATCATCTGGTCCGGCGTGATGAGGACGGGCGACGTCATGCACATCCCCCGAGGCCACTGGCACCAGGCGACCCGGACCGGCAGCGGCTCGGGGAAGAGCCTCCACGTCACCTTCGGCATTACGAAACGCACCGGCGCCAATTGGCTCGCCTGGCTTGCCGATTGGTGCCGCGAGCGCGAGATCTTCAGGCACGATCTCGACCGCTGGCGAGGTCCCGACGGCGCGTCTCTGACCGAGGCCGCGGCGACACTGCTCGACGCGCGCTCCCCGGCCGACTACTTGATCGCGTACGAACAGGAGACGACACTGCCTCGGCACGTGCCGTTTCTCGACATACTCGGGCCGCTCGACGCCGTGGTGTGCACCACCCACTTCCCTCCGCGGATCCGGGAGAGCGGGGAGACCGTCGACGTCTTGGCCGCAGGGAAGAAGCTGACCCTCGCGGCCAAGGCTTTGCCGGCGCTGCGTCTGCTCTTGAGCGGTAGGCCGGTCGTGCTGGAACACGCCGTGGCCGTAGTCGGGGCCGACGCGGCAGAAGTCGCCGGGATCCTGGTGGAGGAGGAGCTGTGCGCGGTCCTGACCCCCGAGTTGTCCTCGGGCTACACCGGTCTCGTCACGAGCGCCGGCTTCTGACCGGAGCGCTGGATCTTGGCGTCACCGCGCTCGACACCAGCACCAACTACTTCGGCTTCCGCTCGCACCGGATCCTGGCCGGGATCGCCGATGACCTGCTGCCGAAGTTCACGGTCTCCACGAAGGTCGGTTACTTCCCAGGGCCCGGTGGGGCGGAGCACTCACTGGATCCCCTACGGCTGACCTCGGCCGTGGAAGACGTGGCCAAGGACCTCGGTCGGGAGCCGGATCTGGTGTTCCTGCACAACCCGGAACAATCGCTCCGGGAAACCGGCCCGCACCACAAGGAGGCGCTCGCCGCGGCGTGTACCGCCTTGGAGGACGCCACAGAGAAGGGGCTGTGCGCTGCATGGGGCGTCGCGTCGTGGGATCCGTCCCCGCTGCTGAGTCTGGTCGACGTGACCGTGCCGAGGCCGTCGGTTCTCATGGTCCGCGCCGGCTTGCTGGTCGGTGCGAAAACGCTGGACGCATCGGACACCCTCGTCGACGCGTGGGACCTCAATCGCGGTGAGGTTTGGGGCATGAGCGCCTTCGGGGGCAGCACGAGTGCCCCTGTGTGGGACAAGGTCGACCCGCGCCTCTTCCTTCAGGACGTCGGCTGGTTCTCCCCCGTCCAGGCGGCGTTCAGAACCGCCTACCACCTACCGCGAGTCGCCTCCATCGCTGTGGGCACCGACGAACCGGCTCACCTGCGGGAACTCCTAGGAGCCTTGGCAGGCCAGGTGGAGGAGCGGACCGTCCAGGAGTACCGCAGACTCCTCCGCGTCCGCACACGTGATCACCCTGTCTGAAGCTCGTCGATGACGTGCTCGGCCATGCGCCGCGCGGGCTCCAACCGAGGATCCTCCGGGTGCGCATACGGTCCGAGGATCTTCGAGCAGACGAACAGCGTCATCAGCTTGCCGTCCCGACTTTCGAAGTCCTGTCGACGCTCCTGCCGTACACGGTCGGCCAGAGAAGGGACGGCTAGTGAACTCCCCCATAGAGAGGCGGAGTCCAGCCCCTGCGGGGCGTTGCCCCAGTCCTCCCAGTCAAAGAGACTGAACACCGGCGCCGTTACGTTGGCCCAGTTCAGGTCTGCGTGGGCCGGCACCCAACGCTGGACAGTCGTCTCGAAGTCACCGGAAAAGACGGCCCGAATGGACTCGGTGACCGACGCCTGGGTGATGGTGTCGGTATCCGGTGTAGCGACCCGCCCGGTTCGGTGCGCTGCCAGCGCGCCCAGGGAGGCGTTCAATCCAGCCCACCACTCGTTCGGGATCTCGGGGTCCTCACTCAAAACGGCGTTACCGACGGGACGGGCCGGCAGGAGGTCGGTCTCGTCAGCCCGCCACATCACCGTGGCGTTCGTGTCCCGCCAGACCACGCATCCCCGCCATGTCGGCTGGGAGACGCCATCCAGGCGGGCGGCACACTCGGCGCCGTTCCATCCTTGATCGGTGATCTTGTCGAGCAGGCGTCGTTCGATGCGAACCCAAGTTTCACGGTCTGTCCGGGCGCCCACGGACCGGCGCTTGCGAACCACCGTGTCCGGGAGGAAACGCACCTGAAGAGACCGCGCGACGCGGTCCAGGACCTCGTCAACCGGCTGTACGCGTAGGTCAACAGCCTGGCTCGTGGAGACCGGGAGCGACATACAAGCGACCGTAGCAGCGGGGCAGCCAGAGGTCGTCCTACGCGGGTCACCAGCGTTTCAGACCATGCCCATCCGAGCGTGCCCCGTCGGCGCTGTGTGACCCGAGGAGGTCTCCCGGAAGCAGATCCGCCCCGTGATCCAGGCCGGCGCTGTGGTCATGGACGGCATCTTTTGGCGCGCTTCGGGGCGGCAGTCGCCCAGATGGACCCGCATGCAAAACAGGTGAGGCACTTACTCCTAAGAGTAGGTGCCTCACCTGGTGTTTCACTGTCGGGGTGGCGGGATTTGAACCCACGACCTCTTCGTCCCGAACGAAGCGCGCTACCAAGCTGCGCCACACCCCGATCGTCGCTGCTCGTCGCGGCGACGTCGTTTACTTTAGCCCACCGGTGGCCGGAGACGAAATCGCGTTTACCGGGGGCGACGGAGCGGGCTCGGGCGGAGATGGTCCAGGGCCACCAGGAGTACGGCCAGGGCGTAGAGGGCGAGGCCGACGAGGAGGGCGTTGCCGAGGACGGCCTTGTAGCCGTGCCGGGCGACGTCGAGGAAGGGGTAGAGGTAGCGGTCCTGGGAGCCGGGGCGGAGCAGCTCGCCGCGGGCCAGGGAGAAGGCCAGGTAGGCCAGGGGGTACAGGAGCCACGCGGGGGCGTGGCGCAGGTGCAGGCGGCCGGGGGCGGTGAAGAGGAGCCAGTCCAGGGCCGCGGCGACCGGTACCGCCGTGTGGAGGAGGTGGGTCGCGACGGTCTGCCAGGCCGGGCCGGCCCCGCCCGACGTCGCGAACAGGGGCGACGCGCCGGCCGGGAGTGCGTGCTGGACCAGGCCCGCGGCGGCGACGTAGAAGAGGGCCGCGCCCGTGAGGGCACCCGGCAGGGGGTGTTGGCCGGACCAGGCGCACCGGGCGGAGACGAGCATGACCAGCGCCAGCAGGATGCCGCTCTGGACCGTGAAGGTGCTCAGGACCGCCGTGACGGGGTCGCCGCCGGTGAGCAGCTCGATCGTCACGCCGGTCAGGGCCAGCAGGGCGATCGCGACGCGGAAGACGGCGACAGGGCGACGGCGGGCCGGGATCAGCACGGCCCGGGCCGGCACGACGGTGGGCGGCAGGACCACGTGGCCCGGGATCGGGGGGAGGTCCGGGATGTCCCTGGGTATCGGGGCTGTCATGGCCTCAACGTAGACAGACCGGACATAGCGGGCTATGTGGGTGGGCCGAGTGGGTTAACGCAAGCCACGGACGACCCGGCCGCCGGACGATGACCACGAACGACCCGGCCGCCGGACGATGACCACGGACGACCCGGCCGCCGATGGGACCGGCCAGTCGGACGATCCCGCGTCCCCCGGGGACGGTCAGCCGGTCGATCCCCGACCCCTGGGGCGGCTCAGTCGGTCGATCCTCCGCCCCCGGGGCAGCTCAGAGGGCGATCTCCCGGTCCCCGGAGACCGCTCAGCCGGTCGGCCCGCCCCCCGGGGCGGCTCAGCCGGACGGGATCCAGCGCCCCCGGGGCGGCTCAGCCGGACGTGATGCAGCGCCCCCGGGGCGGCTCAGCCGGTCACGCCCTGCCCCCCGGGGACCGCTCAGCGCTCCCGCCCCACCAGCGTCAGCAAGGTCGCCTCCGGGGGGCAGGCGAAGCGGAACGGGGTGTAGCGGTTGGCGCCGCAGCCGGCCGAGACGTGCAGGTAGGACGTGCGGCCCTCGGCGGTGTGGGTGGACAGGCCCTTCACACGGCCGGTGTCCAGGTCGCAGTTGGTGACCAGGGCGCCGTAGAAGGGGATGCACAACTGGCCGCCGTGGGTGTGGCCGGCCACGATCAGGGGGTAGCCGTCCGCCGCGTAGGCGTCCAGGACGCGCAGGTACGGGGCGTGGACCACGCCCATCGAGAAGTCCGCCGCGCTCGACGGGCCGCCCGCCACCTCCGGGTACCGGTCCCGCTTGATGTGCGGGTCGTCCAGTCCCGTCAGCTCGACCGAGACCCCCTCGATCTTGAGCAGGCCCCGGGTGTTCGTGAGGTCCTGCCAGCCCGCGGCGTCGAAACCGTCGCGCAGTTCCTCCCACGGGTTGTGGACGGCTCCGACGACCGGCGGGTTGCCGTTGAGACCGTGGCGGCCCTGCACCTTTTCGAGCAGGTACCGGGCGGGGTTGCGCGGCCGGGGCCCGTAGTAGTCGTTGGAGCCGAAGACGTAGGCGCCCGGGAACTCCATCAGGGGGCCCAGGGCGTCCAGGACCTCGGGGACGCCCTCCGGGTCGGAGAGGTTGTCGCCGGTGTTGAGCACGAAGTCGGGGCGCAGCCCGGCCAGCGAGCGCAGCCAGCGCTGCTTCGCCCGCTGTCCGCCGACCATGTGGATGTCGGAGACCTGGAGCACGCGCAGGGGACGCATCCCGGACGGCAGGACGGGGACCGTCACCCGTCGCAGGCGGAAGGAGCGGGGCTCGATCCCGGTCGCGTAGATCAGACCGGCGGCACCAACCGCCGTGATTCCCAGGGGTACTCCGTATCGCGCGCGCATACCTCCATCGTGTCAGAAGCGGTGGCGAGGCGGAGATGCGAGGCGGCCCGCCCCCGGACGCGCCCGGGGCGCGTAAATCGGCGGGCGCCGGTCCTCGCGCACCTGCGACAATCAGGTCCATGACCACGCTCAAGTCGAAGCTGCACGACGACCTCAACTCCGCGATCAAGGAGCGCGACGAGCTCCGCTCCTCGACGCTCCGGCTGACGCTCGCCGCGATCACCAAGGAGGAGGTCGCGGGTAAGGAGAAGCGGGAGCTCTCCGACGACGAGGTGCAGAAGGTGATCACCCGCGAGGCGAAGAAGCGCCGTGAGGCCGCCGAGGCCTTCGCCCAGGGCGGCCGCGCCGAGAGCGCCGAGCGGGAGAAGGCGGAGGGCGAGGTGCTCGCCGCGTACCTGCCGAAGCAGCTCTCCGACGACGAGCTGAACGCGATCGTCGCGCAGGCGGTCGAGGAGGCGAAGGCGGGCGGTGCCGAGGGGCCGCGGGCCATGGGCGCCGTGATGAAGATCGTGAACCCGAAGGTGGCCGGGCAGGCCGAGGGCGGCCGGGTCGCGGCCGCGGTCAAGAAGCTCCTGGCGGGCTGAGTACGTACGACGACCGACGGCCGGGAGGCGTTCGCATCCCGGCCGTCCGGCGTTCCCCGGGTCGGTGGCAGAACAGCCGAAAGCCGGATTTCGACCCTTCCGTGACGCGGGCTTGGAAAGCGTGGAAGAAACCGCTTGCGGCGCAGTTCTCTTTCCCTGGGACCTTTGCGTCGGTCTGTTCACGGCGAGATTCGGCCTTCGTGTTTCCGCGGTGCCCGAGTGCTTCTCGTGGCCGCCCCGATGATCTAGGTTCCTACTGGTCAAGAGCAGTCCTGAGGACTGCTGGGGTGGGAAATGTCGTTCTCGGGGGGGAATCAGGGCATGCCCGACCCCATGAATGCCGCGACGACGGTGACGCGGTGTGCGCCGACCTCTTCCGCCCCGCCTTCGAATTCCGGCGGCAGGAAGGGACCCCATGGCTGATGAGATGGTGCTCCGCGCCCAGAGATTCATCAACACCACATACGGGAACGGCGCCACCCTCGGCATTTCCAAACTGGAGGAGAACGGTCGCACCGGCTGGACCGTGATGTATGCCCTGACTCGGGCACTGCAGTACGAGATGGGCATCCCGTCGCTGTCGGACAACTTCGGTCCGACCACCCTCGCCACCATCGCCGAGAAGTACGGCAAGCTCGACGAGACCACCATCCCGTCGGCGAACTTCTGCCGGATCATCCAGTCGGCGCTCTACTGCAAGGGCTACGACGGCGGTGACATCGACGGAACCTACAACGACCGCGTCAAGGCGGCCGTGGCGAAGCTGAACGCGAACATGGGCGTCGGCGGCACCTATCCCGGCAGTTCCCTGTGGCCGAAGGTGGTCAAGGGGCTGATGAACATGGACGCCTACGTCACCGTCAACGACGGGTCGGAGACCATCCGGTCCATCCAGCAGTGGCTCAACGGCCGGTACGTGCTCCGCAAGGACTTCTACATCATTCCCTGCGACGGCCATCACTCCCGTGACGTCGCCAAGTCGATGCTCTTCGCCATTCAGTACGAACTGGGCATGGCCGACGGCGTCGCGAACGGGGTCTTCGGTCCCGGAACGCAGTCCGGCCTGAAGAGCCATACGGTGTCCACCGGCTCCTCCGGGGTCTGGGTGCAGTTGTTCACCGGGGCGATGGTCCTCAACAAGCGCCCGGTGTCCTTCACGAGTTCGTACACGTCCTCGCTGGCCTCCAGCGTCAGTACGTTCCAGTCGTTCATGAAGCTCGCCGTGAACGGCCAGGGAGATTTCGAGACCTGGGCCGCCCTGCTCGTCTCCTACGGCGACCAGAGCCGGGCGGGCGAGGCGTGCGACGGCGTCACGAAGATCACCGCCGCTCGGGCCCAGGCACTGAAGGCCGCCGGCTACAAGTACGTCGGGCGCTACCTCTACAACCCGTCCACCACGTCGCTCCCGGAGAAGGAGATCCAGCCGGGCGAGCTCGCGACCATCAAGGAGTACGGGCTGCGCTGCTTCCCGATCTACCAGACGTGGGCGCGCTCGGTCGACTACTACAGCGTCGAGCAGGGCGTCACCGACTGCATGACGGCTTCGTACAAGGCGGAGGAACACGGGTTCAAGCCCGGCACGCGCATCTACTTCGCCGTCGACTACGACGCGGTGGACGAAGAGGTGACCGCGTACATCCTGCCGTATTTCCGGAGCGTCAGGGACGAGATGAACCGGCTGGGCAGTCCCTACAAGATCGGGGTCTACGGCCCGCGCAACGCCTGTTCCCGGATATCCGCGGCAGGTTACGCGGATGCCAGCTTCGTGTCGGACATGTCGTCCGGCTTCTCCGGCAACCTCGGATATCCGATGCCCGAGAACTGGTCCTTCGACCAGATCGTCACCAAGACGGTCGGTTCCGGCAGCGGCCAGATCGAGATCGACAACAACATCGCCTCGGGCCGCGACACCGGGCAGGGCGACTTCTACCCCGCTCCCTCCGAGAAGCTCGACATCGGCTTCGACATCGATCTCCTGCCCGCTCTGCTGCAGGAGATCCAGACGTACATGGCGAGCATCGGCAAGCCCGGCGGGGAGCGCATCTACACCCTGCAGGAGTGCCTCGAAACGATCATCAGCCACGACGCGGCGATCACCTCGGGGGCCCGCAGGTACCGGATGCGCAAGGCGCTCATCCAGACCTCGGCGTTCTGGGAGTTCTGCCACTACAGCATCAAGGACCTCACCGAGGACGCCGGTGTGACGCTCTACCACACCGGGATCATCCCCGACTGGGCCAAGGACCTGCCCAAGATCGAGCAACTGGTCGACAGCAGCACCGGTATCGCCAAGATCTCCGGCCGCACCTGCATCCTGGCGCGCAACAACTCGATCCGCGCGGGGCTGCTGGAAGGCACCATCCTCGACGCGACCGACGACGACGACCGCTGGGCCATGTGGCAGAAGGTCAACCAGGACAACGTGTTCAACCTGAGCACCGTGCCGCACATGCACATCTGGGGCGCCGACGGAAAGGCGGGCGACCACGCCGAGACCCCGATCCGACGCCCCGCGCTCGACTACACCGAGACCGAGATCTACGAGGTGCTGCGCCGGTACCAGGGCTTCGGCACCGAGGCGGAGGCCCACGCGCAGGAACGCATGCCGCTCTACGCGATCTTCGAGAAGTACAACCTCGCCATCCGCGGGGTCTGACGGGCGTGATCACGGCAGCCGATCCCTGGCAGGGCCACGACGACACCGTTCTCTTCACGGCGCTCCTCACGGCGACACCGACGCTGATCGCCCTTCTGGCGTATCTGTGCTCCCGGTTCACCGCGCGGGCCCGCCGCCACCGCACTGCGGCCGGGGTGACGCGGGACGTCTCCCTGACGGCGGTCGCGGCGGGTCTCGCCGTCTACCTGTGGGGCCTGCTCGACCTGCTGTTCCTGGGGGACCAGGAGCAGGCGCAGGAGTGCGAGCGGCAGCGACCCGAAGGGGCGGTCCTGGTCGGCCGCAGAGGGGACTTCATCCCGCTGCGGCTCGTCTGCGAGGTCTCGGACGGCCGTGACTACTCCGTCGTCGTCCCCGGCTACGTCAATCCGACCCTCACCGTTCTGCTGGCGCTCGCGCTCCTCGGTGCCGCGGTCTCCGCCTTCCTGCACCACCAGCAGCGCACGCCGACACAGAAGAAAGGATGAGCCGTTGAACAACTCCGGTATTCCCCGCCGCACCACCCTCCTCGCCGCCGCCGGTGCCACCGCCGCCGCGAGCCTCACCACCACCGGCCTGCTCGCGTCCCCGGCCGCCGCCGCCGGGCCGCAGCCGGTCAGGAACGACGCGTTGAAGGAGGCGCTGCGGCGCGCGCAAGCGCGTCATCGCCGACTGCGTACAGGCCGGCCGTCGGCCAACGGGTGGGAGATGCAGAACGCCGTCGACGCCGACGGTGCCGTCGTCACCTGCCCGGTGCCGGGCACCGGGCTGACCGTCCGGTTGCGCATGGGTGACACCCAGACGGTGCTGGTCCATGTGATCCGCCGCTTCCACTACGAGGTGGACGCCCTGGGTGCCGGCACGGGGCCAGGAGCCCTGGAGGGGTGGACGGCGCCGTCGGCGGTGCGCGACGCCCGGCGGCCCGAGTCGAACCTGGCGTCCGGCACCGCCGTCGTGATCAGGCCGGGTTCCTATCCGGCGGGCGTGCGGGACGGTTTCACTGGGGCCCAGGTGCTGACCCTCCGGGACATCCTCGCCGACACCGAGGGCGTCGTCCGCTGGGGCGGCGACGACCGCCACCCGTACGAAGGGCTGTTCTACCTCGACGTACCGCCGGACGACGCGCGGCTGGGACGCGTCGCCGCGAAGATCCGCTCGTGGAACGAGGCCCCGGGCGCGGGTGCGGGCGTGGTCCCCGACGTGACGGAACCCTCCCGTCGCCGCCGGGCCGAGCGCTACCGCTGACGGACCGGTCGGCCCGTCACGGGTTGCGGGAGGGTGTCCGCTCCAGCGGATGCCCTCCCGTTTCGTACGGCGGACGCATGGCACGGAGCAGGCCCAGCTCCTGGGCCCGCGCTCCCAGTGCCACGCGTCCGTTGGCCCGCAGCTGCTCCATGAGCCGCTGGACCCTGCGCTGTACCGTGCGGTGACCTACGCCGAGCCGCCGGGCGATCGAGGCGTCACTGAAGCCCGCATACAAGAGATTCAGAATCTTTCGGTCGTCGTCGCCGACGGCGGAAAGGTCGACGCAATTCTCCGGTCTGGCGGTCAAAAGAACCCCGATGTGATGTGCGGCGGTTATGCGCGATCCATTTTAAATGAACTTTCCCGCACGGGGAAGACGGATAAATGAAAGATGAGCGACAAAAGGGCGGAACGATGGAATTCCATCGTTCCGCCCTGCGGCTGCGGCGCCGTCGTCGCGGCTACCGCGGGCCGGCTCAGTACCAGGGGGTGCAGCTCTGGTCGCCCGACGGGTCCTCCACACAGGCCCGCATCATGTGGGTCGAGGGGTTGTGGTACATCGGGGTGCGCGTCCAGTAGTAGTTCGTCCCGCCGGGAATCTTGCCGGTCCAGCCCGAGGCGCCGCCCTTCTTCAGGCCGAGCCGCCAGTAACACTCGGACTGGTCCTTGGTGCAGCGCTGGACGTACACGCTCCAGTCACCCTCGTTGGAGCCGCTGATGTAGTGCAGCCGAGCCCAGCTGTACTGGTCGCCGTCGGTCTTCCCCCACCGCAGCTCGTACAGGAAGGAGCCGCCGAGCTGGTACGGCCCGTACGGGCTGACCGGTCCGGTCTGCCACGACTGGATGTTCGGGTCGTGGCCGTCGCAGCCGAACCCGGAACACGCCTGGGCGCTCGCCTGCGCCGAGCCGGGGAGCATGAGGACCAGGGTGAGAGCGCTGATCAGTGCGCCGAACGTCGCGCCGATCCGTGTGCGAAGTTTCATTTCCCCTCCGTGGTGCAGCAATCAAAGGCACCCGGTGGCGGGGGCCAGAGGCGACTATGTCACGGCATCGTGCGAGCGGAATGGCTCTCTCGACGGCTGGCGTAATCACGTCGAATAGGTTTGGAAACAAGGCGAACGGTCCCTCCCCCGTTTTCGGAGAAGGGACCGTTTCGTCCTGGCCGTGCCGGTGCCGGTTGGGGCGGTCAGTGCCGCCCGCCCGGCCCGTTGCCCGGGCCCTGGATCAGATTGCCCGGGAAGCCGCCGTCCGAGCCGCCGTTGCCGTTGCCGCCGTCGGTCAGACCGCCGATGAAGCCGTCGTCGCCGCCGTTGTTCCCGTCGTCGCCGTTGTTCCCGTCGTCGGGCTTCTCCTTGTCGCGGTCCTTGTTCTTGTCCTTGTCCTTGTTCTTGTCCTCGTCCGGGATGTCGACGAGGTTGAACGAGGGGGAGTCCTTGCCCGCCAGGGCGCCGGTCATGGCGTCCTTCCAGATGGGACCCGGGACCGCGCCACCGAAGACCAGCTCGTGGTACTGCCCGCCGATCGTGATGTTCTTCATCTGGACCTGCTGCGAGGCGCTGCCCACCCAGACGGCACCGGACAGGTTCGGCGTGTAGCCGACGAACCAGGCGTTCTTGCGCTCGTCGGTCGTACCCGTCTTGCCCGCGTTGTCACGGTCCGTGAGCCCGGCCGCCTTGCCCGTGCCGGAGTCGACCACACCCTGCAGCAGGGTGCTGACCGTGTCCGCGGTCTTCTCACTCATCGCGCGCGAGCACGTCGACTTCGGGACGTCGAGCGACTGCTGCTTGTTGCCGATCTTCTGGGCGATCGACTCGATCACGATCGGCGTGCAGTACATGCCCCGGGAGGCGAAAGCGGCGTACGCGCTCGCCATCGTCAGCGGGGACACGCCCTTGGACCCGAGGGAGATGGCCGGGACCTCCGGGAGCTTCTCGCCGCTGCCCTGCACGACGTGCAGGGCGTCCGTCATCTTCATCACCGGGCACAGCCCGATGTCGGACACCATCTGGACGAAGTAGGTGTTGACCGAGAGGGCCATCGCCTTCTTCAGCCTGTACGGCCCGACCTCCGACTCGCTCTCGTTGGGGACCTTCTCGCCGGCCGTGTTGAGCCAGGGCTTCCCACTGCACGTCTGCACGGGCTCGGGGTAGGGCATCTCGTACGGGGACGAGTACTCCTGCGTGGGCGGGCGACCCTCCTCGAGCGCGGCCGCCGCGACGAAGGGCTTGAACGTGGAACCGGTCGGGAAGCCGTAGTTGGAGCCGCCCGCGGCGTGGTCGACCGAGTAGTTGATCTCGGTCTCGTTCTTGCCGTAGCCGTAGGGCTTCGTCTGGCCCATCGCGAGGACCTTGCCGGTGCCCGGTTCGACCAGCGTGCTCGCCGCGGCGACCGAGTCCGACTTGTTGACGTGGTCCTTGAGCGACTGCTGGACCGACTCCTGCGCCTGCGGGTCGAGCGTCGTGCGGATGGTCAGTCCGCCCTGGTTCCAGACCTTGGCCCGGTCCTTGCGGGTCTTGCCGAAGACCGGTTCGCTCAGGAACACCTCGCGCACGTAGTCGCAGAAGAAGCTCGCGCCGTCCACGGCCGTGATGCAGCCGTTCTTCGGCTTGCTGACCTTCAGCCCGAGCGGTGCCTTCTTCGCCTTCTCCGCCTCGGCGGTGGAGATGTCGCCGACCTGGGCCATGCGGTTCAGCACGACGTTGCGCCGCTTGGTGGCCTCGGCCTCGTCGTTGACCGGGTCGTACCGGCTGGGCGACTGGACGATGCCGGCCAGGAGGGCGGCCTCCTGCACGGTCAGGTCCTTGGCGTGCTTGGAGAAGTAGCGCTGGGAGGCCGCCTCGACACCGTAGGCCTGCTGGCCGAAGAAGGTGATGTTCAGGTAGTTCTCGAGGATCTTCTTCTTGCCCAGCTCCTCCTCGACCTGGATCGCGAGCTTCAGCTCCTGGATCTTGCGGCCGATCGTCTGCTGGGTGGCCTGGGCGACCTTCGTCGGGTCGTCGCCGGCCTCCTCCACGAAGACGTTCTTGACGTACTGCTGCGTGAGCGTGGAGGCGCCCTCGGAGACCCCGCCGCTGCGCGCGTTCTTGTTCAGGGCGCGCAGGACGCCCTTGAGGTCGATCGCGCCGTGCTCGTAGAAGCGGGAGTCCTCGATCGCGACGATCGCCTTCTGCATGTACGGCGAGATGTCCTTGAGGTCGACCACGGTCCGGTCGCGCGAGTAGACCGTGGCGATGGTGCCGCCCTCGGCGTCGAGGATGTTGGTGCGCTGGCTCAGCGGGGGAGTCTTCAGGTTGGTCGGGAGGGCGTCGAAGCCCTCCACCGACCCCTTGGCCGCCAGCCCCAGCGCGCCCACGGCGGGCAACGCGATGCCGGCCAGCACTGCTCCCGCGAGCACACTGACACCGAGGAACTTGGCGGCCTGCTGCGTTGGCGACAGACCACCGCCCGAGCGCTTCTTTGGCATGGAGGCAGCCTACGTTCTCATTCGCCGGACACGCGTATATGCCTTGGCCTAAGCTGCACTCAACTGTCACAGCGATGAGGCCACGTATCAATACGTCCGGAGACCCCGAATCGTTCCGGATCCGCTCGAATTTTTTCCGAGGGGCCCCGCTGAGGGGCGTGTTGGTGTGTGCCGGCGCGTGCCACGGCGTGTGGGGTGCGTGTCCGAATCCGCCTTGTGTGTCAATCGGTGTCCGTTGTGACGTACCAGAGATGACCTGAATGTCGGGATCGTCGCGCATGTCGCCAGCTCACTCCCCCGGGTGATCTGCCGCTTACCCATAGTCCGTTCGGGCCATTCAAGATTGGGCCCGAAGGGGGTGTTGCGCTGTGCCCACCTTCCGTAACGTCCTCAACTGGCGGCGGTGAATATGCCGCTGCCGCCGTGGGGGAGCCTCGATTCGGGAGAGGACGGCGCCGGTATGGGCTGGGTAACCGACTGGAGTGCGCAGGCCGCCTGCCGCACTACCGATCCGGACGAACTGTTCGTTCAGGGAGCAGCGCAGAACAGGGCCAAGGCGGTGTGCACCGGATGTCCGGTGCGGACCGAGTGCCTGGCCGACGCGCTCGACAACCGCGTCGAGTTCGGCGTGTGGGGAGGCATGACGGAGCGGGAGCGCCGCGCGTTGCTGCGCAGGCGGCCCACCGTGACCTCCTGGCGCCGCCTGCTCGAGACGGCGCGGACGGAGTACGAGCGGGGGGCCGGCATCGTGCCCCTCGAGGACGACGAGGTGTACGAGAACTTCGCGGCCGTGGTCTGAGCCCCGACAGGGCTCGGCAGGGACGGATCAGGCGTCCGGCTCGGAAAGCTCGGGCCGGCCGGTCGCCAGACGCTCCCCGATGTCCCGCAGCCCCGCGAGGTCGTGCACGTCGCCGGGCAGCGCGGCCACCTCGGTGACCGCGACCTCGGGATGACGCGCGGTGAAGCGGTCACGCGTGCGCTGCTCCCGCGCGAGCAGGTGCATGCGTTCCGCGTGCAGCCGCAGCAGGCCCGCGGTGAGCGCGTCGACGGACCGCTCCGGTGTGTCGGGGGCCCCGGCGGAGGTGCCGGTGGCCTCCGGAGAGGTGCCGGGGGCCTCGGCGGAGGTGCCGGGAGCCTCGGCGGAGGTGCCGGGAGCCTCGGGAGAGGTGCCGGAGGCCGAGTCGTCGGGTACTGAGCCGGCTGATCCTGAACTGCCGTGTGCATCGGGAGAGTTGCCGGGGGAGGTACGAAGTCCAGCTTTCCCGTCGCCCTGATCCACAATGCGGGCGTCCTCAAGATTTTCCGCGGCGGCGAGCGCCCGCTCGGCCGACAGCCCGTCGGCGCCGCTGCCGTGGACCCGGTTGAGCACCAGACCGGCGAGCGGCATGTCCTCCGCCGCCAGCCGCTCAACGAAGTACGCGGCCTCGCGCAGTGCGTCCCGCTCCGGGGCCGCGACCACCAGGAACGCCGTGCCGGGCGCCTGGAGCAGCTTGTACGTCGCGTCCGCGCGGGTACGGAAACCACCGAACATCGAGTCCATCGCGGCGACGAAGGTCTGCACGTCCTTGAGGAACGGCCCGCCCAGCACCTTCCCCAGGACGCCGGTCATCATCGACATGCCGACGTTCAGGAACTTCATGCCCGCCCGGCCGCCGACCTTGGCCGGGGCCAGCAGGAGACGGATCAGCTTCCCGTCGAGGAACGAACCGAGTCGCTTGGGGGCGTCCAGGAAGTCCAGCGCCGAGCGGGACGGCGGGGTGTCGACGACGATGAGGTCCCACTCGTCCTTCGCCCGCAACTGCCCCAGCTTCTCCATCGCCATGTACTCCTGCGTGCCCGCGAAGCCCGCCGAGAGCGACTGGTAGAACGGGTTGCCCAGGATCGCCGCGGCCCGCTCGGGGTCCGCGTGGGACTCGACGACCTCGTCGAAGGTCCGCTTCATGTCGAGCATCATCGCGTGCAGCTCACCACCCGCCGCGTCGTCGACGCCCTTCACCCGGCGCGGGGTGTTGTCCAGCGAGTCGATGCCCATGGACTGCGCGAGCCGCCGGGCCGGGTCGATGGTGAGGACGACCACCTTGCGGCCGCGCTCGGCCGCGCGCAGGCCCAGGGCCGCCGCCGTGGTCGTCTTGCCGACGCCGCCCGAACCGCAGCAGACCACGATGCGGGTCCGCGGGTTCTCCAGCAGACGGTCCACGTCGAGCACGCGCGCGTGGGTCAGGCGCCGCGCGCTCTCCTGGTGGCGGGCCGGGTCCTGTGGACTCATGCGATCCCCTGCTTCCGCAGCTCGGTGGCCAGCTCGTACAGGCCCGCCAGGTCCATGCCCTCCGCGAGCAGCGGCAGTTCCAGCGTCGGCAGGCCCAGCTCGCCGAGGACCGCCCGCTGCTCCTGCTCCAGCGCGTACCGCTCGGCGTACTCCCCGGCCTGTGCGAGGAGCGGGTCGACGAGCCGCTCGGCGTGCCCGCCCCGCCGCGCGCCGCCGAGCCCCGCCCCGGACAGGGACCGGGCCAGCGCCGTACGCGGGGTGTCCCGGACGGACTCCAGGCCGGTGGCGTCCAGGACCTGGGGCCGGACCATGTTGACCACGACCCGCCCCACCGGGAGACGCGCCGTGCGCAGCTCGGCGATGCCGTCCACGGTCTCCTGGACCGGCATCTCCTCCAGCAGCGTCACCAGGTGCACGGCGGTCTCCCGCGACTTCAGCACCCGCATGACGGCCTGCGCCTGATTGTGTATGGGGCCGACCTTCGCCAGGCCGGCCACCTCGTCGTTCACGTTGAGGAAGCGCGTGATGCGGCCGGTCGGCGGGGCGTCCATGACGACGTAGTCGTAGACGAATCGTCCCTGCTTGTCCTTGCGCCGGACCGCCTCGCACGCCTTGCCGGTCAGCAGGACGTCCCTGACCCCCGGCGCGATGGTGGTCGCGAAATCTATCGCGCCGAGCTTCTTCAGGGCCCGTCCGGCACTGCCCAGCTTGTAGAACATCTGGAGGTAGTCCAGAAGGGCCAGTTCGGCGTCGATGGCGAGGGCGTACACCTCCCCGCCCCCGGGAGCGACGGCGATCTTCCGCTCCTCATAAGGCAGCGCCTCCGTTTCGAAGAGCTGCGCGATGCCCTGGCGACCCTCGACCTCGACGAGAAGCGCGCGCTTCCCCTCGGTGGCCAGGGCCAGCGCGAGGGACGCGGCCACCGTGGTCTTGCCGGTACCGCCCTTGCCACTGACGACCTGGAGCCTGCTCACGTATTCGAGCGTAACCAGTTCGCGCGCCGAGTACGCGGGAGGCTGTGGACAAGGTCGCCCCGGTCGGCCCGCGAAGGCGTGTCGGGCAACGGCTAGAGTCGGCCGCATGACCAAGTGGGAATACGCAACCGTGCCGCTGCTCGTCCATGCCACGAAGCAGATTCTGGACACCTGGGGCGAGGACGGCTGGGAGCTCGTCCAGGTCGTGCCCGGGCCGAACAACCCCGAGCAGCTCGTCGCCTACCTGAAGCGGGAGAAGCAGGCATGAGCGCGGTGGAGGCGAAGCTCGCCGAGCTGGGCCTGACACTGCCCGAGGTCGTCCCGCCGCTGGCCGCCTACCAGCCGGCCGTGCAGTCCGGCCCGTACGTCTACACCTCGGGCCAGCTGCCGATGCTGGGGGGCAAGCTCCCGGTGACCGGCAAGGTCGGCGCGGAGGTCACCCCGGACGAGGCCAAGGAGCTGGCCCGCACCTGCGCGCTGAACGCGCTCGCCGCCGTGAAGTCCGTCGCCGGCGACCTCGACCGGGTCGCGCGGGTCGTCAAGGTGGTCGGCTTCGTCGCCTCCGCGAGCGACTTCACCGGCCAGCCCGGTGTGGTCAACGGCGCCAGCGAACTCCTCGGCGAGGTCCTCGGCGACAAGGGCGTGCACGCCCGCAGCGCGGTCGGCGTGGCGGTCCTCCCGCTGGACGCGCCGGTGGAGGTCGAGATCCAGGTGGAGCTCGTCCAGCCGTAGCCGCGACCGGGTGTGCCCCCGGCCGGCCGTGACCTCGGCTGGCCGTGACCTCGGCTGGCCGTGACCTCGGCTGGCCGTGACCTCGGCTGGCCGTGACCTCGGCTGGCCGTGACCTCGGCCGGCGCGGGCCGGGTGCGTTGCCGGGCCGGCAACAAACCTCGCTCCCGGGGCCGCGGCCCCGCAGGATGCGGTGCAGGTGCCCCGTACGGGCGCGGGAACCGGCCCCGGCCGGCGGTCCCGGCCCGTCCGGGGGCCGTACCGACCCCGTGGACCTACGCGCCAGGAGGAGCCGTGCCGCAGCCGCAGCCGCAGCCGTCCGTGACCGACCAGCCGCCCCACCGGCCCGACCAGCCGCCCCACCGGCCCGACCAGCCGCCCCACCGGCCCGGGCAGTCCTCCGGCCGGCCCGGCCGGCCCGTGCACCGGCTGGTGCCGTCGCCCGCAGGGCGGATCCACCTGGTGGAGCAGGGCAGCGGGCCGCTGGTCCTGCTCGTGCACGGCTTCCCCGAGTCCTGGTACTCCTGGCGGCACCAGCTGCCCGCGCTGGCCGCCGCCGGGTTCCGCGCCGCCGCCGTCGACGTGCGCGGCTACGGGCGCTCCTCACGGCCGGACGCCGTCGACGCGTACCGGATGCTCGACCTGGTGGCGGACGCCGTCGCCGTGGTGGAGGCCCTGGGGGAGCGGACGGCCGTGGTCGTCGGCCACGACTGGGGTGCGAACATCGCCGCGCACTCCGCCCTGCTGCGGCCCGACGTGTTCCGCGCGGTCGGCCTGCTGAGCGTGCCGTACACCCCGCCGGGCGGCCCGAGGCCCAGCGAGGCCTTCGCCGCCATGAGCGATCCGGCCGGCCCCTTCGCGGGGCAGGAGTTCTACGTCTCCTACTTCCAGGAGCCCGGCCGCGCCGAGGCGGAGATCGAGCCCGACGTACGCGGCTGGCTCGCCGGTCTCTACGCCGCCCTGTCCGCCGGCACCATGCCCGGCCCCCAGGAGCCCGACCCGCACTTCGTCGCCCCCGGCGGCAGGATGCGCGACCGGTTCCCGGACCCCGGCCGGCTGCCCTCCTGGCTGACCGAGGAGGTGCTGGACGTCTACGCCGGGGAGTTCGAGCGCACCGGTACGACCGGCGCCCTCAACCGCTACCGCTGCATGGACCGCGACTGGGCCGACCTGGCCGCGCACGAGGGTGCCCCGATCACCCAGCCGTCCCTGTTCCTCGGCGGCGGCCTGGACGCCTCCACCACCTGGCTGTCCGACGCGATCGAGGCGTTCCCGAAGACCCTGCCCGGCCTGAGCGCCTCGCACGTCCTCGACGGCTGCGGCCACTGGCTCCAGCAGGAGCGCCCCGAGGAGACGAACCGGCTGCTCACCGAGTGGCTGACCGGCCTGCCCTCCTGACGGCCCCGGGGCCCCGGGGGCCACTCGAACATCCGCCCGTCACCGGATAGCCTCCGGCCATGGCGAATGGTCAGTGGTACCCCCCGGAGTGGCCGGAACGCATCCGCGCGCTGGCGGCCGGCACCCTCACCCCGGTCACCCCGAAGCGCGCGGCCACCGTCATGCTCCTCAAGGACACCGATTCCGGCCCCGTCGTGCACATGCTGCGCCGCCGCACCTCCATGGCGTTCGCCGGTGGCGCGTACGCCTACCCGGGCGGCGGGGTCGACCCGCGCGACGACGACCGCGCCGTGGGCTGGGCGGGCCCCACGCGCGCGTGGTGGGCCGAGCGGCTCGGCGTCGACGAGGCGGGCGCCCAGGCGATCGTCTGCGCGGCCGTACGGGAGACCTACGAGGAGGCCGGCGTCCTGCTCGCGGGCCCGACCGGCGACTCGGTGGTCGGCGACACCACCGGCGCCGACTGGGAGGCCGACCGGGCCGCCCTGGTCGAGCGCGAACTGTCCTTCGCGGAGTTCCTGGACCGCAGGGGCCTCGTCCTGCGCTCCGACCTGCTCGGCGCCTGGGCGCGCTGGATCACGCCGGAGTTCGAGTCCCGGCGCTACGACACGTGGTTCTTCGTGGCCGCCCTCCCCGAGGGGCAGCGCACCCGCAACGCCTCCACGGAGGCCGACCGCACGGTGTGGATCACGCCGGCGGACGCGACCGCCGGGTACGACAAGGGTGAGCTGCTGATGATGCCGCCCACCGTCGCGACCCTGCGCGGCCTGGCGGAGTGCGGTACGGCGGCCGAGGCGCTGGCGTCGGCCCCCGGCCGCGACATGACGCCCGTGCTGGCCCGTGCGCGGCTCTCGGGCGACGAGGTCGTCCTGTCCTGGCCGGGACACGACGAGTTCACGAAGCACGTGCCGAGCACGGACACGCCCACGTCCGCGCACCCGGCGCCGGCGACGCCTTCCGACCCGACCGGGGGAGCCCCCGCATGACGGACGCAGCAGCACTGCCCGGACAGCCGCGCGGCGGTGTCCTGTCGGGCCCGGCCACCGCGCGCGCGGTGAACGTCCTCGCCCCCAACGCCTCGGCGATGACCCTGGACGGCACGAACACCTGGATCCTCGCCGAACCCGACTCCGACCTGGCCGTCGTCGTCGACCCGGGCCCGCTGGACGACGCCCACCTGCGGCGCGTCGTCGACACGGCCGAGCGGGCCGGCAAGCGGGTCGCGCTGACCCTCCTGACGCACGGTCACCCGGACCACGCGGAGGGAGCCGCGCGCTTCGCCGAGCTGACGCGCACGAACGTGCGGGCACTTGACCCGGCGCTGCGGCTGGGCGACGAGGGGCTGGCCGCGGGGGACGCGATCGGCGTGGGCGGGCTGGAGCTGAGGGTCGTACCGACCCCGGGGCACACGGCCGACTCGCTGTGCTTCCATCTCCCGGCCGACCGGGCGGTCCTGACGGGCGACACCGTCCTGGGGCGCGGCACGACGGTGGTGGCCCACCCCGACGGCCGCCTAGGCGACTACCTGGACTCGCTGCGCAGGCTCAGGTCGCTCACGGCCGACGACGGGGTGCACACGGTGCTGCCGGGGCACGGACCCGTCCTGGAGGACGCCCAGGGCGTCGTGGAGTACTACCTCGCCCATCGCGCCCACCGCCTCGCCCAGGTCGAGACGGCGGTGGAGGACGGGTACCGCACGCCCGGCGAGGTCGTCGCCCACGTGTACGCGGACGTCGACCGCTCCCTGTGGCCCGCGGCGGAGCTGTCGGTGCGGGCGCAGCTGGAGTACCTCGGCGAGCACGGGCTGATCCAGCTGTCCGACTAGGACCCCGGGGCCCGGGGCCGGGGGCCCGGAGACGGGGTCAGCGGGAGCGCTTGGCCAGCCGCTCGACGTCCAGCAGGATCACCGCGCGGGCCTCCAGGCGGAGCCAGCCGCGCTGGGCGAAGTCGGCCAGCGCCTTGTTGACCGTCTCGCGGGACGCGCCGACCAGCTGGGCCAGCTCCTCCTGCGTCAGGTCGTGCACCACGTGGATGCCCTCCTCCGACTGCACGCCGAAGCGGCGCGAGAGGTCGAGCAGGGCGCGGGCGACACGGCCGGGCACGTCCGAGAAGACCAGGTCCGACATGGCGTCGTTGGTCTTGCGCAGGCGACGGGCGACGGCGCGCAGCAGCGCGGTGGCCACCTCGGGGCGGACGTTCAGCCAGGGCTGGAGGTCACCGTGACCGAGGGCGAGCAGCTTGACCTCGGTCAGCGCCGTGCCGGTCGCCGTGCGCGGGCCCGGGTCGAAGAGCGACAGCTCGCCGATCAGCTCGCTGGGACCGACGACGGCCAGCATGTTCTCGCGCCCGTCCGGGGACGTGCGGTGGAGCTTGACCTTGCCTTCCGTGACCACGTAGAGGCGGTCTCCGGGGTCGCCCTCGTGGAACAGGGTGTCGCCGCGGGCGAGGGTCACCTCACTCATGGAGGCGCGGAGCTCCGCGGATTGCTCGTCGTCGAGCGCCGCGAAGAGCGGGTTGCGCCGCAGAACGTCGTCCACGAGTTCTCTCCTTGTCGACCGGCTCAGAGGATCTTGTTCCCCCGGTGTACCAGGGGTCCGTGGTGCCCATTTTGCCGGACAGTCCAAACAGTGTGATCTGTCACAAGGATGCCGCACTGATGTCCCGGGGTACGCGGCAGGGGTCCAATTGGACGCCGATCTCCGAGGTCCGGGGCGGATGACGGTACCGGGTCGTAGGCTGGCCGGGTGTCCAAATCGCCGGTGAGAGCACAGGCCTGGGGGGTGCGCGGGTGGGTGTACGTCGTGATTCCGCTGTGGGCGAACGGGCTCCCGATGGCGGTAGGAAACCGGCAAACGCGTCAAAGAGGTCAGCACCTGCCAAGAGGGTGAGTGCGGAGAAGGGTGCCGTGAAGAAGAGCGCCGCGAGCGAGCAGACGGACTCGGTCGAGAAGACCCCGGCGAGCAAGAAGACGGCCGTGGGCAAGAAGACCGCCGCGAGCAAGAAGAAGGCCGCGGGTGAGAAGAGCACGGCGGGCGCGAAGACGGCCGCCGCGAAGAAGACTGCCGCCAAGACGGCCGCCGCGAGGAAGACGGCCCCGAAGAAGACCGCAGCAAAGAAGACGGCAGCCGAGAAGACGGCAGTCAAGAAGACCGCAGCAAAGAAGACGGCAGTCAAGAAGACCGCAGCCGAGAAGACCGCGCCCCTCGTCAAGCGGCAGGCGCCCGCCAAGAAGCCCGCCGTCGCCCCGAAGAAGGCCGCGGCCGCCGTCAAGGGCGTCGCCCCGGCGAAGACCGTCGTCGCCGAGCCGCCGGGCGGCGAGTCCCGCACCGCACTGGTCCGGCGCGCCCGCCGTATCGACCGCGAGCTGGCCGAGGTCTATCCGTACGCCCACCCGGAGCTGGACTTCGAGAACCCGTTCCAGCTGGTCGTGGCCACGGTGCTGTCCGCCCAGACCACCGACCTGAGGGTCAACCAGACGACGCCCGCGCTCTTCGCCAAGTACCCCACCCCCGAGGACCTGGCCGCCGCCGTTCCCGAGGAGGTCGAGGAGATCCTGCGCCCGACCGGCTTCTTCCGGGCCAAGACCAAGTCCGTCATAGGGCTGTCCAAGGCGCTGGTGGAGGACTTCGGCGGCGAGGTCCCCGGACGCCTCGAAGACCTCGTCAAGCTGCCCGGCGTGGGCCGCAAGACCGCGTTCGTCGTGCTGGGCAACGCGTTCGGCCGCCCCGGCATCACCGTGGACACGCACTTCCAGCGCCTGGTGCGCCGCTGGCGGTGGACCGCGGAGACCGACCCCGACAAGATCGAGGCCGCCGTCGGCGCGCTCTTCCCGAAGAGCGACTGGACCGACCTCTCCCACCACGTGATCTGGCACGGCCGCCGCATCTGCCACGCCCGCAAGCCCGCCTGCGGTGCCTGCCCCATCGCCCCGCTGTGCCCGGCGTACGGCGAGGGCGAGACGGACCCGGAGAAGGCGAAGAAGCTGCTCAAGTACGAGAAGGGCGGCTTCCCGGGGCAGCGGCTGAAGCCCCCGCAGGCGTACCTGGACGCGGGCGGGAAGCCGGCGCCGCCGCTGGGGGCCGGGTGACGGAACGATCTCGGGGGTACCGGGCGTTGGACTCTGCAGGGCGGGGGTGGAGATGACACGAGTGAGCGACACGCATGACCCCACGCGGGATCACGCTCGGGGGGCGATCCTCGGCAAGGAGGGGCTGCCGGACTGGCTGGACCCGGTGGTGCGGGCCGTCGAGACGGTCCGGCCGACCCAGCTGAGCCGGTTCCTGCCGCCCGCCGACGGCGCCGGCCGCCAGTCCGCCGTCCTGATCCTCTTCGGCGACGGCTCGCGTGCGGGCGAGGACGGCAGGGCGGGCGGGCGCGGGCCCGAGCTGCTGCTGATGGAGCGGGCCGGTTCCCTGCGTTCCCACCCCGGCCAGCCCGCCTTCCCCGGCGGCGCCCTCGACCCCGAGGACGGGGATCCGCGCGGTGACGGACCGCTGCGGGCCGCCCTGCGCGAGGCCGAGGAGGAGACCGGGCTCGACCCGGCCGGCGTCCAGCTCTTCGGCGTGCTGCCCAAGCTCTACATCCCGGTGAGCGGCTTCGTCGTCACCCCGGTGCTGGGCTGGTGGCGCGAGCCCAGCCCGGTCGGTGTCGTCGACCCGGCCGAGACCGCGCGCGTCTTCACGGTCCCCGTGGCGGATCTCACGGATCCCGCCAACCGGGTGACGGCCGTCCACCCCAGAGGTCACCGGGGCCCGGCATTTCTGGTCGAATCGGCGCTCGTGTGGGGCTTCACCGCCGGCCTCATCGACCGGTTGCTGCACTTCGCCGGCTGGGAGCGGCCCTGGGACCGGGACAAGCAGGTCCCGCTGGACTGGCACGCATGACAGGGTGGCCTGCGTACCGCAGACGACAAGGCGAGGCCTGAATCAGTGAACGTGCTGGACATCCTGTTGCTGCTGGCCGCCGTCTGGTTCGCGATCGTCGGCTTCCGGCAGGGCTTCGTCGTCGGCATCCTGTCGGTCATCGGCTTCCTCGGCGGCGGTCTCGTCGCCGTCTACCTGCTGCCGGTGGTCTGGGACGCGCTGACGGACAACGGGGAGGTGAGCACCACCGCCGCCGTCGTCGCGGTCGTCGTCGTCATCGTGTGCGCCTCCGTGGGCCAGGCCCTGACGACCCATCTGGGCAACAAGCTGCGCCGCTACATCACGTGGTCCCCGGCCCGCGCCCTGGATGCCACCGGCGGCGCCCTGGTCAACGTCGTCGCCATGCTCCTGGTCGCCTGGCTGCTCGGCTCCGCCCTCGCGCGGACCACGATGCCGACGGTCGGCAAGGAGGTGCGCCAGTCCACGGTGCTCGCGGGAGTGCAGGAGGTGCTGCCCGCAGGCGCCGACAACTGGTTCGACAGCTTCACCTCGGTCCTCGACAAGAACGGCTTCCCACAGGTCTTCAGCCCGTTCGCCAACGAGTCGATCCCCAACACCCAGCCGCCCGACCCGGCGCTGGCGAACAGCCCGGTCGCGGTCCGCGCCAAGCGCTCCATCGTCAAGGTCATGGGCACCGCTCCCGACTGCGGCAAGGTCCTCGAAGGCACCGGCTTCGTCTTCGCCGACCGCCGCGTCATGACCAACGCCCACGTGGTGGGCGGCGTCGACGAACCCACCGTGCAGATAGGCGGCGAGGGCCGGAAGTACGACGCGACGGTCGTCCTCTACGACTGGCGGCGCGACATCGCCGTACTGGACGTGCCCGAACTCGAAGCGCCCGCGCTGCGGTTCACCGGCGAGGACGAGGACGCGCAGGGCGACGACGGCGCGATCGTCGCGGGCTTCCCGGAGAACGGGGCGTACGACGTCCGCGCCGCACGCGTGCGCGGGCGCATCACCGCCAACGGGCCGGACATCTACCACCGCGACACCGTCCGCCGGGACGTCTACTCGCTGTACGCGACCGTCCGTCAGGGCAACTCCGGTGGCCCGCTGCTGACCCCGCGGGGCGAGGTGTACGGCGTGGTCTTCGCCAAGTCCCTGGACGACCCCGACACCGGGTACGCGCTCACCGCGGACGAGATCCGCGAGGACATCGGCAAGGGCCGCACCGCCACCCAGCAGGTGGACAGCGACAGCTGCGCGCTCTAGCCCGGCCGGGCAGCAAGCGCGCGGGAGCGCCGAGGCAGGCGTACCGGGCACCGAGGTGTCCCGGCACGGGTCCGGGGTTTGTCCGGCCGGATGCGTCAGCTCCGGGTGCGTCAGGCCCGGATGTGTCAGGTCCGCGGATGGCGCAGGCGGACGGAGACCCAGCGGGCCCGGCGGCGCAGGATGCGCGGGATGCCCACCCGCAGGTCCGCACCCGCGAGTTGCGGGGTGCTGCCGCGTCGGTGGGTACTGCTCACGCCGCTCGTGGAGCGGCCGTCGCGTGCTACGTCACTGTAGTCGTGCGTCCAGCCCATACCGGGACGTCTGCCCCCGCCCCAAGGTCGATAACCTCTCCCCGGGCCCCCAATTGGCCTATGCGCCGGGCAAGTGGCCGTTCATAGGACAGGCGTTCCGGTTCGGATACCGGGCGCGTCCGTTCGGTGACCGTTCGGCAGCGGTTCCGTCATCGATCGGGTTCGGGATCCTTCAGCCAGTTGATCAGTTCGGTGGAGAAGGCGACCGGATCCTCTTCGTGCGGGAAGTGCCCGAGCCCGTCGAACAGCCGCCAGCGGTAGGGCGCTTCGACGTACTGGCCCGATCCGGCGGCGCTCCGCGTGCGCATCACCGGGTCCAGCGAGCCGTGCAGATGCAGTGTCGGCACCCGTACCGGCCGCTTCATCCGGCGGTAGAACTGGATGCCGTCCGGTCGGGCCAGCGACCGCACCAGCCAGCGGTACGGCTCGACCGAGCAGTGCGCCGTGGACGGGATGCACATGGCACGGCGGTACGCCGCCACCGCCTCGTCGTCCAGCAGCCGCGGCCCGGACCAGTCGTGCAGCAGCCGGCCGACCAGGGCGCCGTCGTCCGCGGTCAGTTGACGCTCCGGCACCCAGGGGCGCTGGAAACCCCAGATGTAGGAGCCCGCCCGGCTCTGGCGCACGTCCCCGAGCATGGCCGAGCGCCAGCGCCGGGGGTGCGGCATCGAGGACACCGCGAGCCGCCGCACCAGCTTGGGCCGCATCGCGGCGGCCGTCCACGCCAGGTAGCCGCCGAGGTCGTGACCGACCAGCGCGGCGTCCGGCTCGCCGAGTGAGCGGACCACGCCGGTGATGTCGAGGGCGAGACCCGCCGGGTCGTAACCGCGCGGGGTGCGGTCGCTGCCGCCGACGCCGCGCAGGTCCATGGCGACCGCGCGGAAACCGGCGTCGGCGAGTGCCACCAGCTGGTGCCGCCAGGTCCACCAGAACTGCGGGAAACCGTGCAGCAGCAGCACCAGCGGCCCGTCGCCCAGCTCGGCGATGTGGAACCGGGCACCGTTGGCCGCGACGTCCCGGTGGGTCACCTCGCGTCCGCCCGGGATACCGAGCCGTACGACCGACGTGGGGTGCTGCGCCGAGGAGGATTGCCCCGAAGGGGTGGTGGAGCCCGTCATGAGGTCGAGCGTGCCACAGCCTCGATCGCTTCGGGGGACCGGTCCGCGGGGAGTTCCGGACGCGGGTGCGGCTTGGCGTTCTGCAGCACGCCCGCCGACTGCTTCATCGAGGCGGCGACCTTCTGCGGACCTCGGCCCTTCTTGGCCTTCTTGGCGAAGACGACGCCGATCAGCGCGAGGAGGCCCGCGATCAGGACGTTGGCCGCGAAGGACAGCAGAAAGCAGACCGCGAGGTTCCAATGGCTCCAGGTCCGGATGCCGTAGGCCAGCGCGAAGCTCAGCATCGGCAGCGAGAACACCAGGAGCAGACCCGCGGCGGAGAACGCGCCACCGCTGGTCGCCCCGCGCTTCACGTCCTGCCTCAGCTGCGCCTTCGCCAGTGCGATCTCGTCGTGCACGAGCGCCGACATTTCGGTGGTCGCCGAGGCGAACAGCTGGCCGATGCTGCGTTCGGTGCCGACCGGGCTGCCGTCGGGTGCGCTCATCGCGGTCTCCCTCTTCTGCTGGCTCATCTGCGTACGGTTCCATGGGCGTCGGGGCGTCCCCGGGCAGCCCTGCTCCGGCCTGCCCGTGTCAGCTCCGACTACTGACGGTCCCGTCTTTTGTACCGTCTCGTCAGATCATGCCGGACCCTCGCCCTCATCGCCTGCCCCGCCCGCGACTTCGGCAAGCCGCGCCGACTCCATCTCCTGGGCGATCCGGCGGTGCTCGGCGGCCTTCTTCTCGTAGACGGCGGCCACGCGCAGGTGGTACGCGGGGTCGTCCTCCTCGTAGACGTCCGGTACGCCGCTGAGGTCGTCGTCGCGCTCCTCCTCGGCGACCATCCCCCGGTACTTCGCGTTCCGTATCTTCAGCAGCACCGTCGCCAGGGCCGCCGCGATGAGCGAGCCGGTGAGGACGGCCGCCTTGACCTGGTCGGTCAGCTCCTGGTCGCCCGAGAAGGCCAGCTCGTCGATGAGCAGCGAGACGGTGAAGCCGATGCCGGCCAGGGTCGCCACCGCGAACACGTCGGCCCATTCCAGGTCGTCACTGAGCGACGCCCTGGTGAAGCGCGAGGTCAGCCAGGTGCCGCCGAAGATGCCCAGCGTCTTGCCGACGACGAGGCCGAGCACTACACCGAGGGTCTCCGGCTGGGTGAACACGTCGGCCAGTGCCCCGCCGGAGACGGCCACACCCGCGCTGAACAGGGCGAACAGCGGAACGGCCAGCCCCGCCGACAGCGGGCGGACCAGGTGCTCGATGTGCTCGCCGGGGGAGTGCTGCTCGCCCTCATGCCGGTGGCAGCGCAGCATCAGGCCCATCGCGACGCCGGCGATGGTGGCGTGGATGCCGCTGTTGTACATCAGGCCCCAGATCACCAGGCCGAGCGGGACGTACACGTACCAGCCGCGCACCCCCTTGCGCAGCAGCAGCCAGAAGACGACCAGGCCGACGACCGCGCCGGCCAGCGCGGCGAAGTTCAGGGTGTCGGTGAAGAAGACCGCGATGATCAGGATCGCGAACAGGTCGTCGACGACGGCGAGCGTCAGCAGGAAGGCGCGCAGGGCGCTCGGCAGCGAGGTGCCGATGACGGCGAGCACGGCGAGCGCGAAGGCGATGTCGGTGGCGGTCGGCACGGCCCAGCCCGCCAGCGAGCCGCCGCCGGCGGTGTTGGTGACGGTGTAGACGACCGCCGGTACGACCATGCCGCACAGCGCCGCCACCACCGGGAGCGCGGCGGCCTTGGGGTCCTTGAGGTCACCGGCGACCAGTTCGCGTTTGAGCTCGATGCCGGCGACGAAGAAGAAGACGGCGAGGAGTCCGTCGGCGGCCCAGTGCGCCACCGAGAGGTTCAGGCCGAGGGCCTCGGGCCCGAAGTGGAAGTGGCTGACGCTCTCGTAGCTGTCGCGCAGCGCCGGTACGTTTGCCCAGACCAGGGCGGCGATCGCGGCGACGAGCAGCAGGACGCCACCGACGGTCTCGGTGCGCAGCGCGTCCGTGAGGTAGGTGCGCTCCGGCAGGGACAGCCGTCCGAAGGCCTTGCGGGGAGTGCGGGGCGCGGTCACGAGGAGAACCTCCGGTCGGTGGGCAGCACAAAACACGTGCCGACCAGACTTCCCGGCGCACCATGAGGATCTTGATGAGTCACTTACGTCCTCCCCAGCTTACCCGGGCCCCGGTGCTCCCACAGGGCGAGGGCACCCGGCACGTGCGCGGTGCCGGGTGCCCTCGGTGTGCGTGGCTCAGTCCTCGCTGGAGGCAGCCGGGAGTTTCGACTGGATGAGGTCCATGACCGTCGAGTCCGTCAGGGTCGTGACGTCTCCGAGCTGGCGGTTCTCCGCGACGTCGCGCAGCAGGCGGCGCATGATCTTGCCGGAGCGGGTCTTCGGCAGCTCCGCCACCGGCAGGATCCGCTTGGGCTTGGCGATCGGGCCGAGCGTGGCACCGACGTGGTTGCGCAGCTCGGTGACCAGGTCCTCGCTCTCCGCCGCCGCGCCGCGCAGGATCACGAAGGCCACGATGGCCTGGCCGGTGGTCTCGTCCGCCGCGCCGACCACGGCCGCCTCGGCGACCGACGGGTGCGAGACGAGGGCCGACTCGACCTCGGTGGTGGAGATGTTGTGGCCGGAGACGAGCATCACGTCGTCGACGCGGCCGAGGAGCCAGATGTCGCCGTCGTCGTCCTTCTTGGCGCCGTCGCCCGCGAAGTACTTGCCCTCGAAACGCGACCAGTACGTGTCGATGAACCGCTGGTCGTCGCCCCAGATGGTGCGCAGCATCGACGGCCACGGCTCGGTGAGGACCAAGTACCCGCCGCCGCCGTTCGGCACCTCGTTGGCCTCGTCGTCGACGACGGTCGCGGAGATGCCGGGGAGCGCGCGCTGGGCGGAGCCCGGCTTGGCCTCGGTGACGCCCGGCAACGGCGTGATCATCATTGCGCCGGTCTCGGTCTGCCACCAGGTGTCCACGACCGGGGTCGCGTCCGCGCCGATGTTCTTGCGGTACCACACCCACGCCTCGGGGTTGATCGGCTCGCCGACCGAACCGAGGACCCGCAGGGACGACAGGTCGAACTTCGCGGGGATGTCGTCGCCCCACTTCATGAACGTCCGGATCGCGGTGGGCGCGGTGTAGAGGATGGAGACCTTGTACTTCTGGACGATCTCCCAGAACCGGCCCTGGTGCGGGGTGTCCGGCGTGCCCTCGTACATGACCTGCGTCGCGCCGTTGGCGAGCGGGCCGTAGACGATGTACGAGTGTCCGGTGACCCAGCCGACGTCGGCGGTGCACCAGAAGACGTCGGTCTCCGGCTTGAGGTCGAAGACGGCCCAGTGCGTGTACGCCGCCTGCGTCAGGTAGCCGCCGGAGGTGTGCAGGATGCCCTTGGGCTTACCCGTCGTACCGGACGTGTACAGGATGAACAGCGGGTGCTCCGCGTCGAACGCCTCGGGCGTGTGCTCGGCGGACTGGCCGTCGACGGTCTCGTGCCACCACTTGTCGCGGGAGGCGTCCCAGTCGACGTCCTGGCCGGTGCGGCGGACGACGAGCACGTGCTCGACGATCCCGGCGCGCTCGACGGCCTCGTCGACGGCGGGCTTGAGCGCGGACGGCTTGCCGCGCCGGTATCCGCCGTCGGCGGTGATGACGACGCGGGCGTCGGCGTCCTGGATGCGGGTGGCCAGCGCGTCCGAGGAGAAGCCGCCGAAGACCACCGAGTGCGCGGCGCCGACGCGGGCGCAGGCCAGCATCGCGATCGCGGTCTCGGGAATCATCGGCATGTAGATCGCGACCCGGTCGCCCTTCTGCACACCCAGCTCCAGCAGGGCGTTGGCGGCCTTGGAGACCTCGTCCTTGAGCTGCGCGTAGGTGAGGGCGCGGCTGTCGCCGGACTCGCCCTCGAAGTGGATGGCGACGCGGTCGCCGTTGCCTGCCTCCACGTGCCGGTCCACGCAGTTGTAGGCGACGTTCAGCGTGCCGTCCGCGAACCACTTGGCGAACGGCGGGTTCGACCAGTCGAGCGTCTCGGTCGGTTCCTTCGCCCAGGTCAGCCTGCGGGCCTGCTCGGCCCAGAAGCCGAGCCTGTCAGCCTTGGCCTGTTCGTACGCCTCTGCCGTGACGTTGGCGTTCGCGGCCAGGTCGGCGGGGGGCGCGAACCTGCGTTCTTCCTTGAGCAGGTTGGCCAAGGATTCGTTGCTCACGACATCTCCCTTTCTCAGGGTTGTCCGTTGTGTCCCAGGCCACAGCTCATCAGACCCGGGGGGCCGATGACAAGGGTCGACGGGCAAATGGTTTAGACCTGTCCGGCGGTCCTCCGTGCCGCATGCCCTTCCTGTGACCTCGCGTGTCCTTCGCGGTCAGTGGTCATCCGTACCCACGGACGCCGACGGCGCGGGGTTCAGTGCGTGTAACGCCGCTCACACCGGCCCGCGCCTCGGCTCTTCCGGGACCGCCCGGACGCTCGGGGGGTCAGGCGGTCAGGTCCGTCTCCAGCACGAGCTGGAACACGCCGCCTTCCTCGTCCTCGGACAGCAGGTACGACTGGGCCTCGCCGACGTGGAAGTACATGCCGTGCAGCTCCAGGTCTCCGGCGCCCAGGGCCCGGGCCACCGACTCGTGGGCGCGCAGGTGCTCCAGCTGCTGGACGACGTTGGCCAGGCACAGCCGCTCGGCGGCGTCGGCGGGCTCGCGTCCGGCCAGCCGGGGCGGCCGAGGACGGCCGGTCCCGCCCCCGGCGGCGTCCTCGCTCGCGTCTTCGCTCGCGGACACGTGCTCCAGACTCGGGAGGCCGTGCCGCAGCCACCGCTGGAGGGGTGTGCGCGCACCCCCGGGATCGGCGCCGAGCAGCGCCTGCATGGCTCCGCACCCGGAGTGCCCGCACACGGTGACGGACCGCACCTTCAGCACGTCCACGGCGTACTCGATCGCGGCGGCCACCGAGTCGTCACCGCTCTCCTCGCCGGGCAGCGGCACGAGGTTGCCGACGTTGCGCACCACGAAGAGGTCGCCGGGACCACTCGAGGTGATCATCGACGTGACGACCCGGGAGTCGGCGCACGTCAGGAACAGCTGGGAGGGCTGCTGCCCTTCCCGCGCCAGCCGGGCCAGCTCGTGGCGCATCAGCGGGGCGGTGTTGCGGTGGAACGCGCTGATGCCACGGGCGAGTTCGCCTTTGGCGGGTCTCGTGGAGCGGGTGGGACCGACGGACGCGGTGGGTCCGGTGGACGTGGTGGGGACGGTTGAGCCGTCGGGCGTGCCGGGTGCGTCCGGTCCGGTGGCAGGGCCGGGGGCCTGACCGGCGGCTCCTGGCGTCGCTCCGGTCGCCGCGCCGGGGGTGCCGGCCGGGGGCCCGCCGCGGGGTCTGTCGGTGGCGGCCTGCCGGTCCGTGCCGGGCGACGGTGCCGACGGCGGTCGTTCGCACTGGTGGTTGCGCCACGGGGTCCAGGGGCGGCAGCGGCAGCCGTCGGCCTCGGCCGGTTCGGAGATGCGGGTGCCGGGCCGACGGCCGGTGATGTCGACGGCGCCTCCCTGCGCGGTGTGCGTCTTCTGCCAGTCCTGCAGCGCCTCGTAGGCCGCGTGGTCCATGAACGACCCGTCCAGCTCCACCACCGCGTCCGCTCCGTGCGGCACCTGGTGCAGGACGCGGCTGAGCCGCGGCACGGCGAGAAACGTCAACTGGCCGCGCACGTGGACGTGATGGACTCCCTGCGCGTCGTCGTGGGTGATCCGGGTGCGGGTGAGCCGGTGCAGGGCCACCCCGACGGCGACGGCGATGCCCAGCGCGACGCCCTCCAGGACGCCGAGGAACACCACGCCGCTGGTGGTGACCGCGTAGACCAGCACCTCACGGTGGCGGGTCACCGTGCGGATGTGGTTGAGCGAGACCATCTTGAGGCCGACGGCCATGACCAGGGAGGCGAGCGAGGCGAGCGGGATGAGCTCCAGGGCCGGGACCATCAGCAGTGTGGCGACCACTACGAGAACGCCGTGCAGCATCGTGGAGTTCCGGCTGACGGCACCCGCCGCCACGTTCGCCGAACTGCGCACGGCCACACCGGCGATGGGCAGCCCTCCGAGCGACCCGGAGACGATGTTGGCGGCGCCTTGCCCGAGCAGTTCGCGGTCGAGGTCGGAGCGCTTGACGTGACCGGTCGACACGGGCCGGGCGGCCACCAGTTTGTCCACGGCGACCGCGCCGAGCAGGGACTGCACACTGCACACCAGCGTGGTGGTGAGGACGGCGGCGACGAGGCCGAGCACGGGACCGTCGGGCAGCGTGGCCAGGGCGTGGCTGCTCCAGGACGGCAGGTCGACCTTGGGCAGGCTCAGCCCGGCGAGGGCGGCGACCGCGGTGGCCCCGGCGACGGCGATCAGCGCGGCGGGGAGCTTGCCCAGTAGCTGTCCGGCGCGGCCGGGGATGCGGGGCCAGAGCAGCAGCAGGGACAGGGTCAGCACGCTCACGGCCAGGTCGGCGGGGTGCAGGTCGGCCAGCTGGGCGGGCAGCGCGACCAGGTTGTCGGGGACGGAGCTCTGCGGGGTGCCGCCGAGGACGATGTGCAGCTGCGCGACGGCGATGGTGACGCCGATGCCGGCCAGCATGCCGTGCACGATCGCGGGGCTCACGGCGAGCGCCGAGCGCGCCACGCGCAGGCAGCCGAGGCCCAGTTGGGCGAGCCCGGCGAGCACGGTGATGGCGCAGGTCGTACGCCATCCGTAGCGCTGGATGAGGTCGGCGGTGACCACGGTGAGTCCGGCTGCCGGGCCGCTGACCTGGAGCGGGCAGCCGCCGATCCGCCCGGCGACGATCCCGCCCACCGCGGCGGCGACGAGGCCCGCCTGGAGAGGGGCGCCGGTGGCGAGGGCGATGCCCAGGGAGAGGGGGAGAGCGATGAGGAAGACCGCGACCGCGGCCGAGACGTCGGCGCCCGCGACGCGGAAGCGCCGGGAGCCGCCGGGCGGAGGGCTGTGGGGTGGGTGAACGTGTTCGGTCCGGGCCGAGTCGGCGCGGGCGGGGACGCAGGCTGACATGTGTCCGACTCCTGAGCTCGTTCGATTACAGCGAGTAAATAGAGAGTAATTCAGAGTAAAGAAGAGGCATAGTTTTTTACCGCGAATGGAGTAGTGCCCCGCGTATTCGGGTGAATCAGTTATTTCATCGGCTTGTCGTACTAATTCCTTCTCATTTCCGTGTCACCTTGACGGCGCTGACGGCACGGCCCGGCTCAGCACCCGACATCGCCTCGTCGGCGTTGGCCCGAGAGAAGGAAGAAGGTGGGCGGACATGGCCGCCACCCGCAGGATGGCTTCCCACAGGATGGCCGCGCGCGCCGTGGTCGCCGCGGTCTGCGCCGCGTCGCTCGCCGGTTGCGCGATCGACAGCGGCAACGGCTCCGAAGGGACGCAAGGTTCGGAGAAGGAGAAGGGGAAAGCGGCACCGGCGCCCAAGAACGCCGTGCGGCTCATCGGCGACGGTTCCACCGCGTACACCGGGGCCCAGCCGCACCTGCCCCGGCCCGAACGCCTCAAGCCCGGCCAGAAGCCTCCGCAGTTCGTGGTGTTCTCGTGGGACGGCGCGGGCGAGGACAGCCAGAAACTGTTCTCCCACTTCCGCGAAGTGGCCAAGGAGAACAACGCCACGATGACGTATTTCCTGAGCGGCGTGTACATGCTGCCGACGGAGAAGCGGGACCTGTACAGCCCTCCGCAGCACTCCCCGGGCCGCTCGGACATCGGCTTCAACGACGAGCAGGGCATCACCGACACCGTCAAGCAACTGCGGCTGGCCTGGCAGGAGGGCAACGAGATCGGCACCCACTTCAACGGCCACTTCTGCGCCGCCGGCGGCGGTGTCGGCGAGTGGTCCGTCGAGGAGTGGAAGGAGGAGATCACGCAGGCCAAGCAGTTCGTGAAGACCTGGAAGACCAACACCGGGACGAAGAACGCGGCGCCGCTCCCCTTCGACTACGACAAGGAGCTGATCGGCGCCCGCACCCCGTGCCTGGAGGGTCAGAAGAACTTCACGAAGGCCGCGAGCCAGATGGGCTTCCGCTACGACAGCAGCGGCGTGAACAACCAGGTCTGGCCGTCGAAGAAGGAGGGCCTGTGGGACCTGTCGATGCAGCTCGTGCCGTTCCCCGGCCACTCCTACGAGCAACTGACCATGGACTACAACTACATGGTCAACCAGTCGGGCACCGCCACCCAGGGGGACCCCGCCAAGCGCGAGGGCTGGGGTGACCAGATGCGGGACAGCCTCCTCAGGGGCTTCGAGCGGGCCTACGACGGCAACCGGGCGCCTCTCGTCATCGGCAACCACTTCGAGTCCTGGAACGGCGGCACCTACATGCGCGCCGTCGAGGAGGTCGTGGAGACGGTGTGCACCAAGGAGGAAGTGCGCTGCGTCTCCTTCCGGCAACTCGCGGACTGGCTCGACGCCCAGGACCCGAAGGTCCTGAAGAAGCTGCGCACCCTCGGCGTCGGGGAAGCCCCCGAGAAGGGCTGGGCGTCCTTCCTGTCGGCGGCGCCCGCACCGGCGCCGAAGGGTGTGCCCGGGGCCCCGGCCGCCAAGCAGTAGCGCCGCCCGCCCGGGGCGACGAGTGCGGTCGCGCGAGGAGGTCTCACGTGGAAGGTCACGCGGGTGCGGTGACCTCCTCGCCGAGCACGAAGTCGGGGTCGACCTGCGCCGCCAGGTCCTCCCCGGTGCGCTCGTTGCCCCAACTGCGGGCGTTCCTCAGGTGGAAGTGGACCATCTGCTCGGTATAGCGCGCCCAGTCCCGCCGCTCGTAGGCCGCGTCGACGGCCTTGTGCAGCGCGCGCAGCGCCCGGCCGTTGGCCTCCTCCAGGAGCTCGAACCGGGGTGGGCGGCCCTTCTCCATGGCGCGCACCCAGTCCGAGTGCCCGACGGTGACCAGCAGGTCCTCCCCGACCTCGTCCCGCAGGAAGTCGAGGTCGTCCTGGCCCTGGACCTTGTTGCCGACGACCCTCAGGGTGACGCCGAAGTCGCGGGCGTACTCCTTGTACTGGCGGTAGACGGAGACCCCCTTCCGGGTCGGCTCGGCGACGAGGAACGTGATGTCGAAGCGGGTGAACATGCCGGAGGCGAACGAGTCCGAGCCGGCGGTCATGTCCACCACTACGTACTCGTCACGGCCGTCGACGAGGTGGTTCAGGCACAGCTCCACCGCTCCGGTCTTGGAGTGGTAGCAGGCGACTCCCAGGTCGGCGTCCGTGAAAGGACCGGTGACCATCAAACGGACGGCCCCGCCGTCGAGTTCCACCGGCCGGGCGCAGGCGTCGTAGACCGGGTTGTCCTCACGCACCCGCAGCAGGCGCGAGCCCTCGCCGGGCGGTGTCGTCTTGATCATCGTGTCGGCGGAGGGGAGGCGCGGGTTCGAGCCGCGCAGGTACTCCTTGATCAGCGGAAGGTGCTCGCCCATCGCGGGCAGCGCGGCCGCCTCCGCCTCGTCGAGGCCCAGTGCGGCCCCCAGGTGCTGATTGATGTCGGCGTCGATCGCGACGACGGGTGCGCCGGTGGCGGCGAGATGGCGGACGAACAGGGAGGACAGGGTGGTCTTGCCGCTGCCGCCCTTCCCGACGAAAGCAATTTTCATGTTCACCAACGGTAGTGGCTCGATAGCTGTACGTGGCACCGGAGGCTGGTGAGGGGTGAAGAAGACCACTCGTTCGTGGGGCGCGGCGCGGGTTTGCGTAGGGTCTTACCCATGAGTACGACAGGCGCGAACGCCGATCCGCTCGCGGCCCTGGGCGCCCTGCCCGGCGTGTCCGAGTCCGTGGAGTCCGTACGCAAGGCCGTGGACCGTGTCTACGGCCACCGGATCATGCGACGCCGCAGCAACGAGATCACCTCCGAGGCGGCGCTGCGCGGCGCCCGGGGTTCGGCGGCACTGTCCGGGGCGGACTGGGCCCTGGAAGAGGTGCGCCGGCGCAGCGACTTCAGCGGCGACGACGAGGCGCGCGCGGTGGGCGCCGCGCTGCGGCTCACCGCCGAGGCGGGACAGCTGCTGTCCATCTGGCGCCAGTCGCCGCTGCGGGTGCTGGCCCGGCTGCACCTGGTGGCGGCCGCGACCCAGGCCGACGAGGTGGGACGGCCGCGTCGGCAGGGCGAACCGGTCGACGAACCGCTGGTGGAGCTGCCCCTGCCCGACGCGGGGGAGGCGCACGGCCGTCTGGACGGCCTGGCCGAGCTGATCGCCGCCGGTGGTTCGGCTCCGGCGCTGGTGACGGCAGCCGTGGTGCACGGGGAGATCCTGGCGCTGCGCCCCTTCGCCTCCCACAACGGACTGGTCGCGCGCGCGGCCGAGCGCATCGTCCTGGTCGGCAGCGGTCTGGACCCCAAGTCGGTCTGCCCGGCCGAGGTCGGCCACGCCGAGCTGGGCCGGGCGGCCTACCTGGCGGCGCTGGACGGGTACGTGTCCGGGACGCCGGAGGGCATGGCCGCCTGGATCGGCCACTGCGGCAAGGCGGTGGCACTGGGCGCCCGCGAGTCGACGGCGGTGTGCGAGGCACTCCAGCGCGGGGCGGCGTAGCGGCGTAGCGCGCACGGCGCGCTGTCCGGCAGGCCGGGTGCGGAGCCGGGTACAGAAATGCGGCGGTACGAATCCTCGTACCGCCGCTGGCACGACCACCGGGTTACCAAGCGTCCTCGGATGTGCCCATCAGGTCGGGAACTTCGCCCGTCACCTGGTGCGGCTGGCCCGTAATCGACGGGTCGACGTCGCGTGGGTGCCCGGTGTCCGTGCTCGGTCCGTGGGGCCAACTGCGTGTTTAAGGTGATCCTTTCGGATGTCCTTGGTCTCGCGGGCCGTTGATTCCTTTGTACTCCTGGGCCGGAGCAAGCGGAAGTGTTCGTCGCACTTCTTTACTTTTGCGCTCACACGCGGGTGAAACGGCTGATCGGGCGGCCCGGCAGGGCAGGGAGCCGATCCGGTGGGCGGCGGGGGCGCCGAGGTCAGGCCGACGGGGAGCGGCGCCGGCTCGCGTACCAGACGAGGCCGGCCGTGGCCGCCGCGGCGCCCAGCGCCGCAGCGGCGACGAGCGCGGGCCGCGGTGGCACGGAGAACCGCCCGAACCGCTGCTTCAGTCGCACCGGACGGTGGAAGTCGAGAATCGGCCACTCGCGCGCGAGGGCCTCCTTGCGCAGTGCCCGGTCGGGGTTGACGGCGTGCGGGTGACCCACGGCCTCCAGCATGGGGACGTCGGTCGCCGAGTCGCTGTAGGCGTAGCAGCGGGACAGGTCGTATCCCTCGGACCCGGCCAGCTCCCGGATCGCCTCCGCCTTCGTCGGGCCGTACGCGTAGTACTCCACCTCTCCGGTGAAGCAGCCGTCGTCACCCGCGACCATGCGCGTCGCCACCACCCGGTCGGCGCCGAGCAGCTCACCGATCGGCTCGACGACCTCGGCACCCGAGGTGGACACGATCACGACGTCGCGGCCGGCGGTGTGGTGCTCCTCGATCAGGGAGGCCGCCTCGTCGTAGATGATCGGGTCGATCAGGTCGTGCAGCGTCTCGGCGACCAGTTCCTTGACCAACTGGACGTTCCACCCGCGGCACAGCGCCGAGAGGTACGCGCGCATGCGCTCCATCTGGTCGTGGTCGGCGCCGCCGGCGAGGAAGACGAACTGGGCGTATGCGGTACGCAACACGGCCCTGCGGTTGATCAGGCCGCCTTGGTAGAACGACTTGCTGAACGTGAGTGTGCTCGACTTCGCAATGACCGTCTTGTCCAGGTCGAAGAAGGCCGCCGCGCGAGGCATGGAGTGCGGCGCGGAGTGGGGCGAGGAGTGGTTTTCCACGACCCTGAGCATAGGCGCAGCCCATTCGGCGTAAGGTGGGGCGTGTGGGTTTGCCTGAGAAGGCTCTCGGGTACACCATGGAAGTCACGGATCGTTCGCGACCGTGCTAACCCGGCCCGACTCCTCCCCCCCCGAGTCGGCCGTGGAGACGACCCCCGCTCTCCCCCCCGGCGGGGGTCGTCGCATGTCCGGGTGGGTTTTTCACTCTTTCCTCGATCTGGGCCCCGAGCCGTTGCGGCTCGGGGCCCAGATGTCGTCATGCCGTCGACGACTACTGAGCGTAGTTGACGGACTGCTCTGCGGAAGTCGTACGAGGGGCGGAGCGAGGTCGGACGGGGCTCACCGGTTCGAGTGAGTCGATATTCACAATCGTCGAGTTGTCCACAGTTTTCGACCAAGATCCACACGATTTTCCAGATCGCTGCACCGTGATTCCCACGCGTTCGGACCGCGCCGAGTTCTACGGCCGGATCTCTTTGCCGGACGCGTGATGTCGGCCGCTCGTGCGGGACCGGTTTCCGGTGCTTCACACGGCCGCGAATCGCGGGGCCGCGGGGGCTGCGCGAGAGATCACGAGACACCGACGCGACCGCGGGTGCCGCGCGCAGAGGGAGCAGCCATGACCGGAATCATCACGCACGACCCGCCGCCCGCCGCCGGAGGCCGGCAGAGCGGACCCCTGATCGTCACGGAGGACCCGGATCTCCTCGACGACCTGCTGCGCCTGTGTGCGGCCGCGGGCGCCACACCGGAGGTCCACCATTCGGTGCCCGGATCGCGCTCCTCGACGCCCTGGGCGCTCACGGCGACGGCAGCGCCCGCCACATCCCCGGAGTCCTCGGCGTCCTCGGCTTCGGCGTGGCCGGCCGGCTGGGAGGCCGCGCCACTGGTCCTCGTCGGGGACGACGCGGCGCGACGCGTCCGCGGAGCCGTGCGCAGGCGCGGGGTCGTCCTCGTGGGCCGCGACCAGGACGACTCGGGGATCTGGCAGCGGGCGGTCGAGATCGGTGCCGACCACGTCCTGATGCTGCCGGACGGCGAGCAGTGGCTGGTAGACCGCATCGCCGACGTCGCCGAGGGCGTGGGCCGTCCGGCCCTCACCGTCGGTGTCATCGGAGGCCGGGGCGGCGCCGGGGCGTCCACGCTGGCCTGCGCACTCGCCGTCACCGCCGCGCGTGAGGGGCTACGCAGTCTGCTGGTGGACGCCGATCCGATGGGCGGCGGGCTCGACGTCCTCCTCGGCGGTGAGACCGCCGACGGGCTGAGGTGGCCGGCGTTCGCGGCCTCCCGCGGGCGGGTCGGCGGCGGCGCCCTGGAGGAATCGCTGCCCGAGCTGCACGCGTTGCGGGTGCTCAGCTGGGACCGCGGGGACTGCGTCTCCGTACCGCCGCAGGCCGTACGCGCGGTGCTGGCCGCGGCCCGGCGAAGGGGCGGCACGGTCGTCGTCGACCTGCCACGCCGGATCGACGACGGCGTCGCCGAGGTCCTCGCGCAGCTCGACGTCGGGATCCTCGTCGTCCCCGCCGAGCTGCGGGCCGTGGCGGCGGCCGGCCGGGTGGCCGCCGCGGTCGGCATGGTCCTGCGCGACCTCCGGGTCGCGGTGCGCGGCCCCTACGCCTCCGGACTGGACGACCGTGAGGTGGCCCGCCTGCTCGGCCTCCCCCTCGTCGGTGAGGTGCCCGTCGAGTCCGGCCTCCTGCGCGCCACGGAGAGCAGACGCCCCCCTGGCACCCCGGCCCGGGGCCCGCTGGCGCGCTTCTGCCGGGAGTTCTGGGAGCGGGCGCTGGCGGAGACGGACGGCCGGGTCGGGAGCGGTTCATGAGGGACGGGGCCGGGTCGGTGATGAGCGGAGGAAGGCGGGGCGAGATGGACGTGACGACGGCGGGACTGTCGGACGGGACGTGGAGCGAGATGGACGTGATGACCGCGGGGCGGTCGGGCCGGACGCGGGGTGAGACGGACGTGATGACCGCAGGGCGGTCGGGCGGGACGCCGGGGACGACCATGGCGCCTGTCCCGGTGACGGAGAGGGGGGCGGGCTCGCGCAGGATGGAGGCGTCCGAGGTGCCGGGACTGGCCTCTCGACAGAACGATCGGCCCCCTGCGGGAGGGACCGGGCGCCACGCTTCCGGACCGTTGACGGGACCGGCCGTTGCCGGAGGCCCGGCAACGGCGGTCGGACGGCCGCACGGGCAGGAGCGGGTTCTCGTAGGGGCGCCGGGGGCGGCACCGCGGGGCGGGCCGGGCGCGACACCCGGGATGCCGGCCGCGCCCGGGATGCTCGACGGTGTGCGGCGCAGGCTGGCCGAGAGCGGGGCGGAGCCGACGCCCGCGCGGGTGGCGCAAGCCCTTCGGGAGCAGGGCCGGGTGCTGGGGGACGCCGAGATCCTCGGAGCCGCCGAACAGCTCAGGTCGGAGCTGGTCGGCAGTGGGCCGCTCGAGCCCTTGCTCGCCGACCCGTCGGTGACGGACGTACTGGTGTCCGCCCCGGACCGGGTGTGGGTGGACCGGGGCGGCGGTCTCGAACTGGCACCGGTCGCCTTCCCGGACGCGGGCTCCGTACGACGGCTCGCGCAGCGCCTCGCCACCGTCGCCGGACGACGGCTCGACGACGCCCGGCCCTGGGTCGACGCGAGGTTGCCCGACGGCACCCGGCTGCACGCCGTGCTGCCACCGGTCGCCGTCGGCTGCACCTGCCTGTCGCTGCGGGTGGTTCGGCCGCGTGCCTTCACGCTCGACGAGTTGGCGGCGGCGGGCACCGTGCCACCCGGCGGGGACCGCGTGCTGTGCGCCCTGATGCGGGCCCGGCTGTCCTTCCTCGTCAGCGGCGGGACGGGCAGCGGCAAGACGACGCTGCTCAGCGCACTGCTGGGGCTCGTCGGGCCGGACGAGCGCCTTGTGCTGGCGGAGGACTCGGCGGAGCTGCGGCCCGACCACCCGCACGTCGTCCGTCTGGAGACCCGACCGGCGAACCAGGAGGCCGCGGGCCTGGTCACCCTGGAGGACCTGGTGCGCCAGGCGTTGCGCATGCGGCCGGACCGGCTGGTGGTGGGGGAGGTGCGCGGTCCCGAGGTGGTCCATCTCCTGGCCGCGTTGAACACGGGACACGAGGGCGGGTGCGGAACCGTGCACGCCAACGCCGCCGCTGATGTCCCGGCCCGGCTGGAGGCACTCGGCACGGCCGCGGGCCTGGACCGCGCGGCCCTGCACAGTCAACTCGCGGCGGCTCTCTCGGTGGTTCTCCACCTGGTCCGTGACCGCGCCGGGCGACGCCGGATCGCCGAGGTGCACGTACTGGAACGGGATCCCTCGGGGCTGGTGCGGACGGTACCGGCGCTGCGATGGGGAGCGGATGCCTTCGTCGCCGAGCGCGGCTGGCAGCGGCTGCGGGAGTTGCTGCGCGGTGCCGGGCCGGAAGAGCGGGCCGTCGCACGGGAGGCGCGGCGGTGACGGGCATGACGGGCATGAGCGTGGGCGCGGGCATGCCGGGGCCGGGCGAGGTGTCGACGGGCATGGCCCTGGTGTGCCTGGGAGCGGCCGCCTGGCTGGCCGGTGGGTGGCACTCCGGCTTACGGCGGGCGCGGCTGGTGCTTGCCGGAGGCCGGACCGGCCCGACGGGTGGGACGGGCCGGACAGGCGCGGCCGAGGGATCGGACGGAACGGGCCTGACCGGTGGCTCGGGACCGCCCCCGGCGCGGCGGGTGACGGACGGCCTGCGGAGTGTCCGGGCCAGGCTGAGGCCCGAGTGGTGGTCACTGGCCGCCGGGCTGGTGCTGGCGCTCCTGGGTGACTCGGTGCTGCCGATCGTCGCGGGGGCGGCCGGAGTACCGATGCTGCGGCGGATGCGGCTGGCCGGTCGGCAGCGACGAGCCACGGAGCACCGGCAGGACGCGGTGATCGCACTGTGCGGAACGCTCGCCGGTGAGGTGCGGGCGGGGCGTCAGCCCGGCGAGGCGCTGCTGTGCGCCGCGCGCGAGGGGTCCTCGACCGACTCCGGCGGACTCGGTGACGCCCAGGCGACGGTGCTGGCGGCCGCCCGGTTCGGCGGAGACGTCCCCGCGGCGCTCACGGCGGCGGCCGGGCAACCGGGTGCCGAGGGACTGCGGGGCCTGGCGGCGTGCTGGCGGGTCGCGGTCGATCAGGGCGCGGGGCTCGCGGCCGGACTCGACCGGCTGGAGGGCGCGCTGCGCGCCGAGCGGGACCAGCGCTCCGACCTGCGCGCCCAACTGGCGGGCGCTCGGGCCACGGCCGTGATGCTCACCGGGCTGCCGGTCCTCGGCCTCCTGCTCGGCGTCGCCATCGGGTCCGACCCCTTGCACGTGCTGCTGCACACCGGGGCCGGGCTGGGCTGCCTGCTGGCGGGCGGGGTGCTGGAGAGCGTGGGCGTGTGGTGGGTGACGCGGATCGTGCGCGGAGCGGAGGCGGCGTCGTGAACGGCGACCTCGTCCACAGGCTGGGGGCGGTGGTGGGGGCGGCGCTGGCCGTCGGCTGGCCGGCGCACGCGCTGGGAGCCGTGCGGCGGAAGCGGACGCTGCGCAGGCAGCTCACCGGCCTGCTGGGCCCGGAACCCGCCCGCCCGGCCCCGCGCCGTGCCGAGGTGCTGAGCAAGGTCCGCCCGTGGTTGCCGCTGGTCGGCACGGTGGGCGCCGGTTGGGCCCTGATCGGTGGTGTGGCCGGGGTTCTGGTGGGGCTGGTGGGGGCCGTCGTGCTGCGGCGCTGGAGTGCCCGACGCTCGGCCGCCGGGACGTCGGCGACGGAGGCCGCCGCCGTGGCGGCAGCCCGTCAACTCCCTCTGGCGGCCGATCTGCTGGCTGCCTGTATCACCGCGGGCGCGGGCCCGGTCACCGCCGCGAGGGCGGTCGGCGAAGCCCTGGGCGGACCGGTCGGAGACGCCCTGGGGCGCGGCGCCGCGGAGGTGCGCCTCGGTGGTGAACCGGACGGTGCCTGGCGTGGGTTGGCCGCCGTCCCGGGGGCTGTTCCTCTCGCGCGGTTGCTGGAGCGGTCCGAGGTTTCGGGTCTGCCCGCGGCGGGTCCCGCCGCCCGGCTGGCCGCCCAGGCCCGCGCCGACTGGGCCCGCACCACGACCACCCGGGCCCGGCGCGCGGCCGTCATGGTCACCGCGCCGGTGGGGCTGTGCTTCCTGCCCGCCTTCATCGCGGTGGGCGTGCTGCCGGTCGTCATCGGACTGGCCGGCGGGGTGCTGGACCGCGGGGGAGGTGGCTGACGGACCGACACGTCGGGTGACGGAGCCGGCGGGCGGAGGTCCGACGGACGGACGACGACCGAGCACGAGGGACCAGTGACGAACGAGGGAGCAGAACGAACAGCGACGGACGAGGGAGCAGAACGAACAGCGACGGACGAGGGAGCAGAACGAACAGCGACGGACGAGGGAGCAGAACGAGCAATGACGAACGGGCGAGCAATGAACGAGCGAGCCAACTACGTATCGGACACATGGGGGTTGCGATGAGCCGGATGGTGCGGGCGCGGGTGCGTGCCCTGGTCTGCGGAGTCGGTACGACGCTGCGGCGGCGAGCGGTGAAGCAGGCCCTACGGCGGGACGCGGGCATGGTCACGTCCGAGTACGCGATGGGGATCGTCGCGGCGGTGGCCTTCGCGGTGGTCCTCTACAAGGTCGTGACGAGCGGCGCGGTCAGCGCGGAGCTGCAGGGGGTCGTGAAGGGGGCCCTCGATGCGCGGATGTGAACAGGCACCGAGGACGAGGACGGGGGCGACGACAAGGGCGAGGGCGCGAGTCCGCGGCGGGGAGGGGCGGAGGCCGGACGGTGGCTTCGTGACGGCGGAGACGGCCGTGGTGCTTCCCGTGCTGGTGGTGTTCGCGATGGCGTTGGTGTGGGGGCTGCTCGTGGTGGCCGCCCAGATCCAGTGCGTGGACGCGGCTCGGACGGGCGCCCGCGCGGCGGCGCGGGAGGACCCCGCCGACGCGGTCGTGCAGGTCGCCCGTGAGGCGGCCCCGAGCGGGGCGCGGGTCACCGTCGGCCGGGAGGGCGGCCAGGTCCGTGTGGTCGTGACGGCCGACCCGCCGGCTCTGCACGGACTGCCCTTCGAGGTACGGGAGGAAGCCGTGGCCTCGGTGGAGCAGTCAGCGGCGCAGCCGGCGGGAGCGGGACCGGTGGGAGCCGAGCCGTGAGGCGCAGGGGGAGTGGAGCCGTGAGGCGCAAGGGTGTGCGGACCGCTCCCGACCAGGGTTCGGCGACCGTCTGGAGCGTGGGCGCCATCGCCGTTCTGTGTCTGGTGTTCGGCATCGTGCTGGCCCTGGGACAGGCGGTCGTGGCTCGTCACCGCGCGGCCGGTGGCGCCGACTTGGCGGCGCTCGCGGCGGCGGACCACTGGGCGGAGGGCGGTACGGCCGCGTGCGACAGGGCGGACCGTGTCGCGCGGGCCCAGCGGACGCGGTTGGTGCGGTGCGCGCTCACCGGGCAGGTCTCGGACGTGACGGCGGCGTCGGGCAGGGGACCTTTCACGGCGGAGATCCGGGCGAGAGCGGGCCCGGGCTCGCCCGCGCCCACCGTGCCGGGCTGGCCCCAAGCCTCCGCGCCAGGATTGCCCGAGGCCTCCGCGATGGAGCCGCTCATGGCACCCGCGCCGGTCCCGCTTACGGCACCTGCCCCGCCCCGCTGACGGCACCCACGTCACCCCCCTCGCGTCGCCCACTCCACACCCCCGACGGGCCGTGCGGGGCTCACCCCGCCCCCACAGGGCGTGCTGCCCGCCCCGCCCCCACGGGCCGTGCGGCCTATCTCTCCCCATGGGCCGCGGCGCGGCCTACCCCGCCTCCGCGGCGCCGCGCAGCAGCACCGTGAGGAGCCGTACCGCTCCCCGCTTGTGCAGCGGATCGTTGCCGTTGCCGCACTTGGGGGACTGGATGCAGGACGGGCAGCCGGCCTCGCACTCGCAGGACGCGATGGCCTCCCGGGTGGCCGTCAGCCAGTCGCGGGCCGTGTGGAAGGCGCGCTCGGCGAACCCCGCGCCGCCGGGGTGGCCGTCGTACACGAAGACCGTCGGCAGCAGGGTGTCCGGGTGCAGGGGGACCGACACGCCGCCGATGTCCCAGCGGTCGCAGGTGGCGAACAGCGGCAGCATGCCGATCGAGGCGTGTTCGGCGGCGTGCAGGGCACCGCCGAGGATCTCCGGGTTGATCCGGGCCGCGTCCAGTTGGTCCTCGGTGACCGTCCACCACACCGCCCGTGTGCGCAGCGTCCGGGGAGGGAGGTCGAGCTTCGTCTCCCCCAGGACCTCGCCGGTGATCAGGCGCCGGCGCAGGAAGGAGACCACTTGGTTGGTGACCTCGACCGAGCCGTAGCAGAGCCGCCCGTCGCCCCAGGGGACCTCCAGGTCGGTCTCCAGGACGGAGATCGCCGTCGTGTCGCGGGCGACCGTCGAGTAGGCGGGGGTGGCCTGCTCGACCAGCGCGACGGAGTCCTCCAGGTCGAGGGTGCGCACCAGGTAGGTGCGTCCCTGGTGGAGGTGGACGGCGCCCTCGTGGACGGTCGTGTGGGCGGCACCGGCGTCGACCGTGCCCAGCAGCCGGCCCGTGCCGGACTCGACGACCTGGACCGGGCGCCCGCCCTCTCCGCGGATGTCCGTCAGGTCGGCGGCCCGCTCACGGCGGGTCCAGTGCCAGGCCCGGGTGCGCCGGCGCAGCAGCTTCGCCGCCTCCAGCTGGGGCAGCAGCTCCTCGCAGGCGGGACCGAAGAGCTTCAGGTCCTCCTCCGTCAGGGGCAGTTCGGCAGCCGCCGCGCACAGGTGGGGGGCGAGGACGTACGGGTTGTCGGGGTCGAGGACCGTGGACTCCACCGGCCGGTCGAACAGGGCCTCCGGGTGGTGGACGAGGAACGTGTCCAGCGGGTCGTCCCGGGCGACCAGCACGGCCAGCGCCCCCTGACCGGCCCGGCCCGCCCGGCCCGCCTGCTGCCACAGGGACGCCCGCGTGCCCGGATAACCCGCGATCACCACGGCGTCCAGGCCGGAGATGTCCAGACCGAGCTCCAGGGCGTTCGTCGCCGCGAGACCGAGGAGGTCACCAGAGTGCAGGGCGCGTTCCAGAGCGCGGCGCTCCTCGGGGAGGTAGCCGCCGCGGTACGCGGCCACGCGTCCGGCCAGGGAGCGGTCGACCTCGGCCAGTCGTTCCTTGGCGATCACCGAGATCAGTTCGGCGCCGCGCCGGGACCGTACGAAGGTGATCGAACGCATGCCCTGCACGGTGAGGTCGGTGAGCAGGTCGGCGGCTTCGGCGGTGGCCGTGCGGCGGACGGGTGCGCCCTTCTCGCCCTCCAGCTCGGTCAGCGGCGGCTCCCACAGGGCGAACACCAGTTCGCCGCGCGGTGACGCGTCGTCGGCGACCTCGACCACCGGGAGCCCGGTGAGCCGGCGGGCCGCCACCGACGGCTCGGCGGCGGTGGCGGAGGCGAGCAGGAACACGGGCGACGCGCCGTAGCGGGCACACAGTCTGCGCAGTCTGCGCAGCACCTGGGCGACGTGGGAGCCGAAGACGCCGCGGTAGGTGTGGCACTCGTCGATGACGACGTACTTCAGCGCCTTCAGGAACGACGACCAGCGGGGGTGGGAGGGCAGGATGCCGCGGTGCAGCATGTCCGGGTTGGTCAGGACGTACGTCCCGTACTGGCGGATCCACTCGCGTTCCTCGAACGGCGTGTCGCCGTCGTAGACCGCGGCCCGGACAGATGTGCCAAGAGGGTGTGAAAATTCCTTCACCGCCCGGCACTGGTCGGCCGCCAGCGCCTTGGTGGGAGCCAGGTAGAGGGCGGTGGCGCCGCGCCCGTTCGGAGCCTCGGAGCCGTCCACGAGGGTCGACAGGACCGGCACCAGATAGGCCAGGGACTTGCCGGAGGCGGTACCCGTGGCGACGACCACCGAGTCGCCGTCCAGGGCGTGCTCGGCGACGCGTGCCTGGTGGGCCCAGGGGTGCTCGATGCCCGCGGCCCGCACCGCCGCCAGGACCTCCGGTCGAATCCGGTCCGGCCAGCGGGCATGACGGCCCGGACGTGGGGGCAAGTGCTCCGTATGAGTGATGCGCGCAGCCCGGCTCGGTCCCGCGGCGAGCCGGTTCAGGAGCATGACCGGTTCCGGCCGGGAGCCGGGCTCCGCCGGGGATCGATCGGGTCGGTGATTCTTGGCCATCGGCACCGAGTCTGTCACTGGCGTGACGGACAATGGGACCAAGGCGTCGTGCACGCCTGCCGGTAAGTGATTGAATGCCATCGCGGCTGGCGAACCGTCCTGGGGGCTTCAAGCCGAGGTGTCCCGAGGGACGACCGCTCGATAGCAAGGTGCTGGAGGATCCGTGGACCTGTCCCTGTCGACCCGTACCGTCGGCGATCGTACGGTCGTCGAGGTCGGTGGCGAAATTGACGTATACACCGCGCCCAAGCTGCGTGAGCAGCTGGTCGAGCTCGTGAACGACGGGAGTTTCCACCTCGTCGTCGACATGGAGGGCGTGGACTTCCTCGACTCCACAGGGCTCGGCGTGCTGGTGGGTGGACTGAAGCGTGTGCGTGCCCATGAGGGCTCGCTGCGGCTGGTCTGCAACCAGGAGCGCATTCTCAAGATCTTCCGTATCACCGGCCTCACCAAGGTGTTCCCCATTCACACCTCGGTCGAGGAAGCGGTGGCGGCCACCGACTGACGACCGGCTCCGGGCCTGTGGGGCCCGGAGCGGCAAGTACAACGAGGGGGGTCCAGGCTGTACGGCGGCCCGGACCCCCGAAAGCACGCCCGTAGTTCCGAGGGGGATGCATGGCCACCGTCGAGCTCCGCTTCAGCGCGCTGCCCGAGCACGTCCGGACCGCCCGTCTGGTGGCGGCCGCGGTGGCGCGCAGGGCCGGAGTGGACGAGGCCGTCCTCGACGAGGTCAGGCTCGCCGTGGGCGAGGCCTGCACCCGGGCCGTGGGCCTGCATCAGCACGTCGGCATCACGGCGCCGGTCAAGGTGTCGCTGATCGAGGAGGAGAAGCAGTTCTCCATCGAGGTCGGTGACGAGGCGCCGCACGCCGTCCCCGGGGTCAAGACCTCGGGGGATGCCGCCGACGAGCTGGAGGCCGAGGAGGACGAGATGGGCCTCGCGGTCATCAGCGGACTCGTCGACGACGTGGAGGTCTCGGCGGACGAGGACGGCGGGCTGATCCGCATGACCTGGCCGACCGCGCCGGCGGTACTGCCGCCGGTCTGATCTCCGCTGCCCCGGCTGCACCCCCGTATCACCCGCGTCACCCGAAGGGCCCCACCTGGTGGGGCCCTTCGGCATGCGCGGACATACATTGGCGTCGTGCGGATGTCGAGTGAATTCATTCACGATCAATCACGCGACATTCGACCGGCGAGCAGTTCACTGATCGGATCGCTAAAGGGATCATCAAAGGGATCACTAAAGGGATCAAGGATCGGATCGCATTAATGGCGGAGGGGCATTACTACTTCCGGCGTCCGTGTGGTTGACAGGTCAATTCGCTTTGTCGTGCACTGTTTTGATCAGCTTCCGGTACCTACAATCCCGTCCACATCTTGAGCTCAGCCCAAGCGTCAAGGAGGACGAATGGCGGAGCTTTCCACCTCTCATCAGTTGGGCCCCCATCAACTGGGTGATCCCTCCCACCTCGCGGCCGCCGTGCTGACCGACGGAAACCGCGCCCTGATCGCGGTCATCGCGGTCGTCGCACTGGCCGCACTGGTCCTCGCGGGCGTCCTGGTGCGCCAGGTGCTCGCGGCGGGCGAGGGAACCGACAGCATGAAGAAGATCGCGGCGGCCGTGCAGGAAGGTGCGAACGCCTACCTGGCACGGCAACTGCGCACGCTCGGCGTATTCGCCGTCGTGGTGTTCTTCCTGCTCATGCTGCTGCCCGCGGACGACTGGAATCAACGGGCCGGACGTTCGATCTTCTTTCTGATCGGCGCGGCGTTCTCGGCGGCCACCGGATATATCGGCATGTGGCTCGCCGTACGCAGCAACGTGCGCGTCGCCGCGGCGGCCCGGGAAGCGACACCGGCGCCCGGAGAACCGGAAAAGGATCTCACTCTCGTCTCGCACAGAGCGACGAAGATCGCGTTCCGCACGGGCGGCGTCGTCGGCATGTTCACGGTGGGGCTCGGCCTGCTGGGCGCCTGCTGCGTGGTGCTGGTGTACGCGGCCGACGCGCCGAAGGTCCTGGAGGGATTCGGCCTCGGTGCCGCGCTGATCGCGATGTTCATGCGGGTCGGCGGCGGCATCTTCACCAAGGCCGCCGACGTCGGCGCCGACCTGGTCGGTAAGGTCGAGCAGGGCATTCCGGAGGACGATCCGCGCAACGCCGCGACCATCGCGGACAACGTGGGCGACAACGTCGGCGACTGTGCGGGCATGGCGGCCGACCTCTTCGAGTCCTACGCCGTCACCCTGGTGGCCGCGTTGATCCTCGGCAAGGTGGCCTTCGGCGACTCCGGTCTGGCGTTCCCGCTGCTGGTCCCGGCGATCGGCGTGCTCACCGCCATGATCGGCATCTTCGCGGTGGCGCCCCGGCGCTCCGACCGCAGCGGCATGAGCGCGATCAACCGGGGCTTCTTCATCTCCGCGGTGATCTCGCTGGTGCTGGTGGCGGTCGCCGTCTTCGTCTACCTGCCCGGCTCGTACGCCGACCTGGACGGTGTAACGGACGCCGCGATCGCGGGCAAGAGCGGCGACCCGCGGATCCTGGCGCTGGTCGCGGTGGCGATCGGCATCGTGCTCGCCGCCGTGATCCAGCAGCTCACCGGCTACTTCACCGAGACCACCAGGCGTCCCGTCAGGGACATCGGCAAGACCTCGCTCACCGGTCCCGCCACCGTCGTCCTCGCCGGTATCTCGCTCGGTCTCGAATCGGCCGTCTACACCGCCTTGTTGATCGGCCTCGGCGTCTACGGGGCCTTCCTGCTCGGCGGAACGTCGATCATGCTGGCGCTGTTCGCGGTGGCGCTGGCCGGCACCGGCCTGCTCACCACGGTCGGCGTGATCGTCGCCATGGACACCTTCGGGCCGGTCTCCGACAACGCGCAGGGCATCGCCGAGATGTCCGGCGACGTCGAGGGCGCCGGTGCGCAGGTGCTCACGGACCTGGACGCGGTCGGCAACACCACCAAGGCCATCACCAAGGGCATCGCCATCGCCACCGCGGTCCTCGCGGCGGCGGCCCTGTTCGGGTCGTACCGCGACGCCATCACCACCGGCGCGGCGGACGTGGGCGAGAAGCTCAGCGGCGAGGGCGCGCCGATGAACCTGATGATGGACATCTCGCAGCCCAACAACCTCGTCGGGCTCATCGCCGGGGCGGCGGTCGTCTTCCTCTTCTCGGGGCTGGCGATCAACGCGGTGTCCCGGTCGGCGGGCGCGGTGGTCTTCGAGGTGCGCCGGCAGTTCCGGGAGCGGCCCGGAATCATGGACTACAGCGAGAAACCCGAGTACGGCAAGGTCGTCGACATCTGCACCAGGGACGCCCTGCGGGAACTCGCCACGCCCGGGCTGCTCGCCGTGATGGCGCCCATCTTCATCGGGTTCACGCTCGGCGTGGGAGCGCTCGGCGCGTTCCTGGCGGGCGCGATCGGCGCGGGCACGCTGATGGCGGTCTTCCTCGCGAACTCCGGCGGCGCCTGGGACAACGCCAAGAAGCTGGTCGAGGACGGGCACCACGGCGGCAAGGGCAGCGAGGCCCACGCCGCCACCGTCATCGGCGACACGGTCGGCGACCCCTTCAAGGACACCGCGGGACCGGCCATCAACCCGCTGCTGAAGGTCATGAACCTGGTGGCGCTGCTCATCGCTCCCGCGGTCATCAAGTTCTCCTACGGAGCCGACAAGAGCATCGGCGTACGGGTGCTGATCGCCGTCGTCGCGTTCCTGGTCATCGCGGCGGCGGTCTACGTGTCCAAGCGGCGCGGCATCGCGATGGGCGACGACGGTGACGCGGACCAGGAGCCCAAGTCGGCCGATCCGGCGGTGGTTTCGTAGACCCGGTCCGGGCACCCGCCGCCTGGCTCGGTTCGGGAGGGGGCGCAAGGTGCGGGCGGGCGGCGCGTGTTGGCGCGCTGCCCGCCCGTTCCGCGTGTACGCACCCTGTCCATCGTGAGCCTTCTCTCCCTTGTTCTCCCTTGGTGCAAATGGCTTCAATACGGTCTTAACGGATGTTCGTCGGGTGGATGTAACCCATCCGGCGTGTATGTTCCGGGGCCGAGAGCCATGGAAGGGACAGATCCGGTGAACAAGAAGCTCGGGGTCGCACTGTCCGGCGGTGCGGTACTGGTACTGGCGCTGACGGGATGCGGCGGCAGCGACGACAACGAGAAGCTGGACTCCTGGGCCAAGGAGGTCTGCGAGGGTGTCCAGCCGCAGGCCAAGAAGATCGAGGCGGCCAACGCGGCGATCCAGAAGGAGACCTCGGACAACAGCACTCCCGCCGAGGTCCGGAAGACCGACGCGAAGGCGTTCCAGGACATGTCCGACGCCTACAAGGCGATGGGGGCCACCGTCCAGAAGGCCGGCCCCCCGGACGTCGACGACGGTGAGAAGAAGCAGAAGGACGCCGTCACCGAGCTGAACGGCCTCTCCTCCTCCTATGCCTCCCTGCGCAAGCAGGTGGAGGACCTCAACACCAAGGACCAGGCCGAGTTCGCCGACGGCCTCAAGGACATCGCCACCGAGCTGAACAAGCTCAGCAAGAGCGGCAGCGACGCGCTGAAGACCCTGGAGGAGGGCGACGTCGGCAAGGCGATGGCCAAGCAGGCCAGCTGCAAGTCGGCCTCGGTGACGCCCTCGGCCACCGAGGGCTGACGGGGCCGGGGGCCGACAGGCCCGACGCCTGACGCCCGACGCCTGACGCCTGACGCAGACACGGGGCGGGGTGCGGACCGCCGGGTCACAATGGGTGTGTGAGTAACGCCAGCCTGTCCCCCCTGCCCTCCGCCGACCGCCCCGACGTCACCGCCCGGTTGCGGGACGCCCTGCTCGAGGCGTCCTTCACCGCCGACGGACTGCTGGAGCTGCTCGGCGCGCCCGCCTACGCGGCGCTGTCGCGCAGCGAGACCGTGCCCGCGCTCCGGGCGACCCGCGGCGACACGCCGCTCGAACTGCTCGTGCGGCTGTTTCTGCTCCAGCAACCCGCCTCCTACGCGCGCGTGGCGGACGTGCTGCCCGTCGACGCCTGCCTGGAGAGCGGATGGCTCGACCGCGTGGGCGACGACGAGGTGGTGGCGACCGTGGACGTACGGCCCTACGGCGGGCCCGGTGGCGAGGACTGGTTCATCGTCTCCGACCTCGGCTGCGCGGTCGGCGGCGCCGGCGGCATCGGCAACCACGCCGAGGGCGTCGTCCTGGGAGTCGGTGGCGCCTCCACCACCCTGGCGGGCCTCACCGTGCGTACGCCCGTCTCCGCCGCCCTCGACCTCGGCACCGGCTCCGGCATCCAGGCACTGCACGCCGCCGCGCACGCCACGCGCGTGACGGCCACCGACGTCAATCCGCGCGCGCTGCACATCACCGCGCTCACCCTGGCCCTGTCCGGAGCCCCGGCCGCCGACCTGCGCGAGGGCTCCCTCTACGAGCCGGTCGCCGACGACGAGACGTACGACCTGATCGTCTCCAACCCGCCGTTCGTGATCTCACCTGGCGCCCGTCTCACCTACCGCGACGGCGGGATGGGCGGGGACGATCTGTGCCGCTCGCTCGTTCAGCAGACGGGGGAGCGTCTGAACGAGGGCGGGTTCGCGCACTTCCTCGCCAACTGGCAGCACGTGGAGGGGGAGGAGTGGACGGACCGGCTGCGCTCCTGGGTGCCGCGCGGCTGCGACGCCTGGATCGTGCAGCGCGAGGTGCAGGACGTCACCCAGTACGCCGAGCTGTGGCTGCGGGACGCGGGCGACCACCGCGGTGACCCGGCCGACTACCAGGCGCGCTACGACGCGTGGCTGGACGAGTTCGAGGCCCGCAAGGTCAGGGCCGTCGGCTTCGGCTGGATCACGCTGCGCCGGACCGGGGCCGCCGAGCCCTCGGTCGTCGCCGAGGAGTGGCCGCACCCGATCGAGCAGCCGCTCGGCGAGACCGTGCGCGCCCACTTCGACCGCGTCGACTACCTGCGCTCCCACGACGACGCCGCCCTGCTGGAGGCGCACTTCGCGCTCGCCGGCGAGGTCGTCCAGGAACAGGTCGGGCTGCCCGGCGCCGAGGACCCGGAGCACGTCGTCCTGCGCCAGAACCGCGGCATGCGCCGGGCGACCCGGGTCGACACCGTCGGTGCCGGCTTCGCGGGCGTCTGCGACGGCACCATGAGCGCCGGCCGCATCCTGGACGCCATCGCCCAGCTGGTCGGCGAGGACCCGGTGGCCCTGCGCGACCGCACGCCCGCGCAGATCCGCCTGCTGGTGGAGCAGGGCTTCCTCGAACCGGCGTAGCGGAAGGCGCGTCTCCCGGCGTGGGTGCGCACACCCAATTCTTTTTCCCGGCCGCCCACGTCGGCCGCCCCGGCCGCTCACGCGAGCCGCCCGCACCGCCAGCCCCGCCGACGGGCGGCGAACCGGCCACGACCGACGGCGCCCGGCGGGCCGTCGGCTCCCCGTTCACCTCGGGTTCGCCCGGCCGCCGCCCGCGCGTGACAGCCTCCCCGAGGCTGGATGCGCGCGGGCGGTAGAAAAGGGGCACAGGGCCATGGAGAGCGGACCGGCGATCTTCGCGGGACTGGTGTTCGCCCTGTTCGGGGCCGGGCTGCTGGTGTGGATCGCGACACGGGTGCGGCACGGCCGGCCCGTCGCGCTCGGTGTGAGCCCCGTCGCATCGGCGACCGTCGCGAGCGTCGCCGCCGTGGTCGCGCTGGCCGTCGGGGCCTGGTGCCTGACGCAGGTGTGAGAGGCCGGATCCGGGCCCCGGCCGCAGCGCCCCTGGGTAACCGGGGGGTCGCGCTCCGGATGCACGGGCCGGGGCAGGTGGGCACTCCGGGCGGCAGGAACACGGTTCGTCGGGTTACCGTTCGAGTGGCCGTTGCGGGCTTTTCCCGTTTGACACGGGGGCGGGAGGTACCGTCACACTCCGCAGCGTCACGATCGAAACACCGCACGACCCGACCCGGGACCACGCCCTGGGAAGGCCCCAGCGTCGACCGGAGAGAAGAGCGAAGTTGTCCCCGACCAGCGAGACCGCGAACGGCGGCCGCCGACTCGTCATCGTCGAGTCGCCTGCCAAGGCGAAGACGATCAAGGGCTATCTCGGCCCTGGCTACGTCGTCGAGGCGAGCGTCGGGCACATCCGTGACCTTCCGAGCGGCGCGGCGGAGGTGCCGGAGAAGTACACCGGCGAGGTCCGCCGCCTCGGAGTGGATGTCGACCACGACTTCCAGCCCATCTACGTGGTCAACGCGGACAAGAAGTCCCAGGTCAAGAAGCTCAAGGACCTGCTGAAGGAGTCCGACGAGCTCTTCCTCGCCACCGATGAGGACCGCGAGGGCGAGGCCATCGCCTGGCACCTCCAGGAAGTCCTCAAGCCGAAGATCCCGGTCAAGCGCATGGTGTTCCACGAGATCACCAAGGACGCGATCCGCGCCGCCGTCGCCAACCCGCGCGAGCTGAACCAGAAGCTCGTCGACGCCCAGGAGACCCGCCGCATCCTCGACCGCCTCTACGGCTACGAGGTCTCGCCGGTCCTGTGGAAGAAGGTCATGCCGCGCCTGTCGGCCGGCCGCGTCCAGTCCGTCGCCACCCGGCTCGTCGTCGAGCGGGAACGCGAGCGCATGGCGTTCCGCTCCGCCGAGTACTGGGACCTCACCGGCACCTTCGCGACCGGCCGCGCGGGAGACGCCTCGGACCCGTCGTCGCTGGTCGCCCGCCTCCAGACGGTCGACGGACGGCGTGTCGCACAGGGCCGCGACTTCGACTCCCTGGGGCAGCTCAAGAGCGCGAACACCCTCCACCTCGACGAGGCGAACGCCCGCGCGCTCGCCGCCGCGCTGGAGAACACCCGCTTCGCCGTCCGCTCCGTCGAGTCCAAGCCGTACCGCCGCTCGCCGTACGCCCCGTTCCGTACGACGACGATGCAGCAGGAGGCGAGCCGCAAGCTCGGCTTCGGTGCCAAGGCGACGATGCAGATCGCCCAGAAGCTGTACGAGAACGGCTACATCACCTACATGCGTACGGACTCGACGACCCTGAGCGACACGGCGGTCCGCGCCGCCCGCGCCCAGGTCACGCAGCTGTACGGAGCCGACTACCTGCCGCCCCAGCCGCGGACGTACGCCGGCAAGGTGAAGAACGCCCAGGAGGCGCACGAGGCGATCCGTCCCTCGGGTGACCGTTTCCGCACGCCCGCCGAGACCGGCCTGACCGGCGACCAGTTCAAGCTGTACGAGCTGATCTGGAAGCGGACCGTCGCCTCCCAGATGAAGGACGCGACCGGCAACAGCGTCACCGTCAAGATCGGCGGCGCCGCCTCCGACGGCCGGGACGTCGAGTTCAGCGCCTCCGGCAAGACCATCACCTTCCACGGCTTCCTCAAGGCCTACGTCGAGGGCGCCGACGACCCGAACGCCGAGCTGGACGACCGCGAGCGCCGGCTGCCGCAGGTCGCCGAGGGCGACGCGCTGACGGCCGAGCAGATCACGGTCGACGGCCACGCCACCAAGCCCCCGGCCCGTTACACCGAGGCGTCGCTGGTCAAGGAGCTGGAAGAGCGCGAGATCGGCCGCCCGTCGACGTACGCGTCGATCATCGGCACCATCCTGGACCGCGGCTACGTCTTCAAGAAGGGCACGGCCCTCGTCCCGTCCTTCCTCTCCTTCGCCGTGGTCAACCTCCTGGAGAAGCACTTCGGGCGGCTCGTCGACTACGACTTCACCGCCAAGATGGAGGACGACCTCGACGCCATCGCCCGTGGCGAGGCCCAGTCGGTGCCGTGGCTGCGGCGCTTCTACTTCGGCGAGGGCGACGGCGCGGGAGGCGGCGGCGCGGCCGACGCGGGCAACGGCGACGGCGACCACCTCGGCGGCCTCAAGGAACTGGTGACCGACCTCGGCGCGATCGACGCGCGCGAGGTGTCGTCCTTCCCCGTCGGCAACGACATCGTGCTGCGCGTCGGACGCTACGGCCCCTACGTCGAGCGCGGCGAGAAGGACGCCGAGAACCACCAGCGCGCCGACGTCCCCGAGGACCTGGCCCCGGACGAGCTGTCCGTGGAGCTGGCGGAGGAGCTGCTCGCCAAGCCCAGCGGCGACTTCGAGCTGGGCACCGACCCGGCCACCGGCCACGCCATCGTCGCCAAGGACGGCCGCTACGGCCCGTACGTCACCGAGGTGCTCCCCGAGGGCACCCCGAAGACCGGCAAGAACGCCGTGAAGCCGCGCACCGCCTCCCTCTTCAAGTCGATGTCCCTGGACACGGTGACGCTCGACGACGCCCTGCGGCTGATGTCGCTGCCGCGCGTCGTCGGCACCGACGCGGAGGGCGTCGAGATCACCGCGCAGAACGGCCGCTACGGCCCGTACCTGAAGAAGGGCACGGACTCGCGGTCCCTCCAGACCGAGGAGCAGCTCTTCGACATCACGCTGGAGGAGGCGCTGGCGATCTACGCCCAGCCCAAGCAGCGTGGCCGGGCCGCGGCCAAGCCGCCGCTGAAGGAGCTGGGCACCGACCCGGTCAGCGAGAAGCCGGTCGTGGTCAAGGACGGCCGCTTCGGCCCGTACGTCACCGACGGCGAGACCAACGCGACCCTGCGCTCCGGCGACAGCGTCGAGGAGATCACGCCCGAGCGGGGCTACGAGCTGCTCGCGGAGAAGCGCGCCAAGGGACCCGCCAAGAAGACGGCGAAGAAGGCCGTGAAGAAGACGGCCGCCAAGAAGGCCCCGGCCAAGAAGGCGACGGCGACCAAGAAGACGGCCGCCGCCAAGACCACCACGGCCAAGAAGACCGCCGCCAAGAGCACGACGAAGAAGACGGCAGCCAAGAAGGCGACCGCCTCGAAGACGTCGGAGGACTGAGCCCCGCTCAGAACCCGGGCGCGGCCGGGCGCCGCGCCCCCTCCACCGCTCTACGCGTTCTTCGCGAAACGAACGCCCCGGCATCAATTCGGTGTCGGGGCGTGCGTACGTTCGGCCGGGCATCCCGGACTGTCGGCGGCGACCGATAGGCTGAACGCATGACGCGAGCCGAGCAGCCAACGGCCCCTCACTCCGCCCCGGACGACGCCCTGGTCGCGGACTCCCGCGAGCGCGCCGTCCGCGCCCTGCTGCGCCGCCCGCAGCTGAGGCGTTTGTGGAGCGCACAGCTCGTGGGGGGTGTCGGCGACATTCTCGCCCTGCTGGTGCTGGTCCTCCTCGCCGTGCAGGCCGCGATCGGCGCGGGCTCGTTCGGCGGGGGCTACCGGGGCGTGGCGTTCGCAGTGGCGACCGTTTTCGGCGTACGCATCCTCGCGACGCTGCTCTTCGGCGCCGTCCTGCTCGGGCCCCTGACCTCGCTCACCTCGCAGGACGGTCCGCTCGACCGGCGCTGGACCATGGTCGGCGCCGACGGGCTGCGGGCCGCGCTGCTGATCGTGGCGCCGCTGTGGATCGACTGGACGCCCGACAACGCGCTCGCCGTCCTCCTGGTGACCGCCTTCGTCACCGGCGTCGCCGAGCGCTTCTGGACGGTGTGCCGCGAGAGCGCCGCTCCCGCGCTGCTGCCCGCCCCGCCCCTGGAGGGCGCGACGGTACGTCCGCTGCCCGACCACATGGACGCGCTGCGCCGCCTGTCGCTGCGCACCAGCTTCGTGGCCATCCCCCTCGCGGCCGTGGTGCTGGTCGTCGCGGGGCTCCTGAACAACCTGCTGGGCGCCGGCGTCGACTGGTTCGCCGAGCACCAGGCGGCGCTCGGTTCGTACGTGGCGGCCGGACTCTTCGCCGCGTCCCTGTCCGTGGTGACCTTCCTGGAGCTGCCCGCGATGCGCACCCCGCGCGCGCGGTCGCCGCTGGAGGGCCTGCGCCGTCCCAAGAGCGGCACCGCCGTCGACAAGGGCCGCACCGGAGTGCTGCCGCTGCTGGTGTTCGCCTGCGCCGCGCTCGCCGCGGTGGTGGCCGCCACGGTCGCCGTCGCGGTGCTGCACGCCAAGGACCTGGGCGGCGGCCCCGTGCTGTACGGCCTGACGGTGGCCGCGCTGACCGGCGGCGTCGTGGCCGGCATCCGCACGGCCCCCGCCCTGCTGCCCTCCCTGTCCCGGCGGCGGCTGCTCGCCCTGGCGATCGCCTTCGCCGGCGTCGCCCTGCTGGCCGCCGGACTCGTCCCGGACGACACGACCGTGCTGCTCCTCCTGGCGCTGGCCGGGACCGGCGCGGGCGTAGCCGCCAACACCGGGCACGCGCTGCTCGACCAGGAGACCGAGGACCACCGCCGGGCACGGACCACCGAGCACCTGCACGCGGTCGTCCGGGTCTGCGTGGCGCTCGGCGCGGTCGTCGGACCCGTGCTGGCCGCGGCGATCGGACCGCACCGGCTGGAGAACGGCAAGTTCGTCTTCGCCCACGGCGGCGCCGCCTTCGTCCTGATGCTGCTCGGCGCGCTGCTGCTGCCGCTGGCCGCGCTGGTGCTGGCCAAGGTCGACGACCGCTCCGGGGTGCCGCTGCGGCACGACCTGCGGGACGCGCTGCTCGGCGGCGACGACCCGGTGCCCGTGCCTGCCGCGACCGGGTTCTTCATCGCCCTGGAAGGCGGTGACGGCGCCGGGAAGTCCACCCAGGCCGAGGCCCTCGCCGAGTGGATCCGCGGCAAGGGACACGAGGTCGTGCTCACCCGCGAGCCCGGTGCGACCCCGGTCGGCAAGCGCCTGCGCTCCATCCTGCTGGACGTCTCCAGCGCCGGACTGTCGCACCGCGCGGAGGCCCTGCTGTACGCCGCCGACCGCGCGGAGCACGTCGACACCGTGGTGCGGCCCGCCCTGGAGCGCGGCGCCGTGGTCATCTCCGACCGCTACATCGACTCCTCGGTCGCCTACCAGGGCGCCGGCCGCGACCTGTCGCCGACCGAGATCGCCCGCATCAACCGCTGGGCCACCAACGGGCTCGTCCCGCACCTGACCGTCCTGCTGGACGTGGCGCCGGAAGCCGCCCGCGAGCGGTTCACCGAGGCGCCGGACCGGCTGGAGTCGGAGCCCGCCGAGTTCCACGCGCGTGTGCGCTCCGGGTTCCTCACCCTGGCCGCCGCCGACCCCGGGCGCTACCTGGTGGTGGACGCAGGCCAGGAGCCCGAGGCCGTCACCACCGCCGTACGCCACCGGCTCGACCAGGTGCTGCCGCTGTCCGAGGCCGAGATCCAGGCCCGGGAGGAGGCGCGCCGCAAGGCCGAGGAGGAGGCGCGCCGCAAGGCCGAGGAAGAGGCCGCCCGCAAGGCAGAGGAAGAGCGCCTGGAGCGCGAGCGCCTCGCGGAGGAGGCGCGGGTGCGCGCCGAGGAGGAGGAGCGCAAGCGGCGCGAGCTGGAAGAGGCGCAGCGGCGCGAGGCCGAGCGGCAGGCCGAGGAGGCCAGGCAGCGGGCCGAGGAAGCCCGCCGCAAGGCCGAGGAGGAGCGGGCCCGGCTCCTCGCGGAGGAGAAGGCGCGCGCCGAAGAGGAAGCGCGACTGCGGGCCGAGCAGGAGCGGCGCCGCAAGCAGGCCGAGGAGGAGGAGCGGCTGCGGGCCGAGGCCGAGGCCCGGCGCCTGGAGAAGCAGCGCAAGGCCGAGGAGGCCCTGCTGCGGGCGGAAGCGGCACGCCGGGCGGCGGAGCAGGCGGCCGCAGCGGCCGCCGCCGGTCCGAAGCCGGCGGCCCCGGCGGCCGCGGACGCACCCCGCGCGAAGCCGGACACCTCCGTCCCCACGGACGCGGCGACCGTGCCGACCCCGGTGGTGACCCCGACCAACGCCTCCGGCGGGCCGGTGGAGGACACGGCGGTCCTGCGGCCGGTGCGGGACACGCCCGGCGACGACCGGGCCGACGACGCCGAGGGCGACGGCCGGGCGTCCGGCGAGTCCGCATCCGAGGTGACGGCCGAGCTGCCCAAGCCGGAGGTGACGACCGAGCTGCCCAAGCCGCCGCCGTCCACGGCGGCGGACGAGACGGCCGTGCTGCCGGCGGTGGAGCCGCGGGACGCCGAGGAGACGGCGGTCCTGCCGCCCGTGACGCCGGGAGCCGCCGAAGAGACGGCCGTCCTGCCCCCGGTGCGCGGCGACGACCCCGCCGACCGGGTCCCGCCGGGCTACTTCCGGGAGGACGGCCCCGCCGAGGAGGCCCAGGACCGCACGCGCGAGCTGCCCCGCATCGACCCCGACCAGGCGCCGCCGTCCCGCAGGCGCCGCTCCGACTGGGCCGAGGAGACCCCGCTGGACGACCTGCCGACGCTGGCGGACGAGCTGCTCGGACCGCACGACGAGGCGGCGGACCGCCGGGACGGCGACGAGGGCGGCCGCCGGGGCAGGGGCCGGGGACGGCGCTGAGCATCCGCGTACCGGGACGGCCGGGGCCCGCGCCCCGGCCGCCCCGCCGCGTTGTCGGTGCCGCCCCGCACAATGGAGGGGCGCGACGCGGATCGGCGTCGCGGCGATGCGGCGGCCCCCGTGTGGCCGGATCGGTGTGACCGGCTCGGTGCGGCCGCCTCGACGGCCGGCTCGGTGTGACGGAAGGACGGCGTGACCCATGACCGTGTGGGACGACCTCGTCGGGCAGGAGAAGGTGTGCGAGCCGCTCGCCGCCGCGGCCCGGGACGCCGACGCCTTCGTCACCGCGGTCGCGGCCGCCGGCCCGCTGCCGCAGTCGACGAGCATGACGCACGCCTGGCTGTTCACGGGCCCGCCCGGCTCCGGCGTGGCACAGACGGCGCGGGCCTTCGCCGCCGCCCTGCAGTGCGTGAGCCCCGACCGCGCTCTCGGCGGCGTCCCCGGCTGCGGCTTCTGCGACGGATGCCACACCGCGCTGGTCGGCACCCACGCCGACGTCAGCACGGTGGTCGCCATGGGCGCCGAGATCCGCGCCAGGGACATGCGGGACACCGTCCGCAAGTCGTTCACCTCACCGGCGAACGGCCGCTGGCAGATCATCCTCGTCGAAGAGGCCGAGCGGCTGAACGAGAAGTCGGCCAACGCCGTCCTGAAAGCCGTGGAGGAACCGGCCCCGCGCACCGTCTGGCTGCTGTGCGCCCCCTCCGTCGAGGACGTCCTGCCCACCATCCGCTCCCGCTGCCGTCACCTGAACCTGCGCACGCCGTCGGTCCAGGCCGTCGCCGACATGCTCGTACGGCGCGAAGGCATCGAACCGGACGTCGCCGCGGCGGCGGCCCGCGCCACCCAGGGCCACATCGACCGCGCCCGCCGCCTGGCCACGGACCAGGCGGCCCGGGCGCGCCGGCAGGCGGTGCTGAAGCTGCCGCTGCGGGTCGAGGACATCGGCGGCGCCCTCAAGGCGGCCCAGGAGCTGGTCGACGCGGCGGCGGAGGACGCCAAGCAGCTGGCCGAGGAGATGGACACCAAGGAGACCGAGGAGCTGAAGGCGGCGCTGGGCGCGGCCCAGGGCGGCCGGCTCCCGCGCGGCACGGCAGGCGTGATCAAGGACCTGGAGGCCGACCAGAAGCGCCGCAAGGCGCGCACGCAGCGCAACAGCCTGGACCTCGCCCTGTCCGAGCTCACCGGCTTCTACCGCGACGTCCTCGCACTCCAGCTCGGCACCCGCGTGGCCATCGCCAACACGGACGCACAGGACGCCCTGGAGCGGCTCGCCCGCGGCAGCACACCCGAGTCCACGCTGCGCCGCATCGAGGCGATCGCGGCCTGCGGCGAGGCCCTCGACCGCAACGTGCCCCCGCTGCTGGCGGTGGAGGCGATGACGATGGCACTCAGAGCGGGCTGAGGACGGACCCCGGGGACGCCCCGGGCAGCGCCCGGTTGACGCCGTAACCCGTACGAGGCACACGCCACCACGCACCGCGATGGCACGGTCGCTGAGCGTTACGCTCGACGGATGCACACAAGGCGCACCCACCGCAGGACCCGCATCGGCAGCACCCGTCACCGGGCCGCGCTGCTCGCCGCCGCGCTGCTCGCCACCGCCTGCTCGGCCGGGGGCGCGTCGACGTCCGCCGGTTCGCCCGCGGCGGAGGCGGCGGGCTCCACCGAGGCGGCGACGGCGACGCTGGCCGCCCTGCCTCGGGCCACGCCCTCCGAGCTGGCTCCGTACTACGAGCAGAAGCTCAGCTGGCGCGACTGCGGCGTCCCCGGCTTCCAGTGCGCCACCCTGAAGGCCCCGCTCGACTACGCCAAGCCCACCGACGGCGACGTCCGCCTCGCGGTGGCCCGCAAGAAGGCCACGGGACCGGGCAAGCGGCTCGGCTCGCTGCTGGTCAACCCGGGCGGGCCGGGCGGCTCGGCGATCGGCTACCTCCAGCAGTACGCGGGCATCGGCTACCCGGCGAAGGTCCGCGCCCAGTACGACATGGTCGCGGTCGACCCCCGGGGCGTGGCCCGCAGCGAGCCCGTCGAGTGCCTGGACGGGCGCGAGATGGACGCCTACACGCAGACCGACGTCACCCCGGACGACGCCGAGGAGACGGACGAGCTGGTCGGCGCCTACAAGAAGTTCGCCGAGGGCTGCGGAGCGGACGCGCCGAAGCTGCTGCGCCACGTCTCGACCGTCGAGGCGGCGCGGGACATGGACGTCCTGCGCGCGGTGCTCGGCGACGAGAAGCTGACCTACGTCGGCGCGTCGTACGGCACCTTCCTGGGCGCGACCTACGCCGGTCTGTTCCCGGACCGGACGGGCCGCCTGGTCCTGGACGGCGCGATGGACCCGTCCCTGCCCGCGCGCCGCCTGAACCTGGAGCAGACGGCGGGCTTCGAGACGGCGTTCCAGTCCTTCGCGAAGGACTGCGTGAAGCAGCCCGACTGCCCCCTCGGCGACAAGGACACCACCCCCGACCAGGTCGGCAAGCACCTGAAGGCCTTCTTCGACGACCTGGACGCCGAGCCGGTCCCCGCCGGGGACGCCGACGGCCGCAAGCTCACCGAGTCCCTCGCCACCACCGGCGTGATCGCGGCGATGTACGACGAGGGCGCCTGGCAGCAGCTGCGCGAGTCGCTGACCTCGGCGATGAAGGAGAAGGACGGCGCGGGCCTGCTGATCCTGTCCGACAGCTACTACGAGCGCGAGGCCGACGGCGGCTACAGCAACCTGATGTTCGCCAACGCCGCCGTGAACTGCCTCGACCTCCCCGCCGCCTTCTCCTCCCCGGACGAGGTGCGCGACGCCCTCCCCGAGTTCGAGAAGGCATCCCCGGTCTTCGGCGAGGGCCTCGCCTGGTCCTCCCTGAACTGCACCTACTGGCCGGTGCGGCCCACGGGCGAGCCGCACCGCATCGAGGCGGCCGGCGCCACCCCGATCGTCGTGGTCGGCACCACCCGCGACCCCGCCACCCCGTACCGCTGGGCCGAGGCCCTGGCCGACCAGCTCTCCTCCGGCCGCCTGCTCACCTACGAGGGCGACGGCCACACCGCGTACGGCCGCGGCAGCTCCTGCATCGACTCGGCGATCAACACGTACCTGCTGAGCGGCACCGCGCCCAAGGCCGGCAAGCGCTGCTCCTGACGGCACGGAACCCTCGTACCGGCCCCTGCTCCCGGGCGTCCGGGGCCGGTACGAAGCACCCCGGGAAACTGTGTAGACTTACCGACGTTGCTGATCGCACCATGGGTGCACCAGCGCGCCGCCTTAGCTCAGATGGCCAGAGCAACGCACTCGTAATGCGTAGGTCTCGGGTTCGAATCCCGAAGGCGGCTCGGGCGAAGACCAGGTCGGATTGATCCGGCCTGGTCTTCTTCGTGTGTCGCGGGGAGGGCGGGTCAGACCGTCAGCAGGGACCGCAGCACGCGCCTGTCCGGCTTGCCGACCGTGGTCAGGGGGATGGCGGGGAGCAGGTGCACGGTCTCGGGGGCGTAGAGGCGGCCCTTGCGGGCGGTGACGAAGGCGCGGATCTCCTCCAGGGTCGGCTCGTGTCCGGGGGCGGGCACCACGGCGGCGTGGACGTGCTCCAGCGATTCCGCGTCCCGGCTGCCGAAGACGGTGCACTGGGCGACCGAGGGGTGGTGCAGGAGCAGGGCCTCCAGTTCCGCCGGATAGACGTGGCCTCCGACGACCACGATCATCTCCTTGATGCGGTCCACGATGTAGAGGTAGCCGTTCTCGTCGAGGTAGCCGACGTCGCCCGTGTGCACCCAGCCGTCGCGCAGCACCTCCCGGGTCAGTTCGGGCTGCTTCCAGTACCCGTGCATCGCGTAGGGCGAGCGCACCAGCACTTCGCCCGGTGTCCCGGGGGCCAGGACGGTGCCGTCGGTGTCCTGGACGACGATCTCGACGCCGGGTACGGCCCGGCCGACCGTCGGGTGCCCCTCGCGGCCGGTCAGCTCCTGCTCGTCGGGGCCGGTCTCCGTGATGAGCTGCGCCTCGGCCTGGCCGTACAGGCCGTACAGCACCGGTCCCAGCAGCTCGGCCGCCTGCCGCAGCCTGGTCGGTGCGGCGGCGGTGCCGCCGTAGCTGACGCGGGTCAGGCTGGACAGGTCGGTGCCGGACACGTCCGGGTGGTCCAGCAGCCGGTACAGCAGCGGCGGCAGCAGCCAGGTGTGGGTGATGCGCTCGCGCGCGACGGTGGCCAGCACGTCCCCGGGGTCGAAGTCGTGCCGCAGGACGACCGAACCGCCCTCCAGGAGGGCCGTGTCGGCGAAGATCCCGGCGAGGTGGGCGAGCGAGGTGCAGGCCAGGAAGCGCGGCGGGTCACCCGCGCCGGTGAGCCGGCGCTCCAGGCTGCGCCGGTAGGAGCCGTGGCTCATGCGGATGCCCTTGGGGATCCCGGTGGTCCCGCCCGTGTAGCCGATGCGCCAGTCGTCGTCCGGCCCCACCGGAGGGTGCAGGGGACGCGCCGGGTGCCGGGCGGCCGCGGCCAGTACGTCCTCGGCGAAGTCGCTCGGGCCCAGGGACACCACCGGAGGGACACCGGGCAGCGGCAGCAGCTCCCGTGCCAGGGCGTGCCGCCCGCCGTCCACCAGCAGCAGGACGCCGTCCACGCTCGCCAGGATGCCGGCCATGACCGGGGCGCTCATGCCCTCGTAGAGGACGACGACCCGCGCGCCGGTCAGGTTGGCGGCGTAGCGGGCGACGAGGCCTTCGGCGCTGTTGCCGGTGAGCAGGCCGACCGTGGCGCCCCGGCCCACCCCGCGCCGCCCCAGTTCCGCGCCGAGCCGGCAGACCTGGTCGCGCAGGCTCCCCGCGCTGATCACGGCTCCCTCCGCGGTCGTCAGGACCGCCCTGGACGGTGCGGCTGCCAGGACGTCGAGGACGGCCTCCGCGTAGGTGGTGAAGTCCGTCCCCGTGCTGTCGTGTTGCCGGCTCATCGGCTGTCTCCGTCGGTCGAGTCCGTGTCCGTGGATGTCCTCGACGCTAGGGGCGGGCCTTTCATGACGTCCACGACCGGTTCCGGCATGTACTCATGACGCCCCGGGCATGAGCCGTTCCCCGGCCAGCCGGCGGAAGTCCCGGGCGGCGGGGGAGAGATAGGCGTCCCGGCGCCACACCAGGGTGAGGGCCCGGTGGCAGTCCGGGGCGTCCAGTAGCAGCCAGCGGACCGGGCCGTCCGCACCGAGGGCCCGGCGTGCGACGGCCGGCATCAGGCCGATGCCCACACCGGCACCGACGAGTTCGGGAGTGGCCGCCGCCTCGTCGCCCTCGCAGACCACGCGCGGGGACAGCCCTTCCCGGGCGAAGAGCCGCTCCAACAGCGCCCGTTGCCAGTGGTCGGCGCGTGTGCTGACGAAGTCCTCGTCGGCCAGCTCGGCCACCGTGACCTGGTCCCGGCCGGCCAGCGGGTGTCCTGGCGGTACGGCCAGCAGCACCTCCTCGCGGGCCAGTTCCGTCGAGCACACCTCGGGGCCGGCCAGCGACTGGGAGGCGAGGGCGAAGTCCACCTCGCCCGAGCGCAGATGGCGGCGCATCGAACTCAGCGGGGCCTGGAAGAGGTGCACCCGCACTCCGGGGCGCAGCTCACGGAACGCGGACAGGACACCGGCCAGTTGCAGCAGCGTCTCGGCGGCGACGGCGACCCGCCCGGGGCCGCCGCGACCGGCGTCGGCGACCTCCCGCCGACCGTCCTCCAGCTCGGCCAGCGCCCGTTCGACCCGGACCAGGAAGGCGGCGCCGTGCTCGTTGAGACGTATCCGGCGGCCCGTGCGGTCGAAGAGGGGGGTCCCGAGCTCCGATTCCAGCCGGATGATGGTCCGGCTCACCGACGGCTGGGCCACCCGGAGTTCCTCTGCGGCCCGGCTGATGTGCTGGTGACGTGCGACGGACCGGAAGTAGCGAAGAGACAGCAGATCCATGCCGGTAGTCTCGTCCGTCGCGGGCCCGTCGCGGGTCCGTCGCGGGTCCGTCGCGGGTCCGTCGCGGGTCCGTCGCGGGTCCGTCGCGGGTCCGTCGCGGGTCCGCCGCGGGTCCGCCGCGGGCCCGAGCGGGTCCCAGCGGGCCCAAGCGGGTTCCAGCGGTCCGAGCGGGTCCCAGCGGGTCCGAGCGGGCCACCGTGGGTCCGCCCGGGCCACAGCCTGGCGTCGCCGCCGCGGCCGGGGTGTGGCCGGTGCCGGTGCCGGGCGGCCCGGCGCCGCCCGTCACTTCGCGTCCGCGTAGCACTCCACCACCGCCGTCGTGAACGGGAACCGCACCGGCGTCACCCCGAACGTCAGCCGCCCCGCCAGCTCCGCCGCGTCCCGGATCGCCGCGACGACGGTGCCGGCCTCCTCCTCGGGACAGTGCACGATCACCTCGTCGTGCTGGAAGAAGACCAGCTCGGCCGCCATGCCCGCGCAGGCCTGGCGCAGCGCGGCGAGCAGCAGCAGGGCCCAGTCCGCGGCGCTGCCCTGGACGACGAAGTTGCGGGCGAAGCGGCCCCGCGCGCGGGCGTCGGTGGAGGCGTACCCCGGTACCCACTCCTGGGGGCGGTCCCCGGCGCCGGTGGGATCGTCCTGCGGCAGCCCCGCCTCCTCGGCGCCGTCGGCCGCGCCGGCCGCGGGCGGACAGGTGCGGCCCAGCCAGGTGCGCACCAGCCGGCCCTCCTCGCCCGCGCGGGCCGCGTCGTCGACGTACGCCACGGCGCGGGGGAAGCGGCGTCTGAGCGCGGCCAGGTTCTTCAGGCCGTCCCCGGAGGTCTGGCCGTAGACCGCGCCGAGCACGGCGAGCTTCGCCTGGGCGCGGTCGCCGGAGAAGGCGCGGTCGGAGACGGACTGGTAGAGGTCGGTCTCCCGGCCGGCCACCTCCATCAGGCCGGGGTCGCGGGAGATCGCGGCCAGCACGCGCGGCTCCATCTGGTCGGCGTCGGCGACGACCAGCCGCCAGCCGGGGTCGGCGACGACGGCCCGCCGGATCACCTTGGGGATCTGCAGCCCGCCCCCGCCGTTGGTCACCCAGCGTCCGGTGACGGTGCCGCCGGCCAGGAACTCGGGGCGGAACCGTCCGTCGCGCACCCAGTCCTGCAGCCAGGACCAGCCGTGGGCGACCCAGATGCGGTACAGCCTCTTGTACTCGATCAGCGGCTTCACGGCCGGATGGTCCAGCGATTCCAGCTCCCACCGGCGGGTCGAGCCGACCTTCACACCCGCCTGCCCGAACGCCTTGACCACGTCCGCGGGCAGGTCGGGCCGCACCCGGCGCCCGAAGGCGGCGGACACCTCCTCCGCCAGCTCGGCCAGGCGGCGCGGCTCGCCCCCGCCCGCATACCGCTCGCCCAGCAGGCCGTGCAGGACCTCGCGGTGCACGTCGGCCCGCCAGGGCAGCCCCGCGTGGTTCATCTCGGCGGCCACCAGCATCCCCGCGGACTCGGCGGCCGTCAGCAGCCGCAGTCGGTCCGGGTGCGCCGAGCGGTCGTGGCGGCGCTGCTGCTCGGCGTAGACGGCGAGCAGGTCGGTGAGCGGGAGGTGGACTTCGCGCGGCTCGAACAGCGGGGACTGCGCGCCGGGCTCGGCGGCGCGCTGCGGCGGGTCGGGCGGTACCGGGCCGCCGCGCAACCGGGCCAGGGCGGCCGCGGCCGAATGCGGCTCCCCGTACCGCCCCTCGTGGCCGAGCAGGAGGGTCTCGGCGGCCTCCACGTCGTAGCACCGCTCGACCCGCACCCCCGCGGCGAGCAGGCGCGGGACCGTCTCGGCGGTGGACCGCCACACCCATCGCGCGACGTCAGGCCTGGTGCGCACGGCGTCCACGGCGTCGGGCTCGCGCCGCACCGGTCCGGCGGGCAGCCCGTCCGGGCCGAGGGGCGCTACCTCCACGCCACCGTCCTCGGTCTCCGCGAACGCCCACCTTTCGGCCATGCCGCGAGTGTCGCAGGCGGGTCTGACATCGGCTCCGCGGCCGGGCCCTCGGGCCCCCTCGGCCTTCGGTCAGCCCGCCTCGCCGCTCTCGCCCTCCTCGCCCTCCCCGCTCTTCCGGGTCACCTCGATGAACTGCGCCAGTGCCTCGGTGATGTAGCTCTCGGTGGCCTCCTTCGTGAGGCCGAGTCCGCTGAGGACGCCCTCGCCGTGCTCGTGCTCCAGGAGGGCGAGCAGGATGTGCTCGGTGCCGATGTAGTTGTGGCCGAGGCGCAGGGCCTCGCGGAAGGTGAGTTCGAGGACCTTCTTGGCGGCCGGCCCGTAGGGCACCAGCTCCGGGACCTGCGCGGAGGCCGGCGGGAGCGCCGCGGTCGCCGCCTCGCGGACCGCGTCCAGGGTCACGCCCTGCGCGGCGATCGCCTTGGCGGAGAGGCTCTCGTGCTGCGTGAGCAGACCGAGTACGAGGTGCTCGGGCAGGCCCTCGGTGCCGCCGGCGGTCTTGGCCGCGTGGTGGGCGGCCATCACGGCCTCGCGGGCGCGGGGCGTGTAGCGGCTGAAGCCCTGGCTCGCGTCCAGGTCGGCCGACTCCTTGGGCACGAAGCGCTTCTGCGCCGCCTGCCGGGTGACGCCCATGCTCCTGCCGATGTCCGTCCAGGACGCGCCGGACCGCCGCGCCTGGTCCACGAAGTGTCCGATGAGGTGGTCGGCCACCTCGCCGAGGTGCTCACCGGCGATGACGGCGTCCTGGAGCTGCTCCAGCGGCTCCGCGTGCACCTTCTTGATCGCGGTGATGAGCTCGTCGAGGCGTACGGATGACGTGATGCTCGGATTCGTCGTCATGCGTCAACCGTAGGTTGCGCCCCCTCCAGGTGTCAACCTTGGGTTGACACCCTCTCCGTCCTCTTCACCTTCCTCGGTCTACTTCGGCGATGCCACCACCAACCGCGCCGCCAGCCCCGTGAACACCGTCCCGGAGACGATGTTGAGCCAGCGGTTCACCCGGGCGCTGCGCCTGAGCAGGCTCGCCAGCCGCCCGGAGAGCAGCCCGACGAAGGCGTCCCACAGGAGGCCCATCACCACGAGGGTGCCGCCGAGCAGCAGGAGCTGCCCGGGTACGTGCCCCAGCGACGGGTCGACGAACTGCGGCAGGAACGCCACGTTGAAGAGGATCACCTTGGGATTGAGCAGGTTGGTGATCGCGCCCTGCCAGAACGCGCGTCGCATCCCGGGGCCCTGCGGCGCCGCCCCGTCCTCACTCGGCACCGAACGGTCCCGGAAGGCCTTCACCGCCAGGTACAGCAGATAGGCCGCGCCCGCCCAGCGCAGCACGTGGTAGAGCGTGGGGAGGGTCGTGAAGAGGGCCGACAGCCCGAGCGCCGCGGCGACCGCGTGCACCATCATGGCGCAGGCCATACCGAGCGCGGCCATCACGCCGGCCGTGGGCCCGCCCCGCCCGCCCATCGCCACGATGAACATCAGATCGGGACCGGGGGTCACGCACAGGGCGAGAGCGGCGACCAGGAACGCTGCGTACAGAGTTGTGTCCACCATGCTTGCCATGATGGACCTCCGCGCGCACGGGACCGCCCAATTCCGCGGAGTGAGACGGAGCGCGGGCCGTGGCACCATCGCCGGGTGAGTACGCCCAGCACCGTCGACCGTGCCTTCGAGGCCGCCCTGTACGACACCGCCGACGACGCCCTCGACACGGCCGCCTCCCTGCTCGCGGCCGACCCGGAGGCGGACGCGGAACTGGCCCGGCGCGGCGAGGAGTTCGTCGCCACCGCCTGGCGGCGCGGCTGGCAGCCCGCCGACCTCGTACGGATCGTGCGGCGCGAGCTGGACGACGTGCACGTACGCCTGGTGGCGGCGCTGATCCGCGCCCAGGCGCCGAAGGACCGCCCGCGCGGGCCCCGCTGGGCCGCCCAGTTGAACGACGTACCGGACCAGGCGGCGCCGCGCACCGACCGCTTCTCGCAGGCCGGTGCCGTACTGGAGCTGTACCGGCTGCTGTTGCGGCTGCCCGCGCTGGAGCCCCTGGAGCCGCCGGGCGCGCCGCGCCGGGAGGCCCGGCCCGAGTCGCGTGCCCCGGCCCGCATCCGCGCGCTGCTCGCCAAGGCGGAGGCGACCGGGTACCCCGAGGAGGCGGAGGCGCTGAGCGCCAAGGCGCAGGAGCTGATGGCCCGGCACAGTGTCGACGAGGCGCTGCTGGCGGCCGACGCCCCCGCGCCCGACGCACCGGGCGCCTGCCGGATCGGGGTGGAGCCGCCCTACGAGCAGGCCAAGGCGGTGCTGCTGGACGCGGTGGCCGACGCCAACCACTGCCGGGCCGTGTGGAACGAGGCCTTCGGGTTCTCCACCGTCGTCGGCTTCGAGGCCGACCTCGAGGCGGTCGAACTCCTCTACACCTCGCTGCTGGTGCAGGCCGAGGCCGCGATGACGAAGGCGGAGGCAGGGCAGCGGGCCGGGGGGCGCAAACGCACCAAGACCTTCCGCCAGTCGTTCCTCGCCGCCTACGCCCACCGCGCGGGCACCCGGCTGCGGGCCGCGGCACAGGCGGCCACCGCCGAGTCCGCGGCCACCGGCGCGGCGGCGGACGTGGACCTCCTGCCGGTGCTCGCCTCCCGCGAGGCCGCGGTCACCGACCGCACGGAGCGCATGTTCCCGGAGACGACCACGACCCGGCTGCGCGGGGCCGGCGACGCGGCGGGCTGGACCGAGGGCACCCGCGCGGCCGACGCCGCCCGGGTCGGGCACCGCAGACCGCTGCCGTAGGGCCCGTCGGGGCCGCGGCGGGCGCGGCTCAGGAACCGAGGCCGGCCGTCGGCAGGCCGGGCGGCATCGACCCGCCCTCGGACTTGGCGTACGTCTCCTCGCCGAGCCCGCCCTCCCAGGTCACCGTGAGCGAGGTGGCGTCGACCCGGCCGACCTTGCCGGTCGCGCGGTCGGCGCTGCCGTCGGTGCACTTGAGGCGGATCGTCCGGGTGCCGGCGCTCTCCGCCGCCGTACCGCTGCACACGGCACCGCCGGTGGTGAACAGGGCCGCCTTGTCGCCGGTGACCATCAGCGCGACGGCCTGGCCGTCGGTGGTCGCCAGCCAGCTGCCCTCCAGGTCGCCGGCACCGCCCGCGGACGGCGATCCGCCCGCGTCGCCGCCCGGATCCGCGCTCGCGGACGCGCCGGGCGCCGCCGAGGACGTGTCACCGCCGCCCGAGCCGTCGTCGGACCCGCCGTCGGTGCACGCGGTCAGGGCCAGCGCCCCCGCAAGCCCGAGCGCCAGCGCCGCGCCCCGCACGGAACGCCGTGCCCGACGCCGTGCGATCCTTCCGGGCGGGACGTCCGTGCCCGTAGGCAGCGCCGTACCCCGCGTGTTCTCCGTGCTCGCCACGCTCTGCGCAGTCACCCGCGTCACCGGAAGCTCCAAGCTGTAGCCGGACGGCCGGTTCGGCCACGAACAGCGGCAAGCTACCAGGAGGACGTGCGGACCCCGGGCAGATGCCCGGCGTGCGCTTGCTCACGCGGGTCCGGCCGGGACCTCCCTTTCGGCCCCCTCGCCGACGGGGGCGATCACTTACGCGCACGAGTCGGCGCCGTGGCCGTACGGCGCCCGCTGACCAGCCCGAGCGCACCTCGCGTACCGGGGACAACACCAGGGTCCGCCGGTCACGAGCCGCCCCGGCGGTGTCGCATGTTGTTGCATATTCTTCGAATTAGGGGGCACATGCGGGAACGTCTTCCCGAGGGCTCGCGTCGTAGAGAGCAGGACTCGGTAAAGCGGTCGTCAAAGCTGTAATCGCGGGACCACCGCGCGTGCACGTGCATTTGCTCATGCATCCGCACGTGAACAGGGTTATGATCCGGATCAGTTGACCACTGCATCAATGGCCACATCAGCCAGTGCACCAGCCACCGGGGAGCGACCTGTGGACCACGACGTGTACGACGTGTACAACGGCATGGCCGCCACGCAGTTGCACGACGCGGCCTGGCAGAAGAGCCGGCGCAGCAACTCGCAGGGGTCGTGCGTGGAGTTCGCGCGGCTGCCCGACGGTGCGGTGGCGGTCCGCAACTCCCGCTTCCCCGACGGTCCCGCGCTCGTCTACACGCGTGCCGAGATCGAGGCCATGCTGCTGGGCATCAAGGACGGCGAGTTCGACCACCTGATCGCGAGCTGACGCCGCCGCGGACCGGCGAAGCGCACGCCGTGCGGCGGACCGGGCCGGGCTAGATGCGGAACAGCGCCCAGACCACCTTGCCGTTGAGCGTCCCGGCGAGCGGGTGCCAGCCCCAGCTGTCGCTGAAGGAGTCGACGAGGAAGAGGCCGCGCCCCGACTCCGCCGAGAAGTCGTCCGTCTCGCGGGCCACCGGGCTGTCGTGACTGGGGTCGCGCACCGCGCACACCAGCCGTTCGCTCCAGCGCATCAGGTGCAGCCGTACGGGACCGTGCTCCTCGTGGCGCGGGATGTCCGCGGGCAGCGCGTGCCGCAGGGCGTTGGTGACCAGTTCCGAGACCACCAGGCAGACGTCGTCGAAGCGGTCCCCCGCGTCCCAGCCGTCGAGCGTCCTGCGGGTGAATCCGCGGGCCTCGCGCACCGCTTCGTACCGGGGCGGGAGGGCGCAGGAGGCGGCGTTCGACACGGCCGCGGGGTCGAGTGGCGGAAGGCCCTGCCGTAACGGCTCGAGCATGGTCGATCCATTCGTCCCCATGCGAGGCACTCCCGGGAATTCGCGGTCATAGCGATGCGGCGCGGTGGTGCGGGGACCATGGTTTCGGATGCGTACCGCAGATGCAAGGGCAGATGCACGTGCACGTGACCGAAATGGACCTGCCCGTACCGCTTGTTGGTCAATTTTTCCGTCCTCTTCGCCTCCTCTTCATCTCCCTCGAAGGCCGATTCCGGTCCACCGCGTGCATGATCCTGCACGATTCCTTTGGCTCGATTCCGTTTCCGTAACCGGACGAGTACTGCTCGGAGTGTTTTAGTGGCAGACTTCGGCCCCTGAAACACGGTTGGGGAGGCTGGCGAACGTGAGCGCGGGAGAGCCCGGATCGGTGGTGCGGCGCATGCTGCTCGGATCACAACTCAGGCGACTGCGTGAGACGCGGGGGATCACGCGAGAGGCGGCGGGCTACTCGATCCGCGCCTCGGAATCGAAGATCAGCCGGATGGAGCTGGGCCGGGTGAGCTTCAAGACGAGGGACGTCGAGGACCTGCTGACGCTGTACGGCATCACGGACGAGCAGGAGCGCAACTCGTTGCTCTCCCTCGCCAAGGAGGCCAACGTCGCGGGCTGGTGGCACAGTTACTCGGACGTACTGCCCAGCTGGTTCCCCACCTACGTCGGCCTGGAGGGCGCCGCCTCGCTGATCCGGGTCTACGAGGTGCAGTTCGTGCACGGCCTGCTGCAGACCGAGGAGTACGCCCGCGCGGTCGTCCGGCGCGGCATGAAGGGCGCCGGTGAGGCGGACGTCGAGCGCCGGGTGGCACTGCGTCTGGAGCGGCAGAAGTACCTGGTCGCGGAGAACGCCCCCGAGTTCCACATCGTGCTCGACGAGGCCGCCCTGCGCCGGCCGTACGGCGACCGCGGGGTGATGCGCGGGCAGCTCCAGCACCTGATCGACATGTCCGAACGGCCCAATGTGCGGCTGCAGATCATGCCGTTCGGCTTCGGCGGGCACTCCGGCGAGAGTGGCGCGTTCACGCTCCTCAGCTTCCCCGAGTCCGACCTCTCGGACGTCGTCTACCTGGAGCAGCTCACCAGTGCCCTGTACCTGGACAAGCGGGAGGACGTCGCCCAGTACGAGACGGCACTGAAGGAGCTGCAGCAGGACAGCCCGGGGCCGGACGAGAGCCGGGACCTTCTCCGAGGACTCCTCCAACTCTCCTGAAACATAAGTACGATGACGCCCAATCAGGCGGTTCGCTCGCGCGGCTGCGGCAGTTGAGGGGATTGAGGGATCTCATGTCGTCGTACTTCACCGACCTCGCCCAGCAGTACATAGGCGGCCAGTGGCGTCCGGGCACCGGGTCCTGGGACATCATCGACTTCAACCCGTATGACAGCGAGAAGCTCGCCTCGATCACGATCGCCACGGCCGACGAGGTCGACGCCGCCTACCGGGCCGCCGAGCGTGCGCAGAAGCAGTGGGCCGCGACGAACCCGTACGCGCGCCGCGCGGTGTTCGAGAAGGCGCTGCGCCTGGTGGAGGAGCGCGAGGAGGAGATCGGCGAGGCGATCGTCGCCGAGCTGGGCGGCACCCGGCTGAAGGCCGCCTTCGAGCTGCACCTCGCCAAGGAGTTCCTGCGCGAGGCGGTCCACCTGGCGCTGGCGCCCGAGGGCCGGATCATCCCGTCCCCGGTCGACGGCAAGGAGAACCGCGTCTACCGGGTGCCGGTCGGCGTCGTGGGCGTCATCAGCCCCTTCAACTTCCCCTTCCTGCTCTCCCTGAAGTCGGTCGCCCCGGCCCTCGCGCTGGGCAACGGCGTCGTCCTCAAGCCGCACCAGAACACGCCGATCGTCGGCGGCACCCTGGTCGCGAAGATCCTCGAGGACGCGGGACTGCCGGGCGGTCTGCTCAACGTCGTGGTCACCGACATCGCGGAGATCGGCGACGCCTTCATCGAGCACCCGGTGCCGAAGGTGATCTCCTTCACCGGCTCCGACAAGGTCGGCCGCCACGTGGCCACGGTGTGCGCCGCCCACTTCAAGCGCGCGGTCCTCGAACTGGGCGGCAACAGCGCCCTGGTGGTCCTCGACGACGCCGACGTCGACTACGCGGTCGACGCCGCCGTCTTCAGCCGCTTCGTCCACCAGGGCCAGGTCTGCATGGCCGCCAACCGCGTGCTGGTCGACCGCTCGGTGGCCGACGAGTTCACCGAGAAGTTCGTCGCCAAGGTGAAGACCCTCAAGGCCGGTGACCCGCGCGACCCGTCGACCGTCATCGGCCCGGTGATCAACTCCTCGCAGGCGGACGCGCTCTCCGGCGTCGTCGAGCAGGCCCTCGCCGAGGGCGCGACCGCCCTGGTGCGCGGCTCGGTCACGGACAACCTGGTCGAGCCGTCGGTCCTCACCGGCCTGCCCGCCGGCTCCGCGCTGCTCCAGCAGGAGGTCTTCGGCCCGGTCGCCTTCCTCGTCCCCTTCGACGGCGAGGAGGAGGCCGTGCGCCTGGTCAACGACACTCCGTACGGTCTGAGCGGCGCCGTGCACACGGCGGACGTCGAGCGGGGCGTCAACTTCGCCAAGCGGATCGACACCGGCATGTTCCACGTGAACGACGGCACCGTGCACGACGAGCCGATCGTGCCCTTCGGCGGGGAGAAGCACTCCGGCCTCGGCCGCCTCAACGGCGACACCATGCTGGACGCCTTCACCACCCAGAAGTGGATCTCGGTGCAGCACGGGCGCAGCGGGTTCCCGTTCTAGTCCCGGCCCGGGCCCGGCCTAGTCTGGACCCATGTCAGCGATCCGTCTTCTCGTGCTCGGCGCGGTCCGCCAGCACGGGCGGGCCCACGGCTACCAGGTGCGCAACGACCTGGAGTACTGGGGCGCGCACGAGTGGTCCAACGCCAAGCCCGGGTCGATCTACCACGCGCTGAAGCAGATGGCGAAGCAGGGCCTGCTCCTCGCGCACGAGATCGCGCCGTCCACGGCGGGCGGGCCGCCGCGCGTGGAGTACGAGATCACCGAGCAGGGCACCGAGGAGTACCTCACCCTGCTCCGCTCCTACCTCACCGCCTACGACCAGCGGCCCGACGTGCTCACCGCTGCGCTCGGCTTCATGGTCGACCTGCCGCGCGAGGAGGCCCTGGCGCTCCTGGAGGAGCGGGTGCGGAAGATCGAGGAATGGCGGGGCGCCGTCACCGAGTACTACATGCCGGCCGAGGGGCCCGGCCAGTACGGGCACATCGGCGAGGTCATGAACTACTGGGTCCACTCGGCCGACTCGGGCGCAGAGTGGACCCGCGGCCTCATCGAGCGCGTCCGGGGCGGCGCGTACACCTTCGCCGGCGAGGGCGAGCCGTTCGTCGGTGTGCTCGCCGAGGGCGAGGAGAACCCCTTCGCGGCGGGGCGGCCGCATGACGGAGACGCTTACTAATCAAGTTTGACCAATCGCGGGCGGGGCATTACCTTCGAGCAAGTAGTCAAAGTTGTCTAGTGGTGCCGAGGGGGAGTGGCAGTGGCCGACGCGGCGATCACCGTCGAAGGTGCACGCAAGAGATACGGCAGCAAGAACGCGCTGGACGGACTGGACCTGACCGTCGCACGGGGCACGGTGCACGGCGTGCTGGGCCCGAACGGAGCGGGCAAGACCACCCTGGTCCGGATCCTCTCGACCCTGCTGCGCCCCGACGCGGGCCGCGTCGAGGTGGCCGGGCACGACGTCGTCTCCGAGGCGTACGCGGTACGGCTGCGCATCGGCCTGCTCGGCCAGCACGCGGCACTCGACGAGGAACTGGGCGGGCGGCAGAACCTGGAGATGTTCGGCCGCCTCCACCACCTGGGCGCCCGGCGGGCACGCGCGCGTGCCGACGAGCTGCTCGCCCGCTTCGACCTCGCCGACACCGGACGCAAGCCGGTCGGCGCCTACAGCGGAGGCATGCGGCGCCGCCTGGACCTGGCCGCCTCGCTCATCACCGAACCGGAGGTCCTCTTCCTGGACGAACCCACCACCGGCCTCGACCCGCGCGGCCGCGCCGAGGTGTGGGACTCCGTCCGCTCCCTGGTCGGCGCCGGCACGACGGTCCTGCTCACCACCCAGTACCTGGAGGAGGCCGACCAGCTCGCCGACCGCATCTCGGTCGTCGACGCGGGCCGGGTCGTCGCCGACGGGACGGCGGACGAGCTCAAGGCGGCCACGGGCGGCGACCGCGTCGACGTCGTCCTGCGCGACGCCGGTCAGCTGGGCGCCGCGGTCGCCCTGCTGCCGCTGACCGGCGTCCGGGTCGACACCGACCGCCGGCTGCTCAGCGCCCCGGTCACCGACCGGATGGCGGCCCTCTCCGGTGTCCTGCGCGCGCTGGAGGAGGCCGGCATCGAGGCCGAGGACGTGGCACTGCGCCGCCCCACCCTCGACGAGGTGTTCCTGCACCTCACCGACCGCACGAAGGAGACCGTGTGAGCACCGGCACCATGACCCCCGGCAGCACCCCTGTGACCCACGCCCTGTCCGACTCCTGGACCATGACCCGCCGGGAACTGGCCCGCTGGGGACGGCAGCCCGTGACGGTCGTCGTCAGCCTGGCCTTCCCGGTGATGCTGCTGCTGATGTTCGGCTACCTGGTCGGCGGCGGCCGGGGCGTGAGCGGGGAGTACATCGACTACCTGGTCCCCGGCATGCTGGCGCTCACCATGGCCTTCGGCCTGGAGGGCACCATGATCGCCGTCACCCAGGACCTCAACAAGGGCGTCGTCGACCGCTTCCGCTCGCTGCCGATGACGAACGGCGCGGTCCTGGTGGGCCGCTCCGCCGCCGACATGCTCCAGTCGGCGCTCGGCCTCGCCGTGCTGACCGGTGTCGGGTACGCGCTCGGCTGGCGCGCCCACGGCGGCCCCGGCGCCTTCCTGGGCGCGATCGGCCTGCTCCTCCTGTTCCGCTTCGCCATGCTCTGGATCGGCATCTTCCTGGCCCTGGTGGCCGGCAAGCCCGAGCTGGTGCAGGCGGTGCAGATCCTGGTCTGGCCGGTCGGCTTCCTCTCCAACGCCTTCGCCGCTCCCGGCTCCATGCCGGGCTGGCTCGGCACGGTCGTCCAGTGGAACCCGATGTCCCAGACCGCCACGGCCGTCCGCGACCTCTTCGGCAGCCCCGGCGGCGAGGCGGGGCACGTCTGGGCGGCCATCGCCTGGCCGCTGGCGCTGCTCGCGGTGTTCTTCCCGCTGGCGGTGGCGAGGTTCGGCCGGCTCAGCCGCTGACGCGCCGGACCGGGGCGCGGTCCGGGGGGATGCCGCCCGGGCCGGGCCTGGCCGGTTCCGGGCGAAGGCGCCCGGTTGCCGACCGGACCCCGGTACCGGCGGCAGCAGCGTACGGCGCCCGCCGGTGCCTAGGGGGTGTCGTTCGGATCAGGTCGGCTCCGGGCGACGGTGCCCTGTTGCCGACGCGACCCACGGCAAGATCCAAACGACACCCCCTAGTGGTGGAACCCGGTCGCCGCGCCCTTGTCCCGGGTCACCGGACCTGGCTGCCGCCGCAGCTCGGGCAGCAGTCGCTCCAGGTCCTCGACGAGCAGGTCCGCCATGTCCGCCGAGAAGCCGTTGCGGCACACCACCCGCAGCACCGACAGGTCCTCGCGGTGCGGCGGGAAGGTGTACGCCGGCACCAGCCAGCCCTCCTCCCGCAGCCGCCGGGACACGTCGAAGACGTCGTACGCCGTCACGTCGTCGGCCGTCGTGAAGGCGAACACCGGCAGCTCCTCGCCGCGCGTCAGCAGCCGGAAGTCGTCCAGCGCCGCCACCCGCCGCGCGAGGGAGCCCGCGATGTCCCGCGCGTTCTGCTGCACGGCCCGGTAGCCCTCGCGGCCCAGCCGCAGGAACGTGTAGTACTGCGCGACCACCTGCGCGCCGGGCCGGGAGAAGTTCAGCGCGAACGTCGGCATGTCGCCGCCCAGGTAGTTGACCCGGAACACCAGCTCCTCGGGAAGGGCCTGGGCGTCCCGCCACAGCGCCCAGCCGACCCCGGGGTAGACCAGTCCGTACTTGTGCCCCGAGGTGTTGATCGATGCGACCCTCGGCAGCCGGAAGTCCCAGACGAGGTCCTCGTCGAGGAACGGCGCGACCATGGCGCCGGAGGCCCCGTCGACGTGCACCGGGATGTCGAGGCCGGTCCGCTCCTGGAGGGCGTCAAGCGCCGCGCACAGGTCGGCGATCGGCTCGTAGGAACCGTCGAAGGTGGAGCCCAGGATGCCGACGACCCCGATGGTGTTCTCGTCGCACAGCTCGGCGGCGGCCTGCGGGTCCAGGTGGAAGCGGTCGCCCTCCATCGGGACCTGCCGGGCCTCCACCTCCCAGAAGGTGCAGAACTTCTCCCAGCAGACCTGGACGTTCACGCCCATCACGAGATTGGGCCGCACGTCCTTCGCCGGGTACCGGTCGGCGTTGCGCACCGCCCAGCGCCGCTTCAGCGCCATCCCGGCCAGCATGCACGCCTCGCTCGACCCGGTCGTCGAGCAGCCCACGACCGCCTCGGGGTCGGGCGCGTGCCACAGGCCGGCGAGCATCGCCACGCAGCGCCGCTCCAGCTCGGCGGTGCGCGGGTACTCGTCCTTGTCGATCATGTTCTTGTCCCGGCACTCGCTCATCAGCACCCCGGCCTGCGGCTCCATCCAGGTGGTGACGAAGGTGGCCAGGTTCAGCCGCGCGTTGCCGTCCAGCATCAGCTCGTCGTGGACGAGGCGGTACGCCGTCTCGGGCGGCAGGGGAGTGTCGGGGATGCGGTGCGTGGGCGGCGCCTCGGTCATGCCGCCGAGGGGGTCCGCGGTCGCGTGGAACGGGTTCACGGCGAGCCGGCGTCGGTCCCGGTCGTCGTCCTGCGGCGGGTGGGGCCCGTGATGCAGTGGCATACGACCGACGGTAGGCGGGCGCCCCCGACCCCGCACCCGGGGACGTACCGGGCCGCACGGCGGGGAGGCGGGGCCCGCCCGGGCCCGCACCTCACGCGCGGGGCTCGCGCCCGGGCTTGCACCTCACGTCACGTGAGGCGGCACCGTGAAGGGCGTCAGGGAAAGGAGCGGGAGTGAGCTACTCCGTGGGACAGGTGGCCGGCTTCGCCGGAGTGACGGTGCGCACGCTGCACCACTACGACGACATCGGCCTGCTCGTACCCAGCGAGCGCAGCCACGCGGGCCACCGGCGCTACAGCGACGCCGACCTCGACCGGCTGCAGCAGGTCCTGTTCTACCGGGAGCTGGGCTTCCCGCTCGACGAGGTCGCCGCCCTGCTCGACGACCCGGCCGCGGACCCGCGCGCGCACCTGCGCCGCCAGCACGACCTGCTGACCGCCCGGATCGAGAAGCTGGAGAGGATGGCGGCGGCCGTGGAGCACGCCATGGAGGCGCACAGCATGGGCATCAACCTCACGCCCGAGGAGAAGTTCGAGGTCTTCGGCGACTTCGACCCCGACCAGTACGAGGAGGAGGTCCGGGAACGCTGGGGGAACACCGACGCCTACCGCCAGTCGAAGGAGAAGACCGCCTCGTACACCAAGGAGGACTGGCAGCGCGTCCAGGACGAGGCCGACGCGCTCACCCGGCGCTTCGTCGCCCTGATGGACGCCGGTGAGCCCGCCGACTCCGAGGGGGCCATGGACGCCGCCGAGGACCACCGGCGGAGCATCGCCCGCAACCACTACGACTGCGGGTACGAGATGCACACCTGCCTGGGGGAGATGTACGTCTCGGACGAACGTTTCACGCGAAACATCGACGCCGCCAAGCCGGGCCTCGCCGCCTACATGCGCGACGCGATCCTCGCCAACGCCGTCCGGCACACCTCCTGAACGGTGGTCGTGGCACGGGTCTCACTCCCGGGCCACGACCACCGCCGTCCCGTACGCGCAGACCTCCGTGCCCACGTCCGCCGCCTCCGTCACGTCGAAGCGGAAGGACAGCACCGCGTTGGCGCCCCGCGCGCGGGCCTGCTCGACGAGCCGCTCCATCGCCTGGTTGCGGGTCTCGACCAGCGTCTTGGTGAGGCCGCGCAGCTCACCGCCGACCAGGGACTTCAGCCCGGCGCCGATCTGGCTCCCCAGGTGCCGGGAACGCACGGTCAGCCCGAAGACCTCACCGAGCACCTCCTGCACCCGGTGGCCCGGCAGGTCGTTCGTGGTCACCACGAGCACGTCGGGCTGCGGGTCCTGGCCGCCGCCGTATTCTTCAATACCCATGGTTCTCAGGTTTCCCCCGGGAACGTGTCGGCGCACCCCAGGACGCCCCGTGGAACCCGGGGCGCCGCGGCCGCGTTGTACGTTTGGGCAGCCAGGTCCAGCCCGCCTCCCCCCAGCAGCAGGAGCCACAACCCGTGACCACCCTTGCGCTCGGTCCCGAGTGGATCAGTCCGGACTATCTGATCGAGACGTTCAGCCTGCCCGGCATCCTGCTCATCGTCTTCGCCGAGTCGGGACTCTTCGCGTTCCTGCCCGGTGACTCGCTGCTGTTCACCGCGGGCCTCTTCGTCGCCCAGGGCCAGTACATCAGCCAGCCGCTGTGGCTGGTGTGCGCCCTGATCGTGGCCGCCGCCGTCCTCGGCGACCAAGTCGGTTACATGATCGGCAAGTTCTTCGGCCCGAAGCTCTTCAGCCGCCCCAACTCCAAGCTCTTCAAACAGGAGAACCTGGAGAAGGCGCACGAGTTCATGGAGAAGTACGGCCCCAAGGCGATCGTCCTGGCCCGCTTCGTGCCCATCGTGCGCACCTTCGCCCCCATCGTGGCGGGCGCCGGACGCATGAAGTACCGCACCTTCCTCACGTACAACCTCATCGGCGGCGTCGCCTGGGGCACCGGCGTCACCCTCGCGGGCTACTGGCTCGGCCAGATCGAGGCCATCCGGACCAACGTCGAGGCCATCCTCGTCCTGATCGTCCTGGTCTCGGTCGTCCCGATCGCCGTCGAGTACCTGCGCGAGCGCAAGAAGAAGCGGCGCGCCGCGGCGGCCGGACCGGCCCCGCAGGCTCCGCAGCAGCACCAGCCCGCGTACCCGGTCATGGACGACGCCACGACGCAGCTGCGCCGGGTGGACCCCTACGACCAGCCGCAGCAGCCGCAGCAGTACCAGCAGCCGCAGCAGTACCGGCAGCCCCCGCAGCAGCCGTACGCCCAGCAGCCCCCGCAGCAGCCGTACGCCCCGCAGCACCCGCAGGGGTACGGCGACGGGCATCAGCAGTACGGCGACCGGCACCAGCAGTACGGCGACCAGTACCCGTACAACCAGGGCCGCTAGAAACCTCGCGTCCGCTTGGCCGCCCGGCGTCCCGCCGCACTCGCGGCGCCGGGCACCCTCAGGAACAGCCGGGAGATCTCCCCGCCCAGGTTCACCCCGATGGCGATGGCCATCGCCAGCGCCACCGCGTTGGACAGCGACAGCAGCCCCGCGTCGACCTTGCCCTGCGCGATGCCCAGCAGACCGAAGTACGTCGCCGAACCGGGCAGCAGCGGCCCGATCGCCGCAGTGGTGTACGGCAGCGCCGACGCGAACCGGTACCGGGACATCAGCTGCCCGAACAGGCCCACCAGCCCCGCCGCGGCGGCCGTGGAGGCCACCGGTGAGATGTCGCCGGCGTAGTTCATGGCGCCGTACACGCACCAGGCGACGCCACCGTTCAGGGTGACCGCCAGCACGGTGGCCCGCTCCTGCTGGAGCAGGATGGCGAAGGCCAGCGACAGCAGCATCGAGGCGAAGATCTGCACGAACGGGTCGTCACCGGTGCCCAGCTTGGCGTCCGGGTTGAGCTCGGCGCCCAGCTGGACACCGAAGTACAGCACCACCAGCACCCCGGCGACGATGCTGACGAAGAAGTACATGACCTCCAGCAGACGTGCGGCGGCGGTGATGTAGAAGCCGGTCAGGCCGTCCTGCACCCCCGCGACCAGCGCCCGCCCGGGCAGCAGCGCGAACAGCCCACCGGTGATGACCGCCGACGCCTTCACGTCGACGTGGGTCACGGTCAGCACGACGCCCATCGCCGCGGGCGGCATCGCCGCGACCGCGAACTGATAGAACTCCGGCAGCCCGCGCCCGGCGCACAGCCACGCCAGCCGGTCGCCGAGCATCGAGCCGAACATCGCCGCGAAGAAGACGGTCAGCCCACCACCGACGAGCAGCGAGGCCCCGCCCGCGAGCAGACCGCTCGCCATGGTGAGTACCCAGGTGGGGTACGGGTGTCTGTTTCGGCGGATCTCCGCGAGGCGCCGGTAGGCCTCCTCCAGGGAGATGCTCGTGTCCGGGTCGCTGAGGTCGTCCACCAGGTGGAAGACGGCCGCGAGCCGGGTGTAGTCGGTGCCGCGGCGGCGTACCGTCCGCGACGCCGTCACCGGGTCCTCGACCAGGGACGGCTGGTGGGAGATCGACAGCAGGGTGAAGGTGACGTTCGGCTCGCAGCGGTCCAGGCCGTAGGACCGGCAGACGGCGAACATGGCCGCCTCCACGTCCTCGGCGCCCTCACCGCCCGCCAGCAGCAGCTCCCCGATACGCAGCGTCAGGTCGAGCACGCGCGGCACGGCGGGGCCGGTCTCGTCGTCGTGCCGCTGCGACGGCTCGGGCGCGGGCCGCTCCGCCACCGGCATGCGCAGCATGGCGCGCATCCGGTCCTGCCAGGGCACATCGGCGAGGCTCACCGCGGGGAAGCCGCTCGCCGGGGTGAAGGTGGCCGGGGCGGTCCACGCGCTGTGCGTGCTCGGCATGGTGAACGCCGAACCCTCGGCGTCCGCGGGCGTGGCCTGCGGCGCCTCCAGACCGTCGGGGAGCGCGAACTCCGAGGTCGTCTCGGACTCGCCACCGGCGTGTCGCGGGACGGCGAGCCCTTGCGGGATCTCGAACTCCGACGTCGTCGACGACTCGCCGTCGATGGACGCCACGGTCCCGCCGGGCTGCCGGAAGGCACTGCGAGCCTCGTCCGACTGCGGCTTGGGGTCCTCCGCCTCCGTCACCTGCGCAACGCTCCCTGGTACGACCACACCCACCTGCTGACCTCAGTATGGCCACTCAAACGCGAACGGGCCGCACGCGGGTGCGTGCGGCCCGTTGCGGGAAGGGTGCCTGGTCAGTGGCCGCCCTGGTCCTTGAAACGCTTGTACGACCGCTCGATCTCGGCCTCGGCCTCGGTACGGCCCACCCAGTCGGCGCCCTCGACGGACTTGCCGGGCTCCAGGTCCTTGTAGACCTCGAAGAAGTGCTGGATCTCCAGGCGGTCGAACTCCGACACGTGGTGGATGTCACGCAGGTGCTCCACGCGCGGGTCGGTCGACGGCACGCACAGCAGCTTGTCGTCGCCGCCGGCCTCGTCCGTCATCCGGAACATGCCGATCGCGCGGCAGCGGATGAGGCAGCCCGGGAAGGTCGGCTCGTCCAGGATGACCAGCGCGTCCAGCGGGTCGCCGTCCTCGCCGAGGGTGTTCTCGACGAAGCCGTAGTCGGTCGGGTAGGCGGTCGAGGTGAACAGGCGGCGGTCCAGGCGGATACGACCGGTCTCGTGGTCCACCTCGTACTTGTTCCGCGAACCCTTCGGGATCTCGATCGTGACGTCGAACTCCACCGGACGCTCCTCCATGATCAGCACATAGTTCTGGTGGTTAAGTGTCCCTCACGCAGGTGTGTGATCGCGAAAGGGGCTGGTGGCAGTGCCAGAGCTGAGGCCTTGGCGGACCGTGCGACCGCGCGTGGCGCGCGCCGCGGGTGCCGTTCGTCCCCGTCTGGCACGCTTCGCCCGGGCCGCCGCACCGCGCGTCGCGCGGTCCGTGCGGGCCACGGCGCCGCGACTCACCCGGATCACGAGGCCGAAGACCTGGCAGTACACCGCCGGTGCCGCCACCGCCGGACTGGCACTCGCCGCCGGTGTGGTGACCGCCGCCGGCCCCTGGGACTCCACGGGTCAGCGTACGGCCGAGCGGGACCGGGCAGTCGCCCTGGAGCACACGGGTGGCACAGATCACGGCCGCGGATCCGGGGCCTCCGGTACGGCGTCCGGCTCGCCCCGTCCCGCGCCCAGCGCCGGCGCCGTACTGACCGGACTGGGCGGCACCACCGACCCCGGCGGCGTCAAGGCGGCCCCGGGCCAGGAGGACGTCGCGGAGATCCTCGGCCCCCTGCTGGAGGACGACCCCGCGCTCGGTGAGCGCCGCGCGGCCACCGTCGTCGACCTCACCACCGGAAAGCGCCTGTACGGCCTCGACACCGGCCTCCCCCTCACCCCCGCCTCCACCACCAAGATCGCCACGGCGGTGGCCGCCCTCACCGCCATGGGCCCCGACCACCGCCTCACCACCCGCACCGCCCTGGAGGCCGACACCGGCGAGGTCGTCCTGGTGGGCGGCGGCGATCCCACCCTCACCGCACGCAAGGGCCCCCGGGGCCCGGCGAGCCTGCGCACCCTCGCCGAGAAGACCGCCGCCGCCCTCAAGAAGCGCGACGTGCGCAAGGTGACGCTGTCCTACGACACGACGCTGTACGCCGGGACGGAGACGCACCCGATCGGGGTCAACGAGAACCTCGCCCGCGTCACCGCGCTGATGGCCGACGAGGGCCGCACCGACGACTCCACCAGCGGCCCCGCCCCCCGGGTGCCCGACCCGGCCGCCGACGCCGCCCGCGCCTTCGCCGGCTTCCTGAAGGAGCACGGCGTCACCGCTTCCCGTCCCGGCCCCTCCAAGGCCACCGGCCGCGCCGACACCCTCGCCACCGTCTCCTCGCCCCCGCTGTCGGCCCTGGTCGAGCGGATGCTGACCAACAGCGACAACGACCTCGCCGAGGCCCTGGCCCGCCACACCGCCGTGGCGACCGGCAAGAGCGCCGACTTCGAGGGTGCGGGCGCCGCCGTCGCGGCCCGCCTGAAGCAGCTCGGCCTGCCGGTGCGCGGCGCGCGGTTCCACGACGGCAGCGGCCTGGACCGCACCGACCTGCTCACCGCCGACCTGCTCACCGGCCTGCTGACCGAGGCGGCCGACCCGGCCCGCCCCCAGCTCCGCCCGGTGCTCACCGGCCTGCCCGTCGCCCACTTCACCGGGACCCTGGCCGGCCGTTACACGGACGGCGCAGCGGGCCTCGTCCGGGCCAAGACCGGCACCCTGACCGGCGTGAACACCCTCGCCGGCACGGTGGCCACCCCCGACGGCCGCCTCCTGGCCTTCGCCTTCCTGGCCAACGCCACGACGGACGCGTGGGCGGCGCAGTCGACCCTGGACCGCGCGGCGACGGCGCTGGCGTCGCGGGAGCCCTAGCGGGCGTCGGCGACGCCCGGCGGCGTACCCGCCCCCGGCCCGGCCCCGGTCCGCACGGCTGCCCCATGCGGCGGCGCTCCCGTACCGTTGACGCATGACGAGCATCGGCGCAAATTCCGGCATGGTCGACTGGAACCTCGCGGTGGCGACCGCGACCCGGCTCGTGCGACCGGGCCCCGAGGTGAGCCGCGACGAGGCCAGGGCGGTCGTCGGGGAGCTCCGCCGCCATGCCAGGTCCTCGGAGGAGCACGTCCGCGGCTTCACCCGGATGGGCACCGAGGAGACCCACGACACCCCCCTCCTGGTGGTCGACCGGCCCGGCTGGGTCCGGGCGAACGTCGCCGGGTTCCGTGAGCTCCTCAAGCCCCTGCTGGAGAAGATGCAGGAGCGGCGCGGCGGCGGCGCGGGCAACGCGGTCCTCGGCGCCGTCGGCGGCAAGGTGACCGGCGTGGAGCTGGGCATGCTGCTGTCGTTCCTGTCCTCCCGCGTCCTCGGCCAGTACGAGACCTTCGCCCCCGCCACCCGCGAGCTGCCCGCCGGCGCGAACGGCGGCGGGCGGCTGCTCCTCGTCGCGCCGAACATCGTGCACGTGGAGCGCGAACTCGACGTCGAGCCCCACGACTTCCGCCTGTGGGTGACCCTGCACGAGGAGACCCACCGCACGCAGTTCACCGCCGTGCCCTGGCTGCGCGACCACCTCGAGGGCGAAATCCAGTCGTTCCTGGCCGAGACCGACGTGGACCCCATGACCGTCCTCGAACGGATCCGCGAGGCGGCCCAGACGCTGGCGGGGGGCCGTCCCGAGGGAGAGGAGGACGACGGCGGCCGTTCGCTCGTGGAGCTGGTGCAGACCCCCGCCCAGCGGGAGGTCCTCGGCCGTCTCACCGCCGTCATGTCCCTCCTGGAGGGGCACGCCGACTTCGTGATGGACGGCGTCGGACCGGCGGTCGTGCCGACCGTCGGCGAGATCCGCGAGAAGTTCCAGCAGCGTCGCGCCAAGGGTGCCTCCCGCCTCGACCTGGCCCTGCGCAGGCTGCTCGGCCTCGACGCCAAGCTCCGCCAGTACCGCGACGGCGAACGCTTCGTGCGGGCCGTCGTCGACGAGTGCGGCATGGACGGCTTCAACCGCGTCTGGACCTCGCCCAACACGCTCCCCACCAAGTCGGAGATCGCCAAACCGGCGGACTGGATCGCGCGGGTGCACCGCAAGCCGGAGGCGTGAGCCGCGCGGAAGGGGCGTGAACGATTCCGGCCGACGGCAGACGAACGACCCTTCAATCACCCGTCCGAGGGACCGTGAGCCCCCGGCAGGCGTGCGATGCTCGGGGAACGGCCCGTTTCTGTCACCATCTACACACTCTGCGTGACCGAACCTCGGGCTCACCCCCGACAACTTCATGAAGGGCACCGGACATGGGTCCCCATCCTGCGGTCGCGGCGATACGCCTGGCGGTCCGCCGCGTCCTCCACGACATCCTCACCGAACTGAACACTCCGGCCGGCGTCCCCGCCACGACGGCCGCCGGACGCACGCCCGAAGGCGCGTCCGGACTCCCCGACTCCCCGCTCGTCCTCGTGGCGTGCTCCGGCGGCGCCGACTCCATGGCGCTCGCCTCCGCCCTCGCCTTCGAGGCCCCCCGGCTCGGCATCCGCGCCGGCGGCGTCACCGTCGACCACGGCCTGCAGCACGGTTCCGACCTGCGCGCCGAGGAGGTCGTCCTGCGCCTGCGCGAACTGGGCCTCGACCCCGTGGAGGCCACCGCCGTGACCGTCGGCCGCGAGGGAGGCCCGGAAGCCGCCGCCCGCGACGCACGCTACGCCGCGCTGGACGCCGCCGCCGCCCGGCACGGCGCCGCCGCGGTCCTGCTCGGCCACACCCGCGACGACCAGGCCGAGACCGTCCTGCTGGGCCTCGCCCGCGGCTCCGGCATCCGCTCCCTGTCGGGCATGGCCGCGGTCTCGGGGGCCGGCGGCCGTTACCGGCGCCCCTTCCTCCAGGTCGACCGCCAGACCGCCCGCAAGGCCTGCATGGTCCAGTCCCTCCCCGTCTGGGACGACCCGCACAACGCCGACCCCGCCTACACCCGCTCCCGGCTGCGGCACGAAGGCCTGCCCGCCCTGGAGAAGGCCCTCGGCAAGGGCGTCGTCGAAGCCCTCGCCCGTACGGCCCAGCTCTCCCGGGACGACGCCGACGCCCTGGACACCTGGGCCCGCCAGGCCGAGGCCGGCGTCCGCGACGCCACCGGTGTCCTGGAGTGCGCCAAGCTGTACGCGCTGCCCCCCGCCGTGCGCCGCCGGATCCTGCGCCGCGCCGCCCTCGACGCGGGGGCCCCGGGCGGTGCCCTGTTCGCCCGCCACATCGAGGAAGTCGACCGGCTGATCACCGGCTGGCGCGGTCAGGGGGCCATCAACCTCCCGGGCAAAGTCGTCGCCCGGCGGCAGGGTGGCAGACTGGTGATTCGGCAAGGCTGAATCCGGACCCTCCCACCGATCCGCACGGATCACCGGGACGGTCCGGAGTGGCCGGTGGGACGACCGAAAGTGATGCGGGTGGACGCGAACGACATGGGTGCCGACCTCGAGAAGGTACTCATCACCAAGGAAGAGATCGACGCGAAGCTGGCCGAGCTGGCCGCGAAGATCGACGCGGAGTACGCGGGCAAGGACCTGCTCCTCGTCGGCGTCCTCAAGGGCGCCGTGATGGTCATGGCCGACCTGGCGCGCACGCTGTCCACCCCCGCCACGATGGACTGGATGGCGGTGTCCTCGTACGGCGCCGGCACCCAGTCCTCCGGGGTGGTGCGGATCCTCAAGGACCTCGACACCGACATCAAGGGCAAGCACGTCCTGATCGTCGAGGACATCATCGACTCCGGCCTGACCCTGTCCTGGCTGATCTCCAACCTCGGCTCGCGCGAGCCCGCCTCCCTCAAGGTGTGCACGCTGCTGCGCAAGCCCGACGCCGCGAAGGTCGCCATCGACGTGGAGTGGGTCGGCTTCGACATCCCCAACGAGTTCGTCGTCGGCTACGGCCTCGACTACGCCGAGAAGTACCGCAACCTCCCGTTCGTCGGTACGCTCGCGCCCCACGTGTACGGCGGCTGACACGAACCGTGGCGCGTTCCACCGCGTTCCGGCGGGTCACCGGGAACCCCTGAGGCCCCCGCGCCGTTGGAGCATGCAGACGGGCCGTCGGCCCGCCCGTGCGGCTGACGGCCGCCACGCTGGGGTACCGTCAGAAGAACTGTCTTATCAAACTCACTATGGCAGGAGGGACGGGGCGACACCGCTCCGTGTGGATGGACGTGAAGCGATACTTCCGTGGGCCAATCATGTGGATCGTGCTGGCCGTCCTTGCCGTGGTCGTGTTGATGCAGGTCGTGGGCTCGTCCGGTGGCTACAAGACGGTGGACACGGGCCAGGTCGTCCAGGCGATCAACGACAACAAGGTCGAGTCGGCCAAGCTGACCACCGGTGACGAGCAGACCATCAAGGTCCAGCTCAAGGACGGCCAGAAGGTCGAAGACAGCTCGAAGATCCAGGCGAGCTACATCGGCGACCAGGGCGTGACCCTCGCCAACACACTGCAGAACAAGTACCAGGACAAGCAGATCCCCGACGGCTACACGGTGTCGCCGTCGAAGCAGAACCCGTTCGTCGGGATCCTGCTCTCCCTGCTCCCCTTCGTCCTGATCGTCGTCGTGTTCCTGTTCCTGATGAATCAGATGCAGGGCGGCGGCTCCCGGGTCATGAACTTCGGCAAGTCCAAGGCCAAGCTCATCACCAAGGACACCCCCAAGACGACGTTCTCCGACGTCGCCGGCAGCGACGAGGCCGTCGAGGAGCTCCACGAGATCAAGGAGTTCCTCCAGGAGCCGGCCAAGTTCCAGGCCGTCGGCGCCAAGATCCCCAAGGGCGTACTGCTGTACGGCCCGCCCGGCACCGGCAAGACCCTGCTCGCGCGTGCCGTCGCGGGTGAGGCGGGCGTGCCGTTCTACTCGATCTCCGGTTCCGACTTCGTCGAGATGTTCGTCGGTGTCGGTGCCTCCCGAGTGCGCGACCTGTTCGAGCAGGCCAAGGCGAACGCCCCGGCCATCGTCTTCGTCGACGAGATCGACGCGGTCGGCCGCCACCGCGGCGCCGGCCTCGGCGGCGGTCACGACGAGCGCGAGCAGACGCTGAACCAGCTGCTCGTCGAGATGGACGGCTTCGACGTCAAGGGCGGCGTGATCCTCATCGCCGCGACGAACCGGCCCGACATCCTCGACCCGGCGCTGCTGCGCCCCGGCCGCTTCGACCGGCAGATCGCCGTCGACCGCCCGGACATGCAGGGCCGGCTGGAGATCCTCAAGGTCCACCAGAAGGGCAAGCCGGTCGCGCCCGACGTCGACCTGTCGGCCGTCGCCCGCCGCACCCCCGGCATGACCGGTGCCGATCTGGCCAACGTGCTGAACGAGGCCGCCCTGCTGACGGCCCGCAGCGACCAGAAGCTGATCGACAACCACATGCTGGACGAGGCGATCGACCGCGTGGTCGCGGGCCCGCAGAAGCGGACCCGGATCATGTCGGACAAGGAGAAGAAGATCACCGCGTACCACGAGGGCGGTCACGCCCTGGTCGCGGCGGCCTCACCGAACTCCGACCCGGTCCACAAGATCACGATCCTCTCCCGCGGTCGCGCCCTCGGTTACACGATGGTGCTCCCGGACGAGGACAAGTACTCGACCACGCGCAACGAGATGCTCGACCAGCTCGCCTACATGCTGGGCGGCCGCGCGGCCGAGGAGCTCGTCTTCCACGACCCGACGACGGGCGCGGCCAACGACATCGAGAAGGCCACCGGCCTGGCTCGCGCCATGGTCACGCAGTACGGCATGACCGAGCGTCTCGGCGCGATCAAGTTCGGCGGGGACAACAGCGAGCCGTTCCTCGGGCGTGAGATGGCGCACCAGCGCGACTACTCGGAAGAGGTCGCCGCGCTGGTCGACGAGGAGGTCAAGAAGCTCATCGAGACGGCGCACAACGAGGCCTGGGAGATCCTGGTCGAGAACCGCGACGTCCTCGACAACCTCGTCCTCGCGCTGCTGGAGAAGGAGACGCTGGGCAAGGAGGAGATCGCCGAGGTCTTCGCCCAGATCGTCAAGCGCCCGGCCCGGCCCGCCTGGACCGGCTCCTCCCGCCGTACGCCGTCGACCCGTCCGCCGGTGCTCTCCCCCAAGGAGCTCGCCCTGACGAACGGGGCCAACGGCGCCGCGGCGGCGATCTCCACCGCGAAGAGCACCACGACGGAGCCCGCCCCGGCACCGGAACGTGCACCGGAGGACCGCCCGGAGAGCTGACCCCGGTCCGGCTCGCGGGGACGCCCCCGGCGGCCCCACCAGGCCCGGAATGTCTGCCGCACCCCCCAGGTTCTAGCCTTGGGGGGTGCGGCATTTCCGTGATGCCGACCGCAGGACGGATCAGGAACGAGGCATCAGATGACCGACCCCGTGACGCTGGACGGCGAGGGCCAGATCGGCGAGTTCGACGAGAAGCGGGCCGAGAACGCCGTACGGGAACTGCTCATCGCGGTCGGTGAGGACCCGGACCGCGAGGGCCTCAAGGAGACTCCGGCGCGCGTGGCGCGTGCGTACCGGGAGATATTCGCCGGGCTGTGGCAGCAGCCGGAGGACGTGCTGACGACGACGTTCGACCTGGGCCACGACGAAATGGTCCTCGTGAAGGACATCGAAGTCTTCTCGACCTGTGAACATCATCTGGTGCCGTTCCGCGGGGTGGCGCACGTCGGCTACATCCCGTCCGTCAACGGGAAGATCACCGGACTGTCCAAGCTGGCCCGGCTCGTGGACGTCTACGCGCGCCGCCCGCAGGTGCAGGAACGTCTCACGACGCAGGTCGCGGACTCCCTGATGGAGATCCTGGAGCCGCGCGGGGTGATCGTCGTGATCGAGTGCGAACACATGTGCATGTCCATGCGGGGCATCCGCAAGCCCGGCGCCAAGACCCTCACCTCCGCCGTGCGCGGACAGCTGCGGGACGTTGCCACGCGGAACGAGGCGATGAGCCTGATCATGGCCGGCTGAGTGCGGCTGAGTGCGGCTGAGTGCGGCTGGGTGTGGCTGAGGGCGGTGAGTGCGGCTGGGTGTGGCTGAGTTCTGTTTGTCCCGGGTGTTCGCCGGGGGTGTGGGGCGCCGGTCAGGCTGCCGATGCCGCGCCGGGGTGGTCGTCGTCCTCGTCCTCCGGGAGTCGGCAGACTCGCTCCATGAAGAGGGCGGCCGCTATCACGCCGATGCCCGCCACGACCGAGGCGCCCGCGTAGATGGCCTGGTCGCGGCGGGCCGGGATGTCGAGGTACTCCAGCAGGAACGCGCCCGTGCCGCCGTACATGCCGGCGACGAGGGCGGCCACCAGGGCGCTGGCCTGGCCGAAGACGACGGCGCGGGCCGCCATCATCGGGTCGACGCCCTTGGCGCCGGGGACCCGGTCCCGCTGGGCCTTGAGCCGGGCGCGGATCGACAGGGCCGTGGCCAGGAGGATCACCGCGATCAGGGCGAGGACGACGGGGGCGGCCAGGGGGACGCTCGGGAGGGTCCCCACCGAGTTCCACAGGCGGGCGCCGGCCCAGGACAGCACCCCCGCGACGACGAACACGGCGGCCAGCACCCTGATGCGCAACTCTTTCACGGTGTTCCGGTGTCCCTTCGCTCCCCGGCGCGGGTCGTCGTGACCTCGTCGTCCTCGTCGACCTTAACGACTACTCGGGCAGCCGGAGTTCCAGGTCGGCGCGGAGCGTCACGCCGTCGCGGGTGACGGCGGCCAGGAGGTCGGCGACCCTGCCCTGCCCGGGCAGCGCCGCCTCGGGGTCGACGTCCAGCCAGGGGGCCAGCACGAAGGCGCGTTCGTGGGCGCGCGGGTGGGGGAGGGTGAGCTGCGGATCGTCGGAGACGACGTCGGCGTACGCGACGATGTCGACGTCCAGGGTGCGCGGGCCCCAGCGCTCGTCGCGGACCCGGTGGAACGCCTCCTCGACGGCGTGCGCCCGCTCCAGGAGGGAGGACGGGGGCAGCGTCGTCTTCACGATCACGACCGCGTTGAAGTACGAGGGCTGGCTGTCGGGCGCGACGCCCCACGGCTCCGTCTCGTAGACGGGGGAGACCCCTTTGACGCGCACACCCGGTGTGTCCTCCAGGGCGTCGATGGCGCCCTGGAGGGTCTCCAGGCGGTTGCCCAGGTTGGCGCCGAGGGCGATCACCGCGCGCTTCGGGTTGGACAGGGTGGTGTCCGCGGCGTCGACCTGCTCGATGACGGAGGCGGGCACGGGCTGTACGGTCGGGTCGCTCGGACCCTTGGCGAAGGGGGCGCTCATGCACGGCTCCGGATGATGGTGACGGTCACGTCGTCGAAGGGCACGGTGATCGGCGCGTCCGGCTTGTGGACGCAGACCTCGACCTCCTCGACCCCCTCGTGCTTCAGACAGACCTGGGCGATGCGCTCGGCCAGCGTCTCGACGAGGTTGACCGGCTCGCCCTCGACGACGGCCACGACCTCCTCGGCCACGATGCCGTAGTGCACGGTCTTCGCCAGGTCGTCGTCGGCCGCGGCCGGGCGGGTGTCCAGGCCAAGGACGATGTCCACGAGGAAGGTCTGGCCGTCCTCGCGTTCCTTGGGGAACACACCGTGGTGCCCGCGGGCCCTCAGGCCGCGCAGCGCGACACGATCCACGCGAATCACTCCTGCAGTCGTCGGTCTCGGCCGGTCGCACCACGTGCGGGCGGTACGGCGGCCCCAGTCGAATCTACCCGCGTGCACCGACAGTGCCGGGACACGGGGGGTCGGGCCAGGCCGGGGCCGGTCACGTCAGGTCCGGTCCCGGTCAGGTCCAGTTCGGTCAGGGAGGGGTGTCCTCGCCGTCCTCGTCCTCGGTCTCCGTCAGTACGGGGGAGGCGTGGTGCGACCAGAGCTTCCAGCCGGCCGGAGTGCGCCGGAAGGTGTTGGTGGCGACCACCAGCTGTCCGACGAGCGGGCCGAGCTCCTCACCGCCGTCGGGGGCGGGGCCGCCGCTGAGGATGTTCTCGGTGCAGGTGACCAGGGCGGTGTCGCCGGTGACGGAGACGTGCACGTCGGTGAGGAAGAACTGGATGTAGTCCGTGTTCGCCATGATCAGGGCGTAGGAGCGGAGCACCTCGCCGCGGCCGGTGAGCACCGGCCAGCCCGGGTGTACGCAGGAGACCACGCCGGCGTCGGCCGGGTCGTGGTACGACTCGTCGATGCCCAGGTCGGAGGGGGTGAGCCAGAACTCGGAGACCTTCTCGAAGTCGCCCTCCTCCAGTGCCTCGTAGAAGGCGGTGTTGGCGGCCTCGACCTGCTCGACGTCGACGTGCGGCGCGTTCACCGGGCGCCCTCGACGGCGCGGGCGACCCGTACGGCGTCGGCGGTGGCGCGGACCTCGTGGACGCGTACGGCCCAGGCGCCGGCGTGCGCCGCGAGCGCGGAGACCGCGGCGGTGGCCGCGTCGCGCTCGCGCGCGGGGGGCGGGGTGGCCTCCGGGCCGGCCAGGACGCGGCCGAGGAAGCGCTTGCGGGAGGCGGCGACGAGGAGGGGGTGGCCGAGGGCGAGGAGGCGGTCGAGGTGGGCGAGGAGGACGAGGTCGTGCTCGGCGTTCTTGGAGAAGCCGAGGCCCGGGTCGACGACGATGCGGTCGGGGGCGATGCCGCCCTCCAGGACGGCCTCCACGCGTGCGTGCAGCTCGTCGACGACCTCGGTGACGACGTCGGTGTACGTGCCCTTGACGTTGCCGCCCTCCAGGAGGCCGCGCCAGTGCATGACGACGAAGGGGGCGCCGGTGCCGGCGACGACGGGGATCATGCGGGGGTCGGCGAGACCGCCGCTGACGTCGTTGACCAGGGCCGCGCCGGCGGCGAGGGCCTGCTCGGCGACGGAGGCGCGCATGGTGTCGACGGAGACCGTGACGCCCTCGGAGGCGAGGCCGCGCACGACGGGGACCACTCGCCTGAGTTCCTCGTCCTCGTCGACGCGGGTCGCGCCGGGGCGGGTGGACTCGCCGCCGACGTCCACCAGGTCGGCGCCCTCGGCGACCAGGTCGAGGCCGTGCTTGATGGCGGCGGTGGTGTCGAAGAAGCGGCCGCCGTCGGAGAAGGAGTCGGGGGTCACGTTGACGACTCCCATGACCGCGCAGCGGTCCCATGCGGTCAGTCCCGCGAGATGGCGGCGGCGGCCGGTCTGCTTGCTCATGTGTTCAGCGTAGGTGGTGCAGCGCGGGTGCCTCCGGCGGTGGGGGCGGGTGGCGGTGCCTGCGGCGGGCTGTGCGGGTTCGGTTGTGGCGGGGGAGGGTCCCTGCGGCGCCTGTGCGGGTTGGGTGGGTGTGATGCCTGCGGCGCCTGTGCGGGTTCGGTGGGGGTGCGTGTAGCGCCTGGGGTTCGGTGGGTGG
>NZ_SOAV01000008.1 GCF_004364245.1 Streptomyces sp. BK208 | reverse complement strand
GCGGTGTGCAGCACCGCCCGGTCCTCGGTGATGTTGATCCGCTCACCGCGGAACATCGCGTCCCGCAGCCCGAACACGTCGGTCGCGGCGGCCAGTTGACGCAGCAGCCGCAGGGTCTCGTCGGTGACGAGGTGCTTGGAGTGGTCGACGTACAGGTCCCCCACCCGGAGCGTCCAGCCGGTGCCGCGCCCCGGGTCGGCGGCGAACAGCTCGCGCAGCCGCACGTCGCCGAGCTGCTCGCGGTGCTTGGCCAGCGCGGCCCATTCGGGCGTCTGGTGGAGCCTGGTGCGGCCGTCTGCGTTCATGTCGGACGTCAGCCTTCTTCCTTGGGGTGTCCCAGCTGTCCCGGCTGTACAGCTGTTCCAACCTAGATGATCAGGGTGAAGGCGTCCGACGGAGAACGGACTAGATCTCGCCGCGCAGTTTGGCCAGGGCCTCGGCGAGGATGGCCTCGCCGTCCGCGTCGCTGCGGCGCTCGCGCACGTAGGCGAGGTGCGTCTTGTAGGGCTCGGTGCGCGGCGGGTCCGGCGGGTTGTCCCGGTCCTGTCCGGCGGGGAAGCCGCAGCGCGGGCAGTCCCAGGTCTCCGGGACCTGGGCGTCGCTCGCGAAGCTCGGCTGTGTCTCGTGTCCGTTGGAGCACCAGAAGGAGATGCGCAGACGCGGCGCGGACTCGCCGCGCTCGGCCTCGCCCATCGGCCCCGCCCCGACCCGGCTCCCCCGGATCGCGTTGCCACTTGCCACGGTCGTAACTCCCTGCGTGATGGTGCCGCAAAGCGAGTCGGCGTTTCGCTTCACTGCGAGCGCCTCAGTCTACGTAAGGCCCAACGCGCGTCCAGTGATTGGAGTTACAAGCTCCGATGCGCAGACGCAAGCCCCATGATAGGCGGCGCCGTGAGGCGCGTACCGAACATGGGGCTTTACGTGCACAAGTGTGTGGCGGGGCGGTGCGACCGGTCAGTTGTTGGCCTTCATGAGCAGGCCGAGCACCATGATGCACGCGAACCAGCACAGACCGACCACGACGGTGATCCGGTCGAGGTTGCGCTCGGCGACCGAGGAGCCGCCGACGGAGGACTGCATGCCGCCACCGAACATGTCGGAGAGGCCGCCGCCCTTCCCCTTGTGCATCAGCACCAGCAGCATCAGCAGCGCGCTGAAGACGATCAGGGCGATCGAGAACCCCAAAACCACGGCTGGACCAACTTCCTCGGATTCGGATGGACGACGGGGGCACGGTGACAGCGGGCCACCATGCCCCCGCAAGGGTACGACGTATCGCCGCTAGCGCATACTCACTGGTCGATCTGCCTCTCGACCAGGTGTCGGCTACTGGTCGCGGAAGCGGACGATCTTGACGAACTCGTCCGCGTCCAGCGAGGCACCGCCGACCAGGGCGCCGTCGATGTCGGGCTTCGCCATGATCTCGGCGACGTTCCCGGACTTGACGGAGCCGCCGTACTGGATGCGGACCCGGTCGGCCAGCTCCTGGGAGTACAGCTCGGCGAGCTTGCCGCGGATCGCCGCGCAGACCTCCTGGGCGTCGTCGGCGCCGCAGACCTTGCCGGTGCCGATGGCCCACACGGGCTCGTAGGCGATCACGACGGTCTCGGCCTGTTCGGCCGGGACGTCCTTCAGGCCGCCCTCGACCTGGGCGAGGGTGTGGGCGACGTGGTTGCCCGCCTCACGGACGTCCAGCTCCTCGCCGACGCACAGGATCGGGGTCAGGCCGTGCTTGTAGGCCGCCTTGACCTTGGCGTTGACGATCTCGTCGGTCTCGGCGTGGTACTGCCGGCGCTCGGAGTGGCCGACGGCCACGAAGGCGCACTTCAGCTTGGCCAGCATCGGGCCCGAGATCTCGCCGGTGTAGGCGCCGCCGTCGTGCGCGGAGACGTCCTGGGCGCCGTACTTGATCTTGAGCTTGTCCCCGTCGACCAGGGTCTGCACGGAGCGCAGGTCGGTGAAGGGGGCGAGGACGGCGACCTCGACGGCGTCGTAGTCCTTGTCCGCGAGGGCGAAGGCGAGCTTCTGGACGTGGGCGATGGCCTCGAGGTGGTTGAGGTTCATCTTCCAGTTGCCCGCCATCAGCGGCGTGCGGGTGGTCATCGGGGTCAGTCCTCCAGTGCGGCGAGGCCGGGGAGCGTCTTGCCCTCGAGGTATTCGAGGGAGGCGCCGCCGCCGGTCGAGATGTGGCCGAATGCGTTCTCGTCGAAACCGAGCGTGCGCACGGCCGCGGCGGAGTCGCCGCCGCCGACCACGGAGAAGCCCGGGGCGTCGACGAGGGCCTGGGCGACCGCTTTGGTGCCCTCGGCGTAGTCGGGGTGCTCGAAGACGCCCATGGGGCCGTTCCAGAAGACGGTGGCGGCGTCGGCGAGCTTCGATGCGTACAGCTTGCGGGTCTCGGGACCGATGTCCAGACCCTCCTGGTCGGCCGGGATGGCGTCCGCGGCGACGGTGGTGGGGTTGGCCGGGGCCTTCGTCTTCAGGTCCGGGAACTCGGAGGCGACCAGGACGTCGACCGGCAGGACCAGCTCGACGCCGTTCTTCTCGGCGCGCTCGATGTACTCCTTGACCGCCGGGACCTGGTCCTCCTGGAGCAGGGAGATGCCGACCTCGTACCCCTTGGCCTTGAGGAAGGTGTACGCCATGCCGCCGCCGATGAGGAGCCGGTCGGCCTTGCCGAGCAGCTGGTCGATGACGGCGAGCTTGTCGGAGACCTTGGCGCCGCCGAGGGCGACCACGTACGGGCGCTGCACGTCGTCGGTCAGCTTCTTCAGGACGCCGACCTCGGTGGCGATGAGGTACCCGGCGTAGTGCGGGAGCCGCTTCGGCAGGTCGAAGACGGACGCGTGCTTGCGGTGCACCGCGCCGAAGCCGTCACCGACGTAGACGTCCGCGAGGCCGGCCAGCTTGTCGGCGAAGGCGGCGCGCTCGGCGTCGTCCTTGCTGGTCTCGCCCGCGTTGAAGCGCAGGTTCTCGATGACGGCGACCTGGCCGTCGGCGAGGCCGGAGACGACGGCCTCGGCGGAGGTGCCGACCGTGTCCTCGGCGAAGGCGACGTCGGCGCCGAGCAGTTCACCGAGACGGGCGGCGGCCGGCGCGAGGGAGAAGGCGGGGTCCGGGGCGCCCTTGGGGCGGCCCAGGTGCGAGGCGACGATCACGCGGGCGCCCGCGTCGGCCAGGGCCTTGACGGTGGGCACTACGGCGCGGATGCGGCCGTCGTCGGTGATGGTGGTGCCGTCCAGCGGGACGTTCAGGTCGGCGCGGACGAAGACGCGCTTGCCCGCGACGCCTTCGGAGAGCAGTTCGTCGATCGTCTTCAAGAGGGCTCCTGGGTTCTCGGATCGCTCGTGATCCTACGAGGACTGGTGGCGGCGGACGCGACGCAGGGCCCGGACAGCGCGGCCTTGCGCTGCCCGAGCCCTGCTACCGCATCGAGGTGCCTTGCTGAAGTCGATCAGAGCTGGTTGCCGACGAAGACCGTGAGGTCGACGAGGCGGTTCGAGTAGCCCCACTCGTTGTCGTACCAGCCGAGGATCTTCACCGACTTGCCGTCCTGGACCATCGTCATGGACGAGTCGAAGGTGCAGGAGGCCGCGTCGCCCACGATGTCCGAGGACACGATCGGGTCCTCGGTGTAGAACAGGAAGCCCTTGAGGTCGCCGCCGTCGGCGGCCTTCTTGAACGCGGCGTTGACCTCGTCCTTGGTGACCTCGCGCTGGAGCTCCACCACCAGGTCGGTGGCCGAGCCGGTCGGGACCGGGACGCGCATCGCGATGCCGTCGAGCTTGCCCTTGAGCTGCGGCAGGACCAGCGCGGTGGCCTTGGCGGCACCCGTGGTGGTCGGGATGATGTTCTCCGCGGCGGCACGGGCGCGGCGCAGGTCCTTGTGCGGGAAGTCCAGGATGCGCTGGTCGTTCGTGTACGCGTGCACCGTCGTCATCAGGCCCTTGACGATGCCGAAGTTCTCGTCGAGGACCTTGGCCATCGGCGCCACACAGTTGGTGGTGCAGGAGGCGTTGGAGATGACGTGGTGGTTCGCCGGGTCGTACTTGTCCTGGTTGACGCCCATCACGATGGTGATGTCCTCGTCCTTGGCCGGGGCCGAGATGAGGACCTTCTTCGCGCCGCCCGCGATGTGCTTCTCCGCGTCGGCCTTCTTCGTGAAGATGCCGGTCGACTCGATCACGATGTCGACGCCCAGCTCGCCCCACGGGATGTCGGCCGGGTTGCGCTCGGAGAGGACCTTGATGGTCCTGCCGTCGACGGTGATGGTGTCCTCGGTGTGGGTGACCTCCTGCTTGAGGCGGCCGAGGATGGTGTCGTACTTCAGCAGATGGGCGGTGGTCGCGGTGTCACCCAGGTCGTTGACAGCCACGATCTCGATGTCCGCACCCTGCTCCAGCAGCGCGCGGAAGTAGTTGCGACCGATGCGGCCAAAGCCGTTGATGCCTACGCGGATCGTCACGAACCGATCTCCTCGTTGGTACGCCGGCCCGATGTGCCGGCGAGCTGTATTTGGGATGTCCCCGACCACCTCCGACCCTACCTCTCCACGGGGGCGGGGGTGACATCGAGACGGCCCATACCCGGCAGGGCGGTCCGTACCCGCCAGTAGGGGTACGGACCGCCCTGGGCCACGGGGACCGATCACCCGATTTCGCTACACCGTGACAGTCCCCCGCACACCGGAATTCACTCGTCCAGGGCACGCAGCGCCTGCCGGACCAGGGCCGCGCGGGCCGCCGGTTCGGCGAGGTGCTCCAGGCCGAAGCCCAGCAGCACGGTGTCGTCCGTGGTGACGGCGCCGTAGGTCTGGAAGAGCGTCCCGGTGCGGGCCCAGTCCTTCAGAACGGCGGGGCTGCCCTCCGGGGGTCCGGAGACCCGCCAGGCACCCAGCCCGGTCTCGAAGCCCTCGGTCTCCGCCGTGCCCCCGACCACCAGGGAGGCCTCGTCGGCGAGGACACCGCGGCCGCCCGTGCCGGGGTCGGTGACGTAGGCGATCGACAGCTCGACGGACTTCCCGGCGTAGGCGCTCAGGTCGAACTCGACCTGCTTCCAGCCGCCTGAGGAGCCGGTGAGGCTGTTCCACTGACCGGTCGTGCCGGCCGCGGCGCAGCCGTCGTCGGACTGGGTCAGGTAGTGCCCGAGCCAGGGGTGCTCGCCCATGTAGAACCCGGCCGCGCACTCCGCGGGTACGGCGGTGCCGGTGGCGCCGTTCGCCTCGGGCAGCGTGGTCCAGTCGTCCACGCCGGTGACGTGCGCCTCGACCAGGGCGTGGTCGTAGCCGCGCTCGGTGTCCCACAGCAGCTGGGTACGGAGCGTGGGGCGATCGGAGGCGGTGACACCGGTGAGGTCGACGGTGCGGGTGAGGCGCTTGTAGGCGTCGTCGGTGTGCACTGCGGCAGCCATCCACTCCCCCGCGTACGGCCCGTACGGGTTGACCGTCCCGGCGAACTTCCCGGCGCCCTCGCTCGCGAACTGCGGGTAGCTGCCGGGGTCCAGCTCGTCGGAGGTCACGCTGTAGGTCCCGGCGGCGTCCAGCGGGTTGCCGGGGGCGTCGCCGAGGGTTCCTCCGGCCCGGTCGAGCTTGCCGGAGCCGGTGAAACCGGTGGCGCCGGAGGTGGAGGTGCGGGTGTAGGCGCCCAGGTAGTACTGGCTGAAGTCGTCGGAGAGCGTGCCGCCGCCGAGGTCGACGTCGCCGCCGGCCTGCTCGCCGGCCTCGATGAGCTTGCCGCCCTCGTTGAGGAAGGCGCGCAGCTGCAGCTGGGTGGCGTTGCCGGGCACCGCGGCGCCCGTGTAGTGGGCGACGGTGCCGAAGTGGCCGAGGACGCCGAGCGCGTCGGGGGCGCCCTGTGCGGCGACGTCCCAGACGGCCGCACGCCGGCCGTTGGCCTTGAGCGCGTCCACGTACGCCTGTGTCTGCGTGGCCTTCGCGCCCTCCTCGGCGACGACGAGGACGTCGGCGCGGGGCCGCTCGGCGACCCTGTACGTGAAGTGCTCGCTCTCGGTGCGCTTGCCGTGCCGGTCGTGGCCGCCCCGCGGCTTCTCGCCGGTGAACCAGACCTCGACGCGGTCGCCGGGGCCGGCGCCCCTGACCTTGGCCCGGTACTCGTCGAAGTACAGGTTGTCCTCGCCGCCGTACGTCTCGCCGCCCCGCCAGGGCCGCAGGGCCGTGTCGTGCGTGCGTCCGCCGTTGACGCGGTACCTCAGCTCCTTGTCGCGCACGGACTTGCGGACGACGACGGAGACCTCCTGGTCGGCGCCGCGCGCGTAGGAGGTGGTGAAGGGCGCCGGGGTGAAGTCGGCGGCGTCCAGGCCGACCGCGGAGGACGGCCGGTCGGGGTGGGCGGCGGTCTCGGCTACGGAGAGCGCGAAGGGGACGTTCTTGGCGAACTCCTGCTGGATCAGCTTCTCGTCGTCGGGGAAGTTGAAGCCCGACTGGCAGTCCCGCGCGTTCCACTGGTCGTCGGGGTCCACGTCGGAGGCCGTCTGGCAGGTCGACATCTCCGGGGTGAACATCCCCATGCCGTTGACGTTGGCCGCGTGCCCGTCGGCCTCGCCGTTGGTGGTGTACAGCTCCGAGGAGACCTGCGGGTGGTAACCGGGGATCGCGGAGTTGTCGGGCGTGCCGGCCAGCGCCTTGTAGAGAACGTCGTCCGGGGTGTTCGTGGCCACCTGCCAGCCGACGCCGTAGAGGAGGAGCTCGGCCGCGGAGTGGTAGTTGATGCCGAACGTGAAGCCGATCCGCTTCTGGAAGGCGTCCAGGGCCTTGGTCTCGGGCTCGGAGCCGGGGCTCGCGCCGCGGTAGGTCTCGCTGGTGGGGTTGGGTGACGAGCCCTCGTCGTCGTAGCCCCACTTGTAGGCGAAGTTGCGGTTGAGGTCGACGCCGTCGCCGGTGCCGATGGTTCCGTCGCCGTTGACGTCGCGCAGGTTCTTGCGCCAGAGACGGTTGTCGGTGTTCTCGAAGGTGTAGTCGTAGCCGTCGGGGTTGGCCGACAGGACGAACCACAGCTCGGTGGAGTCGACGATCTCCCTGATCCGCCGGTCCTTCGCGTAGTTGTCCAGGTAGTGGTGCATCAGCCGCCGGGTCATCTCCGGGGTGATCCACTCGCGCGCGTGCTGGTTGGACATGTAGAGGACGGACGGCTTGGAGCCGTCCCGCGTCCTCTTGGCGTGCTTGGTGAGCTTGAGCGCCAGGATGTCCTGGCCCTGTACGGTCTTCCCGATGGAGACGACCTTGGTCAGACCGGGGTTCTCCTGGGCCGTCCGCAGGATCTCCTCGCGCAGTCCGCCGCTGCCGCTGTAGGGGCGGAAGACCCCGTCGGCGGCGCTCTCGACGCGCTGCTCGGCCTGGCTGGACAGGGTGTGCTCGGTGAGGTCGAGGCCCTGCTTCTCCAGCGTGCCGGCCTGTTTCCCGGTGAGGTAGAGCTCGACGGCGGCCGTACCGCGGCCGGGTACCCGCTCGCCGAGTTCGTGGCCGTCCTGGCCGGTGGCGAGGAGCAGGGGTACCTGCTCCCGGGTGACGTCGGCGCGGTAGACCTTCACTTCGTTCGCGTCCGGGGTCGCCGGGTCCGCGGGTTGTGCCTGGGCGACGGGTGCGAAGCCCGCTCCGCCGATCAGGAGCGCGCCGACGGCGAGGATCGATCTCGCTCTTCGTCTCATGAACCCCCCTAGATGGGGCCTGTCCGACAGGCCTGGGTCCGCCACAGTGGCGAACAGGTGCCAGGCTCATGACAGCTCATGATCGAGTCAAGAGTGCGACAGGGACACGCGAACGCCGGTACCGGTCACCCAAGTGGGCGCCGGAACCGGCGCGTTGTCGCGTTCTGACTGCTCGGACCGCCGGAGGCGCGGGATCAGCCGACGAGGTTGTCGGCCAGCTCCTCCTCGCCGAGATTGGCGTCCGTGCCGGCGATGCCGAGGTCCGAGGCCCGCTTGTCGGCCATCGCCAGCAGGCGGCGGATGCGGCCGGCCACGGCGTCCTTGGTCAGCGGCGGGTCGGCGAGGGCGCCCAGCTCCTCCAGGGAGGCCTGCTTGTGCTCCATGCGCAGCCGTCCCGCGGCGGCGAGGTGCTCGGGCACGTCGTCGGCGAGGATCTCCAGGGCGCGCTGGACCCGGGCACCTGCGGCGACGGCCGCGCGGGCCGAACGGCGCAGGTTGGCGTCGTCGAAGTTGGCGAGCCGGTTGGCGGTGGCGCGGACCTCGCGCCGCAGCCTGCGCTCCTCCCAGGCCAGCACCGAGTCGTGGGCACCGAGCCGGGTGAGCAGCGCGCCGATCGCATCGCCGTCGCGGACCACGACCCGGTCCACGCCGCGGACCTCGCGGGCCTTGGCCGGGATCGACAGCCTGCGCGCGGCGCCGACCAGGGCGAGCGCCGCCTCGGGGCCGGGGCAGGTCACCTCCAGGGAGGAGGAACGGCCGGGCTCGGTGAGCGAGCCGTGCGCCAGGAAGGCCCCGCGCCAGGCGGCCTCGGCGTCGCAGGTGGCCCCCGAGACCACCTGCGGCGGCAGGCCCCGGATCGGGCGGCCCCGGCCGTCCACCAGGCCGGTCTGCCGGGCGAGCTGGTCACCGCCCGCGACCACCCGGACGACGAAGCGCGAACCGCGTCGCAGTCCGCCCGGCGCCATCACGATCAGCTCCGAGCTGTGCCCGAAGATCTCCAGGATGTCCCGCTTGAGCCGTCGCGCCGCGTTCCCGGTGTCCAGCTCCGCCTCGATCACGATGCGTCCGCTCACCAGGTGGAGGCCGCCGGCGAACCGCAGGACGGCGGAGACCTCCGCCTTCCTGCAGCAGGTCCGGGTGACGGGGAGCTGGGAGATCTCGCTCTTCACCGCTGCCGTCATCGCCATGGGCCGATCCTTCCATGCATCCGAAAAATACGGTCGTACGCGGCGGCCAGCAGCTCCGGGTCGTGCCTCGGGGTCCCGTCGGTCCGGGCGACCGGAGCCAGTTCGACCGCGGCGCCGAACCGTTTCGCGGCGTCGGTGAGCGAGTCACGGTCGGGCACGGCGGCCTCGTCGGCCAGCACCACGTCCAGGGCGAGTTTAGGGGCGTGTCGTCCCAAAACCTCCAAATGACGCTGCGGGGAGAAGCCCTCAGTTTCTCCGGGCTGCGGGGCGAGGTTCAGCGAGAGCACCCGGCGCGCCTTCGTCTCGGCCAGCGCGTCCAGCAGATCCGGCACGAGCAGGTGCGGAATGACCGAGGAGAACCAGGAGCCGGGGCCCAGCACCACCCAGTCGGCGTCCAGGACGGCGTCGACCGCCTCGGGGACGGCCGGCGGGTCGCTGGGCACCAGGTGCACGGACTGCACCTCGCCCGGCGTGAGCGCCACGGTGGCCTGCCCCCGCACGGTGTCCACCGCGTCGGGCCGCGCCGGGTCGTGGCCCCTGACCAGGGCCTGGAGCTCCAGCGGGACGGCGGACATGGGCAGCACCCGGCCGTGCGCGCCGAGCAGCTTGCCCACCAGGTCCAGCGCCTGGACATGGTCGCCGAGCTGCTCCCACAGGGCGACGATCAGCAGGTTGCCGACCGCGTGTTCGTGCAGGTCGCCCTGGGACTGGAAGCGGTGCTGGATGACGCGGGCCCAGGTCTGGCCCCAGTCGTCGTCGCCGCACAGCGCGGCCAGCGCCTTGCGCAGGTCGCCCGGCGGCAGGACGCCCAGCTCGTCGCGCAGCCGCCCGCTGGAGCCGCCGTCGTCGGCGACGGTGACCACGGCGGTGAGGTCGCCGGTGATCCGGCGCAGTGCGGCGAGCGAGGCGGACAGGCCCATGCCGCCGCCGAGGGCGACGACCTTGGGCTGGGCGCCCCGGCGGCGCGGCTTGCCGCCGCGCGCCTGTTCCGGCCGGGCGGCGCGTGCGGCGGCGGGTCTGCCGCCGCGCCCCTCGGGCACCACCCGGCGCAGCCTGCTCAGCCGCGGAGTACGTCCTGTCATTCCCGTCCCATGTCCCGGTGGACGACCACCGTCTCCACGCCCTCGGCGGCGAGCCGGGCGGCGAGCTTCTCCGACATGGCCACGGACCGGTGCTTGCCGCCCGTGCAGCCGACGGCGACGGTCACATAGCGCTTGCCCTCCCGACGGTAGCCCGCGGCGATCAACTGGAGCAGCTCGGCGTAGCGGTCCAGGAACTCCTTGGCACCGGGCTGGTTCAGGACGTAGCTCGACACCTCCTCGTTGAGGCCGGTGAAGGGGCGCAGCTCCGGGACCCAGTGCGGGTTGGGCAGGAAGCGCATGTCGACGACGAGGTCGGCGTCGACCGGGAGGCCGTACTTGAAGCCGAAGGACATCACCGTGGCCCGCAGCTCGGGCTCCTCCTCGCCGGCGAACTGGGCGTCCATCTTGGCACGCAGCTCGTGCACGTTGAGGCTGGAGGTGTCGATCACCAGGTCGGCGTCGCCGCGCAGCTCGCGCAGCAGCTCGCGCTCGGCGGCGATGCCGTCGACGATGCGGCCGTCGCCCTGGAGGGGGTGCGGGCGGCGCACCGACTCGAAGCGGCGCACCAGGGCGTCGTCGGAGGACTCCAGGAAGACGATCCGTCGGGTGACCGCGCGCGCCTCGAGATCGGCGAGGGACTCGCGCAGGTTGTCGAAGAAGCGCCGGCCGCGGACGTCGACGACCACCGCGATGCGGGCCACGTTGCCCTGGGAGCGGGCGCCGAGCTCCACCATGGTGGGGATCAGTGCGGGCGGCAGGTTGTCGACGACGAACCAGCCCAGGTCCTCCAGGCACTTGGCGGCCGTCGAGCGGCCGGCCCCGGACATGCCGGAGATGATCACCAGCTCGGGGATGGCCGCCTCGTGCGCCCCGGCCTTTTCCTTGCCCGTACTCACCTGTGCTCCGTCGTCGCGGGTCTGTTCCCGTTCCACTGCCTGCTGCGCCCGGTCTCGCTCCGCTGCCTGCGGTGCCTGTTCTCGCTCCGGTGCGGGCTGCGCCTGTTCTCGCTCCGCTGCGGGCTGCGCCTCGTGCTCGGTCATCTCTCCTGCCCCCGTCGTTCGTCCGGGGTGCCCGCGGACACGGGCTCCCCCGGGGCATCCACCGTCGTCCCGGGTGCCCCGTCGTCGTCCTCCATGATCTCTCCGGTCGCCGTGTTCACGGCGGGCGCGGCCGGGGCGGCCCGGGCGAGGGCCACGGCCACGGTCTCGGCCGTCTTGCGGCCTATGCCGGGCACCTCGCAGATCTGGTCGATCGTCGCCGCCCGCAGCTTCTTCACCGAACCGAAGTGCTTGATCAGCGCCTGCTTGCGGGTCTCCCCGAGGCCCGGCACGTCGTCCAGCGGACTGGAGCGGAAACGCTTGGCGCGCTTGGCGCGCTGGTACGTGATCGCGAAGCGGTGGGCCTCGTCGCGGACCCGCTGCAGCAGGTAGAGGCCCTCACTGGTGCGGGGCAGGACGACCGGGTCGTCCTCGCCGGGCAGCCAGACCTCCTCCAGCCGCTTGGCGAGACCGCACACGGCGATGTCGTCGATGCCCAGCTCGTCCAGTGCCCGCTGGGCGGCCGCGACCTGGGGCTGTCCCCCGTCGACGACGACGAGCTGCGGCGGGTAGGCGAACCGCTTGGGCCGTCCGTCCTCGTCCTTGAGCCCCGGGGCCTCGGTGGGGTCCGCGTCGTCCGTGCGGACCGCGCCGTCGCTCACGGCGGTCTCGCCCCCGGTGTGCCGACCGCCGTCGGCCGGTCCCTCGCCGTCCGCCCACTCGCCGGTCTTCTCCTTCTCGGCGAGATAACGGCGGAAGCGCCGGGTGATGACCTCGTGCATGGAACGGACGTCGTCCTGCCCCTCGAAGCCCTTGATCTGGAACCGCCGGTATTCGCTCTTCCGGGCCAGTCCGTCCTCGAAGACGACCATGGAGGCCACCACGTCGTCGCCCTGGAGGTGCGAGATGTCGTAGCACTCGACCCGCAGGGGGGCGCTGTCCAGGTCCAGGGCCTCGGCGATCTCCTCCAGCGCGCGCGAGCGGGTCGTCAGGTCGGAGGCGCGCTTGGTCTTGTGCAGGACGAGGGCCTGCTGGGCGTTGCGCTGGACGGTCTCCATCAGCGCCTTCTTGTCGCCGCGCTGCGGGATGCGCAGCGACACGCCCGAGCCGCGACGCTCGGTCAGCCACTGCTGGACGGGCTCCACCGGGTCGGGCAGCGCGGGGACCAGGACCTCCTTGGGGACCGCGTCCCCGCTCTCCTCGCCGTAGAGCTGCTGGAGCGCGTGTTCGACGAGGGCGCCGGTGGTGATCTCCTCCACCTTGTCGGTGACCCAGCCGCGCTGGCCGCGCACGCGTCCGCCGCGTACGTGGAAGATCTGGACGGCGGCCTCCAGCTCGTCCTCGGCGACCGCGATCAGGTCGGCGTCGGTGGCGTCGGCGAGCACCACCGCGCTCTTCTCCATGGCCTTCTTGAGGGCGCCGATGTCGTCCCGCAGGCGCGCCGCCCGCTCGTACTCCATGTCCTCCGCCGCGTCCGCCATCTGCCGCTCCAGGCGGCGCAGGTAGGTGCCGGTGCGGCCGGTCATGAAGTCGCAGAACTCGTCGGCCAGGTCCCAGTGGTCGTCGGGGGTGATCCGGCCGACGCAGGGCGCGGAGCACTTGCCGATGTAGCCGAGCAGACAGGGACGGCCGGTCCGGGCGGCGTTCTTGAAGACGCCCGCGGAGCAGGTGCGCACCGGGAAGACGCGCAGCAGCAGGTCGACCGTGTCGCGGATCGCCCAGGCGTGCCCGTACGGTCCGAAGTAGCGCACGCCCTTCTTCTTGTGGCCGCGCATCACCTGGACGCGCGGGAACTCCTCGTTCATCGTCACCGCGAGGTAGGGGTAGCTCTTGTCGTCGCGGTACTTGACGTTGAACCGGGGGTCGTACTCCTTGATCCAGGAGTACTCCAGCTGCAGGGCCTCGACCTCCGTGGACACCACCGTCCACTCCACGGACGCCGCCGTGGTGACCATGGTGCGGGTGCGGGGGTGCAGGCTCGCCAGGTCCTGGAAGTAGTTCGCCAGGCGCTGGCGCAGGCTCTTCGCCTTTCCGACGTAGATCACCCTGCGGTGCTCGTCACGGAACCTGTACACCCCCGGGGAGTCCGGGATCTCTCCCGGCCTGGGGCGGTAGCTGGAGGGGTCGGCCATGACTCACACCCTACTGGCGCGGACCGACACTCCGGCGGGGCTGTGGACGACGGGCCCGGCCCCTGTGGACGGCCGAGGGGCGGACGGTGGGGGACGGTGCGGGACCGGTCGGTCACGCCGGGTGGCCGCCCGCACGGCGGCCCCGTGCGTTCTCGGCCAGGAGCGCGGGACGGACGGGCTCCAGGTGTTGTCGGGACTAGATCAACACGCTTCAATGCGGGGGGACTCGGGGCCTGAAGCGCGGCGTACGGATGTGAAGACCTCTGTGCCGCGACCGGGGGCGGCCCCGGCCGATCCGTGTCGACGGTCTGACCAGCCGTCGTGAACTTCACAGAAGGGCCCCTGCATGCCGCACGCCACACAGCACGCGGACGCCGCCACCGCGCAACTCGACTCGGCCCTGCGCGGCGGCCCCTTCCACGTCGCGCTGCGCGCGGCGATCGCCGCGCGCGGACTGCCGCTGCAGCGCGTGCAGCACCACCTGTCGCGCCACGGGGTGAAGGTGGGCGTCACGAGCCTGAGCTACTGGCAGCAGGGAGCCCGGCGCCCGCAGCGTCCGGAGTCCCTGCGGGCCGTGCGCGCCCTGGAGGAGATACTCCAGCTCCCCGAGGAGTCGCTGATACGCCTGCTCGCCGAGTCGGACGTCGAGGCCCCGGACCGACGGCCCGCCGGCCGCTCCTACCGCGCCCACCTGGCGGCCTCGGGCATCCTGGACGGGCTGCTGGCCGACCTGGGGTGTCCGTCGCCGGACGGCGGGGTGCACGTCCTCGGACACCACGAACGGGTCCGCGTCGGGCCCGGCCGCGAACTCGCGGGACGGGAGTCGCACCTGATCGTCCGCGCCCACCGCGACGGCGTCGACCGCTTCGTCGCCGTCCATTACGGGGACCCGGGGTGCGTCCCCGCCCGGATGGCCGTCCACGCCTCGGAGAACTGCCGCACGGGACGGGTCCGCACCCACCACGAGTCCGGGTTGCTCGTGACCGAGCTGCTCTTCGACACGCGGCTGGCGACCGGCGACACGCACCTCTTCCGTTACGGCGTCGAGGACGGCACGGCCGGTGTGTCGCGCGAGTACGTCCGTGGTTTCGGTACGGCCGGCGGGCAGTACGCGCTCCAGGTGCGGTTCGACACCGCGGCCCTTCCGGTGCGCTGCCACCGGTTCACTCAGCACTCCCCGGCCGCGCCGCGCGGCGGTCGGCAGGAGCTGGCGCTCAGCGGGCGGCACCGCTCGGTGCACCTCGTGGAGCCGCGGGTCAGGTCCGGGATGCTGGGCATCGGCTGGGACTGGGAGCAGGAGTAGGGCACCGGCCCCTGCCGGTCAGGTACCCGGGCTCGCGACGATCCGGCCCTGCTTCACCTCGACCGGCAGTTCGATCAGGGGCTCGGTCGCCGGAGCGTGCAGCACCTCACCGGTACGGGCGTCGAACTCGCTGCCGTGGCAGTTGCAGACGAGCTTGGTGCCCTCCAGCTTCTTGATGGGGCAGCCGGCGTGCGTGCAGACCGTGCTGAACGCCTTCAGGGAGCCGTCCTCGGACCGGCTGACCACCACGTTCGGGTCCGGGAAGAGCTTGGTCGCGCCCTTGGCGACGTCTCCGTCGGCGCCGAGGTCCACCGGTGCGGTCGGCCTGGCCGGCGCGGCACCGTCGTCGCCCGGGGAGCAGGCGGCCAGGCCGAGTCCGGCGACGGGCGTGGCAGCCGCCGAGCGCAGGACGGTACGGCGACTCGGGGCGGGGCGGCCGGACATGGGATCTCCACGGGTCGAAGCGGTGGTGTGCGGGTGCGGGTGCGGGTGCGGGTGCGGGTGCGGGTCGACGATATCGGGCGACCCGGTCCTTCCGGTCGGCCGGGTGACTCGGAGGCGGGAGTCCGCCCGGGACGCGTAAACGCTTGCGCAAGCGTTTACGCGCCCTCCCGCGGTGGGGTACCGTCCGGCCCGGAGCGCGCGGACCCGGCCAACGGACGAGCCGACCGCGGCGGCGCGGTCGTACATGTCACGGCGCGCACGGCGCGGCCGTACGCGACGCGGCCGTACGTGACCTGGAAGGGGTGGGCGGGTGGCGACCATGGCCGATGTGGCGCGGAGCGCCGGGGTCTCGGTGGCGACCGTCTCGCACGTGCTCAACGACACCCGCCCGGTGCTGCCGCACACCCGCCAGGCGGTGCTCGACGCCGTCGAGGAGCTGGGCTACACCCCCAACACCCTGGCCCGCTCCCTGGTGACCTCCCGCACCCGCTCCATCGGGCTCGCGGTGTCCGCGATCAGCAACCCGTACTTCACGGAGATCCTCCAGGGCGTCGAGGCCAGTGCCCTGGAGCACGGTTACAGCCTGCTCATCGCCGATCCGCACGACGATCCCCGGCACGAGGGCAAGGTCGTCAGGCTGCTGCACGAGCGGCGCGTGGACGGCATGATCGTCGCGCCCTCCGCCGAGCCCCGCGACCTCGTCGCCTACCTCGCGCGCCACCGGGTGCCGGCCGTTTTCCTGGACCGGATCGTAGGCGAGGCGGAGGCCGGGGACGCCTCGCGCTTCGACCAGGTCTGTGCGGAGAGCGCCGAGCCGACGACCCGGCTCGTGGACCATCTCGCCGGGCTCGGCCACCGCCGGATCGCCCTGGTCGCGGGCCGGCCGGGGCTCAGCACGACCCGTGAACGGATCACCGGGTACCGGCACGGCCTCGCCGCCGCCGGGCTGCCCTACGACGAGCGGCTGCTGGTGCACGGCGACTCCGAGGCGGCCGGCGGCGAGCGGGCCACGGCGGAGCTGCTGTCCCTGGCGGTGCCGCCCACCGCGCTGGTCACCGCCAACAACGCCATGACCATCGGTGCCCTGCGCGCCCTCCGTGAGCGCGGCCTGTCCGTACCCGGCGACCTCGCGCTGTGCTGCTTCGACGACTTCGCCTGGGCGGACCTCTTCTCCCCCCGGCTCACCGCCGTCGCCCAGCCCAGCAGGGACATCGGAGCGCAGGCCGTCCGGCTGCTGCTGGACCGTCTCGCCGTGCCGAACCGGCCCGTGCGGACGGTACGGCTGCCCTGCGCCTTCGTCCACCGCACCTCCTGCGGCTGCCCCGAGCAGGCCTCCAGGCTGTCGGAGCACGTCTCCGGGCCGCCGGGGCACGCCTCCGGGCGGCCGGGCGGAGCCCATGCCAAGGCCAACGAAAGGACCCTCCCGTGATCGTCGTCGCCGGTGAGGCACTGATCGACCTGGTACCGCAGGGCGCGGGCGCCCTCGCCGCGCTGCGGCCCGCGCTCGGCGGCGGTCCGTACAACACCGCCGTCGCGCTGGGCCGCCTCGGCTCACCCGTCGCGTTCTGCTCACGGGTGTCGTACGACGCCTTCGGCGAGGCGCTCCTCGACCGGTTGCGCGAGACCGGGGTGGACGTCTCGCCGGTGCAGCGCGGGAACGAGCCGACGACCCTCGCCGTGGCCTCGCTCGACGCCGACGGCTCGGCCGCGTACACCTTCTACGTGGAGGGGACGGCCGACCGGCTGTTCACGGTGCCCGCCGGTCTGCCGCCGGGCACCCGGGCCGTCTCCTTCGGTACCTGCTCGCTGGTGCTGGAGCCGGGCGCCGGCGCGTACGAGGAACTGCTGCGCACGACGGCCGCACGGGGGGTCTTCACGGCGCTGGACCCGAACATCCGGCCCGGGCTGATCCCGGACCCGGACGCCTATCGGGCCCGGTTCAGGAGCTGGCTGCCGTCGGTCTCGCTGCTGAAGCTGTCCGCCGAGGACGCCGAGTGGCTCGGCGGCACGCCCCGCGAGTGGCTCGCGGCGGGCCCGGCCGCGGTCGTGGTCACCCGGGGTGGCGCGGGCCTGACGGCGTACACCCGGGACGGGGGCGAGTACACGGTGCCCGGCGAGCCCGTGTCGGTGGTGGACACGATCGGCGCGGGCGACACGGTCAACGCGGCGCTGCTGCACGGCCTCGCGGCGCGGGACGCCCTCGGCGACGAGGCGTTGGCCGGGCTGGGGGCGCAGGGCTGGGCCGGTCTGCTGGGCTTCGCCGCCCGCGCGGCGGCGGTCACCTGTTCCCGGGCGGGCGCGGAACCGCCGTACGCCCGGGAAGTCGCCCTCTGACGGGGGCCGGGGCGCACAGCGGCATCGCGGCGGGCGGCCAGGAGGGCGCGTACGGACGCGGCCGGCCCCCACGGATGATCCCGTGGGGGCCGGCCGGGTCAGGACTCAGGCCTTGCTCGTCCGCGTGCTCTTCTTCGCGGCGGGCGTGGCGGCCTTCTTCGTCGTCTTGGCGGCCTTGGCGGCGGTCGCCGTCCTGGCCGTCCTGGTGGCGCTCGCCTTCTTGGCGGCCGCGGCGGTGACGGCCTTGGTGGCCGTCTTCTTGGCCGCGGTCTTCGCCGCGACCGTCTTCGCCGCCTTGCGCGGCCTGGCCACCGGAGCCGCGTCGCTGACCCGCTCGGCACCGAGGACGTCCCGCAGGAACTTGCCGGTGTGGCTGGCGGGGACGCCCGCGACCTGCTCCGGCGTGCCCTCGGCGACCACCAGGCCGCCGCCGGCGCCGCCCTCGGGACCCATGTCGACGACCCAGTCGGCGGTCTTGATCACGTCGAGGTTGTGCTCGATGACGATGACCGTGTTGCCCTTGTCGACCAGGCCGCCGAGGACCGTCAGCAGCTTGCTGATGTCCTCGAAGTGGAGGCCGGTGGTCGGCTCGTCCAGGACGTAGACCGTGCGCCCGGTGGAGCGGCGCTGCAGCTCGCTGGCGAGCTTGACGCGCTGGGCCTCGCCGCCGGACAGGGTGGTCGCGGACTGGCCGAGCCGGACGTAGCCGAGGCCGACGTCCTTCAGGGTCTTCATGTGCCGGGAGATGGCGGGGACCGCCTCGAAGAAGTCGGTCGCCTCCTCGATCGGCATGTTCAGCACGTCGGCGATGGACTTGCCCTTGTAGTGGACCTCCAGCGTCTCCCGGTTGTACCGGGCGCCGTGGCAGACCTCGCAGGGGACGTAGACGTCCGGGAGGAAGTTCATCTCGATCTTGATCGTGCCGTCGCCCGCGCAGTTCTCGCAGCGGCCGCCCTTGACGTTGAAGGAGAACCGGCCGGGCAGGTAGCCGCGGACCTTCGCCTCCGTGGTCTCGGCGAACAGCTTGCGGATGTGGTCGAAGACGCCGGTGTACGTCGCCGGGTTCGACCGCGGGGTGCGGCCGATGGGCGACTGGTCGACGTGCACGACCTTGTCGACGAGGTCGTCGCCCTCCACGCGCGTGTGCCGCCCCGGAACGTTCCTCGCGCCGTTCAGCTCGCGGGCCAGGTGCGTGTACAGGATGTCGTTGACCAGCGTCGACTTTCCGGAGCCGGAGACGCCGGTGACGGCCGTGAACACGCCCAGCGGGAAGGACACGTCGATGTCCTGGAGGTTGTTCTCCCGGGCGCCGTGCACGGTCAGCCGCCGGGCGGGGTCCTGCGGGCGGCGGATGTCGGGCAGCGGGATGGCCTTGCGCCCGGACAGGTACAGGCCGGTCTGCGACTCGGCGTTGTCGAGCAGCTCCTTGACGGAGCCGCTGTGCACGACCTTGCCGCCGTGCTCGCCGGCGCCGGGGCCGATGTCGACGATCCAGTCGGCGACCTTGATGGTGTCCTCGTCGTGCTCGACGACGATCAGGGTGTTGCCCATGTCGCGCAGCCGGACGAGGGTCTCGATCAGCCGGTGGTTGTCGCGCTGGTGCAGGCCGATGGACGGCTCGTCCAGGACGTACAGCACACCGACGAGGCCGGAGCCGATCTGGGTGGCCAGCCGGATGCGCTGGGCCTCGCCGCCGGAGAGGGTGCCCGCCGCGCGGTTCAGCGAGAGGTAGTCCAGGCCGACGTCGACCAGGAACCGCAGCCGTTCGTTGACCTCCTTCAGCACGCGCTCGGCGATCTTCTTGTCCCGGGCGCTGAGCTTCAGCTCGCCCAGGAAGTCCGCGCAGTCGCTGATGGACATCGCCGAGACCTCGGCGATCGACTTGCCCATGACGGTGACCGCGAGGACGAGCGGCTTGAGGCGGGTGCCCGCACAGGTGGGGCAGGGCACCTCGCGCATGTAGCCCTCGAAGCGCTCGCGGCTGGAGTCGCTCTCGGCCTCGCTGTGCCGGCGCTTGACGAACGGGATCGCCCCTTCGAACGCCGTGGTGTACCGGCGCTCGCGGCCGTACCGGTTGCGGTAGCGGACCTCGACCTGGGTCTTGTGGCCGTTCAGCAGGGCCCTGCGGGCGCGCAGCGGCAGACCCGCGAAGGGGATGTCCGTGCGGAAGCCGAGCGCGTCCGCGAGGGCACCGATCAGGCGGCCGAAGTAGTCCTTGGTGTGCCCGTGCGACCAGGGGTGGATGGCGCCCTCGTCGAGGGACTTGTCCTCGTCGGGGACGATCAGCTCCGGGTCGACCTCCATGCGCGTGCCGATGCCGGAGCAGTCGGGGCAGGCGCCGAAGGGCGAGTTGAAGGAGAAGGAGCGGGGCTCCAGCTCCTCGAAGGACAGGTCGTCGTACGGGCAGTACAGGTGCTCCGAGTACATGCGCTCGCGCTCGGGGTCGTCCTCGGGGAGGTCGACGAAGTCGAGCACGACCATGCCGCCGGACAGGCCGAGCGCGGTCTCCACGGAGTCGGTGAGCCGGCGCTTGGCGGAGTCCTTGACGGTGAGGCGGTCGACGACCACCTCGATGGTGTGCTTCTCCTGCTTCTTCAGCGTGGGCGGGTTGGACAGCTGGACGGTCTCGCCGTCCACCCGCGCCCGGGAGTAGCCCTTGGTCTGCAGGTCGGCGAAGAGGTCGACGAACTCGCCCTTGCGCTCGCGCACCAGCGGCGAGAGCACCTGGAAGCGGCTGCCCTCGGGAAGCTCCAGGACCTTGTCCACGATGGCCTGCGGCGACTGGCGCGAGATCGGCCGGCCGCACTCGGGGCAGTGCGGCTTGCCGATGCGGGCGAAGAGCAGGCGCAGGTAGTCGTAGACCTCGGTGATGGTGCCGACCGTGGAGCGCGGGTTGCGCGAGGTCGACTTCTGGTCGATCGAGACCGCCGGGGAGAGGCCCTCGATGAAGTCGACGTCGGGCTTGTCCATCTGGCCGAGGAACTGCCGGGCGTAGGAGGAGAGCGACTCCACGTAGCGCCGCTGGCCCTCGGCGAAGATGGTGTCGAAGGCCAGGGAGGACTTGCCCGACCCGGACAGACCCGTGAAGACGATGAGCGAGTCACGAGGCAGGTCGAGCGAGACGTTCTTCAGGTTGTGCTCGCGCGCGCCACGGACGATGAGACGGTCGGCCACGCCGGTCCGCACCTTTCTTGAGAGAAGTGACAGGGGCGGGGCCCCCGTCTTTCTCAGACTAGGGGGAGCCACTGACAACGCCGGTCGGATTCACCGGTTGTCAACAAACCCCGACTTCCCAGCATGCCCGACGCCGCCTTCGAGCTTATAGCACGTGCATTCGAATAACGGGGGTCGTCCGCAACCTTCACCCGAAGGTGTGGCGCGGTCTAGGGTCAGCACCATGATTGATCACGCTCATGACCTGGTGTCTGTACGCGACGCTACCGAGCGGCTGCTCACCGCGGTCGGGAAACTGGACAACGCGGCCGTGACGGAACCGTCACGGCTTCCCGGCTGGAGCCGCGGCCACGTCCTGGCCCACCTCGCCCGCAACGCCGACGCCCTCGTGAACGTTCTCGAAGCACGCCCGATGTACACCTCGGGCGAGGCCCGCGACGCCGACATCGAGCGGGACGCCCCGCGGCCCCTGGACGTCCAGCTCGCGGACGTGCGCGAGAGCGCGGCCCGCTTCCAGGAGACGGGGACGGCGCCCGCGGACTGGACGCGCACGGTGGAACTGCGCAACGGAGTCACCGACTCGGCGTCCCGGGTGCCGTTCCGGCGCTGGGCCGAGGTGGAGCTGCACCACGTGGACCTCGGCATCGGGTACGAGCTGGAGGATCTTCCGGCGGAGTTCACCGAGCGGGAGACCGACTTCCTCGCGGCCCGGTTCGCCGGGCATCCGGACGTGCCGCCGACCCGGCTGACCGACGGCACGCGCGTGTGGCGCACCGGACGCGAGGCCGACGCCCCCGAGGTGACCGTGAGCGGTCCCCCGGCCGATCTGCTCGGCTGGCTCGCCGGTCGCCGTGAGGGCGTCGCGCTCACCGCGGAGGGCGGCCCGCTGCCGGCCCTGCCGCCGCTGTAGGCGCCGGGCGGACCACCCCAGGGCCGCGGTTGCGGTGGGGGGGGCGGGACTAGGCTGGCCGTCATGACGTACAGCGGAGAGGTGACGGTGGGCGGGCCCGCCGACGTGCACGAGCTCAAGGACCTGATGATCACCAAGATCGCGGTCGGCCCGATGAACAACAACGCCTATCTGCTGCGTTGCCGGGCCACCGACGAGCAACTGCTGATCGACGCGGCCAACGACGCGCCCGCCCTGCTCGGCACGATCGGTGACGACGGCATCGCGTCCGTCGTCACCACCCACCGGCACGGTGACCACTGGCAGGCGCTCGCCGAGGTGGTCGCGGCCACCGGTGCCCGCACCCACGCCGGCCGGCACGACGCCGAGGGCATTCCGGTGCCCACCGACGTCCTGGTCGACGACGGCGACACGATCCGGGTCGGGCAGGTGGAGCTGACCGCGCGCCACCTCGTCGGGCACACCCCGGGCTCCATCGTCCTGGTCTACGACGACCCGCACGGGCACCCCCACCTGTTCACCGGGGACTGTCTCTTCCCCGGCGGTGTGGGCAACACCTTCGAGGACCCGAAGGCGTTCGCGAGCCTGATCCACGACGTGGAGACCAAGATTTTCGACGCCCTCCCGGACGAGACGTGGGTCTACCCGGGGCACGGCGACGACACCACGCTCGGCGCGGAGCGGCCGCACCTGCCGCAGTGGCGGGCACGCGGCTGGTGACCGGCCCCTCGGCCGCCGCCGCGCGCGTACCGGCGCCGGGCGGCGTCCGTCACTCGGCGGCGGGCGGCGGCGTCCCGGCACGGGCGGGCGCACGCTGACCACGGGGGCACGCTGACGACGGGCGGCAGCGCCCTCGCCGCCGGGCGGGTGCGTGCGGCACGAACCCGCGTCGTGCGGCGCGAACCCGCCCGCGTCGTCCCGGCGCCGCGCACACCCCGTGTGAAGCGGTCGCACACACCCGCGGCCCGTGCGCGCTCCCCGCGCACCGGGCCGACGCGGTCGACTGGTGGCAGCCCCGCACAGGATCGACGGCTCCTGGGCGGCACGGGCCGCCGGCCTCCCGATCCCCGCCCCCGGCCGGCGGCCCCGGCGCCTCAGGCCTCGGCCGTGCCCGCCCCGGCCAGCGCCGCGACCCGCTCCACACCGAACACGTACCCCTGCACCCCGCACCCCGCGATGACGCCGTCGGCGCGCTGCGAGACGTACGAGTGGTGCCGGAAGGGCTCGCGTTGGTGGATGTTGGAGATGTGGACCTCCACCACCGGCAGGCCGTCGCAGGTGTTCAGCGCGTCCAGGACGGCCACGGACGTGTGCGAGTACGCGGCCGGGTTGATCACGATCCCGCAGTGGTGCAGCCGGGCCTCGTGGATCCAGTCGACCAGTTCGCCCTCGTGGTTGGACTGCCGGAAGTCCACCGTGCCGCCGTGCGCGGCCGCCGCCTTCACACACAGAGCCTCGACGTCGGCGAGGGTGTCGGACCCGTAGATCTCCGGCTGGCGCTGGCCGAGCAGGTTCAGGTTGGGGCCGTTGAGGATCATGATCGGGGCGTTGGCCAGGGTGCGGGGCACGGTTCCTCCGGTCCGTGAGGGGTGCGGCGGCCCTTGCGCGACCGCTGCTCGGCCCCCGGTCTATCACGGTGCGCCGACGCCCCGGCGGGCCGCGTCCTCGTGGTCGCCGGGCACCGATGGCGGATTCCGCACCCTGCGCATCGCGGGCGGGCGCGGGCTGCCGGACCGCTGCTCCGCTCCGCTGACGGCGACGTACCGACGCCCGCGTTGCGCCTACGGGTTGACGGCCAGTTCCAGGTACGCCGCGAACAGCACCAGGTGGACGCCGCCCTGCAGGGGCGTCGCCCGGCCCGGCACGACCGTCAGGGAGGCCACCACCACGGTGAGGGCGAGCAGCACCAGGTGGACGGAGCCGAGACCGAGGACCAGCGGTCCGGAGAGCCACACGGAGGCCAGGGCGACCGCGGGGATGGTCAGGCCGATGCTGGCCATGGCCGAGCCGAGCGCCAGGTTCAGGCTGGTCTGCACCCGGTCGCGGCGCGCGGAACGCACGGCGGCGATCGTCTCGGGGAGCAGGACCAGCAGCGCGATGATGACGCCGACGACGGCGTGGTGGAGTCCGGCGGACGCCACGCCGTCCTCGATGGTCGGCGACACGCCCTTGGCGAGGCCCACGACGCCGATCAGCGCCAGGCCGAGCATCCCCAGGCTGAGCAGCGCCGTACGCGAGGACGGTGCGTGGGCGTGCTCCTCGGCGGTGATCACCTCGCCCTGCCGGGTGATCGGCAGGAAGTAGTCGCGGTGCCGCACGGTGAGGGTCGCGATGAACAGGCCGTAGAGGACGAGCGAGGACAGCGCCGCGAACGTCAGCTGAAGGGTGGAGAACTCCGGGCCGGGCGCGCTGGTGGTGAACGTCGGCAGGACCAGGCTGAGGGTGGCGAGGGTCGCCACCGTCGCGAGGGCGGCGCCGGTGCCCTCCGGGTTGAACACCGCGATCCCGTGGCGCAGGGAGGCGACCAGGAGGCTGATCCCGACCACCCCGTTGCAGGTGATCATGACGGCCGCGAAGACGGTGTCCCTGGCCAGGGTCGCGCTCTTGTCGCCGCCGTCCGCCATCAGGGTCACGATGAGCGCTACCTCGATGACCGTGACGGCGATGGCGAGGACGAGGGAGCCGAAGGGCTCGCCGACCCGGTGGGCTACCACCTCGGCGTGGTGCACGGCGGCCAGGACGGAGACCGCCAGGACGACGGTGAGCAGCGCGACGACCGCGCCGGGCAGCGAGCGGCCCCAGGTCAGGGCCAGCAGCACGACGGCGATCACGGGCGTGACGGTCGTCCACTGTGCGAGGAGCGCCCTGCGGCCGGTGACCATGCGGCGATCGTCGCAGAGGGCGACCGGGCCCGCACGCCGGGCTCACGGGCCTCCCGCCCGGGAAACACGGCGAGCACGGCGGGAGCGCGGAGAGGCGCGGGAGCGGCGGACGGCTCCGTGCCGTCCGCCGCTCCCGGGCCGGGTGGATCAGGCCTCGACGCTGTCCTTCGACGTGTCGCCGCTCTCCGCGGCCGCCCTTTCCGCCTCCGCCTGCTTCTTGGAAGCGCGCAGGCTGGTGATCGTGGTGACGATCAGGACCGAGCAGATCACGCCGAGCGAGACCGGAATGCTGATCTCGGGCACATGGACGCCGGACTCGTGCAGGGCGTGCAGCACCAGCTTGACGCCGATGAAGCCCAGGATCACGGACAGGCCGTAGGACAGGTGCACCAGCTTCTTCAGCAGACCCCCGATGAGGAAGTAGAGCTGGCGCAGCCCCATGAGGGCGAACGCGTTGGCCGTGAACACGATGTACGGGTCCTGCGTCAGACCGAAGATCGCCGGGATGGAGTCGAGCGCGAAGAGCACGTCGGTGGTGCCGATCGCGAGCATCACGACCAGCATCGGGGTCATGATCCGCTTGCCGTTCTCCTCGATCCACAGCTTGGTGCCGTGGTATCGGTCGGCGACGCCGAAGCGGCGTTCGGCGGCCTTGAGGAGCTTGTTCTCCTCGAACTCCTCGTCGTCCTCGTCGGCCCGGGCCTCCTGGATGAGCTTCCAGGCGGTGTAGATGAGGAACGCGCCGAAGATGTAGAAGACCCAGGCGAAGCTGGCGAGGATCGCGGCACCCGCGGCGATGAAGACGGCCCTGAGGACCAGGGCTATGAGGACACCGATGAGCAGGACCCGCTGCTGATACTGCGAGGGCACCGCGAACTTCGCCATGATCAGGACGAAGACGAAGAGGTTGTCCACGCTCAGCGACTTCTCGGTGATGAAGCCCGCGAAGAACTCGCCGGCCGGCTCACCGCCCCCGAAGAGGAGCAGGCCGAGCCCGAAGAGGCCCGCCAGGGCGATCCATACGCCGGTCCAGATGCCGGCTTCCTTGATCGATACGTCGTGCGGCTTGCGGCCGATGAAGAAATCGACCGCGATGAGGGCGGCAAGGCCCACGATGGTCAGGACCCACAGGGTCACGGAAACTTCCACTGCGCCTCCGGCAGTACGTCACACGGCAGATGTCAGCGTCGTCGCTGCCGGAGGTCTCTTCCACCCCGGTCCGGGACGCGTGACGCGCTCGGACCACGGGCCGACGCCCCGGGATCTGGCCTGATCCGTATTGACGGGTACGCCGCACAGACAGGGAGTACTCCCCTCCGTACGGAAGACAGTACCCCAATCCCCAAGGGAAGGTAAAGAGATTTGCAAATTAAGCTCAAAAGCCCAGCTCGGAGGCGGTCACCGGTCCCATGAACGACGGGCGGCGACGACCTGGTCCAGCACCTGCCGGAGCACCTGGCTGCCGGGCGGCACGACCGGTGGCTCGTACGTCCAGGCATGCCCGACCCACGGGTCGGCGAGGTGGTCGTCGGCCACCGGCGTCAGCCGCAGCAGCGAGCGCCACAGCGGGTCGAGCAGCGGCCCGAACCCGGCGGACTCCTCGCGGTCGGCGACCATCATCAGGTGGACGCCGACGGCGGGCCCCTCGTCGGCGAGGTAGCGCAACTGGTTGACCGCGCGGTCGTCGAAGCCGTGCGGGAAGTCGTTGACGATCAGCAGCTGCTGCGAGGCGTCGAGACCGGGCGGCAGTGCGTCGGGAGCGCCGCCGCGCAACGCCATCTGCACCAGGTCGACGCGCTGGGTGAGCCGCGCGAGCACGTCCGCCGTCCCCGCGGCGCCCTGGGCGGGCGGTGCGGCGAGCACCCCGCTCTGCACCAGGGGCGCCAGTGCCTGCGCACCGGATCCGGCGGGATCGATGACGTGCACGGTGAACTCGCCCGCCGGGTAGACGGCGAGCAGCCGGGCCGCGTGGGCGACGGCCGTCTCCAGGCCCAGGCGCCGCATCTCGTGGGAGTCGGCGAAGGCGCCGTCGATCGAGGAGGAGCGCCCGCTGTCGATCCACAGGCCGCGTTCGAGCGGCAGCCGGATCAGCATCGGGACGCGTACGCGGTCGGCCTCGGGCAGATGGAGATCGCCCAGCCGCAGGGCCATCGGTATCTCCATGGGGACGCGGTAGGCGTGCCAGACGGGGTTGTCCCAGCGCGCGAACGCCGCAGGCAGGGCGGGCTCGACCACCTCAGCCTCCGCGACGAGCTGGGCGACGTCCCGGTCCAGGACCTCCCTGGCCTGCGACACCAGCAGGCCGTGCCGGGCCCGCGCCGCTTCCCGGGCGGCGTCCCCCTGGCCGCCGATCCGGCTGCGGGGGTCGGACAGCGCCTGGTCGAGTTCCTTCTCCATGCGGGAGTCGGCGAAGTCGACGGCGCTGCGGTAGGCGGCCGCGGTGCGGGCCAGGTCCTCGAACATGCCCCACACCTGGTTGTAGAGCCGCTCCTCCATGGACCAGCCGGTGGCGTCACCCGCGACGGGCTGAGCGGGCCGGCCGGGCTCGGCCGGGGGCGCGGTCGGCGGAGGCGGGGGCGGCGCCCCGTTCTGCCGGCGGGGATGGCTGTAGTCGATCGGGCCGCCCGCCGCGGACCCGGCCGGCCGGCCGGCGGTGGCGGGCTCCCCCGGGCCGTCCGGGTACGGCTGCTGCGCCCCGTGCTGTCCCGGCACCCCGGAGGTCTGCGGGCCGGGGGCGGTCACGCCCTGGGGGTCGTACGGAGACGTCGGCGGCAGGGAGCCACCGTGGCCGGCGCCGGGTGCGGCGCCGTGCTCAGGACCGTGCGCCGGGGTGGCGGCGGGAGGGGCCGGTACCGCTCGGGCCACCCCGTCCGCCACCGCCTCCTGGATGCTCCCCGCGAGCTGGTGGGCCTGGGCCAGTCTCTGGTCCGCGAACAGCTCGGCGAGGCCGCCCGCGTAGCCCTGGCCGACGGCCCGGACCTTCCAGGCGCCCTGTCGCCGGTACAGCTCCAGGGCGACGACGGCGGACTCGGCCTCCAGGCCGGTGATGGTGTAGCTGGCGACCTCGTCGCCGTCGAGGCCGGTGACGGCGACGAAGGGGGCGGCGACGGCACCGAACCGGACCGGCCCCCTTCCGCCGGCGGGCAGGGCGAGCAGCACGCTGACGCGGTGCACGGCGTCCGGCACGGCGTCCAGGTCCACCGCGAGGCGGTGGTCGGCGGCGGCCTGACGGGAGACCTCCAGGCCCGGCTGAGTGGGTGCGCCCGGGTGGGCCACCCATTCGACGCCGTGGATGGTGCCGTTCTCGTCGCCGAGTGTCGCACCGGCCACGACCGGCGTGCCGGCCGAGACCCGGATCTCGAGACGAGCCCCGGGAAGCGGGTGGTTCTGTCCCCGCGTCAGCTCGGCCGTCATCGCCTTCTCCCCCTGTGTCGTTCGTGCGTCACCCGCGAGGCGTCGTGCGGGCCCGGCCGGTCGGTGCCGGAATGCTGCGGGCGGACCACGGCGGACCGGACCCGGCGGACGGAGCCCGCCGCGGACCGGACCACTGCGGCCCGGGGCTGCTGCGGCCCGGGCCGCTACGGGCCGGACCGCCGCGCCCGGCATCCCGCGGATCGGCTGCTACAGGACCGGCAGGATCGCCGGCATCAGGTCCTGGAAGGTGCGGCCGTTGGCCGGGGTGCCGATGGCGGTCATCGCCCAGCCCTGGCCCGCACGGTTCACCTTGGCCATGATCTGGGCCGTGAAGGCCCCGCCGCCGGCCAGCGTGTAGCGGGCCAGCTCCTGGCCGTTGGTCTCGTCGACCAGGCGGCAGAAGGCGTTCTGCACTTCCTGGAAGGTCTGGCCGGTGAAGGAGTTGACCGTGAAGACGATCTGGTCGATGTGGACCGGAACGCGCTGGAGGTCGACCAGGATCGCCTCGTCGTCGCCGCCCTGGCCGACACCGCCGACGAGGTTGTCCCCGGTGTGGCGCACCGAGCCGTCGTCGCTCACCAGGTGGCGGAAGAAGACGACGTCGACCGGCTGCTTGTCCGCGAAGAGGACCGCGGAGGCGTCCAGGTCGATCTCCCGGGTGCGCGAGCCGAAGAGGCCGCGCCGGGGAGCCGCCTGCCAGCCGAGACCCATGCGCACCGACGTCAGGCTGCCGCCGTCGCTCTTCTGCAGACTGATGGCCTGACCCTTGGTCATGTTGACGGTCACGCGCTGATCCCCTCTCGAACTGTCCCCTGTTGCCGCGTACTCGCGGTTGACCAGAACCCTACGCAGGGGCACTGACAGCGCCCCACCCCGGTCCGCGCTTTGTGTCGGTCTTGCAACACAGTGGGCTGCTCGGACGGGCCGTCAGGCCAGGCCCGCCTCCTTCATCTGGCGCAGCTCCTTCTTCATCTCGGAGACCTCGTCGCGCAGCCTCGCCGCGATCTCGAACTGGAGGTCGGCCGCGGCCGCCCGCATCCGGGTGGTGAGGTCCTCGATCTGCTCGGCGAGCTCCGCCGCCGGCCGGTCGGTCACGGCCGTCTCCTTGGCCCGGCCCTTGGCCGCCTTGGTCCCGCCCGCGGCCTTGCCGCCCAGCGCGGGCACCGGGGCCTTGGCGCCCTTGCCCTCCTTGACCTGGCGGTAGCCCGAGCCGAGGAGCTGCTCGGTGTCGACGTCCTCGCGGGCGATCTGGGCGACGATGTCGTTGATCTTCTTGCGGAGCGGCTGGGGATCGATGCCGTTCGCCGTGTTGTACGCGATCTGCTTCTCGCGGCGGCGGTTGGTCTCGTCGATGGCCTTCTCCATCGCCGGCGTGACCCTGTCCGCGTACATGTGGACCTGGCCGGAGACGTTGCGCGCCGCGCGGCCGATGGTCTGGATCAGGGAGGTGCCCGAGCGCAGGAAGCCCTCCTTGTCGGCGTCGAGGATGGCCACCAGGGACACCTCGGGCAGGTCGAGGCCCTCGCGCAGCAGGTTGATGCCGACCAGGACGTCGTACTCGCCGGCGCGCAGCTCGCGCAGCAGCTCGACGCGGCGCAGGGTGTCGACGTCGCTGTGCAGGTAGCGGACCTGGATGCCGAGCTCCACGAAGTAGTCGGTGAGGTCCTCGGCCATCTTCTTGGTGAGGGTGGTGACCAGGACGCGCTCGTCCTTCTCGGTCCGCGTGCGGATCTCGTGCACCAGGTCGTCGATCTGGCCCTCGGTGGGCTTGACGACGATCTCCGGGTCGACCAGGCCGGTGGGGCGGATGATCTGCTCGACCGCGCCGTCGGAGCGGGAGAGCTCGTAGGCGCCCGGGGTCGCCGACAGGTACACGGTCTGGCCGACGCGCTCCTGGAACTCCTCCCACTTCAGCGGACGGTTGTCGAGCGCGGAGGGCAGCCGGAAGCCGTGGTCGACCAGGGTCCGCTTGCGGGAGGCGTCGCCCTCGTACATGGCGCCGATCTGCGGCACCGTGACGTGGGACTCGTCGATGACGAGCAGGAAGTCGTCCGGGAAGTAGTCAAGGAGGGTGTTCGGCGGGGAGCCGGGCGACCGGCCGTCGAAGTGCATCGAGTAGTTCTCCACGCCGGAGCAGGAGCCGATCTGGCGGAGCATCTCGATGTCGTACGTCGTACGCATCCGCAGCCGCTGGGCCTCCAGGAGCTTGCCCTGCTTCTCCAGCTCGGTCAGGCGCTCGGCCAGTTCCTTCTCGATGTCGTTGACCGCCCGCTCCAGGCGCTCGGGGCCGGCGACGTAGTGGGAGGCCGGGAAGACGTACAGCTGCTGGTCGTCGCTGATGATCTCGCCGGTGACCGGGTGGAGCGTGGACAGGGCCTCGATCTCGTCACCGAACATCTCGATGCGGACGGCCAGCTCCTCGTAGACCGGGAAGATCTCGATGGTGTCGCCGCGCACCCGGAAGGTGCCGCGGGCGAAGGCCACGTCGTTGCGCGTGTACTGGATGTCGACGAAGCGGCGCAGCAGCTCGTCCCGGTCGTGCTCCTCGCCGACCCGCAGCGGGACCATGCGGTCCACGTACTCCTGCGGCGTGCCGAGGCCGTAGATGCAGGAGACGGAGGCGACCACGACGACGTCGCGCCGGGTGAGCAGCGAGTTCGTGGCGGAGTGGCGCAGGCGCTCCACCTCCTCGTTGATCGAGGAGTCCTTCTCGATGTAGGTGTCCGACTGCGGTACGTAGGCCTCGGGCTGGTAGTAGTCGTAGTACGAGACGAAGTACTCGACGGCGTTGTTCGGCAGCAGCTCGCGGAACTCGTTCGCCAGCTGGGCGGCCAGGGTCTTGTTCGGCGCCATCACCAGGGTGGGGCGCTGGACCTGCTCGATCATCCACGCGGTGGTGGCGGACTTGCCGGTGCCGGTCGCGCCGAGCAGGACGACGTCCTTCTCACCGCCCTGGACGCGCCGGGCCAGCTCGGCGATGGCCGCCGGCTGGTCACCGCTCGGCTGGTAGGGACTGACGACCTCGAAGGGCGCCACCGTGCGTTCGATCTGGGAAACGGGCCGCATGGGTTCAACGGTACGACCCCGCACTGACAACGGGTTCCGGTCAGCGGTTCTGCGGGGTACGGGGGCGCCGGTGGACGAGGGGGCGGCGGGTGCGGCGTGCGGGGTGGTGCGCCGAGCGGCGGATCGTGCGCGGGGCTCCGGTGTGGGCGGGGACGCCCGGCTTCTGCTCGGCGGGGGCGGCGGGCTGCCCCATGACCATCTGCGGGTCGAACAGGACGACGACGCCGGCGAGGAGGAGGAAGGCGAGGGGGCCGATCAGCATGGGGGCGAGCAGATCGGCGGGCGATCCGCCGACGGGGGGCTCACCCGTGCCGGTGAGGTGGACCTGGACGGCGGCCATGCCCGTGTAGTGCATGCCGGTGACGGCCAGCCCCATGATCAGGGCGGCGCCCACGCTCCACAGGAAGCCCCGCACCTGTCCCGCCGCCCACAGGGCGGCGGTGGCGGCGGCCATGGCTATGACGACCGACACACCGACGGTGAACGTGTTGTACGTCAGCTGCCCGTCCAGGTGCATCCCGGCCATTCCCAGGTAGTGCATGGAGGCGATGCCCAGTCCGGTGATGGTGCCGCCGGTGAACAGGGCCGTTCCGCGCACCCCCCGGTAGCCCACGATGAAGATCCCGACGCCGACCATGACGATCGCGACGGCCAGGCTGGCGAAGGTCATCAGCCAGTCGTAGCGGATCGGGGTGTGCTCGATCGTGAAGCCCATCATCGCGACGAAGTGCATGGTCCAGATGCCGGAGCCGATCGCCGCCGACCCGAGGGCGAGCCAGCCGGGCCGCCAGGAGCGGGTGACCAGCATGGCCCGGGCGGTGCAGCGGAGGCCGAGGGCTCCGCCGAGGCAGGCCATGAGGTAGGCGACCAGCGGTGTGACGAGTCCGTAGCTGAATCCGTCGACCGTGCTGTGCATGTGCGGCTGCCCTTCCGCCTTCTTACGCCCCGGAGGTGCCCCGGATTCGCCTGATGTGCTCCCCCTCCCAGGACCGCGCGAACGATCAGGGCCGAGGCAGAGAGTATGACTTCCACCGGAATGGTCGAACGATTCTCCGGCAAAGAATCACGGCCTCGCCCCAGTTGTGCCGTCCACGTGAGCGTAGTTGAGCAACTCCATTCAGCCTGTGGCCATTCCGCCACCCTTCTTTATGCACTCTCCGGTGTCACAGTGAAGCTGTCCGTGATCGTTCGACGCGAGGAGTACGCATGCACGTGCGCGCAGTAGCCGTCACGACCACCGCCCTGCTGGGGGTCGCCCTCACGGCTCCCCTCTCGCACGCCCGGGCCGACGAGGCCGGCGGCGACGGGCCGGTGGTCGTCGCCCACCGGGGAGCTTCCGGTTACGCACCCGAGAACACGCTGGCCGCCGTCGACCGGGCGGCGGAGCTGGGCATCAGGTGGGTGGAGAACGACGTCCAGCGCACCCGGGACGGCGAGCTGGTCGTCGTCCACGACGAGAGCCTGGCGCGTACGACCGACGTGGAGCAGGTCTTCCCGGACCGGTCGCCCTGGAAGGTGAAGGACTTCACCGCCGCGGAGATCGCCCGGCTGGACGCGGGGAGCTGGTTCGGGCCCGAGTACGCGGGCGCGCGCGTGCCGACGCTGGAGCAGTACGTGGACCGCTTGGAGCACAACCACCAGAGGCTGCTCCTGGAGCTGAAGAGCCCCGGACTCTACCCGGGCATCGAGCTGCAGACCCTCAAGGTCCTCGCCAACGAGGGCTGGCTCGACCGGCAGCACGTGACGCGACGGCTGATCGTGCAGAGTTTCGACGCCGACAGCATCCGGACGGTCCACGACCTCAAGCCCTCGGTCAAGACCGGTTTCCTCGGCACCCCGGCCGTGTCGGAGCTGCCGGCGTACGCGGAGTTCGCCGACCAGATCAACCCGTCGTACAGCTCGCTCTCCATGAGCTACGTGTCCGCGGTGCACGCGTTCACCGGCCCGCACGGCAGGCCGTTGGAGGTCCTCGCCTGGACGGTGAACGACGCGGCCACCGCGCGCCTGGTCGCCGGGTACGAGGTCGACGGCATCATCACCAACAAGCCCGACGTGGTGCGGGACGCCGTGGACTAGGTCCTCAGCCGGGCGTTGTCAGTGGCCGGTCGTACTGTGGGCGCATGGACAGCCCCGGGCAGGACGGACAGCAGGTCGTGTGGACCGTCGTCACCACCGGCATCGGTCCGCTGCTGCTGGCCGCGACCGGCGAGGGCCTGGTCAACGTCGTGTTCCACGCCGCCGGCGCCGCGCGCGACCGGGCACTCGAGAGGCTCGCGTCCCGGCTGGGCACGGAGCCCGTCGAGGCGCCCGGCTCCCCGCTGCTGGCCGAGGCGATACGCCAGGTGGAGGCGTACTTCGCGGGCGGCAGGCGCGACTTCGACCTGCCGCTGGACTGGTCGTTGATCTCGGGCTTCAACCGGCAGGTGCTGCGGGAGCTGACCGCCGTCCCCTTCGGCCGGGTCGTCGGTTACGGCGACCTGGCCGGCCGGGTGGGCCGGCCGGACGCCGCGCAGGCGGTGGGCATGGCCATGGGCGCCAACCCGTTGCCGGTCGTCGTGCCGTGCCACCGGGTCGTGGAGAGCGACGGCGGCATCGGCGGGTTCGGCGGCGGCGTGGGCACCAAGCGGCGGCTGCTGGCGCTGGAGGGCGTGCTGCCCGAGCCGTTGTTCTGAGGGGCGGCGCCCTCGGGGCCTACTCGTAGTGCCGGGCCTCGACGATGTTGCCGTCCGGGTCGCCGAAGTAGAAGCTCCGCCTGGCCGGGCCGCGGGCGCCGTAGGAGTCGTACGAGAGGTCCGAGACGGGGACGGACTGCTCCTGCAGGCGGGCGCGCAGGGCGTCGAAGTCGTGCGCGGGCAGGGACACGCAGACGTGGTTGACGGGATGCCCGGCGCCGGCCTCGGCGCCGGGCAGCATGCGCATCCGGGCCGCCATGGAGTGCGGTGCGAGGTCGAGGATGGTCTCCTCGTTGATCCGCACGGAGGGGAAGCTCACGGTTCCCGCGGTGTACTCGGTGACCCGCAGGGGTTCGAATCCCAGGTTCTTCTCGTAGAAGCCGGCCGCGGCGACCGGGTCACTCACCCACAGGACGACGTGGTCGAGACGTGTCGTGTTGTCTGTCATGGCCTCAGACTCGTGCTCCCTCCCGGGAGCCGCAACGGTTCTGTTCGCCGCGCCGGCGGGGTTTGGCCCGGTCCCCCGCCCGCCAGGGATGAGGGGGAGCGGAGCCCAGGGAGACCGTCGGACAGGAGGCAGGCGCGTGGTGCTGATGGTGTCGGAAGAGGTGCGGGAGGCGATCGGGGCACGGCGCCCCGTGGTGGCCCTGGAGTCCACGATCATCGCGCACGGTCTGCCTCGCCCGCGCAATCTGCTGGTGGCGCGGGAGCTGGAGGAGGCGGTGCGGCGGGAGGGCGCCGTACCGGCGACGGTCGCCGTGCTGGACGGACGGCCCCGGGTCGGCCTGGACAAGGAGCAGCTGGAGCGGATCGCCAACGAGGACGGCGTCCGCAAGCTCGGGCACCGGGACCTGCCCCTCGCGGTGGCCCGTGGCGCGAGCGGGGCGACCACCGTGTCGGCGACCGCCCGGCTGGCGGCGCTCGCGGGCGTACGGGTGTTCGCGACCGGCGGTCTGGGCGGCGTCCACCGGGAGTGGACGGTGACCCAGGACGAGTCGGCCGACCTGGGCCTGCTGGCCCGCACCCGGATCACGGTGGTCTGCGCGGGCGTGAAGTCCATCCTGGACGTCCCCGCCACCCTGCAGCGGCTGGAGACGCTGGGGGTGGCGGTCGCCGGGTACCGCACGGACCGCTTCCCCGGCTTCTACCTGTCCGACTCGGGACACCCGGTGGACTGGACGCTGGACGACCCGCGGCAGGTGGCGGCGGTCATGCGGGCGCAGGACACGCTGGGCGGGCCGTCGTCCGCGCTCGTGGTCGCCAATCCCGTCCCCGAGGAGGAGCAGCTCGATCCCGTGCTCCACGCGCGGGTGCTCACCGACGCACTGCACGCGTGCGAAGCCGAGGGGATCACGGGTCAGGCGGTCACGCCGTTCCTGCTCGAACGCCTGGTACGGCTCACCGACGGCGCCTCGCTGAGCGCCAACCTGGCGGCCGTGCGGGGGAACGTGCGGTTGGCGGCCCGGATCGCGGCTGCCTGGACCGGGGCGTGACCGTGGCGCCGGGCGGCGCGCTGCTGGTCGTCGGGGACGTGGTCACCGACGTCGTCGCCCGGCACCGGGGACCGCTGGCCGCCGGTACGGACACCGCCGCCTCGGTCCGGCGGCTGCCCGGCGGGGCGGGCGCCAACGTGGCCTGCTGGGCCGCCCACGAGGGATGCGGGGACGTACGGCTGCTGGGCCGGGTGGGCGCCGACGCGTCCGACTGGCACGAGCGGGAGCTGGCGGCGTGCGGCGTGCGTCCGCTTCTCGTCGTCGACGCGACGGCACCCACGGGGACGGTGATCTGCCTGGTCGACACCGGTGCCGCGGCCGAGCGGACGTTCCTGACGGACAGCGGGGCGTCGCTGCGGATCGGGCCGGACGACTGGTCGGACACGCTGCTCGACGGCGTGGGCCGGCTGCATCTGTCGGGGTATCTCCTCTTCTCGGAGCCGGGCCGCGCCCTGGTGTCGGCCGCCCTGGCGTCGGCACGCGCGCGTGGGGTGCAGGTCAGCCTGGACCCGGCGTCGGCCGGGTTCCTCGCCGAGCTGGGCGTCGGCCGGTTCCTCGGCCTGGTCGAGGGCGTGGACGTCCTGCTGCCCAGTCGTGACGAGGCATGCCTGCTCACCGGGCTTTCCGACGCGGCGGACGCGGCCGCGAAGCTCAGCCGGCACGTCCCCCTGGTGGTCGCCAAGCTGGGGGCGGACGGGGCGCTGGTGGCCCGGTCCGGCGCCGTGAGCGCCCGGGTCGCCGCCGTCGCGGCGGCACCGCGGGACAGTACGGGCGCCGGTGACGCCTTCACCGGCGCGTTCCTCGCCGCGCTGCTCACGGGCGCGGAGCCCGAGGAGGCGGCGGCCGCCGGATGCCGGGCGGGGGCGCGGGCGGTGGAGAGGGTGGGCGGAAGACCGCCACGGGCGACCGGCAGGCGGCCGGTCGACGGGTGACCTCGGTCAGCCCTTGCGGCCCCAGGCCGAGATCATCGGCGCCGTCGCGAGGTCCATGCCGCCGGCCGCGACGTTGGCGAGGTGGCGGTCGATGTCGTCGTCGGTGGCCGCCCCGGCGGCGACCAGCTGATCGCGGATCTGTCGTACCGTCGCGGACTCCAGGGCGGCGCACGCGGGCGAGGTGACCGGGAAGTAGGCGTCGGCCTCGACGCGGCGCAGCCCCGCCTCGCGGAGCAGCCGGGGCAGCCGGCGGCCGTAGGAGAGGTCGGCGCCGCGACGGGACAGCAGCTCCCTGAAGCCGTGCCGGAGCCTGTTCGCCAGTTGCTGCTCGGGGCCGTGCTCGTCGGGGCAGAGCAGGGGCTGGAGCGCCGGGTCGGCGTCCTCGACCAGGAGGCGGCCACCGGGACGCAGGGCCTGGATCATCGACCGCAACGCCCGTTCCCGGTCGGGGACGTGGACGAGGACGAGCCGCGCGTGCACGAGGTCGAAGCCGTCCCCCGGCGGTTCCTCCGCACCCACGTCGTGCACGCGCACCTCCACCGGCGGTCGGCCGGCCGGGGCGACCCGGGAGGTGTCGATGTCCGTCGCGAGGATCCTGCCGGTGGGGCCCACCCGCTTGGCGAGCCACGACACCACGGAGGTGCCTCCGGCCCCGACCTCCCAGCAGCGCCAGCCGGGGCCGACGCCGAGTGCCTGGAGGTGCCGGAACGTGGTGGGGTCGAAGAGGGTTGCGAAGGCGTCGAAGCGCTCCGCCGCCTCGGACTGCCCGTTGTCGAGGAGGTATCCGTCGGTTCGCGTCATGCTGCGATCATCCCAGTTGTCCGGCTTGCCCGAAGGGGGCGACGCTCCGGCGGGAGAGTCCTGCCGGAGCGGCCGTCCGGGGCGGCCGTCCGGGTCAGCCGTTCCAGGCGGGGTGCCGCGGATCGTCGGCGCGCACCACGAGGTCGGCGGTGCCGGCCGGGCCGGTGTCCTCGTCGTAGCGCTCGAAGGCGGGCAGGGTCCAGTGCTCGGACTCGGGGGTGCGGCGGCGCAGGGCACCGGGGGTGAGGAGGAGGTGGACGCTCAGGTCGAACGGGAACCAGTGGCGCAGCAGGAAGGGCCCGTGGAGCAGGAGCGCGCCGCCGGGAGGGAGCCGGACGTAGGGGCTGCGGGTGGCGCGGTCCGTGACGGGGTCCCACAGGTCGGGCAGGACGCGCCCGTCGCCGCCGGGCCCCAGGGGGTCGAAGACCTCGCGCCACAGGGCGCCGGTGTCGTACCAGCCGTTGTAGTAGGACTCCGCGTCCTCGTGCCCGTACTCCAGGCGGAGCGAGGCGGGCCGCAGGAAGCCCTCCGTTCCCACCACCAGGGAGGGGCGGCCGCGGACGCGCAGCGCCTCGGAGATCCGTTCGGCGAGGTCGCCGGGGCGGGCGGCCGGGGCACCGTCGAGGGCGACGCGGGTCCAGGCGCTGCCGTCGGCGGACTCCAGGTCGAGCAGGCGCTCGGCGAGCCGGTCGCCGAGCCGGTCCCAGGTGATCGCTTCCAGTCGCACCCGCCCATGATGCGTCAGTCACCGCGTCGGCCGGCACCTCGGCGGCGAACGTCCCGGCACATGCCTGAATCAGGGGCCCCTGCCCGCCCGGGCCGAGTCGGCTCGGGCGGGCAGGGGCTCACGGCCCGTAGCCCCGCGCGGGGCCGGGGCACGGAATTCACGGCGCGGGTGCCGCAGGTGCGGCTTACCCGCGCCGACCCGGCGATACGGTCCTGACCGGTCTTGACGCGACCCCTGGCGGCCGGTGCTCGTCGCGATGGGTAGATCAGCGGTGGATGATCAGCGATGAGCGATCAGTGGTGAGTGATCAGCGATGGATGATCAACTAGTGCCGGAACAGCTTAAAAACAACAAAGCAACAGGGCGCACGCCTCAGGACAGCAGGAAGTCCGCCTCTCCCGCCTTCGCTCCCTCGATGAAGGCCGTCATCTCGGCCGAGGTGTAGATCAGCGCCGGCCCGTCCGGGTCGGTGGACTGGCGTACCGCGATCCGGCCGTCGGCGAGCTTCATCGCCTCCAGGCAGTTGCCTCCGTTGCCGCCGCTCCACGGCTTGTGCCAGCCCTCACTGCCCAGTTCACGGGCGGGCATGCCGTTGTAGATCCGCTCCGAGCGGGTCAGGGGCGAGCGCTGGGGTTTGATGCGGTTCATTCACAACTCCTTGCGGAGATCCCGGAGGATCTCCTTCGTGCGATGTGCCGTGGCGGCCTGCGCCGCCATGCGGTCCATGACCTCGAGGTGGGTCGCCACCTCGGCGCGCGCGTCGAGGTAGACGGCGCCGGTCAGGTACTCGCTGTAGACCATGTCCGGGAGTTCCGGCATGGCGAATCGGAACAGCACGAAGGGCCCGTACGTGCCGGGGTGCGGCCCGCTGGAGAACGGGGCGACCTGCAGCGTGACGTTGGGCAGCTTCGCGGCCTCGAGCAGCCGGTCGATCTGGGCACGCATCACCTCCGGGCCCCCGACGGGGCGGCGCAGCGCGGTCTCGTCCATCACGACCCACAGCCGGGGTGCGTCCTCGCGGGTGAGCAGTTCCTGGCGTTGCATGCGCAGGGCGACGTGGCGCTCGATGTCCTCCGGCCGGGTCTGGCCGATGGCGCCCGAGCGCAGCACCCCGCGCGCGTAGTCCTCGGTCTGCAGCACTCCGGGGACGAAGTGGGGCTCGTAGGAGCGGATCAGGGCGGCCGCGCCCTCCAGGCTGACGTATAGCGAGAACCAGCCCGGCAGGATGTCGTGGAAGCGCTGCCACCATCCCGGCTTGTTGGCGTCCTCGGCCAGCTGGACGAAGGCCTCGGCCTCCTCGTCGCCGACGCCGTAGGCCTTCAGCAGGAGCTGGAGGTACGGGATCTTGAGGGCGACCTCGGCCATCTCCATGCGGCGCACCGTGGCGGGGGCGACGCGCAGGACGCGGGCTGCTTCCTCGCGCTTGAGACCGGCGCGTTCCCGCAGGTCCAGAAGGCGCCGGCCGAGTACGACCTGGCCGACCGTCGGCGCGGACCGCGGCTCGCTCACCGCCCACCTCCTGAAGAGTCCCGAAAGAGTCCTTGCGTCCCTGTTCCGTTGTACGGACAGCCTCGGCGAGCCCCGGCGCGTCCTGGTGCGGACAGCCCGGCGGCGCCATTCGAAGTTCTGTTCGAAAGCCGGGAGTGACTTTCGAACGACCTGAAGTGGCGCCGCTCGACGTGCTGTTGCGAGCAGTGTGCCACGACCGTCCAGACCGTCACACAGCACTCTGCATTTTTCAGAGTGACACTTGCCAAGTGTTCACGGCGGGGCGATAGTGGCAAGCGTGATTCCGTCCGCGCCCTTAGGAACAGACGCCACCGTGGGCTCCCTGGGCCTCGGTGCCGCCATGGGAGCCGGCTCCTCGGGAGCCACCGCCGCCGAGCGCCGGTTCCGTTTCGAGCTGGCCGCCCATCCGGGCTCTCCCTCACAGGCAAGACGCCTGACCCGGGCCCGGCTGAGCGGCTGGGCGGTGTGCGAGGACACCTGTGACACCGCGGCGCTGGTGGTCTCCGAGCTGGTGACCAACGCGATCGTGCACACGGCGAGCAGACACATAGTGTGCGAGCTGCACGACGTCGACGACCTGGTCCGCATAGCCGTGCGGGACGAGGGCTGCGCCCCCGGCCAGCCCCACCCCTCGGCCGATCAGCAGCCCGAGGACGAGCACGGCCGAGGCCTGCTCCTGGTCGACGCCCTGTGCGACGCCTGGGGCGCCCACGAGCACGGTCCGGGACTGCTGGTCTGGGCCGAGCTGCCGCGCAGCGCCGACCGTGCGTTCGACGCCCCGGAGCCCCACGACGACCTGGGCTGGGGTGCCCGGCCCAAACCCGGACCCGCGGACGACGCGGGCGACGAGGACGAGGCGGAGTCCCACCGTCGGGAGAGCCGCAAGACGCGCGGAACGGGGACCGAATGGCTATGAGGGCTGCGACCGGCATGCGACCGCTCGGCCTCGACACGGTGGTCCGCCTCCAGCGCGGACGACAGGCCGCCGCCACACCCGTGCGGCTGCCCGTGCCGGACGGCATGACCGCTCCGCTGGGCTGCGACGCGGTGGCGGTGCCGTCGTTCCTCGCCCAGCAGGTGCTGCCGCGGCTGCCGCGCGTGGGATGCGTCTACGCCGATGAGACGCACTGGTGGTGGATCGTCCCGTCCGACTCCGACTACGCCCTGGACTGGCCGGCGCCCTCGCGCTACGCGACCGGCGCGGTGGTCCCCGGGGCCGCGGGCCTCCCCCGCCTCCTGCACCGCCCTGACGGCACGGTCCCGTACACGCCGCCCATCCCGCTGTACCTGGCCCTGTGCCGGCTGACCGACACGACGCCCACCTGGTCCCGCCCGGTGAGCGCGTAGGCGCCGGGCGGCGCGTCAGGCCGTCGCGTCACCGGCGGCGTCACCGCGAAGCACGACGACCAGGAACATGTCCGTGGCGAGGTCCATGACGACCTCGGCGGGCTGACCCTCAAGACGCCGCGCCTGCGCGAACTCCTCCGCCGGCCAGGACCCTCGCGGTCCGCCTGCGGGAAAGCGTTCGAGCACCGTTCGCCCGTTCACCCCGCACCTCCATGTAGCGCTGTACTCGTAGACCTAAACGCCAACCATGGAGTGAACGCCACGTGCGGTGATCGTACTGAGACACAGTCGACACCCGATCACCGCAAAAGGTGATCCGCGGCTCGGCCGTCCGGCCGTTTCCGCTACGGAGCGTCTCAGTACTCGTACTCGTCGTGGTAGCGGACCGCCTCGCTGCCCGCGGGCGCGCCGAGAGCCGAAGCGCGCCCCTCGGGCCTCTCCCAGGGCTCCTGCCGGCCGAGCGCGGTGAGGTCGAGCAGGCTGGTGGTCGAGCCCAGTCCGTCCAGACCGCGCTCGTACGTCGAGTAGGTGTGGAAGACCCGTTCGCGGTCCCGCAGGAAGCAGCTGAGGCCCGGCCGCTCCACCAGCTCGCCGTCGTGCTCGAGGGTCACCTCGAAGTCCGTGTTGAAGTCGCCGGCGTACGACGAGTACCAGGGCAGCGTCCAGCCCATCCGCGCCTTGAACGGCAGGATCCTCGGATACGGCGCCCGGGAGACGGCGGCGAAGGACGTGCCGCGGGCCCGGAGGTGCGCGAGGTGCCCGATCTGGTCCAGGAACGCCGAGCAGCTGCGGCAGCCGGCCTCCCAGTCGGGCGCGAACATGAAGTGGTAGACGACCAGCTGGTCCCGGCCCTCGAAGAGGTCGAGCAGCGTGGCCTTGCCGTCGCCGCCCTCGAAGACGTACTCCTTGTCGAGCTCCACCATGGGCAGCGCCCGTCGTTCGGCGTTGAGGGCGTCACGCGCGCGGGTGGCCGCCTTCTCCTTGGCCAACAGGGCCTCGCGCGCCGCGCGCCAGTCGGCGCGGGTGACGATCTCGGGCAGCGACATGGCTCCAGCCTCCTGTGCGGCGTACGACGTGCGGCTCGCGTCGTACGGCTCGCGTCGTGCTTCGGTCCGACGGCCGACGGTCCGAAGGGGGCGGGCCGTCCGGGTGGTGACCGAAGGGCGGGGCGGAACTCATCGCTGCCCGGCAAGATTGTTTTGGCGGTGCCGCTGAGCAGGTCTTTTCAGGCGTCGCGCGTCTGGAGGCAGCGCCCGCGCCGCTCGGCGAGTTCGTCGCGCAGGGCGGCGAGCCGCTCGGTGTGCCGGGGGGTGAGCCGCCCGGTGTCGTCCAGGTGCACGGCGCACGCGGTGGTGGTGTCGACGAGCCGTTCGAGGACGGCGGCGATCCCGTCCGCGCCCTCGGAGTGCCGGGCCAGGGCGGGCAGTTCGGCGGCGGCGCGGGCGACGGCGGCACGGGCGGCGGCCAGGGTGCGGTAGGCCTCGCGGCGCAGCGTCCACCGGGTGGCCCGGTCGCCGGACTCGCTCAGTACGTGCCCCAGGTAGGCCTGCGCGGCGGCGTCGGCGGCGTCGAGGCCGGCCCGGATGCCGGCGCCCCGCTGTCCCGGCAGCGGCAGGTGACCGACGACCAGCACGATCGCGCAGGCCAGCAGCGTCTCGCCGATGCGGCCCGCGGAGGCCTGCGGTTCGCCGCCCACCATGACCAGTGCGAGGACGAGGACGGTGACGACGGTGGTCTGGGCGGCGAAGTGCCGCGCGGCGACCGACACCAGCGCCCCGCCCACGGCGACGAGCGCGACGAGCCCTTCCGGGCGGGGCAGTACGGCCGCGAACCCGGCGAACAGCAGCGCCCCGAGGACCGTCCCGGCCGCCCGGCACAGCACCCGGGACGCGAGCGGGCCGAGGTCGGGCTTGACGAGGAAGACGGCAGTGGCGGGCAGCCAGTACCAGTGCTGGTGGGAGCCGTACCAGTGGCCGTGGTGCAGTGCCTGGGCGATGGCGGCACTGGCCCCGAAGCACAGCCCGGCCCGCAGCCCGTACTCCCGCCCGCCGGCGCCGAGCACGGCACCCGCCAGGGCGCGGGGCGACCGCCTCCGGGTGTGCAGGTCGACGCCCCGGCCCCGGTCGAAGGCATCCGCGGCGTGCAACAGGGCGTCGTCCAGGGCGCGCAGGGCGGGGTCGGTCCGGCTGGGCGCGGGCAGCGGCCCGGCGTGGGTGCCCGCGCGGACGGCGGCGGCGAGCCGACGGGGTCCTTCGGCGGCCCGCGCGGGCACGGTCCGTCCCGCCCAGGCCAGCGCGGTCGCGGCCTCGCCCAGGGGCAGCGCGGCGGCGTACCGGGCGTGCAGCCGGCGTTCGGCCGCGGTGGAGGCGCGGCGCCGCAACCGGGGTCCGGCGAGCGCGTCCTGCGCGTGGTCGAGGGCGGCGGTGAGCGCGGCACGGCGCGGCACGGCGTCCGCCGTACCGACGGCGTCGAGCAGTGCGGCGACGGCCTCGTAGACGTCGGCGACGGCGGCCCGCTCCCCGTCGAAGCGGAAGTCGAGCCTGCGGTCACCGGCCAGGGAGGCGGGCGTGGGCAGGGCGAGCCGCAGCAGGAGCAGCCATCCGGCCCCGGCGAGGAAGGCCGGCACGCTCTGCCACGCCGGTCCTGGCAGCGGCATCCCGGCGCCCACGGCGCTGCCGACCAGCAGCTGCGTGCCGGTCGCCGACGCCACCGGTCCGACCGCACTGACACCCCCGGCGACCAGCCCCAGCCCGGTGAGCACCAGGGTGAGGACCACGGCCCCCAGGTGCAGGCCGGCGTACGTGCCGGCGAGCAGCCCGGCCGCCCCGGCGAGCGCGGGCACGCCGATCCTCCGCACCGAGGTACGGCGGCTGCCCGGCCGGTCGTTGATGCCGGCCAGCATGGCGGCGATCGCGGCGACGACCCCGAGGTCGGCCCGTCCGGCGGCCAGGGCCGCGATCAGCAGCGGCCCGGCCGCCAGCGCACCGCGGACCACCGCGCTCCACGGCACGGGGCCGCGCTGGGTGTTCAGGGCGTGGCCGAGCCAGGGCGGGAGGGCGTGGGAGGCGGGGAGGGCGGCGCGGAACACGGGGTGCTTGGCTCCAGTCGTCCGGTCGAGGCGGTGGTGAGCCTTCGGGCGACGGTGACCGGGCCGGGGTTGGTGGTGTCAACGATAGGGGAGCCGGTCGGCGGACCGGAAACGCGCGTGTTGCGCGGACGTGACGATCATCCCGCCGCTGCTCCATCCCCCGCCGCTGCTCCGTCCCCCGCCGGTCGTGGCACTCCGGGCCGGGGACCGTCCCGCGTCACGCCCGCCGGGCCGCCTCCACGGCGCCCCCGAGCAGCGACTCGCAGTCGCCGACCGCCCGTGTCAGGGTCTCCGGCTCCGTCGTCAGGCCCGCCACCAGTGCGTCGACCCCGTCGAGCCCGGCCCGCCCGAGCATCCCCTTCTCGTTGGTCACCCACTCCCCCCGCGCCGCCAGGACCGCGTGTGCCGTCTGGGTCGCGGCGAGGGCGAGCGCGCCGGCGACCTGGGTGAGGGCGCCCCTGGGGGCGTGGCCGGCCTTGGCGTAGGCGAGGGTGGCCGTCGCGGCGCCGTACCAGCGCTCGGGGGCGGTGCCGCGCAGGGCCCGTGGGTAGGCGGGGCGGGGCAGGTCGCCGCGCAGCACCTCGTCGACCGCCAGCTCCGCGACCACGAGGTACGTCGGGATGCCCGCCAGGTGGAACAGCAGCGGCTCGATGCCGAAGCGGCCCGCCTGGGCCTCCGTCACCTCGCGCTCGACGACGTCGAGGTCGCGGTAGTGCACGTCGACCCGGCGCCCGTCGATCGTCAGCCAGGCGCCCCCGTTGAAGACGCCGCCGCCCCAGGCCCCGACCTCCGAGACCTCCCCCGCCCAGCCCACGGCGCGCAGGTCGTCGGGGTCGAAGGCGCCCCGGTAGTAGACGGCCAGGTCCCAGTCGCTGTCCGGTCGGTGCGTGCCCTGGGCCCGGGAGCCGCCGAGGGCGACCGCCCGGACCGTGGGCAGGGCGGCGAGCCGGTCGGCGGTGGTGTCGAGGAACGCCCGGTCCGTGAGGGCGGGGGTGGGCACGGTGCGGACTCCTGAAGGTCGGGCGGGCGCGACGGACGCCGGAAGCCTAGGGGTCCGGGGGTCCCGGCCGCGAGGGATATTCGGGTGCGCGGGGCGGGCGCGGGGGCGGACGATCGGCGGGTCGCCCCAGCCTCGTCAGGAGCCCACGTGATCCAGCGCGTCACCGTACCCGGCCTGTTCCCGCCGCCCGCCTGCTCCCACGCCTCCGTCGTCGAGGCGTCCCCACTCGGTGCCGGCCCGCACTCCTCGACGCTGCTCGGGGTGGTCTGTCTCGGGTGTCCCGGGCCGCTGGTGGAGATCACCGCGACCGCGGGGGTGCCGGAGGGCGGTCGTCCGTGAACGGGGAGACGGGAGCGAGGACGCAGGCCGGTGCGGTGGTCCTGCGGCGTGCCGGGGCCGCCGACGCGCGTGCGGCGGCCGACGTCTGGCTGCGCTCCTTCACCGCCGCACTGCCGACCGTCGTGCGGCCGCACTCCGACACGGAGGTCCGTGCGTACTTCCGGCAGGTGGTGGTGGAGCGGCACGAGACCTGGGTCGCGGAGGAGGCCGGCGGCGCGTTGGTCGGGGTGATGGTCCTGGAGGGCGGGGAGCTGGCGCAGCTGTACCTCGCTCCCGAGCGGCGCGGATGCGGGATCGGGGACCGTTTCGTCGCCCTGGCCAAGGAGCGCCGCGCGGGTGGGCTGTCGCTGTGGACCTTCCAGGTCAACGAGCCCGCGCGCCGCTTCTACGAGCGGCACGGTTTCACTCCCGTGGAGTGGACGGACGGCGCCCGCAACGAGGAGCGGGAGCCGGACGTGCGCTACGTGTGGCGTCCGTAGGCGTCATCGCGCGGTGTCACCGCGGGCGTACTTGTCCGTCGCCGCCAGCAGGGCCGCGTCCCCGGTCGCTCCGGCGTCGTGCCCGGCCTCGTCCACCAGCACCAGTTCGCTGTCCGGCCAGGCGTGGTGGAGCCGCCAGACGATGCCGAGGAGGTTGCCGAAGTCGAGGCTGCCCTGGACCAGGGTGCCGGGGATCCCCTTCAGCAGGTGCGCGTCCCTGAGGACCACTCCCTCGTCGTTGCCGTCGCCGAGGAAGTGGTCGTTGCCCCAGTAGTGGGTGACGGTACGGGCGAAGCCCATGCGGAACTCCGGGTCCTGGAACCGGGCGACCGAACCGGGCGGTGCCGGAATGATCGCCGTCTCCCAGTCGGTCCAGGCCCGCGCCGCCCGCTCGCGCACCGACGCGTCCGGTGACTCCAGCAGGCGGTTGTACGCGGCGGCCGGGTTCCCGTCCCGTTCGCCCGGGGGCAGCTCGGCGAGGAACCGCTCGTGGGCCTCCGGGAAGAAGTTCCCCAACCCGCGGGTCAGGAGGGCCACTTCGGCGTTGGAGCCGGTCGCCACCCCGGTCAGCACCAGCTCGGTCACCACCCCGGGGTGCGTCTGCGCGTACCGCAGGCCCAGGACCGAGCCCCACGACACGCCCCACACCAGCCAGCGCTCGATGCCCAGGTGGGCGCGGAGCAGCTCCAGGTCCGCCATGAGGTGGGCGGTGGTGTTGACGCTCATGTCGGTGTCGTGGGCGCTCGCTCGGGGCCGTGAACGTCCGGCGCCGCGCTGGTCGAGGAGGACGATCCGGTAGGCCGCGGGGTCGAAGTACCGCCTGAGCTTCGGTCCCGCGCTGCTGCCGGGACCGCCGTGCAGCACCAGCGCGGGCTTGCCGTGCGGGTTGCCGCTGGTCTCCCAGTACACGAGGTTGCCGTCGCCGGCGTCGAGCATGCCGTGGTCGTACGGTTCGGTCTCCGGATACAGGCCCATCGGAGCACCGTAGCCGCGACGGCCCGGGCGCTCATTCTCTTTACGGCGGGGCCTCAGCCGGTGGGCAGCCCCGCGGTGTCCGCCGCCGTGCGCAGCACGTCGCGCAGCATGCCGGGGGTGAGCCGGCCGGTGAAGGTGTTGCGCTGGCTGACGTGGAAGCAGCCGAACAGGTCCAGGCCCGGCTCGTCGGGGGCGTCCAGCCTCACGTGGCTGCCGTGTGCGAAGGCGGGGCGGGGGCGGGGCACGGTCCAGCCCGCCCCGGCGAAGGCGGGCAGCGCGGCCTGCCAGCCGAAGGCGCCGAGCACGACCACCGTGCGCAGCGTCGGCCGCAGCAGTTCGAGCTCCTGGACGAGCCAGGATCGGCAGGTGTCCCGTTCGGCCGGGGTCGGCTTGTTGGCGGGCGGGGCGCAGTGCACCGGGGACGTGACGCGGACGCCGTACAGCTCCAGGCCGTCGTCCGCCGAGACTGCGGTGGGCTGCGAGGCGAGGCCCACGTCGTACAGCGCCTGGAACAGGACGTCTCCGGAACGGTCACCGGTGAACATCCGGCCGGTGCGGTTGCCGCCGTGGGCGGCGGGGGCCAGCCCGAGGATCAGCACACGGGCGTCCGGCGGGCCGAATCCGGGTACCGGCCTGCCCCAGTACGTCCAGTCGGCGAAGGCCGCCCGCTTGGTACGGGCCACCTCCTCCCGCCACTCGACCAGTCTCGGGCAGGCGCGGCATCCCGCGATGCGCTGGTCGAGTACGGGGAGGCCACCGGTGTCCATGCGTCCACCGTAAGACCCTCCCCGGGCGCGCGGGGCACGCGGCCTCCCGTGGGGGGGTGGGGGCAAGGGTTCGGGCGGCGGGCCGGGGCCGCCGACCACCGGCCGCCGCGGATATTGCGGTCCGGGCCGCCGTGCCGGGCGGTTAAGGTCGAACCATGGCTTCCGAGCAAGACGAAGGCGGGAACGGCCGGGTGGCCGCCCCGCAGGACGGCGCCGCCGCCACCGCCGCCGCGCCGGACCCGAAGACCGCCGCGGCGATCGCCGCCGCCGAGGCCGCCGGGCCGCAGCACGGCGAGAGCGTCCGCGTGGACAGCTGGATCTGGGCCGTGCGGCTGATCAAGACCCGCTCCCTGGGCGCCACCGCCTGCCGCGGCGGCCATGTCCGGGTCAACGGCGAGCGGGTGAAGCCCGCGTACTCGCTCCGCGTCGGCGACGAGGTGCGCCTGCGACAGGAAGGCCGGGAGCGGATCGTCGTCGTGAAGCGGCTGATCCGCAAGCGGGTCGGTGCCCCGGTCGCCGTCCAGTGCTACGTCGACAACTCCCCGCCGCCCCCGCCCCGCGAGGCCGTCGCACCGGCCGGCGTCCGCGACCGGGGCACCGGCCGCCCGACCAAGCGCGACCGTCGTGAGCTGGAGCGGCTGCGCGGGCTCGAGGGCCTGAGCAGCTCCCGCAGGAGCGCCGAGACCCGGCCCTGAGCACGCCCCCGGCGAGGCGCCCCCGCTCAGGCTCGCCTGGTCCGGGCCCGCACCAGGCGGCGCAGGTCCGCGTTGTGCCCGCGTCGGGCCCGGGCGACGACCAGGAGCGGCACCATCAGGATGAGCGGGGTCCCCGCGTTCGCGCCGTCGAAGCAGGTGAGCTGGACGACGAACGCCCCCGCCATCAGCGCGGCCAGTGCCGTCGCCGCCACCGACTGGAGCACCGGGACCAGCAGGGCGATCGCTCCGGCCAGCTCCAGGACCCCGATCGCGTACATGCCGGCGTCGCCCCAGCCCATCTCGGCGAAGGTGTCGGCCGCCGAGGAGTGCGCGATCAGCTTGGGGAGAGCGCTCGCGACGGCGAAGAACACCGCGAGGAGCACTTGCACCGCACGCAGGGCGACACGGGCGCCACGGCCACGGGCCGGCACGGCGGAGGCGGAGGCGGAGGCGGAGGCGGAGGCGGGCGAAACGGTGGTGTCGGTCATGGTGGTCTCCTGAGCTGAACGGTCCGTGTGCTGCCGGGTTGCAGACCGTTCTCCGCCCGGGAACTCATCGGCCGTCCCGGCCTCTCCCTCCGCGTCTGCCCGTGCCATCTGCCCCTGCTCCACGGGCACCGCACGCGGGGCCCGCTTCCGCCGTCCGGCCTGCCGCAGTACGTTCGATACAGGAGGACGGGAGTGGTGATCCGATGCGTACGGGCAGTGAACCGGTCACCGCGCGCAGTGCCCTGCGGGCGCGGTTCTGGCTGAGTCTGTGGGGGCTGGTCTGGGCGGTCTTCGGCACAGCCGTCTTCGCGCTCACGGGGCGGTTCGGGTGGGCGCTCGCCTGCGGAGTGCTGTGGCTCGTCGCCACGGTCGACCTGACCGTGGTCCTGCGGCACCTCCGCCAGGGGCCGCACTACCAGCCGGGCCGGGACATCCCGCCGTACCTGCCACCGAGACGCTGACGTCAGGAGTCGAACCGGGCCTGCTGCAGGTACTCCGGGTTCGGGTCCAGGGCGGCCGCCAGCCGGAAGTGGCGTCTGGCCTGGTCGGGGCAGCCCCGGCGCTCATAGGTGCGGGCGAGCGCGAAGTGCGCGAAGGCGTTGTCCGGCTCGCGCTCCAGGACGATGGTGAACTCCAGCTCGGCGGGCCGCAGTTGCGCCGCGGCGAAGAAGGCCCGCGCGCGCAGCAGCCGGGCGGCGGTGTTCTCGGGGTGGGCGCCGATGACCGCGTCGAGCAGCTTCACCGCGCCGCGCGGGTCCCGGGCCGCGAGCAGTTGCTCCGCGGCGCGGAAGTCGATGACGTCCGTCTCCGGAGTACGTCCGGTCGGACCGCTTGTCTCGGGCACGGCTGAGTCCTTCCCTCGCTGGAAGGGATCAACGCGCGCGTGGGGACCGCTATTCCGTGCGCGCTCTGCGCACCAGTCCGGCCCAGACCTCCGCCACGCGGCGCCGCAGTTCCTCCAGCGGTACGTCGTTGTCGACGACCACGTCCGCGATCTCCCGGCGCTGCTCACGCGTCGCCTGGGCCGCCATGCGGGCACGCGCGTCCTGCTCGGTCATGCCGCGCAGCCGCACCAGCCGGTCGAGCTGCGTGCCGGGGTCGGCGTCGACGACGACCACGAGGTCGTACAGCGGCGCCAGGCCGTTCTCCGTGAGCAGGGGGACGTCGTGGACGACGACGGCGTCCTCGGCGGCGGCTTCTTCCAGGGCGCTGGAGCGCTCACCGACCAGGGGGTGCACGATCCGGTTCAGGACGGCCAGCTTCTCCGGGTCGGCGAACACGATCGAACCCAGCTTCGGCCGGTCCAGGCTGCCGTCCTCGGCGAGGACCTCCTCGCCGAACGCCTCCACGACCGCGGCCAGTCCCGGGGTCCCGGGCGCGACGACCTCGCGCGCGATCCGGTCGGCGTCGATCAGTACGGCGCCGTGCTCGACGAGGAGCCGGGACACCTCGCTCTTGCCGGCGCCGATCCCGCCGGTCAGACCCACCTTCAGCATGAGCGGAAGCTTAGAGGGTGCCGGTCACGGCGTCAGTTGTCGCCCTCCCGCTCGGCCAGGAACCGCTCGAACTCGAGGCCGATCTCGTCCGCGGAGGGGATCTCCACCGGCTCGGCGAGCATGTTGCCGCGGGTCTCGGCGCCCGCGGCGGCGTCGTACTGGTGCTCCAGGCCCTGGACGAGGGCGGTGAGTTCCTCGTCGCCCTCCTGGATCTGCCGGTCGATCTCCGTCTGCGTGCGGTGGGCCTCGGTGCGCAGGGAGTGTGCGATACCCGGCAGGACCAGACCGGTCGCCGCGGTGATCGCCTCCAGGACGGTCAGCGCCGCGTCCGGGTACGCGGAGCGTGCGATGTAGTGCGGGACGTGCGCGGCGACGCCCAGCACGTCGTGGCCGGCCTGCGCGAGCCGGTACTCGACGACCGCCTCCGCGCTGCCGGGGACCTGCGCCTCCTCGAAGGGGCTGCGGTGGCCGGGCACGAGGTCGGTGCGGGTGCCGTGCGGGGTGATGCCGACGGGCCGGGTGTGCGGGACGCCCATGGGGATGCCGTGGAAGCTCACCGCCAGGCGGACACCGAGCCGCTCCACGATCTGGCCGACGGCGGCGGCGAAGCGCTCCCATTCGACGTCCGGCTCGGGGCCCGCCAGGAGCAGGAAGGGCGCGCCGGTGGCGTCCTGGACGAGCCGCACCTCGATGGTGGGTTCCTCGTAGTCGGTCCAGGTGTCCCGCTTGAACGTCAGCAGCGGCCGGCGTGCGCGGTAGTCCACGAGCCGGTCGTGGTCGAAGCGGGCGACGACCTGGTGGGGAAGCGAGTCGAGCACCTGGTCGACGATCTGGTCGCCGGTCTCGCCGGCGTCGATGTAGCCGTCGAAGTGGTACAGCATGACCAGTCCGGCCGACTCCTGGGCGAGTGCCATGTCGACGACGGCAAGGCCCTTCGGCTCCCAGGTGTACAAATCCTGCGGATCAAGCACGGTGACCGCTCCCCTCCTCGTGTTCATGGGTCACAACACCCCGGTGGGGTGGCGCATTCCCGTGGGACACACCGAAGGGGCCGCACCTCGGAAGGTGCGGCCCCTCGGGCAACCGCTGTGCTTCGAGCGCCGCGGGTCAGCGGCCGGTGCTCAGAGCGTCAGCTCTGGCCGCCGGCCAGCTTCTCGCGCAGCGCGGCCAGCGCCTCGTCCGACGCCAGGGCGCCGGAGTTGTCGCCGCCCTCGGAGGAGTACGAGCCGCCGCCACCGCCGCTGGACGCGGCCTGGGCCGCACCCGCGGTGTCGACACCCTCGGCAGCGGCCTTCTCGTCCGCCTCGCGGGACTTGATGACCTGCGCCTGGTGCTGCTCGAAGCGCTGCTGGGCCTCGGCGTACTGCGTCTCCCAGGCCTCGCGCTGGGTCTCGTAGCCCTCGAGCCAGTCGTTGGTCTCGGGGTCGAAGCCCTCGGGGTAGATGTAGTTGCCCTGGTCGTCGTAGGACGCGGCCATGCCGTACAGGGTCGGGTCGAACTCGACCGTGGACGGGTCGGCACCGAAGGCCTCGTTGGCCTGCTTCAGCGAGAGGCTGATGCGGCGGCGCTCGAGGTCGATGTCGATGACCTTGACGAAGATCTCGTCGTTGACCTGGACGACCTGCTCCGGGATCTCCACGTGGCGCTCGGCCAGCTCGGAGATGTGGACCAGACCCTCGATGCCCTCGTCCACGCGGACGAACGCACCGAACGGCACCAGCTTCGTGACCTTGCCGGGCACGACCTGGCCGATCTGGTGGGTGCGGGCGAACTGCTGCCACGGGTCTTCCTGGGTCGCCTTCAGCGACAGGGAGACACGCTCGCGGTCCATGTCCACGTCGAGGACCTCGACGGTGACCTCCTGGCCGACCTCGACGACCTCGGAGGGGTGGTCGATGTGCTTCCAGGACAGCTCGGAGACGTGGACCAGACCGTCGACGCCACCCAGGTCCACGAAGGCACCGAAGTTGACGATCGAGGAGACGACGCCGGAACGGACCTGACCCTTCTGGAGGGTGGTGAGGAACGTCTGGCGGACCTCGGACTGGGTCTGCTCCAGCCAGGCACGGCGGGACAGGACCACGTTGTTGCGGTTCTTGTCCAGCTCGATGATCTTGGCCTCGAGCTCCTTGCCCACGTAGGGCTGGAGGTCGCGGACGCGGCGCATCTCGACCAGGGAGGCCGGGAGGAAGCCACGGAGGCCGATGTCGAGGATGAGACCACCCTTGACGACCTCGATGACGGTACCGGTGACGATCCCGTCCTCTTCCTTGATCTTCTCGATGGTGCCCCAGGCACGCTCGTACTGGGCGCGCTTCTTCGAGAGGATCAGGCGGCCTTCCTTGTCCTCCTTCTGGAGAACAAGGGCCTCGATCTCGTCACCGACGGCGACGACCTCGTTGGGGTCGACGTCGTGCTTGATCGAGAGCTCGCGGCTCGGGATAACGCCTTCGGTCTTGTAACCGATGTCGAGCAGGACCTCGTCCCGGTCGACCTTCACGATGACGCCGTCGACGATGTCGCCGTCGTTGAAGTACTTGATCGTCTCGTCGATCGCGGCGAGGAAGGCTTCCTCGTTACCGATGTCGTTGACCGCAACCTGCGGGGTGGTGGCGGTGGTCTCGGTGCTGCTCGTCATGTGGGAAAGGGCTCCGGTACGGACATTGAAGTCGTAGGTACTGCTTACGCCGGGAGCCCGTTTCGCTCTGCAGAAGCCGGACAGCCAAGGAAGCGTCACCGAAAAACACTGGTGGCGCCTCGAGAACCGAGGGGACATACAACAGATGCGAGCGCGACCTGCTACGTCTGAGGTGCGCAGGCCCGCAGCGCAACTTGTAGCATACGGGGGCAGCCGGGCAGGGTCAATGCGCGAAGCCGCACACCCGGGGCAGATCGTCGCATACCCGGCACAAAAGCCGTCCCGCGAGGCCACGTGGACCCATGATTGCCCCTTGCGTGACACGCGGGGCGGCGGCACGGAAGAGCCCGCAGACTAGTACGAGGGAGCCGGTCATCCAAGAGCCCGTAACGCCCGAGGCCGCATCAGGGGCCGAGGGAGCCGAAGGAGTCGAGCCCGAGGCCACCCGGCGTGCCGCCGGGGTCACGGAGAGTTCCCGCGCCAACCGCGGCTGGTGGGACCGGAACGCGGACGAGTACCAGACCGAGCACGGCACCTTCCTCGGCGACGACCGTTTCGTGTGGTGCCCCGAGGGTCTGGACGAGGTGGAGGCCGAGCTGCTCGGCCCGCCGGAGGACCTGAAGGGCAAGGACGTCCTGGAGATCGGCGCCGGCGCCGCCCAGTGCTCGCGCTGGCTGACCGCCCAGGGTGCCCGCCCGGTGGCCCTGGACCTCTCCCACCGCCAGCTCCAGCACGCCCTGCGCATCGGCAGCCCCTTCCCTCTGGTGTGTGCCGACGCGTCGGTCCTGCCCTTCGCCGACGGCTCGTTCGACCTGGCCTGCTCGGCGTACGGGGCGCTGCCGTTCGTCGCCGACCCGCGGCAGGTGCTGCGCGAGGTGTGCCGGGTGCTGCGGCCGGGCGGCCGCTTCGTCTTCTCGGTCACGCACCCGCTGCGCTGGGCCTTCCCTGACGAGCCCGGCCCCGAGGGGCTGTCGGTGTCCGCCTCGTACTTCGACCGCACGCCGTACGTGGAGCAGGACGACGAGGGCCTGGCGGTGTACGTCGAGCACCACAGGACGCTCGGTGACCGGGTGCGGGACGTGGTGACGTCCGGGTTCCGGCTGGTGGACCTCGTGGAGCCGGAGTGGCCGGACTGGAACACCTCGGAGTGGGGCGGCTGGTCGCCCCTGCGCGGTCATCTGATCCCGGGGACGGCGATCTTCGTCTGCGAGCGTGACTGAGCCGTCCCGGCAGGCGGTCGCCCCCGTGCGCGACGGACGCTTTCGCGGACGTACGACACTGGGGGCGTGATCCGTTACGACGCCCTGGAGGCGCTGCCCGTGCGCGGCGCGCTGCCCGCGCTGCACGAAGCTCTGGACGGGCACGGCACGGCGGTGCTGGTCGCGCCGCCCGGCACCGGCAAGACGACGCTGGTGCCGTTGGCCCTGGCCGGGCTGCTGGGCGGGGAGGCGGCTCCCGCGCGGCGCGTCGTCGTGGCCGAGCCGCGGCGGATCGCGGCCCGGGCGGCGGCGCGGCGGATGGCGTGGCTGCTGGGTGAGAAGCCGGGCGCGAGTGTCGGCCACACCGTGCGCGGCGAGCGGGTCGTCGGGCGCCACACGCGCGTGGAGGTCGTCACGACCGGTGTGCTGCTCCAGCGGCTCCAGCGGGACCAGGAGCTGACGGGCGTCGACGTGGTGGTGCTGGACGAGTGCCACGAGCGGCATCTGGACGCGGACACGACGGCGGCGTTCCTGTGGGACGTGCGGCAGGCCCTGCGTCCGGAGCTGCGGCTGGTCGCCGCGTCGGCCACCACCGACGCCGAGGGCTGGTCCGGGCTGCTGGGCGACGCGCCGGTCGTCGAGGCGGCGGGCGTGTCGTACCCCGTCGAGGTCGTGTGGACGCCGCCCGCGCGTCCGGTGCGGCCGCCGCACGGTATGCGGGTGGATCCGGCGCTGCTGGCGCACGTGGCGTCGGTGGTGCGGCGGGCCCTGGCCGAGCGGGACGGCGACGTGTTGTGCTTCCTGCCGGGCGTCGGCGAGATCTCCCGGGTCGCCGGGCAGCTGGGGGCGCTCGCGGGCGTCGACGTGCTCCAGGTGCACGGCCGGGCGCCCGCCGCAGTGCAGGACGCGGTGCTGGTGCCCGGGGCGCGGCGCAGGGTGGTGCTGGCGACCTCGGTGGCCGAGTCGTCGCTGACGGTGCCCGGTGTGCGGGTGGTCGTGGACGCGGGCCTCGCGCGGGAGCCTCGGGTGGACCACGCGCGCGGGCTGAGCGCCCTGACGACGGTCCGGGCCTCGCGGGCGGCGGCGCGGCAGCGGGCGGGCCGGGCCGGCCGGGAGGCGCCCGGGGTGGTGTACCGCTGCTGGGCGGAGGCGGAGGACGCCCGGCTGTCGCGATTCCCGGCACCGGAGATCAAGGTGGCCGACCTGACGGCGTTCGCGTTGCAGGCGGCCTGCTGGGGCGATCCGGACGCGTCCGGCCTGGCTCTGCTCGATCCGCCGCCGGCCGGGGCGATGCGGGCCGCCCGGTCGGTACTGGAGGCGGTCGGCGCGGTGGACCCGGCCGGCCGCGCGACGCAGCGGGGTGTGCGCCTGGCCCGCCTCGGCCTGCATCCCCGGCTGGGCCGGGCGCTCCTGGACGCGCGGGCGCCGGGCGCCCGGCCGGCGCCCCGGGCCGCCTCCGGTGCGCCGGCGCCCGGGGCGGGCGGCGCGGGGGCCGACGCGGTGGCCGAGGTGGTGGGCCTGTTGAGCGAGGAGGCGCCGCGGGAGTACGGGGACGATCTCGCCGCCGTGCTGCGGGCGGCCCGGCGCGCGGGGGACGCGTACGGAGCCCGGTGGCGGGCAGAGGTGCGGCGGCTGCGGGGCGCCGTGGGGGTCGGGGACGGCGGGCGGGGGCAGCTCGGTGACGACGCGCTCGCCGGTCTGGTGGCCGCTCTGGCGTTCCCCGAGCGGGTCGCCAAGAAGGACGGCGGTTCGTACCTGATGGTCTCCGGCACGCGGGCCGAACTGCCGGAGGCGTCCGCGCTGCGCGGGGCGCCCTGGATCGCCGTCGCCGTGGCCGACCGGCCGGTGGGACGGGGGCACGCGCGCGTGCAGCTCGGCGCGGTCGTCGACGAGGACACCGCCCGGCTGGCGGCGGGCGCGCTGCTGACGGAGCGGGACGAGGTGCACTGGGCCGACGGCGACGTGGTGGCCCGGCGGGTCGAGCGGCTCGGGGCGGTGGAGCTGGCGGCGCGGCCCCTCACCGGCGCCGACCCCGGCCTCGTGCGGGACGCCCTGCTGGAGGGGCTGCGGCGCGAGGGGCTCGGGCTGCTGCGGCGTCCGGCCGAGGCCGGTCTGCTGCGCAAGCGGCTCGCGTTCCTGCGGCGGCACCTGGGCGATCCCTGGCCCGACGTCGGCGACGAGGCGCTCCTCGCCCGCGCGCAGGAGTGGCTGGAGCCCGAGCTGAGCCGGGCCCGGCGCCGGGCCGACCTGGGGCGGATCGACGCCCCGGAGGCGCTGACGCGGCTGCTGCCCTGGGCCTCCGGGGAAGCGGCCCGGCTCGACGAACTGGCCCCCGAGCGGATCACCGTTCCGAGCGGTTCCAGGATCCGCGTCGACTACGACAACCCCGAACAACCCGTGCTCGCCGTGAAGTTGCAGGAGATGTTCGGGCTCCAGCAGTCGCCCCGGATCGCCGGGACACCGCTCCTCGTCCACCTGCTCTCCCCCGCCGGCCGGCCCGCCGCGGTCACCGCCGACCTGGCCTCCTTCTGGAGGGACGGCTACAAGGGCGTACGGGCGGAGCTGCGCGGCCGGTATCCGAAGCACCCCTGGCCCGAGGACCCCGCCACGGCGGAACCGACCCGGTACACCAAGGCCCGGCTCGGCAGGTGATCACGGCCCGGCGGGGCCGCGGTCCCCGCCGGCCGGGACGGCGCCTACTCCTGCGGTGCGGAGGACGGTGCGGTGGACGGGCTTCCGGACGGGCCGGTGGAGGACCCCGGTGCCGGTTCGGCCGCCTTGGCCACCTTCAGGGTGACGTCGAGGGCGGCGCCGCCCGGCGTGGTGAGCCGCAGGACGTAGGTGCCCTCGGCGTCGTCGGCGTACAGCTTCGGCAGGTGCAGCAGGCCGTCGGCGTCGGTCCTCAGGCCGGTCAGGGTGCGCACGGCCTTGCCGTCCGCGTCCTTGAAGTAGGGGCCCTTGTCGTTCTCGGCCGGGTCGGTGGCCGAGGTGACGAGGGTCGCGGTGACGGCGACCTTGTCCGCGACGGCGCCCTTCAGCGTGGCCTTCACCTCGACCGGGTCGGCGAACTCGCCGCCCGGCGTGCACGTCAGCTCGGTCCCGGTGGTGCGGGTGAGGGTGTCGGCGACGCGCTCGGTGACGGTGGCCTTGTAGTCCACACCCGGGACGGTGCGTCCGATCACGGTGGCGCGGACGGTGAACCGGCCGGTCCGCTCGCCCGCCACCAGCGCGGGCGCGACGGCCACACCGGAGGCGTCGGTGAGGACCGCGGCGACCTTCTCGCCGCCGGTGAACGTCGCGTCCGTGTCGCCCAGGACGGTGAAGCGGACGCGTACCTTGCCGACTGCCTCTCCCTTCTGGGTCTCGGCACGGGCGCTGATCTTCCCGGCGAAGGTGTCGCCGGCGGTCGCGGTGAGCGCCGTGGTGCCGGCGTTCTCCAGGTGGTGGACCGTGTCGGTGGGGGTGGGGCGGGTGGTCCCCGTCGGCGGCTCGGGTTCCTCGGGCGGCTCGGGGGTCGCCGTGCCGGGCTGGGTCGGCCTCTGCGACGCCGGCGGCTTGCTCGGGGCCGGGTGCGGGCTGGGCGACGAGGGCGTCCGGGGGCCGCTGGACGACCCCGCAAGGCCCGGTGTGGGACCGATGCCCGTGAAGGGGTCGTCGCTGCGCCCGACCGGGATGCTGCCGGTGCCGTCCGGGATCTCGTGGGTGCCCCGGCGGTAGTGCTCCAGCCACGACAGGACCGTGTTCAGGTAGTCCTGCGAGTTGTTGTAGCTGAGGATCGCGCGGTTGAGGTCGGCCTGGACGGACAGGTCCCAGCCGTTGCGGCACAGGTAGTGTCCGGCGGCCAGCGCGGCGTCGTAGACGTTGTTGGGGTCGTCCTTGCCGTCGCCGTTGCCGTCGCGGCCGGCCCACGCCCAGGTGGACGGGATGAACTGCATCGGGCCGACGGCGTTGTCGTAACCGCTGTTGCCGTCGTAGACGCCGTTGTCGGTGTCCTTGATGAGCGCGAACCCGTTGCCGTCGAGCTGCGGGCCGATGATCTTGCCGATCGTGGTGCCGTTGGCGTCGACGCGACCGCCGCGTGCCTGACCCGACTCCACCTTGCCGATGGCGGCGAGCAGTTGCCACGGCAGGTTGCATCCGGGCTTGGCCCGGCGCAGCTCCGACTCGGCCTTCCGGTACGCGTCGAGGACGGTCGCGGGAATGCCGGTCTCGTCGGCGCCCGGGGACGTGGGGGTGCCCGCGGTCGGCGCGGGGTTGGGGCTGTTGAGCGGCGGGAGGTCGGTGTAGTACGGCGAGTTGCCGGTGGCGCTTCCCGCGGCGGGCGAGTCGGACGCCGGGACGTTGTCGGCGGTGGTCCGTCTGCCGTTGCCGTCGGCCGTCACGTCGGGCGCCTGGGACGCGGACAGGGCCGCGACCGCGACCGCCGCCACGGTGGTCGTGACCGCGGCCTTGCGGAGCCTCCTGTCGAAACTCGCCGCCATAGAGTGAAGCCCTCCCCTGGACGCCCGCGCGTCCCTCTCCGTCCGTCTTCTGCTGTCGTACTCGCCCGTCGTACCCGCTGGGTCCGCCCTGTTGTGACGATCGGTCGGCACCTGTGGTTGCACCGCGTTCTCGCGAGCACGGCGCTCGTCCGTTCGACCTGCACGGTGCCGCAGGCGACCCTACGGCAACTTGCTTTGCACGGGCACCCGTTCGTGCCCGATTTTCACCGGTTGGCCATATGAGGGGTCTCGTTGCCGTCACCTTCGGTCGGCGGTCGCGACGAACACGGTGAAGGTGTGGGTGGGACGGGAGCGCGGCAGCAGGGTGAGCGCCAGCGCGAGGTACCCGCGGGCCAGGTCGGCCCACAGGTGCCGGGCGGGCGTCTCGTGCGGGGCGGTGATCGCGGGGGCCCGGCGGGTGAGTCCGCGGCGACGGTCCTGCCCCGTGCGGTGCAGGACCGTCGCGAGGGTGGCGGGGGTGCGGCCGGTACTTGCGCCCGGCGCGAAGACCGGGACCGGGAGGAGCGGCACGCGGGCGGGTCCCTCGGTGCGTGCCCGTGCCGGGTTCGTCCGGTGGTGGAGCATGCGTATACCCATGCCCGCATCCTCACGGGAGACGAGGGGCGGGGCGTTTCGTCGGGGGCCACCGGAGTGACGGGGTGCACGGGCCCCGATACCGGCGCTGGGCGGGGCGGGGACGGCCCGGCCCTCCGCCGGCGGAGCGGGCCGGCGGGCGGCCTCGATCACGGGGCCCCGGCGGTGCCTCGCCGGGTTCCGCCCTGTCCGCGGCGGCTTCGTCGGGTGGGCCGAGGCCGCCCGCAGGCGGTGCGGCGCGGCGTCGCCGACGAGCGTCACGCCGGGCGTCCGCTCCTGACCCGGACACCGTCTCGCGCTCCTTCTGCGCCGTGGCGCCCTGGCGGGCAGAATCGGTTCCGTGAAGGCGGACCAGTCACCGGAGCGGACACCTGACGGGCATTTCGTCGTCGTCCGGGGGCGGAAGTGGCGAGCGACCGACCCTTCCGTCCCGGAGGAGGCCGCGGCCCGCCTCCGGCGCCATCTGATGTCGGCTCGGCGTGCGGTGCGCTCCGCCCTCGCCGAGAGCGACGCGAGCGCTGAAGCGGCGGCGCGGGCGCGGGTGAACCGGGCGAAGACCGCTCTGGGGGAGCGGGGTACGCCTTGGTGGGAACAGTCCGACAGGGCGCGCAGGGAGCGGTGGGAGGACGGGTTGGCGGAGCTGGACGAGCAGGCGCCACCGGAGTAGGCGACCCCGAAGCCAATGGCGCGGGCGGGCAGGCACGGTCTGTGCCTGTGCCGCAGCCGTCGCCACCGGCGCGGGCGGGTGTGTGAGGTGCTGGACGTCGCCCTGGCTGATGAACCACACCCGGCTGCGCACCGCGCTGGAGGCCGGTCGGCTGCCGGACGAGGTGACCGGGGCCTTCGCCACCCACCTTGCGGCAGGTCGGCGACGGGGCACCGTCGCCCGCAGCCGACCTGAGCGGAGCGACACCCCCTAGTGCGCCGCCGACTCCCAGTCCGGGCCCACGCCCACCGAGACGCCCAGGGGGACGCTGAGCTGTACGGCGTTCGACATTTCGCGGCGGACGAGTTCCTCCGCCGCCGCGCGCTCACCCGGGGCGATCTCCAGCACGATTTCGTCGTGGACCTGGAGCAGCATGCGGGAGCTGAGGCCGGCCTCGCGCAGCGCCCTGTCCACGTTCAGCATGGCGATCTTGACGATGTCGGCCGCCGTGCCCTGGATCGGCGCGTTCAGGGCCATGCGCTCGGCCGCCTCGCGGCGCTGGCGGTTGTCGCTGTTGAGGTCGGGCAGGTAGCGGCGGCGGCCGAAGAGCGTCGCCGTGTATCCCGTGGCCCGCGCCTCGTCGACGACCCGGCGCAGATAGTCGCGCACGCCGCCGAAGCGCTCGAAGTAGGCGTCCATCAGGCCGCGCGCCTCGGCCGCCTCGATGTTCAGCTGCTGGGAGAGACCGAAGGCCGACAGGCCGTACGCCAGGCCGTAGGACATGGCCTTGATCTTGCGGCGCATCTCCGCGTCCACGGCCGACTGCTCGACGGAGAAGACCTGCGCCGCGGCGGTGGTGTGCAGGTCCTCCCCGGACGTGAACGCCTCGGTCAGGCCCGCGTCCTCGGACAGGTGGGCCATCACCCGCAGCTCGATCTGGCTGTAGTCGGCCGTCATCAGGGACTCGAAGCCCTCGCCGACCGCGAAGCCGCGGCGGATCGCGCGGCCCTCGTCGGTGCGCACCGGGATGTTCTGCAGGTTCGGGTCGGTGGAGGAGAGGCGGCCGGTCGCGGCGACCGTCTGGTTGAACGTGGTGTGGATGCGGCCGTCCGCGGCGATCGTCTTGATCAGCCCCTCGACCGTGACGCGGAGCTTGGCCTGCTCACGGTGGCGGAGCATGATCACCGGCAGCTCGTTGTCCGTCTGGGCGGCGAGCCAGGCCAGGGCGTCGGCGTCGGTGGTGTAGCCGGTCTTGGTCTTCTTGGTCTTCGGCAGGTTCAGCTCGCCGAAGAGGACTTCCTGGAGCTGCTTGGGCGAGCCGAGGTTGAACTCCCGTCCGGCCGCCGCGTGGGCCTCCTTCACCGCCTGCTGGACGGCGCCCGCGAACATCTGCTCCATGGCCTGGAGGTGCTCCCGGTCGGCGGCGATACCGTGCCGCTCCATGCGGGCGAGCAGGGCGGACGTGGGCAGCTCCATGTCGCGCAGCAGGTCGGCGGCGCCGACGTCCGCGAGGCGGCCCTGGAAGGCCTCGCCTAGGTCGAGGATCGCGCGGGCCTGCACCATCAGCGCCTCGGCCTCGGCCCCCTCGTCCGCGCCGAAGGCGAGCTGCCCGTCCGCCGCGGCGGCGGGGGCCAGCTCGCGGTGCAGGTACTCCAGGGACAGCGCGTCCAGGTCGAAGGAGCGGCGCCCCGGCTTGACCAGGTACGCGGCGAGGGCCGTGTCCATGCCCACGCCCGCGAGGCTCCAGCCGTGCTCGGCGAAGACCCGCATCGCGCCCTTGGCGTTGTGCAGGACCTTCGGCCGGTCCGGGTCCGAGAGCCAGGCCCTGAACGCCGTCTCGTCGGCCTCGTCGATCTCCGTCGGGTCGAACCAGGCGGCCTTGCCGTCGGCGGCGGCGAGCGCGACCTCGGTGACCGAGCCGGTGCCCAGGGCCCAGGTGTCGACCGTGGCGACGCCGAGCGGCCGCTCGCCGTGCTCGGCGAGCCAGCCGGCCACCTCGCCGGTGCCGAGCACCGTGCCGTCCAGCTCCACGCCGTCCGCGACCACCGGGGCGGCCTCGGCCTCCTCGGCGCCCGGGTCGACGGCGTAGAGCCGCTCGCGCAGGGACGGATTGCGGATCTCCAGGGTGTCCAGGATCATGGCGACGCCCTTGCGGTCGTACGCCGTCCGCTCCAGGTCGGTGACGGTCCTCGGCAGCTCGACGTGCCGCTCCAGCTCGGTGAGCCGGCGGTTGAGCTTGACGGACTCCAGGTGGTCGCGCAGGTTCTGCCCGGCCTTGCCCTTGACCTCGTCGACGCGCTCCACCAGCTCCGCGAACGACCCGAACTGGTTGATCCACTTCGCGGCCGTCTTCTCGCCGACGCCCGGGATGCCGGGCAGGTTGTCGGACGGGTCGCCGCGCAGCGCCGCGAAGTCCGGGTACTGGGCGGGGGTGAGCCCGTACTTCTCGAACACCTTCTCCGGGGTGAAGCGGGTCAGCTCGGAGACGCCCTTGGTCGGGTACAGGACCGTGGTGTGGTCGCTGACCAGCTGGAAGGAGTCCCGGTCGCCGGTGACGATGAGGACGTCGAAGCCCTCGGCCTCGGCCTGGGTGGCGAGGGTGGCGATGACGTCGTCCGCCTCGAAGCCCTCGACGGCGAAGCGCGGGACGTGCATGGAGTCGAGCAGCTCGCCGATCAGCTCGACCTGGCCCCTGAACTCGTCGGGGGTCTTGGAGCGGTTCGCCTTGTACTCGGTGAACTCCTCCGATCGCCAGGTCTTGCGGGAGACGTCGAACGCCACCGCGAAGTGCGTGGGCGCCTCGTCACGCAGGGTGTTGGCCAGCATCGACGCGAAGCCGTAGATCGCGTTGGTCGGCTGGCCCGTCGCGGTCGTGAAGTTCTCCGCGGGCAGCGCGAAGAACGCGCGGTACGCCAGCGAGTGCCCGTCCATGAGCATCAGCCGCGGTCGGTCACCGGAGGTGCTGTCGGTCTTCTTCGATGCTGTCTTCGCCACACCCCCGATCCTGCCATGTGCCACTGACAGTCGGTGTCGCGATCGCCGGTGGCACGAGCGCGGTCATGTCGGCTGCGGGTGTGCCGCCGCCGGTCGCGCAGTTCCCCGCGCCCCTTTGCGGCGCCAATCGCGCCCGGCATCTCGAGCCGCCGGTGGCGCGTGCGAGGATCGGAGACGTACTTCACAACGCGTAAGCGAAGGAGCGCGCGATGGCGACCAAGCCGCCCAAGGGTGATCCGGTCCAGGACGCGCCGGAGGTCTCGGCGCCCCAGCACGCGGCGGCGGGCATCCCGGCCATCGGCCACACCCTGCGGGTCGCGCAGCGGCAGATGGGTGTGCGGCGGACGGCGCTGACACTGCTGAGCATCAACCAGAAGAACGGCTTCGACTGCCCGGGCTGCGCCTGGCCCGAGGGTGACCACCGGCACAAGGCGGAGTTCTGCGAGAACGGCGCGAAGGCCGTGGCCGAGGAGGCCACCCTGCGCCGGGTCACGCCGGAGTTCTTCGCCGCGCACTCCGTGGCCGACCTCGCCGGCCGCAGCGGCTACTGGCTGGGCCAGCAGGGCCGGCTGACGCATCCGGTGTACCTGCCGGAGGGCGGTACGCACTACGAGCCGGTCACCTGGGAGCGCGCCTTCGACATCGTCGCCGAGGAGATCGCCGCCCTCGGCTCGCCCGACGAGGCCGTCTTCTACACCTCGGGGCGCACCAGCAACGAGGCGGCGTTCCTCTACCAGCTCTTCGCGCGCGAGCTGGGCACCAACAACCTGCCGGACTGCTCCAACATGTGCCACGAGTCGTCCGGCTCGGCCCTGTCCGAGACCCTCGGCGTCGGCAAGGGCAGCGTCCTGCTGGAGGACCTCCACAAGTCCGACCTGATCATCGTGGCCGGCCAGAACCCGGGCACCAACCACCCGCGGATGCTCTCCGCCCTGGAGCAGGCCAAGGCGAACGGCGCGCGGATCATCAGCGTCAATCCGCTGCCCGAGGCCGGTCTGGAGCGCTTCAAGAACCCGCAGACCCCCAAGGGGCTCACCTCGGGCGCCGCCCTCACCGACCTCTTCCTGCAGATCCGCATCGGCGGCGACCAGGCCCTGTTCCGGCTCCTGAACAAGCTGATCGTCGAGACCGAAGGCGCGGTCGACGAGGCCTTCGTCGAGGAACACACGCACGGGTACGAGGAGTTCGCCGCGGCCGCCCGCGCCGCCGACTGGGACGGCACGCTCGCGGCGACCGGTCTCACGCGCGCGGAGATCGAGGAGGCGCTGCGCATGGTGCTCGCCTCCGAGCGCACCATCGTGTGCTGGGCGATGGGCCTGACCCAGCACAAGCACTCGGTGCCCACCATCCGCGAGGTGGTCAACTTCCTGCTGCTGCGCGGCAACATCGGCCGTCCCGGCGCGGGCGTCTGCCCGGTGCGCGGCCACTCCAACGTGCAGGGCGACCGCACGATGGGCATCTTCGAGCGGCCCGCGCCCGCCTTCCTTGACGCCCTGGAGAGGGAGTTCGGCTTCGCGCCGCCGCGCGAGCACGGCTTCGACGTCGTACGGGCCATCCGCGCGCTGCGCGACGGCGAGGCGAAGGTGTTCTTCGCCATGGGCGGCAACTTCGTCTCCGCCTCCCCCGACACGGAGGTCACCGAGGCGGCCGTGCGCCGCGCCCGGCTGACGGTGCACGTGTCGACGAAGCTGAACCGCTCGCACGCGGTGACCGGCGCACGGGCGCTGATCCTGCCGACGCTGGGCCGCACCGAGCGCGACCTCCAGGGCGGCGGCGAGCAGTTCGTGACCGTCGAGGACTCCATGGGCATGGTGCACGCCTCGCGCGGCCGTCTCGAGCCCGCGAGCGCGCAGCTGCTGTCCGAGCCGGCGATCGTGTGCCGGCTGGCGCGCCGGGTGCTGGGCGAGGAGAGCCGCACGCCGTGGGAGGAGTTCGAGAAGGACTACGCGACGATCCGGGACCGCATCGGGCGGGTCGTGCCGGGCTTCGAGGACTTCAACGCGCGCGTGGCGCGCCCCGGGGGCTTCACCCTCCCGCACGCCCCGCGCGACGAGCGGCGCTTCCCGACGGCCACCGGCAAGGCCAACTTCACCGCCGCGCCGGTCGAGCACCCCGAGCTGCCCGAGGGGCGGCTGCTGCTCCAGACGCTGCGCTCGCACGACCAGTACAACACCACGATCTACGGTCTGGACGACCGCTACCGGGGGATCAGGAACGGCCGCCGCGTCGTCCTGGTCAACCCGGAGGACGCCCGGAAGCTGGACGTCGCGGACGGCGGTTACGTCGACCTGGTGAGCGAGTGGCGGGACGGCGTGGAGCGGCGGGCGCCCGGTTTCCGCGTCGTGCACTACCCGACGGCCCGGGGCTGCGCGGCGGCGTACTACCCGGAGACCAACGTCCTGGTGCCGCTGGACGCCACCGCGGACACCAGCAACACCCCGGCCAGCAAGTCCGTGGTGGTCCGTCTGGAACAATCGGCGACCGACTGAGCGTTTGCTCAGCGAAGCGAAGCGGCCGGCCGGCCGGTCACCGCGACCGGCCGGCGGGACCGCGGACGGATCGACGAAACGGAGCCGGGCCATGGGTGAGCAGCAGCAGGTGCAGTTCCCGCAGGAGGTCATCGACGAGTACGCCGCGCTCGGCGTCGACCTGCCCGCCCTGTTCTCCGCCGGGCACCTGGGGACGCGCATGGGTGTGCAGATCGTCGAGGCCTCGGCCGACCGGGTCGTCGGCACCATGCCGGTGGAGGGCAACACCCAGCCGTACGGGCTGCTGCACGGCGGCGCCTCGGCGGTGCTGGCCGAGACGCTCGGGTCGGTCGGCTCGATGCTGCACGGCGGCGCGTCCAGGATCGCCGTCGGTGTCGACCTGAACTGCACCCACCACCGCGGGGCCCGCTCCGGTCTGGTCACCGGGGTGGCCACCCCGGTGCACCGGGGCCGGTCGACGGCGACGTACGAGATCGTGATCAGCGACGAGCAGGGCCGCCGGGTGTGCACCGCCCGGCTGACCTGCCTGCTGCGCGACGTGAACCCCGGCGACGGTGCCCCGGCGGGCGCGGCGGGCTGAGCCGCCCGCGACCCGCTCACGATCCTGGTCCACGGCACCCGTGACCGCGGCATTGCCCCCGCCCGTCCGCCGCCCTACCTTCGGGGCATGGGACGGCGAGGGCTCCCGGGGCCGGGAGCGGCGGCACTGGCGCTGCTGACCGCCGTCACGGCGGCCGGGTGCGGCGACCCCGGTGGCGGAGCGCGCGGTTCCGCCGGTGGTGCGCCCAACGCGCCCACAACGTCCGCCTCGTCCGCCCCGGTCGCCCCGACCGCGCCGACCGCGGCATCCGCGCCGTCCGGTTCCCGACGGCCGCTGTCCGGCGCGGAGTTGTGCGTGAGCGCCGTCGCGTACTGGGCGCGCGAGATGCTGGCCGGCCGCGAGCCCTACGGCGACTACCAGTCGATGGGGCTGTCCAACCGGCAGTACGACATCCTGCGGGAGGTCGTGGACGCGGCGCGGGCCACGCGACGGGATCAGGGCGCCCAGGAAGCCGAGGAGTTGATCGGCCGACGGACGCGCCGGGCGTGCGCCGAGGACTACCGCGACGCGGGTCCCAGCCGCGGCCCCTGGCAGTCATGAGCGGCGTCGGGCCCGTCGAGCCGGGTGCGGACACCCACGTCCGGGAGGCACCGCGACCCCGGCCGCGCGGACGGCTCGCCCGGCACTACGACCGCCACCGCCGGGCCGTCCTCGCGTCCACCGCCGCCGTCCTCGTCCTGGCGGGCGGCGGCTACCTGTGCGCGAGCCGGCCGCAGCCGCGCCACGCCCCCGCCCCGCCCTATCCGTCCCAGGCGGTCGACCTCGTCTACGTGACCCCCGTGACCGCCTCGCGGGCGGCCCCGGCCGGCGGCTTCAGCTTCACGGTGCTGCTGAGCGTGCGGTCCGGGCCGCCGGTCACCGTGACGCGGTTGACCCAGCCCTACCAGGGGCTGTCGGTGGTCTCCTCGCCCGCGGCACCTTTCCAGACAAAGCCGCATTCCGCCCGCAAGATCATTGTCACGTTGCGGGTGACGGAATGTGAAAAAGCGCCCCGGAATCCCGGACTCCCTTTCCTGGATGTAACGCTGCGTAATGCGCGCGCAATAGAAGCCCACAGTTTCCTCCTGGGGGCGCGCTATGCGCAGGACCTCTCCCAGGCCCTTGAGGTCGCCTGCGGCAACGATTCAAGGTAATCACCAAAACGCCCCAGACACCTGAACCGCGACCGTCCGTCCTGCGGGTTCTCACCATGCGGACAGGGCGAATCGGCCTGAATTCAGCCCTTCTTCCCCGCCAGTACCGCTCTGCAATACCCGGTGTCATAACAAGAGAGTCACAGCCTGAGTCAGACCCTCCTCCACCTTCCCTACACACGCTTAGAGTCACGGCCAGTCACCGCGCCGTCGGATTGTCATTTCGGCCTCGCGCTCGACTCGACCGCTTCCACGGGGATGCGGCCGTGCCAGGGAAAGGACTGATCGTGCGTCAACGTTCGCTCATCGCCATCACCGCCGCTCTGGCGGCGGGAGCGCTCACCCTCACCGCCTGCGGCTCGCGCGACGACGACGGCGGCGGCTCGGACTCCGGCAACGGCGGCGGTGGCACCACCGTCGTCATCGGCGTCGACGCCCCGCTGACCGGCGACCTGTCCGCGCTGGGCCTCGGCATCAAGAACTCGGTCGACCTCGCGGCCAAGACGGCCAACAAGGACAAGACCGTCGACGGCGTCACCTTCAAGGTCGAAGCCCTCGACGACCAGGGCCAGCCGTCCGTCGGCCAGCAGAACGCCACCAAGCTCGTCGCCAACAAGGACGTCCTCGGCGTCGTCGGCCCGCTGAACTCCTCGGTCGGCGAGTCCATGCAGAAGGTCTTCGACACGGCCAAGCTGGTCGAGGTCTCCCCGGCCAACACCAACCCCTCGCTCACCCAGGGCGTGGACTGGCAGACCAAGAAGGTCCGGCCGTACAAGTCGTACTTCCGCACCGCGACCACGGACGCCATCCAGGGCCCGTTCGCCGCGCAGTACGTCTTCAACGACTCCAAGAAGAAGAAGGTCTTCGTCATCGACGACAAGAAGACCTACGGCGCCGGCCTCGCCGCCACCTTCACCCAGGAGTTCAAGAAGCTCGGCGGCAAGGTCGTCGGCACCGAGCACATCAACCCGGACACCAAGGACTTCAACGCGGTCGCCACCAAGGTCAAGAACTCCGGCGCCGACGTCGTCTACTACGGCGGCGAATACCCGCAGGCCGGCCCCCTCAGCAAGCAGATCAAGGCCGCCGGGGCCAAGATCCCGCTGGTCGGCGGCGACGGCATCTACAGCGCCGACTTCATCAAGCTCTCCGGCGCCAGCGGTAACGGCGACCTCGCGACCTCCGTCGGCGCACCGGTGGAGAAACTCCCCTCCGCCAAGGAATTCGTCGCCAACTACAAGGCCGAGGGCTACAAGGAGGCCTACGAGGCCTACGGCGGCTACTCCTACGACTCCGCCTGGGCGATCATCGAGGCGGTCAAGAAGGTCGTCGAGGACAACGACGGGAAGCTCCCCGACGACGCCCGCGCCAAGGTCGTGGACGCCATGCAGAACGTCTCCTTCGACGGTGTGACCGGCAAGGTCTCCTTCGACGAGTTCGGTGACGCCACCAACAAGCAGCTCACCGTGTACGCCGTCGAGAACGGTGCGTGGGGCTCCGTGAAGTCCGGCACCTTCACCGGCTGACACCCCACCCGCACCACAGCCCACGAGCCGCGCGGGGCGCTGTTCCACAGGCGCCCCGCGCGGACTCGCATCCGGCCACATCCGTCGAACGTCCGAAAGTCTCGGAGGACATGCGGTGAACGAACTGCCGCAGCAGCTGGTCAACGGCCTGCTACTGGGATCCATGTACGGGCTGATCGCCATCGGCTACACGATGGTCTACGGCATTGTCCAGCTCATCAACTTCGCCCACGGCGAGATCTTCATGACCGGCGCCTTCGGCGCACTCACGGTCTACGTGTACATCCTGCCCGACGGCACCTCCATGCTGATCGCCCTTCCCCTGATGCTCCTCGGCGCCATGGTCGTCTCCGTCGCCGTCGCCATCGGGGCGGAACGGTTCGCCTACCGGCCCCTGCGCGGCGCCCCCCGCCTCGCGCCCCTCATCACCGCCATCGGCCTCTCCCTCGCGCTCCAGCAGGCGGTGTGGGCCTGGTACCCCGAGGCCAAGTCGGCGCGGACCTTCCCGCAGATCGACGGCGGCCCCTTCCACATCGGCAGCGTCACCCTCCAGACCGGCGACATCTTCCTGTTCGTCGCCGCCCCCGTCAGCATGGCCATCCTCGGCTTCTTCGTGATGCGCACCCGCACCGGACGGGGCATGCAGGCCACCGCCCAGGACCCGGACACCGCCAAGCTGATGGGCATCAACACCGACCGCATCATCGTGGTCGCCTTCGCCCTCGGCGCCGTCTTCGCCGCCGTCGGCGCCGTCGCCAACGGCCTCAAGTACGGCCAGATCGACTTCAAGATGGGCTTCATCCTCGGCCTCAAGGCCTTCACCGCGGCCGTCCTCGGCGGCATCGGCAACATCTACGGCGCCATGATCGGCGGCATCACCCTCGGCGTCGCCGAGACCCTGGCGACCGCCTACATCGCCGATATCCCCGGCCTGGACAAGTTCGGCAGCCAGTCCTGGTCCGACGTCTGGGCCTTCATCCTCCTCATCCTCGTGCTGTTGTTCAGGCCCCAGGGCCTGCTCGGCGAACGCGTTGCGGACAGGGCGTGACACCGATGACCACACAGACCACCGCGCCGAAGAACACCGGTGCCCCCGCCCCCGGCGACACCCCCGGCCTCATCGGCATACCCGCCCACGTCGGCCGCGCCCTCGCCACCGGCGGCGGCGTCCTCACCGTCGTCTCCACCTTCCTCGCCTGGACCTGGACCGCCGAGTTCCCCGGCGACCTCACCGTCTACGGCTACCCCGGCGGCCTCCAAGTGCTGGTACTGGTGGCCGGAGCCCTGACCACCCTCATCGGCCTCGCCTCGTACGACGTCAAGGGGCTGCGCTGGCTCGCACCGGCCGGCGCCGACGCCGCCCTCAGGTTCGCCGCGCTCGCCGCCTTCACCACCACCTGGTACACGGTCATCGCGATCAGCGCCCAACTCGGCGGCGTCGTCAACCTGGAACCCGGCGGATACATCGCGGCCGCCGTCACCCTGGCAGCCCTGATCGGCTCCCTCGCCCTGCCCGTCGAGCGACCCGAACCCGACCCCTTCGACCCGGACGACACCGGCTGGGAACGGTTCAAGCACACCAGCTCCCACAACTGGCAGACCGTCAAGGCAGCCTTCGCCTCCGGCAGCCCGCGCCCCGTGCCCGCCCTGCCCTCCTACATCGAGATCCTGATCATCGTCGCCGTCCTCGCCGTCGGCCTGTTCGTCTTCACCTACGGCATCGGCACCGAGTACGACGAGCTCTTCGTCGGCTTCCTCATCACCGCCGGCTTCGGCTTCGCCGCCCTCAACAAGTCGGGCCTCATCGCCCAGGCCTCGCAGATCACCGCACGCCACCAGAACATCACCGTCTGCGGCGCCTTCGTCGCCGCGGCCTGCTTCCCCTTCACCCAGTCCGACGACCAGTACGCCACCATCGGCGTCTACATCCTCATCTTCGCCACGGTCGCCCTCGGCCTGAACATCGTCGTCGGCCTCGCAGGCCTGCTCGACCTCGGCTACGTCGCCTTCCTCGGCGTCGGCGCCTACGCCGCCTCCATGGTGTCCGGCTCCCCCAGCTCCCCGTTCGACCTGCACCTCCCCTTCTGGGCCGCCGTACTCGTCGGCGCCGCCGCGTCACTCGTCTTCGGCGTCCTCATCGGCGCACCCACCCTGCGGCTGCGCGGCGACTACCTCGCCATCGTCACGCTCGGCTTCGGTGAGATCTTCCGGATCACCGCCAACAACCTCGACGGCACCTCCGGCCCGGACGTCACCAACGGGTCCAACGGCATCTCGTCCATCCCCGACCTCAAGATCCTCGGATTCGACCTCGGGACCCAGCACGACGTCGGCAGCTTCACCATCGGCCGCTTCGCCAACTACTTCTTCCTGATGCTCATCATCACGGCCGTCGTCGTCCTCGTCTTCCGACGCAGCGGCGACTCCCGCATCGGCCGCGCCTGGGTCGCCATCCGCGAGGACGAGACCGCCGCACTCGCCATGGGCATCAACGGCTTCCGGGTCAAGCTCATCGCCTTCGCCGTCGGCGCCTCGCTCGCCGGACTCGCCGGCACCGTCCAGGCACACGTCACCTACACCGTGACCCCCGAGCAGTACCTCTTCGCCGGCACCACCCCGCCCAACTCCGCCTTCCTGCTCGCCGCGGTCGTGCTCGGCGGCATGGGCACCATCGCCGGCCCGCTCATCGGCGCCTCCCTGCTCTTCCTGATCCCCAACAAGCTCCAGTTCCTCGACGACTACCAGCTCTTCGCCTTCGGGCTCGCACTCGTCCTGCTGATGCGCTTCCGCCCCGAAGGACTCATCGCCAACCGGCGCCGCAAGCTGGAATTCCACGAAGAGGCCGAAGCGCCCACAGTCCTGAGCAAGACAGGGGCCTGACCACCATGACCACCGACACCACCACCAAGGACACCGCGCCGGGCACCCCCGCCCCCGGCACCCCCATCCTCGACGCACGCGGCGTCACCATGCGCTTCGGCGGCCTCACCGCCGTCAACAACGTCGACCTCACCGTCAACAGCGGCGAGATCGTCGGCCTCATCGGCCCCAACGGCGCCGGCAAGACCACCTTCTTCAACTGCCTCACCGGCCTCTACATCCCCACCGAGGGCGAAGTCCGCTACAAGGACCGGGTCCTGCCCGCCAAGTCCTTCAAGGTCACCGCCGCCGGCATCGCCCGCACCTTCCAGAACATCCGCCTCTTCTCCAACATGACCGTCCTCGAGAACGTCCTCGTGGGCCGCCACACGCGCACCAAGGAAGGCTTCTGGTCGGCCGTCCTGCGCGGCCCCGGCTTCCACCGGGCCGAGAAAGCCTCCCGGGAACGCGCCCTGGAACTACTGGAGTTCGTCGGCCTCGCCGACAAGGCCGACCACCTCGCCCGCAACCTGCCCTACGGCGAACAGCGCAAGCTGGAGATCGCCCGCGCGCTGGCCAGCGAGCCCGGACTGCTGCTCCTCGACGAACCGACGGCCGGCATGAACCCCCAGGAGACGCGGGCCACCGAAGAGCTGGTCTTCGCCATCCGCGACCAGGGCATCGCCGTCCTCGTCATCGAGCACGACATGCGCTTCATCTTCAACCTCTGCGACCGCGTCGCCGTCCTCGTCCAGGGCGAGAAACTCGTCGAGGGCGACAGCGCCACGGTGCAGGGCGACGAACGCGTCGTCGCCGCCTACCTCGGCGAACCCCTCGCCGACGACCCCGGCGCGGCCGAAGCCGCCGAGGTGGAGGCCGCGGAAGCCGCCCAGGCCGCCACCACCACGGACACCGCGGCCCGCAAGGAGAACGACCGATGACCGCACTCCTCGAGGTCGAGGACCTCCGCGTCGCCTACGGCAAGATCGAAGCCGTCAAAGGCATCTCCTTCAAGGTCGACGCCGGCGAGGTCGTCACCCTCATCGGCACCAACGGCGCCGGCAAGACCACCACCCTGCGCACCCTCTCCGGCCTCCTCAAGCCGGTCGGCGGCCAGATCAAGTTCGGCGGCAAGTCGCTCAAGAAGGTCCCCGCCCACCAGATCGTCTCGCTGGGGCTCGCCCACTCGCCCGAGGGCCGGCACATCTTCCCCCGCATGACCATCGAGGACAATCTCCGCCTCGGCGCCTTCCTGCGCAGCGACAGAGCCGGCATCGACCGGGACATCCAGCGCGCCTACGACCTCTTCCCCATCCTCGGAGAACGCCGCAAGCAAGCCGCGGGCACCCTCTCCGGCGGCGAGCAGCAGATGCTCGCGATGGGCCGCGCCATGATGTCCCAGCCCAAACTGCTCATGCTCGACGAACCCTCCATGGGCCTCTCGCCGATCATGATGCAGAAGATCATGGCGACCATCGCCGAACTCAAGTCCCAGGGCACCACCATCCTGCTCGTCGAACAGAATGCCCAGGCCGCCCTGTCCCTGGCCGACCACGGCCACGTCATGGAGGTCGGCAACATCGTCCTGTCCGGCAGCGGCCAGGACCTCCTCCACGACGAATCGGTCCGCAAGGCCTACCTCGGCGAGGACTGACACTCCCGCCCACCGCACGGCACGAGTGAGGCCCGCGCCCCCACACGGGGAACGCGGGCCTCACTCGTCACTCCTACGTCGTGGGATCAGCCCTTGGACGCCTTCTTCTCCTCGGCGTCCTGGATGACCGCCTCGGCCACCTGCTGCATCGACATCCGCCGGTCCATCGACGTCTTCTGGATCCACCGGAAGGCGGCAGGCTCGGTCAGGCCGTACTCCGTCTGCAGCACCGACTTCGCACGGTCCACCAGCTTGCGGGTCTCCAGACGCAGGCTGAGGTCGGCGACCTCCTTCTCCAGCGCCTTCAGCTCCGTGAACCGGGACACGGCCATCTCGATCGCCGGCACGACGTCGCTCTTGCTGAACGGCTTCACCAGGTACGCCATGGCCCCCGCGTCCCGGGCCCGCTCCACCAGGTCGCGCTGCGAGAAGGCGGTCAGCATCAGCACCGGCGCGATGCTCTCCTCGGCGATCTTCTCGGCCGCGGAGATGCCGTCCAGCTTGGGCATCTTCACGTCGAGGATCACCAGGTCGGGCCGGTGCTCCCGGGCCAGCTCGACGGCCTGCTCACCGTCACCGGCCTCGCCGACGACGGAGTACCCCTCCTCCTCCAGCATCTCTTTGAGATCCAGCCGGATGAGCGCCTCGTCCTCGGCGATGACGACACGGGTCGTCAGCGGAGGCACGTGCGACTGGTCGTCGTCGGTCACGTCGGCGGGCTGGGGCGACTCGGGGGCGGTCACGTGGGGCTCCTCGTTCGGGGCAGGGGTACTGCTGACAAGAGACTACCTAGCTGCGGTAAGGTGTACGCGCGGAGGGTCGGTGGAAACCTTCGATTCCGCGGGCCCCGGTAGCCCAATTGGCAGCAGGCAATGGATTCAAAACCCATACAGTGTCGGTTCGAGTCCGACCCGGGGCACTTTTCCTTCGTTTCCAAGATTGCCGTCACCAAGTGGATGTCCACGTTCTCGTGAACATCCACTTTTTGCCGGGTGCCAATGCTTTCCCACTCGCACAGTGGCCCCATGTACGACGTGGACACACGCACCCGAGCGCTGGCACTGGTGGCACAAGGACGGAGCCTGAACTCCGTCAGCAGGGAAACCGGCATATCCCGCGCCGCCATCCGCTCGTGGCAGACGCGTATCGAACCGCTGCCGCGGATGAGGAAATCAGTCTGCTCCCTGTGCGGTCCGACAGCCGAGCCGCCACAGGAACAGGCTGCTTACGCCTACCTGCTGGGTCTTTACCTCGGTGATGGCTGCATCAGTCCCGGCGCACGCTCCGGTTACTTCCTCCGCATCGCGTGCGCCGACGCGTGGCCCGGCCTCATCGACGCGTGCGCCGCCGCCGTCGAAGCCATCAATCCCAGCGGCAAGGCAACCCGGGTCCGAGCCGTCGGTTACACATCTGTGGTCGGCTACAGCAGCCACTGGCCCTGCTTCCTCCCCCAGCACGGCCCCGGCAAGAAGCATGAGCGCCGGATCGCTCTCGAACCCTGGCAGCAGGCGATCGTCGACGCTCATCCGTGGGAGTTCATTCGAGGCCTCGTCCACTCCGACGGCTGCCGGGTCACCAACTGGACCCGGAGGAGCGTCGGCGGGGTACTCAAGCGCTACGAATATCCCCGGTACTTCTTCACCAACGTATCGGCCGACATCCGTCGCCTGTTCACGGACACCCTCGACGCACTCGGTATCGAGTGGACGCACTGCACGCGCCACGGCAACCCGTTCAACATCTCCGTCGCCCGAAAAGCCTCCGTAGCCCTCATGGACGTCCACGTCGGTCCCAAGTACTGACTACTTGGGGCTGTCGTCCTCCCCGATGTGGTGGACGCGGACCAGGTTCGTGGTGCCGGAGACTCCCGGGGGCGAGCCGGCCGTGATGACGACGACGTCGCCCTTCTCGCAGCGGCCATAGCGGGTGAGCAGGTCGTCCACCTGGTCGACCATCGCGTCCGTGGAGTCCACGTGCGGGCCGATGAAGGTCTCCACGCCCCAGGTCAGGCTGAGCTGGGAGCGGGTCGCCGGTTCCGGGGTGAAGGCGAGCAGCGGGATGGGCGAGCGGTAGCGGGAGAGGCGGCGGACGGTGTCGCCGGACTGGGTGAAGGCGACCAGGAACTTCGCGCCGAGGAAGTCGCCCATCTCGGCGGCGGCGCGGGCGACGGCGCCGCCCTGGGTGCGGGGCTTGTTGCGTTCGGTGAGCGGGGGCAGTCCCTTGGCAAGGATGTCCTCCTCTGCCGCTTCGACGATGCGGGCCATGGTGCGCACGGTGTCGGTCGCGTGCTTGCCGACGCTGGTCTCGCCGGAGAGCATCACGGCGTCGGTGCCGTCGATGATCGCGTTGGCGACGTCGGAGGCTTCGGCGCGGGTCGGGCGGGCGTTGTCGATCATGGAGTCGAGCATCTGGGTGGCGACGATGACCGGTTTGGCGTTGCGCTTGGCGAGCTTGACGGCGCGCTTCTGGACGATCGGCACCTGTTCGAGGGGCATTTCGACGCCGAGGTCGCCGCGGGCGACCATGATGCCGTCGAAGGCGGCGACGATGTCCTCGATGTTCTCGACGGCCTGCGGTTTCTCGATCTTGGCGATGACGGGGAGGCGGCGGCCTTCCTCGTCCATGATGCGGTGGACGTCGAGGATGTCGCGTCCGCTGCGGACGAAGGAGAGGGCGACGACGTCGAAGCCGGCCCGCAGTGCCCAGCGCAGGTCGTCCTCGTCCTTCTTCGAGAGGGCGGGCACGGACACGGCGACGCCGGGGAGGTTGAGGCCCTTGTGGTCGGAGACCATGCCGCCTTCGACGACCTCGGTGCGCACGTGGGGTCCGTCGACGCCGGTGACCTCCAGGCAGACCTTGCCGTCGTCGACGAGGACGCGTTCGCCGGGGGTGACGTCGTCGGCGAGGCCGGCGTAGGTGGTGCCGCAGGTGTGGCGGTCGCCTTCGGTGCCTTCCTCGACGGTGATGGTGAAGGTGTCGCCGCGTTCAAGGAGTACGGGTCCTTCTGCGAAGCGGCCGAGGCGGATCTTCGGGCCCTGAAGGTCGGCGAGGGTGCCGACGCTGCGGCCGGTCTCGTCGGACGCCTTGCGGACCCGGCGGTAGCGCTCTTCGTGCTCGGCGTGGGTGCCGTGGCTGAAATTGAAGCGGGCGATGTCCATGCCGGCGTCGACCAGGTCCTTGATCTGGTCGTACGAGTCGGTGGCGGGACCAAGAGTGCAGACGATCTTTGCTCGGCGCATGGGTCGAGCCTATGACTTACTGCCGGGTAGCGAATTGGCCACGCATGACCACTCAACGACCTTTCGGTAAAGGGGTATTGACAAGTGTTGAATTGTGCACCCGGCCGCTCCGATGAGCAGCGATGGGCCGGTCGGGGGACATTCGGGTGGGCCGTCACCTCTTGACACGCGGCATGTTCAGGACAGAATCTACGCGCGTTGCCACTGTCCGGTCGCCAGCGTCTGCACGGGTCCACCGAGGAGAGTCAGTCATGCCGTTGAACCGCCGCACGTTCCTGAGCAGGTCCGCCGTGACGGGGGCGGGAGTCGCCCTGACCGGCGCGGCGGCGGCTCCGGCGGCCGAGGCGGCGGTCCCCGCGCACCGGGGCCGCCGGAAGCCGAAGCGTTACGCGCTGACCGTGCTCGGCACCACCGACCTGCACGGGCACGTCTTCAACTGGGACTACTTCAAGGACGCCGAGTACACCGACGCGGCGGGCAACGCCCAGGGGCTCGGCCGGATCTCCACGCTGGTGAACCAGGTGCGCGAGGAGAAGGGCCGCCACAACACGCTGCTGGTGGACGCGGGCGACACCATTCAGGGGACCCCGCTGACGTACTACTACGCCAAGGTGGACCCGATCACCGCCAAGGGCGGTCCGGTGCACCCGATGGCGCAGGCGATGAACGCGATCGGCTACGACGCGGTGGCGCTCGGGAACCACGAGTTCAACTACGGCATCGAGACGCTGCGCAAGTTCGAGGAGCAGTGCGATTTCCCGCTGCTCGGTGCGAACGCGGTGGACGCGAAGACGCTGAAGCCGGCTTTCCCGCCGTATTTCATGAAGACGTTCCGGGTGAAGGGCGCGCCGCCGGTGAAGGTGGCGGTGCTGGGCCTGACGAACCCGGGTATCGCGATCTGGGACAAGGCGTACGTGCAGGGGAAGCTGGCGTTCCCGGGGCTCGAGGAGCAGGCGGCCAAGTGGGTGCCGAAGCTGCGTTCGATGGGTGCGGACGTGGTGGTCGTGTCGGCGCACTCCGGTTCGTCGGGCACGTCCTCGTACGGTGACCAGGTGCCGTACGTGGAGAACGCGGCGGCGAACGTGGCGCGGCTGGTGCCGGGGATCGACGCGATCCTGGTGGGGCACGCGCACGAGGAGATCGCCGAGCTGAGGGTCGTCAACGAGGAGACGGGGCGGACGGTCGTGCTGTCGGAGCCGCTGTGCTTCGCCGAGCGGCTCACCCTGTTCGACTTCGAGCTGGTCTTCGAGCGGGGTCGCTGGCAGGTCGAGTCGGTGAAGGCGTCGCTGCGCAATTCCAACGCGGTCGCGGACGACCCGAGGATCACGCGGCTGCTGAAGGACGAGCACGCGAAGGTGGTGGCGTACGTCAACCAGGTCGTGGGCACGGCCACCGAGACACTGACGACGGTCGAGGCCCGGTACAAGGACGCCCCGATCATCGACCTGATCACGAAGGTGCAGGAGGACGTGGTCAAGGAGGCGCTGGCGGGCACGGAGTACGCCTCGCTGCCGGTGCTCGCGCAGGCGTCGCCGTTCTCGCGGACCTCGCAGATCCCGGCCGGCGAGGTGACGATCCGGGACCTGTCGAGTCTGTACGTGTACGACAACACGCTGGTGGCGAAGTTGCTGACCGGCGCGCAGGTGCGGGCGTACCTGGAGTATTCGGCGGAGTACTACGTGCGGACGGCGGCCGGGTCGCCGGTGGACGTGGACAGGCTGACGAACGCGAACGGCCGTCCGGACTACAACTACGACTACGTGTCGGGGCTGGCGTACGAGATCGACGTCGCGCAGGCGGCCGGTTCGCGGATCCGGAACGTCACGTTCGGCGGCGCTCCGCTGGACGACGCCGCGCAGTTCGTGCTGGCGGTGAACAACTACCGGGCCAATGGTGGCGGTGCCTTCCCGCACGTGGCGTCGGCCAAGGAGCTGTGGTCGGAGTCGACGGAGATCCGGACGCGGATCGCGGAGTGGGTGACGGCGAAGGGTGTGCTGGACCCGAAGGACTTCGCGTCCGTGGACTGGTCGCTGACGCGTGACGGGGTGCCCGTGTTCTGATCCGCGGCACGGGAGGCCGGCCTCAGATTCCGTCCGCCAGGGGTGTCAGTGCCCGGTGGTGGCGTGCGGACGGGATCTGGGGCCGGCCGTTCTCCAGGCCGAAGGTGGTGAAGGCGGTGCGGCGGGGCAGCGGGTAGGGCTCCTGTCCGGTGAGGTCGTTGAGGATGGTGGCGCTGCGCCAGGCGGCGAGGCCGAGGTCGGGGGTGCCGACGCCGTGGGTGTGGGTCTCGGCGTTCTGGACGTAGACGGTGCCGGTGACGGAGGGGTCGAGGACGAGGCGGTGGCGGTCGTCGACGCGGGGGCGTTCGCTGCTGTCGCGCCGCATGTAGGGGTCGAGGCCGGCGAGGATGCGGCCGAGGGGGCGTTCGCGGTGGCCGGTGGCGAGAACGACGGCGTCGGTGGTGAGGCGGGAGCGGGTCTTCTGCTGGTCGTGTTCGAGGTGGAGTTCGACCTGGGTGGCGCCGATGCGGCCGGCGGTGCGGACGTGGACGCCGGGGGTGAGGGTGGTGTCGGGCCAGCCGCCGTCGAGGGTGCGGCGGTAGAGCTCGTCGTGGATGGCGGCGGTGGTGTCGGCGTCGATGCCCTTGTGCAGTTGCCACTGGGCGGCGACGAGGCGGTCGCGGACCGCTTCGGCCAGGCCGTGGAAGTAGCGGGTGTAGTCGGGGGTGAAGTGCTCCAGGCCGAGTTTGGAGTACTCCATGGGGGCGAGGGCTTCGGTGCGGCCGAGCCAGTGCAGTCGTTCGCGGCCTGCGGGGCGGTGGCGGAGCAGGTCGAGGAAGACCTCGGCGCCGGACTGTCCGGTGCCGATGACGGTGACGTGTCCGGCGCTGCGCAGGGTGTCGCGGTGGCGCAGGTAGTCGGTGGCGTGGACGACGGGGACGGCGGGGTCCTCGACGAGGGGCCTGAGCGGGTCGGGGACGTGGGGTTCGGTGCCGACGCCGAGGACGACGTTGCGGGTGTGGGTGCGGCCGAGGGCTTCCGCCTCCCCGGCGGCGTCGAGCTGGGTGTAGTCGACTTCGAAGAGGCCGCGTTCGGGGTTCCAGCGGACGGCGTCGACCTGGTGGTGGAAGCGGAGGGCGGGCAGGTTCTCGGCGACCCAGCGGCAGTAGGCGTCGTACTCGGCTCGTTCGATGTGGAAGCGTTCGGCGAAGTAGAAGGGGAAGAGGCGTTCTCTGGCCCTGAGGTGGTTGAGGAAGGTCCAGGGGCTGGCCGGGTCGACGAGGGTGACGAGGTCGGCGAGGAAGGGCACCTGGACGCGGGCGCCGTCGATGAGCAGGCCGGGGTGCCAGCGGAAGTCGGGGCGCTGTTCGTAGAAGACGGCGTCGAGGCCGGGGAGGGGGTCGGCGAGGGCCGCGAGGGAGAGGTTGAAGGGGCCGATGCCGATGCCGACGAGGTCGCGGGGGGCGTCGGGGGCGGGGTGCGGGGCGGGGCTCATCGGGGGGCGTGTCCTTCCACGAGTGTCAGGAGTGCGGTGAGGTCGTCCGGTCGGGTGTGGGGGTTGAGGAGGGTGGCCTTGAGCCAGAGGCGGCCGTCGGCGCGGGCACGGCCGAGGACGGCGCGGCCGGTGGTGAGCAGGGTGCGGCGTACGGCGGCGACGGCGTCGTCGGTGGCGCCTGCGGGCCGGAAGAGGACCGTGCTGATGGTGGGCGGTGCGTGCAGGTGGAACCCGGGGTGGGTGTCGACGAGCCGGGCGAAGTCCTGGGCGAGGGTGCAGACCTGGTCGACGAGGGCTCCCAGGCCGGTGCGGCCGAGGGTCTTGAGGGTGACGGCGGCTTTGAGGATGTCGGGGCGGCGGCTGGTGCGCGGGGAGCGGTGGAGGAGGTCGGGCAGGCCGGCGTCGGTGTCGTCGTCGGCGTTGAGGTAGGGGGCGTGGTGGTGGAGGGCGGCGAGGTCGTCCTGGTCGGTGACGGTGAGGAGTCCGGCGGGGATGGGCTGCCAGCCGAGTTTGTGCAGGTCCAGGGCGACGGTGTCGGCGGCTTCCAGTCCCGTGAGTCGTGCGCGGTGCCGGTCGCTGAAGAGGAGGCCGCCGCCGTAGGAGGCGTCGATGTGGAGGCGGGCGGCGTGGGCGGCGCAGCGGTCGGCGATGTCGGGCAGCGGGTCGATGAGTCCGGCGTCGGTGGTGCCGGCGGTGGCGGCGACGAGGTGCGGGCCGGGGATGCGGGTGAGGGCCTCGTCGAGGGCGGCGGGGTCGAGGGTGCCGGCGGGGGCGGGGACGGCGACGGGGTCGGGCAGGCCGAGGAGCCGGGCGGCGCGGGGCAGGGAGTGGTGGGCGTTCTCGCCGTGGACCAGTCGCAGGCCGGGGCCGTGTCTCTCGCGGGCGAGCAGGAGGGCGAGCTGGTTGGACTCGGTGCCGCCGGTGGTGACGAGGGCGTCGGTGGCGCCGGTCTCCCGGGCGAGGGCGCGGGTGACGAGGGTTTCCAGTGCGGTGGCGGCGGGTGCCTGGTCCCAGGAGTCGAGGGAGGGGTTGAGGATGCTCGCGGCGAGGTCGGCGGCGGCCGCGACGGCGAGGGGCGGGGCGTGCAGGTGGGCGGTGCACAGGGGGTGGGCGGGGTCGGCGGCGCCTTCGGCGAGGGCGGTGACCAGGACGCGGAGTGCGTCGGGGTCGCCGCGGTCGGGCAGGATGTCGCCGGCCGCGTCGGCCATCCGGGCGGCGACGGCGTCGGGGCCGCCCGCGGGCAGGGGTCCGCCGCGTGCGGTGGTGCCGGTGCGCAGGGCGTCGAGCACGGTGTCGATCAGGGGCCGCAGGGCGTCGGTGCCGTGCGGGCCCGAGGCGAGGGGCGGCATGCCCATGAGCCGTCCTTGGGGCACGGGGACTGGGGTTCCAGCTTGTACGCCGGGGCGGGTGTTCGCCCGGACAGCTCAGTGAGCGCAACCCGAAAGGGGTATCCCGGTGGGCTTCCCGTGCCGGGTGGCGGCCGGTCCCCCGTGCCCCGGGGACCGGCCGGGGCCGGGGTCAGTCCGTGTGCGCCTCCCGTACCCGCAGTGCGCGGGCGAGGTCGTCGAGCTGGTCGGTGAGTTTGCGGCGCAGGGCGGGGAGGGGGTCGGCGCCGGCGAGGCATTCCAGGCCGAGGCGGAGGGTGTCGGCGTCGACGGCGTGGGCGGGGAAGGCCCAGCGTCCCGCGGCCTCGGCGATGGCGGGGCCGCGGCGGGCGGCGAGGGCGACGGCCTCGGTGTAGTAGCGCGGGACGTAACCGGCCACGAGGTCGGCCTGCTCGGGCTGCCAGAAGCCTTGGGCGGTGGCGGTGAACAGGTAGTTGGAGAGGTCGTCGGTGGCGAACATGGCCTCCCAGGCGCGGGCCTTGGCCTCGGCGTCGGGCAGGGCCGCGCGGCAGCGGGCGGCGCCTTCCTGGCCGGTGGCGCTCGGGTCGTCGTCCAGTTCGGCGGCGATGGCGGCCTCGTCGGTGGCGCCGAGGACGGCGAGCCGGGTGAGGATGCGCCAGCGCAGTTCGGGGTCGAGTTCGGGGCCGCCGGGCACGGTGCCGTCGGCGAGCCAGGCGGCGATGGTGTCGGGGTGGGCGGCGGTGGCGATGCGGTGGCGTACGGCGATCAGGCGCAGGCCGGGGTGGTCGCCGTCCTCGGTGCGGCGCATGAGGTCGCGGCAGAGTTCGGCGAGGGTGGTCAGGGCGGCGGGCCGCTGGGCGGGGGTGACGTAGCGGTCGGCGACCTGGCCGGCGGCGAAGGCGAGGACGCCGTCGACGAGTGCGAGGTCGGTCTCGTGCGGGAGGTGGGTGCGGGCGATGCCGAGGTAGGCGGCGGCGGGGAGTTCGCCGTCGCGGACGGCGTCCCTGAGGGCGTTCCAGGCGACGGCCCGGGTGAGCGGGTCGGGCAGGCCGGAGAGGCCTTCGCTCAGGGTGCGGAAGGAGTCGGCGTCGAAGCGGATCTTGGCGTAGGAGAGGTCGCCGTCGTTGAGGACGACCAGGGCGGGGAGTTTGCCGATGGGCCGGGGTTCGCTCTGGGGGAGGTCGAGGTCGAGGCGGGTGCGCAGGGTGAGCCGGCCCTCGTCGGTGAGGTCGCGGTCGTAGAGGCCGACGGCGATCCGGTGGGGCCGTTCGCCCTTGCGTGCGACGTGGAGGGAGCGGCTGCCGTTGTCGCCGGTGACGTCGGGGGTGAGGGTGTCGACGCCGGTGGTGCGCAGCCAGGCGTCGGCCCAGGCGTGGACGTCGCGGTCGGTGGCGGCGGCGAGGGAGTCGATGAAGTCGGCGAGGGAGGCGTTGGCGAACTTGTGCCGTTCGAAGTGGATGTTGATGCCGGCCAGGAAGTCCTTCTCGCCGAGCCAGGTGACGAGCTGGCGCAGGGCGGAGGCGCCCTTGGCGTAGGAGATGCCGTCGAAGTTGAGGAGGGCGGAGGCGGTGTCCCGCACGTCCTCGGGGGCGACGGGGTGGGTGGAGGGGCGCTGGTCGGCGTCGTAGCCCCAGGGTTTGCGGGTGACGCCGAAGTCGGTCCAGGTGTCGGTGAAGCGGGTGGCCTCGGCGGTGGTCTGGTAGCCCATGTACTCGGCGAAGGACTCGTTCAGCCAGATGTCGTCCCACCAGCGCAGGGTGACGAGGTCGCCGAACCACATGTGGGCCATTTCGTGGGCGATGACCATGGCGCGGGTCTGGCGCTGGGTGTCGGTGACGGCGGAGCGGAAGACGAACTCGTCGCGGAAGGTGACGAGGCCGGGGTTCTCCATGGCTCCGGCGTTGAACTCGGGGACGAACGCCTGGTCGTAGGAGTCGAAGGGGTAGGGCTCGGTGAACTTCTCGTGGTAGCGGTCGAAGCAGGCGCGGGTGACGTCGAGGATCTCGTCGGCGTCGGCGTCGAGGTGGGGGGCGAGGGAGCGGCGGCAGTGGATGCCGAAGGGCAGGCCGCGGTGTTCGGTGCGCACGGAGTGCCAGGGGCCGGCGGCGACGGCGACGAGGTAGGTGGAGATGCGGGGGGTGGTAGCGGCCTTCCAGTGGCCGTCGCCGGTGTGTTCGGTGATGCCGTTGGCGAGGACGGTCCAGCTGTCGGGGGCGGTGACGGTGAGGTCGAAGACGGCCTTGAGGTCGGGCTGGTCGAAGGCGGCGTAGACGCGCTGGACGTCGTCGAGGAAGAGCTGGGTGTAGACGTAGGTCTCGCCGTCGGTGGGGTCGGTGAAGCGGTGCATGCCCTCGCCGGTGCGGGAGTAGCGCATGGCGGCCTCGACGCGCAGTTCGTGCTCGCCGGGGGTGAGGTCCTTCAGGGGCAGCCGGTTCTCGTCGAGGGCGGCCGGGTCGAGGGGATGTCCGTCCAGGGTGGCGGTGCGCAGTTCGGCGGGCTTGACCTCGACGAAGGTGTCCGCGGTGTCCGTGTCGCCGCGGACGGTGAACCGGATGACGGTGCGGGAGTCGAAGGTGTCGTCCCCACGGGTGAGATCGAGGTCGATCGTGTAGTGGTGGACGTCGAGGAGCCGGGAGCGGGTCTGCGCTTCGTCGCGCGTCAGTACGGACATGCACGACATGCTGCCTGATGGGGTGGGCAGGGCACAGGCGCGGTTCGGTACGCACGGTTTGTCCGGCCCGCCGCGCCGGTCGTCGGGCCCGTGGCCGGGCCGGCGGCGTGCTGCCCGGCGTGCGCCCCCGTGGGCGGGGGCGCGGTCCGTCCCGGTCGCTGAGTCGCTCGGTCGCTCGGTCGCTCGGTCGTTCAGTCGGAGGCGGGTGCGGTGGCGGCGCCGTTGTCCTCCGCGATGCGTTCGTGGTGGTGGATCACCTCGGCGACGATGAAGTTCAGGAACTTCTCGGCGAACGCCGGGTCGAGCTTGGCGCTTTCGGCGAGGGCGCGGAGCCGGGCGATCTGCTGGGCCTCCCGGGCCGGGTCGGCGGGCGGCAGCCGGTGGCGGGCCTTGAGGTGGCCGACCCGCTGGGTGCACTTGAAGCGCTCGGCGAGCATGTGGACGACGGCCGCGTCGATGTTGTCGATGCTGTCCCGCAGCCGGGCCAGTTCCTCGCGGGCGGCGGGTTCGACGGCACCGGTGCCGGTGTTGCTGGTGGTCATGGGCGCACACCTTAAGGGCGGTGGCCGGTCGGGCGCAGACCGTCTCAGGCGCTGAACGCGCTGCGGTCCTCGTGCGGCTCGTACAGTGGGGGCAGGGAGCAGGGTGCAGGCGTCTTGGGGGTAGGGCGTGGCGAACGGCGGACCGGTCGAGCACGGGTTCCCGCACCTGGAGACGGTGCGGGAGGCGGTGACGGCGCTGTACCGGCGGCTGTCGTACGACACCGTGCGGACGTTCTCGGCCAGTGTGGCGCCGGTGGACGTGGCGTTCTGCGACACGGACGACCTGTATCTGGGGACGCAGCGGGTGGCGCGTGAGCTGGTGCGGCACTACCGGCTGCCGGACGCCCGCATGATCGTCTCGTTCCGGGAGATGACGCACGCGGCGAACGTGGAGCTGACGGCGGGTCCGGAGTACTTCGTCGAGCTGAACGACCGTTTCCGCACGCATCGCCGGGACATCGGCGCGGCCTTGGCGCACGAGGTGATGCACGTGTATCTGCACCGTCTCGACCTGGCCTTCCCCGGCACCCGGGCCAACGAGATCCTCACCGACACGGCGACGACGTACCTGGGCGCCGGCTGGCTGCTCCTGGACGCCTACCGGGAGGACGCGGCGTCCTCGCAGAAGCTGGGGTATCTGACGCCGGAGGAGTTCGGGTACGTGCTGGCCAAGCGGGCGCTGCTGTTCGGTGAGGATCCGTCGGTGTGGTTCACGAGTCCGCAGGCGTACACGGCGTACGGCAGGGGTCTGGCCCGGGCGCGCCGGGACGGGCAGCAGCCGCCGCTCACCGCGGCGGGCTGGGCGGGCCGGCGCCGTTACGCGCGGGACCGCCGGCACGCGCAGGACGCGGGGGCCCGGGGCGCGGCGGCGGACGGTGTGCCGTACGCCTTCACGGCCGGGGCACCGGGGCAGCTGCGGGTGGCGTTCGACTGTCCGACCTGTCACCAGCGGATCGGGGTGCCGGTGCGGGGGCGGGTACGGGCGCGGTGCGGGCTGTGCCGGACGGTGCTGGAGTGCGATACGTGATCGGGGGGCGCGGGGCGCCGGTGTGCTGTTTCAATACGGCGCATGACACAGACGATCGGCGAGCCCTGGGGGCTCAGTGTGTTCGGCGCGGGCAGTGTGCGGACGGCGCCGCAGCTGGTGCGGGTGAAGCTGGCGGTGGACATGACGGAGCCGTCCCCGGAGCGGGCCTTCCAGCAGGCGGGGGCGGCGGTGTCGCGGCTGCGTGAGGCGTTGCGCGCGCACGGGATACCGGACGCCTCGGTCTCGGGTTCCCGGCTCAGGCTCAATTCCCAGTACGACGGTTACGGGCCCGAGCAGAAGTTCCTCGGATACCGCTGCTCGGCGTCGTACTCGGTCGAGACGGAGGCGCTGGACGATCTCCAGCGGTTGATCGTGGACGCGGTCGACGCGGGTGCGCACCGGATCGACGACGTCGAGTTCGACGTGCACGACAAGCCGGCGCTGCGGGACGAGGCGCGTCGCCGGGCGGTGGCCGCCGCCCGGCGCAAGGCGGAGGTGTACACGGAGGCGGCGGGGGTGCGGCTGGGGCCCGTGGTGCACATCCAGGACGTGGACGCCGAGTCCACCGTCCAGTACCACGGTCACGGCCGGGCGCTCGGTGGTGCGGCCGGTGACCTGGCGCCGGGGTCGGTGGAGGTGTCGGCGGGTGTGCTGCTGGGCTTCTCCCTGACGCACTGACCGTCGCGTCCGGGTCTTCTTCAGGCGGGCCGCACGATGCCCTGAGCGCGTGCGGCCGCCAGCCACTGGGGGAATTCGCCCACCAGCCGGTCGTACAGGTCGGCGTCGGTGACCTTCCGCGGGTCGCGGCCGACGTGGAAGAACCCGGCGTTGTCGACGACGCGTTTGCCGGGCACCGCGAGTTCGTCGAGCCCCCGCAGGTAGTCGAACTGGCGGCTGCCCGGGTCGCCGAAGCCGACGAACTGCCAGAACAGCGGCAGCGGTGCCGCCTTGCACAGGTACCGCTCGGCGGCGAGGCGACTTGTCGGGGCGCCGTCGGTCTGGAAGACGACGAAGGCAGGGTCTCTGGCACCGCTGTCGAGGTAGTGGTCGACGACAACGTCCATGGCCACGTGATAGTTGGTCCTGCCCATGTGCCCGAGGCCGGACACGATCCGGTCGATCCGCCCCTGGTGGTCGGTGAGCGCGATCTCGGTGACGGCGTCGACGTCGGTGGAGAAGAACACCACGGGCACGGTGCCGTCGTCATCGAGGTGCGCGGACAGGCTCAGTACGCGGTCGGCGAGCGCCTGCACGCTGCCGTCCTTGTAGTAGGGCTTCATCGAGCCGGAGTAGTCGACGACGAGGTAGACCGCCGCCCGTGTTCCGTCCATGCCGTGCTTGGTGAGCGACACCCCGGCGGTCTTGTACAGGTCGACCAGCGCGGGTGCGCTCTCCTGCACCTTGGTGAGACTGATCGCGGCCATGCGGACTCCCCCGGTCACCCCTGCCGTGCGTCGTGCGGGTGCCGAGGTTACGGCACGGTGCACCCCGCCGCTCGGCCGGGTCACCGGCATTCGCTATTTTGTTCGCCGCCGTCCCCACCGGCTCACCGTCCGCCCGTCCCGAGGAGCCGGCCCCGTGGATTCCGAGCCCACCCCCACCTGTTGGCGCCATCCCGCGGTGGAGTGCCACGTCCGCTGCACCCGCTGCGAGCGGTACATCTGCCCGGACTGCATGCGCGAGGCCGCCGTCGGCCACCAGTGCCCGGAGTGCGTGAAGGAGGGGGCGCGTTCGGCCAGGCAGGCCCGGACCATCGCCGGCGGCCGGATGTCGGCGACACCCGTCGTGACGTACGTGCTGTTCGCGCTGAACGTGCTGGTGTACCTGGCGGAGGTGGTGCGACCGGGGATCGTGGACCGGTTCGCCATGGTCGGTTCGCGGCTGATCGGCCCGGACGGCACGCCCCTGGTCGGCGACGGACTGGTCCTGAGCGCCGGGCCCCTGCGGGGGGAGGGGGTCGCCCAGGGCGAGTGGGAGCGGATGCTCACCGGCGCCTTCCTCCACCAGTCGCCCTTCGAAAGCGCCTTCGGGATCCTGCATCTCACGCTGAACATGGTCGTGCTGTGGCAGTTGGGGCGGGTGGTGGAGCTGATGCTCGGCCGGTTCCGCTTCGCCGCCCTGTACCTGCTGTCGGCGCTCGGCGGGTCCGTCCTGGAACTGGTCCTCGCCGACCCCGGGCAGGTCTCGGTCGGCGCGTCCGGTGCGGTCTTCGGGGTGGGGGCGGCGTACTACGTGCTGCACCGCCGGCTGGGCGCCGACCCGGCGGGCGTCAACCGTCTCATGCTCCCCCTGCTGCTGTGGCTGGTGGTCTCCGCCTGGTTCACGTCGTGGCAGGGGCACCTCGGCGGCCTGCTGGCCGGCGGTGCGCTGGCCGTGTCGTTCGCGTACGCGCCCCGCGACGGGCGCCGCACGGTGGTGCAGGCCGGGGCGGGTGCCGCGCTGGTGGTGCTGCTGGCGGTGACGGCGGTGGTCAAGGTGTCCGAACTGACGGGCGGGAGCGTGCCCCTGTGAGTGCTCCCCGCTGTGCGAGCTGTCCCCCTACGAAAGGTGTCCCCCTGTGAAACGAGCCGGAGTGCTGCTCCTCGGGGCCCTGCCCGTGATCGCGGCGGGCGTGTACTTCGTGGTGCCGGGGGACTCGTCCGACGCGGCGGACGACCCGGCCGCGACGTCCGCGTCCGCACCGGCCGCCGCCCGGTCGGCCCGGGACGACGCCAAGGACCGGGCCGAGGAGGAGCGGGAGGCGGACGACGCGCTCATCGCCGACCTGCCGGCGGGGCTGGCCGCGCCCGCGAAGAAGGAGCTGGCCCAGCAGCTGGTGTCCAGCGCGGAGAACTCGACCACGCGGTGGCGCACGGCCTACGGCAGCATCGAGGACGTCGGGGACGGCGACGGGTACACCGCGGGCATCATCGGTTTCTGCACCGGCACCCACGACCTGCTCACCCTGGTCGAGCGCTACACCGAGGCCCATCCGGACAACGGCCTGGCAGGCTACCTGCCGGCCCTGCGCGAGGTGGACGGCAGCGACTCCCACGAGGGTCTGGACCCCGGCTTCACGGCGGCGTGGCGGGCGGAGGCGGAGGTCCCGGCGTTCCGCGAGGCGCAGGAGGAGGAGCGCGACCGGGTCTACTTCGAACCGGCGGTGCGCCTGGCCAAGCTGGACGGCCTGGGCACGCTGGGCCAGTTCGTCTACTACGACGCGATGGTCTTCCACGGCCCCGACACGGACGCCGAGGGCTTCTACGGGCTGCGCGAGCAGGCCATGGTCAAGGCGGAGACGCCGGGTCAGGGCGGGTCCGAGAAGGCCTACCTGGAGACCTTCCTGGACGTGCGCGAGCAGGCCATGAAGGCCAAGCGCCCGGGCGTCGACACCTCCCGCGTCGGCACGGCCCAGCGCCGCTTCCTCGCGGCCGGGAACCTGGAGCTGGCGACGCCGCTGGTGTGGGAGATGTACGGGGACACCTACCGGGTGCCCTGAGCATGCGACGGCGCCTGCCCTTGGTCCGGTCGGGGACGGGGCAGGCGCCATCAGTGTTCCGCACGCCTTTGTGCGGGACGTTCTTCGGTTGTTCCGTCCGTCAGACCGCGAGGGCGCGGTCGGTCGGGCGGATCGGGGCCGGCAGTTCGCTGGCCCCGGTCAGGAAGCGGTCGGCGCCGCGCGCCGCCGAGCGGCCCTCGGCGATCGCCCAGACGATGAGCGACTGGCCGCGGCCGGCGTCACCGGCGACGAACACACCCGGCACGTTGGTCTGGAAGTCGGCGTCCCGGGCGATGTTACCGCGTTCGTCGAGCTCCAGGCCGAACTGGTCGACGAGACCGTTCTCCTTGTCGGTGCCGGTGAAGCCCATGGCGAGGGTGACCAGCTGGGCCGGGATCTTGCGCTCGGTGCCCGGCTTCGGGGTCAGCTTCCCCTCGATGAACTCGACCTCGCTCAGGTGCAGCCACTGGACGTTGCCGTCCTGGTCGCCCTCGAAGTGGGTGGTGGAGACGGCGTAGACCCGCTCGCCACCCTCCTCGTGGGCGCTGGTGACCTTGTACAGCATGGGGAAGGTCGGCCACGGCTGGCGCACCGCGTCCCGCTCCTCGCCCGGCCGGGGCATGATCTCCAGCTGGGTGACGGAGGCCGCGCCCTGGCGGTGGGCGGTGCCCACGCAGTCGGCGCCGGTGTCGCCGCCGCCGATGACGACGACGTGCTTGCCCTCGGCCGTGATCGGGGGCGCCACGTAGTCGCCCTCCTGGACCTTGTTGGCCAGCGGCAGGTACTCCATCGCCTGGTGGATGCCGTTCAGCTCGCGGCCGGGAACCGGCAGGTCGCGGGCGGTGGTGGAGCCGGCTGCGATGACGACGGCGTCGTAGCGCTTCTTCAGGTCGCCGGCCTTGAGGTCGCGGCCGATCTCGACGCCGGTGCGGAAGCGGGTGCCCTCCGCGCGCATCTGCTCTATGCGGCGGTTGATGTGCCGCTTCTCCATCTTGAACTCGGGGATGCCGTAGCGCAGGAGGCCACCGACGCGGTCCGCGCGCTCGTAGACGGCGACGGTGTGACCGGCCCGGGTGAGCTGCTGGGCGGCGGCGAGGCCGGCCGGGCCCGAGCCGATGACGGCGACGGTCTTGCCGGACAGGCGCTCGGGGATCTGCGGGGCGACGTCCCCGGTCTCCCACGCCTTGTCGATGATGGAGACCTCGACGTTCTTGATGGTGACCGGCGGCTGGTTGATGCCGAGCACGCAGGCCGACTCGCACGGAGCGGGGCACAGGCGGCCGGTGAACTCCGGGAAGTTGTTGGTGGCGTGCAGGCGCTCGGACGCCGCCGACCAGTCCTCGCGGTAGGCGTAGTCGTTCCACTCGGGGATCAGGTTCCCGAGGGGGCAGCCGTTGTGGCAGAACGGGATGCCGCAGTCCATGCAGCGGCTGGCCTGCTTGCTGATGATCGGCAGCAGGGAGCCGGGGACGTAGACCTCGTTCCAGTCCTTGACGCGCTCGCCGACGGGGCGGGTCCTGGCGACCTCGCGTCCGTGGTTCAGAAAGCCCTTGGGATCAGCCATTGGTCGCCGCCTCCATCATCTTCTCGGTGGTCTCGGTCTCGGAGAGACCGGCTCGCTCGGCGGCGTCCTTGGCGGCGAGCACTGCCTGGTACGTGCTGGGGATGAGCTTGCTGAAGCGCTCCACGGCGGTGGGCCAGTCGGCGAGCAGCTTCGCGGCGACCGTGGAGCCGGTCTCCTCGGCGTGGCGGCGCACCACGTCGTGCAGCCAGTCCTTGTCGGCGTCGTCGAGGGCCCGGACGGCGTCGGCGTTGCCGACGTTGACGTTGTCGGGGTCGAGGTCGATGACGTAGGCGATGCCGCCGGACATGCCGGCCGCGAAGTTGCGGCCGGTCTCGCCGAGGACGACGGCGTGGCCGCCGGTCATGTACTCGCAGCCGTGGTCGCCGACGCCCTCGGAGACGACCAGCGCGCCGGAGTTGCGGACGCAGAAGCGCTCGCCGACCTTGCCGCGCAGGAACATCTCGCCGCCGGTGGCGCCGTAGCCGATGGTGTTGCCGGCGATGGTGGAGAACTCGGCGAGGTGGTCGGCGCCCCGGTCGGGGCGGACGACGATCCGGCCGCCGGACAGGCCCTTGCCGACGTAGTCGTTGGCGTCGCCCTCCAGGCGCAGGGTGATGCCGCGCGGGACGAAGGCGCCGAAGGACTGGCCGGCGGAGCCGGTGAAGGTGATGTCGACGGTGTCGTCGGGCAGGCCCGCGCCGCCGAACTTCTTGGTGACCTCGTGGCCGAGCATGGTGCCGACCGTGCGGTTGATGTTGCGGATGGCGACCTGGGCGCGCACCGGGGCGGCCTGGGTGGCGTCCTCGGCGGCCAGCGCGTCGGAGGCGAGCTTGATCAGCTCGTTGTCGAGTGCCTTCTCCAGGCCGTGGTCCTGGGCGACGGCCTGGTGGCGCACCGCGCCCTCGGCCAGCGCGGGCACGTGGAACAGCGGCTCCAGGTCGAGGCCCTGCGCCTTCCAGTGGTCGACGGCCCGGGTCACGTCGAGGGTCTCGGCGTGGCCGACGGCCTCCTCGATGGAGCGGAAGCCCAGCTCGGCGAGGATCTCGCGGACCTCTTCGGCGATGAACCGGAAGAAGTTCACGATGTACTCGGCCTTGCCGGAGAACCGCTCGCGCAGCACCGGGTTCTGGGTGGCGATGCCGACCGGGCAGGTGTCCAGGTGGCAGACGCGCATCATGACGCAGCCGGAGACGACGAGCGGCGCGGTCGCGAAACCGAACTCCTCGGCGCCGAGCAGCGCGGCGATGACGACGTCGCGGCCGGTCTTGAGCTGGCCGTCGGTCTGCACGACGATCCGGTCGCGCAGGCCGTTGAGCAGCAGGGTCTGCTGGGTCTCGGCGAGGCCCAGCTCCCAGGGGCCGCCGGCGTGCTTGAGCGACGTGAGCGGGGAGGCGCCGGTGCCGCCGTCGTGGCCGGAGATCAGCACCACGTCCGCGTGGGCCTTGGACACACCCGCCGCGACCGTGCCGACGCCGACCTCGGAGACCAGCTTGACGTGGATCCGCGCCTGCGGGTTCGCGTTCTTCAGGTCGTGGATCAGCTGGGCCAGGTCCTCGATGGAGTAGATGTCGTGGTGCGGCGGCGGGGAGATCAGGCCGACGCCCGGGGTGGAGTGCCGGGTCTTGGCGACCCACGGGTACACCTTGTGGCCGGGCAGCTGCCCGCCCTCGCCGGGCTTGGCGCCCTGGGCCATCTTGATCTGGATGTCGTCGGCGTTGACCAGGTACTCGCTGGTGACGCCGAAGCGGCCGGAGGCGACCTGCTTGATGCTGGAGCGGCGCGCCGGGTCGTACAGGCGCTCCGGGTCCTCGCCGCCCTCACCGGTGTTGGACTTGCCGCCCAGCTGGTTCATGGCGATGGCGAGGGTCTCGTGCGCCTCCTGGGAGATGGAGCCGTACGACATGGCGCCGGTGGAGAAGCGCTTGACGATCTCGGAGACGGGCTCGACCTCGTCGAGGGAGATCGGCTGCCGGCCGCTCTTGAAGCCGAACAGGCCGCGCAGCGTCATCAGCCGCTCGGACTGCTCGTTCACCCGCTCGGTGTACTTCTTGAAGATGTCGTACGTGCCGGAGCGCGTGGAGTGCTGGAGGCGGAAGACCGTCTCCGGGTCGAACAGGTGCGGCTCGCCCTCGCGGCGCCACTGGTACTCGCCGCCGATGTCCAGGGCGCGGTGGGCCGGCGCGATGCCGCTGGCCGGGTACGCCTTGGCGTGGCGGGCGGCGACCTCCTGGGCGACGACGTCGATGCCGACGCCGCCGATCTTGGTGGCGGTGCCGTTGAAGTACTTGGCGACGAAGGCCTCGTCCAGGCCGACGGCCTCGAAGACCTGGGCGCCGCGGTAGGAGGCGACGGTGGAGATGCCCATCTTGGACATGACCTTGAGGACGCCCTTGCCGAGGGCGTAGATCAGGTTGCGGATGGCCTGCTCGGGCTCCGCGCCGGGCAGGAAGGTGCCCGCGCGGACCAGGTCCTCGACGGACTCCATCGCGAGGTACGGGTTGACCGCGGCGGCGCCGAAGCCGATGAGCAGGGCGACGTGGTGGACCTCGCGGACGTCGCCGGCCTCGACCAGCAGGCCCACCTCGGTGCGCTGCTTGGTGCGGATGAGGTGGTGGTGGACGGCGGAGGTGAGCAGCAGCGAGGGGATCGGGGCGTGCTCGGCGTCCGAGTGGCGGTCGGACAGGACGATGAGCCGGGCGCCGTTCTCGATGGCGGCGTCGGCCTCGGCGCAGATCTCCTCTATGCGGGCGGCCAGCGCGTCGCCACCGCCGTGCACCCGGTAGAGCCCGGAGAGGGTCGCGGCCTTGAAGCCGGGCATGTCGCCGTCGGCGTTGATGTGGATGAGCTTGGCCAGCTCGTCGTTGTCGATGACCGGGAAGGGCAGCAGGACGCTGCGGCACGAGGCGGCCGTCGGGTCGAGCAGGTTGCCCTGGGGGCCGAGCGAGGAGCGCAGGGAGGTGACCAGTTCCTCGCGGATGGCGTCCAGCGGCGGGTTGGTGACCTGGGCGAAGAGCTGGGTGAAGTAGTCGAAGAGCAGCCGGGGGCGGTCGGAGAGCGCGGCGATGGGCGAGTCGGTGCCCATGGAGCCGATCGGCTCGGCGCCGGCCTTGGCCATCGGCGCGAGGATGACGCGCAGCTCCTCCTCGGTGTACCCGAAGGTCTGCTGGCGGCGGGTGACCGAGGCGTGGGTGTGCACGATGTGCTCGCGCTCGGGCAGGTCGGACAGCTCGATTTCGCCGGCTTCCATCCACTCGGCGTAGGGCTGCTCGCCGGCGAGCTGGGCCTTGATCTCGTCGTCCTCGATGATGCGGTGCTCGGCGGTGTCCACGAGGAACATGCGGCCGGGCTGCAGGCGGCCCTTGCGGACGACCTTGGCGGGGTCGATGTCGAGGACGCCGACCTCGGAGCCGAGGACGACGAGGCCGTCGTCGGTGACCCAGTAGCGGCCGGGGCGCAGACCGTTGCGGTCGAGCACGGCGCCGACCTGGGTGCCGTCGGTGAAGGTGACGCAGGCGGGGCCGTCCCAGGGCTCCATCATCGTGGAGTGGTACTGGTAGAAGGCGCGCCGGTCCGCGTCCATCGAGGCGTGGTTCTCCCAGGCCTCCGGGATCATCATCAGCACGGAGTGCGGCAGCGAGCGCCCGCCGAGGTGGAGCAGCTCCAGGACCTCGTCGAAGGAGGCGGAGTCCGAGGCGTCCGGCGTACAGATCGGGAAGATCCGCTCCAGGTCCGGGGACGAGCCGAACCGGTCCGAGGCGAGCTGGGACTCGCGGGCGCGCATCCAGTTGCGGTTGCCCTTGACCGTGTTGATCTCGCCGTTGTGGGCGACGAAACGGTACGGGTGGGCGAGCGGCCAGCTCGGGAAGGTGTTGGTGGAGAACCGGGAGTGCACGAGCGCGATCGCGGAGGCGAAGCGGCGGTCGGACAGGTCCGGGAAGAACGGCTCCAGCTGGCCGGTGGTCAGCATGCCCTTGTAGACGATGGTCCGCGCGGACAGCGACGGGAAGTAGACACCGGCCTCGCGCTCGGCGCGCTTGCGCAGCGCGAAGGCGTGGCGGTCCAGCGCGATGCCCTGCGAAGCACCGTCGGTCACGAAGATCTGACGGAAGACCGGCATGGTCGAGCGGGCGGTGGCGCCGAGCATCTGCGGGGCGACCGGGACCTCGCGCCAGCCGAGGACGGTGAGGCCCTCCTCGTCGGCGATGGCCTCGATGCGGGAGACGGCGTCCTCGGTGCCGTGGACCGGCAGGAAGGCGATGCCGACGGCGTACGACCCGGCTTCGGGCAGCTCGAATCCGGCCACCTCGCGGAAGAAGGCGTCGGGGACCTGGGAGAGGATGCCCGCGCCGTCGCCGGAGTCGGGCTCGGAGCCGGTGGCGCCGCGGTGCTCCAGGTTGCGCAGCACGGTGAGCGCCTGGTCGACCAGGGTGTGGGACGCCTCGCCGGTGAGGGTGGCGACGAAACCGACGCCGCACGCGTCGTGTTCGTTGCGGGGGTCGTACATACCCTGCGCGGCAGGGCGAGCATCCATGAAGGACCAGTTCTGGCCGTTCGCGGAGTGCTGGGACGGCTGGCGCGGCGTACGCATCGGCTCTCCCGTCGTCGTCATCTGGCATGTGCAAAGTGCCGAGGGACGACGTTGGCCCTCTGCGGTGGGTGCAAAATTTGGTGCAGGTTACATGATGGATCGGTTCTCGGTAAACGGGACAATCCGTTCCACCATGCGGACACCTGGGGTTGCGACGGTGGTGCCGTGCTCGCGGTGAAAGCTGTGGAGACCGGGGCGGACAGATCGGTGTCCGGCGGTCCGAGGGGCACGGAGAGGGCGACGTCGCCCTCTTCGCGAGCGCGCGGCGGGCCTCATTGCCCACAGCGCTTACGGCTCATGCCCGGAGATTACGCGCTCGAAACCAGCGAGTAACGATTACTTATGCGACCCGTCGCATAAGTTCGAGCCGGGCTATCCTACGGCCGTTCCGAACAGGCTGCCCAGGAGATACGTCACACCGGCCGCCGCGCCACCGAGGGCGAGCTGCCGCAGGCCGCTGTACCACCAGCTGCGGGCCGTCACCTTGGCGACCACCGCGCCGCACAGGAACAGACCGGCCAGCGCGAGCAGTACCGCGGGCCACAGCGCACCGGCGCCGAGCAGGAACGGCAGGACGGGGAGCAGGGCGCCCAGCGCGAAGGACCCGAACGAGGACACGGCCGCGACCGTCGGGGACGGCAGGTCGGAGGGGTCGATGCCCAGCTCTTCGCGGGCGTGTATCTCCAGCGCCTGCTCGGGGTCGCGGGAGAGCTGGCGTGCCACCTCGCGGGCGAGTTCCGGCTCCACGCCGCGCGCCTCGTAGAGCGCGGCCAGCTCGGCCTCCTCGTCCGCCGGGTGCTTGCGCAGCTCGCGGCGCTCCACGTCCAGCTCGGCCTCGACCAGCTCGCGCTGGGAGGCGACGGAGGTGTACTCGCCGGCGGCCATGGAGAAGGCACCGGCGGCCAGGCCGGCGAGCCCGCTGATCACCACGGTCTGCTGGCTCGCGGTGCCGCCGGCGACACCGGTCATCAGGGCGAGGTTGGAGACCAGTCCGTCCATCGCGCCGAAGACGGCGGGGCGCAGCCAGCCGCCGTTCACGTCGCGGTGGGTGTGGTTGTCGCGGTGCGCCTCGTGCAGCGGCGCCTCGGTCTCGATGATGGCCATGAGGATTCCCCCGGAAGCTAGTTTGGACGCATTCCACTTTTTAACAACACCCAATCTACGCCGATCATTTCCTCGTCGCCAGCAAGGAAAGGCTGGGCTTACCTGCGGTTTTACCCTCAGGCACTCATTCGTGATCTTGCCTGCTCATATGTCGACCGGGTGACGCTGCGCCCGGTTCGGCTGCGGTGCCCACCGCACCGGGGACAGATGAGCCGAGGGAGAGGAGAGGCCGCATGGCATCCACCGCCTGCATTCCCCCGGCCCCCACGCCCGACGGCCCCGTCGGACTTCGCGACCGCGCCCGGGGCGCGCTGCTGGGACTGGCCGTCGGGGACGCCCTCGGGGCGCCGGCCGAGAACATGAAGCCCTCGGAGATCCGGGCCCGCTGGGGCCGCATCACGGGATACGTCGCCGACCGGCCCGCCGGTACCGACGACACGGAGTACGCGATCTTCTCCGGTCTGCTGCTGGCCCGCCACGGCGCCGCGCTCACCCCGTCCCACGTGGGGGCGGCCTGGCACGAGTGGATCGCGGACCGGGAGGAGGGCCCCTTCCGGGGCGCGGGCTTCAGCGAGCGCGGCACCCTGGAGAACCTGCGCCGGGGCCTGGCCGCGCCGATCTCCGCCCAGCACCGGCACGCCTGGAGCGACGGGCTCGCCATGCGTGCGGCGCCGCACGGCGTGTTCGCGGCCGGGCGGCCCGCTGAGGCGGCCCGGCTGGCGGCGATCGACGGCTCGGTCAGTCACGAGGGCGAGGGCATCTACGGCGGCCAGGCGGTGGCGGCGGGCGTGGCTGCGGCCATGGCCGGGGCGTCCACCGTCGCGGTGGTGGCCTCCGCCCTGGCCGTCGTCCCGGACGACTCCTGGACGGCGCGCTGTCTGCGCCGCGCGATGACGGCGGCCCACCGCGGCGAACGCGCGGTGCGCTCGGCGGTGGTCATCGGCGGCTACCCGTGGACCGACCTGGCCCCCGAGGCCGTCGCCCTCGCCTTCGGGGCGTACGCGGCGGCCGACGGCGACTTCACGGACGCCGTGCTGACGGCCGTCAACATGGGCCGCGACGCCGACACCACGGCCGCCGTGGCCGGCGCCCTGGCCGGTGCGACCTGCGGCGTCCACGCCATCCCGGCCGACTGGGCGGCCGCCATCGGCCCGGCCCGCGGCACCTGCCTGCCGACGATGGCCGGGCACCACGTACTGGAGGTGGCGGACCTGCTGACCCGGGCGGCACGGGAGACTCTCCCGGACGCGGGACACGTGCACGCGCCCGGAGCCGGGCTACCCGCCCCGGACGCGATGCCACCGCGACACCCGGCCGGAGCCCGCCACCGGGCCCCGGCCCAGCCCCCCGGCGCCACCACCCCCACCCGCGTCCCGACCGCCCCCGAGACCGGCACCCTCCCCCCGGCCCCCAGTCCTTCTCCGCACGCCCCCGACACCCGTGTCCTCCCCTTGCCCCCCGTCACGGCCACGGCGCACCCGGACACTCCCCCGCACCCGGCACCGACCCCACCACCCGGCGACGCCACCCCCGCCCGCATCCCGACCGCCCCCGACACCCCTGACCTCCCCCTGACCCCCGTCACAGCCACAAGGCACCCGGACGCACCCCCGCACCCGGCGCCGGGCGAACCCCGTGACGCCACCGTCCCGGCCCCTCCCCCGGTCGGCCCCGACACCCGTGCACCCGCCCCGGAGACCCACGTGACGGCGACCCGGCACCCGGGCGCGGCACCCCGTCCGGCATCGGGCGGGCCGCCCCACCGCGTCGCCCCCGCCTCCCCCCGGTCCCGCCCCGAGACCACGCCGCGCGCCGCGGGACCGAACGCGGCGACAGCCCAGCACCCGCGCCCGCACCCACACCCGGCACCGACCCCACCACCCGGCGCCGCCACCCCCGCCCCTCCCCAGCCCGGCCACGACACCGCCCCGGGCACCCCCGCCGCTGCGGAGGTCGGGCCGTGAGCGCGGCGCGTGCCGGGGTCGGGGCGCCGGGCGTCACGGCGTACGTCGAGGGCCCCGGAGGGCCGGGGGCGGACCCGCCGGGCGGAAGCGGGCAACGGCCGGGAGCCGGGCCGGGGACGGCGGCGTCCGGTGCGGTGCCGCTGCTGGACCGCATCGAGGGGCTCCTGCTCGGGCTCGCCGCGGGGGACGCCGCCGGCTGGCCCGCCGCCCGGCACCGGGCCGCGCGGATGCCGGAGTGGACCCGCCGCCTCACCCGCGAGCTGGACACCTTCGCCGAGCAGAACGCGACCACCACCCTCCCGGTCCCCATCGCCCTGAACCAGCCCCCGGAACCGCTGCGCCTCGGCCCCTCGGACGACGCCGAGTGGGCGGCGTTCGCGGCCGAGGCGGTACTGCGGGCCGGGGACGACAGCCTGCTCGGGGACCTGAGCCGGGACCGCCGGATGCGGGCCGCGATCGACCTGACGTGGAACGCCGTCGCCAGCGAGGTCGCCGCCGCGGCCGACCGCGCCCCCGAGGTCGAGTCGGCGGTCCTGCCGCTGCGCGCCCGCATCTCGGTACGGGCCGGGCTCGGCAACCTCGCCACCGGCCTGCGTCCGCCCGCCACCGGCCACGACAACCCGCACTACTTCGACGACGCCGCCTGCGTGCGGGCCTGCGTCCTCGCCGTGGCCCACCCCGGCGCCCCGCGCCCCGCCGCCGACCTCGCCGAGTTCGACGCCCGCTACACCCAGGACGGCGACGGTGTGCACGGCGCCCGGGCCATGGCGGCGGCACTGGCCCGCGCCCTCGACGGCGCCGGCGTGGACGCCTGCGTGAGCGCCGCGCTCGACGAACTCCCGGAGGCGACGGAGATCGGCCGCAACACCCGCCAGGCCCTGGCCCTCGCGGCGGAGGCCGAGAGCGCCTTCGCCCTCGTCCCGCTCCTCGAACACCGCATCGTCGACCACGTCTACAGCTACGGCATCGCCGCCGCCGAAACGGTCCCGGTCGCCCTCGCGCTGACCACCGCCGCCCGGGGCCGCGTCGCCGAGGCGGTCCCTGCTGCGGCCTGCCTGTCCCGGGTCGCGGACTCCGCCCCCGCGCTGGCCGGCGCCCTCACCGGCGCGCTCGGCGGCGGCTCCTCGCTCCCCGCGTCCTGGCGGGACGCCTGCCGCATCCTGCCCGGCTGCGTACTGCCCCGGCTCACCGGCACCGACCTGGTCGAACTCGCCGGTCTCCTGCACGCCACGCAAGCGTCCCGACCGGAAGGACGAGGCATCACCCCATGACTCCCACGCCCCCGGACCACGGCACCACCTCGGCGGTCCCCGCACCCCCGGACCACGGCACCACCTCGGCGACCCCCGCACCCCCGGGCATCAGCACCCTCTCGGCGTCCCTCGACGAACGCGTCACCGGCGCACTCGTCGGCGCGGCCGTCGGCGACGCGCTCGGCGGCCCCGTCGAGGGCTACTCCCCCGAGCAGATCCTCGAACGGCACGGCGGCCGCGTCCACGGAGTCGTCGGCCCCTGGAACGGCGACGAGTGGCGCACCGCCCGTCCCGTGGCCCCGTACCACAAGGGCGACGGCCACGTCACCGACGACACCCTGATGACCCACGCCCTGGTCCGCGTCTACGGCACGGTCCGCGACCACCTCGACGCGTACGCGGTCGCCGAGCACCTGGTCCCGGACCTGATCACCCACCCGCGCTGGATCCCGGAGCTGGAGGCCGAGGCGCTCCCCCTGCAGCGGATCTTCCTGGCCGAGAAGTGGCTGGTCGCGCGGCTCCACTACGGCCACGTGGACCCGCGCGAGGCCGGCAGCGGCAACATCGTCAACTGCGGTGCCGCGATGTACATGGCCCCGGTCGGCCTGGTCAACGCGGCGCACCCCGAGGCCGCCTACGCCGAGGCCCTGGACGTCGCCGGAGCGCATCAGTCGTCGTACGGCCGGGAGGCGGCCGGCGTCTTCGCGGCGGCGGTGGCCGCGGCCTGTGTGCCGGGGGCGACCCCGGAGTCGGTGGTGGCCGCCTGCCTGTCCCTGGCCAAGGACGGCACCCGGGCGGCGATCGAGGCCGTGTGCGACGTGGCCGCACGCCACTCGGAGTTCGAGTCGGCGCTCGCCCCGCTGCGCGCGGCGGTCACCCCGTACGACACGGTGGGCCCCGACTACCGCGCGCCGTCGCTGGGCGCCCGCCGCCCCTCGCGCCTGCACGCGATCGAGGAACTGCCCGTCGCCCTCGGCATGCTGCTCGTCGCCGGCGGCGACTTCCGGCACGCGGTGCTCGGCTCGGTCAACTACGGCCGCGACTGCGACTCCATCGCCACGATGGCGGGCGCGCTGGCCGGGGCGCTGGGCTCGCCGGTCCCGGAGGACTGGGCCAAGACCGTCGCGGAGGCGAGCCGCCTGGACCTGTGGGAACCGGCGACGACGCTCACCGGGGTCGCCCGGGAGGTCTTCGCCCGCGACGTACGGCGCCGCCGCGCCCATGAGGAGGCCTTCGCCGCGATCGGGGGCGCGGGATGCTCCGGCTGACCTGGGTGCAGCCCGAGGACCTGATCGGCCACGAGCTGCGCCAGGCGCGGCTGGACGGCCGGGACGCGTCGGCGGTCGCGGCCCGCTGGCGGGCGGCGGGCGGCAGCGAGGCCCCGCCCCGGGCGGGCGCCTCCGTCCGGCCCGCCGCCCCGGCCCTGCGCCGGCTGGCCGAGGGCCTCCTGGACGAACTGGCCCTCCTGCCGGATCCGTCGGCGGAGGCCGAGCCGACGGACCTGGGCCGGATCAGGGCACTGTGTCCCGACTGGCCCGCGCCGCGGCCCGGCGCCGGGGTGTCCCCGGCCCGGCTGGAGGCGGCCTGGCTCGGCCGGGCCGTCGGGTGCCTGCTGGGCAAACCCGTCGAGAAGCTGCCCCTGACCGGCATCCGGCTGCTCGGCCGCGCCGCCGGCAACTGGCCGCCGACCGGGTACTTCACCGCTCTGGGCGTCCCCGGCGAGCTGCTCGCCGCGTACCCGTGGAACCGCCGCTCCGCGCCCACCTCGCTCGCCGAGAACATCGACGGCATGCCGGAGGACGACGACCTGAACTACCCGCTGCTGGGCCTTCTGATCCTCCAGCGCCACGGCAGGGCCTTCACCACCGCGGACGTGGCCCGCGTCTGGCTCGACGAACTCCCGCCCGGCCGCACCTTCACCGCCGAGCGCGTCGCCCTGCGCAACCTCCTCAGCGGCGTCGAACCCCCGCACACCGCCCGCCACCGCAACCCCTTCCGCGAGTGGATCGGCGCCCTGATCCGCGCCGACGTGCACGGCTGGACCCGCCCGGGCGACCCCGGCGCCGCCGCCGAGCAGGCACACCGCGACGCGACGCTCACCCACACCTCGGCCGGGGTCCACGCGGCGATGTTCGCGGCGGCCGTCATCGCCACCGCCGCCGGCGGCATGCACGACGTGCACGCCTGTCTGCGCACCGGACTCGCGGTCGTCCCGCCCGGCTCCCGGCTGGCCCGGGCCGTCCGGCACGCGGTGCGACTGGCCACCGCACACGACGACTTCGACAGGGTCGTGGACGAGCTCCACGCCGTCCACTCCCCCGCCCACCACTGGGTGCACGCCGTGCCCAACACCGCCCTGATGGCCGCCGCGCTCACCCACGCGGACGGCGACTTCACCGGCTCGGTCTCCCGTGCCGTGTCGGGCGGCTGGGACACCGACTCCAACGGCGCCACCGTCGGCGGCGTCGCCGGGCTGCTCGCCGGCTCCCCCGCCGCGCTGCCCGAGCACTGGACGGCCCCGCTGAAGAACCGCCTGGCCACCTCCGTCGGCGACTTCGACGGCACCGGCTTCGACGCCCTCGCCCACCTCACCCACCGGGAGGCCACCCGCCCATGCCCGAGCCCGACGTGACCTCCGCGCCCCCTGTCCCCGCCGCCCCGCTCACCGGCCTGCGCGTCCTCGACCTCGCCACCCTCTTCGCGGGGCCGCTGGCCGCCACCATGCTCGGCGACTTCGGCGCCGAAGTGATCAAGGTCGAGCACCCCACCCGGCCGGACCCGTCCCGCGGGCACGGCCCGTCGAAGGACGGGATCGGCCTGTGGTGGAAGCTGCTCGGCCGCAACAAGCACACGATCACCCTGGACCTGTCGAAGCCCGCCGGGCGGGCCACCCTGCTCCGCCTCGCCGCCACCGCCGACGTGGTCGTCGAGAACTTCCGGCCGGGCACCCTGGAGAAGTGGGACCTGGGCTGGGACGAGCTGTCCGCCGTCAACCCGCGCCTGGTCCTCACCCGGGTCACCGGCTTCGGCCAGTTCGGCCCGTACGCCCGCCGCCCCGGCTTCGGCACCCTCGCCGAGGCCATGAGCGGCTTCGCCGCGATGACCGGCGAACCGGACACGCCCCCGACGCTGCCACCGTTCGGCCTCGCCGACTCGATCGCGGCGCTGGCGACGGCGTACGCCGTGATGACCGCGCTCGCGGCGCGGGAGCGCACCGGCGAGGGCCAGGTCGTCGACATGGCGATCATCGAGCCGATCCTCACCGTGCTGGGCCCGCAGCCGCTCTGGTACGACCAGCTCGGCCACGTCCAGCCCCGCACCGGCAACCGCTCGCAGAACAACGCCCCGCGCAACACCTACCGCACCGCCGACGGCACCTGGGTGGCCGTCTCCACCTCGGCGCAGTCGGTCGCCGAGCGGGTGATGCGGCTGGTGGGCCGCCCGGAGCTGATCGACGAGCCCTGGTTCGCGACGGGCGCCGACCGGGCCCGGCACGCCGACGTGCTGGACGCGGCGGTCGGCGACTGGATCGCCCGGCACGGCCGCGCCGACGTGCTCGCCGCGTTCGAGAAGGCCGAGGCGGCGGTCGCGCCGGTCCAGGACGTGCGGGACGTGATGAGCGACCCGCAGTACCAGGCGCTCGACACGGTCACCACGGTCGACGATCCGGAGCTGGGCCCGCTGCGCATGCAGAACGTGCTCTTCCGGCTCTCCGCCACCCCGGGCGCCATCCGCTGGGCGGGCCGTCCGCACGGCGCCGACACCGAGGAGGTGCTGACCGGGCTGGGGCTCACCCCGGCGGACGTGAAGGAGCTGCGTGAGGAGGGCGTCGTATGACCACACCCCCGCTGACCTGGCTGTACGCTCCCGGGGACCGGCCACGGGTGGTGGCCAAGGCGCTGGCCGCCGGTGCCGACGTGGTGGTGGTCGACCTGGAGGACGCGGTCGCCGTCGACCGCAAGGAGTACGCCCGGGACGCCACGGCCGAGCTGCTGGCCGAGCCGCAGCCGGTGCCGGTGCACGTCCGCGTGAACGCCCTGGACGGTCCGCTCGCCGCCGGTGACCTGGCGGCGCTGGCCGCGCTGCCGGGCCTGTCCGGGCTGCGGCTGCCCAAGGTCACGTCGCCGGAGCAGGTCACCGAGGTCGCCGCGGCCACCGGCGGTCCACCGCTGTACGCGTTGCTGGAGACGGCCCTGGGGGTGGAGCGGGCGTACCGGATCGCCGCCGCCCATCCGGTGCTGCGCGGCATCGCCCTCGGCGAGGCGGATCTCCGGGCCGACCTGGGCGTGCGCGGGGACACCGGCCTCGACTGGTCGCGCTCGCGGGTGGTGGTGGCCGCGCGGGCGGCGGGTCTGGCGCCGCCGTCCCAGACGGTGCACCCGGACACCCGGGACCTGGAGGGCCTCGCGGCGTCCTGCGCGCACGGCCGTTCCCTGGGGTTCCTGGGGCGGGCCGCGATCCACCCCCGCCAGCTGCCGATCATCGAGCGGGCCTACCTGCCCACGGAGCGGGAGCTGGAGGAGGCGGAGACGATCGTCAAGGCGGCCTCGGTCCAGCCGGGCGCCCAGGCGCTGCCGGACGGCCGGTTCATCGACGCGGCGGTGGTGGCGACGGCCCGGCGCACCCTGTCCCTGGCCCGGCGGCCCGTCCTGTCCTGAGCCCCCGCCCCGGGATACGCCGAGGGCGCCCGGAGAGTCCCGGGCGCCCTCGGCGGCGTGTGCGTGCGGCGGGCCGGATCAGCCCTTCTTGGCGGAGTCGGCCCCGTTCTTCACGCTCTCGGCCTCCACCGCGTCGTCCGCGTCCTCGCCCCGCGGAGCCGCGGAGGTGTCCGACGCCTCCGCCGCCGCCTCGGGGTTCTCGGACGCTTCGGGGGCGTCGGTCTTCGTACCGCTGCCCGCGTCCGTCGTCGCGCCGCTGCCGGCGTCCGTCTTCGTTTCCCTCTTGCCGAGGTCCGCGTCGTCGGCCGCGGTGTCCGCGCCGGCGGCCTCCGCGTCCGTCTCCGCGTCCTTCTCCCCTTCGGCCCCGGCGTCACCGTCGGCGCTCGGGGCGCCCGGCTCCACCACGGCTTCCCGGCCCGGCCGCTTCCGGGCCGAGAGCACGATGTACAGCACGGCGAGCAGGAAGACGACGAGCGCGGTCCAGTTGTTCAGGCGCAGACCGAGGATGTGGTGGGCGTCGTCGACGCGCATGTACTCGATCCAGAAGCGGCCCGCGCAGTACGCCGCCACGTACAGGGCGAACGCCCGCCCGTGGCCGAGCCTGAAGCGGCGGTCGGCCCAGATGACGAGCAGCGCGACGCCGATGCACCACAGCGACTCGTACAGGAACGTCGGGTGGTAGGTGCCCGGCAGCCGGCCGTCGGCGGTCGAGGTGATCTCCACGGCCCACGGCAGGTCGGTCGCCTTGCCGTACAGCTCCTGGTTGAACCAGTTGCCCCAGCGGCCGATGGCCTGTGCGAGGGCGATGCCGGGGGCGACGGCGTCCGCGTAGGCGGGCATCGGGACGCCCCGGCGGCGGGCCCCGATCCAGGCGCCCACCGCACCGAACGCGATAGCGCCCCAGATGCCGAGTCCGCCCTCCCAGACCTTGAAGGCGTCCACCCAGTCACGGCCCTCGCTGAAGTACAGCTGGTAGTCCGTGATCACGTGGTAGAGGCGTCCGCCGATCAGGCCGAAGGGAACGGCCCAGACCGCGATGTCGGCCACCGTGCCCGGCCGCCCGCCCCGGGCGATCCAGCGCTTGTTGCCGAGCCAGACGGCAACGAAGACGCCGATGATGATGCAGAACGCGTAGCCGCGCAGCGGGACGGGACCGAGGTACAGCACCCCGCGCGACGGGCTGGGAATGAAGGCAAGTTCCATGGCAGGGTCGACGCTACCGTGTCGGACGGGACGCGCGGCGGGCAGCCCGGCTACGGGTCCGTAACGAGCGGGCGCGCTACTTGTCGGCGTCCTCCACCATCTGCTTCAGCTTGGCCGGGGTCATGGAGCGGTCCTGGTAGATGTTCGTGCCGTTCAGCAGGACGGTCGGGGTGCCGCTGAAACCGCCGCTCTGGAAGGCCTTGTTGGACTTCTCCACCCAGCTGTTGTGCTTGCCGCCCCGCACACACTCCTGGAAGAGGGTGGTGTCGAGGCCGTCGACCTTGCCCGCCAGGTCGAGGAGCTTGTCCTCGTCGGCGAAGGCGTCGTCGGTCTCCGGCGGCTGGTTGTCGTACAGCACGTCGTGGTACGGGGGGAACTTCCCGGCGTCCTGGGCGCAGGCCGCGGCGTTGGCCGCCTTGCGGGAGCCGGTGCCGCCCATGTTGCCGTCGATGATCGTGGCCAGGTGGTACTCGACCTTGAGCTGTCCCGCGGCGGTCAGCTCGTGAATGGTGTTCCGGTACGCCAGCTCGAAGGCCTTGCAGGCCGGGCAGCGGAAGTCCTCCCAGACGGTGAGCGTCGACTTGGCGCTCTCCTCGCCGACGGGGATCGCGAGTCCGTCCTTGCCCTGCGCGCCCGACGGCACCACGATCGGACCGGCCGACTCGCTGCCGTCGTCCTTGCCCGCGTTCGCCGCGACCACGCCGATCACCGCCGCGAGACCGAGGACGCAGACCACGCTCGCGCCGACGATCAGCGCACGGCGGCGCTTGTCCCTGGACTTCTGCTTCTCGCGCTCGGCCGCCAGCTTCTCGCGGGCGCCGTGCTTTCCCTGTCGGTTCTTCTCGCTCACACCCCGCAGAACGAACCGGGGAGGCGCAGCGCGCCTCCCCGGTCCCAGGTCCACTCGTACGAGGGACCCCTGTTCTGTGCTCGTCCGTCAGGCGCCGAAGGTCACGCCTGTCCGCGCACGCCCTTCGCCAGGTCGGCGGCGAGCGCGCGGACGCCCTCCAGGCCGGCCGCGTCGTCGGGCGCGTCCAGCATCCGCTTCACGAACGCCGAGCCGACGATCACGCCGTCGGCGAAGCGGGCGACCTCGGCGGCCTGGGCGGCGTTGGAGACGCCGAGGCCGACGCAGACCGGGATGCCGGTGGTGGCGCGGGTGCGCCGCACCAGGTCCTCGGCCTGGGCCCCGACCGACTCGCGGGTGCCGGTGACGCCCATGAGGGAGGCGGCGTAGACGAAGCCGCTGCCGGCCGCGGTGATCTCGGCGAGGCGCGCGTCCTTGCTGCTGGGCGCGACCACGAAGACCGTGGCGAGCCCGTGCTTGTCCGCGTGCTCCCTCCACAGCGCCGACTCCTGGACGGGCAGGTCGGGCAGGATGCACCCGGCGCCGCCCGCCTCGGCCAGCTCGGCGGTGAAGCGCTCCACGCCGTAGCGGTCGATGGGGTTCCAGTACGTCATGACGAGGATCGGCTTGCCGGTGGCCTCGTGCGCCTCGCGGACCGTGCGCATCACGTCGGCGATCCGCACGCCGCCGCGCAGTGCGATGTCGTCGGCGGTCTGGATGACCGGGCCGTCGAGCACCGGGTCGCTGTGCGGCAGGCCCACCTCGACGACGTCGGCGCCGCCGTCGAGGGCGGCCTTGATCGCCTCGATGCCGCCGTCCACGGTCGGGAACCCGGCCGGCAGGTAGGCGATCAGGGCGGCGCGGTTCTCGGACCTGGCCGCCGCGAGGGTGTCGGTCAGCAGCTGCACGTTCCCGCTCACTTGGCGTCCCCCTCGATCTCCGCGGCGCCGGTCTCGTCGGCCGCGACCTCGGCGTCGGTGTCGTACAGCCCGAAGTAGCGGGCGGCGGTGTCCATGTCCTTGTCGCCGCGGCCGGACAGGTTGACCACGATCAGCCCGTCCTCGCCCAGCTCCCTGCCGACCTCCAGGGCGCCGGCCAGCGCGTGGGCGCTCTCGATGGCCGGGATGATGCCCTCGGTGCGCGACAGCAGGCGCAGGGCCTGCATGGCGGCGTCGTCGGTGACCGCGCGGTACTCGCCGCGGCCGGAGTCCTTGAGGTAGGCGTGCTCCGGGCCGATGCCCGGGTAGTCCAGGCCCGCCGAGATCGAGTACGGCTCGGTGATCTGGCCCTCGTCGTCCTGGAGAACGTAGGACCGGGAGCCGTGCAGGATGCCGGGCTCGCCCGCGGTCAGGGTGGCCGCGTGCTCGCCGGTCTCGACGCCGTGCCCGGCGGGTTCGCAGCCGATCAGGCGGACGTCGGTGTCCGGGATGAAGGCGTGGAAGAGGCCGATGGCGTTGGAGCCGCCGCCGACGCAGGCGACGGCGGCGTCGGGCAGGCGTCCGGCCTGCTCGAGGAGCTGGCGGCGGGCCTCGACGCCGATGACGCGGTGGAAGTCGCGGACCATCGCCGGGAAGGGGTGGGGGCCGGCGACGGTGCCGAACAGGTAGTGGGTGCGGTCGACGTTGGCGACCCAGTCCCGGAAGGCCTCGTTGATGGCGTCCTTCAGGGTGCGGCTGCCGGACTTCACGGCGATGACCTCGGCGCCGAGCATCCGCATCCGGGCGACGTTGAGCGCCTGGCGCTGCGTGTCGATCTCGCCCATGTAGATGGTGCAGTCGAGGCCGAAGAGGGCGCAGGCGGTGGCCGTCGCCACGCCGTGCTGACCGGCGCCGGTCTCGGCGATGACTCGGGACTTGCCCATGCGCTTGGTGAGCAGGGCCTGGCCGAGCACGTTGTTGATCTTGTGCGAGCCGGTGTGGTTCAGGTCCTCGCGCTTGAGGAAGATCCTGGCTCCGCCGGCGTGCTCCGCGAAACGGGGGACCTCGGTGAGGGAGGACGGACGGCCCGTGTAGTGGACGAGGAGGTCGTCCAGCTCGCGGGCGAACTCCGGGTCGGACTTGGCCTTGTCGTACTCGACGGCGACCTCGTCGACCGCCGCGACGAGGGCCTCGGGGATGAACTTGCCCCCGAAGGCGCCGAAGTAGCCCTCGGCGGAGGGGACTTGGCCCTCCGGATCGGGGATGAAGAAGGTGCTGGGCATGCGTGAACCTCACGGTGAGTGTCGGGTGGTGACTGATCGCCGTGGGGGCGGGTGCTCTCTGTCGACTGCGGGCCGTGTGCGGCTCATCGCGCAGTTCCCCGCGCCCCTAGAAGAAGGGGCGCTGCCATCGGCGGCCGTTGACCTGACCGGGTTCGTCTCCGATGACGTACCGCACCCGGCGGCCGTGGATCCGGCGTGCGGGGGCGCGGCAGCCGTGGGGGCGGCAGCCTCGCGCCAGGCGCGCGTACGGATCCCTGGCGGCCAGGGTGAGCGGGAGAGTCATCGTCGGTCAGCCTACCGGGGGTCAGCTCCGGCCGTGACGGAGCGCGGGGTGCTCGCCGGCCGCCACCAGGTCGGAGACCGCGGTCTTCGGGTCGCGGCCGGTGACCAGGGACTCGCCGACCAGGACGGCGTCGGCGCCCTCGTTGGCGTAGGCGATGAGGTCGTGCGGGCCGCGGACGCCGGACTCGGCGACCTTGACGATGTGCGCGGGGATCTCCGGGGCGACCCGCTCGAAGGTGCCGCGGTCGACCTCGAGCGTCTTCAGGTTGCGCGCGTTGACGCCGATGATCTTGGCGCCCGCGTCCACCGCGCGCTCGACCTCGTCCTCGTCGTGCACTTCGACGAGCGGGGTGAGTCCGATGGACTCGGCCCGCTCGATCAGCGACTCCAGGGCCGGCTGCTCGAGGGCCGCGACGATCAGCAGCACGAGATCCGCGCCGTGCGCCCGTGCCTCCCACAGCTGGTACGAGGTGACGATGAAGTCCTTGCGCAGCACGGGGATGTCCACCCGCGCACGGACCGAGTCCAGGTCGGCCAGCGAGCCGCCGAAGCGGCGCTGCTCGGTGAGGACGGAGATGACGGCGGCGCCGCCCGCCTCGTAGTCGGCGGCGAGTCCGGCCGGGTCGGCGATGGCCGCGAGGGCGCCCTTGGAGGGGCTGGAGCGCTTGACCTCGCAGATGACCTTGACACCGTCGCCGCGCAGCGCGGACACGCCGTCCTTGGCGGGGCGGGCCTTGGCCGCGCGCTCCTTGAGCTCGTCGAGGCCGACGCGCGCCTGCCGCTCCGCGAGGTCGGCACGGACTCCGTCGATGATCTCGTCGAGCACACTCACGCGAGCGGCCCCCTTTCAGACGGCAAAACGTGTGGTCACTGTGATGGTATCCGGAGCCGGGCACCGGTCCCGCATCCGGCCGGGGGGAGTCCCACTACCTGGACGTGGCGGGGTTGCTCAAGGGGTGAGCCAGCCCCCGGACGGCAGGTTCCGGACAACGGTGAAGACCAGCAGCAACGTCCCGAGCGTCCACAGGTGGACCGGTCCGAGGGCGACGCGCACGGGACGGCCCCGCGCCGCCCGGATCACCCAGACGGTCCACAGTACGGCGAAGCCCAGGTAGGCGAGGACGGCGGGCGCGTTGGCGTGCAGCGCGGCCGTCAGGTCCCCGTGGACGAAGGCGTGGGCGCTGCGCAGGCCGCCGCAGCCGGGGCAGTAGACGCCCGTGAAGCGCAGCAGCGGGCACACCGGGTAGTGGCCGGGCTCGTAGGGATTGACGCTCCCCACGTAGGCGAAGGCCCCGACGACGGCGGCGAGCACCCCGGCCGGGACGGCCAGGCGGGCGGCCGCGGTGCGGGACGGGAGGCGGCGGGTGCGGGGGCTGCTCGGGGTCGGCTCTGCGCTCTCGGCGGTCACGCCCGCATTCTGCCCCCGGCCCTCGCCACCCGCACGTGAGGGGCGGCTCCGGCACCCCTGTGCCGGAGCCGCCCCTCAGGGGTCCGTGACCGTCGGGCGGGTCAGCCCTCGGCGCCGGCCTGGGCGTGCTCGCCGGAGACCTTGTGCACGGGGTGGTTCTGCTTCGGCTGGCCGAGGCCCATCATCCGCATGATGTAGCCGACGACACCACCGAGGAGCACGACCACCAGGCCGGCCCAGAAGCCCCACGGCTGGGCGGCCACCATGAACATGCCCGCGATGCAGAAACCGATGAAGGCGATGATGACACCGGTCCAGGCGGCCGGGGTGTGACCGTGGCTGCTGCCCGCCATTGCTTGCTCCTCGTTGCTGTGTGCCATGTCTGAGCAGGACGCTCGCACCCATTGTCCCGCACGGGGACACGCGCGGTGAGCGGGGGTGCTCCGGCGGGTGAACGCGGGCCCGGCGGCGGGTCAGGCGCTGGTGGGGTCCTCGCCGCGGTCGATGGCCTTCCACAGGTCCTCGGGGCGGTCCGGGTCCACGGTCTGGGGCCTGCGGCGCGGGCGCGGGGTGCCGTCGCGCTCGTAGCGGCCGGACATCGCGGGCCACTGGCGGCCGTAGCGCAGCGCGAGCAGTCCGGCGAGCAGGAGCAGGGCGCCGCCCACGGCCGCGACGTAGGGCCAGGCGGTGTGGGAGAGCGCGTCGACGGTGGCCGAGGTGTCGCCGGCCGCCTCGGCGGCCTGGTCGTCGAGCGCGGCGCCGTCCGTGGCGCCCACGAGGGCGGCGGCGACGGTGCCCGCGCCGCTCAGCGCGAGCACGGCGGCGACGGCGAGGCGGCCGGCGCGGCGCACGGCGAAGACGGCGACGAGCGCGGCGAGGCCGACTACGGCGAGCGCCGCGGGCACCCCCGTGACGTCGCTGCCCTTGGCGCTCAGCGGGAACGCGCCGCCGGCCACCGTCGCGGTGCCCTGCGCCCACTCCTGCCGGGTGGCGAGCAGGACGACGGCGGCGCCGAGCGCGCCGCACAGCAGGGCGACGGCGAGGCTCCGGCGGCCGGCCCGGGCGGGTCCTGCGGCTGGGGTGCGGGGGTGAGGAACAGCTGTCACGTACCCCACTATCACCCGAACCCCGGGCGAACCGTCACCCGGGGTTCGAAATGGAGGGCGTGATAATCACCCCACCGTCCCGTCCGGCCGGTCCTGTCGCGTCAGCCGGTTGGCCGTGTGCACGGCCCGCAGCACCGCCGCCGCCTTGTTGCGGCACTCGGTGTCCTCGGCGACCGGGTCGGAGTCGGCGACGACTCCCGCGCCGGCCTGGACGTAGGCCGTGCCGTCGCGCAGCAGCGCCGTGCGGATGGCGATGGCGGTGTCGGAGTCGCCCGCGAAGTCGAGGTAGCCGACGCAGCCGCCGTACAGGCCGCGGCGGGAGGGTTCGAGTTCGTCGATGATCTGCAGGGCGCGCGGCTTGGGTGCCCCGGAGAGGGTGCCGGCCGGGAAGCAGGCGGTGAGGACGTCGAAGGCGGTGCGGCCGGGGGCGACCCGGCCGGTGACCGTCGAGACGATGTGCATGACGTGCGAGTACCGCTCGACGGACATGAAGTCGACGACCTCGACGGAGCCGGGCTCGCAGACCCGTCCGAGGTCGTTGCGGCCGAGGTCGACGAGCATCAGGTGCTCGGCGCGCTCCTTGGGGTCGGCGAGCAGTTCGTCGGCGAGCGCCTGGTCCTCCTGCGGGGTGGCGCCGCGCGGGCGGGTGCCGGCGATGGGGTGCACCAGGGCGCGCCCGTCCTCGACCTTGACCAGCGCCTCGGGCGACGAGCCGACGACGTCGAAGCCGTCGAGGCGCAGCAGGTACATGTACGGGGAGGGGTTGGTGGCGCGCAGGACCCGGTAGACGTCGAGCGCGCTCGCCGTGCAGGGCGTCTCGAAGCGCTGCGAGGGGACGACCTGGAAGGCCTCGCCCGCGCGGATGCGCTCCTTGATGTCCTCGACGGCGTCCTGGAAGTCGGGGCCGCCCCACAGCGCGGTGTACTCCGGCAGCTCGGAGGGCGGCAGCGCGGCCGGGGGCTGGGCGACCGCGCGGGTGAGGTCGGCCTCCATGGCGTCCAGGCGGGCGATCGCGTCGGCGTAGGCCTCGTCGACGCCGGTCTCCAGGTGGTTGTGGTTGATCGCGTTGGCGATCAGCAGGACCGAGCCCTCCCAGTGGTCCATCACGGCGAGGTCGCTGGTGAGCAGCATGGTCAGCTCGGGCAGCCGCAGGTCGTCGCGCTCACCGGGGCCGACCTTCTCCAGGCGGCGCACGATGTCGTAGCCGAGGTAGCCGACCATGCCGCCGGTGAAGGGCGGCAGGCCCAGGTCGTGGGCGAGGTCGCGGGGGGTGTGCAGGGCCTCTACGGTGGCGCGCAGGGCGGCGAGCGGGTCGCCGTCGGTGGGGACGCCGACGGGCGGGGTCCCCTGCCAGTGCGCCTGCCCGTCCTTCTCGGTGAGGGTGGCGGCACTGCGGACGCCGACGAAGGAGTACCTGGACCAGGATCGTCCGTTCTCGGCGGACTCCAGGAGGAAGGTGCCGGGGCGCTCGGCGGCGAGCTTGCGGTACAGGGCCACCGGGGTGTCGCCGTCGGCGAGGAGCTTGCGGCTCACCGGGATCACCCGGCGGTCGGCGGCCAGCTTGCGGAAGGTGTCGAGGTCCATGTCATGCGTGACGTCCATGGCGGCAGACCCTACTGACCCGCCCGGGGCGCGTCGGCGCCCGCGGCGTCTTCAGCGCCCGCGGCGTCTTCGGCACCCGCGGCGTCCCCGGCGAGCAGCACGTCCGCGTCGAAGCAGGTGCGGGCGCCGGTGTGGCAGGCGGCGCCGACCTGGTCCACCTTGACGAGCACGGTGTCGGCGTCGCAGTCCAGGGCGACGGACCTGACCCACTGGAAGTGCCCGGAGGTGTCGCCCTTGACCCAGTACTCCCGGCGGCTGCGCGACCAGTAGGTGCAGCGTCCGGTGGTCAGCGTGCGGTACAGGGCCTCGTCGTCCATCCAGCCGAGCATCAGCACCTCCCCGGTGTCGTACTGCTGGGCGATGGCGGGCAGGAGGCCGTCCGCGGTGCGCTTGAGCCGGTCGGCGATCTCCGGGGCGAGCGGGCTGGGGCGCCCGGGGCCGCCGCTGTCGGGGGAGCTGCTGGTCATGCACCCCATTGTGCCGCCCGGGACGGGCCCTCCCGCGGGATGTCCACTGGGCGGACCCGGCCGGCCGCCGTAGGCTGACTCCATGTCGACTTTCGCCAAGCGTGAACGGCTTCTGCTCGCCGACCTGTTGGAGACGGCTGGTCCGGACGCCCCGACCCTGTGCGACGGCTGGCGGACCCGCGAACTCGCCGCGCACGTGGTGGTGCGCGAGCGCCGGCCCGACGCCGCCGGGGGCAGCATGATCAAGCCGCTGGCGGCGCGGCTCGACCGGGTGATGGAGGAGTACGGCGCGAAGCCGTACGAGGTACTGATCCAGCTGATCCGCTCAGGTCCGCCCCGCTTCTCCCCCTTCCAGCTCAAGCAGGTCGACGAGGCGGCGAACACGGTCGAGTTCTACGTCCACACGGAGGACGTCCGCCGCGCCCGGCCCGACTGGACGCCGCGCGAGCTGGACCCGGTCTTCCAGGACGCCCTGTGGTCCCGGCTGGAGCGCGCCGCCCGGCTGATGGGCCGGGGCATCCCGACGGGGCTGGTCCTGCGCCGTCCCAACGGTCAGACGACGGTCGCCCACCGGGGCACGCCGGTGGTGACCGCCACGGGCGAGCCGTCGGAGCTGCTGCTGTTCGCGTACGGCCGGCAGGACGCCGCCGAGGTGGCGCTGGAGGGCGAGAAGGACGCGATCGCCCGGCTGCGGGAGACGAAGCAGCTGGGCATCTGAGGCCCGCCGCTCACGCCGGCAGCTCGGCCCGCCGTACGCCGGGCGCGCACAGGGCGACGACCCCGCCCAGGCCGCACACGGCGGCGCTGACGGCGAAGACCGGACCGGTCCCCCACAGGCCGATGGCGGCGGCCGACAGGGGCATGCTCAGCGGCGCTATCCCCAGGCTGACGAGGCCGCCGACGGCGGTGACGCGGCCCAGGTAGGCGGGGTCGGACTGGGCCTGGAGCAGGGCGCCGCACATGGCGCCGCTGAGGCCCGCGAGCAGGCCGATGAGCAGCGCCGTGCCGACGGCCACGGGGAGGGCGGACGCGTGGGCCAGGGCGGCGATCGCGGCCGCGCCGGGGACGATGGTGCCGGCGGCGACGCACCCGGCGCGCGGCAGGCGTCCCCGTACGGCCAGCAGCAGGGCGGCGGCCCCGGCGCCGGTCCCGAACCCCGCGAGCACCCAGCCCATCCCGGACGCTCCCCAGCCCCGCTCGTCCGCGAGCAGGGTGAGGCCCACGTTGAGGGGGCCGACAAAGCCCAGGTCGCCGAGGGCGATGGTCACCATGAGCGGACCGAGGACGCGGTGCCGGCGGACGTAGCGGAGCCCGCCCACCAGGTCGCGCCAGGCCGTGGTCTCCCGCGCGGCTCCCGCGCCGTCGGCCGGCAGGTCGCGCATCCGGACGGAGATCAGCAGCGGCACGGACACGGCGATCAGCAGTCCCGCGAACGCGAAGGCCGCCGCCGCGCCGCCGACCGCCACCCCGAGCCCGCCGAGCGGTGCGCCCACGACGGCCGCGAAGCGCAGGGCGAGTCCGCGCATGCCCTGGACGCGGGCGAGCTGGTCCGTGCCGGTGATCCGTGCCGGGAGCGCCCCCACGGCGGGCATGAACACGGCGTCGACGGTGCCGAAGACGACGGCGAGCAGGGCGAGGAGCCACAGCCCGGGGTCGGCCGCGAACAGCACGGCGGCGACCGCGAGGACCGCGGCGCACCGTACGGCGTCGCTGCCGATGACGACCCGGCGCGGCCCGAACCGGTCGGCCACGACTCCGCCGCCCAGCATGAGCAGCGCGCGCGGCACCGCGCTGACGGCGGTGACCAGGCCGGCCTGCGCGGGGGTGCCGTTCTGCACGGCGGCCCAGGACAGCGCGAGGAAGAACACCGTGTCGCCGACCATGGACGCCGTGTAGGCGGCGACCCAGCGCAGGACGTTGGGGTCGCGGTGGGCGGGGACGGAGACGGCGGCGGGTATCCGTACGTCCGTCACGGACGTGGTCGTCTCAGACAAGGGAGGGAACTCCGTGGACGTGCGGGGCGGGGCTCTCGCGGCCCTCGGTGTCGCCGGCGGCTTCCGCGGCCCGCCCGCGCCCCTCCTTCCTCGCCGGGGCGAACGGTTCCACGCCCGGTTCGCCCGGGTCGGCGGGGGTGGGCCGGAGCGGCGGCCGGCCGTCGGGGGCGGTCGGGTTCCGCCTTTCCTTGCGCATCCTGGGGTTCCCTCTACCGGACGGGGTGACCCGCTCCGCGCAGGGTGTCCTTCACCTCGCCGATCCGCAGGTCGCCGAAGTGGAAGACCGACGCCGCCAGGACCGCGTCCGCGCCCGCCTCGACCGCCGGGGCGAAGTGGGCGAGGCTGCCCGCACCACCCGAGGCGATCACCGGGACGCTCACGTGCTTGCGCACCGCCGCCAGCATCTCCAGGTCGTAGCCGTCCTTGGTGCCGTCGGCGTCCATCGAGTTGAGCAGGATCTCCCCCGCGCCCAGCTCGGCGGCCCGGTGCGCCCACTCCACCGCGTCGATGCCGGTGCCGCGCCGGCCGCCGTGGGTGGTCACCTCGAAGGTGCCGGTGTCGGTGCGGCGCGCGTCGACCGACAGGACGAGGACCTGCCGGCCGAACCGCTCGGCGATCTCGCGGATCAGGTCGGGCCGGGCGATGGCGGCCGTGTTGACGCCCACCTTGTCGGCGCCGGCCCGCAGCAGCTTGTCGACGTCCTCGGCGGTGCGCACGCCGCCGCCGACGGTGAGCGGGATGAACACCTGCTCGGCGGTGCGGCGCACCACGTCGTAGGTCGTCTCGCGGTTGCCCGACGAGGCGGTGATGTCCAGGAACGTCAGCTCGTCGGCGCCCTCGGCGTCGTACACCTTGGCCATCTCGACGGGGTCGCCCGCGTCGCGCAGGTTCTGGAAGTTGACGCCCTTGACGACCCGGCCGTTGTCCACGTCCAGGCAGGGGATGACTCGGACCGCCAGGGTCATGAATCCACGGCTCCTCTATACGCTTCCACTTCGACCGACACCAGCACCCGCGAGTCGATGAAACCCTGCACGACCAGCAGGGTCGTGACCGGGCGCACGGAGTCGAACAGCTCCTTGTGGGCGCGGCCCACCGCGTCGACGTCACGGGAGTGGGCCAGGCACACCCGGGTCCTGATCACGGACTCGATGCCGAGCCCGAACTCGGCGAGGGCCTCGACGGCGGTGCCGAAGGCCACCTTCGTCTGTTCGTACGGGTCGCCCTCGCCGTAGAGCATGTCGCCCTTGAAGGCGGTGGTGCCCGCCACGATGACACGGTCACCCGCCGCCACGGCCCGTGCGAAACCGAAGGACTCTTCCCAGGGACTTCCGCTCTGCACGCGCCGTACGGCTTCGGATGTCATGTGGACACAGCCTCCAAGGCTTCTTCCAGGGTGAACGCCTTCGCGTACAGGGCCTTCCCGACGATGGCCCCCTCGACACCGGCCGGGACGAGCCCGGAGATCGCGCGCAGGTCGTCCAGGGACGACACGCCGCCCGACGCCACGACCGGCCGGTCGGTGGCCGCGCAGACGTTCTTCAGGAGCTCCAGGTTGGGGCCCTGGAGGGTGCCGTCCTTGGCGATGTCGGTGACGACGTACCGGGCGCAGCCCTCCTTGTTCAGGCGGTCCAGCGTCTCGTAAAGGTCGCCTCCGTCGCGGGTCCAGCCGCGGCCGCGCAGCGTCGTGCCGCGGACGTCGAGACCGACCGCGATCTTGTCGCCGTGCTCGGCGATGACCTTGGCGACCCACTCGGGGGTCTCCAGGGCGGCGGTGCCGAGGTTGACGCGGGTGCAGCCGGTGGCGAGGGCGGCGGCGAGGGTGTCGTCGTCGCGGATGCCGCCGGACAGCTCGACCTTGATGTCCATGGCCTTCGCGACCTCGGCGATCAGCGCGCGGTTGTCCCCCGTGCCGAACGCGGCGTCCAGGTCGACCAGGTGCAGCCACTCGGCACCGGAGCGCTGCCAGGCCAGGGCGGCCTCCAGCGGGGAGCCGTAGGAGGTCTCGGTGCCGGACTCGCCGTGCACGAGGCGGACGGCCTGGCCGTCGCGGACGTCGACGGCGGGGAGGAGTTCGAGCTTGCTCATCTCTACAGGGTCTCGATCCAGTTGGTGAGGAGCTGGGCTCCGGCGTCGCCGGACTTCTCGGGGTGGAACTGCGTGGCCCACAGCGCGCCGTTCTCCACGGCGGCCACGAAGGGCTTGCCGTGCGTGGACCAGGTGACCCTGGGCTCGGCGATCAGCGGGTTGTGCGACTCCTGGGTCCACTCGTGGACGGCGTAGGAGTGCACGAAGTAGAAGCGGGCGTCGGCGTCCAGGCCGGCGAAGAGCTGCGAGTCGGCCGGTGCCTCGACCGTGTTCCAGCCCATGTGGGGCACGACGTCGGCCTGGAGCGGTCCGACCGTGCCGGGCCACTCGTCCAGGCCCTCGGCCTCCACGCCGTGCTCGATGCCGCGCGAGAAGAGGATCTGCATGCCGACGCAGATGCCCATGACCGGGCGGCCGCCGGACAGCCGGCGGTCGACGATCCAGTCGCCGCGGGCGGCCTTGAGGCCGTCCATGCAGGCGGCGAACGCGCCGACGCCGGGGACCAGCAGCCCGTCGGCGTTCAGGGCCCTGTCGTAGTCATGGGTGATCTCGACGTCGGCTCCCGCGCGCGCGAGGGCGCGCTCGGCGGAGCGGACGTTGCCGAAGCCGTAGTCGAAGACGACGACCTTTTTGGCCGGGGTGGCGCCGGTCAATTCCAGACCTCCAGCCTCAGGACGCCCGCGAGCAGACACAGCGCGGCGCCGATGGAGAGCAGCACGATCAGGCCCTTGGGCATCTGCTGCTTGGCGAAGGAGTAGATGCCGCCGAGGAAGAAGAGACCGACGACGATCAGTGCGGTGGACGTGCCGTTCATGGGTTACAGCGCACCCTTCGTGGAGGGCAGGATGCCGGCCGCGCGCGGGTCGCGCTCCGAGGCGTAGCGCAGGGCCCGGGCCAGTGCCTTGAACTGGCACTCCACGATGTGGTGCGCGTTGCGCCCGTACGGCACGTGCACGTGCAGGGCGACCTGGGCCTGAGCCACGAAGGACTCCAGGATGTGCCGGGTCATCGTCACGTCGTACTCGCCGATCATCGGCGCCATGTTCTCGGGCTCGGTGTGCACGAGGTAGGGGCGGCCGGAGAGGTCGACGGTGACCTGGGCGAGGGACTCGTCCAGCGGGACCGTGCAGTTGCCGAAGCGGTAGATGCCCACCTTGTCGCCGAGGGCCTGCTTGAAGGCGGCGCCCAGTGCGAGGGCGGTGTCCTCGATGGTGTGGTGGGAGTCGATGTGCAGGTCGCCGTCGGTCTTCACGGTCAGGTCGAACAGACCGTGCCGGCCGAGCTGGTCGAGCATGTGGTCGTAGAAACCGACGCCGGTGGCGATGTCGGTCTTGCCGGTGCCGTCGAGGTCGATCTCGACGAGGACCGAGGTCTCCTTGGTCGTGCGCTCCACGCGTCCCACGCGGCTCATGTGCTCTGCTCCTTCTTGACTTCACGGACCGCGTCGAGGAACGCGTCGTTCTCCTCCGGGGTGCCGGCGGTGACCCGCAGCCAGCCCGGTACGCCGTTGTCCCGGACCAGGACGCCCCGGTCGAGGATCCTGCGCCAGACCTCCTGGGCGTCGGCGAAGCGCCCGAATTGGACGAAGTTGGCGTCGGACTCGGTCACCTCGTAGCCGATGGCGCGCAGTTCGGCGACCAGCCGGTCCCGCTCGGTCTTCAGCTGCTCGACGTACTTCAGCAGCGTGTCCGTGTGCTCCAGGGCGGCCAGGGCGGTCGCCTGGGTGACGGCCGACAGGTGGTACGGCAGCCGTACGAGCTGGACGGCGTCGACGACGGCCGGGTGCGCGGCGAGGTAGCCCAGGCGCAGGCCCGCCGCGCCGAACGCCTTCGACATCGTGCGCGAGACGACCAGGTTCGGGCGGCCCGCCAGCAGCGGCAGCAGCGAGGCGCCGTGGCTGAACTCGATGTACGCCTCGTCCACCACGACCATGGAGGGCTTCGCCGCCTGGGCCGCGTCGTGGAGCGCGACGACGGCTTCGGCCGGGACCGCGGTACCCGTGGGGTTGTTGGGGGTGGTGATGAAGACGACGTCCGGGCGGTGCTCCGCGATCGCCCGCTCGGCGGCGGGCACGTCGACGGTGAAGTCCTCGTGGCGCGGCCCGGAGATCCAGCCGGTGCCGGTGCCGCGCGCGATGAGGCCGTGCATCGAGTACGACGGCTCGAAGCCGATCGCGGTGCGCCCCGGTCCGCCGAAGGTCTGCAGCAGCTGCTGGATGACCTCGTTGGAGCCGTTGGCCGCCCAGACGTTGCTCGCGTCCAGGGGGTGTCCGGAGGTCTCGGTCAGGTACTCGGCGAGCTTCGTGCGCAGCTCGACCGCGTCCCGGTCGGGGTAGCGGTTGAGGTCGCGGGCCGCCTCGCGGACGCGCTCGGCGATCCGCTCGACCAGGGCCTCGGGCAGCGGGTAGGGGTTCTCGTTGGTGTTCAGCCGTACCGGCACGTCCAGCTGGGGCGCGCCGTAGGGGGACTTGCCGCGCAGCTCGTCCCGTACGGGGAGATCGTCGATGCCGAACGTCACTTGCTCTCCGGGACCTTCCACTCGAACCTCGCCTTGATCGCCGCACCGTGTGCGGGCAGGTCCTCGGCCTCCGCCAGCGTCACCACGTGATGGGCGACCTCGGCGAGCGCGTCGCGCGTGTAGTCGACGATGTGGATGCCGCGCAGGAAGGACTGCACCGACAGGCCCGAGGAGTGGCAGGCGCAGCCGCCGGTGGGCAGGACGTGGTTGGACCCGGCCGCGTAGTCGCCGAGGGAGACGGGCGCCCAGGGGCCGACGAAGATCGCACCGGCGTTCTTGACCCGGTCGGCGACGGCGGCGGCGTCGGCGGTCTGGATCTCCAGGTGCTCCGCGCCGTAGGCGTCGACGACGCGCAGCCCCTCGTCGAGGCCGTCGACGAGCACGATCGCGGACTGGCGGCCGGCCAGGGCCGGGCGGATCCGGTCCTCGATGTGCTTGGTGGCCTCGACCTGCGGGTGCAGCTCCTTGTCCACCGCGTCCGCCAGCTCCACGGAGTCGGTGACGAGGACGGCGGCGGCCAGCGGGTCGTGCTCGGCCTGGCTGATCAGGTCGGAGGCGACGTGCACCGGGTCGGCGGTCGAGTCCGCCAGGACGGCGATCTCGGTCGGGCCGGCCTCGGCGTCGATGCCGATCCTGCCGGTGAAGTAGCGCTTGGCGGCGGCGACCCAGATGTTGCCGGGGCCGGTGACCATGTCGGCGGGCGGGCAGGACTCGGTGCCGTAGGCGAACATCGCGACGGCGGTGGCGCCACCGGCCGCGTAGACCTCGTCGACGCCGAGCAGGGCGCAGGCGGCCAGGATGGTGGGGTGCGGGATGCCGCCGAACTCGGCCTGCGCGGGCGAGGCGAGCGCGATCGAGCCGACGCCGGCCTCCTGCGCGGGCACCACGTTCATGACCACGGAGGACGGGTAGACCGACCGGCCGCCGGGCACGTAGAGCCCGACCCGCTCGACCGGCACCCACTTCTCGGTGACCGAGCCGCCGGGCACGACCTGCGTGGTGTGCGTGGTGCGGCGCTGCTCACGGTGGACGAGACGGGCACGCCGGATGGACTCCTCCAGCGCGGCGCGCACGGCCGGGTCCAGGCCCTCCAGGGCGCGGGTCAGCTCCTCGGCCGGGACGCGCACCCGCTCCAGCCGGACGCCGTCGAACTGCTCGGTGAAGTCGATCAGCGCCGCGTCCCCGCGATGATGCACGGCCTCGCAGATCGGACGCACCTTCTCCAGGGCGGCCGAGACGTCGAAGTCGGCTCGGGGCAGCAGGTCGCGCAGGGCCGGGCCCTCGGGGAGGGCGTCGCCGCGCAGATCGATTCGGGAGATCACGCAACCAATTCTCTCAGACCCGCGTCGGGCCCGGTCCGCGCGTATCAATGGCTGATACGGAATGCGACGGGCGCTCACGGTCCGGGGCGAACTCCCGCGATTCGTGCTCACTTTGAGTGTTCACACCGTCACTCAGTGGGCATGAACGGTTGTACGAAGGGTGTGTGACCACCGAGTAGTCGAGGAGGGGGTGAAGCCTTGTGACCGAAGGGACGGGCCATCGTGACGGAGAGTTGCCGGACGACCTGACCATCGCGGAGGCCGGCATGTGGCAGGCCTTCCGCAACGGCAGCGTGTACGACCTGAGCAGCGGCGACGCGCTCGTCGACGACCCGCACGGCCCGCGTCCGTGGGGTCCGGAGCGGACCGTGCGGGCCCGCGTGGTGTGCTGGCTGCTTCTCGACGGTCCGCCGGCGCTCGCCGGCCGGGTGTCCTCGCTGCAACTGGTGGGCGTGCGGATCAGCGACACGATGGATCTGGCGGGCGGCACGGTGGTGCCCTACGTCGAGCTGCGGGGCTGCCGCTTCGACCGGGAGGTGCTGCTGCCGGAGACCCGGTTCACGACCGTGCGGCTGGTGGACTGCTCGGTGCCGCGCCTCGAAGCGGCCCGGCTGCACACCGAGGGCGACCTGCATCTGCCGCGCTCCCGCTTCCCCGGCGGGATCCGGCTGACGGACGCGCAGATAGGCACCGACCTGATGCTCAACCAGGCGATCGTGCACCGGGACCGCAGCGGGCGCTCCATAGCGGCGGACGGCCTGACGGTCGGCCAGGACCTCCAGGCCGAGATGCTGGAGTCGCACGGCGAGGTGAGCCTGCGCAGCGCCCAGGTCGGCGTCTCGCTGAGCCTGCGCGGCGCCCGGCTGCTCAATCCGTACACGCGGCACGCGCTGAACGCCCCGCAGCTGACGGTGGAGCGCACCCTGTACCTGACCCCGGCGGGCCTCGGCAGCCCGCTGCTGCGGGGCACCACCCCGGCCCAGGGCACCCGTGTCCAGCGCTTCGAGTGCGAGGGCGGGGTGCGGCTCGACGACGGGCGGTTCGGCGACGCCCTGGACCTGGAGCACGCCCGGTTCACCTTCACCGACGACCAGGAGCTGTCGCTGCGCCGCGTGCAGACGCCGGAGCTGCGCTTCCTGGGCGAGCGCCCGGCGCGCGGGCGGGTGGTGCTGTCGGGGGCCCGGGTGGTCAACCTGATGGACCGGGCGGACAGCTGGCCGGGCCCCGGGCGGCTGCACATGGGCGGTTTCGCCTACGAGAACCTGGTGCCGCGCGGGCCGTTCCCGCTGGAGAAGCGGCTGCGGTGGGTGGGCGCCGCGACCGCCGAGTACCACCCGGAGCCGTACGAGAGGCTCGCCGCGGTGCTGCGGGCCGGCGGCGAGGACGAGGACGCCCGCGAGGTGCTGCTCGCCAAGCACCGCAGGCGCCGCGAGAGCCTGCCGGTCGCGGCGAAGCTGGTGGGGTACGCGCAGGACTGGACGGTCGCCTACGGTTACCGGCCGGGCCGGGCGGCGGTGTGGATGGCGGTCCTGTGGGCGGCCGGCACCCTCGCCTTCGCCCGCGCGGACCCGCCCCCGCTGAAGAGCGGCGAACAGCCGGACTGGAACCCCGCCCTCTTCGCCCTCGACCTGCTCCTGCCGGTGATCGACCTGGGCCAGGCGGGTTCCTGGCAGCTCCACGACGCCTGGCAGTGGCTGTCCACGGCCCTGGTCCTGCTGGGCTGGGTCCTGGCGACGACCGTGGCCGCGGGCGCCACCCGCCTGCTCCGCAGGAGCTGACCCCACCCGGCCGCGCACAGGGCCGGCCCACGACCCGGAGCGGCCCGCGCGGACACCGGCCGCCTCCGGCACCCCGGCGGCCCGGGCACCCGGCGCAGGCCTCCGCGCGGGGCCGGCTCCTCACGCCGGGCGTGACGGCGGGCGCCACCCGCCCGCCGGCGGCGTTCTGCGGCCGCGCCCCGGACGCCGGCGCCCGGAGCCGGGGAGGCCCGCTCGACATGGGCGCGGAAGCCGGGCGGCCCGGGCACGCGGCGCCGGGTGCAGGTCCTCGTGCGGGCCCCCGCACTCCGTCACCGGGCGGGCCGTGGCGGGAAGCCCGGCGGGGCCCGCATCGGACGACGCGTCCGCTGCCCGTGGTGCGGCTGCTCACCCGGCCGGCCGAAGGCGCAGCCGGGGCCGCACAACCATCCCGAAGCCTCGTCCGTCCTACTTCCCATGCTGCGCGCGTTCCTGCGGACCGCGGCTGCCCGGGTCCGCTCCCGGTCTCCACGGCCCGCCCCCGACGACGACGTGCTCCTCGACGCCCCCGACGACCGCCTCGCCCCGGCCCTCGTCGCCGCGGCCCGCGGCGAGCACGGCCCCGCGGCCGGCCTCCTCGCCGGCACCCGGGAGAACGCCGAATGGGACCACCGCGACCGGTACACGACCCGGCTCGCCGCCTTCGCCCGCTCCCGCCCCGAGTGGCTCGACACCTGGCGCGCCACCGCACCGGACGATCCCGACGCCCTGCTGGTGTCGGCCCGCCTCGCGGTCCACCGTCACTGGGACTCACCGGCCCGCGCCGAGCTCCTGCGCCAGCTGCTCCCCGCGGTCGTCGCCGCGGCCGGGGCCGCCGGTCCCGTCGATCCGGTGCCCTGGCGGACCGCGCTGGACGCCGCACGGGGAGCGCGCGCCCCGCACGCCGAGTTCGAGCGGCTGTGGGAGCAGGCGGTCCGCCGCTCCCCGCACCACTACGGCAGTCACGTCGTCGCCCTGGAGTACCTGGCCGACACCTCGCCCCACGCCCACGGCGAGTGCCTGGACTTCGCGGAGCGGGCCGCGCAGGACGCCCCCGAGGACGCGCTCGTACGCGCGCTGCCCCTGCGCGCCGCCTTCACCTGCCTGCGGACCGACGCCGCCGGCACCGGCCCCCGCACCGGCGGCGCCTCCGCCGTGGGCGCGCACCGTGCCCGGCTGCACGCCGCGGCCGACCGTGCGACCGCCCTCTCCGCGGCCCACCCGGCGGCCGACCCGTGGGCGGCGGAACTGCGGAACCTGCTCGTCTACGTGCTCGTACGCCTGGACCGCCACCGGGACGCGGCGGAGCAACTCCGGCTGACCGGCCCGTACGTCACGTCCTTCCCGTGGGACCGGGACACGGACGACCCCGACCCGCTCGGCCGCTTCCTCCAGGTCCGCGCGGACGTCCGTGCGCGCCTGAAGACGGGTGCCCATTAGGCTTCTGCGTCGTGACCACCGTCCGGCTCCCCCTGTTCCCCCTGAACTCCGTCCTGTTCCCGGGGCTGGTACTTCCGCTCAACATCTTCGAGGAGCGCTATCGCGCCATGATGCGCGAGCTGCTGAAGACCCCGGAGGACGAACCACGCCGGTTCGCCGTCGTGGCGATCCGCGACGGCTGCGAGGTGGCCCCGAGCGCCCCCGGACTGCCCGACGGGACGACCACCGAGGAGAGCGGCCCGACGGCCGGGTTCGGGGCCGACCCGCTCAAGGCGTTCCACAAGGTCGGCTGCATCGCGGACGCGGCGACGATCCGCGAGCGGTCCGACGGCACCTTCGAGGTGCTCGCCACCGGCACCAACCGGGTACGCCTGGTCTCGGTGGACGCCTCGGGCCCCTTCCTGACCGCCGAGCTCGAGCCGCTGCCGGAGGAGCCGGGCGACGAGGCGGGCGCGCTCGCCGAGGGCGTACTGCGGTCCTTCCGGCAGTACCAGAAGCGGCTGGCGGGAGCCCGCGAGCGGTCGCTGGCGACCGGCGCCGACCTGCCGGACGAACCGGGCGTGGTCTCCTACCTGGTCGCCGCCGCCATGATGCTGGACACGCCGACGAAGCAGCGCCTGCTCCAGGCCCCGGACACGGCCTCCCGGCTGCGGGACGAGCTGAAACTCCTTCGCTCCGAGACCTCCATCATCCGTACGCTGCCGTCCCTGCCGGCGTCGGAACTGACGCGCGGCCCGACGAGTCTCAACTGAGGTACTGGCCCGCATGGCGAAGAAGCCGAGCAAGGCGAACAAGAAGCAGCAGCCGGGCGGCACGCCCGCGACGGTGGCGCTCACCGCGGCCGGGGTGGCGTACACGGTCCACGCGTACGAGCACGATCCGGCCCACCCGTCCTACGGCGAGGAGGCGGCCGAGGCGATGGGCGTCTCGCCGGAGCGGGTGTTCAAGACCTTGGTGGCGGACGTCGACGGCGCCCTGACGGTGGCGGTGGTGCCGGTCGCGGGCCGGCTGGACCTCAAGGCGCTGGCGGCCGCGGTCGGCGGCAAGCGCGCGGCGATGGCCGACCCGGCCCTGGCCGAGCGCACCACGGGCTACGTACGCGGCGGCATCTCCCCGCTGGGCCAGCGCAAGCGGCTCGCCACGGTCCTGGACGCGTCGGCCGCGGACCACGCCACGATCTGCGTGTCGGCGGGCCGCCGCGGCCTGGAGATCGAACTCTCCCCCGACGCCCTCACCACGCTCACCGACGCAACCCGAGCCCCGATCTCCCGCCCCGCGTAGCCACGCGCGCCTCCCCCACTACGGGCAGCCGTGTCCCCGCCCCCAGCTGCGGGCAGTCGTGCCTCCGCCAGTGCCTGAACGGCCTGGGAGGTACCCCCGGGGCGGCGCGGGTGGGCGGTGGGGGGCCTCCCGCTCGAGCGAAGCCGAGAGTGGGGGAGGCACCCCGCAGCGCCGGGCCGCGCACACTCCCGCCCGGCCGACGGCACCCCGCAACGCCGGGCCACGCCACGCCCCTCCGCTCCCCGGAGGCAGAGCCCTACTTGCCCCCGTACGGCCCCGGCCCCGCCGGATGCACCCCCGGCGCAGGCCACGGATCCGGCTCCGGATCCCGCGGCCCGAAGAGCCCCGTCAACCCCAGGTGCACCACCAGCGCCGCGAACGGCCACGCCAGCAGCACCCCCTTCGCCCCCAGCTTCAGCGGCGCGGAGAACGTCACCCCCTCGCCCACCTCCTTGGCGTGCGCGATCACGTCCCGCGCGGGCCCGAGCTGCACCCCGAGCCACCACGCCAGCAGCGACCCGAGCAGACCGCCGACGCCGAGGGCCACCACCAGCGGCACTCCCCCGCGCCGGCGCAGCAGGAAGACCACTACCGCGCTGAGCGCCCCGAACGCCAGCGCGAGCAGCGTGAACGTTCCGTCGACGCCGATCGCCTGCTCGCCCTCGGAGTCCTTCAGGTAGACGATCCAGCTGCCGTCGACCACATCGCCCACCAGGGGCACACTCGGCGCCAGCTGCCACCACAGCACGCCGAGCAGCGCGCCGAAGAGCGCGACCACCACCACGGTCACGGCGGCCTGCCACACTTCCTTCAACATCCCGGGGCCGTCCTGTTCGCCGAGGGGGTCACCGTGCACGTCGTACGGGCCGCCGGGCGCGGCGCCCACCGCGTGCGCACCGACGGGCGGCGGCACCGGTCCGCCCCGCTGCGACGGGCGTTCGTTCGGCGGGGGTGGCGGAGTCAAGGGTGCGGTCACCGTGCCATCGTGCCAAACGCGTGTGTGCGGCGCGTCACCGGACGGCGGCCCGGCGGTACGCCCAGGTGGCCACGGCCAGCGAGATCACCCCGACCGCGGCGCACACCGCGAGGTCGCCGAGGACGAAGCCCCAGTCGGGCCGGCTGCCGAAGGTGCGCGCGAAGGCCTCCACGCCGTAGGTGGAGGGCAGCAGATCCCGGGCCAGGCGCACCACCTGCGGCATCCGTTCGGGCGGCAGCACGCCGAGGAGCAGGGCCGCCGACATGCCGAGCTGGCCCAGCAGGGTGGCGAACTCGGGCCGGGGGGCGAGCAGGCCCAGCGCCGCGCCCAGTCCGGCGAGCGCGGCGCCCGCCAGCGGGATGACGGCCAGCAGCACCCACAGATGGGTCATCGGCAGCCCGAACAGCAGGCATCCGAACACCGCCGTCACCGCGGTCCCGGGCGCGGTGAAGGACGCGTACGCGCCCGCCGCGCCCAGCACCACCGCGGCGGGCGGCACCGGCAGCGTCGCGTAGTGGTCGAGGCCGCCGCTCGCGCGCAGCTGGCCGAAGTACTGGGCGAGGAGGTTCAGCGCGACGAAGGCCACGACCAGCACCGCCGACCCGGCGACCACGGCCCGTGCCTCGCCGCCGCCGTCCACGACGCCCCGCATCAGGATCATGATGCCGACCGACTGGAAGGTCGCCACGAACAGCAGCGGGATGCGCGCCACTCGCGCCCGGGACAGCTGCGCCCGGTAGACGGCCACCAGGGAGGGCCACAGCCGTGCCTTGGGCCCCAGCTCGGCCGGACCGGCCGCCTGCCGCTCCTCGGCTGCCCGGGCAGCGCCCTGCAGGGCGTCGGCGGGTACGACACTCACGTCGCGCTGCTCCCCTTCGCTAGGGTCGTTCTCGCTGGGCTCGTTCTGGCCGAGGTCGCTCCGGCTGGGGCCGTTCGGAGCGGTCGCCCGAACGGGTACGGTCGCCACGGGTACGGCTCCCGCGGCCGGTGTGCTCACCGCCCGTGTGCTCACGCCCTCACCAGCCCCTGCCGTGCGGCGCCGCCCAGCGCCAGGTACACGTCCTCCAGGCTGGGCGTGGCCAGGGTGAAGTCGTCCAGGGCTGCGAAGGCGGCGCCCCCGGTGACGGTGGCGACGACGGCGCGGGCCTCCTCGGGAGCGAGCCGCAGCGTCCAGCGGCGTCCCGACTCGGCGACGCGGTCGCGCAGGGCGGCGACCTCCGGGACGTTCAGCGGCGCGCTCTCGCGCCACACCAGGTCGACGCGGACCTCCCCGGCGACGCTCTCCTTGAGCCCCGAGGGCGTGTCGCAGGCGATCACGCGGCCCCGGTCGAGGACGGCGACGCGGTCGAGGACGGTCTCGGCCTCGATGACGTTGTGGGTGACCAGCAGCACGGTGGTGCCGTGTTCGGCGCGCCGCCGGTCGACGGCCGACCACACCGCACGCCGGGCCACCGGGTCCATGCCGGTGGTCGGCTCGTCCAGGACGAGCAGCGGCCGCTCCCCCACCAGTGCGGCGGCGAAGCAGGCCAGGCGGCGCTGGCCGCCGGAGAGCTTCTTGATCGGGCGGCCGGCCAGCCCGGTCAGGCCCAGCTCCTCGAGGACGGCGTCCCGCTCGGCGCGGGCCCGCCGCACCTCCAGGCCGCGCAGCCGTCCGGTGGTCTCGGCGGCGAGCGACACGGTCAGCTCGTCCAGGGCGCTGGACTCCTGGCCCAGGTAGGCGAGGATCCGCGCGGCCCGCTCCGGGTGGCGCACGATGTCGTGACCGAGGATCTCCACGCTGCCGCCGTCGGGCCGCATCAGCCCGGTGAGCTGGCGCACGAGGGTGGACTTGCCGGCGCCGTTGGGTCCGAGCAGCCCGAAGATCTCACCACGGCGGATGTCCAGGGTGACGTCGTCGGTGGCCCGCACCTCGGGGACGGCCGGGGCGCCGCGCCTGCCGCGCACCGCGGGATAGGTCTTGGTCAGCGCGCGCACCACGCACACGGCATCGCCACCGGGTCGAGGTGCCTGTGCCGCGCGCGTATCCACAAGGGACGAGACTACGGGGTCCGTCCCCCCGTCCGGCTCCCGGGTCCGCCCATAAGTGTCGATTCAACCGGGTGCGCGGGGCGCCCGGCGGGCGTCTCACTCCGCCGCGGGTGTGCGTTCGGTCGCCGTCCGTACGTCGAGCTCCCGCCAGAACCCGGCGCGGATCGCGTACCGGTCGTGCTCGTCGATCTGGTCGTCCTTGTGCGCGAGCAGCCCGAAGCGGGCCGCGTAGCGCAGCAGCTCCCCGTCGACGCGGTGCGGGATGCGCGGGTACATCCCGGACAGTTTCTGCAGGTGGCCGTGGTCGCCGAGACGTTCGAGCCAGCGCCGGGCGAAGACCTGTCCGACCTCGTACGGGTCACCGCCGACCGTGGTGATGTCCTCCTCGCGGTCGGCCCAGCGCTGTTCGGCCGTGGTGAGCTGGGCCAGCGTCGGCAGCGAGGCGCCCTCGGAGGACTCGGCGGCGGGCCGGTCGACCCAGCCCTTGTCGGAGGACCAGCGCAGGGTGGCGTTGGCAGGCTGCTGCGGGGCGGGGTGGGCGCCGCCGGGGGCGCGCAGGGCGGCGAGGTCCTTGGGGGTCGGGACGCCTTTGGCGGGCGGCACCCGCTCGTCGGTGCCGCCCTGCCCCGCGGCGGCCGTGGTGGGGTGCTCGGGCGCCTCGGCGGGCCGCTGGGCGGCGGACAGGGCGGACTCGGGCAGCGGCGCGGAGAGGATCGCGGCGATCTCGGGGCGGGGCACGGGCGGCGGCGCGCAGATGCCGCCGAACTCCTTGGCGCGTACGGCCTTGGTGATCCACGTACGGTCCAGGACGCGGCGTTCGTCGGCCTCGGCGACCAGGTCCTCGGACTGGTTGTAGTCGCCGTCGGCGGCCTGCACGGCCCACAGGTGGACGGCGACGCCGTGTTCCTTGGCGGCCATCATGCCGGGCAGCAGATCGCCGTCGCCGGTCACCAGGACGACGTCGGAGCAGGCGCGGTTGCGGGCCAGCTCGGTCAGCTCGGCGTGCATGGCGGCGTCCACGCCCTTCTGCGCCCAGCGGCCGTCGCTGCGGGTGAGGGCGCCGAGCCGGACGGTGACCCGGGGCATCACGCGCAGTCGCCGGTGCTCGGGCTGCGGGACGCGGTCGGGGGCGCCGTCGAACCAGTAGATGCGCAGCAGGGGCTGCTGCGTGTCGGACTCGGCGCGGTCGCGCAACCCCTGGATGAGGGCGGCGTGATCGACGGTGATGCGCGAGCGCGAGGGCTCTCCCGCCAGGAGACTCGCGGCGGCCCCCAGCAGATACCCGGCGTCCACCAGGACGATGCAGCGGTCCACGCGGTCCACCCTCTTTCCGGGAGGTTTGCTTCGGGCTTCCTTCGAGTCTGCCCGACCACGCGGAGGTTAACGGCCCGAACTCGATCTTCGGCGTGGCGTTTCGGCGCTCCGCACTTCCCCCGTACTCCCTCCGGAACTTCCCCCGTACTCCCTCCGGACTTCTCCGTGACTCCCCCGCCGGTTCCCCGGGAGTTCCTCCGGACCGTGTCACGGACGGTAATTGCCCGATATGCGTTCTCTGTTGGGCTATGTGAATCTGAAGGAGGTCCTGGCCCCTAGATCCCCCTCAGGAGGTAGATCACCATGGCCAAGAACAAGAACAACCGTGATCGTAAGCAGCCCCAGTCCGAGCGCTCCCCGCAGGCCGCCGAGGCGGCGGTGCTGGACCGCGAGGAGCAGCACTCCCCCCAGCTGACGACGCCCGGCGACGCGGCCTCCCGCAAGCGCCAGAAGCGCTTCGGCCACAACTGACATCCGCGGTACGGGCCGTCGCGGCCCTCCGTACGACGAGGGGCGCACCCGGCAGCCGGGGGCGCCCCTCGCCCGCGTTCACGGACCCGCCGGCCCACTGGCTCCGTGGAGCCCGCTGAGCCCGCCGGGCCGGCTCAACCCGCCAGGCAGGACGGTCCGAGCAGCACCTTCAGGTCGCCGAAGAGCGCCGGATCGGGCTTCACCCGGTGCCGGTCAAGCCGCAGCACCGTCGTCTTGGTCGGCCCCTGGAGCTTGATCCGCACCTCGCTGTCGCCCCGGTGGTGGGTGAGGATCTCGCCGAGCCTGCTGACCATCGGCGGGGTGACGCGGGTGGCCGGGATGGTGAGGACGACGGGGGCGTTGGCGCCCGCGTTGGACAGGTCGGGGACCATCAGCTCCATCGCGACCAGCCGGGGCACGTCCTCCCGCTTGTCGAGGCGGCCCTTGACGAACACCACGGCGTCCTCGACGAGTTGCGTGGAGACCAGCTGGTAGGTGGCGGGGAAGAACATGCACTCGAGCGAGCCGGCCAGGTCCTCGACGGTGGCGATGGCCCAGGCGTTGCCCTGCTTGGTCATCTTGCGCTGCAGGCCCGAGATGATGCCGCCGATGGTGACGACCGCGCCGTCGCCGAAGTCGCCGCCGGTGAGCTGGGAGATACCCGCGTCGGCCTTGTCGGACAGCACGTGCTCCAGGCCGAAGAGCGGGTGGTCGGAGACGTAGAGGCCGAGCATCTCCCGCTCCTGGGCGAGCAGGTAGGTCTTGTCCCACTCGTCCTCGCCGAAGACGACGTCGAGTCCGAAGCCGGGCTCGTCGCTCTGCTCGTCGCCCATGCCGCCGAAGAGGTCGAACTGGCCCTCGGCCTCCTTGCGCTTGACCGCCACCACGTTGTCGATCATCGGTTCGTACTGCGCGGTGAGGCCCTTGCGGGTGTGCCCCATCTCGTCGAAGGCGCCGGCCTTGATCAGCGACTCCGTCGTCCGCTTGTTGCAGACGACCGCCTCGACCTTGTCCAGGTAGTCGGGGAAGGACGCGTACTTCCCCTTGGCCTTGCGGCACTTGATGATCGACTCGACGACGTTGGTGCCGACGTTGCGCACGGCGGACAGGCCGAAGAGGATCACGTCGTCGCCCTGCGCGGCGAAGTTCGACATGGACTCGTTGACGTTGGGCGGCAGCACCTTGATGCCCATGCGCCGGCACTCGTTCAGGTAGACGGCCGACTTGTCCTTGTCGTCCTTGACCGAGGTGAGCAGGGCGGCCATGTACTCGGCCGGGTAGTTCGCCTTGAGGTAGCCGGTCCAGTACGAGACCAGGCCGTACGCGGCCGAGTGCGCCTTGTTGAAGGCGTAGCCGGCGAACGGGACCAGCACGTCCCACAGCGCCTGGATGGCCTCGTCGCTGTAGCCGTTCTTCCTGGCTCCGGCCTGGAAGAGCACGAAGTTCTTCGCCAGCTCGTCGGGCTTCTTCTTGCCCATCACGCGGCGCAGGATGTCGGCCTCGCCGAGCGAGTAGCCCGCGATGATCTGGGCGGCCTTCTGCACCTGCTCCTGGTAGACGATCAGGCCGTAGGTGACCGCGAGCACCTCCTGGAGGGGCTCCTCCAGCTCCTTGTGGATCGGCGTGATCTCCTGGAGGCCGTTCTTGCGCAGCGCGTAGTTGGTGTGCGAGTCCATGCCCATGGGGCCGGGACGGTAGAGCGCGGAGACGGCGGAGATGTCCTCGAAGTTGTCGGGCTTCATCAGCCGCAGCAGGGAGCGCATGGGGCCGCCGTCGAACTGGAAGACGCCGAGCGTGTCGCCGCGCTGCAGCAGTTCGAAGGTCTTGGGGTCGTCCAGCGGCAGCGACAGCAGGTCGAGCTCGATGCCCTTGTTGGACTTCACCATCTTGACGGCGTCGTCCATGATCGTCAGGTTGCGCAGGCCGAGGAAGTCCATCTTCAGCAGGCCGAGCGACTCGCACTGCGGGTAGTCCCACTGCGTGATGGTGACGCCGTCGGTGTGCCGCACCCAGATCGGGGCGTGGTCGACGATGGGCTCGCTGGACATGATCACGCCGGCCGCGTGCACGCCCATCTGCCGGACCAGGCCCTCGACGCCCTTGGCGGTGTCGATGACCTTCTTCACGTCCGGCTCGTTCTCGTACATCGAGCGGATCTCGCCGGCCTCGCTGTAGCGCGGGTGCGTCGGGTCGGTGATGCCGTTGAGGTCGATGCCCTTGCCGAGGACGTCGGCGGGCATGGCCTTGGTGAGCCGGTCGCCCATCGCGTACGGGTAGCCGAGGACGCGCGCGGAGTCCTTGATGGCGTTCTTCGCCTTGATCTTGCCGTAGGTGCCGATCATGGCGACCTTGTCGGCGCCGTACTTCTCGGTCACGTACCTGATCACCTCGACGCGCCTGCGCTCGTCGAAGTCGATGTCGACGTCGGGCATGGAGACGCGCTCGGGGTTGAGGAACCGCTCGAAGATCAGACCGTGCGGGATGGGGTCGAGGTCGGTGATGCCCATCGCGTACGCCACGATCGAGCCGGCGGCGGAGCCGCGGCCGGGGCCGACCGCGATGCCCTGCTTCTTGGCCCACATGATGAAGTCGGCGACCACGAGGAAGTACCCCGGGAACCCCATCTGGATGATGACGTCCATCTCGTACTCGGCCTGCTTCTGGCGGTCCTCGGGGACCTGGCCCGCGAAGCGGCGCTCCATGCCGCGGCGGACCTCCTCCTGGAACCAGGTGACCTCGGTGAAGCCGTCCGGGATGTCGAACTTCGGCATCAGGTCGCGCTTCTCGAACATGCCGGTCGTGTCGATCATCTCGGCGACCAGGCGCGTGTTGGCGCAGCCCTCCTGCCAGGCGTCCGAGGAGTCGACGGCGTACATCTCGTCCGTGGACTTGAGGTAGTAGCCGGTGCCGTCGAAGCGGAAGCGGTCCGGGTCGGAGAGGTTCTTGCCGGTCTGGATGCACAGCAGCGCGTCGTGGGCGGTCGCCTCGTGCGCGTACGTGTAGTGCGAGTCGTTGGTCACCAGCGGCGGGATGCCGAGCTTCTTCCCGATCTCGAGGAGTCCGTCGCGGACCCGGTGCTCGATCTCGATGCCGTGGTCCATCAGCTCCAGGAAGTAGCGGTCCTTGCCGAAGATGTCCTGGTAGTCGGCGGCGGCCTTCAGGGCCTCGTCGAAGTGGCCGAGGCGCAACCGGGTCTGGACCTCGCCGGAGGGGCAGCCGGTGGAGGCGACGATCCCCTCGGACCACTGGCTGATGGTCTCCTTGTCCATCCGGGGCCACTTCTGCAGCCAGCCCTCGGCGTAGGCGTCGGAGGAGAGCTTGAAGAGGTTGTGCAGGCCCGTCCGGTTGGTCGCCCACATGGTCTTGTGGGTGTAACCGCCCGAACCGGAGACGTCGTCCCGCTTCTGGTGCGGCTGGCCCCACTGGATCTTGCGCTTGTTGCGCCGCGACTCGGGCGCCACGTAGGCCTCGATCCCGATGATCGGGGTGACCCCGGCCTTCTGCGCCGAGTGGAAGAAGTCGTACGCCCCGTGCAGGTTGCCGTGGTCGGACATGGCGATGTGCGTCATGCCCATCTCGTTGCACGCGTCGAACATGTCCTTGAGCCGCGCGGCACCGTCCAGCAGCGAGTACTGGGTGTGGACGTGCAGGTGCGTGAACGGCGGCTTGGACACGGGCGGCCTCCTGGGAAAACTGGGGACGACTGGCTGCGGTCGATCCGGGGGGTCAGCGTCGAAGTCTATGCCTCACGACTGACACTCCGACGCTCTCCACGCGTACCTTCTGGGGCGGGCACTCCCGCCCCCCCTTCGAACGTTGGCCCGAGTGGAGATCCGCTCCATCCGTGAGGCACCACCCCGCACCAGGAGGCACCAGGCATGTCGGTCCCGCAGCTCGACGCCGAGCACCGCGGCGAGGAGATCCTCGCCGTCTTCGACACCGCCTTCGGACGGCTGCTGGCCGCGGACCCCGCGGCGTTCCGGGTGAAGTTCCGGAAGATGGCGGCCTCGGCCTTCGCGTTCTACCGCGGCACCGCCGGTCTCTTTTACCGCGATTTGACCGAGGACCCGGAGTTCGGCGACCAGCCGGGCGGCGCCTACCTGGACGAGCGGACCTCCCGGGTGTGGATCCACGGCGACCTCCACGCGGAGAACTTCGGCACGTACATGGACTCCACCGGCCGGCTGATCTTCAACGTCAACGACTTCGACGAGGCCTACGTCGGCCCCTTCACCTGGGACCTGAAGCGCTTCGCCGCCTCCGTCGCGCTGATCGGGTACGCGAAGGCCCTCAGCGACGAGCAGATCACCGAGCTGGTGCGGGTGTACGCGCAGGCGTACCGCGAGCGGATCCGCGCCCTGGCCACCGGCGCCAAGAGCGACGAGGTGCCGCCCTTCACGCTGGACACCGCGGAGGGCCCGCTCCTCGGCGCGCTGCGGACGGCCCGCTCGCTGACCCGCTTCGGGCTGCTGGACTCGATGACCGAGATCCGCGACTTCGAGCGCCGTTTCGCCCCGGGCGGCGGCGCCGTCGAGCTGGACGCCGCCACCCGCTACAAGGTGCTCGCGGCCTTCGACGGCTACCTGGAGACGCTCCCCGAGTCCTCCCTGGCCCGGCCCGACTCCTACCGGGTGAAGGACGTGGTCGGCCGCCGGGGCATCGGGATCGGCTCGGCCGGCCTGCCCTCGTACAACATCCTGCTGGAGGGCAACAGCGACGCCCTGGAGAACGACGTCGTGATCTACATCAAGCAGGCCCAGACCCCGGCCGTCTCCCGGCACATCACCGACGAGGCGATCCGGGACTACTTCCAGCACGAGGGCCACCGCACGGTGATCTCCCAGCGCGCCCTGCAGGCGCACGCCGACCCGTGGCTGGGCTGGACCGAGCTGGACGGCGCCGGCCAGCTGGTCGCCGAGGTCTCGCCGTACGCCGTCGACCTGGACTGGGGCGACATCGACGACCCGGAGGAGATCGCCGAGGTCGTCGCCGACCTGGGCCGGGCCACCGCGACCATGCACGCGGCGGCCGACGACCAGTCCGGGGAGTCCCTGGTGCCCTTCTCCACCGAGCGGGCCATCGACGCGGCCATCGCGGCCGACGAGGAGGGCTTCGCGCCCCTGCTGGTCGACTTCGCGCACCGCTACGGCGCCCGCGCGCGTGCCGACCACCAGACCTTCGTCGACCTCTTCCGCAACGGCCGGATCCCGGGCCTGTAACCGGCCGCCGCCCGTCGGTACGCTCACAGGAACCCTTTAGGGCTCCCTTACCGGACCCCGTGACACACTCTTCTACTGCTATGGACATATCCGGGACCCCGCTCAGAGCCGTACGCGCGGCGCTGTTCACGGCACTCGCCGTGACCCTCAGCACCGCGTCGCACGTGCTGCTGTCCGGGGTTCCGCTGCCGCTGCCCACGGTCGCGGCGGTCGCCGCCGCCGTCTTCCTGATCGCGTACGCCCTGGCCGGGCGGCGCGAGCGCGGCTTCGGGCGGATCGCCGCGCTGCTGATCCCGCTGGAGCTGGCCGCCGACACGGTCTTCACCACCGGCCAGCACGTCTGCTACGGCCGGGCGGGCGGCCCGGTCGCGGGCCCGCTGCGCTCGGTCGGCTTCGACGTGCTGTGCGGCGACGGGACCGGCATCCACGCCGGGGTGACCGCCCCGCTGACCCGGGTCACCGGGGCCGAGACCGACCGGATGGCGTCGGTGCTGGCACAGGCCGACCCCGGCACCGCCTGGCTGCTGCTTGCCGCGCACGTCGGCGTCGGGCTCCTCGCGGCGGCCTGGCTGCGGCGCGGTGAACGGGCGCTGGCCCAGCTGCTCGGCGCGGTGGCCGCGACCACGTTCCGGCCGCTGCTGCTCGCCGTCGCGGCCGTGAGCGTGCGCCGGGCACCGGCGGTGCGCCGCCCGGTGCCCCCGGCCCGCCGTACCGGCGGTGCCCGCGAGCGAATCCTCACGCACTCTCTGGGACGGCGCGGGCCGCCTCGCCCGGTGACCGCTCTCGTCTGACCCGGCTCGGCCCGGGTCGCACGAGCACCACCGAGCACCGCAGTCCCCCGTACGTACTTCCGCACACCCCCGTGTGCGCGTCCCCGGAGAGATCACCATCATGAGCAAGCGGAACAGCCAGGCGGCGAAGACGGCGGCCCGTGAGCGCCTGCGCGAGGAGCGCGAGCGCCAGGCCAAGCGCGACAAGGTCAAGCGGCAGGTCATCGTGGCCGCCTCCATCGTCGGCGTGCTGGCGATAGCCGGCGGCATCAGCTACGCCGTCGTGCAGAACAACAAGCCCAGCGGCTGGGACAAGGCCGCCGAGGCGAAGGTGGTGGCCCCGGCCAACACCTCGGGCAAGGACGGCACCACGGTCGTCATGGGCAAGTCCACGTCCGACAACGTCGTGCACCTCTACGAGGACCCGCGCTGCCCCGGCTGCGCGGCCATGGAGCAGAGCATCGGCGAGACCGTCAACAAGGGCATGACGGACGGCGACTACAAGCTCTCGTTCACCATCGGCACCTTCCTCGACGGCAACCTGGGCGGCGAGGGCTCGAAGAACGCGCTGAGCGCGCTGGGCGCCGCGCTGAACGTCAGCCCCGAGGCGTTCGTCTCCTACAAGACCGCGCTCTACTCCACCGAGTACCACCCGGAGGAGACGACCGACGAGTTCGCCAAGGACGACTACCTGATCAAGGTGGCGGACACGGTGGACGCGCTGAAGGGCAACAAGAAGTTCCAGGACGCCGTGGAGAAGGGCACCTACGACGCCTGGGCGATGCGGATGAGCAAGTCCTTCGACAAGGCCGAGGGTGTCGAGTCGACCCCGACCATCAAGGTCAACGACAAGGTGATCGACACGCCCAGCACGCCCGACGCGTGGCAGAAGGCGCTGAAGGACGCGGGCGTCACCAAGTGACCCGGTGCGCGTGCCGGTCGCGGTGATCGTCGTCTGACGAGTGGGCGAACTTTTGCGAGTTCGCCCACTCGGGCGCATACCGATCAGTAACCTGATCGGCCGTGACCAGTCGACACAGAGCGTCCGAGAACACCCTCCCGTCGTCGCCCGCCGAGCGCGCCACCCTCCGCACCACCCGCGCCCCGAGCCGCCGTACGGTCGTCAAGGCCGCGGCGGCCGGTGCCGTCCTGGCCGCCCCGCTCGCCGCGGCCCTGCCCGCCGGTGCCGCCGACGCGGCCCCCGCCTTCCTGCACGGCGTCGCCTCCGGCGATCCCCTGCCCGACGGTGTCCTGCTGTGGACCCGGGTGACTCCGACACCCGAGGCCATACCCGGTTCCGGGACCGGCCCGGACACCGAGGTGAGCTGGGTCGTCGCCACCGACAAGGCCCTCACGAACGTCGTCGCCAAGGGGTCCGTCACCGCGACCGCCGGCTCCGATCACACCGTGAAGGCCGACGTCCGCGGCCTCGCGCCCGCCACGGACTACTGGTTCCGCTTCTCCGCGGGGCCCACCGACTCCCCCGTCGCCCGCACCCGCACCGCGCCCGCGCACGACGCCGCCGTGACGGGCCTGCGCTTCGGGGTGGTCTCCTGCGCCAACTGGGAGGCCGGGTACTTCTCCTCGTACCGTCATCTCGCGGCCCGCGGCGACCTGGACGCCTGGCTGCACCTGGGCGACTACATCTACGAGTACGGCACCGGCGAGTACGCCAACCGCGACACCGTCGTGCGCCCGCACGCCCCGGCCCACGAGATCCTCACCCTCGCGGACTACCGCGTCCGGCACGGCCGTTACAAGACCGACCCCGACCTCCAGGCCCTGCACGCCACGGCTCCGGTGGTAGCGATCTGGGACGACCACGAGATCGCCAACGACACCTGGTCGGGCGGCGCCGAGAACCACACCGAGGGCGCCGAGGGGACCTGGGCGGAACGCCAGAGCGCCGCCAAGCGGGCCTACTTCGAGTGGATGCCGGTGCGCCCGGCGATCGCCGGCACCACCTACCGGCGGCTGCGCTTCGGCAGGCTCGTCGACCTGTCGCTGCTGGACCTGCGCTCCTTCCGGTCGCAGCAGGTGAAGCTCGGCAACGGCGAGGTCGACGACCCGGACCGCACCCTCACCGGCCGCGCCCAGCTGGACTGGCTCAAGTCGCAGCTCACGTCCTCGGACGCCGTCTGGCGGCTGGTCGGCAACCCGGTGATGATCTCGCCGTTCGCGATCGGCGCGCTGCCCGCCTCGCTGCTCGGGCCGCTCGCCGAGCTGCTCGGGCTGCCGAAGGGCGGCCTCGCCCTCAACACCGACCAGTGGGACGGCTACACCGACGACCGCCGCGAGCTGCTGGCCCACCTGCGCGCGCACGCGATCCGCAACACGGTGTTCCTGACCGGCGACATCCACATGGCCTGGGCCAACGACGTGCCGTACGACGCGGGGACGTACCCGCTGTCTTCCTCCGCGGCCACCGAGTTCGTCGTCACGTCGGTGACCTCCGACAACCTCGACGACATCGTGAAGGTCCCCGAGGGCACCGTCTCGGCGATCGCCGCGCCGGTGATCCGGGCCGCGAACCGGCACGTGCACTGGGTCGACACCGACCGGCACGGCTACGGCGTGCTCGACGTCACCGCGGACCGGGCGCAGATGGACTACTACGTCGTCTCCGACCGCACCGACGCGGCCGCCACCTCCGCCTGGGCCCGCTCCTACCGCACGCGCAGCGGCACCCAGCGGGTCGAGCGCGTCTACGACCCGGTCTGAGCCTCCTGGAGGGAGTCGAGGAAGCCGAGCGCCACCCGCCAGGTGGCCCCGGCGGCCTCCGCGTCGTAGTCGGGCAGCTCCGGGTCGGTGTAGAGGTGACCGGCCCCGGCGTACCGGTGCACCTCCACGTCGGCGCCGATGCGGCCCATCTGGAGGTACCAGGCGCTCAGCCAGTCGTCGGTCTCGAAGGGGTCCGGCTCGGCCACGTGCAGCTGGACCGGCAGCTCGTCGACCGAGGCGTTGGGCGCGAGGTCCGAGGTGCCGTGCAGGAGCAGCAGCCCCTTGGCCCGGTGATCGCCGAGGGCGAGGGTCTGGGCGACGGAGGCGCCGAGCGAGAACCCGGCGTACACCAGCCCTCGCTCGGAGTACGGCGCGGCGGCCAGCACGGCCCGCTTCAGCAGCTCCTCGCGGCCGATCCCGTCCTGATGGGCCATGCCCTCCTCGACCGAGTCGAAGGTGGCGCCCTCGAAGAGGTCCGGGGTCCACACCTGGTGCCCGGCGTCGCGGAGCCGGTCGGCGGCCTGCCGCACCGCGGGCCTCGGGCCGAGGGTCGAGTGAAAGAGCACGATGTTCATGAGGCCATGGTGCCAGCCGGGTGTGACACCTCCGTGCGCGGAGATGCCCCGCGCGGGACGTAAGTCACAGGTTCACGGGGCCGCGCGGCCGGTTACGTTCGAGGGATGGACACGATACTCCGCCCGCTGATCGTGGTCGGCGGCTCCGTCCTGCTGACCCTGGTCATCGGCTGGGCCACCGACCTGCTGCTGCGCAAGGCCGACGGACGGCACCCCGAGACCCCCCTGTGGGGTCTGCTGCGACGTGCCCGCGTCCCGTACCAGATCGTGCTCTGCTCGGCGCTGCTGAGAGGGTCGTACGTCGAAGCCGAGGTGTTCCCCGAGCACCGGACCGCCGTCGGCCGGACGCTCACGCTGCTGCTGATCGGCTCGGCGGCCTGGCTGGTGGTCCGGATCGCCGCCGCGGTCGTCGAGACGTCCTACTCCCGTTACGCCCACGCCCACGCCGAGCGGGATCCGGCGCGGGTGCGCCGGGTGCGGACCCAGGTGTCGCTGATCATGCGGGTGGTCACCGCGATCGTCGGTGTCGTCGCGGTGTCGTCGATGCTGCTGACGTTCCCGGCGATGCGCGCCGCGGGCGCCTCGCTGCTGGCCTCGGCCGGCATCATCGGCATCGTCGCCGGTGTGGCGGCCCAGTCCACGCTGGGCAACCTGTTCGCCGGGTTCCAGATCGCCTTCGGCGACATGGTGCGCATGGGCGACACGGTCGTGGTGGACGGCGAGTGGGGCACCGTCGAGGAGATCACGCTGACCTACCTGTCCGTGCGCACCTGGGACGAGCGCCGGATCACGATGCCGGTGTCGTACTTCACCTCGAAGCCGTTCGAGAACTGGTCGCGCGGCACCCCGCAGATGACCGGGACGGTCTTCTGGCACCTCGACCACGCGGCGCCGCTGGCACAGATGCGGGAGCGGCTGCGGGACCTGCTGCGCGAGTGCCCGGCCTGGGACGGTCGCAGCTACAACCTGACCGTCACGGACACCACCCCGACCACCATGGAGGTGCGGGCCCTGGTGACCGCGAAGGACGCGGACGACATCTGGACGGTGCGGGTCGCGGTCCGCGAGGGGATGATCCGCTGGCTGGCCGACGAGCATCCGTACGCCCTGCCGCGGGTCAACACGGCGGGCGCGGCGCCGCGCCCCTCCCGCGACGGCTTCCCGCACGCCCGCCGCTCCCCCGACACCAGCCCGCGCCGCACCCCGGACGGGGCCTCCCGCCACTTCACGGAACGGCCGACGAAGAGGGCGTGACCGCGGGGGCGCGCCCGGGGGCCGGCGGAAGAGGGCGCGAGGGCTGGGGCGCGCCCGCGGATCGGGCAGAAGAAGGCGCGAGGGCTGGGGCGCGCCCCGCGGGTCAGCGCAGGCTGCGCACGTCGAGGTGGCGCAGCACCCGGTCGACGATCTCCGGATCGGCGCCGGGTTCGCTGCGGGCGGCCAGCACCTCGTGCCGGGCGGCGCTCAGCATCTCGCCCTGGATGCGCCGGACCCGTTTGATCCGCCGCGCCCGCTGCTCCTGCGCCTCCCGCCGCTCCTCGTCCCCGAGGTCCGGGCTGATGCGTATGCCGATGTCGTAGGCGCGCCGCAGCATCTGCTCGGAGAGCTCCTCCGGCAGTTCCTCCACCGACTCGATCTCCTTGAGGCGCTGTTTGGCCGCCTTGGCGGCCCGCAGGGCCAGGTCCCGCTCGAAGTCCTGCTCCCGCTCGGTGTTCGCGCGTACCCCGAGCCTGCCCACCAGCCAGGGCAGCGTCAGGCCCTGCAACAGCAGCGTGCCCATGATCACTCCGAAGGCGATGAAGACGATCTCCTCCCGGTGCGGGAAGGCCGCCCCGTCGTCCGTCTCCAGCGGGATCGCCAGCGCCAGCGCGACCGAGGCCACGCCCCGCATTCCCGCCCACCACATGACCACCGTCTCCCGCCAGCTGGTCGGGATGTCCTCGTCCATGTCGCGCCGGGCGTGCAGCCGCTGGGTCAGCCAGGTGGCCGGCAGCAGGTACAGCAGCCGGACCAGGACGACGACGACGAGGATCGCCGCCGCCCAGCCGAGCAGTTCCGTCCAGCGGCCGGAGGCGGTGCGCACGGCGTTGTGCAGTTCGAGCCCGATCAGGCCGAAGGCGACCCCGGTGACCAGGGTGTCGACCACGTCCCAGACGGTGTGCCCGCCGAGCCGGGTCATCACGTCGTCGGCGTCCGAGGCGTACTCGGCGAGGAACATGGCGGTGGTGAGCACGGCGAGCACGCCCGAGCCGTGCAGTTCGTCGGCGGCGACGTAGCTCACGAACGGCACCAGCAGGGTCAGGCCGATCTGCAGCGTGGGGTCGCCCAGTACGCTCATCAGCTTGTTGGAGCCCCAGCCCAGGGCGATGCCGACCGCGACGGCGACGACGGCGGACAGCACCAGGTCGAAACCGGCCCGCCACGGCGAGAAGGAGCCGCCGACCGCCGCGGCGATGGCCACGTGGTACAGGACGATGGCCGTCACGTCGTTGAAGAGTCCCTCGCCCTCCAGGATGGAGACCAGGCGCCGCGGCAGACCCAGCTGCCCGGCGACGGCGGTCGCGGCGACCGGGTCCGGCGGCGCCACCAGCGCGCCCAGCGCGAAGGCCGCGGCGAGCGGCAGCCCCGGCACGATCGCATGGGCCACGGAGGCCACGCTGACCATGGTGATGAAGACCAGCGCGACGGCCAGCAGGAAGATCGGCCGCTTGTTGGCCGCGAACTGCCGCCAGGACGTGCGCCGCACGGCCGCGTACAGCAGCGGCGGCAACAGCGCGGGCAGGATCAGCTCGGGCGGGATGTCGACGTTGGGCACGAAGTCGAGCAGGGCCAGGACGATCCCGAGGAGCGTCATCAGCACCGGCGCGGGCAGCCCGAGCCGGGCACCGATCGGGACGCTCAGCAGGGCCCCGAGCAAGAGCATGAACAACAGGGCCAGCTGATCCACGGTCACCGCTCCGGTGGGGTCTGAGGGCTGCGGTCTGGGCGTTCACCCGGCGAAGCCCAAGCCTGCCATGCCGCCGGCCCCACCAGCCGCTTCGGCGCCCGCTGCTAGAGGAGGCGCCGCATCGCGCGGTGGGGGATCCCGGCGTCGGGGAACTCGGGCCCGTACGCCTGGTACCCCAAACGTTCGTAAAATCCCAGGGCGTGGGTCTGCGCGTGCAGGTCCACGGCGGTGAGTCCGCGCGCGCGTGCCGCGTCCTCTATGGCCCGCACCAGCGCGGCCCCGACGCCGAGGCCGCGGGCCGCCGCGGTCACCGCGAGCCGCCCGAGGGAACCGACGGCCGGGTCTCCGTCGCCGTTCTTCGCCGCGGCGGCCGCGCCGTGCAGCAGCCGGCCGGTGCCGAGCGGCAAGCCGTCCGCCCGGACCGCGAGGACGTGCACGGCGTCGGCGTCGGCGTCGTGGGCGTCGTACTCGATGTCCTCGGGGACCCTCTGCTCGGCGACGAAGACGTCCTTGCGCACCGCGAAGCAGGCCTCCCGGTCGGCGGGGTCCTCGGCGACGCGCACCGCGTAGTCCGGGGCGCTCATCCGTAGGTCTCCTCGCGGACCTGGTCGAGGGCCTGCCGGAGGTCCTCCGGGTAGTCGCTGGCGAACTCGACCCACTCGCCGGTGCCGGGGTGCTCGAAGCCGAGCCGCACGGCGTGCAGCCACTGGCGGGTCAGCCGCAGCCGCTTGGCCAGGGTGGGGTCGGCGCCGTAGGTCAGGTCGCCGACGCAGGGGTGGCGGTGGGCGGCCATGTGCACGCGGATCTGGTGGGTGCGGCCGGTCTCCAGCTTCACGTCGAGCAGGGAGGCGGCGCGGAATGCCTCGATGAGGTCGTAGTGCGTGACGGAGGGCTTGCCCTCGGCGGTGACCGCCCACTTGTAGTCGTGCTGCGGGTGGCGGCCGATGGGCGCGTCGATGGTGCCGCTGGTCGGGTCGGGGTGGCCCTGGACGAGCGTGTGGTAGCGCTTGTCGACCGTGCGCTCCTTGAACTGCCGCTTGAGCGAGGTGTACGCCCGCTCCGACTTGGCCACCGCCATCAGGCCGGAGGTCCCGACGTCGAGGCGGTGCACGATGCCCTGGCGCTCGGCGGCGCCGGAGGTGGAGACGCGGTACCCGGCGGCGGCGAGGCCGCCGATGACGGTCGGGCCGCTCCAGCCCGGGGAGGGGTGGGCGGCGACACCGACGGGCTTGACGACGACGACCACGTCCTCGTCGTCGTGCACGATCTCCATGCCCTCGACGGGCTCGGCGACCACCTGCACGGGCGCCGGCGCCTGCGGCATCTCCACCTCGAGCCAGGCGCCGCCGTGGACGCGCTCGGACTTGCCGACCACCGACCCGTCGACCTGCACCTTGCCCGCCGCGGCGAGCTCCGCGGCCTTGGTACGGGAGAAGCCGAACATGCGGGAGATGGCGGCGTCGACGCGCTCGCCCTCCAGACCGTCGGGCACGGGCAGGGTTCGGATCTCGGGAATCGTGCTCACCCGTCGAGTATGCCGGACGGCCCGGACACTCCCGAACGCGCGCTCTGTCCCCGTGGGCGGCGGGCTCCCCCGCTCGGTCCCCGTGGGCACCCGGCCCGCCGGGTCAGTCCTTGTGGACGGTCCCGTCCGGGTCCAGGCCCCGGAAGGAGAGGATCACGATCAGGATGCCGCCGCAGACGATCGCCGAGTCGGCGAGGTTGAAGACGGCGAAGTGCTTGGGCGCGATGAAGTCCACCACCGCGCCCTCGAAGACGCCGGGGGCGCGGAAGATCCGGTCGGTGAGGTTGCCGAGGGCGCCGCCGAGCAGCAGGCCGAGCGCGATGGCCCAGGGCAGGCTGCGCAGCTTGCGCGCGAGGCGGGCGATCACGACGATCACGGCCGCGGCGATCACCGTGAAGATGATCGTGAAGGCCTCGCCGAAGCCGAAGGCCGCGCCCGCGTTGCGGATCGCGGCGAACCTGAGCCAGTCACCGACGATCTCGATCGGCTCGTGGTGCTCCAGCTCGGCGACCACGATCATCTTGCTGACCAGGTCGACCAGGTACGCGAACACGGCGACGGCGAACAGTACGGCGACCCGGCGCTTGCCCCGAGGAGGCTGCGGAGCCTGCTCCCGCCTCTGCTCCTGGCCGGCGTCGTCGGGCAGCTCCTGCCCGTCCCCCGCCGCGTCCGGGGTGTCCGGCGTACCGATGATGCGCTCCGCCTCTGCCACGTGAGTCCCTCAGCGTAGGTCCTTGACTGAGCACGAGGGTACGGCACGTCTCGCCCCCCGGCCGCGGACCGGTACCGGCTCAGTACCGGCGCTCCTGCTTCTGCTTGCACTCGACGCAGAGGGTGGCCCGCGGGAAGGCCTGCATCCGCGCCTTGCCGATCGGGTTGCCGCAGTTCTCGCACAGGCCGTAGGTGCCCGCGTCCAGACGGTCCAGGGCGCGCTCGGTCTGGCTGAGCACCTCGCGCGCGGTGGCGGCCAGCGCCAGTTCGTGCTCGCGCGTGATGTTCTTGCTGCCGGTGTCCGCCTCGTCGTCGCCCGCGCCGTCTCCGGAGTCCCGCATCATGCCCTGCAGCGACCGCTCGGAGGAGTCGATCTCGGTGCGCAGCCGGTCGGCCTCGGACTGCAGCTCGCCGCGCGCCTCCTCGACCTCCTGCGGGGTCCAGGGGTCCTCGCCGGGGCGTACCGCGAGGTCGCCGGGGACCGCGGCGGTGCCGCGGGCCTTGGGAACAGCGGTCTTGGCCGCCGTGGCCGTGCCAGGAGTCTTCTTCGCAACCACCGTCGTGGCTCCCGTCTGCTCCGCGGCCTCGGCCGCGCCCGCTTTCTTGGCCGTGCTCTTCTTCGCCGTGCTTTTCTTCGCCGTGCTCTTGGCCGTGCTCTTGGCCGTGCTCTTCTTCGCGGCGGACTTCGCCGCGGTCTTCTTCGCCCCGGTCTTCCCTGCCGGGCCCTCCCCCGCCGCCGTCCCCTGCGCGGTCTCCTCCGCGGCCTCCTGCTCCGCGGCGCTCTCCTGGGCGGCGCTCCGCCTCGCGGCCGTCGTCTTCTTCTTCGCCACCATGGCCGCGGCCCCTTCACATATTGTGATCTTGCGCGCGAATCGTGCTGGGACGATAAATCGACTCCGGTCGCGCGGCAACGGGGCACGCCGCCCGACTCGCCCGCCCGTCGTGCGCCGCGCGGCGAGCATGCATGCGTTGTGCCCAGCTCCCCGCCCGGTAATCCGCCGGAACACCCCCGGTAGGACCGTCCGCGGGCCGGTCCCCGGACGGCGGCATTCGGGTCACCCGAAATCCGGTCGGCCGCTGTCCGCCCGGCGCCGTACACTGGGCGCAGCGAAAAGCGTGGATGGGGACGAGTAGCGGCGTCAGCAGCCCAGAGCGACCCGGGGACGGTGTGAGCCCGGGGGCGAGCGCGACGTGAAGATCACCCCGGAGCCGCCGGAAGAAAGCCGTGGCAGACAGCCGCGGTGAGTAGACCCGGCTCGCGACCCCAATGAGGGGGCTCACCGGAGCACACGACGCGCCGGCGGGCCAAGGAGGGTGGTACCGCGGGAGCACGGCTCTCGTCCCTCCGACGGAAGGCAGCACGTCCGCCGGAGGAAGCTCGTTGAATACGCAGCCGCAGTACCGCCAGGTGCCCGCCCAGGTCGACCTGCCCGCGCTCGAACACGCGGTGCTCGACTTCTGGCGCGAGCAGAAGATCTTCGCCAAGAGCCTGGAGCAGTCCGAGGGCCGCCCCGAGTGGGTGTTCTACGAGGGCCCGCCCACCGCCAACGGCATGCCCGGTGCCCACCACATCGAGGCCCGGGTCTTCAAGGACGTCTTCCCGCGCTTCCGCACCATGCGCGGCTACCACGTGGGCCGCAAGGCCGGCTGGGACTGCCACGGCCTCCCGGTGGAGCTGGCGGTCGAGAAGGAGCTGGGCTTCTCCGGCAAGCAGGACATCGAGGCGTACGGCATCGCCGAGTTCAACGCGAAGTGCCGCGAGTCGGTGACCCGCCACACCGACGCCTTCGAAGAGCTGACGACCCGCATGGGTTACTGGGCCGACCTCCAGGACCCGTACCGCACGATGGACGCGGAGTACATCGAGTCCGTCTGGTGGTCGCTGAAGGAGATCTTCGGCAAGGGCCTGCTGGTCCAGGACCACCGGGTCGCCCCCTGGTGCCCCCGCTGCGGCACCGGCCTGTCCGACCACGAGCTGGCCCAGGGCTACGAGACGGTCGTCGACCCGTCCGTCTACGTCCGCTTCCCGCTGACCTCCGGCCCGCTGGCCGGCGAGGCGGCGCTGGTCGTCTGGACGACGACCCCGTGGACCCTGGTCTCCAACACCGCGGTCGCCGCGCACCCCGAGGTGACCTACGTCGTCGCCACGAACGGCGAGGAGCGGCTGGTCGTCGCCGAGCCGCTGGTGGCCAAGGCCCTCGGCGAGGGCTGGGAGACCACCGGGCAGTCCTTCACCGGCGCCGAGATGGAGCGCTGGACGTACCGGCGCCCGTTCGATCTCGTCGAGTTCCCGGAGCCGGCGCACTACGTCGTCAACGCCGACTACGTCACCACCGAGGACGGCACCGGCCTCGTCCACCAGTCCCCCGCCTTCGGTGAGGACGACCTCAAGGTCTGCCGTTCCTACGGCCTGCCGGTGGTCAACCCGGTCCGCCCGGACGGCACCTTCGAGGAGGACGTCCCGCTGGTCGGCGGCGTCTTCTTCAAGAAGGCCGACGAGAAGCTGACGGAGGACCTGGACGCCCGCGGCCTGCTCTTCAAGCACATCCCGTACGAGCACAGCTACCCGCACTGCTGGCGCTGCCACACCGCGCTGCTGTACTACGCGCAGCCGTCCTGGTACATCCGCACCACGGCCGTCAAGGACCGCCTCCTCCAGGAGAACGAGAGGACCAACTGGTTCCCGGAGGCGGTCAAGCACGGCCGGTACGGCGACTGGCTGAACAACAACATCGACTGGGCCCTGTCCCGCAACCGCTACTGGGGCACGCCGCTGCCGATCTGGCGCTGCGAGGAGGACCACCTCACGGTCGTCGGCTCCCGCGCGGAGCTGACCGAGCTGTCCGGCGCCGACCAGTCGGCCCTGGACCCGCACCGCCCGTTCATCGACGCCGTCACCTTCGCCTGCCCGCAGGACGGCTGCGGGCGGACCGCCACGCGCGTGCCCGAGGTCATCGACGCCTGGTACGACTCGGGCTCGATGCCCTTCGCCCAGTGGGGCTACCCGTACAAGAACAAGGAGCTGTTCGAGAGCCGCTACCCGGCGCAGTTCATCTCCGAGGCCATCGACCAGACCCGCGGCTGGTTCTACACGCTGATGGCGATCGGCACCCTGGTCTTCGACAAGTCGTCCTACGAGAACGTGGTCTGCCTCGGCCACATCCTCGCCGAGGACGGCCGCAAGATGTCCAAGCACCTGGGCAACATCCTGCAGCCGATCCCGCTGATGGACCAGCACGGCGCCGACGCGGTCCGCTGGTTCATGGCGGCCGGCGGCTCCCCGTGGGCGGCCCGCCGGGTGGGCCACGGCACCATCCAGGAGGTCGTCCGCAAGACGCTCCTCACGTACTGGAACACGGTCGCCTTCCAGGCCCTGTACGCCCGCACCACCGGCTGGGCGCCCAGCGAGGCCGACCCGGCCCCGGCCGACCGCCCGGTGCTGGACCGCTGGCTGCTCTCCGAGCTGCACGCGCTGACCGACCAGGTGACGCAGGCGCTGGACGCCTACGACACCCAGCGGGCCGGCAAGCTGCTGTCCGCGTTCGTCGACGACCTGTCCAACTGGTACGTGCGCCGCTCGCGCCGCCGCTTCTGGCAGGGCGACAAGGCCGCGCTGCGCACGCTGCACGAGGTCGTCGAGACGGTCACCAAGCTGATGGCGCCGCTCACCCCGTTCATCACCGAGCGGGTGTGGCAGGACCTGGTCGTGCCGGTCACCCCGGGCGCGCCCGAGTCGGTCCACCTGTCCTCGTGGCCGGAGGCCGACCTCTCGGCGATCGACCCGGAGCTGTCGAAGCAGATGGTCCTGGTCCGCCGCCTGGTCGAGCTCGGCCGTGCCACCCGCGCGGAGTCGGGCGTCAAGACCCGGCAGCCGCTCAGCCGCGCGCTGATCGGCGTGACGGGCTTCGACGCCCTCTCCCCCGAGCTGCGCACGCAGATCACGGAGGAGCTGAACGTCGAGTCCCTCGCGTCGCTGAGCGAGGTCGGCGGCTCGCTCGTCGACACCACCGCGAAGGCCAACTTCCGTGCGCTGGGCAAGCGGTTCGGCAAGCGCGTCCAGGACGTGGCGAAGGCGGTCGCGGCCGCGGACGCCGCCGCCCTCTCCCTCGCCCTGCGCGAGGGCACGGCCTCGGTGGAGGTCGACGGCGAGGCCGTCACCCTCGCTCCCGACGAGGTGATCATCACGGAGACGCCGCGCGAGGGCTGGTCGGTGGCCTCCGACTCGGGCGCGACGGTGGCGCTCGACCTGGAGATCACGGAGGAGCTGCGCCGGGCGGGCCTCGCCCGGGACGCGATCCGCCTGATCCAGGAGGCGCGCAAGAACAGCGGCCTCGACGTCGCCGACCGGATCGCCCTGCGCTGGACGGCCACGGACGCGGCCACGGTCGCCGCCCTGACCGGCCACGCCGGCCTGATCGCCGACGAGGTCCTGGCGACGGACTTCGCCCAGGGCGAGGCGGACGACACCTACGGCACCCCGTTCACGGACGAGGGCCTCTCCCTCACGTTCCGCCTGCGCAAGCAGTAACCGAACGAACAGCACCGAGGGCCCGCATCCCGACAGGGGATGCGGGCCCTCTGCCGTCCCCCGAACTGCGCGCACCCGCACCACCGCAACTGCGGGCACCCGCACCGCCATAGCTGCGGCCACCCGCACCGCCGTAGCCGCGGGCACCCGCACCGCCGTAGCCGCGGGCACCCGCACCGCCATAGCTGCGGGCAGTCGTGCCGCTGGGGCGGCACGGGTGGGCGCAGCGGCACCCCGCAACGCCGGGCAACGCAGCCCACCCCCCCCACCCGCACCCACACCCACACCCACACCCACACCCACACCCGCACCGGACACAACACAAGGGCGGGCCCCGGGTCAGAAACCCGGGGCCCGCCCTGAACGCTGCCGTCGGCAACGCCGTACTACCTACCGGACGTCAGTCCGAAGCAGCTCAGTTGTCGTCCTCGTCGATCAGGAACCCGCGCATCGGCGAAGGCGCCTGCCCCATCGACGACGGCCCCTGCGGCCGCACCGGCGCCATCGGCTGAGTCATCGCCGGCGACATCTGCTGCTGACCGCCGTACGACGGACCGGCCTGGCCCGGACCGCTGCCCATCGACTGGTTGCCGCCGTAGGACGGGGCACTCGCGCCGGCCGGTGCCATCGAGGGCGCCGGGGACGGCGGCAGAGAGGCCGTCGCGGGCGTACGCGGCGGGGCGAGCGAGTCGTCGGCCTGGGTCTCCAGCTGGCGCAGCTGCGACTCCAGGTACGACTTCAGCCGCGTGCGGTACTCGCGCTCGAAGCCGCGCAGGTCCTCGACCTTGCGCTCCAGCGTGGCGCGGGCGGACTCCAGGGAGCCCATCGCGACGCGGTGCTTCTCCTGCGCGTCCCGCTCCAGGGCGTCCGCCTTGGCACGGGCGTCCCGCTCCAGACCCTCGGCACGCGAACGCGCCTCGCCGACGATCTTGTTGGCCTCGGAACGCGCCTCGGCGATCGCCTGGTCGGCGGTCTGCTGGGCCAGCGAGAGGACACGGGCGGCGCTGTCGCCACCGGGGCCTCCCTGACCGGGCATGCCCGGGCCACCGGGGCCCTGCGGACCGCCCATGGGGCCGCCCATCGGACCGGGACCCATCTGGCCCTGCATCGGACCGTGCCCCTGGCCCATCGGCCCCGGACCCTGGCCCATCGGGCCGGGACCCTGCGGGCCACCCTGTCCGCCGGGGCCGGCGGGCAGCTGCGGGGCACCGCTCGGCAGCTGGGGCGGACCACCCATGGGGCCACCCATCTGCTGCTGCGGCGGGCCCGATATGCCGGCGGGCACCGGAGCGCCGGGACCTCGCATGCCCTGCTGCGGCATGCCGCCCTGCTGCGGGTGCCCCTGCTGGTGCGGAGGCTGTCCCTGCGGCGACTGCTGGTCCTGCGGCGACTCCGGCGGCTTGCGCATGTTCTGCTGGTTCTGCGCGGCCGCACGCGTCGCCGCGGCCAGCTTGGCGCGCAGGTCCTCGTTCTCGCGGAGCAGTCGGGTCAGTTCGGCTTCGACCTCGTCGAGGAAGGCATCGACCTCGTCCTCGTCATAGCCTTCTCGGAGGCGGACGGTCGTGAACTGCTTGTTCCGCACGTCCTCGGGGGTCAACGGCATCTCTTCACCTCAACGTTGTCGTCGGCATTCGGCAAGCCCGTATCTCTCTCATCGATCACAGCCGGCTCACGATCGAGATCAGGATGTAGACGATGATCATCAGTACGAAGAAGGACAGGTCGAGCGCCACGCCCCCGAGACGCAGCGGCGGGATGAACCGCCGCAGAAGCTTCAACGGTGGATCGGTGACGGTGTAGGTGGCCTCCAGAACGACCACCATCGCCTTGCCGGGTTGCCACGAGCGGGCGAACTGGAAGACGTAGTCCATGACCAACCGGAAGATGAGCACGATGAGGAAGCACATCAGCGCGATGTAGACGACATCCAGGACCACGCTCATGACCTGTGCTTCCCTCTCCCCTGAACCATCTCTCGGACCCCTCTTCGGATCCGTGTTCTTGCTCTGTACCGGTGGTGCGTCTCAGCTCTGGTTGAAGAACCCGCCCTCTGCGATGCGGGCCTTGTCCTCCGCCGTGACATCGACGTTAGCAGGAGACAGCAGGAACACCTTCTGCGTCACCCGCTCGATACTGCCGTGAAGACCAAACACCAAACCGGCCGCAAAGTCGACAAGTCGCTTCGCATCTGTGTCATCCATCTCAGTGAGATTCATGATCACCGGCGTGCCCTCACGGAAGTGTTCCCCGATGGTACGGGCCTCGTTGTAGGTCCGGGGGTGAAGTGTGGTGATCCGGTAGGGCTCTCGTTCGGACACGACCTTGGGCATGATGACCGGTGCGCTCTTTTCCAGGCTTGCGCGTTCTTGTGTGATGGACGCCACGGGCGCGATACGCGCCGGACGACTCGATTCCGCCGCGAGCGAAGCGGAACGGGGCATCGGCTCGCGCTGCGCGGGCGGTTGTACGACTCGTACCTCTTCGTCCCTTTGGGGCTGATGTGAACCATGTGACTGGTGCGCCGGTTCATGGCGCCGGTGATCCCGCTCGGGCTCCGGGTCCAGTTCGGGTTCGAAGTCGTCGTCGGGGTCGAACCCCCGGCCGTCGTACCCGTCGTCCTCCACGAGGCCGAGGTAGACCGCCATCTTGCGCATCGCGCCGGCCATTCTCTGAGTCCTCCGCTCTGTGGTGGATCCGCTGACGACTGCCAAGTGCCTGCGATCCACGAGGTCGTTGCATCCGCCTTTCGGCGGTAATGACCATATTTTCTGCTGTGGTCCGACTTCTTGGCGACGTTACCCGAGCCCGGGTCGGACTCCGAGTACCGCAGTGCCGACGCGTACATGTGTCGCTCCGGCGGCCACGGCCTGTTCGAGGTCCGCACTCATTCCCGCGGAGACCATGTTCGCAGCCGGATGGGCTCGGCGCACGCAGGTCGACAAATCCATGAGGTGCTCGAACGCCGCCTGTTGGCGTCCCGCGTACTCGCCGGTGAGCGGCGCGACCGTCATCAGGCCGTCGAACCGCAGCCCGTCCGATCCGGCGACCAGGTCGGCCAACTCTTCGATTCCGGCGGGCGAGACCCCTCCGCGCTCCCCGCGCCCGCTCTCCCCCGCGTCGAGCGCGACCTGGAGCAGACAGCCCACCTCGCGACCGGCGCGTACGGCCTCCTTCGACAGGGCCGTGATCAGCCTGGCCCGGTCGACGGACTGCACGACGTCGGCGTAACCGACCACAGACCGCACCTTGTTGGTCTGCAACTGGCCGACGAAGTGCCACGAAAGCGGCAGATCCGCGCACGCGGCGGCCTTGGGTGCGGCGTCCTGGTCGCGGTTCTCGGCGACGTGCCGCACCCCAAGTTCCGAGAGGAAGCGCACGTCGTCCGCCGGGTAGGTCTTGGTGACCACGATGAGGGTCACGTCCTCGCGCGGGCGGCCCGCGGCGGCACAGGCGGCGGTGATGCGCTCTTCCACTCTCGCCAGGTTCGCGGCGAGTTCCTGCTTACGGTCCGTCATGCCCCATCAGTCCAGCCACACATAGCCCGCGAGCCGCCCGGTGGTGCGGTCGCGTCGGTACGAGAAGTGGTCCTCCGACTCCCGGGTGCACACCGGCGACTGCGCCCGGTCGCGCACCCCGAGGCGCCGGAGCTGCGCGTGCACCCCGGCGCTCACGTCGACGGCCGGCGTGCCCCAGGAGGTCTCGGCGTACCCGGCCGGCTCGACGGCGGCCACCTCGGCGCGCATCTCCTCAGGCACCTCGTAGCACCGGCCGCACACCGCGGGTCCGGTGCGGGCGACGATCCGGGTGGGCTCCGCGCCGAGTTCGGTCATGGCCCGTACGGCGGCGGGGACCACCCCGGCGACCAGGCCGGGCCGGCCCGCGTGGGCCGCGGCGGCGACTCCGGCGACGGGGTCGGCGAGCAGCACGGGCACGCAGTCGGCGGTGAGGACGGCGAGCGCGAGACCGCGTTCGGCGGTGACGACGGCGTCGACCCGCGGGACCGGCCGGTCCCCCCAGGGCGCGTCGACCACGGCGACGTCGGCACCGTGCACCTGGTTCATCCAGACCACCCGGGCCGGGTCGACGCCCAGCGACTTGGCCGCCAGCTCCCGGTTGGCGGTGACGGCGCCGGGGTCGTCGCCGACCGCGCCGCCGAGGTTGAGCTCCTCGTACGGAACGGCGCTCACTCCGCCCCACCGGTCGGTGAAGCCGAAGTGCGCGCCGCTCACGGTGTCGCGCTGTCCTATCACTTCAGGAAGTCCGGCACGTCCAGTTCCTCGGCCGCGCTGTCCGAGTAGGTCCGCGACGGCGGGACCGGCGGCGGGGAGACCGGGAGGTCGGCGACCGGCTCCGGGGCGGGCGCCTGCTCCGGCTCCTCCTTCGGCTTGACGCTGCCGAGCGAGCCGAAGGACGGGCGGCTCTCGGACGAGGGCCGGGCCGGGGTGGGCTCCTCGCGCTTGGCCGAGGACGACCCGAGGACGTTGTCCCGCTTGGAGGGCGGCTGGCCGCCGTCGAAGCCGGCCGCGATCACGGTGACCCGCACCTCGTCGCCGAGGGCGTCGTCGATGACCGCGCCGAAGATGATGTTGGCCTCGGGGTGGGCGGCCTCGCTGACCAGCTGGGCGGCCTCGTTGATCTCGAACAGGCCGAGGTCGGAGCCGCCGGAGATGGAGAGCAGGACACCGCGGGCGCCGTCGATGGACGCCTCGAGCAGCGGCGAGGAGATCGCCATCTCGGCCGCGGCCACCGCGCGGTCGTCGCCGCGGGCCGAGCCGATGCCCATGAGGGCGGAACCGGCCTCGGACATGACCGACTTGACGTCGGCGAAGTCCAGGTTGATCAGGCCGGGCGTGGTGATGAGGTCGGTGATGCCCTGCACACCGGACAGCAGCACCTGGTCGGCCGACTTGAAGGCGTCGAGCACCGAGACCTGGCGGTCGGAGATGGACAGCAGCCGGTCGTTGGGGATGACGATGAGGGTGTCGACCTCTTCGCGGAGCTCCGCGATGCCGTCCTCGGCCTGGTTGGCCCGGCGCCGTCCCTCGAAGGTGAACGGGCGGGTGACCACGCCGATGGTGAGGGCGCCGAGCGAGCGGGCGATGTTGGCCACGACGGGCGCGCCGCCGGTGCCGGTGCCGCCGCCTTCACCGGCGGTCACGAAGACCATGTCGGCCCCCTTGAGGACCTCCTCGATCTCCTCGCGGTGGTCCTCGGCGGCCTTGCGGCCGACGGCCGGGTTGGCTCCGGCGCCGAGTCCGCGGGTGAGTTCGCGGCCGACGTCGAGCTTGACGTCGGCGTCGCTCATCAACAGCGCCTGCGCGTCGGTGTTGATGGCGATGAACTCGACGCCCTTGAGACCGACCTCGATCATCCGGTTGATGGCATTGACACCACCGCCGCCGACACCGATGACTTTGATGACTGCGAGGTAGTTCTGCGGTGCTGCCACGTCGAAGGCCTCTCGCCTCGAGTTACGTGTCGCCCGACCGCCGAAGCACTGATGCCCCCGCGACCCGACGACTGATGCCGATTGGGACGGTCCGTAGCGCCGACCCGAACCCTAACGCTGAAGTTTAGGGTTACCAGTGTGTCTGTTCCTTGGACTCTTCCGAACAGGACACTAAGTCGACAAGTGGCGCACGTTCAACGAACACGCCGAACCTCCCGTTTTTCTTTTCACCCTATGTGATCAGCCGTAGCGCTGCCCAACCAGGGTGCTGGCCTGCACATATACCCGTCAACTCCCCGATGACGCGGGGGCGGTGGGAACACTCACGTCGAAGTGCCGCGCATCGGGCGTCGCTTTCATGAGCGCGGTGAGCGCGCGGGCCTTGCCGGCGCTCCGCTCACCGCTCCCCCAGGACACGGTCCTCCCGCCGCTCAACTCCAGCGAGATGTCGTCGTAGGAACGGACCTTGACGAGTCGTGTGTCCCGGGCGACCTTGCCGGGGATCCGGCCGGCCACCCGCACCGCCTCGCGCACCAGGCGGTCGTCGTCGAAGCGGCGCAGGCTCGCCGCGGCGGATCCGGAGCGGGCGAGTTCCAATTCCAGCGTGGGCACGCCTTTCGGGGCCTTGGAGACCGTGGCGAACCGGACGCCTTCGTCGTCCACTTCCACGAACTTCCGGCCCTTCTGCACCATCAGGACCGGAGTGCGCTCCGTCACTTTCAGTCCGATTCCGTGCGGCCAGGAACGCTCCACCGCGACCTCGTCGATGCGGGGCAGTTTCCGGCGCAGCCGCGCCTCGACCGCCGCGGTGTCGACCGAGACCAGCGGGTCCCCGACCGGGACGTCGGCGGCCTCGCGCACCTGCGCGGGCGTCAGAACACGCGTCCCCGAGACGGACACGTCTTCGAGGCGCGTCCAGTTCGAGCCGTAGAGCACCCATACGGTGCCGCCCGCGGCGAGCACGAGCGCGACGGCGAGAATGATGATCGTACGAAGGCGGGGCGGGCGGAAGCGGCGCGCGGGGGGCGGGCCGGACGACTCCTGCTGGCGTGCACCGCGCTCGGCGGTGGTCGATCCGGCCACGCGCACTCCCTTTCCTGGCTCGGTTCACCTCCGGGGCGCCGCAGTCGGTGTCGACAGCCCGGCCGTGCTCGACCCTTCGGGCCTCCGCGTGCTCGGACCGTCGACACCGACGCGCCCCTTCGGCTCACTCGCCGACGTGTTACTAGCGTCGCGCACCCGCGGCGATCGCCTCGTACACCATGCCGACGAGGAGGTCGTCGGCGTCCCGGCGGCCGAACTCGGCGGCGGCGCGGGACATCTCGTACAGCCGGTGCGGGTCGGCGAGCACGGGCAGGACGTTCTGCTGGATCCACTCGGGCGTGAGTTCCGCGTCGTCGACCAGCAGGCCGCCGCCGGCCTTGACCACCGGCTGGGCGTTGAGCCGCTGTTCGCCGTTGCCGATGGGCAGCGGGACGTAGGCGGCCGGGAGCCCGACGGCGGAGAGTTCGGCGACGGTCATCGCGCCCGCGCGGCAGAGCATCATGTCGGCGGCGGCGTACGCGAGGTCCATCCGGTCCAGATAACTTACCGGGATGTACGGGGGCATCCCCGGCATCTGGTGGACCTGCGGCAGTTCGTTCTTGGGACCGACCGCGTGCAGGATCTGGATGCCGGCCTGCTGGAGCCAGGGCGCGACCTGCTGGATCACCTCGTTGAGGCGGCGGGCGCCCTGCGAACCGCCGGTGACCAGCAGCGTGGGCAGGTTGGGGTCGAGCCCGAACATCGCGCGGGCCTCGGGGCGGGCGGCGGCCCGGTCGAGGGTGGCGATGGAGCGGCGCAGCGGGATGCCGATGTAGCGCGAGTTGCGCAGCTTGCTGTCGGGGGTGGAGACGGCGACCTGGGCGGCGTAGCGCGAGCCGATCTTGTTGGCCAGGCCGGGGCGGGCGTTGGCCTCGTGGACGACGATCGGCACACCGAGCCGCTTGGCCGCGAGGTAGGCGGGCAGCGCCACGTAACCGCCGAAGCCTGCCACGGCGTCCGCCTTGGTGCGCTCCAGGATCTGCTCGGTCGCCTTGATGGTGCCGCGCAGCCGGCCCGGGACGGTGATCAGCTCGGGGGTGGGCTTGCGCGGCAGCGGCACGGCCGGAATCAGCGCCAGCTCGTAACCCCGCTCGGGCACCAGGCGGGTCTCCAGGCCCCGTTCCGTGCCCAGGGCCGTGATCCCCACGGTCGGATCCTGCCTGCGCAGGGCGTCCGCGAGGGCGAGCGCGGGCTCGATGTGGCCCGCGGTTCCTCCGCCGGCGAGTACGACATGCACCGAATTTCACCGCTCTCCGGACGAGCGCGCCGCCGAGGCGCGCCGTCGCATCGTGTTCCAACTCCCGGGGCTCCGCTTGGCCGCGGGTCCCCCGGCTCCCCGCTTTCTACCAAAGCGAGGTTGCCGCAATGCAAGCGCCGCCCGCGCACCGGGTTCGTCACGCGCGAAGGCGATCAGCAGACCGATGGCGAACATGGTCGGCAACAGGGCCGAACCCCCGTAGGAGAACAGCGGGAGGGGGACACCGGCGATCGGCAGCAGTCCGAGGACCGCACCGATGTTGATCACGGCCTGCGCCGTGATCCAGGTGGTCACGCCTCCCGCGGCATACCTGACGAAGGGGTCCTCCGTGCGTCCGGCCACGCGGATACCCGCATAGCCTAGAGCCGCGAACAGGGCGAGCACCGACAGCGTCCCCGCCAGGCCCAGTTCCTCGCCGGTGACGGCGAAGATGAAGTCGGTGTGCGCTTCGGGGAGTTGGCCCCATTTCTCCACGCTGGCACCGAGCCCGGAACCGAACAGCCCACCCGAGGCGAGGGCGTAGATGCCGTGCACGGCCTGCCAGCACGAGTCCCCGGGTCCCGGGTCGGTGGCGCCGAGGCAGTTGAGGCGGGCCATGCGGTTGGGGCTGGTCTTGATGAGGATGAAGCCGAGCACCAGGGCGATCGACAGCACGCCCGCGAAGAGCCGGGTGGGCGCGCCGGCCAGCCACAGCAGACCGAACAGGATCGCCGTGAGGATGATCGCGGTCCCCATGTCGCCGCCGATCATGATGAGCCCGAGCAGCATGAACGCGGCGGGCACCAACGGCACCAGCATGTGCTTCCACTGCGTCAGCAGCTTCTTGTCGTGCTTGCGGGCGAGCAGGTCCGCGCCCCACAGCACCAGGGCCAGCTTGCCGAACTCGCTGGGCTGGATCTGGAAGGAGCCGCCCAGTGAGATCCAGTTCTGGTTGCCGTTGACCGCGACTCCTATCCCCGGCACCTGGACCAGGATCATCAGGCAGACGGCCCCGGCGAGGATGGGATAGGCCAGCGCCCGGTGCAGCTTCACCGGCATCTTCATGGCGACGAGGAGGAGAACGGCGCCGATCAGCGCCGCCGCGGCCTGTTTGCGGAAGAAGAACGAGCCGGGCAGCGACAGCTGGAGCGCGGTGATCTGCGACGCCGAGTAGACCATCACCAGGCCGAGCACGGTGATCAGCGCGCTGCCGCCACAGATCAGGTAGTACGCGGTCAGCGGCCGGTCCCAGGCCCGGCGCAGCCTCAGGTACAGGCGGAGCACCGGGTTCTCGTGCGGCGGCCCCGGCGGGGCGGGTCGCTTGACGCTGCGCTGCACGGGCGGTCGTCCGGTGCGGCTCTGGGGACTACCGGGCATCGCTGCCTCCGCTGTACGTCGGCATGGACCGTCCCACGCGTCCTCCCGAGTTCACCCGGCGCGGGAGCGCGGCCGGGTCAGGCGCCGAGTTCGCGAACGGCCTGCGCGAACGCGTCACCGCGCTGGTTGTAGTTGGTGAACATGTCCATGGAGGCACAGGCCGGGGCCAGGAGCACCGTGTCGCCGGGCCGGGCGAGCCGCCGCGCCTCCTGGACGGCCTGGAGCATCGCACCAGTGTCGGTCCGGTCGAGGTCGACCACGGGTACTTCCGGGGCGTGTCGCGCCAGGGCTTCGCGGATCAGGGCGCGGTCGGCGCCGATGAGGACGGCGCCGCGCAGCCGCGTCGCCGCGCCCGCGACCAGTTCGTCGAAGGTGGCGCCCTTCGCCAGCCCGCCGGCGATCCACACGATCGACTCGTACGCCGCCAAGGAGGCCTCGGTGGCGTGGGTGTTGGTGGCCTTGGAGTCGTCCACGTAGGCCACGCCGTCCACGTCGGCGACGTGTGCGATGCGGTGGGCGTCCGGCGTGAAGGCGCGCAGTCCGTCCCGCACGGCGGCGGCGGAGACGCCGTAGGCGCGGGCGAGGCCCGCGGCGGCAAGGGCGTTGGCGATGTTGTGCGGCGCCGGCGGGTCGACGTCCGTGACCTCGGCGAGTTCCTGGGCGTTCTTGTGCCGGTCCTCGACGAAGGCCCGGTCGACCAGAAGGCCTTCCACCACGCCGAGTTGGGAGGGCCCGGGGGTGCCGAGGGTGAAGCCGACCGCGCGGCAGCCCTCCTCGACGTCGGCGGCGCGGACCAGGTCCTCGGTGGCCTTGTCGGCGACGTTGTAGACGCAGGCGACCTGATTGCCCTCGTAGATGCGGCCCTTGTCGGCGGCGTAGGCCTCCATCGAGCCGTGCCAGTCGAGGTGGTCAGGGGCCAGGTTGAGCACGGCCGCGGAATGGGCGCGCAGGGAGGGCGCCCAGTGCAGCTGGTAGCTGGACAGCTCCACGGCGAGGACGTCGTACTCCTCCTCGCCGGTGACCGCGTCCAGCAGGGAGACGCCGATGTTGCCGACGGCGGCGGTGCGCAGACCGGCCGCCTTCAGGATCGAGGCGAGCATCTGGACCGTGGTGGTCTTGCCGTTGGTGCCGGTGACGGCCAGCCACGGCGCGGGCTCCCTGCCGTCCAGGCCGCGCAGCCGCCAGGCCAGCTCCACGTCGCCCCAGACCGGGACGCCGGCCTGTCCGGCCGCCGTGAACAGGGGCTTGGTGGGCTTCCAGCCGGGTGCGGTGACGATCAGCTCGGTGCCCTCGGGGAGCGTGTCCCCGTCGCCGAGGCGGACGGTGACGCCGAGCGCCTCCAGCTCCGCGGCCTGCGTCCGGGCGCGCTCGTCGTCGCCGTCGTTGACGACGGTCACCCGCGCGCCGAGTCCGTGCAGGACCTTGGCCGCCGGGACGCCGGAGACGCCGAGTCCGGCGACGGTGACGTGCTTGCCGGTGAATTCCGAAGGCACCGAGGAGGTCACTTGTCCGCTGCCCATCCCGCGTAGAAGAGGCCGAGTCCGACGATCACGCAGATGCCCTGGATGATCCAGAAGCGGACCACTACGAGGACCTCGGACCAGCCTTTGAGTTCGAAGTGGTGCTGGAGCGGCGCCATCCGGAAGACCCGCTTGCCGGTCAGGCGGAAGGAGCCGACCTGGATGACCACCGACATCGTGATCAGGACGAACAGGCCGCCGAGGATGGCCATCAGCAGTTCGGTGCGCGAGCAGATCGCCAGGCCCGCGAGCACACCGCCGAGCGCGAGCGAACCGGTGTCGCCCATGAAGATCTTGGCCGGCGAGGTGTTCCACCACAGGAAGCCGAGGCAGGCGCCCATCAGTGCGGACGCGACCACGGCGAGGTCCAGCGGGTCTCTCACCTCGTAGCAGGCGCCGGGGTTGGTCAGGGTCAGCGCGTTGGCGCAGGACTCCTGGAACTGCCAGACGCCGATGAAGGTGTAGGCGCCGAAGACCAGGACGGAGGCGCCGGTGGCCAGGCCGTCCAGGCCGTCGGTGAGGTTCACGCCGTTCGACATGGCGAGGATCATGAACAGCGCCCAGACGACGAACAGCACCGGGCCGATGGTCCAGCCGAAGTCGGTGATGAACGACAGCTTCGTGGACGCCGGGGTGTTGCCCCGGTTGTCCGCGAACTGCAGCGACAGCACGGCGAAGCCGATGCCGACGATCAGCTGGCCGGCCATCTTCGCCTTGGCCCGCAGACCCAGCGAACGCCGCTTGACGATCTTGATGTAGTCGTCGAGGAAGCCGACCAGGCCCATGCCGACCATCAGGCCGAGCACCAGCAGGCCGGAGAAGGTCGGCCCCGCGTCGATGTCCGGGTCCAGATAGCCGGTGATGCCCTTGGCCAGGAAGTACGCGGCGACCGTCGCCAGGATGAAGGCGATACCACCCATGGTCGGCGTACCGCGCTTGCTGGCGTGCTCGCGCGGTCCGTCGTCGCGGATGTACTGGCCGTAGCCCTTGCGGGCCAGGAGCTTGATCAGCAGCGGGGTGCCGACCAGCGTCAGGAAGAGGCCAATGACTCCCGCGAACAGGATCTGCTTCATCATCGGGCGGCAACCTCACCCTCGGCGCCGGTCTCGAGCAGCGCCGTGGCGACGCTCTCCAGACCCACCGAACGGGACGCCTTCACGAGCACGACGTCCCCCGGGCGCAACTCGCTGCGCAACAGGTCGACCGCCGCCTGTGCGTCGGACACGTGCACCGACTCCTCACCCCACGAACCCTCGTTATATGCGCCCAGTTGCAGCCATCGGGCTTCCCTGCCCCCGACCGCGACGAGCTTGCTGACGTTGAGCCGGACGGCGAGCCGTCCGACCGCGTCGTGCTCGGCGAGCGCCTCGTCCCCGAGCTCGGCCATCTTGCCGAGCACCGCCCACGTCCGGCGTCCCTTGCCCATGGCGGCCAGTGCACGCAGCGCGGCCTTCATGGACTCGGGGTTCGCGTTGTAGGCGTCGTTGACGACCGTCACGCCGTCCGGGCGCTCGGTGACCTCCATCCGCCAGCGGGAGAGGGAGCCCGCCTCGGAGAGCGCGGTGGCGATCTCGTCTGCGGACATGCCCAACTCGTGGGCGACGGCGGCCGCGGCGAGCGCGTTCGACACGTGGTGCTCACCGTACAGGCGCATGGTCACATCGCTTGCACCGGAGGGTGTGTGAAGCCTGAACGAAGGCTGTCCGGTGTCCGTGAGTCGCACGTTCTCGGCAGAGACGTCCGCTTCGTCGGACTCTCCGAAAAGGAGCACCTTCGCCTTCGTTCGGGAGGCCATGGCACGTACGAGGGGGTCGTCCGCGTTGAGGACGGCGACGCCGCCCTCCTCGGCCGACGGCAGCGCCTCGACGAGCTCGCCCTTGGCCTGGGCGATCTGCTCCCGGCCGCCGAACTCGCCGATGTGCGCGGAGCCGACGTTGAGGACGAGGCCGATCCGCGGCGGGGTCAGCTCGCACAGGTACCGGATGTGGCCGATGCCGCGGGCGCCCATCTCCAGGACGAGGAACCTGGTCTCCTCGGTGGCGGTGAGCGCGGTCAGCGGCAGCCCGACCTCGTTGTTCATGGAACCGGGCGTGAAGACCGTGGGTGCCTTGCGGCGCAGGACCTGGGCGATCAGGTCCTTGGTGCTGGTCTTGCCGGCCGACCCGGTCAGGGCCACGAGGGTGGTGCCGAGGCGCCGTACGACGTGCCGGGCGAGGGCGCCCAGGGCGGCCTGGACGTCCTCGACGACGATCGCGGGCGCGCCGACGGGGCGGGAGCCGAGGACGGCCACCGCGCCCGCTTCTACGACCTGCGCGGCGAAGTCGTGGCCGTCCACCCGTTCGCCCACGAAGGCGACGAAGAGGCTGCCCGGCCCGGCTTCCCGGGAGTCCCGGACGACCGGCCCGGTGACCTCGGCGGACGCGTCCGGTATGTCGTGCATCCGCCCGCCGACGACTTCTGCGATCTCGGCGAGTGAGAGGGTGATCACAAGTTCGTCCCCTGGATCAGGATCAGGATCGGCTGGATCATGCGGGATCTCATCCCTGGGCTTTCTTGATGGCTTCGCGCAGCACCTCGCGGTCGTCGAAGGGACGGACCACCCCGGCGATGTCCTGGCCCTGCTCGTGGCCCTTGCCGGCCACCAGCACGGTGTCGCCGGGCTCGGCCCGGGCGACGGCGGCGGCGATCGCGGCGGCCCGGTCCTCGAAGACCTGGACCTCGCCGCGCTCGTGGGCGGGCACGGAGGCCGCGCCCTGGAGCATGGTGGCGAGGATCGCGAGCGGGTCCTCGGAGCGGGGGTTGTCGGAGGTCAGGACGGCGGTGTCGGCGAACCGGGCCACGGCGGCGCCCATCGGCTCCCGCTTGGTGGTGTCCCGGTCGCCGCCGCAGCCGAGGACGGCGTGCAGCCTGCCCTCGGTGACCTTGCGCAGGGCCCGCAGCACCGACTCGACCGCGTCGGTCTTGTGGGCGTAGTCGACCACCGCGAAGTAGGGCTGGCCCTCGTCCACGCGCTCCAGACGGCCCGGCACGCCCGGTACGGCGGCGACGCCGTCGGCGGCGGTCTGCGGGTCGAGTCCGGCGGCGGCCAGGGCGACGATCGCGGCGAGGGTGTTCGCCACGTTGAACGGTCCCGCCAGCGGCGACTTCGCGGTGATCCGCTCGCCCTTCGGCCCGAGCACGGTGAACCTGGAGTCCAGCGGCCCGACCTCGACCGCGTCGGCGCGCCAGTCGGCGTCCGGGTGGCCCTCGGCGGAGTAGGTGACGACCGGGACGGTGGCCTCGGCCGCGAGGCGGCGCCCGTACTCGTCGTCGACGTTGACCACGCCGAGCCTGCTGCGCTCCGGGGTGAAGAGCTGCGCCTTGGCCTGGAAGTAGTCCTCCATGCCGGAGTGGAACTCCATGTGCTCCGGGCTGAGGTTGGTGAAGACGGCGATGTCGAAGACGCAGGCGTCGACCCGGCCGAGCACCAGGGCGTGGCTGGAGACCTCCATGGCGACCGCCTCGGTGCCGCGCTCGCGCATCACCGCGAACAGGGCCTGGAGGTCGGTGGCCTCGGGCGTGGTCCGCTCGGACTTGATGCGCTCGTCGCCGATGCGCATCTCGACCGTGCCGATCAGCCCGGTGGACTTCGCCGTGCGCAGGCCGCCCTCGACGAGGTAGGCGGTGGTGGTCTTGCCCGAGGTGCCGGTGATGCCGATCTGGAGCAGGTCGCGGCCGGGGTGGCCGTAGATCGTGGCCGCCAGTTCACCCATCCGCGCGCGCGGGTCGTCGACGACGAGCGCCGGCAGGCCGGCCGCCGCGGCACGCTCGGCGCCGGCCGGGTCGGTCAGCACGGCCACGGCGCCGAGGCCGGCGGCCTGGGTGACGAAGTCGGCGCCGTGCAGGCGCGCTCCGGGCAGGGCGGCGTACAGGTCACCGGGGCGGACGGCGCGCGAGTCGTGGGTGATGCCCGTGACCTCGGCGGAGCGGTCCGGCGCGGTGGTACCCAGCTGATCGGCGAGTTCCGCGAGTGAGGTGGCGGAGATCCGCACCGGCCGGGGCGGTCCCGGATATGTCACGGGGTGGCCCTTCTGGGTGGTTTGGGACTGATCGGGGTGTGGCACGGCGGTGAGCGTACCGGCAGTACCCGCCTCCCGGCGAAGCGAGGTGCGGGGGCTGTCCTGGTTCCCGGGGTCGGGGGTGATCGTTGTCACGGGTGGTTCCTGGTGGCTCGGTACTGAATCGGCGCTGGCTCGGTACGGGCTCGGTGTCTGTGGGGGCGGGGGCGGTGTGACTCAGGGCTTGAAGGCGACCGGGAGCCTCGCGGGGTCGGCGCCGGTCGGGGGCACCTGAAGGGTCTTCAGGGCGAACTCCATGACCTGCTTGTAGATGGGGCCGCAGATCTGCCCGCCGAAGTAGCTGCCCTCGGTGGCGTTCTGGATGGCGCAGTAGACGGTGACGCGGGGCTTGTCGGCCGGGGCGAACCCGGCGAACGACGAGGTGTAGCCGTGGTACTTGCCGGTGGCCGGATCCACCCGGTTGGCCGTGCCCGTCTTGCCCGCCACGCGGTAGCCGGGGATGCGGGCCTTGGTTCCGGTGCCCTCCTCGTCGTCGACGACGGACTCCAGCATCTGCGCGAGGGTCTTCGCGGTCTTCTCACTGGTCACCCGCCTCTTCTCGGGCTCGGGAGCCGGTGTGAAGCGTCCGTCGGCGCCCTTGGTCCCGCGGACGAGCGTGGGTTCGACGCGTACGCCGCCGTTGGCGATGGTCGAGTAGATGGAGGCCGCCTGGAGCGCGTTCACGGAGACGCCCTGGCCGAAAGGGATCGTGTACTGCTGCGAGGTCGACCACTGGCCGGGCGGGGCCAGGATGCCCTTGGTCTCACCGGGGAAGCCGAGGCCGCTGTAGTCGCCGAGGCCGAACTTGCGCAGGTAGGAGTAGAGCACCTTGTTGGCCTCCGCCTGGGTCCTGCCCAGCTCGCCGGTGGCCATGATGGTGCCGATGTTGCTGGACTTGGCCAGCACGCCGTTGAGCGTGAGGTACCAGGTCGGGTGGTCGATGTCGTCCTTGAAGAGCCGGTCGCCGCGCTTGAGGCGGTTGGGCACGGTGATGTGGGTGCCCGGAGTGGCGGCGTTCTCCTCCAGCACGGCCGCCATCGACAGCACCTTGGCGGTGGAGCCGGGTTCGAAGGCGTCCTGGAGGGCGGCGTTGCCCAGCGCCCTCGGGTCGGCGTGCGCGAGGTCGCCGGGCTCGAAGCCGGGGGCGTTGGCCATGGCGAGGATCTCGCCGGTGGTCGTGTCCTGGACGATGACGTAGCCGCCGTCCGCCTTGGACTTCTCCACCTGCTCGCTGATGGCGTTCTGCGCGGCCCACTGGATGTCGCGGTCGATGGTGAGCTCGACGTCGCTGCCGGGCACCGCGGGCGTCTCGGTGGAACCGGCGGTGGGCACCTGGCGCCCGCCGGACTGCGCGTAGCGGATCTTGCCGTCCTCGCCGGCCAGGGTCTTGTCCAGCTTCCGCTCCAGGCCGCCGCCGCCCTTGCCGTCGGCGCCCACCCAGCCGAGGACCCCGGCGGCGAGGTCGCCACCCGGGTACACGCGCTTGCTGCTGGGGTCGGCGAAGACACCCGCGAGCACGTTGACCGCGGCCGTGTCGGTCTCCGTCTTGGCGGTGAGCGCGGTCTTCAGGTCCTTGATCTGGTTCCAGACCTGGGGCGTCTGCCGGCGCGCGAGGCGGACGTAGCGCAGCTGCCTGTTCTTCGGGCGGAGCACCTCGGCCAGCTCCTCCTGGTCCTGGCCGAGGATGGGTGCGAGGAGCGCCGCCGCCTGCTCGGGACCGTCGTCGACCTTCAGCTGCTCGCGGGTGAACATCGTGGGGTCGGCGGTGATGTCGTAGGAGTCCACGGTGGTCGCGAGGGCGACGCCGTTGCGGTCGGTGATCCCGCCGCGCTCGGCGGGCAGGGTGTGCACGACGTAGCGGTTCTGCTCGGCCTTCGCGGAGTACGTGCCGGCGTCCACGGCCTGGACCTGGAGGAGCCGTACGACGAAGGCGGACAGCACCAGGGTCAGCGCCAGGCCGATCATGCGCAGGCGGGGGCGCGGGCTGCCGAGCCGGAAGGCGCGGGGGGCCGGCCGGGACGGGCCCGGCCTGCGGGCCGGCCGGGCGCCGGGCCCGGGGCGGCGCCCGCCACCGGGGCGGACGGGCCTGGCGGGTCCGGGCACACGGCGGCGCGGCGGTTCCCTGTCGGACACTTCCGTCACCTGCCGGGAGTCGGGGTCGGGGTGGGCGTCGCCGCTGTGGTGGGGGTGGCGGCCGTGCTGGAGGACGCGGGTGCCGGGCCGGACGGTTCGGCGTACGGGGCCGGGGTGCCCGCGGCCGGGCCGCCGGACGTCGCGGTCAGCGCCTCGGGGGCGAGCACGAGCGGGGTGGCCGCGGCGGGCGCGGGGCTGGGCGAGCCCTTGACGGTGCCGTCGGGGTCGAGGAAGGCCGGGTCGCCGCCGGGCACCATGCCCAGCTCGCGGGCGCGGCGCTGGAGGGCCTGGGGGGCGGAGTAGGCGTCGATGTCCCGCTGCAGCGCCTGTTCCTCGTCGGTCAGCTCCTTGGTCTGCTGCTTCAGGTCGTCCAGCTGGAAGGAGCCCTCGCTCAGGGCGGAGTTCAGCACCAGGAGCCCGATGAGCCCGCCGCCGAGGAGGACGACGACCAGGAGGACGAACGGGGCCCGGGCCGCCTGGCCGCGGGTGCCGCCCGAGGGCAGGAGCCGGGCGAGGCGGGCCGCCCTGCCCTTCAGTTCGGGTTTCCTGCTCACTCGCCCTCCCCTAGGGGACGTCGTTCGGATCTTGCCGGGTCTGCCTCGCTCGCTCCACCGCCCGAGGGACTCCCCTCACCCGAGGGACTCCCGGATGCGCTCGGCGCCGCGCAGCCGTGCCGGTGCCGCCCGCCGGTTCTCGGCGATCTCCTCCTCGGTGGGAAGTTCGGCACCGCGCGTGAGCAGCTTGAGCCGCGGCGCGTAGCGTTCGGGGACGACGGGCAGACCGGGCGGCGCGGTGTTGGCGGCGCCGGCCGCGAACACCTGCTTCACCAGCCGGTCCTCCAGTGAGTGGTACGACAGCACGGCGATCCGTCCGCCGACGGCGATCGACTCGACGGCCGCCGGGATCGCCCGTTCCAGCACCGACAGTTCGCCGTTGACCTCGATGCGCAGGGCCTGGAAGGTCCGCTTGGCCGGGTTGCCGCCGGTGCGCTTGGCGGCCTGCGGCAGCGCCGCGCGGATCAGCTCCACGAGGCGGGCGCTGTTGGTGAAGGGCTCCTTCTCGCGCTCGCGCACGACGGCCGACACGATCCGCTTGGCCTGCTTCTCCTCGCCGTACGCCCGCAGGATGCGGACGAGTTCGCCGGGCGGGTAGCTGTTGAGGACCTCGGCGGCGCTCATGCCGGTCGTCTGGTCCATCCGCATGTCGAGCGGGGCGTCCTGGGCGTAGGCGAAGCCGCGGTCGGCCTCGTCGAGCTGCATGGAGGAGACGCCGAGGTCGAACAGCACGCCCTGGACGCGGGGCACGCCGAGCCGGTCGAGCACGTCGGGCAGCTCGTCGTAGACGGCGTGCACGAGGGTGGCGCGTTCGCCGTAGGCGGCCAGCCGCTCCCCGGACAGGCGCAGGGCCTCCTTGTCCCGGTCGAGGGCGACGAGCCGGGCCTCGGGGAAGCGTTCGAGGAGCGCCTCGCTGTGGCCGCCGAGTCCCAGCGTGCAGTCGACGACCACGGCTCCCGGCTCCTGGAGAGCGGGCGCCAGCAGGTCCAGACACCGCTGGAGCATCACCGGGACGTGTCGACTCTGGCTCAAGTGGGGCGGCCTCTCAGGTCCGGCACGGCGACACGCACTGCCGGGTCCCCTCCCGCTCGCATCCGAAGGGGAGGCCTGCCGGCGCCAAAAGCGTCGGCCGGCCGGGAGCGGGAGGAGGCCGAGCCGTACGTACGCGCCGCGCACGTGGGGAGATCTGGCGGGGCGTCGCCCAGGTCTCCGGGGATTCCAGTCCAGCAGGGAGACCCTCGCCTCCCGCTTCGCGTCACTTTAGTCCACCGTGTCGCCCGGTCAATCAACCGGCCTGCGCGTCGCGGGCGCCGGCGTCCGCAAACCGGTGCCGGACGCCTTCTCACTCGTACGGCGGCATCGCACCGCCCTGTGGAGTGGCTCACAACAAGCCGCGATGATGTTCTTTGTCCCCCTTCACAGCGGGCCACCGGCAGGGACGGCCGTTAACGTCATGGATATGACGACTTCTGCATCGGTACCCGCAGGCTCCGAATCCCCCATAGAGGACGGCTCGTCCGCCATCGGCCGGTTCGTCGAGGCGAACACCCGTTACGCCGCCGAGTTCGCCGACGCCGAACTGGCGGGCCGCCCCGCGCTCCAGGCGGCCGTGGTGGCCTGCATGGACGCGCGTCTGGACGTGACCGCGGCGCTGGGCCTGCGCAACGGCGACTGCCACGTCATCCGCAACGCGGGCGGGGTGGTCACCGACGACGTGATCCGCTCCCTCACCATCAGCCAGCGCGCCCTGGGCACGCGCAGCGTGATGCTCGTCCACCACACGGCGTGCGGCATGGAGACCCTCACCGAGGACTTCCGGCACGACCTGGAGCGTGAGGTCGGCCAGCGTCCGGCCTGGGCGGTGGAGTCCTTCCAGGACGCGGAGCAGGACGTGCGCCAGTCGCTCGAGCGGGTGCGCACCTCGCCCTTCCTGCCGCACACGGACGACGTGCGCGGCTTCGTCTACGACGTCAAGACGGGTCTGCTGCGCGAGGTCGACCCCGCCTGACCCGGTGGCCCACCCCGTCGATCCCGCCGGGCAAGCGCCGCAAAGGCCGTAAGGGCCGACATATCGCGGTCAGTTGTCCACAGGCGAGTGACACGAATCGGTAACGGCGGCAAGAATGCGGGAAGCGGTGTCGCGCGGAACCTTTTCCGGGCGGCGTCCGTGATTCGGGGTGGGCCGGTCCGCGCAGCGGGACCGGCCCGGCAAGTTGGGGTACCCCCGCTTCCCGGGAAGCGCGGGGAAAGGCCGAGGAGGGCCGGGTGACGACCTATGACGACCAGGCGAGCCGTGGGGGCACCGCCGCGCGAGCGTACGGGAGCGTGGGGGAAGATCTGACCGCTGTGGTCGAGCGGGTCCGCGCCTCGGTGGAGGGCGTGATCGAGGGCAAGCCGGAGGTCGTCCGGCTCTCGCTGACCGTGCTGCTGGCCGAGGGGCACCTGCTGATCGAGGATGTCCCGGGGGTCGGCAAGACGATGCTGGCCAAGGCGCTGGCCCGGTCCATCGACTGCTCCGTGCGCCGGATCCAGTTCACGCCCGACCTGCTGCCCTCGGACATCACCGGCGTGTCCATCTGGGACCAGCAGCGCAGGGACTTCGAGTTCAAGCCCGGCGCGATCTTCGCGCAGGTGGTGATCGGCGACGAGATCAACCGCGCGTCGCCGAAGACCCAGTCGGCGCTGCTGGAGTCGATGGAGGAGCGTCAGGTCACCATCGACGGCCAGACCTACGAGCTGCCCAGCCCGTTCATGGTGGTGGCGACGCAGAACCCGGTCGAGATGGAGGGCACCTATCCGCTGCCGGAGGCCCAGCGGGACCGTTTCATGGCCCGGGTGTCCATCGGCTATCCGAGTCCGGACGCCGAGTTGCAGATGCTCGACGTGCACGGCGGGGTCAGCCCGCTGGACGATCTGCAGCCGGTGGCGCACGCGCACGAGATCCTGAAGCTGATCGAGGCGGTCCGCGGCGTCCACGTGGCGGACCCGGTCCGGCGGTACGCGGTGGACCTGGTCGCCGCCACCCGCGCCCACCCGGACCTCAGACTCGGCGCCTCGCCGCGCGCCACGCTGCACCTGCTGCGCGCGGCGAAGGCGTCCGCCGCCCTGAGCGGCCGGGACTACGCGCTGCCGGACGACGTGCAGGCCCTCGCGGTCGCCGTCCTGGCCCACCGGCTGCTGCCGACCGCGCAGGCCCAGCTCAACCGCCGCACCGCCGAGCAGGTCGTCCAGGAGATCCTGCAGCGCACCCCGGTGCCCGCGGAGCCGCAGCAGCAGACGGGCCTCGGCATGGGCCGCGGCACGTCGCCGTACGGTCAGCAACCGCCGCGGAGGCTGTGATGGACGCCGGGGGGACGGCCGGGGGCGCGGAAGGCCGGGGCGAGGGCGGCGGGGTCCGGACCGCGCTGGCCGGTCTGACCACCCGCGGACGCTCCTTCCTGGCGGCCGGCATCGCCGCCGCGGCCTGCGCCTACGTGCTCGGGCAGAGTGATCTGCTGCGCGTCGGGCTGCTCCTGGGCGTGCTGCCCCTCGTGTGCGCGGCCGTCCTGCACCGCACCCGCTACCGGGTCGCGGGCAGTCGCCGGCTCTCCCCCGAGCGGGTGCCGGCGGGCAGCGAGGCCCGGGTCCACCTGCGCGTCGACAACGTCTCCCGGCTGCCCACCGGTCTGCTGATGCTCCAGGACCGGGTGCCCTACGTGCTCGGCCCGCGCCCCCGCTTCGTCCTCGACCGGGTGGAGCAGGGCGGCCGCCGCGAGGTGTCCTACCGGGTCCGTTCGGACCTGCGCGGCCGCTATCCGCTGGGTCCGTTGCAGCTGCGCCTGACCGACCCGTTCGGCCTGTGCGAGCTGACCCGCTCCTTCTCGACGTACGACACCCTGACGGTCGTCCCGCGCGTGGAGGCGCTGCCCCCGGTGCGGCTGAGCGGCGAGGCGAAGGGGTACGGCGAGGGCCGGCAGCGCTCGCTCGCGCTGGCGGGCGACGACGACGTGATCCCGCGCGGGTACCGGTACGGCGACGACCTGCGCCGCGTGCACTGGCGTTCCACCGCTCGCTACGGCGAGTTGATGGTGCGCCGCGAGGAGCAGCCGCAGCGGGCCCGCTGCACGGTGCTCCTGGACACCCGGGTCGTGGCCTTCGAGGGCGCGGGCCCCGACTCGGCCTTCGAGTGGGCGGTGTCGGGCGCGGCGTCCGTGCTGGTGCACATGCTGGAGCGGGGCTTCTCCGTCCGGCTGCTCACCGACGCGGGCGACTCGGTGCCGGGCGAGGGCGCCGACGGGTTCGCGGGTGCGAGCCAGGGCACGGCCGACGCGGCCGGCCTGATGCTGGACACCCTCGCCGTGATCGACCACTCCGACGGCACGAGCCTGTCCTCGGCGTACGACACGCTGCGCGGCGGGAACGAGGGGCTGCTGGTGGCGTTCTTCGGGGACCTGGACGAGGAGCAGGCCACGATCGCCGCGAAGATGCGGCAGCGCAGCGGCGGCGCCCTGGCCTTCGTCCTGGACAGCGAGACGTGGTCCCGGGAACCGTCCGACGTGCCCGGCCCGTCGGGCGAGTGCGGGGAGCGGCTGCGCATGCTGCGCGAGTCGGGCTGGACCGCCGTGGCCGTCCCCCGGGGCGTCGCGGTCGAGGAGATGTGGCGCACGGCCGACCAGGAGCGCACCACCCTCACCACCCCGGCCGGCGGAAGGGCGAGGCGATGAGCGGGCGGGCCCGGTTGGCGGTGTGTGCCTGGGCGGCCACGGTGATGGCGGCGTGTGCGTTGCTGCCCCTGGTCGATCCGGCCACCTGGATCCTGCAGGCGGCGGTCCTGCTGGCGGTGCAGTCCGGGGTGGGCGCGGTGACGCGGCGGGTGCCGCTGGCACGGCCGCTGACCGTCGCCGCCCAGGCCCTGGTCGCGCTGCTGCTGCTGACCCTGGTCTTCGCCCGGCAGCAGGCGGTCGGCGGGGTGCTCCCCGGCCCGCAGGCCTTCCAGCACTTCGGCGACCTGCTCCGGCAGGGCGGCGACGACATAGCCCGGTACGCGATCCCGGCGCCGCTGGAGTCCGAGGGCATCCGGCTGATGCTCGTCGGCGGCGTGCTGGTGATCGGGCTGCTGGTGGACACCCTCGCGGTGACCTTCCGCAGTGCCGCTCCGGCGGGTCTGCCGCTGCTCGCGCTGTACTCGGTGGCCGCGGGGCTGTCCGAGGGCGGTGCCGACTGGCTGTGGTTCCTGGTCGCGGCGGCCGGTTATCTGATGCTGCTGCTGGCCGAGGGGCGGGACCGGCTCTCGCAGTGGGGCCGGGTCTTCGGCGGCTCGCCGCGCACTCCGGGCGCGGTGGACCAGGGGCGCGCGCTCGCCCCGGTCCGCACCGGACGGCGCATCGGCGCCTTCGCGCTGGGCATCGCCCTCGTGGTGCCGCTCGCCCTGCCGGCGATGGACGGCGGGCTGCTGGACGGCGCCCGCGGCGGCGTGGGCTCCGGGACCGGGGGCGGCGGCACGATCTCCGCGGTGAACCCGCTGGTCTCCCTGCGGGACAGTCTGAACGTCGACGAGAACCGCGAGGTCCTCAGCGTCCAGACGGACTCCGAGGACCTGTCCGACCTCTATCTGCGCATCGTCTCCCTGGACGACTTCGACGGCTCCACCTGGAAGCCGTCCAAGCGGCACATCACCGGCGTGCCGGACGGCACGTTCCCCACCCCGGCCGGGCTCGGCCCCGACATCAGGCGCACGGAGATCCGCACCATGGTCGCGGCCGCCGACTGGTACGCGCAGACCTGGCTGCCCATGCCCTACCCGCCCAGCGGTGTGCGCGTCGCGGGCAACTGGCGCTACGAGCCCGTCGGCATGACCCTGGTCGGCGACCACGGCCAGAGCACCCGCGGGCTGACGTACGAGGTGCGGAGCCTGAGCGTGCAGCCGACGGCACAGCAGCTCGCCGCGGCGCCGCAGCCGCCGGCGGCACTCCTGCGCGAGTACACGGCGCTGCCGGACTCCCTGCCCGAGGTGGTCTCCCGCACCGCGCGCGAGGTCACCGCCGGTGCCGCGAACCCCTACGAGCAGGCGGTCGCCCTCCAGGAGTACTTCGCGGTCGACGGCGGCTTCGAGTACGACACCCAGGTCAAGGTCGGCAGCGGCCCGGACGCGATCGCCACGTTCCTGAAGGACAAGGAGGGCTTCTGCGTCCACTTCTCCTTCGCCATGGCGGCGATGGCCCGCACCCTGGGCATTCCGGCCAGGGTCGCGGTCGGCTTCGCGCCGGGGGCCCCGCAGGCGGACGGCTCGGTGTCGGTGGGGCTGCGGGACGCCCACGCGTGGCCCGAGCTGTACTTCGAGGGCGTGGGCTGGACCCGCTTCGAGCCGACGCCGACGCGTGGCTCGGTCCCGCCGTACACCGTCGCGGACCGGCCGGGCAGCTCGGTGCCGGATCCCGCCCAGCCGTCCCGGAGCGCGCAGGCGGAGCCGTCGGCGGCGCCCTCGGAGAGCGCCGTCTGCTCCCCGCAGGACAAGAAGCTGGGCGCCTGCGCCACCGAGTCCGCGGTGGCCGTGCCCGTCACCGGCGGCGACGGGCCGAAGTGGTACGCACTGCTGGCGTGGGCCCTGGCCGGAATGGTGGTGCTGCTGGTCCCGCTCGCGCCGATGCTGTGGCGGCTGCGTGCCAGGGCGGCGCGGCTCGGGGCGCACGGTCGGGCCGAGGCCGACGCGGGCCCGCACACCCTCGTGGTCTGGCAGGAGCTGACCGACACCGCGTGGGATCTGGGGATCCTGCCGGAGGAGTCGCAGACCACCCGCAAGGCGGCGGCCCGCATCGTCCGGCTGGGCGGGCTCGAACCGGCGGCCGCCGCGGCGGTGCACCGGGTGGCGGACGCCGTGGAGCAGGTTCTCTACGCGCCCCGCCCGCGTCCGACGGCGGGGCTGACGCAGGACGTCCGGCTGGCCACCGCCGGTCTGCGTGCCGCGGCCGGCCGCGGTGCGCGGTCGCGCGCACTGCTCGCCCCGCGTTCGGCCGTTCGGGTGACCTGGGCGGCGTCGGCCCGGTGGGCGGCTCTGAAACGCCGGGTGACGGCCGCCCGGCCGGTATGGCGGAGGACGTCGGACCAGCAGGGCTGAACGGGGGTGTGGGGCCGTCCCGGGACGCCCGCCGACCCGGAGTGCCCGCCGCCCCAGGGCGCCCGAGTCGCGGGGAAGCCCGGGGCCATCAACGGGGGGCACGGGCATCGCGGGGGCCGTGCCCCCTGTCCATCCGTGCGACGGGCGCGCGGCCATCCCCGCGGCGGGCACTCGGGAAGCACCGGCGGCGAGCGCTCCGACACCACCACGGGGAGTGCTCGGGGACCCGTGAGGACCCTCGGACACCCCCACGGCGAGCGATCGAGGAACCGCCGGGCGTGCGCCGGGCACACGGCCGACGCCCCGGCTCGCCCCGGGCGCCGGCTCACGGCGCACGCGTGAGGGGGTGACCACCGGACGGTGGTCACCCCCTCACGCGGGATGTTCTGGTGAGCGGCGGCTCGGGCGCTACTGGCCGCCCTGCTGCTCGTCTCTGCGGCGCTGCCAGCGTTCGTCGATCCGGTCCATCATGGAGCGTTTCTGCCGTACTTGGCGGCGCGCTGTCTGGGGGCCGGCACCGGCCGCCTGCTGCTCGCCCGGCTTGGGGGCCTTGCGCCAGCCGGTCACGGCGAGCACCGCGCACCCCAGCATGACGAGGAAGCCCACCACACTGAGCCACACCTGCTGGGCGACCATACCGGCCATCAGGAGCGCAATACCCACGAGGAAGCCCGCGACCGCCTGGTAGACCCGTCGCCGGGTGTACGTACGCAGCCCGCTTCCCTCGAGCGCTGTCGCGAACTTGGGATCTTCGGCGTACAGCGCTCGCTCCATCTGCTCGAGCATGCGCTGCTCGTGCTCCGAGAGCGGCACGGAGTCCTCCTCATCGTGCAGTCGCCGGGGCGACCCGGGGGGTCCCTTCAGGATAGGCAGGGAATCGCCCCCGTGAAACCCGCCCCTCTGCGCCAATTGACCAACCGGACTCCGTCATGGCCGTGCCGGCTCGCTGAAGTTCCCATTCCCCAACGGCCGACCCGTCATGCCGGGCCGTCTCCCTCGATCATACGGCGACTGCCCCCCGTTCGGGGGGCCTGTGGCGTACTCCATCTGCCGTCGCGCCGCTGATCAGCGCCTTACCCCACCGGGCGCTCAGGCCTCCTCGGCACCGCGCGTCTCACCGAGCACATGCAACTGGGTGGCGACGGCGTGGAAAGCGGCGATTTCGGCCGCCGCGGCCTCCAGCTTCAGCAGGGCGTCCATCGCGCCCGGCTCGGTGTCGACCAGTCCGCCGGGAACGAGGTCGGCGAAGACGCGGACGCCGTGCACGGCGCCGATCCGGAGCCCGGCGGCCTCGACCAGACCGGTGAGCTGCTCGGCGGTGAACCGGCGCGGCACGGGGTCGCCGGTGCCCCAGCGGCCGTCCGGGTCGGACAGGGCCTGGCGGGCCTCCGTGAAGTGGCCGGCGAGGGCACGCGCGAGCACGGCGCCGCCCAGGCCCGCGGCGAGCAGGCTGAGGACGCCCTCGGCGCGCAGGGCCGCCACCGCGTTGCGGACGCCCTCCGCGGGGTCGTCGACGTACTCCAGGACGCCGTGGCACAGCACCGCGTCGTAGCCGCCGCGCTCGACCACGTCGAAGAGGCCGCCGGCGTCTCCCTGGACGCCCCGCACCCGGTCGGCGACGTCGGCCTCGGCGGCGCGGCGCTCCAGGGCGAACAGGGCGTTGGGGCTCGGGTCCACGACGGTGACGCGATGGCCGAGCTCGGCCACGGGCACCGCGAAGTTGCCGCTGCCGCCGCCGGTGTCCAGGACGTCCAGTGCCTGCCGGCCCGTGGCCTTGACCCGGCGGTCCAGGGCGTCCCGGAGGACGTCCCACACCACGGCGGTGCGCAGGGCCGCCCGGGAGCGGGAGGGCTCGGAGCGCGGCGACGCCGTCTGCGGTCGGGGGTGGGAGGCGGGCGGGCGCATCGGGTCCGACACGGCAGTTGTCTCCTCGGCGCGGCACCGCCTCGGACACGGGCGGAGCGAACGGGCTGCCGCCCCCGCCCGGTGCGGGGAGGGGGAGGCTTCAGGCGTCTCCCACCCTATTGCCTCCGTCGGGCCCGCCGGTCACCCACTCACGACCCGGTCATCCCGCGTCCGGCAGGTCCCGGCCCGGGTGGCCGGACTCGGGGCGGTCGGGGTGCTCCGGGCCCGGTGGGTCCGCGTCCGGGCGCGGCTGGGGCAGCACCGGCTGGAGGACCAGCATCCGCTCCACCAGCCGCAGGAACATCGCCACGTCGCGTATCAGGTCGTCGGCGTCCCGGCGGCCCGCCGCGCCCTGGATGCCCGCCTCGGCCCGGGCCCGGCGGCTCGCGCCGGAGGCGAACAGGGCGCTCCAGTCGGACAGCTCGGGCGCGATCTCGGGCAGCACCTCCCAGGCACTGCGGATGCGGGCCCGGGCCCGTGGGCTGGTCTCCGGGCGGCCCCGGGCGGCCAGCACCGCCGCGGCGGTGCGCAGGGCGGCGAGATGGGCCGTCGCGTAACGCTCGTTCGGCGTTTCGAGGACGGCTGCCTCGTCCAGTCCGGCCCGGGCCTGGGCGAGCAGGTCGAGGGCGGCGGGCGGGGCCGTTGTCCGGCGGAGCACGGGGTGCACGTCGCTCGCCGGTCCGGTCAGTGAGGGTGCAGGGCCGGCTGCGCGGCGCCGCCGGGCGGCGGCTGCGGACGAGTGGGCCATGACGATCCTCCTGTCGTCTCCGTGACGGCACGTCCTGGCAGGAGGTGCCGTATGTGCCCATCGTGAGGTATGGCACTGACAATCCGTTCTGACCTGGGCTTTCCGTTCGATCGGCCGTTCGGTTCGGCGGGCCGGGCCGCTCGGGGCCCGGGGCCTGCGGTGACATCCCCGGGCGGGGTGCTGTGAGAATCGGACCATGGAAAGCAGCAACACCGCGTCGCAGAGCGGCAGCCGTCGCGAGGCCACCCGGCAGAGGCTCTACGAGGCGGCGGTCACCCTGATCGCCGAGCAGGGCTTCTCCGCCACCACCGTGGACGAGATCGCCGAGCGGGCCGGGGTCGCGAAGGGCACGGTCTACTACAACTTCGCCAGCAAGTCCGTCCTCTTCGAGGAGCTGCTGCGGCACGGTGTCGGCCTGCTGACCGCCTCGCTGCGCGAGGCCGCGGAGCGGGCGGCCCGGGAGGGGCGCGGCCGGGTCGACGCCCTGGACGCGATGATCCGCGCGGGGCTCGTCTTCATCGACCGCTATCCCGCCTTCACCCAGCTGTACGTGGCCGAGCTGTGGCGCACGAACCGGGCCTGGCAGTCGACGCTCCTGGTGGTCAGGCAGGAGGCCGTGGCGGTGGTGGAGGGCGTGCTGCGCGAGGGCGTGGCGAGCGGGGAGTTCAGCGAGGAGATCGACGTGCCGCTGACCGCCGCCGCGCTGGTCGGCATGGTCCTGGTGGCCGCGCTGGACTGGAAGGCGTTCCAGGCGGAGCGCTCCCTCGACGACGTGCACGCCGCGCTGTCGCGGCTGCTCCAGGGGCGCGTGAGCGGCCGGGGCTGACCGGCCCGGGCCGAGCGCCCGGAGCCGAGTGCCCGGGCGGGGCCGGGCACGGGCCGGGCGGGGCCGAGCGTGGGCCAGACGGGGCCGGGCACGGGCCGGGCGGGGCCGGGCACGGGCCAGACGGCGCCGGGCACGGGCCGGGCGGGCCCGAGCGCGGGCCAGACGGCGCCGGGCACGGGCCGGGCACGAAGAACGCCGGTCCGTGGTGGCCGCGTCCCCCGCGGGCCGCCGTCGGACCGGCGCCTTCTCCTGCTCCCCCGTACGTCCCCCCGTCGGAACTCCCGTCGCCGGTCGTCCCTCCGGGCTCCCCCGTCTCGCTCCCGCCGACCACGGCCGGCGGAAGGAGCGGATCGCGGGCCCGGCTCCGTTCCGGCGCCCCGTGCCGCCGGTTCCGGAGCCGTGCCCCTCTCCGTGTCTCCACTCTCTCGTTCCCGCAGGTCGCGGCCCATCCGCGCGCGTACTCATCCGGCGGACTAGGTACACCTACTCACGGCTGGGCATCCCGCCTCACGGCGCGGCCTCGCCGACCGGTCACCGGGACGTCCGTCGCGGTGCTCAGCCCTCGCACGGGCGGTGCCGGCCGCGGCGGATAAAGTCCCTGGCATGGCACGGATTGCGGTGATCGGCGCCGGGATGGGCGCGATGGCGGCGGCCGCCCGGCTCGCCGTCGCGGGCCACCGGGTGGTGGTGTACGAGCGGACGCCGGCCTACGGCGGAGCCCTGGGCCGCTTCGAGCGGGACGGGTTCGCCTTCGACACCGGCCCCGGTCTGCTCCCGCTGCCCGCCGTCTGGCGCGACCTGTTCGTGAAGACCGGCAGGGAGCCGCTGGAGTCGTGCGTCGAGCTGGTCCAGGTCGACCCGTCGTCCCGGCACGTCTTCGCGGACGGTACGGAGGTCTCGCTGCCGAACGCCTCCCGGGCGGGTGTGGTCGCCGCCCTGGACGCGGCGCTCGGGGCGGGCGCGGGGCAGCGCTGGGGCGACTTCCTGGTGCGGGCCAGGGAGACCTGGGACCGCACACGCCGCCCCCTGCTGGAGGAGCCGCTGTGGCCGAACTGGCGGGTGCTGGCCGAGCGGGAACCCTATCCGGCGGTCCCGCACAAGCGGCTGCTGCGCACCCGCCGGGCCGGCACGCTCGCCGAGATCGGCGCCCGGGAGCTGCGCGATCCCCGGCTCGCCGCCCTGCTGGAGAGCCACGCGCTCGCGTACGGCCTCGATCCCCGCGCCGCCCCGGCGAACGCCGCCGTGCTGCCGTACATGGAGTACGCGTTCGGCACCTGGTACGTGCGCGGCGGCGGCCTGCGGGAGCTGGCGCGGGCGGTGTACGAGCGGTGCCTGGCCCGCCGGGTCGAGTTCCGCTTCGGGACCGAGGTCACCGGGATCGTCGAGAAGGACGGCCGGGTGGTGGGTGTGGAGTCGGCCGAAGGGGCCCTGGAGGAAGCCGGGTTCGTGGTGTCCGGCGTCGCGCCGGACGTGCTGGACCGCCTCCGCGGCGGTTCGCCGGCAAGGGGCGTGGACGAGGTGCCGGCGCAGCGCGGCGGGGCGAGCCGGCTGACGGTGCTGCTGGCGCTGCGGGGCGGTCGCCCCGAGGGCACGGTGCACCGGACGACGGTGCACGCGGCGGACCGTGAGGCCGAGCTGGACCGTCTGTTCGGCGCCGCTCCCGGGACGTCCGCGCGGCCGACCGTCACCGTCCTGCGGCCCGACGACCCGGCCCTGGTGCCGGACGCGGACCACGAGGCGGTCACGCTGTCCGCGACGGTGCCCGCCCTGAGCGGTGGTCAGGACCGGGCCGCGACCGAGGTGTTCGGGCGCCTCGCCGAGCAGTTGATCGACGCCGCAGAGCGGGCGGTCCCCGGTCTGCGCGACCGGCTCCTGTGGCACGAGGTGCGCACCCCCGCCGAGGTGGCGGCGGACACCGGCGTGGCGGACGGCGCGATCCCGGTGCCGGCGTTCGCGGGCGCCGCCGGGCGTCTGCTGCACCCGGCGAACGCGACGCGCACGGAGGGCCTGTTCACGGTCGGTGGCTGGTCGCACCCCGGCGGGGGCCTGCCGCACGCGGGCATGTCGGGCGCGCTGGTCGCCGGACTGGTCGTCGAGGGGCCGGAGTTCCGCGGCTCGCAGTGAGCGGCCGGGGAGGGGGCCCGTGGCCGCCGCTCGGCGCCCGGGCCCGCGTGCTCCTCAGAAGCGGTACTGCTCGTCGTAGCCCTGGTTCTGGCCCTGCGTCCGGTCCTCGCCCTGGTAAGGGTAGGACTGCTGCTCGGGCGGGAGTTCACCGCCGTAGGGGTCGTCGGTGCTGCGCTGCTGCGGCACCCACACGCCGCCGGCCGGGGTCTCGCCGCCGTAACCGCCGGGCGCGCCGGTGGCGTACGGGTCCTGCCCGTAGTCCTGCTGCCCGTACTGCTGCTGCGCGCCGGTCGCGTCGTAGCCGCCGGTGTCGTACGCACCGCCGCCGTACTGGTGGGTGCCGATGTACGGGTCGGAGTACGCGGCGTACTGCTGCTGGGCACCGGGGTCGTAGCCGTAGCCCTGCTGCTGCCCGTAGCCCGAGTAGTCGTAGGCGTAGGCCTGGTCGGCGCCCGGCGCGGCCGCCGCCTGCTGCTGGCCGGTGCCGTAACCGGAGTCGGCGTACACGCCGTAGGAGCCGGTGTCGTCGGGCATGGGCTGCGGCTCGTAGACGGCGGTGGTCTCCGCGGCGGAGGGGTCGGCGGCGGGGCGGGCCGGGGTGAAGACGTCGTCGCGGTCGTAGTCGTCGGGCCCGTACAGGGGGGCGTCCTGGACCGGGACGTGGCCCTGGGCGTGCTGGTCGTAGCCGTCGTGGTCCTGGCCGCCCTCGGCGGGCCCGGCCGCGGGGACCTCGGGCACCGGCTCGCGGCGGCCGCGTTCGGGACGCGCGCGCTTGCCGACGAGGCTCACCGGGGCGTTGACCGCCCAGCCCGCCTCGAAGCCGCGGCGGAACGAGAGGGTGACGTAGGTCTGGCCGACCGCGAAGGCCGCGGCGCCGAGACCGATGACGAGCACGTTCGACATCAGTACGCCGGCCACGACGCCGACGAAGCCGCCGAAGGCCAGCAGCCGCCAGCGCAGCCGCGCTTTGTACTGCAGCAGCACCTCGCCGAGCAGCCACAGCGCGACGACGCCGAACGCGATGTAGAGGACCGTCCAGCCCATGTACGCCCCTCTCCCAGTGGCCGTTACGCAGTGTGTCGCAAATACGTGCGGCCGGTCTAGGCCCGCGGGGGATGGTGCAGGCCCAGGTTCTCGTAGATTTCCAGCGTCGCGGTGGAGTTGTTCAGCGTGATGAAGTGCAGTCCGGGCACACCCTCTGCCAGCAGCCGCGCGCAGAACTCCGTGGCGAACTCGATACCGATCGAGCGTACCGCCGCCGGATCGTCCTTGACCGCGAGGATCCGCTCTTTCAGCTCCGCCGGGAACGAGGCGTTGCTGAGCTTCGGCAGTCTCTCCAGCATCTTCACACTGGTCACCGGCATGACCTCGGGGATCACCGGGGTCGCGCAGCCGGCCGCGGCGACCCGGTCGCGCAGCCGGAGGTAGGACTCGGCCTGGAAGAACATCTGGGTGATCGCGTAGTCGGCGCCGGCCCGGCACTTGTCGACGAAGTGCGCCACGTCCGTGTCCCAGTCGGCGGAGCGCGGGTGCATCTCGGGGAAGGCCGCCACGCCGACACAGAAGTCGCCCGACTCCTTGATGAGCCTGACCAGCTCGGCGGCGTAGGTCAGGCCCTCGGGGTGGGCGATCCAGTCGGCGCCCGGGTCGCCGGGCGGGTCGCCGCGCACGGCCAGCATGTTGCGGATCCCGGCGTCGGCGTACTGGCCGATGATGTTCCGCAGCTCGGCGACGGAGTGGTCGACGGCGGTCAGGTGGGCCACCGGGGTCAGCGTGGTGTCGGCGACGATCTGCTGGGTCTCGCGGACCGTGCCCGCGCGGGTGGAACCGCCGGCGCCGTAGGTCACGGAGACGAAGTCCGGGGCCACGGCCTCGACCCGGCGGAGCGCGCTCCAGAGGTTCTTCTCGCCCTTGGGCGTCTTCGGCGCCGAGAACTCGAACGAGTACGTCGTCTTGCCGGTGGCGAGGATGTCACGCACCGTGCGGGCGCGGTCAGTCCTCGTGCTTGCGGTTCCGAGGGCCATACCGGCAGGTTAGCCAGGGTGTGACGGTCACCCAACCGGATGCGGGATATTTGTCCCTATTGTCGAGTTGTTGTCCATCTTTTGGACACTCGGCCCGTCCTCGGCTCCGTGCGGCCCCGTGCGGCTGCGCGCTGCTCCGCGCGGTTGTGTCCGGCTACTTCCCGGCCGGCGACGCCTCCCGCAGCCGCTTCGCGAACTCGGCCGCCGCCGCGCCCGGGTCCTCGGCGGCGGTGATCGCGCGGACGACGACCGCGCGCCGGGCGCCGGCGGCCAGCACCTCGTCGAGGTTGCCGAGGTCGATGCCGCCGATGGCGAACCAGGGGCGGTCGGTGCCCAGGGCGGCCGTGTACCGGACCAGGTCGAGGCCGGGGGCGTGGCGGCCGGGCTTGGTGGGGGTGGGCCAGCACGGACCGGTGCAGAAGTAGTCCACGCCCTCCTGGGCGGCGGCAGCGGCGGCCTCGGACTCGGCGTGCGTGGAGCGGCCGACGAGGACGTCGGCGCCGAGGATCGCCCGGGCGGCGGGCACCGGCAGGTCGCCCTGACCGAGGTGCAGCACGTCGGCACGGGCGGCGTGCGCGACGTCCGCCCGGTCGTTGACCGCGAGGAGCTTGCCGTGGCGGGCGCAGGCGTCGGCGAAGACCGCCAGGTGCTCCAGCTCCTCGGCCGCCTCCATGCCCTTGTCCCGCAGCTGCACGATGTCGACGCCGCCGGCGAGCACGGCGTCCAGGAACTCGGGCAGGTCGCCCTGGTCGCGGCGGGCGTCCGTGCAGAGGTAGAGGCGGGCGTCGGCGAGCCGGGCGCGGGCGGTGGTCGGGGCGGTGTCGGGCATGCGGGTGTCCCCCCGGTTCGGTGGCGTGGGCCCACGACGGGCCGCGCGATTCTGGCACACGGCCGCGGACCCGGCCCCTCCCGGGCCCTGGTCCGCGGCTCGTGTGCCGGGCGGTGCGCCGGGTCAGACGGCGAGCGCCTGGGCGCGGCGCTTGACCTCCGTACCGCGGTTCTCACTCAGCGCCTGGGCGGGGGTGCCGGGCAGGCTCGGGTCGGGCGTGAAGAGCCATTCCAGCATCTCCTCGGCCGTGAAGCCGTCGTCCCGCAGCAGCGTCAGGGTCCCGACCAGGCCCTTGACGACCTTGTCCTCGTCGATGAAGGCCTCGGGGATGTGCAGCGCGCGGTTCTCACCGCGGCGTACGGCGATGAGCTGGCCTTCCTTGATCAGCTGGCGTACCCGGGTCACCTCGACGCCGAGCTTCTCGGCGATGTCGGGAACGGTGAGCCAGGCAGGCACGAGAGCATCGATCTTTGCGTCAATCTCGGTCACGCCCCCCAGACTGCCACCTGGCACTGACAGTCGGAAACCGGGCTGCGCCCGACCGCGCCCGGCTACGCCGTCGCGGCCGCCGCCTTCAACGGTCTGGCCGGATCTGCCAGCAGCTCGGGGTCCATCGTGGTGCCCGCCTGGATCAGCCGTCTGCCCTGCGCCAGGTCCCGGGGGCGTCCCACCGCCAGCAGGGCCACCAGACGGCCCGCGCGCAGCCAGCAGACCGTCCACGCGGGGCTCGTGGGGTCGCCGCGCCACAGGGTGGTGTCGGCGGCCGTGTGGTGACCGGCGTACTGGACGAAGCGGCCGAACTGCTCGGACCAGAAGTACGGCACCGGGTCGTAGGCCGGCGGGGTCTCGCCGCCCGGGGCGCCGACGATGTCGGCGGCGACCGTGCGCGGGCCCTGGAGGGCGTTGTCCCAGTGGTGCACCAGCAGCCGCTCGCCGTAGCGGGCGGACGGGAAGGACGCGCAGTCGCCCACCGCGTGCACGTCCGCCGCGGAGGTGCGCAGGCGGTCGTCGGCCAGGACCTCGCCGTGCGTGCCGAGGGCGATGCCGGAGCCGGCGAGCCAGCCGGTGGCCGGGCGGGCGCCGACGCCGACGACGACCGCGCCGGCGGGCAGCCGGGTGCCGTCGTCGAGGACGACGCGGGCCGGCCCGCCGGGGCCGCCCGGCTCGACGCGCTCCACGCGCGCGCGGGTGCGCAGTCCGGCGCCCGCGTCGGCGTACCAGTCGGTCATCGGCGCGGCGACCTCGGCGGGCAGCGCGTCGGCCAGCGGCCGGTCGGCGGCCTCGACCACGGTCACCGCGCAGCCCGCCTCGCGCGCGGCGGTGGCGAACTCGGCGCCGATCCAGCCCGCGCCGACCACCACGACGTCGTGCTGCCGGGCGAGCACCGGGCGCAGCCGTTCGGCGTCGTCCAGGGTGCGCAGCAGGTGGACGCCCGGCACGTCCTCGGTGCCGGGGAGCCGGACCGGTTCGGCGCCGGTCGCGAGGACGAGGGAGTCGTAGGGGACGGGGCCCTCGGAGGTGTCCAAAACGTGGTCGCCCGGGCGGACGCCCAGGGCCTCGCAGCCCAGCCGCAGGGTGATGCCGAGCGCCTCGAAGTCGACGTCGAAGGCGGAGCCCTCGGCGGTGCCGAGCAGGACGGCCTTGGACAGCGGGGGACGGTCGTACGGCTGGTGCGGCTCCGCGCCGATCAGGATCACCGGGCCGGTGAAGCCCTGCTCCCGCAGGGCGACCGCGGTCTGCACCCCCGCCATCCCGGCGCCCACCACGACCACACGGCGCTCCGCGTCCGCCACCGGCTCCCGCCCCCGCTCGTTCGTCTGCTCGCTCACCCGATCACCATAGTTACCCGCGGAACGCCGGTCAGTGCCCCTGCGCGGTGATCTGCTCCACGACACTCGTGCCGCTGCCCTGCTGCGACTCCCACTCCCAGGTCTCCTCCAGGCGCACGCGTCCGTCCGGCAGCTCCACGACGGTCGAGACGCAGTGGCCCGACGAGGTGCTGCCGTCGGTCTTCAGCTGCACGTACCGGAAGTCGAGGCGGTCGCCCTCCCTGGTGCCCACCAGACGGCCGCGCACGACGTCACCGCCGGCGTACTCGGCCCACACGGCGCCGTCCTGCTCGTGGTAGGCGAACCGGGTGCGGGTGCCCACCTGGCCGGGCGCCTGGTCGGCGACCGGCGCGAGGACGAGACCGTCGAGCGAACGGGTCATGGGCACGGGCTCCCTTACAAGTGCGATGCCCTGCGGGCTAGGGTGGCCAACGTAAAGCACTCGCGGGAGCCCGGACGCACCGGGCTGAGAGGGAGGCTGGCGGCCTCCGACCGTACGAACCTGATCCGGGTCATGCCGGCGAAGGGAGGGGCTGGACGCCCATGTCGTCTCCACCACTCGCATCCCGTACTCCTGGTACGTCTCGTGCGCCCGACGTCCTGGTCGTCGGCGGCGGGGTCGTCGGGCTGGTCACGGCCTGGCGGGCCGCGCAGCGCGGGCTGGCCACGGGCCTCGTCGACCCCCAGCCGGGCGGCGGTGCGGCCCAGGTGGCGGCCGGGATGCTGGCCGCCGTCACGGAGCTGCACTACGGCGAGGGGACGCTGCTCGCCCTGAACCTGGCCTCGGCCCGCCGGTACCCCGCGTTCGCGGCCGAGCTGGCCGATCTCACCGGTCACGACCTCGGTTACCGCCGCTGCGGCACGCTCGCCGTCGCGCTGGACGCCGACGACCGCGCCCACCTGCGCGAACTGCACGCGCTCCAGCAGCGCTCCGGCCTGGACTCGGAGTGGCTGTCGGGGCGCGAGTGCCGACGTCTCGAGCCGATGCTCGCGCCGGGCGTGCGCGGAGGGCTGCGGGTGGACGGCGACCACCAGATCGACCCCCGGCGCCTGGCCGGCGCACTGCTGGCCGCCTGCGAGCACGCGGGCGTGGTCTTCCACCGGACGTGGGCCGAGCGGCTCACCGTCGGGCGCGGGGACCGCGCCACCGGTGTCGTCACCTCCGACGGCACCGCGCTGGAGGCCGGACAGGTGGTGCTGGCCGGGGGCAGTCTGAGCGGGCGGCTGACGGGCGTGCCGGAGGCCGTGCTGCCGCCGGTGCGGCCCGTGAAGGGCCAGGTGCTGCGGCTGACCATGCCCAGGACCCGGCCGCTGCTGCACCGGACGGTGCGCGCCGTGGTGCGCGGCAACTCCGTCTACCTGGTGCCCCGCGAGAGCGGTGAGCTGGTCGTCGGCGCCACCAGCGAGGAGCTGGGCTGGGACACGACGGTCACCGCGGGCGGCGTCTACGAGCTGCTGCGCGACGCCCACGAGCTGGTGCCCGGCATCACGGAGCTGCCCCTGACGGAGACCCGGGCGGGCCTGCGCCCGGGCTCCCCGGACAACGCCCCGCTGCTCGGCCCGACCGCTCTGGACGGCCTGTTGCTGGCCACCGGGCACTACCGCAACGGCGTCCTGCTCACCCCCGTCACCGGCGACGTCATGGCGGACGTCCTGACCACCGGGGAGCTGCCCGAGGAGGCCCGCGCCTTCACCCCGCGGCGCTTCGGCACCGACCCCGCCCTCCTCCGCCCTTCGGCCCCCTCGGAACGGACGGAGCAGCCCGTATGACTCCCGTGACCATCTCCGTCAACGGCCAGCCCCGCGAGGTGGCTCCCGGCACGGCCCTGGACGCGCTGGTGGGCACCCTCACCGCGGCACCGTCCGGCGTCGCCGCCGCCCTGAACGAGACCGTCGTCCCGCGCGCGCAGTGGTCCGCCACCGCCCTGGCCGACGGCGACCGCGTCGAGGTCCTCACCGCTGTGCAAGGAGGCTGACCATGGCCGACGATCCCTTCGTCCTGGGCGGTACGTCGTACGGCTCCCGCCTGATCATGGGCACGGGCGGGGCGCCCAGCCTCGATGTGCTGGAGCGCGCCCTGGTGGCCTCCGGTACGGAGCTGACGACCGTCGCGATGCGGCGGGTGAACGCCTCGGTGCACGGGTCGGTGCTGTCCGTCCTCGACCGGCTCGGCATCCGCGTCCTGCCCAACACGGCCGGCTGCTTCACCGCCGGGGAGGCCGTCCTGACCGCGCGGCTGGCGCGCGAGGCGCTGGGCACGGACCTGGTCAAGCTGGAGGTCATCGCCGACGAGCGCACCCTGCTGCCGGACCCGGTCGAGCTGCTGGACGCGGCGGAGACGCTGGTCGACGACGGGTTCACGGTGCTGCCGTACACCAACGACGATCCGGTGCTCGCGCGGAAGCTGGAGGACGCCGGATGCGCGGCGATCATGCCGCTGGGTTCGCCGATCGGGTCCGGGCTTGGCATCCGCAACCCGCACAACTTCCAGCTGATCGTGGAGCACGCGCGTGTGCCGGTGATTCTCGACGCGGGAGCCGGTACGGCGTCGGACGTGGCGCTGGCGATGGAGCTGGGGTGCGCGGGTGTGATGCTGGCCTCGGCGGTGACCCGGGCGCAGGAGCCCGTCCTGATGGCCGAGGGGATGCGGTACGCGGTGGAGGCGGGGCGGCTGGCCCGGCGGGCGGGGCGGATCCCGCGCCGGCACTTCGCCGAGGCGTCGTCTCCGGCGGAGGGCCTCGCCGTGCTGGACCCGGAGCGGCCCGCCTTCTAGGTCCTGCCGGCAGCCGGGGCGGGTGCCCGCCCCGGCTGCCGCGGCGGTCGCGGCCGGCTACGTCACAGGTGCGCTGCAGTCGTGGTGCGATTCCGGGCGGCGGCGCGGGGTGTCCGTGCCGGCTCGTAGACTCCCCTGCGTGGACACGACCCTTCAGGACCCTCTCGTCGGGCAGGTGCTCGACGGCCGGTACCGCGTCGAGGCGCGGATCGCGGTGGGCGGGATGGCCACGGTCTACCGGGCCGTGGACACCCGCCTGGACCGCGTGCTCGCGCTGAAGGTGATGCACCCGACGCTCGCGACCGACGCCACCTTCGTCGAGCGGTTCATCCGCGAGGCCAAGTCGGTGGCCCGGCTCGACCACCCCAACGTCGTCCAGGTCTTCGACCAGGGAGCCGAGGGGGCGTACGTCTACCTGGCGATGGAGTACATCGCGGGCTGCACCCTGCGGGACGTGCTGCGCGAGCGCGGGGCGCTCAGGCCGCGGGCCGCGCTGGACATCCTGGAGCCGGTGCTGGCCGCGCTCGGCGCCGCGCACCGGGCGGGGTTCGTGCACCGGGACATGAAGCCGGAGAACGTGCTGATAGGCGACGACGGCCGGGTCAAGGTCGCCGACTTCGGTCTGGTCCGGGCCGTGGACACCGTCACCAGCACCACGGGCTCCGTCCTCGGCACCGTCTCCTACCTGGCGCCCGAGCAGATCGAGAGCGGCACCGCCGACCCCAGGGTCGACGTCTACGCCTGCGGTGTCGTGCTCCACGAGATGCTGACCGGAGCCAAGCCGCACGACGGGGACTCGCCCGCCGTCGTGCTCTACAAGCACCTGCACGAGGACGTGCCGCCGCCGTCGGCCGCCGTGCCGGAGATGGCGTACGAGCTGGACGAGCTGGTCGCCGCGGCGACCGCCCGCAACCCTGAGATCCGCCCGCACGACGCCGTGGCGCTGCTCGCGCGGGCCCGCGAGACGCGGGAGGCGCTGAGCGCGGACCAGCTGGACGCGGTACCGCCGCAGGCGCTCGCCGCGGAGCACGACGGCGCCGAGGACCGTACGAGCGTGATCCCGCGCGCACTGACCATGCCCCGGCCGCTGCCCGTCGACGAGGACGAGGGCGAGGACGGCCGCCCGGCCGGGGCGTTCCCCTCGGACGGGATCGACCGCACCAGCCGGCTGGCGGCTCCCCCGCCGGCCCCGCCCCGCTCCCGCCTGTCCCGGCCGCGACGCGGTCCGCTGGCGATCGTCGTGGCCGTCCTGCTGCTGCTCGGCGTGGGCACGGGCGTCTGGTACATCAACTCCGGCCAGTTCACCAAGGTGCCGCCGCTGCTGTCCAAGTCCGAGGCGCAGGCCCGGGACCGGCTGGACGACGCCGGGCTGGACGTCGGCAAGGTGAAGCACGCCTACAGCGACACCGTGGAGCGCGGCAAGGTCATCAGCACCGACCCCGGCGTGGGCGACCGCATCCGGAAGAACGACTCCGTGTCGCTCACGGTCTCCGACGGCCCCGACACCGTGAAGCTGCCGGACGTGTCCGGCTACCGGCTGGACCGGGCCCGGAGTCTGCTGGAGGACGAGGGTCTCGAGCCCGGCATGGTGACCCGGGCGTTCAACGACGAGGAAGCCGAGGGCTTCGTGATCTCCACCAAGCCCGGGTCGGGCACCACGGTGCGCGCGGGCTCCGCGGTCGCCCTGGTCGTCAGCAAGGGCAGCCCGGTCGACGTCCCGGACGTCACCGGTGACGACCTGGACGACGCGAAGGCCGAGCTGACCGACGCCGGCCTGGAGGTGGAGGTCGCCGACGAGCAGGTCGAGTCGGAGTACGACAGCGGCCAGGTGGCCCGGCAGACACCGGAGCCGGGCGGCCGGGCCGCCGAGGGCGACACGGTGACCCTCACCGTGTCCAAGGGCCCCCGGATGATCGAGGTCCCGGACGTGGTCGGCGACAGCGTCGACGACGCCAGGCAGACGCTGGAGGACGCGGGCTTCGAGGTGGACGAGGACCGGGGGCTGCTCGGGCTGTTCGGCGACACCGTCAAGGAGCAGTCCGTGGACGCCGGGGACACCGCTCCCGAGGGGTCCACCATCAAGATCACCATCAGGTGACGGGGCGCCGTCCGCCGCATGACACCCTGGACGGGTGAAGAGTCGACAGCCCGCCCCCTCGGCCACCGCCTCCGCCGCCCTCCCCCGCAACCCCGTCGGCGGCCACGTCCCGGTGGCCGGCGGGCTGCACTCCGTCGGGCTGTCCTACGCCCGTGAGCTGCGGGCGGAGGCCGTGCAGGTCTTCGTCGCCAACCCGCGCGGCTGGGCCACCCCGGCCGGCCGCCCCCAGCAGGACGAGGCCTTCCGGGAGGCCTGCGCGGCCGGGTCGATCCCCGCGTACGTGCACGCCCCGTACCTGATCAACTTCGGCTCGCACACCGAGGCGACGGTGGAGCGGTCGGTCGAGTCGCTGCGTCACTCGCTGCGGCGCGGGCGCGAGATCGGGGCGCTCGGCGTGGTGGTGCACACCGGCAGTGCGACCGGCGGCCGGGACCGCGGGGTGGCGCTGAAGCAGGTGCGGGAGCACATGCTGCCGCTGCTGGACGAGCTGACCCACGAGGACGACCCGTACCTGCTGCTGGAGTCGACCGCGGGGCAGGGCGCCTCCCTGTGCTCGCGGACCTGGGACTTCGGGCCGTACTTCGAGGCGCTGGACGCCCATCCGAAGCTGGGCGTGTGCCTGGACACCTGCCACATATTCGCGGCCGGCCACGACCTGACCGGACCGTCGGGCATGCACCAGACCCTCGACCTGCTGGTGGACACCGTAGGCGAGGGCCGGCTGAAGCTGATCCACGCCAACGACTCCAAGGACGTGGCGGGCGCGCACAAGGACAGGCACGAGAACATCGGCGCCGGTCACATCGGCGAGGACCCGTTCCGCGCGCTGATGACGCACCCCGCGACCGAGGGGGTGCCGCTGGTCATCGAGACGCCCGGCGGCAAGGAGGGGCACGCGGCGGACGTGGAGCGGCTGAAGAAGCTGCGCGACGGCTGACCCCCGAGGGGGCCGCGAGGGGTCACGCCTCGGGGCCGTCCCCGGGCTCCTCCTGGTAGGAGTAGCGCTGCTCCCGCCACGGGTCGCCGATGTTGTGGTAGCCGCGCTCCTCCCAGAAGCCGCGCCGGTCGGCGGTCATGTACTCGATGCCGCGGACCCACTTCGGGCCCTTCCAGGCGTACAGGTGCGGGACGACCAGCCGCAGCGGGAAGCCGTGCTCGGCGGTGAGCAGCTCGCCGTCCTTGTGGGTGGCGAAGAGGGTGTGCTCGGCGGCGAAGTCGGACAGCCTGAGGTTGGAGCTGAAGCCGTACTCCGCCCACACCATCACGTGGGTGACGGCGGGCGCGGGCGGGGCGAGGTCGAGGATCGTGCCGGCCGGGACGCCGCCCCACTCGGCGCCGAGCATGCTGAACTTCGTGACGCAGTGCAGGTCGGCGACGACCGTGGTGTAGGGCAGGGCCGTGAACTCGTCGTGGGTCCAGCCGTGCTTCTCGTCGTCGGTGGTGGCGCCGAAGACCCGGAACTCCCAGCGCTCGGGACGGAACTTGGGGACCGGTCCGTAGTGCGTGACGGGCCAGCCGCGCTGCAGTCGCTGCCCGGGCGGGAGCTCGAACCGCGACGTTCCTTGCGAACCGTCTTCTCCCGATCCGTGTTCCACCGGCTGACCCATGTCTCCATCCTGACAGACCCGGACCGATGCCCCTGACCCACCCCACTTACATTCGGTCAAAGAGCAATAAACGCGACGAATACAACTAAGCCTGTCCTTACTTACTAAGTCAAGACTTACTGGACGATCTTCGACGGCGGTGCAATCATGCCGCGCAACACGCCTGTTCCCGTTCGAAGGAGCGTCAAGCGATGCAGGGCGACCCGGAAGTCATCGAGTTCCTCAATGAGCAGCTGACCGCCGAGCTCACGGCCATCAACCAGTACTTCCTGCACGCGAAGCTGCAGGACCACAAGGGCTGGACGAAGCTCGCGAAGTACACGCGGGCGGAGTCCTTCGACGAGATGCGCCACGCCGAGGTGCTCACCGACCGCATCCTGCTCCTGGACGGCCTGCCGAACTACCAGCGGCTCTTCCACGTACGGGTCGGCCAGAGCGTGACGGAGATGTTCCAGGCAGACCGGGAGGTCGAGCTGGAGGCGATCGACCGGCTGCGCCGGGGCATCGAGGTGATGCGGGCCAAGCACGACATCACGTCGGCCAACGTCTTCGAGGCGATCCTCGCCGACGAGGAGCACCACATCGACTACCTGGAGACCCAGCTCGACCTGATCGAGAAGCTGGGCGAGTCGCTGTACCTGTCGACGGTCATCGAGCAGACCCAGCCGGACCCGTCGGGGCCCGGGTCGCTCTAGGTCCCGTCGTCAGCACCCGGCGGGCGGGCGCCGGGCTCAGGCCGCCTCGGGAAGCTCCGCGAGGACCGGCGCGCCCTGGTCGGCCAGCTCCCGGCGGGGGCACGCGCCCCGGCCGAGCAGGGCCTGGATCCGGCGTACGCAGCCGCCGCAGTCGGTGCCCGCCTTGCAGGCGGAGGCGATCTGCCGGGGCGTGCACGCGCCGGCCTCCGCGTGGCTCTTCACCTGTTCCTCGGTGACACCGAAGCAGCTGCAGACGAACACGCGGTTCACCTCCCGGACGGGTACAAGGTCGTGCCGTACCGACGACGACCAGGGGCCCGACTGACGGTGAGGCAAACCTAACCTTACCCATCGCGCCAGGCCGGCAAAAGTGGGAGGGGCGCGGATCCCGTGTGACCCGCGCCCCATTTCACCCGCCCCTCGCGAGGCGGACCGTCACTGGTCCCGGTACATCTCCGCCACCAGGAACGCCAGGTCGAGCGACTGGCTGCGGTTCAGCCGGGGGTCGCAGGCCGTCTCGTAGCGCTGGTGCAGGTCGTCGACGAAGATCTCGTCGCCGCCGCCCACGCACTCGGTGACGTCGTCACCGGTCAGCTCCACGTGGATGCCGCCCGGGTGGGTGCCGAGCGACTTGTGGACCTCGAAGAAGCCCTTGACCTCGTCGAGCACGTCGTCGAAGCGGCGGGTCTTGTGCCCGGAGGCCGCCTCGTAGGTGTTGCCGTGCATCGGGTCGGTGATCCAGGCGACGGTGGCACCGGACGCGGTGACCTTCTCCACCAGCTCGGGGAGCTTGTCGCGGATCTTGTCCGCACCCATCCGGACGATGAAGGTCAGCCGGCCGGGCTCGCGGTCGGGGTCCAGGCGCTCGATGTACTGCAGCGCCTCCTCGGCCGTGGTGGACGGGCCGAGCTTGATGCCGATCGGGTTGCGGATGCGCGAGGCGAACTCGATGTGCGCGTGGTCGAGCTGCCGGGTGCGCTCACCGATCCACACCATGTGCCCGGAGACGTCGTACAGCTGCCCGGTGCGCGAGTCGACGCGGGTGAGGGCCGACTCGTAGTCCAGCAGCAGCGCCTCGTGCGAGGAGAAGAACTCGACGGTCTGGAACTCGGCCGGGTCCGTCCCGCAGGCCCGCATGAAGTTCAGCGCGTTGTCGATCTCCCGGGCCAGCTGCTCGTAGCGCTGGCCGGAGGGGGAGGACTTCACGAAGTCCTGGTTCCAGGCGTGCACCTGGCGCAGGTCGGCGTAGCCGCCGGTGGTGAAGGCGCGCACCAGGTTCAGCGTGGACGCCGAGGCGTGGTACATGCGCTTGAGGCGCTCCGGGTCCGGGATCCGGGCCGCTTCGGTGAAGTCGAAGCCGTTGACGGAGTCGCCGCGGTAGGTCGGCAGGGTCACGCCGTCGCGGGTCTCGGTGGGCTTGGAGCGCGGCTTGGAGTACTGGCCGGCGATCCGGCCGACCTTCACCACGGGCACGGACGCGGCGTAGGTGAGGACGGCGCCCATCTGCAGCAGCGTCTTCAGCTTGTTGCGGATGTGGTCCGCGGACACCGCGTCGAAGGCCTCGGCGCAGTCGCCGCCCTGGAGGAGGAACGCCTCTCCCTTGGCGACGGCCGCCATCCGGGCACGCAGCTGGTCGCACTCGCCCGCGAAGACGAGCGGCGGATACGACTCGAGGTCCGCGATCACTGCGCGCAGAGCCTCGGTGTCGGGGTACTCGGGCTGCTGCGCCGCGGGCAGGTCTCGCCAGGTGTTGCCAGCGCTCGGGCTGGTCTTAGCGTTCACGGTCACCCCTCAACACTAAGGGGTCACGCCACGCGCTCTTCGCGTGGCTCGACAGATGAGACGGGCCCCCGGTGCGGGCGGCGGTCGACGGGTTGGTAACCTCACGCGTTTCCTGGGATCGCGTCCCAGGCATCGCAGACATCACAGCTGCACACGTACATGTTCATACCGAGCGCATACCGGGGTGGGGTTTTGAGCGCTGAGCATCGAAGAGACCGCAAGAAGAAGAGACTGCTGGTCTACGGCGTCGCCACGGCGGTGGTCGTCGCCGCCACGGCCGGCACCCTGGCCCTGGCCTCGCCCGGCCTCCTCGGCTCGGACACCGCCGAGGCGGCCGTACCGGCGGGAGCACGGCTGCAGACGGAGTTCGAGCAGGCCGCCGAGGAGTTCGACGTCCCGCAGAGCGTGCTGATGGCGGTCTCGTACCGGCAGACGCGCTGGGAGGACCACGACGGGCTGCCGAGCACCACCGGCGCGTACAACGTGATGGGGCTCACGGACGTCGACGCGGACAGCCTGGAGAACGGCGGCGCCGCCGAGGAGCGCGAGCACCGGCTCGAGCACATGAACCGCAGCGGTGACCCGGTCGTCGAGAAGCACTTCGACGCCGACAAGGCGCTGGAGAGCCTCGACGAGGAGCCGGTCGACACCGACGATCCGCGGCTGCACACGCTGGACGAGGCGGCCGGTCTCATCGACACCTCCGCCGAGAAGGTGCGGAGCGACACCGGCGAGAGCATCCGGGCGGGCGCCGCGCTGCTGGCCGAGTACCAGAAGGACGCCACCGGTTCGCTGCCCGAGGACCCCGGCGCCTGGTACCCGGCGGTGGCCCGTGCCAGCCAGTCCCCGGACACCAAGGGCGCGCAGCTCTTCGCGCAGCGCGTGTTCGACTCGGTCAGGACGGGTGAGCAGCGCGTCACCGCCGACGGCCAGACCCTGGTCCTCCCCGCCGACCCGGCCGTGAAGCCGCGGCAGACGACGGACCTGGAGCTGGCCGCGGGCTCCGCCGCCCCGGCCCCCGAGTGCCCGTCAGGTCTGCGCTGCGACTTCCGTCCCGCCGCCTACAAGCAGAACGGCGCCATCGACGACTGGGGCAACTACAACATCGCGAGCCGCCCCACGGCCGGCCACGAGATCACCTCGATCGTGATCCACGACACCGAGGGCAGCTACAGCAGCGCGCTGGGCGTCTTCCAGAACTCCCTGTCGTACGCCAGCACCCACTACCTGGTCCGCGCCTCCGACGGTCTGGTCACCCAGCTGGTCGAGACGAAGAACGAGGCCTGGCACGCCGCCAACAAGACCCTCAACATGCACTCGATCGGTATCGAGCACGAGGGTTACGCGATCAAGGACGGCAGCTGGTACACCGAGCCGCAGTACGAGTCGTCGGCCGCGCTGGTGAAGTACCTGGCCGGCAAGTTCGGCATCCCGCTGGACCGTGAGCACATCATCGGCCACGACGAGATCCCGGGCGTCCTGGACGGCAACGTGAAGTCCCAGCACTGGGACCCGGGCCCGTTCTGGGACTGGAACCACTACATGGGCCTGCTGGGCGCCCCCACCGGCGCCGAGGGCCCGGGCGGCCCGTACAAGGCCGGCCAGGTGGTCCGCGTCGTCCCGCCGTTCACCACGGCCAACCAGCCGAAGATCACCAACAGCGGCTCCTCGGTCCCCAAGCAGCCGGCGAACTTCGCGTACCTGTACTCCTCGCCGTCCACCTCGTCGGCCACCCTCACCGACCCCTACCTGGGCAGCCAGACCTGGAGCGAGGGCTGGAACTGGGGCAACAAGGTCCTGGCCGGCGGCGAGTACGTGGTCGCCGAGGCACGGCAGGACTGGACGGCCGTCTGGTACGGCGGCAAGAAGGCCTGGTTCTACAACCGGGGCGGCCAGTTCGCCACGGCCGCCGGCACGCCGGACGTGATCACGCCCAAGGCGGGCGCGAGCTCGGTCCCCGTGTACGGGCGGGCCTACCCCGAGGACAGCGCGTACGCGGGCACCGGGGTGCCGGTCCAGAGCAAGAACAACGAGTCGCTGACCAAGTACGGCGTCCTCGCCGGGCAGAAGTACACCCTCGCCGGTGGCGCCCTGAAGGGCTCGTACTACAACAGCGGCAACATCGACGGGTCGGGCACCGGCTCGCGCACGGTGGTCGTGGGCAACACCACGTACTACCCGATCCGCTTCAACCACCGCGTCGGTTACGTCCGCACGGCCGACGTCCAGCTGGTCAAGGGCGCCGCGCCCGACCCGGGCACCAACCGGTACGACATCCTCGGCCGGGACGCCTCGGGCGTGCTGTGGCAGTACCAGGGCACCGGCACCGCGTCCTCGCCCTTCTTCGGCCGCTTCCGCATCGGCGGCGGCTGGAACACCTACGACGCGGTGACGACGCTGACGGCGCTGCGCGCCGACGGCACCGGCGACATGGTGGCCCGCGACAAGAGCGGCGTGCTCTGGTACTACAAGGGCACCGGCGACCTGGCAGAGCCGTTCGCCGCGCGCACCCGGGTCGGCGGCGGCTGGTCCGTCTACGACACGATCACCGGCGCCCGCGACCTCACGGGCGACGGCAAGCCGGACCTGGTCGCCCGCGACAAGAGCGGCGTGCTCTGGCTCTACAAGGGCACCGGCACGGCCTCCGCGCCCTTCGAGAGCAAGGTCAGGATCGGCGGCGGCTGGAACATGTACAACGCGCTCGCCGACACCGGTGACCTCACCGGCGACGGCAAGCCGGACCTGGTCGCCCGCGACAAGAGCGGCGTGCTCTGGCTCTACAAGGGCACGGGCAAGGCGTCGGCCGTGTTCGAGTCCCGCACCCAGATCGGCCGCGGCTGGTCCGTCTACAACGCGCTGCTCGGCCCCAGCGACCTGAACCGGGACGGTGTGCCCGACCTCGTCGCCCGGGACAAGGACGGCGTGCTCTGGTTCTACCAGGGCACCGGCAGCGCCTCGGCACCGTTCAAGGCCCGGACCCAGATCGGCGGCGGCTGGAACACCTACGGCATGCTGATGTGAGACACCCGCCGGTGACCCGGCACACCGTCCGCGGCGCCCCGGCCGTCCCGCATCGCGGGACGTGCCGCGGCGCCGCGCGGCGGATGCGCTAGGGTCGGCGGCATGTTCGCGCACTCGACCCAGAACTGGTGGTGGACCGCTCGTCCGGCGGCCCACTGACAGCGCGCGACACACGACTCCGCGAAGGCCGCCCGAGGGGCGGCCTTCGGTGTTTCCGCGGCCGGGACCGTCCCTCACCGACAGAGGGACACCACCCATGACACCGCCCCCCGCACCGCGCACCGGTCCGCTCGACGGACTGACGGCCGACTCCCGCCCGTTCGCCCTGCTCCGCCGCCGCACCCCCGGCCACGACCACGACGTGGTCGAGCTGCTGATCGGCCCGGTCGCGCAGCACGACGGACTCGCCGACCTGCCCGACGAGGGGCTGGCACTCGTCCCCTTCCGGCAGATCCGCGAGCGCGGCTTCGACGTCCGCGACGACGGCACGCCCCTGCTGGTGCTCACCCCCGAGGAGCGGTACGACATCCCGCTGGCCGAGGCGCTGGCGCAGTTGCCCGCGCACGAGGTCCGGGTCGAGGGCGGCGGCTTCGACGTCGGCGACGAGGAGTACGCGCGGATCGTCGGGCGGGTCCTCGACGAGGAGATCGGGCGGGGCGAGGGCGCCAACTTCGTGATCCGGCGGACGTACGAGGGCCGCGTCCCCGGGTTCGGGCGGGCCGACGCGCTGGCCCTGTTCCGGCGGCTGCTGGTCGGCGAGCGGGGGGCGTACTGGACGTTCGTGGTGCACACCGGGGACCGGACGCTGGTGGGCGCCAGCCCCGAGGTGCACGTGCGGATGTCCGGGGGCACGGTCGTCATGAACCCGATCAGCGGGACGTACCGCTATCCCGCCGAGGGGCCGACGCCGGAACACCTGCTGGACTTCCTCGCCGACGGCAAGGAGACCGAGGAGCTGTCGATGGTCGTCGACGAGGAGCTCAAGATGATGTGCACCGTCGGCGACATGGGCGGGGTGGTCGTCGGCCCGCGGCTGAAGGAGATGGCGCACCTCGCGCACACCGAGTACGAGCTGCGCGGGAAGTCCTCCCTGGACGTGCGGGAGGTGCTGCGGGAGACCATGTTCGCGGCGACGGTCACCGGCTCGCCGGTGCAGAACGCCTGCCGGGTCATCGAGCGGCACGAGTCCGGCGGGCGCGGCTACTACGCGGGCGCGCTGGCGCTGCTCGGGCGGGACGCCGGGGACGGGACCGGCCGGCCGGGCGGTCACCAGACCCTCGACTCCCCCATCCTGATCCGCACCGCCGACATCGACGCCGAGGGGCGGCTGCGGGTGCCGGTCGGCGCCACGCTGGTGCGTGGTTCGGACCCGGCGGGCGAGGTCGCCGAGACCCACGCCAAGGCGGCCGGGGTGCTGGCGGCGCTCGGCGTACGTCCGTCCCGGCCGCGTGCGGAGGCCGGGCGGCCCCGGCTGGCCGACGATCCCCGGGTGCGGGCGGCGCTGGACGGGCGCCGCGCCTCGCTGGCCCCGTTCTGGCTGCGGATGCAGGAGCCGTCGGCCGCGCTGACCGGGCACGCCCTGGTCGTCGACGCGGAGGACACCTTCACGGCGATGCTCGCGCACGTGCTGCGCTCCTCGGGGCTCGCGGTGAGCGTACGGCGCTACGACGAGCCGGGGCTGCGCGAGGCGGTGCTCGGGCACGAGGGCGGGCCGGTGGTGCTGGGGCCGGGACCCGGCGACCCCGGTGACCCCGCCGACCCGAAGATGCGCTTCCTGCGGTCCCTGACCGCCGAGCTGCTCGCGGCGAATCGGCACGGCGTCCTCGGGGTCTGCCTCGGGCACGAGCTGATCGCGGCGGAGCTGGGCCTCGACGTCGTGCGCAAGGAGGTGCCGTACCAGGGGGCGCAGACGGAGATCGACCTGTTCGGGCGGCCGGAGACGGTCGGCTTCTACAACAGCTTCACCGCGCGCTGCGACGACGCGGCGGCCGCCGCGCTGGCCGCGCGGGGCGTCGAGGTGAGCCGTTCGGCGGGCGGCGAGGTGCACGCGCTGCGGGGCGGGGGCTTCGCCGGGGTGCAGTTCCATCCCGAGTCGGTGCTGACGCTGAACGGCACGGCCGTCGTGCGGGAGCTGGCCGGTCAGCTGCGCGGGACGAGCACGTTCTCGGAGCGGCGGCCCTGACGGTAGTCGAGGACGTTGCGCGCCGTCGTGTCGACGATCTGACCGACGGCGTCCTCGGTGTAGTACGCCTGGTGCGAGGTGACCAGGACGTTCGGGAAGGTGACGAGGCGGGCCAGGGTGTCGTCCCCGACGGCCTCCAGGGACTTGTCGAGGAAGAACAGGCCCGCCTCCGCCTCGTACACGTCCAGGCCCACGCCCGTGAAGCGGCCCGCGCGCAGCTCGCCGACGAGGGCCGCGGTGTCGACCAGGCCGCCCCGGCTGGAGTTGATCAGGATGGCGTCGTCCCGCATCGACTTCAGGGCGGCCGCGTCGATCAGGTGCCGGGTGTCGGGCATCAGCGGGACGTGCAGCGTGATCAGGTCGGAGCGGGCGAGCAGCTCGTCCTTCGGGACGTACCGCATGCCCAGCTCCGCGCAGGCCGGGTTCTCGGCGACGTCCCAGCCGAGCAGCCGCATGCCGAAGCCGTGGGCGATGCGGGCGAAGGCCTCGCCGATCTTGCCGGTGCCGAGGATCCCGGCGGTGCGGCCGTGCAGGTCGCGGCCCATCAGGCCGTGCAGGCGGAAGTCGAAGTCGCGGGTGCGGGTGGAGGCGCGCACGATCCGCCGGTTGACGGCCATGGCGAGGGTCCAGGCGAACTCGGCGACCGAGTACGGCGAGTAGTACGACACCCGGGCCACGGTGATGCCGAGCCGCTCGGCGGTGTCCAGGTCGACGTTGTTGAAGCCGGTGGAGCGCTGGGCCACCATCCGGGTGCCGCCGGCCGCGAGGATCTCCAGGACGTCCGCGCCGAGGTCGGCGTTGACGGACGTGGAGACGATCTCGTGGCCGGCCGCGATGGGCGCGGTGTCCTCGTTGAGGAAGACGTCCAGGCAGCGGACGTCCTCGTGGTCGCGGAAGGCCCGCTCGATCAGGGGCTTCTCGTCGGCCTGGACGCCGAAGGCAAGGATCTCCATGACCGCTCCCGTTCCGGTGGGCTCCGGGCCGAATATACGGCCCTCGGCCCGCCGTCGCGGGTCAGCGGTCGTCCGCCGGGGGTCAGCCGAAGAAGACGCCGACCTCCTCGTACAGCGCCGGGTCGACGGTCTTCAGCCGGGCGGTGGCCTCGGCGATGGGGACGCGGACGATGTCCGTGCCGCGCAGGGCGACCATCTTCCCGAAGTCCCCGTCGCGCACGCAGTCGATGGCGTGCAGTCCGAAGCGGGTGGCGAGCCAGCGGTCGAAGGCGCTGGGGGTGCCGCCGCGCTGGACGTGCCCGAGAACGGTGGTGCGGGCCTCCTTGCCGGTGCGTTTCTCGATCTGCTTGGCCAGCCACTCGCCGACCCCGGACAGCCGGACGTGCCCGTAGGAGTCCAGCGACTCGTCCTTGAGCACCAGGTCGCCGTCGCGGGGCATCGCCCCCTCGGCGACGACCACGATCGGGGCGTAGGACGCCCGGAACCGGGAGGTCACCCAGGTGCACACCTGCTCGACGTCGAAGCGCTGCTCGGGGATGAGGATGACGTTGGCGCCGCCGGCCAGGCCGGAGTGCAGGGCGATCCAGCCGGCGTGCCGGCCCATGACCTCGACGACCAGGACGCGCATGTGGGACTCGGCGGTGGTGTGCAGCCGGTCGATGGCCTCCGTGGCGATGCCGACGGCGGTGTCGAAACCGAAGGTGTAGTCGGTGGCGGACAGGTCGTTGTCGATGGTCTTGGGGACGCCGACGCAGGGCACGCCGTACTCGTCCGCGAGGCGGGTGGCGACGCCGAGGGTGTCCTCGCCGCCGATGGTGATGAGCGCGTCGACGCCGAGCGCGGCGAGGTTGTCCTTGATGCGCCGGATGCCGCCCTGCTGCTGGAGCGGATTGGTGCGCGAGGAGCCGAGGACGGTGCCGCCGCGGGGCAGGATGCCGCGGACGGCCGGGATGTCGAGCGGGACGGTGTCGCCCTCCAGGGGGCCGCGCCAGCCGTCCCGGAAGCCGGTGAAGTCGTAGCCGTACTCCTGGACGCCCTTGCGGACGACGGCCCGGATGACGGCGTTGAGCCCGGGGCAGTCGCCGCCTCCGGTCAGTACTCCGACCTTCATCGCACAACCCCTTTGCCAGGGTGGGTGGTTGAGGCCACTGTCCCGCGTGGGTCAGGCGTCGTCCAGACCGCGTTCTATCGCATACCGCACCAGCTCCACCCGGTTGTGCAGCTGGAGCTTGCCGAGGGTGTTCTGGACGTGGTTCTGCACGGTGCGGTGGGAGATGACGAGGCGTTCGGCGATCTGCTTGTAGCTCAGGCCCTTGGCGACCAGGCGCAGCACCTCGGTCTCCCGGTCGGTGAGCCGGGGCGTGCCGGGATCGTCGGTGCCTGCGGCGGGGGCGGGTTCGGAGGCGAGGCGGCGGTACTCGCCGAGGACCAGTCCGGCCAGCCCCGGGGTGAAGACCGGGTCTCCGGCGGCCGTGCGGCGCACCGCGTCCCGCAGCTCCTCCGTGGAGGCCGACTTCAGCAGGTATCCGGTCGCGCCGGACTTCACCGCCTCCAGCACGTCGGCGTGCTCCCCGCTCGCCGAGAGCACGAGCACGCGCAGCGTGGGGTCGGCGCCGAGGACCTCCTTGCAGACCTGGACGCCGGGCTTGCCGGGCAGGTTGAGGTCGAGGACGAGGACGTCCGGAGCGACGGCCGCGGCCCGGCGCACCGCCTGGTCGCCGTCGCCCGCGGTGGCGACCACGTCGAAACCCGACTCGGCCAGGTCCCGGGCGACGGCGTCGCGCCACATCGGATGGTCGTCGACCACCATGACCCTGACCGGGTCCTCCCGTTCCGGGCCGCGCCGTTCACCCGGCGTCCACTGTCCTTCACTCATGGTCCGCTGCCTTCCCCCGTGCGGTGCTGCCGACGGTCTTCTTCGGTGCCTTCAGCTCGACCTCCGTGCCCTGCCCGGGCACCGAGATCAGTTCGGCCGTGCCGCCGAGGTCGCGCAGCCGGCCGCGGATGGACAGGGCCACGCCGAGCCGTCCCTCGCCCTCGGCCTCGGCGAGCCGGCCCTCGGCGATGCCCGGCCCCTCGTCGCGGACGGTGACGATCACCTCGTCCGGTTCGTCCTCGACCAGGATCCAGGCGCGCGCCCGCTCCCCGACGTGCGCCCGGACGTTGTCCAGGGCGGCGCCCACGGCGGCCGCCAGTTCCCGCGCCGCCCGGGGGGCGAGGAGGACGGGGGCGCCGGGCTCGGCGAGGTTCACCAGCGAGCCGGCGTACGGGGCGAGCAGGGCGCGCAGGTCGACGGGGGCGTCCGGGTCCGCGCCCTCCGGTTCCTCCACCACCCGGACGACCGCGCCGTCGGCCGCGTCCTCCGAGACGCGGGAGACGGGTACCAGGCCGCCGGAGACCAGGGTGCGCAGGGCCACCTCCTGCTCCCCGGCCAGCCGGCCCAGCTCGGCCGCCTCGCCGCCGATGACGGCGCCCCTGCGCTGCACCATCGCCAGCACCTGGAGGACGCTGTCGTGGATGTCCCGGGCGAGCCGCTCGCGTTCCCTGGTCGCGGCCTCGATCTCCAGGGCGCGGGCGAGGGTGCGCTCGGAGGCGCGGGCGACCTCGACGACGTACCCGATGGCGATGGAGGCGACCCAGACGAGGATGACGTTGTGGACGGTGTCGCGGGCCGGGGTGCCGCGTTCGGCCAGGTTGGCGGCGGCGACGAGGGTGGAGGCCACCGCCGCCCAGCGCCAGCCGCCCTTGATCGCGAAGGCCAGTACGGAACCGGCGGTCCATATCGACGGCAGCGTCGGGCCGCCGTCCATGACGCGCTCGTGGGCGTCGGCGAGAGGGGTGAGCAGGATGCCGGTCAGGGCGACGGCGAGGTCGGCGGCGAGGAACCGCCCGGTGCAGCTCGCGGCGTTCGTGACCTTGGGGAGGGTGGCCAGGGTCCACACGAAGAGGACGGCGTAGTAGCCGACGGCCAGCCAGGGCCGGGCGAAGCCGGAGTAGGCGGTGGCGAAGAAGCCGATCGCGTACAGCATGGTGAGCACGCGGTAGCCGGCGAGCGCGCGCCACAGCGGCAGCTCGACCGACATCCTCATGACTCTCTCGCGCCTGGCCATGTCCCCCCTCCCCCGGCGACCGGTGCCCTGAGGTCCCGTCCCCGGTGCCGCCGTGCCCGGGCCCCTGCCCGGACTAGGTCCCGGTTCCGGTCCCGCTCTTCTCGGCCTTGGCCGTCTTGTCCCCCTTGGCCGCGTTCTCGGCCTTCGCCGCGTTCTCGGCCTTCGCCGCCTTCTCGGCCTTCGCCGCCTCCGCGAGCTGCCGTTTCATGGCGGTCGCGTACATGTCGACGTACTCCTGACCGGAGAGCTTCATGATCTCGTACATGACCTCGTCGGTCACCGCGCGCAGCACGAAGCGGTCGTGTTCCATGCCCTGGTAGCGGGAGAAGTCGAGGGGCTTGCCGATGCGGATGCCGGGCCGCATCAGCTTCGGCATCACCTGGCCGGGCGGCTGGATCTTCTCGGTGTCGATCATGGCGACCGGGATGACGGGCGCGCCGGTGGCGAGGGCCACGCGGGCGAGGCCGCCCGGCTTGCCCCGGTACAGGCGGCCGTCCGGGGAACGCGTGCCCTCGGGGTAGATGCCGAACAGCTCGCCGCGCTCCAGGACCTCTATGCCGCTCTTGATGGCGGCCTCCCCCGCGCCGCGCGCGCCGGAACGGTCCACCGGGAGCTGGCCCACGCCCTTGAAGAAGGCCGCGGTCAGCCTGCCCTTGAGCCCGGGGGTGTTGAAGTACTCGGCCTTGGCGATGAAGGTCACCTTGCGGTCGAGGACGGCGGGCAGGAAGAACGAGTCGGAGAACGACAGGTGGTTGCTCGCCAGGATGGCGGGGCCGTCGGCCGGGATGTGCTCCAGTCCCTCCACCCAGGGCCGGAAGGCGAGCTTCAGCGATCCCCCGATGGTGACCTTCATCGTGCCGTACAGCAACCCAGTGCCTCCCGTGTCCGAAGTTCAGACCTTATCCCGCGGCACCGTCAATGGCTCCGACGGCCCTGGTCGGTGTCCGTGCCGTCGCGTACGGTGAAAGCCCCGCGAGTCCCCCTGACGACAGGAGACCGAGACGTGTCGGTCCTGCCCGGAGCCGAGCCGTTCCGCCACGAGGGCGGGGAGGCCGGCGTCCTCCTCTGTCACGGTTTCACCGGTTCCCCGCAGTCGCTGCGCCCCTGGGGCCGGTACCTGGCCGCGCGCGGCCTGACGGTGGCGCTGCCGCTGCTGCCCGGGCACGGCACCCGGTGGCAGGACATGCAGGTCACCGGCTGGCAGGACTGGTACGCGGAGGTGGACCGCGAGCTGCGCGCCCTGCGCGAGCGCTGCACGCGGGTCTTCGTGGCCGGCCTGTCCATGGGCGGCGCGCTGGCGCTGCGGCTCGCCGCCAAGCACGGGGAGGCGGTGCAGGGCGTCGTCGTGGTGAACCCGGCGAACCGGATGCACGGGGTGGCCCAGCACGCCCTGCCGGTCCTGCGCCACCTGGTGCCGGCGACGAAGGGCATCGCCAGCGACATCGCCAAGCCGCTCAGCAAGGAGTTGGGGTACGACCGGGTGCCGCTGCACTCGGCGCACTCGCTGCGCGCGTTCTTCCGTCTGGCCGACGGCGACCTGCCGCAGGTGACCCAGCCGCTGCTGTTGCTGCGCAGCCCGCAGGACCACGTGGTGCCGCCGGCCGACTCGGCGCGCATCCTGGGCCGGGTGTCGTCGACGGACGTGACGGAGATCCTGCTGGAACAGAGCTACCACGTGGCGACGTTGGACCACGATGCGGACCGGATCTTCGCGGAGAGCGTCGCGTTCATCGGCCGGCTCGCGCCCGGTTCCGTCACGGAACCGGAGTCCGGTCTCGGCAAGGAAGGGACGGCCGCAGGTGGCTGAGCACGACTCCGACCGCGAGGACCGCGAGGAGCGGGACCTGGAGCGGGAGCACCGCGAGGGACGGGAGCGCGCGGCGGACGGCGGTCCCGGGGCGCAGGGGACGCCCTTCGACGAGGACGCGGCCTGGGACGCGATCGTCGCCGGGTACGGGGACGAGCCGCCGGACCCGCCGGGCGCGAAGCCCTTCAAGTCGATCGAGGACCTGGCGCTGCTGGAGCCGGAGGTGAACGACGAGAAGCCCGCGGCGGACCGGCCGTCCTCGGAGCGGCCGCTGGGCAGCTCCGTGGCCTTCGCTCCCGGCATCGGCCCCCGCGACCACACCACCGCCGAGCCGTCCGACGACGACTTCGACGCGGACGACGAGGGCCACTTCGTGCCGCCCGAGCCGCCGCCGCTGCCCGACGCCGACCCGACCGCGAAGTTCGCCTGGCTGGGCGTGCTCGGCGGTCCGGTGCTGCTCCTGCTTGCGGTGGTGCTCGGCTGGGAGATGACCTGGTGGCTGACGACCCTGAGCATCGGCGGCTTCCTCGGGGGCTTCGCCACCCTGGTCGTGCGGATGCGGACGGGTGAAGAGGACGACGACGATCCGGGGCGGGGCGCGGTGGTGTAGCCGGCCCGGGAGCGGCACGTCAGGTGCGCGCCGCGGGCACGCGGAGGGCGGTCAGGACCGGCAGGTGGTCCGTGGCCGCCCTCAGGTCGTCCTCGGCCACCCCGGGCAGTCCCGACGGCACCCCGCAGCCGAGGACCTCGACGCCCTCGGTGACGAAGACCGCGTCGATACGGCGGTCCGGCGCGCCGGCCGGGAAGGTGTACTCCCCGCCCCAGGGCGCGGCGGTCCAGCAGTCGCGCAGTCCGTCGCCGAGCCGCCGGAAGGTGCGGCCGCCGGGGCGCTCGTTCAGGTCGCCGCCCGCCACGGCGTGCGTCACGCCGAGGGCGGCCAGGTGGTCGAGGAGCAGACCCGCCTGCTCGTGGCGTTCGTCCGCCCGCAGCGACAGGTGGGTGCTGAGCACGCCGAGACGGGTTCCGCCGATCCTGACCACGGCGGTGGCCAGGCCCCTGCGGTGCTGACCGGGGATGAGCGGGAGCAGCGCGTCCTCGGTGCGCTCCACGGTGGCCCGCAGGGAGCACAGCAGGGCGGGCCCGGCCGCGGTGCCGCCGCCGGAGAGGAGGACCAGATCGCACGCCGCGGCGAGCCGGGTGATCTTCTTGCGCCAGCGGAAGAGGCGCGGGGCCTCCTGGAGTAGGACGAGGTCGGGTGCGCAGGCCCGGATGACGCGGGCGAGGGCGTCGGTGTCGTCGCGCATCGAGCGGATGTTGTAGCTCAGGACCCGGACGACCGCGGAACCGTCGGGTTCGGTATGGGAGTTGGGAAGAGGAGGAAGCGAGGACGTTGCCATGTGGATCAAGATACGACGCGGCCCGTCGTCCCCGGACGGGGCTCGACGGGCTCGGTCGTCCACGAGGCCCCGCGCGTAGGCGGGCCCCGCGATTCCTACATGATCGGGTCGGGTTCCCTCGCCAGGTCGGCCGCGCCCACGAGGCCCGCCTTGTTGCCGAGTTTGGCGGCGATCACGTCGGCGACCGGACGCCAGTTGCCGCCGACCAGCCAGCGCTTGTACGACTTGCGGATCGGGTCGAGGACCAGGTCGCCCTCGTCCGAGAGACCGCCGCCGACGATGAAGGCGGACGGGTCGAAGAGCGAGGCCAGGTCGGCGAGACCGGCACCGGCCCAGCGGGCCAGCTCCCGGTAGGAGTCGACGGCGACCGGGCAGCCCTGGCGGGCGGCGACCGAGATGTGCTTGCCCTCGATGCCGTCGGGGGTGCCGTCGCCGAGCGCGAGCAGCACCTCGGCGCGCTCGGGGGTGGCGTTGGCGCGCTGCTTGGCGTACCGCACCAGCGCCCGGCCCGACGCGTACTGCTCCCAGCAGCCCTGCGAACCGCAGCCGCACAGCAGGCCGTCGGGCACCATGCGGATGTGGCCGAACTCGGCGGCCACGCCGAAGTGACCGCGGCGCAGCTTGTTGCCGATGATGATGCCGCCGCCCAGGCCGGTGCCGAGGGTGATGCAGATGACGTTGCGGTGGCCCTTGCCGCCGCCGAACCTGTACTCGCCCCAGGCCGCGGCGTTGGCGTCGTTCTCCACGACGACGGGGAGGCCGACGCGGGCCTGCACCTTCTCCTTCAGCGGTTCCTGGCGCCAGTCGATGTTGGGCGCGAAGTAGACCGTCGAGCGCTGGCGGTTGACGTAGCCGGCGGCACCGATACCGACGCCGACGATCTCGTGTCCCACGCGCGCGCCCTCCACCGCGGAGGCGATGGCGTCCACGATGGCCTCGGGCGTGGTGGGGGTCGGCACCTTGTGGGTCGAGAGGATGTTGCCTTCCTCGTCGACCACGCCGGCCGCGATCTTCGTGCCGCCGATGTCGACGCCGATGGTGAGTCCCATGAATCCCTCAGTTCGGTCGAGCCCCGCTAAGGGCAACCGTACCCGAGGCGGGGCTCAGTCCAGGTCGATGCGCTGCCCCGGGCCGGTGCCCCCGTCGTCCTCGTCGCGGCCGTCGGTGCCGCTTTCGTCCAGGTCACGGGGGTCGCCCGGGTCCTTCGGGGCGGTGTCGCCCGTGGTCCAGCGGCGTTCCTGGTTCTGGACGGCGGAGCGGTAGGCGGCGAGGAGTTCACCGCCCGCGGCGGCGAGGTGGTCGAACACCCCCGGGTTGCGCTCGATGACCGGTTCGACGGCGGCCTTCGCCTGCTGCACGACCTGCCGGACCACCTGCTGGGCGGCGGGTCCGGCGACCTGGCCGAGCAGCGGGGACTGGAGGGCGGACAGCTTGTCGGCGACGGTGTCGACCAGCCGGCGCAGCTCCTCGGCGGCCGAGCCGGGCGGCGGCCCGTACGCGGCGCGGCGGCGGGCCTGCTCCGACTCCAGGTCCTCGGCGCAGGCCGTCGCCCAGGCGTCGGCGTCGGACGCGGCACGCGTCTCGTCCGTCGCACGCGCCCCGTCGGTGGCACGCTTCCCGTCGGTGGCGCGGGGCTCGCCGGTCACACGCGTCTCGTCAGTCGTACGGGTGTCGTCGGTCGTACGCGTCTCGTCAGTCGTACGGGTCTCGTCGGTCGTACGGGTCTCGTCGGTCACACGCGTCTCGTCGACCGCGTCGGCCTCGTCGGGGCGAGGGGCCTCGGACGGGAGCTCTTCGCTCATCACGGACTCCTGACTACGGTTCGTCCTTACGACGTTACCCGAACGGGCCGCGGTCCCGCCGGGTTCCGCCGGTCAGCGCTCCCGCGGCCACAGCCCGGGGTCCGGAGCGAACCGGACGGCGAGCGTGCCGTCCCGCAGCGCGGCCCCGTCCACGGAGCAGCGGCGCAGCGCGGAGGGCAGCGGGACCGTGCGGCGGAACGGCCCGGCGGCGACGACCAGTTCGTCACCGCGGCGGACCAGGTCGAGCTCCTCGCGCACGGCGCCGGGCAGCGGGATGCGCCAGACCAGCACGCCGTCCTCGGCCAGCCGGTCGGTGACGGGCCACTCGACCGGGGAGGCGGCCGGGTCGACGCCCGGCACGTCGAGGTCCGTCAGGTCGTCCGTGCCCCGGGGGTCCCGGCCGAGATGGGCGACGGCGTGGACGTCGTGCGTTCCCCGCCACTCCTCCAGGGTCTTGCGCTGCTGAGCGAGGAGGCCGCCGAGCCGGCTGTCCGCCGGGACGTCCTCGGGCAGGACGCGGTTCGCGACCAGCAGGTCGGTGCGCAGGCCGCGCAGGGCGAGACCGAGGGTGGTGACGAGGACGGCGTCGGCTCCGGCCGGTCCGGGCTCGGCGACCAGCCGTACGGTGGTGTTCCGGTCGGCCAGGACGGCCTCGGTGGCGGCGAGTTCCAGGTCCCAGCGGGCCGCGGCCTCGTACAGCGCCTCGGTGGGCATGGGGACGCCGGCGAGCCGGCCGAGGACGGGGCGCAGGGCCCGGGCCGCCTGCCGCTCGGGCGGGAGCAGGCGGCGCAGGCTGCGGCGCAGTTCCTCGGGTGCGGCGAGCAGGGCGAGGGCACGCGGGGCGGGCGGCAGGTCCACGACGAGGAGGTCGTGCGCCTCGGCGAGGGCGGCCTCGCGCAGGGCGCGCAGCAGGGCGAGGTCGTCTGCGCCGGGCAGCGGGGTGAGTTCCTCGGGGTCGAGGCGGGAGGCGCCGAGCAGGTCGAGGGCGGAGGCGGCGCGGTCCTGGAGGGCGACGAGGGTCTCCCGGAAGCTCTGGGCGGCGTCGGGGCGCCAGGCGGTGAGGCCGGGTTCGACGGTGGTCGGCGCGGGGCCGGTGCGCACGCCGAGCACCGCGCCGAGGGTGTCGTCGCGGTCGGTGCCGAGGAGGAGGGTGCGGGTGCCCTGGCGGGCGGCCTTGAGCGCGGTGGCGGCGGCGAGCGTGGTACGGCCGGTGCCGCCGGGGCCCGTGATCAGGAGGGTGCGCATGGGGGTGAACGGTACCGGTGCGTGCGGGGCGCCGGGCGGGGGTGCCTTGGCTGCGCCGGGTGGGGGGCGGGGGCGGCGCCGGGTGGGGGTGCCGGGGGCGGGGGCTGCGCGGCCCGGCGGTGCGGGGTGCCGCTGCGCCCACCCGTGCCGCCCCAGCGGCACGACTGCCCGCAGCGGGGGGGCGCGGCGACTGCCCGCAGCGGGGGGGCGCGGCGACTGCCCCGCGGCTAGGGCCGGTTCGACTCGACTCGCTTCTTCAGACCTGCCAAGGCCCGGTCGATGATGACCTTTTCCGCCTTGCGCTTGATCATGCCGAGCATGGGGATCTTGACGTCCACCGTGAGCCGGTAGGTGACCTCCGTGCCCGTGCCCGCCGGGCGGAGCAGGTAGGAGCCGTCGAGGGAGCGCAGCATCTGGGACTTCACCAGCGTCCAGGAGACCTCGTGCTCGCCGGTCCAGGTGTAGCCCAGCGTCTGGTCGTCCTTGATCGCCCCGGCGTCCATGACGAGCCGGACCTGCTCGGCACGCCCCTGCGCGTCGGTCGCGAGGACCTGCGCCTCCTTCACCTCGCCGGTCCAGTCCGGGTAGCGAGCGAAGTCGGCGATCACCGCCATGACGTCGGCCGGTGCCGCCTCGATGGTGATGCTCGAGCTGGTGTGTTCCGCCATCGCCGTGGCTCCTCCGGATGCGGGCCGCTACTGAGGTGGTCGTGCGCCCGTCGCGCGCACGTGTGTGCCGCGTGCAGGCTATCGCGCACGGGGGCGGGGCATGTCACCACCCACCTGCGCGGGTCCGCCGTCCCCGGTCACCACTCCAGCGCCCAGGGCCGTCCCGTCGACGCGAAGTGGCCGACGTTGACGCACTCGGTCGCCCCGACGCGCATCCGCCGGGTCAGCGGCTGGTGGACGTGGCCGAACAGGGCGTAGCGGGGCCGGGTGCGGCGGATGGCGTCCAGCAGCGCGCGGCTGCCCCGCTCGAAGCGCCGGGCCACCGTGTCGTAGAGCAGTTCCGGCACGTCCGGCGGGATGTGGGTGCACAGCACGTCCACCTCGCCGACGGCCTCGATCTTCGCCGCGTACGCCTCGTCGCTGATCTCGTACGGGGTGTTCATCGGGGTCCGCAGGCCACCGCCGACGAAGCCGAAGACGCGGCCGCCGATCTCCACCCGCTCCCCGTCGAGCACGGTGGTGCCGGGCCCGGCGAACTCGGGCCACAGCGGCGGCACGTCGACGTTGCCGTAGGTGGCGTACGTCGGAGTCGGGAAGGCGGCGAAGAGTTCGGCGTACTGCCTGCGCACCGCCCGCTCGATCAGCTCGCGCGGGTCCCCGCCGGTCTCGGCCCACAGCCGCCTGCCGAAGTCCCGGGCCTCGTCGAAGCGGCGGGCGGTGCGCAGCGCCACGATGCGGTCGGCGTTCGCGACGCCGAACAGGTCGGGGAAGATGCCGCGCGAGTGGTCGGCGTAGTCGAGGAAGAGGACCAGGTCCCCGAGACAGATCAGGGCGTCGGCGCCCTCGCCGGCCCTGGCCAGGTCGCGGGCGTTGCCATGGACGTCGCTGACCACGTGGACGCGTGTGCTCGTGTTACGGGGCGGTGTGGGTGCCATGGCGATCAAGCGTAAGCAGCGCGTGCCTGATGTGAACAGTGGCGGTCGGACCTGCGGTTACTGGCTGGTCGGTTGATCCGTCGACTACTGTGCGCAAAGCAAACCCCATCCGTGTGACGCGGCGAACATCTCGCGGGGACCCCCTGTCGGAGAACGCATACCGACGGGTAACGTCCGGGCCGTCCAGTCGTGCTCTGGATTTCAACATGTGAATCGCGCATGAGTTCTCCGGAGCACTTGCCCGACCCTTGGACCGCACCGTCGCATCACACAGTGTCGTGGCGCCGGCGCCCTATGAGGAGCAGCAGTCTTGCGCGAGTTCAGCCTTCCGGCCTTGTACGAGGTCCCCACGGACGGAAACCTGACCGACATCGTCAGGAGGAACGCCGCGCAGCATCCTGACGTCGCCGTCATCGCCCGCAAGGTGGACGGCGCCTGGCAGGACGTGACCGCGCGCGACTTCCTCGCCGAGGTGCACTCAGCGGCCAAGGGCCTCATCGCCTCCGGCGTCCAGCCGGGCGACCGGGTCGGCCTGATGTCCCGTACCCGGTACGAGTGGACGCTGCTGGACTTCGCGATCTGGAGCGCCGGCGCGATCACCGTGCCGGTGTACGAGACCAGCTCCGCCGAGCAGGTGCAGTGGATCCTCAGCGACTCGGGGGCCACGGCGTGCGTCGTGGAGTCGGCCGGGCACGCCGCGGCCGTGGAGTCGGTGCGCGAGCAGCTGCCGGCCCTCAAGAACCTCTGGCAGATCGACGCCGGGGCGGTGGAGGAGCTGGGGCGCCTCGGGCAGGACGTCACCGACCGGGCCGTCGAGGAGCGCGGCTCGATCGCGAAGGCGGACGACCCCGCCACCATCGTCTACACCTCCGGCACCACCGGCCGCCCCAAGGGCTGCGTGCTCACCCACCGCAGCTTCTTCGCCGAGTGCGGCAACGTCGTCGAGCGGCTGCGTCCGCTCTTCCGCACCGGTGAGTGTTCGGTCCTGCTCTTCCTCCCGCTCGCCCACGTCTTCGGGCGGCTGGTCCAGGTCGCGCCGATGATCGCGCCGATCAAGCTGGGCAACGTCCCCGACATCAAGAACCTCACCGACGAGCTGGCCGCGTTCCGGCCCACGCTGATCCTGGGCGTGCCGCGCGTCTTCGAGAAGGTCTACAACTCGGCGCGGGCCAAGGCGCAGGCCGACGGCAAGGGCAAGATCTTCGACAAGGCCGCCGACACCGCCATCGCGTACAGCAAGGCGCTGGACACCCCGTCGGGCCCGGCCGTCGGCCTGAAGATCAAGCACAAGGTCTTCGACAAGCTCGTCTACAGCAAGCTCCGTACGGTCCTCGGCGGCCGCGGCGAGTACGCGATCTCCGGCGGCGCCCCGCTCGGCGAGCGGCTCGGCCACTTCTTCCGCGGCATCGGCTTCACGGTCCTGGAGGGCTACGGCCTGACCGAGTCCTGCGCGGCCACCGCCTTCAACCCCTGGGACCGGCAGAAGATCGGCACGGTCGGCCAGCCGCTGCCCGGCTCCGTGGTGCGCATCGCGGACGACGGCGAGGTGCTGCTGCACGGCGAGCACCTGTTCAAGGAGTACTGGAACAACCCGGCCGCGACCGCTCAGGCGCTGGCCGACGGCTGGTTCCACACCGGCGACATCGGCACCCTCGACGAGGACGGCTACCTGCGGATCACGGGCCGCAAGAAGGAGATCATCGTCACGGCCGGCGGCAAGAACGTCGCCCCGGCCGTCATAGAGGACCGCATCCGGGCGCACGCGCTGGTCGCCGAGTGCATGGTGGTCGGCGACGGGCGGCCCTTCGTGGGCGCGCTGGTCACCCTCGACGAGGAGTTCCTGGGCCGCTGGTGCGAGGAGCACGGGAAACCGGCCGGTTCGAGCGCGGTGTCGCTGCGGGACGACGCGGATCTGCTCGCGGCGATCCAGGACGCGGTCGACGACGGGAACGCGGCGGTGTCGAAGGCGGAGTCGGTGCGGAAGTTCCGGGTGCTCGGGGCGCAGTTCACCGAGGACTCGGGGCACTTGACGCCTTCGCTGAAGCTGAAGCGGAACATCGTGGCGAAGGACTACGCGGACGAGATCGAGGCGATCTACGCCAAGTAGGGGCGCCCATGGGGTGCCGGGTGCGGTTCGACGGCGGCGTCCCGTCCGTCGGGGCTGGATGGGCAGTCCCCCTCGCCCCTGAGGTCAGTCCGACTCCCCCGCGCCGACAAGGCACCCCGCGTTACAGCAGCGCCTTCAGGTGCTCCGCCAGCAGGTCCCAGCGCCACTTCTCCTCGACCCACGAGCGGCCCCGCTCGCCCATCCTGCGGCGCAGTGCGGGGTCGGCGAGGAGGGCGATGACGCGGTCGGCGGACTCGTCCGGGTCGGCGCCGCGGACCACCCAGCCCGTCTCGCCGTCCAGCACCGCGTCGGGGGCGCCGCCCGAGTCGCCGGCGACGACGGGCAGACCGGTCGCGGAGGCCTCCAGGTAGACGATGCCGAGTCCCTCCACGTCGAGGCCGCCCCGGCGGGTGCGGCAGGGCATGGCGAAGACGTCCCCGGCGCCGTAGTGGGCGGGCAGCTCGGACCAGGGCACCGGGCCGGTGAAGTGGACGGAGCCGGCCACGCCCGTCTCGGCGGCGAGACGGCGCAGGTCCTTCTCGTAGGGGCCGCCGCCGACGATCAGCAGGACGGCGTCCGGCTCGGCGGCGAGGACGCGGGGCATCGCGCGGATCAGGGTGTCCTGGCCCTTGCGCGGGACCAGGCGGGAGACGCAGACGACGACGGGCCGGTCGGTGAGGCCCAGGCGGGCGCGCACCTCGTCGCCGCCGCTGCCCGGGTGGAAGGTCTTCTCGTCGACGCCGGGCGGCAGTTGCACCATCCGGGCGGCGGCCTCCGGCGTGAGCGCGCCCGCGATGCGGGAGCGGGTGTACTCCCCGAGGTAGGTGATCGTGTCGGTCGACTCGCCGATGCGGCGCAGCAGTCGGCGGGCCGCGGGCAGCTGGGCCCAGCCCGCCTCGTGGCCGTGGGTGGTGGCGACGAGGCGCTCGGCGCCCGCCTTCCGCAGGGCCGGGGCCATCAGGCCGAGGGGCGCGGCGGCCCCGAACCACACCGAGGTGCAGCCGTGCTCGCGCAGCAGGCCCACCGCACGCCGGGTGGCGCCGGGCGTCGGCAGCAGCATCGTCGTACGGTCCCGTACGACGGTGAAGGGCTGCTCGGCGTCGAAGGCGGCGGTGGCCTCGATGCCCTCGCGGCTCCGCTTCCAGGTGGAGGCGTAGACGACCAGCCGCTCGGGGTCCAGGCGCAGCGCCATGTTGTGCAGGAAGGCCTGGATGCCGCCCGGACGGGGCGGGAAGTCGTTCGTCACGATCAAGGTCTTGCGCACGTCGCCGACCCTACCGAACCGGCCGCCGGGAGCGGACCGGGCCGCCTCCTGTGGCACACGTACAGGTGTCCGGGTCATCATGTCCGCACCGGAAGGCAGCAGCGGCCGGCAGGACGGACGGGCAGGGAGCACGTGGAGACGAAGGACGCGGGGCGGTCACCGGTGTGGCTGCTGTCGACCTGGGGCGCCTCGCGGCTGGTGCTGCTGCTGTTCGTGCTGAAGGTGCTGGTCTTCCCCGGCCCGGACGTCACGAGCGACGTCTCCGTGATCTACCGGGGCTGGTCCGACGTCCTGCGTACCGGAACGTTTCCGCTGGCGGACGTCACCTGGCAGTACCCGCCGGCCGCGGCCCTCCCGGTCCTCTCCCCCGGCCTGCTGCCCTTCCTGGAGTACGCGACGGCGTTCTTCGTCCTCGTCTGCGTCACGGACGCCGCCGTCCTGGCGCTGCTGTGGCACGCGGGCCGGGGATCGGCCCGCTCGCCGCGCGGTGCGTGGGTGTGGGTGGTGGGCGTGCCGCTGCTCGGCCCGACGGTGTACGCCCGCTACGACGTGATGGTCACCGCCGTCGCGGTGGCCGCGCTGCTCGCCGCGGGCCGGCATCCCCGCGTGGCCGGCGGCCTGGCGGCGCTCGGGGCGCTGCTGAAGGTGTGGCCGGCGATGGTGCTCCTCGGGATGCGGGGGCGGACGCCGTGGCTCGCCGCCGTGCTGAGCGGCGCGGGGCTCACCGCGCTGTTCGCCGTGTCGATGCCCGGGGCGTTCGCGTTCCTGACGTTCCAGCGTGAGCGGGGCGTCGAGGTGGAGTCGCTGGGCTCGCTGGTCTTCCACGTCGCGCGGCACTTCGGCTGGGAGGGCGGGGTGCTGCTGAACTACGGCTCCATGGAGTTCCTGGGCCCGCACGTCGGCACGGTGGGCACGGTCTCCATGGCGCTCAGCGGGGTGGCGTTCGGCTGGCTGGTGCTGTGGCGGCTGCTGGCCGCGCGGTCGGGGGGCCGGGGGTTCGCGGCGCACACGGCGGCGGACGCGGCCTTCGTGGCGGTGCTGATGTTCACGGTGACGAGCCGGGTGATCAGTCCGCAGTACCTGGTGTGGCTGATCGGCGTCGGTGCCGTGTGCCGGTGCTTCCGGGAGAGCCGGATGCGGGTGCCGGTCACCCTGGTGCTGGTGGCGAGCCTGGTGACGCTGCTGGAGTTCCCTCTCCTGTTCGGCGACGTCGTCACGAGCACCCCGCTCGGCATCACGCTCCTGGCCGTCCGCAACGTCCTGCTGGTGGCCGCCACGCTCGTCGGCGCCCGCGCCCTGTGGCGGGACACGGTGCGGCTCGGGCGCCCGGACGGCGCCGGGGAGCCCGGCGGGCTCAGCCGAGCCGCGTCCGCAGATACTCCCGCCAGCGCGCCGTGAAGTCCTCCTGGGTCGTCCCGAGCACCTTCCTCGTCGCGTCCTCGACGGCGCCCGCGCGCTCGCCGTGCGCGCCCACGGAGCGGTAGAAGGCGTCCAGCCGGTCCTCGTCCCACTGCTCGGCGATCATCCGGCAGGCCAGCCAGCCGCCCTCGTAGGCCCGGGCCAGTTCCTGCGCGTCGGCGGTGAAGCCGAAGTCCTCGTCCGTCGGCAGCCGCGCCGGCACCTCGCCCCCGGCGACCGCCTCGGCCAGCTCGGGGGCGGCCTCGGCGGCGGCGCGCGCGCTGTCGCGGTAGCCGACCCAGTCGGCGTAGCCCTCGGAGAGCCACAGCGGCGTGGCGGAGGTGGTGTCGGCGCGGGTGGCGACGTGGGTCGTCTCGTGGGTGAGGACGACCTGCCGGCCGAGGTCGCCGAGGAGTCCGTACGCGTCGGGGTTGACGATGATCCGGTCGGCCGGGGCGTGTTCCCGGCCGCCCGTCTCCCCGGTGGTGACCGCGGCGATGCCCCGGTAGGAGGAGGCGGGCGAGCCGAGCAGGCCCGCCATGCCCTCCAGCGACCTGGGGACGACCACGACCACCCGGCGGGCCCAGTCGCCGTCCCAGGCGTCGGCGACGGCGGGCACCGCCCGGTCGGCAAGCCCGGCGAAGCGGCGCAGGGTCCCGGTGGGCTGCCCGACGCCGAGGACGAGGCTGTGCGTCCCCCGGACGACCTCGACCTCACCCTGGTCCCAGGGCTGCTGGCCGGACTTCTTCGCGGGCCGGTCGGAGTCGACGGACCACCGTCCGCCGGCGCCGTCCCGGCTCAGCCGCAGCGTGCGGCCGGTGGCCACGGCACCCCGGTCGTAACCCTCGACGCGGTAGCGCAGCTCGACGTCGGCGGTGGCGGTGTCGCCGCTGCGGTCCAGGTCCCGCACCCGGTACGACCAGGCGGCCAGCGGGATCGCGCTCAGGTCGCCGAAGCGGGCACCGGCGCCGGTGCGCGCGTAGGCGGCCGCGTCGTGGGCGAGGACGGCCGCGGCCCGCCGGTCGAGGACCCCCTGGACCTCGGCCCGAGCGGGATCGGCCACGCTCCGGCCCCCGCAGCCCACGAACCCGACGATCAGCAGGCACAGCACCCCCGCCGACCACCCCGGCACCCGCGTTCGACCAGCCACGTTCCCGATCGTACGGGCGCGGGACCGCGGACGGCACCGGACCGGGACCCCGGGAGCCGGGACCCGGCAGGCCGCGGGCACCGGCCGGGTCGGGCCCGGGGGTCCGGCGCCGGCGTCACACCCGGGTGATGGACGAGATCGGCATCATGCCGACCGGGTCGTAGCGCACCGGCGCTCCGGGGTAGGGGGCGTGGATCACCTGGCCGTTGCCGGCGTACATGCCGATGTGGCTGGCGTCGCTGCGGTAGGCGACCAGGTCGCCGGGGCGTGCCTCGGACAGGGACACGCGGCGCCCGGTGCCGGACTGCGCCTGGGAGGTGCGCGGGATGCCGACGCCGGCCTGCGCGTAGGCCCACTGGGTCAGGCCCGAGCAGTCGAAGCCGGAGGGGCCGTTGGCGCCCCAGACGTAGGGCTTGCCGAGGGCGGAGCGGGCGGCGGCGAAGGCGGCAAAGGCGCGGCCGGAGGCGGGAGCGGCGGCGCCGGCCAGGGCGGTCAGGTCCGCGCGGCCGGAGCGGGAGCCGCGCCCGTAGGCGGCGCGTTCGTCGTCCGGCAGGGCGGCGAGCAGCGCGCGGGCCTCGGCGAGCTTGCGCTCCACGGTCTTCTTGTGGGCGGCGACGGCCTTGCGGCCCCGTTCCAGCTCGGCGAGCTTGGCGGCCGCCTCGGCGCGGTCCTGCGCGAGGTCGCGCATCGCCTGCTGGAGCTCTTTCAGCTCGCCCGCCTGACGGGTGGTGATCCGGTCGAGCACGGAGGCCCGGTCGAGGTAGTCGTCCGGTTCGGCGGACAGCAGCAGCGCCAGCGACGGGTCGATGCCGCCGGAGCGGTACTGGGCCCCGGCCAGCGAACCGAGCGCGTCGCGCAGGGTGTTGACGTGCTGCTGCCGGCGGGCGATGGAGTCCTGCGCGGTGGAGAGCTCCTCGCGCAGCCGGTCGGTGCGCGCGTCGGCCTTGTTGTACGCCTCGGTCGCCTGCTCCGCCTCGGTGTGCAGGCGGTCCACCTCCGCCCGCCGGTCGTCGTGCGGCGCGGCCGTGGCCGGTACGGCGCCCAGGAGCGCGGCGGCGACGGAGAGCAGGCCCACGGCGGCGGTGGAGCCGCGGTCGAACCCGGATGGTGCAAGGCGGCGATGGGACCCCACGGGAAGCCGCACTCCTTCCGCTGGCGGACGGGGAAACGCGGCAGACAGTAACCCCGCGGCGGGGCACCGGCCAACGACCTCCGGGGCCGCGCAACACGACGCCCCGCCGCTGACGCAGGTCACCGGCGGGGCGGGGGGTCACATGACCCGGACGTGATTCGCTCGAACGGGCGGTACGGCGGGGCTGATTCCGGGTGGCGCGGCGGCGCCGGGTCGGGCCTTCGCACCGGGCACGGTCAGAGGCACACGCCGGCCCCGGTCAGACGCGCACGCCGAACATGAACGGGCCGCCGATCGTGCTCATCGACTCGTAGCGGACGTTGGTGCCGGTGCGCGGCGCGTGCAGGACCTGGCCGTTGCCGGCGTAGAGGCCGACGTGGTGCAGGTCGCTGAAGAAGAAGACCAGGTCGCCCACCTGCAGCTGGCTCATCGAGGAGATCCGGGTGCCGTAGTTGGCCTGTGCCTGGGAGGTGCGCGGGATGCCGACGCCGGCCTGTGCGTACGCCCAGGAGGTCAGGCCCGAGCAGTCGAAGGAGGACGGGCCGGTGGCGCCGTAGACGTACGGCGTGCCTATCTTGCCCTGGGCCGCGGCGAAGGCGGCGCCCGCGCGGCCGGAGGCCGGGGTGGACTTGCCGCCGGTGAGCACCTGGCGCTCGCTGGCGCGGTTGGAGCGCTGCTCCTCCTCCTGGAGGGCCGACCGCTCCTGCGCGGTGAGCGTGTTGAGCAGCTTCTGCGCGGACGAGAGCTTGCCCTGGACCTGCTTCTTCTTCTTGCCCAGTTCGGTGCGGGTGGCGGAGAGGTCCTTGAGCTTCTCGGAGGCCTCGGACCGCTGCTGGGCGAGGTCGCGCTGCTTGACCTGGATCTTCTTGAGCGCCTCGACCTGCTGGCCGCTGAGCTGGTCGAGGGTGGAGGCCTTGTCCAGGTAGTTGTCCGGGTCGGCGGACAGGAAGAGCTGGAGGGAGGGGTCGATGCCGCCGGAGCGGTACTGGGCGCTGGCCATCGAACCGAGGCCGTCGCGCAGCTCGTTGAGCTCCTCCTGGCCGCGGGCGACGTTGTCCTGGATGGTGGAGATCTCCTTCTGGAGCTTCTCCTGCTTCTCCTTGGCGCCGTTGTACTTCTCGGTGGCCTGCTCGGCCTCCTCGTAGAGCTTGTCGACCTTGGCCTTGACCTCGTCCTTGCTCGGCTTCTCGCTCGGGGCCGCGTTGGCGGCCTGGGAGCTGAGAGCGACAGCGGCGGCGGCAGCGGTGGTGAGCACGGTCACGCGCGTGCGGCTCGGCTGCTTGGGACGACGGTGGGACGCCACGGAGACGAGCTCCTTCTTGAGAGGGATCACCCGTTCGAGGGTTCGAAGGGTGACCCTAGTGACCCACTCGTGATCAGTTCAAATCCTCCGTCGAAAAATCACGGTTACGCACCGCGTTTTTCGCCACAACTCACCTGCAGTGACGCCCGCCTGACACTACGTTGCGTGAGGCTTCCGTCAATTCGGGCATAGGGCGCCTACGTTGCGGTTGGTACGGAAGTGAATGAGGGGCTAGGAAAGCCGCTTGAGGAGCACCACGGACGCCACCGGGCGTGCGCCGGCGCGCGCCACGCCGTCGGCGACCTCGCGGTCGGTGGAGACGACGATGACCGGCCGGCCCGGCGGCTCGGACCGCACCAGCTGCCGGATCAGCTCGTCGGCGGTGACGCCGGGCTTGGAGAAGAGCACCCGCACCCCGCGCGGCGGCGCGAGCAGCACGGGCGCCGCCAGTTCGGCCCCGTCGAAGACGCAGGTCATCTCGGCGCCGGTCTGCGCGGCGAGCTGCGAGAGCTGGCCGAGCAGCCGCAGCCGCTGCTTCTCCAGCGGCATCTGGGGATAGCCGGTCTTGGTGACGTTGTAGCCGTCGACGACCAGATGCGCCTGGGGCAGCGCAAGCAACTGGTCGAGGACGGCCGGGTCGTTCTCGGACAGGGCCCGGTTGGCGATGTCCTTCGGCGTCATCCGGCCCGGCTCGACCGCGTCCACGGTCTCCGCGGGCCGCACGGACACCGGAGGCAGCGCCAGCTCGCGGCGCAGCCCCTGGGTGGCGTCGAGAAGGGTGTCGAGCAGCAGCCGTACGCGCATGTCCTCGACACTGCGCCCCTCGCGGGCGGCCTTGCGGCTGGCCTCCAGGGCGGCCTCCGCCTCCCCGAGGCGGGCCTTGAGCCGCCGGGCCTCGCTCTCGGCGGTGGACACCTGGGTGTGCGCCTCGGCGCGGGCGGCGTCCGTCTCGGCCCGGAGCTTGCGCAGCGCGGCCTCGCCGCGCTTGACGTCGCTGAGGGCGGAGCGCAGCTTGCGGTGCAGCGACTCGCTCTCCCGCTTCACCGTGTCCAGCTCCGCGCGCAGCCGCTCGGTCTCGGCCTTGGTGTGCTCCCGGGCCCGGGCCAGCTCCTGGTGCAACCGCTCCAGCTCGGCGCGGCTCTCCTCGTCGGCGCGCTCGGCGTCCGCGCGCTGCGCCTCCTCGCCGGCGGCGGTCACCAGCTTCACCCAGCCGTGCGGGCGCAGGACGTAGGCGGCGGCGGCCACGTCCAGCGGGTCGGCGGCCGGGAGGGCGGACCCGGCGTCCAGGGCACCGGCCAGTTCCGGCTGGGCGTCGCGGAGCTTCTCTCCGATGCGCTGGCGGAAGAGCGGGTCGGTCTCCACGGCGGCGGCCATGGCGTTGCCGGCGAACTTGGCCCTGCGGTTGGGGGCGAACCTGGCGTACTGCCTCAGCTGGGCGGGCAGCTCACCGAGGGTGAGCGAGCCGAAGCCGTCGGACACGATCTGCACGACCCGGCGGCGCACGCCGTCGGGCAGCGGGCGGTCGAGCACCTCAGCGGCGCCGTCGCCCGGCCCCCCGCCGTGTGTCTCCACCATCCGTCACCTCAATGTCTCAGGGCGATCCCGCGCCGGAATCGCCTGGTGCGGGGCCGCTCCACTCAGGAGGCGGCATCCGGCCTGTCGACGAGTTCCACCTGGTCCACGGCGTTGCACCAGCGGCACCGCACCGACTCGATGGTCTCACTGAGCACCTCGCGCTCCTCCACCGTCGGCTCACCGGCCAGATCGAGGTGCACGTACTCGACGACCTTCGAGGCCCGGGTCACGTCGAAGCGGGTGAGGTTGCCGCAGAGGGTGCAGCGCCACCGCGTCGTGTCGGTCGGCAGGGGAACCGTCATCGTGGCTGTTCGCTCTCTTCCAGTGTCGGTGACGCGCCGGGCCTGCCCGGTGCGTGTGGCTCGTAACCCTACGGCCTGGCGGGTACCCGACGCCCGCGTGTCCACGGCGGCGAGGCGCTATGACCCCTCGCGTCCGTTACGTCATGCTCTGTATCCATGATCCGCAACTGGAGCAGGACGGCCCGCAGAACGGTCGGGGCGGCCAGGAAGCTCGTCCCGGCCCGCCCGCCCGGGGGCCGGGCGGCGCCGGTGACGTACACGCTGATCACGCTGTGCTGCCTGCTGTTCCTGATCAGCCCGGCGGCGGGTCTGAACCCGCTGTACGGCACCGGGGAGGAGCAGCTGGCGGCGCAGCGCGCCCACTTCCGGCGCTGGGGCGTGATCCCCGCAGAACTGTTCGAGGACTCCCCCGGGTCGGCGCTCACCCCGGCCACCGCGCTGTTCGTCCACGGCGGCTGGGTGCACCTGCTGGGCAACATGCTCTTCCTCTACGTCTTCGGCGCGATGACCGAACAACGGATGGGCAGGCTCCAGTTCACCCTGTTCTACCTCGGCTGCGGCTACCTGGCCCTGCTCGGCTACGCGGGCGCCAACGCCCACTCCCAGGAGTCCCTGGTCGGCGCCTCGGGGGCGATCTCCGCGATCCTCGGCGCGTTCCTGTTCCTCTTCCCCCGGGCCCGCGTGACCAGCCTGCTGCCCTTCCTCTTCTTCCTGCCGCTGCGCTTCCCGGCCTGGCTCGTGCTGCCGTTCTGGGCGGCCCTGCAGTGGATGGCGGCGGGCCGGGCCGGTGACGGGCCCGGGGTGGCGTACCTCGCGCACCTGGTGGGCTTCGGCCTCGGCTTCTTCTTCGCCTGGGCGCGGTTCGGGCGTACGACTAGAGTTGGGGGCGTTCCAGTGACGGCGCCCGAGGGAGAGAACCAGCCGTGATCAGCGCGATCGTCCTCATCAAGACCAGCGTGGACCGGATTCCCGAGATCGCGGAGCAGATCGCCGCGCTGGAGAACGTCAGCGAGGTCTTCTCCGTCACCGGCACCTACGACCTGATCGCCATGGTGCGGGTGAACGAGCACGAGGACCTGGCCGAGGTCATCCCCGGCCGGATCAGCAAGATCCCCGGCGTGGAGGGCACGGACACGCACGTCGCGTTCCGGACGTACTCGCAGCACGACCTGGAGGCGGCGTTCGCCATCGGACTCGACAACTGACCGACCCCGAGCGGGGCGCGCCCCGAAGGGGCGCGTGACCGTACCGGGGCGCGGCTCCCCCACCCCGGAGCCGGCCTCCTCCCCCGTGCCGCTCAGGCGTCGGCGGCCGAGGTGGTGTCGGGCACGCAACGGCCGTCCTCGGTGCGGTACTTCCACCGGGCGCCGTCGCTCACCAGCTCCTTGACGGCGTTCACGAACCGCTCGACGTGCTCGTCCGGGGTGCCCGCGCCGAAGCTCACCCGGACGGCGTTGAGGGACTTCTCGCCGGGCACCGCCTCGGGTGCGCCGCACTCGCCCTGCGCCTGCGGGTCGCTGCCGAGCAGGGTGCGCAGCAGCGGGTGGGCGCAGAAGAGGCCGTCGCGCACCCCGATGCCGTACTCGGCGGAGAGGGCCGCGGCGAAGTGCGAGCTGTTCCAGCCCTCGACGACGAAGGAGAGCACCCCGACGCGCGGCGCGTCGTCGCCGAAGAGGGAGAGGACACGCACCTCGGGAACCCCGGCGAGGCCCTCCCGCACCCTGCGGATCAGGTCTTCCTCGCGGGCGACCAGCGTGTCGAACCCGGCCTCGGTGAGCGCCTTGCAGGCGGACGCGATGGCGTAGGCGCCGATGACGTTGGGCGACCCGGCCTCGTGCCGGGCGGCGCTGTCGTGCCACTGGACGTCCACACCGCCGTCGGCGCGCCGGCTGACCCGGCGGCTGGCGCCGCCACCGGCGAGGTACGGCTCGGCCTCGCGCAGCCAATCGGCCCGTCCGGCCAGCACGCCCGAGCCGAAGGGCGCGTACAGCTTGTGTCCGGAGAAGGCGACCCAGTCGACGTCCAGATCGGTCACCGAGACGGGGTGGTGCGGGGCGAGCTGGGCGGCGTCCAGCACGATCCGGGCACCGTGCGCGTGTGCGGCGGCGGCCAGTTCACGCACCGGCCACAGCTCGCCGGTGACGTTGGAGGCGCCGGTCACGCAGACCAGGGCGGGCCCGTACGGCTCGCGGGCGGCGAGGGCGCGCTCCAGGGTCTGAACGGCCTGCGCGGGGGTGCGCGGGGCGTCCAGGTAGGTCACGTCGGCGTCCCGCCAGGGCAGCAGCGAGGCGTGGTGCTCGGTCTCGAAGACGAAGACCCTGCTCCCGGCGGGCAGCGCGGCGGCGAGCAGGTTCAGGGAGTCGGTGGTGGAGCGGGTGAAGACCACCTGGTCGTCGTCCCGGCAGCCGAGGAAGCCGGCGACCGTCGCCCGGGCGTTCTCGAACAGGTCGGTGGACAGCTGCGACAGGTAGCCGGCGCCGCGGTGCACGCTGCCGTAGTACGGGGCGTAGGCGGCCACGTCGTCCCAGACCCGCTGGAGCGCGGGCGCGCTGGCGGCGTAGTCGAGCGCGGCGTAGGCGACCTCCCCGCCGGTGACGAGCGGCACGGTGACGTCCCGGCCGAGGACGGGCAGCGGGGCGGCCACGGCGGTGGCGGCAGGGGCGGGTGCGGACATGGCGGACTCCCGTGAGGAACCAGCGCGAGAAGCGCGCTGTGAAAGGTGAAGGAAGAGATGCGGAGGCGGGGCTCTGCGGCCCTATCGCATTCGCTGGTTCACGGGAGACTCCCTCGGACGACCCAGGACCCCTGGTTTCGCGAGGGGTCCGCGCTTGCCGTGGACCTTGCTGTCCACGGCCTGGTCTTCACCCGGGGCACCCCGCCACGGACGGAGGGTTGCCGGACAGTCGGCCGGGGCCTCATGACTGTCACTCATGACCTGTCGAAAAACTTATGGGAAGAGATCGGCGTCCCGCAACCCGGGTCCGGATCGCGGGACGCACGTCACACGCGGGGTTCAGGCGTGGCTGGCGGCCACCCAGCGGTCGAGGGCGCGCTTGGCGGCGCCCGAGTCGATCGCCTCGGCCGCCCGGTCCATCCCGGCCCGGAGCTGCTCGGCCAGCGGTGCCCCGCCCGGCTCCAGGGCCACCAGGGCCGCCGCCGAGTTCAGCAGCACCGCGTCCCGTACGGGTCCCGGCTCGCCGGCCAGCAGGCGACGGGCCACGTCGGCGTTGTAGGAGGCGTCGGCGCCGCGCAACGCCTCGACCGGCACCAGGTCGAGCCCGACGTCCCGGGGGTCGAAGGCCTCCTCGGTCACCCGGCCGTCCCGCACGACCCAGACCCGGGAGGTGGCGGTCGTGGTCAGCTCGTCCAGACCGTCGTCGCCCCGGAAGACCAGGGAGGAGTGGCCGCGCTCGGCGAAGACACCGGCGATGATCGGTGCCATCCGGGCATGGGCGACCCCGATCGCCTGTGCCTTCACCCGGGCGGGGTTGGTCAGCGGACCCAGGAAGTTGAACACCGTGCGGATGCCGAGCTGGCCGCGGGCCGCCGCGACGTGGCGCAGGGCCGGGTGGAACTTCACCGCGAAGCAGAACGTGATGCCGGCCTCCTCCGCGACCTCGGCCACCCGCTTCGGCGTCAGCTGCAGGTTGACCCCGAGCTTCTCCAGGACGTCGGAGGCGCCGGACGCCGAGGAGGCGGCCCGGTTGCCGTGCTTGACGACCTTGGCGCCCGTGCCGGCCACCACGATCGCGGACATGGTGGAGATGTTCACCGTCTTCGCGCCGTCACCGCCGGTGCCGACGATGTCGACGGTCCTGCCCGGCACCTCGATCACGTTGGCGTGGTCGTACATGGTGCGGACCAGCCCGGAGATCTCCTCGACCGTCTCCCCCTTGAACCGCAGCCCCACCGCGAAGGCGGCGATCTGCGCGTCGGTCGCCTCGCCGCGCATGATCACGTCCAGCGCCCAGGCGGTCTCGTCCGCGGACAGGTCACGGCCGTCCAGCAGGCCGTTCAGCAGGGCGGGCCAGGAGTGGCCCGCCGCGATGTCGCCTCCAGCGGGGGTCACAGCGCTCATGAGCCGCTCCTGAATCGTGTGTGTGGGGTGTGTCGTGGAAGGGAGGTGCGGTTCCACCCTATCCAGCCCGGACACGGCCGAAGGGCCCCGTCCGCGGAACGGACGGGGCCCTTCGACCGTGGTGTGGCGACGCTGGAGGGTCAGTGGTGGCCGTGGCCGCTCGTGATCTCCTTGTACTCGTCGACGGTCGGCTTCGGAATCTGCGACTCCTCGCCGTAGTAGGCCTCGCTGAGCTTGGCGCGGAGCTTCTCGGAGCCCTTCACCTTGCGCTCGACGCCGTTCTCGTCGACCGTCGGGCCGATCTCGGCCGGCTTGTACTGCTCGTGCGCCGTGAGCGTGTGCAGCTGCTCCTGGCTGAGCGGCTCGTGCACCTCGATGAACTCACCGTGCGGCAGGCGCTTGATGATGCCCGACTCGCGGCCGTGCAGCACCTTGTCCTTGTCCCGGCGCTGGAGGCCGAGGCAGATCCGCTTGGTGATGACGAAAGCGATGACCGGTCCGACGAAGAACCCGATCCGCACGAACCAGGTGACCGAGTTGATCGACAGGTGGAAGTGGGTCGCGACGATGTCGTTGCCACCACCGATCAGCATGATCATGTACGCGGTGACCCAGGCGACGCCGAAGGCGGTACGGGTCGGGGCGTTGCGCGGCCGGTCCAGGATGTGGTGCTCGCGCTTGTCCCCGGTCACCCACGACTCGATGAACGGGTAGAGGGCGATGACCGCGAGGAAGATACCGAAGATCACCAGCGGGACGAACACACCGAGGACCAGGGTGTGACCCCAGAAGTTGATCTCCCAGCCCGGCATGGCGCGGACCAGACCCTCGGCGAAGCCCATGTACCAGTCCGGCTGGGCGCCCGTGGACACCTGGTCGGGCCGGTAGGGGCCGATGCTCCAGATCGGGTTGACCGAGGCGATGCCGGCGATGACCGCGATGACACCGAAGACCAGGAAGAAGAAGCCTCCGGCCTTCGCCATGTACACCGGCAGCAGCGGCATGCCGACGACGTTCTTGTTGGTCTTGCCGGGACCCGCGAACTGCGTGTGCTTGTGGTAGAAGACCAGGATCAGGTGGCCGACCACGAGCCCGAGCATGATGCCCGGCAGCAGCAGGATGTGGATCGAGTAGAACCGGGCGACGAAGTCGGTCCCGGGGAACTCCCCGCCGAACAGGAACATCGAGATGTACGTGCCGATGATCGGCGTGGACAGGATCGCGCCCTGGGTGAAGCGGACACCGGTGCCGGAGAGCAGGTCGTCCGGGAGCGAGTAACCGGTGAACCCGGTGAACATGCCGAGGACGAACAGCAGGAAGCCGAACAGCCAGTTGATCTCACGCGGCTTGCGGAACGCGCCGGTGAAGAAGACGCGCATCATGTGCACGAACATGCCGGCGAGGAAGATGATCGCCGCCCAGTGGTGGATCTGCCGGATCAGCAGACCGCCGCGCACGTCGAAGCTGATGTCGAGCGTCGACTTGTACGCCTCGCTCATCAGCTGTCCCTGCATGGGGACGTACGAGCCGTGGTACGTGACCTCGTTCATCGACGGGTGGAAGAACAGCGTCAGGTACACACCCGTGAGGATGATGATGATGAAGCTGTAGAGGCAGACCTCACCCAGCATGAACGACCAGTGGTCGGGGAAGATCTTGCGCATGTTGGCCTTGGCCAGGGAGTAGATCCCGAGCCGGCCGTCGGCCCAGTCGGCGACGCGCTCGCCGGCCGGTGCCTTCCCGCGCGAGCGGGGTGCGTCGTTGGCTGCAGTACTCATCCGCGCTCCCAGAATGCAGGACCGACGGGCTCCTCGAAGTCGCTGAGCGCCTCGAGATAGCCCTCGTCGTTCACACCGATGCGCAGCTGCGGCAGCGGGTGACCGGCGGGACCGAAGATGACCCGGGCGCCGTCGGAAAGATCGAAGGTGGACTGGTGGCAGGGGCAGAGCGCGTGGTGCGTCTGCTGCTCGTACAGGGAGATCGGGCAGCCGACGTGGGTGCAGATCTTCGAGTACGCCACGATGCCCTCGTGCGACCACTCGAGCTCGCGCTTGTCCTTGATGCTGTCCGGCTCCAGCCGGATGATCATCAGGGCCGCCTTGGCGATCTCGTTCTGGAAGTCGTGGTTGTCCTCCTCCAGGCCCTCGGGCTTGGCGAAGGTGAGGGAACCGACCCCGATGTCCGACGGACGCATGGGCTCGTTCGTGTTCATGTTGACGAGCAGCTTGCCCTTGGACCACAACGTGTGGCGGAGCTTCGTCCCGGGCAGCGGGCCGAGGTCGCGCAGCAGGACGACGCCGGAGAGCGGGACCAGCGTGAGCGCGCCCAGCATCGTGTTGCGGATCAGCTTGCGCCGGCCGATCACCGACTCCTTGGCGCCCTGCTTGAAGTCCGCGTGGACCTTCGCGCGGGTCTCGGGCGACGCCTCGATCGGGTGGCGCTCGTCGGCGACCTCCTCGTCGGACATCAGGGTGCGCGCCCAGTGGACGGCGCCCGCGCCGATGGTGAACAGCGCCACGCCCAGGGTCAGGCCCAGCGCGAAGTTCATCGCGTTGATGTGACCGAGGGGGAAGACGAAGATCGACTTGTCGTGCGGGATCGCGACGAACGAGGCGATGAAGCCGGCGGTGGCCAGCATCGACACCGTGAACAGCAGGGCGACCACGCGCTCGGACCGCTTGGCGGCCCGCTCGTCGACGTCCTGGATCCGGTGCTCGTGGGGCGGCAGCCCCGGGTCCGCGAACGGGTTCTTGTCGTCCGCGGGCTTCGGCACGTGCGTGCCGCCCTGCTCAGCCGGCAGGTTCTCTTCTGGAATGTCTTGGCTACTCATGACTTCTTGGCCTTTGCGGTCCGAGCGGCGACCCACACGGCGACGGCGATGCAGGCACCCAGGCCGAAGATCCAGCCGAACAGGCCTTCGCTGACCGGCCCGAGGCCGCCGAGCGAAAGACCGCCCGGGTCCACGGTCTCGTCACCGTTGACCGCGTCCAGGTAGGCGATGATGTCCTTCTTGTTCTGTTCCGACAGGGTGGTGTCGGGGAAGGAGGGCATGTTCTGCGGGCCGGTCTGCATGGCCTCGTAGATGTGCTTCGGGCTGACGCCCTCCAGGCTCGGCGCGTACTTGCCGTGCGTCAGGGCGCCACCCTTGCCGGTGAAGTTGTGGCACTGCGCGCAGTTGGTGCGGAACAGCTCGCCGCCCTTGGCGATGTCCGCGCCCTCGGGGCCGTACTTCTCCTCGGAGGGGACGGCCGGACCGGCACCCAGCGACGCGATGTAGGCCGCGAGCTGGTCGATCTCCGCCTGGGAGTAGATGACCTTCTTCTTCGGGACCTGCGCGCCGGGCTGCTGGGCCGGCATGCGGCCGGTGCCGACCTGGAAGTCGACGGCCGCGGCGCCCACGCCGACCAGGCTCGGACCGTCGCTGGTGCCCTGACCACCGGTGCCGTGGCAACTGGCACAGCCGACGGCGTAGAGCTTCTTGCCCTCGTCGATGGCGAGGGACTGGGCGCTTTCATCGGCCTGCGCCTTGCTCGCGGGTGCGAACGCGGCGTACAGCCCCCCTGTGCATGCCAGCGCGAGGAGTAGGACGACGAGTGCCGCCAGCGGATGGCGTCGTCGTGCGGAGAGCTTTTTCACGGATTACCCCGGTGTCAGGATCTTCTGCGTCGATGCGTCTGGTATTGCGCGGGTGCGGTGCCGCGACTACTTGATCAGGTAGATCGTGGCGAACAGGCCGATCCAGACCACATCGACGAAGTGCCAGTAATAGGACACGACGATGGCGGCGGTCGCCTGCTCGTGGGTGAACCTCCGGGCCGCGTAGGTGCGGCCGAGGACCAGCAGGAAGGCGATCAGGCCGCCCGTCACGTGCAGTCCGTGGAAGCCGGTGGTCAGGTAGAACGCCGAGCCGTACGGGTCGGAGGACAGGGAGATCCCGTCCTTCTTGACCAGTTCGGTGTACTCGAACACCTGACCGCCGATGAAGATCGCACCCATCACGAAGGTGACGATGAACCACATCCGGAGCTTCTTCACGTCACCGCGCTCGGCCGCGAACACGCCGAGCTGGCAGGTGAGGGAGGAGAGCACCAGGATCGTGGTGTTCGTCGCGGAGAACGGGACGTTCAGCGCGTGAGCCTTCTCGGACCAGAAGTCCGGGCCCGTCACCGATCGCAGGGTGAAGTACATCGCGAAGAGGGCCGCGAAGAACATCAGCTCGGAACTCAACCAGATGATGGTTCCGACGCTGGTGAGGTTCGGCCGGTTGACCGACGGGTGCGCGTGCCCGGTTTCTACTGTCGTTGCTGTCGCCACGACCGACATTATGTCGGTCGCTTATCCCGCCCTCACCCCGGGGGGTGCCGTTCGGAGTGTCCGCCCCGTCTGTACTGCCCGGATGGCCCATCGAACGGTCCGTCGAAGCCGTGTCCGAACCCGTGCTGACGGGGCGTTCGAGGGAGTAGCATCCGGCCCAACGGGCTACGACAGCCTCACGGGCTCCATCGGTCTTCACCGCGTATCGGAGGAAGCATGCAGGCGACCGCCACGGTGCTGGTCTACAGCGACGACTCCAACACCCGCGAACAGGTGCGGCTCGCGACCGGCCGCCGGCCGGCCCCGGACGTGCCGGTGGTCGAGTTCGTGGAGTGCGCGACTCCGGCCGCCGTGCTCAAGGAGCTGGACCGGGGCGGGATCGACGTCTGCGTCCTGGACGGCGAGGCCGTGCCCATGGGCGGCATGGGCATGTGCCGCCAGATCAAGGACGAGATCTTCCAGTGCCCGCCGGTACTGCTGCTCATCGCGCGGCCGCAGGACGCGTGGCTGGCGACCTGGAGCCGGGCGGAGGCGGCGGTGACGCTGCCGGTGGAGCCGGTGGAGTTCGCGGGTGCGCTGGCCTCGCTGCTGCGCGAGAAGAGGCTGCAGGGCGTCTAGGGCGCCTTCCGGCCGGGGGCGCGGGTCAGACCCCCGCGCCCCCGGCACCTGCCTCCTGTGGGCCTCGTCAGACGCTTTCCGGTCTCAGCCTGGCCTGCTCACCCGTGCCCGCGGCACTGCCGGTGCCGCCGGTCAGGGCGCTGCCCGTGCGCCACTTCGCCCAGTCCATGTTCCAGTCGCCGAAGCCGTTGCCGAAGGGCTCCATCGTCTCGCCGCCGGAGTTGACGACCTCGACGAGGTCGCCCTCCTGGACCTCGTTGAAGAACCACTCCGCGTTGTCGGTGCTCATGCCGACGCAGCCGTGGCTGACGTTGGCGATGCCCTGGGAGCCGACGGACCAGGGGGCGGCGTGCACGTACTCGCCGCTCCAGGTCACCCGGGTGGCCCAGTGGACCGGCAGGTCGTACGACTCCGAGGAGCCCTCGGCGATGCCGACGGTGGTGCTGCGCATGCGTACGAAGGATTCCTTGCCGAGGACGACCTTGACGCCGTTGCGGGTCTCGAAGCCGGGCTTGCCGGTGGTGACCGGGAGCTGCCGGACCTCCTCGCCGTCCTTGAAGACCGTGAGGGTGTGCGCGGCGGCGTCGGTGACGGCGACGACGCGGTCCTCGGTGGTGATCTTCAGGGGCTTGGCCTTGCCGCCCCACATCCGGTCGCCGATCTTGATGCCGTCCAGGGTGCTGTGGACCTTGATGGTGGCGTGCGCGGGCCAGTAGTCCTGGGGCCGGTAGTGGAGTTTTTTGTCGTCCACCCAGTACCAGGCGCCCTGCACGGCCGGCGTGGACTGCACCTTCAGGGCGCGCTCCACTATGGCCCGCTGGGCCGGGTCCCGGACCGGCTGGCTCAGTTCCGCGGTGACGGGCTGGCCGACGCCGTACGCGCCCGCCTTGGGCCCGAAGACGACGTCCAGGGCCTTCTTGGCGCCGGGCTTGCCGGTCTCGAAGGTGAGCACCTTGCGGCCGGGTGCCCCGTCCCCGTCCTCGGTGCTGACGCGCACCGTGTAGCTGGCGTTGGCGGCCAGGGGCGAGGTGCTGTGCCAGCGTGCGCCGTCGGCGGACAGTTCGCCCGCGACGTAGCGCCCGGCCGCGTCCATGGCCGTGACGTCCGTGATGCGCCCGTCGGCGCCCTCGGCCACCACCTCCAGGGGTTTGTCCGGGTCGGCCTTCTTCCCGGCCTCCGTGGGGCCGTTGAAGGAGATCTGGCCCGCCGCGTCGTAGGGCGTGGCGGACAGCGGATTGTCGTCGCCGGTGCAGGCGGTGACGCTCGCGCCGAGGGCGATCACCAGCAGGGTGCAGCCGACGACCGTACGCCCCCGCGCCTGGAAGTGAACCGTGATGCTCATGACCTCACGCTAGGGAGGACCGTCGGCGGCGGCGCGGTGGATGAGCCGGAGGAGTGAGAGGCCGTAGGGCAGACGAAGGGCCCGGACGCTCCTGACGGAGTGTCCGGGCCCTTCGGTGCGCGGTGCGTGCTACTGGGTGCGGTTCTCGCCGCGGTAGTACTCGAAGACCCAGCCGAACAGGCCGATCATCAGGATCGGTGCCGAGAAGTACAGCAGCCACCAGCCGATGGCCACGCCCATGAAGGCGAGCGCGCCGCCGATGCCGAGCGCCAGCGGCTGCCAGCTGTGCGGGCTGAAGAACCCGACCTCACCGGCGTCGTCCGCGACGTCCGCCTCCGTGTTGTCCTGCGCGCCCACGTCGACCCGCCGCGCCGTGAAGGCGAGGTAGAAGCCGATCATGATGGCCAGGCCGAAGGCCAGGAAGAGGGCCGTGGTACCGGCCGGCTCCTTGGACCAGTAGCCGTAGACGACCGCCACGGCGAGGATGAAGACGCTCAACCAGATGAACATCTTGCCCTGGATTTTCACTTCCCGGCCTCCTTGCCGCCGGCGAGGGCCTTCTCACCGTGGCCGACGTTCTCCAGCTGATCGATCGCGGAGATCTCGGGGTAGTGCAGGTCGAAGGCGGGGGATTCACTGCGGATGCGCGGCAGCGTGAGGAAGTTGTGCCGCGGCGGCGGGCAGGAGGTCGCCCACTCCAGCGAACGGCCGTAGCCCCACGGGTCGTCCACCTCGATCTTCTTGCCGTACTTGGCGGTCTTCCAGATGTTGTAGAAGAACGGCAGGAGCGACATGCCGAGCAGGAACGAGCTGATCGTCGAGATCGTGTTCAGGGCGGTGAAGCCGTCCGCCGCCAGGTAGTCGGCGTAGCGGCGCGGCATGCCCTCGGCGCCCAGCCAGTGCTGGACCAGGAAGGTGCCGTGGAAGCCGACGAACAGCGTCCAGAAGGTGATCTTGCCGAGGCGCTCGTCCAGCATCTTGCCGGTGAACTTCGGCCACCAGAAGTGGAAGCCGGCGAACATCGCGAACACCACGGTGCCGAACACCACGTAGTGGAAGTGCGCCACCACGAAGTACGAGTCGGACACGTGGAAGTCCAGCGGCGGCGAGGCCAGGATGACACCGGTCAGGCCACCGAAGAGGAAGGTGACCAGGAAGCCGGTGGACCAGAGCATCGGTGTCTCGAAGGACAGCGATCCCTTCCACATGGTGCCGATCCAGTTGAAGAACTTCACACCGGTCGGGACCGCGATCAGGAAGGTCATGAAGGAGAAGAACGGCAGGAGCACACCGCCCGTGACGTACATGTGGTGGGCCCACACCGTCACCGACAGACCCGCGATCGCGATGGTCGCGCCGATCAGACCCATGTAGCCGAAGATCGGCTTGCGGGAGAAGACCGGGATGATCTCACTGACGATGCCGAAGAACGGCAGCGCGATGATGTACACCTCTGGATGCCCGAAGAACCAGAACAGGTGTTGCCACAGCAGCGCTCCGCCGTTGGAGGAGTCGAAGATGTGGGCACCGAACTTGCGGTCGGCCTCCAGCGCGAACAGAGCCGCGGCCAGCACCGGGAAGGCCAGCAGGACCAGCACACCGGTCAGCAGCACGTTCCAGGTGAAGATCGGCATGCGGAACATGGTCATGCCGGGCGCGCGCATGCAGATGATCGTGGTGATGAAGTTGACCGAGCCGAGGATGGTGCCGAAGCCGGAGAAGGCCAGACCCATGATCCACAGGTCACCGCCGATCCCGGGCGAGTGCACCGCGTCGGACAGCGGCGAGTAGGCGAACCAGCCGAAGTCGGCCGCGCCCTGCGGCGTCAGGAACCCGCCCACCGCGATGGACGAGCCGAACAGGTACAGCCAGTAGGCGAACATGTTCAGCCGCGGGAAGGCGACGTCCGGCGCGCCGATCTGCAGCGGCATGATCCAGTTCGCGAAGCCCGCGAACAGCGGCGTCGCGAACATCAGCAGCATGATCGTGCCGTGCATCGTGAACGCCTGGTTGAACTGCTCGTTCGACATGATCTGCAGACCGGGCCGGGCGAGCTCGGCGCGCATGAAGAGCGCCATGACGCCGCCGATCACGAAGAACGCGAACGACGTCACCAGGTACATGGTGCCGATGGTCTTGTGGTCAGTGGTCGTGAGCCACTTGATCACGACGTTGCCGGGCTGCTTGCGCCGTACCGGCAGCTCGTTCTCGTACGAGTCCTCCGCTGCCGAGGCACCCTGGGGTTCGTTGAGGATGCTCACAGGTTGTTCGTCTCCCGGTTCTTCTCGTGGCTCGTCTGAGCGATGCCCGCGGGAACGTAACCGGTCTGCCCCTTCTTCGCGAGGTCCTGGAGGTGCTGCTCGTAGCGCTCCGGGGAGACGACCTTGACGTTGAACAGCATCCGGGAGTGGTCCACGCCGCACAGTTCGGCGCACTTGCCCAGGAAGGTCCCCTCCTTGTTGGGGGTCACCTCGAAGGCGTTGGTGTGGCCCGGAATCACGTCCTGCTTCATGAGGAACGGCACCACCCAGAAGGAGTGGATGACGTCACGCGAGGTCAGGACGAAGCGGACCGTCTTGCCCTTGGGGAGCCAGAGGGTCGGCCCGGGGTTGCCGGTCTGCGGGTTCTCCGTGCCGGGGGTACCGCAGTCGTAGACGCCGCCGGCCTTCGCCGGGAAGTCTTCGATGAACCGGTCCGGAATGCCGGCCAGTTCCTTCGAGGTCTTGGCGTCGCCGGTGGAGCCCGGGACGTCCTCGATGTGGTTGAAGCACCAGCTCCACTGGAAGCCGACCACGTTGACCGTGAGGTCGGGCTTCTTCTTGAGGCTCATGAGATCGGACTCGTCACGCGCGGTGAAGTAGAACAGCACCGAGACGATGACGAGCGGAACCATGGTGTACAGCGCCTCGATGGGCAGGTTGTACCTGGTCTGCGGAGGGACCTCGACCTTGGTGCGGCTGCGCCGGTGGAAGAACACACTCCACAGGATCAGGCCCCACACCAGCACGCCGGTGGCCAGCGCGGCGGCCCAGGAGCCCTGCCACAGGGAGAGGATCCGCGGAGCCTCTTCCGTGGTTGGGGTGGGCATGCCGAGGCGGGGGAAGTCCTCGTATGTGCAACCGGTGGCGGTCGCCAGGACCAGGCCCGCGGTCAGTGCCTGCAGCAGCTTCCGCCGCATCGGGCGCCGCGGCGAGCGGTCGGAGCCGTTGGGACTCACGTAGCGCCTTCCCGAGAGTCTCGCCCGCGCGGTTGGCTGCGGCCTGCCTTCTCGCTGGTCGGTCGCCGCCCTGCGTCGGGCAGGGGTTTGATGTTTATGCGGACCAAACCCTAGCCGACGCCCTCCGGGGGGTCGCGGGGAGGGTGGCATACGCGCCGGGGGTCACTCTTTAAGGGTGGGACGGGGCGCCTACGGGGGGTGGGGGGCTCGGGTCGTTCGGCGGCTGACGGTCCGTCGTGGCCTGTCGCGCCCGCGTGGCGGAGCCGCACATGTCACAGCCCCCCGGCCCCTGACGGGGCGCTGCAGCCCCCGGCGTTCTAGCGTTGCCCCGTGGCCTACTTCGATGCTGCTTCCGCTGCTCCCCTTCATCCCGTCGCCCGGCAGGCGCTGTTGGCGTCGCTCGACGAGGGGTGGGCCGATCCCGCGCGGCTGTACCGGGAGGGGCGGCGGGCGCGGTTGCTGCTGGACGCCGCCCGGGAGGCGGCGGCCGAGGCCGTGGGGTGCCGGGCGGACGAGCTGGTGTTCACCCCTTCGGGTACCCGGGCGGTGCATGCGGGGGTGGCGGGGGCGCTGGCCGGGAGGCGGCGCGCCGGGACTCACCTGATCGTGTCAGCGGTCGAACACTCCTCCGTGCTGCATACGGCCGAGGTGCACGAGGCCGGCGGCGGGAGCGTCACGCAGGTGCCCGTCGACCGGACGGGGGCGGTCGGTCCCGCGGCGTACGCGGCCGCCCTGCGCGAGGACACGGCGCTGGCGTGTCTCCAGTCGGCCAACCACGAGGTGGGCACCGAGCAGCCGGTGGCCGAGGTGGCGGAGGTCTGCCGGGCCGCCGGGGTGCCGCTGCTGGTGGACGCGGCCCAGTCGCTGGGCTGGGGGCGCGTCGAGGGCGACTGGTCGTTGCTCGCGGGCAGTGCCCACAAGTGGGGCGGGCCCTCGGGGGTGGGGCTGCTCGTCGTGCGCAAGGGGGTCCGGTTCGCGCCGCAAGGGCCCGGGGACGAGCGGGAGTCGGGGCGGGCGCCCGGGTTCGAGAACCTGCCGGCGATCGTGGCCGCGGCGGCGTCGCTGCGGGCGGTGCGGGCCGAGGCGGCGGCGGAGGCGGCCCGGCTGCGGGAGCTGACGGAGCGGATCCGGACACGGGTGCCGGCCCTGGTCCCGGACGTGGAGGTGGTCGGCGACCCGGTGCGCAGGCTGCCCGGGGTCGTCACCTTCTCGTGTCTCTATGTCGACGGGGAGACCTTGCTGCACGAGCTGGACCGCGCCGGTTTCTCCGTGTCGTCCGGATCGTCCTGCACGAGCAGCACCCTGACGCCGAGCCACGTGCTGCGGGCGATGGGGGTGCTCAGCGAGGGCAACGTCCGGGTGTCGCTGCCGCCGGGGACCCCGGCCGAGGACGTCGAGCGGTTCCTGGAGGTGCTGCCGGGGACGGTGGCCGCGGTGCGCGAGAAGCTGGGGGCGCCGGCCGCGACTCAGACCGCCCGCGCGGCCGGTCCCGACCTCGTGGTGGACGCGCTGGGCCGGCGCTGCCCCGTGCCGGTGATCGAACTGGCCAAGGTCATCGGCGACGTCCCCGTCGGCGGCACCGTCCGCGTCCTCTCGGACGACGAGGCGGCCCGCCTGGACATCCCGGCCTGGTGCGAGATGCGGGGACAGGAGTACGTGGGCGAGGAACCGGCGGAAAAGGGAACGGCGTACTTGATCCGCCGGACCGGCTGACGCCGGGAAGGGGCTCGGGGCGGTGCCGATGTGCGGCTCCGCCGCGTGGACGCGACCGGCCCCCGCGCACCCGCCCACGGCACCGCGCCCCAAGAGGCTCCCCCTTGGCCGCAGCCCCGCGGGTCAGCCCAGGTGCGCCTGGACCTCCTCCGCGGCCTCGTCCCCGTACGCCTTCGTGAACCGCTCCATGAAGTGCCCGCGCCGCAGCTGGTACTCCTGCGTCCCCACCGTCTCGATGACGAGGGTCGCCAGCATGCAGCCCACCTGCGCCGCCCGCTCCAGCGTCACGCCCCACGCCAGTCCCGACAGGAACCCGGCGCGGAAGGCGTCGCCGACGCCCGTGGGGTCGGCCTTGCGCTCCTCGTCGGGGACGCCGACCTCCAGGGTCGCCTCGCCGGCCCGCTCGATGCGCACGCCCCGCGCGCCGAGGGTGGTGACGCGGTGGGCGACGCGGTCGAGGATCTCGGCGTCGCTCCAGCCGGTCTTGGTCTCGATGAGCCCCTTCTCGTACTCGTTGGAGAAGAGGTAGGTCGCCCCGTCCAGCAGTATCCGGATCTCGTCGCCGTTCATCCGGGCGATCTGCTGGGAGAAGTCGGCGGCGAAGGGGATGGACCGCGCGCGGCACTCCTCGGTGTGCCGGAGCATCGCCTCCGGGTCGTCGGCGCCGATGGAGACCAGGTCGAGGCCGCCCACGCGGTCGGCGACGGTCTTCAGCTCGATGAGGCGGGCCTCGCTCATCGCACCCGTGTAGAAGGAGCCGATCTGGTTGTGGTCGGCGTCGGTGGTGCAGACGAAACGGGCGGTGTGCAGGGTCTCGGAGATGCGCACCGAGTCGGTGTCGACGCCGTGCCGGTCCAGCCAGGCGCGGTAGTCGTCGAAGTCGGCGCCCGCGGCGCCGACCAGGATCGGCCGGGTGCCGAGCTGACCCATGCCGAAGGCGATGTTCGCGGCGACGCCGCCCCGGCGCACGTCCAGCTGGTCGACCAGGAAGGAGAGCGAGACCGTGTGCAGCTGGTCCGCTACGAGCTGGTCGGAGAAGCGGCCGGGGAAGGTCATGAGGTGGTCGGTGGCGATGGAGCCGGTGACTGCGATGCGCACGGCGTGGACTCTCTCCTGAGGGGAGGCGGGTTGACGGTTCACGCTACCCGGGACGGAGGCCCCACCGAAGGAGGCGAAACTACCCGGTAGTACAACTTTCTTCGCGGTACGGGACGTGCCTACGGTTCTGTCATGACGAATCCGCGGACCGCCGACCCCGCCCCGGCCGACCTCGACGGCGACCTGGAGTCGCTGCGCGGTGACTGCGCCCGGATGTCCCCGCGCTGGTCGCCGCCGGCCCACGTCCTCGCCCGGCCGGTGCCGCTCGCCCTCATCCACGGCGTCCGGGTGCCGCCGGCCTCGGCCCGGTTGCTGGAGGCGATGTCGGACTACGGCGACTGAGCGCCCCTGGCCGGCCCGGGGGCCGTTCGGGCGATCCGCGCCGGCGCCGGGAACCGGATCCCGGTCCACCGCGTCCCATCGCTGTCCCCAGCACCGGCCGAAGGAGCGATGCGGTGAACACCGAGCGACCCGACAACGACGACGCCGACGCCGCCCCCGAGGCCGGCTCCGGGCGTCCCGCGCGGCGGCGTCCCCGGGCGGTCGCGGTCGCGTCGATGGCCGCCGCGGTGCTGCTCGTGGGAGCCGGCGGTGCCTACCTGGCCACGTCCGCCACCGGCGACGACCCGGACGGCGGTACCACGTCCGGGGCCGCGGGCGACGACACTCCCCCGCCCCTCCCCCTCGACGACCACGGGACGTCGTCCCCCGAGGGCGGCTCGAACGGCATCGCACCCGGCGAACCCGACCCGTACGGCGTCACCTACCGCGCCGACGGCCCGCTCCCCGAGGGGCCCGGCTCGGCGCCCGTGTACCGGGCCGAGGGCGACGTCACCGAGGCCGAGGTGACCCGGCTGGCCGAGGCTCTCGGCGTCGAGGGAGCCCCCCGCACCCGGGGCGGGGCGTGGCAGGTCGGCAACGCCGGGGACGGTTCCGGTCCGCTGCTCACGGTGGACCGGCGGGCGCCGGGCACCTGGAGCTTCCACCGCTACGCGCCCGGCACCGACGACTGCGGGAAGGGCGCCGCCTGCAAGGCCCCCTCGGCCGACGGGGGCCCGGTGGGCGAGGCGGCCGCGAAGAAGGCGGCGGCGCCCGTACTGAAGGCGCTGGGCCAGGACGACGCCAAGCTGGACGCGAGCCGGGTCATGGGGGCCCGGCGCGCCGTGAACGCGGCGCCTGAGGTGGGCGGGCTGCCCACGTACGGCTGGACCACCGGGATCGTCGTCGGCGCGCGGGGCGAGGTGGTCGGCGGCAGCGGCCAGGTGAAGGCGCCGGTCAAGGGGGACACGTATCCCGTCCTGGACGCCGGGCGGACGCTGGCGCTGCTGAACGAGCCGGGGGCGGGCGCCGGGGCCGTCGGAGGCGTCGGCGGGTGCACCGGGTCCGCGCCGCGCCAGGACCGGACCGACGTGCCGTGCACGCCGCCGACCGGCGCGTCGGAGCAGCCCGGGGCGGGGAGGAAGCGGACTGCGACCGTCGAGGACGCGGTGTTCGGGCTGGCCGCGCATCCGGTGCGGGGACGGCAGACGCTGGTTCCGTCCTGGCTGTTCGAGGTGCGGTCGCCGGGCGTGGACGGCACCGTCACGGTCACCCATCCGGCGGTCGACCCGGAGTACCTGACGACGGCGGCCCCCGCCTCGCCCCCCTCGCCCTCCCCGTCCGACGAGCCGACGTCGAAGCCCGGGAAGCCGCGGGACGTGCGGGTGAGCGGTTACACGGCCGCCGACGGCGAGCTGACCGTGCACTTCACGGGCGGGGTGTGCTCCGACTACGACGCGAAGGCCGAGGAGAGCGGCGGGAAGGTGACCGTCACGGTGACCGAGACCCCGCATCCGGACAAGGTCTGCGTCCTGATCGCCGAGGAGTACGAGCGGACGGTGCCGCTGGACGAGCCGCTCGGCGCCCGGACGGTCGTGGGCTCGGACGGCGAGGACGTCCCGGTGCACAAGCCGGGCGCGCGGCTGCCGGCTCCGTCCCAGGGCCGGTGACACCGCACCCGCCGCCCGACCGAAGTGACGGAAGGGCGGCGGCCCGGGAGGAATCCCGGGCCGCCGCCCTTCGCGCGTTCCGCCGCCTCGCGGCGGCTCAGCCGGTCAGCTGAACGAGTCGCCGCAGGCGCAGGAGCCCGTCGCGTTCGGGTTGTCGATCGTGAAGCCCTGCTTCTCGATCGTGTCCACGAAGTCGATGGTGGCACCGCCGAGGTACGGGGCGCTCATGCGGTCGGTGGTGACCTTGACGCCGCCGAAGTCCTTCACCACGTCTCCGTCGAGCGAGCGCTCGTCGAAGAAGAGCTGGTAACGCAGGCCGGAGCAGCCGCCGGGCTGGACGGCGACGCGCAGCGCCAGGTCTTCGCGGCCTTCCTGGTCGAGCAGGGCCTTGACCTTGGCCGCGGCGGCGTCGGTCAGGATGATGCCGTCGGTGACGGTGGTGGTCTCGTCCGATACGGACATCTACATCTCTCCCGGGTTGTACGGAGACTGCTTGCCGACGGTGTCAACCGACGGAGCCGCGGATTCATTCCGGGCGGGGCCGAGTCTTTGTCCTCGGCGCCCCCTTCATGCTCGCACACGCCCCGGCCGGCGGTCAGCGGCTGTGGACGGACGACGGATCGGACACCGGGATTCACGTCACACCGACACTATGGCCATCGTCAAAGTGACGTGAACCGGTTATGATATATAGCGTCAGTTCGACGAAAAGGGTCGACGAAAAAGAGAAAGGGTGCGTGTCGTGACCACCGCCCAAACCCAGGAGCTCGACGTACAGCCGACGCCCCTCGCCCTGCTGCTCCTCGGCCGTGAGGCCGACCCGAGGAGCGAGCGCGGTGTGGAGTGCCCCGGCGACCTGCCCTCGCCCTCCGACCCGGACCTGGTGGCGCGCGCCCGCGCGGCCAAGGAGAAGCTCGGCGACAAGGTCTTCGTGCTCGGTCACCACTACCAGCGCGACGAGGTCATCCAGTTCGCCGACGTCACGGGCGACTCCTTCAAGCTGGCCCGGGACGCGGCGGCGCGCCCGGAGGCGGAGTACATCGTCTTCTGCGGTGTGCACTTCATGGCGGAGTCGGCCGACATCCTGACCTCGGACGACCAGAAGGTGGTCCTGCCCGACCTGGCGGCCGGCTGCTCCATGGCCGACATGGCCACCGCCGAGCAGGTCGCCGAGTGCTGGGACGTGCTGACCGAGGCCGGGGTCGCCGGGCAGGTCGTGCCGGTGTCGTACATGAACTCGTCCGCGGACATCAAGGCGTTCACCGGCAAGCACGGTGGCACCATCTGCACCTCCTCCAACGCCGAGCGCGCCCTGAACTGGGCGTTCGAGCAGGGCGAGAAGGTCCTCTTCCTGCCCGACCAGCACCTCGGCCGCAACACGGCGGTGCGCGACCTCGGCATGTCCCTGGAGGACTGCGTCGTCTACAACCCGCACCGGCCGAACGGCGGGCTGACCGCGGAGGAACTGCGCGCCGCGAAGATGATCCTGTGGCGGGGTCACTGCTCGGTGCACGGCCGCTTCAGCCTGGATTCGGTCAACGACGTGCGTGAGCGCATCCCGGGCGTGAACGTCCTGGTGCACCCCGAGTGCAAGCACGAGGTCGTCGCGGCGGCGGACTACGTCGGCTCGACCGAGTACATCATCAAGGCCCTGGAGGCGGCCCCGGCCGGTTCCAAGTGGGCCATCGGCACGGAGCTGAACCTGGTCCGCCGCCTGGCGAACCGTTTCGCTGCCGAGGACAAGGAGATCGTCTTCCTCGACAAGACGGTCTGCTTCTGCTCGACCATGAACCGCATCGACCTGCCGCACCTGGTCTGGACCCTGGAGTCGCTGGCCGAGGGCACCCTGGTCAACCGCATCGAGGTCGACCGGGAGACGGAGGCGTTCGCGAAGCTGGCACTGGAGCGGATGCTGGCGCTGCCGTAACCCGGTCGGGTCGGCGCGAGCGGGCGGGAAACCCGTGGCCGCGGTGTCAGTCCGTTGCCATAGGCTTCCCGCCGCCGCACCCCGACTGGGAGGATCCAGAGCATTGACCGGCCTGTCTGCTTTCCCACTGCCCTTCGACTCGACCCGCTCCATACCGTCCGTGAAACCCCGGACGCTGCGGGAGCTCGAGATGATGCGGTGCAGCGCCCACATCCGGTCGAAGCCGGAGTGGTCCGAGAAGATGAACGACCCCGACATCCTTGCCAGATGGTCGCGGGAAGCGGTCGCCCAGGGCCTCACCGAGGCGCAGGTGCGTTACGTGCTCGCCGAACTCGCGCACTACGCCGCGCTGCGGGACGCTCGGACCGGCGTCGAGGTGGCCGCCGTGGACGGGGTGTGGCAGTCGGACACACTGATCGACGACGAGCTCCGCTCCCGGCTGCGTGAGGCGGTCCGGGTCCTGGAAGAGGTCCCCGAAGAAGAGCGGGACTGGCATCCCGGATCCGACGGCCAGGTACTGGACCTGGTGCACCCCTCCCTGTTCTGCCTGGTGCGGGAGGCGAGCGGCGCCCCCGAGCGGGCCTGGCGGAACCCCACGAAGCAGTACGCGAAGTACGAGTTCTCGGAGCGGTTCCAGTGGCTGCCCACGGACGTGGACGTCAGCGACGACGGCGAGGTCGCCTTCCGTTCGTACGTCAACAACGTCCACCCCGAGGACCATCGCGCGCTGGCGTCCGTCCTGCCGGACCTGTTCGCGCGCATGCGCCCGCTGTGGGAGAACGTGCTCACCGACCTGCGCCACCCGCGTCCCCCGCGGATCGAGGCCGATCCGTACGGGTGGTACGACGAGTCGGAGGAGCCGGAGGAACCCGAGGAGTCCGACTTCAGCGACGAAAAGGCCTACGAAGAGGCCGTGCAGGCATGGGAAGAGGCCTGCGACGACTGGTGGGAGAACCGCCGCCCGAACGTCCCGGACGCCCCGGACTTCACCCCGCCCGAGACGCCCGGCGAATCGGCACGCGTCGACCTGCGCGGCCGCCGTCTCCAGGTCATCGTCAAGCTCGCCACCGTCCACCTCACCCCGGACAAGCCCGAGTACGCGGGCGGTTCCTGGCACGTCGAGGGCATGCTGAACGAGCGGATCGTCTCGACCGGCATCTACTACTGGGACAGCGAGAACATCACCGAGAGCCGGCTGAGCTTCCGCACGGCGCTGGGCGACCCGAGCTACGAACAGAATGACGACAACGGAATGCGTGAGGTCTACGGCCTGGAGGACGAGGACGCGCTGAACCAGGTGCTGGGATCGGCATCGACCCCGGCGGGCCGCTGCCTGGCGTTCCCGAACGTCCTGCAGCACCGCGTCGACTCGTTCCGCCTCGCGGACCCCGCCCGGCCCGGGCACCGCAAGATCCTCGCGTTCTTCCTGGTCGACCCGTCGGAGACGATCGTCTCGACCTCCGACGTGCCGCCGCAGCAGCCCTGGGCCGAGACCTCGACGATGACGCTGGAACAGGCCAGGGCCTTCCGCGAAGAGCTGATGCGGGAACGCAAGTTCTTCGTCGACGAGCACAACGAACAGCTCTACGAGCGCGAGTTCTCGTTGTGCGAGCACTGAGCCGTGAGCACTGAGCCGTAAGCACTGACCACCAAGCACCGAGCACTGAGCACTGAGCACTGAGCACTGAGCACTGAGCGGCCGAACGCGGGCGCCCCCGTGGAGAGTCCACGGGGGCGCCCTTCGTCGTGCCGGCGGATTCGCCGTGCCGGGGGTCTCAGACCTGGGCCGGCTCCGGCTCCTCCGAGGGTTGCGACTGCTCGGGCAGGCCCTTCTTCGCCGCCCGCTTCTTCGCGCGCCGCTCCTTGCGCAGCTCCAGCATCGCGTAGAGCGTCGGCACCAGGAGCAGGGTCAGCAGCGTCGACGTGATCAGACCGCCGATCACCACCACCGCGAGCGGCTGGGCGATGAAGCCGCCCTCACCGGTGACACCGAGCGCCATCGGGAGAAGGGCGAAGATCGTCGCCAGTGCCGTCATGAGGATCGGGCGCAGCCGGTGGCGGCCGCCCTCGATCACGGCCTCGACGACGCCGTAGCCCTGCTTGCGGTACTGGTTGATCAGGTCGATCAGCACGATGGCGTTGGTGACCACGATGCCGATCAGCATCAGCATGCCGATCATCGCCGGGACGCCCATCGGGGTGCCGGTGGCGATCAGCAGGCCGATCGCGCCGGTCGCCGCGAACGGGATGGACACCAGCAGGATCAGCGGCTGGGCCAGCGACCGGAAGGTGCCGACCAGCAGCATGAACACGATGGCGATCGCCGCGAGCATGGCGAGGCCCAGGTTGACGAAGGCCTCGTCCTGGTCGGCGGTGACGCCGCCGATCTCGGCCGTGGCGCCGGTCGGCAGGTCCAGGCCGTCGATCTTCGACTGGAGGTCCGCGCTGACCGCGCCGGTGTTGTCGCCGGTCGGCTTGGCGGTGACGGTCGCCGCGCGCTGCCCGTCGATCCGGGTCATCGAGACCGGGCCGTCCACCAGCTGCACGGTGGCGATGTCACCGAGCTTGACCGGACCCAGGTTCAGCGCCTTCAGCTCGGCCATCGTGCGGGCGGGCTGTGCCGACCTGATGACGACGTCGCGCTCGGTGTCGCCCAGGGTCGCCTTGGCCGCCGGGGTGCCGCGCACCGCCTGGGCGACGGCGGCGCCGAGGGTCTGGTCGGTGAAACCGGCCCCGGCCGCCTTCGCGTTGGCCTTGACCGAGATGCGCGGCACGCTCTGCGCCAGGTCGCTGGTGACGTCGGTGACGTCGTCGAGCCCGGCGACCGCCTTGCGGACCTGCTCGGCGGCGTCGCGGAGCACCTGTCCGTCGGCGGCCTTGACGACGACGCTCAGGTCCTGGCTGCCGAAGCCGTCACCGGCGGCGAGCGTGGTGGTGCCGATGCCGTCGCCGAGCTTCGCCAGCCCGTCCTCGATGTGGTCCTGGACCTCCTCGGAGGACGCCGAGTCCTCCAGCATGATCTGGTACGAGGCCTGGTTGGTGTCCGTGCCGCCGCCGAAGGCGGCCATGAAGCCGGACGAGCCGATGGTGACCTGGTAGTCCTTGACGCCCTCGGTGCCGCCGAGCAGCTTCTCGACCTTCTGGACCTGCTCGTCGGTCGCGCCGAGGCTGGTGCCGGGCTTCAGCTCCTGCTTGACGCTGAGGACCTCCTGCTCGCCCTGGTCGAAGAAGTTCGTCTTGAGCAGCGGCGCCATGCCGAAGGTGCCGACCAGCACGACGACCGCGATGGCCACACTGGTCAGCCGGCGGCGGGTGGCGAAGCGCAGGACGGGGACGTAGAAGCGCTGGAGGCGGCTCTTGGCCTCCTTCTCCTCCGCGAGGCGGCGGGCCTCGGCCGCGTCCTCCGGCGTGTTCTTCGGGGGCCGCAGGAACCAGTACGACAGCACCGGGACGACCGTCAGCGACACCAGCAGGGACGCGAGCAGCGCGGCGGTGACGGTGAGGCTGAAGGAGCCGAACAGCTCACCGACCATGCCGCCGACCAGACCGATCGGCAGGAACACGGCGACCGTGGTGAGGGTGGACGAGGTGACCGCTCCGGCGACCTCGCGGACGGCGCCCAGGATGGCGTCCTTGCGCTCCTCGCCGTAGCCGAGGTGCCGCTTGATGTTCTCCAGGACCACGATCGAGTCGTCGACGACGCGGCCGATGGCGATGGTCAGCGCGCCCAGCGTCAGCATGTTGAGCGACAGGTCGCGCGTCCACAGGACGATCAGCGCCAGCACCACCGACAGCGGGATGGAGACCGCGGTGACCAGGGTGGAGCGGATCGACGCCAGGAAGACCAGGATGACCAGGACGGCGAAGAGCAGACCGAGCCCGCCCTCGGTGGTCAGACCGGAGATGGCCTTGGAGACCGCCGGGCCCTGGTCGCTGACGACGGTGAGGGTCGCGCCGGAGCCGAGCTGCTCGCGCAGGTCGGGGAGCTTGTCCTCGACGGCGTTCGAGATGGAGACCGCGCTGCCGTCGTGGTCCATCGTCACGGCGACCGCGAGGGACGGCTTGCCGTTGGTGCGGGTGAGGGAGTCGGCCTTGGCCTCCTCCTCCTTGACGGTGGCGACGTCGCCGAGGCGGACCGGCTTGTCGACGCCCTCACCGGTGACCATGAGGTCCTGGATCTGCCGCAGCGAGGTGAAGCCGCCGCCGACCTGGACGGTGCGGTTGGCGCCCGCCTCGTCGAAGGAGCCGGCCGGGACGGTCGCGCCGCCCGCCTGGAGGGACTGGGCGAGTGCCTGCGGGCTCACCTTGGCCGCGGCCAGCTTCGCCGGGTCCGGCGTGACGGTGACCTGGACGTCGCGGACGCCGTCGACGACGACCTGGGCGACGCCGTCGATGTCCTTCAGCTCGGTCACGACCGTCTTGTCGAGCTGGTCGGCCAGCGCCTGCTGGTCCTTGTCCGAGGTGACGGCGAGGACGACGGTCGGGATGTCGTCCGTCGAGCCGGAGATGACCTGCGGGTCCACGTCGTCGGGGAGCTGGGCGCGGGCCCGGTTCACCGCCTGCTGGACGTCGGCGACCAACTGCTGGGTGTCGGGGCCGTAGTCGAAGGACGCCATGATGACGGCGTTGCCCTCACTGGCCGTGGAGGTGACGCCCGAGATCCCGTCGACCGCTTCGAGGCTGTCCTCGATCGGCTCGACGACCTGCTTCTCGACCACGTCCGGCGAGGCACCCTGGTACGGGGCCAGCACCGACACCATGGGCAGTTCGATGGTGGGCAGCAGCTGCTGCTTGAGCTGGGGGATCGCGATCGCCCCGAAGACGAGCGCGACGATCGACATCAGCCCTATCAGGGCCCGTTGCGCGAGGCTGAATCTCGACAGCCAGGACATGGATCAGGGTCTCTCTTCTGTGGCCGAGCGGGGGACGGGGCACATGGCGGCGCCGGCGCGGGCGACACAGGTGAGCGCCCACCCCAACACCCTGAGCCATGGACGGCCCCGCATCCCTAGGCCCCAGGTCCATTTCCTTATCCCGCGCCTACTCCCTCCGCAGTACACGGAGGCGTAGGTCACTCCACCCTTGGACGTACCAGCCCGGACTCGTACGCGATGACGACCAGCTGGGCGCGGTCGCGGGCGCCGAGCTTGGCCATGGCCCGGTTGACGTGCGTCTTCACGGTGAGCGGGCTGACCTCGAGGCGCTCGGCGATCTCGTCGTTGGAGTGCCCGCCGGCCACCTGGACCAGCACCTCCCGCTCCCGCACGGTCAGCGACTCCAGCCGCTCGGCGCGAGCCGGGTCGCGGTCCTCGTCGTCGGTGCCCTGCTGGGCGAGGAAGCGGGCGATCAGGCCCTTGGTGGCGGCCGGCGACAGCAGCGCCTCGCCGCCGGCCGCGACGCGGATCGCGCTGAGCAGCTCCTCGGGCTCCGAGCCCTTGCCGAGGAAGCCGGAGGCGCCGGCGCGCAGCGACTGCACCACGTAGTCGTCCACCTCGAAGGTGGTCAGTATGACCACGCGGACGTGGGCGAGGGACGGGTCGGCGCTGATCATGCGGGTGGCGGCGAGGCCGTCCGTGCCGGGCATCCGGATGTCCATCAGCACCACGTCGGCCCGCCGCTCGGCGGCCAGCCGGGCCGCCTCCGCCCCGTCGGACGCCTCCCCCACCACCTCCATGTCGGGCTCGGAGTCGACGAGCACCCGGAAGGCGCTGCGCAGCAGCGCCTGGTCGTCGGCGAGCAGGACACGGATCGTCATACGGGGTCCTTGAGGGCGTCGGTGGCGGCGTCGGTGCGGTTCCTGACCGGAAGGATCGCATGCACGCGGAACCCGCCTCCGTAGCGGGGACCGGTGGTGAGGGTGCCGCGCACGGCCGTGACGCGCTCGCGCATCCCGAGCAGACCGTGCCCGCCGCCCTCGGCGGGGGCGTCGGCGGCGTCGCCCTCGGTGGTGCCGTCGTCGAGCACGGTCACCTCGATGTTCGGCCCCACCCGTACGACGCTGACCTCGGCCTTGGCCTGTCGCCCCGCGTGCTTCTGCACATTGGTCAGCGCCTCCTGGATGATGCGGTAGGCGGCGAGGTCGACGGCGGCGGGCAGCTCGGTGTCCTGGTCGGTGCGGGCCAGCTCGATCCGCAGTCCGGCGTGGTGGAAGGTGCCCACGAGTTCGTCGAGGCGGGCCAGGCCCGGGGCGGGCTCGGTCGGTGCCTCCGGGTCGCCCGTCTGGCGGAGCAGCCCGACGGTGGCCCGCAGTTCGTCCAGCGCGCTCCGGCTGGCCTCCCGTACGTGGGCGAGGGCCTCCTTGGCCTGGTCGGGCCGCTTGTCCATGACGTGCGACGCGACCCCGGCCTGCACGTTGACCAGGGCGATGTGGTGCGCGACGACGTCGTGCAGGTCGCGGGCGATACGCAGGCGTTCCTCGGCGACGCGGCGACGGGCCTCCTCCTCCCGGGTGCGTTCGGCCTTCTCCGCCCGGTCCCGGATGGCCTGCACGAAGGCGCGGCGGCTGCGGACGGCGTCCCCGGCGGTGGCGCCGATGCCGGTCCAGGCGAAGACGGCGAGGTTCTCCTGCGCGTACCAGGGCAGGGGTCCGGCCAGCATGGCGGCGCCGGTGAGCACGGTCATGGTGAGCAGGCCGACCCGCCAGGTGGTGGGCCGGTCGGTGGAGGCGGCGACGGTGTAGAGGGCGATGACGGCCGCCATGACGACGGGGGCCCGCGGGTCGCCGGTGACGCTCTCGACGACGGAGGCTCCGCCGGTGACGGCGAGGACCGTCATCGGCCTTCGGCGCCGGAAGGCGAGCGCGGCGGCGCCTGCGGTCATCAGGGCGAGGCTGAGGACGTCGGGGGTGCGCAGGCTCCAGCTGACGCCCTTCGGGCCGTGCGGGTCCACGAAGGAGCCGGCGACCATGCACAGCAGGACGGCCGCGGCCAGGGTGGCGTCCAGGGCGGAGGGGTGGGCGCCGATGGTGCAGCGGGCGCGGGCGAGGGTGCTCACGGTTTTTTACGGTAGCCGGAGTGGGCGTGTCTTTTGAGGGGCCGGTGTTCGGTGGGCGTCGGCTGGGGGCTGCGCCCCCCGACCCCGCTTCGGCCCTGAACGGGCCTCGTCCTCAAACGCCGGACGGGCTGGACATCTCGACCGGCGTCAGCACGGCACCGCACGAGACGGGGATGCCGGCCGGCGTCAGTGCGGCGCCGCAGCGGCTGGAGTGCCTGGCCGGGGTGCTCAGGCGCTTCCCGGGATGAGGCCGTCGTCGCTCAGCAGCTCGCGGACCTCCTCCAGGGTGGCGTCCGGGGAGGGGAGGATGAGGTCGGACGGCTCCAAGGTGTCGTCCGGGAGGGGCTCGCCCAGTTCGCGGACCTTGGCCAGGAGGGCCTGGAGGGTCGCCCGGAAGCCGGGGCCGTCGCCGTTCTCCATCTCGGCGAGGAGCTCGTCGTCCAGCTCGTTCAGCTGGGTGAGCCGGCCGTCGGCCAGCTTCAGCTGTCCCTCCCCCATGATCCGTACGATCATGTCGGCCCTCCTAGGCGTGGGCTACTGCTTGTCGAAGCGCGGGGTGTCCTGCGGCTGCTGCTGGGACTGGGACGGGGCCTGGCCCTGACCCTGGCCGCCCTCGATGGCCTGGCGGTCGGCGGTGGAGCCCCCGGCCAGCTCGGCCTTCATGCGCTGCAGTTCCAGCTCTACATCCGTACCACCGGAGAGCCGGTCCAGCTCGGCCTGGATGTCGTCCTTGCGCATGCCGGACTGGTCGTCGAGGGCGCCGGAGGCGAGCAGCTCGTCGATGGCGCCGGCCCGGGCCTGGAGCTGGGCGGTCTTGTCCTCGGCCCGCTGGATGGCCAGGCCGACGTCGCCCATCTCCTCGGAGATGCCGGAGAACGCCTCGCCGATGCGGGTCTGCGCCTGAGCCGCCGTGTAGGTGGCCTTGATGGTCTCCTTCTTCGTGCGGAAGGCGTCCACCTTGGCCTGGAGGCGTTGGGCCGCAAGGGTGAGCTTCTCCTCCTCGCCCTGCAGCGTGGCGTGCTGCGTCTCCAGGTCGGTGACCTGCTGCTGGAGGGCGGCGCGCCGGGAGAGCGCCTCGCGGGCCAGGTCCTCGCGGCCCAGCGCCAGCGCCTTGCGGCCCTGGTCCTCCAGCTTGCCCGACTGGGACTGGAGCTGGTTGAGCTGAAGCTCCAGGCGCTTGCGGCTGGTGGCCACGTCGGCGACGCCGCGGCGCACCTTCTGCAGCAGCTCCAGCTGTTTCTGGTACGAGTAATCGAGGGTCTCGCGCGGGTCCTCGGCCCGGTCAAGGGCCTTGTTGGCCTTCGCGCGGAAGATCATCCCCATACGCTTCATGACACCGCTCATGGGCTTCGCGCGCCCCCTTCTGACCGACTCCAGCTCCAGCGACTGCAACAGAACCCACAGTACGGGCCCTGCATCCATTACCGCACTGTTCGGGGACGGATGCGCTCATCCCCAAGGACGACTGCGCACGCTCCCCGTCCGGCGCAGGGAGTAGGTGATCCCCGGGGTTGTCCGGAAAGTCCCGGTGTCCGGGACTGTGCGCACCATCCGCTCCGTACTTCCGCTCTGTCCCCTTACAGACGTCCGGCGTTGCCGGATCGTTCCCCGCCGGGCTGGGGTCCACACCCCGGCACCCCGTACCCTTGGGTTTTGTGTTCCGTAGCCGTGCCAAGGATGAGAAGGCCCCGAGCGCCGTCAGTGCGCAGGTGACCGACTCCAAGCAGCCCCGTGACCCGCAGGCCCCCAAGGGAAGGCCGACGCCCAAGCGCAGTGCGGCCCAGTCCCAGCGCCGCAGCGTCGCCCATACGCCGACCACGCGCAAGGACGCCGCCAAGCGGCAGCGCGAGGAGCGGCGCACCGCGATGGCCCGGCAGCGCGAGGCGCTGGCGAAGGGCGACGAGCGGTACCTGCCGGCCCGCGACAAGGGCCCGGTCCGCAAGTTCGCGCGCGACTTCATCGACTCGCGGTTCAACATCGCCGAGTACTTCCTGCCGATGGCCGTGATCATCCTCGTGCTGAGCATGGTCCGGGTGGCCTCGTTGCAGAACGTCGCGCTGCTGCTGTGGCTCGTCGTCATCGTGCTGATCGTGCTGGACTCGATCGTCAGCGGCTTCCGGCTGAAGAAGCGGCTCGCCGAGCGCTTCCCGGACGAGCGCAGGCGGGGCGCGGTCGCCTACGCGCTGATGCGTTCGCTCCAGATGCGTCGGCTCCGGCTGCCGAAGCCGCAGGTCAAGCGCGGGGAGCGGCCCTGAGCACCACACCGTTCGCCGGGGGCGCGGCCGAGGCCTGGACAGCGGGACTGTCCGGGCTTCGCAACGTCGTACGGCAGGAGATGGTGGCCCGGCAGCTGGACGAGCAGATAGCCGGGCGCTTCGCCGTGGGCAGGCGGCTGCGCGTGCTCGACGTCGGCATGGGCCAGGGCACCCAGGCGCTGCGGCTGGCTCGGGCCGGGCACCAGGTGACCGGCGTGGAGCGGGACCCCACGATGATCGCCACCGCGCGCGACGCCCTGGCCGGGCAGCCGGAGGGCATCAGGGAGCGGATGCGCATCGTCGAGGGGGACGGCCGGGACACCGGCGTGCACTTCCTGCCGGGCAGCTTCGACGTCGTGCTCTGCCACGGCGTGCTCATGTACGTCGAGGAGCCCGATCCGCTGCTCGCGGGGCTGGCCCGGATGCTCGCGCCCGGCGGCCTGCTGTCGCTCGTGGTGCGCAACGGCGACGCGCTGGCGATGCGCCCCGGCCTGCACGGCGACTGGACGGGCGCGCTGGCCGCCTTCGACACCACGAACTACCGCAACCGCCTGGGCCTCGACGTCCGTGCGGACCGGCTGTCGACGCTGACGGCGAGGCTCGCGGGCATCGGCGCCCCGCTGCACACCTGGTACGGCGTCCGGGTCTTCACGGACACGGCGCCCGACGGCGCCCCGGCCCCGGACGACCTGGAGGCCCTGCTGGCCGCCGAGGAGCGGGCCGGCCGGACCGACCCGTACCGCGCGGTCGCGGCCCTGCTGCACCTGTGCGGGGTACGGGGCTAGGAAGCCGGCCCGGGCCGACCCGAGCGGGGTCCGGTGCGTCGTGCGGAACCGGCCGGCCCTTCCCGGCGCGCCCGCGGGCGGAGAGCCCGCGGAACGCCCCCCGGGGGCAGGACCGTCTAGGCGAAGGCGACGGCCAGGGTGGCGGCGACGGGTGCCAGGTACAGGACCGGGAAGGCGACGGTCTTGTAGGAGCGGGCGCGCAGGACGGTGACGACGGCCCCGACGAAGTACAGGATCAGGCCCACGGCCGCGACCACCCCGACGGCCGGCACGGCCAGGCCGGCCAGCAGCCCCGCCGCCCCGAGCACTTTGGCGACCGCGAGCGGGGTCCACCAGGACCGGGGCACTTCGTAGGACACCAGCGGATCGACGACGAACGGCGCGCGTCGCAGCAGCGAGACGCCGGAGAAGCCCACCCACACGGCGGTGAGCACGGTGAGGACGGTGGCGGTGACGGACATCGGTGCGGCTCCCGGGCGGTGCGAGTGGACGAGGCGGATCGGTGTGCCGACGTGGCGGCAGTCGGAAGTCTGTTCCGGGCGTCCTGGACCATCAACGTCTGCTTTTGGAAGAATCGATCACACGTGGGTTATCGACGGTGGACGCGGGCGAGGCCCTGACGCCGGGGCCCGAGGACCGAGGCCGGGGGCGCGCGCGTGGAGATGCGGGACATCGAGATCTTCCTGACGCTCGCGGAGGAACTGCACTTCGGGCGGACCGCGACCCGCCTGTACGTGTCCCAGGCCCGGGTCAGCCAGGCCATCAAGGCGCAGGAACGCCGCATCGGGGGCCCGCTCTTCGTCCGCAGCAGCCGGTCGGTGCGGCTCACGCCGCTCGGTGAACGCCTGGCACGGGAGCTGCGGGTCGGGTACGACGGCATCCAGCGGGCGCTGGCGGAGGCCACCGCCGTCGCCGGACGGGTCGAGGGCACACTCACCGTCGGCGTCATGGGCGCACTCGGCCACGAACTCGCGCCCCTGGTGTCCCGCTTCACCGCCCGCCACCCGGGCTGCCGGGTGGACTTCCGGGAGGTGCACTTCAGCGATCCGTTCACCGCGCTGAGACAGGGGAGGACCGACGCGGCACTGCTGTGGCTGCCGGTGCGGGAACCGGGCCTGACCGTCGGACCGGTCGTGCTGACGGAGGGCCGGGTGCTCGCGGTCGGCGCGGACCACGTCCTCGCCGGGCGGGCCGAGGCGAGCCTGGAGGATCTGGGCGACCACTCGGTCCTCGCCCTGGGCCAGGAACTTCCGGAGTCCTGGACCGCCGCCATGCTGCCCGCCCGGACCCCTCTCGGGCGCCCCGTCGCCCCGGCGGGCCCACCGGTGACGTCCTTCCACGAAGTCCTCACCCACGTCGCGGCCGGGACCGGCGTCTGCCCGCTCAACGCCCATGTGCTGCGCTACTACACGCACCCCGGCGTGCGGTTCCTCCCGATGCCGGACGCCCCCGCCACCGAGTGGGCGCTGGTCCGGCGCACCGCGGCCGAGCCGGCGCCGCTGCGGGCCTTCGCCGGCTTCGTCCGTGCGCTCGGCCCGGAGTCCCTCCCGTGACCCGGCTGCTGCCCTGACCGAGCGCGCACACGGTCGTACCCCGTCCGTTCCGTCCCGTCGCCGTCCCGGCGCCCGTTCGGGGGTTCAACGGGGGCCGGGGGCCCGGGGCGCGGTGAGACTCGGGCCATGGACACTTCCCGCGCCCGTCTGACCCGGCTGCTCGCCCCGATCGCCGCCCTGGCCTGCCTCCTGCCGCTGTCGGCCGGTTGTTCCGGCACCGGGGCGGGGACCGACCGGGGGGCGGGGAGCGCACGGGAGGGCGACACGGCGCAGGCCGCGGCGCCGCGCGCCGCCAGTGATCTGCAGGCCGACTACGAGCGGGTGATCAAGGACGTGCTGCCGTCGGTCGTGCAGATCCAGGCAGGCGACTCGCTGGGGTCGGGGGTCGTGTACGACGGGAAGGGTCACGTCGTCACCAACGCGCACGTCGTCGGGGACGAGAAGTCCTTCCGGGTGACGACCGCCCGCGACGAGGGCGCGCTGGGCGCGAAGCTCGTCTCGTCCTACCCGGAGCAGGACCTGGCGGTCATCAAGCTCGACAGGGTGCCCGAGGGGACCAAGGCGGCCCGCTTCGGGGACTCCGCGAAGGTCGCCGTCGGGCAGATCGTGCTGGCGATGGGCTCGCCGCTCGGCCTGTCCTCCAGCGTGACGCAGGGCATCGTGTCGGCGACCGGGCGGACCGTCACGGAGGGCAGCAGCGGGGGCGGCACGGGCGCGACCATCGCCAACATGGTGCAGACGTCGGCGGCCATCAACCCGGGCAACAGCGGGGGCGCCCTGGTGAACCTGGACGGCCGGGTGATCGGCATCCCCACCCTGGCGGCGACCGATCCGGGCCTCGGGGACAGCGCGGCGCCCGGCATCGGGTTCGCGATCCCGGCGTCGATGGTGACGACGGTGGCCGGGCAGATCATCAAGAACGGCAAGGTCACCGACTCGGGCCGGGCCGCGCTGGGCATCACCGCCCGCACGGTCGTCGACGGCTCCTACCGGCCGGCCGGGGCGGCCGTCGTCGAGGTGAGCGACGGCGGGGCCGCAGACGCGGCGGGGCTGCGGTCGGGGGACGTCATCGTCAGGCTCGGGGACACGGACATCACCACCATCACCTCGCTGTCCGAGGCGCTGGCGTCGATGCGGCCGGGCGACCGGACCAAGGTCACGTACACCCGGGACGGCGAGGAGCACACCGCCGAGGTGACGCTGGGCGAGCAGTGACGGGGCGGACACGGGTGGGGGAAACACCCGGGGGCGAGCTTCCGAGGGTGCGAGCGCCGACGGGGGCGAAGCCGCCCCCGCCCGCACCCGGACCCCTCAGGCCTCGGACTCGGCTTCGGCTTCCGCCTCGGCCTCCGCCTCCTCGGCGTGCAGGCTCATCGGGCCGTAGATCTCGGTGGAGTCCTCGAAGAGCCGCACCTGGTCGGTCCCGCCCTCCTGAAGGTCCTTCCAGTGCTCCCCGATCCAGGACTCGGCGTCCCCTTGCGTGGTGAACTCCTCGGGCTGCACCGCGGGCTGGACCTCCGTCCCGTCGGCCGTCTCGAACCGCCACGTCCATGCCGCCATGTACGCCTCCAAGATGTGAGCACATGCAGAGCGGAAGCCGGATCTTGGTCCGGCCCCCGCCCGCAGCCTATGCGCTGAGCCGGGCGCACCGTGGAAGACCCTGGGACAAGCCGGGCCAGGCCCGGGGGACGGGGGGCCCGGAGACCGGCCCGGACACGGCTTGCGGTGACGACGGACGGGGCCCGGCGCGCGCCCTCGGGGGGCTCGGGCGCGCACGTCGCCGGGCGACCGGTGAAAATCGGTGCGTGGACGTCACTCTGCTCGGCACCGGTGCCCCGGCGGGACTGCCCCGCCCCGACTGCCCCTGCGCGGCCTGTGCCGCGGCACAGGGCGAGTACGCGCGCGCGGCGACCGCGCTGCTGGTGGACGGGGCGCTGCTGCTCGACCTGACGCCGGGTGCCGCGTTCGCCGCGGCCCGGGCCGGGCACTCCCTGGCCGGCGTACGGCAGGTGCTCCTCTCGCACCCGCACGACGGCCCCGCCGTGGAGGTGCCGGCCGGGCTGCCGCAGCCGGGCCGGGTGCCGGACGGGCGGGAGCTGGCGCTGCTGACCGGGCACCGGGTGCGGGCGGTGGCACTGGACGCGCCGGGCACCGGCTACGCGGTGACGGGACCGGACGGCGGGCGGTTCCTGTACGTGCCCCCGGGCGGCGCTCCGGCAGGTCTGGAGGCGCCGGCGGAACCGTACGACCTCGTCCTCGCGGACGTCGTGGGGCGGCCGGACGCGCTCGCGAGGCTGCGCGCGGTGGGCGCGGCGGGCCCGACGACGGACGTCGTCGCCGTCCACCTGGACCACGACGCGCCGCCGGGTCCCGAGCTGACGCGGCGGCTGGCGGCGGCCGGCGCGCGGGCGGTACCGGACGGCACGACGCTGGCGGTGGGCTCGTACGAGGACGTGCCCGACGTACCGCGGCGCACCCTCGTCCTGGGCGGCGCCCGGTCGGGCAAGTCGGTGGAGGCCGAGCGCCGGCTGGAGTCCTTCCCGGACGTCGTCTACGTGGCCACGGGCGGCACGCGGGGCGGCGACACCGAGTGGGCGGCCCGGGTCGGCGCGCACCGGGAGCGGCGCCCGGGGTCGTGGCGCACCGTCGAGACGTGCGACCTGGTGCCGCTCCTGAAGGACGAGGGGCCGCCCCTCCTCGTCGACTGCCTGTCGCTCTGGCTGACGGACGCGATGGACGCGGTCGGCGCGTGGGACGACGCGGAGTGGGCCGGCGGCGGCGAACGGGCGCTCAGGGACCGGGTGCGGGAGCTGACGGAGGCGGTCCGCGCCACCCGGCGCACCGTGGTGGCGGTGTCGAACGAGGTGGGCTCGGGCATCGTCCCGGCCACGGCGTCCGGCCGCCGCTACCGCGACGAACTCGGCCGTCTGAACGCCGCGTTCGCGGGCGAGTGCGAGCAGGTGCACCTTGTGGTGGCGGGCCAGGCGCTGGTGCTACGCGGCTGAGGCGTCCTTGCGCGCGATGACGCGGCGGGCCCGGGCGCCGGTGAGGACCGTGCAGCCCCGGGCGACGAGTTCGGCGTTCAGTCCGAACGGGTGCACGGGCAACAGGCGGCGCGGGTCGGCCACGTCGACGAGCAGGTGCCCGCCGGGCCGCAGCATCCCCAGCGCGGCCCGCAGCTCCGCCCGGGGGTCCGGAACGCGCTCCAGGTACTGGAAGAGGCTGACGACGTCGTAGCGCTCCCGCAGCCGGGCCGTGATGTGGCGGTCCGTCAGGCGCCCGACGAACGCCTCCTCCACCCGCTCCAGGGCCCGGGCCCGCAGCACGCGAGGGGTGGGGTCGAGGCCGTCGAACGAGGTGTACGGAAAGTGCCTGCGAGCGGTCAGCGGGAAGTCGGCGTCCCCGGTGCCGACGTCCAGCCAGCTCTCCGGCGCGGGACAGCGGCGGAGCACGGCGCGGGCGGCCAGACCGTGTCTCAGCCGGACCCCGGCCCGGACCAGGGGGTGCTCCGGGCCGGGCGCGAGCGGGGGGTTGCGGAAGACGTGCCGGCAGTCCGAGCACCGCTCGACCGGCGACCGGTGGGGCGCGCCCTGCCGCGGCCCGTCACCGCGCAGCCGGGCACGCAGCCGCCGCGAGCCGCACCACGGGCAGTCCTGCCGGTAGGGCCCGTACGGAGGCACGGGAGGGACGGCGGGCACCGGGGAGGCGAGGGGAACGGGCGGCACCGTCGGAGCGGGGGGAACGGGGGGCACCGGGGGGAGCGGAGGCACCGAGGGGGTGGAGGGTCCGGACACGGGCGGCTCCCGACGCGAGACGAGGACGTACGAAGGGCGTACGAGGCGTACGACATTCCTGGCAAAACGTTACGTAGGTGATCGCGTTCCGGTGCGCAACGACGCAGCCCGGGCGCGCTGCCCACGGGCCCTTAATCGGGTGGGACCGGGGCCGGTACTGTTCGGCGAATGAGCTCGCTGAATCTCGACGACTTCACCGACCTGATCGAGCGCCCCGACGGCGGGGTGCGTCGCGACGCGGAGGCGCGCCGGGAGCGTCAGGCCGTCCCGCCCGGATCGCTGGGCCGCCTGGACGACCTGGGCGAGTGGCTGTCGGCCGCTCAGTCCTCCGTACCGGTCCGGCCCGTCGTGCGGCCCCGGGTGGTGCTCTTCGCCGGTGACCACAAGGTCGCCGAGCTGGACGTCTCCGCGCGGCCCGCGGGCGGCGCCGGTGAGCTGGTGCGCGAGGTGCTGGAGGGCGGCCGGCCGGTGTCGGTGCTCGCCAGGCGCCTGGACGTGCCCGTACGCGTCGTCGACATGGCCCTGGACTGCGATCCCGCGACGCTGCCGGCCGAGGTGGCCGGACACCGGGTGCGGCGCGGCGGCGGACGCATCGACGTCGAGGACGCGTTGACCCTGGAGGAGGCGGAGGCCGCCTTCCGGGCCGGCATGGCGGTGGCCGACGAGGAGGCCGACTCGGGCACGGACCTGGTGGTGCTCGGCGACGTGAGCGTCGGCGGTACGACGGCGGCGGGCGTCCTGGTCGCGGCGCTGTGCGGGACGGACGCGTCGGTCGTCACCGGGCGGGGCGGGCTGCCGATCGACGACCTGGCCTGGATGCGCAAGTGCGCGGCGATCCGCGACGCGCTGCGCCGCGCGCGGCCCGTCCTCGGCGACCAGTTGCAGCTCCTCGCCACGGTCGGCGGGGCGGACCTCACCGCCATGACGGGCTTCCTGCTGCAGAGCGCGGTACGGAAGATGCCGGTGATCCTGGACGGGGTGGTGACGGCCGCGTGCGCGCTGGTGGGGCAGCGGGTCGCCTTCCGGGCGCCGGACTGGTGGCTGGCCGCGCACGACAGCGGGGAGCCGGGGCAGACCAAGGCGCTCGACCGGATGGCCCTGGAGCCGCTGCTGTCGCAGGGTGTGAAGGTGGGCGAGGGGGTGGGTGGACTGCTCGCCCTGCCCCTGGTGCAGGCGGCGGCGTCCCTGGCGGCGGAGCTGCCCGAGGTCTCCGGCGGTGAGGGTGGGGACGACGGCGAGGTCGTGGCAGCCGGCGAGTGAACGGCGTTGCCCGGTGACCCGGCGTGGGTGCGGGGTGGGGAGCGCGGCCCGGCGCTGACCGGGTGCCTCCCCCAGTGCCTGAACGGCCTGGGAGGTACCCCCGGCGCCCACCTGTGCCGCCCTGGGGGTGCCCCCTTCGGGGGAGGCACGAGTGCCCGCAGTCGTGGAGGGCCGGCCGGCAGGGGTTCGTGACTGCGCGGCGGCGCTCTCAGTGGGGGTCCGGGCGGCCGCCGATCCAGTCCTGGAGGGTGCGGCGGGGGCCGGTCCAGCGGCGGTCGTGGCGGTAGGCGCGCAGGCGGGCCCTCGCGCGGGCGCGGGGGCGGCGGGCGTAGAAACGGCGGGCCCACGGGGAGCCGGGCCGGGCCAGGCGGACCGCGCCGACCAGGGCGATCACGGGAACGATGACCCCGAAGACGGCCAGCCGCGCCTTGCCCTTGGCCAGGGAGAGCAGGGAGAAGAGGAAGTTCGCGGCGACCGTCGCGACGACGTTCACGCGGTCCTGCATCTCGTCCTGGGACAACCCGTCGACACCGAACGGCGTGAAGCCGGCGAGGACCAGTCCGACCAGGGCCGCGGTGAGCACCACGGCCTCCACGCTCTTGCGGCCCGCCTCGGTCCAGTAGACGTCGTCCAGGTGCAGGATCAGCGCGAACTCGTCCAGTACGAGCCCGGCGCCCACTCCGAAGACCACCGCCGCGAGCGCGGACCCGAATCCGTGCCGGCCGCCCGCCACCGCGCCGAAGCCGCCGACGACGGTGAGCACGACCCCGGGAACCACGTGGTGGATGTGCACCCCGCCCGTCTCGACGTTGCCGAAGGGGCCCTTGCCGGCCCTGATGAGCCGGGTGACGACCCGGGTGATCACGAACGTCAGCACGAAGGCGCCCAGGGCGAGGAGCAGCGGCAGCTTTCCCGGTTCCATGATGTTGCGCTGCCACCAATCTCCCATATGCGCACTTTATCCCCGGGGCCCGTCAATGCCTCGCCGACCGCCGGGTAGTCTGCGCCGGTGCTCAGGACCCCCTCCCCCGACGGTCTCCGTTTCGCCTTCGGCACCTTCACCGTGTTCCCGGTCGAGGTGACCCGCTGGGACCGGGACGCCGCGCGCGGCGGCATGCTCTGCGCGCCGCTGGCCGGGCTGGCCGTCGGCGTCGCCGCCGCGGGCACCGGGCTGTTGCTGCAGTTCCTGGGCGCGGGGAGTCTGCTCGCCGCGGTCGCCACGGCCGCCGTACCCGCCCTGCTCACACGTGGACTCCACCTGGACGGGCTGGCCGACACCGCCGACGGACTGGGCAGCGGCAAGCCCGCCGAGGACGCCCTGCGGATCATGAAGCAGTCGGACATCGGACCGTTCGGCGTGCTGGCCCTGCTGTTCACGCTCCTCGCCCAGGTGGCCGCCCTGGCGCAGGCCTACGACGGCTCGTGGGCGCGGGGCGCGCTCGCCGCGGTGGTGTCGGCGACGGCCGCCCGGCTGGCGCTCACGGCGGCGGCCCGGGCCGGGGTGCCCGCCGCCCGTCCGGAGGGACTGGGCGCCGCGGTCGCCGGGGCGGTCCCGGCCGGCGGGGCATGGGCCGTGGCGGCTGCCGTCACCCTGGCCGGCGCGACGGCGGGGGCGTGCCTGGGCCCGTACGACGCGCTGCGCACGGCGCTCGCCGTGGTGGGCGGGGTCGCGGCCGCCGAACTGCTGCTGCGGCACTGCGTGCGCCGCTTCGGGGGCGTCACGGGCGACGTCTTCGGCGGGGTGGCGGAGACGGCGGCCACGACCGCGCTGGTCGTCCTGGTCCTGGGCTGAGCCGCGAGGACGGGGCCCGGGACCGAGGGGTTCAGCAGGCCTCGCGCCACGCCCCCAGCTCGTACTTCTTCAGCATCGAACTGAGCCGCAGCTCACGGGAGTCGGCGCAGAAGCGTTCCGTCGGCAGCTCGTACTCGACGTGGAAGACCGCCTTGCCGGCGTCGATGAACGGCTGGTTGTCGGCGCACTCCCGGTACTGGGCGCACTGCTCGTTGACGGCGAAGTCGAAGTCGTCCACCAGCTCCGGTATCTGGTCCAGGTCGTTCTTCAGGCCGACGGCCATCCCCCGGTCGTGGGCGAGCTTCGCGATCAGCCGGTTGTAGCGGAGCTGGTCGTCACCGGTGAGTGGGAAGCCGGTCTCGTTCTTGTAGCCGTCCATGTTGTCCGGCTCGACCGCGTCGAAGCCCTTCTCCCGGCACATGTCGAGGCGTTCGGCCATCAGCGGCTCCAGGACGTCCGTCGCACGGATGTCCAGCCACCGCTCTCCCTCCCAGCCGTTGCCCTTGCCCAGCACCGCCGCCGGGAACTTCTCGGCGTCGGGCCGGAAGTCCTCCCAGGCGCCGGTGGAGACGTAGCAGATCACCTTGCGTCCGTCCTCGTGCAGGCCCGCGACCGCCGTCTCGTCGTGGTCGAAGCCGTCGATGTCGTAGACGGGTACGTCGACGGACGTGTCGAGTCTGCCGCTGAGCTGCCACTGCCAGGCGGTGCCCGGCGTCGGCCGCCAGCGGCCGCCGGCCCCGCCGTCGTCACCGTCGTCGTCGGGCGCCGGCGCGCAGCCCGCGAGCAGCAGCAGGAGAAGGGCTGTCGACAGGACCGGGCGTCTCACGGGCGTTGCTCCAGAGTGAGGTCGGGGCGGGCGGTCGTACCTCGGGAATGATCTCCCATCCGCGGCTCCGGGCGGAAACCGCGGCCCGCGGGAGGGGGCGCGGCCCGGGGCGAGCGTAGGCTCGTGCCGAGTGTTCGCCTGCCCAGGCGAGGACCGCATCGCAGGAGGGATCTAGGGTCGGTTGTCGGGCCCGGTCGACCCACCCGCATTCGGCCACACCAGACTTCATACGGAAGCGAGAATTCACCACCGTGACTGCTCTCACTCTCTCCACCGCCGCGGCGCCCGGTCTCCGGGCCGACGCGATCGTGATCGGCGTCGCCAAGGGCGCAGGCGGCCCGGCCGTCGCCCCGGGCGCCGAGGCCGTGGACAAGGCGTACGACGGCCGGCTCGCCGGCGTCCTGGAGACCCTCGGTGCCTCCGGCGCCGAGGGCGAGGTGACGAAGCTGCCCGCTCCGGCCGGCTTCAAGGCGCCCGTCGTGGTGGCGGTGGGTCTCGGCGCCGAGCCCGAGAAGGACGCCGGCTTCGACCCGGAGTCGCTGCGCAGGGCCGCCGGTGCGGCCGCCCGTGCCCTGGCCGGTGCCAAGAAGGCCGCCTTCGCCCTGCCGCTCGCCGAGGCGGCCGACGCCGGTGTCGTCGCCGAGGGTCTGCTGCTCGGCGCGTACTCCTTCGACGCGTACAAGGAGTCCGCGAAGGAGGCCAGGGGGGCCAAGGGCAACGGCAAGGCCCCGCTGGCGGAGGCGGTGCTGCTCGGCGGCAAGCCCCGCGACAAGGCGTACAAGGCGGCGACCGAGCGCGCCGTGGCCGTCGCCGAGGAGCTGAACCGCGCCCGCGACCTGGTCAACACCCCGCCGAACGACCTCAACCCGGAGGCGTTCGCGGCGGTGGCGCAGGCCGCGGCCAAGGAGCACGGCATCAAGGTGCAGGTGCTCGACGAGAAGGCGCTCACCAAGGGCGGTTACGGCGGCATCCTCGGCGTCGGCGCCGGATCCGCGTCGGGGCCGCGGCTGGTGAAGCTGTCGTACACCTCGCCCAAGGCGAAGAAGTCCCTGGCCTTCGTCGGCAAGGGCATCACCTACGACTCGGGCGGCATCTCGCTCAAGCCGGCCGGGCACAACGAGACGATGAAGTGCGACATGGCCGGTGCCGCCGCCGTGTTCGCCGCGGTCGTCTCCGCCGCGCGCCTCGGCCTGGAGGTCAACGTGACCGGCTGGCTGGCGCTGGCCGAGAACATGCCCTCGGGTTCCGCGACGCGCCCGGGTGACGTGCTGCGCATGTACAGCGGCAAGACGGTGGAGGTGCTCAACACCGACGCCGAGGGCCGGCTCGTGCTCGCCGACGCCCTGTGGGCGGCCTCGCAGGAGAAGCCGGACGCGATCATCGACGTGGCGACCCTGACCGGCGCGATGATGCTGGCGCTGGGCAGCCGGACGTACGGGATCATGGCGAACGACGACGCGTTCCGCACCGCGGTGCACGAGGCGGCGGAGGAGTCCGGCGAGCCGGCGTGGCCGATGCCGCTGCCGGAGCACCTGCGCAAGGGCATGGACTCGCCGACCGCCGACATCGCGAACATGGGCGAGCGGATGGGCGGCGGTCTGGTGGCCGGTCTGTTCCTGCGCGAGTTCGTGGGCGAGGGCATCACCTGGGCGCACCTGGACATCGCGGGTCCGGCCTTCAACGAGGGCGGGCCGTTCGGGTACACGCCGAAGGGCGGCACGGGTACCGCGGTGCGGACGCTGGTGCGGGTCGCCGAGCGGGTTGCCCTCGGCGACCTCGGATGACGTACGCCTGAGAGCCCGGGGGTGCGGGTGGTACTGCGGCTGCGGGTCCGTCGTGGCTTGTCGCGCAGTTCCCCGCGCCCCTGGGGTGGGGTGTGCTGGCCTCGGCCCAGAGGGACCCCGGGCCCCCGCGCCCACGCGGCGGAGCCGCACATCGGCACAGCCCCGCGCCCCTGGGTGGGGTGTCCTGGCCTCGGCCGAGAGGGACCCCGGCCCGTCGCGCCCACGCGGCGGAGCCGCACATCGGCACAGCCCCGCCCCCCTGGGGTGGGGTGTCCTGGCCTCGGCCCAGAGGGACCCCCGGCCCCCGCGCCCACGCGGCGGAGCCGCACATCGGCACAGCCCCCCGCCCCTGGGCGGGGTGTCCCCGGCGTCGGCCGAAGAAGGATCCCCTGCGCCGGTCGCGCCCGCGCGGCGGAGACGCGGATCGATTCAGTCCCCTCGGTCGGTCGGCCCTTCGTCGGGCAGGGGTGAACCCCGCTCACCTGAACGTGGGGTGTCTCACACCCCGGCCCCACGTCTCGTTCGCCTCTTACAAGTGCGAAGATGGAGCCCGGCAGGACAGGGCCCACCCATAGGGCCGAGAACAAAGAGCGGCCGGACACCAGCCGCCGACCGGTCACTGGAGACCGGCGTGGCGCACATGCATGGAGGACGTGACGTGGCGAACGACGCCAGCACCGTTTTCGACCTAGTGATCCTCGGCGGTGGCAGCGGTGGTTACGCCGCGGCCCTGCGCGGGGCGCAGCTGGGCCTGGACGTCGCCCTGATCGAGAAGAACAAGCTCGGCGGCACCTGCCTGCACAACGGCTGCATCCCCACCAAGGCCCTGCTCCACGCGGGCGAGGTCGCCGACCAGTCCCGCGAGAGCGAGCAGTTCGGCGTCAAGACGTCCTTCGAGGGCGTCGACATGGCGGGCGTGCACAAGTACAAGGACGAGGTGATCGCCGGCCTGTACAAGGGCCTGCAGGGCCTGGTGGCCTCGCGCAAGATCACCTACATCGAGGGCGAGGGCCGGCTGTCCTCCCCCACCTCGGTGGACGTCAACGGCCAGCGCGTCCAGGGCCGTCACGTCCTGCTGGCGACCGGCTCCGTGCCGAAGACGCTGCCGGGCCTGGAGATCGACGGCAACCGGATCATCTCCTCGGACCACGCCCTCACGCTGGACCGCGTGCCGAAGTCCGCGATCGTGCTGGGCGGCGGCGTCATCGGCGTCGAGTTCGCCTCCGCGTGGAAGTCCTTCGGCTCCGAGGTCACGGTCATCGAGGGCCTCAAGCACCTCGTCCCGGTCGAGGACGAGAACAGCTCCAAGCTGCTGGAGCGCGCCTTCCGCAAGCGGGGCATCAAGTTCAACCTGGGCACCTTCTTCGACAAGGCCGAGTACACCCAGGACGGTGTCAAGGTCACCCTCGCCGACGGCAAGGAGTTCGAGGCCGAGGTCCTGCTCGTCGCCATCGGCCGCGGCCCGGTCTCGCAGGGCCTGGGCTACGAGGAGAACGGCGTCGCGATGGACCGCGGCTTCGTCCTCGTCGACGAGTACATGCGGACCAACGTCCCGACCATCTCCGCCGTCGGTGACCTCGTCCCCACCCTGCAGCTCGCGCACGTCGGCTTCGCCGAGGGCATCCTGGTGGCGGAGCGGCTGGCCGGCCTGAAGACCGTGCCGGTCGACTACGACGGCGTGCCGCGGGTGACGTACTGCCACCCGGAGGTCGCCTCCGTCGGTCTCACCGAGGCCAAGGCCAAGGACGTCTACGGCGCGGACAAGGTCGTCTCGATCAAGTTCCCCCTGGGCGGCAACGGCAAGAGCCGCATCCTGAAGACCGCGGGCGAGATCAAGCTCGTCCAGGTCAAGGACGGTGCCGTGGTCGGCGTCCACATGGTCGGCGACCGCATGGGCGAGCAGGTCGGCGAGGCGCAGCTGATCTACAACTGGGAGGCGCTGCCCGCCGAGGTGGCCCAGCTCATCCACGCCCACCCGACGCAGAACGAGGCGCTCGGCGAGGCCCACCTGGCGCTGGCCGGCAAGCCGCTCCACATGCACGACTGACCGCTTCGGTCTTCGGGCGCGACGACACAGACTTCCGCAATTCGTAAGGAGCAACCGAAACCATGGCGGTTTCCGTAACCCTTCCGGCGCTCGGCGAGAGCGTCACCGAGGGCACCGTCACCCGTTGGCTGAAGGCCGAGGGTGAGCGCGTCGAGGCCGACGAGCCGTTGCTCGAGGTCTCGACCGACAAGGTCGACACCGAGATCCCGGCCCCCGCCTCCGGCGTGCTGTCCTCCATCAAGGTCGCCGAGGACGAGACCGTCGAGGTCGGCGCCGAGCTGGCGCTGATCGACGACGGCAGCGGCGCCCCGGCCGCCGAGCAGGCCCCGCAGGCCGAGCAGGCCGCCGAGCCCGCTCCCGAGCCCGCCGCTGCCGCCCCGTCCACGGAGCAGGCCGCCCCGGCGCCCGCGCCGAGCGCCGAGCAGTCCACCGGCGGCGGCTCCGCCGAGGGCACCGACGTGGTCCTGCCCGCGCTGGGCGAGTCCGTCACCGAGGGCACCGTCACCCGCTGGCTGAAGTCGGTCGGTGACAGCGTCGAGGCCGACGAGCCGCTGCTGGAGGTGTCGACGGACAAGGTCGACACCGAGATCCCGGCCCCCACCTCCGGCACCCTGCTGGAGATCGTGGTCGGCGAGGACGAGACCGCCGAGGTCGGCGCCAAGCTCGCCGTCATCGGCGAGGCGGGCGCGGCTCCGGCCGCCGCCCCGGCCCAGCAGGCTCCGGCCCAGCAGGCTCCGGCCCAGGAGGCCCCGGCCGCCCCCGCGCAGCCCGAGCCCGCCCAGGCCCAGGCCCCGGCTCCGGCTCCGGCTCCGGCTCCGGCTCCGGCTCCGGCTCCGCAGCAGGCGGCTCCGGCCCAGCAGGCCCCCGCCGCTCCGGCTCCGCAGGCCCCCGCGGCCCCGGCTCCGCAGCAGCAGGCCGCCCCGGCCCCCGCGCCGGCCCAGGCCGCCGCTCCGGCTGCCCCGGCCGCCGCCCAGCCGGTGGACGACGGCGCCTACGTCACCCCGCTGGTGCGCAAGCTCGCCGCCGAGAACGGCGTCGACCTGTCCACCGTCAAGGGCACCGGCGTCGGCGGCCGTATCCGCAAGCAGGACGTCGTCGCCGCCGCCGAGGCCGCGAAGGCCGCCCCGGCTCCGGCTGCCGCCGCCCCTGCCGCGACCGCCGCGAAGAAGGCCCCCTCCCTGGAGGCCTCCCCGCTGCGCGGCCAGACCGTCAAGATGCCGCGCATCCGCAAGGTCATCGGCGACAACATGGTCAAGGCGCTGCACGAGCAGGCCCAGCTGTCGTCGGTCGTCGAGGTCGACGTCACCCGTCTGATGAAGCTGCGCGCCCGTGCCAAGGACGCGTTCGCGGCCCGTGAGGGCGTCAAGCTCTCGCCGATGCCGTTCTTCGTCAAGGCGGCGGCCCAGGCGCTGAAGGCGCACGCGCCGATCAACGCCAAGATCAACGAGGCCGAGGGGACCATCACCTACTTCGACACCGAGAACATCGGTATCGCGGTGGACTCCGAGAAGGGCCTGATGACCCCGGTCATCAAGAACGCCGGTGACCTCAACCTGGCCGGCATCGCCAAGGCGACCGCCGACCTGGCGGGCAAGGTGCGGGCCAGCAAGATCAGCCCGGACGAGCTGGCCGGTGCGACCTTCACCATCAGCAACACCGGTTCGCGCGGCGCGCTGTTCGACACGATCATCGTGCCGCCGGGCCAGGTCGCCATCCTCGGTATCGGTGCCACGGTCAAGCGTCCGGCCGTCATCGAGACGGAGGACGGCCCGGTCATCGGCGTCCGCGACATGACGTACCTGACCCTGTCCTACGACCACCGTCTGGTGGACGGCGCCGACGCCGCCCGCTACCTGACGGCGGTCAAGGCGATCCTGGAGGCGGGCGAGTTCGAGGTCGAGCTCGGCCTGTAATTCCCCCCGTCAGCGGGCCTGTACGGTGCCCCCGCCCGGACCTCTACGGGCGGGGGCTTCGCCGTGTTCCGGGCGGGGCACGCTGTGTAAGTCTCGTCTCACCTGCGTGGAAGCGCCCCCGTGCGCCCTTCCCGCCCGCCGTGACGGCCGTATTGTTTCTCCACGTCAGTCGCCCCAGGGGTCCGAAGGTGACCCTCCCGAAGGAGCTCCCATGACCGCGCCCGTCGTCCACTCGCTGCGCGAACAGATCCGCGAGCACATCCTGGAAGGGATCATCAGCGGACGCTGGCAGCCGGGCGAGCGGATCGTGGAGCGCCGGATCGCCACCGAGCTGGAGGTCAGCCAGACCCCGGTGCGGGAGGCGCTGCGGGAGCTGGAGTCGCTGCGGCTGATCGAGTCGGCGCCGAACAAGGGCGTGCGGGTGCGCAACCTGACCGCCGCCGACCTGGAGGAGAGCTACCCGGTCCGGGCCGGCCTGGAGGCCATCGCGGCGGAGCTGGCGGCGGAGCGGCTCGCCGAGGACTGCTCGGCCCTGGAACCGCACGTCGCCGCGCTCTACGAGGCCGACCGGGTCTCGGACGGCACGGGCCAGGTGCGGCACACGGTCGGCTTCCACCGTGAGCTGGTACGGGCCGCGGGCAACTCGGTGCTGCTGCACACGTGGGAGGGGCTCGGGATCGAGGTGTTCACGGCGCTGTCGATACGGTGGCTGGGCACGGTGCAGCAGTCGTACGCGGAGGAGCACGAGGAGCTGGTCGCGGCCTTCCGCCGCCGGGACCCCCGCATCCCGGAGATCGTCAAGTCCCACGTCCTGGGCTGCGCCCCGCGCCCCTAGGGGGTGTCGTTTGGATCTTGCCGTGGGTCGCGGGGTCCGGCACGCACATCTGCGGCGTTGTCGTCGGTTGCCAGGGCTCCGCCCTGTCGCCCTCCCCCGCCTTGCAGCCGCACGCACCAGAACCCGCTCGGGTCGGCAACAGGGCACCGTCGCCCGAAGCCGGCCTGATCCAAACGACACCCCCTAGCCGTCCCCACCTCCGCTGACGCGAGCCCGGCAGAACCCCCGGGCTCATCCGCGCCCACCCCTCCTCACCTGCACGAATCCTCGGCGGGGCGGTCACCGCGTGCCACCGTCGAAGGCACCCCGTGCCTACTTTCTCGTGATCAAGAGGTTTTGGCCCTCAACCCTTTGATCGATCATCGATCAGGGAGTTACAGTCACGCTTGGGTCTCCCACCGGAGCCCAGCCCTGTCCTGCCAAAGACCTAGGGCACCCCCGAACCCTTGCCGATGAGGGAACCCCCTTCGACTGAGGAAGGCGGCGACATGACCGACCCCAAAGCCATCCAGCCGAGCGAGCTCGACCAGCTCCCGGACCGCGACCCGGAGGAGACCGCCGAATGGCAGGCCTCCCTGGACGCCGTCACCAAGGCGGCCGGGCCGCACCGTGCCGCGTACCTGATGCGCCGCACACTGGAGCGCGCCGAGGGCGCGGGCCTCGCCCTGCCGAAGCTCCTCGAGACGGACTACGTCAACACCATCCCGACCTCCGCCGAGCCCACCGTGGACGGCGACGAGGCGCTGGAGCAGCGGATCACCGCCTGGAACCGCTGGAACGCGGCGGCGATGGTGACCCGAGGGAGCAAGCACGGCGTCGGCGGCCACATCGCCACCTTCGCCTCCGCGGCCTGGCTGTACGAGACCGGCTTCAACCACTTCTTCAAGGGCAAGGAGGGGGACGGCTCCGGCGACCAGCTCTACGTCCAGGGCCACGCCTCCCCCGGCATCTACGCCCGCGCCTTCCTCGACGGCCGCCTGAACGAGGAGCAGCTGGACAACTTCCGCCGCGAGGCGGGCGGCAACGGCCTGCCGTCCTACCCGCACCCGCGGCGCCTGCCCTGGCTGTGGGAGTTCCCCACGGTCTCCATGGGCCTCGGCCCGATCTCCGCGATCTACCAGGCGCGGTTCAACCGCTACCTGACCAGCCGCGGCATCAAGGACCTGACGAACTCACACGTGTGGGCGTTCCTCGGTGACGGCGAGATGGACGAGCCGGAGTCCACCACCGCGCTCACCCTCGCCTCCCGTGAGGGCCTGGACAACCTGACCTTCGTGATCAACTGCAACCTGCAGCGCCTCGACGGTCCGGTCCGCGCCAACTTCAAGATCGTGCAGGAGCTGGAGGCCCTCTTCCGCGGCGCCGGCTGGAACGTCGTCAAGTCGCTGTGGGGCACGGCCTGGGACGAGCTGTTCCAGCTCGACACCACCGGCGCCCTCGTACGCCGCCTGCGCGAGGTACCCGACGCGCAGGTGCAGACGTACCAGACGCGCGACGCCGCCTACATCCGCGAGGACTTCTTCAACAAGGACCCGCAGCTCGCCGAGATGGCGAAGCTGCTGTCCGACGACAAGATCCTCGAGTGCTTCCACTCCTCGCGCGGCGGTCACGAGTCCCGCAAGGTGTATGCCGCCTACCGCGCCGCGCTCGCCCACAAGGGCGCGCCGACCGTGATCCTGGCCCAGACGGTCAAGGGGCACACCCTCGGCACCGGCTTCGCGTCGAAGAACGCCAACCACCAGATGAAGAAGCTCTCGGTGGACGAGTTCAAGGACATGCGCGACCTGCTCGGCCTGCCGATCAAGGACAGCGACTTCGTCGACGGCGTGGTCCCCTACGGCCACCCGGGCGCCGACTCCCCCGAGGTGCGCTACCTCCAGGAGCGCCGCGCCGCCCTCGGCGGTCCCGCCCCGGCCCGCCGCGTGCACCCCCTCGCACCTCTGCCCGCGCCCGCCGAGAAGGCCTTCGCGTCCTTCGACAAGGGCTCCGGCTCGCAGAACGTGGCCACCACCATGGCCTTCGTCCGCCTGGTCAAGGACCTGGTCCGCGACAAGGAGACCGGCAAGCGCTGGGTGCCGATCGTCCCCGACGAGGCGCGCACCTTCGGCATGGAGAGCCTCTTCCCGTCCCTTGGCATCTACTCGCCCAAGGGCCAGACGTACGAGCCGGTCGACCGCGACCAGCTGATGTACTACAAGGAAGCCAAGAACGGCCAGATCCTCAACGAGGGCATCACCGAGGCCGGCTCGATGGCCGACTTCATCGCCGCGTCCACCGCGTACGCGACGCACGGCGAGGCGATGATCCCGTTCTACATCTTCTACTCGATGTTCGGCTGGCAGCGCACCGCCGACCAGATGTGGCAGCTCGGCGACCAGCTCGGCCGCGGCTTCCTGGTCGGCGCCACCGCGGGCCGCACCACCCTCACCGGTGAGGGCCTCCAGCACGCGGACGGCCACTCCCCCGCCATCGCGGCGACCAACCCGGCGGCGCTGTCGTACGACCCGGCGTTCGCCTACGAGGTCGCGGCGATCGTCAAGGACGGTCTGCGCCGGATGTACGGCGAGGCGGCTCCGGGCGAGGACCCGAACGTCTTCTACTACCTGACGGTCTACAACGAGCCGATGCCGCAGCCGGCGAAGCCGTCCGCCCCCGGCGTGGACGAGGGCATCGTCAAGGGCCTGTACCGCTTCAACACGGCGGAGACTGCGGGCCTGACCCCGGCCGCCAACGCCCCGCGCATCCAGCTGCTGGGTTCCGGCACGGCGATCCACTGGGCGCTCAAGGCGCAGCGGCTGCTCGCCGAGGAGTGGGGCGTGGCCGCCGACGTGTGGTCCGCGACCTCCTGGACGGAGCTGCGCCGGGACGCCATGGACGCCGACGCGGCGCTGCTGCGCGGCGAGGAGCGGGTGCCGTACCTGCGCCGGGCGCTCCAGGGCGTCGAGGGCCCGGTCCTCGCCGTCTCGGACTACATGCGTCAGGTCCCGGACCAGATCGCGCAGTGGGTCGAGCAGGACTACTCGTCGCTCGGTGCCGACGGCTTCGGCCTGTCGGACACCCGTGACGCCGCCCGTCGTCACTTCGGCGTGGACGCCGAGTCCATCGTGGTCGCGACCCTGGCCCAGCTCGCCAGGCGCGGCGAGGTCAAGGCGACGGCCGTGAAGGAGGCGCGCGAGCGCTACGGCCTGTAGAGGTCGTGACGGAAGGCCCCCGCTCCGGCGGGGGCCTTCCGCGTCCCTGCATGATGTGCACATGCGTGCTGCCCGCCTCATCAAGATGGTGCTGCTGCTCCAGTCCCGCCCGGCCATGACCGCGGCCGAGCTGGCCCGGGAGCTGGAGGTCTCGGAGCGGACCGTGACACGGGACGCGCAGGCGCTGTCGGAGGCCGGCGTGCCGGTGTACGCGGAGCGCGGCCGGGCCGGCGGTTACCGTCTCGTCGGCGGTTACCGCACCCGGCTGACCGGGCTGGCCCGGGGCGAGGCGGAGGCGCTGTTCCTGTCCGGGGTCCCCGGGGCGCTGCGCGAGATGGGCCTGGAGGACGCGGCCTCGGCGGCCCGCCTGAAGGTGTCGGCGGCCCTGCTCCCCTCCCTGCGGGACGCCTCCCGTACGGCGGCCCAGCGCTTCCACCTGGACGCGCCGAACTGGTTCCGCGAGCCCGAGACGCCCGGGCTGCTGCCCGCGGTCGCGGCGGCGGTCTGGGACGACCGGCGCGTCGCCGCGCGCTACCTGCGGGGATCGGACGAGGTCGTCCGGGAGCTGGAGCCGTACGGGCTCGTGCTGAAGGCCGGGGTCTGGTATCTGTGCGCGAGGATCGCGCGGGCGACGCACGACGGGGCCTTCCGCGTGTACCGCATCGACCGCTTCACGGCGGTGGAGGCGGGCGAGGAGCGTTTCGAACGGGACGGGGACTTCGACCTGCCCGCGTTCTGGGCGGAGCGGGCCGAGCAGTTCTCGCGGTCCATCCTGCGGGCCGAGGTCGTGGTGCGGCTGTCGGCCGACGGCGCACGGAGGCTGCCGTACGCCGTGGACGCACCGGTCGCCCGGGAGGCGCTGGAGGGTGCGGGGACGCCGGACGCGGACGGCTGGGTGACGGTGACGTTGCCGGTGGAGTCGGAGGAGGTCGCGCACGAGCAGCTCAGGGCGCTCGGGCCGGAGGTGGAGGTGCTGGCGCCGGCGGCCCTGCGGGAGCGGTGTGCGAGGGATGCGCGGCGGTCGGCGGGGTTGTACGGGGGGTGACGTCGCGCCGGGGCGGTGGGGCGGGCCGCGGCCGGACGCCGGCCGGTGGCCCGTGCGGGTCGGGTGGGCCGCGGGCATCCGTAGATAACGATCCGCCGCACTCCACGTGCGCCGTCACCGCCCAGGGCCGATGCTGGACGCGTGATGGACGAGACGGAGTTCTGGGAGCTGATCGATGCCGCCCGGCAGGGCGCCGACGGCGATCCCGAGGACCAGGCAGACCTGCTCGTGGAGCGGTTGCTCGACATGGACCCGGACCAGGTGCTCGACTTCGCCCGTCACTTCGAAGCCCGGTACAACCGCGCCTGCGCCTGGGACCTGTGGGCCGCCGCGTGGATCCTGCTCGGCGGCGCGAGCGACGACGCCTTCGACTTCTTCCGCTGCTGGCTGATCGGCCAGGGCCGTGAGGTGTACGAGGGCGCCGTGCACGAGCCCGACTCGCTGGCCGAGCTGCTGGACGACTTCGACGAGGAGCTGGACGGCGACGGCGAGGAGCTGGGCTACGCGGCCGACGAGGCCTACGAGCAGCTCACCGGCACCGTCGCCCCCGACCTGGGCATCGCGCCCGCCCCCGCGGAACCCCTGGGCACACCGATCGACCTGGAGGACGACCGCGCCCTCGCCGAGCGCCTGCCCCGCCTGTGGGCGAGGTTCGGACCGGGCTGAGGCGCGAGCCGGAGCCGGAACACGGTCCAGTGTCGGCCGCGCCCGCCCACGCGGCCTGACCGGCCGCGCCCGCCCGCGCGGCCGGTCAGGCGCGGCCCTGGAGGCGGGCCGCCGTGTCCCTGATGTCCGCGAGCCGGGCGGTGAGGGCCGCGCCGGGACAGCTCGTCGCGTAACCGTCGTCGTGCCCCGCGACGGCGGGCAGCGTGGCGGTGGCCCCCGCCGCGTACCGGCTGAGGCCGTTGCTGGAGACCAGGGCGACCTTCGCGTGCGGGTCGGTGCCGGTCTCACCGAGCTTCCAGGCCGCCACGGCGGCGATCGCGTCGGTCAGCTCGTCCGGCACGGGCACCCCGGCGGTGTAGGTGCCGAGGGCGGCGATCCCGGTGGTGCGGTGGTTGAACCCCTGCGTGTGGGCACCGGTGACCGGACGGTCGATGCCCCCGGCCCGGCCCTCGTAGATCGTGCCGCAGCGGTCGACGACGAAGTTGTACCCGATGTCGTCCCAGTCCCGCGCACCGGTCTGGCCCTGGTACACACCGCGGAGGATGGACGGCACGTCGGCGCAGTCGTAGCCGTTCGGCGTGTCGGTGTGGTGGACGAAGACGGCGACGACCCTGTCGTCGTAGCGCGGGGCCGGCTGGGCGCGGGCGGCGCCGCCCAGCCAGACCGACCGGGGCACGATGTCGGGCCGCGGCGCCGCGTACCGGTCGGCGGCGGAGGCGGCCGGGGCGGCATCGGCGTCGGCCGCCCGTTGCACCCCGTTCGCGCACAGGAAGAGGGCGGCGACGGCGGCCAGCCCCGGCAGGGCGCCGAGCAGCGCCCGGACCGCGACCGGCAGGCGGGGGGCGCCGGGTATCCGGGCGGCCCGTCGCTCCCGGGCCCGGCGCGGTCCTCGGAAGACTCGCATGGTCCTACTGTCCGGCGGATCCGCTCTGTCCGCGATGTGTGCGATGCCACCCGGTGGAACCATCGTCCCGGTGCCCGGCGTTCCACGGTGGACCGCACACGTTCGCGACCGCGTCCCGAGGGATGCGACCGGTTTTCGGACAGGTGTGCGCCTCGGACTGATCGACCGGCCCGGTACGGCACGTACTGAGGGCCCAGGGCTCCGGCAGAAAGGCGGTTCGCGTGGACCTGCTCGACCTCGTGCTGGCGCTGGTGGTGCTGGCCTACGCGGCTTCCGGGTACCGGCGCGGCCTGGTGGCCGGCTGTGTGTCGCTGGCCGGCTTCGTGGGCGGTGCGGTGCTCGGCGTGTGGCTCCTGCCGTGGGTGACGGACCTGGTGGCGCGGGGCTCGACCGCGGCGACGGCCGTCGCGGTGGTCACGGTGCTGCTGCCGGCCATGGTGGGCCACGAGCTGGCGGGGCGGCTCGCGCTGCGCCTGCGCCGGGAGCTGGCCGCCGGCCCGCTCCGGGTGGCCGACGGCGTCGGCGGGGCGGTGGCGCACGCGGCGGCGGCGCTGATCGTGGCGTGGGTGGCGGCGAGCGTGCTGGCGGCGTCCTCGTCGTCGCTGCTCACCTCGGCGATCCGGGGCTCGGCCGTGCTGGACGCGGTGCAGCGGGTGATGCCCGACACCACCCCGGCGTGGTTCTCCCGGGCGACGTCCGCGCTGGCCGACGCCGGGTTCCCCCAGGTCTTCAACCCGTTCGAGAACGAGTCGGCCGCCGAGGTCGCCGAGCCCTCAGGCGACAGTGTCACGCCCGCGGCCACCCGGGCGGCCAAGCTCGGCACGGTGAAGGTGGAGGGCGTCGCCGGCGCCCAGGGTCGCGAGGGCAGCGGCTTCGTGTACGCGCCGGAGCACGTGATGACCAACGCCCACGTGGTGGCCGGCATCGACGACCCGACCGTGCGGATCGGCGGTGTGGGCCCGGCGTACGAGGCGCGGGTGGTGCTGTTCGACCCGGACAAGGACGTGGCCGTGCTGTACGTCCCCGGCCTGAGGGCGCCGGTGCTGCGGTTCGACGAGGACGCCGCGCGCGGCGACGCGGCGGTGGTCGCGGGCTATCCGCAGGACGGGGCCCTGGACCTGCGAGCGGCGACGGTGGCGAACCGGATCCGGGCCACCGGCCGGAACATCTACGGCGACGAGAGCGTGACGAGGGAGATCTACTCGATCCGCTCCACGGTCCGCCCCGGCAACTCGGGCGGACCGCTGCTGACCACCGACGGCCGGGTGTACGGCGTGGTCTTCGCCCGTTCCACCTCCGACGCGGAGACCGGGTACGTGCTGACGGCGGCCGAGGTGGCCCCCGAGGCGCGCAGCGCGGCGGACGCCACGCGGGCGGTGGACACGGGCGACCCGGTCACGTCGTGAGCGCGTCCCCTGCCGGGCCTGCCGAGTCTGCCGGGCCGTCCGGGTCTGCCGGGCCGGTCAGCATCTGCCCCATCAGCACGTCGTCGACGTACCGGCCGTCCAGGAGGAACTCCTCGGGCTGCACGCCCTCGACGAGGAAGCCCTCCGACTCGTACAGCCCCCGCGCGGCGGTGTTGTGGCCGAGGACCCGCAGGGTGATGCGGCGGAAGCCGCCCTGCCGGGCCTCCTCGACCGCGGCCCGGACCAGGGCCCGGCCCACGCCGTGCCCGCGGGCGGCGCCGGCGACGGCGAGGCCGCGGATCTGGCGGACGTGGGTGTTGGAGGCGAGCGGGGTGGGGAGGCCGAGGCGGACGTAGCCGACGACGGCGCCGTCGAGTTCGGCGACCAGGTGGGCGTCGGGCCCGCAGGTGTCGCGGAAGAACGGGTCGTCCGGCCCCGGCGGGGGCGAGACGGCGTGCAGGTAGGACCAGGTCTCGAGGTCGATCCGGCGCAGCGGCTGCTCGTCCTCGGGCCTGGCTCGGCGTATGTGCGGGGCTGGCATGGCGATCACTGTACGGCGCGGTGGCCGGGACCGTTCCGTGGTTTTCCCCGCACGACCCGGCAGGATGGGCCCATGGACGACGGACAGGTGGACGGCGGGCGCAGGGGCGGACGTTCGGGCGGGGGCCGGTCCCGCGTCGCGGTGGCCGGCGCGTCCGGTCTCATCGGCGGCGCGCTGGCGCGGTCCTTGGCCGCGGACGGGCACGAGGTGGTGCGCCTGGTGCGGCACGACCCCGCCGGCGCGGACGAGGTCCGCTGGGATCCGGAGCACGGGCGGGTGGACGCGGCCGGTCTTGAGGGATGCGACGCCGTGATCAACCTGGCCGGCGCCGGGGTGGGCGACCGCCGCTGGACGGACGCCTACAAGACGCGCATCCGCAGCAGCCGGGTGCACGGCACGACGGCGCTGGCGGAGGCCGTCGCCTCGATGGAGCGGCCGCCGCGCGTGTTCGTGAACGGCAGCGCGGTGGGCTACTACGGGCAGACCGGCGACCGTCCGGTGGACGAGAGCGCGCCGGCGGGAGAGGGTTTCCTGCCGGCCCTGTGCGTGGAGTGGGAGGCCGCGGCCGCCCCGGCCCGCGAGGCGGGCGTGCGGACGGTGTTCACCCGGACCGGTCTGGTCGTCGCGCGCGGCGGCGGGGCCTGGGGGCGGCTCTTCCCGCTCTTCCGGGCGGGGCTCGGCGGACGGCTGGGCGACGGGTCGCAGTACTGGTCCTTCGTGGCGCTGCACGACGAGGTGGCGGCCGTCCGGCATCTGATGGACCGGGACGACCTGTCCGGCCCCTTCAACCTGACCGCCCCGCGGCCGGTGACGAACCGTGAGGTCACGCTGGCCATGAGCAGGGTGCTGCACCGGCCGGCGCCGTTCGCGGTGCCCGCGCCGGTGCTGCGGGCGGCGCTGGGCGAGATGGCGGGCGACGTCCTCGGCAGCGCCCGGGTACTGCCGGCCCGCCTCCTGGAGTCGGGCTTCCGCTTCGCGTTCCCGGAGATCGACGGGGCGATCCGGGCGGCGTTGTAGGCATCACGGCGTCGTACGCCGACCGGGCGCCCGGACCGCTTCCGGCCCCTGGCCGACCGGGCGCCCCGATCACCGGTCTCCCCGCCCACGGCCCGTCGCCCTCCCCGCCGCGGGCCACCGGTCGGCCACCCACGTGTCAGCCGCCCGCCGCACGGGTCCACCGCCCGCCCCCGTGGCCCACCGGTCGCCCCCCCCACGGACCACCGCCCAGCCGGTACCGATCGACACCGACCGACCTCGACCGACCTCGACCGCACGGCAACCACATCGCATCCGCATGCGACCACTGTGCGACCGTGTGCTGCCCCCGTGCGACTCCCGCTGACCATTTCGGGCCCTAGCCTCGTCTCGAACTCGGGTATTCCTCAAGCCTGTTGGGGGCATGACGTCTCCAGCGGCCGCGCAACCTCGAGGAGGGGCACGTGTTTGAGCCCGCGTACCAGGCGGACGTCGTCGTCGTGGGAGCCGGGATCGCCGGACTCGCCGCGGCTCAACGGCTGACCAGCGCAGGAGTGACGACCACGGTCCTGGAGGCCGCCCACACGGTGGGCGGCCGGATGGCCACGGAGAAGGTCGACGGTTTCCGGCTCGACAGAATCGGACAGCTGCTGTCCACGGCGTATCCCGAACTGCGCCGCACCCCAGGGCTGGACGGCCTCGCGCTGCTGCCCTTCGCCCCCGGCGTCCTGCTGCACAGCGAGGGACGCCACCACCGCGCGGGCGCCCCGGCGGGCGTACGGAGCGCACGGGGCGCACTCCATGCTGTGCGCGCCCTGGCGAGCGCCCCTCGCTCGATCCCCGCGCCCCGGCGCACGGTGAACGCGCCCGGCCCGTCCGCCGGACCCGCCGCACTCCGCACCCGCGCCGGTGCCCCGCTCGGCACCGCCGTCGACCAGGCCAGGCTCGGGGCCGCGCTGGCCCGGCTCGCGCACACGCCGGCCGAGCGGCTGCTGGCCCGTCCGGAGCTGCCCGCCGCCCGCGCACTGGCCGCCCGCGGGCTGCCGCCCCGCACGATCGACGGCTTCCTGCGTCCGCTGCTCGCCGCCCTGCTGTGCGACCCCGACCTGACGACGTCCAGCCGGTGCGCGGACCTCGCGCTGCGCGCCTTCGCCTGCGGTCGGCTCGCCCTGCCCGAGGGCGGTGCGGAGGCGCTGCCGGACCACATGGCGCGGTCGCTGCCGCCGGGCACCGTGCGCACCGGGGTGCGTGTCACCTCGGTGGCGACCAACGCCGTGACCACCGCGGAGCACGGCGTCATCCGCTGCCGGGCCGTCCTGGTGGCGACCGACGCCCGCGCCGCCGCCGAGCTGCTGCCGGGCCTGCGGGTGCCGGACTTCCACCCGGTGACGGTGGTGCACCACACGACCGACGAGCCGCCGACGACCGGCGCGTCCCTGCTGCTCGACGCCGACCGGGGCGGTCCGGTGGCCCACACGGCGCTGGTCAGCCGGGTGGACCCGTCCCGCGCGCCCGCCGGCCGCGCGCTCGTCTCCTCGACGGTCCTCGGCCCTCCCCCGCCGGACCTGGACACCGCCGTGCGCATCCACCTCTCCCGCCTCTACGGCATCCCGACCACCCGGTGGGAGACCCTCGCCGTGCACCACACGCCCGAGGCGGTGCCCGCGATGCGCCCGCCGCACGACCCGCGCAGGCCGGTACGGCTGCTGGCCGGGCTGTACGTGTGCGGCGACCACCGCGACACCAGCACCCCCCAGGGCGCCCTGCACTCGGGCCACCGGGCGTCGGCGGCGATCCTGTCGGACCTGGGGGCGGGCCGGCCGATGCACGCGGCGGAACCGACGGCGACCGCCCACGCGGCCTAGAAGGGTGTCGTTCGAGGCCCTGGACCCCTCCACCCCTGCTGTCCCAGCTATCCCAGGGCCGCCACCTTGTCCCGGTACCCCCGTACCGGGGCGGCGTCCCGGTACGGCTCCAGGCGGCGCTCGAAGTCGCGGACGTACTCCGTGGCCCGTACCGAACGCATCTCGGCCGCCTGGCCGGCCGCTTCGGCGGCCAGCTGGCAGGCCTGGTCGAGTTCGCCGAGCCCCAGCCGGGCGGTGGCGAGGACGACCCGGCAGAAGAGCCTGCTGCGGGCGTAGACGGGGGCGCGCAGCTGCAGCGAGCGTTCCGCGTGCTGGGCGGCGGCGCGGAACTGCTGCAGGTCGCGGTGGCAGTGTCCGAACTCGTCGGCGAGCTGCGCCTCGTCGAAGAAGCGGGCCCAGTGCGGCACCTCGTCGCCGGGCCGGGCGGCCTCCAGCGCCCGCTCGGCCCGCACCAGGGCCGCGGTGCAGGCCCGCACCTCGCCGAGAAGGGCGTGCGCCCGCGCCTCGGCGGCGTGCAGCAGCGTCTGCACGACCGGCGGTGCCGAGGTCCCCACGCCCTGCTGCGCCACCCGCGCCAGCTGCACGGCCTCACGCCCGTGGCCCAGGTAGACGGCCTGCCGGCTCATGGTGACCAGCACGTACGAGCCGTACGCCCGGTCCGCCGCCGCCTGCGAGAGCCGCAGCGCCTGCACGAAGTAGCGCTGGGCCAGCCCGTGCGCGGCGATGTCGTACGACGTCCAGCCGGCGAGCCGGGTCAGGTCGGCCGCGGCGGCGAAGAGGCGGCGGCCGGTCTGCTCGCCGTAGGTGCCGCGCAACATCGGCTCCAGCTCGTGCTCCAGGTAGCGCACCAGGGCCTGGCGGGCGTGTCCGCCGCCGTACCGGTCGTCGAGGCTGCGGAACAGCTCGCCGACCGAGCGCAGCGCGGCGAGGTCGCCCCCGCCGACCTTCTGCCCCGGGCCTCGCTCGGCCGGGGCCCGGCGCCGGGACGGGTCGAGCCGGACGGCGAGCCCGGGGGTCGTGGGGCGGCCCTGCGCGGGGATGCGGACGGGCACCTCGGCGCGGGCCACCTTCTCGTCGGCGCGGCCGATCAGCCAGTCGCGGCTGGGCACGACGAGTCCGGCCGGCGTGAAGGCGATCTTCCGCAGTTCGGCGTGGGAGCCGGAGTCCTTGCGCCACAGCCCGCCGACGATGTCGACCGCCTCGTCCGGGCTCCCGGCGAACTCCAGGCCCGCGTAGACCGGCGCGCAGGCGTCCAGGCCGAGGTCCTGGGCGGTCAGGCGCCGGCCCAGGCGCCGGGTGAAGACCTCGGCGATCAGGGCCGGGGTGGTGCCGCGGGGCTGCTGGCCGCGCAGCCACCGGGTGACGGACGTCTTGTCATATCTGAGGTCCAGGCCGTGTTCGAGTCCGAGCTGGTCGACGCGACGCGCGAGACCCGCGTTCGAGAACCCCGCTTCGGCGATGAGCGCGGCGAGCTGGCGGTTGGGGGTGCGCTGCGCGGGTCGTTCCGTCATGGTGCGGTGCGGTCTCCTGCCTTCCGGGTGTTCGAAGTGCCCGGAGCGCCTGTGAGCAGCCCTTATGGCCTCGTGAACGGCGCGAATGTAGCGGAGAGTAAACACCCGATCGCACAATTCGCCCGGCATTCATCCGATCGTGTGAGGATCGCCCGCCCGGCTGACGACACGTGGACGGTCGTACAGTGGCGTGGGCACGCTTCGTGCCTTACGACCTTGCAGGGAGGCACGTGCCGTGAGTGAGCTGCGCTTCGTCCGGATGGGCTTCGGTGCCGAACGCGTCGAGTACCAGGAGGCGTGGGACGAACAGCGCCGGGTGCACGCCGCGCGGTTCGCCGACGAGGTTCCCGACACCGTGCTGCTCCTCGAACACCCGCCGGTCTACACCGCCGGCCGGCGCACCGAGGAGAGCGAGCGTCCGCTGGACGGCACGCCGGTGATCGACGTGGACCGCGGCGGCAAGATCACCTGGCACGGCCCCGGCCAGCTGGTGGGCTACCCCATCCAGAAGCTCCCGCGTCCGGTCGACGTGGTGGCCCACGTCCGCCGCCTGGAGGAGGCCCTGATCCGCACCTGCGCGGAGTTCGGCCTGGAGACCACCCGGGTGGAGGGCCGCAGCGGCGTCTGGGTCCTCGGCGATCCGGTCGAGCAGCGCCCGAAGCTCGGCGGCCTGTCCCTGGACTTCGACCCCCGTCTGACCGACGACGAGTTCGACCCCCGCCTCAACGGCCCCGAGTACGCCCCGTCCAACGCGGGCCAGCGCCGCGAGGACCGCAAGATCGCCGCGATCGGCATCCGGGTCGCCAAGGGCGTCACGATGCACGGCTTCTCGTTCAACGTGAACCCTGACAACAAGTGGTTCGACAAGATCATCCCCTGCGGCATCCGCGACGCGGGCGTCGCCTCCCTGGCGAACGAACTCGGCCGCGACGTGACCATCGAGGAGGTCCTGCCGGTCGCCGAGCGCCACCTGCGGGACGTGCTGGAGAACGCGGAACTCAAGCCCCGGGTGATCGAGAAGGCGCCGGCGGCATAAAACCAGCCCGTCCGGCGTTTGACGTCGAGGCCCGTCAGGGCCGAAGCGGGGGCCTGGGGGCGGCAGTCCCCGGCAAGGCCAGCACCAACGCCGACCAACTAATCATCGGGCGTACCCTGAAGAACGCCGAAGAATCAAACGCTAGGGAGCCGGTCGTGTCCGCAGTCGCACCCGACGGACGCAAGATGCTGCGCCTGGAGGTCCGCAACAGCCAGACCCCCATCGAGCGCAAGCCCGAGTGGATCAAGACCCGGGCGAAAATGGGCCCCGAGTACACCAAGATGCAGAACCTCGTGAAGAGCGAGGGCCTGCACACGGTCTGCCAGGAAGCCGGCTGTCCCAACATCTACGAGTGCTGGGAGGACCGCGAGGCGACCTTCCTCATCGGCGGCGACCAGTGCACCCGGCGTTGTGACTTCTGCCAGATCGACACCGGCAAGCCGGAGGCGCTCGACCGCGACGAGCCGCGCCGCGTCGGCGAGTCCGTCGTCACGATGGACCTGAACTACGCGACCATCACCGGCGTCGCCCGCGACGACCTGCCCGACGGCGGCGCCTGGCTGTACGCGGAGACGGTGCGCCAGATCCACCAGCAGACCGCCGGACGCGAGGCCGGCCGCACCAAGGTCGAGCTGCTCGCCCCCGACTTCAACGCGGTGCCGGAGCTGCTGCGGGAGGTCTTCGACTCCCGCCCCGAGGTCTTCGCGCACAACGTCGAGACGGTCCCGCGGATCTTCAAGCGCATCCGCCCCGGCTTCCGCTACGAGCGCTCCCTGAAGGTCATCACGGACGCCCGCGACTACGGCCTGGTCACCAAGTCGAACCTGATCCTCGGCATGGGCGAGACCCGCGAGGAGATCAGCGAGGCGCTGAAGCAGCTGCACGAGGCCGGCTGCGAGCTGATCACCATCACGCAGTACCTGCGCCCGTCCGTGCGCCACCACCCCGTGGAGCGCTGGGTCAAGCCGCAGGAGTTCGTGGAGCTGAAGGAGGAGGCCGAGCAGATCGGTTTCTCCGGCGTGATGTCGGGCCCGCTGGTGCGTTCCTCGTACCGCGCCGGACGGCTCTACGGGATGGCCATGGAGCAGCGCCGCTCCGCCACCGTGTGAACTCCCGCACAAGCCACTACTGGCCGGTAATGGCCGAGGTGCCGCGGCCCCGACCGTCCTCGCTGATGAGGGCACCGGTCGGGGCCGCGCATCTGTTCCGGCACCCGGCCACGCGACTTCATGTGCGTTTGACCGGCGGGTCACGCCCTGGTAACACCAATCAGTGACCCTGGAATCACAGCACGTACACCACCATGTACACCCGTCTCCGGGAACCGGAGCCGTACCGAGGGGGACCTCCGCGATGCAGGCCGCACCCGTTCGTGCCACCGCCGCTCGTGACACCGTCGTCCGTGCCACCGCCATCCCGTCGTTCACCACCGCCCTGCGGGCCGTCGAGTCGCTGCTGATGAGCGGCGGCCAGCGCACCGCCCGGCGCAACGCGTGGAACTCCGTCCTGGAGGACCGCCGTCGCGCCAAGGACCGCATCGAGACGGAGCGCGCACTGCGCCAGTCCGTCGCCGGCCGGCCCTAACCGCACACCCGACTGCCCGCCCGGCCGCTCGCCCCGCGCGCCGGCGGCACCGTCCCGCCGCGATCCCGCCTCCCCCGCCGGACACTGCCGTCGTCGGCGCTTCCGGGGGCACGTAGACTTCGTGCCATGGCGAGGAAGGAACCTGCAGCGGACGCTGCAAACCCCGGGCGACTGAAGCAGATCGCTCTGACCTACAAGATGACCCGCAAGGCCGACAAGAAGATCGGTCTTGTGCTCGCGAGTGTCGGCATCGTCGTCTTCGGTGTCCTCCTCGGGATCGGTTTCTTGATCGGTCACCCCATCTATCTCGGCATCCTGGGCCTGCTGCTCGCCTTCCTCGCGACGGCGATCGTCTTCGGGCGCCGGGCCGAGCGGGCGGCCTTCGGGCAGATGGAGGGACAGCCGGGCGCGGCGGCGGCCGTACTGGACAACATCGGCCGGGGCTGGACGACCACCCCCGCGGTGGCGATGAACCGCAACCAGGACGTGGTGCACCGCGCGGTCGGCAAGGCCGGCATCGTGCTGGTCGCGGAGGGCAACCCGAACCGGGTGAAGTCCCTGCTCGCGGCCGAGAAGAAGAAGATGAACCGCATCGTCGCCGACGTCCCCGTGCACGACCTGATGGTGGGCACCGGCGAGGGGCAGGTCGAGCTGAAGAAGCTGCGCACGACCATGCTGAAGCTGCCCCGCGTGCTGTCCGGCCCGCAGGTCACCGTGACCAACGACCGGTTGCGCGCCCTGGGCGACCTGATGAGCAACATGCCGCTGCCCAAGGGCCCGATGCCGAAGGGCATGCGGATGCCCCGGGGCGGCAACCCCAGGCAGCGCTGACCCCCTGAGGGCTCCGGCAGGACTCCGGAGCGCCGGTACGGCGATGGGGGCGGCCCGATCACTCGGGCCGCCCCCATCGCCGTACCGGCGCCGTCCTCACCGGGCGTCGCACTCGCCCCCGGGAGGCGTCAGGTCCGGACTTCCACCGTGCGGGCCAGCCGGTCGTGCAGGCCGCGGCCGTCTCGGTCCCAGATCAGCGCCGGCAGGGCGAGGCACAGCAGGACCGAGCGGAGCAGGGCACGCAGCGGGCTGGGCCGGCCGGTGGCGAGGTCCACCACCCGCAGGCCGAAGAGGCGCTTGCCCGGGGTGAAGCCGATCGTGCCGACGGTCAGCACGCTCAGCACGAAGAAGATCAGCAGGGCCCAGTTGCTCGCCGTCTGCCCATAGCTGCCCGTGATCAGGCCGTATGCGATCAGGACGCACAGGGCCCAGTCGACGGCCAGCGCGCCGAGACGCCTGCCCGGGCGGGCGATCGAACCCGGCCCCTCCTCCGGCAGACCCAGCTGCTCACCGCGGTACCCGAGATCGGTGCCGCCCTCCTCGATGGCCGCGCGGGGGCCGGAGAGCCACGATCCGATTGCTTGCCTGTTGTCCACCCGACCACGGTACTGCGCCGGTGCGCGAAGCCGGGACGGTGGGGTGTGACGGGGGCCGATGCGGCCTAGGCTGGGAGGAGGCCGGTTAACTTCTGCGAAACAAATGGGTCACGCCCGAGAAATCACCCGTCCCTAGGGTCGAGGGAGCGTGTGCCACCCGCACTGGCCGCACGAACGATCTACCACCCCGGCGGGACGGTCGGGAGTAGGAGGAGCTGGATGTTCCAGAACGCCGACGACGCCAAGAAGTACATCGCGGACGAGGACGTCAAGTTCGTCGATGTCCGGTTCTGCGACCTGCCGGGCGTCATGCAGCACTTCACGTTGCCCGCCGAGGCGTTCGACCCCGACGACGAGCAGGCCTTCGACGGGTCCTCGATCCGCGGCTTCCAGGCCATCCACGAGTCGGACATGTCCCTGCGCCCCGACCTGTCGACGGCGCGCATCGACCCGTTCCGCCGGGACAAGACGCTCAACATCAACTTCTTCATCCACGACCCGATCACGGGCGAGCAGTACTCCCGCGACCCGCGGAACGTGGCGAAGAAGGCCGAGGCGTACCTGGCCTCCACGGGCATCGCCGACACCGCGTTCTTCGGCCCGGAGGCGGAGTTCTACGTCTTCGACTCCGTCCGCTTCGCCACCAGCGCGAACGAGTCCTTCTACCACATCGACTCCGAGGCCGGCGCCTGGAACACCGGTGCCCTGGAGGACAACCGCGGTTACAAGGTCCGTTACAAGGGCGGCTACTTCCCGGTCCCGCCGGTCGACCACTTCGCCGACCTGCGCGCCGAGATCTCCCTGGAGCTGGAGCGGTCCGGCCTGAAGGTCGAGCGCCAGCACCACGAGGTGGGCACCGCCGGCCAGGCCGAGATCAACTACAAGTTCAACACGCTGCTCGCGGCCGCCGACGACCTCCAGCTCTTCAAGTACATCGTGAAGAACGTGGCCTGGAAGAACGGCAAGACGGCGACCTTCATGCCGAAGCCGATCTTCGGTGACAACGGGTCGGGCATGCACGTCCACCAGTCCCTGTGGTCGGGCGGCGAGCCGCTCTTCTACGACGAGCAGGGCTACGCCGGCCTGTCGGACACCGCCCGCTACTACATCGGCGGCATCCTCAAGCACGCCCCGTCGCTGCTGGCCTTCACCAACCCGACGGTGAACTCGTACCACCGCCTGGTGCCGGGCTTCGAGGCGCCGGTGAACCTGGTGTACTCGCAGCGCAACCGCTCGGCCGCGATGCGCATCCCGATCACGGGCTCGAACCCGAAGGCCAAGCGCGTCGAGTTCCGCGCCCCGGACGCCTCCGGCAACCCGTACCTGGCCTTCTCGGCGCTGCTGCTGGCGGGCCTGGACGGCATCAAGAACAAGATCGAGCCGGCCGAGCCGATCGACAAGGACCTCTACGAGCTGGCTCCCGAGGAGCACGCGAACGTGGCGCAGGTCCCGACCTCGCTGGGCGCCGTCCTCGACCGCCTGGAGGCCGACCACGAGTTCCTCCTCCAGGGCGACGTGTTCACGCCGGACCTGATCGAGACGTGGATCGACTTCAAGCGCGCCAACGAGATCGCGCCGCTGCAGCTGCGTCCGCACCCGCACGAGTTCGAGATGTACTTCGACGTGTGATCGACGCCCCACGCCGTTCCGGCCGGCGCCCCCGTCCCCGTTTCCCGGGGGCGGGGGCGCCGTCGTGCGTGGCCGAAAACACTTCACAGGGTGCGGGCGGGCCGGGATCATGTCCACTGACACGGTTGTCCGAGTCGGGTTGCACGTCGGGGGGACGGGGAGAGTGCCGGAGATGGCGGAGCCAGGCGACGAGGAGCGCGAGTTCGACCTGAGGTGGGCGGACGGCGCCGAGCACAAGGAGCCGTCGGCGCGGGCGCGGATGCTCGCCGCACGCTGGAAGGAGAACCCTCCCGGCCCGGTCCCCTTCCGTGCCGACCCCGACCACGTGGGCTCCGGCCGCCGGTCCTCGTGGGTGTCCACCGCGGTGGTGCTCGGCTGCGTGGCCGCGGTGATCGTGCTGCTCGGTTACGTCGATCTCCGGGCGCCGTACTAGTCGCGGCGCCGCCCTCCCCCGCCGGCGGGTTCGGCGGAAGGCCTCGACGTGACGGGCGGCCCGGTCGGCGAAGGAGCGCGGGACACGGCCGAGGACGCGCCCGACGTGCGGGCTGAGGCGCAGCTCGGCCGGGCCCGGGTCGCCGAGGGTGTCGAGAGTGTCGTCGGAACACGAAGCCGTCCGGGCCACGGGCCGCCGGTTGTCAGTGGTGTCGGGCACGATGTCCCCACCGAGGACGCGACGCGCGTACGGACGGGTGGAGGGCCTGCATGGGTGAGGGCGTACGACGGCACATCGGGACGGCCGAGCGGCGGGACCGGCTGGCCCTGCGGCAGCTGCTGACGGCGTCCGCGCGGGCGGAGAGCCCGGAGGAGGTCGCCGGTGCACTGGTCGCGCTGCACGGCACGGACCCGGCGGCGGTGCACCTGGCCGTGGGCGCGCGGCTGGCGGACAGCGCGCAGACCGTGGGAGAGACGGAGCGGGCGCTGTACGAGGACCGGTCGCTGGTCCGGATGCACGGCATGCGGCACACGGTGTTCGTGTTCCCGACGGAGCTGACGGCCGTCGTGCACGCCTCCACCGGACGCACCGTCGCCGCCCGGGAGCGGGCCAGACTGGTCAAGAACATGGCGGAGGCGGGGGCCCCGGACGCCGCCTGGCTGGCGGAGGTCGAGGAGTCGACGCTGGCCGCGCTGGCCCGGCGCGGCCAGGCCACGGCGGCCGAGCTGGCCCGTGACGAGCCGCGCCTGAAGGAGCAGTTCGCCTACGCGGCCGGGAAGAGCTACGAGGGTGTGCACACCGTCTCCACCCGCCTGCTGCGGGTGCTGGGCGTGGAGGGCAAGGTGGTGCGGGGCCGGCCGCTGGGCTCGTGGACGTCCAGCCAGTTCCGCTGGGCTCCGGCGCCCGAGCATCCCGAGCTGGACCCGGGCGGGGCCCAGGCCGAGCTGCTGGGCCGGTGGCTGGCGGCGTGCGGTCCGGCGACCGAGGAGGACCTCAAGTGGTGGACCGGGTGGCGGGTGACGGAGGTGCGCCGGGCACTGACCGCGATCGGCGCGGAGGCGGTCTCCCTGGACGAGGGCACGGGGTACGTCGTCGCCGGTGACGCCGGCCCGGTCGCCGGGCCCGCCGAGCCGTGGGCGGCGCTGCTGCCCGGCCTGGATCCGACGGCGATGGGCTGGCAGCAGCGGGACTGGTACCTCGCCCCCGGGCTGCGGCCGGCGCTCTTCGACGGCAGCGGCAACGTCGGTCCGACGGTGTGGTGGAACGGCCGGGTGATCGGCGGCTGGGCCCAGCGGGCCGACGGCGAGATCGTCTGGCGGATCCTGGAGGGCGAGGGCGTCGGCCGTGAGGCGGAGACCGCGATCGCGGCGGAGGCCGAGCGGCTGGCGTCCTGGGTGGGCACGACCCGGATCACGCCCCGGTTCCGGACGCCGCTGGAGCGGGAGTTGTCGGCGTAGGTCCCCGCTCGGCGCCGGTCGGGAGGATCGGCCCCTCCGGGGGAGTCGAGGGCGGGGCCCGTCAGGGCCGAAGTGGGGGCGCGGTGCCGGCAGCCCCCAGGGACGGCGAACGAGCGCCGGGCACCGTGGACGACACGGCACCCGGCGCCGAGGTCACCGCGAGTACCGCATCAACGCCCGCACCATGTGGCACGTGGTGTCCGACGGCGGGTGGACCCCGATGGTGAGCGCGGCGCTCCGGATCCTCTCGTTGCGCGCCTGGGCGGGCAGGTAGACGCCGGAGTCCAGCAGGGCGATGGCGAGGCGCATCGCCTTGAGCCGGCGGTTGTGCGACACGTACCACTCGCGGGGGCGGCCCGCCGGCAGCGGACGCTTCTCCACGGGCTCGTACGGCAGGTCGAGCAGGACGGGCCGCTTGGCGGTGGACTGGGTGGGCAGCGGCTTCGGCTTCAGTGCGGCAGCGGGCACGGGCATCCTCCTGTCGCGGTCAGGGCGCCGTCCGGACCTCCCGGCGACACCCTCGAACACTGCTTCTATTTTACCGCCCCCCACTGACAAAAGCCCCTGCCCACAAGGGCTTTCGGGGCCGCTGTGACCCCCGTGGTGAACGAGTTTCCGCACCCCTCCGGTTACCGTGTGCGGCATGGAGATCTGGATCAATCCGGCCTGTTCGAAGTGCCGCAGCGCGATCAGCCTGCTCGACGCCGAAGGGGCCGACTACACCGTCCGTCGCTACCTGGAGGACGTGCCCAGCGCGGACGAGATCCGCGAGGTGCTCACCCGGCTCGGACTCGAACCGTGGGACATCACCCGCACCCAGGAGGCGGCCGCCGAGGAACTGGGCCTGAAGGACTGGCCCCGTGACGAGGCGTCACGTGACCGCTGGGTCACCGCGCTCGCCGGACACCCGAAGCTGATCCAGCGGCCGATCATCACGGCGGACGACGGGACGGCCGTGGTGGGGCGCACCGACGAGGCGGTCCGGGAGGCCCTGTCCCGGTAGTCCGGGATCCGAGGGTGTGACGCAGGTTACGTGCGCGCATCGACGCGACCGGTGAGCAACTCCGTTCGGTATCTCGTACATAGCGGCGTACGCTCCCCTACCTCTTCAGGAGGCGCGCATGTCGCGCAGGAGAACTCTCGGCACGAAGAAGAAGATCGCGCTACTGGTGGGCGCCGCCACGGTGGCCGGCGGCGGCGCCTTCGTCATGGCGAACGCCTCTAATGCCGCGCAGACCACCCAGGAGGCGCGGACGACGGCCGCCCAGGACTCGGGCGTCTGCCAGGGGCTGGCCACCGCGCTCGGCAACAACCAGCGGTTCATCGAGGGCCAGCGGGCCGAACCCGACGCGCTGTCCCAGGCCCGGATCGAGAACCGCGAGGCGGTCGTCGCGGAGATCGAGCGCAAGCAGGCGGCGTCCGGCTGCGCGGTCGGGGAGTCGGCTCAGGACTCCCAGACCGCGCCGCCGGCCCGGAGCGGCTCCCCGTCCGCGCAGCCGCCGCAGGCCGGGCAGGAGACGGGCCAGGACGCCGGGCAGGAGTCCGGAGAGCAGGCCGGGGGCCAGGACGCCGGGCAGGAGACGGGAGAGCAGGCCGGGGGCCAGGCCGGCGGGGCCGGGCAGGCCGGCGAGCAGGTCTGCGCCGGTTCCACCGTCACCCTCTCCGGCGAGGGCGGCGCACCCGCCGCCTCCAGCAACCAGTTCCCGGTGGGCACCGACCTGCGGGTGACCAACCTCGACAACGGCAGGTCCACGACCGTCGAGGTCACCTCGGTCTCGGGCAGCTGCGCGCTCCTCAACAACGCGGCGTTCGAACAGGTGCGGGAGGAGGGCAAGTTCCTGATCCGGCGCGCGCTGATCGAGAAGGTCGGCTGACGATCAGCCGGCCGGTGCGGCGAGGAAGCCGCCGAGGCGCCGCCCCAGTGCGGACGGCGCGGACTGCGGCAGCGCGTGGTGGGACACGTCCGGCAGGACGACCGTCTCCACGTGCGGCAGCAGGGTCCGCGCCCGGGCCGCCACCTCCGCGGCGTCGTGCGTCCTGCTGTTCCCGGCCAGGAGCAGCAGGACCGGCACGTCGAGGGCGCGCAGGGCCTGCGGGGCCGGGCGCGGCCCGGTGACCGGCCTGCGCTCCGGGAAGCCGGCGGCGGCCTCCTGGAGGGCGAGCCAGTCGGCGTCGAGCGGGGTCGCGCCCGTCTCCCAGTCCAGGAAGGCGCGGACCCGGCGGGGCGTGGGCCGCAGCAGCATCGGCAGCGCGTGCAGCAGGTAGGCCGCCTTGAGCCCGGCGAAGCACTGGGTCGGGTCCAGGAGGAACAGGCGGCGTACCCGTTCGGGCGCGTGCAGGGCGTGGTGCAGGGCGATCCAGGCGCCGTAGGAGTGCCCGCCGAGGTCGGTCTCCGCGATGCCGAGGCCGTCGAGGAGCGCGTCCAGCCAGCCGGTGAGGTCGGCGACCGTACGGGGGTGCCGGTCGCCGGCCGGGATGCTGCGCCCGGGGGCGCCGATCAGGTCGACGGCGTGGACGCGGTGGGTGCGGGACAGCTCGGCGGCCTGGGCGTACCAGGACGCGGAGGTCGCCGCGCCGCCGCCCGGCAACAGGACGAGGGGGCGGCCGCCGGCCGGACCGGTCACGTGGACGTGCGTCTCGCCGAACGGGGTGGGCACGGTCACCGCCTCGGTCCCCGCGGGCCACTTGGCCATGACCTTGTCGTAGGCGTCGTGGAATCGGCCTGCTTCGTACGAACCGCGCGCGCTCATGAGCGTGCCCCCTGTCTCGTTCGCTCCCCTGGTCCCTGCATGTCCCTGCATCCCCGCTACTATCTCGCTGAACAAGATACTTGTCGAGCGAGATGATCCTGAAGGAGGGTGCCGGATGTCCGACCGGGGACCGGAGATGGAGATCGTCCACCTGTTGCGGGCGCTCACCGTGGAACTGGGCGCGCACAGTGCGCGGTTCGCGCAGCGCAACGGCATGCACCCCACCGACGTCCGCGCGCTCATCGCGCTGATGGACGCCGCGCGGGCGGGCGATGCGCTGACCGCCGGGCACCTGGGCGCCGCGCTCGGGCTGAACTCCGCGGGGACGACGGCGCTGGTCGACCGGCTGGAGCGGGCGGGGCACGTGCGGCGGGTGCGTGACGAGCGGGACCGGCGCAAGGTCACCGTCGAGGTGGACGAGCGCGCGGTCGCGCTGGGCTGGTCCCACTTCGGGCCGCTGATCACCCGCGCGGTGGAGCTGCTGAGTGGATACGACGCACGCGAACGGGCCGCGATCGAGGGCTTCCTGTCCGGCATGCGGGAGGCGGCCGGCGACGACGTGGGTGAGCCGCACCACAAGCAGCCCGGGTAACACGGGGTTCACACACGGGCAACGGTCGGGAAATCGCCCGTTGGCAGGCTGCACGGCAGTAGACGCGGCGCCCCTGCCGCCCAGCGCCGCAGCACCCGCGAGTGCGCCCAGACCACCCCGAAGGATGTGGCCCCCGTGACCTTCAAGGCCGAGTACATCTGGATCGACGGCACCGAGCCGACGGCCAAGCTCCGTTCCAAGACGAAGATCATCACGGATGCCCCCGCCGGCCTGGACGCGCTGCCCGTCTGGGGCTTCGACGGCTCCTCCACCAACCAGGCCGAGGGCAACTCCTCGGACTGCGTGCTGAGGCCGGTCTTCTCCTGCCCCGACCCGATCCGCGGCGGCGACGACATCCTGGTGCTGTGCGAGGTCCTCGACACGGACATGACGCCGCACCCGAGCAACACCCGCGCCGAACTGGCCGAGCTGACCGAGCGCTTCGCCGCGCAGGAGCCGATCTTCGGCATCGAGCAGGAGTACACCTTCTTCAAGGGCGCCCGCCCGCTCGGCTTCCCCGAGGGCGGCTTCCCGGCCGCGCAGGGGGGCTACTACTGCGGTGTCGGCTCGGACGAGATCTTCGGCCGCGACGTCGTCGAGGCGCACCTGGAGAACTGCCTCAAGGCCGGACTCGGCATCTCCGGCATCAACGCCGAGGTCATGCCCGGCCAGTGGGAGTTCCAGGTCGGCCCGCTGTCCCCGCTGGAGGTCTCCGACCAGCTGTGGGTGGCCCGCTGGCTGCTCTACCGCACGGCCGAGGACTTCGAGGTCTCCGCCACCCTCGACCCCAAGCCGGTCAAGGGCGACTGGAACGGCGCGGGCGCGCACACCAACTTCTCCACCAGGGCGATGCGCGAGGGGTACGACGCCATCATCACCGCCGCCGAGTCGCTCGGTGAGGGGTCCAAGCCGTTGGACCACGTCAAGAACTACGGCGCCGGCATCGACGACCGCCTCACCGGCCTGCACGAGACCGCCCCGTGGAACGAGTACTCCTACGGCGTCTCCGACCGGGGCGCCTCGGTGCGCATCCCGTGGCAGGTCGAGAAGGACGGCAAGGGGTACATCGAGGACCGCCGCCCCAACGCCAACGTCGACCCGTACGTGGTGACGCGGCTGCTCGTCGACACCTGCTGCACGGCGCTGGAGAAGGCCGGCCAGGTCTGAGACCGGCCCGCGCCGTCAGTGGCGCGTGCGAGGGTGGGGACATGGAGATCGGCGGAGTCCTCGCCCTCAAGGTCCTCACGGAGAGCGGACGGACGCACACCCGGTCGCGTGCGGCGGAGCTGCGGGAGCTGATCGCGCGTATCGGCCGAGCCGGCGACCGCTTCCTGCTGATGCAGCGGATACCTGACCTCCCCGACGTGTTCGCCCAGGTGTGGCACGAGGGCAGGTCGGGCAGCGGGTGTGCGAGCAGCTCCCCTGCGGCCACGACGACCGCGGGACGCTGACGGAGATCGCGGAGGAACACCTCGTCGGCGGCGCGTACGGCGAGCGGCCGGTCTCCCGTGCCCAGGCCGGGCTGCTGGTGGACCGCGCTGTGGCGGGAGCGGGTGGCCGAGCAGGAGAGCTGGGGCGGGGAGACCACCGACCCGGACCGGCTCACCCGGGTCTTCGAGGCCCTGGACGCGGCCGGCATCACCGCCCGGGAGGACTTCACCTGCTGCCGGGGCTGCGGGGCGGCGGAGATCGGCGCGGAGCGCCGGGGCGCCCGGGGCTTCGTCTTCTTCCACCGGCAGAGCACCGAGGCCGCCGCCGAGGGCCACGGGCTCATGCTGCACTACGGCGGTTTCGACGGCTCGCAGGAGACGACCACGGCCGCCGGGCACGAGGTCGTGGCCGCGTTCGCGGGCTCCGGCCTGTCCGCGCAGTGGGACGGTGGCCCGGGCCGGGCGATCGAGGTCGCCCCGCTGAACCGGCGCAAACGGCTGGTGGGACGACCGTTTCGACGTCCGGATCCCGGCCGGCCGGCGTCCACGCACTGAGAGGACTCTCCTCTCCCCCGCCGCCGTCTGCTTCAATGGGGCCCATGGCCAGCTTCCGGAAGTACGCAGCGACGGGTCGCCATGACCTCGAGCCCTTCTGGCCTTCCCGTCAGCACGACGACTTCGACCGGGTGTGTTGCCGCGCGACGATCGCGCCGGCCCGCTAGGAAGCCGTACATCCCAGGCCTTCTGCGCCTGCCGCCGGTGCGCACGACGTACGTCCCGCGACGCGCCCGACCACGAACTCGCGCCCGTCGCCCCTCCCGACGAACCTCTCGCGCGAAAGAGCTGACGTCTCATGGCGACCACCCGTTCCCTGTCCACCGTCACCCTCGACTCCCCCGCCGTCCGTCCCGACACCGGCAGCCCCCGGCACCGGCTGCGCGCCGTCGATCCGGACGAGGTGGTGGACGTCGCGGACCTGCTGCCGCCGGGCGCCACCTGGCTGCCCGCGCCCCCGCACACCCTCCCGGCGCTGCCGGGGCATCCGCCGATGGTCGGCTACCTGGTGCTCGTCCCGGCCGACCAGCAGCCGCCCTTCGGGGACCCGGGCCGGAGCCGGGACCGGATCCCGGGCCTTCCGGCGCAGAACCGGCCCCGAGACCGGGTCCCGGGCGAGAACCCGCTCGTCCGGATCGACCCCGCGCGGCGCACCGCCGCCGTGGAGGGTCGTGAACTCGACCTGACCTATCTGGAGTTCGAACTGCTCGCCCATCTCGTCGCGCACCCGCACCGGGTCCACACCCGCGACCAGCTGGTCACCACGGTGTGGGGCTACGGACACGTGGGCGACGGCCGCACCGTCGACGTGCACGTGGCCCGGCTGCGCCGGAAGCTCGGCGCGGAGCACCGGCAGACGATCCAGACGGTGCGCCGGGTCGGTTACAAGTACACGCCGCCCACCGGCCGCTGACGCCGGCCGCCCGTCTGCCGACGGCAGAGGACCGTTCCCTCCGAAACCCGCGCCCGGCACAGTGGCGGCATGAGACTACTGGTGCTGGGCGGTACGGAGTTCGTGGGGCGGGCCGTGGCCGAGGCGGCGCTCGGCCGCGGCTGGGAGGTGACCGTCCTGCACCGCGGACGGCACACCCCGCCGCCCGGGGTGCGGGCGCTGCACGGCGACCGCACCGCGCCGGACGGGCTCGCCGCCCTGGCCGAGGGCACCTGGGACGCCGTCGTCGACACCTGGTCGGCGGCGCCCCGCGCGGTACGGGACGCGGCGCGGCTGCTGCGGGGCCGCGCCGGACGGTACGTGTACGTGTCGAGCTGCTCGGTGTACGCCTGGGCGCCGCCCGCCGGGTACACCGAGGACGCCCCGCTCGTCGAGGGCGCCTCGGCGGACGCCGGGCGGAGCGACTACGCCCGGGACAAGCGGGGTGCCGAGCTGGCCGCCGTGGAGGCCTTCGGCGCGGACCGGTCGGTGCTGGTGCGGGCCGGGCTGATCCTCGGCCCGTACGAGAACATCGGCCGGCTCCCGTGGTGGCTGAACCGCGTCGCCCGCGGCGGCCCGGTCCTCGCGCCGGGCCCGCGGGACCTGCCCCTGCAGTACATCGACGCCCGTGACCTCGCCGACTGGACGCTCGGCGCGGTCGACCGGGAGCTGGGCGGACCGTACAACCTGGCCTCCCCGGCGGGGCACACCACCATGGGCGGACTGCTCGACGCCTGTGCGAGGGCCACCGGCGGCGCGGCGGAGCTGCGCTGGACGGCCCCCGAGGCCGTTCTCGCCGCCGGCGTCGAGCCGTGGGAGCAGCTGCCGGTGTGGACACCGCCGGGCAGCGACCTGCACGACGCACTGCAGGGTGCGGACGTCTCCCGGGCCCTGGCCACCGGCCTGACCTGCCGCCCGGTCGGCGACACGGTGGCCGACACCTGGTCCTGGCTGCGTGCCGTCGGCGGCACCGCGCCGCAGCGCCCCGGCCGGCCGCCGGTCGGCCTGGACCCGGACACGGAGGCGAAGGTCCTCGCGGCCGGCACCGCCTGACCCGGCGGAGGTGTACCTGGCACCACCCCCTGACCGGGGTGCCCGGCCCCGTGTCACCGGCCGCCGACTCCGCGAGACTGCCGTCATGAGCATCGACACGAAGAGCGGCGCCCGGCAGACCCGGCCCCCCGGGCGCACGACGCGGACGCGAGGCATGGCGCTGTCGGCCGTGCGGGGACTGGCCCTGACGTTCATCTCCCTGCCCGGGTCGGTGCTCTGCTTCTGCCTGACCCTGGTGTCCGTCGCCCTCGTCCCGATCGGCGTCGGCATCGTCACCACGCCGTACGTGCTGACCGGTGTGCGGATGTTCGCGGACTGGCGGCGGCTGCTCGCCGCCGAGTGGGGCGGGGTGCGCATCCGGCGGGCCTACCGGCCGCTGCCCGAGGGCGCCAACCCGTGGACGCGCACCTTCGGGATGCTCCGTGACCCGGCGACCTGGCGGGACTTCCGCTGGCTCCCGGTCGACATGACGGCGGGCTTCGTCACCGCGCTGCTGGCCTTCGCGCTGGTGGCCTACCCGCTGGAGGGGTTCACGATCGCGGCCGGGCTGTGGCGGGTCTGGGACGACACCTACTGGTACGGCTTCGTGCCCGTGTCCGACCAGACCACCGCGTTGTACGCCGCCGCCCTGGGCGCCGTCCTCCTCGTCTCCGCCGCCTGGCTCGGCCCGCTCGCGCTGCGGGCCCACTTCCGGCTCGCCGGCGCGGTCCTCGGCTCGGACCAGACCGAACTCGCCGAGCGGGTGAGGGTGCTGACCGAGACCCGGCGCGACGCCGTGGACACCTCCGCCGCCGAACTGCGCCGCATCGAACGCGACCTGCACGACGGGGCGCAGGCCCGGCTGGTCGCCATGGGCATGGACCTGGGCACCATCGAGGCGCTGCTGGAGAAGGACCCGCGCAGGGCCAGGGAACTGCTGGCGCAGGCCCGGCGTTCCTCCGCCGACGCGCTGACCGAGCTGCGCGAGCTGGTGCGCGGCATCCACCCGCCGGTGCTGGCGGAGCGCGGGCTCGGCGACGCGGTGCGCGCCCTGGCGCTGCGCCTGCCGGTCGCCGTCGAGGTCGACGTGGATCTGCCCGGCCGCGCCGAGGCACCCGTGGAGTCGGCCGCGTACTTCGCGGTCAGCGAGATCCTCACCAACGCCGTGAAGCACTCCGGCGCCGACCGGATATGGGTCGACGTGCACCACAGCGAGGGGAACCTGCGCGTATCGGTCACCGACAACGGCAAGGGCGGCGCGGTGGTCGGGGCGGGTTCGGGCCTGGCCGGGGTGGAACGGCGACTGGGTACATTCGACGGCGTCCTGGCCGTCAGCTCGCCCGCGGGCGGCCCCACCATGGTCACCATGGAGATCCCTTGCGCGTTGTCCTAGCCGAAGACCTGTTCCTGCTGCGCGACGGACTGGTCCGGCTCCTGGAGGCCCACGACTTCGAGATCGCCGCGGCCGTCGAGACCGGCCCGGAGCTGTCCCGGGCCCTGGCCGAACTGGAGCCGGACGTGGCCGTGGTCGACGTCCGGCTGCCGCCCACGCTCACCGACGAGGGCCTGCAGTGCGCGCTGGAGGCCCGCCGCGAAAAGCCGGGGCTGCCGGTCCTGGTCCTCTCCCAGCACGTGGAGCAGCTGTACGCGCGCGAGTTGCTGGCCGACGGGAGCGGCGGAGTGGGCTACCTGCTCAAGGACCGGGTGTTCGACGCGGAGCAGTTCGTGGACGCCGTACGCCGGGTGGCGGCGGGGGGTACCGCGATGGACCCGCAGGTCATCCAGCAGCTGCTCAGCCGGCGTGCGGCGGAGGACCGGCCGCTGGAGCGGCTCACCCCCCGCGAGCTGGAGGTGCTGGAACTGATGGCGCAGGGCCGGACCAACGCGGCGATCGCCGGCAAACTCGTCGTCACGGAGCGGGCGATCGCGAAGCACACGGCGAACATCTTCGCGAAGCTGAGTCTGGAGGTCTCGGACGACGACAACCGCCGTGTGCTGGCGGTTCTGGCGTATCTGGACCGCGGCCGCTGACCTTCTCACACGTCCCGCCCGTCCCACGGGACCCGGCAATTCCCGCCACGGGTGAACACCTCCGGAGCGGCTTCCGTATGAAGGGAAGCCGCTTCACTCCTGTCGGGCGCCCTCGATGCCCCGCAAGCGATGCCCCCGCAAGGAAGTCAGAGGAGTTCCATGGGACGCAACACGAGAAAACGCCGTACGCCGCTGGCCACCAAGATCGTTGCCGGGGCGGCGGCCCTGGCGGTCGGCGGGGGCGGGCTGGTCTGGGCCAACTTCTACGCTTCGGCGCACGAGGAGCACGGGGGTCACAACCGGACCAGGTCGGCCGCCGCGCAGGTGGCGACGATCGACTGCCCCGACGTCGGTCAGCAGATCCGGGACGTGCCGGACCGGGCGCGCGGGGAGGTGGACGGCGAACTGGCCACGATGGACAGCCAGATCACCGACGCCTACCAGCGTCTCGCCACGACACGGCGGGCTCAGGCGGGTGACGCGCAGTTCGTCGGCAACAGCATTCTCGGCCCGCTCAAGGAGCGCCGGAAGGCGATCATCGACCGGATCCAGCTGGAGATCAACCGGGCCGGCGGCCGGGCCGACGACGACCTGGACGAGCTGGCCGGATGCCAGGGCCGCCCCGCCGACCAGACGCAGAACGGCGGCGGCCAGAACGGCGGAGACGGGCAGAGCGGCGGAGACGGCCAGGACGGCGGAAACCAGAACGGGGACGGCCAGAACCAGGACGACAACGGCAACGGTGTCGCCGGTCCGGTCGCCGACGACTTCATCGACATCAACGACGTCCAGCCGAACTCCCGCAACAGCCGCAACGGCCTCGCCGCGAACGGCGACGGCGGTTCCACCGGCACCTTCACCACGGAGTGCGGCGTCAACGAGAACAACCTGTTCAACAGCGACAACCTGATCGCCGCCCCGGGTGTCGACAACGGCGCCCACCACACGCACGACTACGTAGGCAATCAGGACAACGACGCCTTCTCCAGCGACCAGGACCTCGCGGCCGCGGACACCTCCTGCCAGAACCAGGGCGACAAGTCCACGTACTACTGGCCGGTGCTGCGCCTCCAGGACGGTACGCAGGAGTTCGACGCGGGCGACCAGGGCGGTGGCGCCGAGGGCAACATCGGCAAGATCCTCAAGCCCGCGCAGGCAGAGATCAAGTTCGTCGGCAGCCGGCAGGGCGACGTGGTCGCGATGCCGAAGTTCCTGCGCGTCATCACCGGCGACGCCAAGTCCTTCACCAACGGCGACGCCAACGCCAACACCTCGTGGAGCTGCTCGGGCTTCGAGGACCGCCAGGTGACGGACAAGTACCCGCTGTGCCCCGAGGGCAGTCAGGTGCTGCGCACGATCAACTTCCAGAGCTGCTGGGACGGCCAGAACATCGACAGCGCCAACCACCGGGACCACATGGCTTTCGTCCAGGAGGACGGCAGCTGCGCGAACGGCTTCCAGGCCGTCCCCCAGCTGCAGATCCGCCTCGCGTACGACATCCCCGCCCCGACCGTCGAGAACGGCCAGGTGCAGAACCCGTACGCCGTGGACAGCTTCCCGGAGCAGCTGCACAAGCCCATCACCGACCACAACGACTTCATCAACGTCATGGACGAGGACCTGATGAACGAGGTGGTCGACTGCATCAACCGCGGCGAGGACTGCCGGTAGCGGTCCGGGCCCGGCACGCGTGAGAGGGCCGGTGGCGGATATCCGCCACCGGCCCTCCCCGTGTCCCCTCGTGTCCCGCGCCCGGTCAGCCGGTGTGTCCGGCGTGCTCGCCGTGCCCATCCGGGTGGCCGCCGTCGCCGCCGTGCCGGGCGCCCTGCTCCAGGGTGCCGCCGAGCCGACCGCGCAGGTCGGCGACGACGTCCTCGTGGCCGACGGCGACCCATTTGCGGCCGACGAGGTAGTAACCGCCGTAGTCCTTGGCGGTGTTGATCCACTCGCGCTGGCCGCGGTCGGTGGCGAAGGTGGCGAGGACGTACTTCTCGTCGCCCTTCCCGCACAGGGCCTGGCGGATGGTGTCCGCGTCGGTCTGCAGGTCGGGCGTGCACTTCGCCTCGGCGGCCAGGTGTTCCAGGCTGCCGGCCGCCGTCTCGGGGACGGCGGCCCCGCCGTCCCCGTCGGCGCCGCAGCCGGTCAGCGCGAGGACCGCCGCAAGGGCGGCCGCCGCGGGCATCGGTCGGGTCAGCCTCATGTGTTCCTCCGGTCCGCTGGGACGACATGCCGCACGGAGCCCCCGAGGGCTCTCGTCATCGATACGGGCGCGACGCGCGAAGTACTCAGGAACCCGGGTGCTCTTGTGCGGGGACCGTGCGAGAGTGGCGGGGTGGACCAGGACTGGGAACAGCGCGTGACGGCCGCCTGGGCGGCATTCGACGACTACGCCGAGGAGGATGCCGCCGACTTCCGTGCGGTCGTCGACGCCCTCGCCGACGAGCTGCCGGCCGACAGCCCCCTCGGCCTGTTCGAGCGGGCCTGCGCCTGGGACTCCACCGGCCACTCCGACCGTGCCGTGCCGCTGTACCGCGAGGCACTGGAGCGCGGACTCTCCGAGGCCAGCCCCTACAAGGGGCGCCGGGCGAAGATCCAGCTCTCCAGCTCCCTGCGGAACACCGGGCACCCGGAGGAGGGCGTGACGCTGCTCTCGCCGGAACTGGTCGCGCCGTCGGACGAGTTGGACGACGCCGTGCGCGCCGTGCTGGCGCTGTGCCTGTCGAGCATGGGCCGCGACCGGGAGGGCCTGGCCCTGGTGCTCGGCGCGTTGGCCCCCCATCTGCCCCGCTACCAGCGGTCGATGGCCCACTACGCGCGCCTCCTGGTGGAGCCGGAAGCGCAGTAGCGCGCCCCGGCGGGGGCGGCCCCACGGTGACCATCGCCCCGTTCGCTCGTTCTGCTGAACGTGCAGCCACAGGATGTCGCCCCGCGCCCCGCACCGTCCGCCGCCTCCCCGGCCGACCCGGTGGTCGACGTCGAGCAGGCCGAGGCCGCGCTCGTCGAGCACTATCCGCGCCTGGCCCGGCTGGCCTACCTGGTGCTGCCGCCGGGCCTCGGCCGCAGCCGCCGGGTACTGACCGCGCACGCCCTCACCCAGCGCGCCCTGCCCCGGAACCGGACGACGACCCCGGTGATCCCCGCCCAGTCCACCGGCCGGGCGGTCGACCCCGGGTACGCGCTGGTCCGGCTGCGGGTGGTGCGTACGGCGCTGGAGGCCGGGCTGCCGCTGCGGCGCCGGGCGTGGCCGCGGCGGTCCCAGCTGCCGCCGCTGCTGCCGCACGTGCGAGGCCTCAAGCTCTTCCCGCGCTCCGGCGGAGCCGACGAACTCGCGCTGGACCAGCGGCTGTCCGCGCTCTCCGGGCCGGGCCGGGCGGCGTACGTGCTGCGCGGTCTCGAGCGGCTGCCCGACGACGGGGTGCGGCAGCTGCTCGACGCCGCCGGGGTCGCCGACCCGGAGGCGGCCCTGCGGGAGGCGGACGGGGTGCCGGGCCAGTACGGGCTGCTCGGCTCGCCCGAGTTCGACCCCTGCTCGCTGCAGGCCAGGCCGACCGACCTGCTGCGCCGGCGTCAGCACACCAAGGCCGCGCTGGTCGCCGGAGCCGCGCTGGTGGTGTGCGGGGCGCTGCTCGGGCTGCCCGGGGACGGCTGGGGGCCGGACGGCGCCGCCGCCCCGTCCTACGCGCGCAACCCGGCGGCCGAGGCCGCGCTGGACCCCGGCAGGCTCACGAAGGCCGCGCCCGCCGCCTGGGAGACGTCCGCGCGCACCGACTTCTCGGTGTGGCCTGCGCGAGGGGGCCTCACCGGCGACGTGGAGCTGCTGCGCCGCGCCCTGGCCGTCTGGGCCCGGCCCGGCGAGAGCGTCGGGGTGTCCGCGACACCGGGGACCCCGACCGGCGGTCCGGCGGGTCCGCCGCAGCTGCTGTACGCCGGGGAGGTGGACAACGCCCGGGTGGTCGTCCTGCACGACGGCCTGCGCCTGGTCAGGTACGCCGAGCCGAAGGACGGTTCGACCGGTGCCGCCCTGGACTTCGCGCGGACCGACGGGGCGGGCCGCGCCGAGGCGACCGCGGTGGTCCTGGGCCGGGCCGACGGCAACGTCCGCTATCTGACGGCACCCTGGGTGACGGGGGTGACCGGGCGGGATCTCGTCGAGCCGGTCTCCGGCACCAGGGAGCTGACGCTCACCGACGGGGTGACGTCCCCGCTGGCCAGCCCGGTGCAGCAGCGGTCCGGCGCCTGCACGTCGTGGAACGTGCTGGAGCTGACCGACGGTTCGCGCACCCGGGTGGTGAGTGACCTGGGCGAGCTGGTGCCGGCCCGGCTCACCACCGGGCGTCCCGGTGCGGCGAAGGACGCCTCGGGCGCGAAGGCGCTGGACGCCTGGGCGCCGTACGCCTGCTCGCTGGGCACGGTGCGCGGGCAGGGGGTGCGCTCGGTGAACGCCTGGGAGTTCGCGGCGCAGCCGCTGCCCGACGGGACGGGGTCGGGCGTGTGGGTGTGCACCCGCGCCGAGACCTGGCGCGGTGACGGGACGCGGGTGCTGGCGCAGTTCCGGACGCCGGGCGGGGCGCAGGGCGCGGTGGCGGCGAAGGCGCAGGACGTGCCGGCGTGCGGCGAGCGCGACCCGCACGTGCTGGCCGGGGTGCTGTGGAAGTCGGAGGGCGGGCACTGGTACCTGCTCGCGGCGGGCAGCCGGGGCACGAGGTCGGTCGAGGCCACCGGCGGGATCGACGACTCCGCCGACGGCAACCTGCTGACGGCGAAGGCCGAACAGGGCGCGCGGGCCCAGCTGACGGGGACACTGGAGGACGGGCGGACGATCGGCGGGCTGCGCTAGCCCGGTCCCACACGGCGTCCGCCAACTTGCTGACACTGACGTCAACAAGTACTGCCAGAAGGGTTCCACGCGGAGCTACCGGTCAGTACATTGACGCCATGTCCAACAAGCTTGCTCCGCTGCTCACCCGGCGGCCGAGGCCGACGGTCCTGCTCCTCGCGGCCGGTGCCGCGCTCGTCGTCGGCCGGGCGGTGCGGCGCCGGACACCGGGCTCGCCGGCGGGAACGGGTTCCGCCCCCCGCCCGCCGGCCTCGGGACGGTCCCGCTCCTCCGCGCCGACGTTGCTGGTGACCGCGCACGAGCGGTTGGCCGACGGGGTGGTGCTGCTGCGCCTGGAGGGGACCGATCTGCCGCGCTGGGAGCCGGGCGCCCACCTGGATCTGGTGCTGCCTTCGGGCCTGGTCCGGCAGTACTCGCTGTGCGGCGACCCGGAGGACACCTCGTCGTACACCGTGGCCGCGCGGCTGGTCGAGGACGGGCGGGGCGGCTCGCGCGAGCTGCACGAGCAGGTGCAGGAGGGCACCGAGCTGGAGGTGCGCGGGCCGCGCAACCGCTTCCCGCTGGTCCAGGCACCCGCCTACGCGTTCGTCGCCGGGGGCATCGGGATCACGCCCGTGCTGCCGATGCTGCGGGCACTGCCCGAGGGCACCGAGTGGCGGCTGCTGTACGGCGGCCGGACGCGAGCCTCGATGCCGTTCCTGGAGGAGATCGAGAAGCTGGACCCGGACGGCGGCCGTGTCACGGTCGTCCCCGAGGACGAGGACGGGCGGCCCGGCGTCGGCGCCTTCCTGGCGGCCCTGCCCGAGGGTGCGGCCGTGTACTGCTGCGGTCCGGAGGGCCTGATGACGGCCGTGGCGGAGCACCTCCCCGACGGCGCCGCCCTGCACCTGGAGCGGTTCGCGCCGCGCACCACGGCGGACGGCGACGGGGAGTTCGAGGTCGAGCTGCACCGCAGCGGTCGCACGCTGACCGTGTCCGGCGACTCCTCGGTGCTGGCCGCCGTGCGCGCCGAGCTGCCGAACACCCCGTACTCCTGCGAGCAGGGCTGGTGCGGGACGTGCCAACAGAAGGTGCTGGAGGGGGAGATCGATCACCGGGACGAGCTGCTGACCGACTCGGAGCGGGGCGACTCGATGCTCATCTGCGTGTCCCGCTGCTCGGGTACGCGGCTGGTGCTCGACATGTGAACCGCCGGTGCCCGGTCCGATCCGGTCCGGTCCGTTCGAGGGCCGGATTCGATCGGTAAGGTATTCGTATGACTACCGGGGTGCGCCGCAGAATGGGCGTCGAGGAGCGACGGCAGCAGTTGATCGGCGTCGCGCTCGATCTGTTCAGCCGCCGCTCGCCCGACGAGGTCTCCATCGACGAGATAGCGTCGGCGGCGGGCATCTCGCGCCCGCTGGTCTACCACTACTTCCCCGGCAAACTCAGCCTGTACGAGGCCGCGTTGAAGCGTGCCGCGGACGATCTGGCGGCCCGGTTCGCGGAGCCTCGGACGGGTCCGCTGGGCGCGCGACTGCTGCGGGTCATGGGCCGCTACTTCGACTTCGTCGACGGCCACGGCCCGGGTTTCTCGGCCCTGATGCGCGGCGGCCCGGCGGTGGGCTCGTCCACGACCAACGCGCTCGTCGACTCCGTACGGCAGGCCGCGTATGTCCAGATCCTTTCGCACCTGGACGTCACCGAGCCGCCCGCGCGTCTGGAACTGGTCGTCCGCTCCTGGATCTCGCTCGCCGAGTCGACGGCGCTGCTCTGGCTGGACGGGCGCCGCATCCCGCGCGCCGAGCTGGAGGCGCAGCTCGTGCAGGACTTCGGCGCGCTGCTGGCGGTGAGCGCCGCGCACGACGCGTGGATGGCCGCCCTCGTGCGCCGCGTGGTCGCCGCCGAGCCGGCCGACGGCCCCCTAGGGAACCTGGCCGGCCGGCTCGCGGAGCTGCTCGGCTAGGGGGTGTCGTTTGGATCTTGCCGTGGGTCGCGGGGTCCGGCAACAGGGCACCGTCGCCCGGAGCCGGCCTGATCCGAACGACACCCCCTACCCCTCGAACTTCCGGTACGACGGGTCCAGGTCGCGGACCTCGGCCGACAGGTGCAGCCGGATGCCGTCCCTGGGCTGGACGTGCTTGCGCAGCAGTTCCACCACGGCCTCGGTGAGCCGGGCCTTGGTCGCCTCGTCGCGTCCGGCGAGCAGGGCGATCGAGACGTTGACGACGGCGTGCCGGTCGCGCTCCGCTCCGACGACCTCGTCCTCGGTGACCGTCACCCGCGTCTTGCACGCCTCCGGTCGCGCCCCGGCCGTCTCGACGACCACCGGGTGCAGGGCGAGCGCGAACTCCTCCCAGTCGACGTCGTCGAGATGGGGGGAACGCTCGACACTGATCTGCGGCATGGGTGCTCCTGTTCTGCGGTGGACAGGAGCACCCTAACCGCGGGGCGCTAGCTCCCGCGGGTGAAGACCGCCACCGTGCGGCCCGGCACCGTGAAGGTGCCCGATTCCTCCGCGTAGTCCGCCTTCTTCACGACCGGGTCCGTCCCCGACGCCTGCACCGGGTGCAGCCGGTAGCCGGTCCCCGCCGCCTCGGTCACCCGCTGGCGCTGCTCCCGCGGGGTCGCGTTGAAGACCACGACCAGGTCACCGAGGCTCATGGTGATCACGCCGGGGGTCTCCCGCGTGCCGGAGAGCGGGAAGGAGAGCCGGGACCGCACCTGCCCGGCCGTGGCCAGGGAGAAGTCCTTCTCGCCGGTGCGGATCCTCAGCAGGTCCCGGTACGCCGCCGAGGCACCGGTGATCTGCGGGCAGCCCACCCGCACCGAGCCCAGCAGGGGCTTGGCGTAGGACCACTTGTCCCGGTTGTCGGCGGCCGGCGGAAGTCCGCGGCCGAAGCCGTTGCCGTCGGCGCAGTTCCAGTGGAGGGCGTTGAACCAGTCGCCGCTGTCGAAGGAGTTGCGGTCCAGCGACTTGGAGCGCAGCAGGTCGGTGCCGGCCTGGGAGAGCGCCGGGCCTTGCGAGAGGGCGGCGGTCGCCATGGCGAGGACCTGCATGCGGGCCCGGTCGTCGGCGGAGGTGTCCTTCGGCAGCTTGAAGGTGAGCGCGTCGAACAGGGACTCGTTGTCGTGGGCGTCGGCATAGGCGAGGGCGTCGCCGGGGGCCGCCGCGTATCCGGCGGGGGCGCCGTTGTAGTCGACCTCGGAGCCCTTGACCACCTTGCCGTCGGTGCCGGTGAAGGTGTAGTCGGCGAGGTTGCCGCTCAGCCCGACCTTGATCAGGTCCTGGTAGTGCAGCAGGCGGGCCTTCTGCTCGGCCTCGGTGCCGTTGTCCGGCGAGCCGTTGGGGTCGGTGTAGAGGCCGGAGGCGAAGCCCTGGACGCCGGGGTCCTCGTCGAAGGGGCCGCCGCCGCGCACGGCGTCACGGGCCCGGTCGGAGAAGGTGGCGATGCCGGTGCCGGCCATGTTCTTCTGGGTGGCCTGGATGAAGCGGGCGTCGTCGGCGACCTCCCCGAAGTTCCAGCCCTCGCCGTACAGGATGATCTTCTTGCCGTCGACGCCGTCCTTCTCGGGGGTCAGCGCGTCCAGTGCCTTCCTGACCGCGAGGATGTTGGCCTTGGGGTGGTGGCCCATGAGGTCGAAGCGGAAGCCGTCGACCTTGTACTCCTTGGCCCAGGTGACGACCGAGTCCACGACGAGCTTGCCCATCATGGTGTTCTCGGTGGCGGTGTTGGCGCAGCAGGTGCTGTTGGCCACCGAGCCGTCGGCGAGCAGCCGCTGGTAGTAGCCGGGCACGATCCGGTCGAGGACGCTCGTCCCGGCCTGGCCGCTCGCGGCCGTGTGGTTGTAGACGACGTCCATGACGACGCGCAGGCCGTCGTCGTTGAGGGCCTTGACCATCCTGCGGAACTCGACGGTGCGCCCGGTGCCGTCCGGGTCGGTGGCGTAGGAACCCTCGGGGACCGTGTAGTGGTACGGGTCGTAGCCCCAGTTGAAGGCGTCCTTGGCGGCGGCCTTCGTCACGCACTCCTGCTGCTTCTCGGAGTCGGCCGGGAGGGCGGCGAGGTCGCAGTCGGGCGTCGTCTGCTCGGACTTCTTCTCGGGGATGGTGGCGATGTCGAAGGCGGGCAGCAGGTGCACGTAGGACGTGCCGGCCTCGGCCAGCTCGCGCAGGTGCTTCGAGCCGTCGCTGTCCTTGTCGGTGAAGGCGAGGTAGGTGCCGCGGTGGTCCGCGTCCGCCGTCGGGTCGGCGACGGAGAAGTCGCGGATGTGCAGCTCCTGGATCTGGGCGTCCCGCAGCGGCACCGCCTCGGGCTTCCGGTAGCCGTCCCAGCCGCGCGGGGCGAGGGAGCGGTCGTCCAGGTCGACGACGAGGCTGCGCTCGGAGTCGGTGGTCAGGGCGAGGGAGTAGGGGTCGGTGACCTTGTTGGTGACGACCTCGCCCGCGGTGGGCGCCCACACCTTGACGGCGTACCGGTAGGCCTTGCCCTGCCAGGACTTCGGGCCGGTGACGGACCAGACGCCGGTGGCGTCGTCGCGGCGCATCCGCACCGTGCGGTCGCCGATCTCCAGCTTCACGTCCTGCGCGGTCGGCGCCCACACGGAGAGGGTGGGCCGCCCGTGCCGGAAGACCGGGCCGAGGTCGGCCTTGGTCGCACGGTCCGCGTACAGGTCGTCCAGGGCGCCGGCGGTCTGTACGCCCGTCGCGGCGAGCAGGGCTCCGTCGGCGGTGTGCTGGGTGGCGACGACCTGGCCGCGCAGGGCCTCGCGGACCCGGTCGCGGTCGCGCGGGTCGACCGACCAGGCGGTGTACTCCTTCAGGTGCGGGAACTTCGCCTTCTGGGCGTCGGTGAGTGCGCTCCTGGTGAGGCGGAGCCACTGCTGGTCGTCGCCGGTGAGCCTGCCGCCTTCGGCGGTGATGGAGCCGGTGCGGGAGGCGAGCAGCTGGGTGGAGGCGGCGCCGTCCGAGCCGTTCCAGGCGACGGTGTTCCGGTCGATCCAGACCGCCTTGGAGGTGGTGAGGTCGACGGCCGCCGCGGAGCCCGCGGGCTGCGGCAGCAGGTACTCCTCCTGACCGCTCAGCAGCCACACCTCGTGGCCGTCGGCCTTGAGGTCGAGGGCCTGGTCGGTGGGCAGGTCCTTCTCGTCGCCCTTGTGGACGATGTAGCTGAGGCTGCTCGCGCCCTCGGTGAGGGGCACTTCGAAGACGGCGCCGTACGGGTCGGTCCTCACCGGCTGGAGGGGCTTCGCCCAGTCGGTGGGGTTCGCGGCGTCGCCCCAGACGTGCAGGCCCCAGCCGTCGTAGTTGCCGTCGGCGCGCTTGTAGTGCAGTACGGCCTTGGTGGTGTCCTGGGCCGGGTACTCGGGCTGCTCCGTGGCGACCTGCTCCTTGCCCTGCTCGATCCACACCTCGCCGGTCTCGGTGACGTCGATGGTGCGGTCGGCGGCGACGTCCTTGTTGCCGTCCTTGTCGATGACGAGGAAGCCGACGTTCGACGCGCCGGGCTTGAGCTTGACGTAGGCGAAGGCGCCGTAGGCGTCCCGGCCGGTGAAGGGGTGGGTCCCGGGCCAGGTGGTCGCCTCGCCGTCGGCGAGGTCGCCCCAGGCGTACAGGCCCCAGTCGTCGTAGTTCCCGTCCGCGCGCTTGTAGTGGACGACGGCGTAGTCCCGGGACGCGGCGGTGGGCACCTCCTCGGCGGGCGGGGTGCCGGTGGTGGAGGCGGCCGTGGCGCTCGCGGTGCGGCCGGCCGAGTCCACGACGACCGCCTTGTAGCGCAGGGCGGTGCCGGCCGGGGTGTCCGCGTCGACAGCCTGGGTGACCTTGTAGGGGGCGTGGTCGGCGGTGCCGAGGGTGCGCCACTTGCCGTCGCCGGTCTGGGCGGCGAAGACGACGCGGTTGAGCTGTCCACCCGCGACGTCGGCGTTCAGCTCGACGGTGCCGGTGGCGCCGGGTTCCGGAGCGCGGAGGGTGATCGTCGGTTTGGCGGCGGGCGCCGCGAGCCTGCCCGCGGCCTTGAGGACGACGGCCGACCCGGCCGGGACGGTGACGGTGACCTTCTTGTCGGCGCCCGACTTCACTTTGGCGTCGGTGCCGTACAGGCCGCGGAAGGTCATGTGCGCCGAGCCGGTGGCGAAGGCGGCGCTCTTCGCGGTGTCGGCGTTGTTGAAGGCGACGACGTACTCGGTGCCGGTCTTCGCGTCGGTGCGGGAGAAGGCGTAGATCCCGGCGCCGTCGGCCGCGTACCGCTCGGTCTGGACGCCGTCGGCGAGGGCGGGGTTGGACTTGCGCAGCTCGGCGAGGGCGCTGATCTGCCGGTAGAGCGGGGCGCTCGTGTCGTAGGCGGCCTCGGCGTGGGTGCGGTCGGTGCCGAGCTGGTCGTCGTCGAGGTAGTCGGCGGTGCGGGAGGCGAACATCGGCTGGCGGGCGTCCTTGTCGCCGCCGGCGCCGGTGAAGCCCTGCTCGTCGCCGTAGTAGACCACCGGGTTGCCGCGGCTGAGGAACATCAGCTCGTTGGCGAGCCTGTCCTTCTTCAGCAGTTCGGCGTCGGTTGCCTCGGGGTCGTCCTGCTTCAGGAAGGTCCCGATGCGGCCCATGTCGTGGTTGCCGAGGAAGGTGACCTGCTCGTAGGCGTTGGCCTTGTCGGTCGTGTACTTGTAGTCGTCGCCGAAGACCGAGGCGAGCTTGCGGGCGCTGCCGCCCTGGGAGGCGTACGCGCGGGCCGCGTCCTGGAACGGGAAGTCCAGCGTGGAGTCCAGGCGGCCCTCGGTGACGTAGGGCGCGGTGACGGAGGTGTCGGCGGAGTAGACCTCGCCGAACATGAAGAAGTCGTCGCGGCCCTTCTTGGCGGCGTAGGCGTCCAGCGCGGTCGCCCACTGGGTCCAGAACTCCATGTCGACGTGCTTCACGGTGTCGATCCGGAAGCCGTCGATGGCGAAGTCCTTCACCCACCGCTGGTAGATCTTCTCCATGCCGCCGACGACCTCGGGCCGCTCGGTCCACAGGTCGTCGAGGCCGTTGAAGTCGCCGTAGGTGGCGGACTCGCCGGCCCAGGTGGAGTCGCCCCGGTTGTGGTACATCGCCGGGTCGTTGAGCCAGGAGGGGACCTTGAGGTTCTTCTTGGCGGGCGGGACGACGGGGGTGCGCGGGAAGGCGTCGGTGTCCACCCGGGGGAAGCCGCGGTTCCCGTCGGCGTAGTCGGCGTCGTCGAAGGGCTGCCCGTCCTTGGTCAGGTACGGGAAGGCGCCCTTGGAGAGGTAGCCGTAGGACTTCTCCTCGTAGTCGACGACGTCGGCGGTGTGGTTGGTGATGACGTCGAAGAAGACCTTCATGCCCTTGGCGTGGGCCTTGGAGATGAGGTTCTTCAGGTCCTGGTTGGTGCCGAAGTGCGGGTCGACCTGGGTGAAGTCGGTGATCCAGTACCCGTGGTAGCCGGCCGAGGCGTTCTCGCCGGTGCCCTGCACGGGCTGGTTCTTGAAGATGGGCGCCATCCAGATGGAGGTGGTGCCCAGGCCCTTGATGTAGTCGAGCCTCTCGGTCAGGCCCTTGAGGTCGCCGCCCTGGTAGAAGCCCTTGTCGGTGGGGTCGTAGCCGGTGCTGAGCCGGCTGCCGGTCAGGCCGCCCTTGTCGTTGCGGGTGTCGCCGTTGGCGAAACGATCCGGCAGGACGAAGTAGAACTGCTCACGGGTCAGGTCGTGGCGTGCGGCGGTCTTCGCCAGCTGCGCGTCGGACGGGGGCGCGGGCGGGGCGTCGGCGCGCGCGGCGAGCGGGGGGAGCAGGGCGGCGGCGAGCGCGGTCACGGTGACGGCCGCGACCCGTCTCACTCGTGCGGTACGGCGCGCGTCAGGCACCGGCCATCTCGGTATCACAGGCGTGAGCTCCTTGCGAGTACGGCTCGTTCGGGTCCGACCCCGGCGAGACCGTAGCGCTGCCGCAAGTCTTGCGGCAAGACTTGCGAAAGTAACAGAAAGGATTTTCACCGGACTTGCTCGCGACATCCGGGCGTGCGGCGACACGCGAAGGGCCCGCCGCCTCCCCGGGGGAGGCGGCGGGCCCTTCGGCGGTCCGGACGGAGCGTCAGGTCCCGGTCAGCCGGCCGTCCACCACACCGTCGTGTCCGCGGGCACCTTGGCCTCGCCGGCCGCCTCGGTGATCTCCCCGCTGGCCAGCAGCACGCGGCCGTACGCGGGCATCGCCACCGACTCGCCGGTGGTGTTGGCGACGCACACGAACTCCCCGCGCCGGAAGGCGACGACGCCCTCGGGGGCCCGCAGCCACTCGACCGCGTCACCCGCGCCGAGGTCGCTGGTGGAGCGGCGGACGGACAGGGCATCGCGGTACAGCTCCAGGGTCGAGCCGGGCACGCCGGTCTGCGCCTCGACGCTCAGCTCGCCCCAGCCGGCCGGCTGCGGCAGCCAGCTCCCGCCGTCACCGAAGCCGTACGAGGAGCCCTCGCGGGTCCACGGGATCGGCACCCGGCAGCCGTCGCGGAAGCCGTCCTGGCCGGCGCCGCGGAAGTACGCCGGGTCCTGGCGCACCTCGTCGGGCAGGTCGACGACGTCCGGGAGGCCCAGCTCCTCGCCCTGGTAGACGTAGGCCGAGCCGGGCAGCGCGAGCATCAGCAGGGTCGCGGCGCGGGCCCTGCGCAGGCCCAGCGCGCGGTCACCGGCCAGGCGGATCTGGGTGCCGAGGCCCGCCGGGTTGGCGAAGCGGGTGGCGTGCCGGGTGACGTCGTGGTTGGACAGCACCCAGGTGGCGGGGGCGCCGACCGGGCGCATGGCGTCCAGGGTGCGGTCGATGACCGTGCGCAGTTCCTCGGCGTCCCAGTGGGTGCCCAGGTACTGGAAGTTGAACGCCTGGTGCAGTTCGTCGGGGCGGACGTAGTTGGCGGTGCGCTCGACGGTCGGGGTCCACGCCTCGGCGACGAAGATCCGCTCACCGCTGTACTCGTCGAGGATGCGCCGCCACTGCCGGTAGATCTCGTGCACGCCGTCCTGGTCGAAGAACGGCATGACATCGTTGCCCAGCAGTTTCAGCTGCTCGTGCGATCCAAGGTCGGGCAGGCCCTCGGCCTTCACCATGCCGTGTGCGACGTCGATGCGGAAGCCGTCCACGCCCATGTCCAGCCAGAACCGCAGGATGGAGCGGAACTCGTCGCCGACGGCCGGGTGCTCCCAGTTGAAGTCGGGCTGCTCGGGCGCGAACAGGTGCAGGTACCACTCCCCCGGCGTGCCGTCGGGCTCCGTGACCCGGGTCCAGGCGGGGCCGCCGAAGATGGACTCCCAGTCGTTGGGCGGCAGTTCGCCGTTCTTCCCCTTGCCGGGGCGGAAGTGGTAGCGGTCCCGGGAGGGGGAGCCGGGACCCTCGGCGAGGGCGCGCTTGAACCACTCGTACTGGTCGGAGGAGTGGTTCGGGACCAGGTCGACGATGATGCGCAGGCCCAGCGCGTGGGCGTCGCGGATCAGCGCGTCGGCGTCCAGGAGAGTGCCGAACATGGGGTCGACGGCCCGGTAGTCGGCGACGTCGTATCCGGCGTCGGCCTGCGGGGAGGCGTAGAAGGGGCTGAGCCACACGGCGTCCACGCCCAGGTCGCGCAGGTAGGGCAGGCGGGTGCGGACACCCTCCAGGTCGCCCATGCCGTCGCCGTTGCTGTCGGCGAAGCTGCGCGGGTACACCTGGTAGATGACCGCGTCCCGCCACCAGTCGTGGCGCTCGGAGACGGTGGCGACGGAGGAGGTGGGGGCCGGTGCGGCGGAGTGCTGCTGGCTCATGTCGTCCTTGGTACGTAACGGAAGCGGAGTGGAGGCGTGACGGCGGAAGAGGCGGCCGGCCGCGGTGCTGCGGGGTCGGATGGGCACCGCGGCCGGACGTTTCCGGGGCGGCTCAGCCCTTCGTGCCGCCTGCGGTGAGGCCGGTCACCAGGTTCTTCTGCACGAGGTAGAAGAACGCGGAGACGGGTATCGCGACGAGCACGGCGGTGGCCGCCATCAGGTTGCGCTGCGCGTCGTGTTCGCTGACGAAGCTCTGCAGTCCGACGGCGAAGGTGTACTTCGTGTCGCTCAGCATGAACGTCGAGGCGAAGGCGACCTCGCCGAACGCGGTGATGAAGCTGTAGAAGCCGGCGACCGCGAGGCCCGGCCGGGCCAGCGGCAGGATCAGCCGGAAGAAGGTGCCGAACGGGGTCAGCCCGTCGACGCGCCCGGCCTCGTCGATCTCGAACGGGATGGTGTCGAAGTAGCCCTTGAGCAGCCACGCGCAGTACGGCACCGCGGTGGAGCAGTAGACCAGGATCAGGCCGAAGTAGTTGTCGATGAGCTGGAGCTTCGACAGGATCTGGTACATCGGCACGATCAGGACCGCGATCGGGAACATCTGGGTGACCAGCAGGACCCACATGAGCTTCCTGTAGCCCGGGAAGCGCATCCGGGAGACCGCGTAGCCGGTCGTCGCGGCGACCAGCACACCGATGACGGTGGTGCCCAGCGACACGATCAGCGAGCTCTTCAGCCAGTCGAAGAAGTTGGTGTCCTGGAGGACGAACGAGTAGTTGTCGAAGGTCATCTTCGACCAGATGCGCCCCGGGTGCAGGTAGTCGTTCTTGTCCGGGCCGAGGGAGAGGAAGACCAGCCAGGCGACCGGGAAGAGCGCGACGAGGCTCGCGAGGGTCAGCACGCCGTGCGAGGCGAGGGACGCGGCGCGGCTGCGTTCGCCGCGGCCGCGGACCTTGCGCGGCGGCGCGGTGGAGGCGGTGACCTGCTCGGCGGGGGCCTTGGTGGGCGCGGTGCTTGTACTCATGGCGGCTCCTGCCTCAGTTCGCGAGCTGCTGCTCATTGCGGTTCAGCCAGCGGCGGTAGAAGGAGGTGAAGACGATCAGGATGGCCAGCAGCAGGATGCCGTAGGCCGCGGACTGCGCGAAGTCGCGCGGCTGCTGCCCGAAGCCGAGCTGGTACGCCCAGGTGACGAGGATCTGCGCGTCGGGGGCGGTGTTGCCGAACAGCAGGAAGATCACGGCGAACTGGTTGAAGGTCCAGATGATGCCGAGCAGCACGACGGTGGAGCTGACCGAGCGCAGGCCGGGGAGCGTGACGTAGCGGAAGCGCTGCCAGGCGTTGGCGCCGTCCATCTCGGAGGCCTCGTAGAGGCTGTTGTCGATGGACTGCAGGCCGCCGAGGAGCGAGACCATCATGAACGGCACGCCGCACCAGGTGTTGACCATGATCGCGGAGAACCGCTGCCAGAAGGTGTCCTCCAGCCACGCGGGGGTCGGCAGGTGCAGCCAGTCCAGGACGGCGTTGATGACGCCCTCGTCGGCGAGCATGAAGCGCCAGCCGAAGACGGTGACGAAGGTGGGCACGGCCCAGGGCAGCACCAGGATCAGCCGGTAGAGGGTGCGGCCGCGCAGCTTCTGGTTGAGCAGCAGGGCGAGCCCGAGGCCGATGAAGAAGTGCAGGCCGACGCATACGGCCGTCCACACGATGGTCCAGATGAAGTGCGACCAGAAGCGGTCGTAGGCCGTGGGGCCCCACAGGATGTCGGCGTAGTTGTCCAGGCCGACGAACTTGTAGGTGGCCTCGATCTCGTTGACGCCGATGGTGCGCGCGCTGTTGAGGCTGTTGGCGTCGGTGAGGGTCAGGTAGAGGCCGTAGCCCAGCGGGTACAGCACGAGGACGCCGATCACGACGGCCACCGGCGCGATCATGGCGTAGGCGTACCAGTGCTTCTGGTAGCCGTCTTTCAGACGCCGGCCGAGGCCGGGCCGCGGGGTGCGGTCACCGCGGCGCTTGCCGGTCGCGCGGTCGATGGTGACTGTCATGGTTCGACACCTTCGGGAGCATCAGGAAGATCGGGGGTGCGGCGCACGGCCGGTGACCGCCGGGCCCCTCCCTCGGGGGGACCCGGCGGTCGGGTGGATCTACTTGCTGAAGTCCGGCACCAGCTTGGCGATGGCGGTCTCGACGTCGCTCAGGCCCTCGTCCAGGGACTTCTTGCCACCGGCGATCTGGGGCAGTTCGTCGTCCAGCGGCGTCCACAGCGAGCTGTACTCCGGCAGCGCCGGGCGCGGCTGGGCGGCGGGCAGGACCGTCTGGAAGCCGGCGATGCCCGGGTCGGCCTTGACCTTGTCGGTGTAGGCGTCGTCGCGGGTCGGCAGCGTGGAGTTCTTCAGGGCGACGGTCTCCTGGGACTTCGCCGAGGTCATGAAGTTCACGAACTTCAGCGCGGCCTCCTGGTGCGCCTTGTCCGAACCGGCGTAGACCGACAGGTTGTGGCCGCCGGTCGGGGCGCCCGCCTTGCCGGTGGTGCCGGCCGGGACGGTGGCGATGCCGAGGTTGTTCTTGTCCTTGAACGCCGTGCCCTTGTAGAAGTTGGTGATCTCCCACGGGCCCTGGACGATCGAGGCGACCTTGCCGCTGACGAACGCCTCCTGGATGTGGGCGTAGGCGTCGGCGGTGGTGTCGGCCTTGTGCAGGCCCTTGCCGTCGAACAGGCTCAGCCAGGTGCCGTAGCCCTTCTTGGCCGCGGCCGAGTTGACGGTCACCTTCTTGGCGTCGGCGTCGACCGTGTCGGTGCCCTCGCCGTACAGGAACGGCTGCGCGTAGTAGCCGGCCGTGGAGGCCCAGTAGCCGTCGGCGCCGGTCTTGTCCTTGATGGTGGCGGCGGCCTTCTTGAGGTCGTCCCAGGTCTTGGGGGCCTCGACGCCGGCCTTCTCGAAGAGTTCCTTGTTGTAGACGAAGGCGAGGGTGTCGGTGACCAGCGGCACGCCGTAGGTCTTGCCCTCGTACTTGGCCTGCTCGATCAGGTTGGGCTGGAACTTGTCCTGCTCGGCGAGGGCGTCGGTGCCGTCCAGCGGCAGGAAGAAGCCCTTCTTGGCGAAGGCGGGCGTCCAGCCGACCTCGGAGCGCAGCACGTCGGGGGCGCCCTTGGAGCCTGCGGCGGTGTCGAACTTGTTCTGCGCCTGGTCGAAGGGGACGTTGACGAAGTTGACCTTGACGCCCTTGTTGGCGGCCTCGAACTCCTTGACCAGGGCCTTGTAGGTCGGCGCCTCGTTGGTCGCGTTGGAGGTGTCCCAGTAAGTGATGGTGACCGGTCCGCCCGACTCGCTGTCGCTGTCGCCGTCCCCGCCGCACGCCGTCGCCGCCAGGGCGAGGGACGCCACCAGCGCGGTGGCCGCTATGCCACGCCGCATGAGTTCTCCTTGAGGGTGAAAAGCCCGTGTCGTGCAGGGTGCGGGCCCGTCCGCCGCTCCTGCCGATGTCGGCCGCGTCGTTGCCGCCGCCGAGCGACGTGAACGTAACAGCGTTGAAAGCCCGGCGAAAGGTCTTGCAGCAAAAATGTGCAAGGGATCTCCGAAGTTATCCGGGCGTGACCTCTCGGCGACCGTCATGAGACGCTTGTTTACGGGGCCCGAGCGGTATCGGGCGGGTTGTGCAAGACTCTGCAAGCTCTTGCCGCCACTTTCTCGAGGGAGCGCGATGACGCAGCAGCCCGCCCCGGGCCGTCCGACGGGCCGCCCAACAGGCCGCCCACGGCGCCCGATCGGTGTGCAAGGAGGCGGGCGACAGGTACAGTCCACCCCTGTGACCACACGGCTTGCCGACATCGCCGCCCAGGCGGGAGTGAGCGAAGCGACGGTCAGCCGCGTCCTCAACGGGAAGCCGGGCGTCGCCGCCACCACCCGCCAGTCCGTGCTCGCCGCCCTCGACGTGCTGGGCTACGAGCGTCCGGTGCGGCTGCGGCAGCGCAGCGAGGGCCTCGTCGGCCTGATCACCCCGGAGCTGGAGAACCCGATATTCCCGGCGCTCGCCCAGGTCATCGGCCAGGCGCTGACCCGTCAGGGCTACACGCCGGTCCTCGCCACCCAGACGCCGGGCGGCTCCACCGAGGACGAGCTGACCGAGATGCTGGTCGACCGCGGGGTCGCCGGCATCATCTACGTCTCGGGACTGCACGCCGACACCACCGCCGACATGCAGCGCTACGAGCGGCTGCGCGCGCAGGGCGTGCCGTTCGTCCTCGTCGACGGTTTCTCCTCGCAGGTGCAGGCGCCGTTCATCTCCCCCGACGACCGGGCCGCGATGAGCCTCGCGGTCACCCACCTCGTCTCGCTCGGCCACACCCGGATCGGACTGGCCCTCGGGCCGAAGCGGTTCGTGCCGGTGCAGCGCAAGATCGAGGGGTTCGTGCGCACCGTGCAGGAGCAGTTGGGCCTGAGCGCCGAGACGGTGGAGAAGGAACTGGTCCAGCACTCGCTGTACACCCTGGAGGGCGGTCAGGCCGCGGCCACCGCGCTCATCGGCCGGGACTGCACCGCGGTGGTCTGCGCCAGCGACATGATGGCGCTGGGCGCGATACGCGCGGCCCGGCAGCTGGGCCTGGACGTGCCCAAGGACGTCTCGGTCGTCGGGTTCGACGACTCGCCGCTGATCGCCTTCACCGACCCGCCGCTGACCACGGTCCGCAAACCGGTCCCGGCGATGGGACAGGCGGCGGTGCGGACCCTGCTGGAGGAGATCGGCGGGACCCCGGCACCGCACAGCGAGTTCGTGTTCATGCCGGAGCTGGTGGTACGCGGCTCGACGGCGTCGGCTCCGGGCGAGCGCCTGCGCCCCTGACGTTTCCCGGGGTGCCGGCCCGGGGGCGGATGCGGGTCGGACCGGCCTGGGGGATGATCGGTGGAAGAAGGCTTTTCTGGCAGACTTCGTGCCTATGGGTGACGCGATCGTGAGGACTCGGGAACGCCAGGAGGACGTCGTCCCGCACCCCGTCCCCGGGACGACGGGTAGGGGCTTCCTGCGCCGTCCGCGCGCCCCGCGCCGTCCCCGTCTCTGGTTCGAGATCCTGCTGATCGCGCTGAGTTACTGGACGTACTCCCTCGTCCGCAACGCGGTGCCGGAACAGCGGACGGCGGCGCTGCGCAACGCCGACTGGATCTGGCACGCCGAGCAGCAACTCGGCATCGCCGTCGAGGAGTCCGTCAATCACGCCGTGAACTCGGTGACTTGGCTGGTCGTCGGCATGAACTACTACTACGCCACGCTGCACTTCGTGGTGACCCTGGGTGTCCTGGTGTGGCTCTACCGCAGTCATCCCGGCCGTTACGCGGCGACCCGGCTGGTCCTCTTCGCGACCACGGGTGTCGCCCTGGTCGGCTACTACCTGTATCCGCTCGCGCCGCCCCGGCTGATGAACGGCGGGCACTTCGTCGACACGGTGATGGTGCACGAGACGTGGGGGTCGATGGCGTCCGGGGACCTGAAGAACATGTCCAACCAGTACGCCGCGATGCCGTCGATGCACATCGGGTGGTCGGTGTGGTGCGGGCTGACGATCTTCGCGCTGGCGTCCGTGCCGTGGGTGCGGGTGCTGGGGCTGCTGTATCCGGCGCTGACGCTGGTGGTGATCGTGGCCACGGCGAACCACTTCTGGCTGGACGCGGTGGGGGGTGTGGCGTGTCTGGCGTTCGGGTACGGCGTGGCTCTCGTCTGGTACGGGAAGCTGCCGTACGCGTTGCCCCGGGTGGTGCCGGGCGCCGCGCGGCGGCGGAGGGTGTTGCCGGGGCGTACGTAGCCGCGGGCGATCGTGCCTCCCCCTGTGCCTGAAGGGCCTGCGAGGCCCCCCGGGGCGGCACCCCCGAGGGGGGCGGCAGCCGTCACGCGTAGAACAGTTCCTCCACCACCGTCCGCGCCCGGCGGGCCGTGCGGCGGTACTCGTCCAGCATGTCGCCCGCGTGGCCCGGGCCGTGGCCCAGGTAGCGGCCGACGGCGGCCAGCTCGCGCGGGTCGGTCGGGAAGGTGTCGCCGGCCCGCCCGCGGACCAGCATCACCGCGTTGCGCACCCGCGTCGCCAGCACCCACGCCTCGTCGAGGATCTCGGCGTGTTCCGGCGACACGAACCCGGCGTCGCGTGCGGCGGCCAGCGCCGGGCGCGTCCGGGTGGTCCGCAGCCCGGCGACCTCGTGCCCGTGCCGCAGCTGGAGCAGCTGCACGGTCCACTCCACGTCGGACAGGCCGCCCGGCCCGAGTTTGGCGTGCAGCTTGGGGTCCGCCCCGCGCGGCAGCCGCTCGGACTCCATCCGGGCCTTGAGCCGCCGGATCTCCCGTACGGCGTCCTCCTCCAGGCCGCCCTCCGGGTACCGCAGCGGGTCGATCAGCTCGACGAAGCGCCGTCCCAGGTCCTCGTCCCCGGCGACGAACTCGGCCCGCAGCAGGGCGTGCGACTCCCACCCCAGTGACCAGCGCCGGTAGTAGGCCTCGTACGACTTCAGGGTGCGCACCAGCGGCCCGGACCTGCCCTCGGGCCGCAGGTCGGCGTCGATCAGCAGGGGCGGGTCGGCGCTCGGCACCTGGAGCAGGCGGCGCATCTCGGCGACGACCTTGTTGGCCGCGTCCCCCGCCTCCCGCTCGCCCACCCCGTCGCGGGGCTCGTGCACGAACAGCACGTCCGCGTCGGAGCCGTAGCCCAGCTCGTGCCCGCCGAACCGGCCCATGCCGATGATCGCGAACCGGGTCGGCAGCACGTCGCCCCACTTGTCGCGCACGACCGCCCGCAGCGTCCCCGCCAGGGTCGCCGCCGTCAGGTCGGACACCGCGCCGCCCACCAGGTCCACCAGGGCGCCCTGGTCGGCCTCGACGGGCTGGGACTCGGTGCCGTAGGAGCCGACGATGTCCGCCGCGGCCGTGCGGAACAGCTCCCTGCGCCGCACGCCGCGCACGGCGTTGACGGCCTGGGTGGCGTCGTCGGCGCGGCGGACCGCGGCGAGCGCCTCCTGCTCCAGCTGGGCCCGGCCGCGCGGCCGCAGTCCCCCGGCGGCGCCGTCGCCGAGCAGTGCGACGGCCTCCGGGGCGCGCATCAGCAGGTCGGGGGCGAGCCGCCCGGCGGACAGGACGCGGGCGAGGTTCTCGGCGGCGGCGCCCTCGTCCCGCAGCAGCCTGAGGTACCAGGGCGTGTTGCCGAGCGCGTCGGAGACCTTGCGGAAGTTGAGCAGCCCGGTGTCCGGGTCGGCGGAGTCGGCGAACCAGCCCAGCAGCACGGGCAGCAGGGTCCGCTGGATGGCCGCCTTGCGGGTGACGCCGGACGCGAGCGCCTCCAGGTGCCTGAGCGCGGCGGCCGGGTCGGCGTACCCGAGGGCGACCATGCGTTCGCGGGCCGCCTCGGGGCTCAGCCGGGCCTCGCCGGGGGCCAGCTGGGCGACGGCGTCGAGCAGCGGCCGGTAGAACAGCTTCTCGTGCAGCCGGCGGACGACGGAGGCGTGCCGCTTCCACGCGCGCAGCAGCCCGGCCACCGGGTCGGTGCGCAGGCCGAGCGAGCGGCCGAGGCGGCGCAGGTCGGCCTCGTCCTCGGGCACCAGGTGGGTGCGGCGCAGCCGGTGCAGCTGGATGCGGTGCTCCATGGAGCGCAGGAAGCGGTACGCCTCGTCGAGCTGGGCGGCGTCGGTGCGGCCGACGTAGCCGCCCGCCGCGAGGGCCTCAAGCGCGGCCAGCGTCGTGCCGCTGTGCAGCGAGGTGTCGGCCCGCCCGTGCACCAGCTGGAGCAGCTGCACGGCGAACTCGACGTCCCGCAGGCCGCCGGGCCCGAGCTTGAGCTGCCGGTCGACCTCGGCGACGGGGATGTTCTCGATCACCCGGCGGCGCATCTTCTGCACGTCCGGGACGAAGTTCTCGCGGTCGGCGGCCTGCCACACCAGGGGCTGGAGGGCGGCGACGTACTCGGCGCCGAGGCCGGGGTCGCCGGCCACCGGGCGGGCCTTGAGCAGCGCCTGGAACTCCCAGGTCTTGGCCCAGCGCTGGTAGTAGGCGACGTGGCTGCTGAGGGTGCGCACCAGCGGGCCGTTGCGGCCCTCGGGGCGGAGGTTGGCGTCGACGGGCCAGATGGAGCCCTCGACGGTGGTCTCGGAGCAGATCCGCATCATGTGCGAGGCGAGCGAGGTCGCGGCCCGCAGCGCCTTGCTCTCGTCGACGTCCGCGCCTTCCGTGCCCGCCGTGCCTTCCGCGGCCTCCCCCACGAAGATCACGTCGACGTCGGAGACGTAGTTCAGCTCGTGGCCGCCGCACTTGCCCATCGCGATCACCGCGAGCCGGCAGCGCGCGGCGTCCTCGGGCGCGGCCGCCTCGGCGAGGGCCAGGGCGGCCCGCAGGGTGGCGGTGGCGAGATCGGCCAGCTCGGCGGCGGTCTCGGCGACGTCGATGGTGCCGCAGACGTCGCGGGCGGCGATGGACAGCAGGCAGCGCCGGTAGGCGACGCGCAGGGACACCGGGTCGGTGGCCTCGGCGAGCCCCCGTTCGAACTCCTCGACCCCGCGGTGCAGGTCCCGCGGCTCGTACGTCACCAGGGCCTGCCAGTCCCCGGCGTGCCGGGCGAGGTGGTCGCCGAGCGCCTCGGAGGCGCCGAGCACCCCGAGGAGACGGTCGCGCAGCGGCTTGGCCGCTATCAGGGTGTCCAGCAGTTCCTGGCGTGCGGTGGGGTCGGGCTGCGCCTCCAGGAGCCGCACCAGTCCGTGCAGGGCGAGGTCCGGGTCGGCGGTGGCGCCCAGCGCCTCAAGCAGCACGGGGTCGGCGCGCAGCTCGGCCAGCTCGGCGCCCTCCAGCAGCCGTTCGGCGGCCGAGGGATCGGTGAAGCCGTGCCGCAGCAGCCGCGTGAAGGTACTGCTCCTGCGCCCCGGCGCCGTCATCTCGGCCTCCTGTCGGACTGTGCGGGCGGTGGGCCCGGCGGGATCAAGGTCGTACGGGCTGAGCGTAACCGGGGATCGGCGCGCGGGCGCCGGGGCGTACCGCTTCCGGATCCCGCTGGACCGGCCCGGGCCCGTGCGCCATCTTGGACACGAACGGTTCGACGAAGCGGACGAAAGCGCCGCACAGTCCGGAGAATGCCGAAGGAGCGTCCATGGACTTCACGCTCGAAGTCATCCCGCTGCCCGTGTCCGACATCGACCGTGCCCGTGACTTCTACCGGGACAAGGTCGGTTTCCACGTCGACATCGACCAGGAGGTCATGCCGGGTATGCGGATCGTCCAGCTGACGCCGCCGGGCTCCGGCTGTTCGGTGGCCCTCGGTGACGCCATCTGGGACATGGCGCAGGGGCAGACCCGGCCGGAACCGGGCTCCTACCAGGGTCTCCAGCTCTGCGTCGCCGACATCAAGGCGGCCCACGCGGAGCTGACCGCGCGCGGCCTCGACGTCTCGGAGCCGGTGCAGTACGCCCCGGACGACGGCGCCACCTTCATGTACTTCAAGGACCCGGACGGCAACGGCTGGGCGATCCAGGAGTACCGGCGCCGGGTGGCGGAGCCGCTGCACAAGGTGCTGGCGGACCTCAAGAGCGAGGGCTGACCGGCCGCGCCGCCGGCCGGTCCCTCAGCCGCTCTCCCGCCAGCGGTTGGTGACCGGCAGGCGGCGGTCCTTGCCGAAGCCCTTGGACGAGATCTTGGTGCCCGGCGGGTACTGCCGCCGCTTGTACTCCGCGATGTCCACCATGCGCAGCGTCCGCGTCACCAGCTCGCGGTCGTACCCGGCGGCCACGATCTCGTCCGCGCTCCGGTCCCGGTCGACGTAGAGGTCGAGGATGGCGTCGAGCACCGGGTAGTCGGGCAGCGAGTCCGTGTCGACCTGGCCGGGGCGCAGCTCCGCGCTCGGCGGCTTGGTGATCGAGTTCTCCGGGATGGGCGGCGTCCGGCCGCGGTCCTCGGCGGCGCGGTTGCGCCACTCGGCGAGGCGGAAGACCGAGGTCTTGTACACGTCCTTGATGGGCCCGTACGCGCCCACCGAGTCGCCGTACAGCGTCGAGTAGCCGACCGCCAGCTCCGACTTGTTGCCCGGCGCCAGGACCAGGTGGCCCTCCTGGTTGGAGAGCGCCATCAGCAGCGTCCCGCGCAACCGGGACTGGAGGTTCTCCTCCGCCAGGCCGGTCAGCTCCAGCGCGCCCGTGTACGCGTCGAACATCGGCTCGATGGACACGGTGCGGTAGTGGAGGCCGGTGCGCCGGGCCAGCTCGGCCGCGTCGTCCCTGGAGTGCCCGGAGGAGTACGCGGACGGCATCGAGACGCCGTACACGTGCGGCGCGCCGAGCGCGTCGCAGGCGATCGACGCGACCAGCGCGGAGTCGATGCCGCCGGACAGCCCGATCAGCACCGAGCGGAAGCCGTTCTTCGTGACGTACGCGCGCAGGCCGGTGACGAGCGCCGAGTAGACCTCCTCGTCGTCGTCCAGCGGCTCGGCGCGCCCGCCGGACAGCCACTGCGCACCGGCGGGGAGCGGCGCCTGCCGCCCGGCTTCCCCGGCGAGGAGCACCCGGTCGATGCGCAGCCCGTCGTCCACGACGCCCGTGGGCGGCTCCGGCTCGGCGGCCGGCAGGTCGAGGTCCAGCACCACGCAGCCCTCGGTGAACTGCGGCGCCCGCGCCAGCACCTCGCCGTCCCGGTCGACGACGATCGAGTCGCCGTCGAAGACCAGCTCGTCCTGCCCGCCGGTCATGGCGAGGTAGGCGGTGGTGCAGCCGGCCTCCTGGGCACGCTTGGTGACCAGCTCCAGCCGGGTGTCGTCCTTGTCGCGCTCGTACGGGGAGGCGTTGACGGACAGCAGCAGCCCGGCGCGGGCCGAGCGTGCGGCCGGCACCCGGCCGCCGTCCTGCCACAGGTCCTCGCAGATGGCCAGCGCCACGTCCACACCGCGCACCCGCACCACGGGCAGGGTGTCGCCGGGCACGAAGTAGCGGAACTCGTCGAAGACGCCGTAGTTCGGCAGGTGGTGCTTGGCGAAGGTCAGCGCCACCTCGCCGCCGTGCAGCACGGCCGCCGCGTTCTGCGGGGCGCCTGCGGGCTGGCCGTACTTCGGCCGGGCCGCCGCCGAGCGGTCGAGGTAGCCGACGACCACGGGGACCCCGCCGAGGCCGTCGTCCGCCAGCCGGGCCGCGAGGGAGCGCAGGGTGGCGCGGGAGGCCTCGACGAAGGAGGACCTGAGCGCCAGGTCCTCCACCGGATACCCGGTCAGCGTCATCTCCGGGAACGCCACCAGGTGCGCTCCCTGCCCGGCCGAGTGCCGGGTCCAGCGCAGGACCGACTCGGCGTTGCCGTCGAGGTCGCCGACGGTGGAGTCGATCTGGTTCAGGGCAAGTCGCAGGCGGGGCACGCGCCCACTCTAATCGTCAGAACGACGCAATGGGGTGACGTCCGTGTTTCCGCGAGATTTCCGGGACCTCACGCGCGGCTCACGTCACTCGCGTCACTCATGTCCGGGGCTTCGCGCCCCGCTCGGCCAGCAGGTCCGCCATCAGCCGGATCTCCGACTCCTGCGACTCCACCATCCCCTGGGCCAGCCGCTTCTCCACGCCGACCGCGCACTTCTCGACGCACCCCTTCGCCATGTGGACGCCGCCCTTGTGGTGCTCGGTCATCAGCTGGAGGTAGTAGACCTCGGCCTGCTTCCCGTCCAGCGTCCCGAGCTTCTCCATCTCGGTGTCGGTGGCCATGCCCGGCATCAGCGAGCCCTCACCGGCGGAAGGGGCGTCGCCCATGCCCATCCAGGTCATGGGCGGGTCGGACGACACCTTGGGCAGCGCCCACAGGTCGAGCCAGCCGATCAGCATGCCGCGCTGGTTGGCCTGGGTCTGGGCGATGTCGTACGCCAGCCGCCGCACCTCCTCGTCGTCGGTGCGGTCCCGCACGATGTACGACATCTCCACGGCCTGCTGATGGTGGACCGACATGTCCCGCGCGAACCCGGCGTCGGCGGAGTCGGCGGCCGGGACCCGGCTGCCGCCGTCGTCCCCGGCGACCGCGAAGGTGATCCCGCCGGCCGCCACGAGCACCGCGGCCGCGCTCCCCGCGATCCAGCCGGCCCGTTTCCGGGTCACTGGGACAGTCCCTGGGTGCACGCGGCCCCGGGCTCGGGGGTCTGCTGGCCCTGGACGTACTTCTCGAAGAACTTGTCCACGTTCGGGTCGTCGGCGCCGGTCACGGTGCGCTGGTGGCCCCAGGCGGACAGCACGATCGGGTCCTTCTGCTTGTCGTCGGGGCTCATCAGCGAGTACGGCGTCTTCTTGACCTTGTCGGCCAGCTTCTCGACGTCGGCCTTCGGGGCCTTGTCGGTGTACGTCACCCAGACGGCGCCGTGCTCCAGCGAGTGCACGGCGTTCTCGTTGTTCAGCGGCTTCGTGTACACGTCGCCGTTGCAGTTCATCCAGACCTGGTTGTGGTCGCCGCCGACCGGGGGCTCGACCGGGTAGCTCACCTTCTTGGTGACGTGGTTGCGGCCGAGGTCGCCCTTCCAGGTCCGCACCCCGTCCGCGCCGGTGACGAACTTGCCGGAGGTCTTGCCGTCGGACGCCGTGTCGCCGGAGGAGTCGTCGGACTGGGACCGGACGAGGAAGACACCGCCGACGACGAGACCGGCGACCACCACGGTGCTGAGCGTGATCGCGAGGATCCGGTTGCGGCGGTCGCGGGCCTCCTCGGCACGCCGCATCTCGGCTATGCGGGCCTGTCGCGCCGTGTTGCTGCTCTTCTTGGCGGAACCCATGGGGTGTTGCCCTTCTGGGAAGAATTCTCGGGACACAGGAGCGGTGAGGTCCGCTGATCGTAATCGCGCGGGGCCTGTCATTCGTAGGGAGATCACAGGATCCGTCCCGGCCGGATCCCCGGAATGGCCCGATCGAACAGATGGCCTCTACGCTGCGGTCACGGGGCGGACCCGCCCGCCGAGGTCCGCAACGCGTACGTAACGGCGCTGTGGTGTGATGCTCAGGTGCCCGACCGCCTCCCGCCCTACCGGAGCCAGGCGGCCTGACCAGCAAGGATGGGGAAGCGGAAGATGGACAAGCAGCAGGAGTTCGTGATCCGGACGCTGGAGGAGCGCGACATCCGGTTCGTACGCCTGTGGTTCACGGACGTGCTGGGCTTCCTCAAGTCCGTCGCCGTGGCCCCGGCCGAGCTGGAGCAGGCCTTCGACGAGGGCATCGGTTTCGACGGCTCCGCCATCGAGGGCTTCGCCCGGGTCTACGAGTCCGACATGATCGCCAAGCCGGACCCGTCGACCTTCCAGGTCCTGCCGTGGCGCGCGGAGGCCCCCGGCACGGCCCGGATGTTCTGCGACATCCTCATGCCGGACGGTTCGCCGTCCTTCGCGGACCCGCGCTACGTCCTCAAGCGGGCCCTGGCCCGCACCTCCGACCTGGGCTTCACGTTCTACACCCACCCGGAGATCGAGTTCTTCCTGCTCAAGGACAAGCCGGTCGACGGCTCGGTGCCGACCCCGGCCGACAACTCGGGCTACTTCGACCACACCCCGCAGAACATCGGCATGGACTTCCGCCGCCAGGCGATCACCATGCTGGAGTCGATGGGCATCTCGGTGGAGTTCTCCCACCACGAGGGCGCCCCCGGCCAGCAGGAGATCGACCTCCGCTACGCCGACGCGCTCTCCACGGCCGACAACATCATGACCTTCCGCCTGGTCATGAAGCAGGTCGCGCTGGAGCAGGGCCTCCAGGCCACCTTCATGCCGAAGCCGTTCTCGGAGTACCCGGGCTCGGGCATGCACACCCACCTCTCCCTCTTCGAGGGCGACCGCAACGCGTTCTACGAGTCGGGCGCCGAGTACCAGCTCTCCAAGGTCGGCCGCTCCTTCATCGCGGGCCTGCTCCGCCACGCCGCCGAGATCTCCGCGGTCACCAACCAGTGGGTGAACTCCTACAAGCGCATCTGGGGCGGCACCGAGCGCACCGCCGGCGCCGGGGGCGAGGCCCCGTCCTACATCTGCTGGGGCCACAACAACCGCTCGGCCCTGGTCCGCGTCCCCATGTACAAGCCCGGCAAGACCGGCTCGGCCCGCGTCGAGGTCCGCTCCATCGACTCCGGCGCCAACCCGTACCTCACCTACGCCGTCCTGCTCGCCGCCGGCCTCAAGGGCATCGAGGAGGGTTACGAGCTCCCGCCGGGCGCCGAGGACGACGTCTGGGCCCTCTCCGACGCGGAGCGCCGCGCCCTGGGCATCGAGCCCCTCCCCCAGAACCTGGGCGAGGCCCTCGCCCTGATGGAACGCAGCGACCTGGTCGCCGAGACGCTCGGCGAGCACGTCTTCGACTTCTTCCTCCGCAACAAGCGGCAGGAGTGGGAGGAGTACCGGTCCCAGGTCACCGCGTTCGAGCTGCGGAAGTCGCTGCCGGTGCTGTAGGGGGCAGGTCGGGGCCGTACTTACCAGGGCGAGCGGGTGTCGCGGCGTGCTTCCGGGGTCTGCTCGGGCAGAGCCGTTTCCTGGTCGGTGCGCAGCAGGACGCCCGGGTCCGGTTCGGAGTCGTCGTCGGGCGGTGCCGGCTGGTGGAAGCGCTCGGTGCGCGCAAGGGCGACTTCCACCAGACGGCCCTCCTGGAACATCCACATCCCGAAGCAGTCGTCGTCCTGGTCGCGAAGCAGAATCTGCACGGTATGCGGATGCGGCCACGGCAGCGACTCCAGGTGCTTGAGCAGGCCCTTGCGGGCGTGCACCTTGTCGAACTCCAGAGCCCACCCGAACTCGTAGCCCTCGTGCCCCGCTATCGGGACGAAGCGGCCTTGCCACGTGCGTTCCGGGTCGTCCCGGGTCAGCGGTTCCATCACCTCGTCCGACCAGCGGGCGAGCACGATGACCTCGGCATCTCTACTCATGCAGGAGTATCACCGCGTCTACCCGAACCACCGCAACCTAACAGCTCATGTTGCCGGTGCTGTTGGCGGAGGCGGGGTCCGGGTCCGGAATCGGTCCCGGAAAACCCGGGAATCTCCACGGCGTTCACCTCGCGGGCGCACGGGCGGGGCGTGGGGTCGCCCTTAACGCCGGGCCCGCGGGCCCGGTGGCGCCGAACCGCCGGGCGACCCGGGGGATGCCGTGAAGATGCCGACGCTTTCCCCGACCGCATCCACACACCGGTGAACCCGGCGGCGCCGGACGGCGCCGGTCAACGGCTCGGCGATGGTGGGCCGTTCGACCCCGTGCTTTGATCGGTGCGCGACGCGCCGGTGGCCCGCTCCGGACTTCCCACTCCGGACGCCGGGCGTGCGCGCCGCACCGCTCCCCCGCCCCACGAAAGGAACAGACCTGCCATGAACACGGTCCCCCAGGTCGACACGGTCGAGATCTCCGACGCGGCCCTGGACGAGGTGTCCGGCGGCCTCGCCCTCAGCACGGTCCTCATCGGAGGCGACGGCGCGCTCGGCGCCGGCCTGCACGCGGAGGCCGGCGCGCTCTCCCTCACCACCGGCCTCGGCGTCTCGACGCCCTTCGGCGGCGCGGCGGCCGAGGGTCGGGCGCACACGATGAAGGCCTGAGCCGGGTCAGGGCCTCAGAGCCACCGCCGCCCCCACGAACCCCGCCCACGCCGTCCTGGTGACGACGAGGCGGGCGCCGTGGGGGCGCTTCGAGTCGCGGATGTGGATGGTGGCGGGGGTTATCGCGACCTCTACGCAGTCGCTGGGATTACTGGTGTCGCTGTAGCTGCTCTTGAACCAGGCCAGGTCGGCGAGGTGTCCGGATGTGCCCTTACGGCTCATGTCTCCCCCAGCAGTTGTTCGATGAAGGCCACTGACTCACGGGCGGGCAGCGCCTCGGCCCGGATACTGCCATAACGCAGTTCGAGGATGCGTAGCTGCCGGGGGTCCGTGACAGGCCGACCGCCGAACTCGTCGTCGGCCCGGCCGACCGCGGTGCCGTCGTCGAACTTGAGCACCTGCATCCGCCCGCCTCCCGGGTGATCACCACGAGACGTCGGCATCACCTGGATCTCCACGTGCCGCAGCCGCCCCACTGCCAGCACGTGTTCGAGCTGTCGGCGGAGAACCCCCATGCCTCCGACGGGACGCCTGAGGGTCGCCTCTTCCTGAACGAAGCTGAGTTGCGGGGCCGGAACCCGTTCGAGCATCGCCTTGCGGCCCATCCGTGCGGCGACGGCACTCTCCAGCTCCTCCTCGGTGAGGGCCGGCCGTCGTCTGCCGAGGAGTTCGCGCGCGTACTCCTCGGTCTGAAGGAGCCCGTGCAGGCTGTAGCTGCCGTACGAGAGCGACTCGACGGCACGCGCCTCCATCTTCGCCAGGTCCCGTACCTGCTTGGGATACCGAACCCTCTTCACGTCCTCCCAGGCCGCCGCGAGGAGGCCGCCCGCGTCGAGCACCTGGTCCGCCCGCTCCAGGTACTCCCGGCGAGGGATCCGCTTCCCGCCCTCGACCTTGTAGACGAGGTCCTCGCCGTACCCGACCGCCACACCGAAGTCGCCCGCCCGCATGCCCACCGCCTCGCGGCGCAGCCTCAGCTGCCTGCCCACGGTGGTGAGGACGGCCACGCCCCACTCGTCGTCCGGGTCGACCTCCCAACCCGGCTCGTCCGCCTCGCCGTTCACCGGCATCCGCACCCCTCCCTACGCGCCGTATCGCAACGCGCGACACGATAGAGGGAGGGCTACGGTGTGTGACGGGAAACGGTCAGTCCGTCACCCCGGCGTGGGACGCGGCCCGGTCGGAGTCCGGCACGTGCCCCGCGACCACGCGATCGCGGCCGGGTGCCGGGGCCAGAGCCGCGCGGCGCCGGTCCACCGCCCAGGCCGTGCCCGCGACCGCGAGGCCGAGGACCGCGAGGGCGGAGCCCGCCGTGGCCGGGGAGGTGACCCCGAATCCGGCGGCCAGGGCGAGGCCGCCGATCCAGGCGCCGCCGGCGTTGGCGAGGTTGAAGGCGGCCTGGTTGGCGGAGGAGGCGAGGGAGGGGGCCGCGGTGGCCTTCTCCATGACCATCAGCTGGAGCGGTGAGCCGGTGACGAAGGCGGCCATGCCGAGCAGGGCCACCGACGCTGCCGCCGTGACCGGCGTGCGCATCAGGAGGGGGAACAGGGCCAGGACGACGACCAGGGAGGCGAGGCCGCCGAAGAGGGTGCCGCGCAGGGAGTGGTCGGCCAGGCGGCCGCCCAGCAGGTTGCCCGCGGTGGCGCCGACGCCGAACAGGGCGAGCAGCAGGGTCACGCTGGTCTCGGCGAACCCGGCGGCGTCGGTGAGCATCGGCGTGATGTAGCTGTACGCGGCGAACAGCGCGCCGAACCCGGCGACCGTCGTGCCGAGGGCCAGCCAGACGGGCAGGGAGCGCAGGGCGGCCAGCTCGCCGCGCAGGCCGGTGCCGGGGGCGGGGGCGCTGTCGCGCGGGACGAGGAGGGCCAGCGCCGCTATCGCCGCCACGCCGATCGCGCTCACGCCGAGGAAGGTGGCCCGCCAGCCGAGCTGCTGGCCCATGGCGGTGGCGGCCGGGACGCCGACGATGTTGGCGACGGTGAGGCCCAGGAACATCAGGGAGACGGAGCGCGCCTTGCGTTCCGGGGCGACCATGCCGGTGGCGACGACCGCGCCGACGCCGAAGAAGGCGCCGTGCGGCAGGCCGCTGACGAAGCGGGCGGCCAGCAGGGAGATCTCGCCGGGCGCGACGGCGGACAGGGCGTTGCCGACCACGAAGAGCGCCATCAGGGCGATCAGGACGGCACGGCGGGACATCCGGGTCGTGGCCGCGGCGAGCAGCGGGGCGCCGATGACGACGCCGAGCGCGTAGGCGGAGACGAGGTGGCCGGCGGTGGGGATGGAGATGCCGAGGTCGTCCGCGACGTCGGGCAGCAGCCCCATCATCACGAACTCGGTGGTACCGATGCCGAAGGCGCCCACGGCAAGGGCGAGCAGGGCCAGGGGCATGAAGGGTCTCGCCTTTCGAGAGCGGGGTCCGTACGGGAGGGACGGGCACAGGGGGACGACTGTATGTTCCCGTACGGAACAAAGACTCTCAGGGCGGGTATTCCGCAGACGAATTCTAGGAAGCCGTTGTGTCGACCTTCACACGCGCGGCGATCGGCAGGTGATCGCTGCCGGTCTCCGGGAGCGTCCAGCTGGTCGTCGGTTCGACGCCGGTGACCAGGATCTGGTCGATGCGGGCCATCGGGAAGGACGCCGGCCAGCTGAAGCCGAAGCCGTCGCCCACGGCGCCCTGCGGGGAGCGCAGCTGGGAGGTGATCGCGGTGAGCGAGCGGTCGTTCATCGTGCCGTTGAGGTCACCCAGCAGGATCTTGCGGGGCAGCTTCTCGTCGGCGATGGCCTCACCGAGGGCGTCGGCGCTCTTGTCCCGCTGCCGGGCGGTGAAACCGGCCTCCAGCTTCACCCGTACGGACGGCAGGTGGGCGACGTACACGGCGATCGGCCCGGACGGGGTGGCGACGGTGGCGCGCATCGCGCGCTTCCAGCCCAGCTCGATGTCGACCGGCTTCACGTCGCTGACCGGGTACTTGCTCCACAGGCCGACGGTGCCGACGACGGCGTGGTGCGGGTACTTCGCGGCCAGCGCCTTCTCGTACGTCGGTACGGCGGACGCCTTCAGCTCCTCCAGCGCCATCACGTCCGCTCCGGCCGCGGCGACGGCGCGGGCGGTGCCCGCCGGGTCGGTGTTGTCGGCGTTGACGTTGTGCGTGGCCACGGTGAGGTCGCCGCCGGAGCCGGTCTTGGCGAAGAGCAGGCCGCCGAAGAGGTTGAACCACACGCTCACCGGCAGCACCAGCGCGATCAGCGCCGTCGCCGACTTGCGCACCAGGGCGATCACCAGCAGGACCGGGATCAGCAGGCCGAACCACGGCAGGAAGGTCTCGGTGAGGCTGCCGAGGTTGCCGATGGTGTTCGGGATGTGCGAGTGGGCCGCCATGACCGCGGCGAGCAGCAGGGCGACCACCGCCGTGACCAGGCCCCGGCGCCAGATCCGCCGGTCGCCGCGCCAGCCGCCGACCGCCCGGCCGAGCAGGCGCCGAATCCGGGTTCCCCGGCGCTCGGGATCCGAGCCGCCGCCGTCCGTCTCCGTGATGTACGCCTGCTGCGCCATACCGTCGCCTCACTGCCTGCTGTGCATACCGTCGCCCCCTGTGCTCAGCACCATAGGGGATGATCGGTTCCGATCCCGCCGTCCCGGGACGGCCGTACTGGCACGAGGACGTACGGGCCGCCCCGCGGAGTTCCGCACCGCGCCGGGACGGGCGGCTCTGTGACAGAACGGGCACATTCGACCCCATGAGCCGTCACACGGCACGAAACGAGGGTCCCCTAGCCGTCGCCCGCCACAGGTGCCACCATGGAGGGGATCCGGGGACGCCGTCAGGGCGCCTCGAGATGACATGAAGGAGCCGTTGCCATGACGCAGCTTTCGGCTGCCCAGACGACGCAGCGCACCCCCTCCGACGGGAGCAGGGCGCTGTACGGGGGCAAGATCAACCGCCGTATCACCGTCCGGGACATCACCGCCGCCAAGGAGCGCGGCGAGAAGTGGCCCATGCTCACCGCGTACGACGCGATGACCGCGTCCGTCTTCGACGAGTCCGGCATCCCCGTGATGCTCGTCGGCGACTCCGCGGGCAACTGCCACCTGGGCTACGAGACCACCGTGCCCGTCACGCTGGACGAGATGACGATGCTCTCGGCCGCCGTCGTACGGGGCACCAGCCGCGCCCTGATCGTCGGCGACCTGCCCTTCGGCTCCTACCAGGAGGGTCCGGTGCAGGCGCTGCGCTCGGCGACCCGGCTGGTCAAGGAGGCCGGGGTCGGGGCGGTCAAGCTCGAGGGCGGTGAGCGGTCGCACGAGCAGATCCGGCTGCTCGTCGAGTCCGGCATCCCCGTGATGGCCCACATCGGCCTCACCCCGCAGTCCGTCAACGCCATGGGCTACCGGGTGCAGGGCCGCGGCGAGGAGGCGGCCCAGCAGCTGCTGCGCGACGCCAAGGCGGTGCAGGACGCGGGTGCCTTCGCGGTCGTCCTGGAGCTGGTGCCGGCCGAGCTGGCCGCCGAGGTGACCCGGACGCTGCACATCCCGACGGTCGGGATCGGCGCGGGTCCGGACACGGACGCCCAGGTGCTGGTGTGGACCGACATGCTCGGGCTGACCGGCGGCCGGATGCCGAAGTTCGTCAAGCAGTACGCCGACCTGCGCAAGGTCATGGGCGACGCCGCCAAGGCGTACGCCGAGGACGTCGTCGGCGGCACGTTCCCCGAGGACGCGCACTCCGTGCACTAGCGGCGTCCGCCAGAAAACCATCGCGGTACGACCCGGCCCCGCCGATCTTCCCCCGTCGGCGGGGCCGGTGGTTCTCCCGCCCGGGAACCCCCGTCCGGTGGCGCCCCCGGCAGGGCTGTCGGCGGGATGTCGGCGGTGCCGGGGGCCTGTCGGCGGGATGTCGGTGCTTTGTCGGTGGCCCCTGCCATCGTCTGGGCCATGAAGCGAATCGACGACACTCCCCGGGCCGCGGACAGCGCGGTCACCGTGCGGGGGCTGGTCAAGCACTACGGCGAGACCAAGGCGCTGGACGGCGTCGACCTGGACGTGCGCGAGGGCACCGTGATGGGCGTGCTCGGTCCGAACGGCGCGGGCAAGACCACCCTCGTACGCATCCTGTCCACCCTCATCACCCCCGACTCCGGCCGGGCGCACGTCGCCGGGTACGACGTCGTGCGGCAACCGCGGCAGCTGCGCCGGGTCATCGGGCTGACCGGACAGTACGCCTCCGTGGACGAGAAGCTCCCGGGCTGGGAGAACCTCTACATGATCGGCCGGCTGCTCGACCTGTCCCGCCGGGACGCGCGCGCCCGCGCCGACGAGCTGCTGGAGCGGTTCTCGCTCACCGAGGCCGGCAAGCGGCCCGCGTCCACCTACTCCGGCGGCATGCGGCGCCGCCTCGACCTGGCCGCCTCCATGATCGGGCACCCGGCGGTGCTGTACCTGGACGAGCCCACCACCGGCCTGGACCCGCGCACCCGCAACGAGGTGTGGGAGGAGGTCAAGCGCATGGTCGGCGACGGCGTCACCGTGCTGCTCACCACCCAGTACATGGAGGAGGCCGAGCAGCTCGCCTCGGAGCTGACCGTCGTGGACCGCGGCAAGGTCATCGCGAACGGCGGCATCGAGGAGCTGAAGGCCAAGGTCGGCGGCCGCACCCTGCGGGTCCGCCCGGCCGACCCGCTCCAGCTGCGCCCGCTCGCCGCCTACCTGGACGAGCTGGGCATCACCGGGCTCGCCGACACCACCGTGGACGTCGAGCGCGGGTCCGTCCTGGTGCCGATCCTCAGCGACGAACAGCTGACGGCCGTGGTCGGCGCGGTCACCGCGCGCGGCATCACCGTCTCCGCCGTCACCACCGAACTGCCCAGTCTGGACGAGGTCTTCCTGTCCCTCACCGGCCACCGCGCCAGTGCCCCGCAGGATCCCGCGCCCGCCACCGACGACGCCCGCGAGGAGGTCGCCGCATGAGCGCCACCACGTACACCCCCGACACCACGTACACCCCGGACGCGCGGATCACCCCGCGCGCCCACCTCCGGCACACCGGCGCGCTGATCCGCCGCAACCTGCTGTGGATCCGGCAGGACCCGGAGTCGATGTTCGACGCCATCCTCTTCCCGATCGTCTTCACGCTGCTGTTCGTCTACGTATTCGGCGGCTCGATCGGGCAGTCCCTGGGCGGCGGTCAGCAGGCGTACGTGCAGTACGTCATCCCCGGCCTGATGGCCATGATGGGCATGAACATGGCCCAAGGGGTCGGGACCGGCTTCAACCAGGACTTCAACTCCGGTGTCATGGACCGCTTCCGGTCGCTGCCGATCGGGCGCGGCTCGGTGCTGTTCGCGAAGATCGCGGTGGAGTTGCTGCGGATGCTGTTCGCGACCGCTGTGCTGATGGTCGTCGCCGTCCTGGTCGGTTTCGACATCACCGACTGGGCGGGGCTCCTGGCCTCGGTGGGACTGTCCGCGGTGTTCGGCTCGGCCCTGATGTGGGTGTTCCTGACCCTCGGCGTGATCATGAAGAACGCGCAGTCCGTGCAGGCGATGGGGTTCCTGGTGCTGATGCCGCTGCAGTTCGGCTCGTCGATCTTCGCGCCGACCGACTCGATGCCGGGGTGGCTCCAGGCGTTCACGGACTACAACCCGCTGTCCTCGCTGGCCGACACCGCGCGCGGCCTGATGCTGGGCGGTCCCATCGCGCACGACCTCTGGGTGACGCTGGCCTGGTCCGCCGTGCTGACGGCGGTGATGGCGCCGGTCGCCATCCACAAGTTCCGTACCAAGTCCTGAGCACCACGCGGGCGCGGGGCGCGTCAGACGAGGGCGACGGCCTCCTCCACGGAGAGCCGGCCGCCCTCGGCGTACGCGCTCTCCCAGGCCTCGGTGCCGAGCACCTCGCGGACCCGGTCGGCGGCCCGCTCGCGCGCGTCCCGCTCCATGCCCGACGACACGTGGCCGGCCGGCAGCATGGCGTCGGCGGCGCCGAGGCACCGCGCGCCGTCCACGGCCCTGCGACCGCCGTCCAGGCGGGCCATCCCCATGGCGGCGATGGTCAGGTAGGCGGAGCGCATGTGCGGGGCGACGGCCGTGGAGAGCGGGTCCTCGGCGCGTACCAGGGCTTCGCGGATCTTGGTCAGGCACTCCTCGTGCCGGTCCAGCAGAGTGGCGAGCCAGGCCTCCGCGGCGAGGATGAAGGCGTCGAAGACCACGAAGTGGGCGATGGAGAACTCCTCGCGCAGCAGCCGCAACTGCTCGCCGGCCTCGGCGGTCCGCCCGGTCATGCCGAGCCACCCGGCGAGGTACATCCGGGCCGCGGGCATCGCGCCGTTGTGGCCCGCCCCGCGGGTGCGTTCGATGACGTCGCGCAGGATGCGCTCGCCCTCGTCGGACTCGCCCGCCTCGACCAGCACGCTGCCGAGGCGGGCGTCGAGGATGTCCACCTGGGCGTGGGCGCCGAGCCGCCGGGCGTGCCCGGCGGCGGAGCGGTAGTCGGCGGCGGCGAGCTCGTAGTCGCCGATGCGCTCCCGGGCCTCGGCGCGACCGGAGAGGGCCTCGGCCATCCCCCAGGCGTCGCCGAGACGGCGGTAGATCTCCAGCGACTCGTCGGCGTCGCGGAGTGCGTCACCCGCCCAGTCGCTGCGGTTGGCGAGCATGTTGGCGCGCATCTGCAGCGCGCCGGCCAACTCCCAGTCGTATCCCGGGGTCTCCCGGCAGGTGCGCACGGTGGCGTTGATGATCTCGTGCAGCCGTTCCATGTCACCGGTGAACATCACGGCGAAGAACCAGAGCAGGCCGGGGCTGGAACAGGTCTGCGGCATGCCCGGCTCGTACGTCTGCGTGATGACCCGCAGCTTGCGCTGGGCCGCCGGGTTCTGCCACGCGTCCAGTTCCGTGTCCATGCAGGCCAGGTGGGCCAGGTGCACACCGCGCCGGGCCTCAGCGAGGACCTCGCCGGTCATCGGGGGCGGGGCGGACGTGCACCGCTCCCACACCGGCTCGGCGGGCCGGGCCGGCTCGGCGAACGGGTCCGGGCCGAGCGCCATAACCTCGGCGAACCAGTTTCGGGCCTCCACCCGCAGGTCGCGCATCTGCCAGTACCAGACCAGCGACAGCGCCAGGCACAGCGCCTCCTGCTCGTCGCGTTCGGCGACGGCGTGCCGCAGGGCGGTGCGCAGGTTCTCGTACTCGCGCTCCAGCCGCTCGACGGCGGCGAGTTGCTCCGGCCCGCGCAGCAGAGGGTCGGTGGTGCGGGCGAGTTCGCGGTAGTACGTCAGGTGGGCACGGGCGGCGGCCGCCCGCCCGCCGGTCTCGTCGAGGCGCTCGCCGGCGTATTCGGCGACGGTCTCCAGGAGCCGGTAGCGCATGCCGTCGCCGGTGCTCCGGTCGGTCACGGGCGTGGCCACGACGAGGGACTTGTCGACGAGGGAGCCGAGTGCGTCCAGCGCGGCGGGCCCGCACACGGCCTCGGCTGCGGTGAGGTCGCAGCCGCCCGCGAACACCGACAGCCGTCCCAGTACCTCGCGCTCGTCCGGGTCGAGCAGGTCCCAGGACCAGTCGACGACCGCGCGCAGCGTCTGCTGGCGGGGCAGGACGGTGCGGCTGCCGGAGGTGAGCAGGCGGAAGCGGTCGTCGAGCCGGTCGGCGATCTGGCGCGGGGTGAGCATGCGCAGCCGGGCCGCGGCCAGTTCGATGGCCAGCGGCAGGCCGTCGAGGCGGCGGCAGATCTCGGCGCAGGCGGCGGCGGTCGCCTCGTCGGCGTCGACGCGGAAGCCGGGGCGGGCGGCGGCGCCCCGGTCCGCGAGCAGCCGCAGCGCGGCGGGCTCGGGCAGCGGCTCCACGGGGCGCAGCGACTCCCCGGGGACACCGAGGGGTTCGCGGCTGGTGGCGAGGACGGTCAGGTGGGGGCAGCGGGCGAGGAGTTCCTCGGTGAGGCGGGCGGCGGCGTCGACGACGTGCTCGCAGTTGTCGAGGACGATCAGCATGCGGCGCCGGCCGCAGTGCTCGACGAGGCGCTCGACGGCGGTGTCCTGCCCCTCGACGGCGGTGACGGCCCGCATCTCCTCGGCGCCGGCGCGGTAGAGCACGGTCTCGCGGGCGCCGACGGCGGTCAGCACGGCCTCCGGTACGGCGGCGGGGTCGTCGACGGGCGCCAGCTCGGCCAGCCACACCCCGTCGGGCGCCGTGTCCCCGGCCCGCTCGGCGACCTCCTGCGACAGCCGCGTCTTTCCGGCGCCGCCGGGCCCCAGGAGCGTGACCAGCCGCGCGGTCGCCAGGTCGGCGCGCAGTACGTCCACGTCGTGGTCCCGGCCGACGAAGGAGGTGAGCCGGGCCCGGAGATTGCCCCGGGGACGAGGCGCCTCCACACCGGTTCCGTCGAAGGACCCCGGGGGCGCCGCGGGCACCGGGCCGGGGGCGAGTGCGACTCCGGGGACGGTGCCGGGGCCGGTACCGGTACCGACGGCCGGGGCGGACACGGTGCCGGGGCCGGAGGACGGTGCGGATCCCGTGCCCGGGGCCGGGGCGAGGGCGTCTCCGGACCCGGTGCCGGGGGGAGGCACCGGACCGGAGGCCGACGGGACGGCGGGCGCCGCAGGGGTGCCGGGCACCGGGGCGGGACCAGGAGCGGACGTCGGGGCCGAGGAGGGGCCGGGCGCCGAACCGCGCCCCGGGGCCGCCCCGGAAACCGGAGCCGCACCGGGCGCCCAGCCCGAGCCGTGCCTCGGCCCCGGACCATGACCGGACGGCGAAGCCGACCCCGCAGCCGGGCACGGACCCGAAGCCTGACCCGCGCCGGGCTCCGATCCCCCGCCGGACGTCGAAGGCCAACCGTCCTCCAGACCCGGACCGGAACCGGACCCTTCACCCGCACCGGGCTCCTGACCCGCGCCGGACGTCGAAGGCCAACCGTCCTCCCGACCCGAACCCGAACCCGACCCCGCACCGGCCTCCCGACCCGCGCCGGACGTCGAAGGCCAACCGTCCTCCAGACCCGGACCGGACCCCGCACCCGCACCCGCACCCGGGCGCTGTCCCGAGTCAGGCTCCCGCCCCGCACCGGACCCGGGCGTCTCACCGGGGCCGTAACCGGATCCGGGCGCCGGACCCTCGCCGGGCACCGGAGCCGACCCGGCGCCCGGCCGCGCGCCGAACCTCGGGGACGGACCGGAGCCGGACCCGGACCGATACCCGGACCCGGACCCATACCCGGCCCCGGACCCGGACCCGGGTGCCGCCGTCGTGCCGGGGCCCGGCGTCGGAGCCGGGCCGGGGGTCGGGGGCGAGGCCGGGTGGAGCAGTTCCGCGTGCAGGGCCCGGAGGTCGGGGCCCGGGTCGGTGCCGAGGCGGGTGGCGAGGAGGCGGCGCACGCCGTCGTAGGCGGCGAGCGCCTCGGCGGTGCGGCCGGTGTCGCGCAGGGCGCGCAGCCGCAGCGCCTGGAGGGGCTCGTCCAGGGGGTGGGCGTCGCACAGGGCGGTCAGCTCGGGCAGGGAGTGCTCGGCCCGGCCCAGGCCCAGGGCGGCGGTGTGGCGGGCCCGCAGGGTGTCCAGGTGCCGGGTCTCCCAACGCGCCGCCTCCGCGGTGCGGTCGGGCAGGTCGGCGAGGACGGGGCCGCGCCACAGGGCGAGGGCGTCGTCCAGTACGACGGCAGCCTTGGCCGGGTCGCCGTCGGCGAGCGCGCGGGTGCCCTCACCGGCGAGCCGGTCGAAGCGGTGCAGGTCGACGTCGTCGGGGGCGGCGTCGAGGCGGTAGCCGCCGTCGGCCGAGGCGACCGAGTCCGAGCCCAGCGCCCGGCGCAGCCGCCCGACCAGCGCCTGCAGGGCCCCCGACGCGTCGGCGGGCGGGGCCCCGCCCCACACCTCCTCCACCAGCAGCCCCGTCGGGACGGCCCGGCCGGCCCGGAGGGCGAGCACGGTCAGCAGGGCACGCAGCCGCGCCCCGCCGAGCGGGACGGCCGTGCCGTCGGGACGGAGTGCCTGGGTGGTTCCGAGGATGCGATAGCGCACGGGCCCATTGTCCCCGCTGCCGTCGGAGCCGGTCACGGGGTTTCCGCCGCCCGGCGCGGCCGCCTCCGGGCAGCCCCCGCTCCCGACCCGCGCTCCCGCCCCGGAACGACCGCCGCCCGGGAGACGTTTCACCCCTGCGCCCGGTACGGTCGGGCAGTCCCGCAGCCCGCAGGTGCCCAGCCACACGTGTCCGACAGTCAGGGAGTGCCATGTCCACCGCCACCGCCCGTCCCAGCGACCGGCGGATCAGTCCCGTCTTCCTCGGGATCGTCGCCGTCGCCGCGGTCACGGGCTGGGCCGCCTGGACCGGGTTCGCCGAGCAGCCGGGTCTCGCCGTGTTCCTGTTCGTGACGGCCGCGTGGGTCGTGTCGCTGTGCCTGCACGAGTACGCGCACGCCCGCACCGCGCTGCACAGCGGCGACATCTCGGTCGGCTCGAAGGGCTACCTCACGCTGAACCCTCTCAAGTACACCCATGCTCTGCTCAGCATCGTCCTCCCCGTCCTGTTCGTGATCATGGGCGGGATCGGTCTGCCCGGCGGCGCCGTCTTCATCGAGCGCGGGCGGATCCGGGGACGCTGGCGGCACAGTCTGATCTCGGCGGCGGGCCCCCTGACGAACGTGCTGTTCGCCGTGGTGTGCACGGCGCCGTTCTGGCTGGACGCGCTGGACGGCGTGCCGCGCGACTTCCGGCTCGCGCTGGCCTTCCTCGCGCTGCTCCAGGTCACGGCCGCGATCCTGAACTTCCTGCCGGTGCCGGGCCTTGACGGCTACGGCGTGATCGAGCCCTGGCTGTCGTACAACGTGCGGCGGCAGGTGGAGCCGCTCGCGCCGGTCGGGCTGCTGATCGTGTTCGCGCTGCTGTGGATCCCGGCGCTCAACGGCGTGTTCTTCGACGCGGTCGACGCGCTCCTGCGGGGTCTCGGGATCGACGAGGCCGACACGTACTGCGGTTTCGAGCTGTACCGCTTCTGGCAGACCGACCCGCTGTGCACGCCGGGCGGGTGAGCGTCGCTCAGCCGAGGGGCGTCGCGGTGCGCCGGGCGTCCCGGCCGCGCTTGAGGTAGTACCAGCACATGTTGGACGACAGGCCCGACAGCAGCACCCACACGACGCCGATCACGACACTGCCCTGCACGAAGGAGACGACGGCGGCGGCCACGGCGAGCACGCAGACGACCAGGGCGTAGAGGGCGAGGCGGGGCATGGGAACGGCTCCTGTCGGGGGGACACTGGTACCGACCAGTGTCCCCCATCGCCTCATACGTCCGTGACCCGGAGCCCGGCGTGCGCCTTGTAGCGGCGGTTGACCGAGATCAGGTTGGCGACGAGCGACTCGACCTGGTGGGCGTTGCGCAGCCGCCCGGCGAAGACGCCGCGCATGCCGGCGATGCGCCCGGCGAGGGCCTGCACGATCTCCACGTCGGCGCGCTCCTCGCCGAGCACCATCACGTCGGTGTCGATCTCGTCGATCTCCGGGTCCTGGAGGAGGACCGCCGAGAGGTGGTGGAAGGCGGCGGCGACCCGGCTGTCCGGCAGCAGGGCGGCGGCCTGCTCGGCGGCGCTGCCCTCCTCGGGCTTGAGCGCGTAGGCGCCCTTCTTGTCGAAGCCGAGCGGGTTGACGCAGTCGACGACGAGCTTGCCGGACAGCTCCTCGCGCAGGGATTCGAGGGTCTTGCCGTGACCGTCCCACGGCACGGCGACGATCACGACGTCGCTGCGGCGGGCGGTCTCGGCGTTGTCGGCACCTTCGACGCCGTGCCCGATCTCCTCGGCGGCGGCCTGGGCGCGCTCGGCGGCGCGGGAGCCGACGATCACCTTCTGGCCGGCCTTGGCGAGGCGGTACGCGAGGCCCTTGCCCTGGGGCCCGGTGCCGCCGAGCACGCCGACGACCAGCCCGGAGACGTCGGGCAGGTCCCAGGGGTCCTTGGCCGGGGCCTTGGCGGCGGCCTTCTGTGCAGCACTGTCGGTAGAGGTCATGGGGCGACCCTACGTCCGCGGCGCCCGGCCCACGGGTACGGGTCCCGGTCGGCAAGAGGCGGTCCCCGGGCCGGGTGAATCGGGGGCGAACCCCGGACCGCGGGGACGCGGTTGCGGCAGGATGCGGCCGCATGGACGCCGTACGGGTCGCGCTGCTGCGGGAAGTGCTCGCCGGGACCGAGTGGCTGGGGGCCACCCGGAGGTTCGCGGGGGCGCTGCGCGGGTCGGTGGTGCCGCACGGGGGCGGCCTGCTGCTGGTGGGCACCCCCGCGTACGAGCCCTGGCACCTGGCGGCGCACCTGGTGGACGAGGCCGCCTGGTCGGGGACGCCGGAGCTGGCACCGACGCTGGTCCGGCACGATGCGCTCCCGTCGGACCCCGCGCATCTCGCGGTCGGTCTGGGGCGGCTGGCGGCGGCCAGGCGCGGCGAGACGCTGCTGGTGGTGACGCCCGACGAGCCCGGCGCGGGGCTCCTGGAGCGGGTGCACGACGCCCGCCGGGCCGGTGCGACGGTGCTGGCGCTGGGCACCGGCCGGGACCCGGGCGAGCGGGAGCTGACGGCGATGGCGCACGAGACGCTGACCGTCCCGGACGGCGCCGAACTGGACCTGGACACGGTGCAGCACCTGGTCAGCGCGTCGGCCGGGGAGAACGCGGTGCCGCCGCCCCGGGGCCGGCGCCGCTTGAGGGACCGCCTGTCGCGTCTGGCCGACCACCTGACGGCGCCCCCGCCGTCGGGCTGGTGACGGCCGCACGGCCCGGCCGGGGGCCGCCGGGAAAACCGGTTGCCCGCGCTCGTCCGGCCGCCGGACGATGACCCCTCGTGACCGACACCTCCCCCGCAGACGCCGCTCCCGCCGAGGCCTCGCCCACCGACGCGCCCACCGGCCTGCGCGCCCTGCTGCCCGACCTCTCCCCCTGGCGGGCCTCCCGCGACTTCCGGCGGCTGTGGGTCTCCGGTCTGATCACGAACTTCGGGAGCTTCCTGACCTTCGTCGCGCTGCCCGTGCAGATCAAGGAGCTGACGGGCTCGGCGACCGCGGTGGGCGCCGTCGGCGCCGTGGAACTGGTGCCGATGGTGGTGTTCGGGCTGTACGGCGGTGCGCTGGCCGACGCCTGGGACAAGCGGAAGCTGATCCTGTGGACGGAGGCCGGTCAGGGCGTGCTGTGCGCGGCGCTGCTGCTCAACGCGCTGCTGCCGAGCCCCGCCGTGTGGCCGCTGTACGTGATCGCCGCGTTCACCTCGGCGCTCGGCGCGGTCCAGCGGCCGGCCCTGGACTCGCTGACCCCGCGGATCGTGGCCCACGAGCACCTGCCGGCCGCCGCCTCGCTGAACGCGCTGCGCTGGCAGGTCGGCGCGATCGCCGGGCCGGCGCTGGCGGGCGTGGTGGTGGCGTACGCGGGGCTCGGCTGGGCGTACGCGGTGGACCTGGTGACCTTCGCCGTCTCGGTGGCGCTGGTGGTGGGCCTCGCCTCCTCGCCCGCCTCGCACGAGGCGGTCCGGCCGTCGTGGGCGGCGATCGCCGAGGGCGCCCGGTACGCGTGGAACCGCAAGGAGCTGCTGGGCACGTACGCCGTGGACATCGCGGCGATGCTGCTGGCCATGCCGCTGGCGGTGCTGCCGTTCCTGGCCGACGAGCTGGACGCCGAGTGGTCGCTGGGACTGATGTACGCGGCGATCCCGGCGGGGGCGCTGCTGGTGAGCGTGAGCAGCGGGTGGACGTCGCGGGTGCACCGGCACGGGCGGATGGTGGTGCTGGCGGCGGCCGGCTGGGGCCTGGCGATCGCCGCCGCGGGCTTCGCCGGGAACGTGTGGCTGGTACTGCTGTGCTTCGCCCTCGCCGGGGCGTGCGACATGGTCAGCGGTGTCTTCCGCGGTGCCATGTGGAACCAGACCATCCCGGACGAGCTGCGCGGCCGGCTCGCGGGGATCGAGCTGCTGTCGTACTCGGTGGGTCCGCAGCTCGGTCAGGTGCGGGCGGGCGGCACGGCCGCGCTGGCGGGGGTGCGGGCGTCGGTGTGGTCGGGCGGGCTGCTGTGCGCGGGCGCGGTGGGACTGCTCGCGCTGTGCCTGCCGACGATGATGACGTACGACGTGCGGACGAACGAGCACGCGGTGCGGCTGCGCGAGAAGCGCGCAGCCGCCACCGCGGGCGCCTGACCGGTCCGCCCGCTCAGTCGTTCCTGTCGCCGTCGGCGCTTCCCGCCGAGGAGGCGTCGTACCACCTGGGGTCGTTCTCCCACTCCAGGTTGCGTTCGCGGGCGGTCTGCATCGCCTGCTCGGCCTCGGTGCGGGAGGCGTACGGCCCGAAACGGTCCTTGCCCGGGCAGTCCGGGCCCTCCTCGACCTTCTGGTGCTCCAGGCAGTAGTACCACTCGCCCGGTTTGCCGACCGTGCGCTTCTTGAACAGGGCCATGGGCAGCTCCTCTCGCCACCGACATGTTCCCCCATGCGTGCTGGTTAGACTCGCTGCATGTCTGGCCAGTCGCTGCTCGTACCAGGGGAGCTGTCTCCCACCCGTTCCGTGCCCGGAAACATCCGCAGGCCCGAGTACGTCGGCAAACCCGCGCCGACCCCGTACACCGGTCCGGAGGTGCAGACGCCCGAGACGATCGAGGCGATGCGCGTGGCCGGGCGGATCGCGGCGCGGGCGATGGAGGAGGCCGCCAAGCACATCGCGCCCGGCGTGACGACGGACGAACTGGACCGGGTGGCGCACGCGTACATGTGCGACCACGGCGCCTACCCCTCGACGCTCGGCTACCGGGGCTACCCGAAGTCCCTGTGCAGCTCGGTCAACGAGGTGATCTGCCACGGCATCCCCGACTCCACGGTGCTGCGTGACGGCGACATCGTGAACCTCGACGTGACGGCGTACATCGGCGGGGTGCACGGCGACAACAACGCGACGTACCTGGTCGGTGACGTGGACGAGGAGAGCCGGCTGCTGGTCGAGCGGACCCGGGAGTCACTGGCCCGCGCGATCAAGGCGGTCAAGCCGGGCCGGCAGATCAACATCATCGGCCGGGTCATCGAGTCGTACGCGAAGCGGTTCGGGTACGGGGTGGTGCGGGACTTCACCGGTCACGGCATCAACTCGTCGTTCCACTCGGGGCTCATCGTCCCGCACTACGACAGCCCGCACGCGACGACGGTCATCCAGCCCGGGATGACCTTCACGATCGAGCCGATGCTGACGCTCGGGACGCACGAGTACGACATGTGGGACGACGGCTGGACGGTCGTGACGAAGGACCGCAAGCGGACGGCCCAGTTCGAGCACACGCTGGTGGTGACCGACTCGGGCGCGGAGATCCTTACCCTGCCCTGACCCCGCACGCCCCCGGACGGCCCGCTCTCCTCGGAGGGCGGGTCGTTTCGCGTCCGGGTGGGTACGCTTTTGCCGACAGCCCGTCGGCAACCTATTGACTTAGGTAAGCCTAACCACAGAAAATCGCGCCCATGGACTCCTTCTCGACCCTCATCCGCACGGCGTCCCACGAGCAGCACGTGGAGGCGGAGACCTCCACCTTCATGAGCGACCTGCTCGGGGGCCGGCTCGGCATGGACGCGTACGCGCGCTACACCGAGCAGCTGTGGTTCGTCTACGAGGCCCTGGAGGCCGCCGCCGGACGGCTGGCGGCGGACCCGGTGGCCGGACCGTTCGTCCGGCCGGAGCTGCTGCGGCTGGCTTCCCTGGAGCGGGACCTGGCGCACCTGCGCGGCGCCGGCTGGCGCGCGGGCCTGACCGCCCTGCCCGCGACCGAGGCGTACGCGGCCCGGGTGCGCGAGTGCGCCGAGGACTGGCCGGCGGGGTACGTCGCCCACCACTACACGCGCTACCTCGGCGACCTGTCGGGCGGGCAGATCATCCGCGACAAGGCCGAGCGGACGTGGGGCTTCGCCAGGAAGGGCGACGGGGTCCGGTTCTACGTCTTCGAGGAGATCACCAACCCGGCGGCCTTCAAGCGGGAGTACCGCGACCTGCTGGACGGCATCCGCGCGGACGACCTGGAGAAGCAGCGGGTCGTCGCCGAGTGCAAGCGCGCCTTCGCCCTGAACACGGCGGTCTTCCGGGCGCTGGGCGAGGAGTTCCCGCTCTCCGCGTGAGCGAGCCCCGGCTCTGCGCCGACGCGGACCGAGGCGCCCCGCGCACGCGCCGGTCCCCCTCGGCCGACGGGGCCGAGGGGGACCGGGAGAGCGAACGGCGGGACCGGCTCAGTTGTCGATGTCGTAGTCGTCGCTGCGGCAGTTGATGCCGCCGAAGTACAGGTCGCCGGTGCTGTCCGTGGTGATGGCGCCGAAGTACGGGCTGCAGGTGGCGTCCTCGTCACCGTGCATGGGGCCGTCGAAGGCGGTGGCCGCCGCGGCGCCGCCGGCGGTCATGGCGACGGTCAGCAGGACGGTGGCGAGGGCGGAGCGGATGCGCATGGAGTTCCTCTCGGGTCGGTGAGCGGTCAGGCCCAGAGGTCCCCCCTCGCCGTCGCGCGCACACGCTGTTCCACCCGTACGGAGGCGTGCCACGGGGTGAACTTCACCGCTCCAGGCGCACCCGGCCCCCGATCTCCACCCATCCACCGGGCTGAGGCGCCGTCAGAATCTGCGAACCGGCGCCCTGGGTGATGTTCAGCGCCCGGCCCAGCCGCCCGGTCAGCAGCAGCGCCGCCGCGCCGGTCGCCTCGTCCTCGTCGATGCCGTCGTCGCGACCGGGAAAGGCACGGGCCCGCACCCGCCCCGCCGCCTCGTCCTGCCACGCCCACGCGTACACCCACTCCGAGACTTCGTCCGGGGGGACTCCCACCCCGCTTCGCTCGCCCTTGGCGGGCACCTCGAGCGCCTCGACCTCGGCGACCGTGGCGTACTGGCGCAGGGTGCGCGGCGGGGCCCACTCGGGGCGGGCCTCGATCCAGGTGAACTCGCCGTCGAGGCGGGCGCCCACCACCCCGGCCGGCGTGACGAGTTCGGGCACGTCGAGCAGCCAGGCGGCGCCGACGCAGGGGTGTCCGGCGAAGGGCAGGCGCAGGGTGGGCGTGTAGATGTCGACGACGCCGCGCTCGGGGTCGTCGACGAACACCGTCTCGCTGAAGCCGAGTTCGGCGGCCAGCTCCTGCCGCCGCCCGGTCTCCGGCAGTACGGTCCCGTCCCGGACGACGCCCAGTTCGTTGCCGTATCCGCCGTTCGGCGCGCAGAAGACACGCAGTACGTCGTAGTCGGTCACCGGGGCATTCAAGCATCGCCGCGGCGGTCGCGGCGGGCGGGGGACAAGATCACCCTTGACGCAGCCTTGACCTTCCCATGAGCACCTCATTGAGCCACCGTGACCAGTCCGTGCTCATACACCGTCCATGAGATTCGGATCACCGTCCGGACAGGTTTTCCTTAGGAAGTCCTTAGGTATGTTAGGCCAGCCTCACCTTCCTCTGAGGCCCGTCACGCGCACTTTTCGGTCACCTCTTGGAGCCCCGCATGCGAGCCGCCAGACTTTCCGTCGTCACCGCCGTCGCGACCGCCGCGGCCCTGGCCGCCGTCACCGGGTGCACGGAGAAGAGCGACGCCGAGAACGGCGACCACGTCATCGCGGTGACGGCGACGGACGACACGTGCGAGGTGTCGAAGGCGGAGTTCCCGGCCGGGCACGTCGAACTCGCCGTCGAGAACAAGGGCTCCAAGGTCACCGAGGTCTACCTTCTCTTCCCCGACGACCGGGTGGTCACCGAGCGGGAGAACATCGGCCCCGGCACCAAGCAGCGGGTCACCGCAGAGGTGAAGGCCGGCGACTACCGGATCGCCTGCAAGCCCGGCATGAAGGGCAAGGGCATCCGCCAGGACGTCAGGGCCACCGGCGGCAAGGCCGCGGCGCGCGACCCGCGGCTCGACGAGGCCGTGGCCGCCTACCGCCAGTACGTGCAGCAGCAGGCCGACGAGACCCTCCCGAAGGCCGAGGCGTTCGCGAAGGCCGTCCGGGCCGGTGACCTGGAGGCGGCGAAGAAGGCGTACGCCCCCTCCCGCATCGGCTGGGAGCGCACCGAGCCGGTCGCGGAGTCCTTCGGTGACATCGACCCGCAGGTCGACGTCCGCGAGGACGGCCTGGAGGACGGCCAGGACCCGGCGACCGACTGGACCGGCTGGCACCGCCTGGAGAAGGCGCTCTGGCAGGACGGGAAGATCGGCGACCGGGAGAAGGAGCTGGCCGCCACCCTGGTCACCGACCTGAAGGACTGGCAGAACCGGGTCGGCAAGGCGGAGATCACCCCCACCTCCATGGCCAACGGCGCCAAGGAGCTCCTCGACGAGGTCGCCACCGGCAAGGTCACCGGTGAGGAGGAGCGCTACTCGCACACCGACCTGGTCGACTTCAAGGCCAACGTCGAGGGTGCGCAGAAGTCGTACGCGCTGCTGAAGCCGGTCGCCGAGGAGAACGACGCGGCGCTGACGACGGAGCTGGACGGCCAGTTCGCGGCGCTGGACAAGCTGCTCGACCAGTACCGGCCGAGCCCTTCCTCCTACGAGTTCACCTCCTACGACAAGGTCGGCAAGGCGGACCGCAAGGAGCTGTCCGACGCGGTCAACGCGCTGGCGGAGCCGCTGTCCAAGCTCGCCGCGGCCGTGGTCGCCCAGTAGGCGCGGGAAGACGACGATGACGGACACCGAGTCCTCCTCCCCCGCCCCCTCCCCCTCCCGGCGGGCGCTGATCGGCTGGGGCGGTGCGGGTCTCGCGCTCGGCGCGGCCGCGACGGCCGGCGGTGCGGTGGCGATGGACCGCACCGGCGACGACGCCGGCCCGGCCGGCGCGGGCTCCGCCGTCCCCTTCCACGGGCCGCACCAGGCGGGCATCGCCACCCCGGTGCAGGACCGGCTGCACTTCGCGGCGTTCGACGTGACGACCGAGGACCGCGCCGCGTTCGTCGCGCTGCTCAAGGAGTGGACGGCGGCGGCCCGCAGGATGACCGCCGGGCAGGCGGTGGGCGAGGGCGCCTACGGCGGGCTGGCCGAGGCTCCGCCCGACGACACCGGTGAGGCGCTGGGTCTGAGCCCGTCGCGGCTCACCCTCACCCTCGGCTTCGGCCCGTCGCTGTTCGAGAAGTTCGGTCTCGCCGGCCGGCGTCCCGGGGCCCTGGTCGACCTGCCGAAGTTCCCCGGCGACAACCTCGACACGTCCCGCAGCGGCGGTGACCTGTGCGTCCAGGCCTGTGCCGACGACCCCCAGGTCGCGGTGCACGCGATCCGCAACCTGGCCCGCATCGGCTTCGGCAAGGTCGTGGTGCGCTGGTCGCAGCTCGGCTTCGGCAAGACGTCGTCCACGACGCCCGACGAGCAGACCCCGCGCAACCTGCTCGGCTTCAAGGACGGCACGCGCAACATCGCGGGCACGGAGCGGGACCGGCTGGACAAGCACGTCTGGGCCGACGCGAAGGACGGGTCCGCGTGGATGGCGGGCGGCTCCTACCTCGTCGCCCGGCGCATCCGCATGCACATCGAGACCTGGGACCGCACGTCCCTCCAGGAGCAGGAGGACGTGTTCGGCCGGGACAAGGGCGAGGGCGCCCCGGTCGGCAAGGCGAAGGAACGCGACGAGCCGTTCCTGAAGGCGATGAAGCCCGACGCGCACGTGCGGCTCGCGCACCCCGACTCCAACGGCGGGGCGACGCTGCTGCGCCGCGGCTACTCCTTCACCGACGGCACGGACGGCCTGGGCCGCCTGGACGCCGGTCTGTTCTTCCTCGCCTACCAGCGCGACGTGCGCACCGGCTTCATCCCCGTCCAGCGCAATCTGGCGACGGACGCGCTCAACGAGTACATCCAGCACGTGGGTTCGGCGGTCTTCGCCGTGCCGCCCGGGGTCCGCGACGCGGACGACTGGTGGGGCAGCACGCTGTTCGGCAAGGAGGCGTAACCGTGTTCTCCAACTACCTGATCGGACTGCGCGAGGGCCTGGAGGCCTCGCTCGTCGTCTGCATCCTGATCGCCTACCTGGTCAAGACGGGCCGCCGGGACGCCCTGAAGCCCATCTGGGCGGGCATCGGCGTGGCGATCGCCATCGCGTTCGGCTTCGGCTGCGCGCTGGAGTTCGGCTCGCAGGAGCTGACGTTCAAGGCGCAGGAGGCGCTGGGCGGTTCGCTGTCGATCGTCGCCGTGGTCCTGGTGACGTGGATGGTCTTCTGGATGCGGCGCACCGCCCGGCACCTGAAGGCGGAGCTGCACGGCAGGCTGGACGCGGCCCTCGCGATGGGCACCGGCGCCCTGGTGGCCACGGCGTTCCTCGCGGTGGGCCGGGAGGGCCTGGAGACCGCGCTGTTCGTGTGGGCGTCGGTGCACGCGGCGAGCGACGGCACCCCGCGCCCGCTGATCGGCGTGGCCCTGGGCCTGGCGACCGCGGTGCTGCTGGGCTGGCTGTTCTACAAGGGCGCGCTGCGCATCAACCTGGCCAAGTTCTTCACCTGGACCGGCGGCATGCTGGTCGTCGTGGCGGCGGGCGTCCTGGCGTACGGCGTGCACGACCTGCAGGAGGCCGACCTGGTGCCGGGCCTGACGCACCTGGCCTTCGACATCAGCGGCACGGTCGACCCCTCCAGCTGGTACGGCACCCTGCTCAAGGGCGTGTTCAACTTCCAGCCCGATCCGACCGTCCTCCAGGTCACGGTGTGGCTGCTGTACCTGGTCCCGGCGCTCGCGCTCTTCCTCGCCCCGGTAGGGTTCGCCTCCGGGAAGGGGAAGGTGAAGGAACCTGATGAGCCAGGATCGCGGCCCTCGAAGGCCCCGCAGGCTTGAGAAGTGCGCGCTCATATCCGCCTCGGCGACCGCTTTGTCGTTGGCGGCGAGCGGATGCGTGGTGGTGCACGGTGAGCGCGAGGTGCTTCCCTCGGCCACCCGCGCGGAGGCCGCGAAGGCACTGGAGCAGTTCACCGTCGCGTACAACAAGGCCGACAAGGCGTACGACGCCTCCCTGGACGCCGACCGCACGACGGGTGCCCTCGCCGCGATCGACTCGGCGCGGCTGAAGGCGGGCGCCGCCAACCACCCGGACGGCAATCCGGCGCACACCCCGCTGGAGCTGACCGACGCCAGGTTCACCGTCCCGAAGAAGGCGGGCTGGCCGCGCTGGTTCGTCGCGGACGCCGAGGCCAACAAGGGCGGGAACGCGCGCTGGTTGCTGGTGTTCACCCGGAACGGCACGAAGGACCCCTGGGAGGCGGCGTACCTGACGCTGGTCGCCCCCGGGAAGGTGCCCGAGTTCAAGACGGACCGGGACGGCTGGGCGGAGGCCGTGCCCGCGAACTCGGCCGACGTGAGCGTCCCTCCGGCCTCTCTGAGCAAGGACTACACGACCTACCTCCAGGACGGCGGGAAGGTCTTCGCCGACGGCACGCACACCAGTGCCTGGCGCGCCGCGCGCGCGAAGCGGTCGGCCCGCCCCGGCCTGGCCACGCAGTACATCGACGAACCGCTGGCGAACGGCGACTACGCGCCGCTGGCGCTGCGCACGAAGGACGGCGGGGCGCTGGTGTTCTTCACCACCCGGCACTTCGAGAAGCAGACCGCCGCGCGGGGCGCGTCCGTGCCGACGCCGAACAAGGACGTGCTGGCGCTGACGGAGGGTGAGATCAAGCAGTCGCTGACGATGGAGTTCGTCTCCAACGAGGTGGCGCTCGATCCGGCGGACGGCCCGGTGACGGTGCTGGGCCGGGTCCAGGGCCTGACGTCGGCGAAGGGCGAGTAGCCCGTCAGCGGCGCAGGGGCCAGGCGGCGCCCGCGTGGTCGCTGTCCTCACCGGTGTGCCGGGAACAGGCGTCGGTGAGGGTCTCCAGGAGGGTCAGCGGGTCCGGCAGCGGATGCTCCGGGCCGCGCACCCAGTGCACGGTCCGGTCCTCGCCCGGCAGCCGGGCCGGCGGCACCAGTACGTAGGAACCGCGGCAGTGCCAGCGCAGCCCGGGATGCTCGTCCATGGTCTCGGGGTGGCAGTCCAGCTCGCAGGGCCACCACTCGTCCTCGTCCTCGGGGGTGCCCCGGGTGAGGGTGAACAGCAGCATGCGTCCGTCGTCGCTCTCGGCGACCGGACCGACCTCGACACCGGCGTCGAGCAGCCGCCGCAGCGCCTCGCGGCCGGCTTCCAGCGGCACGTCGAGCACGTCGTGCACCATGCCGGTGGCGGTGATGAAGTTGGCCTCGGGCTGGTGCCGGGCCCAGCGCTCGATCTGGCCGCGGTCGGTGGTGGACTGGGTCTGCCAGGCGAACGACACCGGGTGCCGGGCCGGGGTGGGACAGCCCACGCGGTCGCAGGAGCAACGGTAACCGGCGGGGTGCGCGGCGGGCGCCAGGGGCAGTCCCGCACCGGCGGCGGCGAGCAGCAGGTCCTCCCGGCCACCGTCCGAGGCGGCCTCCTTGGGGCGGCGTCCGCGCAGCCACGAGGAGAGTTTGCCCTGCAGACCGCTCCGACCGCCGAACTCCGCGCTCATCTATCCCCTTGCCCTCGCCGTCGTGCGCACCAGCATGCCCTATCGTCGCACCATTTGACGCTTCGGGGTCGCGAAGGGACAAACTTCCCTGGTCAGGCCTCTTCGGTCACCGTGGAGCGAGGCCGTGGAGCGCGTAGTCGACGAGGGTGTCGGTGTACGCGTGGTCGAACGGTCCCGTGTGCTGGAGCCAGCGCTGGGCGAGCGGGGAGACGAACAGCTCCAGGGCGATCCGCAGGTCGATGTCCTGCCGTACCTGCCCTGCCTCCTGGGCGGCCCGCAGCCGGTCGGCGTGCAGCTGGAGCGACGGCTCCAGGAGCCGTTCGACGAAGGCCCGGCCGAGCTGTTCGTTGACGACGCCCTCCGCGGCCAGGGCGCGGTAGGGGGCCTCGAACCCGGGATCGCGCAGTTCGTCGACGGTGGCCCGCAGGACGGTCTTGAGGTCGGCGGCGACGTCCCCGGTGTCCGGAATGGTGTACGCCTCCTCGCCGGCGGACTCCACGAGCCGCTCGCCCAGGTCGAGGAAGGCCTCCAGCAGGACGTCCGCCTTCGAGGACCACCAACGGTAGATCGTCTGCTTGCCGACTCCGGCGCGGGCGGCGATGCCCTCGATGGTGGTCCTGGGGTAGCCGATCTCCCCGACCAATGCGAGGGCGGCGTCGTAGATGGCCTGGCGGGAGCGCTGGCTGCGCCGGGCGGCGTCGGGGTGCGGTCGCTGGGCGGCGGGGGTGCGGGTGGACTTCTGTGTGGCCATGCTCCGAAGTTACCAGGTTGACAAGACGGACCGTCTCGCTGACAGTGGAGCAACGGTGCGAGACGAACCGTCTCGTGCCGCAGCGGTCACGAACACGAAGGAGAACCCCGATGACCCGAGGCGGAACCGGAAACATGCTGGGCGTCGGCGGCACGCGCCGGAACCTCGGACGTGACGCCCTGCGCGGCGGCGACCGGGCGGGGCGCGGCGGCGGCGGCCCGTCCCCGCAGGCCCAGAAGCGCGAACTGCTGCGCGCGCTGCGGCAGCGCCGGCAGGATCGCAGCACCTGAGCGAGCTGTCCCCGGCCGCTCAGTGGCGGGGCGCCCGCGCGCTCTCCAGGTAGTGCAGGACGGCCGCCACCCGCCGGTCGACCTGGTCGGCCGGGGACAGATCGAGCTTGGCGAAGATGCTGCGGATGTGCTTGTGGACGGCGCCGTCGGTGACCACGAGCCGTCCGGCGATGGCACTGTTGCCCAGGCCCTCGGCCATCAGGGCGAGCACCTCCCGCTCGCGCGGGCTCAGCCGCTCCAGCCGGGTGTCCTGGCGGCTGCGGGTGAAGAGCTGGGCGACGACCTCCGGGTCGATGGCGGTGCCGCCGCCCGCGACCCGGCCGAGCGCGTCCATGAACTCCTCGACCCGGCCGACGCGCTCCTTGAGCAGGTAGCCGAGGCCGCCCACACCGCCGGTCAGCAGGTCGGTGGCGAAGGACTGCTCCACGTAGGCGGAGAGCACGAGGACGGCCAGTCCGGGACGCCGCCGCCGTGCCTCGACGGCGGCGCGGACGCCTTCGTCGGTGTGGGTGGGCGGCATGCGCACGTCCAGGATGGCCACGTCGGGTTCGTGGGCGTCGATGGCCGCAAGCACCGACTCGGCGGTCTCCGCGGTGGCCACCACGTCCAGACCCTCGGCCCGCAGCAGCAGGGCGAGCCCTTCGCGCAGCAGCGGATCGTCCTCGGCGATCACGATCCGCAGGGCGCGGTGCACGTCACGTTCCACGGGGAGTCCATTCCAGCTAGACGGGCGCCGACGACCCTACTCCGTAAGGAGGTTGACCCGGGGGGTCACTCGTCCCCCGTCGGCCACGGGTCTCCCCAGGCCACGTCGCGCGCCGCCTTGTACAGGTCGCCGTGGCGCTTGGTGACCGTCCGGCGGCGGATCTGCTCGTCGGGCTCGCAGAGGTCGAGCAGGACCTGTCCCTTGCGGATCTGCGGACGCCGGACCACGCGGGAGGGCGCCGGCGAGACCGGGAGGCGGGTGGCGGCGACGTAGCTGAACTTCTCGTCCTCGTAGGCGAGGGAGCCGCTCTTGACCTGCCGGTGCAGGGAGGAGCGGCTGACGCGCGCCGCGAAGTGGCACCAGTCCGTGCCGGGCACGATGGGACAGGCGGCGCTGTGCGGGCAGGGCGCGGCGACCCGGAACCCGGCGGCGATCAGCCGGTCGCGGGCCTCGATGACCCGGGCGTAGCCGGCGGGGGTCCCGGCCTCGACGATCACGACGGCCTGCGCGGCGCCGGCGGCGGCGTCGACGAGGGCGGCGCGGTCGGACTCGGTCAGCTCGTTGAGCACGTAGGACACCGTGACGAGATCGGTGCGCTCGACGGTGAGCGCGGCCCCGATGCGGGAGCGCTGCCAGCGGGTGTCGCGCAGGGCGGGGAGCGAGGCGGCGATCTCGCGGCCGAGGGCGAGCGCGGGTTCGGCCCAGTCGAGCACGGTCACCGGGCGCGTACCGTCCCAGGTGTCGCTGACGGCCCAGGTCGCGGCGCCGGTCCCCCCGCCCACGTCCACGTGGCTGCCGGGCGCCCAGTCCGGCACGGCCGCGGCGAACTCGGCGAGCGCGGAGCGTACTGCGGCGAAGGTGGCGGGCATGCGGTACGCGGCGTAGGCCACGACGTCGGCGCGGTCGCGGAGGATGGGGGCGTCGGTCGGGGTGTCCCCGCGGTAGTTGGCGATCAGCCGCTCCACGGCCTGCGCGGCCTGGCGGGGCGGGAGCCCGTCGACGAGGTCGGTGAGGGTGGCGCGGAGGGTGTCGGCGGGGTGGTTCACTCGGCGATTGTACGAGGCACTCCGTGGGGTGGCGTTTGCCGGTGGGCCGCGTGGCCCGGCGTCGGCCGGTGGCCCGGGGTGGTACGGGCCACTGCTCGGCGTTTCCCGGTGGGCCGGGGTGGGTGCGGGGCGAGGAGAGGCGTGGCCCGGCGCTGCCGGGGTGCCTCCCCCACTCTCGACTTCGCTCGAGCGGGAGGTGCCCCCACCGCCCACCCGTGCCGCCCCAGCGGCACGACTGCCCGCAGCTGGGGGGGGCGGCGGGGCGGCGACCACCCGCGGCGACGCGGCGATGGCGACCGGCACCCGCGTACGGCGGGGAGGGGCCGCCGGGGGATGGCGACCCGCACCCGCGTACGGCGGGGAGGGGCCGCCGGGGGATGGCGACCCGCAGCCGCGTACGGCGGGGAGGGGACGGGGTGGGGGGTGTCCGCCCGCAGCGGTTGGCGCGTCAACAGAGTTCACTTCTGCGGCCGACCGATTCCGCGCCGTTCCGAGGACGGACACCCCCCGCCCCGGCCCCGCACCACCCACCGAACCCAAGGCGCTACACGCACCCCCACCGAACCCGCACAGGCGCCGCAGGCATCGCAGGAACCGAACCCCGCACAGGTGCCGCAGGCATCGCAGGAACCGAACCCCGCACAGGCGCCGCGGGCATCCACCCCCACCACAACCGAACCCGCACAGCCCGCCGCAGGCACCCGGGTCAGGGGCGTACCGCTCGGGCCAGCTCTGTGCACAGGGTCGCGCGGGGTGTGTTGGACGGAGGGCGGCGGCGGGGGTGGACGGTGTTGGCGAGGAGGACCGCGAAGGTGTCCGTGGCCCGGTCGAGGACCAGCATCGTGCCGGTGAAGCCGGTGTGCCCGGCCGCCCCCCGCCCCGCCAGCTCCCCCATGAACCACGGCTGGTCGAGGGCGAAGCCCAGCCCCGGTTCGGTCAGCAGCAGTTCCACGAAGTCGGGCCCGAGGATGCGCGCCGGCCCGTGCGAGCCGCCCGCGAGCAGCGTCCGGCAGAAGACCGCGAGGTCCCGCCCCGTCGAGAAGAGCCCCGCGTGACCGGCCACGCCGCCCAGCGCCCACGCGTTCTCGTCGTGGACGACCCCGCGCAGCATCCCCCGGTCCACCTTGGCCCAGGGCCGCCGCTGGTCCTCGGTGGCCGCCGCGCCGGGGCACGGCCCGAAGTGCGTCGCCGTCATGCCCAGCGGCCGGGTGATCCCGTCGCGGACGAGGACGTCGAGCGTACGGCCGGTGATGCGCTCCAGAACCTCCTGGAGGAGCAGCATGTTCAGGTCGGAGTAGCAGTACGTGCCCGGCACCCCCACGGGCGGCTCCGCCCGCAGCCGCCGCCTCCGTTCCTCGTCGTCGGCGCAGTCGTACAGCGGGAGTTCGGCCCGCAGCCCGGAGGTGTGGGTGAGCAGCTGCCGTACGGTGACGCGGTGCTCGGCCGCGCCCCGGAAGTCCGGCAGGTAGGCGCCCACCTCCGCGTCGATGCCGAGCGTGCCCCGCTCGATCTGCTGCACGGCGGCGACCGCGGTGAACAGCTTCGTCAGCGAGGCGAGGTCGAAGGGCGTGTCGACGGTCGCCGGCACCCGGGAACCCGCGGGCAGCTCCACGCCCGTGTCGGTGTGCGGGTCGTAGGCGGCGTAGCGCACGGCCCAGCCCGCCGCCTCCTCGACGGCGAGCACGGGTCCCCGCCCGACGGCCACGACGGCGCCCGCCGCCCAGGGGCGTTCGCCCGCCGTGAGGTCGTGCACCAGGGCGACGACACGGCGGAGCCGCTCGGGGTCGAGCCCGGCCCGCTCCGGGGTGTCGCCGCGCAGTCTCGGAGCGCTCAGTTGTCCGCTCCCTTGCCCGCGGGCTTGCCCGTTTCCCCGCGTGTCCCCCGCCCGCGGCACATGGTCACGAGGAAGCCCAGCGCCACCACCGCCGCCACCAGCTGGACCACGGCCATCGGTACGGCGGTGTCCTCCCCGGCGATCCCGACCAGCGGGGAGGCGACGGCACCGATGAGGAAGGAGGACGTGCCGAGCAGCGCCGAGGCGGAGCCGGCGGACTGCTTGACCCGCATCAGGGCGAGCGCCTGGGTGTTGGGCAGGCTGATGCCCATCGCCGACATCAGCACGAACAGCGCGACGGCGACCGGGGCGAGCCCGACCTCTCCGAAGACGCCCAGGGACATCAGCAGCAGCGCGGTCGCGGCGGCGATCACGACGACGAGGCCGAGGGCGAGCACCCGGTCCAGCCTGACCCGTCCGACCAGGACCTTGCCGTTGATCTGTCCGACCACGACGAGCCCGATGGAGTTGAGGCCGAACAGCAGGCTGAACGTCTGCGCGGAGGCCCCGTAGATCTCCTGCACGACGAACGGCGAGGCCGCGACGTAGGCGAAGAGCGAGGCGAAGGCGAAGCCGCCCGCGAACATGTACCCGGTGAAGGCCCGGTCGGCGAGCAGCCCGCGCATCGCGCGGAGGGTGTCGCCGACGCCGCCGGCGTGCCGCTCCTCGACGGGCAGCGTCTCCGGCAGTCTGGCCCACACGAGCGCGCCGAGGGCCACGCCGACCACGACGAGGACGACGAACACGCCCCGCCAGTCCGTGAAGCGCAGGATCTGCCCGCCGATGAGGGGCGCGACGACGGGCGCGACGCCGGAGATCAGCATCAGGGTGGAGAAGAAGCGGGCCATGGCCACGCCGTCGTACAGGTCGCGTACGACGGCGCGGGAGATGACGATGCCGGCGGCACCCGCGAGCCCCTGCACCAGCCGGAAGGCGACGAGGACTTCGACGGTGGGCGCGAAGGCGCACAGGGCGGTGGCGACGACGTAGACGGCGAGCCCGGCCAGCAGCGGTCGCCGGCGCCCCCACTTGTCGCTCATCGGGCCGACCACGATCTGCCCGAGGGCCATGCCGGCGAGGCACGCGGTGAGCGTGAGCTGGACGGTGGCGGCGGGTGCGCCCAGGGACCGGGTGACCTCCGGGAGCGCGGGGAGGTACATGTCCATCGCGAGCGGCGGCGTGGCGGTGAGGCTGCCGAGGATGAGGGTGACGAGCAGGCCGGTGCGGCGGGCGGCACGCAGCGAGCGGAGAGCCGGTCCGTTCCCCGCCTGCGGCATCGGCGCCGCCGCCGTCGAAGACGTTGACCGCGTTGACGGCATTGACGCCGTCGCCGCCGTCGAAGACGTCGGCGGCGACGGCGGCGTGGTCGTGTCCGGTGACCGGTGCGGTACGGACGGCCCGCGCTCGGGCATGTGCCCCTCCCTCTCCTACGGATCCGCCACCTATGCTCTCAGCTCGTACGCCGTTGAACGAACAGACTCGAACAACGAGCGGCGAACGACGGAAAACGAACCTGAGCGAGGGTGGGGCACGGTGTCTGCGGTGACCGGTCAGAAGGTGCGCTGGGGGATTCTCGCGACCGGCGGGATGGCGGCGCGTTTCACGGCGGATCTGGTCGATCTGCCGGACGCGGAGGTGGTGGCGGTCGCGTCGCGGACCGAGGCGTCGGCGAAGGCGTTCGCCGAGAGGTTCGGCATACCGCGGGCGTACGGCGCCTGGGAGACGCTGGCGCGGGACGAGGACGTCGACGTGGTGTACGTCGCGACCCCGCACTCGGCGCACCGGGCCGCGGCCGGCCTGTGCCTGGAGGCCGGGCGGAACGTGCTGTGCGAGAAGCCGTTCACGCTGAACGCGCGCGAGGCGGCGGAGCTGGTCGCGCTCGCCCGCGAGCGGGGCGTCTTCCTGATGGAAGCCATGTGGATGTTCTGCAATCCGCTGGTGCGGCGCCTGAAGACGCTGGTGGACGACGGAGCGATCGGCGAGGTCCGCAGCCTCCAGGCGGACTTCGGCCTCGCGGGCCCCTTCCCGCCGGCGCACCGGCTGCGCGACCCCGCGCAGGGCGGCGGCGCACTGCTCGACCTGGGCGTGTACCCGGTGTCGTTCGCGCAGCTGCTGCTCGGTGAGCCCGCGGACGTCACGGCGCGGGCGGTGCTCTCGGAGGAGGGCGTCGACCTCCAGACGGGTGCGCTGCTCTCCTACGGGAGCGGCGCACTCGCCTCGGTGCACTGCTCCATCACCGGTGGTACGCCCAACTCGGCGTCGGTCACCGGCTCCGAGGGCCGTATCGACGTCCCGAACGGCTTCTTCTTCCCGGACCACTTCGTCCTGCACCGGGACGGCCGCGAACCGCGGGTGTTCCGCGCCGACCCGGCCGACGGGCCCCGCGAGAGCCTGCGGCACGAGGCCGAGGAGGTCATGCGGGCCCTGCGCGCCGGGGAACGCGAGTCGCCGCTGGTCCCGCTGGAGGGCACGCTCGCCGTGATGCGGACGCTCGACGCGATCCGGGACCGCGTCGGCGTCCGCTACCCCGGCGAGGAGACCGCGCCCGCGGACCGTGAGGTCACGCCGGCTTGAGCCCCGGCTCCCCGGCCTCGGTGACGAAGGACCCGGCGGTGGTCAGCGGCGCGCCCTCGGTGGAGACGTGGGACACCGTCTTGAAGTCGGCGCGCGCCGACTCGCGGCCGAGGGACACCGTCGCGTAGCCGCGCCGCCCGTTGAAGAACTTGAGGTGCGGGTTGGCGGTCATGAGGGTGTCCCAGTTGGAGGGCTTCTCCGAGCCGTCGCGGCCGCTGGTGACGGAGGTCGTGACGATCTCCGTGCCCAGGGTCCGGGAGTCCGGGTCGTCGAAGTCGCGCTTGATGTCGAAGCCGTAGGAGACGTGCACGTCGCCGGTGAGGACCATGAGGTTCTCGATCCCGGCGGCCTGCGCGCCGGCCAGGATCCGTTCGCGGGAGGCCGGGTAGCCGTCCCAGGAGTCCATGGAGACCTGGGACGGTGTGGTGGTCATGTTGTACCGCTGGGAGAAGGTGACCTGCTGGGGCACCACGTTCCACAGGGCGTTCGACCGGTGCCAGCCGTTGATCAGCCAGCGCTCCTGGGCGTCACCGGTGAGCGTGCGGGACGGGTCCGTGGACTCGGGCCCGGGGTACTGCCAGCCGTCGCCGTACGCCTGGTCGGAGCGGTACTGGCGGGTGTCGAGCACGTCGAACTGGGCGAGCCGCCCCCAGTACAGGCGGCGGTAGAGCTTGAGGTCGGGGCCGTCGGGCAGCTGGGGCGTGCGCAGCGGCATGTTCTCCCAGTAGGCGCGGTAGGCGGCGGCCCGGCGGATGAGGAACTCCTCCGGCGGGACGCTGTTCTCCGGGGTCTCGTCGGCGTAGTTGTTCTCGGTCTCGTGGTCGTCCCAGGTGACGATGAACGGGTGCGCGGCGTGCGCGGCCCGCAGGTCGGGGTCGGACTTGTAGAGGGCGTACCGCAGGCGGTAGTCCTCCAGCGTCACCGTCTCGTGGTTGAAGAGGGCGGGCAGGGTGCCCGCGGGGTAGGCGCGGGAGCCGCCGGTGGCGTTCACGGCGTACTCGTAGAGGTAGTCGCCGAGGTGGAAGACGACGTCCACGTCCTCCCGGGCCAGGTGCTTGTACGCGGTGTAGTACCCCTCGTCGTACTTCTGGCAGGAGACGAGGCCGAACGTCAGGTCGGAGACCCTGCTGTGCTGCGCGGGCGCGGTGCGGGTGCGGCCGACCGGGCTGACGTACCGGCCGGCGCGGAAGCGGTAGTGGTAGACGTGGCCGGGCTCGAGGTGGTCGACCTCGACGTGCACGGTGTGGTGGAACTCGGGGTGGGCGGTGGTCCGGCCCCTTCTGACGACGCGGCGGAACCGTTCGTCCAGGGCCAGCTCCCAGCTCACCTCGACGCGTTTGGCGGGCAGTCCGCTGTCGGCCTGGTACGGGGCAGGGGCCAGGCGCGTCCACAGCAGCACGGAGCCGGGCTGCGGGTCGCCCGAGGCGACGCCGAGCGTGAAGGGGTTTGCGGTCAGCTGCGCACCGTCCAGTTCGGCGGCGCTCGCGGTGCCGGCGGTCGGCAGGTTCACGGAGAAGGCGAGCGCGGCGGCGGCGCCGGTGACGGTCAGGAAGCGGCGGCGGCCCAGGCTGCGGGCGGCGGCGCGGAGTTCGGGCGCGTGCGAGGTCTTCGTCCGGGCCGGGCCCTGGTGGTTCGCGGGTGTCATCCGTTCCTCCCCAAGCGGTGGTTGCAAGGGGAATTCGAAGCGCCGGGAACGACCCCGGCTTGGCGCGGACATGGCGATCGCATGTCGGACGGATGAGTTCCGCATGTTCCGCGACCCGTACGCTGCCGACTCATGAACACCGTGAGAACCACCGCCGAGGAAAGCGCCGGCCCGCCGAAGGTCGCCGTCGTCACGGGCGCCGGCTCCGGCATCGGCCGGGCGGTCGCCGTCGAACTGCTCCGGGCCGGCTGGTCGGTGGCGCTGGCCGGCCGCCGCCCCGAACCCCTGGCACAGACGGCCGCGGCGGCACCCGCGGGCGGCGGCACGGCGCTCACCGTCCGCGCCGACGTGTCCCGCCCCGAGGAGGTGGCGGCCCTGTTCGGCGCGGTGCGCGACCGGTTCGGGCGACTGGACCTGCTGTTCAACAACGCGGGGACGTTCGGTCCCGGCGGCGTGCCGGTCGAGGAGCTGCCCTACGACGCCTGGCGGCACGTGGTGGACACCAACCTCAACGGGGCGTTCCTGTGCGCGCAGGCGGCGTACCGGCAGATGAAGGAGCAGGACCCGCGGGGCGGGCGGATCATCAACAACGGTTCGATCTCGGCGCACACGCCGCGCCCGCACTCGGTGGCGTACACGGCGACCAAGCACGCGCTGACGGGCCTGACCAAGTCACTGTCGCTGGACGGCCGTCCCTACGGCATCGCGGTCGGCCAGATCGACATCGGCAACGCGGCGACCGAGATGACGGCCGGCATGCGGACCGGGGCACTCCAGGCCAACGGGGAGACGGCACCCGAGCCCGTGATGGACGTGGCCGACGTGGCCCGCACGGTGCGGCACATGGCCGAGCTGCCGCTGGAGGCCAACGTGCAGTTCGCGACGGTCCTGGCGACGACGATGCCGTACGTGGGGCGCGGCTGAGCCGGTCCGCCGGGCGAACTCACCGAGACGGGTCACCGAGCGCTTCGCCCCACGGATCACTTCGGCTGTTCACATCATCGGAATTTCAAAGTCCGCGGTATTGCAGCCGGTGAAGGACATATGCTCAAATCTCCTTCACCGGAGCTTCACACATGAGGCGTTGGTCTTCCACAACGCTCCACGGACCATGCCGAGGGGGGAGACGGCAGCCGTTCCGCCACACCGGCTGGGGGTGGGTCCCGCGCGGGATGCGCGGGGTGCACACCGGTGGACGGAACGGCTGCCGCACTTTCCCGGCGCGTTACGCCTGCCCGGTCTCGAACCGGGCGATCCGGCCGTCCTCGTCCACGGTGAAGTCCCACCGGGTGCGCATCTCGCCCCAGGTGTCGTTGCGGTAGCGGGCGATGAGGGCACGACCGTTGTTCGACTCGTTGTCGACCTCCAGGTGACCGTTGGAGGAGAAGATCTCCTGGTCGATCCACTGGTCGAGGTCCCGGTCGTCCCCGTCGTCGGCCATGGTGGCGCCCGGCGCGAGCAGCGCGAGGAAGGCCTCGCGGTCGTGGGCGTTGACGGCGGCGACGAAGGCGCGGACCGCCGGATCGCTGAGTCGCGTGGTCTGAATCGTCATGGCGGCAGCGTCACACCGGCTCCGCACCCCCGCCACCGGGCCCGCCGACCGGCCCACCGCCCGCCACCACCCGAACGGCGTCCGCGACGGGCCCCGCCGCCGCGGACGGGTGACGGTGGGGAGGTGATCCGCCGCCGCCCGCGGCGGGCGTCCGCGAGGGAGTCGAAGTGAACTGCTCTGACCGACGTGATCTCGGGCTGCTGCTGCTCCGCCTGGGCACCGGCGGCGTCCTGGCCGCGCACGGAGCGCAGAAACTGCTCGGCTGGTTCGGCGGCGGCGGGATCGAGGGCACCGGCCAGGCCATGGAGGCCATGGGCTACGCACCGGGGCGGGCCAGCGCCACCGCGGCGGGTCTCGCGGAGGCGGGCGGCGGGGCGCTGCTGGCGCTGGGCCTGGCCACCCCGGCCGCGGGCGCGGCCGCGGCCGGCGCGATGGCGGGCGCCGCGGCGGTGCACGCCCCGAACGGCTTCTTCGCCCAGGCGGGCGGCTACGAGTACGCGGCCTCCCTCGGCCTGACGGCGGCTGGTCTGGCGGTCGCGGGACCCGGCCGGCTCTCCCTCGACCACGCGCTCGGCCACGCGGTCAACCGGAACTGGATGGTGCCCGCCGCCCTCGCGGTGACGGCCGCGGCCACGACGGTCGTCGTGGGGGCCAGGAACAGGCGGCTGCGCAGGGCGGCGGAGGGACAGCAGGAACCGCTGTTCGACTGACCGCCGTTCGACTGACGGCCGCGAGCGCGGCGGGGGCCGTGGCACGCTGCTCCGCATGAGCGACAACCCGGACGGTGTACGAGCCGACCCCTGGACCACCATCGACGACCTGTGGACGTGGCTGCAGGCGGACCAGCCCGTCGGCGGCAGGGAGGGCCTGCTGCTGCGCATGCTGAAACTGTCGGAGGAGGTCGGTGAGGTCGCCGAGGCGGTGATCGGCGCGACCGGCCAGAATCCGCGCAAGGGCGTCTCCCACACCTGGGAGGACGTGGAGGCGGAGCTGTGCGACGTCGTGATCACGGCGATGGTGGCGCTGCGCACGCTGACTCCCGAGGCCCGGGTGGTGTTCGGCCGGCACCTGGCACGGGTGGCGGACCGCTCGCTGGGTGCGTGAGCGGCGCGCCGGTGCGCACCCGTGCCGACGTGGCCACGGGTGCGCACCGGCGCCGGGTCAGCCCGCGGTGCAGGAGACCGAGGGCCAGTTCCAGTTGCCGTTTGCCTGGATGGTGGCGCCCCAGGTGCTCCCGCCGCCGTTCGGCTTGGCGGTCAGCGTCTGCGCGCTCGGATAACTCGCGTTGACGTTCCACGTCGACAGGACCTTCGCCGGAGACGGCACGTTCATCGTCACCGTCCAGCTGCTCGCCCCGCTGACGGAGACGTTCAGGTTGTACCGGTCCCCCCACTTCTCCCCGGCGGACAACGTCGCCGTACACCCGCCGCCACCGCCACCGCCGCCACCGCTGCCGTCGGGGGCGACCGCACGGCCGGTCTGCGGCGAGATCATGCCGGAGCACAGTCCCTTGCCCGCCAGGGTCTGCGCGATGCGGGGGATGGCCGCCAGGGTGTTGGCGGGCCAGTCGTGCATGAGGATGACCTGGCCGTTGCCGAGACGGGAGACGGCCTGCACGATCGCGTCGGTACTGGCGTTGTTCCAGTCCTGCGAGTCCACGTCCCAGATCACCTCGGTCAGCCCGTACTTGGCCTCGACCGACCGGAGCGTCGCGTTGGTCTCGCCGTACGGCGGCCGGAACAGCTTGGGCGTCCCGCCGCCCGCGCCCGCGATCGCCTGCTGGGTGCGGGAGATCTCCGAGTCCATCTGGGCCTGGCTGAGCTGGGTCATGTGCGGGTGGGTGTAGCTGTGGTTGGCGACCCACATGCCGGCGTCGACCTGGGCCCGGACCAGGGACGGGTTCTGGGCGGCGTACTGCCCCTGGTTGAACATGGTGGCCCGCAGCCCGTTCTGCTTGAGCACGTTCAGCAGGGACTGGGTGCTGCCGGAGGGGCCGTCGTCGAAGGTGAGGCCGACGTATCCGGTGCAGGCGGCGGCCTGGGACGGGGCGGCGCCCGCCACCACGGTGCCCGCGGCCGCGAGCGCGGTCACGGCCACACCGGTGGCCAGGGTGCGAAGGCGGCGCGACGGACGGGGGCTGGTGCGCGTACGCATGGATCCTCCTCGCTGGTGTCGTGCGGTGGGGTCGGCCCGCGGTGCAGGAGACCGAGGGCCAGGTCCAGTTGCCGTTGGCCCGGATGGTGGCGCCCCAGGTGCTCCCGCCGCGGTGGAACGAGCAGGTTCATGGAAGGCGTTCCTCTTCTGCGGGGGTTCGGACAACGGCGCCAGTGTTGGCCTGCCCTCGTCGAGCGTCAACACTTTCGGTCGATATTTCGAAACCTGCGGCATCGCCGTGAGAACCTCGCGGAGGTTTCACGCGCAGCTCAGTCCACCTGTAGCCCCCGGCGGCATGCTGCGAGCAGAACGGACTCGCAGATGCCGCCGGAAAGGCATTCGACGCCCTCCGAAAATTTCGAAGAGGGGTTCAGCAGCCCCCGTCCGCCAGCACGAAGTACCCGGGGGACGTCTCCTTCAAGGTGTGGGTGACGGCGACGTTGTACAGGCCCATGTTCTGGTTCGACCCGTTCGCGTAGGTGTAGCCGCCGCTCTGGTGGGCCCGGCCCGCGGCCACCTGGTGGTAGTTGGAGGCCGTGTAGCACCGGGGCGCGGCGCCCGTGGTCGTGGCCGTGACCGCCCCCGACCGCGTCCCCTCCGCACCGGAGGGAGCGATCGCGGCGACGGTGTAGCGGTAGGCGGTGCCCGCGCTCAGGCCGGTGTCGGTGAAGGACGTGCCCGTCGGGGAGCCGACCTTGCCGCCGTCGCGGTAGACGGCGTACGAGGCGGCGCCGCTCACGGCGGTCCAGGACAGTCCGGCGCTCGTGCCGGTGGTGCCGGTGACCGTCAGCCCGGACGGCGCCGGCAGGGTGCCCTCGCCGTCGCCCGGGGACGCGTCCAGGCCCCAGAACTTCCCGGTGTAGTAGCTGGAGCAGACGCGGTCCAGGTAGTACGTGCCGGTGCTTCCGCAACTGTCGGCGCCCGATCCGGGGCTCACCGCGAGCCCGTGGCCCATGCCGGAGACCGAGAACAGGGCCACGGCGGGCCGGCCGGCCGGGTCGTCGTAGGTGCTCTCGATGGTGCCGCCGGGCAGGCTCCGCGTGCCGGAGGCGGTCTGGCCGACGCCCCAGACGTCGGTCCACTGGTCGCGCAGTTCGGTGCCGTTGACCGGGGCGACGGTCCCGTCCGCGGTGCCCTGCCAGATCGCGACGCGGGGCCACGGACCGGTGTACCCGGGGTAGGAGCCGCGGACCTTGTCGCCCCACTGCTTCGGGGTGAGGCGCTGGTCGCTGTACTGGCAGCCCGACGCGGCGGCCAGGCTGGTCGCGCACTGCGCGGGCAGTCCGGAGGCGACCGCGCCGCCCGCGAAGACGTCCGGGTAGGCCGCGAGCAGGTCGGCGGTCATACCGCCGCCCGCGGACAGGCCGGTGACGAAGACGCGGTGGCGGTCGGAGCCGTACCGCGCCGCCGCGCGGTCGACCATCTGCACGACCGAGGCGGCCTCGCCCCGGCCACGGGTGTCCTCGGCCGGGTCGAACCAGTTGAAGCAGGACATGCTGTTGTTGGCCGGGCCGGTCTGCGGGTACACCACCGCGAAGCCCCACGCGTCGGCGAACTTCTGCCAGCCCGAGTGGGTGTGGTAATCGCTCGCCGACTGGGTGCAGCCGTGCATCGCCACGACCAGCGGCGCGTTCGCGGGCAGGTCGGCCGGCGCGTACACGTACATGCCCAGGTTGCCGGGGTTGGAGCCGAAGTCGGTGACCTGCTGGAGGCCGTCGGCCGCGACGGCGGGCCGGGCGAGCGGGGAGAGGGTGGTCAGGCCGGCGGCGAGGCCGAGTGCCACGGCCAGGACGCGGCATCCGAAGGCGCCGCGCAGGGTGAGGAAACGCATGGGGTGACTCCCGTGGGTGTGAGGTGGGAGAACTGCTGCGGACGCGGCGGCGGACACCGCCCGCCCGACGACGTACCGGCGTGCTGGGAGCGGACCGTACGACCGCGCCGGTGACCGCGACATGTGAGCGGGGCCCAGCGGGCGCCCGCCGCAGTGGTGGCCCGGACCATGGCGCCGCCGATGCCGCTGTGGCAGGGGAAGGGGATGGTGGAGGCCACCATGCCGGGGAGCGGAATTGTGTGACGGGCCCCCGTGTCTGCGCTCTCGCTTCCTTCCTACGGTGTTCCGCCATGGAGAGCACCGAGAATCCCCTCACCCCCCGGTTCCTGGCCGGACGCAAGGCCCTGGTCACCGGGGCGGCCGGCGGAATCGGCCGGGCCTGCGCCGAGGCCTTCGCCGCGGCGGGCGCCGAGGTGTACGTCGTGGACCTGGCCGCCGAGGCCGCCAAGGACGTGGCCGCGGCGACCGGCGGCACGGCGATCGTGGCCGACCTCTCCGACCCGGACGCGGTGGAGGCGCTGCCCGGCGACGCCGACATCGTGGTCAACAACGCCGGCCTCCAGCACGTCGCCCCCGTGCACGAGTTCCCGATGGACCGCTTCGCCCTCATCCAGCGGGTGATGGTGGAGGCGCCCTTCCGGATCGTGCGCCGCACCCTGCCGCACATGTACGCGCGCGGCTGGGGCCGGGTCGTCAACGTCTCCTCGGTGCACGGCCTGCGCGCCAGCGCCTACAAGTCGGCGTACGTCATGGCCAAGCACGCCCTCGAAGGGTTCAGCAAGGTGGTCGCGCTGGAGGGCGCCGCGCACGGCGTCACCAGCAACTGCCTCAACCCCGGCTACGTCCGCACCCCGCTGGTAGAGGACCAGATCGCGGACCAGGCGCTCGCCCACGACATCCCGGCGGGTGAGGTGGTCGAGCGGGTCTTCCTGGAACGCACCGCGATCAAGCGGCTGATCGAGCCGGCCGAGGTCGCCGAGGCCGCCCTGTGGCTGTGCGCCCGCAACACCGGCTACATCACCGGCTCCTCACTGCCGCTGGACGGCGGCTGGACCGCCCACTGAGAGCCGGCCGGCACACCGCGGGCACTTCACCGGCTCCCCGTCCACCCGACGACACGGAGAACAGCCGTACCTCTTGATGCGGGCCGAGGCCCGCGTGAGGAGGTACGGCTGTTCGATGTCCGCCGTGCCTGCGGGAATCGTGAACCGTTCTGCCGTGCGCAGGTGGGAGGCGTGTTCCGGCAGGGCCCCGAATGCGTCGCGAAGGTGGCGCCGTCGACCGTCCACGGCTTCCTGGATGACGGCCTTCCCGATATCACTTTTCGCACGCTGTTAACGACGCGATTTCGGTGCGCCGCACCTTCCGCAATTCGGGTCCGGGGCCGATGCTTCATCAATTGCCCCCGGCGACCGAGGGGGCCACAATGAAGCGCGCACATGTCCCGCCGACAGGACAGTACTGCGGCATTGCCGAGCACTCACTACACCGTTGAAAGGTGGGTTCCGCATGTTCGTCCCCAGCCATTACCGGCAGCCGGAAACGTCGTGGATGGTCGATCTGATGCGCTCCAACCCGCTGGCCCTGATGGCCAGCAACGGCACTCCCGAGGCCGGACCGTTCGCCACCCACCTCCCCGTCATCTTCGACCCGGAGGGCGGGGCGGAACCGGCCGACGACCTCGCCGGACTGCCGCTGCTGGGGCACATGAACCGAGCCAATCCGCACTGGTCGGCGCTGGAGGACGAGACGGTCGTCCTCCTCTCCTTCACCGGCCCGCACGCCTATGTCTCGCCCACCGTCTACGATGTGACCCCCGCCGCCCCCACATGGAATTTCACGTCGGTTCACGTGCACGGGGTGGTGGAGAAATTCGATTCGACCGAGGAGACCCTGGAGGTCGTCCAGGCCACGGTGCGGGCTTTCGAGGAGAAATTCGGCGACAACTGGGACATGACCGATTCCATCGACTATTTCCACAAGATCGTTCCCGCCGTCGGCGCGTTCCGTATTCGTGTCACCAAGGCCGAGGGCATGTTCAAACTAAGCCAGGAGCAGGATCCGGAAATCCGGGATCGTGTGGTCCGGTCGTTCGCCGGGCGCGGCTGCACGCGGCACTCCCAGACGGCCACGCTGATGAGCCGCCTGCCGTGACGGTGCCCTCCGACGCGAGGGGTCCGCATCCCTCTCGGGTGTGCGGACCCCTCGACGGGTGACGACGGCGTACCGTCACTCCAGGGCGGCCTGCCGCATGCCGCCCTCTTTCAGCACTCGGTCGGCCGCTGCGTCGAGGGTGTGCATCACCCACTCCGCCAGCTCGGTGCCGGACTGTTCCGCCGCCTTGTGCCACCACTGGAGCCGGTTGTCGGGCACGGCGAGGCGGCGCGTCGACGCCTCGCCGGCGTCGGCGGCCGGCGGAGTGCCGTCACGGTGGGCGCGGAGGGCGTTGCGCAGTTGCTTGGTGCTCCATTTCATCCGCTCGGCGCGGTCCAGCCAGGTCTCCTGCTCCTCCACGGGCAGGGACGCCAGCTCGGCATGGTGCTGGAAGCTGAGCGCGGAGCGCCGGCGGTACAGTTCGAAACGGCGGGACACCCAGGCGTAGTTGCGCAGCGTCTGGTACTGGAGGCCGGCGGCGCGGATCCCTCGTTCGTAGCGGTCGGCGTAGTGGTCCTTGCCGTAGACGAGCCAGTCACCCAGCCACCAGGACGACGAGTTGAGCAGTCCGGACAGCTGGCGCCCGGCTCGCTCCCACTCCTCGAAGGCGAGTCCGGCGGGTATGTGCAGCCCCACGTTCGTGGTGAGCACCTGGTCGCGGCGCGACTCCGGCGCTCCGGCAGTCCGCGCCTTCTGCGCGGCCCGGCCGAACGGCAGCGCCCTGGAGCCTTCTACTTCAGTGACCTGATTTCTCATCACGCCCTCCATAACAACGCCTTCGTCAGCCGTACCGGTTCGCGGTGGCTCCTTATCGCATACAGAAAGCGTTCACCCCGTCTTAATCGGACAGCACCGAAATCAGTGGCCACGGTCGGGCACCAGGAGTAGACACCCCTGCTCCAGCGGAACCCCGAGTACGACGCCCCGGCCAGGCCGGTTGCCCAAACGCCGCGCTTCTCGAGTAGATCCCGACACCGGATCCAAATTCAAGGATCTTGGCGCCACCGAGCGCGACTTTGCGGAGTCCGAGCTTCCTCTCGACTCCAGAGGTCCAGTCCACTGACTGGCGTGTTTCGTTCGTCCCACCGGTTCGGCCGCACGCCGCGGGTCGAGGTCGTCGGCGACGGAGCGCCTGCCGCGGGTACACGGCGCTTCACCTCGAACGATCAAGGAAGTCGCAGTACAGGGAGGCGCCGAGGAAGACGGCGCTCGCGCCCGCACCCCGGAGGGGCGACCGGGCCCGTGCGGTGGCCGGAACGGAATCCGTTCGTCCTCAGCCACTCCTGCGTCCTGCGAGCTTGCGCCACCGCAGGCGCCAATACAAGCCAGGCCCCCGCCAGGGAGTGGCGCCATTGCGACACGCCGCTTAGACTGCGCCGCATCACCGCTCGGTAACATCGGGGGAGTTATTGCGGCATGGATATGGCTTATGCAGGCATGTCACCAAGATCAAATCTTGCCCCACGCGACAGCAATTCTGCATTGTCACTGGCCGATTTCAGCTCGACGATATTCCGTAGTTTACGTCGGGCCGACCAGCGCAAGTGGGCCTACACCTATCTGAACGGTCTGCTGATCACGCACGGGAAGAAATCGGTGCGCCGGCTGGCGGCCGCCGCCTCGAGCGATCCGTCCGTGGCGCAGGCGCTGCGGCAGTTCGTCAGTCTCAGTCCGTGGGACTTCGACGCCGTGATGGAGGAACTGACGCACTGGGTGGAAGGCCGTGCGTCCGAGCCGGTGTGGAACCTCGGCCGGGTGATCCTGCCCAAGCGCGGCAACCGCTCGGTGGGAGTCGACCGGCACTTCGACCTGGAGTCGGGCCGGTCCGTCAACTGTCAGCTGGGACTGGGCTCGTTCCTGTCCGTGGGCGCCGTCCAGTTCCCCGTCGACTGGAGTCTGTACCTGTCCCCGGCCTGGGTGCAGGACCCGGACCGGCGCAGCGACGCGCGCATTCCCGACTCCGAGCAGTACCGCCCGCTGTGGGCGCTGGCGCTGCGTCTCGTCGACCGGCTCGCGGCCCGGACGTCGTCGTCGTCCCCGGTCGTCGTGGCGGACATGGGCGACGAGCCGGACGTACGGTACCTGCTGAGCGGACTCGCCAAGCGACGGTGCGACTTCGTCGTGGCCGTGCCTCCGCACCTCCCGGTGCTGCCCGTCGGCAACATGGCGGCCACTCCCCTGCCCGTCAGCGCGAGAGCGAGGCTCTCGGCGCAGAACACGGAACCGGCCGTGGTCACCGCACCCGACGGGCGGCAGCGCGTCGCCTCCTTCCAGACCTCGCTCGTCCATGTGCCCGGGCTGTCGCAGGGCCACTCCCCCGGTCCGCCCTACCGGTTGTTCACCGAGATGCGCGAGCCCTCGGTCACCGGTCCGCTGTGGATCACCAGCCTCGCCCATCACGGCCTCCCCGAGGTCGCCTCGCTCGCCGCCGCGCACACCGGGACGGCGGACGCGGTGGCGTTCCTGGAGCGGGACTTCGGACTGCTCGACTTCGAGGGGCGTTCGTTCCCCGGCTGGCACCACCACATGGCCCTCGTCTCCGCCGCGTACACCTATCGGCATCTCGACGCACCCGCCGCACCCGCCCGCTCCGGCAAACGGTGCGGAGCGGGCGGGCAGGCGCCGTAGCGCCCGGGCCGGACCTCGCGTGCCGGCCGTGGGGCCGTCCCGGACCGGGACGGCCCCACGCCGGTCAGCGGCTGTACTCGGGTTCCTGGGTCTGCCTCGGATGGGGCGGGGCACCGAGCCGGCGCGCAAGCTTCCCGCCCTCCACGTCCATGTCCGGCAGCACCCGGTCGAGCCACTTCGGCAGCCACCAGGCCCGGTCGCCGAACAGGGCGAACAGGGCCGGGATGACGGCCATGCGCACGACGAACGCGTCGAAGAGCACGGCAAGGGCCAGACCCAGGCCGACCATCCGCACGAAGTCGTTGTCCTCCATGACGAACCCGGAGAACACGCTCGTCATGATCAGGGCCGCCGCGGCGACCACCCGTCCGCTGTACCGGAAGCCGGTGACGACGGCCTGGTGAGTGGACTCGCCATGGACGTAGGCCTCGCGCATCCGCGTCACCAGGAACACTTCGTAGTCCATGGCCAGGCCGAAGACCACACCGATCATGAAGATGGGCATCGTGGACATGATGGGCCCCGGCTGGTCCACGCCCACGATGTCGGCGAACCAGCCCCACTGGAAGATGACCACGACCACGCCGAGTGCCGCGGAGACCGACAGCAGGAAACCGAGGGCGGCCTTCAGCGGCACGAGGAGCGAGCGGAAGACGAGGATCAGCAGGACGAAGGCGAGGCCGACGACGAGCGCGAGGTACGGCACCAGCGCGTCGTTGAGCGTCCTGGAGAAGTCGATGAACATGGCCGTCTGACCGCTCACCAGTACCTCGACGCCATCGGCCCGCCCGAAGTCGTGCAGGTCGCCGCGCAGGGTCTTCACCAGCTCTTCCGTCGTGCCCTCCGTCGGCCCGGTCTCGGGTACGACGTTGACGATGGCGGTGTCACCGGCCTCGTTGGGCGTCGGCGCGCCCACCTGGGCGACACCGGGCCGGCCGCTGAGTTCACCGGCGACGTCCTCGGCCACGGCCTTGGCGTCCTCGGCCTCGACGGTCACCAGCAGAGGACCGTTGAAGCCCGGGCCGAAGGACTCCGACAGCATGTCGTAGGCCTTGCGCTGGGTGGTGTCGGGGGCCATCGTGCCCTCACCGGGCAGACCCAGTTCCAGCCTGGTGGCGGGCGCGGCGATGACGCCGAGGCCCAGCACCCCGAGCAGCAGGACGGCGGCGGGGCGGCGCAGGACGAGCCCGGCCCAGCGGGCTCCGAGGTTCGGCCGCTGCCGGGCCGCCCGCTTCTCGTTCTTGCGGCGCTGCCGGGCGCTGAGGCGCTTGCCCGCGATCCGCTTGCGCTCCCGGCGGGGCAGCACCCGGTAGGGGGCGAAGCCGAGCAGCGCGGGCACCAGCGTGACGGCGACGAGGACCGCGATAGCGACGGTGCCGGCGGCGGTGAGGCCCATCTTGGTGAGTATCGGGACGTTGACGACGGCGAGGCCGGCGAGGGCGACGATCACGGTGAGGCCGGCGAAGACGACGGCGGATCCGGCGGTGCCGACGGCCCGTCCCGCGGCCTCCCCTCGGTCCCGGCCCTCGGCCATCTCGGCACGGTAGCGGGAGACGATGAAGAGGGCGTAGTCGATCCCGACCGCCAGGCCGATCATCATGGCCAGCGTGGTGGTCGTCGAGGACAGGCCGAGGGTGCTGCCGAGCGCGCCGATCGCCGAGATGCCGATGCCGACGCCGATGAGGGCCGTGATCAGCGGCATGCCGGCCGCCACCAGCGAGCCGAAGGTCAGGACGAGGATGACCGCGGAGACGCCGATGCCGATGAGCTCGGCGGTACCGCCCAGCGCCTGGTCCACGGGGACCGCGTCACCGCCCATCTCCACCGTGAGCCCCTCCGCCCGGGCGTCGGCGGCGGCCCGCAGCAGTGCGTCGTGCGCCCGGTCCGAGACCTCGGCGGCGGCGACGTCGTAGGTGACGACGGCGTAGGCCGTCGTGCCGTCCTCGCTGACGGCTCCCCCGGCGAAGGGGTCGGAGACCCGGACGACCTCCGGGGCCTCGGAGAGGTCGGCGACGAGGGCGGCGACCTCCTTGCGGGGCCCGGTGTCGGAGATCTTGCCGCCCTCCGGGGCGCGGACCACCACCCGGGCCGAGGCACCGTCGGCGCTGGCCGCCGGGAACTTCTCCTTGAGCAGGTCGAAGGCCCTCTGGGACTCCGTGCCCGGCATGGAGAAGGTGTCGGCGGGCGGGGCGGGCGCGGTCGAGGCGGCGAACGCGGCACCGCCGAGTGCGAGCAGCCACAGCAGGACGACGACGCCTCGTCGCCGGAAGGCGAACCGGCCCAGTTTGTACAACAGGGTGGCCACGGTGCATCAACTCCAGGTGAGTCATGGGGGAAGGCGAGGTGAGCGAGGGAGCGACCGGCGGCTGGGCCACGCCCCGGTCAGGGCGGCCCGGTCCGGTCGGGCGACGGGGCGTCGCGGCGTCGCCGCGGTCCGGCGCGGGCCTGGGTCGTGAGGAGCGGCACGGCGCACAGCGCGATCACCGGTAGCGCGCCCAGCAGGAAGCGGGGTCCGGCCTGCGCGGAAAGGGCGAGGATCAGCAGCGCCGCGGCCGTCACGGCCAGGGCGCTGTGCCGCCGCCACCGGTCGCCGCGGGTCTCCCCGCCGGCAGCCGCCCGTCCGGCGGGAACGGCACGGCCCGCGGGCGGTGCGGTGGTGAGCGCGGTGACGGCGTCCTCGATGCCGGGGCTGCGCACGGACAGCCGACGGGGCACGAGGCGGGCGTCGTCCAGGACGTCGAGGACGGCGCGCACCAGGCCGGCGCTGCCGTCGCCGGGGATCTGCAGGCTGAGCGCGGCGGGATCGATCTCGGCGGTGTGCAGACGGAACAGCCCGGCCGCGGTGGCGAGGTCGGCGGCGGTGGCGAAGTGGAGCCGGATGTGTCCGCCGGGCACCAGCCGCAGCAGTTCCTCCCGGGTGCCCTCCGCGACGATCCGGCCCCGGTGCAGTACGCCGATCCGGTCGGCGAGGCGGGCCGCCTCGTGCGGGGAGCGCGTGGTGAACACGACGGCGGCGCCGTCGGCGGCGAGGTCGCGCACGACCCCGCGCACCAGGCGGCGGCCCACCGCGTCGAGGCCCTCGGTGGGTTCGTCCAGCAGCGCGACCTCGGGTTCCCCGGCCAGCAGCACCGCCAGCGCCAGCCGGCGCCGCAGGTCGGCGGAGAGGGTGGCCGCCGGTACGGCCGCCGCCTGCGTCAGTCCGAGCTGTTCGACGAGTCCGGCGGCCCTGGCCCGGGCGCTCGGCGCCGGCAGCCGCCGCAGCCGGGGGGTCAGGAGCAGGTTCTCCTCGGCGGTGAGGCGGCCGTCCACCGCGGGGGCCCGGCTGAGAAGCCCGGCCGCGTCACGCACGGAGCGCGGGTCGGACGCGGGGTCGTACCCGGCGATCCGTATGCGGCCGCCGTCCGCGGGGGTGTGGGCCGCCAGGACGCGCAGGGCGGTGGTCTTGCCGGAGGATCCGGTGCCCAGCAGCGCGAAGGCGGTGCCGTGCGGGACGCTCAGGTGGAGACCGTCGAGGGCGGTGCGACGCCCGTACGCCTTGCGCAGCCCGCGCACCAGGACGGCCGGCGCGTCCGTGCCGGGCGGCCCGGGTACGGCCCGGTGACCGGTCACGCCGCCCTCCCGCCGGTGAGCAGCGGCAGGAGCCGCGGTCCTGACACCTCCGGGGAGGACAGGAAGACGGGCGGGTTGTCGGGGTCGGTGCGCAGCCGGGGGAAGCGGTCCAGGAGGGCGCCCAGCGCGATCCTGCCTTCCAGCCGGGCCAGCGGGGCGCCCAGGCAGAAGTGGATGCCGCGGCCGAAGCCGAGGTGGGGGTTGGGATCGCGTGCGGGGTCGAACACGTGCGGCCGGGAGAAGACCTTCTCGTCGCGGTTGGCCGCGCCCAGCCAGAGCGCGACGATCTGACCCGGCAGCAGCCGCTGCCCGCCCAGTTCGACGCGCTCGGTGACGACGCGGTGGAAGACGGCGAAGGGGGTCATCAGCCGCAGCGACTCCTCGATCACGGCGGGAACGCCGCTCCGGTCGGCACGCAGCCGGGCCGTGTGTCCGGGGTGTGCGTCGAGGCAGAGGGCGGTGTTGCCGAGGAGCAGGGCGGTGGTCACGTATCCGGCGAGGAACAGCAGTTCCACGAAGGCGGTCAGGGCCGTGCCGCTCAGCCGTTCCCCGTCGATCTCGGCGTGGACGAGCCGGCTGAGCAGGTCGTCTCCGGGGTGCCGGCGACGTTCCTCGATGTGCGCCGCGAAGTACTCGCTCATCCGCCGTGACAGGTCGTACGCGGCGTCGACGTGCCGGTCCTGCTCCGGGTTGCCGCCGACCGACGGCGGCTCGGTGCCCGGGAACAGCTCGTCGGCCCACTGCCGGAACAGGGCGTGGTCCTGACGCGGCACACCGAGCAGGCAGGCGATGACGGTGATGGGCAGCGGCTGGGCGAAGTCCCCTATCAACTCGATCTCGCGCCGGCCGTCCACGGCGTCGAGCAGCTCGCGGGTGAGCGAGGCGACGCGCGGCTCCAGGGCGGCGACGGCCCCCGGAGTGAAGGTCTTGCCGACGAGCCGGCGCAGGGCACGGTGCTCGGGCGGATCGAGCTGGGTGAGCATGCCGCCGGCGTCGTAGTCGTCGGGCTCCGGCAGGAAATGCCGGTTCGTGTCGGAGGAGAAGACGCCGGGATCGGAGAGCACCCGGACCGTCTCGGAGTGTCCGTAGACGTTCCACACACCCTGGCACTCGTCGAAACCGACCGGCCCGGCGGGCCGGTCACCACGGAGCCAGAAGTGCTGTTCGGGCACTCCCCATCCGTCGGCGAGCCGGGCGATCGGAGAGCGCGGCAAACACGGAGGAGCCATAGCGCCATCATGACATCACATGGCGCCACAACCAAGCGGACACGGGTCATGATGGCGCACAGTGTGCGGTCCGCGGCCGAAAGCGCGCCCATATTCTTGTGTATTCAACAGCTATGACCAGGGAAGCAGCAGGTCAGCGGGGGTCAGGCAGCGGGAGAGTCAGAATGACGCCATTGTGGGGCCGCTTCGCCCGTCGGCTGGCGCCGTGCGGCATACGTGCGACGACCCGGGCCCTCGTGGAAGCAGGACCCGGGTCGTCGGGAGGTCGTCGGCGGCGGTGTCAGCCCAGTCGAGCGCGGATCAGCTCCGCCACCCGGCTCCAGTGGGAGGCGAGGTAGAAGTGCCCGCCCGGCAGGACCGTCAGCTCGTGCGGCCCGGTGGTGTGCGTGGCCCAGTCGCGCGCCTCGGCCGGCGAGAACTGGGGGTCGTCGTCGCCGGTGAGGACGGACAGGGGGCACCGCAGCGGCGGCCCCGGCGTCCACCGGTAGGTCTCGGCGGCCCGGTAGTCGGCCCGCATCGCCGGCAGGATCAGCTCCAGCAGCTCCGGGTCGCCGAGGATCCGGGCGTCCGTGCCGCTGAGCCGGGCGAGGTGCGCGATCAGCGCGTCGTCGTCCGCCCGGTGGATTCCCTCGTCGCGGACCAGGCGCGGAGATCGCCGGCCCGACACGAACAGGGCCGCCGGAACACTCCCCTCCGCTTCCAGTCGCCGCGCCACCTCGAAGGCCACGGAGGCGCCCATGCTGTGGCCGAAGAGGGCGAGGGGGCGGTCCTGCCACTGACGCAGCTCACCCACGACGGCGTCGGCGAGGGCCGGGACGCTGTCCACGCACGGCTCGCCACGGCGGTCCTGGCGCCCGGGATACTGGACGGCGAGCACCTCGGCGCCCGGCGCCAGTGCGGCCGACAGCGGGAAGTAGAAGGAGGCCGCGCCGCCTGCGTGCGGGAAGCAGACCAGCCGGGGCGCGTCGGTGTGTGCGCGGTGGAACAGCCGCAGCCATCCGGTTCCGGCCGCCGGCATGGCGGTGCCCGTCGCTGTCTCGCTCATGTGGGTCCTCTCGTCCCGACCGCCGTACGGTCTCGTCGTCCGCTCGTCTCGTGTGCGCTCCCGGGGCGCCGGGAACGGGCAACGCCCGTGACCGGGCCGGTCAGCACCGCACGACGGTGCATCCCCAGTGCATGCCGCGGCCCATGCCGGCCAACGCCACCAGATCCCCGTCCCGCAGGTCGCCCGACGCGACGTGGTGGGGCAGCGTGAGGAGGTGGTCCGCCGCGCCGAAGTGGCCGTGCTCCATGGAGAAGTCGAGATTGGTGCGGTCCAGTGGCACGTCGAGCCGCTCGGCGAGCGCGGTGAGCGTCTGCCGGTTGTCGTTGAGCAGGACGACCCGGGCCAGATCTCCGGGGTCGACGCCGGCCCGCTTGCAGGCACGGGCGACCACCTCCCGCACCCGGTCGTTCATCAGGTCGATGAACGCCTCGAAACGGTCGGAGTCGTAGTCGAAGAACTCCATCATGTCCCAGGCGTCCCGCGCCGCCGGGCTCTCGTCGCCGGGGGTGAACGGCAGGGCCGCACCGCCCTGTTCCATCAGGAAGAAGTCGGCGTAGCGTCCGTCGGTGATCACCTCGCTCGCCAGCCAGCGGAACCGGTCGTGGCCGCGGTCCGCGACCGTGGCCGCCGCGCCGTCGGAGAAGAGCAGCGAATGCGTCGCCATGCGGTTCCAGTAGGTCTCGCACGTGCGGTTCGCGCCGACGAACAGGGCCCGCCGGTAGTCCGGATGGGTCGCGAACCGGCCCGCGAGCGTGTCGAAGCCGGTGATGCCCCCGTGGCAGCCCTGGCTGATCAGGACCGCCTCGGCGCGGTGGGCGCCCAGCCGGGCCTGGAGCTCGGCCGCCGGGTCCCAGTACAGGTACTCGGGGACGTCGGTGATGGCGAACACCAGCAGGTCGAGGTCCGCCGGGTCGGTGCCCGACTCCTCCAGGGCGCGGCGGGCCGCGTCCTCCGACAGGTCGGTGAGACCGACGTCGTCACCGGCGCGGTGGACGGCGCGGTAGCCGTACGCCAGGACCCGCTCCACGTCGGGGGTGTACTCCGACACGACGTCGGCCACCGGGACTCGTTCCCCGGTCGCCGAGCCAAACGACATCATCCCGAACACCGCAGCTCCCTCGTCATGGTCGGTCGCTCCCGTCGTCGAGCAGGGTCCGCAGCTGGTCCGGCTGCTCCAGGCGTGCCTTGAGGCGGGTGAGGAACAGGACGGCGTCCCGGCCGTTGACCGCCCGGTGGTCGTAGGCGAGGCCGAGGTGCACGGTACGGACGGGAGCCGGTGTGCCGTCCTGCCCCGCTCGGTACTCCTCACCGACGGCGCCCACCGAGACCATGCACAGCTGGGGCCACAGCACGATCGGGTGCACCAGGACGACGCCGGGGTCCGGGTTGAGCGAGACGGAGATGGCACCGCCGTCCAGTTCGGCGGCGGAGAACCCCTGGGTCAGCGCCTTCATCCGGAAGTCCATCAGGGTGTCGGCGATGTCGGCGAGCGACTGCCGGGCCGCGTCGCGGACGACCGGTACGTACAGCCCTCCGCCGGCGTCCACGGTGACCCCGACGTGCGGGGCGTCGGCGACGACGACGGTGCGCTCGTCCACCAGCGAACCGAAGAAGAGGGGAAACTCGTCGTACGCCGCGGCCACCGCCTTGATCACCGCCTCGGCGAGCCCGAACGCCTCTCCGGTCTCCTCCTCGATCCGGCCGAGCGCGTCCAGGGCTGCGTCCACCTCGGCCCGGACCACGGTGAACCCGGCCGGTACCTCGCGATGGCTCTTGGCGACCACGGCGGCGGTGCCCTGCTGGGCACGGTCGAGCGTGTGGACGGCTCCCGGTGCCGGCGCCCCGGCGGAGGGAGCCGCCTCCGGCGCTTCGGCGGCGGGGGCCGCGTCCGGCGCTTCGGCCCGCCGGGCCGGCGCCTCCCGGCCGGGAGGCTGCGGCAGGAGGAGACCCAGCAGCGCACCGACCCCCCGCTCCTCCCCCGCGGGCACGCGTTGCCGGAGGTAGCCGGAGACGGGCGCCGTGACGTCCTCGATGGCCTTGGAGGTCTCCAGGGACACGACGGGGTCGTCCTCGTCGACCCATGCGCCGTCCTCGGCCAGCCATTCCACGACGAGGTAGGAGGTGTCGTTGTTGTTGAGCTTGGGCACGCTCAGCGCGACGTCGTCCGCCGCCGCCTCGCCGGTGGGCCGGGCCCCGCTCTCTGCCCGTTCCCCGGCTCCGGCCGCCGCCGGGACGTCCCAGCCGGCCGCGGCCCGCACGGCGGCCTCGATGTGGTCGCGGCCCAGCAGCACCCGGCTCTCCAGGTGGGCGGCGGTCGGAATGATCGAGTCGGCGGAGTTCAGCAGGATCACCGGTCCGGTCAGTGAGGACCAGATCCGCTCGTACAGCAGGCGTGCCACCTCGGCGCCCCAGGTCCCGCCGGCCGTTCCCTCCTCGACGACCGCGATCCGTCCCGCTCCGGCGAGCAGCGGCAGCACCGGCTCCAGGTCCAGCGGGTACAACCGGCTGGGGGTCAGCAGGTGCACCGACCTGCCGTACCCGTCCCGCAGCGCGCGGGCGGCGTCCAGGGCGCGGTGGGCCATGCCGCCCGGGGCGATCACGACGAGGTCGGCGGTGCCGCGCTCTCCCTCGGGGAAGGTGTGCGCCCAGCCGGTGCCGGCCGTGCCCAGCATCTCGTAGCGGTAGTCGTCACCGGCCCGGCCGTCCTGGTACATCCGCCGGGTGTAGAGCACCTTGTCCTCGAAGAAGACGGCAGGCGTGCCCTGTTCGAAGGCGGAGTCGAGCACGGCACCGGCATCGTGGTAGGGCGAGAGCTCGTAGAGGGAGAGGTTGGGGATGCCGACGAAGTGCTTCTGCGGGCTCTGGCTGTGGGTCGGCCCGTAGCCGCGGTTGCCGCCCACCGGGCAGCGGACGACCAGCGGCACGGGGACTTCGCGGCCGTACATCGACACCGACTTGGAGGCGAAGTTCAGCACCTGGTCGAAGCCGAGGGCGATGAAGTCGCCGAACATGATCTCGACGATGGCCTTGTCGCCGGCCAGGGCGAGCCCGCCGGCCACTCCGAGAATGCCGCCCTCGCTCAGTGGGGTGGACAGCACGCGGTCCGGGAACCCGGTGGAGAGTCCTTTGGTGATCTTGAATGCGCCGCCGTACGGGTCGGACACGTCCTCGCCGAGCAGATGGAGCCGCTCCTCACGGCGGAACAGGGCGTGCAGCGCGCGATTGAGGTGCTGCGCCACACGGGGCGCGACGGTGCCGACGGCGTCGGCCGCGACGGTGGTCATACCAGATGTCCTCTCTCCGCCAGGACCTGGCGCAGGTCACCCACGCTGCGGCAGGAACGGGCCTGCCGGGGGGTGAGTCTCACCCCGAACCGCCGGTTGACGGCTGCGACGATCTGCACGTGCCGGAGACTGGTCCACTCCGCGTTGGCGGCCGGCCCGGTGTCGTCGGTGATCTCGTCCTCGCCGATGCCCAGCACCTCGGCGACGATCCCGTTCAGCGTGCTCACGCGGCGGCCCCCGGGTACGCGTCGACCAGGCCGGGCCACCGCGACGGCGGCCGGGCGGACACCTCCGCCACCAGATCGGCCATCAGGGACTTGGCCCGGGCGTCCGCCGCGGCGAACCGGTCGCCGTAGTGCCTCGCGTACCGCGCGCTCCACTCCCGGGCCCGCACGTCGGCCAGTTCGGCCTCGGAACGGGTGTCGTCGCCCTTGCTGTGCGGGCCGAGCCGCAGGCAGTGGAAGTGCACGACGGCCGGGACGCCCCGTCGCACGTCCGCCACGACCGGAGCGAGTTCGGCGCGAATGGCGTTGACGTCCGTGCCGTGGATCGAGTGGTACTCGACGTCGAACGCCCTGGCACGGTCGGAGACGGTGCCGGCCAGCTGCCGCTCGGTCGGGGTCGACTGGGCGATGCCGTTGTCCTCCACGACGACCAGCAGGGGCGCCTCCCACAGGCGTGCCATGTTCAGCGCCTCGTAGACCGAGCCCTCGCCCCAGGTGCCGTCCCCGATGTGCGCGACGGCGATGCGCTCCTCGCCGGTCCGCCGGTAGTGCAGGGCGACGCCCACGGCCACGGGCAGGCTCTGCCCCTGCACTCCGGTCGACAGGAAGCCGTCCCGGTAGATGTGCTGGCTGCCGCCGACGCCGGCGCACACCGCGCCGGACCGGCCCATGATCTCCGCCAGCAGCCCGGCGGGGTCCCGGAACCGGGCGAGGTAGTGCCCGTGACCGCGGTGGTTGCTGAAGACGAAGTCGTCACGGAGCAACGGAGCCAGGGCGACCGGCACGTACTCCTGCCCCAGGCAGGTGTGGGTCGTACCGTTGAGCTGTCCCGCGGCGAACAGATCCAGCAGAGCCAGCTCGAAATTCCGTATCAGCAGGAGGAGTTCGAGGTCGTCATCGGCCAGCTCGGTGATTTCCGGCGCCATCTCGGCCGCCTGAACACGCATGTCTTCTCCGCTTTCTCGACAATGTGGCGGGATGCGAGGCTGTTCAGGCCCGGTCGGCCGCCATGGCCTCGGCCAGGCTCTTCGGACGCATGTCGGTCCAGTTCTCGTTGATGAAATCGAGGCAGGCCTGACGGCTGTCCTCACCCTTGGCGACGGTCCAGCCGGCGGGTACGTCGGTGAAGGACGGCCAGAGGGAATACTGCCCCTCGTCATTCACGAGCACCAGGTACACGCCGTTTTCGTCCTCGAAGGGATTCGCCATTTGTGTCCCCTTCCCAGAAGGAAGTCGTCGGTAAGTCAGGCGGGTTCTCGAAGGCTATACGGCCTTCGAACGCGGTGACCATCCTCGACCCGGCGGTGTCCTGGCGACGGGACACCCGGCGTCGGTGCGGACCTTGAAGCACCTGCGTCCGCCGGTCTAGCGTGACGACGCCACGTTCTCCGACGACGGCGACGATTCCGCTCCGGAAGCGGCCGGGCCGCGTCATTCACGGACACCGGACTTCGCGACCGAATTCCTTGCCTCCGGCAGGGCGAGTCGCGGGGCCGACCGGCACCACCACACCCGTCCCGGACTCCGGGCGACGCATTTTCGGCACGCCCGCAAGACCTTTGAACGCACCTGCGAGAACGACAGGAGGAACTCCCATGCAGGTTTCCGCGGCGAGCGACGAGACGGCCGGTGAATACAGCCGGCCGGACATCGAGCGCTCCGTCGTCGAGTGGCTGCGCGCCGAGCTGGACGATCCGGAAATCGTCGGGTCCGACAACTTCCTCGACATCGGAGGTCATTCGCTGACCTTCGCGCATTTGAACAGGTACCTCGGCGACACCTTCGGCGTCGCCCTGGACAACAGGATCACCTACTCCGAGCAGCTCAGCACGGCCGTCGCACAGGCGCGGCCGGCCGAGCAGGGCTGACCGTGAACCGCAACTGAGGGGGCAGGACATGACCACCACCGCACGGAGCGACTTCTCCCTGTCGGACGAGGAAGTGGCGTCGTTCCACAAGAACGGCTACATCGGCCCGCTGACCATCTACACCCCCGAGGAGATGGACGAGATGTGGAAGGCGGTCCGGCGCGAGTCGCTGGACCGCACCCACGCCGCCTATCCGGAGGTGGACAAGGGCGTCGGTGCACCCAACATCTTCAACTACGACCGGCACCTCGACGTCGACCTGCTCGCCCGGCACGCGTGCAACCGCCGGATCGTCGAGCGCGTGGCGTCCCTGCTGGGACCCGACCTGCTGTGCTGGCGTTCGGAGTTCTTCCCGAAGTACCCGGGCGACGAGGGCACCGACTGGCACCAGGCCGACACCTTCGCCAACGCCAGCGGCAAACCGCAGCTCCTGTGGCCGGGCGAGACGGAGGACAACTTCGGCGCCGGCACGCTGACGGTGTGGACGGCGTTCACCGACTCCACCAAGGAGAACGGCTGCCTCCAGATCATCCCGGGCACGCACCGCCAGATGAACTACGACGAGACCAAGCGGATGGACTTCGACGAGAGCCGCATCAACTCAGAGGTCAAGGACGGTGTTCCGCGCGGCTTCTTCGGCTACGACTACCGCCAGCTCCAGCACGACCCGGACTGGAAGCCCAACGAGGAGGACGCCGTCTCGCTGGTCATGGAGCGCGGCCAGTGCGTGATCTTCCTGTCGACGCTGATGCACGCCTCGCTGCCCAACATCAGCACGGGCAAGAAGTACCGGATGGGCTTCGCCACCCGCTATGTGCCGACCAAGGTGCAGATCTACCCCGGTACCGACCACATCGAGGAGTACGGCGGCAGCATCTCGCTGGAGAAGTGGTCGGCCTTCCTGGTCAGCGGCCGTGACGAGTACGGCCACAACAAGATCAGCGACAAGACGCTGCGGGGCACCCCGATCCACGAGGCGTGAACCCCCGTACGCGTCGGATGATCGGACGTCCATGACACAGGAGCACCGGCCGGTGGTGGCCTTCGTCCCGCCCTCGTGCTGCGGCACCGGCTACTTCCGGCCGCTCAGGCGTGCCCTGGGCGACCGGATCGAGTTCCGGCCCGTGGAACTGCCCGGACACGGCCGCCGGTTCGAGGAGCCGTGCCTGGTCACGGCGGACGACGCGGTGCGCGACGCGGCCGGGCAGCTCGGCGGTCCGGTCGACGCCGTGTACGGCGAGAGCCTCGGCGCCTACGTCGCCCTGGCGGTGGCGGCGACGCTCCGGCAACCGCGGCCGCCGCTGCTGTTCGCCGTGTCCAACTCACCTCCGTCGGCCCGCGAGCCGCTGGACCCGGCGGAGGTGACGTCCATCGAGTCGGCGGTGGCCGTGCTGACGGCCATGGGCGGTGAGATCCCCGCGGAACTGGTCGCGGACCCGGTGCTGGCGGCCGGAGCGTTCCCGCTGATCCGGGACGACCTGCGCCTGGCCGGCTCGTTCGTCGCGGCGCACCGCAACACCCGCTCCCCCGGTGACATCCAGGTCGTCGCCGGGCTGGACGACACCGCGTCCTCGGACCTCACCGCGTGGTCGCGGCACACCGAGGCCGGCTGCTCGGTGCTGCGACTTCCAGGCGGGCACCTGCTCTCCGCCGTCAACCCGTCGGGCGTGGCCGAGGCGGTGCTCGACGCGCTCTCCGGCCGGACGGCCGAGGCCTTCCCCCAGGTATGAGGACGAGAGATGACGACAGCGTTAGCGGCCGGGGCCGTCCCCGCGATCGGCCACCACCACCTGCTGCTGCTCCTCACCCAGGTCTGCGTGTTCCTGACCGCCGCGGTGGTGCTGGGCAGGCTGGCGACCCGGCTGGGGCTGCCGGCCGTGGTCGGCGAGCTGAGCGTGGGCGTGCTGCTGGGCCCGTCGATGTTCGGCGATCTGCTGCCCGGTCTGTCCGACTGGCTGCTTCCGCCGGACGCGGACCAACGGCATCTGCTGGGCGCGGTCGCCCAGCTCGGCGTCCTGTTGCTGATCGCCGTCACGGGCGCGCACATCGACCTGGGCCTGCTGCGACGCCAGGGGCGGGCCGTGGGCCTGGCCAGCGCGGGCGGTGTGCTGCTGCCGCTCGCGCTCGGCTTCTGCCTCGGGCTCCTGACGCCCGGTTCGCTGATGGCGCCGGGCGCCGAGCGCGTCACCTTCGCCCTGTTCATCGGCATCGCCCTGGCGGTCAGCGCACTGCCGGTGATCGCCAAGACCCTCCTGGACATGAACCTGCTGCACCGCAACGTGGGGCAGCTGATCATCGGCGCGGCGGCCGTCAGTGACATCGTGGGCTGGCTGCTGCTGTCGCTGGTGTCGGCCATGGCGACGGCGGGTGTGCACTTCGGTCTGGTGGCCAAGAGCATCGGCTACCTGATCGCCGTGCTGGCGTTCACCCTGTGGGTGGCCAGACCGGTCGCCGCGCGGGTGCTGCGGTACGCCGCTCGGCCGGACAGGCCCGAGGGGACGACGGCCGCGGTCGTCGCCATGATCATGGCCTCGGCCGCGGCGACCCACGCCCTCGGCATGGAACCGATCCTCGGCACGTTCCTCTGCGGCATCGTCATCGGCTCCCTGGGGCCGGCCGGCCGCGCGGCCCTCGGCACGCTGCGTCCGTTCGTCATGGCCGTGCTCGCCCCTCTGTTCTTCGCCACCGCCGGGCTCCAGGTCGACCTGACCGCGCTGGCCCGCCCGGAGGTGCTGGCCGCCGCGGTGGTCGCGCTCACCGTGGCCACGCTGGCGAAGTTCGCGGGCGGTTACCTCGGGGCCCGCGCGGGCCGGCTGGGCCACGCCGAGGGGATGGCCATCGGGGCGGGGCTCAACGCCCGGGGCGTGATGGAGATCGTCCTCGCCGGCGTCGGTCTGCAACTCGGGGTGCTCACCAACGCCACGTACACGGTGATCATCCTGATCGCCGTCGTGACCTCGGTCATGGCACCGCCCCTGCTGCGCCGCGCCACCCGGCACATGCCGAAGACGGCGGCGGAGACCCAGCGGGAGAAGGAGTTCAGCACGGCCTGAACCGCCCTGCGCGAGGACACGGGCCGCGGCGGCCGGTACGGGACACCCGTACCGGCCGCCGCGGTGGTTCCGGTGCGACGGGCACCCGCCCGGACGCGGCACGGGACGGCCCGGCGGCGGACGCAGGCGCGGGCACGGCACGGGTACGGCACGTGCGAGTACGGCACGGGTACGGCGCGGCACGGCGCGGCACGGCGCGGCACGGCGCGGCGCGGCACGCACCCGGGGTGCGGGCCGCGCGGTCGGAAGGTCAGCGGGCGGCCGGGTCCGGGAGCGCCGCCCGGTCGAGTTTGCCGTTGGGGGCGAGCGGGAGGCGGGGCAGGGTGACGAACGCCGCCGGGATCATGTAGGCGGGCAGCCGCTCGGCGACGTACCGGCGCAGCGTGCGCGCGGACGGCGCCTCGGGGGCGCCGTCCGGGCCGGCGAGGACCAGATAGGCCACCAGGCGGCTGCCGCCGGATCCCGGATCCGGGCGCAGCGCCACCGCGGCCTGGGCGACGCCCGGGTGCCGTGCGAGAGCGGTCTCGATCTCGGCGGGTTCGATCCGGAAGCCGCGCACCTTCATCTGGCCGTCGCCGCGCCCGACGTGCTCCAGGAAGCCGTCCGCGTTCCAGCGGGCCAGGTCCCCGGTGCGGTACATCCGCGACCCGGGGGGCCCGAACGGGTCGGCCACGAAGCGCTCGGCCGTCGCCCCCGGCCTGCCGTGATAACCGCGGGCGACCGACCCGGCGACGTACAACTCGCCGGTCACGCCGGGGGGTACCGGCACCAGGCCGGGGCCGAGGACATAGGTCCGCATGTTGTCCAGCGGCCGGCCGATGGGCACGCTGCCGCCCCGCCAGCCGTCCGGGACGGTGAACGCGGTGGCGTAGAAACTCTCGGTCTGGCCGTAGGCGTTGACCACGCGCGCCCCGGGGACCGCGGCGCGCAGCCGCTCCACCAGGTCCGCGGGCAGCCGCTCGCCGGCGAACATCAGGACGTCGGCGTGCACTCTCCCGGCGATGCGGTCGGTGAGTCCGGCGAACACCGACGGCACGGTGTGCAGCACACCGCCCCGCCAGCCGCTCCGCTCGCCGAGCACCAGGACGTCGCGCACGACCTCCACGGTGGCGCCCGTGGTGAGCGCGGTGAACACCTCGAACACGGAGACGTCGAAGTTGATGGAGGTTCCGGCCAGTACCCGGGTGCCGGGCCGGACACGGGCCACGGCCGCCAGGCGGGTGACGCCGTTGACGATGTTGGCGTGGGTGACGGCCACGCCCTTGGGGACCCCCGTCGAGCCCGAGGTGTACATCACGTACGCCAGGTGTCCGGGCCCCGCGGCGACCCGGCGGCCCGTCTCCGCGGGTTCCCGGAGCGCGAGGTCCTCCATGAGACACACCGGGGCGGCGGGGTCCGGGAGGTCCCCGGCGGTCTCCTTGTCGGTCAGCACCAGGTCCGGTGCCGCGTCGCGGAGCAGGAAGGACAGCCGCTCGGCCGGGTAGCGGGGGTCGACCGGCAGATACGCGGCGCCGGACTTCAGGATGCCGAGCAGGGCCACGACCAGGTCCGCGGAGCGGGGCAGGGCCAGAGCGACGAGGGACTCCGGGCCGGCGCCGGCCCGGAGCAGCCGTGCCGCCAGCGAGCCGGCGCGCTCGTCCAGCTGCCGGTACGTCAGCGACTGCGCGCCGCACACCACGGCGACCGTGTCCGGGGTGGCCGCGGCCTGCCGGGACACCAGGTCGGGCAGCGAGCCGTCCGGGGTGGGTGCCCGGCGGCCCACCAGTTCCTCCAGCAGCAGTCGGTGTTCGGCGGGGTCGAGGACCGTCGCCTCGCTCACCGCGCTCCCGGGGTGGTGAGCGAGCTGCCCGAGCACCCGGGTGAAGCGGTCCGCCAACGCCTCGGCGCCCGCCGGGTCGAAGAGGTCGGCGGCGTACTCGAGCCGGCCCGCCGGCGCCCCGCCACCGGTCCCGAAGCCGTGCGGGAAGCGGAGCACCAGGTCGGGCACGCAGTCGCCGGCGAGGCCGCGGTCCTCGGTGACCGACAGACCGGCCGGCACCGTCCCGGACGGCCAGCCGACGGCCTCACCGGTGGTCACCATCACCGGGAAGAGCGGGTGCCGGTCCGCGGGGGGCTGCGGGGCCAGCTCGGCGACCAGCCGGGCGAACGGCACCCGGGTGTGCTCCCGTGCGGCTTTCGTCCGCTCCCGCACCCTGTCGACCAGGTCGGCGAAGGAGGGGTGGCCGGACACGTCGGCGCGCAGCACCCAGGTGGTGCCGGGCAGATCGGGCGCCGCCCCCGAGGCGATGTGGACCCCGACGGGCAGGTCGGTGCCGGCGCCGAGCTGGTGCAGCAGGGCGCACAGGGCCGCCTGGATCACCATGGCGGGGCTCGCGCCGCGGTCCGCCGCGACCTTGTGCACGGCTTCCGCGACGCGGTGGTCCAGGACCAGCGGCACGCTGCCGGTGCGGCCGCTCGCCACCGCGGGGCGCGGGTGGTCGTACGGCAGCGGCAGCGTGTCCGGTGCCTGGGCGAGCGCCGCCCGCCAGTGGGCGGCCTCGGCCTCGACGACGGCGTCCGTCCCGGCCGGGGCCGGTCCGGTGCCGGCGCCGTGGGGCCGCGCCGTTGCGGCGCGGCCCGGGCGGGCGGCGGCCGGCTCCTGGCCGGCGCAGCGGGCGGCGAGGGCGTCCGCCAGATCGCGCACCAGCGCCGCGGCGGGCCGGTCCTGTACGGCGAGGGGATGCAGGACCAGGACGAGGACGTGCTCGTCGGCGGCCGTGCGCAGAATGCGGGAGCGCAGCGGCGGCTCGGCCGTCACGTCGAACGGGCGCTCACGCAACTCCCGTACCGCGTGCGCGAGATCACCCGGGGCCACGGCCTCCACCCGCGGGTGCGGACCGGCCTCCGCCGGGGGCGGCACCCGCCGGGCGGGAGTCCCGGAGGCGTCCTCGCACAGCAGTGAGCGCAGGATGTCGTCGCCGGCCGCCGCGTCGGCGACCGCCGCGGCCAGGGCGGCGGTGTCGAGGGGCCCGCTCAGACGCCACACGAGAGTGATGTGCCGGGCGCCCTCCGCACCCTGCGGGCTGCGGGCGAACCGCAGGCACTGCTGCGCGAACGACAACGGGATCATGCGTACCTTCTCCTTCGGCGTCCTGCTGGTGTCGTCGTCCGGCCGCGGCCCACCGCCCGCCGCTTCCGGCGGACCGGTCAGTCCTGTCGGGCCGCGGCCGTCTGCCCGGGCGTGGCCAGGGGACCCGCCGGGACGAGCAGTTCGGGCGTGAGGTCGCGGACGCTGCCGCAGCCGCCGAGCGTCAGCGCGAGATCGAGTTCGGCGAGCAGGCAGCGCAGCACGTGCCGCACACCGTCGCGGCCGTCCAGGGCCAGGCCGTACAGGTAGGGCCGGCCGAGGAGCACCGCGTCCGCGCCGAGCGCCAGGGCCTTGACCACGTCGGCGCCGGTGCGCACACCGGAGTCCACGAGCACCGGAGCGCCGTCCCCCACGGCCGCGCGTACGGCGGGCAGGCAGTCCAGGGCGGCGACCGTGCCGTCGAGCTGCCGGCCGCCGTGGTTGGAGACGATCACGCCGTCGGCGCCGTGTGCCAGGGCCGCGCGGGCGTCTTCGGGGTGCAGGACGCCCTTGACCAGGAGGGGCAGGTCGGTCAGTCGCCGCAGCCACGGCAGCCGGTCCCAGGTGAGCGCGGGGTTGGCGGAGACGGCCGCCCAGTGGGCCACGGCCTCGCGCGGTCCGGCCCCCGGGGGAAGCGCCGCGTCGAAGACCGGATCGGAGGTGAAGTTGGCCAGTCCGGCACCGTGCAGGAAGGGCAGGTAGCCGTGGTCGAGGTCGGTGGGGCGGTAGCCGAAGGCGGGGTTGTCGACGGTGAGGACCAGTGCGCCGTAGCCGGCGGCCTCGGCGCGCCGCACCAGGGACTCGGCGAGCGTCTGGTCCGAGGGCCAGTACAGCTGGAACCAGCGCGGCTGTGAGCCGGCCGCCGCGGCGGCCTCCTCCATGGAGTGGGAGGAGAAGCACGACAGCACGAAGGGCAGGCCCACGTCGGTGGCGCCGCCGACGGACGCGAGTTCACCGCTGGGGTGGACGACGGTCTGGGCGGCGACGGGCGCCAGCAGCACCGGTGCGGCCAGATCCTGTCCGAACAGCCGCACCCCCAGGTCGCGCCGGGTGATGCCGCGCAGCATCCGGGGCACGATCCGCCACCGGTCGAACGCCTCGCGGTTGCCGCGTCCGGTCGCGCCGCTCCCGGCGTCGCCCACGACGTAGCCGTACGCGGACGGCTGCAGCACCTGGCGCGCCGACTCCTGGAGGGTGGTGAGGTCGGTGGAGAGGCGGGACGGCCGGCCGTCCGGTCCGGCGAGGTAGATCTCCCGCACCAGGTCGGCCGGCGGGCCGGCGGTGCGGGCGGCCAGGTCCTCGCGGATCCGGCCGTCGAGCAGCCGTGCGCTCTGCCCCGCCCGTTCGGTCAGCGCGAAGTGGCCGCCGGGATGCACGGCGAGGGTGTGTGCGGCGGAGGTGTGCCGGGCCCAGCCGCGCATCTGGTCGGCGGTGTTCTTGGGATCGTCCTCGGCGAGCAGGACGGTGAGGGGGACGGCGAGCGCGGTGTCCGGCTCGCACCGGTAGCGGCGCAGCATGCGGTGGTCGGCGCGCAGCAGGCGCAGCACCTCGGCACGCAGGTCGGGTTCGGCGAGCAGGGCTTCGGGCACGCCGCCCAGTCGCCGCAGCCCCGCGACGACCGCCTCGTCGTCGAGGGTGCCGAGGTCCGGCTCCTGCCAGTCGTCGGCGGGTGGCCGGGCGGCGGAGACGAAGAGGCGGGCCACGACGGACTGCCGGGCCAGCAGCCGGGCCGTCTCGAAGGCGGCCAGGGCCCCCATGCTGTGGCCGAGGAGGAACAGGGGGCGGCCGGTGTACGGGCCGAGCGCGGCGGCCGTGGCCTCGGCGACCTCGGTGACGTCGGCGGCGCAGTCCTCGGCACGGCGGTCCTGGCGGCCCGGGTACTGCACGGCGAGCAGGGCGATGTCGTCGGGCAGCGCCGCGGCGAGGTCGGCGAAGGCGGTGGCGGTGCCGCCCGCGTGCGGGAAGCACACCAGGCGGGCGACCGGGTCCTCGTCGGCGGGGAAGGCCCGCAGCCACCGGGAGGACCCGGTGACGGACCCGCGGCGGACGGCCGGGACGACGGGGGTGTCGGTGCGCGCGGGGCCCAGGGTCGCGGTGGTGCGTTCGGTCATGTCCTCGGTGTCCCGTCCTCGATGGTGGTGGGCAGCTGGTCCAGCAGGTGGCGCAGGCGCTCTCCCAGCCGGGCGCGTTCGGCAGCCGCGAGGGCGTGATCGGCGACCAGTGCCTCGACGCCGGCCAGCGCGTCGGACAGGGGGTCGGACAGGGGGTCGGCGGCCGTCTCCCCGGGCAGTTCGGTGCGCAGGTGGCCGACCAGCTCGCGAGGTGTGGGCCAGTCGAAGGTGAACGTGGCCGGCAGGCGCACCCCGGTGGCGGACGCGAGGCGGTTGCGCAGTTCGACGGCGGTCAGCGAGTCGAAACCGATCTGGTCGAAGACGCTGTCCGGGCCGACCTCCGTCTCCGAGGTGTGGCCGAGCACGGTCGCGACCTCGCGCAGGACCAGACCCATGAGGTCGCCGCCCGCCGCGCCGCCCGGCGTACCGGGATCCGGCGCGGCGGGTGCCGCGGGGGACGCCGCGTCCGGCCGGGCGCCGGCGGCCGGGACCGCCGCGGGAGGCGCCGCGGGGGGCGCGACGTCGTCGAGCAGGGCCGGCAGGGTGCCGTCGCGGCGATGCTCGGCGAGCCGCTCCCGGTCCCATCGGGCGGCCACGGCGACGGGCGTGCGCTGCTCCAGGGCGGCGTCCAGCAGGCCCAGGCCGCGGGCGGCCGCCAGCGGCCGCACTCCGAGCCTGGCCATGCGGGCGACGTCGGCGCCGGTGAGGGCGGCACCCATGCCGCCGGCCGTGTCCCACAGCCCCCACACCAGGGACGCGCCGGGCCGGCCGTCCGCCCGGCGGCGCTCGGCCAGGCCGTCCAGGAAGGCGTTGCCGGCGGCGTACGCGGCCTGTCCGGCGGAACCGAGGGTGCCGGCCAGCGAGGAGTAGACGACGAACGCCGACAGGTCGTGCCCGGCGGTCAGTTCGTGCAGGTTGACCGCCGCGTCGACCTTCGGCCGCAGGGCGCGGTCGAGTTGTTCGAAGGTGAGGGCGGACAGCAGCGCGTCGTCGACGACGCCGGCGGCGTGGACGACGCCGCCGATCCGGATGCCTTCGGCGTCGAGGCCGTCGAGGGCGGCGGCCAGCGCGTCACGGTCCGCGGCGTCGCAGGCGAGGACGCGAACCTCGGCGCCGAGGCCGCGCAGTTCCTCCAGGTCGCGGGCCGCGTCCTCGCCAGGCGCGCCGCGTCCCATCAGCACGACGTGGCGTATGCCGTGCCCGGCGACCAGGTGGCGGGCGGTGAGCCGGCCGAGCCAGCCGAGTCCGCCGGTGACGAGGACGGCCCGCTCGGTGTCCCAGACGGGGCCGGGCAGTTCGAGGACCACCTTGCCGATGTGCCGGGCCTCGGCCAGGTGACGGAACGCCTGCGGCGCGTCGCGCACGTCCCAGGCGGACACCGGCGGCGGCCGGAGCGCGCCGGACTCGAAGAGGGCGAGCAGCGCGCGGAGCATCTCCTGGATCCGGTCGGGTCCCGGTTCGCGCACGTCGTAGGCGCGGTAGAGGACGCCGGGATGCTGCCGTGCGACCTCGGCCGGGTCCCGCCGGTCGGTCTTGCCCATCTCCAGGAAACGGCCGCCGCGGGGCAGCAGACGCAGCGAGGCGTCGGTGTAGGGGCCGGCCAGGGAGTTGAGGACGACGTCGACGCCCGCCCCGCCGGTGGCGTCGAGGAAGCGCTGCTCGAAGTCGAGGTCGCGGGAGGAGGCGATCCGGGTGTCGGGCAGGCCGGCGGCGCGCAACGCGTCCCACTTGCCGGGCGAGGAGGTGGCGTAGGCCACGGCTCCGAGGTGCCGGGCGAGTTGCAGGGCGGCCGTGCCGACACCGCCCGCGCCGGCGTGCACCAGGACCGACTCCCCCTCGCTCAGCCCGGCCAGGTCCACGAGGCCGTAGTAGGCGGTCAGGTAGGTCACCGGGACGGCCGCGGCCTGCTGGTACGTCCATCCCCGGGGGACGGGGCACACCAGTCGCCGGTCGGTCACGGTGATCGGTCCGATGCCGGAGAAGAGGCCGAGGACCCGGTCACCGGGGCGCAGGTCGCTGACTCCCTCGCCCACGTCGAGGACCACACCGGCGCCCTCTCCCCCCTGGCCCCGGTCGCCGGCGTCGGGATCCACCGAGGGCGGGATCACCCCGAGGGAGAGCAGGACGTCCCGGAAGTTGAGGCCGGCGGCCCTCAGCCGCACCCGGACCTGGCCGGGTCCCGGCGGCCGGTCCGCCTCCGGCCAGGGTTCCAGGGACAGGTCGGCGAAGGACTTCTTGCCTACGTAGTCCAGCCGCCAGGTGCGGGTTCCGGCCGGCGGGAGCAGTCCGCCGCGTTCCGGCGCTTCGGAGAGCAACGGCCGGTGGGCGGTGCCGTCGCGCAGGGCGAGTTGCGGCTCGCCGGTGGCCACGGCGGCGGGCAGCGCGGCGCGGGAGGCGTCGCTGCCGTCGTCGTCGACGAGGACGAAGCGGCCGGGGTGTTCGGCCTGCGCCGCGCGCACCAGGCCCCACACGGTGCGGTGGGCGAGCCGGCCGGGTGCCCCCGTGCCGGACACGGTGACCGCCTCGCGGGTGCGGACGACCAGGCGGGTGCCGGCGAGCCGCTCGTCGTGGATCAGGAGCCGGGCGGCGTCCACCACCGCGTGCAGGACGCCGCGTACGGCGGCCGGGTCGCCGTCGGCGTCGGCGCAGCCGAGCAGCACGACCTCGGGGGCGGGGGCTCCCGCGGCCAGGGCGTCCGCGAGGGCGGCCGCGTCGGCGAGGGCTTCGCCGGGGCCGACCCGCGTCCAGCGGTCGGTGTCCGCCGAGGGGAGCGGCTCGGTCAGGGAGGTCCAGCGCGGCAGCAGGAGGCCGGCGGCCGGCGCGGCGGGGCCCGAGGGGAGCGGGCGCAGGCTCAGCGAGTCGACCGAGGCCACCGGCCTGCCGTCGGCGTCGGCCACCTCGACGGCGACCGCGTCCGCTCCGGCGGGTGTCAGCCGCACCCGGAGCGGTCCGGTCGCCGCCCGGTGGACGCGCACACCGGACCAGAGGTAGGGCACCAGGCGCCGGCCGTCCTCGGCGAACCCCGCGGCGGCGAGGGGGTGCAGGCAGGCGTCGAGCAGGGCGGGGTGCAGGGCGTACCGGCCCTCGGGCCACCGCTCGGCGGCCGGTGCCACCTCGGCGAAGACCTCGTCGCCGCGCCGCCACATCGCGCGTACGCCCCGGAAGACGGGTCCGTACTCCAGTCCTCGCGCGGCCAGGTCCTCGTACAGCTCGCCGGGCGGCACCGCGACGGCTTCGGCGTCCTCGGGCGGCCAGTCGACGAGGGGGGCGTCGTCGCCGGGCCGGGGGGCCGGTGCGGCGAGCGTCCCGTGGGCGTGGCGGATCCAGTCCCCGGGTTCGGGCCCGTCGGCGCGGCGGGCGTGGACGGTCACGGTCGTCGTGCCGTCGTCGGCGGGTGCGGCCAGCAGCACGCGGAGCTGGATCTCCGCGTCGCGGGGCACGGGCAGGGGGGCCTCGAGGACGAGTTCGCCGACCGGTCCGCGGTCCTCGTCCCGGGCGGCGCTCGCCACCAGGTCGAGCAGTGCGGTGCCGGGCAGCAGCACCTGTCCGGCGATCCGGTGGTCGGCCAGCCACGGGTGGGCGGCCAGCGAGAGCCGCCCGGTGTACACGGTGCCGGCCGGCGGGGGCAGCTCGGCGGTGGCGGTGAGCATCGGGTGGTCGCATCGGGTGAGCCCGGCCGCGCCGACGTCGCCCGGGGTGTCCGTCCGCTCGATCCAGTAGGTGCGGCGCTGGAAGGCGTACGTCGGCAGCGGGACGCGGCGGGCTCCGCGGCCGGCGAAGACCGCCGCCCAGTCGGTGGGGGTACCGCACGCGTGCAGCCGGGCCAGGGCGGTCAGCACGGCCGCCGGTTCGGGCCGCCCCCGGCGCAGGGCCGGGACCAGGGCGTGGGCGGCCGGGTCGGCGAGGCAGGCGGAGGCGGTCGCGACGAGGTCGCCGGCGGGCCCGAGGTCGAGGAAGCGGGTGCAGCCCAGTTCGCCCAGACTGCGCACGCCGTCCTGGAACCGGACCGTCTCGCGGGCGTGGCGGACCCAGTACTCGGGGTCGGCCAGGTGGTCGGAGGGCACCGGTTCGCCCGTCAGGTCGGAGACGACGGTCAGGTGCGCCGGGCGGAAGGTCAGGCCTTCGACGACGCGCCGCAGTCCGTCGAGGGCGGGCGCCATCAGGGGCGAGTGGAAGGCGTGGCTGACGGGCAGCCAGGTGGCCTTGCCGCCGGTGGCCTCGAACCGCTCGACGAGGCGCACCAGTTCGTGCCGGTCGCCGGAGAGCACGGTGGCGGCCGGGCCGTTGACGGCGGCGAGGGAGACGCGTTCGGTGTGGCCGGCGACGAGTGCGGCCGCCTGTTCCTCGCTCGCCCGCAGCGCGACCATGGCGCCGCCGGCCGGCAGCCGCTGCATGACCCGTCCCCGGGCGACCGCCAGTTCGGCGGCGTCGGCCAACGAGAGCACGCCGGCGGCGTGGACGGCGGCGAGTGCGCCCACCGAGTGCCCGAGCACCGCGTCCGGCCGGACGCCCCAGGACTCGAACAGCCGGAAGAGCGCGACCTCGCAGGCGAACAGGGCGGGCTGGGTGTACTCGGTGCGGTGCAGCAGTGCGGCCTCGGCGGAGTCCTCCTCCGCGAACAGCACGTCGCGCAGGGGGCGCTCCAGCCTGGCGTCCAGTTCGGCGCACGCGGCGTCGAAGGCCTCGGCGTAGGCGGGGAACTCCGCGTACAACTCGCGCCCGGCTCCGACCCGTTGGGAGCCCTGCCCGGCGAAGAGGAACGCCGTACGGCCGTCGGCGGCGGTACCCCGTACGGCGGCCGGGTGCTCGGTGCCGCCGGCCAGCGCCCGCAGGGTGTCGCGCAGCTCCGCCTCGTCGCGGGGCAGCAGCACGGCGCGGTGCGCGAGGTGGGCCCGGGTGGTGGCCAGCGAGTGGCCGAGGTCGACCGGGCGCACCGGGCGCCCGCTCAGCCGGTCGAGGAGCCGGGCGGCTTGGTCGCGCAGCGCGGCCTCGCCTGCCGCCGACAGCGGGACGGGGACCACGGGCAGCGGGGCGGCACCGTCCTCGTCGGTGGAGGCGGGGGCGGGTTCGGGGTCCTGCTCGAGGATGACGTGGGCGTTGGTGCCGCTGATGCCGAAGGACGACACGGCGGCCCGGCGGGGGTGGTCGTGTTCCGGCCACGGGGTGGCCTCGGTCAGCAGTCTCAGCGCCCCGTCGGACCAGTCGACGTGCGGCGTGGGTTCGTCGGCGTGCAGGGTCCGGGGCAGTACGCCGTGCCGCATCGCCTGCACCATCTTGATGACGCCCCCGACACCGGCGGCGGCCTGGGTGTGGCCGATGTTGGACTTCAGCGAGCCGAGCAGGAGCGGGTGGCCGGCGGGCCGGCGGGCGCCGTAGACGGCCTGGAGGGCCTGGGCCTCGACGGGGTCGCCGAGGGAGGTGCCGGTGCCGTGGGCCTCGACGGCGTCGACCTCGTCGGCGGGCACGCCGGAGGTGGCCAGGGCGTCGGCGATGACGCGTTCCTGGGCCCGGCCGCTGGGGGCCGTCAGGCCGTTGCTCTCGACGCTGTGGTTGACGGCGCTGCCCCGGACGACGGCGAGCACCCGGTGGCCGAGGCGGCGGGCGTCCTCGAGCCGTTCCAGGAGCAGCAGGCCGGCCCCCTCGGCCCAGCCGGTGCCGTCGGCGGACGCGGCGAACGACTTGCAGCGGCCGTCGGCGGCGAGTCCGCGCTGCCGGCTGAACTCCACGAACGGCATGGGTGTGGACATGACGGTGGCCCCGCCGGCCAGGGCGAGCGAGCACTCGCCCCGGCGCAGTGCGGCACTGGCCAGGTGCAGGGCCACCAGAGAGGAGGAGCAGGCGGTGTCCACGGTCATCGCGGGGCCGCGCAGGCCGAGGGTGTAGGCGACGCGTCCGGAGGCGACGCTGCCGGCGCTGCCGAGCCCGAGATAGCCCTCGTACTCGGCCGGGGCGGGCGCGAGGCGCGAGCCGTAGTCGCCGTACATGGTGCCGACGAAGACGCCGGTGCGGCTGCCGCGCAGTGCCGACGGGTCCAGTCCGGCGTCCTCCAGGGCCTCCCAGGCGGTCTCCAGCAGCAGCCGGTGCTGCGGGTCCATGGCGTGCGCCTCACGCGGGCTGATGCCGAAGAACTCCGCGTCGAACCGGGCGGCGTCGGCGAGGAATCCTCCCTCCTTCACGTACGACGTGCCGGGGGCGTCGGGGTCCGGGTCGTAGAGGGAGGCCAGGTCCCAGCCGCGGTCGTCGGGGAAGGGCCCGACGGCGTCTACCTCGTCGGCGACCAGCCGCCACAGGTCCTCGGGGCCGGTGACGCCGCCGGGGTAGCGGCAGGCCATGCCGACGATGGCGATCGGGCCTGACGTCTGCTCGGCGTCGCGGGCGGCCGCCCTGAGGCGCTCGTTCTCCTTCAACGCCGCCCGCAGCGCGTCGACGACTTGCTCGTGGGATGTGGCCGTCATCGTGTCTCTCCGTAACTCGCTGCTAGAGCTGTTCGGGGCGGGCCTCGCCCAGGGCCAGGCGGACCAGTTCGTCCGTGCTCATCAGGTCCACGGCGCTGCCGTCGTCGCCGGTGGCGGACTCCCGCGGCTCGGTGCGCGGGGTGAGGTGTTCGCCCAGGCGCTCCGCCAGCGCGCCGGGGCTCGGGTGGTCGAAGACGAGAGTGGGGGGCAGCCGGACGCCGGTGACCGAGGTGAGCCGGTTGCGCAGTTCGAGGGCGGTCAGGGAGTCGAAGCCCATGTCCTGGAAGCGCCGGTCGGCCGGGATCCGGTCCTGGGTGACGTGTCCGAGGACGGCGGCGACCTCGGACCGTACGGCTTCGAGAATGATGTGGCGCCGTTCCGTGTGGGGTGCCGAGGCCAGCCGGTCCTGGAGTCCGTGGGCCGGGGCCGCGGCGGGAGCGGGCGCGGCGATGTCGGGCCTCAGGCCCCGCAGGACGGGCGGTGCGGTGCCGGGATCGAGGTCGCGCAGGTCGAAGCGGCCGGGTGCGAGGACCGGCGCGCCGTCCGCGAGGGCGGCGTCGAAGAGGGCGAGCCCTTCCTCGGCGGTGAGGGCGCCGACGCCGGACCTGGCCAGCCGGCGCAGGTCGGTCTCGTCCAGGCCGGCGGTCATGTCGCCTTCGCCGGCCCACAGCCCCCAGGCCAGCGACACGGTGGGCGCTCCGTCGGCGTGACGGGCTCCGGCCAGGGCGTCGAGGTAGGCGTTGGCCGCCGCGTAGGCTCCCTGCCCGGCGGTACCGAGGGTGGCCGCGAGGGACGAGAACAGGACGAGCGCGGTCAGGTCCAGATCGCGCGTCAGCGCGTGCAGATGGACGGCCGCGTCGGCCTTGGGGGCGAAGACCCGGTCGAGGCGGTCCGGCGTGAGTGTCTCGACGACCTGGTCCTCCAGGACTCCGGCCGCGTGCAGCACACCGGTCAGCGGCCGGTCCCGGGGGACGCCGTCGAGGACGGCGGCCAGGGCGTCCCGGTCGGCCGCGTCGCAGGCGGCGATCGTGACCTCGGCACCCAGAGCCTCGAGCAGGGCCGCGAACTCCTCGGCGCCGGGGGTCCGCGGGCCGCGGCGGCCGGTCAGCAGCAGCCTCCGTACGCCGTGGCGCTCCACGAGGTGGCGGGCGAGGAGCCGGCCGAGGGTGCCCAGACCGCCGGTGATCAGGACGTGGCTGTGCTCGTCGAAGGGCGTCCGGCGCGAACCGGCCGACGGGCCCGCGTGGCGGCGCAGCAGCGGCACCCGCGTGCGGCCGCGGCGCAGGGCGACCTGGGGTTCGGCCGAGGCGAGTGCGACGGCCAGGGCCCGGCGGGAGCCGGGGTGACGGTCGGTGTCGAGCAGGGTGAACCGTCCGGGGTGCTCGGACTGCGCGGACCGGGTCAGGCCCCAGACCGCGGCGCGGGCCGGGTCGGGGCGGTCGCCGCTCTCGGCGGGGACGGCGCCACTGGTGACGAGGACCAGCCGGGAAGCGGCCAGCCGCTCGTCGGCGAGCCAGCGGCCCAGCAGGTCCAGTGCGGAGTGCAGGGGCCGGGTGTCCGCCCCGGCGGGCCGCCCGGGTCGGGCGGTTCCGCCGGAGGCGAGGGAGCCACGGGATGCCGCGGTTCCGGAGTGTCCTTCCGCTCCGCCGGGTGCGGCGGAGGTGCCGGACGTGGTGGGACCGCCGTGTGGCTCGGTCGCACCGGGCAAGGGGGCGACGACGAGCGCCGGGACCGGCGCTCCCTCGTCGAGTGAGCGGAGCAGGTCGTCGAGTCCAAGGTGGGCGGTGGTGCGGACGCCCGAGGCGCGGACGGCCGCGCGGATCTCCTCGGCGTCGGGTCCGAGGACCGCCCAGGGCCCTTCGGGCAGCGGTGCGTCCGGGTCCCGCTCCGTCCAGTCCACGGTGAACAGGGCCGCGCCGTCGGCGGGCCGGTCCTCGGCGCCGGTCAGCTCACGCAGGTCGAGCCGAACCGCGTCGAGGACGGGGGTGCCGTCGCCGGCGGCGATCAGGAGGGAGTAGGTGTCGCCTTCCTCTCGGCGCAGGCGCACCCGCAACGGGCCCTCGCCGGCCGGCCGGTGCAGGGTCAGACCGCCCCAGGCGAACGGCACGAGCAGGCGGGTGTCCTCACCGGCCGCGCCGAGGAGGGTGTGCAGCGCCGCGTCCAGGGCGGCGGGGTGCAGCGCGAAGCCCTCCGGGGCGGCGGGCGGCGTGACCTCCGCGTAGAGGTCGGTCGTGCCGCGCCACAGGGCGCGCAGGCCGCGGAAGGCGGGGCCGTAGGCGTAGCCGCGGTCGGCGAGGCGGTCGTAGAACCCGTCCAGGGACACGGGGACGGCGTCCGCCGGTGGCCAGACGCCGAGCGGGGCGGCCTCGTCGCGGGCGGCGGAGGCGTCCGTGCCGGTGGGGGCCAGGGTGCCGCCGGCGTGCCGGGTCCAGGAGGCCGTCGGTGTGCCGGCGGGCCGCGCGTACAGGACGAGGTCGCGGCTGCCGTCGGCGCCGGGGGCGCCGGCCATGAGCTGGAGATCCGCCGCCTCGGTCAGCGGCAGCGGCTGCTCCAGGGTCAGTTCGGCCACCCGGTGGTCCCCGGTGGTCCGGCGGGCCGCGTGCAGCGCGAGGTCGGCGACGCCCGCTCCGGGCAGGCGCGGGGAGCCGGCGATCACGTGCTCGGTGAGCCACGGCCGGGTCCGCGGATCGAGCCGCCCGGTGAACAGGGTGCCGGAGCCGTCGGCCAGTTCGACGCCGTCGTCGAGCAGGGGGTGGGCTCCGGTGAGCCGGTCCGGGGCAGGCCCGTCCGGTTCGCTCAGCCAGTACCGTTCCCTCTGGTAGGCGTAGGTGGGCAGGGGCACCGTGCGGGCCCCGGGGTAGAAGCCGCGCCAGTCCACGGGGACGCCGCTGACGTGGGCGCGGGCGAGCGCGGTGGTCAGGGTGCGGGTCTCCTCGTGGCCGCGGCGCAGCAGCGGGGCGGCCACGGGCACGCCGGTGTCGTCGTCCGCCAGGCTGCCGCGGACCATGGCGGTGAGCACCGGGTCGGGACCCAGTTCGAGCCAGACGGAGGCCCCGGCGTCGACGAGGGTGCGTACGCCGTCGTGGAAGCGGACGGTGCCGCGCAGCTGACGCACCCAGTACTCCGGGTCGCTCAGCTCCTCCGCGGTCGCCACCCGGCCGGTCACGTTCGACACCAGCGCGATCCGCGGAGCATGGAACACCAGCCCCGCGACCACCTCACGGAA
>NZ_SOAV01000007.1:254537-434816 GCF_004364245.1 Streptomyces sp. BK208 | reverse complement strand
AACTCTCCGTGAATGTGTACCGGTAATCCGGTCGACACCACGAGAGCGGAACAGTCGGAGGAATGATCCGACCGTTCACAGCGTCCTCGCTGTGTTTTTCTTCAAAGGAACCTCAACCCGATCGGAACCGATCAGGTCGGGGTATCAACATATCTGGCGTTGACTTTTGGCACGCTGTTGAGTTCTCAAGGAACGGACGCTTCCTTTGTACTCACCCTCTCGGGCTTTCCTCCGGGCGCTTCCCTTCGGTGTTCCCAACACTATCAGGCTTTCCCGGTGCTTCTGACCACCGTCCTGCGGGCATGCAGAAGGCGATCCAGCGATAGGATCTGACTCGGTTGGGTGCTGCCGGGGCGAGGACGCCTTGAACGCATCGCTCAACCTCAGGCAGGAGTAACGACAGTACACGGAGCCACGGAACGGGTGCAAATCCGTGGCGAGTGTGGTCTAGACCTCTAATCGGAAGACTCATGCGGAACCGGTACTTCCTATGACATACCCTGCTGCTCAGTGTGCCGTCCGGGACAAGCAGTGACGGCTCGTACAGATCTCCGCCCTGGGAGGCTTCCCATGACCACCGTCTCGTCCCCGCTCGCAGGACGCGCCATCGGCCTGGCCGCTGTGCCCGATCCCGTCTTCTCCGGGGCCATGGTCGGCCCGGGCACCGCCATCGACCCCGTGCGGGAGCCCTCCGAGGCGGTCGCCCCCGTCGACGGCGTCATTGTTTCTCTGCACCCGCACGCCTTCGTCGTCGTCGACGAGAGCGGGCACGGCGTGCTGACCCACCTCGGCATCGACACCGTGCAGCTCAACGGCGAGGGTTTCGAGCTGCTGGTGAACAAGGGCGACACCGTCACGCGCGGTCAGGGCGTGGTGCGCTGGGACCCGTCCGCGGTCGAGGCCGCGGGCAAGTCGCCGGTCTGCCCGATCGTGGCCCTGGAGGCCACGGCCGAGGCGCTCACCGATCTCCGCGAGGACGGCGACGTGAAGGCCGGCGAGAGTCTCTTCCTCTGGAAGTGACGTCCGTGCGTCCCTTCCCGGGCGGAGGGACGGCATCGACGGCCGGCAGGACAACCACCGCGGCGGCGGGACCCGCCGCACTGATGGGACGGGTGAGATGGAGACAACGCTGCGAGGCGTCGGCGTGAGCCACGGTGTGGCGATCGGCGAGGTTCGGCACATGGGGACGGCGGTCCTGGAGCCGCCGGCGAAGCAGATCCCGGCCGAGGAGGCGGAGCGAGAGCAGGGGCGCGCCCGCAAGGCCGTGGAAGCTGTGGCGGCCGATCTGATGGCGCGCGGCAATCTGGCGGGGGGCGAGGCCCAGGCCGTGCTCGAGGCGCAGGCCATGATGGCCCAGGACCCGGAGCTGATGGCCGACGTCGAGCGGCGGATCACCGTGGGGAGCACGGCCGAGCGTGCCGTGTACGACGCCTTCGCCGCGTACCGGGCCCTGCTGGCCGGGGCCGGTGAGTACCTGGCCGGCCGGGTGGCGGACCTCGACGACGTACGGAATCGTATCGTCGCCCGTCTGCTCGGGGTGCCCATGCCCGGGGTTCCGGACAGCGACGAGCCGTACGTGCTGATCGCGCGGGATCTCGCGCCGGCCGACACCGCACTGCTCGACCCGACGCTCGTGCTGGGGTTCGTCACCGAGGAGGGTGGGCCGACCAGTCACAGCGCGATCCTCGCGCGGGCGCTCGGTGTGCCCGCCGTGGTGGCACTGCCCGGAGCCGGCGAGCTTCCCGAGGGGACCGTCGTCGCCGTCGACGGCAGCACCGGTGAGATCTTCGTGAATCCCGGTGAGGAGAAGAAGGCACGGCTGACGGCCGAGGCGGCCGAGCGGAAGGCCGCGCTGGCCGCGGCGACGGGGCCGGGTGCGACCTCGGACGGTCACAAGGTGCCGTTGCTGGCGAACATCGGTGGTCCCGCCGATGTGCCCGCGGCGGTCGAGGCCGGCGCGGAGGGGGTCGGTCTGTTCCGGACCGAGTTCCTCTTCCTCGACGACAGCGAGAACGCTCCGTCCGAGGAGAAGCAGGTCACCGCCTACCGCCAGGTGCTGGAGGCGTTCCCGGAGGGCCGGGTCGTGGTGCGGGTGCTGGACGCCGGTGCCGACAAGCCGCTCGACTTCCTCACGCCGGGCGACGAGCCGAACCCGGCACTGGGCGTGCGGGGCCTGCGGACGCTGCTCGACCACCCGGACGTGCTGCGTACGCAGCTCACGGCGCTGGCCAAGGCTGCGGAGGGGCTGCCGGTCTACCTCGAGGTCATGGCGCCGATGGTGGCGGACCGGGCCGACGCCAAGGCGTTCGCGGACGCCTGCCGCGAGGCCGGGCTGCGCGCGAAGTTCGGCGCGATGGTGGAGATTCCGTCGGCCGCGCTGCGGGCCCGCTCGGTCCTGCAGGAGGTCGAGTTCCTGTCGCTGGGGACGAACGACCTCGCGCAGTACACCTTCGCCGCCGACCGTCAGGTGGGTGCGGTCTCCCGGCTGCAGGACCCGTGGCAGCCGGCGCTGCTCGACCTGGTCGCGCTGTCGGCCGAGGCGGCGAAGGCCGAGGGCAAGAGCTGCGGCGTCTGCGGCGAGGCCGCGTCCGATCCGCTGCTCGCGTGCGTGCTGACCGGTCTCGGTGTCACCTCCCTGTCCATGGGTGCGGCGTCGCTGCCCTACGTGCGGGCGACGCTGGCGAAGTTCACGTTGGCGCAGTGCGAGCGGGCCGCGGCCGCGGCCCGGGCGGCGGACAGTGCCGAGGAGGCACGGAACGCCGCGCAGGCGGTGCTGTCGGGCGAGTAGCGACCGGCGGCGGCTGCCGTTTTTACTGCGGGGCGGGGCGCCCCACCTCCGGGTGGGGCGCCCCGCCCCGCGTTCAGTGGTGGTGGCCCGGTGGCAGGCGGTCTTCTCCCAGGTCGGGCGGTGCGCAGTAGTCGACGTTGGATTCCGGGGAGATGAGGTCACCGGACTCGATGTCGGTGCAGTAGGCGTCGAAGACCTCGGCTGCGGTGAGTGGTTCGAGCCCGTATCCCCGCAGGCGCCAGCCGTGGATGCGGTCGGGGCCGCTCGGTGGGCTGACGCGCATGACGAGGCCGCCGGGGCTGTGGGTCGCCAGGCCGAGCGCGAGGACGCTGGTGAACTCCAGGGCCTCGGCCTCGTCGATGTTCGGGGCGCCGTCGATCTCCTGATCGACGAGGAGGGCGGAGACCAGCGTGTCCTCGGGGTGGCCCGAGACGCTGCAGACCAGGTGTCGACTGCCCGGGGGTGCCGTTTCCAGGACACGGCGCAGGAGGCGGGTGGCCCGGCTGAAGGCGGCCCGGCCCAGGTCCTCGCCGCAGGTGGAGCAGCTGCCGAGGCGGGCGAGCAGGCTCGACGTGTACTCCCAGGTGGCCTGGCGGACGGCTTCGTCGACGAGCGCCGGCAGCAGGTCGGCCAGGGACTGGCCCTCGTACGGCACGGTGGGGCCGTGGGCGGCGAGCTCGGCGGTGAACCGGGCGCGGCTGACGGGGGCGTCGGCGTCGAGGCCCGCCGCCGTGCAGAACGCGGCGTACTCCTCGGGGTCGAAGAGCGCGAGCGTGGTGTGGGTGCCCTGGGCCGCGCGTGTCCTGAGCAGGGCTTCCACCTGCCGGAGGTAGGCGGCGTGGTCGTGGAAGGTGAAGCTGCGGTAGCGCCGCATGGCGCGGAAGTCGTGTTCGTCGGTGAGCAGGCCGATGGTGCCCGCGATCTCGCGGCGCAGGACGCGTCGCTGGGTGTGATGGGTCCGGTCGGTGTGCGCCATGTTTCCCCCTGTGCACGGTCGATCAATGCTCACTCACAGTAATCGGCGGCACTGACAACGGCGTCGGGCGGGCGCGGGGAGCCGGCCGCCGGTGGGGGCGGCCGGCTCGTCGGTGTCCTGGTCAGGCGCGTTTGCGGGCGAGGTCCTCGTAGAAGTGGAGCAGGTCGAGGTTGTCGATGGAGCCGGGGTTGACGGCCTTGTCGAGCGGGGTGCCCTGGAGGAGACGCTTGACCGGGACCTCGATGCGCTTGCCGGTGAGGGTGTGCGGGATGCCGGGCACCTCGATGACTTCGTCGGGCACGTGGCGCGGGGAGAGCTGGGCGCGGATGGTCTGCCTGATGCGGTCCAGCAGGGCGTCGTCGAGGGTGGCTCCGGGTGCCAGGTGCACGAAGAGGGGCATCCAGTAGCCGCCGTCGGGCTGTTCGATGCCGATGACGAGGGATTCCCTGATCTCGGGGAGCCGCTCGACGGCTTCGTAGATGTCGGCGGAGCCCATGCGGACGCCCTGCCGGTTGAGGGTGGAGTCGGAGCGGCCGTGGATGACGACGGAGCCGCGGGAGGTGAGGGTGATCCAGTCGCCGTGCCGCCAGACGCCGGGGTAGGTGACGAAGTAGCTGTCGCGGTAGCGGCTGCCGTCGGGATCGTTCCAGAAGCGGATCGGCATGGACGGCATGGGCTTGGTGACGACCAGTTCGCCGACCTCGTCGGTGAGGGGGGCGCCGTCGGGGTCCCAGGACTGGAGGTCGGTGCCGAGGCCGGGGGCCTGGAGTTCGCCGATGTAGACCGGGAGCGTGGGGACGGCGCCCGCGAAGCAGGAGCACACGTCGGTGCCGCCGCTGACCGAGGCGATCCACAGGTCGGCGCCGCTCGCGGCGAACTCGTCGTGGAGCCAGCGGAAGCCGTCGGGCGGGAGCGGGGAGCCGGTGGTGGCGACGCACTGGATCGCCGAGAGGTCCAGGTCGCGTGCCGGGTGGACGTCGGCCTTGCGGCAGGCCATGACGTAGGCGGCGGAGGTGCCGAAGAGGGTGGCGCCGGTGCGTTCCGCGATGCGCCACTGGGCGTCCGTGGCGGGGAAGCCCGGGCTTCCGTCGTAGAGGACGATCGTGGTGCCGGTGAGCAGGCCGGAGACGAGGAAGTTCCACATCATCCAGCCGGTCGAGGTGTACCAGAAGAAGCGGTCTCCGGGGCCGAGGTCGCAGTGCAGGCCGAGCTGCTTGAGGTGCTCGACGAGGATGCCGCCCTGGGACTGGACGATGGCCTTGGGCAGACCGGTGGTGCCGGAGGAGTAGAGCACCCACAGGGGGTGGTCGAAGGGCACCTGCTCGAACACGGGCTCCGTGTCGGCCGAGGTCAGAGCCTGCCATTCCAGGGCGCCGTCCGGGGCCTCGGTGCCGAGGAGCGGGATGTGGATCACCGCGCGCAGGGTGGGCAGTTCCCGGCGCAGCTCCGCGACGGTGTCGCGGCGGTCGTGTTCCTTGCCCCCGTAGCGGTAGCCGTCGACGGTGAACAGGACGACGGGTTCGACCTGCTGGAAGCGGTCCAGGACACTGCGGGCGCCGAAGTCGGGCGCGCAGGAGGTCCAGACGCCGCCCACGGCCGCGGTGGCGAGGAGGGCGACGACGGCCTGGGGGATGTTGGGCAGGTAGCCGCTGACGCGGTCGCCGGGGCGTACGCCGAGGGCGCGCAGTTCGGCGGCGAGCGAGCCGACCTGGCGGCGCAGCTCGGTCCAGCTGACGGCGACGGGTTCGTGGGTCTCGTCGACGTACAGCAGGGCGGGTTCGTCCGCGTGGGTGGCGGCGGCGCGCAGGGCGTGTTCGGCGTAGTTCAGCGTGGCGCCGGGGAACCACTGGGCCCCGGGCATCGTCCGGTCGCCCAGCACGCGCGCGTAGGGGGTCGAGAAGCGGACGTCGAACCATTCCGTGACGGCTTTCCAAAAGGTGTCCAGCTCGTCGACGGACCAGCGGTGGAGCGCGGCGTATCCGCCGTCGGCGGGGGCCCCGTGGTGCTGCGCCGCCCAGGTCTGGAACCTGGTGATGCGGGCCTGGGCGATGCGTGGTGCATCCGGCTGCCAGAGCGGCTGCGGGTTCTCGGTCGGCATGGGGCGGCTCCCGGACTGTGCGCGTCGTGTGCGTCCTCCGCGCACGGGCTGGGGTGTGCGCGTGACGCGGCTGACAGGGACGATGCCATGTGATCGACTTCCGCACCAGGGCGCGCCCCACATGGCCCGGTGACATGAAGATCTGCTCCGGTCCCGGGTGAACGGCAGTTGAACGACGCCCGGGTGCGCGGTCGTGGATGGCAGGGTGAGCAGCATGGACGGTCGTGACCTGGTGCGTTCGATGAAGACGGTCGGTTCCGCCGGGGTGGCGCGGGGGTTGCGTACGGTGCGGGTGGCGTGGCGCAGACAGCGTGCCGATGCCGCCGCGCTGCCTCCCCGGGGTGCGGAGCGTGCGCGGGTGCCGGGGCCGATGCGTGAGGTGGAGCCCGGTCCGGGGGGCGGGGTCGTCCGGTTCGGCCGCTCGGAGCTGCGTGTACTCGTCGCGGTCAACGGCGCCGTCTTCTGGGGCTGGGACGGGGCTGGGCCGGAGCCTTCGTACGCGTTGGCGGGGCGCTGTCCCGAGCCGGATCCGCGTGCGGTGCTGGAGCCGGACAAGGACGGTGGCTGGCGGGTGGTGGCGGAGCGCGCGACGGTGGCGGTGTCCCGGCACGGCGCGGTCGAGGTCCGTACACCGGGGGGTGTGGTGCTGCGCCGTGAGCTGCCGCCTCGCTGGTGGGAGCCGGTGCAGGGGGGTCCGGCCCGCTGGACGCAGCGGTCGGAGGTGGCCGCCGACGCGCGGTTCTTCGGGCTCGGCGGGCGGTCTTCCGGTCCCCGGCTGCGCGACGGTACGTACCGGCTGTGGAACTCCGGTCCGGGTCTGCCCGGTGCCGCGGGTGAGGACGTGGCGTCCGTGACGATGCCGGTGCAGATGGTGGTGGCGGACGCGGGGACGCATCTGGTCTTCCACGACAGCGCGTGGGACGGCACGGTGGCGCTGCGGGAGGGTGAGGAGGGAGCGGGTTCGGGGCACGACCGGCCGGGGCGCAGTGTGCTGCGGATGGACGGGGGGCCGCTGCGGTGCTGGGTGATGGTGGGCACCCCCGCGCGTGTGCTGCTGACCTGGGCGTCGCTGACCGGCGCGCCCGCGCTGCCGCCGTCGTGGGCGCTCGGGCACCATCTCGCGCGGCCGGGTTGCGGCGACGAGCAGGAGCTGCGGCGGGTCGTGGCCGGTCATCAGGAGCTCGATCTGCCGTTGGACGCGGTGCATCTGGGAAGCGGTCACGCCGATGCCGGCCGGGGGTTCACGGTGGACGAGGAGCGGTTCCCGAAGCTGGCCGTGCTCGCCGAGGAGTTGCGCCGGGAGGGCGTCCGGCTGGTGTCGGCCGTCGAGCCGGCGGTCGCGCCCGGGAGCGCCCTGTACGACGACGGCATGCGCGAGGACGTGTTCGTGCGTGATGCCGTCGGGTCGGTGGTCCGGGGTGCGGGGCGGCCGGGGGACGTGGTCTTCCCCGACCTCACGCGCGCGCGGGTGCGCGACTGGTGGGGCGGCCTCTACGAGGAGCGGCTGGGGCAGGGGTTCGCCGGGGTCTGGCACGACCTGGACGCGCCCACGTCGTTCGCGGCCTTCGGGGAGCCGACGCTGCCGCGTTCGGCACGGCACGCGCTGGAGGGCCGGGGCGGCGACCACCGGGAAGCGCACAACGTCTTCGCGCTGTGCATGGCCCGGGCCGGGTACGAGGGGCTGCGGGCGCTGTCGCCGCACGAGCGGCCGTTCGTCCTCGCCCGTGCCGGGTGGGCAGGACTGCAGCGCTGCGGCGGTGTCTGGTCCGGTGACGTGGTGTCGGGGTGGGCGGGGTTGCGGGCGTCGCTGGCCCAGGTGCTGGGACTCGGGCTGTGCGGGGTGCCGTTCTCGGGGCCCGACGTTGGCGGGGCCGGGGGGAGTGTGCCGCCCGAGCTGTATCTGCGGTGGCTCCAACTGGCCGCCTACCTGCCGCTGCTGCGGACCCACGCCGGTCCCCGGGCCGGACACGGGGAGCCGTGGGGGTTCGGAGCCGAGGTCCTCGGGCACGCGCGCGTGGCGCTCGCCGAGCGGCGTCGGCTGCTGCCGTACTTCGTGACGCTGGCGCACCTGGCCCGGCGTACGGGTGCCCCGTACGCGCGTCCGGTGTGGTGGCAGTCGCCGGAGGACCGGGCGTTGCGGGACTGCGAGGACGCCTTCCTGCTGGGCGACTGCCTGCTGGTGGCGCCGGTGCTCCGGCCCGGGGCGGACCGGCGGGAGGTGCGGCTGCCGCGGGGGCGTTGGTACGACGTGGCGACGGAGCGGGCCTACGAGGGCCCGGCGCAGGTGCCGGCCGAAGCCCCTCCGGGGCGGATCCCGGTGTTCGCCCGTGCGGGATCCGTGGTCCCGGTGCGCGGGGCGGACGGCGCGCCTGAGCTGGAGGTGTGGGCGCCCGCGCGGGGGCGGACCGGCGGCGGGCTGGTCGTGCCGGACGCGGGCGACGGTTGGGTGGAGCCGGGGATCGAACGGTACGTGTCCCGCTGGGAGGGGCGCCGGGTGGCCGTGCGGCGGGAGGGCCAGGACGGTCCGGGCGAGCCGTCCTGCCCCGTCCGCGTCCGCGGGCTCGCGGAGCGCCCGGCTCAGATGTAGCGGCCCTCGAAGAAGGCCCGTACCGCCCGGGTGTGGAGCGGGAAGGCGAGCTCCTCCGCCCTGCGCAGCAGGTGCCAGCCCTCGGTCTCGTCCGTGGCGGCGGAGGGCGGCAGGCCCTCGGCCGGACGCTCGGGCAGCAGGCCGAAGAGCAGCAGGTGGCCGTCGGGCGAGCTCATGGCGTCGGCGAGCCGGACGTCGCGGCTCGCCGCGTCGATGCCCGTCTCCTCCTTCAGCTCGCGGACGACGGCCTGCCGCCAGTCCTCCCGGTCGTCGATGTAGCCGCCGGGCAGGGCGACTCCCCCGCGTGCGGGGGTGACGGTGCGGGTGATGACGACCAGGGCGGTGCCCTGCGTGTCGTACACGGGCTGGAGGGCCACCGCGACCGGCAGTGGGTTGCGGTAGGCCACATTGCCGCACGCGGGGCAGGTGCGGGGCCAGCCGGAGACGCCCTCTCCGTAGGGCGATCCGCAGCGCGAACAGTGGGAGTCGGGCGCGGAGTTGGGAACGGAGGTTTCAGTTTCGGACACGCGGCGGACTGTATCCGATCCCGGAGGGGGCGACTCCGGCAGGCCGGTCAGCGGCGGCCGGCGAGCGACTTGGCCGAGACCGGGAAGTCGAAGTAGGTGTCCGGGTGGGGCTCCGGCTTGTACGTGAAGTGCCACCACTCCTCGGGGAGGTTGACCAGTCCGACGGCCTCCAGGGTGTCCTTCAGCAGCAGCCGGTTGGTGCGCTGGGCGCCCTGGATGCGGGGGTCGAGGGTGTGCGAGCGCGTGTCGAAGCAGTCGTAACCGGTTCCCATGTCGACGGAGTTGTCGGGGAAGCGCTCGTCCTGCGGAGCGAAGCACGGGACCAGGGGCTGCCCGGGGTGGTACGGGCGTGTGGGCCGGGCCGGGAGCCGTACGAGGGTGAGGTCCATGGTGGAGCCCCGGCTGTGGCCGGACTTCTCCGCGATGTAACCGTCGGCGAAGAGGCGGGTCTTGTCGACCTCCGGGTAGAACTCGGCCTTCATCCTCTGGTCGTCGAGGTCCTCCGCCCAGCGCACGAAGTGGTCGACGGCACGCTGGGGGCGGTAGCAGTCGTACACCTTGAGGGAGTAGCCCTTGCGCAGCAGCCGGGTCTGGGCGAGGTGCAGGGCTTCGGCGGCGGGGCGGGTGAGGATGCACAGGGGCTGCCGGTAGCCGTCGACCCGCTCGCCGACGAAGTTGTGCGCGGTGACGTAGCGCATCTCCTCGATGATCGTCGGATCGACGCCTCTCAGCGCCACGAAGTCCTCCGGGGCCCGCGGCTCGGGCCGTGCCTGCGCGGCGGCCGGGACGGCCGTGACGGCGAGCAGGGCGGCGAAGGAGGTGACCAGACCGCGGAGGGTGGTGGAGAGTCGTGTCATGTTCCCTGCATCTATCAGGGTCGGGCCCCGCGGGGGAAGGGGGCGGCCCGGCGGCTCGCCACCGGTACGCCGGGTGAGCGACTCGGAACGGTGCGTGAACGTCGCGTGAACTGGCCCCGGGCGGTCGCCGGTCGCGCCATCCTGCTCCCGTGCGCTCCTGGACGGACACTCTCCGCTTCGCCTTCCAACCGGTGGTCAACCTGATGACCGGAGGGGTCGCGGCGCTGGAGATACTGGCCCGCCCGGAGGCCGGTGACGTGCTGGCCGAGGCCCGGCGCGACCCGGAACTCGACGGTCTGCTCACGGTGTCCGCGCTGCGCGCGGCGGTGCGCAGGGAGACGCTGCTGCCGCTGCACGTCAACGTGTTCGCTGGCACCCTCGCCGACCTCGGCGGCCTCCAGCCGCTGCACGACGCCGTGCGCGAGGCGGGCCGGCTGCCCTGGGAGGTGACGCTGGACGTGTGTCCGCCGTACGCCCATGTGCCGCGGCGGGCCCTGCTGGGGGCGGTGGCCGTGTTGCGGGAGCAGGGGTTCAGGATCTGCGCGGACGGGGTCGGGGACGGGGACGCGCCGTTGCGGCTACTGACGGATCTGGCGCCGGAGCTGGTGAAGCTCGACGCGTCGCTGCTGGCGCGCCCCGCGGCCGTGCGGGCGATGCGGGTGCTGTGCGACGGGTCGGGAGCGCTGCTGGCCGTCGAGGGGGTGGAGACGGAGGCGCAGTACGCCGTCGCGCGGTCGGCCGGTGCCCAGTTGGCCCAGGGCGCGCTGTTCGCACCGCCCGTGCGGCTGCCCGCGGCGGACGTGTACGTGCCGTCCGGCTCGCCGGGCCCGGCGCCGGCGGCGCGGTCGGGTCCGTCGGTACGGCAGTTCGTGCGGCCGGCGGCGTTGTTGCCGGCGACGGCGTCGGCGGGGCGGGTGCGGGCGCTGCTGACCGGGGCGCCGGACGTGTCCGGGGTGCTGCTCGTGGACCGGGACGGGGTTCCGGTGCGCTCGGTGCACCGCTCCCGCTTCCTGCTGTCGATGTCGGGCCGTTACGGGCACGCCCTGTACGCCGACCGGCCCGCCGCGAAGCTCGGCGACCCGCCGCGGACGGTGGGTGTCGACGCGACGGCCTGGGAGGTGCTGGACGTGGTGGCGGTCGGTGGTGCGAGCCGTACGTCGGACGACGTGGCGGTGGTGGACGCCCTCGGGCGGTGCGTGGGCGTCGTGCGCCTCGCCGACCTGGTGCGGGCGCTGGCGGAGAGCCGGGTGGAGGAGGCGGTGGGACTCAATCCGCTGACGCGGCTGCCGGGTTCGGACGCGATCACGGACGAGGTGGACCGGCGGATCGCGGACGGGCGGGCGTTCACGCTGAGCTGGCTCGACGTGGACCACTTCAAGCAGGTCAACGACGAGGCCGGGTTCGCCGCGGGCGACGAGCTGATCCGGGCGGTCGGGCGGACCCTGCTGCGGACGGCGGCCGGGGAGACCCGCGTGGGGCACATCGGTGGTGACGACTTCCTGGTGCTCACCGATCCGGACGGGGTGGATCCGCTGGCCGCCGCGGTGCTGGACGTGCCCTGGTCGGCCGGGGGGCGGCCCGTGACGCTGTCTCTCGCGTCGGTCCTGTGCGTGCCGGGCAGCGTCCCGGACCACCGGCGGGCGGCGGCCCGCCTGGCGCCGCTCAAGAGGGCCGCCAAGGCGCTGTGCGGGACGAGTTGGGTGCTGGGCCGGGCGGAGGTCCCGGGGCACGAGGTGCGGCGCGGCTCGGCGCGGACGGCGGCACCGACGGGGTGAGCGAGGGCGCGCCGCCGGTGCGGGCCGGGGGCGGGCTGCCCGTCCCGGAGCCGGAGTCCTCGTACACCGATTCCCTGCCGGGGGCCGGCCCGAGACGCCGCGAGCGGCCTCCCGAGCGAGACGCCGGGCCCAGCCCACGGAGCGAGAACGCCGGGCCGGACCAGGACGGCCGGCGCGGGGACTCCGGTGAGCGCAGGACGGTGTCGCGACCGGCGGCGGGCGGTGCGGAGGCCCGGGCGGGCGGAGTCTCAGGTCGTGACGGCCCGGCGCCGGTCCGCGGCCTGGGACATCGCGTGCTGGACGACGCCGATCAGGACCTCCTTGACGGACTCACGGTCCCGGGCGTCGCAGAGCACCAGAGGCACGTCCTCGTCCAGGTCGAGGGCCTGGCGGACGGTCTCGGTCGGGTAGCGCGCCGATCCCTCGAAGCAGTTGACGCCGACGACGAACGGGATGGAACGCCGTTCGAAGTAGTCGACGGCGGCGAAGCAGTCCTCCAGGCGCCGGGTGTCGGCCAGGACGACCGCGCCCAGGGCGCCCTCGGACAGCTCGTCCCACATGAACCAGAACCGCTCCTGGCCGGGCGTGCCGAAGAGGTACAGCACCAGGTCCTCGCGCAGGGTGATCCGCCCGAAGTCCATGGCCACCGTGGTGGTGTGCTTGCCCTCCACCCCGCTGACGTCGTCGACGGGCCGGCCGGCCTCGGTGAGCAGTTCCTCCGTGCGCAGCGGCCTGATCTCGCTGACCGCGCCGACGAGGGTGGTCTTGCCCACGCCGAAGCCGCCGGCCACCAGGATCTTCAGCGTGACGGGCTCGACCGGCGGCTTGCCGCGCTGAGAACGCCCGAAGATCATCGATCTCTTCTCCTTAACGTGCCGCCCGACGTGCGCGGGGGCCGGTTCACAGTGCCCTCAATCCGCTGATCACGTCGCGCAGTATGTTCTCGTCCGGCAGTTCGGCCGGGGGCACGGGCCGGTTGACGTGCACGAGTTCCCCGTCCACGAGGTCGCCGACCAGGACCCGCACGACCCCGACGGGGAGGTCGAGTTCGGCGGCGAGTTCGGCGACCGACTGCGGGGTGTCGCGGCACAGGCCGACGATGTCCACGTGCTCCGGGGAGAGGGTGACGTCCGCCTCCGGATCGTCCGCGTGGGGTTCCGTGACGACCACCGCGATCAGGTCGAGGCGGTGCTGGGCCGCGCTGGTGGTGCGGCCGCGCGTCATGGCGTACGGACGGACGACGGGCCCGGCCTCGTCGTCGAACCAGTGGTTGCTTCCCTGACCGTCTGCGCTCATGTCATCCCACTTACCCGTCCGAGCGCGGATCGGTGCGTGGAGCGGTGCCCAGGTGCACGCCGACCCGCTTGACCAGGAGGGTCATCTCGTAGGCGACCTGACCGACGTCCGAGTCGGCGTCGGACAGGACGGCCAGGCAACTTCCGTCCCCCGCGGCCGTGACGAACAGGAAGGCGTCGTCGAGTTCTACGACGGTCTGCCGGACGCTGCCCGCCTCGAAGTGCCGGCCCACACCCTTGGCGAGGCTGTGGAAGCCGGATGCCACGGCGGCCAGGTGCTCGCTGTCCTCCCTGGTCAGGTCCTTGGATACGCCCGTCGCCAGACCGTCGCCGGACAGGATGACGGCCTTGCGGATGCTCGCGACGCGGTCCACCAGGTCGTCGAGGAGCCAGTTCAGCTCGCCGGACTTGGTCGCGGTGTGGCCGGTCGCCTTCGGTGCGGTCATCGACCGTCCCCCTTTGTCGTTCCTCGTGGTGCTGTTGGTGCTGTGCCGCCGGGTGGGTCGTCACCCGCGGCGTTCTCCTTGCGGCCGCGCTGCCAGCCGCGCTGGAGCGAGGCCATACGGCTGCGGACCTCGTCGGCGTCGCGGTCGGCCGGATCGGAGCGGTCCTCGGCGGAGGGTTCGGGACTCTGCCTGAGCTGAGGGGCCAGGTTGGCCTGACGTACCCGCCGGGGCAGCGCGCCGGTCCCGGCGCCGGGGGCCTGAGCGGCCCCGCTCGCGGGGGGCACGCCGCCGCCGTCACGGCCGGGGGCGGCGCCGTCCGCACGGCCCTCGGCGCGCTCCCCGGTGCGGTCTCCTCGGCGGCGGGCGGGCAGGGCGGGCAGTTCGTCCGCCCGCGGCGGGGCGGCGGCCGGGTGCTCCGGCCGGCCGGTGCCTGTCGTGCGCGGCCCGTCGGCGTCGCCGCGGGCGGGTCGTTCGGGGACCGGGCGACCGTGCGAGCTGACCAGCTTGGGGGTACGACGGCGCGGCAGCGCGACCGGCGCGTTCTCCTCGGTCCCGCCCTGGGCCGGTTCGCCCTCGGGTCGGGTCTCGGAGCGTCGCCGTCCGCCGCGCTGGTCCACCGGGTCGTCGTCGGCCGCGGTCAGTGACCGGCGCGGCCGGAACAGGCCGCCGCGCTCGCTGTCCTGGTCGTCCAGCGCTCCGGGCAGGCCGTCGAGGGCGTCCAGGTCCACGGGCGCCTCCAGCTCGACGGGGCCGCCCAGCAGCGCGGTCGGCCGGTCCTGGAGCCGGGCGGGCACGTGCGAGAGGCCGGAACGGCGGCTCTCCTCGCGCTCCTTGTCCCTGACGTGCTGAGGACGGTCGAGGCGGAAACCGACGCCGTTGGTGTCCGGGGCGTCGTCGGTGAGGAGGGCGTCGGGGACGAAGACGACCGCGGTGGTGCCGCCGTACGGGGAGGGCTGCAGGGACACCCGGACGTTCTGCCGCTGGGCGAGCCGGCTGACGACGAACAGGCCGAGCCGGTCGGTGTCGGACAGCTCGAACTCGGGTGTCTCGGCCAGCCGGAGGTTGGCGTCGAGGAGGGCGTCTGCGGCCATGCCGAGGCCGCGGTCGTGGATCTCCAGCGTGAAGCCGTTGGCGACGCGCTCGCCGAGCACCTGGACCGCGGTGTGCGGGGGCGAGAACACCGTGGCGTTCTCCAGGAGTTCGGCAACCAGGTGGGTGAGGTCGGCGACCGCGGGTCCGGTGACGGCGACGCGGGGCAGCCTGCGGACCTCGATGCGCTCGTAGTCCTCGACCTCCGCGACGGCGGCGCGGACCACGTCCATGAGCTGGACGGGCTTGCGCCACTGCCGGGAGGGTGCGGCGCCGGAGAGGATGACCAGGCCCTCGGCGTGCCGGCGCATGCGCGTGGTCAGGTGGTCCAGCCGGAACAGGTCCGCGAGTTCCTCGGTGTCCTCGGTCCTGCGCTCCATGGTGTCGAGCAGGGTGAGCTGCTTGTGCAGGAGCACCTGGCTGCGGCGGGCGAGGTTGACGAAGACCTCGGAGACACCCGCACGGAGTTCGGCCTGCTTGACGGCGGCTTCCACGGCGGCCCGCTGGAGGGTGTTGAGGGCCTGGCCGACCTCGCCCATCTCGTTCCTGTCGTACTCCAGGCGGGGCACCTCGGTCTCGACGTCGACCTCCTCGCCCGCCGAGAGGCGGCGCATCACGCTGGGCAGGCGGACCCCGGAGGCTTCGTGGGCCTCCAGGCGCAGCTGCTTGAGGTCGCGGATGAGGGAACGGCCGACGCGCACGGACAGGAAGAGCGAGTAGAGCAGGGCGATCAGGCCGAGCGCTCCGGCGATGACGGCCTTGGCGATGGTGTTGGTGGCGACCGGGTCGACGCGCTCCTGGTAGCGGTCGGCGGCGTGGTCGTCGAGGTCGGCGAGTTCCTCCAGGACGCTCCCGGCGGCGGTGTCCCAGCTCTTGGCGGTGACACCGCGCGGCATCCCGCTCGCGGTGGAGACGGCGGCCTGTTCGGCGACGCGGAGGGGGGCGGAGGCCGCGTTCTTCCAGAAACGCTGGTAGCGGCCGCGTTCGGTGGCGGGCAGCAGCGGCAGGTTGATGTCGTACATCATGGTGCGCTGGGCGACCAGGTCGGAGACGTCCCGGGTCTCGGTGCGGGTGAGGCCCCCGGTGACCAGGGCGGAGCCGAGGAGGGCGTCCTCGCGGGAGAGCAGTTCACGCGCGCGGGAGACGTTGACCAGCGCCCGGTACTGCTTGTCCAGGCCCACCTCGTCGACGACGTCGAGGTTGGCGAGGAGATCGTGGCAGGGGTCGACCAGACGGTTGTAGAGGCCGAGGGCCTGCGCGCGGTCGACGGTGCCGTCCTCGACGCTGCGGCGCAGGGAGCCGATGCCGTCGAAGGCGTCCAGTACGGCGGTGAGCCGTTCCTCTCCGGGCTCGCCGAGGTCGTCCCGCACGTCGGCGTCGGCCGCGTTGCGGCGGATCTCGGCGACGGCCTCGTCCGTGGCGGTGCGGCTGCGCTCCAGGGCGGCGAGTCCGTCGGAGGCACGCGGGTCGGCCAGGTGGACGAGGGTCTGCCGGCGTTCCTGCTGGAGCACGCGGACGGCGTCCTCGACCGGGTAGCCGATCTTCTCGACGACGGTGGACGCGCTGAACAGCTGTGCCGCCTCGCGTCCCGTCAGTACCGTGGCGAAGGCCCAGATCACGGTCAGGGACACCAGCGGCACGAGAAGCAGCGCCACGATCTTCCGGCGGATCGACTTCCCGCGAAAGCGCATGGCCTCCCCCAGCTCGACCCCCACCGACGGGGGGTACACATGTGCGTCAACAAACGGCGCGAGCCTACTACTGACGCACAGGTAACTCGAAGACCCATCCGGAGGCCGAACCTCCGCACCCGGGACCGGCGATGGTCAGTTGTCCGGTCATTACGGGAGATTGCCTCCCGTGATCGGCTCGCCGAGGCCGGACGGTTCGTCCGGCGTGACGGGCGGATTGGCCGAAATTCTTCGACTGCGCGGGCTTTTCGGGAATCTCCGGGACCCGTCGTTCGTCCTTCACTACGGGAAATGGAGGCGGAATCGGCCACAGGAGCCGCAACCCGTCTCCGGGTGGCGTGAAGCGGCGCAAGCCGGGCAGCCAGAGGGGAGCCGTGTCGGCTGACACGGACGAGCTGTCTGCTGGCGGTGGGGAGTGACATGTTGATGGGCACGGCGGAGCGGCGCGGGGCGCCGGACGGTGGCACGACCGGAGTGAGCGCGCCGGTGGCCTCGGGGGCACCCGAGGTACCGGGCCGCGGCATTCCTGCGACCGGGCCGGACACGCGGGCGCGCGAAGGACAGCCGGAACACCGGCCGTTGTGGCGTGAGGAGCCGGCACGGCGTCCCCGGTTGCCGGATCCGGTGCGGACGGCGGCCGTGCGCGCGGTGCTCGTCGTCGCCGTGACGCTCATCTCGGCGATGGTGGCCTTCCTGTGCACCATGGCGGAGTCCTGGCTGGCGTTCCCGATGGTGCTCGCGAGTGTCGCGGGCACGGTGGTGGCCACCTGGGGCGTGCTGGACGTGTGGGTGACCCGGCAGGTGTGGAACCAGCGGCACGGTGTGGTGTCGGTGCCGAGCAGCACCGCCCGGGCCATGCGCCGTGAGCGTCGCCGGGCGAGGCGGCAGACCCGGGCCGCCGAGCGGGGCCAGGAGCGGATAGGCCGACGGGGCGGCCGCACGGGACAGCTGTCGCACCCCTGAGTCAGCGGCGACGACGGCGACACCCGCCACCGCGGCGAGGGTTCGGCCGTTCCAGCGAGGGTTCGGCGGCTGCCCGGTGTGGCACGCGGGGCTGTTCGGGGCTCCCGGGAGACGCTCCGGCAGCCCCGCGTGCCGTGGGAGCCCCGGGGCCCTGACTGCTCCGGAGGCCCCCTGAAGCCCGGAAGCCCTGCTGGGCTTCGGCGGGCTCGCGACGGCGGGCGTTACTCCTCGTCGCGCAGCCGGGCCGCCAAGGACGTCAGCGGCTCGGCCTCCTCGGTGTGGCCCAGGGCGATCAGCCGGGAGGCCGCCGCGTCCAGGCGGGTGAGCGCGGGAGCGGGGCGTTCCAGGTAGAGGCCCTCCACCGCGCCCGCGAGCCGGACGCACTCGGCCCACTCGCCGGCGCGCTCGCCGTCCGGGCCCGGCTCGCCGACCAGGGCCAGAGCCTGCTCCAGCGCGCTCAGAGCGTCCTCGTACGCGCCCGCGTAGGCGTTGACCCGACCGTGCTCGTAGGCGAGCGCGGAGTCCAGCGGACGGCCGTGGGCCTCGTACCCCGCGGAGCGGGCGCCGTCGGCGACGCGGCCCGCGTCGGCGAGGAAGGCGAGAGCGTCGGGCAGTCCGTCGGGCCCCTGCTGCTGGGCCTGGAGGCGGGCCAGTTCGCGCAGGCAGTTGCTGAGCTCCTCATGGCGAGGAGCGCGGGCGTGGGCGGCGAGCGCCTGGTCGGCCGCCTCGCGGGCCCGGCCGAACTCGCCCGACTCGGCGAGCAGTACGGCCGTCTCCGCGGCGATCATGGCATGGCTCCCGGGGTCGTCGTCCCAGCCCGCCGACTCGGCCGCGAGAGCGACGAACTCCGTCGTGGCGGCCTTGAGGTCGTCCCCCGCGTGCAGCGCGCGAGCACGGGTCAGGCGCAGCTGAGCGGTCAGCCGGTCGTCCAGCTCCCCCGCGGCGACGTCCGGTTCGGCCAGCACGGAGTCGAGCAGGGCGATGCAGTCCTCGACGCGGCCGAGGTCCAGGCTGAGCCGGGCGGCGTTGCTGTAGGTGCAGTAGGCGTCGAACCGGCTGCCGCCGCGGAGGCTCAGCTCGGCCGAGCGGGTCAGGTGGCGCAGGGCCTCGTCGGGGCGGCCCAGGTGCACGCAGGTTTCGGCGAGATCGCTGTGGAGGCGAGCGGTGTCCATGGCGTCGGCCGGCCAGTCGGCGGCCAGCCGCAGCGCCTCGCCCAGGTCCGCGTGCGCGGCCGACGCGTCCCGCAGGCCGAGGTGCAGTTTTCCGCGCAGTCCCAGCGCGCGGGGCAGGTGCCAGGCGGGGCCGTGCGACTTCAACCGGTCGAGGAGCGCGTCGGTCTGGGCGAGGGCGGCGGGCAGGTCGCCGGAGATCGCATGCGTGCTGGCCCGCAGCAGCAGGGCGCCGGAGACCTGCCCGACGATGTCGTGCCGGGTGGCGAACGCGTGCAGCAGGTCGACCTCGGCGAGCACCGGCGCCACGTGCTCCTCGCGGCCCGATGCCTGCAGGCGCAGGCCGAGCGCGGTCGCCCGCAGCCGCAGCAGACGGGCCTCCTGGTACGGGGTGAGACCGGGCGTCCCCTCGTGCAGGCGGACCATGGCCGCGTGCGCGGCGGTCAGCGCGGCGGCCTTCGTCTCCGCGGCGGCCTCGGCAGAGGACACGGTGGCCGCGGGCGTCGTGACCTCCGCGGAGGCTCCCGCCGTGGACTCCGCGGCAGCTCCCGGCCTGGCCTGCGCGGGAGCCCCCGCCCGAGACGTCGTCGGGTCCTCCGACCGGGCATCCGACCTGGCATCCGTCCGGTCCTCCGACCGGATCCCAGCCTCGGCAGGGGCGTCCACCGCGTCTTCGGCCAAGACACCCGCGCGGGCCGTTGCCGCGACCTCCGTCCGGGCCTCCGCCGGAGTCGCCGTCTCGGCGGGGGATTCCCCCACGGCCTCGGCCGCGGCGAGCAGGGCGCACGCCCGGGCGAGTGCAGCGTGGCCGGGGGCTCCGGCGTCGTCGTACAGGCCCGCCGCCTCCTCGTGGAGGTCGGCCGCCTCCGCGAAGTCGTCCCTCTCCCCCGCCCGGCTCCCCTCCTCGGCGAGCAGGTCGGCGCGCAAACGCGCGAGCGGACCCACGGCCGGGTCGTCGGGGTGCGTGTAGTCACGGGCGGTGGCCCGGGTGCGCAGCTCCGCCCAGCAGGCCGCCGCGTCCGGATGTCCTTGCTCGTGCAGCGCCCGCGCCCTGGCGACGAGTTCGGCCAGTGACTCGGGTACGGCGACGGCCGCGGGGGCGGCGGGTACGGCGACCGGCACGGCCGGAGCCAAGTCGTCCAGGGCACGGGGGCGCAGGGTCAGCTCCAGCGCGTCCAGGAGCGGGGCGCGGTCGAGGCGGGCCCGGCGGCGGTCACTGTGGGCGGTGGTCCCGTTGCGGGCGTCGAAGCGGGAGGCGAAGTCGTCGGCGCGCCCCCGCACCTCGGCGCGCAGGCCGGCCACCGTCCAGGTACGGCCCGCGTAGCCGGCGGCGGGCAGTGCGCCGTGGCCCAGGGTCTCGACCCGCTGGAGGAGGACCTCCACGCCGGTGAGGAAGTCGAGCAGAGAGAGCGGGGAGTCGAGCTCCTCGAACAGGTTCCGGTTCTCGGCGAGCAGTTCGAGGCCGCGTGCCTCGTTGCCGGTCAGCGCGCAGAACTCCAGGTGCCGGCCGACCTCACCGGCCATGCCGGGATTGCGCCGGCAACCGCGGTAACCGGCCAGGTGCAGTTCGCGGGCCCGGTCGACGCGACCGGTGCGCACCAGGGGCAGCAGCGCGTACGAGACGGAGCGGGCCGGTTCCTCCTGGCATGACTCCTTTCCTGCCAGGACGGGCTCCCAGACGTCGAGCGCCCGCTCGTCGTCGCCCGCCGCGAGCCGGTACAGGGCGCGTTCGCAGGTCTCGCAGGCCTCGCAGTCGCTGAGCCGGGTGCGGGTGCGCGCCGCCCACAACTCGTAGGCGGGGGCGGTGTCCTCGCCGACGTGGGCGGCGAGCTGGTACATCTGCCCGTAGTAGGGCTGGAGGCCGAGGCCGGCCTTCTCGTACCGCTCGCGCATCTCGGTCATCCACTGCCGCAGGCTGGCCAGCGGTATCTCGGGCAGGGCGCGCAGGGCGTTGGCCACCCACTTGAACCGCCAGAAGAGCGTGTGCCGCAGGCGCTCGTCGAAGACGTCGGGCTGCTCGTCGAAGAGGGTGAGCAGACGGGCGAAGACGACGGGCGACTTACGGGGCTCGGAACCGTAGGTGTACGCCTCCTGGAGTTCGAGCAGCGCGTGGACGAGCGGAACGGGCTCCGCGAACTGTTCGGCGACGTCGACGAGTTCCTCGGCGGTGACGGTGCGGGTCCGGCCGTAGGGCCGCCGGTCGTTGGCGCGGAGCGCCTCGTACAGCTCGTCCGTGCTCTGGGGGTGGGGTGCGGTGGGCATCGTCAGCTGTCCTTGCGGAGGGCGTGGGCGAGGAGGTCGAGGAAGGAGCGGTTGATGAGGCTCGACTCGGCGGGCCTGAGCGGGCGCCGGGACAGCAGCGCGGCCTGGCCGTAGAGCGCTTCGGCGCTGGTGCGGGCCAGTTCGGGTTCGTCGATGGCGACGGCGGTGCGGACCAGCGGGTTCAGCTGGTTGAGGATCAGCTGGGCTCGCGGGGCCTCTTGGCGCAGGGCGCCGAGGATGTCGCCCCACAGGCCGCCCTCCTGCTCGCGGGCGAGCTGGGAGCGGGTGCGCTCGTGCCGGGCCTCGCGGCTGTCGACGAGGAGGGCGGGGGCGGAGGCGGGCTGGAAGGTGCGCAGCGCCACGTCGCAGTCGAAGACGGCGAGGGCGTCCCGGGCGCGGGCGAGGTAGGCCGCGGCGGCCAGCTCCGTCTCGCGGTCGACGGGGTCGAGGTGCGCGGTGAGGGTCGCCGGGTCCAGGTCGGCGACGCTCGCCTCGGGCTTGATCTCGGGCAGCCGGTGGACCAGTTCGCGGTCGTACGTGTAGCCGCCGTTGACGACGCCGAGCCCGGCGGCGGAGGCGATGGAGGCGACCTGCCGGAACTCCTCCACACTGGACGTCACGAGCACGGTGCGGTGGGTGCGGGCGAACTCGTCGAGGGTGGTGTGGCCGTCGGTGGTCTCGAACGGCAGCCAGGGCAGCAGCATCCGCAGGATCTCGTCGTCGTGCACGGCGAGGGACTTCACGGCCAGGTGGTGGGCCTTGAGGAAGCGGGCGAGCAGGTCCGGGTCGCTTGCGGCGGCGCGGGCGATCCAGGCACGCAGCCGCTCGGCGAGGGCATCGCGGACGGCGGCCAGGGTGTCGTCCTCGTACAGGGACTCGCGGGACGCCGTCGGGCGCAGGCTCTCGGCGTCGACGACGCACCGGACGAAGAACGCCCACTCGGGCAGGATCTCCTCGGCCTGCTCGGACAGCAGCATGCCCTTGACGTGGACGCGGTGGCCGTGGCGCCGCCCGGCGGGCACCGCATCCGGCAGCACGCACGCGATGCCCTTGAGGCCGACGGCCGGCAGGTCCAGTTCGATGGTGTCCAGCGGCGTGAACCCGAGGACCTCCTCGCCGTACGCGGCCAGCGCTCGGGAACGGGCACCCGGGGTGGGGTACGTACGCGTCCAGGGGGCGGGCTCGGGGTTGACGGGCGCGCCGCCCGGTCCGTCCGTGCCGTGCGTGCCGTGCGTGCCGTCGTCGAAGGTCACCGGGTGACGCAGCAGGGAGCCGAAGTGCCGGGCCAGCGCGTGCACCTGTGCGGGCCGGGTCCACTCACCGGCGTCGGCGCGCGGGGTCAGCGTGACCGTGGTGCCGGGCCGGGGGCGTGCGGAGGCGCGCAGGGTGCGGACGGTGTAGCTGCCGTCACCGCGTCCGCGCCACTCCACGGCGGGCGCGTCGGGGGTACGGGCGGAGCGGCTCAGGACGTGGATCTCGTCCGCGACCAGGAAGCAGGAGAGCAGTCCGATGCCGAACTGGCCGATGAAGTCGGCGCGCTGCTCCGCGACCTGCTCGGCGCGCTTGCTGCTGCGGCCGATCGTGGCGAGGAAGGTGTGCACGTCGGCCTCGGTGAGTCCGACGCCGTCGTCCTCGACCCGGACGACCGAGCCGTCGGCGTACAGGCGGATACCGAAGGCGCCGGCGGGGGCGGCCGGTTCGAGGCGGTGGCGGGCGGTCAGCGCGTCCACCGCGTTCTGCAGGAGTTCGCGCAGGTAGACGCGGGGGCTGGAGTAGAGGTGGTGGGAGAGGAGGTCGACGAGACCGCGCAGGTCCACTTGGAAGGTGCGGTCGGCGCCGGCCGGATGCGAGGAGGTGTCGGGCGAAGTCATCGTGCGGTCCCGTGGGTGGCGTGGACGAGGGGCGAGGGCCGGGTGAGCGGCGGGGTGCGGGGCGGGCGGTGGAGCGCCGGCCCGGTGGTGGCTCAGGCGTGGCGACGGAAGCGGGCGTAGGCCTTCTCCGGCTGCGCCATGTACTCCCAGGGCCACGGCGTGTAGGCGCCGTCCAGCTCGTGGAAGACGCGCGGGGCGACGACGCCCTCCGAGGCCAGGCTCAGGGCCATGGCGAACATGCTGAAGTCCTGCTGCCAGCCGGGGCCCCGCTGGTAGGCGGGGTGGAGGATGCTGTGCTTCGCCGCGTCGCGCAACTCGGCCTGGATGTACGGCAGGTCGAGGCAGCTCGGGCTGTCCGACTCCACCCAGTCCTCGATGTGGGCCATCGCCACCACGCAGCCGAGGCGGTGCCCCTCGGGCGCACGGGTGAAGGCCTTGCGCGCGTACGTCATGGCCTGCCCGGGCCGGCCGCCCCAGCGGGGCTGGAGCTGGGAGACCCACTGGATGTGGGTCTCCAGGTCCAGCGGATCGCGGCGCAGGGCGGCCTCACGGCGGGCCCGTTTGACGTCGTCGCCCAGGGACGTGCCGCGGGCGGAGGTGAGGAGGCGGCGCCACGGGGTGATCCAGTCGGGTCGCAGCTCGGCGGCCCGCAACAGGTGTTCGTCGGCGGTTTCCAGCCGCTCGTGGAAGGCGCGCCACTGCTCCCGCGTGACGTTCGCGGCCCGCGCGGTGGTACGTGCCTCCCAGCCCCAGGCGACGTGACGCGCCCCGGATATCAGCAGAGCCGTCGCCCGGTGCTCCGCGTCCTCCTCGACGGCCCGGCCGATCCAGTCCTGCACGCCGTCCAGATCGGCCAGCTGGTCGAGCACCTGGTGGTCCCGGCCAAGGTCGAACGGGGCCAGCGCCGTCTTCACCCCGTCCCAGTCCCCCGCGTCGGCCGCCTCCACCAGGGTCAGCACCCGGGCGTCCCCGAGGGCGCGCAGGGGGTAGATCCCGTTGCGCCGTGCGCGCTTGGCCGGCAGGGCGTGCGGATTCGCCGCCGGTCTCTCCCCCGCCGTCTCCCCCGCCTTGCCGAACAGCTTGCCGAGCATGTCGCGCGCCCTCCCCAGGTGCTGCTTGATCAATCCGGAGCAGCATAAGGGGAAGCACCGACATCGCCTCCACCTCGTTTTCACACCGGCTCCACACCGGTTGGGCGCGAGGGACTACGCGGGTGCCTGGGCGGGCCGCCGGTACATACGGGTCGCCGTGATCTCGCTGTGCACCGCGTCGCCGTCCCCCTCGGCGGCCGGCGTCGGCTGGGGCAGGCCAGGCCGCAGGTGCTCCTCCACGCTGATGTACTTCAGTCCCGCCCTGAGGTCGGCGTCGTTGCGCAGCCGGATGACCAGCGGGAACTCGGCCAGCGCCGTCGTGTCGAACAGGCCGGTGGTGTACAGGAGCTGGACGCCGAGCGCGTCGGAGACGGCGCGCTGGAGCTCCAGCAGGTAGGTGGCGTTGGCGCGGCCGATGGGGTTGTCGAGGAACAGGGTGCCCGCGTGGCGGTGCCGGTCGCGGCCCCGGTCGTTGCTGCGCAGCGCGGCCATCGTGCAGTACAGGGCGATGGCGGCGGTGAGCAGCTGGCCGCCGGAGAACACGTCGCCCATCTGGCCCACGGGGACGCGTTCGGCGCGCAGTACGGCGTCGGGCTTGAGGATCTCCACGGCGACGCCCTTGGGCTGGAGGGCGGCGCCGACTCCGCGCAGCAGCAGGGACATGCCGTCGCGGCGCAGGTCGGAGTTCTTCTTGACGGCGGCGCGGGTGGCCTCGTCGACGACCTCGCCGAGGCGCTCGGTGAGCGTGGCCTGGTCGGGCTCCTCGAAGCGGATGCGCAGGAACTCCTGCCCGGACCACTCGCCGAGGCCCTCCGGCAGCCGGGAGAGCCGCTGGGCGGAGCGGAGTGTGGCGAGGGCGGACTCGACCAGGCCGCGCAGCCGGTCCACGATCGAGTCGCGGTTGCGTTCCAGCTGGGACAGCTCGTCGGTGAGGACGCGCAGCCGGGGCGCGAAGGCCTCCGCCCACTTGGCGGCGTGTTCGGGCAGTGCGGCGGCGGGCAGTTCGCGGATCTGCTGGCGGGCGGGGGTGCGGACCTGCTCGTAGCGGGTGGAGTTGGCGTGCCGGACGAGGATGTCGCTCGCCTCGCGGACGGCCGACTCGGCGGCGGACAGGTCGGCGGCGCAGCCGCGCAGCGAACGACGGGCCTCCGCGGCCGCCCTGCGGGCTTCCTCCAGGTCGCCTTCGTAGGGCTCGGGTTCCTCCTGCTCCTCGTCGGGCGCATGCTCGCGCAGCAGGTCGCGGAGCATGGCGGCGACCTCGTCGAAGCCACCGGCCGCGTCCTCGGCGGCGCGGTGCGCGTCGAGCAGTTCGGCGTGGGCCTCCCGGGCACGGGCCAGTGCCTCGGTGCGGGCGGTGAGTTCGGTGGTCGCCGTGCGCAGCAGGGTCTGGGCGTGCTCGGCGTCGCGCGGCTGGAGTTCCTCGGGGAGGTCGGTGTGGGTGTCGCCGTCCTCGGGCGCGTGCCGCTCGGCCTCGCCGCGCAGCCGGCCGAGCTGTTCGCTCGCGCTGGAGATGCGGGTCTCCAGGAGCTGCACCAGCTCTTCGGCGCGGGCGGCGGCGGCCTGCCGGGACGGTCCGTCGGAGCCGTCGGGCGACTGGAGGAGCTGTCCGGCGCGGGTGCGGACCTTGTTGCTGAGCCGGTCCAGTTCCGCGCGGGCGCTGCTCTCGTCGCTCTCCGCGCGGGCCTGCTCGGCGCGCAGGTCGGCGCCGACGCCGACCTTCTCGTACACCTGCGACGCGGCGCGGTATGCCTCGCGGAGATCGGGCAGGGACGCCTTCGTCCCCGCCGCCTCCGCGCCGTCCCCGGGCGCCTTCTCCGGTACGTCGTCGGGGGCGCCGGCGATCTCGGAGCGCTCGGCGCGCAGGGCGCGGGCGGTGCGGCGGGCGTCGTCGGCGGCGCGCTGGGCGGCACGCCGGTCCTCGTCGGCGGCGCGGGCGCGCTCCAGGCAGGCCTGGGCGCGGGCCTCGGACTCGGCGCCCTCGTCGGCCAGTTCACGCAGCCGGACCTGCCAGCCGGCGCGTTCGCGCAGCCGGAAGGCGAGTCCGGCGAGGGCGTCGGCGGCGCGGCGGGCCTTCTGTGCGGCCTCCTGCCGCTCGTCGCGCAGGTGGACGGCCTCGGCGGCGCTCTCGTCGGCTTCCGCCCGCACGGTACGCGCCTCGGTCAGCTCGGCCTCGGCCTCCTCGGCGAAGGCGCGGGCCTCCTCGGCGGCCCGGGCCAGTTCCGCGAGGCGCCCGGCCGGGCAGCCGGTGCGCCAGGAGGCGAGCCGGGCCGCCAGCTCGCGGTCCTTGCCGAGGCGTGCCGCGAGGGCGCGGATCTCCTCGTCGCGCTCCCCCGCCCGCGCCCGAAGCGCGTGCCGCTCCTCGTCGGCGGCCTGCTCGTCGTGCATGGCCGGGTTCGGCGGTACGAGGAAGACGTCGCCGGTGCCCGCCGCCTCGGCGGCCGGGGTCGGGGCGAGGAGGGCGGCGGCGGTGCCGACGGCGACGGCGGAGCGCGGCAGCAGCGCCGCCTCGCCGAGGACCTCGCGGGCGCGGGTGTGCGAGTCGGGGTCGGTGATGATGACGCCGTCGACCAGCTCGGGGCGGGCGGACAGCACACGCGCGTGGTCGGCGGGGTCCACGGCCTGGGCGAGGTAGCGCCAGCCGGGCAGGGCGGGGATGCCGTGCTCGCCGAGGAACTCGACCGTGGCCAGCACGTCCGGGCCCGGCGGCAGCAGCCCCCCGTCGCCGAGCGCGCCGAGGATGCGGGAGTCGTCGGCCGCGGCGGTGCGCAGGTCGAACAGCTGACGTTCGGCCGAGGAGACGGTGCCGTCGAGCAGTTCGCGCAGCTCGTCGGCGAAACGGTCGAGTTCCTCGGGGGTCAGCGTGCCGTCCGACGGCACGGGAGCGGCGGCCTTCTCGTCGTGGTCCGCGTCCCGGCGGGGCTGGGGAATGCCCGGACGGGCCCCGGCGGCCAGGCCGAGCAGCTCGGCGAACCGTTCTTCCGCGGCCAGTGCCTCGGCGGTGCGCCGCTCGCCCTCGTGGGCGAGCTCGGCCGCGGTGGCGGCGTCGGCGGCACGGGCCGCGGTCAGTTCGGCGCGGTTCTCCGCGGCGGCGGCCTCACGGGCGTGCTCGGTGGCCCGGCGGGCCGCCTCGCGGGCGGTGTCCCAGGCGGCGACGGCCGTCTTCTCCGCGTCGCTGGCGGCGAGGGCGGCTCGGGCCGGGTCGGCGTCGGGTGCGCTGTCGTCCAGCCAGCCGGCGCGGACGGCCTCGGCGGTCTCCTGCTCGACCTCGGTGAGGCGCTGGCGCAGGTGTCCGGCCTCGCTGCGGGCCCGCTGGGCCTCGGTGGCGGCGGTGGTGGAGTCGCGGTGGGCGGCGTCGCTAACCTCCTGGAGGGCGGCGGACCTCGCCTCCTCCTCGTTGGCGTGGTGCTCGGCCTTTCCGGCCGCCGTGTGCAGGGCGCGGACGAGCGCCACGGCGGCTTCGGCGCGGGCGGCCAGCGCGGGAGCGGCGTCGCGTTCGGCCTCCTGGATGGCGGCGGACACGCGGGTGACGCGGTCGGCGGCGGCGCGGTGGCGCAGAACGGCCTCGGCGGCCTGCCAGGCGGAGTGCAGGGTGCGCGCGTCGGCCAGTTCGCGTTTCTGCGCGGCGGCGGACTTCTCGGCGCCCGCCAGGGCCAGGGAGGCGTGCCGGTAGGCGAGTTCGGCGGCGACGAGTCCGCTGCGGTCCCGGGCGGACTCGGCGTGGGTGACGGCGTACGCGGCGGCCGTGACCCGCTGGGCGAGGTCGCCCGCCCGGACCCGCTCCCTGGCGCCGCGGGCGGTGAGCCGTCGGGCGAGGTTCCTGGTGCGGCGTTCGGCTGCGCCGTGGATGTCCCGCGCGCGGGTGCGGGTCTCGGTGGCCTCGACGATCCGGCCGAGGAGATCGACGGACCCCGCGGTGAAGTCGCGTTCGGCGATCAGCTCGGCGCGCCGGCCGAGCTTGTTGCCGAAACCGCCGACCAGGTCGGCGAGTCCGTCGGTGTCGCGGGTGTCGGTGACGGCCCGCAGCAGCAGGTCCGTGAAGTCGGAGTCCTTCTTGACCGCGAAGAGTCCGGCCGCCTCGCCCTCGTCGGCGTTCATCTCGCGCTGGTAGCGGAAGAGTTCGGGGTCGAGTCCGAGGTCGCCGAGGTGCTCGTTCCAGCGGTCGTGGATCTCCTCCCAGTGCACCTCCAGGTGCGGATAGGCCTTGCCGGCCTCGGTGATCGCGTCCCGGAACCCCTTCATGGTGCGCCGCCTGCCCTGCGCGCCGGAGGCGCCCTCGACGGGCGGGCGCACGGCGGTCGCCTCGGCGACCGGCAGGTTGTCCAGGGTCAGGCCGGGGCCCGGCCTGAAGGAGTACCAGGCCTCGGCGAACTTCCGCGGGTCGCCGGAGACCTGCCGTCCGCGCCACTCGCTGACCTTGCCGACGACGACGCACTCGCCGGTCTGCACGTGCTGCCACTCCAGCGCCACGTGGCCGCAGTCGTCGGCGAGCAGGAACTTGCGCAGCACGCCGGAGCTGGCGCCGCCCAGGGTGTTGCGGTGGCCCGGCAGCATCACCGAGAAGATCAGCTTGAGGAGCACGGACTTGCCGCCGCCGTTCTCCAGGAAGAGCACACCGGCGGGCGCGGGCCTGCGCGGCGGGCCGACGGGCTCCTCCTCGAAGAACTCCGCCTGCGTCGGCGCGGGGTCGGGCACGGGCTCGCCCACACCGCGCAGGTCAAGCACGGTGTCGGCGTAGCGCGCACCGGCGGGCCCGATGGAGTAGAGGCGGACCCGGGACAGCTCGTACATGGCGGACTCTCGTAAGTCTTCGGACGTCGGGGACGGTCGGGCGGTGCGGTCGGGCGTGCGGCGGGAGGGCCGGGTGGTCAGGAGGAGTGGAAGGGCAGACCCGCGTCGGCGACGAGGTCCAGATCGTCCGTCTCCTCGGCGGGCAGCAGTGTCGCGGTGCCGTCGGTGACCGGGACGACGCCCAGGTCGAGGAGCTCGGCCAGGGCGGCGCTGCCCGCCATGTCGCGCACCTGGAGCTGGTAGCGGGCCGTCGTCCGGTAGGTGCCTCCGTGGTCGTCGCCGGTGCGCTGGAGGAAACCGGACTCGGTGAGGAACGCGGCGGCCTTGCCGACGATGCCGGTGGTGGAGCCGGGGAGTCTGCGCGCGTCCTTGGTGGCGCCGGTCGCGCTGCGCCTCACCCAGATCCGCCAGGCGGCCTCGAGACCGGGGGCGTCGGTGGCCGGGTCGGTGTTCTCGCCCTGCTCCTCCGCCCGCTCCTCCAGCCTCCGGCAGGCCTGGCGGACGAACGCGTCCACGCCGTTGACCGTGACGCGGCCGATGTAGCCGTCGTCGGCGAGGTCCTCGGGGCGCGGGTAGGCCATGGCGGCCACGGCGAGGTGGGCGAGGCCGTGCAGGAAGCGGTCGCCTGAGTCGGTGGCGGCGCGACGCGCGTAGTCGCCCATGCGGACGGCGAACACCGAGTCCTCGGCGGCGGCCACGGCCATCCCCGCGCGCGGGGACACCTCCAGGACGATCAGGCCGAGGCCGGCCGCCACGGCGTCGGCGAGCCGGGCGAAGGGCGGGTCCTCGCGGTAGCGGCGCAGCAGGTCGGCGTACTCCTGGTCGCGGGCGGGCAGCAGCTTGGGCTGGAGACCGAAGGAGACGAGCCGCGCCGCGTCGGCGGCGTCGGCGGGCGTGACGGCGGCGGTGGCCGGCGCGGCACCCGCCTCCGGTTCGCTCCGGTCGACGTGCTCGGTCACGGTCGGTACTCCTCGCTGTGCTGGGGCTCGGTGATGCGGCACCGGGTGCGGTGGTGGTGAGCGGGGCGGTGGTGGTGAGCGGGGCGGCGGCCGGGACGGTGCGGGCCGGTCGTCATGCCGCCTCCTTCCGGTCCGCCGCCATGCCCGCCGCGTCCAGCAGCGCCGTGCCGACGATGAGGTCGGCGCCGCCGAACTCGGGGTCGTCCAGCTCGGTGCCGTCGTCCACGGCGAACAGAAGCTTCGGCTCGCCCTGGCGGTAGGCGGTGCCCACCGGCGGGCTGGCCGCGTGGACGGCGAGCAGGGCGACGAGGTACGGCAGTTCGGCGTCGCGGGCACGGGCGTCGGCCAGCAGCCCCGACAGCCGGCGTGGGGCGTCGTGCGGCAGGTCGAGCAGTTCCATGGCGGCGGCGAGCTGCTCCTCGCTGAAGCGGCTGTCGTCCGGCGTGGCGATCAGCTCCGGTTCCGGCATCTCGGCGCCCAGGTGCTCGCGCTCCACCGGCGGGGTCAGGAGTATGTCGACGAGGTCGCCGACCCGGACGGAGACGGGAGTGCGCAGCCCGGTGCCGCGGGCGAAGAAGGCGTCGGTGACCCGGAGCGCCTGCTCCACGGGCAGTGGCAGGACGGGGGCGACGAGGTGGCCGTACAGGTCAAGGCCGGAGGTGGTGAGAGGGGCGGCGAAGGCCTGCCGGTCCTGTTCGGCGCGGAAGAGCGGGCCGGCCTCCAGGAGGCGGGACTGGAGCTGGGTGTGGCGGCGGATGCAGTCCTTGACGATGTCGACCAGCTCGGCGGCACGGCGCTTGTGCTCGGCGCCCTCGGTCTCGTCGCGGGCCTTGCGGATGTTGGTGAGGATCGCGTTCTCGTGCCGGTACCGGTCGGCGACGTGGTCCAGGGCCTCGGCGATCATGTCGGGCACGGCACTGAGCCAGTCCACCGCGCGGACGTTGCGCCGGGTGGCGTCCAGGGCCCTGCGCAGGGTCTCGGAGTACTGCACGGTCCGGTACCGGGCCTGTTCGGCGGCGAGCTGCGCGTCGGCGAGGCGGCCGCGGCTGATCAGCACCTCCAGCTTGACCTCGGCGGCGATCTGGGCGCTGGTGACGTCGGTGTCCAGGGCTCCGACGAGGACGTTGACCGCTTCGTCGGTGGTCCGCAGGTAGACGGTGCCGCCGGGCCCCGGGACCTCTTCGAGCAGCTTGAAGTCGTAGTCCCGGCGGACGTAGGTGCCGTCCGCCCCGAAGGTGCCGTACACCGCGCGGAATCCGCGGTCGACGCTTCCGACGTTGATCAGGTTCTCCAGGACCCAGCGGGCCACCCGCTCGTGCTCGGCGGCGGGGCGGTGCGGGGCCTGGGCGGCGACGCGCGGGATCAGCCTGGCCACTATCTGGTCGTGGTCGGCGCCCGTGTCGAAGTCCATGTTCAGCGTGACCAGGTCGATGGCGGCGAGGGCGACCTCCGCCATGCCGTACACCGAGTACTCGCCGGCGAGGTTGGCCTTGCGCGCGTCGAGGTCGTGCAGCGGTGCCGTGCAGGCGAGGGCGCGCAGCCGCCGCGCCAGCCCCTCGTCGGCGGCCGGGCCCGGGGCGGGGCGCGGCCCCGCGCTGAGCTGGGGCGGAACGCTGTCCGTCGATGCAGGCGAAGTCACGGTGCACAGACTAGGTCCTCGGTCTGACATCGGCCCAAACGACGCAGATGCGCCCCGGGCGGCCCGGGGCGCCCGCCGTGCGCCCGCGGCCTACGCGTCGTCCCCGACCCGGCGCAGGTAGACCTCCACGACCCGCTTGAGGGAGTCCTCGAGGTAGACCGCGAGCAGCCGCGCCGCCTCCTCCCGCTCGCCGCTCCGCAGGGTGTCGAGGAGCTCCGCGTTCCGGGCGATGTACGGCTCGTGCAGGCGCCGCGGGTCGTCCACGACGTGGAAGGCGAGGCGCAGTTCGGCGAAGACGCTGCGCATCAGCTCGTCGGTGCGTTCGCTGCCGGCGAGGGCGACCAGCTCCCGGTGGAAGTGGATGTTGGCCGTACCCACGCCTTTCCAGTCACTTTCGCGGGCCGCTGCGCGCCCGTCCTCGACGGCCTCGACAAGCCCGTCGAGCGCGTAGGGCGGTTCGCCGAGGCCGCGGACGACGGCGCACTCGACGAGGGAGCGGGTGCGGTAGATGTCCTCGACGTCCTCGACGGTCAGGACCCGGACGAAGACGCCCCGGTTCAGCTCGTGGACGAGCAGGCGTTCGTGCGTGAGCAGCCGGAACGACTCGCGCAGGGTGTTGCGGGACACACCGAGGGCGCCGCCGATGCTGTCCTCGGACAGCCGGGTGCCGGGCGGGAAGTAACCGTCGGCGATCCGGCTCCTGAGGATGTCCGAGACCCGCTCCGCGGTGCTGGTGCGCCCGAGAAGCGCGCGGTCGTCGGCCAGTCCCGTCAACTGCTCTGCCATGCCCGGAATTCAATCGCAGATGCCAGAACGAAACAACAGGGGTATTGAGGGATCGTTGAACGATCCCCTACGGTGCCTACGTACCGCTCGACCAGCACCCTCCGTCCTCCCCCTGCGAGGTGCACCATGAGCACTCCCCCGCCACCCCCGGCCCCGCCCGCCGACACCCGTTCCCCCGGTACGGCCGAACGCCCCTCGGACGAGGGCCCGTTCGGCTGGCTGCGTGCCCTCGGCCCGCGCGGCCGCCGCGCCTTCGGCGGCGCGTTCGGCGGGTACGCCCTCGATTCGTACGACTACTTCACGCTGCCGCTGACCATGGTCGCGCTGGCCGCGTACTTCGGCCTGGACAGTGGCCAGACCGGACTGCTCACCACGGTCACGCTGGTCGTCTCGGCGGTCGGCGGCGCGCTCGCGGGCGTGCTGGCGGATCGCGTCGGCCGGGTCAAAGCGCTGCTGCTCACCGTGATCACCTACGCCGTGTTCACGGTGGCCTGCGGTTTCGCGCCCGATTACGAGACGCTGCTGGTCTTCCGCGCCCTTCAGGGTCTCGGCTTCGGCGGTGAGTGGGCGGTCGGTGCCGTCCTCGTCGCCGAGTACGCGAGCGCCAGGCACCGGGGGCGCACGCTCGGCGCGGTCCAGAGCTCCTGGGCCGTGGGCTGGGCGCTCGCGGTGCTCGTGTACACGCTGGTGTTCTCGCTGGCCGGCGACGACCTGGCCTGGCGGATCATGTTCTGGACGGGCGCGCTCCCGGCGCTGCTCGTGGTCTGGGTGCGGCGCAGCGTCCACGACGCGCCCAGGGCCGCCGAGGTCCGCGAGAAGGATGCGGGCAGGGGGTCGTTCGCGGCGATCTTCAAGCCGGGCACGGCGGACTCACCGGGCCTGTTGCGCGTCACGCTCTTCGCGAGCCTGCTCTCCACCGGTGTGCAGGGCGGCTACTACACCCTCGCCACCTGGGTGCCGACGTACCTGAAGGACGAGCGCGACCTGTCGGTCGTCGGCACCGGCGGCTACCTGACGTTCCTCATCTCGGGTGCCTTCGTCGGCTACCTCACCGGCGGCCATCTCACCGACGTGCTGGGCCGCAGGCGCAACATCTGGCTCTTCGCGCTGCTGTCGGCGGTCTGCATCCTGGCGTACGCGAACATCCCGAGCGGCGCCGACACCCTGCTCCTGGTGCTGGGCTTCCCGCTCGGCTTCTGCATGTCGGCCATCTTCAGCGGCTTCGGTTCGTACCTGAGCGAGCTGTACCCGACGGCGGTACGCGGCGCGGGCCAGGGCTTCACGTACAACACCGGTCGTGCCGTGGGCGCCGTCTTCCCCACCACGGTCGGCTTCCTCGCCGACAGCTGGGGCGTGGGCGGCGCGCTGGTCTTCGGCGCCATCGGCTACGGCATCGCGGCGCTCGCCCTGCTGGGGCTGCCGGAGACGCGCGGAAGGGAACTGGCATGAACCACCCGCACCCCGCGACCGGGGACCGGCCGCTCGCCCTCGTCGACGAGCACGCGCACGCGTGGAGTCCGAAGGCGGCCCGCTCCCGCTTCCGACGGGGACTGACCGGCCCCACGGCCGGGATCGCGGCCGGCCACACCCAGGCCAACCTGATCGCGGTGCCCGCCGACTGGGCGTACGACATGCTGCTGTTCTGCACCCGCAACCCGCAGCCGTGCCCGGTGCTCGACGTCACGGACACCGGGTCCTGGACGACCGTGCTCGCCGACGGCGCCGACCTGCGGACCGATCTGCCGCGCTATCGGGTGTGGCGGGACGGCGTACTGGTGGACGAGCCGACGGACGTGCGCGCGTACTGGCGGAACGACCTGGTGACGTTCCTGATCGGCTGCAGCTTCACCTTCGAGTGGGCGCTGGCGGCGGCCGGCGTCCCGATCCGGCACGTCGAACAGGGCCGCAACGTCCCCATGTACATCACCTCGCGCCGGTGCCGTCCGGCCGGGCGGCTGCGGGGTCCGATGGTGGTGTCGATGCGTCCGGTGCCGCCCGCGCACCTGTCGGCGGCGATCCGCGAGAGCAGCCTGCTCCCGGCGGTGCACGGCGGCCCGGTGCACTGCGGAGACCCGTCGGCGCTCGGCATCGGGAACCTGGACCGACCCGACTTCGGCGACGCGGTGACGCGCGAGCCGGACGACATCCCGGTGTTCTGGGCCTGCGGCGTGACCCCGCAGGCGGCCGTCATGGCGTCGCGTCCGCCCTTCGCGCTGACCCACGCGCCGGGGCAGATGTTCCTCACCGACGTCCGTGACGAGCAGTACCGCGTGGCCTGATCGGGACGCCACGACACGGATGCGGGGCCACCGGCGGAGGCGACGCCGCCCGCCCGCTGGTGCGGCGGGACGGGTCGCCCGACCGTCGCCCGCGCTCTCAGCGGCACCTCGGTACCGGCAGCGCTCACATCGCGGGGGCGTCCGGCCCGAAGCGGCTGCGCACCGCCGTCTGGACCTCGTCCTCCTCGGCCGGATCCGCGGCGAGCCGGCGCAGCCGTTCGACGACCCGGTTGTCACCGGTCTCGGCGTGGCGGGCGGCGACTTCGCGGGTGGACTCCTCGCAGTCCCACAGGCACTCGATGGCGAAGCCCGCCGCGAAGGACGGGTCGGTGGCGGCCAGCGCGCGGGCGGCCCGGCCCCGCAGGTGGGAGGAGGCGGTCTCGCGGTAGATGTGGCGCAGCACGGGCGCGGCGCAGGCGATGCCGAGCCGTCCGGTGCCGTCCACCAGGGTCCACAGCGTCGGCGCGTCGGGGCCCTCGCCCCGTACCGCCTCCCGCAGCGCGGCGAGGACGAGGTCGCGGTCCTGGGCGGCGCCCCGGCAGGCCAGTACCCGTCCGGCGGCGGCGCCCAGGGCGTCGGGCCGGTGCACCCAGCCGCGCGCCCGGTCGACGGCGGCGAGACCGCGCATCCGTTCGTAGGCGGCGACGGCGGCCTCCACGACCGGGGCGGAGCCCGTGGTCACGGCGCCCTCGATCAGGTCGAGGACGTCCGGATCGTCGCTGTCGGCGAGATGGCGCAGGGCGGTGCAGCGGGCGCCCTCGGTGCCGGACCGCGCGGCCTCGACGATCTCGGGGCGGTCCTCGGGCGCGGCGACGGCCGCGAGGCACCGGGCGGCCGGCACGTGCAGCGGAGTGCCGCGCTCCACGCCCTGCTCGGCCCACTCGAAGACGGCGCGCACGCTCCAGCCGGGACGCGGACCGGTGGAGTTCATCTGGCGCTGCCAGCGGTCGAAGCAGCCCGCCTCCTGGGCGGCACGCACGCGCGTGGCGATCGGTTCGCGGGGATCGTCGGCCCACAGACGCCAGGGCCGGGGTTCGAAGGCGTCCCGCACGGCGACGGCCAGCTCGGCGTCGCCCTCGGCGTCGTTCGGGAAGCGGGCCAGGACGGGTGCGGCGAGGGCGCGCAGGCCCGCGTCGTCGTCGCGCAGCGCCAGCTCGTCCAGGGCCCACGCCCAGTTGACGCCGTGGGCGGCGTACCGGCGCAGCAGCCGGAGCGCGTCCGGCCTGCCGTAGGAGGCGAGGTGGCCGAGGACCGCCAGGGACAGCCCGGTGCGCGACTCGTCGGCGTCCAGGACGTCCTCGGGGTCGAAGAGGTGGGCCTCGATCGCGTCCAGCTCGCCGTTCAGGTCGAGGTAGAGGCGGGCGTAGTAGAGGGAGCGGTTCTCGACCTGCCAGTCGTGGCGGGGGTCGTGGAGCACACAGTGGTTCAGCGCCGCGAGCGCTTCGGCGCGCGGAGCGGTGAGCGCGTGCAGCGTGCCGTCGCCGCGACCCCGCTGAAGCAGGCCGAGCAGCGTACCGCTGGGCGCTATGACCGGATCGAACATGGGAAACAGCCTCACATCAAGCGTCGACGCAACCGGGGAGCACGCGTTTACCTGGCCGTGCGCCAACACGTCGGAGCGCCCGCCGTCTCTTGCTTGCTGAAGACCATGTTCCTCTGCCTCTCGTCGGTGGCCCTTGCGGGCCGTGTCACGGCCCGCGCGGTGCGGCAACACCTGCCCAGCCATCACGTCCGTGAACCACGTCGTCATGATGGCCCGGCGGTCACACCTGCCGCGACCGAAATTTCGGCGGCCCTGTACCGCCTCCCCCGTTTTCTGTGTTCTTCCTGGTCAGAACGTGTGGAGCGGGACCGGACCCGGCCCTGCCCGCCGTCCCCTCACTGAGTGCCGAACAGCTCCAGCAGGTCCGTCCGGGCGAACATGCGCGCCGTGTCGACGGCCGACGGCGTGCCCGCCGCCGGGTCCGCGCCGGCCTCCAGGAGCGCCTTCGTCACTTCCGTCTCACCCTTGAAGGCGGCTCCGGCGAGCGGGGTCTGCCCCCGGTCGTTGACACGGTCGGCGTCGGCGCCACGCGCGAGCAGCGCGCGCACCGCGTCGGCGTGGCCGTGGTAGGCGGCGAGCATGACGAGGGAGTCACCGCGGTCGTTGGTGAGGTCGGCCGGCACACCGGCGTCCACGTACGCCACCAGCTCCTCGGTCCGCCCCTGCCGGGCCAGATCGAAGATCTTGGTCGCCAGCTCCACGACCTCGGGGTCGGGGGCTTCACTCATCGGCCGGACCACCTCTCACTGCGAACATTCGGCGAATCGCCAGGGTACTGGCTCGCGGGACACCCGAGCGGACCAACGACTCCTCCACCACCCGAGGTAATTCCAGCGAATTTCGCCCATTTGCACCTTTTATCGTATGGATACATGCTGTGAGCCTGGAAGTACTCATGGTGACTGTCCCCGTGAACCAGGAGAACTCACATGATCCTCTCGATCTCAGGCGTCGTCCTGCTCGGCATCGTCGTCTTCATCTTCTTCCGCAAGGACGGCCTCAAGGCCTCGCACCTGCTGGTGGCCGTGCTGTTCGGCTTCTACCTCGCGAGCACCGCCATCGCGCCGAGCATCAAGGCGGGCGGCGAGAGCCTGGCGGGCCTCCTCGGCGGCATCAAGTTCTGACGGCCCGCTTTCCCTGCCCGACATCCGTACGTACGCACCTCCAGGAGGCACCAGTGGCCCGGCGGCCCCTCCCCCGCATTCTGAGCAACGGCGGCGCACAGCTCGCCCGGAGCCGGGAGCTGGCCCGGACGGCGGCCGACAGTGCCACCGACGTCCTCCAGCCGCTGATCACGATCGGCCGCGGTCTGCGCCGACTGGCCGCGGCCGCGCGGCGCAGATTCGCCGAGACCCCCAAGGACCGGCGCGGCGCGCTGCTCTTCCTGGTGGCCTCGGTGGTCCTGGTCGTGGCGCTCGTGCCGTACGGACCGCTGCTCGCCGTCATCGCCCTGATGGCGGCGGCAGCCTGGCAGGGCAGGGACCGCACGCCGCCCGCGCCCGAGGGTCCCGACGACTCCCAGACTCGGCGCCTGCAGTCGCTCTACGAGGCGCTGGTGCCGTACTTCTCGATCGCCGAGGACCCCGACCCCCTGTACGCCCACGGCGGCGGCTGGGACAGGGCGTTCCCGGCGTACGAGTTCGACGACGGCGGGCGCTTCACCCACCTGGTGATCCACTATCCCGCCTACTTCACCGACGGGGAGGCCGCGTCCCGGGCCCGCATCGAGCACCTGCTCGCCGCCAAGGCCGGCCGGGGCCGGGAGTACCGCTTCACGTGGGACGAGGAGGCCAACCACCTCTGCGTCGACGTGCTCGCGGCGCTGCCCACGGACATCGTCGCCCAGCGGTTCGTGACGGCGCCCGGTGAGACCGTCCTCGGCTTCACCGACCCGGCCGGGGTCCAGCGCACGCTCCCGCTCACCCACGGCGTGGAGCAGCGGGACGTACCGCCGGTCGTCTGGCGCACCGGCATCCGCTCGACCGAACCCCACCTGCTGGTCCTGGGACAGCCCGGCACCGGCACGTCCACCCTGCTGCGCTCGGTCGCCCTGCAGGCACTGCACCACGGCGACCTGCTCATCGTCGACGGCGGCGGCACCGGGGAGTACGCCTGCCTGGTCGGCCGGGACGGCGTGCTGGCCGTGGAGTGCGGCCTCACCGGCGCGCTGACCAGCCTGGAGTGGGCCGCCACCGAGACGGAACGGCGGCTGGTCTCCGTCAACCGGGCCCGTCAGCAGGGGCTGGCGGCACCGGACGACACCCGGCGCCCGCTGTGGGTCTTCGTGGACCGTCCGACCGCGTTCGCGCACCTCGCCGGGACGGACGGCCGCCGGGACCCCCAGACCCTCCTCCAGATCCCGCTGCGGCACGGCCGCGCCGCGAACGTGACGGTGGTCGTCGCCGACCAGCTGGACGCCCTCGACGGCCTCACCGACGCGGTACGGCAGCACACGCGCGCGCGGGTCGTGCTCGGTCCGGCCACGGCGGACGAGCTGGCGGCCGTACTGGGCGCTCCGCCGCACACCACTCCCCTCGACCAGGTCCCGCCCGGCCGGGGATACGCCAGGCTGGGCACGGGCCCGGTGCACCGCCTCCAGGTCCCGGCCACCCCTGACCCCTACGACGACGCGACGAGCGACGCGCACCGGCAGGCGGTGCTCGATCTGCTCCCCCCGCGCACGACACCGGCGGACGGGGAGAAGGCGCCGCTCCCCCCGGAGGCGCAGGCGGAGGTGGAAGCGGAGGCCGAGTCGAAGGCGGTCTCCATGGAGAAGCGGGACGCGCCGGACCCGAAGTCCCCGAGCGAGCCCGAGGGGAGCGCGACGGAAGCGGAGCCGGCCCCGGCGCCGGTGGAGAGGACGACGGCCGGGACGCCGGCCGAGCCGGCCCCCGCTGAGACGGTGCCCGCCGAAGCGGTCGCCGCGGAGACCGCCTGACACACGCCGGCCGGGGCGAGGCGGGCGACCGCTCGCCCCTCGCCCCACGGCACCCACAGCACCCACAGCACCCACAGCACCCACAGCAATTACGGTCCGCGCCCTGCCCACGGTGCGACCCACCACGGCGCCGAGGATCGCCGGGCCCGCAGAAGAACGCGGCGGCCAGGGCAAAGGCGGGGCGGAGGCGAACGCGACAGGCCCGTCTCCGCCCCGCCTCCGCCGGTGGCCGACGCCCCGTGTCGACGCCGGACCGCCGTTCCTAGGCCACGAAGGTCCGTGGCGCCTCGCCGCTCCCGCCGCCCCCGTTCTCCACCAGCCGGGCCGCCGCGGCCAGCCGTGCGGCCGCCTCCTCGGCCACCGCCCCGCCGACCGTGAACGGCAGCCGGACATACCCCTCGAAGGCGCCGTCGACCCCGAAGCGCGGCCCGGACGGGACGCGGACGCCCACCCGCTCGCCCGCCTCGGCGAGCCGGGAGCCCGACAGCCCCCCGGTGCGCACCCACAGGGTGAGCCCGCCCCGGGGCACCTCGAACTCCCAGCCGGGCAGCTCCCGCCGTACCGCCGCCACCAGCTCGTCCCGGTTCTGCCGGGCCTGTTCGCGGCGCACGGTCACGGCCTGCTCCCAGCCGCCGGTGCTGAACAGCCAGTGCACGGCGAGCTGCTCCAGCACCGGTGTCCCCAGGTCGGCGTAGGCGCGCGCGGCGACCAGGCTGCGGATCACGTCGGGCGCGGCACGGACCCAGCCGATGCGCATCCCGGCCCAGAAGGCCTTGCTCGCCGAGCCGACGGTCACGACGGTGGAGCCGGCCGGGTCGAAGGCGCACACGGGGCGCGGCATCTCGACGTCGTCCTCCAGCCACAGCTCGCTCATCGTCTCGTCGGCCACGAGCACCGTCCCCGCCGAGCGGGCGGCGTCCACCAGGCGCCGTCGCTGGTCGTCGTCGGCGAGCGCGCCGGTGGGGTTGTGGAAGTCGGCGACGACGTAGGCGATGCGGGGTGCGGCGTCGCGCAGCACCTGGCGCCAGCGGTCCACATCCCAGCCGGTGAGCCCCTCGGCCATCGCGACGGGCACCAGCCGGGCGCCGGCCTCGCGCATCAGCTGAAGGATGTTCGCGTACGACGGGGACTCCACGGCGATGCGCTCGCCGCGGCCTCCGAAGAGGTGGCAGATGGCGTCGATCGCGCCCATCGCCCCCGTGGTCACCATGATCTGCTCGGGCATGGTCGGGATGCCCCGCGCGGTATAGCGCTCGGCGATCATCGCGCGCAGCGCGGGCAGCCCCGCCGGGTAGTCACCGTGGGTGTGCGCGTACGGCGGCAGCTCCTCCAGGGCCCCCTGGACCGCACGGGTGAGCCAGGGCTCCGGTGCCGGCAGTGCCGCGCAGCCCAGGTCGATCACCGAGCCGAGGGCCTCGGGCGGCAGCGGCTCGAGCCCGCGGGCCGGCAGCGGGTTGCCGGCCGGGACCGCGGTCCAGCTGCCCGCGCCGCGCCGGGACTCCAGGAAGCCCTCGGCACGCAGCGCCTCGTAGGCGGCGGCGACGGTGGTCCGGCTGACGGTCAGGGCGAGGGCCAGTTCACGCTCGGCGGGCAGCCGGGCGGCAACCGGCACCCGGCCCTCCAGCACGAGCAGCCGGATGCCGTCGGCGAGCGCACGATAGGCGGGTGGGCGACGCGTGCCGGGCCCGGCCGGGCGGTCCTGCTGGGAACCGAGCAGCCGCGCGAGCTGACCCGCCCCCACGGCCGAGGTCCACTGCGCCATGGAAATCAGTCCACCTTCCCGGAATTGGCCATGGTTGACTCTCCTGCTCAAGCCACAGGGTGTCATGTGGCAGGCCACTACCACCACCCAGGGGGGCACCTCTTGTCCAGGCAGTCCAGGCAGACCAGGCAGACCAGGCAGCCGGGGGCGTCCGGGCCACTCGCTCGGCGGCTGATCCAGCTCTACGGCGGCCTCGCGCTGTACGGCGCCAGTTCCGCGCTGCTGGTCAGGTCCGGGCTGGGTCTGGAGCCGTGGAACGTGCTGCACCAGGGCCTCGCGGAGCACACCGGACTGTCGATGGGCGTGGTGCTCACCCTCGTCGGCGCGGTGGTCCTGCTGCTGTGGATCCCGCTGCGCCAGCGGCCGGGCCTCGGCACCGTCTCCAACGTGCTCGTGATCGGCGCCGCGATGGACGCCACGCTGAGCGTCGTCCCGGACGCCCAGGGCTGGACGCTGCGGATCGCGGCGATGGTCGCGGGCATCGTCCTGAACGGGGCTGCGACCGGGCTGTACATCGCGGCGCGCTTCGGTCCTGGACCGCGGGACGGCCTGATGACGGGGCTGAACCGGCGCACGGGACTCTCGGTGCGCCTGGTGCGGACCGCCGTCGAGATCACCGTCGTCGTGACGGGCTTCGCCCTCGGCGGCACCGTCGGCCTCGGCACCCTGCTCTACGCCGTGTCGATCGGCCCGCTCGCCCAGGTGTTCCTGCGGGTGTTCGCCGTCCCGCCGACACCGGGCGGCAGCACGGTGGTTGCCGCCGGTCGGCCGCAGCGCGCCATACTGCGTCGGTGACCACCCCGATACGCCACCCGTACCTCGACCATCCCGGTCCGATCGCCTTCGCCCACCGGGGCGGGGCCGCGGACGGTCTGGAGAACACGCTGCGGCAGTTCCGCCGGGCGGCCGAGGCGGGCTACCGGTACATCGAGACGGACGTGCACGCCACCCGTGACGGGAAGCTCGTCGCCTTCCACGACTCGACCCTGGACCGGGTGACGGACGGGGCGGGACGGATCGCCGACCTGCCGTGGGAAGACGTGCGTCACGCGCGCGTGGCGGGGAAAGAACCGGTGCCGCTCTTCGAGCAGCTCCTGGAGACCTTTCCCGAGGTGCACTGGAACATCGACGTGAAGGCGGAGCCCGCGCTGCGGCCCCTCCTGGAGCTGATCGCCCGACGGGACGCCTGGGACCGGATCTGCGTCGGCTCGTTCTCCGAGGCGCGCGTGGTCCGCGCCCAGCGGCTCGCGGGCCCGCGCCTGGCCACCTCGTACGGCATCCGGGGCGTCCTCGGACTGCGGCTGCGCTCCTGGGGCGTGCCGGCCGCGCCGCGCCGCTCGGCGGTGGCCGCGCAGGTTCCCGAGGCGCAGTCGGGCATACCGGTGGTGGACCACCGCTTCGTGCGCGCCGCCCACGCGCGCGGACTGCAGGTGCACGTCTGGACGGTGAACGATCCGGACCGTATGCACCGGCTCCTGGATCTGGGGGTGGATGGCATCATGACCGATCACATCGACACACTGCGCAAGGTCATGGAGGACCGCGGCGTCTGGGTCTGAGACCCGGACCGCGCCCCGGGGACGGTGCGCGTTCACGGGGAAGCGAGGGCACGGGTGGGCACCGACACCCTGCGGACGGGCGCGGCCGACGGGGCCGACCCGGCGGCCGAACGGCGGCGCGAGCAGCGCGGCTGGTACTTCTACGACTGGGCGTGCTCGGTCTACTCGACCAGCGTGCTCACGGTGTTCCTGGGGCCCTACCTGACCTCGGTGGCCGAGTCGGCGGCGGACACGGACGGCTACGTCCACCCGCTGGGCATACCGGTGCGCGCCGGGTCCTTCTTCGCGTACTCGGTGTCCCTTTCGGTGATCGTGGCGGTGCTGGTGATGCCCCTGGTGGGCGCAGCGGCGGACCGCTCGGGGCGCAAGAAGCCGCTGCTGGCCGCCGCCGCGTACACCGGTGCCGCGGCCACGACCGCGATGTTCTTCCTCGGCGGCGACCGCTACCTGCTGGGCGGCGCGCTCCTGGTCGTCGCCAACGCGGCGCAGTCGGTCGCGATGATGCTCTACAACTCCTACCTGCCGCAGATCGCCCCGCCCGAGGAGCGCGACGCGGTCTCCTCCCGCGGCTGGGCCTTCGGCTACGCCGCGGGCGCCCTGGTCCTGATCGTCAACCTGGTCCTCTACACCGGCCACGACTCCTTCGGGCTGAGCGAGAGCGCGGCGGTCCGCATCTGCCTGACGTCGGCGGGGCTGTGGTGGGGGGCGTTCGCCCTGGTCCCGCTGCGGCGGCTGCGGGACCGCCGCGCGGTGGCCCGGGAGGCGGCGCTGCCCGGGTTCCGGCAGCTCGCGGCGACCGTGCGCGACATGCGCCGGCGCCCGTTGACGCTGGCCTTCCTGCTGGCGTACCTGGTCTACAACGACGGCATCCAGACGGTGATCTCGCAGGCTTCCGTCTACGGCTCCGAGGAGCTGGAACTCGGGCAGTCCACGCTGATCGTCGCGGTCCTGCTGGTCCAGGTACTCGCGGTGGCGGGCGCCCTGGCGCTGGGCCGGCTGGCCCGGAGGTACGGGGCCAAGCGCACGATCCTCGGGTCGCTGGTCGCCTGGACGGTGACCCTCGGGGCCGGGTACTTCCTGCCGGCCGGGGCGCCGGCCTGGTTCTTCGTGCTGGCCGGCGGGATCGGGCTCGTCCTGGGCGGCAGCCAGGCACTGTCCCGCTCCCTGTTCTCCCATCTGGTCCCGCCGGGCAAGGAGGCCGAGTACTTCTCGGCGTACGAGCTGAGCGACCGCGGGATGAGCTGGCTCGGGCCGCTGCTCTTCGGGCTCACGTACCAGCTGACCGGGAGCTATCGCGACGCGATCATCTCGCTGGTGGTCTTCTTCGTCATCGGGTTCGCACTGCTCGCGCGGGTACCGGTGCGCCGGGCGATCGGCGACGCGGGCAATCCGATACCCGAAAGGATTTAGCACTCGGCGCGAAAGCGCTGTAGTGTACGCGTTTGGCCTGCCAGGCGTACCGTTACTGCGCGTCAAAGGTGCCGAATCGCTATGTCACCTCTGCCAGCAGAGGTGACAAACCGGACGTCGGCGGGTACTGCACTGGTTGCAAGGCTGCGGCTGCGACGGCGACGCAGGGCCCGGATCGGGAGTCGGGACGGGAATCTTTACCGCCGCCCGGACGTTGACCGGATGACGACGACAGCGACACCTGTCCTGTGGGCGACAAGCCCGGGAGGCACGATTCATGAGTGAGCGAGCTCTTCGCGGCACGCGCCTCGTGGTGACCAGCTACGAGACGGACCGCGGCATCGACCTGGCCCCGCGCCAGGCCGTGGAGTACGCATGTGAGAAGGGGCACCGGTTCGAGATGCCCTTCTCGGTCGAGGCGGAGATCCCGCCGGAGTGGGAGTGCAAGGTCTGCGGGGCCCAGGCACTCCTGGTCGACGGCGACGGCCCTGAGGAGAAGAAGGCCAAGCCCGCGCGTACGCACTGGGACATGCTGATGGAACGCCGCACCCGCGAGGAACTCGAAGAGGTCCTCGAGGAGCGGCTGGCCGTTCTGCGCTCCGGCGCGATGAACATCGCGGTCCATCCGCGAGACAGCCGCAAGAGTGCATAGCGGGAAACCGTAGGCGACACAACCGAACAACCGCGGGTGCCGTACATGAGCTTCATGTACGGCACCCGCGGTTTTGTCGTGTCGTGGCGCCCGCAGCCGCGGTCAGCGCGTCAGCGGAGGACGGGGTTCCTGCGGGGCGTCGTCCGGCTCGTCCCGTACGACCTCGCCCTGGACGACCTTGCCGTCCGGGCGGTGCATCCGGGCCTGGCGGAAGGCGTCGCCCAGGCCGCCCGGGGCGGCGTCGCGGAGCTTGCGCTCCACCGTCCGCTGGGCGTAGCGGCTGACGGCCTTCTGCACCGGGGGCAGCAGCATGAGCAGGCCGAGCGCGTCCGAGATCAGGCCGGGCAGGATCAGGAGCAGCCCGCCCAGCATCATCAGGCCGTTGCCCTCGCTGTTCGGGCGGGCGGTCCCGGGGGGCATGCCCGACTGCTGCTGGTTGATCGTCTCCGTGAGGTTGCGGAACGCCCGGCGGCCCGCCGCCTTCATGACCACGGAGCCCAGGACCACGCCGGCGACCAGGAGCAGGAAGACCACGAAACCGCTGGACGCCCCCGCGACCACGGTCAGCAGCCAGATCTCCAGCACCAGCCACGCGGCGGCGCCCAGCGGCAGGAACGTGCGCAGCCGGGAGCGCGGTGGCCGGGCGGGGGACCTGGGGGTCTGGGCGCCAGTCGTCATGCTTCCAGTGTGCCTGGCCCCGGCTCAGCGCGGCATAAGGGGGACGATCAGGCGTTGCCGCCGGACACCTTCGTCGGATCGGCCGGGTGCGCCGGCTTCGCCGGGTCGTCGCCCGCCGTGTCCTGCCCGCCGGGCGCCGTCCCGGACCGCCGGTCCCGGCCCAGGACCTTGCCGACCCTCTCCCCCACGCCCCACGTGGTGACCCGCCACAGGGCCTCCACCAGGATGTCGCGGCTCATCTTGGAGTCACCGAGCTCGCGCTCGACGAACGTGATCGGCACCTCGACGACGTGGTACCCGGCCTTGATCGCCCGGCGGGCGAGGTCGACCTGGAAGCAGTAACCCTGCGAGGAGACCTCGTCGAGGCCGAGCCCCTCCAGGGTCTCGCGGCGGAAGGCGCGGTAGCCGCCGGTGATGTCGCGCAGCGGCAGGTCGAGCGCGATGCGCGAGTACATGCTGCCGCCGCGCGAGATGAACTCGCGGGACTTCGGCCAGTTCACCACCCTCCCGCCGGGCACCCAGCGGGAGCCGAGCACCAGGTCGGCGCCCTTGAGGGCGGTCAGCAGCCGGGGCAGTTCCTCGGGCTGGTGGGAGCCGTCGGCGTCCATCTCGATCAGCACGCCGTAGTCGTGCTCCAGGCCCCAGCGGAAGCCCGCCAGGTAGGCGGCGCCCAGCCCTTCCTTGCCCTTGCGGTGCATGACCTGGACGTGATCGTCGGCCGCCGCCAGCTCGTCGGCGAGCTTGCCGGTGCCGTCGGGGCTGTTGTCGTCGGCCACGAGCACGTGTGCCTCGGGGACGGCCTCGCGCACGCGCGTGACGATCGCCTTGATGTTCTCCGCCTCGTTGTAGGTCGGGATGATCACCAGGGCCGTACCCAGGGGGCCGAACCGCCTCTCACGCCCCGCAGCCGCGGGCGTCCCGTCGCCGTCGTTCACCACTGCCCCTTCGTGTCCGTACACAGAGGACCACCATAATCGCCGCGGCCTGCGCCGACGTGTCAGGACGGCCGTACGGTGGTGTCGTTTTCCCAGGAGCGGGGTAGGGATGGCCGTTTCGGGCCGTTGTGCGACGGATGGGGGCCCGGCGCCCTTCGGGCCGGCCCGGGACCCGCCGGCTGCGGGTCGACCTGAGCCGTTGTCTACTGAGCGCCCGGGCCCCACCCGGGTCACACCTCCCGACCGGCCGGAACGTTCCCTCGCCGCGGTGCGGGCGCTGAGCCTGGCTCCCAGTGGCGGTGCCCCGGTGCGGCACACCGTCCCTGACTCAGCGGCGCCACGACGCGCATGCGGAAAGTTCCCCGGTCGGGCGTCCGGTGGTGGACCCGGCCGAACCTACCGGCCCCCCGCCGTCGCCTGTCAACAGTCGTTCGACCTGCGCCTTTGCCCTCAATGCGCAGGTCAGCGCGGAGGAGTCGCAGGTCGCGACCGCGCGAAGATCATCGCCCCGTCGGCGGCGGAGATCACTCGCCCGGCCGTACGAAGACGGTCCGGCCGCCCACCACGGTCCGCAGACAGACGGGCAGCTCTCGGCCGGGGGTGAGGTCGGGCAGGCCGGGGGTGCCGGAGCGCGGGTCGGTCGACCAGCGCGCCACCCGGTCGTCCGGCGCCTGGACCACGAGCTCGCCGGTGCGCCACACGGCGTAGTCCGCGGGCACCCCCGGCACCAGGACGCCCGCGTCGTCGCGGCCGATCGCCCGCCAGCCGCCGCGCGTGTGGGCCGTGAACGCGGCCCGGACGGAGACGCGGTGCTCCGGCGTGCGGTGGAAGGCGGCGGCCCGGACGGTGCCCCACGGGTCGAGGGGCGTGACCGGGCTGTCGGAGCCGAAGGCGAGCGGGACGCCCGCGCGCAGCAGGGCGGCGTAGGGGTTGAGAGTGCGGGCCCGCTCGGCGCCCAGACGCCGGGCGTACATGCCGTCCTCGCCGCCCCAGAGCGCGTCGAAGGCTGGCTGGACGGAAGCGGTCAGCCCCAGCTCGGCGAAGGAGGCGACGGTCTCGGGGGTGAGCATCTCGGCGTGCTCGATCCGGTGGCGGGCGGCGCGGACGCGAGCGAGCCCGATCTTGTCGGCGGCGGCGCGCACCCCCTGCACCACGGCGGTGACGGCGGCGTCGCCGATGGCGTGGAAGCCCGCCTGGAGGCCCGCCTCGGTGCAGGCGACGACGTGGGCCGCGACGGCGGCGTCGTCCAGGTGCGCGGTTCCGGTGTGCCCGGCGTCGGCGTAGGGCTGGTGCAGGCAGGCGGTGTGCGAGCCGAGCGAGCCGTCGACGAAGAGGTCACCGGCGGCTCCGACGGCGCCCAGCTCCCGCGCCTTGTCGACGTCCTGTTCGGCCCAGTAGCCGATCACCCTCGGCCCCGGCTCCTCGGCCGACAGGCGCAGCAGGCCGGTGAGGTCGTCCTCGGAGGAGATCTCCGGGCCTGCGCATTCGTGAACGGTTCCGATGCCGAGGGAGGCGGCGTGCGCGAGGGCGGCGCGCTGGGCCCCGGCGCGCTGTGCGGGGGTGACCGCTCCGAGGGCGGCGGCGCGTACCGCGTGGTGGGCGTCGCCGGTGAGCGGCCCGTCGCCGCGGACCTGGACACCGGGCGCCAGGTCGAGCAGGGCGGTGGTGACGACGGCCGAGTGGACGTCGATCCGGCTGAGGTAGAGGGGTCGGCCGCCGGTCGCGGCGTCCAGTTCGGCGCGCGTCGGAGGCTGTCCGTCGGGCCAGCGGGCGGCGTCCCAGCCATGGCCGAGGAGGACCCGGTCGTCCGGCCGGGCGGCGGCGAAGTCCCGCACCAGGGTGAGCGCCGCCGCGCGGTCGGGGGCGCCGGACAGGTCGAGGCCGGTGAGGGCGAGACCCGTGGCGGTGGTGTGCACGTGTGCGTCGGTGAACGCCGGTGTGACGAGGGCGCCGTCCAGGTCGACCACCTCGTCGACCCCGTCCGCGAAGGCGTCCGCGGCGCCCTCCGAGCCGACCCAGGCGACCTGGCCGCGCTCGACGACCATGGCCGTCGCGAAGGGGTCGGCGGGACTGTGGACCTCGCCGCGGCGCAGCAGGACGGTCGAGGACGGGGTGGTGGACTCACTCATGGACCCCAGTCTCGCCCCTCGCGGGGTCCGCCCCGCAGCCGGGGCGGCCGCACGGCAAGCCGTGCCCGGCGCTCCACCGGCCGCCGCCTCGCGGGCGCCGGTCAGATCCGCGGCGGCCGGGACTCGTAGGGGGTGGAGAGGACCACGGTGGTCCGGGTCGACACGCCCGCGAGCGAACGGACCCGCGCGAGCAGTTCCTCCAGCTCGTGCGGGGTGGCCACCCGGACCTTGAGGATGTAGTTCTCGTCGCCCGCGACACTGTGGCAGGCCTCGATCTCGGGGACTCCGGCGAGGCGGTCCGCGATGTCGTCGGGGGCGCTGGGGTCGAACGGTTTCACCGAGATGAAGGCGGTCATCGGCAGCCCGACGGCCTCCGGGTCGACGACCGCGGCGTAGCCGCGCACGACGCCGCGCTGTTCCAGCCGTCGCACCCGCTGGTGCACGGCCGACGTGGACAGGCCCGTGGCCTTGCCCAGGTCGGTGTAGCTCATCCGCCCGTCCTTGACGAGCAGCTGCACGATCTGTCGGTCCAGCTCCTCCATGGCGCAAGAACCTACAGTGCGCTTGATCTCCTCGGATACCTGAGCAGTCCGGGTCATGCCCTGTTCGTGATGTGACGGGAGGTCGGGCGGTGGCGGAGCGGGGACAAATCCGCCGCACGGGGCATCTGCGACAGGCATGTGACGAAGACCACACTGGTTGAACGTTCTCCGTAATGTTCCCGTGATTACCCCGGAGGGGGGACGGGAAGTGCTTGCTGTGGTCGAGGCCGCAGTGCCGTCACGGCCCAGCCCTAGGGGGAGATCCCATGCAGAGTCTTAAGAGCCCTGGTCGTACCGCGTCCAAGCGGCAGCAGCCCGTCGTCGAGCCCGTATCGGAGGGCGTCGAACCCGACGCCTTCGACGACGAGGAGCTCGACGCCTACGACACCTTCGAGATGTACCGGGTCATCTGCCCGGACTGCGCGCAGCCCATCGCGCTTCTCGCGGACGAGGAGAAGCTGCCGGAGCACGCGCTGTGCGCTTCGCCGTGGAACCCGTTCGGGCTCACGGTCTGCGCCGGCACCGGCCGCAGGGCCACCGAGGCGCGGCCGGCGGACGAGTCGTCCCGGCCCCACGAGCAGGACACCGCGCTGCTGTTGACGCTCCCGCGGGGCCTCGACTGGCGGACCCAGCCCTTCTCCCACGTCGGCGGTCCGGGCTCGCGCCCGATGCGGGTGCCGACGATGCGGCGCGAAGCGGCCTGAGGCCCCCGGGCGGCCCGTTACGAGGCTCGCCCACCCCTCGCGTGATCCCACCGGCGCCACGGCTCGCAGAACGCCGTGGCGCGGGTCGGTGTGCGCCGACGCAGGACGGGGGCCGTACGGGTGACGCCGGGAGCATGCCGACGGGGCGTCAGGCCTCGGTCGGCTCCCGGCACTTGGCCGGGGACGCCTGTGAACGCACGCTCGATTGCGCCCACCGGTGACCTGTCCGCGCTTCGCCGCGTTGCCCGGGTATGACCCCCACGTACTCGGCGACCGGGAGTCGCCGCCGCGTGTTCGTACCGGTGCCCGCGGGGCCGGTTCCTCCGGCCCCGCAGATCCCGGACCCGCCGATCTACCGTGAGCTGATGCGGACCTGGGCCGACGGCGGGCGCACCCTGCCGGGGCGCCACGACCCGGAGTGGGTCAGGCTCGCGGAACCCCCGCGCGGACTGGGCGACTTCTTCGCCACGGGTGACGCGTTCACCACCGGCGACTTCCGGGTCACCGCCGATTTCCGGGTCACCGCGGACGTCACCGCTCCTCGGGACCCGCGAGGTGACGGGCGATGACCATCCGCTGAATCTGGTTGGTGCCTTCGACGATCTGCAGCACCTTCGCCTCGCGCATGTACCGCTCGGCCGGGAAGTCGGCGGTGTAGCCGTACCCGCCGAGCACCTGCACGGCGTCGGTGGTGACCCGCATCGCCGTGTCGGTGCAGTGCAGCTTGGCCATGGCGGCCTGCTTGGCGAACGGCAGGCCCGCGTCGCGCAGCCGGGCCGCCGCCAGGTAGAGCGCCCGGCCGGCCTCGATCTGCGTCGCCATGTCGGCGAGCATGAAGCGCAGCCCCTGGAAGTCGGCGATCGGCCTGCCGAACTGGCGCCGCTCGACCGCGTAGGAGACCGCTTCGTCCAGCGCAGCCTGGGCCACGCCGATGGCGCAGGCGGCGATGCCGAGCCGGCCGGAGTCGAGTGCGGACAGGGCGATCGCGAAGCCCTGCCCCTCGTCGCCGATCCGCCGGGCGTCGGGCACCCGCACGCCGTCGAGGTGGACCTGGGCGGTGGGCGAGCCCTTGAGCCCCATCTTCTTCTCCGGCGCCGCGGCGCTCAGCCCCTCGGCGTCACCGGGCACCAGGAACGCGGTGATGCCGCGGGGGCCGTCCGGGCCCGTGCGCGCCATGACGGTGCAGAAGTCGGCGATGCCGCCGTGCGTGATCCATGCCTTGGTGCCGGTGATGACCCAGTCGTCGCCGTCGCGCACGGCCTTGGTGCGCAGCGAGGCGGCGTCGGAGCCGGAGGCGGGTTCGGAGAGGCAGTAGGCGCCCAGCAGGCCGCCGCCGAGCATCGCGGGCAGGTGCTCGGCCTGCTGCTCCTTGGTGCCGTAGGCGGCCAGGGCGTAGGAGGCGAGCGAGTGGACGCTGACGCCTAGGCCGACGGTGAGCCGGGCCGCGGCCAGCTCCTCCAGGACCTGAAGGTAGACCTCGTACGGCTGCTCGCCGCCGCCGAACTCGGCGTCGTACGGCAGGCCGAGCAGGCCGGAGTCGGACAGGAGGGTGAAGACCTCGCGCGGGAAGCGTCCGGCGTCCTCCTCCTCGGCCGCGCTCGGGACGATCTCACGCTGCGCGATGTCGCGGACGAGCGAGATCAGGTCCCGTGCCTCGTCCGTGGGCAGTTGCCGGTCCACCGGCTGCGGGGCGCGGTCGGGCATGGCGACGCTCTCCTCCCTGTCGGGCACATCGGCGGGCGTGCGCCTTGGGTGGAGGCGGCTCCGCCGGGTCGTTCGGCCTGGCCGATGCTCGCACTCCCGGGTCGCGGAAGCTGCTGACCAGCGGCTGTGCGCTGTGAGTATGCCCGATCGGAGGCACGGAGTCACCAGTTAACGACCGCTTACTCCAAGAATTCGGAGAATGGCCGACGCCGGCCCCGCGGAGTCGCGATTCGGACCCCGGACGGGGTGAGATGGTCCGAACCATTGACCACACTGGTCTAGTCCTCCTACGGTGACGATCCGAACGCGTTACCGCGTTCATGCCAATCGGCGCGCGTTCCCTCTTCCCCCCACGAGGAGACACCCGATGCACGTCCCGCACCTCCCCCGCGTCCGCCCCGTCCGGACGCTGCTCTCCGCCCTGTGCACCGTCGCCCTCGGCGCCGGCCTGCTGGCCGGCGCCGGTCCCGCGACGGCCACCGCCGCGGCCCCCGCCGATCGGGCCACGACTCCCGCCGCGCAGGCCGCGGCCGGCTCGAAGGTCGTCGGCTACTTCACCGAATGGGGCGTCTACGACCGCAACTACCACGTCAAGAACATCGAGTCGTCGGGCTCGGCCGACGAACTCACCCACATCAACTACTCGTTCGGCAACGTCACCGGCGGCAAGTGCGCCATGGGCGACGCCTACGCGGCGACCGACCGGGCCTACACCGCGGCCGACTCCGTGGACGGCACGGCCGACACCTGGGACCAGCCGCTGCGCGGCAACTTCAACCAGCTGCTGAAGCTGAAGAAGAAGCACCCTGGCCTGAAGATCCTCTGGTCGTTCGGCGGGTGGACCTGGTCCGGCGGCTTCGCGCAGGCCGCGCAGAACCCGGAGGCGTTCGCGCAGTCCTGCTACGACCTGGTCGAGAACTCCAAGTGGGCCGACGTCTTCGACGGCATCGACATCGACTGGGAGTACCCCAACGCCTGCGGCCTGAGCTGCGACACCAGCGGGCGCGACGCCTTCCCGAGGCTGATGGGCGCCCTGCGCGCCAAGTTCGGCCAGGACTACCTGGTCACCGCGGCCATCACGGCCGACGCCACGTCCGGCGGCAAGATCGACGCGGCGGACTACGCGGGCGCCGCCCAGTACGTCGACTGGTACAACCCGATGACGTACGACTTCTTCGGCGCCTGGGACGCCACCGGCCCCACCGCCCCGCACTCGCCGCTGACCTCGTACTCCGGCATCCCGAAGGAGGGCTTCGACACCTCGGCGACGATCGCGAAGCTCAAGGGGCTCGGCATCCCGCCCTCGAAGCTCCTGCTCGGCATCGGGTTCTACGGCCGCGGCTGGACCGGCGTCACCCAGTCGGAACCGGGCGGGACCGCGACCGGCCCGGCGAAGGGCACGTACGAGAACGGCATCGAGGACTACAAGGTGCTGAGGACCAGCTGCCCGGCGACCGGCACGGTGGGCGGGACCGCGTACGCCAAGTGCGGTGACGACTGGTGGAGTTACGACACCCCGCAGACCATCGCCACGAAGATGTCGTACAAGAACGAGCAGGGTCTGGGCGGCACCTTCTTCTGGGAGCTGAGCGGCGACACCGCGAACGGTGAGCTGATCAAGGCGATCGACTGAGCCACCCGGCCCGAACGGGGGGCGAAGGGGCGGAGACCGGCTCGGTCTCCGCCCCTTCGCCACGGCGGGCTCCGTCAGGTGTCGTCCCGGCGGGCGGGGACCGGGGCCGGGCAGGCGGGGTCCAGTTCCTCGATGGCGCGCAGCGTGCCGCCGAGCGACTTCACCAGCAGCTCGCGCATGGTCTCGCGCGGCAGTTCTGGGCGGCCGATCCAGTCGAGCGTGGCGCCCTCGACGCCGCAGACCCAGGCGAGCAGGCCCATGCGGGCCAGCGGGCCGACGTCGGAGCGCCCGTAGGCCCCTTCGGCGATGGTGTGGACGATCGCCTCGCGCACCCCGTCGCGGATGGCCTGCACCTCGGTGTCGAAGCCGACGCCGCCGCTGACGATGGTGCGGTAGGCCGCCTGGTTCTGCTCGGCGTAGCGCAGATAGCCGTCGATGGTGCGCTGGACGCGGTCCACCTGCGGCAGTTCGGTGCCGCGCGCCGCGGTGGTGACCAGTCCGGTGACGGAGTCCTGGATGATCGCCAGGTAGTAGCCCCGTTTGGACTCGAAGTAGTAATAGATCAGCCCCTTGGCGACATGCGCCTGGCGGGCGATGTCGTCCATCGAGAGCGCGTCGTAGGACGTGTCGGCGAACAACCTCCGCCCGATGGCGATGAGTTCGGCGCGGCGTGCCAGCGAGCGCTCGGTGCCGCGCGCCCGGGGGCGGACCTCGGCACCTTGTTGACTGATATTCAAATTCGACCCTGGTCTCCTGCGGGCGGCGGGACACCCGCAGTATGGCAGGTCGCACCGTGGGGTAGGTCACACGCGGATCACGCCGGACGAGGCCCGCGGATCAGGCCAGAGAAGGATCGTGGATCACACCGGACCCGTGGATCACACCGGACCCGCGGATCACGCCGGACCCGTGGATCACGCCGGAGAAGACCCGCGGGTCACGTCACAGAAGGCCCAGCTGGACCACGAGCATCGCGACCACCACGACGAGGGTCCAGCCCATGACGTGCTCGAGGATCTGCGGACCCTCGTCCTTGGGGCCACCGGTGCGGACGCGGGCGGCGGTTGCGGTGTGTGCGGTCATGGCTTCTCGCTGATCTCGGGGTCGGCTGGGCGGAATCCCCCCGCTCACGGTGTCCACCTTGCCACCGGGAGCGGCTTTTGCGGCCGAGAGCTTGGTCACAGCGGCTCAGGTCAGCGCACCCCCAACGCCGCGAGGGCCTTGCGCTGCCGGGCACTGGGACGGGCCGGGAAGTACAGGTAGCAGACGCCGCCGGTACCGGAGACGACCTTGCCACTGGCGTTGTACCGCTTCGTCCGGAGCCAGATGTTCTCCCACTCGCGCCGCTTGTAGACCCGGCGCACGGCCTCGTCGTCGTCCGAGGCCGGGTCGTTGGCGATCACGTCACCGTCGGCGGTGAAGCCGATCACGGTCATCAGGTGGCCCGAGGTGCCGTAGCCCGACCCGGTCAGCTCCTCCTCCAGGAAGGACTGGGACGTTATGGCGGGGATACCGGCCGCGATCAGCGTCTCCAGGTCGGTGAGGGAGCCGAGGCGGGTGACCACGCCCTGGATGCCCTCGAAGGTGGCGGCGTAGGCGGCGTTGAAGGGCCAGTTGCCGCAGCCCGCGTACTGGTGGTCGTACGTGTACCGGGCGGCGTGGCAGACCTGCGGGTCGGCGTAGGAGGGATCGACCCAGGCGAGCTGCTCGGCGGTGAGGCGCCCGCCCCAGTACTCGACGATCATCTGCGAGGAGGTGGGGCTGCACCATGCCTCGCCGCCGTTGTCGTACTCGGGGTACTGGCCCTTGTGGATCTCCTGCGAGTAGCGCGGGACGCGCAGTTCCCCGGCGTGGCGGGGGATGGAGGCCGGCACGGTGAAGCGGTCGGGGATGTCGGAGCCCATCGCGCCGAGCCGCCAGACGGTGGGCGTGGTGCGCGCGCCGGGGCGACGGTGCAGGGTGAGCCGGAGCCGGTAGGAGGTCAGACGCAGACCGGTGGAGGCGTCGTCGATCGAGAAGGTGTCGGTCCAGATGCTGCTCCGGCCGTCGCTCTGGTCGTCGACCGAGGTGCGCCTGATGTCCTGGTCGCCGTCGCCGGCCGTCCAGCGGCCCATCACGTACCAGGGCGTGTCCGTGCCGTCGGAGTAGCCGCCCTTCAGCTCGACCTCGATCCAGGTGCCGGTCGGGGTGTGCGCGTTCCAGGAGGCGATCACCTCCGTGGCGGGTACGGCGAGCCGGTGGACGGGTGAGGTCCAGGTCGCGTACTCCCAGGCGGCGGTGGTGCCGGTGTGCGGGTCGGTGTAGTCGGCGGTGCCCGCCGGGGTGCCGATCGCCACACCGGGGCGGGCGCCCGCGACGAGGCGGGTCCCCCGCGCGGTCCCGTGCCGCCAGTCCTGGAGCGTGGTCCAGGCGTGGTAGTCGACCGGTCGGCGGGCGGCGGCCCGGTCGGGGTCCGCGGTGCCGTCGCCGGTGCCCCCAATGGGCGCGGCGTGGGCGACGGCCGGGACGGCGCCGCCCGCCACGGCGGCGGCGACGGCTGCGGCGAGGAGGGCTCTGCGGGACGGCTGTTCGACTCTGCTCATGAGCGGGAGACCCCCAGGTGTCCGGGTCGGGCGGGTCCGTCGTTGCACGGTCGTGCGCCAACTATGGCCGTCGGTGCCCGCTCCTGCCAGCACTTCCACGCACGCCACGCGACCAATATTGGTGTCGACCAGTGGTGGGGCGGGCAGCGGGCCCGGACGGCGGAACCGGGACCGGGGCGGGAGACGAGGCCGGGCGGGAGCCGGGGCCGGGCAGAGGCCGGGCAGGGCAGAGGCCGGGCAGGGCAGAGGCCGGGCCGGGCAGAGGCCGGGCCGGGCAGGGGCCGGTATCGGAGGGTGCGCAGGTGGTGGCGGTTAGAGTGCGGGGAACGCATCCGTCCCTCTCCCGCCCCACAGGATCCGCCATCCTCGACCTAGCAGCCCGGCTCCGCCGGCTTCCCCCCTCCTGCGGACCCGTGCGCCTGATCGGCGTCGACGGCCACGCCGGGTCCGGGAAGTCCACGTTCGCCGGGCGGCTCGCGGCCCGCCTGGACGGGGCACCGGTGCTGCACCTCGACGACATCGCCAGCCACGACGAGCTGTTCGGCTGGACCGGTCGACTGCTCGGCCAGGTGATCGAGCCCCTGCGTCGCGGTGAGACCGCTCTCTACACCCCCTACGACTGGCAGACCCGGCGTTTCGGCGCGCCGCGCCCCCTGCCGCCCGCCCCGGTGATCCTGGTGGAGGGCGTCGGCGCGGGCCGCGAGGCCCTGCGGCCCCACCTGGCCGGGCTGCTGTGGATGGAGTTGCCGCCGGAAGAGGCGTGGGCGCGCGGACGGGCGCGCGACGGTGCACGGCAGCGGACGTTCTGGGACGGGTGGATCCCGGCCGAGCGCCGGCACTTCGCCGAGGACCCCTCGCGCCCCTTCGCGCACCTTCTGGTGCGACAGCGCGAACTGGGGTACGAGGTGCTGCCGGGACCCGCGGGAACGGCCACCGGGGCCCATTTTCTCACCCAGAGTGACGGACCCTCCGCAATGTGCTGAACTCGTGAAGATCACGTCCGGGCGACCCGCCGACGTGCCCCAACTTCGCTTGACCCAGGGGCCGTACAGGTCTTACGTTCTGGATGTGCGGCAGTTCGAGGCCGCCCGCAGACGCGAAGCCCCCGGTTGTTCCCCCGTGACCGGGGGCTTCGTTCTGCCCTGAGCCCCTTTTCCGGCTGCTCCCCGACGCCGGATGCTCACCCTCGGTCACCATGCGATCGGCCGTCCCACCCGCTCCCACCTCGCGGAACGACCCCTCCCGCACCCTTCGGAGGAAAGACCGCCGCGGGTACGATGCCCTCGGTGCGACCTGTGGGAGATTGCCGCGCGCACCTGCAACTCCGGTCCGCGGTGGAGCCGTTGACCGAGGCGGCCGACGGGCGACGGCTCGGCGGCTTACCGACGGGGGCACGGTAGGTGGGGGACGTGATGGACTTCGGCGCGCAGGGCCCACAGGCCCCGGCCGAACTCGCCTGGCTGCGCGGGGTGGACGCCTACACGATGGGGGCCTACCCGCAGGCGGAGGAGGAGTTCCGGACGGCGGTGCGGATCGATCCCACGATGGCCGACGGCTGGCTGGGACTGCACGCCCTGCGCGTCGACACCACGAACGCGCTCCTGCGAATGTTCCGCAACCGCGACCGCTTCGGCGAGCAGCGAGGGCGTCATCGCCGCACGCTCAACTCCTGGTACTGGCTGGGCTGGTGGGTGCAGCCGGTGCTGGAGAACCCGCGTGACCTGCTGCTGGCGCACGCCTCGCACTGGCTGGACGGCCGGCACGTCCCGGAGCTGGACCGGGCCCTGGCCGGGCTGCCGCCGGTGGACTCCGACGCCCAGGTCCGCTTCCTGCACGCCTGCCGCGCCTACCTCGTCAAGGACTGGGAGCAGCTCGTCCGGCACACCGACCCACTGCTCGGCGACCCCTTACTGGGCATCGAGGCGGGCCTGTTCAGCGGTATGGCCCGGGTCCGCCTGGAGATGTACGGGCAGGCCGAGCCGCTGCTCTCGGCGGCCCTGATGCGGTGCCGCAGCGAGCAGCCCCAGCGCAAGGAGCTGCGCTACTGGCTGGCGCGGGCCCACGAAGGCACCGGACGCAGCGCCGCCGCGCTCCCGCTGTACCGGGCGGTGCACCGCGTCGACCCCGCCTTCATGGACACCTCGGCCCGGCTGGCGGCGATCGCCGAGGGCGACGACTACGACGATCCGGCCGATCTGGCGGCGCTCGCGCAGGCGGGCGCGGGGGTGGACGCCCTGGACGGACTCGACCCCCTGTTCGGCCCCGAGGAGCGCGGCGTCAAGCTCTCGATGCCCGATCCCCCGCTGTCGGCCCCGCTGCCTCCGCTCGGCGGACCGTCGGTGCGCGAGAAGGCGGGCGGACCCGATCCGTCCCTGCCCGCCGGGCCCACCGATCCCGCACTGTTGGAGGAGGCGCTCTCCGAGCTGGAGCGGATGGTGGGCCTCGAACCGGTGAAGCGGCAGGTCAAGGCGCTGTCCGCGCAGCTGAACATGGCGCGGCTGCGGGCCGGCCAGGGTCTGCCCGTGCAGCCGCCCAAACGTCACTTCGTCTTCTCCGGCCCCTCCGGCACCGGCAAGACCACCGTGGCCCGCATCCTGGGCCGCGTCTTCTACGCGCTCGGGCTCCTCGGCGGCGACCACCTGGTGGAGGCGCAGCGGGCCGACCTGGTCGGCGAGTACCTGGGCCAGACCGCCGTGAAGGCGAACGAGCTGATCGACTCGGCGCTCGGTGGTGTCCTCTTCGTCGACGAGGCGTACTCGCTGTCCAACTCGGGATACGGCAAGGGCGACGCGTACGGCGACGAGGCGCTGCAGGTACTGCTGAAGCGGGCCGAGGACAACCGGGACCACCTGGTGGTGATCCTGGCCGGTTATCCGGAGGGCATGGACCGGCTGCTGGGTGCGAACCCCGGCCTGTCCTCGCGCTTCACCACGCGGGTGGACTTTCCCTCGTACCGGCCGTTGGAGCTGACCTCGATCGGGGAGGTGCTCGCGGCGGAGAACGGGGACGTGTGGGACGAGGAGGCGCTGGACGAGCTGAGGTCGATCGCCGGGCACGTGGTGGACCAGGGGTGGATCGACGAACTGGGGAACGGGCGGTTCCTGCGGACGCTGTACGAGAAGAGCTGCGCGTACCGGGATCTGCGGTTGTCGGTGTATCCGGGGGTGCTGAGCAGGGACGATCTGGCGACGTTGCGGTTGCCGGATCTGATGCAGGCGTACGGGGAGGTGCTGTCGGGGCGGGGACCGGGGGGACCCTCGGCCGTGTAGGGGACGGCGGTGGGGGCGGGGCGGGGGCACGACCGCCCGCGGTGACGGCGGTGGTGGTGGGGGCACCACCGCTCGCGGCTACGTCGCCAACGTCACCTCTCGGTGGGCCGGATCGTTCACCTCGCCGACCAGGAGTTCCAGTACGTCCTCCAGGGCGACCAGACCCAGCACCTTGCCCGACGCGTCCGCGACCTGGGCCAGGTGGGTGGCCGCGCGGCGCATGACGGTGAGGGCGTCGTCCAGCGGGAGTTCGGGGCGGAGCGTGGTCATCGGGCGCCACAGGTGCTGGGGGACGGCGCGGTCGGACTCCTCTAGGTCGAGGACGTCCTTGACGTGCAGGTAGCCCATGAAGGCGCCCTGTTCCGCAGCGATCGGGAAGCGCGAGTATCCGGTGCGGGCGGTGAGCGCGACGATCTCCCCGGGGGTGACCGAGGGGCTGACCGTGACCAGGGACTCCCGGCCGAGCAGTACGTCCGTCACCGGGCGGGAGCCCAGTTCCAGGGCGTCCTCCAGGCGTTCCTGCTCCTCCGGGTCGAGCAGTCCGGCCTGGCCGGCGTCCTCCACCAGGCGGTTGAGCTGCTCGCTGGTGAAGACGGCCTCGACCTCGTCCTTGGGCTCGACCCGGAAGAGCCGCAGGATGCCCTGGGCGCAGGCGCCGAGCGCGACGGTGATCGGCCGGCACAGGCGGGCGAAGGCGACCAGTCCAGGACTGAGCCACAGCGCGGCCTTCTCGGGCGCGGCCATCGCGAGGTTCTTCGGGACCATCTCGCCGATGACCAGATGGCAGAAGACCACGGCGGCCAGTGCGATGACGTAGCCGAGCGGATGGATCATGCCGTGCGGCAGGTGGATCCACTCGAAGACCGGCTCCAGCAGGTGGGCGACGGTCGGTTCGGCGACCGCGCCGAGGGTCAGCGAGCAGACGGTGATGCCGAACTGGGCGGCGGCCATCATCTGCGGCAGCCGTTCCAGGCCGTACAGCACCTGTCGGGCGCGGGCGGTGCCGAGCGGTTCGATCTGGCTGCGGCGCACGGAGACGAGGGCGAACTCGGCGCCGACGAAGAAGCCGTTGGCCAGCACGAGCAGGGCGGCGAAGAGGAGTTGCAGCACACTCATCGGGCCGCCTCCAGGACGGAGACCGGCGCGGTGCGCACCAGTCGTATGCGTTCGGCGCGGTAGTGGCCGACCTGGCGGACCGAGAGCCGCCAGCCGGGCAGCTCCGCGCGGTCACCGACGGCCGGGATGCGGCCGAGCAGGTCGGCGACGAGGCCGGCCACGGTCTCGTACGGGCCCTCGGGCGCCTCCAGACCGATGCGGCGCAGGGCGTCGACGCGGCAGCTGCCGTCGACGTCCCAGGCGGGTCGGCCTTCGTCCGGCGGGGCGGGGGCGAGTTCGGGCGCGTCCAGGCCGTCGTGCTCGTCGCGGACCTCGCCGACGAGCTCCTCGACGATGTCCTCCAGGGTGACGACGCCGGCCGTACCGCCGTACTCGTCGACCACGACCGCGATGGGCTGCTCGCTGCGCAGGCGGGTGAGCAGCGGCCGCACGGGCAGGGTTTCGGGGACGAGCAGCGCGGGGCGGGCGATCCGGCCGGCGGGGGTGCGCAGCCGGTCGTGCACCGGGACCGCGAGGGCGTCCTTGAGGTGGACCATGCCCACGATCTCGTCGATCTTCTCGCGGTAGACGGGGAAGCGGGACAGGCCGGTGGCGCGGGTCAGGTTGACGACGTCCTCGGCGGTGGCCGAGGAGTGCAGCGCGCTGACCTTCACGCGGGGGGTCATGACGTGCTGCGCCGTCAGGTCGCCCAGCGACAGGGTCCGGACGAAGAGGTCGGCGGTGTCCTGCTCCAGGGCGCCGGCCCGGGCGGAGTGCCGGGCCAGGGAGACCAGTTCGCCCGGGGTGCGGGCGGAGGCCAGTTCCTCGGCGGGCTCGATGCCCAGCGCGCGGACCAGGCGGTTGGCCACGGTGTTGAGCGCGGAGATCACCGGGTGGAAGAGGCGGGCGAAGGCGTGCTGCGGGCCTGCGACGAAGCGCGCGACCTGGAGCGGCTTGGACACCGCCCAGTTCTTGGGCACCAGCTCGCCGATGACCATCTGCACCGCGGAGGCCAGCAGCATGCCGACGACGACCGAGACACCGGAGACCGCGCCGCCGGGGACGCCGGCCGCCGTGAACGGACCGTCGAGCAGCTGGGCGAGCGCCGGTTCGGCGAGCATGCCGACGACGAGGGAGGTGATGGTGATCCCGAGCTGGGTGCCGGAGAGCTGGAAGGACAGCTCCTTGAGGGACTCGACGACCCGCTGGGCGCGCCGGTCACCGGCCGCGGCGGCCTGTTCGGCGTCGGGCCTCTCGACGGTCACCAGGCCGAACTCGGCCGCGACGAAGAAGCCGTTGGCGAGGATGAGCAGGAGCGCGGCTGCCAGGAGCAGCAGGGGGGTGGTCATGTTGCCGCCGCCTGTGGGGTGTCACAGCAGGGGGCGGCGCAAGTACTGCAGGACGATCCGTCCATCGCCGGAGGGGGTCACTCCTCGGGTAGCAGGAACCCCGCGCACCGGGCGGAGCGACGGGGCGAGGACGCGACGGCCGCGTCCGCGTTCCCAGATTAATCAGGAAAAGGGTGCCCGCGGCAGGGTCGGCGCTAGCGCGTCAGTCACGCGGGGCCTCGGGGCGGGCACCGGAGCGGGCCTCCACGAGGTCGCGCAGGGCACGTGCGTCGGCGAGGGCGCGCTGCTTGGCGATGCCCGGCTGGATGCCGAGCGCGGGCAGGCTGGTGCCGTCGCTGAGGTCGAGGAAGACCCAGGGGTCGCCCTGGCGGAGGTTGACCCGGAGGATCTCCGGCCAGTCGAGGTGACGCCTGGCGGTCAGGTTGACCACCGTGACGCCCGACTCGTCGGCGACGACGCGGGGCCGGGCCAGCAGGAGCAGGACGCCGGCCAGGACGAGGGCGGTCAGCACGAAGCTGAGCCGCTCCCCGGGTCCGAGGCCGCGCAGCAGCATCCCGAGCGCCGTGACGGTCACGAAGGTGACGGCCGCGAGGACGATCAGGACGGCACGGGTGCGGCCCGGGCGGAAGGTGACGGGCAGGGCCGGCAGGTCGTCCGGCGTGGTGTCGGGCATGGTGGGGCTCCGGTCGTGCTCCGGTCCGGCGGACGTCAGAGCCGGCAGGCGTGGATGGCCGTGGTCAGGATGGCCCGGGCACCGATCTCGTACAGGTCGTCCATGATCCGCTGGGCCTCCTTGGCGGGGACCATCGCGCGGACGGCGACCCAGCCCTCGTTGTGCAGCGGGGACACGGTCGGGGACTCCAGGCCGGGGGTGAGCGCGACGGCCTTCTCCAGCTGCTCCACCCGGCAGTCGTAGTCCATCATCACGTAGGTGCGGGCCACCAGGACGCCCTGGAGGCGGCGCAGGAACTGCTGGACCTTGGGCTCGGTGGTGTCGTCGGGCTCCGCGTCCGAGCGGCGGATCACGATGGCCTCGGACTGCATGATGGGCTCGCCGAAGACCTCCAGGCCCGCGTTGCGCAGGGAGGTGCCGGTCTCGACGACGTCCGCGATGACCTCGGCGACGCCCAGCTCGATGGCGGTCTCGACGGCGCCGTCCAGGTGGACGACGGAGGCGTCCACGCCCCGGTCGGCCAGGTGGGCGGCGACGATGCCCTCGTAGGAGGTGGCGACGGTGCGGCCCTTGAGGTCGTCGATGCCGTCCGCGGTGCCCGGCTTGCCGGCGAAGCGGAAGGTGGAGCGGGCGAAGCCGAGCGGGAGGATCTCCTCGGCGCGGGCGCCGGAGTCGACCAGCAGGTCGCGGCCGGTGATGCCGATGTCGAGCTTGCCGGAGGAGACGTAGATCGCGATGTCCCGGGGGCGGAGGTAGAAGAACTCGACCTCGTTGACCGGGTCGACGATCCGCAGTTCCTTGGACTCGCGGCGCTGCTGGTAGCCGGCCTCATGCAGCATCTCCCCCGCGGGGCCTGACAGGGAACCCTTGTTGGGGACGGCGATGCGCAGCATGAGGTCGGCTTCCTTTGCGTAAGGGGTGGGAACGGGGTGCGGTGCGGTGACCGGTGACTTACAGGTGGGCGTAGACGTCGTCCAGGGAGATGCCGCGGGCGACCATCATGACCTGGACGTGGTACAGCAGCTGGGAGATCTCCTCGGCGGCGGCGTCCTTGCCCTCGTGCTCGGCGGCCATCCAGACCTCCGCGGCCTCCTCGACGACCTTCTTGCCGATGGCGTGGACGCCCTTGTCGACCAGTTCGGCGGTGCGGGAGGTGGCGGGGTCGCCGTGGGCTGCCTTGTGCTGGAGCTCGGTGAACAGCTCCTCGAACGTCTTCTTGGACATGATGGCCCCCACTTTACGCGTGTGCCGGACGGCCTAGCGCCACGGTTCGGATACTGAGCGGAGCGTGGCCGCCGTGGCGACGGCCGCGGTCACCGCCTCGTGCCCCTTGTCCTCGCGGGAGCCCTCGATGCCCGCCCGGTCCAGGGCCTGCTCCTCGGTGTCGCAGGTGAGGACGCCGAAGCCGACGGGGACGCCGGTCTCGACGGAGACCTGGACGAGGCCCTGGGTCACGCCCTGGCACACGTAGTCGAAGTGGGGGGTGCCGCCGCGGATGACGACGCCGAGGGCGACGATCGCGTCGTAGCCGCGGCCCGCGAGGACCTTGGCGACCACCGGGAGCTCGAAGCTGCCGGGAACCCTGAGCAGGGTCGGCTCGTCGATCCCCAGTTCGTGCAGAGCGCGCAGGGCGCCGTCCACCAGTCCGTCCATCACCTTGTCGTGCCACAGTGACGCGATCACGGCGACCCTGAGGTCCCCGACGTTGCGTACGGACAGTTCCGGTGCACCCTTGCCGCTCACGTGTCTCCTCGTATCGCTTTGCTTACTGCTTACTGCTTACTGGTTGCCGCAGGTGGACACGGGGGTCGTGTCCAGCCAGGGCAGGTCGTGTCCCATCCGGTCCCGCTTGGTGCGCAGGTAGCGGAGGTTGTGCTCGCCGGCCTGGACGGGCATGGGCTCGCGGCCGGTGACCTCGATGCCGTGCCGTTCGAGGGCCTCGCTCTTGTCCGGGTTGTTCGTCATCAGGCGGACGGAGCGCACGCCGAGGTCCGCGAGGACCTGGGCACCCGCGCCGTAGTCGCGGGCGTCGGCGGGCAGGCCGAGTTCCAGGTTGGCGTCGAGGGTGTCGCGGCCGCGCTCCTGGAGTTCGTAGGCGCGCAGCTTGGACATCAGGCCGATGCCCCGTCCCTCGTGGCCGCGCAGGTAGACGACCACGCCCCGGCCCTCGGCCTGGATGCGGTCCAGGGAGGCGTCGAGCTGGGGACCGCAGTCGCAGCGCTGGGAGCCGAAGACGTCGCCGGTGAGGCACTCGGAGTGGACGCGGACCAGGATGTCCCGTCCGTCGCCGAGGTCGCCGTGCACGAGGGCGATGTGCTCGACGCCGTCGACGGTGGAGCGGTAGCCGTACGCCGTGAACTCGCCGTGCCGGGTGGGCAGGCGGACCTCGGCCTCGCGGCGGACGGTGGGCTCCTCGCTGCGCCGGTAGGCGATCAGGTCCTCGATGGAGATGATCGTCAGACCGTGCTTGCGGGCGAACGGGATCAGCTCGGGCAGCCGCAGCATGCGCCCGTCTTCGCCGGCGATCTCCACGATGGCGCCGGCCGGACGCAGTCCGGCGAGGCGGGCGAGGTCGACGGCGGCCTCGGTGTGGCCGTTGCGGACGAGCACGCCGCCGGGGCGGGCGCGCAGCGGGAAGATGTGGCCGGGCCGGACCAGGTCGGTGGGCTCGGCGGTGCCGCCCGCGAGGAGCCGGAGGGTGGTGGCGCGGTCGGAGGCGGAGATGCCGGTGCTGACGCCGTGCGCGGCGGTGGCGTCCACGGAGACGGTGAAGGCGGTCTTCATCGACTCCGTGTTGTCGTCGACCATCTGCGGGAGCCGGAGCCGGTCCAGTTCCGCGCCCTCCATGGGGGCGCAGATCAGCCCGCGGCACTCGCTCATCATGAAGGCGACGATCTCCTCGGTCGCCTTCTCGGCGGCGATGACGAGGTCCCCCTCGTTCTCGCGGTTCTCGTCGTCGACGACCACGACCGGACGGCCGGCCGCGATGTCGGCGACGGCGCGCTCGACGGGGTCGAGGACCAGGTCCTCGGGGCCGTCGGGGCTGTAGAGGATGGGTGCCGTGCTCATGCGGGCGCTCCTTCCGGGAGGGGGCGGGCCGCGTTGCGCGAGCGCAGCCACCAGTCGCGCAGGCCCCACAGGACGAGCGCGCCGTAGAGGACGTAGACGAAGCCGGAGAAGGCGAAGCCGTTGGCGAAGTTCAGCGGGACGCCGACGAGGTCGACCAGCAGCCAGGCGAACCAGAACTCGACCATGCCGCGGGCCTGGGCGTACATGGCGACGACGGTGCCGACGAAGATGTACGCGTCCGGCCAGGGGTCCCAGGAGAGGGTGGGGTAGGCGGTGAACAGGGCGCCGACCACGAGGGTGCCGACGGCGGCGGCGGCGGCCAGCGCGCCGCGTTCGCGCCAGGTGGCGAACCGTACGGCGACGGAGCCGTCCTGCGTCCGCTGCCGGCCGCGGTTCCACTGCCAGAAGCCCCAGGCGGCGACGACCATGACGACGATCTGCTTGCCGGCGCTGCCGGAGAGGTGGGCCGTGGCGAAGGCCGCGAAGAGGACGAGCCCGGAGACGAACTGCACGGGCCAGGTCCAGATCGAGCGCCGCCAGCCGAGCGCGAGGCCGAGCAGGCCGATCACGTTGCCGATCATGTCCGACCACTTGATGTGCTGGTCGAAGAGCGTGAACGCCTCGGAGTTGAGCCAGTTCACCGGGTGCCCCCCTGCGTGCCGAGCAGCCGCTCGACGTACTTGGCGATGATGTCGACCTCGAGGTTGACCGGGTCGCCGCTCTGCTTGATGCCGAGCGTGGTCAGGGCGAGGGTGGTGGGGATGAGGCTGACGGTGAAGAAGTCGGGGCCCGCGTCGACGACGGTGAGGCTGATGCCGTCGACGGTGATGGAGCCCTTCTCCACGACATAGCGGGCGAGACCGGCGGGCAGGGAGATCTTCACGATCTCCCAGTGCTCGGAGGGCGTGCGCTCCAGGATCTCGCCGGTGCCGTCGACGTGTCCCTGCACGATGTGGCCGCCGAGCCGGGCGCCGACGGCGGTGGGGCGCTCCAGGTTGACGCGGGAGCCGACGGCGAGGACGCCGAGGCTGGAGCGGTTCAGGGTCTCGGCCATCACGTCGGCGGTGAACTCGTCGCCCTCGTGGTCGACGACCGTGAGGCAGACGCCGTTGACGGCGATGGAGTCCCCGTGCCGGGCCCCTTCGGTGACGGCGGGGCCTCGCAGGCGGAAGCGACAGGCGTCGTCGAGGGTCTCGACGGCGGTGATCTCGCCCAGCTCTTCGACGATTCCGGTGAACACTTCCCGGGTCCTCCTGCCTCTTCGGGCACGGACTCCGGGGCTGTCGACGAACGACAGAAGGGACGAGCGGGAACACCGGGAACGACGACGCCGGACGGGGCCCGCCCGTGACGGACGCGCCCCAGAGATCGGCGGCGCGCACGTGTGCTCGCCCGCCGCGCACTGCCTCCCATCCGGACTTTAACCGTCGGTCCAGGAATTTCACCTGGTCAACCGGTCGCTGGAGGCGACCGGGTCGCGGACTGTAACCGCCGGTTCGGACTTTCACCGACCCCGGAGTGCGCTGCTTCTGGTACAGGGCCAGTCTGCCACGACTGATCCCCCTCCATACGGACAGTGCGTGTGGGGTGGCTCACAGGACACCCGGATCCCGGCGGCCGGGGCGCGCCACGGCGACCCAACTGCACGGCCGCGCCGACGCCTTGAGATTGGTCCATACCTATTGACTCACTGGTCTAGTCCTCTCTAGGGTCTGCGCAACTTCCGTGGAGAGGAACCGACTGTGCCTTCCCCGTCACGCTCCAGATCCCGCCACAGAGCGGGTCCGGCCCTGTTCGCGGCGGTCGCCGCCGTGGCCGGCCTGCTGCTCGCCGGTCTTCCGGCCACCGCGTCGCAAGCCGCCGACCAGGAGTCCTGTCGACCCGACGGGCTCTACCGGACCCCCGGCACGGACGTCCCCTACTGCTCGGTCTACGACTCGGCGGGCCGGGAGAAGATGGGCGCCGACCATCCGCGCCGGGTGATCGGCTACTTCACCGGCTGGCGTACGGGCAAGGACGGCACGCCGGCCTACCTCGCCTCGGACATCCCGTGGGACAAGATCACCCACATCAACTACGCCTTCGCGCACGTCGACGGCGGCAACCGGCTCTCCGTGGGCTCGGACGGCGAGAAGAACGCGGCGACCGGCATGACCTGGCCCGGGGTCGCGGGCGCCGAGATGGACCCGGGCCTCCCCTACAAGGGTCACTTCAACCTGCTCAACAAGTTCAAGAAGCAGCACCCGGACGTCAAGACGATGATCTCGGTGGGCGGCTGGGCCGAGACGGGCGGCTACTTCGCGGACGACGGCTCACGCGTGGACTCGGGCGGCTTCTACTCGATGGCCACCAAGGCCGACGGCTCGGTCAACCAGACCGGCATCGACACCTTCGCGGACTCGGCGGTCGACTTCGTCCGCAAGTACGGCTTCAACGGCGTCGACATCGACTACGAGTACCCGACCACGATGAAGGACGCGGGCAACCCGCTCGACTGGTCCTTCGCGAACGGCCGCCGGGCCGGACTGGTCAAGGGCTACGCGGCGCTGATGAAGACGCTGCGCGAGAAGCTCGACCGCGCGGGCGCCGCCGACGGCAGGCACTACCTCCTCTCCGTGGCCGCGCCGTCCTCCGGTTACCTGCTGCGCGGCATGGAGACCTTCCAGGTCCAGAAGTACCTGGACTACGTCAACATCATGTCGTACGACCTGCACGGCGCCTGGAACGAGTACGTCGGCCCGAACGCCTCGCTCTTCGACGACGGCAGGGACGCCGAGCTGGCCGCCGCGGGCGTCTACGGCAGCGCCCAGTACGGCGGCGTCGGCTACCTCAACACCGACTGGGCCTACCACTACTTCCGCGGCTCCATGCCGGCCGGCCGCATCAACATCGGCCTGCCGTACTACACGCGCGGCCACAAGAACGTCCAGGGCGGGACCGACGGACTGTGGGGCAAGGCGTCCGCCTCCTCCTGCCCGGCGGGCTCCGGCCTGGCCAAGTGCGGTGACGGCGCCGTCGGCATCGACAACCTCTGGCACGACCTCGACACCGGCGGCAAGGAGTCCCCGGCGGGCTCCAACCCGATGTGGCACGCCAAGAACCTGGAGAAGGGCATCGTCGGCGACTACGTCACCGACTACGGCTTCCCGGCGGACACGAAGCTGACGGGCACGTACGCCCGCAAGTACGACGCGACGCTGGTCGCGCCCTGGCTGTGGAACGCCGAGAAGAAGGTCTTCCTCTCCACGGAGGACGAGCAGTCGGTCGGGACCAAGGCCGACTACGTGGTGGACCGCGGCATCGGCGGTGCGATGATCTGGGAACTCGCCGGCGACTACGGCTGGAACGCCGCCAAGGGCCAGTACGAGGCGGGCGACACCCTCACCTCGCTGATGTACGACACGTTCAAGTCGGCCGCGCCGTACGGCGCGCGGAAATCCAACGCGGACCTGCCGGCGGAGGCCGTGGACGTGGGCGTGGAGTTCACGGACTTCAAGCTGGGCGACTCCAACTACCCGATCACGCCCAAGCTGCGGATCACGAACAACACCGGGTCCACGCTGCCGGGCGGCACGGAGTTCCAGTTCGACTACGGGACCTCGGCCCCGGGGAACGCCTCCGACCAGTCCGGTTTCGGCACCAAGGTGATCAGCAGCGGTCACACGGGCGGCAACGCGGGCGGTCTGAAGGGCGACTTCCACCGGGTGTCGCTGAAGCTTCCGGCCTGGCAGTCGCTGGCGCCGGGCGCGACCGTCGACCTGGCGTTCAACTACTACCTGCCGGTGTCGACCCCGTCGAACTGGACGGTGACGATCGGCGGCAAGCAGTACGCCCTGGCCGGCGACCTCGGCCGGGGTACGACCGTGGTGACCCCGGGGACGCAGACGCCGACCCCGACGCCCACGGGCACCGGGTCCCCTGAGCCCGGACCCAGTCCGACGGGTGGCACCGGGCAGTGCGCCGCCCCGGCCTGGGACGCGGCCGCCTCGTACGGCGGTGGCAGCACCGTGTCCCACCAGGGGCACACGTGGAAGTCCAAGTGGTGGACGAAGGGCGAGAAGCCCGGGACCACCGGTGAATGGGGTGTCTGGCAGGACCTCGGCGCCTGCTGACCCCACCCGAACGGGCCCGGCGGCGGTGACGAAGGCCCTTGCCCGCCGCCGGGTCTCCCCACTCGCTCACCCGCACGCCGTCACATGCCGCGGGTTCCGGGCGGTCCCGCCGGGCGGACACCCGGCCCGGGTGGTCCCGGGGTGCGCGGCTTCGCTTCGCCGGCCCGCGCCCGTCCGAGCGCGACGGGACGCCGGCGGGCCGTGGTGAACATGCCGCTCGCGGGGAAGGCCCACCGCGCGTTCCGTGAGGCGACGACGGAGCGCCGCCCGGTGCTGACGGCGCCGGCCGCCCCCTGCGTGAGCCTCCCGCCGGCTCGGCGGGTCATCGCTCCGGCGGGCCGAAGAGATCGTCCTGGGCGCGGTCGCGGGCGGTGAGCAGGGCGCCGCGCAGGACCGCGCCGCCGCCCAGGGTGCTGGGCCGTACCTCCGTGGCCAGCGGGGACATCCGGGTGAGACGGCGCTGGACGCGGTCGGCGAGGGCGTCGGTACCGGCCCGGCCGATCTCGCCGGCGAGGACCAGGCAGCCCGGGTCCAGGACGGAGACGACGGCGGCGGCGCCGAGGACGACGCGGTCGGCGAGCGCGTCGAGGAAGCGCTCGGCGGCCGGGTCCGCCCCGGTGGACGAGCGCCGCACCGCCTCGCGGACCAGCGCGGCGGCGTGCGGCTCGGGACCGGTGGGCCGTGCCGTCACCCCGTGCTCCGCGGCGAGCGCGGTCACCGCCGCCGCGCCCGCCACGGAGTGGAAGCCGCCGTCGCAGTCGGTCGCGGAGGGCAGGCCCGCGGTACCCGGCACCGGCATGAAGCCGATCTCGCCCGCGCCTCCGGAGACCCCCCGGCGCAGGGTGCCGTCCAGGACGACGGCGGCGCCGATGCCGAGCCCTAGCCACAGCAGGACGAAGGTGTCCCGGTCCCGGGCGGCTCCGTCACGCTGCTCGGCGAGGGCGGCGAGGTTGGTCTCGTTCTCCACGCCCACGCGCGCCTCGGGGAACTTCTCCTGGAGGGCGGCCATCAGGCGCCGGTGCCACTCGGGCAGGCCCATGGAGTCGCGCAGTTCGCCGCCCGCCGGGTCGATCAGGCCGGGGGCACCGATGCCGACGGTGTGCAGCCGGTCGGCGCCCGCCTCCTTCGCCGCCCGCTCGACCAGGCTCACCGCCTGCTCCACGGCGGGACCGGTGCCGGTGTGGTCGTCGATCGGTCCGGACGCCTCGGCCAGCACCCGGCCGAGCAGGTCGGAGACGAGGACGGCGACCCCTTCGGTGCGCACGTCGAGGGCGGCGAGGTAGGCGCGCTCGGCGACGATGCCGTACAGCTTGGCGTTGGGCCCGCGGCGCTGCTCGCCGGACTCCCCCGCCACCTCGATCAGCCCGGAGACGGTGAGGCGTTCGACGAGGTCGGCGACGGTGGGCCGGGACAGGCCGGTCAGCTGCTTCAACTGGCCTGCCGTCAACGGGCCCTCCTGCTGCAGCAGATGGAGGGCGAGCCGGTCGTTGATGGCCCGGGCGGTGCTCGGGGATGCGGGCATGCCGGGATCCTTCCAGATCGGTGGCGTGGAGGCGCACGCCGGTAATCCACTATCTATCAGGCAGGCTCCCTGATAGTTTACGCCCCGCGCTGCCACACTGCCGCGCGCCGGAGACACGGAGGGGTGGACCATGAGCACAGGGCTGTACGGGCGAGGCGAGGTGAAGCGCGCCCGGTACGCGGTGGCGGCCGTGTTCGCCGTGCACGGCGCCGTCACCGGCTCCTTCGCGACCCGGGTGCCGTGGATCCAGGACCACGCCGGGGTGAGCGCGGGCCAGTTGGGGCTGGCGCTGGCCTTCCCGGCGCTCGGCGCCTCCCTCGCCATGCCGCTGGCCGGGAGCGTCAGCCACCGCTTCGGCGCCCGGGCCGCCCTGCGCGGTCTGCTGGCCCTGTGGACGCTGGCGCTGGTGCTGCCCTCCCTCGCGCCGAACCTGCTCACCCTGTGCCTCGCGCTGTTCGTCTACGGCGCCTCGGCGGGCATGTCGGACGTGGCCATGAACGCGCTCGGCGTCGAGATCGAGAACCGGCTCGACAAGTCGATCATGTCCGGGCTGCACGGCATGTGGAGCACCGGCGCACTGATCGGTTCGGCGGCCGGTACGCTCGCGGCCCATCTGGGCGCGGACGCCCGGACGCACCACCTCCTGGCGGCCGCGGTGCTGACCGTGACGGGCCTGGTCGCCTGCGCCTGGGTCCTGGACCTCCAGCCCGCCGAGGACGAGGACCCGCCGCCGCGCTTCGCCCTGCCGCCCAGGTCGGCGCTGCTCATCGGCGCGGTCGGCTTCTGCGCGGTGTTCGCGGAGGGTGCCAGCCTGGACTGGTCGGCGGTCTACCTGCGCGACGAGCTGGAGACCTCCGCCGGTCTCGCGGCGGCGTGCACGACGGGCTTCACGCTCACGATGGCGGTGGCCCGGCTCGCCGGTGACAAGGTGGTGGACCGGTTCGGCGCGGTGCGGACCGTCCGGGTGAGCGGTGTGCTGGCCACCCTGGGCGGGCTGCTCGTCGTGGTCGGCGGCCACCCGGCGGTGGCGATGACCGGCTTCGCGCTGATGGGTCTCGGCATCGCCGTGGTCGTGCCGCTGTGCTTCGCCGCCGCCGGCCGGGCCGGCTCCAACCCGAGCCTGGCCATCGCGGGCGTTGCCACCATCACGTACACCTCGGGGCTGGTCGCGCCGAGCGCGATCGGCGGCCTGGCCCAGGCGACCAGCCTGGTGGTGTCGTTCGGTCTGGTGACCGTGCTGGCCTGCTGCCTGGTGGCGTTCGCGCGGGTGCTGCGGTCCGGGGACCGCAACCGGCCGACGATCAGTCCGTCGGCCGCAGAAGTGCCCGACCGGCAGTCCTGAACGCCTCGCTCCACGGCGCCGGGCGCAGCGTCCCGGAGTCCAGCCGGACCAGCACGCGGGTGCCGTGGGCGTAGGTGGTGGCGCCGTCCGCCGAGCAGAAGCGGAAGCCGTAGGTCAGTCCGGTGGTGCCCAGCCGGTCCAGCCACAGGTGGACGGCGTACCCTCCGGGCCTGGTGACCGGCGCCTCGTAGCTGATCGTCAGTTCCCTGACCGCGTTGCAGGCGTCGCCGGCCGCCGCCCAGTCGCCCTCGAAGCGGACGCCGTGCCCGGCCCACAGCTCGGTCCAGGCCCGCTCGACCATGACGGGGTAGCGCGCGTTGTGCAGCAGCCCGAGCGCGTCGAGGTCGTCGAAGTGGACGGTGACGGGGACGAGCCGCCCGTAGGACAGGGCGGGTGCGGTGGGGGCTTCGGCGGTCACTGGCGGGACTCCTGGTGGTGCTCGGCGGTGCTCACGTACAGCGGTTCCCCTTCATCCTAAGCGGACGCTCACCGGGAACCCGGGGGAAGGTGCTGGTCAGCGGGGGCGCGGGACGTGAGCACGCCGGGTTACCCCTGACAATGGTCCGGACAGACCTCACGTACAGAGAAAGCGAAACCTCACCATGGACCTCGGCGTGCGCTGGAAGCTGCACGGGGACGGAAAGGTACCCGCCCCCGGAGCGGTGGTACGCCCCGACGAACGGCTCTCGTGGCCCCGCACGGCCGGGCTCGGCGCCCAGCACGTGGTGGCCATGTTCGGGGCGTCCTTCGTGGCCCCGGTCCTGATGGGCCTCGACCCCAACCTCGCGATCATGATGTCGGGCGTGGCGACCGTCATCTTCCTGCTCGCCACCCGCGGCCGGGTGCCCAGCTACCTGGGCTGCTCGCTCTCCTTCGTCGGTGTCGCCGCCGTGATCCGGGCGCAGGGCGGCACCAGCGCCACGGTGACCGGCGCGGTCCTGGTGGTCGGCGTCGCGCTGTTCCTGGTGGGGCTCGCCGTGCAGCGGTTCGGGGCGCGGATCATCCACGCGGCCATGCCGCCGGTCGTCACCGGCGCGGTGGTCATGCTGATCGGCTTCAACCTGGCCCCGGTCACCGCGTCCACCTACTGGCCCCAGGACCAGTGGACGGCGCTGCTGGTGATGCTGTTCACCGGTCTGGCCGTGGTGTGCCTGCGCGGCTTCTGGTCCCGGATCGCGATCTTCCTGGGGCTGGTCTTCGGGTACGTCCTGTCCTGGGCCCTCGACCGGCTCTTCGGCCAGATCCACTCGGTGGACGGCAGCGGCAAGCTCACCGACCACTGGCGGCTGGACTTCTCCGCCGTGGGGCAGGCCGACTGGATCGGGCTGCCGACCTTCCACGGACCGAGCTTCGAGTGGTCGGCGATCCTGGTCGCCCTGCCGGTCGTCATCGCCCTGATCGCCGAGAACGCCGGGCACGTCAAGGCGGTCGGCGAGATGACCGGCGACAACCTCGACGACCGGCTCGGCACCGCCATCTCGGCCGACGGCATCGGCTCCGTGCTCTCCACCGCGGTCGGCGGCCCGCCCAACACCACCTACTCCGAGAACATCGGCGTGATGGCCGCCACCCGGGTCTACTCGACGGCCGCGTACTGGGCGGCGGCGGGCTTCGCCCTGCTCTTCGGCCTCTGTCCGAAGTTCGGCGCGGTCGTGGCCGCGATCCCGGGCGGCGTGCTCGGCGGCATCACCGTCATCCTCTACGGCATGATCGGGCTGCTCGGCGCGCAGATCTGGATCAACGCCGAGGTGGACATGCGCAACCCGCTGAACCTGGTCCCGGCCGCCGCGGGCATCATCATCGGCGTCGGCAACGTCAGCATGGAGTTCACCGACACCTTCTCGCTGAGCGGCATCGCGCTCGGCACCCTGGTCGTCATCACCGGCTACCACGCGCTGCGCGCCTTCGCCCCGGCCCACCTCAAGACGCAGCAGCCGCTGCTCGACGAGGGCACGTCGTCGTACGACGCGAAGAACGCGAGCGGCGACGACGGTGACGGCGGCGGGACTCAGCGCGCCGGGTCGTAGGCGTACGAGGGGGGTGAACGCGTTCGCGGCGCCCTCCCCGCGCGCGGCGGGCGTGTTCCCCCGTTCTGGGGAAGCCCCGGGCCCGCCGGCGCTCCGGTCACCGGAAAGCTGCGACGCTGCCGCCATGGCGCACTGCGAGCAAGTCCCGACGGCCGCCGTGACGGTGGACAGCGTCCTGTCCCGGATGCGCGCCCTCGACACGGCGCTGCCGGCCCGCGACGGCCTGGCGGTCTTCAACCGCGTCTACCTGGCCGTCACGGAGGCCGTGGACCGGCACATCGACGGCGGCCGGTTCGCGGACGCGGGAGCGGCGAGCGCGCTGGACGCGCGGTTCGCGGAGCGCTATCTGGCCGCCGTGGACGCGGCGGAGGAGGACCGCCGTCCGCCCGCATGCTGGCGCCCGCTGTTCCAGTTCCGCCGCCACCCCGGGGTACGGCCACTGCAGTTCGCGCTGGCGGGCATCAACGCGCACATCGGCCACGACCTCGCGCTGGCCGTGGTGGACACCTGTCGTGCGCTCGGCTGCGAACCGCGCGACCTGGAGGACGAGTTCGACCGCGTGGGCGATCTCCTCGTCTCGCTGGAGGAGCGCATCCGCGACGAGCTGATGCCGGGTCCCGACCTCCTCCAGATCGCCGACCCGCTGACCCATCTGCTCGGCTCCTGGAGTCTGGAGCGCGCCCGCGAGGCCACCTGGGCGGCGGCCCGCGCACTGTGGGCACTGCGCCGGCTGCCGGACGTCGCCGGGGAGTTCACCGAACGGCTGGACGCGGCCGTGGGCTTCGCGGGCCGCATGCTGCTCACCCCGCTGCCGGACTGATCCGGCCGGTTCCCGCCGGGTGTGCCCCGCGACGCCCCGGCGATCGCTGTACGTTGAAACCGGTTGGACCCATGGGCAACATCGCACCCCGACTGCGAAGGAGCACCCGGCATGACGACCCGGCTCGGACTCGGCCTCCCCCAGATGCGGCAGTACGACCTCGGCAAGGACGTCCCCGACGTGGCCCGCGCGGCGGAACGGACGGGCTACGACAGCGTGTGGGTGTTCGAGCGCGCCCTGTTCCCCGAACCCGCCACCCAGGGCCTGTACGGCATCGAGGGTCTGCCCTGGCCGGACACGTACCGGAACGTGGCCGAGCCGCTGGTCACCCTCGCCCTCGCCGCCGCGGCCACCGAGCGGGTCCGGCTGGGGACCAGCGTCCTGGTCGCCCCGCTGCACGTGCCCTTCCAGCTGGCCAAGTCCCTGGCCTCGCTGGACGCGGCGAGCGGCGGCCGGGTGGTGGCGGGCTTCGGCACCGGCTGGTCGCACGACGAGTACGCGGCGGCGTCCGTGCGGCCGTTCGCCGAACGCGGCGCCGCCCTGGACGAGCTGATCGGGGTGTGCCGCGCGGTGTGGGGTCCCGACCCGGTGGTGTACGACGGCGAGGTCACGAAGATCGCGTCCGCCGTGGTCGGTCCCAAACCGGCCCGGCCGATCCCGATCCTGCTTGCGGCGGGCGACAGCGGCCGGGCCCGGCGTCGCCTGGTCGACCACGCGGACGGCTGGCTGCCGAACGGTGTCGGCGCCGGGACCGTCGCCGAGCAGTGGCGGCAGCTGCGGGAGCTGGCCGCCGAGCGCGGCCGCACGGAACCGATCCGGACGGTGCTGCGGGTCAACGCCCGGTACAGCGCGTCGAACCACGAGGGCTCCGACCGGCGGCCCTTCCAGGGCGGCGTCGACCAGATCGTCGAGGACCTGGCCGCGCACGCCGAGATCGGCCTGGACGAGATCCTGGTCGACGTGCAGAGCGGCACGCGCGACGCCGAGGAACTCAAGGACGTCGCCGCCCGGGTGTACGAGAAGGCGAGGGCGGCCGGGATCTAGGCCCGCGGCCGGGCCCCCTGCTCCTCCCGGACTCCCTAGTCCTCCGGGAGTTCCACCGGCGCGATCTGCTCGTACAGGTCGCCGGGGCCGGGGTTGGTGGCGTCGGTCTCGCCGCCGAAGTGGTGCATGACGCCCCAGACCGCGTTCAGCGCGGTCTGGACGGCGCCCTCGGCCCAGCCGGCCGTCCAGGAGATGTCGTCGCCTGCCAGGAAGATGCCCCGCTTGTCCTCGGGCAGTTCCTCCTGCATGAAGTGCGTGAACAGGCGCCGCTGGTAGCGGTAGTGACCGGGCAGGTTGGCCTTGAACGCGCCCATGAAGTAGGGCTCGTTCTCCCAGGAGACCGTCACCGGGTTGCCGATGACGTGCTTCCTGATGTCGACCTTCGGGTAGATCTCGCCGAGCGACTTCAGCATGACCTCCATCCGCTCGTTCGCGGACAGCGGCAGCCACTTCAGGCTGTCGTCGCACCAGGTGTAGGAGAGGCAGATGACGGCGGGCCGGTCGGGCCCGTCGTCGAGCAGGTACGTGCCGCGCGTCATCCGGTCGGTGAGCGTCATCGACATGACGTCCCGCCCCGTTTCCTCGTCCTTGTCCAGCCAGAACGGCCGGTCCACCGGGACGAAGAGCTTGGAGGACTCCATGTAGTGGGTCCGCTCGATCGCGGTCCAGTGGTCGATGGGGAAGAGCGAGTCGTCGCAGGCGATCTTCGAGAGCAGCATCCAGGACTGGGCGGTGAAGATCGCCGCCCGGTAGGTGCGGATGTCGCCGTCGGCGTCGGTCACCGTGATGCGGTTGCCGGCGGTGCGGTTCAGCCGGGTCACGGCCGGGCGGGGTGCGCCGTCCGGGTGCAGGGAGCTGAGCGAGGTGCCGTACGGCCAGTGGACGATCTTCTCCGGTTCGCGCTCCCAGAGCCGGAGCGGCAGCTGCTGGGAACCGCCGACGATGCCGCGGTGGTGGTCGTCGGCCTCGGTGTAGACGACGCGGAGGATCTCCAGGATGGAGTTGGGGAAGTCGGTGTCCCAGCCGCCGGTGCCGAAGCCGACCTGGCCGAAGATCTCGCGGTGCCGGAAGGACTTGAAGGCCTCGGAGTCGCACAGGAAGCCGTAGAAGGTCTGGTTGTCGAGCTTCTCGACCAGCTCGGCCCAGATCTCCCGGATGCGCGGGACGTCGCGCTCGCGCAGGGCGCGGTTCATGTCGGAGAAGTCGGCGCCCTCTTCGAGGCACCTGGCCCAGGCCTCGGCCACGTCCCGGTAGACCTGCGGCAGGTCGTCGAGGGTCTCGGCGTAGTGCGACTCGCCCTTGAGGTCGACGACGGTCGACGGCGTCGCCTCGGCCAGCGGGTTGGGGAAGGCCCGGGTCTCGAGGCCCACCAGGTCGATGTAGTGCTGGAGGGCGGTGGAGGACGGCGGGAAGCGCATCGCGCCCATCTCGGCGGTCAGCGACGGGTCGCAGCCGTCGAACCCGACGGTGCGCAGGCGGCCGCCGATCCGGTCGGCCTCGTAGACGACGGGCTTGAGACCCATCTTCATCAGCTCGTAGGCCGCCACGATGCCGGACAGGCCGCCGCCGACGACGGCGACCTCGGTGCCGTGTTCGGTGGCCGGTATCTGGCCGAGTCCGGCCGGGTGGGCGAGGAAGTCGTCGTACGCGTACGGGAAGTCCGGCCCGAACATGGTGATCGGCGGCTGCTGCTCGTCTGCGTGCTCGATCGCGTTGGGCACGGTGGACGTCATGGGGTACGGACTCCTTGCGCGGGTGGTACGGGGGTGGCGGTGGGTGTTCAGACGAGGGACCCGTAGAGACCGGGACGGCGGTCCTTCAGGTACGGGTTGGCCTCGCGGGACGCGGCGAGGAAGGCCGGGTCGGCGTCGGCGAGGACCAGTTCCTCGGCGCGCCCCGCCCTGCCGCGGGCGACGCCGTCGGGTCCGGCGAGGCAGGAGAGGCCGACGAACTCGAACTCGCCCTCCGGGCCGACGCGGTTGACGTACGCGACGTACATCTGGTTCTCGAAGGCCCGCACCGGGACGACGGACTCGGCGACGAACTGGAACGGGTGCATCTGCGCGGTCGGGACGAGCAGCAGGTCGGTGCCGGCGAGGGCGTGGGCGCGCACGTTCTCCGGGAACTCGACGTCGTAGCAGATCATCAGGCCGACGGTGAGGCCGTTCAGCCCGGCCTGCGTGACGGGCCGGCCGCCCGGGGTGAAGTGGTCGCGCTCGAAGCAGCCGAAGAGGTGCGTCTTGCGGTGGTTGGCCAGGCGGGTGCCGTCGGCGGAGATCAGCTGGACGCTGTTGAAGACGTGCTCGCCGTCCCGCTCCGGGTAGCCGTAGGCGACGGCGAGACCGTGGCGTCCGGCGATCTCCGCGACGGCGTCGGCCGCGTCGCCGTCGGCGGGCTCGGCGAGGACGGCGACGTCGTCGCCGATGGCGTAGCCCGTCAGGAACAGCTCGGAGGTGACGAGCAGCGCGGCGCCCGCGGCGGCGGCGCGGCCCGCGGCCTCGTCGAGGACCTCGAGGTTCTCGGCGGTGGAGCCGGGGCGGCCGGAGCTCTGGAGCAGGGCGGTGCGCATGCGGTGTTCCTCGCCGGTGGGAGGGGGGTCGGGGGGCCAGATAGACGGTACGGTCGGCGGACTCGGCCGGACAAGACGGACCTGTTGCGCGCCGGTGAGCGGATCGTTGCGTCCGCCCGGCACCCGGCGGCTGTTCGTTGCGCGCCTCGCGGACGGCGAGCCGCTCTCCCTGCGCCACCGGTCCGCGTCCCCCGGCACCGCCGTGTGGCGCCGGGGATCAGGATGCGGTCCGGCGGCGTCTCCGCCGGGCCGCCACGGCCGGGGCCGCGGTCCGGGCCGCGCCCGTCAGCAGCAGCGCCGTCAGCAGGTACGGCACCGCGGACAGCGCGAAGGCGGTGCCGTGGCCCCACGCCGTGGCCGCCGTGGCGTAGGCGGCGTAGGTGGCGAGGTTGCCCAGCTCGCTGCCCAGGCCCGCGACCGAGGTGAGGGTGGCCCGCCCGGAGTCGTCGATGCGCTGCTGGAGGCGGGCGTCGGCCAGCACGGTCGCCAGCTGGAAGCCGCCGAAGGCGAGCGCGACCAGGACCAGGGCGACCGGTGTGCCGGCCAGCCCGCCCACGGCCAGGGCGAGCGCGGAACCGGTGAGCAGCGCGGCGAAGCCGTTGCCGGTCAGGCGTTCCGCGGGACCGGCCAGCAGACTGCCTGCCGTGGCGCCGGCCCAGATCATCAGCAGCAGCCAGGGCACGGTCTCGGATGCCACGCCCGTGTCGCGGGCCAGCAGCGGCGTGTACTCGTCCAGCGCGCCCCACACCGCGGTCACGGCCGGCACGAGGAGCAGTGCGCCGCGCACGGAGCGGTCGGCGCGGGCCTCGGCGAGTCCCGCGCGCAGGGTCGCGGACCAGCGCTCGCCGCCGCCGGACGGTGTGCGGTGCTCGGGGAACCGGGTCGCCACCACCGCCCCGGCCAGACAGGCCAGCACGCTCGCCGCGCCCACCGCGTCGTAGCCGCCCCAGGCGAACACCGGGCCGGCCAGGCCCATGGCGGACATGGTCGCGGCGATGCCGATGGCCCGGGCCCGGCCCATGACGCGGGCGTACCGGTCGGCCGCGCCGGCCCGTTCCAGCTCGTCGTAGACAAGGGCCTCCAGGGCGCCCGAGCCGAGCGCGCCGCCGGCGCCCCACAGCACGAAGCCGAGCGCGAAGGCGCCGTAGGAGGGCACGAGCACCCACAGGGCGAAGCCGGCGGCGGTGAGCAGCGGGCCGAGGATCAGCAGCAGCCGCCGGGACACGGCGTCGGCCCAGGCGCCGGAGGGCACCTCGAGCAGCACGCCGGTCAGCGACCACAGGGCGAACAGCGAGGTCGTCTGCCAGACGGACAGACCGGTGTCGCTGAACAGCAGCGCGTACACCGGGTAGAGGAGGACGAACTCGTCGCAGAACGCGGAGGCGTACAGCGTGCGCACGAGGCGGCGGGCACCGGCGGGCGGGTGGGCACGCTCGGACGTGGGCGAGGGCGGAGGCGTGACGGACATGAGGCCTTCCCGAGGGGGCGGAATCGGACACCGGATGTACGGCGTCCGGGGCGGCCCTCGGGAGGAGGCGCTACGGGAGGATCAATGTCGCCAGGTCATGGCATCGATGCTAGACGGCACGCGGGGCGCCCGCCATCGGTTTACGCGGGTGAGCCCGACGAGAAGCGCCGCAGCAGCGGCGAGAGCACCAGCACGGACTTGGTCCGCTCCACGAACGGCTCTCCGGCGATGCGCTCCAGGACCCGCTCGAAGTGCCGCATGTCGGAGGCGAAGACCTGGGCGACCGCGTCCGCGTCGCCGGTGACGGTGGACGCGGCCACGACCTCCTGGTAGCGCTCCAGGCCCCGCTGGATGGTCTCCGGCGAGGTGTTGCGGCGGCAGAAGATCTCGACGAACCCCTCGGTCTCCCAGCCGAGCGCGGCGGGGTCGACCCGTACGGTGAAGCCGGTGATGGCCCCGGTGGCGCGCAGCCGGTCCACGCGCCGTTTCACGGCGGGCGCGGACAGGCCGACCGACTGCCCGATGTCCGCGTAGGAGCGGCGGGCGTCCTCGGCGAGGGCGTGCACGATGCGTTCGTCGAGATCGTTCAGCACTGCGGGTCGTTCACTTCACTTCTGGTGCGTCCGGACCTCGGACGGGTCCGGCGTGGCGAGTCGGGAGCGGCGGTGGCCGTACAGGAAGTAGAACACGAGGCCGCCGCCCATCCAGACACCGAAGACCACCCAGGTGACGGTGGACAGGCTGCCCATCATCCAGACGCAGAGGCCGAAGCCGAGGGCGGGCAGCACCGGGGACAGCGGCACCCGGAAGGTGCGGCGCATGTCGGGACGGGTCCGGCGCAGCACCACGACGGCGATGTTGACCAGGGCGAAGGCGAAGAGGGTGCCGATGCTGGTGGCGTCGGCGAGCTGCCCGAGCGGGATCGCGGCGGCGAGGACGCCGCAGAACAGCGAGACGATCAGCGTGTTGGCGCGGGGCGCGCCGGTCTTCGGGTGGACCTTGGAGAACACCTTGGGCACCAGTCCGTCGCGGGACATCGCGAACAGGACCCGGGTCTGCCCGTAGAGGACGGTCAGGACGACGCTGGCGATGGCCACGACGGCGCAGAAGGCCAGCAGGGTGCCCCAGAAGCTCTGGCCGGTGACGTCGCTCATGATCTGGGCGAGGGAGGCTTCGGAGTCGGTGAAGGTCCGCCAGGGCCGGGCACCGACGGCGACGGCCGCGACGAGGACGTACAGCACGGTCACGATGACCAGGGACAGCATGATCGCGCGCGGGAGGTCGCGCTGGGCGTTCTTCGCCTCCTCGCCCGCTGTGGAGGCCGCGTCGAAACCGATGTAGGAGAAGAACAGCGTCGCGCCGGCCGCGCTGACCCCGGCCATGCCGAGCGGCATGAAGTGCTCGTAGTTGCCGGAGCGGAAGCCCTGGACGCCGATCGCGCAGAACAGCACCAGCGCCGCGATCTTGACGACGACCATGATCGTGTTGGCGCGGGCGGACTCGCGTGCGCCGCCGAGCAGGAAGGTCATCGCCAGCAGGACCACGATCAGCGCGGGCAGGTTGAAGATGCCGCCGTCGCCGGGCGGTGCCGACAGGGCCGCGGGGAGGGTCACGCCGATGGTGCCGTCGAGCAGCTCGTTCAGGTACTCGCCCCAGCCGACGGCGACGGCGGCCACGGAGACGCCGTACTCCAGGACGAGGCACCAGCCGCAGATCCAGGCGACCAGCTCGCCCATGGTGGCGTAGGCGTACGAGTACGAGGACCCGGCGACCGGAATGGTGCCGGCCAGCTCGGCGTAGGACAGGGCCGAGAAGAGCGCGGTGAGGCCGGCGATGACGAAGGAGAGCGTGACGGCGGGTCCGGCCTTGGGAACGGCCTCGCCGAGGACGACGAAGATGCCGGTGCCCAGGGTGGCGCCGATGCTGATCATGGTGAGCTGCCAGAGGCCGAGGGTGCGGCGGAGGCTGCCTCCCTCGCCCTGGCCGCCCTCGGCGACCAGGCGTTCCACGGGCTTACGGCGCATGAGGCGCGTGGCCAGGCCCGGGGACGGTGGGGTGGCCGATGCGTCGTGGTGCGGGGGTGCGCCTTGGTCGAGCACGCGTTGACTCCTTTGTCGCTGCCGGGGGCGCCGCCCGGGGTGAACGGGCGGGTTCTCGGCGGGCCTGGGAGCGGCGGGGACCGGCGGGCGCGCTCGTGCAGAACGGGAACCCACCGAGCGGGGTCCCCGCCACGCCACGTACAGCGCAGAACACTACGAGCGGGGAGGTGCCTCGGTAATGCAGCAACCTTGCGCGTGTGAGCACGATCGTTGCGTTCGACGGGACGGCGCGGGTGTTCGTTGCGCGAGGGGCGCACGGCGTTGCGCGGGCGCCCGTGGACGACGGATCGGACCTGGTCAGCGCCGGTACGACGACCGGGGCCGATGCCCTGTACGCCCTGCACGGTTACCCCGTCGGTAGGAGGGGGCGGGGCGGCGGCTGTGCCGCAGCCGGCTGCCGGTGATCCGGCGAAGCCGGCCCGCAGGCGGGGGGGTTCACGGAACGCCTATCCGCAGACACTCGTCCGGCGGCCACCGGTCCCGCACGTGCCCGTCCGGCGGACGCCGGTCAGTGGTCGTCCGGTTCGCCTGCCGTGGCGCGTGCCTCGGCCGCGTCGGCGGGGTCGAAGCCGATCTGGCCGGGCCGGCCGCGGGCTGCTTCCTGGGCGTCGATCCAGCGCATGTGCGCCTCCCAGGCGGCCTGTTTGCTGGTGCCGAGGGCGGCCCCGATCTGCGACCAGGAGGCGCCGGCCTCGCGGGCGGCGCGGACGGTCAGCTGACGCCCCTGGGCGGCCTTGCGGGCGACCACCTCGCTCAGTGCGAGCGATTCGAGGAGCTGGGGACGGTCCAGGGCCTCGTCGTCGCTGCCGAACCCGGCGAGGGACTCCCGGGAGCGCAGTTCGTCGAGACGGGCCACGGCGGTCAGCAGGGTGTGCTCCGGCTCGATGCTCTGTGGAGTCGTCATGGCCCCAGCGTCCCGTCAGGCGTGCTTGACGTCAAGCATGCCTGACGGGGTGTGCCGGCCCCGGCGGGGATCAGCTCCAGCTGGCGTGCAGCGGCTTGCCCTCGGCGTAACCGGCGGCGCTCTGGACGCCGACGATGGCCTTCTCGGCGAACTCCTCCAGGGAGCCCGCACCGGCGTAGGTGCAGGACGAGCGGACGCCCGCGATGATCGAGTCGATCAGGTCCTCGACGCCGGGGCGGGCCGGGTCGAGGAACATCCGGGAGGTGGAGATGCCCTCCTCGAACAGCGCCTTGCGGGCCCGGTCGTACGCCGACTCCTCCGAGGTGCGGTTGCGCACGGCGCGCGCGGAGGCCATGCCGAAGGACTCCTTGTAGGCACGGCCGTTCGCGTCGTGCTGGAGGTCGCCCGGGGACTCGTAGGTCCCGGCGAACCAGGAGCCGACCATCACGTTGGACGCCCCGGCCGCCAGCGCCATCGCCACGTCACGCGGGTGGCGGACACCGCCGTCGGCCCAGACGTGCTTGCCGTACTTCTTCGCCTCGGCGGCGCACTCCAGGACGGCGGAGAACTGCGGCCGGCCCACGCCGGTCATCATGCGCGTGGTGCACATGGCGCCGGGGCCCACACCGACCTTGACGATGTCGGCGCCCGCCTCGATCAGGTCCCGCACGCCCTCGGCGGAGACGATGTTGCCGGCGACGATCGGGATCCGCGGGTCCAGCGCGCGCACGACCCTGACCGCGCTGATCATCGACTCCTGGTGGCCGTGCGCGGTGTCGATGACAAGGGTGTCCACGCCCGCGTCGAGCAGCTGCTTGGCCTTGCCTGCCACGTCGCCGTTGATGCCGACGGCGGCGGCGACACGGAGCCTGCCGTTCGCGTCGACCGCCGGGGTGTACAGCGTGGCGCGCAGGGCGCCCTTGCGGGTGAGGATGCCGGCGAGGCGGCCGTCCTTGTCCACGGCGGGCGCGTAGCGGCGGTTGGCGGCGTCGAGGGTGTTGAAGGCCTCGCGCGGGTCCAGGTCCGCGTCGATGAGGATCAGGTCCTTGGACATGACCTCCTCGAGCTGGGTGAAGCGGTCCACGCCGGTCAGGTCGGTGTCGGTGACCACGCCGACCGGCTTGTGATCCCCGTCCACGACGACGCCCGCGTTGTGGGCGCGCTTGGGCAGCAGGGCCAGCGCGTCGGCGACCGTCTGGTGCGGGGCCAGCACGATCGGGGTGTCCAGCACGTGGTGGCGGCTCTTCACCCAGGAGACGACGTCGGTGACGACCTCGATCGGGATGTCCTGCGGGATGACCACGAGGCCGCCGCGCCGGGCCACCGTCTCGGCCATCCGGCGGCCCGCGATGGCGGTCATGTTGGCGACGACCAGCGGGATCGTGGTGCCGGTGCCGTCCGGGGAGGCGAGGTCCACGCCCTGCCGGGAGCCCACGGCGGAGCGGCTCGGCACCATGAACACGTCGTCATACGTCAGGTCGTACGAGGGCTGGATGTCATTCAGGAAACGCACGTGCTGCACATCCCAGTCGATCAGAGGTGGCCCCCGGACAGGTCAGCCAGGGGGAAAGAGCACGTACTTCATTGTCCCATGAGGGATGGCCGATAATCCCCGGGCAGATCATCCAGGCTGGTCAGCGGCCTCCTTGGAGGTTCCTCCAGGGCCCAGGGTCACGAAGAGCCCCGGACCGCGGTCGGTGGCCTCGGCGAAGACCTCCTCCGCCACGGCCCACTCCTGCGGACGTGCCTCGGCGTACGAGCGCCAGCCCTCCACCACGAGGACCAGCCCCCGGTCCGCGGCGCCCTCGGGCCAGACGGAGGGATCGGCCAGCGAGTCGGCGAGCGCGTCCCAGTTGCGGCCGAACCAGTCGGGCAGCGACAGGTCACGGGCGCAGCGGTCCATCAGGCCCGCCTTGTCCGTGACCCCGCCGAGGTCCAGCGTGACCACGAGCCGCCCCGCGGAGTCCTCGGTCATCCCGCTTCCTTCCTGCTGCGCGTCCCGTTCTGCCGGGCGGTCAGATTCCGTCCGGGTCGGCCCGGTTCAGCGTCGACTTCGGTGCCGATCCCGCCGTCATCAGGTAATCCGCGGCCGACGTGTCCGTCACCAGGCTGGTGACGAGTCCGGAGCGCAGCACCGCGTCGATGGCCGCCGCCTTGCGCTGCCCGCCCGCGATCGCCACCACCTCGGGGATGCGGCGCAGCTGGTCGGCCTTGACCGTGATGCACCGCTCCCCCAGGTCCCGCCCGACCCGGCGGCCCTCGGCGTCGAAGAGGTGCGCGGACATCTCGGCGGCGACCCCGAGCGAGGCGTAGTGCGCGCGCTCCTCGTCGCTGAGCATGTCGTGCACCGTCGAGATGCCCGGCTCCCAGGAGCCGATGGAGACGCAGGCGACCGTGACCTTGTCGAAGTACTCGAAGGCCCGGGCGATCCCGGTCTGGTGCCGCAGCGCCTGCGCGGTGGCGGCGTCCGGCAGCAGCATCGGCGCGTAGATGGGGTGGGCGTCGCCGCCCGACACCTGGGCGGCCCGGCGCACGGCCTCCACCGAGCCGCGCTCGGCGGTCCCGGCGTCGTACACGCCGGTCAGCTGGACCACGGTGCACGGCGGCAGCCGGTCGAGCGCCGCCGCCATGTGGATGGTGGAGCGGCCCCAGGCCAGGCCCAGCACGTCCCCCTCGTTGACCAGCTCGCCGAGCAGGTCGGCGGCCACCTCGCCCAGGTTCTCCGGGTCGGGTGTCTCCTCGGCGTCGGCCGGGGACTCCACCACGACGGCGTGTCTGAGCCCGTAGCGGGCCCGCAGGGCGTCCGAGCGCTCCGCGTCCAGCTCGGCGGGCACCCGGATCTCGATGCGTACAAGGTCCCGCTCGAGGGCGGTCTCGAGAACCCTGGCCACCTTGAAGCGGCTGACGCCGAACTCCTCCGCGATCTGGATCTTGGACTTGCCCTCGAGGTAGAAGCGGCGGGCCATGGCCGCCGCCTGGACCAGCTCAGCGGGTCCCATCCGCATGGCTGAACGGCCCGCCGACATACCCGACACGGCGATCTCCTCACTGATGTTCACACTCTGGATACGCCGTTCATCCTTGCAGATTCGGCGCTGTTGATCAGCCCTGATGGGAGCCGTTCACTTTCTGTTCCTCAGTGGTCGCAGGACCAGGATGCCCCGGCGGTGGCCGCGTCCGCCTGCGTGCGCAGTGCACGTACCGCCTCGGCCGGGTCGGACGCCCCGTACACGGCGGAACCCGCGACGAAGACGTCGGCGCCGGCGTCGGCGCACCGCTCGATCGTGGACGCCGAGACACCGCCGTCGACCTGGAGCCACAGCTCCAGACCGTGCTTCTTGATCAGCTCACGGGTGCGGCGGATCTTCGGCAGCATGATGTCGAGGAACGCCTGCCCGCCGAAGCCGGGTTCAACCGTCATGATCAGCAGCATGTCGAGTTCGGGCAGCAGGTCCTCGTAGGGCTCGATCGGCGTCGCGGGCTTGAGCGCCATGGACGCGCGGGCGCCCTTGGCCCGGATCTCGCGGGCCAGCCGCACCGGCGCGGCGGCCGCCTCGGCGTGGAAGGTGACGGAGCCGGCGCCCGCCTCGACGTACTGCGGCGCCCAGCGGTCGGGGGCCTCGATCATGAGGTGGCAGTCCAGCGGTGTGTCGGTCGCACGGGCCAGCGACTCGACCACCGGCACGCCGAGTGTGAGGTTCGGAACGAAGTGGTTGTCCATGACGTCGACGTGGAGCCAGTCGGCTCCTTCGACCGCCTTGGCCTCGTCCGCGAGGCGGGCGAAGTCGGCGGACAGGATGCTGGGGTTGATCTGCGCGGCCATGGGGCAAGCCTGCCATGCCCTCCGGGGGTGGGTGGGACGGGTCCGGGACGGACGGGGCCGTGCGCCGGCCGCGGCCCCGGTGCCGGGTGCCCGCGCCCGCGGGGCGGAGCCGCACGGTGTCACAGCCCCGCGCCCCTTCAGGGCGCGTCCCGGCCCGTGCTGCACACCGGCAGGTTCTGGGGTCTGCGGAGCGCTTCGAGTTCCTTCAGGCGGCTCTCCAGGTCGGACGGGTCGGCGACGTGGCGCAGGACCGCCTGGTGGAAGGCGTCCCGGGTGGCGCGGGGCATGGCGTCGGAGGCGTCCCAGCACCGGGTGCGGCCGGGTTCGCGCAGGAGGGTTCCGATCTCCCGTTCCGTGGCGTCCTGCTCGGTGTCCGCGGCGGCCGCCCTGTTCGCCGTGTACTCCGGCAGCGCGGTGTCCGGGTCGGCGAGGTAGCGGATCAGCCGCTCCGCCTCCGGGGTCGGATCGAGTACGGCCGCCAGGTCGCCGGAGACCTCCCAGGCGCCGGCGTCCGCACCGGCCTCGGGTACCACCTCGGAGAAGTGGACGTAGTCGCCGCTCTCCTCCCGCCAGTGCCCGGCCCGGAAGGAACCCTGGTGCTCCAGGCGGCCCGCCGCGCAGTCGGCGTCGAAGGCGGTGGTCAGCACCTGTTCGACCCGGGCGGCGTCGCCCGCGCCCACCAGGCCGGCCCAGGTCTGCCAGGCCTTGCGCACGGCGTCGTCGGTCCACGGCAGCCTGCCGTTGGCCCAGTCCGCGTACACCCCCGGTCCGGCCTGCTGGAGCAGGATGTCCTCCACCCAGTCGGTGCCGGGCCAGCCGGAGGTCGCCCCGGACTCCAGGCCGGCGCACCAGCGGGCGGGCGGGCCGGCCGACTGTGCGGTCGGCGCCTGGCCGGCGTACCAGACCATGCTCTTCAGGCCGGTCTTCACGGGCAGCCAGTAGGTGTGGGCGTCCTGCCCGGGCACGGTGACCTCGGGAGCCCAGAAGCGGTCGTACTCCCCGGTGTCGAAGAGGCCGTCCAGCGGGTGCAGCCGGCCGTCGACGGCGTAGGCGAGCAGTTCGCCGGGCCCGGGCAGCACCGCCACGTCGGGCGGGTCGCCGGCCGCCATGTCGGCGGCCAGCACCTGGCTGAGGGCGGAGCTGCCCTGGTAGACCACGTCGATCCGGTACTTCTCCTCGAACGGCTCGACGACGTGCTCCTCGAACTGCTCGCGTTCCGTGCCGCTCCAGTTGGCGAGCAGGGTGACGGAGCCCTCCCAGTCGCGGGCCCAGCGCACCCCGGCGTACACACCGGCGCCGAGCAGGACCAGGCACACGCACAGGACGCCGAGCGTGCGGGCGCCGGGGCGGTTCATCGCCGCCCCCGGAACCGGTACTCGGCGATCCGGGGCCACAGTCCCCACAGCGTCAGCGCCACCACCACGGCTCCTCCCAGCAGTATCCAGTCGGACAGGGAGGCCCAGAACCCGGCGTCGGCGAGCGCGCCCCGGACCTCGTCGGCCGCCTCGGGGATGGCGGCAGGGACGGTCGGCGGCACCCGCATCTCGGCGACGGAGTCGGTCATCGCGCGGTGGGCCGAGAGGGTCTGCCAGGCCAGCACCGGCACGGCGACGGCGCAGAGCGCGGTGGCGGCCAGCAACCGCAGCTGCACGGGCCGCCGGAAGCGGCGCCGCAGGAACCGCTGGGTCTCCAGCAGCGCCCCGCACAGCACCGCGTACAGCACCGCGACGGTGCTCCAGCCCAGCCACAGCTGCCAGGGGAAGGCGGCCTGCCGCCGGGCCTCGGCCAGCTGGCCGGCGCGCAGGGCGTCGAGGCGGCTCATGATGTCGCCCTCGGTGCCCGCCTCGGCCCGCGGACCGAGGACCTTCTCGGCGTAGTGGAGGTAGGCGCCGCGCAGCGGTGAGCCCTCCGGCTCCCGGCCCCGGCGCTCCACCCAGCCCGAGTAGACGGCTATCAGCCCGGTGACGGTCTGGACGTCGTGGCGGCCCGCCAGGCCCGTGACGTTCTCCGAGGCGGCCAGGGCGAGGCTCTGCTGGGCGACGGAGACCTGGGTGAGGAACTCGCCGCTGGTGTCGCCCTCGGCGCCGGCCTGGCGGACCACGTCGTTCGCCTGGCGCAGCGCGCTCTGCGCGGTGTCGACGGCCCGGATGCCGGGGGTGCTCGCGGTGGACAGCGGCACGGTGTCGTCGTGCACGCCCCGGTAGGCGAAGAACAGCGCGAGGGTGGTCGCGGTCGTCAGGGCCAGCAGCAGTCTGAGCCGGCGGACCAGGTCCGGGCCGGTGGTGCTCACGAGCGTGCCTCGAAGCGGTGGCCGCAGGACGGGCAGAACCGGGCGCCCGCCGGAGCCTTGTGCGAGCAGGCGGGGCAGCGCACGGTGGCCCCGTCGCCCGGAGCGGCGCCCGCCGTGCCGGAACCCGTGCCGGTGCCGGGGGCGGGGCCGTAGGTGCTGTGGCTGCTCGCGGTGATCAGGTGCTGGAAGTCGACGGCCGCCACGTCGGGGCGCAGGGCGACCCGGCCGCCCTGCGCGTTCTCGATCCGCACCAGCCGGGCCAGCCGGGCCAGCTGCTCCTCGGCGCCCATGGCATGGGCGAGCCGTACGGCCCGGCCCAGGTGCCGCTCGGCCAGGTCGTGCTGTCCCCGGCGGTGGGCGTCGGTGGCGGCGGCGACGGCCTCGCCGAGCCGCTGGTGCTGCTCGAAGTGCTCGACCTGGGCGTCGGTGTACCGGGACAGGGCCGGATCGTCGGTCCAGTGCACCAGGCAGGCCTGGGGCTGCGGCAGCCGGACCGTGTCACCGCCGGGCACGTCGACGGCGACCACGGCGAGTTGCAGGTCCTCCCGGCGGGGCCGGCCGGCCGGGTCCGCCGCCAGGCACAGCTGGTAGCGGCGCACCTCGTCGCCCCAGGCCCGGGTGACGAACCGGCCGGTGCCCTCCTCGGCGCTCAGCTCGGCCTCGGCCGGGAAGACCTGTTTGAGGTAGCGCACGGTGCACCCGGGCATCGCGGTCACGGAGATCACCAGCTCGGGGACGGTCTTGGTGAGCAGCCGGTTCATCAGCTGCTCGTACTCCCCCGGCAGCTCCGCCTCCGCACGCACCGAGGAGGCGCTGCCGTGCAGCCTGCGGGTGATGCCCAGCAGTTCCCGGGCGTCCCAGCCGTCGCCGATGCCCCAGGCGTCGCAGACGAACCGGCCCGCGCACTCCTCCAGGACCCGGGCCAGCGGCATGTGCTCGTCGTGCTGGTTCTTGCCGTCGGTGAGCAGCAGGACGTGCCCGATGGGCGCGTCCTGCTGCGCCAGCAGCCGGCGGCTCAGGTCCAGCCAGGCGCCGATGCAGGTACCGCCGCCCGCGACCGTCCCGCGCACGGCCCGCTCCGCGCGGGAGCGGGTGTACGCGGAGGCGCGGGCCATGTGCGGGGTCTCCGGGTAGACCACGGCCGCCTCCTCGCTGCCCCGGACCACCGCGAACGGGGTGCCGTCGGACAGCTTGCGGATCGCCGCGACCGCCGCCTGCTGGGCCGCGTGCAGCTTCTCCACCGGCCAGGTCATCGAGCTGGAGCAGTCCATCACCAGCACCTGCGCGAGCACCGGGCCACCCGGACCGCCGGCGCTCCCGGTGCCGTCCACGCGCACGCTGAGGATGGCGTGCATCTGCGGGTCGCCCGCCTCGCCGGACAGGTACTTCCACTGGCTGATCTCCAGCCCTGCGGTCACCTGCCCGGCCGTCTCGCCCGCTCGGGACGTTCCCGTCGCCACGATGTCCGTGCCCCCTCGTCCCCGTAGTCGCCCTCTCACCGCCGCCTCGCCGCGCCGCCGCTGCCGCTGCCGCGTCCGGCGTCGCCGCGGTACCGCCCGCGTCGTCGCCGCGTCGCCCATGTCGTCGTGGTCCCGCCCCCCCTCGGGCGGTACCGCCCATGTCACCGCCGCCTCGTCCGCGTCGTCGTGGTCCCGCGCCGTCACCCGCTCACGCCGTACGCCGCCACCCCCGTACCAGGTCGCGCAGCCCGGCCGGGGCCGGGAGGACCGCGTAGGCGGTGTCCAGCAGATCACCGCGCTCGGCGGCGCTGCCCGCCTGGCCGGCGAGGCGCCTGAGCGACCCGGACAGCAGCCTGCGCAGTGCCTCCTCGGTGTCCTGCGGCCCGAACAGCTCGCCGGCGGGGAAGCCGCTCCCCCAGCCGCCGCGCGGACGGCAGGCGAGCGCGTGTTCGCGCAGCTCGGTCACCAGCCGGTCCCAGGACCCGCTGCCGTCCAGGTGCAGCCCCGCGAGCCGTTCAGCGGCCTCGCGCAGCTCGTCGGCGAGCGGCCCGGGCGCGCCGGGAAGCCGGCCCGCCAGGACCCGCACCGCGGCGACCCGCGCGGCGTCGTAGTGCCGTGAGGTGGTCGGCACCTCGTCCAGCACCTCCACGGCCCGGCGGCGGCCGCCGCGGCGCAGCCGGACCCGGGCCAGCCCGAAGGCGGCGCTGCCCTGGGTGGGGTCGCGCCGCAGGACGGCCTCGTAGAACTCCTCGGCCTGCGTCTCACGGGCCCGCGCGCGTTCCGCCCGCGGCTCGGCGGGCTCACCGGTGTCCGGCTCCCGCAGCCGCTCGGCCAGGTACTCGGCGCAGTACCCGAGCGCCAGCTTGGGCGCCGCCTCGCCGGGCAGCGCCGCGTAGGTGGCGGCGAACTCGTCCTCCGCCTTGTCCACCGCGCCGCGCGTGAGGTGGACCAGGCCCCGGTGCCAGAAGATCCGCCAGTCGTAGTCACCGCTCCACCCCTTGGCCCGGGCCACCCACTCCTCGGCCCGCGCATGGTTCTGGGCGTCCAGGTAGGCGCGGCACAGCCACAGCGCCGTCTCCACGGTGCGCAGCGCCCGGTCGCCCTCCGCGCGTGCGGCGATGCGGTCGGGGGTGTCCGCGGCGAGTCCGCCGAGCAGTACGGCCGCCGGGTCCGACGCGTCGGGCAGCGGGACCGGCAGCGCGCGGGCGGTGTCCCGGGGCTCGGGGGCACCGGCCGGCAGCTCCGGTGCCCCGGTGCCGGAGCGTCGCGTCCACCACTGGAGCGCCGGTACCGCGCCGAGCGCGGCGCCGAAGACGGCCGCTGTGGGCTCGAACCGGGTGGAGCGCTCGGGATACGGTTCCCGGCCGCCGAGCGCCTGGTCCTCGCGCAGCACTTCCCACAGCTGGCGGGACATCTCTGCGGCGGAACGGAACCGGGCGGCCGGCTCGGGGTGGGTGGCCCGGCGGATCAGCGCCTCGAAGGAGCGGGCGGCCAGTCCGGCGGGGCGGGTGGCCCGCTCGGCGAGCACCTTCAGGGTCCGGCCGACGGTGTAGAGGTCGCTGTCGACGTCGAGGCCGCGCCGGTCGCGTTCGCGCCTGGGCGGGGCGTAGCCGTGGGTGTGGACGAGCCCGGAGGAGTGGTCGTCGATCCGGCGGATGGCGCCCAGATCGATGACCTTGATCTCGCGCCCGTAGTGGATGACGTTCTCGGGCTTCATGTCGCAGTAGAGCAGGCCCCGGTCGTGCAGGTACTCCAGGGCGCCGAGGATCTTGCAGCCGTACGTGATGACGTGCCCGAACGCGAAACCGCCCGCGCCGAAGAGCCGCGCCAGCTCCTCCTCGGGGGCGAAGCGGATCCAGGCGAGGGAACGGCCGCCGACGTACTCCATCACGATGTAGCCGGTCGGTTCGGCGTCGCCGGGCGCCCGGTGCTGGACGTGGGTGACGATGCGGACGATGTCACGGTGGTGGAGCGTGCTGAGCGAGCGGCGCTCCTCGACCGCCGCCCGGCGGGCCACGGCGTCACCGGTGTTGATCAGCCCCTTGAGGACGACGTGCAGTCCGGGCACCCGGGTGTCCTCGGCCAGGTAGACCCAGCCGTGGCCGCCGACCGCGAGGTAGCCGAGCACCTCGTAGTGCCCGCCGACCCGGTCACCGGGACGCAGCTTCGGCCGGAACGAGTACTCCGTACCGCACTCCGGACAGAACCCGTGGTCGGGCGCGGGACCGCCGTCGTAGGAGACGCCGATGGTGCCGACGCAGTTGTCGACGCCGCAGCGCCGGCCGCCGGTCGGGGGCCGGGCGACGGTGTCGGCGGCCTCGGCGGGGTCCGGGGAGGGCAGGGCCGGCAGCACCAGGAGCCCGTCGCGGTCCAGTTCACCGGCGGCCGGGGCGACCGGGCCCTGCGGGGGCTTCACCGGTGCGGCCGGGTCGTCCGGGCCGGGGTCCGGCGGCGCCGGAGGGGAATCGGGGGCGAGGGGGCGGCGGAAGCAGGTGTCGCAGAACCCGGTGACCATGACGCGGCCGCCGCGGCAGTCGGCTCTGACGCAAGCTCTCCCGCTCATGCCGAGACCCTCCGATGCGGTCGCGGGGCGGGCCCGGGCGTTCCCGCCGTCATCGCGCGTCCCCTTCCCGGTGGTCGTCCACGCGCCGGGTGTAGGCGTCCACCGCCGCTTCCGCCGCCCGCACGTCGCAGGGGCGCGCCCGGAGCAGCGCGTGGGCCCGGAGGTAGAGGTCGTCCACCGCGGGGTCCTCCTCGCCCCGCAGCGAGTGCTGGTGCAGGACCTGGTAGCCGCGCAGGCGTCCGGCGAGTTCGTCACGCCGGTCGCGGAGTCCGTCGAGCTCCGCTACACCGGTCGCCAGGCGGCCCGCCACCCGGTCGGCCAGCCGTTCGTACCGGTCGAGTCCGGGGGCGGATCCGGAGTCCCGGCCGGGGTCCCGGTGCCCGTCCTCTTGGTCGTCGTCGGCGCGGAGCAGGTCGGCCAGGGCCGCGTGCGCGGCCACCAGTTGCGAGTCGAGCGGGCGCATTCCGTGCGGCACCACGGCGGCGAGGCGTTCGTGCAGGTCCTCGGCGAGCGGTCCGGTGATCTCCCGCAGCCGCTCGACGAGCCGGGCGCGGCGCTCCCGCACGGGCCGGACGAGCAGTCTGTCGCAGGCCAGGCGGTGGCAGTCGCCTGCGGTACGGAACACCAGCAGCAGACGGCTGCCGCCGGTGCGCAGCACGTCCAGGAGGTCAAGCAGGGGCAGCGGGTCGACCGCCTCGTCGACACCGACGACGACCAGGTTGAGGGTGGCCTTCGAGGCCCGGATGCGGTCGAGCGGCGGGTTCTCCGGGTGCTGCCACAGGCCCATGCGTTCGGCGATCCGCTCGGCGATCTCGGCGGCGGTCGTCCCGCTCGCCTCCACGGCGAGGTCGTGGCCGCCGGCCGACGGCACGGTGCCGGGCGGGTCGAGGGACGCGCGGTCGACCGAGACCGCGGTGCGCAACTCGCGGTCGGCGAGGGTGATGGCGCGGCGCAGCGTGGCCGCGCGTGCGGCGTCCCCGGGGTCGACGACGCTGATCTTCACCTGGCTCCCGTCGTCGCGCAGCCAGGCGGCGAGGCGCTGGGCGAAGGGCTCGTCGAGCAGGTCCCGGGAGCTGTCGTCGGCGGCGGGGAGCAGCCGCTCGTCGACGGCCGCGGGACCCACGATGTACGGCTTGAGCCCGGGCAGGTGCCGGGCGATGGTCTCGGCGGGACTCATGAAGGAGAACCGGTTGCCGTGCTGGTCGAGCTGGCCGCTGAGCACCATGCCGATGACCTCGCCGGTCCGGTCGTCGGCGACGCCCGCGCCGCTGCACCCGGGGCTGGCCAGCTCGCCGGGGCTGACCGGGCTCAGCTGCACCTGCCCGTCGCGCCCGCAGCCGCCGACGACGGTGCAGCGGAACCAGATGCCGCCGTTGTGCGCGTAGGGGAAGCCGTACATGCGCACGTCACGGTTGCGCGCCGACAGCCGGTGCAGCCGTACCGTTTCCTCCGTCGGCCGGGGCCGCTCCAGCCGCAGCAGCGCCACGTCCCCGCTGGGGTCACCGTCGGCGTCCCGCGTCTCCGGCACGTAGGCGGTCGCGTCCACCCGGGCGGGCACCGCGGGCACGCTGTGATCGGCCGCGCCGACGAACTCGGCGGTGATCCGGGTCTCGGCCCGGTCCACGACGTGCGCGCAGGTGAGCACCTGATCGGGGGTCAGCAGAATGCCGGCACCCGCGATCTCCCCGTCCGCTCCCCGGATCCGCACCGCCCAACTCGGCGTCTTCATGGGCGAGGCGGCCGGATCTCCCCCGCCAGCAGCCATATGCGAACTATACGGGCGTGTGCTCCTGTCGCATACTGCTGCGGCAAGAGTGAACCAGCTCTGTACGGAGGCGAGTTGACGAACGAACCGGGTTTCGTGGGGCTGGCCGAGGTGATCGGCCGGATACGCGGCGAACTGGAGGAGGCACGCGCCGATGCGGAGGGACGGGACCTCGGTTTCGCCGTGGAGAACGTGAGCCTGACCTTCACCGTGCAGGTCCACCGGGCCGGCAGCGGCCGGGGCGGCGTCCGCATCGGCGTGGTGACGGCCGAACTGGGCGGCTCGGTCGACCACCAGACCACCCATCAGGTCCAGGTGGACCTCAAGCCGGAGCTGACGGGCGGCGAGCGGGTGAAGGTGAACAGACGCTAGACGTGCCTAGACGGACGCAGGACGCGCCCAGGACGGACGCCGGACGCGCCGAGGGCGCAAGCCGGTTCGCGAGACAAAGCCGGTTCGAGGCCGAAGCCGGTTCGCAGAGCGAGGCCCGTTCGCGGAGCGAGGCCCGTTCGCGGAGCGAGGCCCGTTCGCGGAGCGAGACCCGTTCGCGGAGCGAGACCCGTTGGATGCGGGACGCCGGTCCGAAGGCCGGCGTCGATCCGGGGAACGCGGCCGGTCACGAGGTCCGGCGCACGAGTGCCAGGAACATGGCGTCCGTGCCGTGCAGGTGCGGCCAGAGCTGGACGTCCGGGCCGTCGCCCAGGTCGGGAACGCCGGGCAGCAGCGGCCGCGCGTCGAGCAGCTCGGTGCCGGGATACTGCTTGAGGACGTCCGCGACGACGGCGCGGGTCTCTGCAAGGTGCGGAGAGCAGGTCGCGTAGGCGACGACGCCCCCGACCCGTACGGCCTCCAGGGCGCCGCGCAGCAGCCCGCGCTGGAGCGGGGCGAAGCCCTCCAGGTCCTCGGGGCGGCGCCGCCAGCGCGCCTCGGGACGGCGTCGCAGGGCGCCCAGGCCGGTGCACGGCACGTCGACCAGGACGCGGTCGAAGCTCCCGGGCCGCCAGGCCGGGCGGGTCCCGTCGGCCGCGATGACCTGGTACGGCCCCGGGTTGCCGTCCAGCGCCCTGGCCACGAGACCGGCGCGGTGCGGCTGCTTCTCGGAGGCCAGCAGGAAGGCGCCCCGCTCGGCGGCGAGCGCGGCGAGGAGCGCGGCCTTGCCCCCGGGGCCCGCGCACCCGTCCAGCCAGCGCCGGTCCGGCCCGTCCAGGGGCGCGTTGGCGAGGGCCAGGGCGACCAGCTGGCTGCCCTCGTCCTGGACGCCGGCGCGGCCCTCCCGCACGGCCTCGACCGCCCCGGGCTCGCCGCCCTCGCTCAACCGCACGGCGTACGGCGACCAGCGTCCCGGCAGGGCGGCCTCCTCACCGAGGAGTTCCTCGCGGGTGGCCCGGCCCGGCCGCGCGACGAGCGTGACCTCGGGGCGTTCGTTGTCTGCGGCCAGCAGGTCCTCGATGCCGGCCCGGCCGCCGCCCAGCGAGTCCCACAGCGCGGAGACGACCCAGCGCGGGTGCGAGTGCACGACGGCCAGGTGGTCCTCGGGGTCCTCGTCGTAGGGCGGGGCGACCCGCTGGAGCCAGCCGTCGAGATCGTCCCGGGCCACCTTGCGCAGGACGGCGTTGACGAACTTGGCCCGCCCGTCCCCGAGCACGACCCGCGCCAGCTCCACGGAGGCGGAGACGGCGGCGTGACTCGGGATCCGCGTCCCGAGCAGCTGGTGCACGCCCAGGCTGAGCACGTCGAGCACCGGCGGGTCGACCTCGCGCAGCGGGCGGTCGACGCAGTCCGCGATGATCGCGTCGTACGTCCCCTGCCGGCGCAGCGTCCCGTAGACCAGCTCGGTCGCGAGCGCCGCGTCCCGGGTGTCGAACTTCTCCGGGCCCTCCTTCTCCCGCGCCTTGCGCAGCAGCGGCGGCAGGACCAGGTTGGCGTACGCGTCCCGCTCGTCGACGGCCCTGAGCGCCTCGAAGGCGAGGACGCGGACGGGGTCCTTCTGGGGCCTGCGGTACGGCTTGCCGGGCTTGCGGGGACGGCGGGGCTGCTCGCTCACGAAAAAGGTGCTCCGGGTATGAGGTGAAGTGCGCTCACCAGCGTACGCCGGGCCGGTGAACGGTGCGGTGGGGGCGGCGCGGGTCAGCCGCCGAGCAGCTCGCCCTCGGTGATCCGCACGCCGCGCGCCCAGTCCGCGGCCCGCATCGGCTTCTTGCCCTGCGCCTGCACCCACAGCAGCTCGACGGCGTGCGAGCCGGTGCCGACGTACACGTTGTTCTTGCCCGCTGCGAGCTGCCCGGGCGCGAGGTCCGTGCGGTCGGGCAGCGGGACGGCCTGCACGAGCTTGAGGCGCTCACCCCGGAAGGTGGTCCAGGCGCCGGGGGCCGGGGTGCAGCCGCGCACCACCCGGTCCACCCGAAGCGCCGGGGCGGCCCAGTCGATCCGGGCGTCCTCGACGGTGATCTTCGGGGCGAGGGTGACGCCCTCGTCCGGCTGCGGTACGGCCTTCAGGCTGCCGTCCTCGATGCCGTCCATGGTGGCCGCGAGCAGACCGGCACCGGCGAAGGCCAGCCGGGTCAGCAGGTCGCCGCTGGTGTCGGTGGGGCGGACGGTCTCGGTGACCGTCCCGTACACGGGGCCGGAGTCCAGGCCCTCCTCGATCAGGAAGGTGGACGCACCGGTGATCTCGTCGCCGGCCATCAGCGAGTGCTGCACGGGAGCCGCGCCGCGCCAGGCGGGCAGCAGCGAGAAGTGCAGGTTGACCCAGCCGCGGGCGGGCACGTCCAGGGCGACGCGGGGCAGCAGGGCGCCGTAGGCGACGACGGGGCAGCAGTCGGGCGCGATCTCGCGCAGCCGCTCCAGGAAGTCGGCATCGCGCGGCTTCGCGGGCTTGAGCACCTCGATGCCCGCCTCCTCGGCCCGCTCGGCCACGGGCGAGGCGACCAGCCGGCGCCCGCGCCCGGCCGGAGCGTCGGGCCGCGTGACGACGGCGGCCACCTCGTGGCGCCCGGAGGCGATCAGGGCGTCCAGGGCGGGAACGGCGACCTCGGGGGTACCGGCGAAGACCAGCTTCATGGGTGGGACGGGCCTCTCGGGCGGGGACTTTGCGGGCGACGCACCAGTCTACGAGCCGTCAACCGACGAAGAGCCGCCGACGGCGCGGCACCCCGACGGCGGGCGCTCGCGACGCGACCGGCGGCGAACAGGTGGTGCGCGGGTGGGAGACCCTCCGGGGCCGCGGACCGAGGGGGCGCACGAACAAACCCCCACGCCCCCGCCCCGTGACCAAGTCCGCACCCGCACGTTGGTCAAGGAAGAGTTGACACACCGGGCCGTCGCGCGGCCCGATTCCTTCAACGCCGGTTCGAGAGGCTTGTTCATGGCCGACCACGCAACCCACGACGCCCAGGCTCGGGCCAGCCTGCACTTGCTGGTGCGGGACATCGAGCGGGTCCGCCGGCAGGTGGACGCACTGCGCACCCTCACCGCCCAGCTGGGCAACGTCTACCGTCCGCGCCGCCCCGGACCCTCCACGGGCTTCGTCGTGTACGGACGCGCCCCCGCTCCGACCGTCCGCCTCGCCCAGGAGCTGCGGGACAGTGTCGAGACCCTGGTCACGGCCGCCGTGGACTTCGACCGTTCGCTCGGCTTCTCGTGGGACGCGGTGGGCTCCGCGCTCGGCGTCACCAAGCAGGCGGTGCACCGCCGCTACGGCTCCCGCCGCGCCGCGGCCCAGACGGCGTCCACCGCCGAGGCCGCCGAGCACGCACCGGAGCCGGCCGACAGCCGTCCGGTCAACGTGGGCGCCGCCCTCCCGCCGGTGCCCACGGTCCCGGCGGCCCGCTCGATGCCGACCCAGCCCACCTCCGGCAGTCCGTCCCTGCGCGACGAGGTCCGTCCGACCGCCTTCCCCAGCCCGCGCAACGGCTGACCCGCACCGACCGACGCGCAGCCCCTGCCTCCCACCGGCTGCCCCGCACACCGGCCGAGCGACAGCGGTCCCACCGACCGCCCCGCACCCGGCCGAAGCGCGATCTCCGCACCGGCCCTCCGCCCTCCCCCACCCGGGAGACGGAGGGCCGCGGCACGTGCACCCGCCGAGCCGAACCGCCGGCCGGTGCGAGCCCGCCCCCCCCCCAGCCGGGCAAACCGGATCACCGTCGACCGATGCGAGCCCGCCCCCGGCCGGGCAGACCGGATCACCGCCAGCCGGCGCAGACCGGCGCAGCCTCAGCCGGAGAACCGGCACAGCCCCCCACCACTCCGAGCCGGAGGGCCTCCCTCCCCTCTCCTCCCCCCGACGAGGCGGGGCGGGATCACCCCTCAGCCGATGTCGGGCGGATCGATCCGCACCCACACCGCCGTGTCGCTCCCGCGGGCCGTCCGCGCCGCCTGGGCGGCCTTCAGCGCACCGGCGAGTGCGGCCCCGCGCCCCGGCGGGACCCGGATCAGCGCCCGCTCCCAGTGCTCGCCGGGGGGAGGCGCCCCCACCCGGCGCGGCCGTCCCGCCGCCGTGACGGGCAAGGGCACCGGACCGAGCACCTCCGCTTCGGCCGGCAGCTCGACGGCGCCCAGGAAGCCGGTCACCGCTTCCGGAGGTCCGGACACGGCCGCCATCCGCGACACCGGCGGAAAACCCAGCTCGGCCCGTTCGGCCAGCTCCCGCAGCGCGTGTCCGACCGGGTCCCAGCGCACCAGCGCCTGCACCGGCCGCAGCGTCGGCTCGGCGACCGCGACGACGGTGCCCCCGGCGCTCTGCGGGCGCACCAGGGCGGCGGCGGCCATCCAGCGGCGCAGCGCGTCCTCACCGGCGCGCAGATCGGGCCGGCCGAGCATCGCCCACCCGTCGAGCAGCAACGCCGCCGCATAACCGCCCTCGGCGACCGGTTCGGCCCCCGGGGTGCTCACGACCAGCGCGGGAGCCTCGGACACGGTGTCCAGCACGTGCTCGCGCCCGGACGTGCGCACCGGCACGGCCGGGAAGGCCCGCCCCAGTTCCTCCGCGGTGCGGCGGGCGCCCACGACCTGCGCGCGCAGCCGGAACGCCCCGCACTCCGGGCAGTGCCAGGCGGCCTCCTCGCGCCCGCACCAGCCGCACCGCAGGGCGGAGGACGACTGCTGCCCCTCCAGCGGGCCCGAGCAGTGCCGGCACCGCGCGGGCGTCCGGCACGCAGCGCAGGCCATGCGGGGCACGTAGCCGCGCCGGGGCACCTGGACGAGCACCGGCCCGAGCCGCAGCCCTTCCCTGACGGCCTGCCAGGCGAGGGTCGGCAGGCGCGCGGCGCGGGCGGCCTCGTCCCGGGCCAGGTCCTGGTCCCCGACGGTCCGCACCAGGGGCGCGGCGGCCCGTACCTGCTCGCGCGCCGCGACCAGGGGCCGGGCCCAGCCGGTCTCCACGAGCTGGGCCGCCTCCACGGTGCAGCTCCAGCCGCCCAGCAGGAAGGCGCACCGGTCCTGGGCGGCCCGCAGCAGCAGCACCTCGCGGGCGTGCGGCTGCGGGGCGTGCGGCTCGCTGTGGCTGTCGTCGCCGTCGTCCCACAGGGCGACCAGGCCGAGGTCCCGCACCGGCGCGAACATGGCGGCCCTGGTCCCGATCACGGCCCGTACGGCACCGCGGCGCACCGCGAGCCACTGCGCGTACCGCTTCTCGGGGCCGGCGTCGGCGGTGAGCACCGCGTGCCGGCCCTCGCCGAGGAGGGCGGTGAGCGCGGCGTCGGCACGGGCCACGGCCCGCCCGTCCGGCAGGACGGCCAGGGCGCCCCGGCCGGAGGCCAGCGTCGCCGCCACGGCCCGGGCCAGCTCCTCCGCCCACTGCGGGCCCGGCAACGCGTTCCACACCGCGCGCGGCGCGCCTCCCGCCGCGAGCGCCGCCACGAACGCGGGCCCCTGCTCGTAGCGCGCCCACGTCCCCGGCTCGGGCGCGGGGGGTGCGGGCAGCGGTTCGGGCGAGGCCCGCTTCTCGGCGCGCGCGTTGCGCGGGGGTACGGCGAGCTGGAGGACGTCGGCGACGCTGCCCGCGTACCGGTCGGCGACCGCACGGACGAGGCCGAGCAGCTCCTCGTCGAGGATCCGCTCGGGCGAGACGACCTGGGCCAGGGCGGCCAGGGGCCCCGCGTAGTCGGATTCGGCGAGCCGCTCGACCAGGAAGCCGTCGATGAGCCCGCCGCCTTCGCGCCGCCCGTCCCGCACCCGGTGCCGCCCGGCCCCGAAGCGCACCCGCACCCGCACGCCGGGCCGGGCCTCGTCGTCCAGCTCCTCGGGCACGGCGTAGTCGAAGTACCGGTCGAGGTGGAGCACGCCCTTGTCGACGAGGACCCGGGCGACCGGCAGCTCCTTGGCGAGCGCGGCGCCGCGCCAGGTGCGCGGCTTCGCTCGCGGGGTCTTCGCCGCGCGCACGGTCTCCCGAATGAGCGCGAGCTGCTCGGGCGGCGCGTCCTGCGCGCCGCCCTGCTCCGGTCCGTCCTCGCTGCTCACGCCTGCATTCTCGCAAAGACCACTGACAGCGCGGACGGGGTCCGGAGCGTGCGAAGAGGCCCGGTGCCCCCGTCGGGGGCACCGGGCCTCTTCATGTGCCGCCGGGCGCGCCTGCGCCCGGAGCCGTGCCTACAGGCCCGCGGCCTCGCGCAGCGCGTCCACGCGGTCCGTGCGCTCCCAGGTGAAGTCGGGCAGCTCACGGCCGAAGTGACCGTACGCCGCGGTCTGGGCGTAGATCGGGCGGAGCAGGTCGAGGTCGCGGATGATGGCGGCCGGGCGAAGGTCGAAGACCTCGTCGATCGCCTTCTCGATCTTCTCGGCGTCGACCTTGGCGGTGCCGAAGGTCTCCACGAACAGACCGACCGGCTCGGCCTTGCCGATCGCGTAGGCGACCTGGACCTCGCAGCGGGCGGCGAGGCCGGCGGCCACGACGTTCTTGGCGACCCAGCGCATCGCGTACGCCGCGGAACGGTCGACCTTCGACGGGTCCTTGCCGGAGAAGGCGCCGCCGCCGTGGCGGGCCATGCCGCCGTACGTGTCGATGATGATCTTGCGGCCGGTCAGGCCGGCGTCGCCCATCGGACCGCCGATCTCGAAGCGGCCGGTCGGGTTGACCAGGAGGCGGTAGTTCTCCGTGTCGATCTTGATGCCGTCCTCCAGGAGCGCCCGCAGCTCCGGCTCGACGACGAACTCCTTGATGTCCGGTGCCAGCAGCGACTCCAGGTCGATGTCGCTCGCGTGCTGCGAGGAGACGACGACCGTGTCCAGGCGGACCGCCTTGTCACCGTCGTACTCGATGGTGACCTGGGTCTTGCCGTCCGGGCGCAGGTAGGGGATGGTGCCGTTCTTGCGGACCTCGGACAGGCGCTTGGACAGGCGGTGCGCCAGGAAGACCGGCAGCGGCATCAGCGTCGGCGTCTCGTCGGACGCGTAGCCGAACATCAGGCCTTGGTCGCCGGCGCCCTGACGGTCCAGCTCGTCCTCGTCGCCCTCGACCCGGTTCTCGTACGCCGTGTCGACACCCTGGGCGATGTCCGGGGACTGCGCGCCGATGGAGACCGAGACGCCGCAGGAGGCGCCGTCGAAGCCCTTCTTGGAGGAGTCGTAGCCGATCTCCAGGATCTTTCCGCGGACCAGGTTGGCGATGTCCGCGTAGGCCTTGGTGGTGACCTCACCGGCCACGTGCACCAGACCGGTGGTGATCAGGGTTTCGACGGCGACCCGAGAGGTCGGGTCCTCACGCAGAAGCGCGTCGAGAATCGTGTCGCTGATCTGGTCAGCGATCTTGTCGGGGTGACCTTCGGTCACGGACTCCGAGGTGAACAGGCGACGGGACACAACGCTCCCTGGGGTTGCAGCGGCTGCTGGCTGATCATTTGTGGACGGCACGGGGAGCTGCACCCGGCGACGTCCGAGAACAGTTTATCGGTCGCACTCTGCCGCGGGCCCACCTGTCTCAGCTCTCGGGAGGGCTGTGACCTGCGGCACGGGCATTCTGCCCAGAAGGAAGCCCCCTTGGCCAGGGGCGCCACGCTGGAATGCGCCGTCTTCGGAGCGTCTTCGAGCAAATGGGTCATTCACTCCAGACGACGGACGACGAGGTCCCAGACGGTGTCGGCCAGAGCTTCCTTCGGGCCGCGGGCGACCGGCATCTCGCTGCCGTCGGCGCCCAGGACCACCGCCTCGTTCTCCTCGGAACCGAAGGTCTTGCGCTCCCCCACCTCGTTCACCACGAGGAGGTCGCAGCCCTTCCGTTTCAGCTTGGCCCGTCCGTTGGCCAGGACGTCGTCGGTCTCGGCGGCGAAGCCGACGATCACCTGTCCGGAGCGGGCCCGGGTCCCGGAGATCTCCGCGAGGATGTCCGGATTACGCACCAGGGCGATCGGCGCGGGCTCCTGGCCGTCCCGCTTCTTGATCTTCCCGGTGGCATACGTCGCCGGCCGGAAGTCGGCCACCGCCGCGGCCATGACGACGGCGTCGGCGTCCGCCGCGGCGCGCAACATCGCCTCGCGCAGCTCCACCGCCGTGCCGACCGGCACCACGTCCACACCGGCCGGGTCGGGCATGGCCGCGTTCGCCGCGACCAGCGTGACGCGGGCGCCGCGGGCGGCAGCGGTGCGGGCGAGGGCGTAGCCCTGCTTGCCGGAGGACCGGTTGCCGAGGAAGCGGACCGGGTCCAGGGGCTCCCGGGTGCCGCCGGCACTGACGACGACGTGCCGCCCGGTGAGGTCGGGCTCGCGCACCCCGCGGGCGAGGACCCGGCGGCAGACCTCGAAGATCTCGCCCGGGTCGGGCAGCCGGCCCTTGCCGGTGTCGACGCCGGTGAGGCGGCCGACGGCCGGTTCGATCACGACGGCGCCGCGGCGGCGCAGCGTCGCCACGTTCTCCTGGGTGGCCGGGTGCTCCCACATCTCGGTGTGCATCGCCGGGGCGAAGACGACCGGGCAGCGGGCCGTGAGCAGGGTGTTGGTGAGCAGGTCGTCGGCCAGGCCGTGAGCCGCCTTGGCGAGCATGTCGGCGGTGGCCGGAGCGACGACGACCAGGTCGGCGTGCTGGCCGATCCGGACGTGCGGGACCTCGTGGACGTCGGCCCAGACCTCCGTCGACACGGGGTTGCCGGACAGGGCGGACCAGGTGGCGGCGCCCACGAAGTGCAGCGCGGACGCGGTGGGGACGACGCGGACCTCGTGTCCCGACTCGGTGAATCTGCGCAGCAGCTCACAGGCCTTGTACGCGGCGATGCCGCCACTGACCCCCAGAACGACCTCGGGCTTGTCCACCGTCTCTCCCCGGCTCGGATGACGCGCTCGGAGTGCGCGCACGTCCCATCACACACCACAGGCCCGACAGTCGGGCTGCCGGGCCTGTGGATAAGTCAGCGTAAGGCTGAAGATACTACCGCCGATGCTGCTGGTGTTACTGCGCCGGGCCCTCGATGGCCTCGGAGGTCAGCAGCCCCGCGTTGATCTCGCGCAGGGCGATCGAGAGCGGCTTCTCGTGAACGTGGGTGTCGACGAGCGGACCGACGTACTCGAGGAGGCCCTCACCGAGCTGCGAGTAGTACGCGTTGATCTGGCGGGCCCGCTTGGCCGCGTAGATCACGAGGCTGTACTTCGAGTCCGTGGCCTCGAGGAGCTCGTCGATCGGCGGGTTGATGATGCCCTCGGGCGCGGAGATGGAAGAGGACACGCTCTACCTTCCGATGGATGGGAAAGATTCAGTCGGGACGATCGCAGGACGAACAGTGACGATCACACGACGTTCGTCAAGGCTAGCAGCTCGCGCGCCACGTCCTCGACGGAGGTGTTCACCAGGGTCTGGTCGAACTCCGGCTCGGCCGCCAGCTCCACCTTGGCCGCGGCGAGGCGGCGCTCGATGACCTCCGGCGGTTCGGTGCCCCGGCCGGTGAGCCTGCGCACCAGCTCGTCCCAGGAGGGCGGGGCCAGGAACACCAGCCGGGATTCGGGCATGGAGGCGCGGACCTGCCGTGCTCCCTGGAGGTCGATCTCCAGGAGGACCGGCTCACCGGCCTCCAGGCGCTCCAGCACCGCCGTGCGCGGCGTGCCGTAGCGGTTGCCGGCGAACTCGGCCCACTCCAGCAGCTCACCGTTGGCGATCAGCTTGTCCATCTCCTCGTCGCTCACGAAGAAGTAGTGGACACCGTGCTGCTCTCCGGGGCGGGGCTTGCGCGTCGTCGCCGAGACCGACAGCCATACCTCGGGGTGCGCCTTGCGCATATGGGCGACGACCGTGCTCTTGCCGACCCCGGAGGGGCCGGAGAGCACGGTCAGCCGCGGACGTGCGTCCGGGGGTACGGGGGACGTCCCCCAGGGTGTTGCAGCCATACGGCGATTATTCCAGCAATCCCGGAGTGGTCCGGACTCAGCTGCCGGTGCTGCCGAACTCTCGCTCCAGGGACGCGATCTGGTTGGACCCGAGACCGCGCACGCGGCGGCTCTCGGAGATACCCAGTCGCTCCATGATCTGCTTGGCGCGGACCTTGCCCACGCCCGGCAGGGACTCGAGGAGGGCGGAGACCTTCATCTTGCCGATGACGTCGTTCTCCTGACCCTGCTTGATGACCTCGTGGAGGGAGGCGCCGGAGTGCTTGAGTCGATTCTTGACCTCGGCCCGCTCCCGGCGAGCCGCGGCGGCCTTTTCGAGCGCGGCTGCGCGCTGTTCAGGGGTAAGGGGCGGAAGAGCCACGCCTACGTCACCTCGGATGTCGAACTGTCGGATACGGACCGGTGAGGAACCTAGTCGCCCCTCACCTGGTGAGCCGCGAGCAACACGCTTGCCCGTTGACTCTCGACGGAGACTAGCGGTCAAGTCCGCCAGAGTCAGCGAGAACAGCGGAAAAGTCCTGGTCAGCCTCCGTCAGGCCGGACATTTAGGACATATTCCCTCTGATTTGAGGATGTATCCAGAGTCAGGGCGTCGTGACCGCGGTCCGGATCTCCGCCGCGAAACGGTCGGCGGCCCTCCGCAAAGCGCCCACATCGGGACCGTGACGAAGCACACCCCGGCTGGCGCTCGGCACCACGTTGCCCGCCGCGGCCCCGAACACGCGCGGCAGGTCCGCGGGCGTGGCGCCCTGGGCGCCGATGCCGGGGGCCAGCAGCGGACCGTTGATGGCCAGGTCGTACGCGGACAGGTCCCCGAGCGTGGCACCGACCACCGCGCCGAAGGAGCCCAGCGGCTCCTCCCCCGCGTTCTCGGCGGCCAGATGGGCCAGCATCGTCGCGCCGACGTTCCGTCCGCCGTCCCGCACCGCGTGCTGGACCTCGCCGCCCTCCGGGTTGGAGGTCAGCGCCAGTACGAACAGGCCCGCGCCGCTCTCGCGCGCCAGGTCGACGGCGGGCTTCAGGGAGCCGTAGCCGAGGTACGGGGAGACGGTCAGGGCGTCCGAGAACAGCGGGGCGCCCTTGCGCAGGAACGACTCGGCGTACGCGGCCATGGTCGAGCCGATGTCGCCGCGCTTGGCGTCCATCACGACCAGCGCACCGGCCGCCCGAGCCTCCTCCACCGCCTTCTCCAGCACGGCGACGCCGCGCGAGCCGAACCGCTCGAAGAAGGCGCTCTGCGGCTTGAGCACGGCCACCCGGTCGGCCACCGCCTCCACGACGGTGCGGCTGAAGCGCTCGAGGCCGGCCACGTCGTCGTTCAGGCCCCACTCGGCGAGCAGGGAGGCGTGCGGGTCGATGCCGACGCACAGGGGACCGCGCTCGTCCATCGCGCGGCGCAGCCGGGCACCGAAGGGCTCGAGTGCCGACATGCTGGTCATCGGGGATTCCTCACGTCGGCGCCGACCGCGTCGGCGAGGGTGGCGTACGGGCTCTGCCGCAGGCGCGCGGCGAGCCCCTTGTGGATCGCACGGCCCCAGAAGGGCCCCTCGTAGATGAACGCGCTGTAGCCCTGGACCAGCGTGGCGCCGGCCAGGATGCGCTGCCAGGCGTCCTCGGCGGTCTCGACGCCGCCGACGCCCACCAGGGTGATGCGGTCGCCCACGCGCGCGTAGAGGCGCCGCAGCACCTCCAGGGACCGCGCCTTGAGGGGCGCGCCGGACAGTCCGCCGGTCTCCCCCACGAGGGCGGGAGAGGAGGTCAGGCCGAGTCCCTCGCGCGCGACGGTGGTGTTGGTGGCGATGATGCCGTCCAGGCCCAGCTCCACGGCCAGGTCGGCGACCGCGTCCACGTCCTCGTCGGCGAGGTCGGGGGCGATCTTGACCAGCAGGGGGACCCGGCGGGCGGTCACCGCGCGGTCGGCGGCCTCGCGGACCGCGCTGAGCAGCGGACGCAGCGCCTCGGTGGCCTGGAGGTTGCGCAGGCCGGGCGTGTTGGGCGAGGAGACGTTGACGACCAGGTAGTCGGCGTGCGGGGCCAGGCGCTCGGCGGACTTCACGTAGTCGCCGACCGCCTCCTCCTCCGGGACCACCTTCGTCTTGCCGATGTTGACGCCGACGACGGTGCGGAAGACGGGGTTGCGGGAGGCCAGACGCGCCGCCACGGCCAGCGAACCGTCGTTGTTGAAGCCCATGCGGTTGATCAGCGCCCGGTCGGCCACCAGGCGGAACAGCCGCTTCCTGGGGTTGCCGGGCTGCGGCTCCCCGGTCACCGTGCCGATCTCGACGTGGTCGAAGCCGAGCATCGCCATGCCGTCGATCGCGACGGCGTTCTTGTCGAAGCCCGCGGCGAGCCCGAAGGGGCCGTGCATGCGCAGGCCCAGGGCCTCGGTGCGCAGCTCCTTGTGGCGGGGCGCGAGCGCGGCGGCGACGAAGGTGCGCAGCACGGGGACGCGGACGGCCAGGCGGATCCAGCGGAAGGCGAGGTGGTGGGCCGCCTCCGGATCCATGCGGGAGAAGACGAGCTTGAAGAAGATCTTGTACATGTGTCCCTCGGGAAGCCTCTGTGGTGCTCGGGGCTCATGAAGAGGGGGACACCGTTCCGGTGTCCCCCTCTTGCATGAGCCGCTAGTCGCGGGCCGCGGTCAGGAATTCGGCGTGTTCCTGGAGCGAGCGCACTCCCACGTCGCCGTGGTTGAGGGCGTCGATGCCCTGCACCGCCGCCGCCAGCGCCTGGACCGTGGTCAGGCAGGGCACGGAGCGGGCCACGGCCGCCGTACGGATGTCGTAGCCGTCGAGGCGGCCGCCGGTGCCGTACGGGGTGTTGACGATGAGGTCGACCTCGCCGTCGTGGATCAGCTGGACGATGGTCTTCTCGCCGTTCGGGCCGGTGCCCTCGGACTGCTTGCGCACCACCGTGGCGTTGATGCCGTTGCGCTTGAGGACCTCGGCGGTGCCGGAGGTGGCCATCAGCTCGAAGCCGTGGGCGACCAGCTCGCGCGCCGGGAAGATCATCGAACGCTTGTCCCGGTTGGCCACCGAGATGAACGCCCGTCCCTTGGTCGGCAGCGGGCCGTACGCGCCCGCCTGCGACTTGGCGTACGCCGTGCCGAAGACGGAGTCGATGCCCATGACCTCGCCGGTGGAGCGCATCTCCGGGCCGAGGACCGTGTCGACGCCGCGGCCCTGGATGTCCCGGAAGCGGGACCACGGCATCACGGCCTCCTTGACGGAGATCGGCGCGTCCAGCGGCAGGGTGCCGCCGTCGCCGTTCGCCGGGAGCAGGCCCTCGGCACGCAGCTCGGCGACGGTCGCGCCCAGCGAGATGCGGGCGGCGGCCTTGGCCAGCGGCACCGCGGTCGCCTTCGAGGTGAAGGGGACGGTGCGCGAGGCGCGCGGGTTGGCCTCCAGGACGTAGAGGATGTCCCCGGCCAGCGCGAACTGGATGTTGATCAGGCCGCGCACGCCGACGCCCTTGGCGATGCCCTCGGTGGAGGCGCGCAGCCGCTTGATGTCGAAGCCGCCGAGCGTGATCGGGGGCAGGGCGCACGCCGAGTCGCCGGAGTGGATGCCGGCCTCCTCGATGTGCTCCATGACGCCGCCGAGGTACAGCTCCTCGCCGTCGTACAGGGCGTCGACGTCGATCTCGATCGCGTCGTCGAGGAAGCGGTCGACCAGGACCGGCCGGGACGGGCTGATCTCGGTCGACTCGGCGATGTACGCCTCGAGGCGGGTCTCGTCGTAGACGATCTCCATGCCGCGTCCGCCCAGGACGTAGGAGGGCCGCACCAGGACCGGGTAGCCGATCTCGTCGGCGATGGCCTTGGCCTCGCCGAAGGTGGTGGCGGTGCCGTGCTTGGGGGCGGGCAGGCCCGCCTCGGCGAGCACCCGCCCGAAGGCGCCGCGGTCCTCGGCGGCGTGGATGGCCTCCGGGGAGGTGCCGACGATCGGCACGCCGTTGTCCTTCAGCGCCTGCGACAGGCCGAGCGGGGTCTGCCCGCCGAGCTGCACGACGACGCCCGCGACCGGTCCGGCCTGCTGCTCGGCGTGGACGATCTCCAGGACGTCCTCCAGGGTGAGCGGCTCGAAGTAGAGCCGGTCGGAGGTGTCGTAGTCGGTGGAGACGGTCTCGGGGTTGCAGTTGACCATCACGGTCTCGTACCCGGCGTCGGACAGCGCGAAGGAGGCGTGGACGCAGGAGTAGTCGAACTCGATGCCCTGGCCGATGCGGTTCGGGCCGGAGCCCAGGATGATGACGGCGGGCTTCTCGCGCGGCGCGACCTCGGTCTCCTCGTCGTAGGAGGAGTAGAAGTACGGCGTCTTCGCGGCGAACTCGGCGGCGCAGGTGTCGACCGTCTTGTAGACCGGGCGGACGCCGAGCGCGTGCCTCACCTGGCGGACCACGTCCTCGCCCAGGCCGCTGATCTCGGCGATCTGCTGGTCCGAGAAGCCGTGCCGCTTGGCCTCGGCGAGCAGGTCGGCGGTCAGTTCGCGGCTCTCGGCGATCTCGTCGGCGACCTCCTTGATGAGGAAGAGCTGGTCGACGAACCAGGGGTCGATCTTCGTGGCGTCGAAGACCTCCTGCGGGGTGGCGCCCGCGCGGATGGCCTGCATGACGGTGTTGATGCGGCCGTCGGTGGGCCGCACGGCCTCGCGCAGCAGCTCGTCCTTGTCGCCCGTCTCGCCGACGAAGGTGAACTGGCTGCCCTTCTTCTCCAGCGAGCGCAGCGCCTTCTGGAATGCCTCGGTGAAGTTGCGGCCGATGGCCATGGCCTCGCCGACCGACTTCATGGTCGTGGTCAGCGTGGAGTCGGCGCTCGGGAACTTCTCGAAGGCGAACCGCGGAGCCTTCACGACCACGTAGTCGAGGGTCGGCTCGAAGGAGGCCGGGGTCTCGCGCGTGATGTCGTTCGGGATCTCGTCGAGGGTGTAGCCGACGGCCAGCTTGGCGGCGATCTTGGCGATGGGGAAGCCGGTCGCCTTGGACGCCAGTGCCGAGGAGCGCGACACGCGCGGGTTCATCTCGATGACGATGACGCGGCCGTCCTCGGGGTTCACCGCGAACTGGATGTTGCAGCCGCCGGTGTCGACGCCGACCTCGCGGATGATCGCGATGCCGACGTCGCGCAGCACCTGGTACTCGCGGTCGGTCAGCGTCATCGCGGGCGCCACCGTGATCGAGTCGCCGGTGTGCACCCCCATGGGGTCGAAGTTCTCGATGGAGCAGACGACCACGACGTTGTCGTTCTTGTCGCGCATCAGCTCCAGCTCGTACTCCTTCCAGCCGAGGATGGACTCTTCCAGGAGCACCTCGGTGGTCGGCGAGAGGGTGAGACCCTGTCCGGCGATGCGGCGCAGCTCCTCCTCGTCGTGGGCGAAGCCGGAGCCGGCGCCGCCCATGGTGAAGGAGGGGCGGACGACGACGGGGTAGCCGCCGAGCGCGTCGACGCCCTTGAGGACGTCGTCCATGGAGTGGCAGATGTAGGAGCGCGCGGACTCGCCGTGGCCGATCTTCTTGCGGACCTCCTCGACGACCTCCTTGAACAGGTCGCGGTCCTCGCCCTTGTTGATGGCCTCCACGTTGGCGCCGATCAGCTCGACGCCGTACTTCTCCAGGACGCCGTTGCCGTGCAGGGAGATGGCGGTGTTGAGGGCCGTCTGGCCGCCCAGGGTTGGCAGCAGGGCGTCGGGCCGCTCCTTGGCGATGATCTTCTCGACGAACTCGGGGGTGATCGGCTCGACGTAGGTGGCGTCGGCGATCTCCGGGTCGGTCATGATCGTCGCCGGGTTGGAGTTCACCAGGACGACGCGCAGGCCCTCGGCCTTGAGCACCCGGCACGCCTGGGTGCCGGAGTAGTCGAACTCGGCGGCCTGGCCGATGACGATCGGGCCGGAGCCGATGACCAGGACGGACTGGATATCGGTGCGCTTAGGCACGCTGGCCCTCCATGAGGTTCACGAAGCGGTCGAACAGGTAGGCGGCGTCGTGCGGGCCCGCTGCCGCTTCGGGGTGGTACTGGACGCTGAAAGCCGGCCGGTCGAGGAGCTGGAGCCCCTCCACCACGTTGTCGTTGAGGCAGACGTGGGAGACCTCGGCACGGCCGTAGGGGGTGTCGGAGACCTGGTCGAGCGGGGCGTCGACGGCGAATCCGTGGTTGTGCGCGGTGACCTCGACCTTCCCGGTCGTACGGTCCTGCACCGGCTGGTTGATGCCGCGGTGGCCGTACTTCAGCTTGAAGGTGCCGAAGCCGAGCGCGCGGCCCAGGATCTGGTTGCCGAAGCAGATGCCGAAGAGCGGCGTGCCGCGCTCCAGGACGCCCCGCATGACCGAGACCGGGTGGTCGGCGGTGGAGGGGTCGCCGGGGCCGTTGGAGAAGAACACGCCGTCCGGTTCGACGGCGTAGACGTCCTCGACGGTGGCCGTGGCGGGCAGGACGTGCACCTCGATGCCGCGCTCGGCCATGCGGTGCGGGGTCATGCCCTTGATGCCGAGGTCGACGGCGGCGACGGTGAACTTCTTGTCCCCGATCGCCGGGACGACGTACGCCTCGGTGGTGGCGACCTCGGCGGAGAGGTCGGCGCCGCTCATCTCGGGGGCCTGCCGGACCTCGGCGAGCATGGTGCCCTCGTCGGGCAGCGCGTTGCCGGAGAAGATGCCGACGCGCATGGCGCCGCGCTCGCGCAGGTGGCGGGTGAGGGCGCGGGTGTCGATGCCGGAGATGCCGACGACGCCCTGGGCGGCCAGCTCCTCGTCGAGGGTGCGCGTCGAACGCCAGTTGGAGGGCACGCGCGCGGGGTCGCGCACCACGTAGCCGGAGACCCAGATCTTCTTGGACTCCATGTCCTCGTCGTTGATGCCGGTGTTCCCGACGTGCGGGGCGGTCATGACGACGACCTGGCGGTGGTACGACGGGTCGGTGAGGGTCTCCTGGTAGCCGGTCATGCCGGTGGAGAACACGGCTTCGCCGAACGTGGCCCCCACGGCCCCGTAGGCACGGCCGCGGAAGGTCCGGCCGTCCTCCAGGACGAGTACGGCGGGAGTCCGGTGGGCTCCCCTGGTGGAGGTCGTCATCGTGCGCCTTCCGTTTCCGTCTTGTTGTTGATCATGTCGTTCAGGGTGTCGACCCACTCGCTGTGCTCGGCCGCGTGGTCGGAGCGGAAGCCGGAGTCGATCAGCTTGTCGCCGTGGGCCCAGGTGACGACCAGCAGGCCGCCCTCGGTGAGGACCTTTCCGGCGATGCCCTTGTCGAGCCGGGCCTCGCGCAGCGCCGCCACGGGGACGAAGAAGTCGGCGGCGCCGGGGCGCACCACGTCAAGTCCCGCGTCCGTCAGCGTGAGCTCGACCCGGCTGCGGGTGCCCAGGCCGTGCGCCACGATGCGGTCGAGCCACTGTCCGGCGGTGGTGGAGCCGTGGTAGCGGCCGCTCATCGTCAGTCTGGCCCGGCCGGGCGCGTCCGGCGCGGTGGGGAGGTCCGGCAGGTCGCTCTGGAGCGTGCCGCGCCACTTCCAGCCCTCGCGCATCAGCCAGTAGACGAGCGCGACGAACAGGCCGAGGCCGACGACCCAGCCGACGCGGGCGGCCCAGTCGGTCACTTCCGCCGATTCCTTCTCGGCGGCCAGCAGGATTACCGGTGCTGCGAATGTCACGTGAGCTTCCCGTCGACGAGCGTGGCCTTGCCCCGCAGCCACGTGTGCGTCACACGGCCCGGCAGCTCACGACCCTCGTAGGGGGTGTTGCGGCTGCGCGAGGCGAAGCCCGCGGGGTCCACCCGGCCACGGTATGCCGTGTCGACGAGGGTGAGGTTGGCGGGCTCACCAGCCGAGACGGGACGGCCGTGTCCGGTGGCCTGTCCGATCTGCGCGGGCTTGACGGACATCCGGTCGGCGACGCCGGCCCAGTCCAGCAGGCCCGTGTCCACCATGGTCTCCTGCACGACCGACAGCGCGGTCTCCAGGCCGACCATGCCCATGGCCGCGGCGGCCCACTCGCAGTCCTTGTCCTCGTGCGGGTGCGGGGCGTGGTCGGTGGCGACGATGTCGATCGTGCCGTCGGCGAGCGCCTCGCGCAGCGCCATGACGTCACGCTCGGTGCGCAGCGGCGGGTTGACCTTGTAGACCGGGTCGTACGACCGGACCAGCTCGTCGGTGAGGAGGAGGTGGTGCGGGGTGACCTCGGCGGTGACGTCGATGCCGCGGGACTTGGCCCATCGGACGATCTCGACGCTGCCGGCGGTCGACAGGTGGCAGATGTGGACGCGGGAGCCGACGTGCTCGGCGAGCAGCACGTCCCGGGCGATGATCGACTCCTCGGCGACGGCGGGCCAGCCGCCCAGGCCCAGCTCGGCGGAGACGACGCCCTCGTTCATCTGGGCGCCCTCGGTGAGCCGGGGCTCCTGGGCGTGCTGGGCGACGACGCCGCCGAAGGCCTTCACGTACTCCAGGGCGCGCCGCATGATCACGGCGTCGTGGACGCACTTGCCGTCGTCCGAGAAGACGGTGACGCCGGCCGCGGACTCGTGCATGGCGCCCAGCTCGGCGAGCTTGGCACCCTCCAGGCCGACGGTGACGGCGCCGATGGGCTGCACGTCGCAGTAGCCGGACTCCTGGCCGAGCCGCCAGACCTGCTCGACGACGCCGGCCGTGTCGGCGACCGGGAAGGTGTTGGCCATGGCGAACACGTTGGTGTAGCCGCCGCTCGCCGCGGCGCGGGTGCCGGTGAGGACGGTCTCGGAGTCCTCGCGGCCGGGCTCGCGCAGGTGGGTGTGGAGGTCGACCAGGCCGGGCAGCAGCACCTTGCCGCCGGCCTCGACCACCTCGGCGCCCTCGGCGGACAGGTCCCGGCCGACCGCCTCGACGACGGTGCCGTCGATCAGGACGTCCTGCGGCTCGCCGCCGAGCACCTTCGCACCGCGGATCAGGGTCTTGCTCATCGTCTTACTTCTCCTCGGTGGGGCGGGCGTGGGTCACGGCGGGCTCGGCGCCGCCGAGCAGCAGGTAGAGGACGGCCATCCGGACGGAGACGCCGTTGGTGACCTGCTCGACGACGGTGCAGCGGCCGGAGTCGGCGACCTCGGCGGTGATCTCCATGCCGCGGACCATCGGGCCGGGGTGCATCACGATGGCGTGGTCGGGCATCTTGGCCATGCGGTCGCCGTCGAGGCCGTAGCGGCGGGAGTACTCGCGCTCGGTCGGGAAGAAGGCGGCGTTCATGCGCTCGCGCTGCACGCGCAGCAGCATCACCGCGTCGGACTTGGTCAGCGTCGAGTCGAGGTCGTAGGAGACCTCGCAGGGCCAGGTCTCGACGCCGACCGGCAGCAGCGTGGGCGGCGCGACCAGGGTGACCTCGGCACCGAGAGTGTGCAGCAGGTCGACGTTGGAGCGGGCCACGCGGCTGTGCAGGATGTCGCCGACCAGGGTGACGCGGCGGCCGTCGAGGTCCTTGCCGAGCCCGGCGTCGGGGCCGACCAGGCGCCGGCGCATGGTGAAGGCGTCCAGCAGGGCCTGGGTGGGGTGCTGGTGGGTGCCGTCGCCCGCGTTGATGACGTGGGCGTCGATCCACCCGGAGGTGGCCAGGCGGTAGGGCGCGCCGGAGGCGCCGTGCCGGATGACGACGGCGTCGACGCCCATGGCCTCCAGCGTCTGCGCGGTGTCCTTGAGCGACTCGCCCTTGGAGACGCTGGAACCCTTGGCGGTGAAGTTGATGACGTCCGCCGACAGCCGCTTCTCGGCGGCCTCGAAGGAGATCCGGGTCCGGGTGGAGTCCTCGAAGAAGAGGTTGACGACGGTACGGCCGCGCAGGGTGGGCAGTTTCTTGATCGGCCGGTCCGCGACCCGGGCCATCTCCTCGGCGGTGTCGAGGATCAGGACGGCGTCGTCGCGGGTGAGGTCGGCGGCCGAGATGAGATGACGCTGCATCTGTCAGGCTCCGTAGGCGAGTCATGCGGAAGAGCGGGATAATTCGGGCGCCCGGGCGCGCCCGGGCGCGTGCGGGGGCGCGCCGAGCGGACGTACGGCGCGGGTGGGCGCGTACGCGGGGTGTTACGGGTGGGCGCCCGGGACGTCCGGCTTGACGCCGAGCAGCACGGTGTCGCGACCGTCCTCCTCGGCGAGCTGGACCTTGACCGCTTCCCGCAGCGACGTGGGGAGGTTCTTGCCGACGTAGTCGGCGCGGATGGGCAGCTCGCGGTGGCCGCGGTCGACGAGGACGGCGAGCTGCACGGCGCGCGGGCGGCCGATGTCGTTGAGCGCGTCGAGGGCGGCGCGGATGGTGCGGCCGGAGAAGAGCACGTCGTCGACGAGGACGACGAGGCGGCCGTCGATGCCGTCACCGGGGATCTCGGTGCGGGCCAGGGCGCGCGGGGGATGCATCCGCAGGTCGTCGCGGTACATGGTGATGTCGAGCGAGCCGACCGGCATCTTGCGCTCGGTGATCTGCTCCAGCTTGTCGGCGAGCCGCCGGGCGAGGAAGACGCCGCGGGTCGGGATGCCGAGGAGCACCACGTCGTCGGCGCCCTTGGCGCGTTCGACGATCTCGTGGGCGATGCGGGTCAGCACCCGCGCGATGTCGGGCCCTTCCAGCACGGGCCGGGCCTCGGACTGCGCGCCCGACTGCCCGTCGCTCTGCGCGTCGCTGAGCCTGTCCTGCTGCTTGCCTTGTTGCTTGTCCATACGAAACGGACCCCCTTCTCCGCCTCACGGGACGGACCTTAAAGGACGTCGGATATGCGCCACCTACGCTACCAGGCCCGCAGGACCGGGTCGGGCGACCCCCCTCACACCCCCACGTCACTCTTTCGCCGCACTGCGGCCACCCGTTCGGAGCAACGGAGAGCGAATACCACGGAAGCGTCGGTGCGGACCATTCGGCTTGACGCAGGAGAGTAACGCTGCGTAACCTCACAGTGAGTTACCAGCCGCGCGGCCGACATCAGAGCCTGCCGCGTCGACACCTTGTCCGGGGAGCCATATGTCCAGCGAATACGCCAAACAGCTCGGGGCCAAGCTCCGGGCCATCCGCACCCAGCAGGGCCTTTCCCTCCACGGTGTCGAGGAGAAGTCCCAGGGCCGCTGGAAGGCCGTGGTGGTCGGTTCGTACGAGCGCGGTGACCGTGCCGTGACCGTGCAGCGCCTCGCCGAGCTGGCGGATTTCTACGGCGTCCCCGTACAGGAGCTGCTGCCGGGCACCACCCCGGGCGGAGCCGCCGAGCCGCCGCCGAAGCTGGTCCTGGACCTGGAGCGGCTGGCCACCGTGCCCGCCGAGAAGGCCGGCCCGCTCCAGCGGTACGCGGCCACGATCCAGTCGCAGCGCGGTGACTACAACGGCAAGGTGCTCTCGATCCGCCAGGACGACCTGCGCACGCTCGCCGTCATCTACGACCAGTCGCCCTCCGTCCTCACCGAGCAGCTGATCAGCTGGGGCGTCCTGGACGCGGACGCGCGCCGCGCGGTGGCCTCCCACGAGGAGCTCTGAGCCTTCGCCGCTTCAGCAGAAACGTGCCGCCGGGGTGGCCGGAACCGTTCGTTCGGTTCCGGCCACCCCGGCGGTTTTTCGCATGTCGTGAGAGCGACGCCGCAAGGGGCGCGGGGCTGCGCCGACCTTGCGGCTACCGCCCCGTGGGCGCGACCGGCCACGGACAACCCGCAGCCGCTCTCCCACCGCACCCCTACGGCGCCGCGTCTCCGCAAACCCTGCGGACTATTCGCGGCGCAGAGAGGGCTTCAGGTCCTTCAGCCGACCGAGCAGGCCGTTGACGAACGCGGGCGAGTCGTCCGTGGAGAACTCCTTCGCCAACTGCACCATCTCGTCCAGGACGACGGCGTCCGGGGTCGCGTCGACCCAGATCAGCTCGTACGCGCCCAGGCGCAGGATGTTGCGGTCGACGACCGGCATGCGGTCGAGCGTCCAGTCCACGGAGTACTGCGCGATCAGCTCGTCGATGCGCGCGGCGCGCTCGGCGTAGCCCTCGACCAGCTCCATCGTGTACTCGCTCACCGGCGGCTGCCGGGTGTCGGACCGGGAGTGCCGGACCCAGTCGGCGAGCACCGTCAGGACGTCGGCGCCGCGCTGATCGCCCTCGAAGAGGATCTGGAAGGCGCGTTTGCGGGCCGTGTTGCGAGCAGCCACGGTTAGCTGTTCACCCGGCCGAGGTAGCTGCTGTCGCGGGTGTCGACCTTGATCTTCTCACCGGTGGTGATGAAGAGCGGGACGTTGATCTGGTGACCGGTCTCCAGCGTGGCCGGCTTGGTGCCGCCCGTGGAGCGGTCGCCCTGGACGCCCGGCTCGGTCTCCTGGATGGTCAGCTCGACGGCGGCAGGCAGCTCGACGAAGAGGACCTCGCCCTCGTGCTGCGCGACGGTCGCCTCGAAGCCCTCGATGAGGAAGTTGGCGGCGTCGCCGACGACCTTGCGGTCGATCATCAGCTGGTCGTAGGTCTCCATGTCCATGAAGACGAAGTAGTCGCCGTCCATGTAGGAGAACTGCATGTCACGCTTGTCGACAGTGGCCGTCTCGACCTTGACGCCGGCGTTGAAGGTCTTGTCGACCACCTTGCCGGAAAGCACGTTCTTCAGCTTGGTGCGCACGAAGGCCGGGCCCTTGCCGGGCTTGACGTGCTGGAACTCGACGACGGACCAGAGCTGGCCGCCTTCGAGCTTGAGCACCAGGCCGTTCTTGAGGTCGTTCGTGGAAGCCACGGTTGCGGAATCTCCTGGACTGGACTGACGTGGACGACCCGGGAGCGTACGCACAGCGCGAGGCTAGAGCGCGAGCAGCTCCTTGGTCGTGATGGTGAGTAGCTCGGGTCCGCCGTCCGCCTCGGGGCGCACGACGAGCGTGTCATCGATCCGGACCCCGCCCCGGCCCGGGAGGTGGACCCCCGGTTCGACGGTGACCGGCACACAAGCGTCCAGTTTACCCATGGCCGCGGGGGCCAATTGCGGGTCCTCGTCGATTTCGAGTCCGACCCCGTGACCGGTGAGTGCCGGAAGGTTCTCCGCGTACCCCGCCGAGTCCAGCGCCTGGCGGGCGGCGCGGTCCACATCGCGGCAGGCGGCACCGGGTACGAGGGCCTCACGCCCGGCCCGTTGGGCGGAGAAGACGAGGTCGTACAGCTCGATCTGCCAGTCGGCCGGCGAGGTGCCGATCACGAACGTGCGGCCGATCTCGCAGCGGTAACCGCGGTACGTCGCGCCCAGGCACACGGAGAGGAAGTCGCCCTCCTCCACCCGCCGGTCGGTGGGCCGGTGGCCGCGGCGCCCCGAGTGGGGGCCGGTGCCCACGGAGGTGGGGAAGGCGGGGCCGTCGGCGCCGTGGTCGACGAGGCGGCGCTCCAGCTCCAGGGCGAGGTGCCGTTCGGTACGGCCGACCAGGATGGATTCCAGCAGTTCGCCGAGGGCCTGGTCGGCGATCTCGGCGCCGATGCGCAGGCAGGAGATCTCCTCCTCGTCCTTGACCACCCGGAGCTGTTCGACGGCCTGTCCGAGGTCGGTCAGACGCAGCCGGGGCGCGACCGAGCCCATGGCCCGGTGCCGGACCACGGTAAGGTGGTGGTCCTCCGTGGCGAGGGACTCGGCGCCCTGTTCCGCGGCGAGCCCGGTGGCCGTGACGGCCGGATCTCCGCCCGGTCCCGGCAGCGTCCGTACCGGCAGCGACTCGTCGGGACGGCCCTGCGTGGGCCGGTCGTCCGGCGGGCCCGAGCAGACCAGCAGGTCCTCGGTCCTGCCGAGCAGCAGCACGGCGCCGTGCGGGGCGGCGCCCGCGAGATAGCGCACGTTGGCGGGGCGGGAGACGAGCGCCGCCGCGCTGCCGCCCGCGTTGCAGCGTTCCCGTAGGCGCGTCCGGCGGGCCGCGTAGACCTCTGACATGAGCCGAGCGTATGGCTCCACCGGTCGGTGTGCCGCTCGGGTGGGCCGAGTGGGCGGAGGCGAGGGACGCGGGGTGCGCCGAGCGGGGTGGCGCTTCCTGTCGTATCGCGGCCGACCGTCGGTGGGGGCCGGCCGCGCCCCCGCCGCGGAGCCCCATGTCGATACAGTCCCACGCCCTTTTGGGGCGCTGCCCTCAACGACGTCTACCAGCTGGGCGGGCTGGCTATCGAGCGGGAGAGGACCTCGTCGAGGAGCTGGGCGGTTTCCGGGACGTCGAGTTGGGAGTTGTCGATGATGGGGAGGCCGGAGCCGTACCAGCCCGCCATGCGGCCGTGGATGCGGGCGACCTCCTCGTCGGTGAGGCGCCGGTTGCCGCTGCGCTCGGCGTTGCGCTCCAGGACGATGTCCAGGCCCGGCAGGAGGACGACCGGCAGCAGACCGGGACCCACGTGCCGCTTCCAGCCGCCGAGACCGACGACCGGGCGGTCCGGGAAGACCGCGTCGTCGAGGATGCAGGAGATCCCGTTGGCCAGGAAGTTGCGCGCGGAGAAGCCGCAGGTGCGACGGGCGAGGCGGTACTGCGCCTCCGAGTGCTCGTTCCACCCGGTCTGAGGGTCGGCGAAGCCGGAGCGGACCCACTCACGGACGTCGTCCAGGCTGATGTGCGCGGTGGGGACCCGGCGGTGCTCCGCCCAGTACTTGGCCACGCTGGTCTTGCCCGCGCCCGCGGGGCCGATGAGCAGCACCGCGAGCGTGGTGGTGGTGGGGTCGGGCGCGGCGGCCGTGGCGGGCGGCACGCTGGGCACGGCCACCGGACCGCCGGGCGGCAGCGAGAGATGGCCGGTGGAGTCCGGCGGAGGCGGCGCGGGGGCCGGCTGACGGTGCCCGGGGGCGGGGGCCGACTGGTGCGGGCCGGGAACGGGACCCGGGTGCGGACCCGGAACGGCCCCCGGGTGCGGGGCCGGGGCCTGCCGCGGCGCCATGGGGTGGCCCGGCGCGGGAGGCGGTACGGGGGCGGGCCCTTGGGGCGGGCCGGGGTGGTGTGCGGCCGGGGACCAGCCGAGGGCCGGTCCGTGCCCCGTCTGGTGGGGCGGCGGCAGCGGAGAACCCACTGGGTGCTGCATCCGGTGCCACTCCGTCTCGTGCAGGCGATGGGCGCTGGCGACGGGAGGGGGCCCGCCGTCCTGCTACCGAACGGTACCGCCCCCGGCCGTCGTTTGGTGAACGGCCGGGAGCGGCCCGAAGTGCCCGTCCGGCAGCGCGAATCGGGCGGAAGGGCGCAGCCGGGTACTACTCGCCCACCTCGCCGTAGGCGGCGAGGAGGACGGCCGGGTCGGGGCCCTCCAGGACGGTCGGCTTGGCGAGGCCGTCCAGGACGATGAAGCGCAACAGGTCGCCGCGCGACTTCTTGTCGACCTTCATGTTCTCGACGAGCTTGGGCCACTGGTCGTAGCGGTAGTGCAGCGGCAGCCCGACGGCTTCGAGGATGCTGCGGTGGCGGTCGGCGGTGGCGTCGTCCAGCCGGCCGGCCAGGCGGCCCAGTTCGGCGGCGAAGTGCATGCCGACGGAGACGGCGGCGCCGTGCCGCCACTTGTACCGCTCGTTCTTCTCGATGGCGTGGCCGAGGGTGTGGCCGTAGTTGAGGATCTCCCTGAGGCCCGCTTCCTTCAGGTCGGAGGAGACGACCTCGGCCTTGACCTTGATGGAGCGCACGATCAGCTCGGCGGTGTGCGGTCCGGCCGGGGTGCGCGCGCCCTGCGGGTCGGACTCGATCAGGTCGAGGATCACCGGGTCGGCGATGAAGCCGGCCTTGATGACCTCGGCCAGGCCCGAGACGTAGTCGTTGACCGGGAGGGAGTCCAGGGCGGCCAGGTCGCACAGGACGCCGGCGGGCGGGTGGAAGGAGCCGACGAGGTTCTTGCCCTCGGCGGTGTTGATGCCGGTCTTGCCGCCGACGGCCGCGTCCACCATGGCCAGCACGGTGGTGGGGACGGCGATCCAGCGCACTCCGCGCAGCCAGGTCGCGGCCACGAACCCGGCCAGGTCGGTGCTGGCCCCGCCGCCGACCCCGACGACGACGTCGGTCCGCGTGAACCCGGACTGGCCGAGCGCCTTCCAGCAGTACGCGGCGACCTCGGCGGTCTTGGCCTCCTCGGCGTTGGGCACCTGGATGGCGATCGCCTCGTAGCCCTGCTCGGCGAGGTCGGCACGCAGGGCGTCACCGGTCTCGGCGAGCGCCTCGGGGTGGATCACCGCGACCCGCTTCGCCCTGCTGCCGATCAGGCCGCCCAGCTCACCGAGGAGCTGCCGGCCGACCAGGACCTCGTAGGGGTCGGACCCGGCGCTGCCGCCGATGGGGATCCGGGTGACTTCCTCGCTCATGCTTCTTTCCACTCCACTGCGTCCAGGGCGGCTTCGGCCACTTCCTGCGGCGTCCGGCCGTCGGTGGCCACGACGGCCGTGGCGACCTCCTCGTAGAGGTGCCGGCGGGCCTCCATCAGTTCGCGCCACTGCTTGCGCGGGTTGACCGCCAGCAGCGGCCGGGCCACGTTCAGGCCGGTGCGCCTGACCGCCTCCTCCACGTCCATCGAGAGGTAGACGACCCGCTGTCCGGCGAGCAGCGCACGCGTGTCCGCGTCCAGGACCGCTCCGCCGCCGAGGGCGAGGACGCCGTCGTGCCGGGCGAGCGCGGTGCGCACGGCGTCCTTCTCCAGGGCCCGGAAGGCGGCCTCGCCCTCGTCCACGAAGATCTCGGCGATGGTCCGCCCCTGGGCGGCGACGATGTCCTCGTCCGTGTCCCGGTAGCCGGTGCCCAGCCGCTCGGCGAGCAGCTGTCCGACGGTGGACTTGCCCACGCCCATCGGCCCTACCAGGACGATCACCGGTGCGCTCATCGGATGGCCAGGTTGTCGAGGTAGGAGCGCACGTTGCGGCGGGTCTCGGCGACGCTGTCGCCGCCGAACTTCTCCGCCACGGCGTCGGCGAGGACCAGGGCCACCATGGCCTCGGCGACGATCCCGGCGGCCGGCACCGCGGAGACGTCGGAGCGCTGGTGGTGCGCCTGCGCGGCCTCGCCGGTGGTCACGTCCACGGTCTTGAGGGCGCGCGGCACGGTCGCGATCGGCTTCATCGCGGCGCGCACCCGCAGCAGCTCGCCGGTGGTGAGGCCGCCCTCGGTGCCGCCGGAGCGGCCGGAGACACGGCGGATGCCGTCGGGCGTGCTCACGATCTCGTCGTGGGCCTGCGAGCCGGGCACCCGGGCCAGCTCGAAGCCGTCACCGATCTCGACACCCTTGATCGCCTGGATGCCCATGAGGGCGCCGGCGAGTCGCGCGTCGAGCTTGCGGTCCCAGTGGACGTGGGAACCGAGGCCCACGGGCACGCCGTACGCGAGGATCTCGACGACGCCGCCGAGGGTGTCGCCGTCCTTGTGGGCCTGGTCGATCTCGGCGACCATCGCCTCCGAGGCGTCGGCGTCCAGGCAGCGCACGGGGTCGGCGTCCAGCCGCTCGACGTCGTCCGGCGTCGGGTACACGCCGAGCGGCGCCTTCGCCGAGGCCAGCTCGACGACGTGGCTGACGATCTCGACGCCGGTCGTCTCCTTCAGGTACGACCGGGCCACCGCGCCGAGGGCGACGCGGGCGGCCGTCTCACGGGCCGAGGCGCGCTCCAGGACCGGCCGGGCCTCGTCGAAGCCGTACTTCTGCATCCCGGCGAGGTCCGCGTGGCCGGGGCGCGGCCGGGTCAGCGGCGCGTTGCGCGCGAGGCCGGCCAGTACCTCCGGGTCCACCGGGTCGGCGGCCATGACCTGCTCCCACTTGGGCCACTCCGTGTTACCGACCATGACGGCGACCGGGGAACCCATGGTCAGACCGTGCCGGACGCCACCGAGGAAGGTGACCTCGTCACGCTCGAACTTCATCCGCGCGCCGCGACCGTAGCCGAGCCGCCGCCTCGCCAGGTGGTCCGCCACCATGTCGGTGGTGATCGGCACGCCGGCGGGCAGTCCCTCCAGCGTCGCCACGAGTGCGGGACCGTGGGACTCCCCTGCGGTCAGCCAGCGCAACCTGCTCAACGGTGCTCCTCAGTGCTCGCGCCCCGGTATTGCCCCGCGTACGCGCCTTCTCCGCGTACGCGACGGTCCGGCCGGGTGCGCGGCCCCGGCCCGCCGCCTTCGATCCTCCCACGTCCGGCTGCCGGGACCGGCCGCCGGTCCATCTGACGGACGGGCGGCCGGCTCCGGTGGTGTCAGGCGGGCGGGTTGCCCTGCTGCTGCGCGGGAGCGTACGCCCCGAGGAAGTCCGCGCCGCTCTCCTGCCGCCGGGCCGGGGCGTAGGGGCCGAGGAAGTCGGCGCCGCTCTGTGCCGGCCGCGGCGGCTGCTGCGGTGCGTAGGGGCCCGGACGGTCGGCGCCGGTGCCCTGGCCGTACCGCGCCGCGCCGGGCAGCGCCTGCCCCGCGCGGCGCGCACGCCGCCGGGCGATCCCGCGCCGCGCCTTGACCACCCAGCTCGCGACGACGGCGAGCACGATCAGGGCGAGCACCGTGATCTGCACCCAGTCGGGCAGGAAACCCAGCACGGCCTCGAAGATCTGGCTCTTGGCCGAGGCCAGCGGTACGCCCGCGGTCCCTGTGTCCATGGTTCGTCTTCCCCTCCCGTCCCGCCCCCTGCGGAACCGGAGGGATCTTAGCGATCGGCGAGCGCGCGCTCCCCCGCTTTACGCATCGCGGCCAGCGGCGCGGGGGCCCGGCCGGTCATCCGCTCCACCTGGAGCACCGCCTGGTGGAGCAACAGGTCGAGGCCGCTGACGACGGCACCGCCGGACGCCGACCAGCGGGCGGCGAGCGCGGTGGGCCAGGGGTCGTAGAGCACGTCGAAGAGGGTGGCCGGCCGCTCGGGGACGGCGGCGGCCAGGGCGTCGGTGGCGCCGGCCGGGGTGGTGGCCACGACCAGAGGCGCGTGCAGCGCCTGCGCGGCGTCGGCCCAGTCCGCGAGGCGCACGTCGACGTCGAGCCGCTGCGCCCAGCCCCGCATCTCGGCGGCGCGTGCCGCGCTGCGCACGTAGACGGTGATCTCGCCGGTGCAGATCCGGGCCAGCGCGGCCAGCGCGGAGGACGCGGTGGCGCCGGCGCCGAGGACCGCGGCGGTCTCGGCCTTCTCGACGCCGTGTTCGCGCAGGGCGGCGACGATGCCGGGGATGTCGGTGTTGTCGCCGGTCCTGCGGCCGTCCTCGGTGAGCAGGACGGTGTTCACGGCGTCCACGGAGGCGGCCGTCTCGCTGACCGAGTCGAGCAGCGGGATCACCGCGCGCTTGAGCGGCATGGTCAGCGACAGCCCGGCCCACTCGGGACCCAGTTCCTCAAAGAAGCCGGGCAGCGCCGCCTCGTCGACGTCGAAGCGGTCGTACGTCCACTGTGCGAGGCCCAGCTCCGCGTAGGCGGCGCGGTGCAGCACCGGGGAGAGGGAGTGGGCGATCGGGGAGCCGAGCACGGCGGCCCGGCGCAGGTCAGTCGCCGGAGCTGGCATCGAACTTGTCCTTCAGCTTCAGGAACTCGTCGTGGGTCTTGGCGAACTCGGTCTTGTCCACGCCGTCGGTGGCCACGAAGTAGATCCAGCCGTCCTGCGTGGGGTCGAGCGCCGCCTGCAGGGCCTCGTCGCCGGGGTTGCCGATCGGGCCGGGCGGCAGTCCACGGTTGGTGTAGGTGTTGTACGGGTCCATGTTGCTGTTGATCTCGGACTCGCTGATGTGGATCTTGCTCTGGCCCATCAGGTAGTTGAACGTCGAGTCGAACTGGAGCTTCTGGTTCGTCTCGGTGTTGGACTCCTTGAGCCGGTTGTAGATGACCTCGGCCATCTTGCGGAAGTCGTCGTGGGTCTTGCCCTCCGCCTGCACCAGGCTCGCGGCGGTGAGCAGCTCCCACGGGCTCTTGAGGCCGAGACCTTCCGCCTTCCCCTCCAGACCGATCTTCTCGTACTGCTCGTTGGCACGTGCCACCATCTGCTTCAGCACGTCCTCGGGCTTCTGCCCCTTGGCCGCCGAGTAGCTGGACGGGTAGAGGAAGCCCTCCAGGGGATCCTTGACGCCCTTGTGGTTCAGCGCCCAATCGGGCAGCCCGAGGCTCTTGTAGTCGGACTTGGCGACGTCGGCGGTGGTGCCCGCCTTCACTCCGAGGCGCTTGTCGATGAGCTCGTAGACGGCGGCGTTGCGCTTGCCCTCGGCGATGATCAGGTTGCTGCGGCTCTTGGGGCTGAGCAGGAGTTCGACCGCGCTCTCGGCCGACATCTCCTTCTGCAGCGTGTACACGCCGTCCTGGATGCTCTTGCCGCGGGGGTTGCTCTGCTGGGCGGCGATGAAGGCGTCCACGCTCTTCACCACGCCCTGCCGCTTGAGTTCCTGGCCGATCGTGGAGCCGCCGGCCCCCTTGGGGATGGTGACGGTCACCTGCTCGCCGTTGCCGCCGCCCGCGTAGTCCGGGGCCGAGCCGAAACGATCCTGGTAAAACTGGTAGCCGAAATATCCGACCCCCGCCACGCCGCCGCCGAGCACCAGGCAGACCACCAGGCAGGCGCATCCGTTGCGGCGCTTCTTGGGCTTGCCGCCGCCCCGGCTCCTGCGCTCCCCGCGACCGTCGCGGCCCGCGTCCGCCACGTCGTCGTCCGCGCCGGCGAAGAAGGCGTGCTCCCCCTCGTCGGGTCCCGGGTCCCAGTCGGTGCGCTGCGGCTCGGGCTCGGCACGCCTGCGGGTGGGAGGCTCCGGCGGCGGGTACGCCTCGGGGGTGCCGTAGAAGTCGGGCTGCTCTGCGCCGTAGCCGCCGGCCTGCTGTCCGTAGGGGTCGGACGGGTCGGCCGGGTAATGCGCCTGAGGCTGGGCGCCGCCGCCCCAGCCGTCGTCGTAGCCCTGCTGCGGCTGCGCCTGGGGCGCGTACTGCTGCTGTCCGTGCTGCTGCTGTCCGTGCTGCTGCTGACCGTACTGCTGGTCGTACTGCTGCTGACCGTACTGGTCGTAGTGCGGCTCGGAGTTCTGGTGACCGTACTGGTCGTACTGGGGCTGCCCGCCGCCGTACGACGACTGGCCGTCGCTCCAGTCGCCGTAGCCCTGCTGCGCCTGCTGCTCGGGATACTGCTGCGGCCGGCCGTCGTAGGGGGACTGCTGGCCCGCGTGGGCCTGCTGCGCGCCCCATCCGCCGTCCCCGTACAACGGGTCCTCCGGATGCCACGGTTCGGAGCCTGGGCCCCGGCCATACTCAGTCATCGATCCCCTAGAGCCGCGAGGCGACGGGGGGCGCGGCCTGTGCCGAAGGGCCTGCTTCCGTTCCGCCTCTTGCTGTGCGGTGGCTGTTCGAATGCCTCCGCATCGCGCGGAACGTTACCGTATCGCGATCAGATGACCACTTCGACGCCCTCGCCGGGTGGCCTGCCTGACACCCGTTCGGATTCGAGTGCCTGCTGAAGGATGATCACAGCGGCGGCCTGGTCGATGACGGACCGGCCCTTCTTGGACCTCACTCCCGAGGCGCGCAGCCCCTGACTGGCGGTGACCGTCGTCATCCGCTCGTCGACGAGCCGGACGGTGACCGGTGCGATACCGCGGGCCAGTTCCTGCGTGAAGCGCCTGACCTTGGCCGCGGCCGGGCCCTCGCCCCCCTTGAGGGAGCGGGGCAGGCCGACGACGACCTCGATCGGCTCGTACTCCTCGACCAGCTGCCGTAGGCGTCGGTGCGCCGCGGGGACGTCGCGTCCGGGAACCGTCTCCACCGGGGTGGCGAGGATCCCGTCGGGGTCGCAGGACGCGACCCCGATGCGGGCGTCACCGACGTCGACGGCCAGGCGGCGGCCGCGGCGCATCACCGGGCCGTCCGCCGGGTCGTTCTCGGGCGTGCTCACTTGGCGGTGTCCGCCACGAGTCGCTCGACGGCGTCGACCGCGTCCCCGATGGCGGCCGGGTTCTGGCCGCCGCCCTGGGCGACGTCCGGCTTGCCGCCACCGCCGCCGCCGAGGGTCTTGGCGGCGGTGCGCACCAGGTCACCGGCCTTGAGGCCGCGCTCGCGGGCGGCCTCGTTGGTGGCGATGACCGTGAGGGGCTTGCCGTTCACCGTGGTGAACAGGGCCACGACCGCGGCCCGGCCGCCCTGGATGCGGCCGCGCACGTCGAGGACCAGCTTGCGCAGGTCGTCGGCGGTGGTGCCGTCCGGGACCTGCCCGGTCACCAGCGCCACGCCGCGCACGTCCTTCGCCGAGTCGGCGAGACCGCCGGCGGCCTGGAGGACCTTCTCGGCGCGGAACTTCTCGATCTCCTTCTCGGCGTCCTTGAGCTTGCCGAGCATCGACGAGACCTTCTCGGGCAGCTCCTCCGGACGGCCCTTGATCAGCTCCTGGAGCTGGGCGACGACCGTGTGCTCACGGGCGAGGAAGTTGTAGGCGTCGACGCCGACCAGCGCCTCGATGCGGCGCACACCGGAGCCGATGGAGGACTCGCCGAGCAGCTTGACCAGGCCGAGCTGGGCGGTGTTGTGCACGTGGGTGCCGCCGCACAGCTCCTTGGAGAAGTCGCCGATGGTGACGACGCGCACGCGCTCGCCGTACTTCTCGCCGAACTCGGCGATGGCGCCCTGCTTCTTGGCCTCGTCGATGCCCATGACGTCGGCGCGCACGTCGAGGTCGCGGGCGAGCACCTCGTTGATCTTCTGCTCGACGTCGGTCATCACGGCCGTCGGCACGGCGGACGGCGAACCGAAGTCGAAGCGGAAGCGGCCGGGCTGGTTCTCGGAACCGGCCTGCGCGGCCGTCGGGCCGAGGGCGTCGCGCAGGGCCTGGTGGGTGAGGTGGGTGGCCGAGTGGGCGCGGGCGATGGCCTTGCGGCGGCGGTCGTCGATGGATGCCTGGGCCTTGGCCCCGACGGTGACCTCGCCGACCTGGACGACGCCCTTGTGGACGTACACGCCCGGCACGGGCTTCTGGCAGTCGCGGATCTCGATGACGGCGCCGGTGTCGACCTTGATCCGGCCGGTGTCGCCGATCTGGCCGCCGCCCTCGGCGTAGAACGGGGTGCGGTCCAGGACGATCTCGACCTCGTCGCCCTCGGTGGCGGCCGGGGAGGAGGTGCCGTCGACGAGGATGCCGACGATCGTGGACTCGCTCTCGGTGTCGGTGTATCCGACGAAGTCGGTGGCGCCCGCCTTGTCGGCGATCTCCCGGTAGGCACCGGCACCGGCGTGACCGGTCTTCTTCGCCTGGGCGTCGGCCTTGGCCCGCTCCCGCTGCTCCTTCATCAGGCGGCGGAAGCCGTCCTCGTCCACGGAGAGCCCCTGCTCGGCGGCCATCTCCAGGGTGAGGTCGATCGGGAAGCCCCAGGTGTCGTGGAGCAGGAACGCCTTGTCACCGGCGAGGACGGTGCCACCGGCGGCCTTGGTGTCGGTGACCGCGGTGTCCAGGATGTTGGTGCCGGCCTTCAGCGTCTTGAGGAACGCGTTCTCCTCGGCGAGGGCGACCTTCTCGATCCGCTCGCGGTCGGTGACCAGCTCGGGGTACTGCTGTCCCATCATGCCGATCACGACGTCGATCAGGTCCTTGACGACGGGACCGGTGGCGCCGAGCAGGCGCATGTTGCGGATGGCGCGGCGCATGATGCGGCGCAGCACGTAACCGCGGCCCTCGTTGCCGGGGGTGACGCCGTCGCCGATGAGCATCACGGAGGTGCGCATGTGGTCGGTGACCACGCGCAGCGATACGTCCGAGGCCTGGGCGTCGCCGTAGGCCACGCCGGTCAGTTCGGTGGCCTTCTTGATGACGGCCATGGAGGTGTCGATCTCGTACATGTTCTGCACGCCCTGCAGAATCATGGCGAGGCGTTCCAGGCCGAGACCGGTGTCGATGTTCTTGCTCGGCAGCTCGCCGAGGATCTCGAACTCCTCCTTGCCGATGCCCTCGCCCCGCTCGTACTGCATGAAGACGAGGTTCCAGATCTCCACGTACCGCTCGTCGTTGACGGCGGGGCCGCCCTCGACGCCGAACTCGGGGCCGCGGTCGTAGTTGATCTCGGAGCAGGGGCCGCAGGGACCGGGGACGCCCATGGACCAGTAGTTGTCCTTCTTGCCGAGGCGCTGGATGCGCTCGGAGGGGACGCCCACGACGTCGTGCCAGATGCGCTCGGCCTCGTCGTCGTCCTGGTAGACGGTGATCCACAGCCGCTCGGGGTCGAGGCCGTAACCGCCCTTGTCCTGGGGGCTGGTGAGCAGCTCCCAGGCGTACTTGATGGCGCCTTCCTTGAAGTAGTCGCCGAAGGAGAAGTTGCCGCACATCTGGAAGAACGTGCCGTGCCGGGTGGTCTTGCCGACCTCTTCGATGTCCGGCGTGCGCACGCACTTCTGGACGCTGGTGGCGCGGTCGAAGGGCGGCTTGACCTCACCCAGGAAGTAGGGCTTGAAGGGCACCATGCCGGCCGGGACGAGGAGCAGAGTCGGGTCGTCCGCGATGAGCGACGCCGAAGGGACGACGGTGTGACCGCGCTCCTCGAAGAAGCTCAACCAGCGGCGACGAATCTCGGCCGACTCCATCAGTGGTCCTCATTCCGGTTGTGCGAGTGCGTCGTCCTGTCGTCGACGACGTACTTCGGGTTGTCGCTGTTGCGGTTCTCGATGGCGTGGTGGCGCCGGGGCGCGGGCAGTTCCCGGTCGACGGGGGCGTTCAGGCCCAGCGCGTCGTCCAGTTCGGCCTCCCGCTGGGCCATGTTGTCGCGGACGTCGAGTGCGAAACCCACCGCGCGCTCCCTGACCCTCGCACCCACGTCGAGCGCCTTGTTCGCCGCGGTGGCGGCGAGGCTGTCCGGGGTGAGCTGCTTGAGCTTCCGGTTGACCTTGGTGGTGGCCCAGACACCGGCGGCCATGCCGGTGCCGAACCAGAACGTACGGCGGAACATCGCTCGGTCAGCCCTTCTTCCGCTTCGTCCGCCGCGCGGCCGGCAGCGTACGGCCCACGATCACGGTGCGCCGCGCCTGTGCGGCCGGGACGGACACGTCATCCTTGCGACCGCCGAGTGCCCGCCGCACGCCGTACCCGAACGCCGCCACCTTCACCAGCGGGCCGCCGAAGGTGGAGGCCACGGTGGTGGACAGCGCGGAGGCGTTCGAGGTGACCTCCTGGACGTCGGAGGCGATCGCGTCGACCCGGTCGATCTGGGTCTGTGCGGAGCGCACCGCCGCGGAGGCGTCGGCCAGCAGCGGGACGGCCTGGTCGGTCACGTCCGCCACGAGTTTGGTGGTCGTCCTGAGCGTCTGGGCCAGCCTCGCCAGTGCGACGGCGAGGAAGGAGACCAGGATCGCCCAGAAGACGGCCACCAGGATCCCGGCCACCTCGCCACCGGACACTGTGTGCACCCGCTCCCTGAAAGACGTGCCTCAACATCGGGAAAGTCGTGCACCGAGCCTATCGCGCCGGGCGCGGGGCTCCGTACCCCGTTCCGCGTCCCGCGCGGCGCGGAACGGCCGAGTTGCCCGAAGGGATTGTACGGAGTGAATACGGGCCAGTACGCTCCGTGTTCCATGCGAGACCTTCGGCGCGACGGCGTTCCGCACGGCAACCTCCCGCTGGAGCTGGACGCCTTCGTGGGGAGAGCGACGGAACTCGCGGGGCTGGCCGGGGCGCTGGACGCGGCACGGCTGGTGACCGTCACCGGGCCCGGGGGCGTCGGCAAGTCCCGGCTGGCCGCCCGGGCGGCCGGGCGCCGCTCGCCCCGGGACGGGGTGTGGCGGGTGCAGCTGGCGCCGGTGCGGGACGAGGAGTTCGTCGACTACGCGGTGGTCGAGGCGCTGGGCCTGACCGACCACACGACCCGGCTGCCGCGCGAGACGCTGCTCGCGCACCTGGCCGAGCGGGAGCTGCTGCTGCTCCTGGACGGCGTCGAGCACCTGGTGGACGCCTGCGCGGCGCTGGTGACCGAGCTGCTGGGCCGGGCCCCCGGGCTCAGGGTGCTGGCGGTGGGCCGCAGGCCGCTGGGCGTGGCCGGGGAGCGGCTGGTCCCGCTGGCGCCGCTGAGCACGGAGGAGGCGGTGGAGCTGCTGGCGGTGCGGGCCGGGCAGCGGAGCGTCACCTGCGGCCATGACGCCGCCGATCCGGACGCGGACCGGCGGGAGGCGCGCGAGCTGTGCCGCCGCCTGGACGGGATCCCGCTGGCGATCGAGCTGGCGGCGGGGCGCCTGGGCGCGCTGTCGCCGGGGCAGGTGCTGCGCCGGCTCGACGACAGATTCCGGCTGCTGACGGGCGGGGACCGCACCGCGTTGCCCCGGCACCGGACGCTGCGCACGGCGATCGGCTGGAGTCATGAGCTGTGCACGCCGCCGGAGCGGCTGCTGTGGGCGCGGCTGTCGGTGTTCGCCGGGCCGTTCGACCTGGAGGCGGCCGAGTACGTGTGCAGCGGTGACGGGCTGCCGGCCGACGAGGTGCTCGACGTGCTCTCCGCGCTGCTCGCCCAGTCCGTGCTGACCCGCGAGGAGTCCCCGGCCGGGGTGCGCTTCCGGATGCTCGACACGGTGCGGGCGTACGGCGCCGACTGGCTGGAGGCGGCCGGGGACGCGGACCGGCTGCGGCGGCGGCACCGGGACTGGTACGTGGGCCTGGCCACCTGGTGCGAGCTGGAGTGGTTCTCGCCGCGCCAGGGTGAGGTCGCCGCGCGCGTGAACGCGGAGCTGCCGAATCTGCGCAGCGCCCTGGAGCACTGTCTGACCGAGCCGGACGACGCGCACCTGGGCCAGTATCTGGCGGGCTGCCTGTGGTTCCACTGGGTCGGCTGCGGACGGCTGTCGGAGGGGCGGCACTGGCTGGAGCAGGCGGTGCGGCTGGACGCGGAGCCGACGGCGGGCGAGCAGCCGCGGCTGAAGGCGCTGTGGGTGCTGGCGTACGTGGCGATCCTCCAGGGCGACACGGTGCCCGCGCTGGCCGCGCTCCAGGAGTGCCGCCGGGAGGCGGAGCGCTCGGCGAACCCCACGGCGGTGGCGTACGCGGAGCACCGCACCGGCTGTCTGGCGCTGGTGACGGACGACATGCCGCGCGCGGAGACGCTGCTGCGCTCCGCGCTGCGCCGCTACCGGGAGATCGGCGAGCTGAACAGCAACGTCCTGATGGGCCAGGTGGAGCTGGCGATGACGCGGGCGTTCCAGGGCGATCTGCCGGACGCGGTGCGCCTGTGCGAGGACGTGCGCCAGGTCTGCGAGGACCACGGCGAGCGCTGGGCCCGCGGCTACGCCCTGTACGTCCTCGCCTACGCGGCCTGGAGCGAAGGGAACCCGGTGCGCGCCCGCGAGCTGCTGGCCGACTGCCTGGGCGGTGCGCACCGCTTCCGCGACCAGCTGGGCTCGGTGCTGGCGGTGGAGCTGCTCGCCCTGGTCACGGTGGCGGAGGGCGACGCGGCGGAGGCGGCGGTGCTGCAGGGTGCGGCGGGGCGGATGTGGCCGTCGGTGGGGCTGCCGCTGTTCGGCTCGGCGCACTACAACGCGCCGCACGAGCTGTGCGAGGCGACGGCCCGGGAGCAGCTGGGCGACGAGCGGTACGAGGAGTGCGCACGGCACGGGGCGCGGCTCGGCCGCCGGGAGGCGGTGGCGCGGGCGCTGCGGCGGCCCGGGGCACCGGCCTCGCTGCCGGCGCCGCGCTCGGCGGACGGGCGGCGGACGGCGGCGGGACCCCGCACGGCGAAGCCCGCCGCCTCGCCCACCCGGAAGGGCGGGGAGACGGCGGGCTGAGGTACCGCTGGTACTGCGCCGGCGCTGGGATCAGCGGGCGTAGTACTCGACGACGAGCTGCTCGTCGCAGATCACCGGGATCTCCTTGCGGTTCGGCTCGCGGTCCAGGCGGAACGCCAGGGCCTTGAGGTTCACCTGGAGGTAGCGCGGGATCTCGCCGTCGGGGGCGAAGCCACCCTCGCGGGCGATGGTGAAGAGCGTCTTCTCCTTGGAGCGCTCGCGCACCTGCACCACGTCGTCCGGGCGGACGCGGAAGGACGGCTTGTCGACCTTCTGGCCGTTGACCTGGATGTGGCCGTGGACGACCATCTGGCGGGCCTGGTAGATCGTGCGGGCGATGCCCGAACGCAGGACCAGCGCGTCGAGACGGCGCTCGAGCTCGATGACCAGGGCCTCGCCGGTCTTCATGTTGGTCTTGGAGGCACGCTCGTAGGCGCGGACGAGCTGGCGCTCGCTGAGGTCGTACTGCGCGCGCAGACGCTGCTTCTCGAGCAGACGGACCTTGTAGTCCGAGTTCTGCTTGCGGCCGCGGCCGTGCTCGCCCGGCGGGTAGGGGCGGGCCTCGAAGTACTTGACGGCCTTCGGGGTCAGCGCGATGCCGAGGGCACGCGACTTCTTGACCTTGGGGCGGGACTGGTTCGCCACTGTGTCTCTTTCCTAGTTCCGGCTTGTCAGGGTTGTGGGAGGTCGCAATCCGCAGCCGGGGAAACCCGCCGGGTCCGTGTCGGACCTGCCGGGCAGCCGCTCCCCTGGTCTGGGCACATACGTGCAGCACGCGAGTGGCCCACCGACCTGTCCGGAACTCCGGGTGGTGGTGGGCTGCCCGCGACACCGATCGACGGTGCGCGACGCTCCTGGAACCCGCTGGGGGTTCCGGCCGGTTGTCCCGTTCTGACTGCACGGGACTCGGCACTCCGGGCGATTCTACAGGCTGCTCAGGTGGGCTTGCGACCGAGGTGCCCGCGGGTCCACTCCACCGCGTCCGCGTACCGGGCCTCGGCGCCGTGCCGGGTCGGCGTGTAGTAGGTGCGGTCCTTCAGCTCGTCCGGCGCGTACTGCTGGGCGGCGATGCCCTCGGGCAGGTCGTGCGGGTACACGTACCCCTGCCCGTGTCCGAGCTTGCCGGCGCCCTTGTAGTGACTGTCGCGCAGATGCGCGGGGACCGGTCCGGCGTGCCCCTTGCGCACGTCCTCCAGGGCGGCGCCGATGGCGGTGGTCGCGGCGTTGGACTTCGGGGCCAGCGCCAGGGCGATGGTGGCGTGGCTGAGGGTGAGGGCGGCCTCCGGGAAGCCGATCATGGCAACGGCCTGGGCGGCGGCGACGGCGATCTGCAGCGCCTGCGGATCGGCCAGGCCGATGTCCTCGCTGGCGGAGATCATCAGTCGCCGCGCGATGAAGCGGGGGTCCTCGCCTGCCTCGATCATCCGGGCCAGGTAGTGCAGGGCGGCGTCGACGTCGGAGCCGCGGATGGACTTGATCAGGGCGCTGGCGACGTCGTAGTGCTGGTCGCCGTCGCGGTCGTACTTCACCGCCGCCCGGTCGACCGTCTCCTCCAGCGTGGTCAGGCCGATCTCCGCCTCGCCCTTGTCGAGCGCGGCCCCGGCGGCGGCCTCCAGCGCGGTCAGCGCACGGCGGGCGTCGCCGCCCGCGATGCGCAGCAGGTGCGCCTCGGTGTCCTCGGGGAGCGCGACGGCGCCGCCCAGTCCCCGCTCGTCGGCGAGGGCGCGGCGGAGCAGGCCGCGCACGTCGTCGTCGGTGAGGGGTTCGAGGGTGAGCAGGAGGGAGCGGGAGAGCAGCGGGGAGATCACCGAGAAGTACGGGTTCTCGGTGGTGGCGGCGATCAGGGTGACCCAGCGGTTCTCGACGGCCGGGAGCAGGGAGTCCTGCTGGGCCTTGCTGAAGCGGTGGATCTCGTCGAGGAAGAGGACGGTCTCCTTGCCGTACCCGCCGACCGCGCGGCGGGCGCCGTCGATGACCGCGCGGACCTCCTTGACGCCGGCGGTGATCGCCGACAGCTCCACGAACCGCTTGTTGGTGGCCTTGGAGACGACGTACGCCAGGGTGGTCTTGCCGGTGCCCGGCGGGCCCCAGAGGATGACCGAGGACGGTCCCGCGGGGCCGGAGGCGCCCTCGCCGACCAGACGGCGCAGGGGGGATCCGGGCTTGAGCAGGTGCTGCTGGCCGACGACCTCGTCGAGGGTGCGCGGACGCATCCGCACGGCGAGGGGGCTGCCGGTCGGGTCCTTCTCCTGGCGTTCTTCGGCTGCGGCGGTGAACAGATCGGGCTCCACGTCCTGAACCCTAAAGGACCGCACCGACAACGCGACGGGCCCGGTGGGCCCGTCCTCCCGCCGGACCGGTCAGCTGGTCCAGAAGTCCCACCAGCGGGTGAGGATCATCATGCCGATGATGCCGATGTGCAGCACCGGCAGGACCCAGGTGAACTCGCCGAAGAAGCCGCGCAGCCAGCCGGGCGCGGGCAGGAAGCCCTTGCGGACGTTGAAGGACGTCACGTACCAGAACATCAGGATCGTGGCGACCCAGGCCAGGCAGCACCACAGGCACAGCGCGTTGATCCGGTACAGGGACTGGAACTGGAGCCAGGACACGAAGCCGACGCCGAACAGGCAGCCCGCGTTGAAGGTGAGCCAGTACCAGCGCGGGAACGTGGCGCGGGCGAGCAGGCTCATGCCGACGCAGACGACGACGGCGTAGGCGGCGAGGCCGAGCATCGGGTTCGGGAACCCGAAGACGGAGGCCTGGTCGCTCTCCATGACGCTGCCGCAGGAGACGACGGGGTTGAGGCTGCAGCCGGGTGTGAAGGTGGTGCCCGCGATCTTGGCCTCGAGCAGCTTCTGCTTGTCGATCGTGATGACCCACGCGGCGAGCAGGCCGGCCGCGCCCGTGATCACCAGCAGCAGCGCGAGGGCCCGGCTGCCGCCTTCGGTGCGCGGGGTGCGGGCCCTGGGGTCCGGCGCGGACTCGTCCACGGTGGAGACGTCCTTCACTGTCGTCTTGCTCATCACGCCGATTCCGTCACTGGAGGGTCGGACCTGCTTCGGGCAGGGGCCATTGTGCCGCACGACCCTGTAGGGGCACCGTTCGATGAACATATGAACGGATCGGCGATCACCCCGGAGCGCTGCCTTCCGGCCACCGTCCGTTCTCCAGGGGCACACGCGTACGGAACGCGTGCCCCTGGAGGGTGCGGATCGCTAGCCGCGCCGCGATTCCAGCTCGGCCACGATCTCGTTGACACCGATCGCGGTCTGCTCGCCGGACTCCATGTCCTTGAGCTGGACGACGCCTTCGGCGAGGTCGCGCTCGCCGAGGACCAGGGCGTAGCGGGCGCCGGAGCGGTTGGCCGCCTTCATCGCGGCCTTCAGGCCCTTGCCGCCGTAGGAGAAGTCGGCGGCGACGCCGTTCTTGCGCAGCTCGGTGACCTTGGCGAACAGGATCCGGCGGGCCTCCTCGCCGAGCGGGACGGCGAAGACGGAGGTGGCCGACGGGATGTCCAGTTCGATGCCCTCCGCCTCCAGGGCGAGGACGGTGCGGTCGACGCCGAGGGCCCAGCCGACCGAGGGCAGGGAGGGGCCGCCGATCATCTCGGACAGGCCGTCGTAGCGGCCGCCGCCACCCACCGCGGACTGGGAGCCGAGGCCGTCGTGGACGAACTCGAACGTCGTGCGCGTGTAGTAGTCCAGGCCGCGCACCAGCTTCGGGTCGTCCTCGAAGACCACACCGGCCGCCGTGATCAGCTCGCGCACCTCCTCGTGGTACGCCTTGCAGGCGTCGCACAGGTAGTCGCGCAGCAGCGGGGCGCCGGTGAGCTGCTTCTGCACGTCCGGGCGCTTGTCGTCCAGGACCCGCAGCGGGTTGATCTCGGCGCGGCGCAGGGTGTCCTCGTCCAGGTCGAGCCCCCGCAGGAACTCCTGCAGCGCGGCCCGGTAGACGGGACGGCACTCCTGGTCGCCCAGGGAGTTGAGCAGGATGCGGAAGTTCTGCAGGCCGAGCGCGCGGTACGACTGGTCGGCCAGGATGATCAGTTCGGCGTCCAGGGCCGGGTCCTCGGCACCGATCGCCTCGGCACCGACCTGGGAGAAGTGCCGGTAACGGCCCTTCTGGGGGCGCTCGTAGCGGTACTGCGAGCCCGAGTACCAGACCTTCACCGGCAGGTTGCCCGCCTTGTGCAGGTTGGCCTCGAGGACCGCGCGCAGCACGGGGGCGGTGGTCTCCGGGCGCAGGGCGAGGCGGTCGCCGCCCTTGGTCTCGAAGACGTACATCTCCTTGGTCACGATGTCGGTGGACTCACCGACACCGCGCGCGAACAGCTCGACGTTCTCGAAACCGGGCGTCTCGATGTAGCCGTAGCCGGAGTTGCGCAGCGGGGCGGCGATCGCCTCGCGGACCGCCAGGAACTTGGCGGAGTCGGGCGGCAGCAGGTCGTACGTGCCCTTGGGGGCCTTGAAGGTGCTCACGGAAGGTCTCGTCACATTCCTCGTCGGGGAGCCCCGGGGGCTCCCTGGCCGGATGCCACCTGCCGCAGGTACGGGTTGGTGGCGCGCTCCTGGCCGATGGTCGTCTGGGGGCCGTGTCCGGACAGCACCACGGTCGAGTCGTCGAGCGGCAGGCACACGCGTGCCAGGGACTCGAGCATGTCGTCCATGGAGCCACCGGGGAAGTCGGTGCGTCCGATGGAGCCGGCGAACAGCAGGTCGCCCGAGAACATGACCGGCGGGACGTCCGCCGCCTCGGGCAGGCCGAAGGTCACCGACCCCTTGGTATGGCCCGGTGCGTGCGCGACCGACAGGTCCAGGCCGGCCAGCTCCAGCCGCGCGCCGTCGGTCAGCTCCTTGACGTCGTCCGGCTCCCCGACGGTCAGCTCGCCCATGAGCGGCATGCCGATGGTGCGGCCGATCCCCTTCTCCGGGTCGCTCATCATGTAGCGGTCCTCGGGGTGGATCCAGGCCGGCACGTCGTGGGCACCGCACACCGGGACGACCGAGGCCACGTGGTCGATGTGGCCGTGGGTGAGGACGACGGCGACGGGCTTGAGCCGATGTCTGCGGATCGCGTCCTCGACTCCGGGGGCCGCCTGGTGGCCCGGGTCGATGATCACGCACTCCTCTCCGGCGGCCGGGGCGACGAGATAACAGTTCGTCCCCCAGGCCCCGGCGGGGAACCCGGCAATGAGCACGATCGTCCTTCGTTTGGGTCGGTACGGGTGGGCTTGCGAACGGATCGCGCCCATGGTCAGAGCCTACCGGCGGTGCCGATTCCTCAGCGAACCCATATACGGTACGGGGCTACACGCCCACGGTCGGCTCATCGCACCCACGCGTACCGGTCGGCACACGAAGACGCATGAGGAGAGAACCCGGTGGTCACCCAGGAGCAGCGGCGGCGTCAGCTCGCCCGGGAGAAGTTCTTGCGGCAGCAGCAGCGACGTACCTCCGCACGACGCAAGGCGCGCATGCGCAACGCCGCGATCGCGTCCGTGCTCGGCGTGATCCTGATCGGCAGCGTCGCGCTGTACACGACCGGCGTGGTCCTGGGGGACGACGACGACAGCAAGACGAGCGCGGGCGCGGAGGCGACGCCGAGCGCCTCGGCGCCGAGCAAGGCGCCGGACCCGTGCGAGAAGCCGGCCGACGGCAAGGTCAAGACGCAGACCTGGAAGAAGGAACCTGCGATGACCGTCGACGAGTCGGCGAAGTACACGATGAAGCTGGCGACCACGTGCGGTGACATAGACATCGCGCTGAAGGCGAAGGCGGCGCCGCACACCGTCAACTCGTTCGACTTCCTTGCCGGGAAGGGCTACTTCGACCACACCAAGTGCCACCGGCTCACCACCGAGGGCATCTACGTGCTCCAGTGCGGCGACCCCACGGCGCAGGGCAACGGCGGTCCCGGCTACAACATCCCGGACGAGAACCTGAAGGACAAGAGCCTGAAGGACAACGTGTACCCGGCGGGCACGGTGGCGATGGCGAACACCGGCCAGCCCGGCTCCGGCGGCAGCCAGTTCTTCCTGGTGTACCAGGACAGCCAGCTGCCCCCGAGCTACACGCCGTTCGGCACGGTGTCCGAGGGAGGCATGTCGGTCCTGAAGAAGATCGCCTCCGCGGGGGCCCAGGCCGCGGACCCCACGACCGGCAACACCGCGCCCAACGCGACGGTCGTGATCGACAAGGCGACGGTCACGAAATCCTGACCCTCATCAGCGGAAGTTCGGTCGTGCGGGATGCGGACAGGCCACCCGCCGGTCGCCTATGTTGGCCGTGACGAAACTGTGGACGATGCCCGGGGGTAGCGAAGCCCTCCGCAGGCATCATGTGGAGGAGGCGCTGTGAGCAGCGACCCGTGGGGCCGCGTCGACGAGACGGGGACCGTGTACGTGCGTACGGCCGACGGCGAGCAGGTCGTCGGATCCTGGCAGGCAGGCTCCCCCGAGGAGGCACTGGCCTACTTCGAGCGCAAGTACGAGGGCCTGGTTGTGGAGATCGGCCTCCTCGAGAAGCGGGTGAAGACCACCGACCTGTCGGCCAAGGACGCCCAGGCCGCCGTCGACCATCTGCGCGAGCAGGTGGACGCGCACCACGCGGTCGGTGACCTGGAGGCCCTGCGGGCCCGTCTGGACAAGCTCGTCGCGCTCGTGGAGACGCGGCGCGAGGAGCGCAAGGCGCAGCGGGCCAAGCAGTCCGACGAGGCGCGGGGCGCCAAGGAGGCCCTGGTCGCCGAGGCCGAGGAGCTGGCGCGCTCGGACCAGTGGCGGGCGGCCGGCGAGCGGCTGCGGTCCCTGGTCGACACCTGGAAGGGCCTGCCGCGCCTGGACCGCAAGTCCGACGACGAGCTGTGGCACCGCTTCTCGCACGCCCGCTCGGCGTTCTCCAAGCGCCGTAAGCAGCACTTCGCGCAGCTCGACGCGCAGCGCGAGGAGGCCCGCCGGACCAAGGAGCGTCTGGTCTCGGAGGCCGAGGCACTGTCGAGCTCGACCGACTGGGGACCGACGGCCGCGCGCTACCGCGACCTGATGTCCGAGTGGAAGGCCGCGGGCCGCGCCCAGCGCGAGCACGAGGACGACCTGTGGAACCGCTTCCGCGGCGCCCAGGACGTGTTCTTCGCCGCCCGCAGCTCCGTCTTCGCCGAGCGGGACGCCGAGCAGACGGAGAACCTGAAGCTCAAGGAGGAGCTGGCCGAGGAGGCCGAGAAGCTCGTCCCGGTCACCGACCTGAAGGCGGCCCGTGCCGCGTTCCGCTCGGTCAACGAGCGCTGGGAGGCCGTCGGCCACGTGCCGCGCGACGCCCGGCCGAAGGTCGAGGGGCGGATGCACGCGGTCGAGCGGGCCCTCCAGGAGGCCGAGGAGGCCGAGTGGCGCCGGACCAACCCGGAGGCACGCGCGCGCGCCGAGGGGCTGACCGGGCAGCTCCAGGCCGCCGTGGACAAGCTGCGCGCCCAGATCGAGCAGGCGCGCGGCCAGGGCAACGACGCCAAGGCCGACAAGCTCGCGCGTGAGCTCGAGGGCCGCCAGGCGCTGCTGGACCAGGCGCTCAAGGGCCTGCACGAGTTCGGCGGCTGACGCCGGCGGACCGGCACGAGAGGGGCTCCCGTACGTCGCGTACGGGAGCCCCTCTCGTGTGTGCGCCTGTGCGGCCCGCTACGACGGCCTGCGCGCCGAGGTCACCCTGTACACGTCGTAGACGCCCTCGACGCCGCGTACGGCCTTCAGGACGTGCCCGAGGTGCTTCGGGTCGCCCATCTCGAAGGTGAACCGGGAGGTGGCCACGCGGTCGCGGGAGGTCTGGACGGCCGCCGAGAGGATGTTGACGTGCTGATCGGACAGCACGCGCGTGACGTCCGACAGCAGCCGGGAGCGGTCCAGCGCCTCGACCTGGATGGCGACCAGGAAGACGGAGGACTGGGTGGGCGCCCACTCGACCTCGAGGATGCGCTCGGGCTCCCGGGACAGCGAGTCCACGTTCACGCAGTCGCTGCGGTGGACGGAGACGCCGCTGCCGCGGGTGACGAAGCCGATGATCGGGTCGCCGGGGACGGGCGTGCAACAGCGGGCCAGCTTGACCCACACGTCCTCGACGCCCTTGACGACGACGCCGGGGTCGGCGCTGGTCCGGCGCTTGCGGCCGCGGCCGTGGGCCGGCGGGACCGACTCGTCGATCTCCTCGGTGGCCGCCTCCTCGCCCCCGAGCGCCTGCACCAGCTTCTGCACGATGTTCTGCGCGGAGACATGGCCCTCGCCGATCGCCGCGTACAGCGCGGAGATGTCCGAGTACCGCATCTCGTGCGCGAGCGTGACCAGGGAGTCCCCGGTCAGGATGCGCTGGATCGGCAGGTTCTGCTTGCGCATGGCCCGGACGATGGCGTCCTTGCCCTGCTCGATCGCCTCGTCCCGGCGCTCCTTGGAGAACCAGGCGCGGATCTTGTTGCGGGCGCGCGGCGACTTCACGAAGCCGAGCCAGTCGCGGGAGGGGCCCGCGCCGGCCGCCTTGGAGGTGAAGACCTCCACCAGGTCGCCGTTGTCCAGGGTGGACTCCAGCGGGACCAGACGCCCGTTGACCCGTGCTCCTATGGTCCGGTGACCGACCTCGGTGTGGACGGCGTAGGCGAAGTCCACCGGGGTGGCCCCGGCGGGGAGCGCTATGACGTCGCCCTTGGGGGTGAAGACGAAAACCTCGTTGCGGGACAGGTCGAAGCGCAGGGACTCCAGGAACTCGCCGGGGTCCTCCGTCTCCTTCTGCCAGTCGAGCAGCTGGCGCAGCCACGCCATGTCGTTGAGGTGGTCGTCCTTGCTCTTGCCGGACGCCTTGGGCGCGTCGGTGCGCACCTTGGAGGCACCGGCGACGGCCTCCTGCTTGTACTTCCAGTGCGCGGCGATGCCGTACTCCGCGCGGCGGTGCATGTCGAAGGTGCGGATCTGCAGCTCGACCGGCTTGCCGCCGGGCCCGATGACCGTCGTGTGCAGCGACTGGTACATGTTGAACTTGGGCATCGCGATGTAGTCCTTGAACCGCCCCGGAACCGGGTTCCAGCGGGCGTGGACCGTGCCGAGCGCCGCGTAGCAGTCGCGGACGGTGTCCACCAGGACGCGGATGCCCACCAGGTCGTAGATCTCCGCGAAGTCCCGGCCGCGGACGATCATCTTCTGGTAGACGCTGTAGTAGTGCTTGGGGCGGCCGGTGACGGTCGCCTTGATGCGGGCCGAGCGCAGGTCCTGCTGGACCTCGTCGGTGACGACGGCGAGGTACTCGTCGCGCTTGGGGGCGCGCTCGGCGACCAGGCGGACGATCTCGTCGTACATCTTGGGGTAGAGGATCGCGAAGGCGAGGTCCTCCAGCTCCCACTTGATGGTGTTCATGCCCAGGCGGTGGGCGAGCGGCGCGTAGATCTCCAGGGTCTCGCGCGCCTTCTTCTCCTGCTTCTCGCGCTTGAGATACCGCATGGTGCGCATGTTGTGCAGGCGGTCGGCGAGCTTGATGACCAGGACGCGCGGGTCCTTGGCCATGGCGACGACCATCTTGCGGACCGTCTCGGCCTGCGCGGCCTCGCCGAACTTGACCTTGTCGAGCTTGGTGACGCCGTCGACGAGCAGGGTGACCACGTCGCCGAAGTCGCGGCGCAGGTCCTCCAGGCCGTACTCGGTGTCCTCGACGGTGTCGTGCAGCAGTCCCGCCATCAGCGTGGCCGGATCCATGCCCAGCTCGGCGAGGATGGTGGTGACGGCGAGCGGGTGCGTGATGTACGGGTCGCCGCTCTTGCGCTTCTGGCCCCGGTGCCAGCGCTCGGCGACCTGGTAGGCGCGCTCGATCTGGCGCAGGGTCGCCGTCTCGATCTTCGGGTCGTTGCCGCGCACTATGCGCAGCAGCGGCTCCAGGACCGGGTTGTAGGGGTTGGCGCGCTGCACGCCGAGCCGGGCGAGACGGGCGCGGACGCGGTTGGAGGAGCCGGAGCGGGCGGGCTGCCCGGCGGGGGCGCGGACCACGGGCGCGTTCTGCGGGCGCTCGGACGGGAGCGTCTTGGGGCGCGGCTGCTGCTCGGCCGGCTTGTCGACCGGCGCGGACGCGGCGTGCTGGATCGGCCCACGCGTGTCGTTCTTCGCCTGGGGCGCGCTCGGCGCGGGCTTCGCCGCGGACGCCGAGGCGGACTCGGGCTTTGCGGCGGTCAGTGGCTGGGCCTCGTCTGGCAAGAGGACTCCTCGTGCGCGATCCGGGTCCCCCGGTCAGGCTCCGGATACCCCATGGTAGCGATCCTGTGTCCCAGGATCGCCTTCAGGCCGGTGTGAGGGCCGTCGACTGGTGCAACGCCTGGGGCGGGCGCCGGATTCCTCCGGGCCCGCCCCAGGGTGCGGTGCGTGTGGCTCAGACGGTGAGCAGCGCCGTCAGCGGCGCCCCGGACAGGGCCGGCTCCAGCCGGGCCCGCCCGCCCAGGAACCCCAGCTCCATCAGGACGGCGACGCCCGCGATCTCGGCCCCGGCCCGCCGGATCAGCTCCAGCGAGGCCTCGGCGGTGCCGCCGGTGGCCAGGACGTCGTCGACGACCAATACGCGGTCGTCCGCGCTCAGGTCCTCGGCGTGCACCTCGATCTCGGCGGAGCCGTACTCCAGGTCGTACGCCTGGCTGAGGGTGGCTCCGGGGAGCTTGCCCGCCTTGCGCACGGGGATGAAGCCGAGGCCGGCCCGCAGGGCCACCGGGGCGCCGAGGATGAAGCCGCGGGCCTCCAGGCCGACGACCTTGGTGGCACCGGTGCGCCCGGCGACCTCGGCGAGCGCGTCGGTCAGCGCGGCGAACGCCGCCGGGTCCGCCAGGAGCGGGGTGATGTCCTTGAACACCACGCCCGGCTCCGGGTGGTCCGACACGTCCCGGATGCGGCTCAGGAGCAGCTCCGTGAGGCCGGTGGTTCCGGTCATCGGCGCTTCCCCGAGGGCCGGCCGCGTCCCCTGCCGCGGGACGCGGGCTGGTTCCGCGGGCCGACGACCGCCGGCGCCGCGTCGTCGGGCTCGTCGTCCGCGTACGGCGTCTCCTCCTCGGCGTCCGGCGCCTGCTCGCCCTTGGCCGCCGTCTGGGCCCGCTTGGCCAGGACCCGCTTCTTGAGGGCCTTCATCTGCGGCTCGGCCTCCTTGAGGTCGGCGACGAGCGGCGTGGCGATGAAGATCGACGAGTAGGCGCCCGCGGCGAGGCCGACGAACAGCGACAGCGAGATGTCGTTGAGCATGCCGGCGCCGAGGACACCGCCGCCGATGAACAGCAGGCCGCCCACCGGCAGCAGGGCCACCACCGTGGTGTTGATGGAACGGACCAGGGTGCTGTTGATCGACCGGTTGGCGATCTCCGCGTAGGTCCAGCGGGTCTGCTTGGTGATGTCCCGCGTCTGTTCCTTCAGGCTGTCGAAGACGACGACCGTGTCGTAGAGCGAGTAACCGAGGATCGTCAGCAGACCGATCACGGTGCCCGGGGTGACCTCGAAGCCGACGAGGGCGTAGATGCCCACCGTGATGGTGATGTCGTGGATCAGCGCGACGAAGGCGGCCAGTGCCATCCGCCACTCGAACGCGATCGCCAGGTAGATCACCACGAGGACCATGAAGATCCCGAGGCCCTGCCAGGCCTTGTTCGCGATCTGGTCGCCCCAGCTGGGACCGACCAGGTCGGCGTTGATCTTCTCCGCCGGGACGTTCAGGTCCTTGGAGAGTTCGTCCTTGATCTGGTCCGACTGCCCGGTGTCGGTGCCCGCGATCTGGATGCGCAGGCTGCCGTCGCCGAGCTTCTGGACGATCGCGTCGTGCCCGGAGGCCTCCTCCGCCCAGGTCTCGGCCTGGGAGACCGAGGCGCTCATGTTCTTCGGAGTGGTGAAGACCGCGCCGCCCTGGAACTCGATGCCCATGTGCAGGCCGCGCACCGCCAGGCCGACGATGGCCGTGATGGTGATGAGGATCGAGATGCCGTACCAGATCTTGCGGTTCTTGACGAAGTCGTAGCCGACCTCACCGTGGTGCAGTCGGGCGCCGAGCGTGCCGAGCTTCGACATCTCTCACGCCTCCTTCGGGTCGACAGGGCCGGCGGGGCGGGACGGACGGCGGGTGCGGCGCAGCGGGGGCTTGGCGCCCAGCGCCTTCGGGTCGAGGCCCGACCACTTGTGGCCGCTGGCGAAGAACTTGCGCCGGGCCATCAGCGTCAGCAGCGGCTTGGTGAAGAGGAACACCACCACCACGTCCAGCAGGGTCGTCAGACCGAGCGTGAACGCGAAGCCCTGCACCTTGCCGACGGTGACGATGAAGAGCACCGCGGCGGCGAGGAAGGACACGAAGTCGGAGACCAGGATGGTGCGCCGGGCGCGCGGCCAGGCCCGCTCGACGGCGGGACGCAGCGTGCGGCCCTCCCTGATCTCGTCGCGGACGCGTTCGAAGTACACGATGAACGAGTCCGCCGTGATACCGATGGCGACGATGGCACCGCACACCGCCGGCAGGTTCAGGGCGAAGCCGATGGTCGGGCCGAGCAGCGCCATGATCACATAGGTGAGGCCGGCCGAGACGAGCAGCGAGCAGACGGCGATGAACGACAGCCCGCGGTAGTAGAACAGCAGGTAGAGGACGACCAGGGCGAGACCGATCGCGCCCGCGATCAGACCGGCCTTGAGCTGCTCACCGCCGAGCGCGGCGGTGACGGTGGTGACGCTGTCCTCCTTGAAGGTCAGCGGCAGCGCGCCGTAGGACAGCATGTTGGCGAGGCTCTGGGCCTCTTCCTGGTCGAAGCTGCCGGAGATCTCCGCGCTGCCGCCGGTGAGCGCCTGGCTGACGTACGGGTCGGAGACGACCTCGTTGTCCAGGACGATGGCGAACTGGTTCTGCGGGGACTGGTTCTGCGCCAGCTTGCCGGTGATGTCGGCGAACTTCTTGCTGCCCTTGTCCGTGAACTTCATCGTCACGGTCCAGCCGGCCGCGGTCTGCGTGTTGTAGACGGCGTCGGCCTTGTCGACCTCGGTGCCGTCGACCGCCGCGGGGCCGAGGATGTACTTCTGCCACTGGCCCTGCGAGTTCTGACCGCAGGCCACCGTCGAGTCGGCCGGCTTGGCACCCTTGCCGGCCTTGGCACGGGCACCCTTGTCGGTGCAGTCCAGGGCCGCGTACTGCTGCTGCAGCTTGGCGGTGGCGTCGTCGCCTGAGGCGCTGGCGCTCGGCGACGGGGAGGCGCCGTCGGAGCTCTTGGCGGACGGGGTCGGGTCGGCCTTCAGGGCGTCGCTGGCGGCGCGGCCCTGCGTGGTGGCGCTGGCCGACGCGGCGTCGGACGGAGTGCCGCTGCTCGGCTTGTCGCCGTCGGTCGCCTTGTCGCCGTCGGTCGCCTTGTCGCCGTCGGTCGCCTTGTCGCCGTCGGTCGCCTTGTCCGTCGCCTTGTCGGTGGCCTTGTCCGAGGCGCCGCCGGTCTCGCTCGGCGAGGGGCTGCCGGTCGCGTCGGCACCGGAGAGCTCGGTGGCCAGGACGGGACGGAAGTACAGCTTGGCGGTGGTGCCGACCTGCTCCCGGGCTTCCTTCGAGTTCGTCCCCTTGGGGATGTTGACGATGATGTTCCGGTCGCCCTGGGTCTGGACCTCGGCCTCGGAAACACCCAGACCATTGACACGGCGGTTCATGATGTCGACCGCGGTGTCCATGTTGGTCTTGTTGATCGCGGACTCCTGGCCCGCCTCCGGCACGGCCCGGAGTGTGATGCTCGTGCCGCCCGCCAGGTCGATACCGAGACGCGGAGTCGTGTGCCCGGAGGCGAACATGCCTCCGGTGAGCGCCACGATGGCGATCAGGATCAGGGCCAGCGAGCGCCCGGGCTTACTCTGAGCGCTCGCATTCTTTCCCTTTTTAGGTGCTACCACCTTGGTGTACTCCCTCTCGGGCCGCTTCGCGCCCAGAAGGCGTCACCGGCGGCCATCACATGGTGTCCGGATCCGTGCGAGCCGCGCGTCACGCGGGGTGCGCGGGACCCTGTCCCGCGCACCCCGGGCACGGCTTACTTCGCCTCGGAACCGCCGTCGGACTTCTTCGCCTGCTCGTCCGTCTTCGCCTCGGCGGGCGCGGCGTCGACCGTCGGCTCGCCGGCCGTCTCACCGGCCGGCTCTTCGGCCTTCTTGCCGAGGTCGACGGACTTGTCGTCGGAGGAGGCGTCGGCGGGGGCGTCGGTCCCGGTGAGGGAGGAGGCGTCGTCGGGGACGACGTCCGCGTCGGACTTCAGGTCGTACTCGATGCCGTGGACGATGCGGTTGTACTCGTCGTCGGAGAGGACGGCGCCGATGGCGTTCTTGGCGAAGAGCAGCTCCACACCCGGGCCGGCGTCGAGGAGGACCGTGTCGTCGTTGACCTCCTTGACCGTGGCGTACATGCCCCCGATGGTGCGGACACCGGTTCCGGGCTGCATCTCGTTCCGCATGGAGGCGGCCTGCTGCTGCTTCTTCTTCGCCGACCGCGTCATCAGGAACATGGCCCCGATGAGCACGATGAACGGGAGGAGGGTCACGAGACTCACGGGTCGGTACTTCCTTCACACGACCGCGATGGTGAGCGGCCTGGGTTGGGGGTGTGTACGCCGCCGACTAGGGCGGCATCGGCGGAGTCTAAGCGAGTCCGCGCGCATGGAACAACGCTCAGCATGGCACCGGGGTTCCTGCTCCGGCGAATGTGCCTCTCGTGACCGGGTCGTCACGCCCCGAACAAGTCCTGTTGTCCGTTTCCTGAACTCTGAGGACGCGGCGGGGTGAGGCCGAGGTGGGCCCAGGCGGCCGGAGTGGCCACCCGCCCGCGTGGGGTGCGGGCGAGCAGACCCTCCCGTACGAGGAAGGGTTCGGCGACCTCTTCCACTGTCTCACGCTCCTCCCCGACGGCGACGGCGAGCGTGGACAGGCCGACCGGCCCGCCGCCGAACAGCTTCAGAAGGGCCTCCAGCACTCCCCGGTCGAGCCGGTCCAGGCCCCGGGCGTCGACCTCGTAGACAGCCAGGGCGGCCGCGGCGATCTCCTGGGTGATCAGACCGTCGGCCTTGACCTGGGCGTAGTCGCGGACCCGGCGCAGCAGGCGGTTGGCGATGCGGGGGGTGCCGCGGGAGCGGCCGGCGATCTCGGCGGCGCCGGTGGTGTCGATCTCGACGTCGAGCAGGCCCGCGGAGCGGTGGATCACCCGTTCCAGCTCGGCCGGTCCGTAGAACTCCATGTGGGCGGTGAAGCCGAAGCGGTCGCGCAGCGGGGGCGGCAGCAGGCCCGCGCGCGTGGTGGCGCCGACCAGGGTGAAGGGGGGCAGCTCCAGGGGGATGGCGGTGGCACCGGGGCCCTTGCCGACGACGACGTCGACACGGAAGTCCTCCATCGCCATGTAGAGCATCTCCTCGGCGGGCCGCGACATGCGGTGGATCTCGTCGAGGAAGAGGACCTCGCCCTCCTGGAGGGAGGAGAGGATCGCGGCGAGGTCGCCGGCGTGCTGGATGGCGGGCCCCGAGGTGATGCGGATGGGGGCTTCCATCTCGGCCGCGATGATCATCGAGAGGGTGGTCTTGCCAAGGCCGGGGGCGCCGGAGAGGAGCACGTGGTCGGCGGTCGCGCCGCGCGCGCGTGCGGCCCGCAGCACCAGGTCGAGCTGCTCGCGGACCTTCTCCTGGCCGATGAACTCGCCCAGGTCCTTGGGGCGCAGCGCGGCCTCCACGGCCTGGTCCTCGCCGGCGGCGACAGCGCCCACCAGCCGCTCGGCGGCGGCTTCCGCGTCGGTCGTGTCGTCCCAGTTCACTTCGTTCTCCTTGCCGTGGCGCACCGGTCGGTGGTGGCGGGCGTGGTCAGCGGGCGCGGTTCAGCGTCTGCAGGGCGGCCTTCAGCAGCGCGCCCACCTGTGGCGTCCCTCCGGCGGCTTCCGCCTGCGGCGCCACGGCGGCGACGGCCTCGTCGGCCTCGCGGGTCGCGTACCCGAGGCCGATCAGGGCGGCGTGCAGCTGGTCGCGCCAGCCGGTGCTGACCGGGGCGCCGACGGCGGGCGCGCCGATCGGCTCACCGAGGCGGTCCTTCAGTTCCAGGAGCAGCTTCTGCGCGCCCTTCTTGCCGATGCCGGGGACGGCGGTGAGGGCCTTCTCGTCGCCGGTGGAGACGGCTCTGCGCAGGGCGTCGGGCCGGTGCACGGCGAGCATCGCCTGGGCGAGCCGGGGGCCGACGCCGCTGGCGGTCTGGAGCAGCTCGAAGACTTGGCGTTCGTCGTCGTCGGCGAAGCCGTAGAGCGTGAGCGAGTCCTCCCGGACGACGAGGGAGGTGGCGAGCTTGGCGGGCTTGCCGAGCCGCAGGGTGGAGAGCGTGTCGGGCGTGCACTGCACGGCCATGCCGACGCCACCGACCTCGACCACCGCGGCGTCGGGGGCGAGGGCGGCGACGGTACCGCTGACGAAGGCGATCATGCGGGGCGGCCTTTCGGGGGGTGGGCGGTCTGCGGGCGGCGCGGACTCCGTGAGGCGTGGAGGGCCGCCGCCTGCTGGAGCCGGTTCTGCGCGGGGGCGCGCCAGATGTGGCAGATGGCGAGGGCGAGGGCGTCGGCGGCGTCGGCCGGTCTGGGCGGGGCGGCGAGCCGCAGCAGGCGGGTGACCATGGCGCCGACCTGCGCCTTGTCGGCCCGCCCGCTGCCGGTGACGGCCGCCTTGACCTCGCTGGGCGTGTGCAGGGCGACGGGGATGCCGCGGCGGGACGCGCACAGGATGGCGACGGCGCTGGCCTGGGCGGTGCCCATGACCGTACGGACGTTGTGCTGGCTGAAGACGCGCTCCACGGCGACGAACTCCGGCCGATGCTCGTCCAGCCACCGCTCGATGCCCTGCTCGACGGCGACGAGGCGGTGGCCGAGGTCGGCGTCCGCGGGCGTGCGGACGACGCCGACGCCGATCATGGTGAGCGGCCGGCCCGCGACGCCCTCCACGACACCGACCCCGCAGCGGGTCAGCCCGGGGTCCACCCCCAGTACGCGCACGCCACCCCCTCTCGTCGATCACCTGTTTGTGCAGGCTATCGGGTGCCACTGACAAGACGACGGGCCGACGGGGTGTGTCCCCGTCGGCCCGCTGAGCAGGGGACGCGTCAGGCGTCGACCTTCTCCATGACCTCGTCGCTCACGTCGAAGTTGGCGAAGACGTTCTGCACGTCGTCGCTGTCCTCCAGGGCGTCGATGAGCCGGAAGATCTTCCGCGCGCCCTCCTCGTCCAGCTCGATCTGCATGGTCGGGACGAAGTTGGCGTCGGCCGACTCGTAGTCGATGCCGGCGTCCTGGAGTGCGGTGCGGACCGCGACCAGGTCGGTCGCCTCGCTGAGCACCTCGAAGGACTCGCCGAGGTCGTTGACCTCCTCCGCCCCCGCGTCGAGGACGGCGCCGAGGACGTCGTCCTCGGACAGTTCGCCCTTGGGCACGATCACGACGCCCTTGCGGTTGAACAGGTACGACACCGAGCCCGGGTCGGCCATGGAGCCGCCGTTGCGGGTCATGGCGACGCGGACGTCGGAGGCGGCGCGGTTGCGGTTGTCGGTGAGGCACTCGATGAGCACCGCGACCCCGTTGGGACCGTAGCCCTCGTACATGATCGTCTCGTAGTCGGCGCCGCCGGCCTCGAGGCCGCCGCCGCGCTTGACCGCGGAGTCGATGTTCTTGTTCGGGACCGACTGCTTCTTCGCCTTCTGGATGGCGTCGTACAGCGTCGGGTTGCCCTCGACGTCGACGCCGCCCATGCGCGCCGCGACCTCGATGTTCTTGATCAGCTTCGCGAAGAGCTTGCCGCGCTTGGCGTCGATCACGGCCTTCTTGTGCTTCGTCGTAGCCCATTTAGAGTGGCCGGACATCTGCCTGTCTCCTTCGCGTAACCCATCTCCTGCAACGAACGCAGGAATCCTACAAGGACCGAGCCGCCCGGTTCGCGCGCACCATGTCCGCGAAGAGCGCGTGCACGCGGTGGTCGCCGGTCAGTTCCGGGTGGAACGAGGTGGCCAGCGCGTTGCCCTGGCGGACGGCGACGATGTGGCCGTCGTGCTCGGCGAGCACCTCGGCGGCGGCGCCCACGGACTCGACCCAGGGCGCGCGGATGAAGACGCCCTCCACGGGTTCGCCCTCGACGCCCTTGATGCCGACGGCGGCTTCGAAGGACTCGTTCTGCCGCCCGAAGGCGTTGCGGCGCACGATCATGTCGATGCCGCCGACCGTCTCCTGCCCCGAGCGCGGGTCGAGGATCTTGTCGGCCAGCATGATCATGCCGGCGCAGGTGCCGTACACGGGCATGCCGTCCCGCACGCGGGCGCGCAGGGGCTCCATCACGCCGAAGAGGACGGCGAGCTTGGAGATCGTCGTGGACTCGCCGCCGGGGATGACCAGTCCGTCCACCTCGGCGAGTTCTTCGGGGCGCCTCACCGGCCTGGCCACGGCGTCGGCCACGGCCAGGGCGACGAGGTGCTCCCGTACGTCGCCCTGGAGGGCCAGGACGCCGATGACGGGGGTGTCGCTCATGGGTTCGGTGTCCTACCAGCCGCGGTTGGCGTAGCGCTCGGCCTCGGGGAGGGTGTCGCAGTTGATGCCGACCATGGCCTCGCCCAGGTTGCGGGACGCGTCCGCGATGATCTTCGGGTCGTCGTAGAAGGTGGTGGCCTTCACGATGGCGGCGGCGCGCTTGGCGGGGTCGCCGGACTTGAAGATGCCGGAGCCGACGAAGACGCCCTCGGCGCCCAGCTGGCGCATGAGCGCGGCGTCGGCCGGGGTGGCGACACCACCGGCGGAGAAGAGGACCACCGGCAGCTTGCCGAGCTCGGAGACCTCCTTGACCAGCTCGTACGGGGCGCGCAGGTCCTTGGCGGCGGCGTACAGCTCGTTGTTGTCGTAGCCGCGCAGCCGGGCGATCTCGTTCTTGATCTGCCGCAGGTGACGCACGGCCTCCACGACGTTGCCGGTGCCGGCCTCGCCCTTGGAGCGGATCATGGCCGCGCCCTCGGCGATCCGGCGCAGGGCCTCGCCCAGGTTGGTCGCGCCGCAGACGAAGGGGGTGGTGAAGGCGAACTTGTCGCTGTGGTTGACCTCGTCGGCCGGGGTGAGGACCTCGGACTCGTCGATGTAGTCGACGCCGAGGGACTGCAGGACCTGGGCCTCCACGAAGTGGCCGATGCGGGACTTCGCCATCACGGGGATGGAGACCGCGTTGATGATGCCCTCGATCATGTCCGGGTCGGACATCCGGGCCACACCGCCGTCCTTGCGGATGTCGGCCGGGACGCGCTCCAGGGCCATGACGGCGACGGCGCCCGCGTCTTCGGCGATCTTCGCCTGCTCCGGCGTGACGACGTCCATGATGACGCCACCCTTGAGCTGCTCGGCCATGCCGCGCTTCACGCGGGCGGTGCCGGTCTCGGGGGTCTGGTTTTCGGGGAGCGTGCTGGACACGGGTACCTCGCTGAGGGGAAGGGGGTTTCTGCAGCAACGAGGAAACGCGAGGCGAGCAGGCCACAGCAAGGGCCAATGGGAAGGCGGTGGATCGTTTTCGCCGCGGGCGCCGACGGTCAGGGTCTACGCCGCCCGCTCGACCAGGGCGGCCGGCGGCTCGTCGTCCATCTCGAAGGCCAGTGGGAAGGGCGCGTGCCCGGCGAGGCGGAACCAGCGCACCTTGCGGTGCTCGCGCAGCCTGCGGGCGGCTCCCACCGCGTCGTTGTGGAAGCGCCGGGCCATCGGCACCCGGCGCACGGCCTCGGCCAGCTCGTGGGCCGCCGCCTCTCCCCCGGGCGCCTCGCGCAGCGCGTCCACCTGCTGGGCGTCGGCGAACACGGCGCGCAGGGCCTGGCTCAGCTCGCTCTCGGCGACCTCCCGCAGCTCCTCCTCGGCCTGCCGGGCGGCGTGCGCGGCCTCGTAGAGGACCATGGAGGCGGCGGGGTCGAGCACGCCGGAGGTGGCGAGTTCCTGGGCCACGGACGCCCTGCGCAGCAGCTGCGCGTCCAGGGCGGCGCGGGCGGCGTCGATCCGGGCGTGCAGCCGGTCCAGGCGGCCGGCCGTCCAGCTGAGGTACAGGCCGACGGCGACGAGGACGACCAGGATCCAGATGAGGGTTGCGGTCACGGGCGGCAACCCTATCGGTGGAGCGGGCGGAGCCGGTGAGCCGCGTGCGGCTCCGAGGCGCCGGGCCCGCCGCCTGCCCTCCCGTCGGCGGGCCCGCGTCCGACGGTGGGCCCGGGCGGGGGAGGCACACGTCCCCGCCGGTCCGCACGACGCCGGCCGCCTGGGCAGGGCGGGCCGGCTGCCCCACGCCCGTGGCGGGACACCCGGGCGGTCCGTCTCTCGCCACCGCCGACCAGCCACCCCACACCCGTCACGGGCACCCCGGCGGCCGGCCACCCCGACCGGACCGTGACAGGTCACCCCGCCGGTCAGCCACACCCCCGACCCGTGACAGCCCCGGCGGCCGGCCCCGCACCACCGCGGGCCGGCCACCCGACACCCCCACGGAGGGCGCCCCATCCCCAGGGCGGACACCCCCGGCGGCCAGCCTTTCGCCACCGCGGGCCGGCCGCCCGACGCCGGTGACAGGCACCCGTCGGTCGGTCCTCCCCACCGCGGGCCGGCCGCCCGTGGCGGGCGCCCCGCGGTCAGTCCCTCGCCAGGCCGAAGCGCGCCCGCAGGCCCGTCGCCCGGTCGTCCGCCGCCACCGCCGCCGCTCCCGCGGTGACCGTCTCGTAGACCGACAGGATGTCCGCGCCCACCGTGGACCAGTCGAAGCGCCGTACGTGGGCGCTCCCCCGCTCCCGCAGCGCGGTGCGCCGCTCCGGGTCGGCCAGCAGGCGCACGGCCGCGTCGGCCAGGGCGTCGGCGTCCTCGTTGGGGAAGAGTTCGCCGGCCGCGCCCTGGTCGAGGACCTGGGCGAAGGCGTCCAGGTCGGAGGCGAGGACGGGGGCACCGGCCGACATGGCCTCGACGAGGACGATGCCGAAGCTCTCGCCGCCCGTGTTGGGTGCCACGTACAGGTCGACGCTGCGCAGGAAGCGGGCCTTGTCCTCGTCGCTGATCATGCCGAGGAACTCGACGCGGGAGCGCAGTTCCCTGGGCAGGCGCTCCACGGCCTCCTCCTCGTCACCGCGGCCCGCGACGAGCAGCCGGGTCTGCGGGCGGGCCGCGAGGATCTTCGGCAGGGCCCGCATGAGCACCGGGAGGCCCTTGCGGGGCTCGTCGATGCGCCCGATGAAGCCGATGGTGTCGCCCTGCCACTCGGACTTCGGCTCCGCGTCGGCGAAGAAGTCGACGTCGACGCCGTTGGGGATGACGACCGCGTCGCCGCCCAGGTGCTCGACGAGCGTGCGGCGGGCGTACTCGCTCACGGCGATCCGGGCGCTGATCTTCTCCAGGGCGGCCTGGAGGATCGCGTACGCGGCGATCATCGCGCGGGAGCGCGGGTTGGACGTGTGGAAGGTGGCCACGATCGGGCCCTGCGCCGCCCAGCAGGTGAGCAGGCCGAGCGAGGGCGAGGTCGGCTCGTGGATGTGGATGACGTCGAACCTGCCGTCGTGCAGCCAGCGCCGCACCCGGGCCGCCGACAGGAAGCCGAAGTTCAGCCGGGCCACCGAGCCGTTGTACGGCACCGGCACCGCGCGGCCGGCGGAGACGACGTACGGGGGCAGCGGGGTGTCGTCGTCGGCCGGGGCCAGGACGGACACCTCGTGGCCGAGCCGGACGAAGTACTCGGCGAGGTCGCGGATGTGGAACTGGACGCCGCCCGGCACGTCCCAGGAGTACGGGCAGACGATGCCGATCCTCACGACGCGCCGCCCCGCCCCCCGGCCGCTCCCTGCGCCGGGCCCGCCCCGGGTGCCCCGGGTGCCTTGGCGGGGTCGAGGTCCTTCAGCCACAAGCGCTGCAGCATGTGCCAGTCCTCCGGGTGGTCGGCGATGCCCGTGGCGAAGGCGTCGGCCAGCGCCTGTGTCATGACGGACGTCTTCTCGGCCCGGGTGCCTGACCCGGGCACCTCGACCGGCGGATGCACCCGGCCCCGCATCACCGGCGAGTCGTCGTACCAGAGCGTCACCGGCAGCAGCCGCGCGCCCGTCTGCTGGGCGAGCAGGGCGGGGCCGGCCGGCATCCGGGCCGTCTCGCCGAAGAAGTCGACCTCGACGCCGGAGGCGGACAGGTCACGGTCGGCGACCAGGCAGACCAGGCCGCCGTCGCGCAGCCGCCGGGCCAGCGTGCCGAAGGCGGCGCCGCCGCTGTGCGGCAGGACCTCCATGCCGAGGCCCTCGCGGTAGGCGACGAAACGGTCGTACAGCGTCTCCGGCTTGAGGCGCTCGGCGACCGTGGTGAACGGGATGCCCAGCTCGGTGGTGACCCAGGCACCGGCGAGGTCCCAGTTGGCCAGGTGCGGCAGGGCGAGCACCACGCCCTTGCCCGCGGCCATGCCGTCGGTGAGGTGGTGCAGGTCCTCGGGCGTGAAGCCGCTCCTGATCCGCTCGGTGCTCCACGCGGGGAGCCGGAACGACTCCATCCAGTAGCGCAGGTACGAGCGCATGCCCGCGCGCGAGAGGGCGGCGAGCCGCTCGGGGCCGGCGTCCGGCACCACGCGCGCGTAGTTGCCCTCCAGGCGGCGCACACCCGCGCCGCGCTGCTTCCAGGCGAGGTCGGCGACGGTACGGCCGAGCCGCACCGCGGCGGGCTCGGGAAGCTTCTTCACGGTGCCCCAGCCGGCACCGTACAGACCGTCGGCGAGCCGGTCCCGAGCGCTCACTTCGCCGCCTCGGTGCCCTGGGTCTCCTGTGCGGCGGCGTCGGCCTCGGCGGCCTCCCGGCGGACCGTGACGACGCGCTGGACCAGCGTGACGAGGCTGCCGACGGCGACGATCCACAGGGCGACCGGCAGCAGGTACTGGATGCCGGGGACGCCGAACTTGTGCAGTCCGGCGAAGCCCGCGGCGACCAGCGAGACGACGAGGCGCTCGGCGCGCTCGACCAGTCCGTTGACGGCCACCGGCAGGCCGATCGCCTCGCCGCGCGCCTTGGTGTACGACACGACCTGACCGCTGGCCAGGCAGAAGATCGACACCGCGCACAGGATGTTGTCGTCGCCCGACCCCGCGTACCAGAGGGCGAGTCCGCCGAAGATCGCGCCGTCGGCGACCCGGTCGAGGGTGGAGTCCAGGAAGGCGCCCCAGCGGCTGGAGCGGCCGAGCTGGCGGGCCATGTTGCCGTCGACGAGGTCGGAGAAGACGAAGAGCGTGATCACGACCGTGCCCCAGAAGAACTCACCCATGGGGTAGAAGACCAGCGCACCCGCGACCACACCGGCGGTGCCGAGGAGCGTGACCGTGTCGGGGCTGACGCCCCGGCGGATGAGAAACGCGGCGAACGGTGTGAGGACACGCGTAAAAAATGCACGCGCGTACTTGTTCAGCATGGCCTTCCCGACGGTCGGTGTGGCGCCGCGGCCCTTGCTGGCCACCGGCTGGCCCATCGTAGTCACGCGCGCGTGCGGTCGGTGGCCGGGCACCCGGAGCCGTCGCGGAGCGGCCGGCGGGGCGGCGGGATCGGGTCCTTCGTATGGACGCGGCGTGAAGGGAGTGGAAAGCTCGAAGGACCGCGGGCGTCGCCGGAGCCGCCAGTGCACGCGGTCCCGCGTGTCCGCGCCCACAGTGACCTCACCGTGCACGGGAGGCAAGGACATGGGCGACAAGGCACACACCCACCCCGGAGCCGCCGGCAGGGCGACGGCGGCCGGCCACCCCACCTCCGTACGGAACGTGGTGCTGGTCGGCCACTCCGGATCGGGCAAGACGACTCTCGTGGAGGCTCTCGCGCTGACGGCGGGGGCGGTGAACCGGGCGGGCCGCGTGGAGGACGGCGGCTGCGTCTCGGACTACGACGACATGGAGCACCGCCAGCAGCGCTCCGTGCAGCTCTCCCTGGTGCCGGTCGAATGGGACGGCATCAAGATCAACCTTCTGGACACTCCCGGGTACGCCGACTTCGTCGGTGAGCTGAGGGCCGGTCTGCGCGCGGCGGACGCGGCCCTCTTCGTCGTCTCGGCCTCCGACGGGGTGGACGGCTCGACCCGCATGGTCTGGGAGGAGTGCGCCGCGGTCGGGATGCCGCGCGCCATCGTGATCACGCACCTGGAGGCCGCCCGCGCGGACTTCGAGGAGATGACGCGGATCTGCGCGGAGGCGTTCGGCGGCGACGACCCCGACGCCGTGCTGCCGCTGTACCTGCCGCTGCACGGACCGGCCGCCCCCGACGGGCACGCGCCCGTGACGGGGCTCGTCGGACTGCTGTCGCGCAAGCTGTTCGACTACGCCTCGGGGGAGCGTGTGGCCTCGGAGCCGGGCGAGGCGGATCTGCCGCAGCTCGACGAGGCCCGCTCCCTGCTGATCGAGGGGATCATCTCGGAGAGCGAGGACGAGACCCTCATGGAGCGCTACCTCGGCGGCGAGCAGGTCGACGTCGAGACGCTGATCGAGGATCTGGAACGGGCCGTGGCGCGCGGGGTGTTCTTCCCCGTGCTGGCCGCCGCCCCGGCCGCCGAGGGCGCCCGGCAGGGTCTGGGCACCGTCGAGCTCCTGGAGCTGATCACGCGCGGCTTCCCGACACCCCTGGAACGCGCGGCGCCCCGGGTCACCACCCCGGAGGGCGCCGGGCGCGAGCTGCGGATGTGCGACCCGGAGGAGTCGCTGGTCGCGGAGGTCGTCAAGACGTCCTCCGACCCGTACGTGGGCCGCATCTCGATGGTCCGCGTCTTCTCCGGCACCCTGCGCGCCGACCAGACGGTGCACGTGTCCGGGCACGGGCTGACCGACCGGGGCCACGAGGATCACGACGTCGACGAGCGGATCGGCGCGCTGTCCACGCCGTTCGGCAAGCAGCAGCGGCCGGTCTCGCACGTGATCGCGGGCGACCTCGCCTGCGTGGCCAAGCTGACCCGCGCGGAGACCGGGGACACCCTCTCGGCCAAGGACGACCCGCTGCTGATGGCGCCCTGGGAGATGCCGGACCCGCTGCTGCCGCTCGCCATCGAGGCGCACAGCAAATCCGACGAGGACAAGCTGTCCCAGGGGCTGGCGCGGCTGGTGGCCGAGGACCCGACGATGCGCCTGGAGCACAACCAGGACACCCACCAGGTGGTCCTGTGGTGCCTGGGCGAGGCCCACGCCGACGTGGCGCTGGAACGGCTGCGCAGCCGCTACGGCGTCCAGGTCGACGTGGTCCCCCACCGGGTGCCGCTGCGCGAGACGTTCGGCGGCCGGGCGGCCGGGCGGGGACGGCACGTCAAGCAGTCCGGCGGACACGGGCAGTACGCCATCTGCGAGATCGAGGTGGAGCCGCTGCCGGGCGGCTCGGGCATCGAGTTCGTGGACAAGGTCGTCGGCGGCGCGGTGCCCCGGCAGTTCGTCCCGTCCGTCGAGAAGGGCGTACGCGCCCAGGCGGCCAAGGGCGTCGCCGCGGGCCACCCGCTGATCGACGTGCGGGTGACGCTGCTCGACGGCAAGGCGCACTCGGTGGACTCCTCCGACGCCGCGTTCCAGACGGCGGGCGCGCTGGCACTGCGCGAGGCCGCGACGGAGGCGAGGATCCACCTGCTGGAGCCGGTCGCCGAGGTGAGCGTGCTGGTCGGCGACGACTACGTGGGCCCGGTGATGAGCGACCTGTCCGGACGGCGCGGCAAGGTGCTGGGCACGGAGCAGACCAGCGGCGGCCGGACCCTGATCAGGGCCGAGGTGCCCGAGATCGAGATCGGCCGCTACGCCGTGGACCTGCGCTCCCTCTCGCACGGCACGGCGCGCTTCGACCGCCGTTACGCACGGCACGAACCGATGCCGGCGCAGGTCGCCGACCGGCTGCGCGAGGAGGTGAGGGCGGCCTCGTAGCGCGGCCGGGTCCTGCGGCGCGGGGTCTGCCGCAGGGGGGCCGCTGCCCCGCGCCGTGTCCGCCACCCCGGCGTGCGACGGCGCGCCCGGCGGCCGATCCGCGCGCACGGGGGGCGCCTTCGGGCGTCCCGTGACGCGTGCCGGTGCCGGCGGATACGCTGATGACCAGATCAACAGGTGTGCGGGGCAGGGAAGTCGGGAAGGCCGCAGGAGCGACAGTGTGGCGATCAGGGGGCGGGAATGACCGTTGACGGCGGGTACGCGGACTTCTTCGGACCGCAGGTGCCGCGCACGGACGACGGCGGCCAGACGGCCACCTTCGCGCTGGCCTCGGCCGCCTACCGGGACAGCCCGATGGAGGAGATCAAGAAGGCCGACAACGAGTGGCACCGGACGACCGTCAACACCGGCCGGTCCTGGGCCACGGTGTTCCGGCCCAACCTCGGCGAGGCGTTCTCCCGCGCGGTGGCCGACCGCATGCTGGGCGGCGACCGCAAGCCCCTCATCCAGTCCTTCGGCGCCGAGCCGCAGGTCGTGGTCGAGCACTGCCTCGCGGCCAACGGCATCCGCAAGAACCGTGACAACCGGCTGACCATGGTCAGCGTGGTGTGCGGGCTGCTCTTCCTGCCCGGCGCGCTGGTGTGGCTGCTCGGCTTCCAGATCCGCACCACCGTCTCCAAGGCGGAGAACAAGCAGGCCGGGGCGCTGGGCACCGCGGTGCTTGTGGCGATCGCCGCGCTGGCCGTGCTGTTCCTCGTCAAGATGCCCTTCTCCGGTTTCTGGGCCTGGTACGCGCGCGCGACGGTCGTCATGCCGGTGGTGGGCTGGTTCTGGGCCAAGCGGATCTGCGAGGGCACCGCGCGGGACCTGCGCGAGCGCTGGGACGGGCTGCTGTCGGGCAGCGGCGTGGGCGCCAAGGTTCCGGAGGCGGTGCCCAGCAACCCGGGCGAGACCGCGGCCGAGCAGCTGCGCCAGTCCCTGGCCAGGCTCGGCGCCGAGCAGCAGTCCAACTCCGTCTTCTACGCCGGTCCCAAGGGCATACTCGGGATGGGCACCCGCTGGGGCAGCTGGCAGCTCGCCGAGAACCTGGCGCCGGCCGACCCGGACCGGGAGATCCACCCCTTCCGCAGCTGGGACGTCGTGAAGGCCGTCCACGACCAGCTGCGCATGCTGGAGCGCGGCCCGCTGAACACCGGCGGATTCACCAAGCCCTCCATACGGCACTGGGTGGTCACGCCGATCGGGGAGAACGCCAAGGCGGTGTCCCGTCCGGAGGGCACGGACGTCGAGGCGTACCAGGTCAAGTCGCACGCGATACAGGAGATCTGCAACAAGCAGCAGTTCGGCGCGGGCGACCGGCACTACCTGGGCGTCCAGTGGACGCTGTGGGACGGCCAGCTGGTCATCACCATGCTGATCACGGTGACCGTGCTGCACGAGACGCTGCGCATCGAGGTGACCGGGCACGCCCTCGGCCCGGTGAACCCGCTGTTCACCACGAAGCCGGAGGCGCCCTCCAAGGAGGTCGCCAAGTCGTTCAAGCCGTGGGAGACCCGCAAGGTGATGCTCCCGCTGGTCACCGCGAACGAGGTGGTGCGGCTCGCCGTGCGCGCGCCGCTCACCTGGTATCCCCCGCTGCTGAACTGGCTCGGCGGCACGATCACGCTGCCGGAGCCGTTCGGCCTGCGGCACGCCTGGGCCGACCAGCCGTGGCGGCACCGTTTCATGGCCGACGACGCCCTGCGCGCGGCGGCGCCGGTACTGCGGGTGGTGCACGCGGCGGCGATCCGGGTGCTGGACGAGAACGGCGTGGACACCGAGAAGTTCGGCACGCGGTCGGCGTTCCTGAGTACGGCCGTGCAGGATCCGACGCCGGGGAAGGCGGACCTCTACAACGCTTAGGGCGCCTCGCGAGTACGCAGCCGCGTACTAGGCGGAGGGCCAGGCCTCCGCCAGCATCTTGCGGGTGTCGCCGAGCAGCTGTGGGAGCACCCTCGTGTGGCCCACCACCGGCATGAAGTTCGTGTCGCCGCCCCAGCGGGGGACGAGGTGCTGGTGGAGGTGGGCGGCGATGCCCGCGCCCGCCACCGCGCCCTGGTTCATGCCGATGTTGAAGCCGTGGGCGCCGGACGCGGTGCGCAGCGCCGTCATCGCCTGCTTGGTCAGCTCGGCCAGCTCCGCGGTCTCCACGGCGTTCAGCTCGGTGTAGTCGGCGACGTGGCGGTAGGGCACCGTCATCAGGTGGCCGCCGTTGTACGGGTACAGGTTGAGCACCGCGTACACGTGCTCGCCGCGCCGGACGATCAGACCGTCCTCGTCGGACTTGGCCGGGATCGAGCAGAAGGGACAGCCGTCGTCGGCACCGGGGCCGCTCGGCTTGTTCTCGCCCTGGATGTAGGCCATCCGGTGGGGCGTCCACAGACGCTGGAACGCGTCCTGCGTCCCGACTCCCAGCTGCTGCTCCGGCTCACTCGTCATGCGTGCAGCATATGGCGTCGCCCCCGGGGACAGGGAAAGGCCCCCGGAATCCGCCCGGGGGCCCGTCCCACGCTGTCGAACCGGACGGTCAGACCTGCACCCGGTCCTCGACGACCTTCGCGATCTTGGCGAGGGCCTCGTCGAGGGGGATGCCGTTCTCCTGGGAGCCGTCGCGGTAGCGGAAGGAGACCGCGCCGTTGGCCATGTCCTCGTCGCCCGCGATGACCATGAAGGGCACCTTCTGCTTCTGGGCGTTGCGGATCTTCTTCTGCATCCGGTCGGAGGAGGAGTCCACCTCGACGCGCAGCCCCTGCTTCCTGGCGGCCGCGGCGAACTTCTCCAGGTACTCGACATGCGCGTCGCCGATCGGGATGCCGACCGCCTGGACGGGCGCCAGCCAGGCCGGGAACGCGCCCGCGTAGTGCTCCAGGAGCACCGCGAAGAACCGCTCGATGGAGCCGAACAGCGCGCGGTGGATCATGACCGGGCGGGTCTTGCCGCCGTCCGCGCCGGTGTACTCCAGCCCGAAGCGCTCGGGCAGGTTGAAGTCGAGCTGGATCGTCGACATCTGCCAGGTGCGGCCGATGGCGTCCTTGGCCTGGACGGAGATCTTCGGGCCGTAGAAGGCGGCGCCGCCCGGGTCCGCCACGAGCTCCAGGTTCTGCTTCTCGGCGACCTGGCGCAGCGTCTCGGTGGCCTCCTCCCACGCCTCGTCCGAGCCGACGAACTTCTCCGGGTCCTTGGTGGACAGCTCGAGGTAGAAGTCGTTCAGGCCGTAGTCGCGCAGCAGGTTCAGGACGAAGGTGAGCGTCTTGTCGAGCTCCTCCGACATCTGCTCGCGGGTGCAGTAGATGTGCGCGTCGTCCTGGGTGAAGCCGCGGGCGCGCGTCAGGCCGTGCACGACGCCCGACTTCTCGTACCGGTACACGGTGCCGAACTCGAAGAGGCGCAGCGGCAGCTCACGGTAGGAGCGGCCGCGCGCGTCGAAGATCAGGTTGTGCATCGGGCAGTTCATGGGCTTGAGGTAGTAGTCCACGCCCTCGTCGAGCTGCATGGGCGGGTACATGCCGTCGGCGTACCAGTCCAGGTGGCCCGAGGTCTCGAAGAGCTTCCCCTTCGTCGCGTGCGGGGTGTAGACGAACTCGTAGCCCTCCTCCTCGTGGCGGCGCCGCGAGTAGTCCTCCATCACCCGGCGGATGATGCCGCCCTTGGGGTGGAAGACGGCGAGGCCGGAGCCGATCTGCTCCGGGATGGAGAACAGGTCCAGCTCGCTGCCGAGCTTGCGGTGGTCGCGCTTCTCGGCCTCGGCGAGGAACTCCAGGTGGGCCTTCAGCTCGTCCTTGGTGGGCCAGGCGGTGCCGTAGATGCGCTGGAGCATCGGGTTCTTCTCGCTGCCGCGCCAGTAGGCCGCGGCGTTGCGCATCAGCTTGAACGCCGGGATGGCGCGGGTGGTGGGCAGGTGGGGACCGCGGCAGAGGTCCTTCCAGCACAGCTCGCCGGTCTTGGCGTCCAGGTTGTCGTAGATCGTCAGCTCGCCGGCGCCGACCTCGACGTCCGCGCCGTCGTCGCTGGACGCGGAGCCCTTGAGGCCGATCAGCTCCAGCTTGTACGGCTCGTCGGCCAGCTCCTCGCGGGCGGCCTCGTCGGTGACGACGCGGCGGGAGAACCGCTGCCCGCGCTTCTGGATCTCCTGCATCTTCTTCTCGATGGCCTTGAGGTCATCGGGGTGGAAGGGCTTCTCGACGTCGAAGTCGTAGTAGAAGCCGTCCTTGACGGGCGGGCCGATGCCCAGCTTGGCCTCGGGGAACAGCTCCTGCACGGCCTGCGCCATGACGTGCGCGGTGGAGTGGCGCAGGATGTTCAGGCCGTCCTCGGAGGAGATCTCGACACCCTCGACGGTCTCGCCGTCCTTGACCTCGTAGGCGAGGTCCTTGAGGTCACCGGCCACGCGCGCCGCGATGATCGAGCGCTGGCCGGCGAAGAGCTCGGCGGCCGTAGTGCCCGTCGTCACCACGCGTTCTTCCCGCTCGGAATCCCGCTGGATGATCACACGGACGTCTGACACCGGTCTCTCCTGACTGAAGTGGGGCCGCGGCGCCATACCGGAGCGCACGCATGAGGGCGATCGTACCGACCCGGGCCCGCCCACCGCGAAATCAGTCCCGGCACTCCCCTCCGTCGCCGCAGGCCTCCTCGAAGAGGGCCGCGACCTCCACGTGTTCCTGGACGGCCTTCAGCAGCCGGTCCCGCTCCGCGTCGTCGACCTGTACCGGGGTGATCTCGCAGGCTCCGGTGAGCCGGCGGAACCCGCCCCGGCTCTCCAGCCGCCCCAGCACCCGCACCGGCAGCCCCACGAGGTGGGCGTGGCCCGCGATCCGGTAGGCCTCCTCGTCCAGCGCGACGCGCACGTGCGGCACCTCGGCCCCGGCCAGCACCCGCAGCCGTACGGTGCCCGGGCCGCGCGGTCCGGGCCGGCGCATGCGGACCACGGCGCCGGTGATCCGCACCGGGACGGAGGGCTCCGCGCGCAGGTAGCGGGCGGCGGCCTCGCGCAGCGCGGGCAGGTCGCCGGGCGAGAACTCGACGGGTTCGGCCAGTGCGCCGCAGCCCTCGGGGACCCCCGCGGCCGGCGCCCAGCGGACCGCGATCCGGGCTCCCTGGCTGCCCCGGACCAGGGCGACGAGCGCCTCGGTCAGCTCGTGGCTGACGCCCACGGCGACGGCCGAGTCGAAGGCCTCCATGCCGCCGGTGGCCCGCCGGTAGTCGACGGCCTCACGGGCGGCGTACAGGGCCTGGTGGAGGCGCACGGCCAGGGGGCGGGCGTTGCCGACCGGCAGGAAGGCGGTGAGGCGACGGCCGCCGGGGACGGGGCCCACCAGGACGTGCTCCAGGGCCGCGCCGGCGGCGCGCCGGTGCCGGGCGCCGTAGTAGCCCGCACGCGCGCGTGTGGCGAGTGCGCCGGCGAGCAGCATCCGGCGGGCGGCGGAGCGCAGCTGCTCCTCCGCGGTCCAGGACGCGGTGCCGCCGGGCCCCGTCGGGGTGTCGCGTTCCCAGCGGACCTCGTCGCTGGGGACGGCGAGGGAGAGCAGGATCTCGCGGGCCGCGGGCGTGCCGCTGCGGGAGAGCGCGAGCAGCGCCTCGGCGAGCAGGTCGTCACTGTCGGGGAAGGCGCGGCTGACGGGCACCAGGAGACTGGTGCCGCCGGCGGTCTGATCGGGCGGGGTCCAGCGGCCGTAGCGGCCAGGGGCTCCGCCGCGCCGCCGCCAGCCGTGCCGGTGGAGCAGGGCGGTCAGCACGGCCGGGTCGACGGAGCCCGGCTCGGGCGGGCGGCCGTCCCGGGCGGTGTCGTCGCGGACGTCGGCCCGGAACGGCCGTACGGAGCGCAGGGGTTCGGCGGACCGTAGCGGTTCGCCGGAGCCCGGGGGTTCGCCGGCCGGGCGGTGCGTCATGGTGTTCCTCCCGTCCCGACCCGCGTCATGATCTCGCACAGCGCCCGGTCGTCGAAGATCCGCGCGGTCGGTATCCGCACGGTGGTGCGCCGCCGTCCGGTGACCGGATGTCCGGCGAGGTTGGTCCAGTAGCAGCAGTGCCTGAGGTCGAGCCGGTCGTGGCCGGCACGCAGCCACTGGTCCCGGGACCGGGGGACGATCATCACGACCAGGATCTTGTGCACCGACACCGGGGTGCGGGCGAGTTTCGCCAGGTGGTCGTTGTCGAGGGTGAAGGAGAAGAAGGGGCCGGGCGGGTTCGGCGCGAGCTGGTACGTCGCCTTGAGCTGCACCTTGATGGTGACCTCGTCGTCGACGGTGTGCCCCGGGGCGCTGTGGCTGACGTGCCAGTCGATGCCGTTGTCCGGGAAGGGCTGGGAGAGCGAGCAGCCCGCCGCGGCGGCGACCGCGTGGAGGTAGCCGACCTGCAGTGTCTCCATGCAGGCGGTGGTGGCGAGAGAGCCGCGTGAGGGCGCGGTGCGCTCCGGCAGCAGCCCGCCCCGTTCGGGCTGCGCGATGGCCATGACCAACAGCCTTCCAGAACTGGTGAATCCCGGCTGCGGGTCTGTGAACTGCAAAGACCCGTACTCCTGTTGTGTCCTTCCGGCGTACGTCGCAAACAGCCCGGGTATCACCGAACCGGGACAAGGGACGGCGCGTCAGCTGCCGCGCTCGGACGAGGAGTTGAGTGCCCTATGACGAGCTGGTTCGAGGGGCCGCTGGCCGCTTTCGACACGGAGACCACGGGTGTGGACATCGAGACCGACCGGATCGTGTCGGCGGCCCTCGTCGTCCAGGACGCGCCGGGGCTGCGGCCGCGGGTGACCCGGTGGCTGGTGAATCCGGGTGTGCCGGTGCCCGAGGCGGCGACGGCGGTGCACGGGCTGACCGAGGAGCACGTGCAGCGCCACGGACGGTGGCCGGCGCCGGTGATGTACGAGATAGCCGAGGCAGTGACCGAGCAGGCCCGCGCCGGCCGACCGCTCGTGGTGATGAACGCGCCGTTCGACCTCACTCTGCTGGACCGGGAGTTGCGCCGGCACCGTGCCTCGTCGCTCGGCCGCTGGCTGGACCGGACGTCGCTGCACGTGCTGGACCCGCGCGTGCTGGACAAGCACCTGGACCGCTACCGCAAGGGCCGCCGCACCCTCACCGACCTGTGCGCGCACTACGGCGTGGAGCTGACCGGCGCGCACGACGCGGCGGCCGACGCCCAGGCGGCGCTGGAGGTCGTACGGGCGGTGGGGCGGCGCTTCCAGGCGCGGCTGGAGCGCCTCTCCCCCGCCGAGCTGCACACCCTGCAGGCGGAGTGGCACGCGGGCCAGGCACGGGGGCTGCAGGCCTGGTTCGCGCTCAACGGCACCGACGAGGCGGTGGATCCGGCGTGGCCGCTGCGACCGGACCTGCCGGCGGCGGCGTGACCCTCCGCCCCCGGGGCCCGCGTCAACGGCGGGACGGGGGTGTGGTGGCGGAGCCCCCACACCGCGCGGCGAAGCCGCGCGGAAACGACGAAGCGACGTGGTCCGCGTATTCTGCGGACGCACGTCGCTGTCGCGAGCGTGGGCGATACTGGGTTCGAACCAGTGACCTCTTCGGTGTGAACGAAGCGCTCTCCCACTGAGCTAATCGCCCGGGAACGCACTGAACCATACAGGTCCCGGCACGCTTCCTTCAAACCGCTTCCAGGCGGGCGGCGAGTCCACGCCGCCCCGCCCGCATCATCACCCGGTGGTTGGCCCGGAACAGCGGACGGGCCGGCACGGCCAGGCGGCGCAGGAGTGCCTTGTGCACGACGACCTCCTGGTCGTAGCGGGCGAGGCTGCCGGAGTCCCGCCCGGTGACCGTCCAGCGCGCCCAGCCCTCCAGGTCGCCGCTCATCACGACCTCCAGGACTCCCGCCGCCGGATCACGCCGCCCCTCCCGCAGGACCGTCGTCAGGTCGTACGGGAGCAGTGAGCGCACCCGGAGCACACCGCTGGTGTCGTCGAGCCGGGTGACCTCGCGCACCTGGCGCCACCAGAGCGGATAGTCCTCGATCCGTTCCAGCACCCGGTAGACGGCGGGGACCGGCGCGGGCAGGGTCCACAGGCTGCGAAAGCGGTAATGGTTCCAGTCCACCCGTGCAGTGTGCCCGCGTCCGCGCCGATCAGCGCGGGCTACGGCATCCTGTCCCCCAGGAGTGCGAGGTTCTCGATGGCGGCTAGACCGTAGAGCGCGGTGTCGTTGGTGGACACCCAGCCGGCCTCGCTGCCCGGGACCAGGGTGACGGGGCCGCTCAGGGGCTCCGTCTTCCAGGGGGCCGACTCCTTGTAGCCGTCGGAGTCGTAGAACTTCTGCCACGCGCGCGCGGCGAGCTTGTCGTCGCCGGTCCGCACCGCCGCGTACGCGTCGAGGCGTGAATGGCCCTGGAAGAGGATGAGGCTGCCGAAGTCCGAGCCGTAGCGCGCCGCCTGTTCCGCCTTGCTCGCGTTGAAGTAGCGGCAGTAGTCGTAGTACGCCTCCTCGAACTCCGGCATGTCGACGAGGTCGATCAGTTCGGCGCACAGTTCGTTCAGACCGAAGACCGCCGAGAGGTGGGAGACCTCGACCTTCGGCGCGTCGGCGACCGCGAACTCGCCGGTGTCCAGGTCGTACAGGCCGCTGCCCTGGACGAAGCCGTTGGGCTGGGCGGCGATGGTCTCCATGGTGGACAGGACGCGGTCCCGGGCCTTCTCCCACTTGGGGCCCCTGCGTTCCCACTCGGTGAGCCACGCCGAGACCAGGCCGCTCCAGTCGGTGCCGAACCCGACCGACAGGGCGTTGCGGTCCGGGGTGTAGGGCTCGGTGCGGACCTTGCGGAGCGGGTCGAGGGCGAGGAAGGTCTCGTCGGAGTCGACGTTGGCGTGCATGAGGTCGCCGACGCGTTCGTCGGCGGTGAGGAAGTAGTAGAAGCGCCGGTAGGTGGTGTTGGCGATGCGTTGCTGCTTGGCGCTGTCGGCGTAGTGCTGGACGCCGTGCCGGGTGCCGAGTCCGGCCCATGCGCCGAGATGGTAGACGTCGACCTCGCCGGTGTGCCGGGTCATGGCCTCGGCGAAGCGGAAGATGTCGGCGCGGCCGGAGCGCAGGTAGGCGTACCAGAGCCAGAGGTCCGGGGAGAGTTCGGAGTTGTCCCAGGCGTAGCCGCCGACGTCGTAGCGCCAGACGTGCCGGGCGGTGTCGTAGGTGTGCATGATGTCGCCGTAGTCCCAGAAGCCGTACCAACGGCGTTGCTCCACCTGGTCCTTGTAGTAGGTGAAGAGGAAGTCGAGGTGGTCCTCGATCTTGGCCTTGGCGGGGGTGGAGCGGTCGGGCCTGGCATAGAGGCCGGGACCGAAGACGCCGGCCTTGATGAGCTGCTCGGGCGGGGCGGCCAGTTGGGGCAGTACGCGCACCGCCCCGATCTGGTCGGCGAGCGTCTCGGCGCTCGGGGTGGCGGCGTTGGCCCAGAACAGCAGTTCCGAGGTGCGGGCGATGCCGTAGGGGGTGCCGAAGCCGGGTTCGTAGTCCTCGTAGGTGATGTTGAGGCCCTCGATCTGCTCGGGGAAGGTGTCCTGGCCCATGCCGTCGTGGTAGAAGCGCAGGTCCATGGGCTGGGCCTCGGGCGACCAGAGCCAGAGGGTGACCTCGGCCTCGTCGGTGTGGGCGTCGCGGATGTCGAGCTGGGCGGGGTACTTCTCCCAGAAGTCGCGCAGGCCGAAGGAGAGGCCGCCGCTCGCGCCGCCGACGTACCCGAAGCCGGAGGCACGCCGGCCACCGCCGGCGCCGATCCAGCCGTGTCCCTTCTTGGTGCGCTTGCGCAGGGTGAAGCCGTCGGCGGAGAGCTGGGAGAGGGTGTAGTCGCCCCACTCGGGGATGTACGGCAGGCGGGTGGTGACCCGCTGGTCCCAGGTGGCGGGGTCGGGCAGCTTCTCGCCGGCGAACTGCGCCGCCTGGACGGCCGCCCCGGGGTCGCGGCGCAGTCCGGTGATGCCCTTGACGGCTTCCCGGAGCAGGCCGGTGCCCTCGCCGCCGAGGCGGATGTGGCGGTCGTAGGCCGCGTCGCGCATCGGGACGGTGAAGCGGACGCCGAGGCCGCGGACGAAGTCGCCGCTCGCCTTGCCGGGTTCCTGCTCCCCGTCGAAGGTGACGGTGTGCACCATGCGGAACGAGTCGGCGCCCGCGTAGAAGTAGAGCCGGACGGAGAAGGGGAGCCGGCCGTGGTGGCCCTTGCGGTGCTTGCCGTCGACGCGGACGACGGCGCGGACCGGGCCCTCCTGCTCGACCGTCACGTCGTCGACGGTTCCGTCGAAGCGCTCGTACTTCACCGTGCCCTGGTCACCGTCCTCGATCTCCGGCTGGCGCAGCAGGACCAGGCGGCCGTTCTTCGCGATCTCGGTGGCGCCCCGGGTGACCGACTTGATCAGGGTGGATCCGGAGGTGCTGATTCTCGCGGTGACGACGCCGGTCGATATGTCGATGGTGCCGCCGTGCCGGTCGACGGTGACCTTCTTGGCGGGGGCGGCGGGGGTGCCGGCGGCCAGGGTGAGCTTGCCGCTGCCCGAGCCGACGGCGTGAGCGGTCCACTTGAGGGAGCCGTCGGGCCACTGGGCGAGCGGCCAGGACTGTACGGGTACCGCCTTGCCGTCCGCGTCCGTGACGGAGAACGGCTGGTCCTCCCGGAAGGTGCCCCTGGGCCAGGGGACGCCGACGGTGGTGCCGGGGGCGGCGCCGAGGCCGCCCTCTTCCAGCCAGGCCAGGGTGACGGGTCCGTCGTCGGCGACCGGGGCGCCGGCGGGCGCGGCCTGCGCGTTCCTGGTGCCCAGCGCCCAGCTGAACTGGGCGGCGGCGCCGGCGACGGCGGCCGCCTTGAGGAGGGACCTGCGGGGGATGGGGGACATGGCCTTTCCTTTCCGTGCGGATGAGCAAGGTGTCAAGGGCATGACAGAGGACGAGCGGTGACGGAAGCAGCGGCCTCGGTGCGAAGGGGCGGCCGCCGCGACGCACGCGACCGCCCCCGTGGGGGGTGCCGGGTCAGCGGCGCCGGGGGCGTTCCTCCACCGCGACGGCCGCCGCGGCGACGGCGCCCAGGACGGCGACGGCCAGCGGGGCGCTGAACCAGGCGGAGCAGACCACGACGGCCAGCCCGCCGACGAGGAGGAAGGAACCGGCGGGGTCGAGCACGGTGCGCCGGCCCGCCCGGGCGAGCAGCGACCGCCAGGAGGCGCCGGGGCGCCAGTCCGCCGCGGCGCGCAGCCCCGCGACGGCCGCGCCGATCAGGGCGAGGACGCCGACGGCGCCGACCGGCTGCCCGCCGGGCAGACCGTCCCGGACGGCCCGTACGTCCACCCAGACGACCGCCAGGGCGGCCCAGCCGGCCACCCCGACGAGCCACCCGTGGCGCACCGCCGCCCGGAAGTCGGCGGCGAACTCCCGCCATCCGCCGCTCTCGTGGGCCAGCCGGCGCGCGAGGTGCCGCGACCCGGCCGCGAAGGCGGCGGGGTAGGTGACCACCGGCAGCGCCGCCACGGCGATCCACACGCCGGTGAGCAGGCATTCGGCGAACAGGGCGAAGCCCTGGGCGAACCGGGACTCCCCCGGCCGGGTACGGGCCTTCACACGCGCTTCGGTCATCGCAGTCCCACCTCAGCCCTTCAGGCCGGACGTCGCCATGCCGTCGATCAGGTAGCGCTGGAAGGCCAGGAAGAAGGCGAGGACCGGCAGCAGGGCGACGAGGGACATGGCGATCATGCCGCCGTAGTTCGCCAGGCCCTCCTGGTCCACGAACATTTTCAGGCCGAGGGAGATCGTGTACTTGCCGGGCTCGTTGAGGTAGATCAACGGGCCCATGAAGTCGTTCCAGGAGTTGATGAAGGTGAAGATCGCGCTGGTGATCAGCGCCGGCCGGCTCAGCGGGAGCACGATCGACCAGTAGATGCGGAAGTGCCCGCAGCCGTCCAGCCGGGCGGCCTCGTCCAGTTCCCTGGGCAGGTTGCGCATGAACTGCACCATCAGGAAGACGAAGAACGCCTCGGTGGCCAGGTACTTCCCCAGCAGGAGCGGGGTGTACGTGTTGATCATGTCCAGGTTGCGGAACAGCACGTACTGCGGGATCAGCAGCACGTGGTACGGCAGCAGCAGCGTGCCGATCATGAGGGTGAACAGCAGGTTGCGGCCGGCGAACCTGATCTTCGCGAAGGCGTACGCGGTCAGCGAGCAGGAGACCACGATCCCGATCACGGATCCGACGGCGAGGACGAGGGAGTTGACGAAGAACGTCGAGATCGAGATGTCCGCGATGCCGTCGGCGAGGCTCGTGTAGTTGGACGTGATCGGGTCGCCCGGGAAGAGGTCCAGGCTGCCGACGATGTCGCCGCTCTCCTTGAAGGAGCCGCCGATCACCCAGAGCACCGGGTACAGGATCACGGCGAGGATCGCCAGCGAGCCGATGTGCCAGGCCAGCGACCCGGGCAGCCCGCGCCGCGGCGCGGGCGCCCGGCCGGAGCGGGGACCGTCGGCCTCGGTGGCCGGTGTGACGTCGGTGGCCTGCGCGCTCATCGGCCGCCCTCCTCGTAGTGCACCCAGCGCTTCTGGGACCAGAACAGCACCGCGGTGACCAGGGCGACCGCGATCAGGAGCATCCACGCCATGGCGGAGGCCAGGCCCATGCGGCTGTTCTCGAAGCCCTGGACGTACAGGTAGCAGGTGTAGACCATCGTGCCGTCGGCGGGACCGCAGGCGTTGCCCCCGGCGCCGCCGCCCACGATGTAGGCCGAGCTGAAGATCTGGAAGGAGTGGATGGTCTCCAGCAGGACGTTGAAGAAGAGGACCGGGGAGATCATCGGCAGCGTGATGTTCCAGAACTGCCGCAGCTTCCCCGCCCCGTCCACGTCGGCCGCCTCGTACAGCTCGCGCGGGACCTGTTTCAGACCGGCCAGGAAGATGACCATAGGGGCGCCGAACTGCCAGACGGTCAGCGCCACCAGGCTGTAGATGATCAGCTCCGGGTCGCCGGTCCAGCCGCCGGCGTCGATCCCGAAGAGCTGCTGGGTACGGTCGACGACGGCGTCGTCCGAGAAGATCGCCTTCCAGACGATGGCGACGGACACGCTCGCGCCGATCAGGGACGGGGCGTAGAAGGCGGCCCGGTAGAAGGCCTGCCCGCGCCGCTTCTGGGCCAGCAGCAGGGCGACGCCGAGCGCCGCGATCAGCTTGATCGGCGTGCCGACCACGACGTACCACAGGGTGACGCGGACCGAGTGGCGCCAGCGGGGATCGCCGAACATCTCGGAGAAGTTGTCCAGGCCGATCCACCGGGGGGCGTCGAACAGGTTGTAGTCGGTGAACGCGAAGTAGAGCGAGGCGGCCATCGGTCCGGCCGTCAGCAGCAGGAATCCGGCGATCCAGGGGGACATGAAGAGGTATCCGGCCAGGTTCTCCCGGCGGCCGTGCCGCTGCGGTCCGGTGCGGCGCGGGGTCTTCACCGGACCGTGCCGCGGCTCGGAGACCGCCGGGCCCTCCGTCGCGGGGGCGTGTGTCACGGCGCTTCCCATCAGCCGGCGAGAGCCGTCTTCGACTCGGTGAAGAACTGCCCGACGGCCTCCTCGACGGACCGCGAGCCGAGCGCCATCTCCTCGGCGATGCGCAGGAAGGCGGCCTCGCAGATGTCGGCCCCGTTCGGATGCGGGGTGATCTGCTCCAGGACTCCGGCCTCGACGAGCGACTCCTCGTAGGCGGCGATGGCCTTGTTGACCGGGTCGGTCGGCCGGTAGGCGTCGTACTGGGCCTGCGTGGTGGGGACACCGCGGTCGTAGCCCATGATCTTGGCGACCTCGGGATCGTGGACCATGAAGTCGATGAACTGCGCGACTTCCTTGGGATGCTGGGTGCGCTTGTAGGCGCTGAGCATCAGCGAGCCGAGGTACTGCCCGGTCCTCTTGCCGTCCGTGGTCGGGATCGGCGCGATTCCGTACTCGCTCTTGCCTTCGGAGGTGTAGCGGACGGTGAAGTTGTCCCAGGTGAACTCGCTGCCGGCCAGCTCCGCGGAGAGCGCCGACTTGGGCTTGATCTGGGCGACCTTCTTGGGATCGGCGAACAGGCCGGACTTCACGTCCTTCTCCGCCTTGGTCCACCAGGCGGTCAGGTCGGCCTCGGTGAAGCCGAGTCCGTCCTCGGTGAAGAAGGCCTTGCCGTGCTGACGCAGGTACAGGTCGTAGAGGTACATGACGCCGTACATCCCGCTGTCGCCGGCCCGGCCGACCCTGTCGCGGACCTTCGTCATCGCCGCGTCGAAGTCGTCCCAGGTCCAGCCCTGTTCGGGCTTGATGCCGGCCCGGGTGTAGACGTGCTTGTCGATGACCAGGGCCATCGAATTGGAACCGACGGGAACGCCCAGGAGTTTGCCGTCGATCTCGCCGAACTTCTCCAGGCCCGCGCGGAATCCGTCCATGGAGAGGTTTCCCGCCTCGACCTGCTTACCGAGATCGAGCAGGACGTTCTTGGCACCGTATTTGCGGAGAAATCCGATGGCATTCTGGAAGACGTCCGGCGGATTCCCTCCGGAGGCTTGGGTGTTGAACTTCTTCCAGAAGTCGGTGTACGGCTGGAAGTCGGTCTTCACCTTGATCTTCGGGTACTTCTTCTCGAAGAGCGCGATGGTCCTGTTGATGCGTTCCGCCCGGTCCTCGGCGCCCCACCAGGAGTAACGGATCGTCACCGTTCCGTCTCCGGAGCCGCTGCCGCCGCCGCACGCGGTAGCCGTGGCCCCCAGTCCCGCGACGGCCAGCGAGGCCCCGGCCGCCTTGAGGATCGTCCGCCTCCCGGTCTGCCGTTCCGCATTCCCGCCCTGCTGCATACGAGCCTCCCCGCGACGCCGCGTCCGCCTCATGAATCGTTTCAAGTAAGCGCTTGCTGGCACAAGGTACGGAGGCCCCGGGGGCACGTCAATGATTCGGACAGGAATTCACCGGCGGCGGGCGGCGAGAACTGCGACGCGCGTCCGGCGGGCCACCGCCCACGGCGGGGGGAACACCCAGGTCCGCGCGGCGTGACCGACGGGCCGAACGCGTCCGAGCACACCGGCGGGAGCGACGCGGAAGGTCACGGTTGAGTGAAGGCGGACGGAAACGGAATGCGCGCGCTTCTCGTGCGCCCCGCACGCGGGCGGCACACCGGTACGGCAACGCGCACACGGCGGTACCGCCGATGAGCACCGCGCAGGCGGGCGGCACAGGCCCAGGTGCCGCACCCGGCTCAGCGCACACGCAGGCGGCCCGGCTCACGATCGTGAGCCGGGCCGCCTGCTGATCCGGTGGGCGATACTGGGTTCGAACCAGTGACCTCTTCGGTGTGAACGAAGCGCTCTCCCACTGAGCTAATCGCCCGGACGCAGGAAGAACATTACCCCATGTCACAGGCGCCCGTGACCAGCGGGGGCGGCGACGGCACACCCCCGCGGGCGATCACTGGTCCTTGATCTTCCAGGGCATCTGGAGACCGAACTTCCACAGGTAGACCCCGGCCAGCACGGCGATGATCACCACGCCGATCGAGGTCAGGATGATGTTCCGGCGTCGCACCCGCGGATCGAGGGCACGCTGCGCCGCCTCGGTGACCTTGCGCTTGGTCCAGCGCAGCACCAGCTGGGCCCAGACGAACTCGGTCGCCCAGATCGCCATGCCACCGAAGATCACGACCCAGCCGGGTCCCGGCAGCGGCAGCATGATGATGCCGGCCACCACGACCGCCAGGCCGACGACGAAGACGCCGACCTGCCAGCTCACGTGCAGCGCACGGCGCGCCTTGATGAATTCCGGTGCCCGCGAACCGAGCGCCCGCTCGGCCGCGGCCTCGTCCGTCCCCGAACGGTCCTCGGCCACGGCTGCCTCGCCGGGCTTGTTACTCCCCGTGTTCATACGGCCAAACACTACCGGAGCGAAACCTGTCACCGGAATGGGTGCAGGACCCGAACGGCCACTCGGCCGGAAGAGTTACCTAAACACACGCAAAACACTCAGAGGGGTTTACAACGGCACCGTAGGTGGCATGTCGATTTCGCCGACGTGCGAATCCCCGAGCGCACACTGAGCGAAAGGCCCTGGCGCTTATGAACACCACGGTCAGCTGCGAGCTGCACCTGCGCCTCGTTGTGTCGAGCGAGTCCTCCCTGCCTGTCCCCGCAGGCCTGCGGTACGACACGGCCGACCCCTACGCCGTGCACGCCACCTTCCACACCGGAGCCGAGGAGACCGTCGAGTGGGTGTTCGCCCGCGACCTCCTCGCCGAAGGTCTCCACCGACCGACCGGGACCGGCGACGTCCGTGTCTGGCCGTCCCGCAGTCACGGCCAGGGCGTCGTGTGCATCGCTCTCAGCTCCCCGGAGGGCGAAGCGCTGCTCGAGGCCCCGGCGAGGGCCCTGGAGTCCTTCCTGAAGCGCACAGACGCCGCCGTGCCCCCCGGCACGGAACACCGGCACTTCGACCTCGATCAGGAGCTCTCGCACATCCTGGCGGAAAGCTAGGACGGGGCCCCGCCCCAAGCCGCCCGTCGCCGTCGACTCGGGGTGACGGCACGGGCCAGGACAACCGCATAGGGCACACACCGGCGTCGCCGCCGCGGATCACCGCGGGGGCGGCGCCGCGTGCGTTCGGGGGCCGCGCCGTCGCGTGAGGGGTGGCGGGAACGAAGACGGGCCGGCCCCCGTTGTAGGGGCGACCGGCAGACGGGGCGGGCTCGCGCCGGATCGCCCGCCGCGCGAGCCACTACCATCGGCCAGCATCGGCGGGCGCCCGCCCGACCCCCAGGCCAGGGAGCGAAACGTGCTGATCACCCACGACACCCGGTGCGCGCTCGACACCGTGGTGGCTCTGGTGAACACCGTGCCGGAGGACGAGTCGGCTCCGGACGGGCTGCCGGACGTCCCGGCCCTCCAGGAATTCGTGGGAGCGCACGACATCAGCGACGTCGGCGTGCTCTCGGAAGTCGACCTCTCGGCGGTGCGCCGGATCCGCGGGCGGTTCGCGGCGGTCTTCGCCGCCCCCGACGCCCGGACGGCCGCGGGGCTGATCAACGACCTGGTCGCGGCCGCCGGCACCACGCCCCGGCTCACCGACCACGACGGCTACGACTGGCACATCCACTACTTCGCGCCCGGCGCCTCCGTGGCGGACCACCTCACCGCGGACTGCGGGATGGCCCTGGCGTTCTTCGTGGTCGCCGGGGAGCAGGAGCGGCTGCGGCGGTGCGAGGCCCCCGACTGCCGGCGCGCCTTCGTCGACCTGTCCCGGAACCGCTCGCGGCGGTACTGCGACAGCCGCACCTGCGGAAACCGCCTGCACGTGGCCGCCTACCGGGCCCGGCGCAAGGAGGCGGCGGGCTGACGCGCTCGGCGGAGGACCGGGACGGGTGGGGGGTGCGCGGACGGCGACGCGGCCCCCGGCGGGTGACGCCGGGGAGCGCGGGTACGGCTCACAGCAGCAGCAGATCGTGCAACGAAGCCATGAGCAGCAGACACCCGATCACCGCAAGGAAGATCATGAGCGGTGGCTGGGAAAGGGCGAAGAGGCAGCCGCGTGGTGGGTCCTGCTGCCGCGCGGTTTCGCTCTGTCTCGTGTCCAGCTGGGAGTCCAGCTGAGTGGTGTCCGGCATCTCGCCGCGATGATGACGCAGCCGACGGGGTCCACGCGATCAACACGCTCATGGCGACCGGGAGTTCGTTGAATGTCGCAAGATCCGGTCACATCGTGATCATTCCGGAGCGCGCGCTGTCGGCCTCGGACCGCTGTGTCGTTTCAGTCCGCTCGGCCGGCCACGGCCGTCGCGTGCGGGCGCCGGTCCTCAGATCCCGTGCTTCTTGAGGATGGCCTCGATGTCGCTGAAGTCGTCGTCACCGCCCCGGGCCGCCTTCGCGGGCCTCGGTGCGGGCTCGGCGGCGGGGCGGGAGCCCGAGCCGAGGGAGGGCGCGGAGGCTCCCGGAGCCACCGCGTCGCGCCGTGCCGCGGCCCGGGCCTCCTTGCGTTCCTTACGGGTGCCGCCTCGGCGGCGCTCCACGGCACGGGTGGTCATGAAGAGCACCCAGGCCACGCCGAGCACTCCGAAGCCCGCCCAGGCGACCGGGCTGAAGGCGGTGTCGGCCAGCCACTCGACGACTCCGGTCATCACCAGGCCGATGGGGACCAGCGAGTAGGCGGCGACCCGGGCGGCGGTGAGGAAACGCCTGCGGTACGCGGTGACCGCCGCGATGCCCAGGCCCGCCGCGGACACCGCGGAGCAGACGGTCTCGGCAATCATCCGGTCCTCCAGGGCTGGGCTCGGTCGGGCATGAGTACGTCGTCCCTTCCATCCTGCACCGTCCGCCCGCCGCGGGGCCATGCCGGGAGACCGGGATCAGGGAGATCTCGGGGTCGGCTCCTCCGCAGGTGCCGGTGGGCGGCGTACGACGCCGGTTGGGGCGGCCCGCCGCGGGCTGGGAGAATGGGGGCATGAGCGACTCCTCCCCCGACCGTCCCGCCGCGCCCGTCCTCGACGTCTGGTGCGAGCTTCAGTGCCCGGACTGCCGTACCGCCCTGGACGACCTCCGTGCCCTGCGCGCCCGCTACGGCGACCGGCTGGAGGTGCGGCTGCGGCATTTCCCGCTGGAGAAGCACAAGCACGCCTTCGCCGCCGCGCAGGCCGCCGAGGAGGCCGTCGCCCAGGGCAAGGGCTGGCCGTACGCCGAGGCCGTCCTGGGGCGGGTCGCGGAGCTGGACCGCCAGGGGGAGCCGTTCCTCATCGAGGTGGCCAGGGAACTGGGCCTGGACGCGGAGGAGTTCGACACGGCGCTGATCGACGGCCGGCACATCCTGATCGTCGACGCCGACCAGGCCGAGGGCAAGGCGATCGGCGTGACCGGCACGCCGACGTACGTGATCGGCGGCGAGCGCCTCGACGGCGGCAAGAGCCAGGAAGGGCTGCGCGAGCGCGTCGAGGAGATCGCCGACCGGCTGCTGGCCGAGCGGCAGGGCTGAGAGCGGGACGGGCGGCGGAACACGGCCGCCCGCCGTCAGAGCAGCGGCTTGCCGTAGCTGTACCGCGTGGTGCGGTAGCCGAGCGACTCGTAGAGCCGTTCGGCCGCGGTGTTCCCGGCGAAGACGTTGAGGCCGATCAGCGAGTGGCCTGCGGCTGTCGCCTGGGCCTCGGCCAGCAGCATCAGGGTGCGTCCGTGGCCCCGGCCCCGGTGGGCCGCGTCGGCCTCGACGTCGAAGACGAAGGCCCGGTCCTCGCGCAGCGCCAGCCACAGGATCCCGACCCGCTCGCCCTCCTGCTCCAACACGCTGAACAGCATGTTCTCGGTGGCCGCCCCCTGGGGCAGCAGCACCTCGTGATCGCGGCGGGCCTTCGCGCGGGCGTCCTCCTCGGGCACGCCCCGCTCCATCCAGGTACGGGCGTACTGCTCGGCCTCGTACGCCTGCCAGGCGGTGAATTCGTCCGGTGTCATGGGCCGGGCCCGGCTGCCCGCGGGCAGGGTGGGCGGGGTCTCGCCGAGCGGCTTGGCCATGGTGCGGTTGCGCAGCACGTAACCGAGCGCCTCCGCGAGCCGCGTGCCCGCCTCGGAGTCCGCGTCGACGGATGCCTCGATCAGCCGGCAGCCCCAGCCGCGTGCCACCTCCTCCGCGGCGAGCGCGGCCACGGTGCCGCGGCCGCGCCGGCGGTCCGGGCCGTCGACGCGCAGCTTGTGGATCACGGCCACCGAAGGACCGAGTTGGGGTGAGGTGCCGAGGTGCAGTACGCCGACGGGACGGCTGTTCACACACACCTGGTAGTGGCGCGAACGGGTCCCGTCGGCGGCGCGCTGGAGCGGCTCGGTAGGCCGCAGGGTCGTTGTCATCACGGCAGTTCTACCCACCGGGCACGCGAACGGCAGCCGAATATCGGCGGCTTCGCGGGTCGGTCACGGATCCAGGTCGTCCCCGGACCGCTCCTCGAAGACGCGCATGGCCTTGGCGGTGACCGGCCCGGGGGCGTTCGGCAGTTCACGGTCGTCGACGCGGTGCACGGCCTGTACGTCGCGCAGCGTGGAGGTCAGGAACACCTCGTCGGCGCGGTCCAGGACGTCCAGCGGGAGGTCCGTCTCGCGGGCGCCGGTCCACTCGGCGGCCAGGGCGCGGGTGATCCCGGCGAGGCAGCCGGAGGCGACCGGCGGGGTGTGGATCTCGCCGTCGAGGACGACGAAGACGTTCGACCCGGTGCCCTCGCACAGCTGTCCCACCGTGTTGCCGAACAGTGCCTCGGTGGCGCCCCGTTCGCGGGCCCGGGCGAGGGCGACCACGTTCTCCGCGTACGAGGTGGTCTTCAGGCCGGTGAGCGCGCCGCGTTCGTTGCGGGTCCACGGGACGGTGATCACGGCGGTGGAGTCGGGGCGGCGGCCGGTCTCGCCGAGGGCGACGACGAGGGTCGGGCCGCTCTCGCCGCGGTCGGAGCCGAGGGGGCCGTGGCCGCCGGTGTAGGTGATGCGCAGCCGGCCGAGCGGCATCGGGTTGGCCTCGATGACGGCGGCGCAGGCACGGCGCACCTCGTCCAGGTCGGGGTCGGGCAGGCCCAGGCCGCGGGCCGAGCGGGTCAGCCGGTCCAGGTGCCGGGTCAGCGCGAACGGCCTGCCGTCCACCGCCTTCACCGTCTCGAAGATGCCGTCGCCCACGGTCAGCCCGTGGTCGAGGACGGAGACGCGGGCGGCCCCGATGTCCTGCAACCCGCCGTCGAGCCAGATCTTCACGTCGCCAGCGCCTCTCCACTCTCGTTCGCCTCGTACACCCCCGACGCTACCGCGAGCAGCCGGGACGCCTTGAGTTCGGTCTCCCGCCACTCGCCCTCCGGGTCGGAGCCCCAGGTGATGCCGGCGCCGGTGCCGAAGCACAGCCGCCCGGCACCGCCGTCGGCGGACCGCTCGATCCAGAAGGTACGGATGCCGACGGCCAGCTCGGCGGTCCCCCGGTCGGCGTCGACCCAGCCGACGCCCCCGCAGTACGGGCCCCGGGGCGCGGTCTCCAGTGCTTCGATGATCCGCAGGGCGCTGGACTTGGGGGCGCCGGTGACGGAGCCGGGCGGGAAGGCGGCGTCGAGCAGCTGCGGCCAGCCGGCCTCCGGGGACAGTTCGCCGCGCACCGTGGACACCAGGTGGACGAGGCCGGGGTGCTTCTCCACGACGCACAGGTCGGGCACCGTGACCGTGCCCGTGGCGCCGACCCGTCCCAGGTCGTTGCGGACCAGGTCCACGATCATGACGTTCTCGGCGTAGTCCTTCTCCAGCAGGTCGGCCTCGGTCCGCCCGGTGCCCTTGATCGGCCCGGACTCGACCGTCCGGCCGTCCCGGCGCAGGAACAGCTCGGGCGACGCGGTGGCGATCTCGACGCCGTGCCCCGGCAGCCGCATCGTCCCGGCGTACGGCGCCGGGTTGCCGCGGGCGAGCAGGGCGGTGAGCGCGTCGACGTCGGCGCCGGGGCCGATCGGCGCCGTCAGCACCCGGCAGAGGTTGGCCTGGTAGACCTCGCCGGCGGCTATGTGCTCGCGGATGCGCCGCACGGCCGCCGTGTACGCCGCGCGGTCGAGCGACGACGTCCAGTCGCCGAGGGCGGGGCCGCGCCAGGCGCCCGGCAGCGGCGCGGGCACCGGCTCGGTCCGCACGTCCGCGAAGCGTGCGCAGGTCAGGCGCCCTTCGAAGTCCGCGCAGACGGCCCAGAACCCCTCGGAGTCGAGGGCGGCGGGATCGCTCGTGACATCGAGGAGACCGGTGGCGAGCCGGCCGCCGAAGCGGGCGAGAGGAGGGAGGTCGGGCACACTGCCGAGTCTAGGCCGGTGGCCCCGGGGTGACCCGAACGTGCCCTTCCGGGTGCCCTGACCAGGCCCGTGGGCGGACGCACCGCAGCACGCTGCACAAACGCGTTTTTGTGCTGGCTCCGGAATCCGCTAGAGTTCATCACGTCGCCGGGCCGCGCAAGCGGACCGAACCGACAGGCGGACGTAGCTCAGTTGGTAGAGCGCAACCTTGCCAAGGTTGAGGTCGCGAGTTCGAGCCTCGTCGTCCGCTCGCAGGAACAGGGGGCCTCCCGGGCCTCCTACACTCCTGGTGGAGTGGCCGAGAGGCGAGGCAACGGCCTGCAAAGCCGTCTACACGGGTTCAAATCCCGTCTCCACCTCCAAGGACGATTAGCTCAGCGGGAGAGCGCTTCCCTGACACGGAAGAGGTCACTGGTTCAATCCCAGTATCGTCCACTGGTCCGCAAGGATCACCGATCCGTACGGATCCCCGCGCGATTAGCTCAGCGGGAGAGCGCTTCCCTGACACGGAAGAGGTCACTGGTTCAATCCCAGTATCGCGCACGCAGCACTCGCACCATCCCGGACGATTAGCTCAGCGGGAGAGCGCTTCCCTGACACGGAAGAGGTCACTGGTTCAATCCCAGTATCGTCCACACCGAACGAAGCCCCGGCCGTCGAGACGGCCGGGGCTTCGTCGTGCGGGGCTTCGTCGTGCGCGGGCCCCGCCCGGCGGGCCCCCCCCCGCCGGGGAGCGGGGGAGAAGGCATCGGGCGGAGCTGGTGTGTCG
>NZ_SOAV01000007.1:0-254527 GCF_004364245.1 Streptomyces sp. BK208 | reverse complement strand
TAAAACCCCATTTACCGCCCACCCCCCCCCCCCCCCCGCCGGTCCCCCGGGCGGGGTATGCGGGGGGGGGGGCTCCGTGGGGCGCGGCCCCGCCGGGCGGGCCCCGCGCCGGCGGGTCAGCTGGAGAAGAGCATGCGTCCGAAGCTCTTCTGGCGGTGGTGGCCGTAGTGACCGTGGCCGCCGTGCTGCGGGGCGCCCCACGCCGGGGCCTGGGCCGCGGGGTACGCCTGCGGCGCGGCGGGCGGGGGCGGCGGAGCGGGCTGGGACCATTGGGCCTCCAGGCGGGTCAGCGACTCCAGCTCGCCGTAGTCCAGGAAGATGCCGCGGCAGCCGCTGCACTGCTCGATCTGAACGCCGTTGCGGTTGTAGGTGTGCATCGGTGCGTGGCACTTGGGGCACTGCATGCTCGGCTCAACTCCTCGCCGGTCGGTCCTGCTTCGCGTATCGCCAGGACAGACTCTGTCCCGCCGCGGGTCGGTTGCACCCTACTGCGGGGAAGTTTCCGCTCCCGCCCGTGGGCCGGTGGCCCGGACGGACGCCATGCGCACGCAGGCGTCGACCAGGGAACGCTCCACCTCGTCCAGCGGCCGACCGGCCAGGACCGCCTTGGTGAGCGCCCGGGCGGCGGTCTGCGCGGTGAGCGCGCGGGCCGGGACGTCCAGGGCGGGCCACGGGTCGCCGTCGGCGGGGACGGCGGGACCGCCACCGGCGCGGTAGGCGGACAGGAAGCGGTGCCACTCCTCGGGCGGAAGCAGCCCGCACGCGTACCAGGCCGCGGGGCGGGCCAGGTCCCAGGCGGGCACGCCGGTGCCGAGGTCGTCGACGTCGATCAGCAGCCAGGGCCCGTCGGGTGCGGGGTGGCGTACGAGCTGGCCGAGGTGGAGGTCGCCGTGGCAGAGGGTCGTCGTGTCCGGCATGGGAGCTTCGCCGCGCGCCCAAGGCGGGAGCGCGGCCCAGGCCGCCAGTACGGGCGCGGCGTCGGGGTGGCCGGGTGCGGCCTCCCGGAGACCGGCCACGGCCAGGGCGGCCTTCGCCGGGCCGCGCATGGGCGGTACGGCGGTGGGGGCAGGCGTGCGGTGGAGGCGGGCGAGGAGAGCGGCCGCGGCCTCCCACGGCGCCCCGTCCGGGTCCTCCGGGTCCACGGGTGTGCCGTAGGGCCAGTACGTGACGAGCCGCCCGTGCAGGGCCACCGGGGCCGGACCGAGCGGGGGGAGGAGTACGCCGGGGAGGCGGGCGGCGGCGGTGACTCGGCCGGACAGCTCGGCGGGGTCGGCGTCCGCGGCATGGGCCTTGGCCACGGTGCCGGCGTGCCGGACGACGGTGGCGTCGGGGCGGTCGGCGAGGGTGGCCGCGCCGCAGGGGCAGGCCGGGGTGCGGGCATGGGCCGCCTCCCTGACGCGGGCCTCCAGGGCGGGGAGGAGGGCTTGGTCGTCCGTGGTCACGTGGGTGAGGGTACGCAGGACTTGGGATGCGTGGCCGCCGGGTGTGGCGGGCTCGGGCGCAGGGGGCGGCGGAGCACGGCGGGCTCGGGCGCAGGGTCTGGCGGGCTCGGCCGCAGGGGGCGGCGGAGTCTGACACAAGGCGTGGGGCCCGGGCATACAGGGCGCGGCGGGTGCGGCGGCAGGGCCTGACGGGGTCGGCCGCAGGGTGCGGCGGGCGTGGGCGCAGGGTGCGGCGGGCGCGGGCACAAGGCGCGGTGCGCGGGCGCAGGGCGCGGCGGGGTCGGGTACGGGGTCTGGCGGGCCAGGGCGCAGGGCGGGCTGGTCGTGGCCGGGTCCGGCGCCGGTTCGGTCGTCCTGTGCGCCGGACTGGCCGATGGGCGGGGAAAAGCAATGCCGGCGCAGCTCCCCAGCTGCGCCGGCATTTTGCCGTCCGCCGCACCCCCGTCCCCACGGGGTTTCATGGATGGATGTCCCCGCCCGGACCGCTCTTCCGGGCCTGGGGTCGCCGCTCAGCGCCCCAGCACCACACCCACGGACGACGCCTGTGTGGCCACTGTCTCCCACCCGTCGAAGACGAGGAGGAGCAGGACCGCCAGGGGCAGGGCCATGAGCGTCGCCACCGCGGGGTGGCGACGGCCCTGACGGCGGCTTGCGCGTGTGCGGAGCAGTGTCCGCGGAACCGTCTGGGCCATGGTCCCTCTCCTGACCGTTGCGTGTCTCGGTTGTCGTTGTCTCGCAGCGGCGGGTGTCTGACCTCGGGGGACGAGTGCTGCCACCCGCCGCTTGACCTCAAATCTATGGGCCCGGCGGTCCCCGGACGTCATGCCCTCGTACCGATTGCCGGGCCTCCCGGAGGATGAGCCGGGACCGGCCGCGTACTCCCCTGGGTGGAGACCGCCCACCGGGTGTCGGGGTCGTCCCGGAGGGGGCGCCCACCGTGTCCTCATATCTCCGGACTGTCCGGTGACTTCTCTCACTTCGTCCCCCTCCCCGCACCCTTCCGTGCCCGCCCCGGGACCCGCCAGGCCCGCCGCCGTGCCGGGGACGGAGGGACCGCCCCGGCCAGGTCACCCCGCTCAGGCCCAATCCCCCGGCCGCCACGGGGGGTTGGGATCACGGCCGGAGTGCTGCCGGTCATCGGGCGGGTGCGCTGACCCCGCCTCAACTGTCGTGCCGGGCACTGACAATCCGTTGTCCCGAGAGGGCGCGGCCTCTGCGCGCGGGCGGCCGTGGAAACGTAAGCTGTGGCACGTCACAGGGACCGGGCAGCGGGGATGAACATGGCGATGATGCGCCTGAGGCGCGAGGACCCGCGCGTCGTCGGCTCGTTCAGGCTTCACAGACGGCTCGGCGCGGGTGGGATGGGCGTGGTCTACCTGGGCTCCGACAAGAAGGGGCAGCGGGTCGCGCTGAAGGTCATCAGGCCCGACCTGGCGGAGGACCAGGAGTTCCGGTCCAGGTTCGCGCGCGAGGTGTCGGCGGCCCGGCGCATCCGGGGCGGCTGCACCGCCCGGCTGGTCGCCGCGGACCTGGAGGCGGACCGTCCCTGGTTCGCCACGCAGTACGTGCCCGGCCCCTCCCTGCACGACAAGGTCGTCGACGGGGGTCCGCTGATCGCGGCCGACGTCGCGGCCGTGGGCGCCGCTCTTTCCGAGGGCCTGGTCGCCGTGCACGAGGCCGGGGTGGTGCACCGGGACCTCAAGCCGTCCAACATCCTGCTGTCCCCGAAGGGACCGCGGATCATCGACTTCGGCATCGCCTGGGCCACCGGTGCCTCCACGCTCACGCACGTCGGCACCGCGGTCGGCTCCCCCGGTTTCCTCGCGCCGGAGCAGGTGCGCGGGGCCGCGGTCACACCGGCGACGGACGTGTTCTCGCTGGGGGCCACGCTGGCGTACGCGTCGATGGGCGACTCGCCCTTCGGGCACGGCAGTTCCGAGGTGATGCTGTACCGCGTGGTGCACGAGGAGGCCCAGCTGCACGGCGTCCCGGACGCGCTCGCCCCGCTGGTGCGGGCGTGCCTGGCCAAGGACCCCGAGGAGCGCCCCAGCACCCTGCAACTGTCGCTGCGGCTCAAGGAGATCGCGGCCCGGGAGGCCCAGGGCATGGCCGACGTACGGCCGCCCGCGCCGCGCAGTGCCGAGGCCGACCGGCCCACGGGGCGGCTCGCCGACACCTACCCGGAGCGTGACCGGCGGCGTCCGCAGGGCCGGCCGGGCGCGCAGGGCACCCCGGCGCCGCGCGGCACGTCAGGGTCGCGGGGGCCCACGTCCCGGGGCGCGGCTCCGTCGCGCGGCGGCACGCCCTCGCGCGGCGGCACGCCCTCGCGGGGCGGCACTCCGTCGCGTGGAGGCGGCACGGGGGCGCGGTCCGGGGCCCGGCCCACGCCCTCCTCGCGCGACACGGGCGGCCGTAGCGCCTCCCGCAACGACGGCGGCGGCAGGCCGGCGCCCCGCAGTGGGGCCGGCCGTACGGCGCCGAGGACGACGGGGGGCGGCTGGCGGCGGCCCGCCAATCCGCGGCTGCTGCGGCAGCGCCTGTTCGTGTTCGTGGTGGTGACGCTGCTGGTCGCGCTGGGTATCGCGGCCGCGCAGGGCTGCCAGGGGCCCTCGCGCGGACTCGGCGACGACCGGGGCGGTGGCCTGCGGGCGACCCAGCAACAGGAGCGGGTGGACCCGCCCAGCGGCCTGCCGGGGCAGCCGGCACTCTGAGTCGGGGTGCGCCCCCCACGGGGCTCACGCCGAGGCGCCGCCCGGCGTCACCGCGTGGCCGGAGTGCCGTGCCCGGACGGGGCTCGCTCCAAGAGGCGCCCGTCGTCCCCGCGTGATCGCCATGCCACGCCCGGACGAGCGCCGTCCCGACAGGCGCCCGCCGTCACCGCGTAGTCGGTGTGCCGTGCCCGGACGGGACTCACGCCGTAGGGCGTCCCGCCGTCACCGCGTAGCCGGTACGCCGCGCCCGGACGGGACTCACGCCGTAGGGCGTCCCACCGTCACCGCGTAGAAGGCGACCGCGGCCGCCGCGCCCACGTTCAGGGAGTCGACGCCGTGGGACATCGGGATGCGCACCCATGTGCCGGACGCCGCCAGGGCCCGTCGGGACAGGCCGCTGCCCTCGGCGCCCAGCATGAGGGCCACCCGCTCCATGCGGTGCGGGGCGACCGCGTCGAGGGGCTCGGCCCGCTCGTCGGGGGTGAGGGCGAGGAGGGTGAAGCCGGCCTCGCCGACCGTCGCCAGCCCGGCCGGCCAGGTGTCGAGGCGGGCGTAGGGCACGGAGAAGACCGCGCCCATCGAGACCTTGACGCTGCGCCGGTACAGGGGGTCCGCGCAGTCCGGGGAGAGCAGCACCGCGTCCATGCCGAGCGCTGCGGCGGAGCGGAAGATCGCCCCGATGTTGGTGTGGTCGTTGACGGACTCCATGACGACGACGCGGCGGGCGGTGGTCAGGAGGCCGGCCGCGGTGGGAAGGGGCTTGCGCTGCATGGAGGCCAGCGCGCCACGGTGCACGTGGTAGCCGGTGACCCGTTCGGCGAGTTCGGGGTCGACGACGTACACCGGTGCCGGGGCGTCGTCGATGACGTCGCGCATGGCGGCGACCCACTTGGCGGACAGCAGCATCGAGCGCATCGCGTAGCCCGCCTCGCCGGCCCGCCGGATGACCTTCTCGCCCTCGGCGATGAACAGGCCCTCGGCGGGTTCGCGGCGCCGGCGCAGCTCGACGTCGGTCAGGCCGGTGTAGTCGTGCAGGCGCGGGTCGTCGGGGTCGTCGATCGTGACGAGGCCGGCCACGTCACACCGTCCCGTGCGGGCCCACGGCGACGACCTCGCCGACGACGATGACGGCGGGCGGCCGGACCTCCCGGGCGACGACCGTCTCGGCGACAGTGGCGAGGGTCGCGTCCACCCGGCGCTGGGCGGCCGTCGTGCCCTCCTGGACCAGGGCGACCGGGGTGTCCGGGGACTTGCCGTGCGCGACGAGGGCCTCCGCGATCCTGCCGATCTTGTCGACGCCCATGAGGATGACGAGCGTGCCGGTGAGCTTGGCGAGGGAGGGCCAGTCGACAAGGGAGCGCTCGTCGTCGGGGGCGACGTGGCCGCTGACCACGGTGAACTCGTGGGCGACGCCCCGGTGGGTGACCGGGATGCCGGCCGCGCCGGGTACCGAGATCGTGCTGGAGATGCCGGGGACGACGGTGCAGGCGATGCCCGCCTCGGCCAGCGCCTGCGCCTCCTCCATGCCCCGCCCGAAGACGAACGGGTCGCCGCCCTTGAGCCGTACGACCGCTTTGCCCTGCTTGGCGTGCTCGATCAGCGCGTTGTTGATGGCCTCCTGGGCCATGAAGCGCCCGTACGGGATCTTCGCCGCGTCGATGACCTCGACGTGCGGCGGCAGTTCGGCCAGCAGGTCGCGCGGGCCGAGCCGGTCGGCGATGACGACGTCGGCCTCGGCGAGCAGACGGCGCCCGCGGACGGTGATCAGGTCCGGGTCGCCGGGACCGCCGCCGACCAGGGCGACACCCGGGGTACGGCTGCGCTGGTGCGGGGCGACGAGGGTCCCGTCGCGCAGGCCCTCCACCACCGCGTCGCGGATGGCCGCGGTGTGGCGGGGGTCGCGGTAGCGCGCGTCGGTGGTGAGCACGGCGACGGTGACGCCCTCGCTGTGCCCGGTCGCCGGGGTCCACGCGGTGGCCTGGTCGGCGTCGTCGGCGCGCACACACCACACGCGGTTCCGCTCGCCCTCGGCGGAGGCGGCGTGGTTGGCCTCGGCGTCGCTGGTGGCGATCAGCGCGTACCAGGCGCCCGCGAGGTCCCCTTCCGCGTACGGGCGCCGCTCCCATGCGATCTCGCCCGCGTCCGCCATGGCCTCGACGGAGGGGGTGGCCTCCGGCGAGACGAGGTGGACGTCGGCGCCGGCCGCGATGAGGGCGGGCAGGCGGCGCTGGGCGACCTGCCCGCCGCCGAGGACGACCACGCGACGGCCGGTGAGGCGGAGGCCTACGGGGTAGGCGGGGTGTTCGGCCATGAGGGGACGGCTCCTCTTGCGGCGATGGCGCTGACGTGCGGATTTTACGGCGGGGTGGCGGGCGGGGCCCAGGTGGTCCGGTGGTTGGACCGGGACGCCCTGCGGCGGCCGCGGGCGCCGCGGCCCGGCGGGGCCCGGCACCGTGCGCCCGGGCCCCGTCGGCCGCCGCTACTTCTCGGTGACGCCCGCCGAGTCGAACGTCGCGACCTCGTGCATGGCCCGCGCGGTGCTCTGCACCATCGGGAGCGCGAGGAGCGCGCCGGTGCCCTCACCGAGGCGGAGGTCGAGGTCGACCAGCGGACGCAGGCCCAGCTTGTTGAGCGCGGCGACGTGGCCGGGTTCGGCACTGCGGTGACCGGCGATGCAGGCGGCCAGGACCTCGGGGGCGATCGCACGGGCCACCAGGGCGGCGGCTCCGGCGCTGACGCCGTCCAGGATCACCGGGGTGCGCAGGGAGGCACCGCCGAGCAGCAGGCCGACCATGGCCGCGTGCTCGAAGCCGCCGATCGCCGCGAGGACGCCGATCGGGTCCGCGGGGTCCGGCTGGTGGAGTTCGAGGGCGCGGCGGACGACCTCGGTCTTGCGGACCAGCGTCTCGTCGTTGATGCCGGTGCCGCGGCCGGTGACCTCGGCCGGGTCGGCGCCGGTGAACACGGAGATGAGCGCGGCGGACGCGGTGGTGTTCGCGATGCCCATCTCGCCGGTGAGCAGCGCCTTGTTGCCGGCCGCCACCAGGTCGCGGGCGGTCTCGATGCCGACCTCGACGGCCTGCTTGGCCTCCTCGCGGGTCATCGCGGCGCCGGTGGTCATGTCGGACGTGCCCGCGCGGACCTTCCGGGGCAGCAGGCCCGGCGTCGCGGGCAGGTCGGTGGCGACACCGACGTCCACGACGCACACCTCGGCGCCGACCTGGGTGGCGAAGGCGTTGCAGACCGCTCCCCCGCCCAGGAAGTTGGCCACCATCTGGGCGGTGACCTCCTGCGGCCAGGGGGTGACGCCCTGGGCGTGCACTCCGTGGTCGCCGGCGAAGACCGCGACGGCGGCGGGCTCCGGGATGGGCGGGGGGCACTGCCGGGACAGTCCGGCCAGCTGGGCGGAGATGATCTCCAGCATGCCGAGTGCGCCGGCCGGCTTGGTCATGCGCTTCTGCCGCTCCCAGGCCTCGCCGAGTGCCTTGGCGTCCAGCGGGCGGATCTGCGCGACGGTCTCGGCGAGCAGGTCGTGCGGCGCCTCGCCGGGCAGGGCGCGACGGCCGTACGTCTCCTCGTGCACGACCCAGGACAGCGGGCGGCGCTTGGACCAGCCGGCCTGCATCAGCTCGGGCTCGTCCGGGAATTCGTCCACGTATCCGACGCACAGGTAGGCGACGATGTCCAGGTGCTCGGGCAGGCCGAGGGCGCGCACCATCTCGCGCTCGTCGAAGAAGCTGACCCAGCCGACGCCGAGGCCCTCGGCGCGGGCGGCGAGCCAGAGGTTCTCGACGGCGAGCGCGGAGGAGTACGGCGCCATCTGCGGCTGCGTGTGGCGGCCGAGGGTGTGCCGCCCGCCACGGGTGGGGTCTGCGGTGACGACGATGTTGACCGGGGTGTCGAGGATGGCCTCGATCTTCAGTTCCTTGAACTGCTTGGCCCGGCCCTTGGGCAGCGACTTGGCGTACGCGTCGCGCTGACGCATCGCCAGTTCGTGCATCGCGCGGCGGGTGTCGGCGCTGCGGATGACGACGAAGTCCCAGGGCTGCGAGTGGCCGACGGAGGGTGCGGTGTGCGCGGCCTCCAGGACCCGGAGCAGCACCTCGTGCGGGATGGGGTCGCTGCGGAAGCCGTTGCGGATGTCGCGGCGCTCGCGCATGACCTTCAGTACGGCCTCGCGCTCGGCGTCGTCGTAGGCGGGGGCCGCGGGGCCGGCGGGCTGTCGTCCCTCGGCGGGCGCGACCGCGGGCGCGGGGGTGCCCGCGTGCGGGTCCTCGTGCGTCACGGGGCTGTCCGCGTCGTGCGGGCCCTCGTGCGCGGGGGCTTCCTCGGGCGCGGGGGCTTCCTCGGCCGCGGGCCCGGCCTGGGCCGCGAGCGGTTCCTGGAGCGCGGGGTCCGCGTGGTCCGCGGGGGGTGCGTCGGGCAGGTCCGCCGCATCCGGCGCTCCGGGCGCCGGGTACTCCTGGGCGGCACCGCGGGTGTCGAGGTCGTCGGCGCTCTGGACGAGTGCGGGGTCGGCCTCGCGGGGCGCGGGGACCTCGGCCACCGGCTCGTCGGCGACCGGGTCCGTGACGGGCGGTTCGTCGGCGGCCGGTTCGTCGGCGACCGGCTCGCGTGCCTCCGGCGGGAGCAGAACGGCCTCGGGCGGCGTGGGGGCGAGATGCGGGGCCGTGGGCACCTGACCGCCGTCGACGGGCAGGAACTGCACGAACTGGTCCGAAGGCGGTTCCGGAGCGGCGGGGGCCTGGGCGGGGAGCGGCTCCGACGTGGCGTTGCCGGTGGCGGGCACCTCCTCCTCGACGGACTGCGGGGCGGCCTCCCTCACGGCCGCCTCCAGGTCCTGCTGCTCCTGTTGCTCCTGCTGCTCGTGCTGTTCCTGCGGTGCGCCGGCGTCCAGGAGGGACTGGGGACCCTGAGCGGGCTGCGGAGCCGCGGTCTCCGGGGCTGCCTGCGGATCGGCTTCCGGGGCCGGTTGCGGAACGGCGAACTGCGGCGCGGGCTGGATGTCCGGATGCGGGTGCGGCGCCTGCTCCGGGACGGGCTGCGCGGCCGGCTGCGGCTGCGCGGCCTCCTCCTGGAAGGGCACGGGCTCCTCGCGGACGGGGGCGGGCTGCTCCGGGGCCGGCTCGGGTGCGGTCGCTCCGGCCGCCGGGACGGCCACGGACACGTCCGATGCCGACACGTCGGCGGCCTCGGGCTCGGCGCCTTCGGGCTCCGAAGCCTCGGGCTCGAACGCTTCGCCGTACGGCTGTTCCCGCGGCGCGGGAGCCTCCGGGGCGTGAGCCGCCCGGAGTTCGTCGGGCGTCTCCGGTGTCTCCACCGCCGCCGCTGCCGGCGCCTGCTCCGCGGTCGCCTGCTCGGGAGCGTCCTGGCCCGCCACGGGTGCTGGGACGTCCTGGACCTCCGCCGGTGCGGGGACGTCCTGGGTCTCCGGCGCGGCCTGGGGGTCCTGGGTCTCCTGGGCGGGCTCGGCGGGCTCGCCCGCGGGCTCCGCGGTGAGCGCGTCGGGGGCGGGTACGGCCTCCGGCGAGGGCATCTCGTACGGCTCGGCGGGTTCTCCGGTGTCCCCGGACGCCCCGCCCGTCGCCGCCACGGCCTCCGTCGCCACACGGGTCACGAGGGCCTGGGCCGCGCCCACCGGCTCGGACGCCTGCTCCGGCACCGGAACAACCGTTTCCGCGTGTCCCGCCCCGGAGTCCGCCGGCGCCCCGTGGGCCTGCGGTACCGGCTGCGCGCCCCAGGGCGCCGCCGCCTGCGGGGTGGCCATGGCGGCCTGCGGGACGTCGAGGTACTCCGGCCCGGCGGTCGGCGGGCCGGGATGCCGTACCGGCGCGTCGGCGGGGCCGCGGTCGGCGAGGGAGCGGACCGGGCTCGCGGAGGCGTCGGGGATGGGCGGGCCGAGGTGGAGGGGCCGGCGCTGCGGGACCGGGGTGGCCATGGGGTCCTGTGCCGGGTCGGGCAGGCGGACGCCGCCCAGGTCGACCGAACCGCTGTCCCGACCGGACATCTCGTGCGGGCCGGGCTGGTGCACGGTCTCGACGACCGGCTCCGGCGCCGGCGGCGCGACCTCGTTGCCCCAGGCACTCTGGGCTCCCGGCAGCAACAGCAGGTCCTCGTCCTCGGCGGTGGCCTCGGAGAGGTAGGTGTACGCGCCGGGTGCGGGGACGCCCGGCTGCTCCACCGTGCCTGCGTCCTCCGGCAGCCCCTCGCCCGGGATCTGGCCGGTGTCGGTCATGCGTAACCCCTCGCCCATCGGTTAGTGCTTCTACGACCAGCTCGCCCGGGACGGCGCACCGACCGCCCCGTAGTGAGAACGAGCGTGCGTGCCCAGCGGCACGAACGACCCGCAGGAAAAGACGACAAAGCCATTGAGTGGCATTGTCCCGGTCGTTCCCCCGCCACGACAGCTTGATCCGCGACGGCTCGCTGTGGACTGCGCCACGTTGCGCGTCCTCCGGTTCTGCCGTACCGCGCCCACCCCCGAAGGAACGGTTTTTTACGGACATCGCCCGACGAACAGCCGGGTGTCCGCACGCGGTACAACAATCCGCCAGCCTACCCCGCGCGGTATGACCAACCGATCACGGGGCGCGGTCGTCGTCGGTCCTCAACGGGGCGCCTCGCGCCGCACGATCTCTCCGCTGAGCAGGAACGCCACGCTCCGCTCCGTCTCCGTCCAGGCCCGGGTGTCGAGTTCCACGGACTGCAACAGGGCGCACTCGACGCGGTATCCGTGCTCCGTCAGGTCCCTGCCGACGAGTTCGGCCGCGTCGCGGGTCGCGGCGTGCGCGACGATGCGCTGCGGGCGGCGGTCGGCGACCGCGGAGACCACGGCCGCTCCCCCGCCGCCGACCCGGACGACGTCCGGTTCGGGGAGGTTCTCCAGGATGTGCGGTGCGTCGCCGTGCACGGTCTGGAGCTGGACGCCGAAGTGCCGTGCGGTGGCCTCGGTGCGCGCGCAGGCCTCCCGGTCCCGGTCCACCGCGATGACGGCGGCGCCGCCGCGCGCGGCCTCGGTGGCGAAGGCGCCGCTGCCGCAGCCGATGTCCCACACGAGATCGCCGAGGCGCGGCCCGAGCCGGGCCAGTTGGGCGGTGCGGAGCAGGTCGCTCTCGCCCTCGCCCAGTTCGCCGCCGTACGCCGAGGCGGGCAGTGACCAGCCGCGCGGGCCGCCGGCGGGCGCGCGGCCCGCGATCCAGCCGGTGCCGTCGCCCTCGACGGCGGGACCGGCGCTCCCGCCCGCCACGATGACGACGTTCGGGTCGCGCCAGGTGTGGTCGGCGGCCTTGTCGGAGGTGACGACGGTGACGCGTTCGCGGGTGGTGCCGAGTTCCTCGCAGATGACGAAGGTGCGGTGGACGCCCTCCATCAGCAGGCCCAGTTCGGCCGGACCGGCGCCCGGTGAGGTGAGGACCGCGACCTTGGAGTGGGCCCGGCAGACATTCACCGCGCGTCGCAGGGTGCGGGGGTGGGCGACCACCACGTGGGCGTCGTCCCAGGGCATTCCGGCGCGGGCGAAGGCGGCGGCCACCGAGGAGACGGCGGGGACGACCTCCACTTCGAGGCCGAACTCGGGGGCACGCAGGGTGCGTACGACGCCGAAGAAGCCGGGGTCGCCGTCGGCCAGGACGACCGTCGTGCCGCGGTGGGCGGCGAGGCGGCGGGCGGCGAGGGCGACGCTGCCGAGCCGGATGCGTTCGGCGCCGGGCGGTACCTCGGGAAGTGCCAGGTGGTGTGCGGCGCCTGCCACCAGGGTGGCGGCACCCAGTGCGGAGCGTGCCGCGGCGGTCAGCGGCGAACCGTCCCAGCCGATCACCGTGACCCGGTCGGCCATCGTCGTCAGTCTCCAGGGTTTTCGCAGGTGGTAATCGTGACACCGTCGCGGGCGCGCTCCGTGAGCGTACCCGGTGCGGTCCGGGACCGGGCGGCGGCGCCGGTGGTCCCCGTGTGTGTCAGTTCCAGTCCGTGAAGGTGGTGAAACCGTCGGTGTCGGTCAGCTCTCCGGTGGCGCCTTCGAGGTCCTCCGGCAGCAGGCTCCACACGATGAAGTCGGTGCGTACGTCCGACCAGACGCCGTCGTCGGTGCGGACGCGCGCCATGCAGGCGCCGCGCAGTACGCCTTCGCTGATGCACCCGATCTTCTGGGCGACCTGCTGGGAGGCGGTGTTGTCGGCCGCGGTGCGCAGCTCGACGCGCTCGAACTTCTGGTCGCCGAACAGCCACTGGGCGGTGGCGAGCGCCGCCTCGGACGCGTACCCCTCACCCCGGGCCCAGGGGGCCACTATGTAGGAGAGTTCGGTGGACCGTACGTGCCAGTTGGTCTTGGTCAGCTGGACGACGCCGACCAGTCGCTGGGTGAGGAACTCGGTGACGGCGAGGTCCAGGCCCCGGCCCCCGGTGCGCTCGGCGGGGGCGTACTCGCCGATCCAGGTGGCGGCGTCGTCCTCGGTGAAGGGCTGGGGGACGTGGGTCCAGGCGGCGACCTGCTCGTCGTTCATCATCGCGGCCAGCGCGGGGACGTCGTCCTCGTCGAGGGGGCGCAGCACCAACCGCTCCGTGCTGATGGAGATGTTGGGGAAGGTGCTCGTCATGCGCCGCTCCGTAATCCGGTGACCGTCGGGGACTGCTCGAACTGCCCAGCATGCAGCATGAAAGCACTCAACCGCACCACCGGGTCCGCCCCGTGAGCACGGAGCGGACCCGGTGGGTGACGCGGGGTCGGGACCGGCCGGAGGGCCCGCAACCGACCGGAAGGGACCGGGAGGGACCAGGGGGACCGGACCGGTCAGAAGGAGGGGAGCACGGACCCGGCGTAGTTGTCCTCGATGAACTTCTTCACCTCGGGCGAGGTGAGCAGCTTGGCGAGCTTCTTCACCCGCGGGTCGTCCTCCTGGCCCTCCTTGACGACGAGCAGGTTGACGTTCGGGTTGTCGTCGGCGGACTCCAGGACGAGGGCGTCCTTGGCGGGCTTGAGGTCGGCGTCCAGGGCGAAGTTGCCGTTGATGACGGCCGCGTCGACGTCGTTCAGGGCGCGGGGGGTCTGGGCCGCCTCCAGCTCCTTGAACTCGAGGTCCTTCGGGTTCTCGGTGATGTCGGCGGTCGTGGCCGAGTTGCCGACGCCCTCCTTGAGGGTGAGCAGGCCCTCCGACGCCAGCAGCTGCAGGGCGCGCGCCTCGGTGACCGTGTCGTTGGGCAGGGCGACGGTCGCGCCGTTCTTCAGGTCACCGACCTTGTCGGCCTTCTTGGAGTAGAGGCCGAGGGGCTCCAGGTGCACCGAGGCGACGGACTTCAGGTGGGTGCCGTTCTTCTTGTTGAAGTCCGCGAGGTAGGGCTCGGTCTGGAAGTAGTTGGCGCCCACCGAGCCGTCCTCCGTCGCCGTGTTCGGCGTGACGTAGTCGGTGAACTCCTTGACCTCCAGGTCGAGGCCCTCCTTCTTCGCCAGGTTGTCCTTGACGTAGTTGAGGATCTCGGCGTGCGGCACGGGCGTCGCGGCGACGACGAGCGGGCCGGACGTGTCGGAGGCGGAGTCCTTGTCCGAGCCGCAGGCGCTGAGCCCGAGGGTGAGGGCTCCGGCGGCGAGGACGGCGGTGGTGATCTTGGCGGTGTTACGCACGAAAAGTGCCTTTCCTGAGGTGGTGCGACCCCGTCCCGGGTGAGGGCCGGGGAGTCCTGGGGGTGGGTTACGCGACCTTGCTCACGTCGGCCGCGGCGGGCTCCTCGGCCTTGAGCAGGCGGAGCCTGGGACCCGCGCCGCCGCGTCCGCCGCGGCGGTGCAGTGCGCGGGCGGCGTAGTCGCCGGCGAACTGGATGAGCGAGATGGCGACGGCGAGGAGCGCGACGGTGATCCACATGAAGCCGGGGTCGAACCGCTGGTAGCCGTAGCGCACGGCGAGGTCGCCGAGTCCGCCGCCGCCGACGGTGCCGGCCATGGCGGAGTAGCCGATGAGCGCGATGATCGTGGTGGTGGTGCTGGCGATCAGCGAGGGGAGCGACTCGGGGACCAGGACCTTGCGGACGATGGTCCAGGTGCTGCCGCCCATGGACTGCACGGCCTCCACGAGCCCGCCGTCGACCTCGCGCACCGCGGTCTCGACGAGTCGCGCGAAGAACGGGATGCCGCCGATGGCGAGCGGCACGATCGCGGCCTCGCTGCCGATGGTGGTGCCGGTGATCCAGCGGGTGAAGCTCATCAGCGCGACCATGAGGATGATGAACGGCATCGAGCGCCCGATGTTCACGATCTGGCCGATGACCTTGTTCACCACGACGTTCTGCAGCAGTCCGCCCCGGTCGGTGAGGACGAGGAGCACACCGAGCGGGAGCCCGGCGACGACCGCGATCAGGGTGGACCAGCCGACCATGATCAGGGTCTCCCAGGAGGCCTGCTCCAGCAGCGGCTGCATCTGCGACCAGGTCACTTGGCACCTTCCTTCACCAGCGAGGCGGGGGCGGCCGGGACGGCCGACGCGTCCGGCGTCCCGTTCACCACGTCGATCTGCAGCCCCTGTTCACGCAGGAAGCCGACGGGCACCACGTTGTCCTCGTAGCGGCCGGGCAGCTCGATGCGCATCCGGCCGACCTGGAGACCGCCGACGGTGTCGATGGCGGCACCGAGGATCGATATGTCGATGTTGTAGGTGCGCGAGAGCTGGGAGACGACGGGCTGGGTCGCGGCCTCCCCGTGGAAGGTGACGTCCAGAACGGTGCGGTCGTCGCCGGAGGCCTCACCGCCGACCGGGAAGAGCGCGGCGGCCAGTTCGGAGCCCGGGGTGGCGAGGAGTTCGCCGACGGTGCCCGACTCGACGATGCGGCCCCGGTCCATGAGGGCGGCCGAGTCGCAGATGCTCTTGACGACGTCCATCTCGTGGGTGATGAGCAGGACGGTGAGACCGAGCTGCCGGTTCAGGTCGCGCAGCAGCTGGAGGATGGAGCGGGTGGTCTCCGGGTCGAGGGCGCTGGTGGCCTCGTCGGACAGCAGGACCTTGGGGTCGCCGGCCAGGGCGCGGGCGATGCCGACGCGCTGCTTCTGCCCGCCGGAGAGCTGGGCGGGGTAGGCCCCGGCCTTGTCGGCGAGGCCGACCAGGTCGAGCAGCTCCAGCGCCTTGCGGGAACGTTCCTTCCCGGAGGTGCCGAGGATCTCCAGCGGCAGTTCGACGTTGTCCCGCACCGTCCGGGAGGACAGCAGGTTGAAGTGCTGGAAGACCATGCCGATACGGCTGCGCGCCTGCCGCAGTTCCCGGCCCGCGCGGGGGCCGCGCCCGGCCAGGGCGGTGAGGTCCTGCCCGGCGACGGTGACCGTGCCGGAGGTGGGGCGCTCCAGGAGATTGACGCAGCGGATGAGCGAGGACTTGCCGGCGCCGGACTGGCCGATGACGCCGTACACCTCGCCCTCGCGGACGTGCAGGTCGACGCCGTCCAGGGCGGTGACCTCCCGGCCGCGTGAACGATAGACCTTGGTGAGGCCCGATGTGGTGATCACGTGGGTTTCCGTCACTGTCGAGTGCGCGGCGCGGTGGTGGGCGCCGGGCACGGGGCGTTGTTCTTCGGGTTCTCGGCCCATCGGAACGCGGCACGGTTCTCGCGGTGGCGGTGCGCCATGGCGGTGGACCGGGGGAGAAACGTGTGCGCGGGGCGTGGCCCGGCCGCGTGCGCGTGGGGCGCGGACGGACGGGCGCGGGCGCTCGCTTCGGGGCGCGAGGCTCAGATGGTGCGGGGGCCCTCTAGAAGGCGCACATTCGGCGGCACATACAACGAGCACCGGGCGTCGTGGTCGCCTCGGTCGCAGGGGTGCGGTCGCTCGTGGTGCTCATGCGGATCAGTAAAGCAGACGTACGGCTCTGTCCGGAGACCGCTGTCCGGATACTGGACAGCGGTGGACGGTGACCGGTCGTCCGGGCGCCGCTCAGCCTCGGACGGTGACCTCGACCCCGCCCTCGGTGACCAGTGCCGACAACGCCGAGAGGTCGGTGACCACCAGGTCGGCGTCGAGTTCGTCGGGCCGGTGGGTTGTGGCCAACGCCACGGTCCGCATGCCGGCGGCGCGACCCGCCTGGAGCCCGGCGGGAGCGTCCTCGAAGACGACGCAGTCGGCCGGGTCGACACCCAGGGCACGCGCGCCGAGCAGGTAGGGCTCGGGGTCGGGCTTGCCGCGGGTGATGTCGTCGGCGGCGACGAGCGTCTTGGGCAGGATGCCGACGGCGTCGAGCCGTGCCTCGGCGAGCCGCCGGGTGGCGGAGGTGACGACGGCCCAGCGGTCGGCGGGCAGCGCGTCGAGGAAGGCGCGGGTGCCGGGCAGCAGCCGCACGCCTCCGGCGGGCACGTCCTCGACCTCCAGCTGCTCGATCCGGGCGACGGCCTCGGCGACCACTCCGGCGGGCAGCAGGTCGGCGGCTATCTCGGCGGCCGGCCGGCCGTGCAGTTCGACCTGCCCGAACTGCTCGGCGGTGATCCCGTACTCGACGGCCCAGCGCGTCCAGCAGCGGCGCACGGACGCGAGGGTCGAGACGAGGGTGCCGTCGTTGTCGAACAGGAGGGCCTGTGCGTGGAGCTTCATGTCCCCGACCATACGGGGCCGGGGACGGCGGGCCTTTTGGGCCGTAATAGGCTCGCTGCCATGCTTGACGTCCTGACGCTGGTGACCGGCGTCGCCGCGCTGCTGCTCGCCGCCTGGTGCGGCTGGGCCGCCTACCGTGACCAGCCGACGAAGGACTGGCACTTCATCGGCATGGCCGTGGTCTCGGCGCTGGCGCTGATCCAGCTGGTGATCGGCGTGGTGCAGCTGGCGCGGGGCGAGGAACCGGCGCAGGGCACGACGATCTTCGTGGCGTATCTGCTGGGCGCCTTCGCCTGTGTGCCGGCGGCGGGGTTCATGTCGCTGGCCGAGCGCACCCGCTGGGGCTCGGTGACGGTCGCCGCCGGCGGTGTCGTCCTCGCCGTCCTCGAGGTCCGGCTGTACGACATCTGGGGAGGCTGACGTGGTGGCCACGGAGGAGAAGCGGACCGGGCAGCGGCTGATCAGCGGCCCCGGCATCCTGCTGGTGTGGCTGTACGGGGTGATGGTCGTCGGTGCCGTGTCGCGGTCCGTGTACCAGATCGCGACCGAGCTGGACCGGGCGCCGCTCGCCTACACGCTGTCGGCCGTCGCGGGCGTCGTCTACGGGTTCATCACGTACACGCTGGTGCGCGGTGGCGAGACGGCCCGCAGGGCGGCGCTGGTGTGCTGCGCCGCCGAGCTGGTGGGCGTCCTGACGGTCGGCACCTGGACGCTGGTGGAGCCGTCCGCCTTCCCCGACGCGACCGTGTGGTCGGACTACGGGATGGGCTACCTGTTCATCCCGGTGCTGCTGCCGCTGTCGGCGCTGTTCTGGCTGCGCCGGGCCCGCACCGCGTAGCGGTCCGGGACTCCGGGGCCGTCGGTCCGGGCACTCAGGCCGTGGTCGCGTACGTCCCGGCCGGCTTCTCCAGGACGATCATGGGCACCCCGTCGGCGCCCTCGGCCGTCCCGACCGTCTCGTAGCCGACCCGGCGGTACAGCCGCAGGTTGCTCTCGCTGCGGTGCCCGGTGTGCAGCCGGAACCGCTTGGCGCCGCGCTGCTCGCCCAGGGCGGACTCGGCGGCCCGCAGCAGCCGGGCGCCGATGCCGTGCCCCTGGAGCCGGGGGTGGACGCAGAGCTTGCCGATGGACGCCGCCCCGTCCTCGGTCACCCGCCCCCGCACCGAGCCGACGACCTCGTCGCCGAGCCGTGCCACGAAGACGCAGTCGGTGGCGACCTCTTCGCGCACGGAGTCGAGGGTCTGGACGAGCGGGTCGATGCGGTAGTTGGCGTACAGCGCCGCCTCGCTCTGGAAGCAGAGGTACTGCAGCCGGAAGATCTGCTCGGCGTCCTGTTCGGCCGCCGCCGAGATGGTCACGCTCATGCCCATGTGCGCATGCCTCCCGCTCACCTGATCACCTGTGGTCCCCCACTCCTATCCCCGTCCTCAGCCCGCCGCAACCTCCGGTGTCAGCAATCGCCGCAGACATCCCAGACATCGGGAGCGTTCCGGGCCAAGACTGCCCTGTGAGATACCCAACTCCCCCGCGATCTCCCGGTATGTGAGGTCCTTCGGCGACAACAGGGCCTCCATCAGCCGGGGGCAGCGGCCCGGCAGCCGGCGCACCGCGTCGCGCAGGGCGCGGTGCCGGGCCGCGGTGAGCGCGATCCGCTCGGGCTCGTGGACGTACTCGGCGACAGCGTCGGGCTCGTTCCCGTACGGCCGTTCGTTGCGGGCCGTACGGCGGGTCCGGCGGGCCTCGGTGCGTACGGCGCTGCGCAGCCAGCGGTGCGGGTCGGAGGGCGGACCGTCGTCCTCCAGGCGTTCCAGCAGGCGCAGCCAGACCGCCTGTTCCAGGTCGCCGGGTTCGGCTCCGGAGGCATATGCCTCGGCCGAGGCCTCGGCGGCGAGCAGGGGATGCAGGGAGGTTACGAGGTCGTGCGTCATATGCAGGTCGACGCGGCCGCCCGGGCGGTGAGTTGCCCGGGCGGCCGAAGCTCACTCCAACAGGGGGCGGGCGCTCAGTCGTTGACGAAGTCCTCGCGGGCCAGCACGCCCGTGTCCGGATTGTCGGTGAAGACGCCGTCGATGCCGGTGGCGAAGTACGCGCGGAACGCGCCGAAGGCGTCGCCGTAGGCGTCGGGGTCGTCGCCCTTGCGGAACTCCGCGGGCAGGAAGGGGTTCTCGTTGCGCATGGTGTAGGGGTGGAGGATCAGTCCCGCGCGGTGCGCGTCGCGGACCAGGGTCGTCGGCTCGGTGAGACGGCCGGCGGAGTCCTTCGGGATGATCAGGTCGAGGGTGGGGCCGATGCCCTGCGCGTAGGAGGCGATCTCCTTCAGGCCCTCGGGGGTGACGAGGTCGGCGGTCGTGCGCGGGTCGCCGGTCTCGACGAAGTCCCAGGGACGGCTGTCCGCGCCGGACAGCAGGACGGCGAGCGGGTTGCCGACCAGCTTGTTCATCCGCTGGATGCTGGTGGGTTCGAAGGACTGGATGATGACGGGCGAGTTCTTCCGGTCCTTGCCGTACTTGCGCAGCAGCCGTGCCAGGCGCTCCTCCGTCCCGAGGCCCAGCTTGCGGAAGTAGGTGGGGTGCTTGAGTTCGGGGTAGATCCACACCTGCTTGCCCCGCTTGCGGGTCTGCTCGTTCTGCCAGCGCAGCACCTCCTCGAACGTGGGGATCTCCCAGCGGCCGTCGTAGAGGGCGTTGTGCGGGCGGTTGGCCGGGATGCGCTCGGTGGCGCGGAGCGTCTTCAGCTCGGCGAGCGTGAAGTCCTCGGTGAACCAGCCGGTGGTGGAGACCCCGTCGAGCAGCTTGGTGCGCCTGCGGCCGGCGAACTCGCGGTGGTCGGCGACGTCCGTGGTGCCGCCGATCTCCGGCTCGTGCCGGCAGACGAGATGGCCGTCCTTCGTGGGGACCAGGTCGCCCGCCTCGACGATGTCGGCACCCAGGTCGAGGGCCAGTTCGTAGGAGGCGAAGGTGTGTTCGGGGCGGTAGCCGCTGGCTCCGCGGTGGCCGATGACGGTCGGGACCGGCAGGCTCCGCACCCCGTCGCCGTGTCCGTCACCGTGCCGGGCACCGGCGGCCCGCGCCGTTCCGGGCAGACCCAGGACGGCCCCGCCCGCGCCGAGCACCGCCGCGCCGAGCACCGCCCGCCGTCCGGTGCCGCCGTCCGCCCGCTCGTCCGACTTCCGCGTTCCCATGGGACCCTCCTGCCGTCGACCGTCCCGTGCGGGCCGATCGTAGGGGCGCGTACATGACGAGCGGGAGACCGTGGCCGGAACACGCGGGTGCGCGGGGATGTCGTGTCGCGGGCGCGCCCGGGGTGCCGGGGGCGGACGGACGGTGCGCGGTCGGCTTGGCCGCGGCACGGCGGGGCAGACGTTGACCGCGGCACGGCGGGGCAGACGCAGGAGACGGCATCCGGTGGCGTGGCCCGCGCGGCGCGCCTCACGCGATCGACGTGTCCGGTGTGCTTCGATCCGGGCCGTGTCCGCACCCCCCGAACCGTTGCTGCGGGTCCCGCGGGCGCGACCTGCCTCACATTCGTGTGGAGGCGCGGCCGCCGCGCGACACCCCGGTACCGCAGGTGAACACGCGTCAACAGCGCGCCGGGACCCGGGTGACCCGAGGTGCGTGACCCCCCGGGCCGCGAGTAATGTCCTCACCTGCACAGACTCATACCGCATCCCGACACCGGAGGGCTCGTTGTCCCGCTTCGTGTTCATCAAGGCAGTGCTCGGCCCGATCATGCGCCTGATGTTCCGCACACGGGTGGAGGGTGTGGAGAACATCCCGGGCGACGGCCCGGTGATCCTGGCCGGCAACCACCTCACCTTCATCGACTCGGTGATCATGCCGCTGACCTGCGACCGGCAGGTCTTCTTCATCGGCAAGGACGAGTACGTCACGGGCAAGGGCCTCAAGGGGCGGTTGATGGCCTGGTTCTTCACGGGGGTCGGCATGGTCCCGGTCGACCGGGACGGCGGCCGGGGCGGGGTGGCGGCTCTGATGACCGGCCGGCGCATCCTGGAGGAGGGGCACGTCTTCGGCATCTACCCGGAGGGCACCCGCTCCCCCGACGGCCGCCTCTACCGCGGCCGCACCGGTATCGCCCGGCTCACCCTGATGACGGGCGCCCCGGTCGTCCCGTTCGCCGTCATCGGCACCGACAAGCTCCAGCCGGGCGGCGCCGGTCTGCCCCGGCCGGGCAAGGTCACGGTCCGCTTCGGCGAGGCGATGGAGTTCTCCCGCTACGAGGGCATGGACCGCGACCGCTACGTCCTGCGGGCGGTGACGGACTCCGTGATGACCGAGGTCATGCGGCTGTCCGGTCAGGAGTACGTGGACATGTACGCGAGCAAGGCGAAGGCGGCGTAGGTCCGCGCGGAGCACGGGGAAACGGCGGGCCGCCCGGTGAGCGGCCCGCCGTTTCGCGTGTCCTCGCGCTGCGGCTACGGGTGCTCGGCCCCGTCCTCCAGACGCTGGCCCCGCAGCAGGAACCAGGAGGCCGCGGCGGCGGCCAGCAGGACGGCGGCGCCGACGCCCGCCGCGAGGGCCAGGCCGTCGACGAAGGCCTGCCGGGCCGAGTCAAGCAGCGCCTCGCCGGAGCGGGCGGGAAGCCCGGCGGCGGCCTCCACCGCGCCGCCCAGTGACTCGTGGGCCGCGTCCGGTGTGCCGGCCGGGCCGGTGAAGCCGCGGTACACGCCGGTCACGATGGAGCCGAGCACGGCGATGCCGAGGGCGGCGCCGAGTTCGTACGCCGTCTCGGAGACCGCGGAGGCGGCGCCCGCCTGCTCACCGGGCACGCTGGAGAGGATCACGTCGGCGGTGACGGTGAACGCGAAGCCCGCACCGAGACCGACGACCAGCAGGGCGGTGCCGAGCAGCGGATAGCCGGTGTGCTGGCCGATCACGGTCAGCGCGGCGAGCGCGAGGCCGACGGCGGCGAGCCCGCCGGAGACCACGGCGCGGACCGAGAAGCGCCTGGCCGCACGGCCGGCGATCAGACCGGCCACCACCGCGCCGACGGCGGCGGGGAGTTCGGCCAGACCCGCCTCGAAAGGCCGCCTGCCCTGGACGAGTTGCAGGTACTGGGAGAGGAAGAACACCAGACCGGACAGGCCCAGGATGGTCAGCAGGTCGGCCAGGACCGCCCCGCTGAAGCCCCGGTTGCGGAACAGCCGCATGTCGAGCAGCGGGACCGGCATGGTCAGCTGGCGGCGGACGAAGCCGTAGAGCGCGGCGGCGCCCAGCAGGCCCACGGCGAGCGTGGCCCAGGCGAAGCCGTGGGCGGCGGACTCCTTGACGGCGTACACGACGCCGACCATGCCGACCAGGGAGAGGGCGACGCTTGGCAGGTCCCAGGGGCCCGGATCCGGGTTGCGGGACTCGGGCAGCAGCTTGACCCCGACGACGACCAGGACGGCCATCACGGGCAGGTTGATCAGGAAGACGGAGCCCCACCAGAAGTGCTCGAGCAGGAACCCGCCGACGATCGGGCCGACCGCGGTGCCGGCGGAGGCGGTGGCGCCCCAGATGCCGACGGCGAGACTGCGTTCGCGCGGGTCGTGGAAGAGGTTCCGGATCAGGGCGAGGGTGGCGGGCATCAGGGTGGCGCCCGCGACGCCGAGCAGGGCCCGGGCGAGGATCAGCACCTCGGGGGTGTGCGCGTAGGCGTTGAGGACGGAGATCGCGCCGAACGCCGTGGCGCCGACGAGCAGGATCCGCTTGCGGCCGATGCGGTCGCCGAGGCTGCCCATGGAGACGAGCAGGCCGGCGATGACGAAGGAGTAGACGTCGCCGATCCAGAGCAGCTGGGTGCCGGAGGGGGCGAGGTCCTCACTGATGTAGGGGGTCGCGAGACCGAGCACGGTCGCGTCGACGGCCACCAGCAGCACGGCCAGCACCAGGACGGACAGCGCCAGCCAGCGGCCGGGGCTCTTCACCGCCTCGGTCGGGTGGGCCGGCCGCAGGGTGCGGTTCATGGTTCCTCTCTTCGGAGCGCGCCGCCGAGCAGCAGCTCGACGATCATGTGGGTGAAGTCGTTGCGGGCCACGCGGCCCTCGGTCACGGCCCAGGCGCCGGAGGCCAGCAGGCCGTACAGCGCCTCGGTGAGCCAGGCGGGGGTGAGGTCGATGCGGAATTCGCCGCTCTCCTGGCCCCTGCGGAACAGCTCGGTGAACCCGGCGTCCATGCGGGCCCAGCCCTCGTTCTGCTCCTCGCCCTCGAAGAGCTGGTTCTCGGTGTAGAGGAAGGCGAGCAGACCGGCGGAGGGTTCCATCGCGAGGACCAGCCGGCGTACCGCGTCGGCCGCCGGTCCCTCGTCGGTGCGGGCTCCCTTCAGGGCGGCCTCGCACTCGGCGATGCCCAGCGCCTCCAGCGCCCTCACGAGGGCGTCACGCCCGGCGAAGTGCCGGTGCAGCGTGGCCCGGCTGATCCCGGCGGCCCTGGCGACCTCGTCCATGGTCGCGGTGGACTTGCGGGTCAGCAGGGCCGCGGCGCTGCGCAGTACCTGTTCACGATCGACGGCCATGAGACAACGATAACCCACATGAGACATTCATGTCTCACTCGGGGCGTGCGCGACTCACCCGGCGGGTCGGTCACGGATCCGGGCAGGCCCCGCGGCCTCAGTGCCAGGGCAGCTGCCCGCGGCGCTCCCAGTAGGCGGGCGGGTCCTCGGCGAGTGCGCCGAGGCGCGCGACCTGGTCGTCGTCGAGGTCGACCACGGCGGCGTGCAGGTTGGAGCCGAGCTGGTTGACCGTCGCCGCGCCGGACAGCACGACACCGGCCCAGGGCTGCCGCAGGACCAGCGCGAGGGCGACCGCGTCGCAGCCCAGGGCGGTCTCCTCGGCGACGGCTTTCAGGACGCCGGGGGCGTGCGGCTCCGCGAGACGGCCGTTGGCCATGCCCTCCTTGACGATCACGGTCAGTCCGGCCTCGTGCGCCTCGGCGAGCGCGGGCCCGGCGGAGGTCTCCAGCGCGTTGTACGTCGACTGGACGGTACGGAAGAGGGGCACGCCGTCGACGGTCACGGCGAGCGCGGCGCGGATGGCGTCGGCCTGGGCGGGGCCGCTGGTGGAGAAGCCGACGGTGCTGCCCTGCGCGGCCGCCTCGGCCAGCCTGGCGTGCAGGTCCTTGTCGGTGAGGGCCGGGCTGTCGGGGGTGAGCGAGTGGATCTGGTACAGGTCCAGCCGGTCGCCGAGCAGGGCGTCGGTCTCGGCGCGCTGACGGTCGTACGTCGCGACGCCGTGGTCCTTGACCTCGTGCCGCTCGGCGTCGGTCGTCCAGTCGGCGGTGTAGGTGTAACCCCACTTGCTGCCGACGACCACGTCGTCGGCGTCGGGCCGCTGCCGGAGCCAGTCGGCGAGGAACTCTTCGGAGCGCCCGTAGGAGCGGGCCGCGTCGAAGTAGCGCACGCCCTGCGCGTAGGCGGCGTCGAGGAGGTCGTGCGTCCGTTCGCGCAGTGCCTCGACGGAGCGGTCGGCCGGCAGGTCCCGGTCCCGGCCGAGGTTGATGTAGCCGGGGCGGCCGACGGCGGCGAGACCCAGGCCGATGTGGCAGGTGGGGGTGGTCGCCGCGGCCAGGCGGGCGAAGGGCATCGCGGACTCCGTTCGGTCGACGGCTGAGGCCGGTGTGGCTGCCTAGCTGTTGACCAACGTAACCGCGATGCCCCTCGGGCACACCGGCTACCGCCTCGCGCTGCTACTTCTTGGCGGTCGCCCAGGCGTGCTGGGCCGCCACGTCCGCCTTGACCTCGGCGAGCTGGACGGCGACCGCGCTGGGCGCCGTACCGCCGCGGCCGCTGCGGGAGGCGAGGGCGCCGGGGACGTCGAGGACGGTGCGCACCTCGGGGGTGAGGTGCTCGGAGATCTTCGCGAACTGCTCGTCGGTCAGCTCGTCCAGCTCCTTGCCGTCGGCCTCGGCGACCTTCACGCACTCGCCGGCCACCTCGTGCGCGACGCGGAACGGCACGCCCTGCTTGACCAGCCACTCGGCGATGTCGGTGGCGAGCGAGAACCCGGCCGGGGCCAGCTCCTCCATCCGCTCGCGGTGCACGGTGAGGGTGGCCATCATGCCGGTGAAGGCGGGGAGCAGGACCTCCAGCTGGTCGATGGAGTCGAAGACGGGCTCCTTGTCCTCCTGGAGGTCGCGGTTGTACGCGAGCGGGAGGGCCTTGAGCGTCGCCATCAGACCGGTCAGGTTGCCGATCAGCCGTCCGGACTTGCCGCGGGCCAGCTCGGCGATGTCGGGGTTCTTCTTCTGCGGCATGATCGAGGAGCCGGTGGAGAAGGCGTCGTGGAGGGTGACGAAGGAGAACTCCTTCGTGTTCCAGATGATGATCTCCTCGGCGATCCGCGAGACGTCCACGCCGATCATCGCGGTGATGAAGGCGAACTCGGCGACGAAGTCGCGCGAGGCGGTCCCGTCGATGGAGTTGCCGACGCTGCCGTGCTCGAAGCCGAGGTCGCGGGCGACCGCCTCCGGGTCCAGGCCGAGGCTGCTGCCCGCGAGCGCGCCCGAGCCGTACGGCGAGACGGCGGTGCGCTCGTCCCACTGGCGCAGCCGCTCCGCGTCCCGGCCCAGGGCCTGGGCGTGGGCGAGGACGTGGTGGGCGAAGAGCACCGGCTGGGCGTGCTGGAGGTGGGTGCGGCCGGGCATCGCGACGTCCGGGTGCGCCTCGGCGAGGCCGATCAACGCGTCCTGGAGGTCGGCGATCAGCGCGCCGACGGTGCGGGCGTGGTCCCGCAGGTACATGCGGAAGAGGGTGGCGACCTGGTCGTTGCGGGAGCGTCCGGCGCGCAGCTTGCCGCCGAGGTCGGGACCGAGGCGCTCCAGCAGCCCCCGCTCCAGGGCGGTGTGGACGTCCTCGTCGGCGATGGTGCCGGTGAAGGAGCCGTCGGCGACGTCCGCCTCCAGCTGGTCGAGCCCGGCGATCATCCGGGTCAGCTCGTCCTCGGTGAGCAGACCCGCCGCGTGCAGCACGCGCGCGTGGGCGCGCGAACCGGCGATGTCGTAGGGGGCGAGCCGCCAGTCGAAGTGGACGGACGCGGACAGCTTCGCCAGGGCCTCGGCGGGACCGTCGGCGAAACGACCGCCCCAGAGCCGGACGTCACCGCTGTTGCTGCTCACTTGGGTCGCTCCTCACCGTACGATCACTGTCCTGCATGAGTATGCAGAGCTTTGCATGATTCGTCAATCCGACGCGGTGGCCGTCCGCGGGCGGCCGAACCGTCCGGATGGCGGGACCACCGGATATTTCCCGGACAAGGGCACGGCCGGCACTCATAATCGTTAGACATGGGAAAGACTTACGAACGCATAGACGGCAGACTCCGCGCCTTCATCGAGGCTCAGCCCGTCTTCTTCACCGCCACCGCTCCGCTGGCCGGCGACGGCACGGTCAACCTGTCCCCCAAGGGGCTCAAGGGCAGCTTCGCGGTGCTCGACGAACTCACCGTCGCCTACCTCGACTTCGCCGGCTCCAACGCGGAGACCATCGCCCACCTGCGGGAGAACGGGCGCATCACGCTCATGTGGTGCGCCTTCCAGGGCCCGCCGAACATCGTCCGGGTGCACGGCCGCGGCGAGCCGGTCTTCCGCGACGACCCCCGCTTCCCCGAGCTGCTCACCCGCTTCCCCGACATCGACCCCGCCGCGCACGGCCTGCGCGCGGTCATCGTCGTGAGCGCCGAGCTCGTCCGCGACACCTGCGGCTACGCCGTCCCCTTCATGGCCTACGACAGCGACCGGGACCTGCACGGCAAGCGGTTCGCGCGGGAGGACGACGCCTCGCTCAACGCGTACTTCACCAAGAAGGAGTACATCGCCTCCAGCATCGACGGCCTCCCCGGGCTGCCGCTCCCGCTGCCTCCCTCTACCGTCTGAGCCATGCGCCCCGGTGTCGTCGTCGCCGCCCTCCTCTCCGCCTCCCTCCTCGCCCTCGGTGCCGCCCCCGCCGGCGGGTCCGCACCCCGGCCGCTGCCGGCCCGGATGGCAACGACCGGCGGCGGCACCCAGCTGATCACCGCCGTCGCGCCGGACACCGGCTCGACCACCGGCACCGTCACCTGGTGGGACCGCCGGGGCGGCGGCGACGGGCGCTGGGTGAGGGCGGGCTCCGCCCCCGCCCGCTTCGGCTCGGGCGGGCTCACCGAGGGCGCGAGCCGCGTCCAGGGCACGAACACCACGCCGACCGGCCTCTACGCCCTGCCCTACGCCTTCGGCATCGAGCCCGCGCCGCGCGGGACGGCGTACCGCTACCGTCCGGTCCGCCAGGACTCCTGGTGGTGCCAGGACAACGCCTCCCGCTCCTACAACCGCTGGACCGAGCCGCGCCCCGCCGACTGCCGCGCCACCGAGGCCGAGCACCTGATCACCTACTCGGCCCAGTACGCGCACGCCCTGGTCGTCGGTTTCAACTACGACCGTCCGGTGCGCGGTCGCGGTGCGGGCATCTTCCTGCACGTCGACGGGCGCGGGGCGACGGCCGGGTGCGTGTCGGTGCCGAAGGAGGCGATGCGGCGGATCCTGCGCTGGGCCGAGCCCGCCGAGCGGCCGCACATCGCGATCGGCACCTCGGGCGGGAAGACCGCGATCACCCGCTACTGAACGCGGACGGCACGACCGGTACGGGCTGAACGCTCGCCCGGTGCGGCGCGTATCTGTGGGCCAAGGGTCAAGTCCCCACGGAGGAACCGTGACCACCACGCTCGCCGGCGGCCGTGCCGCCCGCCGTCAGACGATGCGGCGCATCCGTCCGCGCCGCTCCCCCGCCGTCCCCCTGCTGCTCGCCGTCTGGGCGGGCGCGGCGGGCGTGTTGTGGCTGTGGTGGCGCAACACGCCCGCCATCTCCGACGACACCGGCAGGATCCTCGGCGCGGGCCGGATCACCGGTCTGCTCGCCGGGTACCTGATGGCGCTGGTGGTGCTCCAGATGGCGCGCGTGCCCGCGCTGGAGCGCCGGGTGGGCTCGGACCGGGTGGCCCGCTGGCACGCCCTGACCGGCCGCTACACCCTCTGCCTGGTCCTCGCCCACGTCTTCCTGATCATGTGGGGGTACGCGGCACAGGCCGGCAAGGGCCTCGGCGACGTCGTCGCGCAGACCGTGGACTCCGTGAACCAGCTGCCGGACATGGGCAAGGCGGCCGTCGGCACCGGCCTGCTGGTCGTCATCGGGCTGCTGTCCGCCGGGCCCGTCCGCCGCCGCATCCCCTACGACGCCTGGTACCACGTGCACCTCCTCACGTACGCGGCGGTGTTCCTGACCTTCTGGCACCAGCTGACCACCGGCAACGAGTTCGCCGTCGAGCCGGTCGCCGGGACCGTCTGGTACGCGCTGTACGGGTCGGTGACCGCGCTGGTCCTTTGGTACCGGGTGCTGACCCCCCTGCGCCTCAACCTGCGGCACCGGATGCGGGTCGAGGCGGTGATCGAGGAGACGCCGGGCATCGTGTCGGTGCTCATCGGCGGGCGACGGCTGCACCGGATGGGCGCGGAGGCGGGGCAGTTCTTCCGGTGGCGGTTCCTGGCACCGGGCATGCGGTTCAGCTCCCACCCGTACTCGCTGTCGGCGGCGCCGCGCCCGGACATGCTCCGGATCACCGTGAAGGCGATCGGCGACCACAGCGCCCGGCTGCGCGAGCTGACGCCCGGCACCCGGGTGTGGGCGGAGGGCCCGTACGGCGCCCTGACCGCGCAGCGCCGCAGCCGCGGCAAGGTGCTGCTGGTGGCGGGCGGGGTCGGGATCACGCCGATGCGGGCGCTGTTCGAGACGCTGCCGGGCGCGTCCGGCGACATCACGCTGCTGTACCGGGCCAACAGCACCCAGGACCTGGCGCTCTGGGACGAGCTGGCCGGGATCGCCGACGAGCGCGGGGCCCGGTTGATGTACGCGGTCAACAGCCCGGACGGGGAGCGCCCGGACATCTCGGCCGAGACCCTGGCCCGGAAGATCCCGGACGTCGAGCGCCACGACGTCTTCCTGTGCGGGCCGCCCGGTTTCGCCCAGTCGGTGTACGAGGCACTGCGCGGCGCGGGGGTCCCCGCTCGCCGTATCCACCACGAGTCGTTCGAGATGTGAGCGACGGACATCGGGAGTCCAGCACAGATGAGGAAGAGCCACCCCGTTCGGCGTGCCGTGCTCGCCGGGGCCGCGACCGTGTCCGGGATCGTGCTGCTGCTGTCGCTCAAACCGGCGTCCGACCCGGGCTCCGCCTCGGCGGCCGGCGGCGCCGCTCCGCCCGTGGCCGCCCAGTCGCCGCAGGGCGGGCGGGGCGCCGGGGCCGGCACGGTCACGGGTGACGCGGCCGACACCCGGTACGGTCCCGTGCAGGTCCGGCTGACGGTGAGCGGCGGGAAGATCACCGGGGCCGAGGCCGTGCAGGCGCCGAGGGGCGGGCAGAGCGACCGGGTCACCGCGGACGCCGTGCCCGAGCTCAACCGCGCCGCCGTCGCCGCGGGCACCGCCGACATCGACGCGGTCTCCGGCGCCACCTACACCAGCGCCGGATACCGGCAGTCCCTCCAGTCGGCGCTCGACAAGGCGGCCGCGGCGGACAAGGCGGACTCCGGGGCCGCCGCGGACGCCTCGGGCGGCGCCGCCGGCATCCGGCAGGGCACCCAGGTCCTCACCGGGGACGCCGCGCAGACGCAGTACGGGCCCGTGCAGGTCCGGGTCACCGTCAGCGGCGGGAAGATCACCGACGTCGAGGCCCTCCAAGCGCCCAGGGGCGGCCGCAGCGACCAGGTCACCGCCGACGCCGTACCCGAGCTCAACCGGGCCGCCGTCGCCGCGGGCACCGCCGACATCGACGCGGTCTCCGGCGCCACCTACACCAGCGCCGGATACCGGCAGTCCCTCCAGTCGGCACTGGACCGGGCCGGTGGCTGACCCGGCGGCCGGGTCCGCCGGGGCTCCGGCCGCGGTGCGTCACGTGGAGGAGACGATGGGGACCGTCTTCTCCTTCGACGTCCGCGGCGGGGAACCCGCGGCCGTACGGGCGGCGCTGGACGACGCGGTCGCCGCTCTGCACCGGGCCGACGAGGTGTTCAGCACCTACCGGGACGGCAGCGAGATCTCCCGCCTTGCGCGCGGCGAGCTGACCGTCGACGCGTGCGCGCCGGAGGTCGCCGAGGTGCTGGAGCTCGCGGCCGAGGCGGAGCGGGTGAGCGACGGCTGGTTCAGCACCCGGTACGAGGGGCGGCTCGACCCGACCGGGATCGTCAAGGGCTGGGCCGTGGAGCGTGCCGCGCGGCGGATCGCGGCGGCCGCGGGCGTGCGGGGTGTCAGCGTCAACGGCGGCGGGGACGTGCAGTTGCTCGGGACGCCGGGTGCGGAGCGGCCGTGGCGGGTCGGTGTGTCGGATCCGCTGCGGCCGGGCGGGCTCGCGGCGGTCGTCTCGGCGGCGGGGGCGGCGGAGCTGGCCGTGGCGACGTCCGGTTCCGCCGAGCGGGGCGCGCATGTCGTCGATCCGCGCACCGGGCGCTCGGCGGTGACCGACCTGCTGTCCGTGACGGTGGTGGCACCCCGGCTGACGTGGGCGGACTGCTGGGCGACGGCCGCGTTCGCGATGGGGGCGCGGGAGGGGCTGCGATGGCTGGAGTCGCTGGAGGGCGTGGAGGCGCTGTTGATCACGGCGGGGGACGAGGTGCGGTGGACCGGAGGGCTGGCGGCTCGACTGGGCTGAGGTACCGGCGTCGGCACTCACCGCGTCGGCGGGGTGCCGCTGCGCCCACCCTCCCCCACTCTCGGCTTCGCTCGAGCGGGGAAACCCCCATCGCCCCGGCGGCACGACCCCGCAGCCGCGGCGCGACCGGCCACCGCGTGCCCGCGGGCGGCGGGCCACCGCACAGCCCCCGTCAGCCCCCGTTCTGGGCCAACCGCAGCAAGTGGTCCGCCAGGGCCTGTCCGCCCGTCGGCTCCCGGCTGATCAGCATCAGCGTGTCGTCGCCCGCGATCGTCCCGAGGATGTCGTGCAGTTCCGCCTGGTCGATCGCCGAGGCGAGGAACTGCGCCGCCCCCGGAGGGGTGCGCAGGACCACGAGGTTCGCCGACGCCTCCGCCGAGATCAGCAGCTCCGCGGAGAGCCGCCGCATCCGCTCCTCCTTGGCCGACTCCCCGAGCGGGGCCCGCGGGGTGCGGAAGCCGCCCTCGCTGGGCACCGCGTAGATGAGGTCGCCCTCGGTGTTGCGGATCTTGACCGCGTTCAGCTCGTCCAGGTCCCGGGAGAGCGTCGCCTGGGTGACGGTGAGCCCGTCGTCGGCGAGCAGCTTCGCCAGCTGGCTCTGCGAGCGCACCGCCTGCCGGTTGAGGATGTCCACGATCCGGCGGTGGCGTGCGGTGCGGGTCTGCGGCAGGGCGGGCCCGGCCGTCTGCTCGTGCTCCTGCGCGTGGCTCATCGTCGTCTCATTCTCCGGATCGTCCGTCCCCGTGGGCCGTCTCGGCGGCCTGGTCGAGGACGCCGGGCAGCGCCCCGAGGAACGCCTCCACCACGTCGTCGCCGAGGTTCAGCGCGGGCATCAGCCGTACGACATCGGGCGCGGGCGCGTTCACCAGGATTCCGGCGTCCTGAGCCGCCTGCTGCACCTGGGCGGCGAGCGGCTCGGTGAGCACGATACCCAGGAGCAGTCCGGCGCCCCGGACGTGGGCGACCAGCGGGTGGCCCAGTGCCTCGACTCCGTCCCGGAGCCTCTCGCCCTGCCGCTTGACGTTGTCCAGGAGACCCTCGTCCGCGATGGTGTCGAGGACGGCGAGTCCGGCGGCGCAGGCGACCGGGTTGCCGCCGAAGGTGGTGCCGTGCTGGCCGGGCCGGAGCAGGTCGGCGGCGCGGCCGAAGGCGACCGTCGCGCCGAGGGGCAGTCCGCCGCCGAGGCCCTTGGCGAGGGTGACGACGTCCGGCAGGACGCCCTCGTGGGCCTGGTACTCGAACCAGTGCCCGGTCCGGCCGACGCCGGTCTGCACCTCGTCCAGGACGAGCAGCGCACCGGTGGCGGCGGTGATCGCGCGGGCCGCCTTCAGATAGCCGGGGGGCGGGACGACGACGCCGTTCTCGCCCTGGATCGGTTCGATGACGACCAGTGCCGTCTCCTCGGTGACCGCCGCGGCCAGCGCCTGCGGGTCGCCGTAGGGCACGTGCGTCACGTCGCCGGGCAGCGGCAGGAACGGCTCCTGCTTGCCGGGCTGACCGGTCAGCGCCAGGGCGCCCATGGTGCGGCCGTGGAAACCGCCGTCGGTGGCGACCATGTGCGGCCGGCCGGTCAGCCGGCCGATCTTGAAGGCGCCCTCGTTGGCCTCGGCACCGGAGTTGCAGAAGAACACCTTGCCGTCGCGGCCGAAGCGCTGGAGCAGCCGTTCGGCGAGGGCGACGGGCGGCTCGGCGATGAAGAGGTTGGAGACGTGGCCGAGGGAGGCGATCTGCCGGCTCACGGCGTCGACCACCGCCGGGTGGGCGTGGCCGAGCGCGTTGACCGCGATGCCGCCGACGAAGTCGAGGTACTCGTTGCCGTCGGCGTCCCAGAGCCGGGAACCCTCGCCGCGTACCAGGGGCAGGCGCGGTGTGCCGTAGTTGTTCATGAGGGTGCCCTGCCACCGCTCGGTCAGCTCCGCGTTGCTCACGACTCCCCCTGTTCGTCCGGCACGACCATCGTGCCGATGCCTTCGTCGGTGAAGATCTCCAGCAGGATCGAGTGCTGGACCCGGCCGTCGATGACCCGGGCGGTGGTGACGCCGCCCCGCACGGCGTGCAGGCAGCCCTCCATCTTCGGCACCATGCCGGAGGACAGGTCGGGCAGCAGTTTCTCCAGCTGGGTGGCGGTGAGGCGGCTGATCACCTCGTCGGAGTTCGGCCAGTCCTCGTAGAGGCCCTCGACGTCGGTGAGGACCATGAGAGTCTCGGCGCCGAGCGCCGCAGCGAGTGCCGCAGCCGCCGTATCAGCATTGACGTTGTAGACATGGTGATCGTCCTGGGAGCGGGCGATGGACGAGACGACCGGGATGCGGCCGTCGGCCAGCAGGGCCTCGATGGCGCCGGTGTCGATGGCGGTGATCTCGCCGACCCGGCCGATGTCGACGAGCGCGCCGTCGATCTCGGGCTGGTGCTTGGTGGCGGTGAGGGTGTGCGCGTCCTCGCCGGTGAGGCCGACGGCGAGCGGTCCGTGCTGGTTGAGCAGGCCGACCAGCTCACGCTGCACCTGCCCGGCCAGCACCATCCGTACGACGTCCATGGCGTCCTCGGTGGTGACGCGCAGGCCGGCCTTGAACTCGCTGACGATGCCGTGCCGGTCGAGGGCGGCGCTGATCTGCGGGCCGCCGCCGTGCACGACGACGGGCTTGAGGCCGGCGTGGCGCAGGAAGACGACGTCCTGGGCGAAGGCGGCCTTGAGGTCCTCGTCGATCATGGCGTTGCCGCCGAACTTGATGACGACGGTTTTGCCGTGGTGCCGGGTCAGCCAGGGCAGCGCCTCGATGAGGATCTGGGCCTTGGGGAGCGCGGTGTGCTTCCGCGTGGGTCCGCTGCTCATGACGAGTACGCGCTGTTCTCGTGGACGTAGTCGGCGGTGAGGTCGTTGGTCCAGATGGTGGCGGTGGCGTCGCCCGCGGCGAGGTCGGCGACGATGTGCACCTCGCGGTAGCGCATGTCGACCAGCTCGCGGTCCTCTCCCACACCGCCGTTCTTGCAGACCCAGACGCCGTTGATGGCGACGTTGAGCCGGTCCGGCTCGAAGGCGGCGTCGGTGGTGCCGATGGCGGAGAGCACGCGGCCCCAGTTGGGGTCCTCGCCGTGGAGGGCGCACTTGAGCAGGTTGTTGCGGGCGATGGTGCGGCCCACCCGCACGGCCTCGTCCTCGGTCGCCGCGTTCACGACCTCGACCTTGATGTCCTTGCTGGCGCCCTCGGCGTCCCGGATGAGCTGCTGCCCGAGGTCGTCGCAGACGGCGCGGACGGCCTCGGCGAACGCCGCGTACTCGGGAGTGACGCCGGAGGCGCCGGAGGCGAGCAGCAGCACCGTGTCGTTGGTGGACATGCAGCCGTCGGAGTCGACCCGGTCGAAGGTGACGCGGGTGGCGGCGCGCAGGGCCCGGTCCAGGACCTCGGCCTCCAGGTCGGCGTCGGTGGTGAGCACGACGAGCATGGTGGCGAGGCCGGGGGCGAGCATGCCCGCGCCCTTGGCCATGCCGCCGACGGTCCAGCCGTCCCGCGTCACCACGGAGGTCTTGTGCACGGTGTCGGTGGTCTTGATGGCGATGGCGGCCTTCTCGCCGCCGTGCTCGGAGAGCTGCCCGGCGGCCGTCTCCACACCCGGGAGCAGCTTGTCCATGGGCAGCAGGACACCGATCAGCCCGGTGGAGCAGACGGCGACCTCTCCCGCCCCCGTCCCGAGCACGTCGGCGGCCTTCTCGGCGGTGGCGTGCGTGTCCTGGAAGCCCTTGGGTCCGGTGCAGGCGTTGGCGCCGCCGGAGTTGAGGACGACGGCGGTCAGCTCGCCGCTCTTGAGGACCTGCTCGGACCACAGGACCGGCGCGGCCTTGACGCGGTTGGAGGTGAAGACGCCCGCGGCGGAGCGTCGGGGGCCGGTGTTGACCACGAGGGCCAGGTCCGGGTTGCCGCTCTCCTTGATCCCGGCGGCGATGCCCGCCGCCGTGAACCCCTTCGCTGCCGTCACACTCACGGCGCAACTCCGATCGTCGTCAGTCCGGTGGTCTCGTCGAGACCCAGGGCGATGTTCATGCTCTGGACGGCACCGCCCGCGGTGCCCTTGGCCAGGTTGTCGATGGCGCTGATGGCGATGATCCGGCCCGCGGCGGCGTCGTACGCGACCTGCACCTGCACGGCGTTGGAGCCGTACACGGAGGCGGTCGCGGGCCACTGCCCCTCGGGCAGCAGGTGCACGAACGGTTCGTCGGCGAAGGCCTTCTCGTAGGCGGCCCGCACCGACTCGGCGGTGATCCCGGGCTTCGCCTTCGCGGTGCACGTGGCGAGGATGCCGCGCGGCATGGGCGCGAGGGTCGGCGTGAAAGAGACGGTGACCGGCTCGCCGGCGACCGCGCCGAGGTTCTGGATCATCTCGGGGGTGTGCCGGTGGCCGCCGCCGACGCCGTACGGCGACATGGAGCCCATGACCTCGCTGCCCAGCAGGTGCGGCTTGGCCGCCTTGCCGGCGCCGGAGGTGCCGGAGGCGGCGACGATCACCGCCTCGGGCTCGGCCAGCGCGGCGGCGTACGCCGGGAAGAGGGCCAGGGAGACGGCGGTGGGGTAGCAACCGGGCACCGCGATGCGCTTGGACCCCTCCAGCGCGGCGCGGCCACCCGGAAGTTCGGGGAGGCCGTAGGGCCAGGTGCCGGCGTGCGGGGAGCCGTAGAACGCCTCCCAGTCGGCCGCGTCCCTGAGCCGGAAGTCGGCGCCCATGTCGACGACGAGGACGTCCGGGCCGAGCTGCTCGGCGACGGCGGCGGACTGCCCGTGCGGCAGCGCGAGGAAGACGACCTCGTGGCCGCCGAGCACCTCCGGCGTCGTCGGCTCCAGCACCCGGCCGGCCAGCGGCAGCAGGTGCGGTTGGAGCGCGCCGAGGCGCTGTCCCGCGTTGGAGTTGCCGGTCAGGGCGCCGATCTCGACCTCGGGGTGGGTCAGGAGCAGACGCAGCAGCTCACCGCCCGCGTACCCGCTCGCTCCGGCCACCGCCGCACGTACCGCCATGGGAAACCCTCCTCCTGGATGGCATGACTATACGTATCGATGCACGTTTATGCAATCCAGTGAATACTGTCCCACGGCCGGGGGACCGAAACCTCAGCCCCTGACGGTCTCCGCGATCCGCAGCGCGGCCAGGTCGGGTGTGAGGTGTGTGGTGTCGACGACCTCGGCCTCGGCGTGCAGCCAGGTGCGGGCCGCCTCGGCATAGGGCTCGAGGTACCGGAGCCGGAAGGAGGAGTTCGGTCCCACCACGCTGTCCCCCGCGATGCGGGCCCGGAGTGTGTCCTGGTCGGCGTGGAGGACGAAGTGCCGCACGGGAATGCCGTACCCGGCGAGGCCGTCGCCGATCTCCCGCCAGTACTCCTCGACCAGCACCGTCATCGGCACCACCAGGGTGCCGCCGGCGTAGTCGAGCACACGGCGGGCGGTCTCGACGACGAGCGGCCGCCACGGCGGCCAGTGCTGGAAGTCGTCCGTCTCGGGCAGCCCCGGACGGATGTCCATGAGCGTCTCGCCGACCTTCTCGGCGTCGAACACCCGCGCATCCGGGAGCAGTCGCTGCACGAGCACGCTGGTCGTCGTCTTGCCCGCCCCGTGGGTGCCGTTGAGCCATACGATCATGCGTCCCCACGCTAGCCGGACCGGCGGCCCTTTCGGGCCCGGTCGCCGGTCCGGGGCGCGGACTACCGCTCGCGGAGCCTGAGGAACGTCACCGAGTTCGCCGGGAAGGTGTACGTGAACGTGCCCGCCGCCCCGGTGAAGGTCGAGGTCACCGGGGTCACCGGGGTGTCCGTCCCGGTGTTCACCGCGTCCTGGTCGGCGGCCAGCGTGGTGACGCGGGCCCTGGGGGCGACGTCGGCGCCGCCGAGGTCGACGGCGGTGCGGGCCGCGGTGTCCTGGGCGTTGACGACCTTGACGATCAGCTCGCCGGTGCGGTCGTCGCGCGTGACGATCTGGCGGAACGGCTCGGCCGGCTTGTCGTCGGTGAAGCTGCCCCACTCCCGGCCGTCGAGGTAGAGGGTGACCTGGCGGCCCCGGATCTTGACGTCGATGTCGTAGGCGCGGCCCGTCTCGATCGACCCGGCCTTGGACAGCAGCGTCGACTTGCCGCCGTCGGAGGTCTGCTCGACGGCGGACCGGGTGTTGTTCCAGCCGCCCAGGTTCCACCAGTAGTGGTTGCCGGTGTCCTTGACCCCGAAGGCGACGAGGAAGCCCTCTTTGCCGGCCTTCTTGGTCGCCTTCACGTGCAGGTCGTAGTCGTGCCAGGCCGGGTCGCCCGCCGTGACCATGGTGTTCTCGGCGGCCGTGTCCGACTGGAGGTACTGGCCGTCCTGGACGCTCCAGCTGCCGGTGCCCGAGTGGGTCCACCGCGAGGCGTCGCCGGAGAAGTCGTCGGACAGGAGCGTCCCGCCGTCGGCCGAGGTGACCTTCACGTCGTCGTACGCCGCACTGGTCGCCCAGGTCGACAGGCCGACGGCGCCGGTGATGGGGCCGCTGACGGCGGGGGTCGTGGTGGCCGTGGACGGGACGACGTGGTCCCCCGTGTTGGTCATGAACAGTTTCTGGACCTCGTAGTTGACCGAGCCCCAGGACGCGTGGTTGTTGAACCAGATCATGTCCGGGCTCCACTGCACGTAGTCCTCGTTGGCGAGCAGCGGGGCGTAGGAGGCCAGCTTGACGACGTCGGCGTTGCGCTCCAGGCCGGTCATGAACGCGGCCTCGGCGAGGGCGTTGCGCCAGGCGTTGCCCTGGGAGGCGTACTCGCCGAGGAAGACCTTGGGGCCGTTCCGGTCGTAGGAGTCGTAGCGGTCGTTGTTCTGGAGGAACCACTGCGGGCTGTTGTAGTAGTGCTCGTCCACCATCGCCACGTCCGCGTCGCGGTTGAGCCGCCAGGCGGTGTCGAAGGTGGCGCCGGAGTCGTCCGGGCCGGAGTTGGAGACGACGGTGATCTCCGGGTACCGCTCCTCGACGGCGGTACGGAACTGCTGGAAGCGCGCGAAGAACTCCTCGGGGAGGTTCTCCTCGTTGCCGACCTCCAGGTGGGTGAGGTGGAAGGGCTCCGGATGGCCCATCTCGGCGCGCTTGCCGCCCCACTCGCTGGTGCGGGGGCCGTTGGCGAACTCGATCAGGTCCAGGGTGTCCTGGATGTGCCGCTGGAGCAGGGCGTCGTCGTCGACGGCCTTGTTCTGGCCGCAGCCGGTGACCAGGGCGGGCACGACGGGCAGCGGCATGGCGCCGATGTCCTCGGCGAAGCGGAAGTACTCGTAGTAGCCGAGGCCGTAGCTCTGGTTGTAGCCCCAGAAGTTGGCGTTGGTGGCGCGTTCCTCGACCGGGCCGACCGTGTCCTTCCACTGGTAGCTCCGCTTGCGCTGCCAGCCGGATTCCGCGCTGTAGTCCGCCATGGAGCCGGTGTTGACCAGGCAGCCGCCGGGGAAGCGCAGGAAGCCGGGGTGGAGTGCCTCGATCTTCTCGGCGAGGTCCTTGCGCAGGCCGCCCGGCTGGTTCCGGTAGGTCTCGCGGGGGAAGAGCGACACCATGTCGAGGGCGGCGGGTGCCGTGGTGGCGACGGCGAGACGGCCGCGGCTGCTGGTGCGGGTCGCGGTGAGGGTGGCGGTGTACTTGCGCCACTTCCCCTTCGCCGCCACCTCGCGGACCTTCGCGAGGGAGCCGGCCGCGTCCCCGAGCGCGACGGCGAGGGTGGTGCCGCTCTCGGCGCGGGCCCAGACCGAGAAGTCGTACTTCTTTCCCTTCTCGACCCGGATGCCGGTGTTGTAGCCCGTGTTGGTGACGGTGGCGCCGGCGGCCAGCGAGAGGTAGGCGCGGTTGCGCGCGTTCAGCCGGCCCTCGTCGTCGAGCACCTCGGCCGCACCGTCGGCCGTCCAGGCGGTGAGCGGGGTGTACGAGCCGTTGTCGGCGGCGGAGTACTCGAAGGACCGGTTCTGCACGAGCTCGGCGTACAGGCCGCCGTCGGCGGCGCGGTTGATGTCCTCGTAGAAGACGCCGTACATCGTGTCGTCGATCGCGGCGCCCCGGGCGGACGGGTCGACGGTGATCGTGTAGTCGGCCACGGCCCGGGCGTGCGCGGGGGACGGCAGCAGGGCCGAGGCCGTCAAGAGGGCGGTGACGCCGAGACCGAGTTTCCAGCGGGTGCGTGACATGGATGCTCCGCGGCTCGAATGAATCGTCCGGACCGTTCAGATTGTTCGACATATCGGACTCTGGTCAGTACTTCGAACGGCAAGATAGGGAGGGGGATCAGGCGCGTCAATGGGTCGCGCGACAACCAGCGGGCCGGAGCGGGAAAGCGAGTGGAAATGGGCGAGTTGTGGCCGGTGCCCGACGTACTGGCGTACCTCGCGGGGCGCTGGCGCACCGAGCGGTCGGTGCGGGATCTGGCGAGCGGGCTGGAGGGACGGTTCGAGGGGATCACGTCCTTCGACGTCCTCGACGGCGGCGGGCTGATCAGCCGGGAGTCGGGCGCCTTCACCTGGCAGGGGGTGAGCCGGCCCGCCGAGCGGACCCTGCGTTACCTGCCGGGGAGCGGGCCGGGCCGCGCGGACGTGTGTTTCGCGGACGGCCGCCCCTTCCACGGCCTGGACCTGGCCTCGGGGCACCACGTGGCCGACCACCCCTGCGCCGCCGACCTCTATCGCGGCGAGTTCACCGTCCGGGGCGCGGACCACTGGCGGACGGTCTGGCGGGTGGGCGGCCCGGCCAAGGACCTGCTACTCACAACGGATTACCTTCGCGAAACACCGGATGTCTGACGCCGTCGTCCGGTGCCCCCTCGAAGCGCAGGCTCCAGCGGCCCGCGCGACCCGTCACCGTCACCGTGGACAACGGGCGGACGTCGAGGTTCCAGTAGGTCGCCGGCGGCGCGTTCAGCGCGTAGACCAGCGCGGCCCGGATCACCGAGGGCTCGGCCACGGCGACGATGCGGTCGCCGTCCTCACCGGGGCGGGTGTCGAGCCATCCGCCGACCCGGGTGATGAAGCCCAGCAGCGACTCCCCGCCGTGCGGGGCCGACCGGGGATCGGCGAGCCAGGCGTCGACGGCAGCCGGCTCGCGGGCCATGGCCTCACCCAGTGTCAGACCGCGCCAGCGGCCCATGTCGCAATCCCGCAGGGCCAGTTGGAGCAGCGGGGCGCAGCCGAGGGCGTCACCGGTGGCGCGGCTGCGGGGTGTGGGCGAGCAGTAGCGCAGCTCGGCTGCCGCGAGCGGCAGCAGATCGCCCGCCGCGCGCAGCACCTCGTCCCATCCGGCCTGGTCGAGCGGCTGATGGTCGTCGAAGCGCTCCGCGAGCAGCGATGAGCTGCGCGCGGCCGCCACGAACGTGACCCGAAGCGCCATGCCGTGATGGTGAGGCGGGGAGGCAACCAGGTCAAGAGGTGTTACCTGTGGTCACCCAGGGTGCTCGCGGCTCACCGGCCGAAGGCGCGCCGAGGCGTCGGCCTGGCGACGCGCCCGCGGTCAGCCTCCCCGCACCTCCAGCCAGGCGTCGCGCAGGCGGCGCACGCCTTCCGCGATCTCCCCGGTGTTCGCGACCGCGGCGAAGCTCAGCCGGATGTGGGCGGCCGGGGGTTCGGCGCTGAAGTACGGACGGCCCGGAGTGATCGCGACGCCGGCCCGCAGGGCGGCCGAGGCCAGGGACCGCTCGTCCGCGCCCTCCGGCAGGCGCGGCCAGAGGTGGTAGCCGCCGGAGGGGACGTGGGCCAGGGAGATCTCGGGGAGCCGCAGCTTCAGGGCGGAGGTCATGGCGTCCCGGCGCGCCTTCAACTCGGCCGAGACGGCGCGCAGGTGCCGCGGCCAGGCGGGCGAGCCGACGAGTTCGAGTGCCGCCTCCTGGAGCGGCCGGGGCACGAAGAAGGTGTCGACGACCTGGATGGCCCGCAGCCGCTCCAGGACCGGCCCGCGCGCGGCCAGGGCGCTCACCCGGAAGCTGGGCGAGGTCGCCTTGGTCAGCGAGCCGACGTGGACGACGACGCCGTCCGGGTCGTCGGCGGCGAGCGGGGCGGGCAGCGACCCCGCGTCCTCGTGCACGAGCCGGCGCACGAAGTCGTCCTCCACGACGAAGGCACCGGCCGCCCGTGCGATGCGCAGCACCTCACCGCGCCGCTCGGGGGCGAGCACGGCGCCGGTCGGGTTCTGGAACAGCGGCTGGCAGACGAAGACGCGGGCGCCGGTGGCCCGGAAGGCGTCGGCGAGCAGGGCCGGCCGCACACCGTCGGCGTCGACCGGGACCGGCACCGGGCGCAGTCCGGCCGCCCGCGCGATGGCCAGCATCCCGGGATAGGTCGGGGATTCCACGAGGACCGGGGTGCCGGGCGGGGCGAGCGCGCGCAGGGCGGTGGTCAGCGCGGACTGACCGCCCGCGGTGATCAGCACCTCGGCCGCGGTGACGGCCCCGCCGATGCCGCGGGCGAACCACTCGCGCAGCTCCGGCAGCCCTTCCATCGGCGGGCGCCCCCACGCACCCGGCCGCCGGCCGGCCCGGGCGAGGGCCGCCGCCATGGCACGCTCCGGCTGCAGCGACGGGTGCAGGTAGCCGCCGTTGAACTCCACGACACCGGGCGGCGGGGCGTCCAGCGAGACCAGCACCCCGGAGGCGTCCACCGAGCGCGGTACGAGGTCGGCGGCGCCGTCGGCGCTGAGCGCGACCTCCTGCCAGGAGGTGTCGCTGCCGGGCGCGGCCGAGGGGCGCGGCCGGGCCCGGAAGGCGCCGGCGCCGGGCCGGGTGACGACCAGTCCCTCGGCGGCGAGCTGGGCCAGGGCACGGGAGACCGTCACCGGGCTCACCCTGAACCGGTCGACGAGGGCACGGCTGGACGGGAGCTTCTCTCCGGGCGAGTAGCGGTCGAGCTCCCGCCGCAACACGGTCACCAGGTCAGCGACGCTGCTACGCTCTTGCATGAGAGCACAGAGTAGCGCTACCACGCCGTCCCGGATAGCAGTCGGCGCCACGGGCACGGGGACCGGCGGCACCTCCTCCGGCACCTCCGGCACCGCGCTGGCCGCCCTCGGTGTCGTCGCCTTCTCCCTCACCTTCCCCGCCACCGCCTGGGGTCTGGAGGGCTTCGGTCCCTGGTCCCTGATCGCAGTGCGCAGCATCCTCGCCGCCGCGGTCGCCGGTGCCTGCCTGATCGCGCTGCGGGTGGCACCGCCGGAGCGCCGGCACTGGTTCGGCCTCGCGGTGGTCGGCGCCGGGGTGGTACTGGGCTTCCCGCTGCTGACCACGCTCGCCCTGCGGACGTCGACCACCGCGCACGCCGCCGTCGTGGTCGGTCTGCTGCCGCTGACCACCGCGCTGCTGTCCGCCCTGCGCGTCGGCACCCGGCCCTCGCGCACCTTCTGGGCCGCGGCCCTGGCGGGCGCGGCGGCCGTCATCGCCTTCACGGTGCAGCAGAGCGGCGGTGCGCTGACCTCGGCCGACGCCTATCTCTTCGCGGCGCTGCTGGTGTGCGCGGCCGGCTACACGGAGGGGGGCCGCCTCGCCCGGGTGATGCCGGGCTGGCAGGTCATCGGCTGGGCGCTGGCGCTGTGCCTGCCGTTGACGGTGCCGATGGCGGCGGTGGCGCTGTCGTACGAGCCGGTGCACTGGACGGCGCACGGGGTGACCGGGCTGCTGTGGGTGGCGATCGGTTCGCAGTTCCTCGGCCTGGTCGTCTGGTACCGGGGCATGGCGGCGATCGGCATCCCGAAGGCGAGCCAGTTGCAGCTGGCCCAGCCGCTGCTCACACTGGTGTGGTCGGTACTTCTCCTGGGCGAGCACCTGACGGTGGCCGCTCCGCTGACGGCCGCGGCCGTCCTGGTGTGCATCGCGGTCACCCAGCGGGCCCGGGGTTAGGCCTGACCGGCGGCACACAGTGAGGAGGCCTCACGGATGCACGCAATCACAGGCGACCAGCTCGTCCAGCACGGCCGGGTGGTCGGCGAGCACGACAAGGTCGCGGAGATCGTCGAGGTGATGGGCCGCGACGGCGCTCCCCCGTACCGGGTCCGGTTCGAGGACGGGCACGAGGCCGTGTGCTCGCCCGGCCCCGACGCGGAGATCCGGCACAGGGAGATCCAGCTCTAGCGCCGCCGTCCGGAGACGTGGTTCAGCGCGGGGCGGTGGCCGGCTGCGCGTAGTGGTCGGCCGCCAGCCGCGTCATCGCGCCCCCGGGGTCCTCGGCGACGTCCTTCGCGGAGAAGTAGACGTGCCCGCCGACCTCGGGGTACCGCGCGGCCAGCGTGAGGTGGCGGGACAGCTCGGCCGTGTCCTGCCAGGCCGCGGGCTGGGCCGGGTCCCCCGACTTGTACAGCGCCTCGCCCACGTACAGCCGGGTGCGGCTGCCCTTCGCCACCTCGGCCCACCACGGCAGCAGCTTCGCGTAGTCGGCGCCGTCCCTGCCGATGTGCCAGTACAGCTGCGGCACGACGTAGTCGATCCAGCCCTCGCGCACCCAGGTGCGGGTGTCCGCGTACAGGTCGTCGTACGTCTGCACGCCCGCGCGGGTGTCCGAGCCGCGTTCGTCGGTGGCGGCGTTGCGCCAGACGCCGAACGGGCTGATACCGAAGCGGGCCGCCGGCCGGACCTGCTTGACCCGCTGGGCCGTCTCCCGGACCAGCCGGTCGATGTTGTCCCGCCGCCAGTCGGCCTTCGTGGCGAAGCCGGTGCCGAAGGTGCCGAAGGCCCCGCCGTCGTCGAAGCTCTGGCCCGCCACCGGATAGGGGTAGAAGTAGTCGTCGAAGTGGACCCCGTCCACCGCGTACTTCTCCACCGCGTCCATCATCGCGTCCTGCACGAAGGCCCGGACCTCGGGCAGTCCCGGGTTGTAGTAGAGCTGCCCGCCGTAGGGCACCACCCACCCGGGGTTCCTGCGCGCCGGGTGGGAGGAGACGAGGTGGGACGGGTCGTCGTGGGTGGCCACCCGGTACGGGTTGAACCAGGCGTGCAGTTGCAGGCCGCGCGCGTGGGCCTCCCGCACCGCCGTGCCCAGCGGGTCCCAGCCCGGGTCGCGGCCCTGGCTGCCGGACAGGTACTGCGACCACGGCTCGTACGCCGAGGGCCACAGCGCGTCGGCCGCCGGCCGCACCTGGAAGAAGACCGTGTTGAGGCGGTGCCGGACCGCGTTGTCGAGGTGCTCGATCAGCTCCGCGCGCTGCTCGGCGGCGCGCAGCCCCGCGCGGGTGGGCCAGTCGCGGTTGGCCACGGTGGCCAGCCACATCCCCCGCATCCCGGCGGCGGCGCGGTCCGAGGACGCCGGCCGCGGGGACTCCGTGCCCGCCGCCGACGCCGCGGGCGCGGCCGTGAACGCCGACAACGCCGCCACCGTGAAGGCACGGCGCGAGACACCGCCCATGGACAGACCTCCTGAACGCTGCGGATCCGCGTGGTCACGGATCGTGTACGGGGCCTCAGCATGCCCGACCCGGAGGACGGATCCGTGACCATTCGGAGGTAACGTGCTCGATCGGAGCAGGCGACGGGGACCCCGTGCCGCCTGCTGCCAGCCGTGGAGTCAGCGAAAGGGACGATGTGACCGGCATCTCGGGAGATATCGCACGTGTCGGCGTGGTGGGCTGCGGCCAGATGGGGGCGGGCATCGCCGAGGTGTGCGCCCGCTCGGGCCTGGAGGTGATGGTCGCCGAGACCACCGGCGAGGCTCTGGAGATCGGCCGTACCCGGCTGTACAACTCGCTGGCCAAGGCCGCCGAGCGCGGCAAGACGACCGAGGAGGAGCGGGACGCGACGCAGGCGCGCCTCAGCTTCACCACGGACCTCGGCGAGTTCGCCGACCGTGATCTGGTGATCGAGGCCGTCGTCGAGAGCGAGCAGGTCAAGACCGAGATCTTCCAGGTGCTCGATCAGGTCGTGACCCGGCCGGACGCGATCCTGGCCTCCAACACCTCCTCGATCCCGCTGGTGAAGCTGGCGGTCGCCACCTCGCGGCCCGACCACGTGATCGGCATCCACTTCTTCAACCCGGCCCCGGTGCAGCAGCTCGTCGAGCTGATCCCGGCGCTCACCACCTCCGAGGGCACGCTCAGCCGGGCCCAGCTGTTCACCGAGAAGGTGCTGGGCAAGCACGCGATCCGGGCCCAGGACCGCTCCGGGTTCGTGGTCAACGCGCTGTTGATCCCCTACCTGCTCTCCGCGATCCGGATGTTCGAATCGGGCATCGCCAGCCGCGAGGACATCGACAACGGCATGGAGATGGGCTGCGCCCACCCGATGGGCCCGCTGAAGCTGGCCGACCTGATCGGCCTGGACACGGTCGCCTCGGTGGCGTACTCGATGTACGAGGAGTACAAGGAGCCGCTGTACGCCGCTCCCCCGCTGCTCCAGCGCATGGTCGACGCGGGCCGCCTCGGCCGCAAGAGCGGCTCGGGCTTCTACGCCTACGGCTGATCACGCGCGCCGGCCGGCGGGCGGGGTGTCCTGCCCGAGCCTGAGGTGGTGCAGCAGGAGCAACGCGGCCGCCATGGTGGCGGCCGGGACCTCCCCGCGGGCGACCAGGTCGGGAACGAGCTTGAGGGGCACCCATTCCCGCCGCTCCGACTCGAAGTCGTCCACGGGGTGCCCCACCCAGGTGCCCTCGTCGGCCCAGTAGACGTGGTGCCGGGCGTCGGTGAGCCCGTTGGACGGCTCCGCGCTCATCAGGTGGTGCAGCGGGCCGGGCCGCCAGCCGGTCTCCTCCTCCAGCTCCCGCGCCGCCGCCGCGGCGACGTCCTCGCCGTCCTCGACGACCCCGGCCGCCAGTTCCCAGCCCCAGCTGTCGGTGATGAAACGGTGCCGCCACAGCAGCAGGACCTCGGCCGCCTCGTTCACGACGGTGGCCACGGCCACGGGGCGCATCCGTATCAGGAAGTGGTCGAGATGCCGGGCGTCCGGTAGCTCCACGTCGGCGAGGTTCACGCTGAACCAGCGATTCGAGTACACATTCTGTTCGCTCTGTTTCGTCCATTGCACGGTTCTGCCACCTTTCCTCGAGTAGGTGGCAATATCGCAGCAGCGGCGTCCCGGCAGCAGGCGTACGGGGGCCGCTCAGGGCGCAGGGGTGGGCGCAGGACCGTCGGGGCGGGCCGCCTACAGCGGTACGCGCAGTGCCCCGTCGATGAGTTCGGCGGCCTCGGCCGTGCCCGCGCAACCGCTGCCCACCAGGTGCTCGCGCACCGCGCGCAGCCGGTCGCGCAGCCGCTGGGACTCCATCCCCCGGGCCTGCTCGGCCATCCGTACGGCCGTCGCCACCGCCTTGTCCACGTCGCCCTGCCGCAGTGCGATCGTGCTGAGCATGGCGAGCCGGTGCACGCGCCCCCGGTCGTGCGCTGGGGTGTCGACGGCCGCCGCCGCGTGCTCCCCGGCCGCCGCGATGTCACCGAGGCTCAGCAGCGCCTCCGCCACCTGGACGTTGACCAGTCCGGGCTGCACGTAGCCGGTCTCGTCGGGCTCGTGCCCGCGCCGGATGCGCTCGGCGGCCTGCTCGGCCCGGCGGATGCAGGCCAGCGCGCTGCTGCCGTCGCCGAGGTGCGCGTACGCCTTCGCCTGCATCGCGTACAGGTCGGAGGCGAGCGCCGGGGTGATGTGCCGGCCCGCGGCGCGCAGCGCGGCCTCGGCGAACGCGACGGCCTGCCGGTACTCCCTGGTGAACAGCGCCTGGTTGACCAGCAACGCGATGACGTAGGCGCCGAGTCCCCGGTCGCCGCTGGCCTTGGCCAGCCGGAGCGCCTGGTGGAAGTAGCGCTGCGCGAGCCCGTGCGCGTCCGAGTCGTACGCGCAGATCCCGGCCACCGCCACCAGGCCCCCGGTGGCACGGTGCAACTGCCGCCCGGTGGCGTCGGTGTAGCTGCCACGCAGCAGGGGCGCGGCCTCGGAGTTGAGGAAGCCGACGATGCGGGCGCGGGTCGCGATGCCGCCGGCCTTGCGGTACATCTGCTCGTAGTGCGTGCGGGCGCAGCGCACCATCTCCAGGTCGGCCGCGGTGACCCGGTGCCGGCCGCCGCGGGAGACGTCCGTGTCCTCGGGCGGGTTCTCCCACTCCCACACCGGCAGCACGGCGGGCGTGCCGGTGAGGGCCGGGGCGCCCAGGAGGTGCGGGCGCTGCTGCTGGTCGGAGCGCCACAGCGCGGTCGCGCGCTCCACGAACCCGGAGAGCGAGCCGGTGTGCGCGGCGGCGGGTTCGCCGGGCACGCCGAGACCGACGTCGTCGAGGGTGACGGGGCGGTGCAGCCGGGAGGCGAGGACCTCGCAGATCAGGTCGGGCACCTGGCCGCGCGGCCGCTGCCCCTTCAACCACCGCGCGACAGCGGTGTGTTCGTACCTCAGTGCGAGCCCGCGGGTCCGTCCCGCCTGGTTGACGTGCGCGGCCAGTCCCGCGTGCGAGATCCCGGCCTCGTCGAGGATCGCGTCGAGCAGGGTGTTGGGCTGCATGGTGCCCCCCGGTGGATCGGTGCCGACAGCGTAGTGCGTCGGTCCTCACACGGGGTGCGAACGGAGTACGCGCACCCGCAGCGTGTGCGCGCTGTCGCGGAGAGTCCCGGGCCGGTTGACTGAAGGGCCTCGAAAGAGGCCGGCCGGGCCGCCGGCTCCCCCTCGTACAGTGCGGCGGCCCGCATCCACGCCGTCCGCCCGGCTGCCTGCCCGACACTCCGTGGCCGGGCGGACGGCTCGCCGGCTCCGCCGGGTACGGAGAGGGTTGCGGTGCGTCTTCGACTGCGGGTGCGTCGTGGTTGCCCGCGCAGTTCCCCGCGCTCCTTGAGGGACGTCAGCGCGCCTTCTTTCAGGGGCGCGGGGAACTGCGCGACCGGCCACCGACCGCCCGCAGCCGCCGAACCGGCGGAACCCCACGCCCCTCGGGCGAACCCCTAACTGCGCAGCACCGCTCCGACCCGCTCGCCCGCGAGGGCGACCGCCGCGTCGCGGGCGGCCGACGCCTCGTCGACCGTCAGCGTCCGGTCCGCCGCACGGAAGCGCAGCGCGTACGCGAGGGACTTGCGCCCCTCACCGAGCTGCTCCGCGTTGTCGTACACGTCGAACAGCCGGATGGACTCCAGCAGTTCACCCGCGCCCTCGCGCAGCGCCGCCTCGACGTCCGCCGCCGGGACGAACGCGTCGACGACCAGGGCGACGTCCTGCGTGGCCACCGGGAAGCCGGAGATCCTCGGCGCCTGCGGGGTGTCGTCGCCGACCCGTGCCACGGCGTCGAGGTCCAGCTCCATCGCGCAGGTGCGCGCGGGCAGACCCAGCGCCTTCAGGACCCGCGGGTGCAGCTCGCCCGCGTGTCCGACGACCCGCTCCTCGCCGTCGACGGTGACCGTCAGCTCGGCGCAGCGGCCCGGGTGCCAGGGGCCGTACTGGCCCTTGCGGACGCCCAGTTCGGCGCCGGCCTCGCGGGCGACGGTACGGGCGGACTCGACCGCGTCGGCCCAGTCGGCCGGACGGCCCTTGCCCCACCAGCCGGCCTGCTCACGGGCCCCGGTCAGCACCGCGGCGACGTGCCGGGGCTGGTCGGGCAGCGCGGCGTCCAGCGCGGCGAGGTCGTCCTGGCTGGGACGCCGGTCGACGGGCAGGTTCACGGCGACCCGCTGCTCGTCCTGCGGGTGGAAGACCAGGCCGGTCTCGAACAGAGCCAGGTCGTGCATGCCCCGGCCGTCGTTGCGCCGCAGCGCGCCGAGCAGGCCCGGCAGCAGCGAGGTCCGCAGGGCGGGCTCCTCGTCGCTGAGCGGGTTGACCAGCTTGACGACACGGCGGGCCGGGTCGTCGGCGTCCAGTCCGAGCTGGTCGAAGACCTGCTCGCCGACGAAGGGGTAGTTCAGCGCCTCGACGTACCCGGCACCGGCCAGCGCACGCCCGACCCGGCGGTGCAGCCGCTGGCGGGCGGTCAGGCCGCGGCCCGCCGGGGGCCGGGGCAGCGTGGAGGGCAGGTTCTCGTAGCCCTCCAGCCGGATGACCTCTTCGGCCAGGTCGTTCGGGTCGGTGAGGTCGGGCCGCCAGGACGGCACGGTGACGATCAGCTCGTCCTGGCCGTAGACGTCGCAGCCCACCTCCTGGAGGCGGCGTACGACGGTCTCGCGGCCGTACGCCACACCGGCGACCCGGTCGGGGTGGTCGGCCGCCACGGTGATCGTGTGCGGCACGGGCGGGGCGCTGATCTCGGTGACGCCGGCCTCCGCGGTGCCGCCGGCCAGCAGCACGAGGAGGTCGACGGTGCGCTGCGCGGCGGCGGCCGCGGCCTGCGGGTCGACGCCGCGCTCGAAGCGGCGGGACGCCTCGGAGGACAGCTTGTGCCGGCGGGCGGTGCGCGCGATGGCCACCGGGTCGAAGTGGGCGGCCTCGATGACCACGTCGCTCGTGGCCTTCTCGGCGTCGCCGTGGTCGGCGATCTCCGTGTTGGCGCCGCCCATGACGCCGGCGAGGCCGATCGGGCCGCGCTCGTCGGTGATGACCAGGTCCTCGGCGTGCAGCTTCCGCTCGGTGCCGTCGAGGGTGACGATGCTCTCGCCCTCCTGGGCCCGGCGCACACCGATGGTGCCCTGGACCAGGGAGCGGTCGTAGGCGTGCAGCGGCTGGCCCAGCTCCATCATCACGTAGTTGGTGACGTCGACGGCGAGCGAGATCGGCCGCATGCCGACCTTCTGGAGCCGGCGCTGGAGCCAGATCGGGGAGCGTGCCTCGGCGCTCAGGCCGGTCACCGTGCGGGCGGTGAAGCGGTCGCAGCCCGACGGGTCGGCGATCTTCACCGGGTAGCCGTAGGCGTTCGGCGCGGGCACGTCGAGCAGGGCCGGGTCGCGCAGCGGCAGGCCGTAGGCGATGGCGGTCTCGCGGGCGACGCCGCGGATGGACAGGCAGTCGCCGCGGTTGGCGGTGACGGCGATGTCCAGCACCTCGTCGACCAGTTCCAGCAGCTCGATCGCGTCCTTGCCGACCTCGGTCTCCGGCGGCAGCACGATGATGCCGTGGGTGCCGTCGTCGCCCATGCCCAGCTCGTCGCCGGAGCAGATCATGCCGTGGGACGTCTTGCCGTAGGTCTTGCGGGCGCTGATCGAGAAGCCGCCGGGCAGGGTGGCGCCGGGGAGGACCACGACGACCTTGTCGCCCACGGCGAAGTTCCGGGCGCCGCAGACGATCTCCTGGGGCTCGCCGGTGCCGTTGGCCTGCCCGACGTTCACCGTGCAGAAGCGGATCGGCTTCTTGAAGCCCTCCAGCTCCTCGATGGTCAGCACCTGGCCGACGACGAGGGGGCCCTTGAGGTCGGCGCCCAGGTGCTCGACGGTCTCGACCTCGAGGCCGGCCGAAATCAGCTTGGCCTGCACGTCGCGGCCGGTCTCGGTGGCCGGCAGGTCGACGTACTCCCGCAGCCAGGAAAGCGGGACCCGCATCAGATCTCCATCCCGAACGGCCGGGTGAACCGGACGTCACCCTCGACCATGTCTCGCATGTCCTCGACGTTGTGGCGGAACATCAGCATCCGCTCGATACCGAACCCGAAGGCGAAGCCGCTGTACTTCTCCGGGTCGATGCCGCAGGCGGTGAGCACCCGCGGGTTGACCATGCCGCAGCCGCCCAGCTCGATCCAGCCTTCGCTGGAGCAGGTGCGGCAGGGCCGGTCGGGGTTGCCGACGGACGCGCCCTTGCAGACGTAGCAGAGCATGTCCATCTCGGCGGACGGCTCGGTGAAGGGGAAGAAGTTCGGCCGCAGCCGGGTCTTCATCTCCGCGCCGAACAGCGACTGGACCATGTGGTCCAGGGTGCCCTTGAGGTCCGCCATGGTCAGGCCCTCGTCGACGGCGAGCAGCTCGACCTGGTGGAAGACGGGGGTGTGCGTGGCGTCCAGCTCGTCGGTGCGGTACACGCGGCCGGGGCAGATCACGTACACCGGCAGCTCGCGGTCGAGCGCGGAGCGGATCTGCACGGGCGAGGTGTGGGTGCGCAGCACGACGCCGGACTCGGAGCCGCCCTCGGGGCCCTGCACGAAGAAGGTGTCGTGCTCACCGCGGGCCGGGTGGTCCGGGCCGATGTTGAGTGCGTCGAAGTTGAACCACTCGGCCTCGGCCTCGGGGCCCTCGGCCACCTCGTAGCCCATGGCGACGAAGATGTCCTCGATGCGCTCGGAGAGGGTGGTGAGCGGGTGGCGGGCGCCGGCCGGTACGCGGTCGTAGGGCAGCGTGACGTCCACGCCCTCCTCGACCAGGACGCGCGCGTCGCGCTCGGTCTCCAGCTCCTCCTGGCGGGCGGCCAGCGCCTTGTTCACGGCGCCGCGGGCCATGCCGACGCGCTTGCCGGCCTCGGCCTTGGCCTGCGGGGGCAGGGCGCCGATCTCGCGGTTGGCCAGCGCCAGCGGGGAGGTGCCGCCGGTGTGGGCGACCTTGGCCTCCTGGAGCGCGTCGAGGGAGTCCGCGGCGGCGAAGGCGGCGAGCGCCTCGTCCCGCATGCGCTCGATCTCTTCCGGTTTCAACGCCTCGACCTCGACAGGGTCGTACGACTTATTCGGTGCCGACATCTCTTCCCGTGCTTCCGGTTGGCTGGCTGGGACGCCCCGTCTACGGTCCTCAGACAGCGTGGGGACGCTTCGTCTGCGGATCTGGACGCAAAGGTGCCAAAGACCGAGTCTAACGGGGCTGTGGAACGCTGATTACGCCCGTGGGGTCCGTCGGCCGTCTCAGGTGCTCGTCAGCTGAGGTACGCCGGTGCCGCCACGGGCAACGTAAATCGGAACTCGGCGCCGCCGCCGGGGGCGCGGCCGACCGTGATGGTGCCGCCGTGGGCCTCGACGATGCCCTTGACGATGTACAGCCCGAGGCCAGTGCCACCGCGCTTGCTGCCCCGCCAGAAGCGGGTGAAGACGCGGTTCATGGATTCCTCCGGGATGCCCGCCCCCTCGTCGCTCACCGTGACCGACGTGCCGGTGCCCTCCCCTTCGCGGGGGGACGCCGTGGGCGTGACGTCAATGGTGACGGTTCCCTCGCCGTGCCGCACGGCATTTTCCAGCAGGTTGCTCAGCACCTGGTCGATCTTGTCGGGGTCGGCCCACAGGTCGGGCAGCGGATGGGCGAGGCGGAGCAGGAACCGGTCGGCCTCCTGGCCGGCGGCGACGTACGCCTGGATGTGCCGGCCGACGGCGGCCCCGATGTCTACGGGCTGGCGGCGCACCTCGAGGCGGCCCGAGTCGATCCGGGAGATGTCGAGCAGCTCGGCGATGAGCCGGGTGACGCGGTCGGCGTCGGCGTCGACGGTCTCCAGCATCAGCCGCTTCTGGTCGTCGGTGAACCTCTCCCACTTGGCCAGCAGGGTCGCCGTGAAGCCCTTCACGGAGGTGAGCGGGGAGCGCAGCTCGTGGGCGACGGTGGCGATCAGCTCGGCGTGACTGCGCTCGGTGCGGCGGCGGGCCTCCGTGTCGCGCAGGGTGACCACGACGCGGTGGACGGGGCCGAGGCGCTCGGTGCGCACGTAGCGGGCGGTGACCAGGACCTCCCGCCCGCCGGGGAGCAGCAGGTTGCGCTCGGGCTGGCGGACCCGGATGGCGAGGCCGCCGTAGGGGTCGGTGAGCTGCCACCAGCGGCGGCCCTCCAGGTCCTCCAGGGGCAGCGCGCTCTCCAGCGGCTGTCCGAGGGCCTCGGCGGCGGGGGTGGCGGTGATGCGGGCGGCGGCCGCGTTGAAGCAGACGACGCGCCCGCGCCGGTCCGCGACGACCAGGCCGTCGGGCAGCTGGTCCGGGTCGACGCCGAGGTCGGCGACGTCTGCGGGGGTGCGGGGCGCGGGCGGGCGCGGCGCTCCCCGTGCGCCCGGTGCGCTGCTCGTGCCGACGCTCATCCCCGTACCCCACCTCTCAACCGCGCAGGGGCCTGAGCCGGTCACCCTACTAGCTCTCGGTGACGGAGCGGCACCCTCCGGCGGCACGCTGTGCACGCGCCGACGCGTAGAGACATACGGCGGCGGCGGTCGCGAGGTTCAGACTCTCCGCCTTTCCGTGGATCGGGACGCGCAGGACGGCGTCGGTGAGGGCGCGGGTCTCCTCCGGCAGCCCCCAGGCCTCGTTGCCGAACACCCAGGCCGTGGGCCCGCCCATGGTGCCGGCGTCCAGCTCGGCGTCCAGGTCGTGCTCGCCCGCCCCGTCGGCGGCCAGCACCCGCACGCCTGCCTCCCGCAGCCCGGCGACGGCACGCTCCACGGGGACGCCGACGGCGACCGGCAGGTGGAACAGGGAGCCGACGGAGGCGCGGACGGCCTTGGGGTTGTACAGGTCGACGGAGGCGTCGGTGAGCACGACCGCCTCGGCGCCGGCGGCGTCGGCGCAGCGCAGCACGGTGCCCGCGTTGCCGGGGTCCCGGACGTGCGCGAGCACGGCGACGAGCTTGGGCCGGGCGGCGAGGATCTCGTCGAACGGCGTGTCCAGGAACCGGCAGACCCCGACCAGTCCCTGCGGGGTGACGGTGGTGGAGATGTCCTCGATCACCGCCTCGGCGGCGAGGTGCACCCGCGCGCCCACCTCACGGGCGGCCCCGACGATGTCGGCGTACCGCTCCGCGGCCTCGACGGTCGCGAACAGCTCGACCAGGGTCTCCCCGTACTCCGCGGCCTCCCGCACGGCCTGCGGCCCCTCGGCCAGGAACAACCGCTCCTTCCCCCGGAAGTTCCGCTTCCCGAGCCGCCGTGCGGCGGCGACCCGGGGGGAGCGGGGGGAGATCAGCTCGGGGGCGGCGGGCGCCATGAGTTCCATCACCTTCACAATCGTCTCGACGCAGGGTGCGGCTTACTCGCCGCAAGGAGCAACGCCCCAGGGGCGCGGGGCTGCATCTATGTGCGGCTCCGCCGCGTGGGCGCGACCAGCCACGACGAGGCCGCGGCCGGGAACGGACAGGACCGGGCGGCAACCAAAGGGACCCGCAGGCTCGAAGCCTGCGGGTCCCTTCGACAACCGGCTAAAGCCAGCGCAGCGTCACGCCGCCTTCGGCGCGTTCACGTCGCTCGGCAGCGCCTTCTGCGCGACCTCGACCAGCGCCGCGAAGGCACCGGCGTCGTTGACGGCCAGCTCGGCGAGGATCTTGCGGTCGACCTCGACGTTGGCGGCCTTCAGGCCCTGGATGAAGCGGTTGTACGTGATGCCGTTGGCGCGGGCAGCGGCGTTGATGCGCTGGATCCACAGCTGACGGAAGTCGCCCTTGCGCTTCTTGCGGTCGTTGTAGTTGTAGACCAGCGAGTGGGTGACCTGCTCCTTGGCCTTGCGGTACAGGCGCGAACGCTGACCGCGGTAGCCGGAGGCCTGCTCGAGGATCGCCCGGCGCTTCTTGTGGGCGTTGACTGCCCGCTTGACGCGTGCCACTTGTTAACTCCTTGTAGCGGGGCCGCGGTGATCCTCACGCGGCCCGGTATCGATTGGGTCCCGGTCCTGCCGTACGGCGCTCAGTGGCGCCCGTACGTCACTTGCCGAGAAGCTTCTTGATCTTCGCGGCGTCGCCCGGGGCCATCTCGGCGTTGCCGGTGAGGCGACGCGTCACGCGGGACGACTTGTGCTCGAGCAGGTGGCGCTTGCCGGCGCGCTCACGGAGCACCTTGCCGGAGCCGGTGATCTTGAAGCGCTTGCTGGCACCGCTGTGCGACTTGTTCTTCGGCATAGCGCCGTACTCTCCTCGTCGGTGGCGCTCCGGTGCCCGGTCGTGAAACCGGGCACGGTGTGGAGCGTCGCTCTTGTATCGGTTGTGTCCTGGGGACTGGCGGCCCCCCGGGGTCACGCTTCGGCGGGTGCCTCGGCCGGGGCCTCGGCTTCCGCGACGTCGGCCTCCGCGAGGTCGGCCTCCGCGGCGTTCTGCGACTTGCCGGGGTTCGCCTTCGCGTCCGCCTTGCGCGCTTCCTGCGCCTGGCGGGCCTCGGCCATCGCCTCGGTCTTCTTCTTGTGCGGACCGAGGACCATGATCATGTTTCGGCCGTCCTGCTTCGGGTTCGACTCCACGAAACCGAGGTCGGCCACGTCCTCCGCGAGACGCTGCAGCAGTCGGTAGCCGAGCTCCGGCCTGGACTGCTCGCGACCACGGAACATGATCGTGATCTTGACCTTGTCGCCCTGCTTGAGGAACCGGACGACGTGACCCTTCTTGGTGTCATAGTCGTGCGGGTCGATCTTCGGCCGGAGCTTCATCTCCTTGATGACCGTGTGCGCCTGGTTCTTGCGCGCCTCACGGGCCTTCATGGCCGACTCGTACTTGAACTTCCCGTAGTCCATGAGCTTGCACACGGGCGGACGGGCGTTCGCCGCGACCTCGACGAGATCGAGGTCGTACTCCTGCGCAAGCTCCAGGGCCTTGGCAAGCGGGACAATCCCGACCTGCTCGCCGCTGGGACCGACAAGTCGCACCTCGGGAACGCGAATCCGGTCGTTGATGCGGGGCTCGGCGCTGATGGATCCTCCTCGGTAGCACCACGCGACGGTCTGGCGGACAGCCGCGTAACGTCTCTGTTCGATAGACCTAACCGCGCCGGCGCACAAAAAATGCCCCGGACGATCACAGGCGGGGCTCCTCGAACTGCTACCGGAGCACCGCCGCGATGACCGCGGGGCGCGATTTCGGGCTGGTCGCCGCCGCTGGGACGGGACCGCCTGACCGGTGACCCGCCGTCCTGAGGACGGCCAGGTGGGAGTTCGAAGCCTCCACTTGTGGGCCGGATCCGCTGCCGTGGGCGTACGTGTCCGACCGGTCGTTACACAAGGTTAGCAGCTCGGCGGGGGAAGGGCTAACCGAGTCCGAGTGGGGCGCGCTCCCCCGCTGCGCCTATCGTGTGCGGCATGAGTGAGACCCCTGCTGAATCCTCGGCGAATCCCGACTTCGACGCCATGACCCGCGACATCGCCGAGGTCCCGGCGGTCGAGGTGATCGTGACGGTCGCCGTCAACCTGATGAGCGCCGCCGCCGTGAAGCTGGGCCTGACCGAGGAGGGCGAGGACCACAAGGACCTCGACGAGGCGCGCAAGCTGGTGCACGCGCTGGCCGGCCTGCTGGACGCGACGGCGACCGAGATCAGCTCGTTCCACGCGGCGCCGCTGCGCGACGGCCTGAAGTCGCTCCAGCTGGCCTTCCGCGAGGCCTCGCTGGTCCCCGACGAGCCGGGCCAGGGTCCGGGCGAGAAGTACACCGGCGCGGTCTACGGCTGACCGCCGCCCAGGGCCGCGGGACAGCCCGCCGGCCCCGCGCTATCCCCGCACGTACAAGGGCTCGCCCGGAGGCGTCGCCCCGGCCGGCAGCAGTGCCAGGTCGAGGCCGCGCACCAGGCGGGCCCTCAGCGTGTCGTCGGCGGCCAGCCGCTCGGCGACCGCCCGGGCGGCCCTCGCCGCGTCGGCCTCCGGGTCCAGGACCAGCGCGAGCGTGCCGTCGGCCCGTCCCGGACCGAGGTGCGCCCGGCGTACGGCGGGCTCCGCGGCCAGGGCGGCGCGCACGGCCGATGCCACGGCCGGGTCGGCCAGCGGGTCGGTGGTCGTCCGCCCCTCGGCCAGCGCCAGCAGCACCTGCCCCGTCACCTCGAACGGCACCGGACCGGCCAGGTCCAGTACGACGGTGTCGGCCTTCTCGTGCGCGGCGGCCTCCAGGGCCTGGTGCACGGCCACGGCGACGGGGCGGGCTTCCGGATCCCAGCGGGCGAGCGACTCGGTGGACGTGAAGGCGGGCAGCGCGGTGCGGTCCCCGGCCTTCAGGGTCGGTACCGCCATGTCACTGGTCTTCTCCCGGCGCAGCCCGTTCTCGTCCTCCTCCACCTCGCCGAGCACCGCGACGACGGGCACGAGCAGCCGGGCGCCCCTGAGCGCCTCGAGCACCGGGCCCACGGCGGCGCGGTCCTCGGCCCAGGCGGCGAGCGCGGCGCTCAGCCGGGGGTCGGCGGTGCCGTCGTCGTCGGAGAAGGCGGAGTCGGGGATGTTCTTGTTCGCCACGGTCCCGACCCTATCGGGGGGCGGGTACGGCGCTCCTCACCGGTCTGTCAGCCGTCTCCGACCTGAGGCATACTTCCTCCGGCCCGCGCGCCGGTCCGGCCCTGGCCTCGCGTCAGGGCCTCGACCTCGGGAGGCAGGCTGCCTCCGGGTTGGACGGCGAGGAGCAGCACCTCGTCCGCGGCGTACCGCATCGCGATGGCCGTACGTGGATTCAAGCCGTCGACGACGAAGGCCGCGGCCGGTTCGGCCCTTACGGCCTCGTCGTCGTGGCCCGGCGTGTCGTCACAGGGCGGGACCTCGACGGGGCCGAGCGCTTCGCCCACGGTGAAGTGGACGTCGTCCACCTGCGTATAGGTGCGGCCCTCGTACAGGGCGGCGATCGCGCACGACCCTCCGGCCTCCCCGCCACCGCCCTGCGCCGTGCAGGCGGTGGTCAGCGCGGCCGCGATCACGACCGTCCCCGCGAGCCGCGGCAGCCGCCGCGACCGTGTCGACACAGCGGCATCGCGTCGGCTCGACGTGCTGTTCCGCATCAGTGGGCTCCTTCTGGAGTGTGCGCGTTCCGTCTCACCGGGCACCGCACGACCCCAGGGGCGGTTCCGACCCCGGGCACGGCTCCCGATCGATTCATGACCATGACGGAGCTCGGGGCGAACTGGTTCATTCCGCTTCAGGTGACCGGGCCGGGCCGGAGCCGCTCGGGGCCGGTCAGAAGTCGTCGGGGCGTTCGCGGCGGCCCCGCCACAGGACCACGGCGGCGACCACCAGGACGCCGCCCGCACTGCCGGCCAGCGGGGCGGCCCAGGCCGAGGTGTCGTCGTCGGAGGCGGGGGTGTCCGGTCCGGAGCCGAAGTACTCCTCCCCGTAGGCGGCCGACTCGAGGCCCTCGGGCTTCAGTTGCCCGGCCGCCTCGATGGCGGCGGCGGGGTCGACGAAGCCGAAGCCGCGGGAGTCGTCGCGGCCCTCGGCCGGGGCGTTGCGGGCGGTGTCCTCCAGGAGGCCCTTGATCTGTGCGGGGGTGAGGCCCGGGTGGGCGGACTTCACCAGGGCGGCGGCCCCGGAGACGAAGGCGGAGGCGGCGCTGGTGCCCCAGCCCTCGTAGTAGCGGTGGTCGGGGTCGGCGATGATCACGTCGACGCCGGGGGCACTGACCGTGGCGTACCAGCGGCGGGTGGAGAACGAGGCGCGGGTGCCGTAGCGGTCGACGGCGGTCGCGGCGATCACGCCCGGATAGGCGGCCGGGTAGGAGACGTGGTCGCCCTTGTCACCGCCGTTGCCCGCCGAGGCGACGACGACCACGCCCTTCTTCAGGGCGTACTGGACGGCCTCGTCCTCCGCCGGTTCCGGGTGGGCGGAGGACGAGTCGTCGCCGAGGGAGAGGTTGATGATGTCGGCGCCGTGATCGGCGGCCCAGCGGATGCCTTCGGCCAGGGCGTTGCCGCGGGTCTTGCGGGCCTTGGCGCGGGAGGGGTCGCCGTTCTCCAGGATGACGCGCACGGGCAGGATGCGGGCTTCCGGGGCGACGCCCATGACGCCCTCGGCGTGGCCGGCGCCGTGTCCGTGACCGGCGATGATCCCGGCCATGGCGGTGCCGTGCCGGGCCCAGGAGCGGTCGCCCTCGCTCGCACCGAAGCCGACCAGGTCCTTGCCGGTGAGGACGTTGCCGGCCAGGTCGGGGTGGTCGGCCTCGACGCCGGTGTCCAGGACGGCGACGGTGACGCCGGCGCCCTTGGTGGTGCGCCACACCTCCTGGGTGTGCAGGGCGTCCAGGGCCCACTGCTGGGCGCGGATGCCGTCGGCGTGCGCGGCGGTCGGCGGGACGACGGCGAGGGCGGCGGCGAGGAAGAGGCTCAGGGCCCCCGTCCTGCGGCGGATGACTGCGGGGGTCACGAGGGCTGCTCCGTGGGCGCGCCGACGTGCTTGCGCAGGGCGCGTTCGACGCGGTCGGCGAGGCCCTGCGCCTCGTGGCCGAGCCCGGCCTGAGCGGGGGCCGACGCGGCACCGGACTCGGTGGCCTCCTCGGCGGGTTCGGGTTCGTCGACGGTGCGGCCGTCGGCCCAGCCGGACACGGCGTAGACGACGACGGGAGCGTCGGTGAGGACGGAGACGGTCCACGCGGCCCGCTGCGGCGCGCCGAAGTCCTCGGCGACGGTGTCCTTCACCGCGTACGGCAGTGGCATGAGGTCGGCCCGGCGGCCGAGGTCCTCCTTCTCGAAGCGGCCCGCCAGCGAGGTCATGGCGGCGGCGTCGGCCTCGGTGAAGAGCAGGCCGACGGTGGTGACGTGGCTCTGCGTGGCGTCGGTGTAGGTGGCGCGCAGCAGGCGCGCGCAGCCGACCGGGTCGAGCACCTTGGCGAGCAGCCGGTCGAAGGCACCGGCGCAGTCGCCGTCGGGGGCGACGGCGACCCGTGTCCAGGTGCGGTCGGCTCCGCCGGGGCCGGCGCCCTTGCCCTGGACGGTGGGCGGGAACAGCTGGTCGACGGGCACGCTGTGCCACAGCTGTGCGGCCTCGGTGTACGCACTGCGTGCCCCGTCGTCCCCGGAGTCCCCGGCGAGCCAGCTGCCCGTGACGGCTCCGGTGAGCAGTCCCACCCCGAGCACGAGGCAGACCGCGGCGGCGAGGACCTGGGGGCGCGGGCGTCCACCGAGCCGGCGCGGCCGGGCCGGCCCGTCGTACCCCTCGGGCTCGCCGAACGAGATCCGGGGGCGCGCGCCGGGCGGGGGCGCCGGGGCGCTCCAGGAGAAGGCGGGGTCGGGTGCGGCCGGGGCGGGCCGGGGCGCGGGGGGTCGCGTCCGGGCCGCGGGTTCCCGTGCCGGCTCCTCTTCCGTGTCCGCCGGGACCGGGCGCAGCCGTGTGGTCGTCTCGGTCGAGGCCTCGGCGGGCGCGCCGGGACCGTGCATCGGGGTCTTCGCCGGCCCACTGCCGCGCAGGGTGTCGCTGCCGTGCGGGGTGCCGCGGCCGGCGGTGGGGGCGGTGTCGGGGAACCGGGCGGACGCGCGGGGCGGCGGGAGCGCCGGGTCGGTGGACCGGGCCGGCGGCAGGGCCGGGTCGACGGGCCGGGCCGGCGGGAGGGCCGGGTCGACGGGCCGGGCCGGCGGGAGGGCCGGGTCGACGGGCCGGGCGTCGCCGGGACCGAAGCGCGGGTAGCGGCGCCGGGTGGCGGGGCGGCCGGAGTCCTGGTCCCGGTTCCCGTCCGGGGTGGCGGACCCGTCCGCGCGGCCGGCGCCGGTCACGGTACGCCTCGGCGGGATGTCCTCGCGGTCCGGGGCGGTGGCGGCGGGGGTGCCGGTGTGCCGCCGCGGAGCGGAGTGGCCGGCCTCCGGGTCGCCGCCGCGCTCCGGTGCCTGTGCCGGGCGGGGCGGAACGCCGGGCCGGGGCGGAGTGCCCGGGCGCGGCGGCGTCCGGGGTGGTGACGGGGCCGCCAGGAACGTCGGGTCGTCGAGGCCCGGCGCGGACTCCGGCCGGGGCGCGGGCTCTTGGCGGGGCTGCGCCCCAGGGGGCGGCGCCTGCGGACGGGGTGGGGCCGGCGGGTGGGCCGGGGGCCGCGGGTGGGCCGAGGAGTGGGGGTGCACCGAGGGGTGGGGGTGGACCGCCGGCGGGGAGGGTGCCGGGCTGTCGGCGTCGGGCGGCGTCCCGGGAGAGGCGGGGGTCTCGCGACGGGGCGGTGTCTGGGGGTGCGGGGGGAGGGAGGCGCGGCGCGCTTCCGTGCTCATGCACCCCCCGTTTCCTCGGGCCCGGCCCGTTGCTCCGACGCGGGCCGGTGTGGTGTCTCCTGCCCCGGCCCGGCGCGGAACCGATCCGTCCCGGGCACGCATACCCGCACGGGAGGGCCGCCATCCGGCGCGGGGCGCGGCCCTGGCCGCCGGGTGCGGGCCCGCCGTACGTGCGCGTCACTCTACGGCGTGACCCCGCGGGAGGGGGAACCAGTCCGCACGCCCGTGGCATTGGCCCGGATCGTCCCCCTACCCCGCGGTAATCCTGTCTGGCAGGCTGCGGACATGACTGCGCGCGCCGCCGACCGGGCCCGTTACGACCGGGCCACCGCCCATCTGGACGCCCCCGTGGCGATCGTGGACCTGGAGGCCTTCGACGCCAACGCGGACGACCTGGTCCGCCGCGCCGGAGGCAAGCCGATCCGGGTCGCCAGCAAGTCCGTACGCTGTCGCGCCCTGTTGGAACGGGTCCTGGCGAGGGACGGTTTCGCGGGCGTCATGTCGTTCACGCTGGCCGAGTCCCTGTGGCTGGCGCGTTCCGGTGTCGAGGACGTGCTGCTCGCCTATCCGTCGGCGGACCGCGCCGGGTACGCCGAGCTGACCGCCGACCCGAAGCTGGCCGCCGCGGTGACCGTGATGGTCGACGACCCGGCGCAGCTGGACCTGGTCGACGCGGCACGCGAGAGCGGCGGCGGCCGGGAAGTCGTGCGGGTCTGCCTGGAGTTGGACACCTCGCTGAAGCTCTTCGGGGGGCGGGTGCGGGTCGGGGCCCGGCGCTCCCCGCTGCACTCCCCCGCCCAGGTCGCCGACCTGGCCCGCGCGGTGGCCCGCCGGCCCGGGTTCGAGGTCGTCGGCATCATGGCGTACGAGGGGCATGTGGCCGGCGTCGGGGACGCGGTCGCGGGACGGCCGCTGCGGTCGCGTGCCGTGCGGCTTATGCAGGCCGCCGCCCGCCGGGAGCTCGCCGAGCGGCGGGCGGCGGCGGTGCGGGCGGTCCGGGCCGTGGTGCCCGGCCTGGAGTTCGTCAACGGCGGTGGTACGGGCAGCGTGCAGCACACCGCCGCCGAGGACGCGGTCACGGAGATCGCCGCCGGGTCCGGGCTGTACCTGCCGCGGCTGTTCGACAACTACACGTCGTTCAGCGGCCGTCCGGCGGCGCTGTTCGCGCAGCCCGTCGTCCGGCGGCCCGGGGTGGGGTCCGTGACCGTGCTCGGCGGCGGTTATCCGGCCTCGGGCGCGGCCGGAGCCGACCGGCTGCCGGTGCCGTACCTGCCGGAGGGCCTGCGCTACGACCCGCAGGAGGGCGCCGGCGAGGTGCAGACGCCGCTGCTGGGCTCGCCCGCCGACGATCTGCTCATCGGCGACAAGGTGTGGTTCCGGCACGCCAAGGCCGGGGAGCTGTGCGAGCGGTTCGACGCGCTGCACCTGGTCGAGGGCGACGCGGTGACGGCGACGGTGCCGACGTACCGGGGCGAGGGTCGTACCTTCCTGTGACGGCCCCGGCACGGGTCACGGCGTCGGGCCGATGCCGCTGCCCACGCCGCCGCCGGTGTCCGCGTCGCCGATGGGCCGGATGCCCTTGGTGATGGTGTCCATGTCGGCCGGCGGCGGTCCGTCCTCGCCGGCGTCGAAGACGTAGCGGACGAGGATCGGGGACTCGGTGCCGACGGTCGAGGGGAAGACCATCGACTGCACGTAGCCGCCGGGCCCCTTGGCGGTCCTCACCCGCCAGCGCACGTAGTACCCGGCGCGTCCGGCGACCGCGACGGGGCCGGAGGCCACCTCCTCGTGGGACTCGATGCCGCCGAAGGGCTTGTTGCCCACCAGGTCGCGGTCGTAGGCGTCGTCGGCCGCGTCCTCGATGTCCTGCCGCGCGAGGACCTTCGGTGAGGACTCGGCGTTCGCCGTGACGGTGCGGGAGACGACCAGGCCGTGCCGGCACACGCCGCCACCGGCGGGGCAGTCGTAGGTGCCGTCCGTGGTCATCATGACGTCGTCCTCGGCGACGTACCTGGGCCGGACCCAGCCGTCGGGCAGGGGGAACGTGACGCCGTTGAGCTGGTCCTCGACCACGGCCGGGTCGTCCGCGGGGGTCTCGGAGGCGGTCGGTGAGGGGGTCGGCGGGTCGGTCACCGGCGCCGGGTCGGAGGCGGTGGCCGTGACCGGCGTGGTCCGCGTCCGCGAGCTGCCGGCGTCGTCCTCGCCGAGGACGAACACGCCGGTGACGATCGCCCCGACCAGCACGGCCGCGGCGGTGGTCAGGGCGACGGCCTTCCCGCGTCCGCCGGTGGGCGGCCCGCCCGGGGCGCCGACGGCGGGGGGCGGCGCGGCCGGAGCCGGGCCGGACTGCGCCCGGTGGTACCCGGACGCCGGATGCCGCCCGTACTCCGACGCCGTGCCCGGGGTCGGGTCCACCGCCGGTCCGTACCCGGCGGGTCCCGGGGCGCGCCGGTGTTCCGTCCAGGCCGCGCCGTCCCACCAGCGTTCCTGGTGGGGAGCCGTGGGGTCGCGGTACCAGCCGGGCGGCGGCGTCATGCTCATTGCGGCACTGTAGGACGCCGCGCACGGTGTTCTACAGCGGTGTGACGTACGCCCCCGAGATCCCGCCGTCCACCAGGAAGTCGCTGGCGTTGACGAAGGAGGAGTCGTCGCTGGCCAGGAAGGCCACGGCGGCGGCGATCTCCTCGGCCTCGGCGAACCGCCCGAGCGGGATGTGGACGAGGCGGCGCGCGGCCCGCTCCGGGTCCTTGGCGAACAGCTCCCGCAGCAGCGGGGTGTTGACCGGGCCGGGGCAGAGCGCGTTGACGCGGATGCCCTCCCGGGCGAACTGGACTCCCAGTTCCCGGGACATGGCGAGGACGCCGCCCTTGGAGGCGGTGTACGAGATCTGGGAGGTGGCCGCGCCCATCCGGGCCACGAAGGACGCGGTGTTGATGACGGAGCCCCGGCCCTGGCGCCGCATGTAGGGGATGGCGGCCTTGCAGCACAGGTAGACGGAGGTGAGGTTGACCTCCTGGACGCGTTTCCACGCCTCCAGGCCGGTCTCCAGGATGGAGTCGTCGTCGGGGGGCGAGATGCCGGCGTTGTTGAACGCGACGTCGACGCTGCCGTAGGTGTCGTGGGCCGCCGCGAACAGCGCCTCGACCTGCTCGGGGTCGGTCACGTCGGCCCGGACGAAGATTCCGCCGCTGTCCTCGGCGGCCGCCTTGCCCCGGGTCTCGTCCACGTCGGCGCAGACGACGTGGGCGCCCTCGGAGGCGAGCCGGCGGGCGGTGGCGCGGCCGATGCCGCTGCCCGCCCCGGTGACGACGGCGGTGCGGCCGACCAGGCGGCGGCAGACGATCTCCTCGGTGGTTTCGCTCACAGTGCGGGGCCCTCCGTGCTCGGCGAGGCGTTGCTGATGAAGACGTTCTTGGTCTCGGTGAACGCGGTCAGCGCGTCCGGGCCGAGTTCGCGGCCGAGGCCGGACTGCTTGAACCCGCCGAAGGGGGTCCAGTAGCGGACGCTGGCGTGGGAGTTGACGGACAGGTTGCCGGCGCGGACCGCGCCCGACACGCGCAGGGCGCGTCCGACGTCCCGGGTCCACAGCGAGCCGGACAGGCCGTAGTCGGTGGCGTTGGCCAGGCGGATCGCGTCGGCCTCGTCCTCGAAGGGCAGGGCGACGGCGACGGGTCCGAAGACCTCCTCGACGGCCACCCGCGCGTCCTCGTCGACGCCGGTGAGGACGGTGGGCGGGAACCAGAAGCCGGGGCCCTCGGGGGCCTTGCCGCGGATGCCGTCGGCGTCCCCGGGGACGTAGGAGCGGACGCGGTCCAGCTGGGTGCGGGAGATCAGCGGGCCCATGTCGGTGGCCTCGTCGGCCGGGTCGCCGACGCGGACGGCCTCGATCGCGGGGGCGAGCAGGTCGAGGAACCGGTCGTACACGGAGCGCTGGACCAGGATGCGGGTGCGGGCGCAGCAGTCCTGGCCGGAGTTGTCCAGGAAGGACATGGGGGTGGCGGCCGCGGCGGCTTCCAGGTCGGCGTCGGCGAAGACGACGGAGGGGCTCTTGCCGCCGAGTTCGAGGGTGACGGGCTTGAGCAGGGCGGCGCCCTTGGCGGCCACCCGCCGGCCCACGGCCGTGGACCCGGTGAAGACGATCTTGGCGACGTCCCGGTGCTCGACGAGCGCGTCCCCCGCCACCGGTCCGTGCCCCGGCAGTACCTGGAACAGTCCCTGGGGAAGTCCCGCGTCCAGGGCGAGTTCGGCCAGGCGCAGCGCGGTCAGCGGGGTCGTCTCGGCGGGCTTGAGGAGGACCGCGTTGCCCGCCGCGAGCGCCGGTGCCGTGGCCCAGGCCGCGATGGGCATGGGGAAGTTCCAGGGGGCGATGACGCCGACGACGCCGAGCGGTTCGAGGAGGGTGACGTCCAGGCCGCCGGCGACCGGGATCTGGCGTCCGGTGAGCCGCTCCACTCCCCCGGCGGCGTAGTCGAGCAGGTCGCGGACGTTGCCCGCCTCCCAGCGGGCGTTGCCCACGGTGTGCCCGGCCTGGCGGACCTCCAGCCGGGCCAGCTCCTCCAGGTGCTCGTCGACGACGGCGGCGAAACGGCGCAGCAGCCGCGCGCGGTCGCCGGGGGCGAGGGCGGCCCAGGCGGGCTGCGCCCGGACGGCGCGCGCGACGGCGGCGTCCACGTCGGCCGCGGAGGCGGCGGGGACGGTGGCGAGGACCTCTTCGGTGGCGGGGTTCAGTACGGTCAGTTCGGACGACTCGGGTGACTCGTGGGACACGTGGGCCTCACATGCGTTCGAAGGAGCGGCGCAGTTCCCAGTCCGTGACGGCGGCGTCGAACGCGTCCAGTTCGACGCGCGCCATGTTGCGGTAGTGGGCGACGACCTCGTCCCCGAAGGCGGCCTTGGCCAGGGTGCTGTTCTCCCACAGCTCGGCGGCCTCGCGCAGGGTGGTGGGGACGTGCTCGTAGTCGGCGGCGTAGGCATTGCCGGAGCAGGGCTCGGGCAGCTCCAGCCGCTGCTCGACGCCGTGCAGTCCGGCGGCGACCATGCCGGCCACCGCGAGGTACGGATTGACGTCGCCGCCGGGGAGCCGGTTCTCGAAGCGGAGCGAGCGGCCGTGGCCGACGACGCGCAGGGCGCAGGTGCGGTTGTCGCGGCCCCAGGCGACGGCGGTGGGGGCGAAGGAGCCGGGCTGGAAGCGCTTGTAGGAGTTGATGTGCGGGGCGTAGAGGAGCGCGAACTCGCGCAGCGCCACCAGTTGTCCGGCGAGGAAGTGCCGCATGACCTCGGACATGGCGCCGCCCTCGCCGCCGTCGGCCATGGCGTTGTGGCCGTCGGCGTCGGTGAGCGAGAGGTGGATGTGGCAGGAGTTGCCCTCGCGCTCGTTGTACTTGGCCATGAAGGTGAGGGACATGCCCTCCTGTGCGGCGATCTCCTTGGCGCCGGTCTTGTAGACGGCGTGCTGGTCGCAGGTGACGAGGGCCTCGTCGTAGCGGAAGACGATCTCGTGCTGGCCGGGATTGCACTCGCCCTTGGCGGACTCGACGGTGAGGCCGGCGCCGGCCATCTCGTTGCGGATGCGGCGCAGCAGGGGTTCGACGCGGCCGGTGCCGAGGACCGAGTAGTCGACGTTGTACTGGTTGGCCGGGGTCAGGCCGCGGTAGCCGGCGTCCCAGGCGTGTTCGTAGGTGTCCCGGAAGACGATGAACTCCAGCTCGGTGCCGACCTGTGCGGTGTACCCGCGCCCGGCGAGCCGCTCCAGCTGGCGGCGCAGGATCTGGCGGGGCGCGGCGGGCACCGGGGAGCCGTCCTCCCAGGCGAGGTCGGCGACGAGCATCGCGGTGCCCTCGTTCCAGGGCAGCCGGCGCAGGGTGGCGGGGTCGGCGTGCATGGCGAAGTCGCCGTAGCCGCTGTCCCAGGAGGACATGGCGTAGCCGTCGACGGTGTTCATGTCGGCGTCGACGGCGAGCAGGTAGTTGCAGCCCTCGGTGCCGTGGGCCAGGACCTCGTCGAGGAAGAAGCGCGCGGCGAAGCGCTTGCCCTGGAGGCGGCCCTGCATGTCGGGAAAGGCCAGCACGACGGTGTCGATGTCACCGGCGGCGACGAGGGCGTGCAGTTCCTCGACCCCGAGCGGGGGTGTGCGGTCTGCCACGGGGAGAGCCTCCTTCTGGCCGGGAGCCATAAGGTATTGCCGGGAACCTTTGGTTGGGAAGGGGGCGCGGCCGCGTGCGGGAGGAAACCGGCGGGAGTGTCACGGACCGGCTGGCGCCGGTGCTGCGGCCGGTGCGGGCCGGCAACGGCTTCGAGGAGGCGCTGGAGCAGATCCTCCAGGTCGTCAGGCTGGGCCTGGTGGCGGAGGGCGAGCGGCTGCCGGCCGAGCGGGAGCTGGCGGAGCGGCTGGGGATCAGCCGGGTGACGCTGCGCGAGGTGCTGCGGGTGCTCCAGGACCAGGGGCTGGTCGAGGCCCGGCGCGGACGGTACGGCGGAACGTTCGTGCTGTCGCGGGCGGACGGGGGCGGCGAGGACGAGCTGCGGCGCCGGCTGGCCGGGGTCGACGTCGAGGACGTGCTGCGCTTCCGGGAGGTGCTGGAGGTGGGCGCGGCCGGGCTGTGCGCGGCGCACGGACTGGCGGACGCGGGGGCGGCGCGGTTGCGGGAGGCGCTGGCCGGTACACGGGAGGCACCGCTGGCGCAGTACCGGCGGCTGGACACGAGGCTGCACCTCACTCTCGCGGAGCTGTGCGGCTCACCGGCGCTGGCGGCCCAGTACGCGGCCGTCCGGGCCGGTCTCAACGACCTGCTGGACTGCATCCCGCTGCTGGTGCGCAACCTGGAGCATTCCCAGCGCCAGCATGCCGCGCTGGTGGAGGCGGTGCTCGACGGCGACGCGGACGGGGCGCGGGAGACCGCCCGGGAGCACTGCGCGGGGACGGCGGCGCTGCTGCGCGGGTTCCTGACGTGAGCGCCTTGCCGCGCCGGTCCGATGCGGCAAAGGTGTGGGAGCAGCCCATTGCCCGGTCCGATCCTCTGGAGGGTGCATGGCCGACAGGCCGCTGATCGGTGTCAGCACGTATCTGGAGGCCGGGGCGCGCTGGCGCGTGTGGGAGCTGGAGGCGGTGCTGTTGCCGGCCGCGTATCCGCGGCTGGTGCAGGGGGCGGGGGGACTGGCCGCGCTGCTCCCGCCGGACGCGCCGGAGCACGCCGCCGCGGCCGTCGCCCGCGTGGACGGGCTGGTGATCGCGGGCGGCCCGGACGTGGAGCCGGTCCGCTACGGCGACGGGACCGATCCGCGCACCGGCCCGCCCGCCCGGGCCCGGGACACGTGGGAGCTGGCGCTCATCGAGGCGGCCCTGGTGGCGCGCGTCCCGCTGCTGGGCATCTGCCGGGGCATGCAGCTGCTCAACGTCGCCCTGGGCGGCACCCTGGTGCAGCACATCGAGGGGCACGCCGAGGTGGTGGGCGTGTTCGGCGGTCACCTGGTCCAGCCGGTGCCGGGCACGCTGTACGCCGGTGCCGTGCCGGAGGAGATGTTCGTGCCGACGTACCACCACCAGGCGGTGGACCGCCTCGGCACCGGCCTGGTCGCGTCGGCGCACGCGGCGGACGGAACGGTGGAGGCCCTGGAACTGCCGTCCGGCCCCGGCTGGGTCCTCGGGGTCCAGTGGCACCCGGAGATGGGCGAGGACCTGCGCGTGATGCGGGCCCTGGTGGAAGCCGCCCGGGAGGCCCGACGGGGCTGACCACGCCTCCCCCTTCCCCCCAGCGGGCGTCACCCCCCCGGCCCGACCGGGGCCCCTCCACCACGTCCCGCTCGGCGCACCACACCGCGCACACCCGGGAACCACCCGACATCCCGGCCGGTCCCGACGGTTCGGTGGCACCCCGAAAGGACGACACGGACGCGTGATGCCGGCCCTGGTGGAATCTGCCCGGTCGGCGCGACGAGCCTGACGGCGTCTTCGCCCGTCCCCACCGGGCGGTCCCGGTGTCTCCCGCACGGCGGTCGGTGCCGGGGAGGCCCCGGAACACCCGGAACAGCCCGACGGCCCCTCACACGGCGACCCAACGGACCCGGAGGGTCGGACCGAACCGGCGGACCCGCACGGTCGGACCGAACCGGCGACCCCCACCGTCAGACCGAACCGGCGGACCCGCACGGTCGGACCGAACCGGCGACCCCCACCGTCAGACCGAACCGGCGAACCCCCACCGTCAGACCGAACCGGCGCACCCCCACCGTCAGACCAAGCCGGCGAACCCCCACCGTCGGACCGAACCGGCGCACCCCCACCGTCAGACCAAGCCGGCGAACCCCCACCGTCAGACCGAACCGGCGAACCCCCACCGTCGGACCAAGCCGGCGAACCCTCACCGTCGGACCGAACCGGCGCACCGACACCGTCGGGCCGAACCGGCGCACCCCCACCGTCGGACCAAGCCGACGGCCCCGGGCCCGCCCACGCCCGCGGGGCCTACCCGCGGGTCAGTGACAGCAGCCGGCGGGCCGGTCCCGTGGGGCGGTGGCCGGTGGGCCATACCGCTCGCAGGTCGCGGGCCAGCACGACGTCCGCCACCGGGACGCTCACCAGGCGCCGGGTGGTCAGCTCCTCGCCGACGGCGAGTTCGCTGAGGACGGAGGGCCCGGCGCCGCCCACCGCGGCCGCCTTCACGGCGGTCGTCGACGACAGTTCGATCAGGGGGCGGGCCAGGCCGCCCAGCGCCGCGTCCAGGACCTGCCGGGTGCCGGAGCCCTTCTCCCGCAGGATCAGCGGGGTCTCGGCCAGCTCGGCCGCCGCGAGCGGGCGCCTGCGGCGGGCCCACGGGTGCCCCGGCGCGGTCACGACGACGAGCCGGTCGTGGGCGATGACCGCGGAGTCGAGGCCGGTCGGCACACTCACCCCCTCCACGAAGCCGAGGTCTGCCTCGTCGGCCAGCAGGCGCTCCGCGACCGCCGCCGAGTTGCCCGCGAGCAGCGACACCGCGGTGTCCGGCAGCTGGGCGCGCAGCGCGACCAGCCAGCCCGGCAGCAGGTACTCGGCGATCGTCATGCTCGCCGCGACCCGCAGCCGCGAGTCCCGCCGGTCGCGCAGCGCCTGCGCGCCCGCGTCGAACGCCTCGGCGGCCTCCACGATCCGCCGCGCCCAGTCCGTGACCAGCGCGCCCGCGTCGGTGAGCCGGGACCCGCGCGGCGAGCGGTCCACCAGGGCGACGCCCAGCTGCCGTTCCATCGAGCGGATGCGGCTGCTGGCGGCGGGCTGGGTGATGCCCAGTTCGCGCGCGGCCCCGCCGAGGCTGCCCAGACGGGCCACCGCCAGCAGCAGTTCCATCGCCCCGAGGTCGGGCACCCGGTGCGCCAGCGAGCCCGCCCCGGGCCGCGCCCGGCCGCCGTGTCCACCGTCCGCGCCGCCCGCGCCGCCGCCCGTGCCGACTCCCGCGCCGCCGCTCCCCGTGTCCCTGCTCATAACTCCAGCTTATGCCCTCATAGGAACGTGGTCCCTGGTCAGGGGATTCGCCCGCCGGGACCGTGGAGGCATGGTCACCGCAGCCCAGCCCCGCTCCCCCGTCCCCTTGCCCGCCGTCGGCCCGCCCGTCCGGCGGGTGCCGGGCGTCCGTCATCTCGGGCCCAACTGGTACGCCTGCGTCATGGGTACCGCCGTCGTCGGTACGGCCGGGGCCGCGCTCCCCGGTCACGTGCCCGGCCTGCGTGCCGTGTGCACCTCCGTCTGGGCGCTGTCCTTCCTGCTGCTGGTGGCCCTGCTGACGGCCCGGACCCTGCACTGGCGCCACCACCGGGACCAGGCCCGCGCCCATCTGCTCGACCCCGCTGCGGCGCCGTTCTACGGCTGTCTGTCGATGGCTCTGCTGGCCGTCGGCGGCGGCGCCCTCGCGCTCGGCCGGGACTGGATCGGCGTCCGGGCCGCGGTCGCCCTGGGCACCGTGCTGTTCACGGCCGGCACGCTGATCGGGCTGGCGGCGGCGGTCGCCGTGCCGTACCTGATGGCCGTACGCCATCGCGTCGAGCCGGGGCAGGCCAGTCCGGTGTGGCTGCTGCCGCTGGTCGCGCCGATGGTGTCCGCGGCCGTCGGACCGCCGCTGGTGCCGCACCTGCCGCCGGGACAGCCCCGCGAGACGCTGCTGCTCGCGTGCGTGGCGCTGTTCGGGGTGAGCCTGCTCGCGACCCTGGTGACACTGCCGGTGATCTTCGGCCGGCTGCTCACCGGCGGGCCGCTGCCCCTCGTCCTCACCCCGTCGCTGTTCCTGGTCCTGGGGCCGCTCGGGCAGTCGACGACGGCCGTGGGGAAGTTCGCGGACGTCGCGCCGGGCATCGTGCCGGACCCGTACGCCGAGGGGTTCTCGGTCCTCGCCGTGCTGTACGGGGTGCCGGTGACGGGCTTCGCCCTGATGTGGCTGGCGTTCGCCGTCGCGCACGTGGTGCGGGCCCGGCGCGCCGGCATGGGGTTCTCGATGACGTGGTGGTCGTTCACCTTCCCCGTGGGCACCTGCGTCACCGGCGCCGAGGCGCTGGCCCGCGAGACCGGGCTCGTCGCCTACGACGGGCTCGCCGTCGCCCTGTACGCCCTGCTCGTCGCCGCGTGGGCCGTCACCGCCGTGCACACCGCGCGGGGCCTGCTCAGCGGAGCGCTGCTCGCAGGGCCGCGGCCAGCGCCCGGGGCGCCCGGGCCAGCGAGGGTCCGTACCACGTGAGGTACCGCCCGTCGACGAGGGCGCAGGGCAGGCCGGGGAAGGCCTCCGGGCCGTCGTCGGCGGTGAAGCGGTACGGCTCGTCCGGCAGGACCACGACGTCGGGGCGGGCCGCGCGCAGTTCGTCCACCGGGACCTTCGGGTAGCGCTCGGCGTGTGCGGCGTACAGGTGGTCGACGCCGAGGCGGGCCAGGACGTCGCCCGCGAAGGTGTCGCGGCCCAGCACCATCCAGGGCCTGCGCCAGACCGGTACGACGGCCGTGGCGCGCCGCTCGGGGACCGGTACGCCGGTCCAGGCCGCCTGTGCCTCGTCCAGCCAGCGGGGCCGGGAGGGCGAGCCGCAGGCGTCCAGCACCCGCTCGAGCTCGGTGAAGGCCCGCGGCACGGTGCGCACCTCGGTGACCAGCACCTCCACGCCGGCGCCGCGCAGGGCGTCCAGGTCGGGGGCGCGGTTCTCCTCCTCGTTGGCGATCACCAGGTCGGGGGCGAGGGCGAGGACGCGGTCCGTCGCCGGGTTCTTGGTGCCGCCGACCCGTACGACGTCGAGCCCGGCCGGGTGGGTGCACCAGTCGGTGGCGCCGACCAGGGCCCCGGGGAGGGTGCGGGCGACGGCCTCGGTCAGCGACGGGACCAGGGAGACGACCCTCACCGGCGGGCCCTCACCTGCGGGGGCCTTCCCGGACCGCCTCGATGTGCTCGGCCACGGCGACGACGATCAGCCGGGTGTCGGGCACCGTGGCCCGCCAGCGGTGCCGCACCCCTCCGGTGAGGTACAGCGTGTCACCGCGCCCGAGCCGGTAGGCGCGGCCCTCGGCCTCGATCTCCACGGCGCCCTCGGTGACGTACATCAACTGGTCGTTGCGGTACTGGAGTTCCCGGCCGGCGTCGTGGTCGCCGGTGAACTCGGAGGCGTGCATCTGGTGGTGGCCGCGCACCAGCGAGCGCACCCTGGGCGCCAGCTCGGGGTCGGGGTCCTCGGCGCGGACCACGTCGACGCTGCACGCGGGGTCGGCGGCGGCGAGCAGCTCCACGGCCGTGGTGCGCAGGGCGTCGGCCACCTTCTCCAGGGAGTTCTGGCTGGGCCGGGCCCGGTCGTTCTCGATCTGGCTCAGGAAGGGCACCGACAGGCCGCTGCGCTCGGCCACCACGGCGAGGGTGAGTTCGAGGTCCCGGCGCCGGCGCCGTACGGCCGCGCCCACCCGAAGGTGCTGGTCTTTGTGGTCGCCCATCGCTCCGGCTCCCTCCTTCACCCGTCGTCGTACCGTCGCCGGGCCCCGTGCGGGGCACCGTCCTCCTGATGAGTTCTCTGCACCCTACGCATGTTCGGCAAACCGTTTCATGCGGCCGTCACATCGATGTCACGGTCCGGTGGCCGCGACCTCACAGTTCTCGCCACCGGCGGGCCCGTCCGCATCCCGCGCCACGCGCCCTACCGCTTCAAGGCGCGCACACCCTTCCATGTTCCCGCGGCCGCCGCCGCCCCGGCCGGGGCATGCTCGGGCACGGGGTTGGCGCTCCGTGGTTGGCCGAATCCCGACCGTGTCCGGCCCCGAGACGACCCGAGGGGCGGGCCCGGTGGCGCGCCGTCAGGAGGCGTCACCGGGCCCACCCCTCGGGGTGACCGTCACGGGTACCGCGGAGTACTACGGCGCGGTGGCGGCCGGAGTACCGGGGCCGGTGGCCGCTACGGGGTCATCCGGCCGACCATGTCCGGGTGGTCCTCCAGCCAGGCCGCGACGGCGTCCTCCTCGTGACCCTGGCCGCGGTCCTTGATCTCGGCCTCCAGGCTGCCCAGCTCGTCCTCGCTCATCTTGAAGTTCTTGATCCACTTCGTGAGCTGCGGGTACTCCTCGGGGAACTTCTTGCTGGAGATGGTCCGGATCGTGTTGCCCTCGCCGAAGGCCTTCTCGGGGTCCTTCAGCTTGGTCAGCTCGTAGTCGCTGTAGGCCCAGTGCGGCGACCACAGGGTGACCGCGACCGGCTCCTTCTTGGCGAGGGCGCGCTTGAGCTCGGCCAGCATGGCGGGCGTGGAGCCGTCGACGACCTCGTACTCGTCCTCCAGGCCGTAGCCCGGCAGGACCTCGTTCTTGAGGAGCTGCATCTCGCCGGTGCCGGGCTCGATGCCGATGATCTTCCCGTCGAACCGGTCGGCCTTGCCCTTGAGGTCCGCGAGGGACTTGACGTCCTTCACGTACGAGGGGACGGCGATCTCCAGGGAGGTCGGTTCGTACCAGGTGCCGAGGTCGACGAGGTTGTCCTTGTGCTTCTTCCAGTAGTTGCTCTGGGCGTAGGGCAGCCACGCGTCGAAGTTGAGGTCGATGCCGCCGGAGGCCAGGCCGGTGTAGACCGGGCCGACGTCCATCTGCTTCAGGTTCATCTTGTAGCCGCGGCGCTCGAGGACGTTCTTCCACAGGTAGGTGACGGCGACGTCCTCCTCCCAGGGGAACCAGGCCACGTCGAGGGCCTGCTCGGCCTCGGCGGGGGTGGCGCCGGCGCCGCCCTCGACCGGGGCGAGCTTGTCGACGACATCGGGGTTGGCCTTGAGCCAGGTGCGGACGGCGTCCTGCTGCTGTCCCTTGCCGGCCTTGTTGATCTCGGCCTCCAGGCTGGTGAGCTGCTTCTCCGACATGGAGAAGTCCTTCAGCCACTTGGCCACGACCGGGTTGTCGTCCGAGAAGCCCTTGCGGGACAGCGAGTGCACGCCGTCGCCCTTGCCCCAGGCGCCCTTGGGGTCCTTCAGCTTCTTGAGCTTGTAGTCGTTGTACGCCCAGTGCGGGGACCAGAGCGTGGTGACGATCGGCTCCTGCTTGCTGTAGGCCCGCTTCAGCTCGGCCAGCATCGCCGGCGTGGAGCTGTCGACGACCTTGTACTCCTTGTCGAGGCCGTACTCCTTGAGGACCTTGCTCTTGAGCAGGTTCATCTCACCGGCGCTGGCCTCGATGCCGGTGATCTTCCCGCCGAAGAGACCGGCCTTGCCCTTGAGGTCGTCGAGGGTGTCGACGTCCTTCATGTACGCCGGGACGCTCAGCTCCAGCGACGTCTGGTCGTACCAGGAGCCGAGGTCCTCCAGCTGCTTGCCGTACTTCTTCCAGTACTGCTCGTGGGTGGTGGGCAGCCAGGAGTCGGTCTGGAAGTCGATGTTGCCCTGGGCGAGCGCGGTGTAGAGCGGTCCGGCCTCGAACTGCTTGGCCTCGACCTCGAAGCCGCGCTGTTCGAGGATCTCCTTCCACAGGAACGTGGAGGCGACGCCCTCGTCCCAGGGGATGTAGCCGATGGAGATCTTCTTGCCGTTGCCGACGTTCTTGCCGCCGCCCGCCGTGTCGGCGTCGCCGGAGCCGCCGCCGAACATGCCCATGCCGCCGGCCACCAGGGCGAGGATCACGATGCCGATCACGGCGACCTGCGGCCGGGGGCGGTAGGACCAGATCGTCAGTCCCTTGGCGGCGCGAGCCTTGGCGGCGGCGCGGCGGCCCAGCGGAGAGACGTGCGTGCCCAGCGCGCTGGTCATGCGGTCCAGGTAGATCGCCAGGATCACGATGGCGACACCGGCCTCGGCGCCGAGGCCGACGTTGAGCTGGCCGATGGACTCCATGACGTCGCCGCCGAGGCCGCCGGTGCCGACCATGCCGGCGATCGCGGCCATGGACAGGCCGAGCATGATGACCTGGTTGACGCCCGCCATCACCGTCGGCAGCGCCAGCGGGAGCTGCACGCGCAGCAGGGTGTTGCGGGGCGTGGTGCCGAACGCCTCGGCGGCCTCGACCAGTTCCTTGTCGACCTGGCGGATGCCCAGCTCGGTCATCCGGACGCCGGGGGCGAGCGCGAAGATCAGGGTGGCCACGATGCCCGGGGCGGAGCCGGTCCCGAAGAACAGGATCGCGGGGATCAGGTAGATCATCGCGGGCAGCGTCTGCATGAAGTCCAGGATCGGCCTCACGAAGGCGCTGACCCGGTCCGAGCGTGCCGCCCAGATGCCCACCGGCACCGAGACGACCAGCGCGATGATCGTGGCGACCAGCAGGAGCGCCAGGGTGACCATCGCGTTCTCCCACAGACCGAGGGAGTCGATGAAGGCGAACCCGACGAAGGAGAGGACACCGGCGACGGTGCCGCGCAGCCAGAAGGCCAGCACGGCGAAGATGCCGGCGAGCAGCAGCGGCTCGGGCGCCTGGAGGAGGGCGTTGATGCCGTCGTAGGCGCCGGTGAAGAGGCTCTTGAAGAAGGTGAAGAGCCAGGAGACGTTCTCCAGCAGCCAGTCGACGCTGCTGTTGACCCAGTCTCCGAGGGGAATCCTAGGCACGGCTGATCACCTTCTCGCCGCCCTTGTCCCGCGGGGAGTGGCAGACGCCGGGGGCGACGTCCTCGTCGCCGAGGAAGCCGATGAGGCGCTGGGCCGGGACGACACCGACCAGCCGTCGGTCGTCGTCGAGCACCGCGACGGCGTGCGGCACGCGGGCGCTGATGGCGCACAGCTCCGAGAACGGCGTGTCGGGCGTGGCGGTCTCGCAGTCGCAGTCGGCCTCGTCGCCGCGCACGTCGGTCTCCATGACGGCGCCCGCGGTCAGTACACGGGAGCGGTCGACGTCCTTGGTGAAGGAGGCGACGTAGTCGTTGGCAGGGCGGATGAGGATGTCCTGCGCGGTGCCGATCTGCACGATCCGGCCGTCCCGCATGACGGCGATGCGGTCGCCCAGGCGCATGGCCTCGTTGAGGTCGTGGGTGATGAAGACGATGGTCTTCTTCAGGGTCTTCTGCAGGTCGAGCAGCTGGTCCTGCATGTCGCGGCGGATCAGCGGGTCGAGGGCGCTGAACGACTCGTCCATCAGCAGCAGGTCGGCGTCGGTGGCGAGCGCGCGGGCCAGGCCGACCCGCTGCTGCATACCGCCGGACAGCTCGTCGGGCCAGGACTTCTCCCAGCCGGTCAGGCCGCACAGGGCGAGCGCCTCGTCGGCGCGGCGTTCGCGCTCGGCGCGGGGCACGCCCTGCACTTCGAGACCGTAGGCAGCGTTGTCACGGACGCTGCGGTGGGGGAAGAGCGCGAAGTGCTGGAAGACCATGCTGATCTTCTTGGAACGGACCTCGCGCAGCTCGCGGTCGCTGAGCTCGGTGAGGTCCTGGCCCCCGAAGCGGACGTGCCCGGCGGTGGGCTCCGACAGGCCGTTGAGCATGCGCAGCAGCGTGGACTTGCCTGATCCGGACAGCCCCATGACCACGAAGATCTCGCCGGGCTCCACGGTGAAGGAGGCGTCGATGACGGCAGCCGTGGTGCCGTCGGCGCGCAGCTCCTCCCGGACGTCTCCCTGCTCCTCGCGGACGTTCCCCTGGCGCAGTCGTTCGACTGCCTGGTCCGGTTTCCTGCCGAAGACCTTGTACAGGGCCTCGGCCTCTAGTCTCGCTGACACGCTTACCTCTTGGCTCGGGGACAGGGGCGAGGTACGAAGCCTCCCTAACAGTTGAATGCATCAACCAGCTTCGACCCGGCTGCGCGCCTGCCCCGATGCTTATATGCCAAACACTTAAGTGAGCCAGTTCACACGCTCCTCCCGGTCCGTCCGCACGGCCTGCGGCATGATTGCGAGGCGTGACCGGACGACTGATGCTTCTCGACACCGCCTCCCTCTACTTCCGCGCCTACTTCGGCGTGCCGGACTCGGTGAAGGCCCCCGACGGCACGCCGGTGAACGCCGTGCGCGGGCTGCTGGACTTCATCGACCGCCTGGTGAAGGACCACCGCCCCGACCGGCTGGTGGCCTGCATGGACGCCGACTGGCGGCCGCACTGGCGGGTGGAGCTGATCCCCTCCTACAAGGCGCACCGGGTCGCCGAGGAGCGCCCGGCGGGTCCCGACGAGGAGGAGGTGCCCGACACGCTGTCCCCGCAGGTGCCGGTCATCGAGGCCGTCCTCGACGCGCTCGGCATCGCGCGCGTCGGCGTGGCCGGATACGAGGCGGACGACGTCATCGGCACCTACACCGCGCGGGCCGCCGGCCCGGTCGACATCGTCACCGGCGACCGGGACCTCTACCAGCTCGTCGACGACGCCCGGGGGGTGCGCGTGCTCTACCCGGTCAAGGGCGTCGGCACGCTGAACCTCGTCGACGAGGCCGCGCTGCGCGAGAAGTACGGCGTCGACGGCCGCGGGTACGCCGATCTGGCGCTGCTGCGGGGCGACCCGAGCGACGGCCTGCCCGGCGTGCCCGGCGTCGGGGAGAAGACGGCGGCCAAGCTGCTCGCCGAGTTCGGCGACCTGGCCGGGATCCGGGCCGCCGTCGACGACCCGAAGGCGAAGCTCACGCCGACGCAGCGCAGGCGGTTCACCGAGGCCGGGCCCTATCTCGAGGTGGCGCCCAAGGTCGTCCGGGTGGCGGACGACGTTCCGCTGCCGGACACCGACACCGCGCTCCCGCACGGACCGCGCGACGCGGAGGCACTGGACGCGCTGGCCGCCCGCTGGGGGCTCGGCGGGTCGCTGCAGCGGCTGCTCACCACTCTCGGCGCCTGAACCGTGCCGCGTGGGCACCCGGAACCATGAGCGACGAGCAGGACCGGGGTGCTAGCTTAGGTATACCTAACTCCGGGAACCGCACGCAGGGAACAGGGAGGCCGTCATGGCAGACCGTCCGGCACGCACACCGCGCAAGCCGCACACCGCGCACGTCGTCCGCACGGAGCGGCTGACCCCGCACATGCAGCGCGTGGTGCTCGGCGGCGAGGGACTGGCCGCGTTCTCCGCGGACACCTGCACCGACCACTACGTGAAGCTGCTCTTCCCCGCCGAGGGGGCGACGTACCCGGAGCCCTTCGACGTGGAGCGCATCCGCGAGGAATTCCCGCGCGAGCAGTGGCCGGTGACCCGGACGTACACCGTGCGCCACTGGGACGCCGAGCACCGCGAGATGACGCTGGACTTCGTCATCCACGGCGACGAGGGGCTGGCCGGCCCGTGGGCCAGGCGGGTGCGGCCGGGCGAGCGCATCCACTTCATGGGCCCGGGCGGCGCCTACGCCCCCGACGCCGCCGCCGACTGGCACCTGCTTGCCGGTGACGAGAGCGCACTGCCCGCGATCGCCCGCTCCCTGGAGGCGCTGCCCGACGGGGCCCGCGCCTTCGCCTTCGTCGAGATCGAGGGCCCCGAGGAGGAGCAGAAGATCGACTCCGACGTGGACGTCGTCTGGCTGCACCGCGCCGGCCGTCCGGTCGGGCAGGCCCTGGTCGAGGCCGTGCGCGCGCTGGAGTTCCCCGAGGGCCGGCTGTGCGCGTTCGTCCACGGCGAGGCGGCCTGCGTGAAGGAGCTGCGCCGGTACCTGCGGCTGGAGCGCGAGATCCCCCGCGAGGACCTGTCCATCTCCGGCTACTGGCGCCTCGGTCACAACGAGGACGGCTGGCAGGCTTCCAAGCGGGAGTGGAACGCGCGCATCGAGGCCGAGCAGGAAGGCCGGGCGGCCGCGTAACGGTCCGCACGGACCCACGACTGCGCGACCGCGCGGGGGCGGGCTCCCCTCTCAGTCGCCGCGTACACGCGCGTGCAGATGCATGTCGTGCCACCCGTCGGGGTGCAGCCCGGCGCTGCGCCTGGTGCCCTCCAGCGCGAACCCGGCCTTACCCGCCACCCGACACGAGGCCACGTTGGCCACGGCGTGGGAGAGTTCCAGACGCTGGAAGCCGACCCCGTCCAGGGCCCAGTGGGCGAGGGTCCGCGCGGCCCGTGCGGCGACGCCCCGGCCGCGGGCGCTCGCCGTCGTCCAGTAGGCGACCTCCGCCACGCCGTCGCCGAGCACCACCTCCCGCAGGGCGACCCGGCCGAGCAGCCGGTCGTCGGCCGCGTCGGCGACCGCCCACTGGGCGTTGCGCTCCCCCTCCCAGGCGCGCTGCCACTCGGTGATCCAGCCCCGCACCTCGTCCTCGGAGTCTGCGGAGCGGACGTGCCACTGGTGCATCACCGGATCCTGGAAGGCCGCGTGCACGGCGGGCGCGTCCTCGGCGCGCCACGGGCGCAGCAGCAGCCCGTCGCCGGTGGGGAGCGTGGGCTGCGGGATACGGGAGAGGGTGCCGGCGGCGAGGACCGGGCGCGTCAGATAGGGCATGGGGACATCCTGCCCACGGCAGCGGGCGGCGGCCCAGGCGTTTTCCCGGGCGCCTCCCGCCGCCGCGGGCTCACCGCCTCGTAGGCTGGCAGGTGATGAGACGCCGTACCCCTCCCCCGCCCTCGCCCCTGCCGCAGCGCGACGGCATCGACGCGGTACGGGTGCGGCTGCCCGCGCACGGGCCGTGGTCCACGGTGCGGGAGCACCTGGCGGAGCGGCTGTCGGGCGCCGGCGCCGGTGTGGTCGACGGCATGTTCGACGCCGGGCTGTTCGTCGGGGCGGACGGTCGCCCCGTGCCGGTCGACGCGCCGTACGTACCGGGCATGTGCGTGTGGTTCCACCGCGAGCTGCCCGCCGAGGTGCCGGTGCCCTTCCCGCTGGAGGTCGTCCACCGCGACGAGCACATCGTCGTCGTCGACAAGCCGCACTTCCTGGCCACCACCCCGCGCGGCGGCCACGTCACCCAGACCGCGCTGGCACGGCTGCGCCGGGAGCTGGGCATCCCCGCGCTCGGCGCCGCGCACCGCCTCGACCGGCTCACGGCGGGTCTGGTGCTGTTCACCGTGCGTCCCTCGGAACGCGGCGCCTACCAGGGCCTGTTCGCCGCCCGGCGGGTGCACAAGGAGTACGAGGCCGTCGCCCCCTACGATCCCGCGCTCGCCCTCCCCCGCACGGTCCGCAGCCGGATCCTGAAGGAACGCGGCGTGCTCGCCGCCCGCGAGGTGGACGGCGAGCCGAACGCCGTGACCCGCGTCGAGCTGCTCGACCGCCGGCCGGACGGGCTCGGGCGGTACCGGCTGGTGCCGGGCACCGGCCAGACCCATCAGCTGCGCGTGCACATGAGCGCGCTCGGCGTGCCGATCCTCGGCGACCCCCTGTACCCGGTGGTGGCCGCCCCCGTGCCGGCCGGCGACTTCCGGCGCCCGCTGCAACTGCTCGCGCGGGAGCTGGCGTTCACCGATCCGGTCACGGGGCGCGAGCACCGCTTCCGCAGCGGCCGGAGCCTCGGTGCCTGGACCGCGTACCAGGACTGGGCCGGGCCGGCGGACGGGGACGCCGGGGCGTAGCCGTGCCGCGGGGCGCCGAGGTGTGACCGTGCCGCCGCGGGGCCCGTCGGCAGCGGTGCCCGCCGGTGGCCGTCAGTAGCCCCGCCACCAGCGCAGGAAGCGCTGCCAGGCACCGAGCGGGCGGGCACCGTCCGTCTCGGGCGCCCGCTGGGGCTCGGTGGCCGCCGTCGACACGGGCTGCGGCGGGTGGGGCGGGAGCGGCGGCCGGGTGCGCTGTTCGGGCGTGTGGAGTCCGACGTGCCAGGGGGCGGGCCGTGCCGGGGCGGGGGCGTGACTGGGCTGCTGCCGGATGTCCTGCTGCGCCCGGGGCTCGAACCGCACCGGCAGTTCCACCAGGTGCCGCGAGGCGATCGAGGACCGCCACCGCAACTCGTCCTCGTCGCAGTCCAGCCGGACGTCGGGCAGCCGCATCAGCAGCGCGTCGATGCCGGCGTCGGCGATGGCCCGCCCGATGTCCTGTCCTGGGCATTCGTGCGGGCCGCCGCCGAAGGCGAGATGGGCGCGGTTGCCCATCATGCTCGCGCTCAGGTCCGGGCGGATGCGCGGGTCGACGTTGCCCGGCGCGATGCCGAGCAGCAGGCCGTCACCGGCGCGGATGCGCTGACCGCCGAGCTCCGTGTCCTGCTTGGCGAAGTAGGCGAACACGGTGCTGAACGGCGGCTCGTCCCACAGTGACTGCTCGACCGCCTGGGGCACGGTCATCTGCCCGCCGCTGAGCTGGGCGCGGAAGCCCGGGTCGGTGAGCACCACGCGCAGCACGTTGGCGATCAGGTTGACGGTCGCCTCGTAGGCGGCCAGCAGGACCACCCGCAGGTGCTCGCGGACCTCGTCGTCGGTAAGTCCGGCCGGGTGGGTGACGAGGCGGCCGGCGATGTCGTCGTCCGGGTCGGCCCGGCGGGCGGCGGTGAGCCGCCCCAGCGCCTCCATGACGTAGGCGTGGCTGGCGATCGCCGTGTCGGTGCCCTTGAGGGTGTCGCGGGCCGCCTCCACCAGCCGGTCGTTGTACTCCTCGGGCATGCCCAGGAGATGGCACATCACGCCCATCGGCAGGTGCTCGGCGAACTGGCTGACGAGGTCGGCGCGGCCCTCCTCGCAGAATCGGTTGACGACGCGCTGGGTGTAGCGCTTGATGTGCCGGCGCAGCTCCCGGAAGTCCAGGCCGGACATGGCGCTGGTGACCGCGCCACGCAGCCGTTTGTGTTCGTCGCCCTCGGCGTGGGAGCAGATGGGCTGCCAGGCGATGTGCGGCATCAGCGGGTGGTCGGGCTTGACCATGCCCTCGTTGAGCGGGGTCCAGATCCGGCTGTCGCGGCAGAACTGGGCGGGGGTGCTCACCATGTGCAGGTTCTCGGCGTGTCCGAGGACCACCCACATGGGTACGTCGTCGTGGAGCAGGGCGGGCGCCACCGGCCCGTGCTGCTCACGCAGTTTCTCGTACAGCTCCTCCAGGTCGTCGGCCTCGTGGAGCCGGTGCAGTCCGCCCGGCCCGAGGCCGTGCGCGGGGCAGCCGGGCGGTGGTTCGAGCAGGGGTTCGCCCGTTCCGGTCGGTGAGTGGCGTTCAGGCGTCACAGTCTCGCTCCGCAGCAGAAGGTGTCGTTCGCGTCCGGGGGTCGGTGGGCGCGCCGGTCAGGTGAGCGCGCCCTTCATGGCGAGGGAGTGCAGGAAGTGCATGAGGGTCATCAGGACGTCGCGGCTGGAGGCCCGGCGCCGCACGTCGCAGTCGAGGATGGGGATCTCCTCGGGCAGGTCGAGCGCGGTGCGCAGTTCCGCGACGGGGTAACGGGGCGCGTCGGGGAAGGTGTTGACGGCGACGACGAAGGGCACGCCGCGCTCCTCCAGGCGCCCCATGACGTCGAAGCTGACCTCCAGACGGCGGGTGTCGACGAGGACGACCGCGCCGAGGGCGCCTTCGAACAGGCCGTTCCACAGGAACCAGAAGCGCTCCTGGCCGGGGGTGCCGAAGAGGTAGAGCACCAGTTCGTCGGTGATGCTGATGCGGCCGAAGTCCATGGCGACGGTGGTGGCCGTCTTGGACGCGGAGCCGTAGTTGTCGTCGACGCCGATGCCCGCCTGGGTCATGGTCTCCTCGGTGGTCAGCGGTCTGATCTCGCTGACCGAGCCGACCATGGTGGTCTTGCCGACTCCGAAACCGCCCACGATGACGATCTTCACGGCGGCCGCGGCCGTGTGCGGCAGCCGGTCCTCGGTCCGTGGGCCCGGGATCGTGTCAGAGCTTTTGAAGTCCATGCATCACCGCTTCGAGGAGGTTTCGGTCGGCGACCTTCTGGCGGACGATCGGGGCGCGGGCCTGCACCAGTTCCCTCGCCAGCAGGTCGGTGAGCAGCACGGTCACCACGCTGAACGGCAGGCTCAGGTAGGCCGACAGCTCGGCTGTGGACAGGGGTGCGGCGCACAGCCGCAGCAGGGCGGCCTGTTCCGGTGTGGCGGACACCGGGGGGTCCGCGCGGGCCACGATCAGGGTGACGAGGTCGATGTCGGCGCGTTCGCCGCCCCCTTCGCCGCCGATGACGAAGAGCCGCTCGGGGTTCTGCCGCTCGCCTTCCTTGGCGGGCGCGCCGGACGGGCCGGGCGCAGCGGACGGGGCGGGCGCGCCGGACGGGGCGGCCGCGGCGGGCAGTTCCGGTCCGGGGGATCGCCTCTGGCGCCTGGGAGGAGTCATACGGTCTGCCCGTTGCGCCGTGCGGGGCTGGTGAGATGGGGTCCGATCCGGGCGACCAGGTCGGCCATGCTCAGGCCCATCCGGCCGGGTTCGCAGCGGACGTCGGAGAGCACGGCGAGGTAGGCGTTGGGGCCCGCGGCCATCAGGTAGAAGTAGCCGCCGTTCATCTCGATGAGCACCATCTTCATGTCGCCGTCGCTGGTGGGGATCTCCTGGCTGACGGCGCTCGCCAGGCTCTGCAGTCCCGCGCAGGCGGCGGCGACCCGGTCGGCGGCGTCCGGGTCCCCGGAGTAGCGGGCGATGCGCAGGCCGTCCGCGGAGAGCACCACGATCATCTCGATGCCCGGGACGCCGTCGTAGAGATCCCGGAGCATCCAGTCGAACTTGCCTTGCTGCTCGATCACTTGAGGTTCCCCTCGTCGTCTGCCGGGGCATGGGCCGGCTCGTTGCCGCCGGCGTGCTGGTGGGCCTGGGTGGTGGTGCCCGGGTGCTGCCTGAGCCCCTCCCAGAAGGCGCCGATGAAGTGGCCGGGCGGGAGGCCGCCCTGGTCCTTGTCCGGCGCGGGCTCCGGCTCGGCGGGGGCCGGAACGCCGTTGCGGGCGCGCTCCGCGGCCCGGCGGGCCTCGCGTTCGGCGTCCTCGCGCTCCCAGGCCGCCTGCTCGGCGAGGCGCTGGCTGAGGGGCATCTTGACCCGGCTGCGCCGCTGCGGGAGTCCGCCCGCCGTCCACTCGGTCACCTCGGGAACGTCGTCCTCCAGGGAGACCGTGGCGGGGATGCGGGGACTGGTGGGGCGGCGCTTCTTGGGCTTGCGGTCCGGTCCGGGCAGGGCGTCGGGGCCCGGCGTGGGGATCGAGGTGGCGCCGATGCCGTGGGCGAGGCCGACGCCGGGCTCGGTGGTCATCATCTTGCTGGGCACGATGAGGATGGCGCGGACCCCGCCGTACGCGGAGGCGCGCAGCGAGACGTCCATGCCGAACTGCGTGCACAGGCGGCCGACCACGGACAGGCCCAGGCGCGGGTGCTGGGCGAGGTCCTGCACGTCGGTGCCGCGCTTGGCCTGCTCCAGCAGTCCCTCGATGCGGGCCCGGGACTCCTCGCTGAGGCTGACGCCGGCGTCCTCGATCTCGATGCAGACCCCGCTCTGCACCTCGGTCGCGGTGACGTGCACCTTGGCCGCGGGCGGCGAGTAGCGGGTGGCGTTGTCGAGGAGTTCGGCGGCGGCGTGGATGACCGGCTCGACCGCGGTGCCCTTGATGTTGACCTTGGCGATGGAGGCCAGGTTGATCCGGCGGTACTCGAGGATCCGGGACATGGCGCCGCGCAGCACGCTGTAGAGGGCGACCGGCTCGGGCCACTGGCGTCCGGGGCGGCCGCCGCCGATCACGGAGATGGAGTCGGCGAGGCGGCCGATGAGCGAGGTGCCGTGGTCGATGCGCAGGAGGTCGTCGAAGACCTCGGGGTTGCGTCCGTGGTCCTCCTCCATCTCGCGCAGTTCCTTGTTCTGCTGGTGGACGATCGCCTGGACGCGGCGGGCGATGTCGACGAAGGAACGCTCCGCGGACTCACGCATGGAGTCCTCGTGGTCGACGATGTCGCAGACCATGCGGATCAGCTTGCGCTGCGGCTCGCCGAGCTCGGCGTAGGAGGGGTCCACCTCGCCGAGCCGGTTCATCACCTCGCGCGGTGTGGCGCCGCCCCGCATGAAGTGCAGGACGTTGGGGATGACTTCGGCGCCGAGGCGGACCATCTCGTCGTGGTGGCTCGCGGCGCGGTGCTCCAGATACGCGCGGTGACGGTCGTGCTCGGCGCGCAGGTTCCGCAGTGCGCGGCCGCGGCGCACCGCTTCGGCGGCCGCGGTGATCACCAGGAGGGTGGCGACGGCACCGCACAGGCCGACGGCGAGCCGGGCCGGTTCCGTCACCAGGGCGACGGCGGCCCCGGTGGCCGCGGCCATCAGTATGGCCGGCAGCAACAGGGTTCGCGCGTACGGAAGTTCACGGCGACCTGGAGGGGAAGCAACACTCACCATGTAGGCCCTCTGAAAACGAATCGGCTGGGACGGGGGAGCTTGCGGCGGGGTGTGCCGGGGAGTTGTCGGGAGCTGTGGCGCAAGGGGAACAAACGCGCTATTTCGCCTCAACTCGGTGCGCTGCGGGCGAGCTTAGTCCGGGGGGATCATCGCCGTGTCATATTCGGCAACCGCCTGAACCGGGCCGGAGGACTGCAGTATGGTCGGGCCCATTTGCACGCCGGGGAGTCGTTCGAACACATGGAGTAGTGCGTTCAGGTGTGCGAAATTCACTCACCGTGATGAGGGAAAGGGGGGCCGGGACGGCCCGGAACGCGGAAAGGCCCGGCGGGTGTTCCCGCCGGGCCTTTCCGCGTGTCGGAGCCTGGTTCAGCCCACGGAGGAGTAGGCGACCACTCCGCGCAGCAGTTCGTCGACCGCCTTGCGCGCGTTCTTCGGGACGGTGGACCCCGCACCCGGCGCGGCGGCCGAGATCTGCCCGAGGACGTCGATGACCTGCTTGCACCAGCGCACGAAGTCGCCGGCCGGCATCTCCGCCTCGCGCAGCACCTCGTCGAGGCCCTTGCCCGACGCCCACATGTACGCCGCCCAGGCGAAGCCGAGGTCCGGCTCGCGCTGGCCGACCCCTTCGGTCTGGCTGATCCGGAAGTCCTCCTCCAGGGCGTCCAGCCGACCCCAGATGCGGACCGTCTCGCCGAGCGCGGCCTTGGCCTTGCCCGAGGGCACCTTCGGCGCCGTCGCCTCGTCGGCCGCCCGGGACTCGTAGACCAGCGCCGAGACGCAGGCGGCCAGCTCGGCGGGGGACAGCCCCTCCCAGACACCCTCGCGCAGGCACTCGCTGGCCAGCAGGTCCAGCTCGCCGTAGAGCCTCGCCAGGCGCTTGCCGTGCTCGGTGACCTCGTCGCCGCGCAGGTAGTCCAGCTCCGTCAGCAGCGCGACGATCCGGTCGAAGGTGCGGGCGATGGTGTTGGTCCGGCCCTCGATCCGGCGCTCCAGCTGCGAGGTGTCGCGCAGCAGCCGGTGGTAGCGCTCGGCCCAGCGGGCGTGGTCCTCGCGGTCGTCGCAGCCGTGGCAGGGGTGCGCGCGGATCGCCTTGCGCAGCCGGTTGATCTCCCGGTCGTCGGCGGCCTGGGCGCGCTTCTTGCGGGCCCGCTCGGGCGGGATGTGCCCGGCCTTGGTGCGCAGCGCGGACGCGAGGTCACGGCGGGACTGCGGCGACCTCGCGTTGAAGGTCTTCGGGATGCGCATCCGGTCCAGCGCCTCCACGGGCACCGGGAAGTCGATCGACGCCAGCCGCTTGACCTGCCGCTCGGCGGTCAGCACCAGCGGGCGCGGCCCGTCGTGGTGCTCGAGACCGCGGTGGCCGTTGGACCGCCCGGCGGGCAGTCCCGGGTCGAGCACCAGGGCCAGGCCCGCGAACTTGCCCGTCGGCACGTGGATGACGTCGCCCGGCTTCAGCTTCTCCAGCGCCGCCGCGGCCTCGGCACGGCGCTGGTTGGCACCCTGGCGGGCCAGCTCGTTCTCCCGGTCCTTCAGCTCACGGCGCAGCCGGGCGTACTCGTCGAAGTCGCCGAGGTGGCAGGTCATGGAGGCCTTGTAGCCCTCCAGGCCCTCCTCGTTGCGCTGCACCTGCCGGGAGATCCCGACGACCGACTTGTCCGCCTGGAACTGCGCGAACGACGTCTCCAGCAGCTCACGCGAGCGGTGCCGGCCGAACTGCTCGACCAGGTTGACCGCCATGTTGTACGACGGCTTGAAGCTGGAGCGCAGCGGATACGTGCGGGTGCCGGCCAGTCCCGCGAGGTGCTCGGGGTTCATGCCGCGCTGCCACAGCACCACGGCGTGGCCCTCGACATCGATGCCGCGCCGGCCTGCCCGGCCGGTGAGCTGGGTGAACTCGCCGGGGGTGATGTCGGCGTGCTGCTCGCCGTTCCACTTGACGAGCTTCTCCAGCACGACCGAGCGGGCGGGCATGTTGATGCCGAGCGCGAGGGTCTCGGTCGCGAACACGGCCTTCACCAGTCCGCGGACGAACAGCTCCTCGACGACCTCCTTGAAGGTGGGCAGCATGCCCGCGTGGTGGGCGGCGATGCCGCGCTCCAGCCCTTCGAGCCACTCGTAGTAGCCCAGGACGTGCAGGTCCTCGGCCGGGATGGAGGCGGTGCGCTCCTCCACCAGGGCCCTGACCCGCTCCCGGGCGTCCTCGTCGTTGAGCCTGAGGCCGGCGTACAGGCACTGCTGGACGGCGGACTCGCAGCCCGCCCGGCTGAAGATGAAGGTGATCGCGGGCAGCAGCCCCTCGGAGTCCAGCCGCTCGATGACCTCGGGCCGGCTCGGCGTCCACACGCGCGAGCGCTGCCTGCGCTCCCGCTCCCGGTCCGCCTCCTTCATGGCGCGTCCGCGCCTGCGGTCCTGGTAGGACGGGCGGCTCGCCTCCAGGCGGGCCATGCGCGTGAGGTCGGGGTTGACGGCCTTCTTGTGGCCCTCGGCCTCCTCGAACAGGTCGTACATCCGGCGCCCGGCGAGCACGTGCTGGAACAGCGGCACGGGCCGGTGCTCGGAGACGATCACCTGGGTGTCGCCGCGCACGGTGTCGAGCCAGTCGCCGAACTCCTCCGCGTTGGACACGGTCGCCGACAGGGACACCAGGGTCACCGACTCGGGAAGGTGGATGATCACCTCCTCCCACACGGCGCCGCGGAAGCGGTCGGAGAGGTAGTGCACCTCGTCCATGACCACGTAGCCGAGGCCGAGCAGGGTCCGGGAGCCCGCGTAGAGCATGTTCCGCAGGACCTCGGTGGTCATCACGACCACCGGCGCTTCGGAGTTCACACTGTTGTCGCCGGTCAGGAGGCCGACCTTGTCGCTGCCGTAGCGGCGGCACAGGTCGGCGTACTTCTGGTTCGACAGTGCCTTGATCGGCGTCGTGTAGAAGCACTTCCCGCCCTCCTGGAGGGCAAGGTGCACGGCGAACTCGCCGACGATCGTCTTGCCGGAGCCGGTGGGTGCGGCCACCAGCACGCCCTTGCCCGCTTCGAGCGCCCGACAGGCCTCGATCTGGAAGGGGTCGAGGCCGAAGTCGTACATCTCGCGGAAGGAGGCGAGCGCGGTGGCCTGCTCGACAGCGCGCTGACGGGCTGCCGCGTACCGCTCGGCCGGTGAGAGATCCTCTGTCATCGTGCTTTCGAGCGTACCGGGCCGCACCGACAACCGGACGATCATTATCGGGATCGGCCGTGTGGGGGTCGCGTGGGGGCGGCGACGTGCGGCGTCACCGCCCCGGCGGCCCTCAGGTCACGTCGTCGTACCCGTTGACCCGGTCCCTCGTGGCCTGCTCGGGCAGGGCGCGGGCGGTGGTCACGGGCTCGATCTCGCCGATGTCCTCGGGCGTGAGGTCCAGCTCCGACGCCTCGTCGTCGTCGGGTTCCAGTTCCTCGCGGCGGGCCTTGCGGCGGTCGTTCAGCAGGGAGACCGTGACCGCGCCGAAGTACAGGACCCAGATCGGGCCGGCCAGCATGAGCATGGTCAGGGGGTCCGTGCTGGGCGTGGCGATGGCCGCGAACAGCGTGATCCCCATGATCATCGCGCGCCACCAGCCGAGCATCCGCCTGCCGGTGAGCACGCCGGTGAAGTTGAGCATCACCAGCAGCAGCGGCAGCTCGAAGGAGAGGCCGAAGACGAGCACCATGCGCGTGACGAGATCGAGCAGCTCGTCCAGCGGCAGCAGGTTGTCGACGTCGCTCGGGGTGAACTCGATCAGCACCTTCGCGGAGGTGGGCAGCACCGCGTAGGCGAAGTAGGCGCCGACCAGGAACAGCGGCGCGCCGGTGGCGACGAAGGCGTAGGCGTACTTCTTCTCGTTCTTGTGCAGCCCGGGGGCGACGAACGCCCACAGCTGGTAGAGCCAGACCGGCGACGCCAGCACGACACCGGCCGTCAGGGACACCTTCAGCGCCAGGGTGAAGGGACCGAGCAGACCGTTGATGGTGATCTGCGCGCACGGCTCGGAGCCGGCCGTCGCCTCGGCCAGCTCGCCGAACGACTTCTCACAGCCGACCGACCTGAGGATCGGCTCGGTGAGGAAGTTGATGATCTCCTGGTAGAAGAAGGCGGCGGCGACGGTGACGACGACGATGGCCAGCAGCGCCTTCGCGAGCCGGTTGCGGAGCTCACGAAGGTGCTCCGCGAGCGGCATCCGCCCCTCGGGATCCTTCTCCTTGTTGCGGGCAGGCTTCAGCAACCCACGTTCCCATCTCGTGCGGCGGGCCGGAGGTCACCGGCCCTGCGTCAGCGCTTGGTCGTGTCCGTCGGCTCGGTGACCGGCCGGGAGCTGGTCACGTCGCCGGGGGCGGCCTGGATGGTGCGCTGCGCCGCGGACTGCTCCGGGTTCGGCGGGTCGGCGGGGGCGGCCTCGTCGGACTTGCCCTCGCTCTTCATGGCCTTGGCCTCGCTCTTGAGGATGCGCGCCGACTTGCCGAGCGACCGCGCCATGTCCGGAAGCTTCTTCGCGCCGAACAGCAGGATGATGACGACGAGGATGAGAATGATCTCGGGGGCGCCGAGCCTTCCGAACATAAGTCTTTACCTTCTCACCGAGACGGCTGGGTGGGGGTGCTGTCCGACCGGCCGGACAGCTGTCCGATCGATCGTCTGTGCAGCGATCGTAACGCTCAGGGGTAAACGTGAGGCAATCCCTGTGCGTACTCCCGTCCGCGACCGGGCCTCGTTTTCCGGACCGCGACCAGCAGCGTACCGTCCGCAACCCGTGAGGTGACAGGGCGAAGTGCCCCAAAACGCGACGCGTACTGCTCCACCGGGTCACCCACGCCGCCCCGCACCGGCGTTCACACGGTCACAAGGCGTCCACGGCGCGGGCGGCGCTCTCGCTGGCCCGCTCCAGGTCCTCGGCGGCCCGGCTGATCCTGCGGGCCGAGTCCGTCACCTGCCGGCCGAGGCGCTGCGCCTCCACGAACACCTGCACGGCGAACACCGCGAGGACGGCGAGACCCAGAAAACCCATGGCAACCGCGAGCATCGGCCAGAACATGACGTCGAGACTAGACGGTCGGATGCAGCCGCAGCGTCCTGACCCCGCCGCCGGTGAGCAGCTCCACCACCCGCTCGCCCGCCGGCTTGCGCACCGCCGATCCGCAGTCGGGGCAGGTGAACGAGTAGAACGTGGTGCGGCTGGTGGCGCCGATGGCCAGGCGCAGGGCGCTCGCGGCCAGTTCGAAACGGCCCCGGCAGTCCGGGCAGCCCGCCTTGAACACGACCGGTGACACACGCCTCATCCCGGCGAACGCAGCCGCCGCCGTCATACCCGGCCCCGCCGGTCCGCCCGGGCCGTCCGCCGCCGCCGTCGTGCCCGGCCCGCCCGGTCCAGCGGGCCCGGCCGGCCCCAGGGGGTCGCTCACAGTGCCTGCTCCTGCCTGTCGTGCGGCCCCTCGGCCGCCGCACCGCCCTGGCACCCGCCGGGCGCTCCGGCCGCCTCGATCCCGTCGTACGCGGCCAGCGCCTCGCGGGCGGCCTGCCGGGCGCTGTCGGCGAGCGCGGACGGGGAGACGATCCGCCCGTCGCGCCCGAGCCGCAGCCCGAGCCGCCGCAGGGAGGCCGGGTCGGGTGTGCGCAGGGTGATGCGCAGGCCGCCGTCGGGGAGCTCCTCCGCGCTGTCGTGCGGGTAGTACTCGGCGACCCAGCGCCCGCCGGGACCGACCTCCACGACCACCTCGGGGTCCTCCGCGGCGGGCTGCACCAGCCCCTCCGACAGGTCCCGCAGCTCCACCTCGGGCGGCGCGGACGGCTCGTCCAGGATGCGGATCTCGGCGACGCGGTCGAGCCGGAAGGTGCGCCGCGCCTCGGAGCGGCGGCACCAGGCCTCCACATACGTGTGGCCCACGCTGACCAGCCGGATCGGGTCGATCTCCCGCTCGGTGACCTCGTCGCGGGCCGGCGAGTAGTAGCGGATCCACAGCCGGCGGCGCTCCGAGATGGCCCGGTCGACGTCGGCGAAGACACCGCCCTCGGACTCGAAGGTCACGGACAGGCGTGAACTGGCGCCGGCCGCCTCGCCGGCCGCGGTCTCCACCTTCGCGGTCGCCCGCAGCAGCGCCTGCCGGTCGCTCTCGCGCAGGCCCGGCAGCGTCGCGACGGCCCGGGCCGCGACCAGCAGCGCCGTCGCCTCGTCGGCTGCCAGCCGCAGCGGCTCGGCGGCGTCCGCGCCCAGGGCGGCCGGGTTGTGCCACCAGATGCGCTCGCCGTCGGTGTCGATGTCGAGGAGGTCGCCGCCGCGGAAACTCCTACCGCACATCGGGAGCACGTCCAGGTCGGAGACCAGCTCGTCCTCGGTGATGCCGAAGGCCCGCGCCACGTCCTCGACCCGGGCCCCGGGACGCTCACGCAGATACGTCACCAGGGACAGCATCCGTCGGGTCTGGTCGATGGCGTTCACGGGCCTGACCGGTTTGCCTGCCACTGTGTTGTCCGCTCCCCCTCAGCCCTTGGCGACGGCACGCAGCCGGTCCACCACGTCCGCACGCAACTCCGCCGGCTCCAGCACCACCACGTCCGGCCCGAACTCCACCAGCCAGGCGTCCAGGCCGTGCCCGTACGGAATCTCCAACTCATCCCAGCCGTCACCGAGTTCCCGAACCCCGGCGGCCTTCGCCCGAAGGGGGTAGCCGGCGCCCGTCCGCAGCCGGATCAGCGCGGAACGGTCGGCGGTCTCCCCCGCCCAGCTCGCGACCGTCTCCCGCACCGTGACGACGTCGGGCACGTCGGCGGTGAACCGGGCGCCGCGCGAGCGCACCTTCCCGGTGATCCGCGACAGCCGGAACACCCGCTCGGCACCCCGGTCGCGGTCGAAACCCGCCAGGTACCAGTGCCCGCGCCAGCACTCCAGCGCCCACGGCTCCACATGCCGCGTCTCGGGCTGGGCGGCGTTCGCCTTGCGGTAGTCGAAGACGACCGGCCGGCGGTCGCGGCAGGCCAGCATCAGCGGCTCGAAGGCCGCCTCGTGCACCGGGATGCGCGGCTCCAGCGCACCGTGCACCTCGTACGGGTCGACGTCCTCGGGCAGCCCCGCCGCCCGCAGCTTCTGCAGGGCGCCGCTCGCGGCACCGGCGAGCCGCGCCTGCTGCCACACCTTCGCGGCCAGCCCGAGCGCGGCGGCCTCCTCGGCGTCCAGGGTGATGGGCGGCAGCCGGTTGCTGTCCCGGCGGGCCAGATAGCCGATCTCGCCGTCCAGGCTCTCCACGGTCTCGATGACCAGTCCGAGTTCGCGCAGGTCGTCCTTGTCGCGCTCGAACATGCGGTTGAAGGAGTCGTCGGAGCCCGCTTCGAGGTACGCCTCGACGGACTCGCGCAGCTCGCGCTTGCTGAGTGGCCGCCGTGTCCCGAGCAGACACAGCGCCAGGTTCATCAGCCGCTCGGCCTTGGCAATGGCCATCGACGCCCTTCTCCCTATGGTGCTTACGACGGATGACCGTACCGCCCCGCGGTGGCGCGGCAAAAGCCGAGGGCCCACGCCCGGACAGGCATGGGCCCCAGGTGACCGGCTCCGATCACCGTCCGCTCGGACTTCGATCAGACTCCGAGCAGATCGACCACGAAGATCAGCGTCGAGCCGGGCGGGATCGCCGGAGTCGGGCTCTGGTCGCCGTAGGCGAGGTGCGCCGGGATGGTCAGCTGACGGCGGCCGCCGACCTTCATGCCCTGCACGCCCTGGTCCCAGCCCGCGATGACACGGCCGCCACCGAGCGGGAAGCGGAACGGCGCACCGCGGTTCCAGCTGGCGTCGAACTCCTCACCCGTGCTGAAGGTCACGCCCACGTAGTGGACGGTCACGGTCTGACCGGCCTCGGCAACCGGGCCGTCGCCCTCCCAGATGTCCTTGATCTCGAGGTCCGCCGGCGGCTCGCCGCCCGGGAAGTCGACCTCGGGCTTGTCGATGCTCACGTGTTCAGCTCCTGCTTGTCTGCGGAAAGGCAACGCCCAAGTCTTACATCCCCGGACGTCACATCTTCGCGAGGATGTCCACGGAGAAGACGAGGGTGGAGTCCTTCTTGATGTCGCTGCCCTGAGGCGGGTTGTCCCCGTAGCCCAGGTCCGGCGGGATGACGACGAGGACGCGGCTGCCGACCTTCTTGCCGGTCAGGCCCTGCGCCCAGCCCTTGACGACCTGCTGCAGCGAGAACGACGTCAGCTGCTTCCTGGCGTACGTGGAGTCGAACTCCTTGCCTCCGTCCCACAGCACACCCTTGTACTGCACGAGCACACTGTCCTGGGCACCCACCTCGGCGCCGTCGCCCTCCAGGACGTACTCCGCGACGAGCTTCTTCGGCGCGGCCCCGTCCGGCACCTCGATGGAGGGCGCCTTGCCGTCCGTGTTCGTGCCGACCTTCGGCAGCGCCGCGTCGTCCTGCGGGACCTTCTCGCCGTCGGCGCTGCTCCTGGCGTTGAAGGTGTCCTGGATGTCGACCACGAACACCAGCGTGTCGTCGCCCTTGATGCCCGCCTGCTCGTTGCCCTGCTTCCCGTACCCCCACGTCGGCGGCACCGAGAACTGGACGCGGCTACCGGTCTTCTTGCCCGTGAGCGCGTACCGCCAGCCGTCGATGATGCTGCCCTGCGCGAGCTGGATGACCAGCGGGGTCTTGCGGTCGTACGAGTTGTCGAAGACCTTCGCGCTCTGCCAGATCTGACCGAGGTAGTTCGCCGAGACGAAGTCGTTCTCCGCGACCGCCCTGCCGCCGCCCGCGATGACCGTCTTGACCGCCAGGTCCTTCGAAGGCTCACCACTGCCCTTGGCCACGGTCGGCTTCTCGTCGAACTTCGTCCCCGCCGTGATCGCCGGCAGCGGACCGTCCACGATCTTCGGCGGAGGGGCCGCCGAGGTTCCCGACGGCTCGGGCGACGCGCTGTCGCTCGCGTTGCTCGATGAGCCGGAGTCGTCGTCACCGCAGGCGGCGAGCGTGACCAGTCCCGCGGGGACGGCGATGAGAAGGGAACGTCGGCGCACGGTGGGGGCCTCGTATCGGTGTCGGGTCGGTCCTGATGGCTGGCGTGCGCGCAACTCTACGACGTGAGAAGGGCACCGCACGGCTAACGTACGGTGCCCGTGTGGCGTTCCGCCCTTTCGCACGGAGACGCGTGTCTCACCCGACCGGACTCACCCCGCGCCGCTCACATGCCGGCGATCAGCTTCTCCACCCGGTCGTCCACCGAACGGAACGGGTCCTTGCACAACACGGTGCGCTGCGCCTGGTCGTTGAGCTTCAGATGCACCCAGTCGACCGTGAAGTCCCGGCGCTGCTCCTGAGCACGCCGGATGAAGTCACCGCGCAACCGGGCCCGAGTGGTCTGCGGCGGAACCGACTTGCCCTCGAAGATCTTCAAGTCGTTGGCCACCCGGGCGGCCTGGCCCTTCTTCTCCAGCAGGTAGTACAGACCACGACGCCGGTGGATGTCGTGGTAGGCGAGGTCTATCTGCGCCACCCGCGGGTGCGACATGGTCATGTTGTGCTTGGCCCGGTACCGCTCCAGCAGCTTGTACTTCATGACCCAGTCGATCTCGGTGCCGATGCGGTCCAGGTCCTCCGCCTCGATCGCCTCCAGCGTGCGGCCCCACAACTCCAGCACCCGCTCGACGGTGCCGGTGCGGATGCCACGGCGCTCGCAGAAGTCCACGGCCTTCTCGTAGTACTCCCGCTGCACCTCCAGCGCCGACGCCTCCCGGCCGCTGGCCAGACGCACCTTGCGGCGCCCGGTGATGTCATGACTGACCTCGCGGATCGCCCGGATCGGGTTCTCCAGGGTCAGGTCCCGCATCACCGTGCCCGCCTCGATCATGCGCAGCACCAGGTCGGTCGCGCCGACCTTGAGCAGCATCGTCGTCTCCGACATGTTCGAGTCGCCCACGATGACGTGCAGACGCCGGTAACGCTCGGCGTCGGCGTGCGGCTCGTCACGCGTGTTGATGATGGGCCGGGAACGGGTCGTCGCCGAGGAGACGCCCTCCCAGATGTGCTCGGCCCGCTGACTGACGCAGTACACGGCCCCGCGCGGCGTCTGCAGCACCTTGCCCGCACCGCACAGCAACTGCCTCGTCACCAGGAACGGGATCAGGATGTCCGCGAGCCGCGAGAACTCCCCGTGCCGGGCCACGAGGTAATTCTCGTGACAGCCGTACGAGTTGCCCGCGGAGTCGGTGTTGTTCTTGAAGAGGTAGACGTCGCCCGCGATTCCCTCCTCGTGCAGGCGTCGTTCGGCGTCCACCAGGAGTCCCTCGAGAATGCGCTCGCCCGCCTTGTCGTGGGTGACGAGTTCGATCACGTTGTCACATTCGGGTGTCGCGTATTCCGGATGTGATCCCACGTCGAGATACAGGCGGGCCCCGTTGCGCAGAAAGACATTGCTGCTGCGGCCCCATGACACGACACGGCGGAAGAGGTACCGCGCCACCTCGTCAGGCGACAGGCGGCGCTGTCCCCTGAACGTGCACGTGACGCCGTACTCGTTCTCCAGCCCGAAAATGCGGCGGTCCATGACTGAACATTACGCCTGATGACCCGAACTGAAACGGGGTTCGACGGCACGGTTTGGATCATTTTCCGATGAAGCCGCAACCATCCCTCCCCGCACGGGAGCTGCGAGGACCCGCCCGGTGCACGCCAGCACGAGCAACGAGACACACCCCGCCGCCCCCGGCAGCGCGAACCCCCACAGCGCCCCACCGTGCTCCACCACGGGCCCCGCGAGGCCCGTCCCCACCGACGCACCCACCGTGAACGTCGTCACCAGCCACGAGAACGCCTCCGTCACCGTCCCCCGCGGCGCGTGCGCATCGACCAGCACGAAGGCGCACGCGATGCACGGCGCCAGGAACACACCCGCCACCACCGTGAGCAGCACCATGGCCACCGCACCGGGCGTCAGCATCAACGGCAGATAACAGACCGTGAGCAGAGCCACCAGCACCCGCAGCCGCCGCGCCGGCCCACCCGACCACCGCCGCGCCCCGTAGACCACTCCCCCGACCAGCGCACCCAGCCCCAGCGCGGCCATCAGCCAGCCGTACACGGCATCCCCACCGTGCTCGTCGGCGTACGGCACCGACGCGACCGTGATCGAGCCGAGCGCCATCCCGATGAACAGGAAGGCCCCCAGCAGCGCCAGCAGCCCGCCGGAACGCAACGCGCCCAGCCAGTGCGCCTCACGCGGCGCCGACCGCCACGCCCGCGAAGGCGGCGACACCACCACGGACAGCGCACCCAGCACACCCAGACCGTTCAGCACCAGCAGGGCCGCCTGCGGCGACCACACCGACACGCACACCGTCACCAGCAGCGGCCCGACCGTGAACATGACCTCCTGCGCCACGGCGTCCATCGCGTACGCCGCGTGCACCTGGTCCTCCTTGCCCAGCACACTCGGCCACAACGCCCGCAGCCCGCCCTCCAACGGAGGCGTGAACAGCCCCGCCGCCCCCACCGCCGCGTACGCCTGCACGGCCGACCCGGCACCCGCGAAGGCGAACACCGCCATCGCCAGCGCCGACAGCACCGCCGCCAGCAACTGCACCCGCGGCTGCCCGTACAGGTCCACCAGCCGGCCCAGCACCGGCTGCCCCACGGCGTTGGCCACGCCGTACACCGCCGCCAGCACCCCCGCCAGGCTGTACGAGCCGCCCTCGGCCCGCACGAACAGCACGATCGCGATCGCCGCGGTCGCGTTGGGCAACCGCCCGACCAGCGTGCCGGCCAGCAGCCGCACGGCATGCCGCGCCCGGAGAATGTCCAGATACCCGGCGACCACGACCCACTCCCTCGGTCCGCTCCAGCAAGTGTTACGTATAACTTCCGTCGTCATACGTACCATGTCGCCTGTTCACGAGTCCAGACGAAAGCGCAGGCGAACGGTGGCACGAGCCAGCACCCGCCCCACGAGCCGGGACGTCGCCCAGGCCGCCGGCGTCTCCCAGGCAGCCGTCTCCCTGGTCCTCGGCGACAAATGGCGCGGACGCGTCTCCGAACCGACGGCCCAGCGCGTCCGCGAAGCCGCCACCGCACTCGGCTACCGCCCCAACCTCGCCGCCCGCAACCTCCGCCTCGGCCGCACCCGCACCGTCCTGCTCGTCGTCCCCGCACTCACCACGGAGTTCTTCGCCGAGGTCTACACCGGCGCGGCACGGGTCGCCGCCGACCACGGCTTCGGCGTGGTCCTCTACCCCTCACCCGAAGGCGTCGGACCCGCCCGCGACCCCTTCGCCTCCGCACAAGCCGCCCTGGACGGCGTCATCGCCTCCTCCATGGCCGCCGACGCACTCACCGCCATCCGCGGCGACCAACTCCCCCTCGTCATGCTCGACAGCGACCCCGAAGGCAGCCTCGGCGCCGCAACCGTCAACCTCGACATCGCCGACGGCATCCGCCAGGTCACCGAACACCTGCTCGCCCTCGGCCACCGCAGCTTCCTGCACCTCGCGGCCGACGTCCCCTCCTGGACCTTCGACGTCCGCGCCCGCGAACTGGCCACACGGCTCACCACCGTCCCCGGCACCCAACTGCGCACCGTCCACGCCCCCATCTCCATCGAAGGCGCCCGCACCGCCACCCAGGCCGCCCTCGCCACCCCCGGACCCCGGCCCACGGCACTCGTCTGCGACGACGACAAACTCGCGGCCGGCGCCTACAAGGCCATCCGGCGCGCCGGACTCCGCGTCCCCGACGACCTCTCCGTCACCGGCCTCGACGACCTCGGCCTCGCCACCGCCATCGACCCCGAACTCACCACCGTCCGCCTCGACGCGGAAGCCTTCGGCGAACGCGGCATGCGCGCACTCCTGGCCGTAATGGAAGGCAGGCCCCCCGAGAAGGGGGACCTGCCGGTCAGCCTGGTGGTGCGAGGGTCCACAGCCCCGCCGCGGTGAGATGAGGCGGGCGACTACTCCTCGTCCGCCCCGGAGTCGCTCTCCTCCGGCTCGGGCGTCTTCGCGATATCGGCACCCGCACCCGACTCCAGCAGCCGCGACAACTGACCGCCCACGATCCGCTTGAACTTGCGCTGCTGCGGACGCGTCCGGTCCAGCACCGCGACTTCCAGCCGCTCCGCCGGAATCTCCCGCTCACTGCCGTTGGTGTCGCGGGACAGCGCCTGCACCGCAAGCTTCAGCGCCTCCGCCAGCGTCATGCCGTCCCGGTGCCGCTGATCCAGATACCCACTGATCTGCTCCGCGTTGCCCCCGACCGCCACCGAACCGTGCTCGTCGACGATCGACCCGTCGTGCGGCAGCCGGTAGATCTGGTCACTGTCCGGACCCTCACCGACCTCGGCGACGACCAGCTCCACCTCGTACGGCTTCTCCGCCTGACTGGAGAAGATCGTGCCCAGCGTCTGCGCGTACACGTTCGCCAGACCGCGCGCCGTCACATCGTCACGGTCGTACGTGTAACCCCGCAGGTCGGCGTAGCGCACCCCACCGATCCGCAGATTCTCGTACTCGTTGTACTTACCGGCGGCCGCGAAGCCGATCCGGTCGTAGATCTCGCTGAACTTGTGCAGCGCACGGGACGGATTCTCACCGACGAACACGATGCCGTCGGCGTACTGCAGCACGACCAGGCTGCGGCCGCGCGCGATGCCCTTGCGGGCGTACTCCGCCCGGTCCGCCATCGCCTGCTGAGGAGATACATAGAACGGCGTCGACACCGGTCATCCGTCCCTTCCTGTCGAAATCACTGGACCACCTGACAACGAAGAGCCGCGCCCGCTACAGCAGCGCGGCCCGCGGACCGTCGGGCTGCTCGAGCCGGGCCTGCAGCACCGCGCGGGCCAGCTCCGCGGCCTCGTCCTCGCCGAGCCGGCGGAAACCGTCCTCGGTGATCACAGTGATGATCGGATAGATCCGGCGGGCGACATCGGGACCACCGGTCGCCGAGTCGTCGTCAGCCGCGTCGTACAGCGCCTGCACCACGAGCGTCGTGGCCTGCTCCTCGGTCAGGTCGTCACGGAACAGCTTCTTCATCGCACCGCGCGCGAAGACCGACCCCGACCCCGTGGTCGCGTAGTTCCGCTCCTCGGACCTGCCGCCCGTCACGTCGTACGAGAAGATGCGGCCCCGGCCCCGGTCCACGTCGTAACCGGCGAACAGCGGCACCACGGCCAGCCCCTGCATCGCCATGCCCAGGTTGGACCGGATCATCGTCGACAGGCGGTTCGCCTTGCCCTCCAGGGAGAGCTGGGCACCCTCGACCTTCTCGAAGTGCTCCAGCTCCAGCTGGAACAGCTTCACCATCTCCACGGCGAGGCCGGCCGTACCGGCGATGCCCACCGCCGAGTACTCGTCGGCCGGGAACACCTTCTCGATGTCCCGCTGGGCGATCATGTTCCCCATGGTGGCCCGACGGTCACCGGCGAGGACGACACCACCGGGGAACGTCACCGCGACGATCGTGGTGCCGTGCGGTGCCTCGACGACGCCCTGCACCGGCGGGAGCTGCCGGTTGCCCGGGAGCATCTCCGGCTGGTGCTCACCGAGGAAGTCCATGAAGGAGGAGGACCCGGGCGTCAGGAAGGCAGCTGGTAGACGCCCGGTGCTACGAGTGTTGGCTTCCACGCGATTCCTTCCACGTAAGCGGCAGCCCGCCTTATGGCATCGGGCCGATCCTTGAACTGCCCCAGCGCGGCGTTGCAGCTGAAGCACAGTACGCCACGGACCCTACCCGTCTCGTGGCAGTGATCCACATGTGCGGCGGGAGCCGCGAGACATATGCAGCAGACGCCGCCTTGGTCGGCGATCAACCGGTCGCGCTCGGCTTCGGTGAGGCCGTAGTGACGCTTCAGGTGCCCTTCCCGCCCCTGAACGGCCCGGCACGCCTTGCAGCGGGTCGACAGACCGTCAGACGCCGTCGCGTTGCGGTGCCACTCACTGTGTGGCTTGACTTCGCCGCAGGTGCGACAGAGCTTGTGCCCCGATGGAACGTCGACCTTCTCCCGGACGGAAAGCCCCATGGCCTCGCGGCGGCGCCGGTAGTGCGCGGCGCTGTACTCCGCCACACACTCCCGGCACCGCACTTGGAGGCCGTCACTGCGGTTCTTGTCCCGAGCGAACCCGGACACGGGCAACGTCCGCTTGCAGCCCGTGCACCGTTTCTCACCCGATTGCCCGACCACCTCGAAATCCCCCGCTGCCTTCAGTTCGAAGGGAAAATGACCGCGACGCCTCTACTGCCCGCCCTTTTGCACGAAGGACCTCACGAAATCCTCGGCATTCTCCTCGAGTACGTCGTCGATTTCGTCCAGGACGGAGTCCACGTCGTCGTTCAGCTTCTCCTGGCGCTCCTTGAGGTCCTCGGAGGCCTGCGCGTCCTGCGCCTGCTCCTCGACCTCCTCGGTGGACCGCGTGGCCTTCTGCTGCCCGCCGCCGGTGTCCTTGGTCGCCATAACCCTCACCCCGCTCGGTTCGCCCGACACAGTTGCTCGGTCAAGATCAGACCCTACAAGCCGGGTCCGACATCGGCCCCGCGTTTCTCCAACGAACGGGGGCCATCTCGATGGTTCCCGGACCGGGTGGGTTTCCACCCTGTCCGGCGGTCTCCTTCGTGTACCCGCTCGGCCCGACTACCCGCCGGCCAGCACCCTGACCAGGTCTTCCGCGGTGCGGCAGCGGTCCAGGAGCTCCTTGACGTGATTACGCGTTCCGCGAAGCGGTTCCAGGGTTGGCACCCGCTGGAGCGAGTCCCGGCCCGGCAGGTCGAAGATCACGGAGTCCCAGGAGGCCGCGGCGACGTCGTCCGCGTACTGCTCGAGGCAGCGTCCGCGGAAGTAGGCGCGAGTGTCCTCCGGGGGCTTGGTGCGGGCCCGCTCGACCTCGTTCTCGTCGAGGAGGCGCTTGATGCGGCCGCGGTCCACCAGGCGGTTGTAGAGGCCCTTGTCGGGGCGTACGTCGGCGTACTGGAGGTCGACGAGGTGGAGCCGGGCGGCGTCCCAGTCGACGTTGTCGCGGCGGCGGTAGCCCTCCATGAGTTCCCGTTTGGCGACCCAGTCCAGTTCGCCGGCGAGGCTCATGGGATCGTTCTCGAGCCGGTTGAGGGTGTCCTCCCAGCGTCCGAGGACGTCCTTGGTCTGGTCGTCGGCGTCCGCGCCGTAGCGTTCCTCGACGTATTTGCGGGCCAGCTCGTAGTACTCCATCTGGAGCTGTACGGCGGTCAGTGTGCGGCCGCTGCGCAGGGTGACGAGGCGCTTGAGCGTGGGGTCGTGCGAGACCTGGTGGAGGGTGCGTACGGGCTGGTCGACGGCGAGGTCGACGGCGATGAAGCCGTCCTCGATCATGGACAGGACCAGGGCCGTCGTGCCGAGCTTGAGGTAGGTGGAGATCTCCGACAGGTTCGCGTCGCCGATGATCACGTGCAGGCGGCGCCATTTCTCGGCGTCGGCGTGGGGTTCGTCGCGGGTGTTGATGATGGGGCGCTTGAGTGTCGTCTCGAGGCCGACCTCGACTTCGAAGTAGTCGGCGCGCTGGCTGAGCTGGAAGCCGTGTTCGTGGCCGTCCTGGCCGATGCCGACGCGGCCGGCGCCGGTGACGACCTGGCGGGAGACGAAAAAGGGTGTCAGGTGGCGCACGATGTCCGAGAAGGCGGTCTCGCGCTTCATCAGGTAGTTCTCGTGGGTGCCGTAGGAGGCGCCCTTGTTGTCGGTGTTGTTCTTGTAGAGGTGGATGGGCTGGGCGCCGGGGAGCTGGGCGGCGCGTTCGGCGGCTTCGGCCATGATCCGTTCGCCGGCTTTGTCCCACAGGACGGCGTCGCGTGGGTTGGTGACTTCCGGAGCGCTGTATTCGGGGTGGGCGTGGTCGACGTAGAGCCGTGCTCCGTTGGTGAGGATGACGTTGGCGAGGCCGATGTCCTCGTCGGTGAGCTGGCTGTTGTCGGCGTTTTCGCGGGCGAGGTCGAAGCCTCGCGCGTCCCGGAGCGGGTTCTCTTCCTCGAAGTCCCAGCGGGCCCGGCGGGCCCGGTGCATCGCCGCCGCGTAGGCGTTGACGATCTGGGACGAGGTGAGCATGGCATTGGCGTTGGGGTGGCCGGGGACGGAGATTCCGTACTCGGTCTCGATGCCCATTACTCGCCGTACGGTCATGCGGCCCTCCTTGCCCGGCAGCGCCCGTAGTGGGCGTCGCTCAAGTACCGCTGGCGCTCCGATGCGTGTGCGGTGCCCGTCCCCGCAGTGCGCGACTCGGCGGTATGGAAGAGCCTAGAACGCCTTTGCGCTGGCGGGGAGATCATTTGCGTCATTGCCTTGCTCCAGCCGGGGCTCCGGAAAACAGTCGGCTGCGGGTACCCGGTGAGGGCACCCGCAGCCGCCCTGCTTTTACAGGTACTGACCGGTGTTTGCCACCGTGTCGATGGAGCGTCCGGTGTCCGCGCCCTGTTTTCCGGTGACGAGCGTACGGATGTACACGATCCGTTCGCCCTTCTTTCCGGAGATGCGGGCCCAGTCGTCCGGGTTGGTGGTGTTGGGCAGGTCTTCGTTCTCCTTGAACTCGTCCACGCAGGCCTGGAGGAGGTGGGAGACGCGGAGGCCCTTCTGGTTCTTGTCGAGGAAGTCCTTGATCGCCATCTTCTTGGCGCGGCCCACGATGTTCTCGATCATGGCGCCGGAATTGAAGTCCTTGAAATAGAGGACTTCCTTGTCGCCGTTGGCGTAGGTGACTTCCAGGAAGCGGTTCTCCTCGGATTCGGCGTACATCTGTTCCACCGCTGTCTGGATCATGCTGGAGACGGTGGCTGCCTTGTCCTTCTCGTGCTCCGCGAGGTCGTCGGAGTGGAGGGGGAGGCGTTCGGTGAGGTACTTGCCGAAGATGTCCTTGGCCGCTTCGGCGTCCGGACGTTCGATCTTGATCTTCACGTCGAGGCGGCCGGGTCGCAGGATGGCGGGGTCGATCATGTCCTCGCGGTTGGAGGCGCCGATGACGACCACGTTCTGCAGGCCTTCCACGCCGTCGATCTCGGCGAGCAGCTGCGGGACGATGGTGTTCTCCACGTCCGAGCTGACGCCGGAGCCGCGGGTGCGGAAGAGGGATTCCATCTCGTCGAAGAAGACGATGACGGGTGTGCCTTCGCTGGCCTTCTCGCGTGCGCGCTGGAAGACGAGGCGGATCTGCCGCTCGGTCTCGCCGACGTACTTGTTGAGGAGCTCGGGTCCCTTGATGTTGAGGAAGAAGCTCTTGCCGGCGGCCTGGCCGGTGACCTCGGCGACCTTTTTGGCCAGCGAGTTGGCGACGGCCTTGGCGATGAGCGTCTTGCCGCATCCGGGGGGCCCGTAGAGCAGGACGCCCTTGGGGGGCCGCAGCTCGTGCTCCCGGAACAGGTCGGGGTAGAGGTAGGGGAGCTCGACCGCGTCGCGGATCATCTCGATCTGTCCGCCGAGGCCGCCGATCTGCTCGTAGCCGATGTCGGGGACCTCTTCGAGGACGAGTTCTTCGACCTCGCTCTTGGGGACGACCTCGTAGACGTAGCCGGAGCGGGGTTCGAGCAGGAGGGCGTCGCCGGGGCGGATGGTGAGTCCGCGCAGGGGTTCGGCGAGCCGTACCACTCTTTCCTCGTCGGTGTGGCCGAGTACCAGGGCGCGCTCGCCGTCCTCGAGGATCTCCTTGAGGGTGACGATGTCGCCGACGCTCTCGTACTCCATGGCCTCGACCACGTTGAGTGCTTCGTTGAGCATCACTTCCTGGCCGCGTCGGAGCTCGTCGAGCTCGACGCTCGGGCTGACGTTCACCCGGAGTTTGCGGCCGCCGGTGAAGATGTCGGCGGTGCCGTCCTCGTTGGCCTGCAGGAAGACTCCGAAGCCGGCCGGTGGCTGGGCCAGCCGGTCGACTTCTTCCTTGAGGGCCACGATCTGGTCGCGGGCCTCGCGGAGTGTGCCTGCGAGTCGCTCGTTCTGTGCGGACACGCCGGCCAGGTTGGTCTGCAGTTCGACGATCCGCTCTTCGAGAATTCTCGTGTGTCGCGGAGATTCGGCGAGCTTGCGTCGCAGGACGGCGATCTCCTGCTCAAGGTAGGCCACCTGCCCGGCCGGGTCTTCGGACCCGCGTCCCGGGCGGATGCCGCGGTTCATGTCGTCGTCGTGGGCTGCCACGGTCCTCACCTCCTCCAAGGGGAGCTGGACGCTTCCAGACCCTACCTGGGTGGGTGTCGATTGAAACCCCTAGATCACAAAGACTGTGGGGTGTGTCCGATCTTCACCCTTGCGCTCTCCCTCACGCCAGGGGAATACCCACGGAACGTGGATGGAACCCAGGCGGGGGTAGGGTCGAAGTGTTCAACACCCGTCAGAGCTGGCCGGATTCCCGGGCGGCTGGGCGCAGGAAACGGCAGGAGCGGATGAGCGTGCAGCAGGAGGCCGGAGTCGGTGACGAGGCTCTGGAGGTCTGGATCGATCAGGACCTGTGTACCGGCGACGGCATCTGTGCCCAGTACGCGCCCGAGGTGTTCGAGCTGGACATCGATGGTCTGGCCTATGTGAAGGGCGCGGACGACGAGCTGTTGCAGAGTCCGGGGGCGGTAACGCCCGTGCCGTTGCCGCTTCTCACGGACGTGGTCGACTCCGCCAAGGAGTGTCCGGGTGAGTGCATTCACGTGCGTCGTGTTTCGGACAGGGCCGAGGTGTACGGCCCGGACGCAGAGTGACCAAATCGTGACGTGACGGGTACGTTCCGTGACCGTTGTCCGGTGTGTCACCCCTGGTGTCCCAGGGGCACCGGTCAGACGGTGCGTGCCTGTGCGGGTGTGTCGCTGACGAACGTGCCGTTCTTCCACTGCCACTTCGCGTCGTCGGTGACGTCGGGGCAGCAACTGGGCACGTCGGGCGAGGAGTAGCCGAGGAGGGTGGCGCGGACGGCGCCGTCGCGCACGGTGAGTGCGGTGGCGGTGCGGCGTTCCTCGGGGTCGACGAGGGTGGCGACGACGCGGGGCTTGCCGCCGCGGGTGTCGCGGGTGATGACGTACACGGCGTCGGGCGGGGTCCCCATGGGTGCGTCGCAGTGCACGACGGCCACTGTTTCGGGGGTGCCGTCGCCGTCGAGGTCGCCGGAGGCCTTTTTCTGGACGACGGCGTCGACGGGGCCGCATTCCAGGGGGAAGGCGACGGTGGCGGGGTCGGGGGGCGCGATGTGTGCCGGGGCGCTCTTCGGGCCGGTGGCCGTGGCGCGGTCGGCGCTCTGGGCCGCCGTCGCGGCGTCGGGCTGGAGGACCGAGGACAGGGCGACCACGCCGGCGACGGCTGTGGCGGTGGCGACCCAGTGGATCGGCCGGGTGTGCGTGTGCTGGAGGTCCGGAACGGCGGGGTGCTGCACGAGGAGTGTCTCCTGTGAGGGCTGTGCCGGTGGGGTGGCCAGCATCGTGCCACACGTCACAGTGCGGGGGAACGGCGGGGTGGGTACTCGCCGGGGTTTTCCGTGCGGTGTCGGCCGGGTGGGGCGGGGTCCGTCAACACGAGGACGCCGTGGTGGAGTTCCGGGCGCTGCCGGAACTCCACCACGGCGTCTGTGTGTTGTACGGGTCGGGGGGCCGGGTCAGCGGCCGGTGCCTCCGCCGGCGTTGGGGCCGTCGTAGTCGTCGCCGTAGGCGCCCTTGGCGGGGCGGCGGCGGCGCATGGGCGGCTCGACGCCGTCGGCGAGGCGGCGGGCGGTGAGGAGGAAGCCGGTGTGGCCGATCATGCGGTGGTCGGGGCGGACGGCGAGGCCCTCGACGTGCCAGTTGCGGATCATGGTCTCCCAGGAGGTCGGCTCGTTGAAGCAGCCGATCTCGCGGATGGACTCGACGGTCCGGGCGAGCTGCGTGGTGGTGGCGACGTAGCAGCACAGGATGCCGCCGGGCACGAGTGCCTTGGAGACGGCCTCCAGGCACTCCCAGGGGGCGAGCATGTCGAGGATGACGCGGTCGACGTCGGTGTCGGACAGGTTGTCCTGGAGGTCGCCGACGGTGAGCTGCCAGGCGGGGTGCGGTCCGCCGAAGTAGCGCTGCACGTTCTGCTGGGCGATCTCGGCGAAGTCCTCGCGGCGCTCGTAGGAGTGCAGCATGCCCTGGTCGCCGATGGCGCGCAGCAGGAAGCTGCTGAGCGAGCCGGAGCCGACGCCGGCCTCCACGACGCGGGCGCCGGGGAAGATGTCGGCGAAGGCGAGGATCTGCCCCGCGTCCTTCGGGTAGACGACGGCCGCCCCGCGGGGCATGGACAGGACGTAGTCGGGGAGCAGGGGGCGCAGCGCGAGGTAGGCGACGTTCCCGGTGGTGCGGACAACGCTGCCCTCGGGGGCGCCGATCAGTTCGTCGTGGGGGAAGGAACCCTTGTGGGTGTGGAAGTTCTTCCCGGCCTCGAGCGTGAACGTGTAGTGGCGGCCCTTGGGGTCGGTCAGCTGAACCTGGTCCCCGACCTTGAAGGGCCCGCGCCTGCGGGCGGCACCGGTCGGTTCGGACATGTGACCAGCCTACCGGTCCCCGGCGGGGCCGCCGACCACCGCTGGGGGGCGGTGGTCAGGAGGCGCCGTGGCCGGGAGGAGCGGTGGTCAGGAGGGGCGGGCCATGGCCTTGACGAAGGCGCGTTCCACGTCGGCTGCGGACAGGACGCCGTAGATCTCGCCGGTTTCCTCGACGACGAGATATTCGGTGGCGGGGTTGGCGCGCAGGGCGTCGAGGAGCTCTTCGCCGGAGAGTTCGGCGGAGACGCGCATGCCGTCGGTGAGGTCCTGGGCGAGGGTGCTGACCGGTACCCAGGGGCGGCGGTGGTCGGGTACGCCGACGATGGCGGCCTCGCGGACGAGTGAGGCGGGGGTGCCGTCGGCGTCGACGACGACCAGGGCGCGGGCGCCGGAGGCGTTGGCGCGGCGCAGGGCTTCGGAGAGGGGGGTGTCGGCCTGGACGGGGACGGCGCGCCGGGTGAGGGCGCGGGCGTGCAGTTCGGGGAGGTGTTCGCGCAGGCGGGCCATGCGGAGGCTGTTTCCGGCGCCGGTCCAGATGATCGCGGCGAGGATGGCGGCGAGCAGGGCGTCCATGACGGTGTCCATGCCGACGTCGTCGGCGGCGCCGCTGCCGAGGGACTGGGTGAGCAGCGGCAGGCCGATGAGTACGGCGATGGCGAGGGCGCGGCCGACCCAGGCGGCGGCGACGGTGCCGCTCATGGGCTTGCCGGTGATCTTCCAGACGACGGCGCGGAGCATGCGGCCGCCGTCGAGGGGGAGGCCGGGCAGCAGGTTGAAGGCGGCGACGAGGAGGTTGGAGACCATGAGGCCGGCCAGGAGGACGCCGGGGACGCTGTCGGCCTGGACGGGCAGCAGGGCGGCGTAGAAGACGCCGGAGAGGACGAGGGAGAGGAGGGGGCCGACGAAGGCGAGCACGAATTCGCGGCCGGGGGTCTCGGCTTCCTTCTCGATCTCGGAGACGCCGCCGAAGAACTGGAGCTGGATGCGGCGGACGGGGAGTTTGAAGCGGAGGGCGGCGACGGTGTGGGCGAGTTCGTGGACGAGGACGGAGGCGTAGAAGGCGACGGCGAAGAAGAGGGAGACGAGGTAGCGGGCGGCGCCGAGTTCGGGCAGGACGCGGTCGAGCTGGCCGCCGAAGACCCAGGTGATGAGGGCGGCGACCAGGAACCAGCTGGGGGCGACGTACACGGGGACGCCGAAGGGGCGGCCCATGAGCAGGCCGCCTCCGGGCTCGGGGCGGCGCTGCGGGGGCCGGCCGGGGCCGCCGGTGCCGTGGGTGTGGGCCTCGGCGCGGTGGCGGGGGGCGTCGGGGCCGTGGGCGGCGTGCCGGGGTCCTGCGGCCGGTGCGGAGGGGTGGTCGCCGTGGGTGGACGGTGTCGGCCGGGTGCCGGTGCCGGTCGCGTCGCCGGGGGGTGTGTCCGCCGGCGGAGGGGTGGTCCCGTCCGGGCGGGGGGTCCGGTCGCTTCCGGGGGCCGGCCGGGGCGTCGGGTCCTCTTCCGCGCCGCGCGCGGTGGCGGCGGTGGCGGGGGTGGTTCCGGCGGGGTCGCCCGGGCCGGTCGGCTCCGGGCGGGGCGGGGTGGTGCCGGACGGGGCGGTTCCGGGTGGGGTGGTTCCGGGTGGGGTCGCGGTGCCCGTCGCGGGGTTCGCGCCGGGGGTGCGCGGGTGCGGGTGGCCGGCCGCGGCGCCCGGGGTGTCGCGGTCGGGCTCCGGGTGTGCGGTGGGGGCGCCTGCGGGGCTCTCCCCCGGCGTCGTGGGTGCCGGTGTGCCGGTGTCCGGCGGTGCGGCCGGCGTGGCCTCGCGCTCCGGTGTGCCGGGGTCGGCGGGTGTGGGTCCGGTGGGTTGCGGCGCGGCGGTGTCGGTGGGGTCTGCGGCCGGGGCCGTGGGATGTGCCTGGGGCTCGGCCGACTCGTCGTTGCCGGACCGCGGCTGCCCGCTCCCGCCGCTCACGTCCACGATGTCCCCTCGTTCGAAGCGTCTCCCGACCTGCCGGACGGGAGGGTCTCGTGTCGATGGTATGCGTCCGTCGCGGCCCGTTCAGCCCCGGCACCCCCGTGCCCGCCTTCTGTCACGGGTGTCACGGTCGCGGGCTGGGTCGCTGTCAGTGGTCGGCCGTAAGGTCTGTGGTCATGGAGACGAGTACCGAGGACGTCGCACAGGACGGGGGCGGATCCGCCCGGCCGGCGGCGGCAGTGGCGGATCAGGCGGGCGTGGCGGTGGAGCCGCAGGCCGTGGCGCCGCAGGCGCCGGCCCTCTCACCCGCGCCCGTGGCGACGGCGCCCGCCTCGCTCTCGCCCTCCCGGGCCGGTGACTTCATGCAGTGCCCGCTGCTGTACCGGTTCCGGGTCATCGACCGGCTGCCGGAGAAGCCCAGCGAGGCGGCGACCAGGGGCACCCTGGTGCATGCGGTGCTGGAGCGGCTCTTCGACGCCCCGGCGGCCGAGCGCACCGCTCCGAGGGCGAAGGCGCTGGTGCCGGGGCAGTGGGACCGGCTGCGGGAGAGCAGGCCGGAGGTCGGCGAGCTGTTCGCGGACGATCCGGAGGGCGAGCGGCTGGCGCAGTGGCTGTCCGAGGCGGAGCGGCTCGTCGAGCGCTGGTTCACGCTGGAGGACCCGAGCCGGCTGGAGCCCGCCGAGCGGGAGCTGTTCGTCGAGGCGGAGCTGGACTCCGGGCTGCGGCTGCGCGGCATCATCGACCGCGTCGACGTCGCCCCGTCCGGCGAAGTGCGGATCGTCGACTACAAGACGGGCAAGGCGCCCCGGCCGCAGTACGCGGAGGGCGCGCTGTTCCAGATGAAGTTCTACGCGCTGGTGGTGTGGCGGCTGAAGAAGGTCGTGCCGCGGCGGTTGCAGCTGGTGTATCTCGGCAGCGGTGACGTGCTCACGTACGACCCGGTCCTGGCCGACCTGGAGCGGGTGGAGCGCAAGCTGCTGGCGCTGTGGGAGGCGATCCGGCTTGCGACCGAGACGGGTGACTGGCGGCCGCGGCCCACGAAGCTGTGCGGCTGGTGCGACCACCGGGCGCACTGTCCGGAGTTCGGCGGCACTCCCCCGCCTTATCCGCTGCCGGTGAGGGCGGTCGGCTCCGGCGACGCGGAGCAGGGCAGAATGGGGCCGGACTAGGGTCCCATCGAAGGAGACTTACGTGGCCATCCGCGTCCTACTGGTCGACGACCAGCCGCTGCTGCGCACGGGCTTCCGGATGATTCTGGAGGCGGAGCAGGACCTCGCGGTCGTCGGCGAGGCCGGTGACGGCCTCCAGGCTCTCGACCAGGTGCGGGCGCTGCAGCCCGACGTGGTGCTGATGGACATCCGCATGCCGCGGATGGACGGTGTGGAGGCGACCCGGCAGATCACCGGGCCCGAGCGGGACGGCCCGGCGAAGGTGCTGGTGCTGACCACCTTCGACCTGGACGAGTACGTCGTGGAGGCGCTGAAGGCGGGCGCCAGCGGTTTCCTGCTCAAGGATGCCCCGGCCAACGAGCTGGTGCAGGCGATCCGGGTGGTGGCGGGCGGCGAGGCGATGCTCGCGCCGAGCATCACCCGGCGGCTGCTCGACAAGTACGCCACGCATCTGCCGTCGGGGGACGAGCCGGTGCCGGACACGCTGCACACGCTGACGGACCGTGAGGTCGAGGTGCTGAAGCTGGTGGCCCGCGGGCTGTCGAACGCGGAGATCGCGGCGGACCTGTTCGTCAGCGAGACCACCGTGAAGACGCATGTGGGCCATGTGCTGACGAAGCTGGGCCTGCGGGACCGGGTGCAGGCCGCGGTGTACGCGTACGAGAGCGGGCTGGTCCGCCCCGGCGCGCAGTAGCGTCCGGGCCGCCACGGCAGGTGCGGACGGCGAAGGGCGCCCTCTTCCGGTGGGAGGAGGGCGCCCTTCGGTCGTGTCCGGTGCCGGTCGGCGTCAGCCGCTGACGCCCCGGCCCAGCTCCCACAGCTGGAGCGTGGAGGAGGCGTTGAGGAGGTAGGCGGCGCCGGTGACGTCGTCGCGGGTGGCGACGTACTGCTTGCCCTGCCACAGCGGGATCAGCGGCACGTCCTCGGCGGTGATGTCCTGGATGTCGGTGAGGACGTCCACCGCGGAGAGCCGGTCGGCCTCGCCGCGGGACTGGGGGATCAGCTTGTTGATGATGTCCGGGTTCTGGTAGGGCGAGTTGAGGGTGTTGCCCTTGTCGAGGAACGGCGCGATGAAGCTGTCGGCGTCCGGGAAGTCGGGGAACCAGCCCATGCCGAAGGCGGCGTACTGGCGGTTCAGCTCCGCCTTGCGGAACTTGGTCCAGGGCGCGCCCTCGATGTCGACGTCGAACAGGCCGCTGTCGTTCAGCTGCTTCTGGATCTGCTCGAACTCCTGCTTGGTGGCGGCGCCGTAGTGGTCCGTCGTGTAGTTCAGGGTCAGCTTGACGGGCGTGGTGACGTCCGCGTCCTCCAGCATCGCCTTCGCCTTGTCGACGCTCGGGTCGCCGTACGTGTTGAAGAACGAGTTGGAGTGGCCGGTGATGCCGGCGGGGACCATCGAGTACAGCGGCTGGGCCTGCGAGCCGTAGACCGTGGAGACGAGTTCGCTGCGGTTGATCAGCTGCGCCATCGCCTTGCGCACGGCCTTGTCCTTGACCTCCGGCGCCTCCGTGTTGAAGCCGAGGTAGCGGATCTCCAGGCCGGACACCTCGACGAGGTCGACGTCGCCGTCGGTGGCCCGGGCGAGCTGCTGGACCTGCTTCGGCGTCATCGCGCGGGTCATCACGTCGATGTCGCCCTTCTCGATCGCGGTGCCCATGGCGTCCGCGTCGTCGAAGAAGACCATCTCGACCTTGTCGTTGTTCACCTCGACGCTCCCCTTGTAATCGGGGTTCTTGGTGAACACGGCCTTGGTCAGTTCGTTGTTCTTGACCTCGGCCTTCATGGTGTACGGGCCGGAACCGTCCAGCTCCCAGCCGTCGCGCAGCTTGTCCTTGGGGTACTGCTTCGGGTTGACGATGCCCGCGACCGGGGTCGACAGCTTGTACGGGAAGGTGGCGTCCGCGGTCTTGAGGTGGAAGATGACCTCGCGGTCGCCCTGCGTCTCGACGGTGTCCACGGTGCTGAGCAGCGTGGCCACCTCGGTGTCGGCCTTGATGGCCAGCGCGCGCTCGATGGAGTACTTCACGTCCTCCGCGGTGATCGCGTCACCGTTGGCGAACTTCAGGCCGTCCCGCAGGGTGCACGCGTACCGTTCGTTTCCGGTGTCGGTGAATCCGCACTTCTCGGCGGCGTCCGGCACGGGTTCGCCGTCGCCGCGAGGCTGCGTCATGAGGGTCTGCGTGGTCTGACGCAGCACGTTCCACAGGCCGACGTCGTAGGCGTACGCCGGGTCGAGCGGCGCGGGGGTCTCCTCCGAGGCGCTGAACCGGTCCGTGGTGCCGACGACGATCGCGTCCCCGCCGCTGCCGCCGTCCGATCCTCCGCAGGCGGCGAGCACCGGTGCGAGCAGACCGATGACGGCCGGCAGCACCAAAGTCTTGCGGTTCATGCTCGAGTTTCTCCAGAGCTGTCGGTCCGTGTATCCGGCATGCAGGGGTGTCGCGGCGGATCACGGGGGTAGTGGCCGATGTTCTCGCGACGAGATTAGTCCGCGCCCGCACGGGGGTTCGCAGCCACCGGAGTTGGGCGCTCATCACGGAGCGAAACCGGGTGTGGACACACCGAAAACCCGACAGTGGAAGGATTAGTGCAGGGTTTCACCAATCAGGACACAAAGGCTCCTCGACAACGTTCGCCAAGCCGGGGTGAGCACACCCACCCCTACCTGTCGACCCCTGTCCGCGTGGCGAACGTCACAGTTGCACTTCGGCCGCGGGGGCCTGAATTCGGCCGGCCGAGGCAGTGGAAATACCCGGGAACACGGCCCGGGAACACGGCCCGTGAACGCGTGTGGACTTCTGCCGGACCGCGCCGGGCCGCCTTCGGGGAATTCGCCGTGCCGACGTCGCCGTACGTTCGGTGAACGGCTAGCGCGTGTGTGTCATCAGGCCGCGCAGAAATGCCAGGTCGACTTCTTCCAGGGAGGCGACCACCGTGCGCCGGGCGGCCGGGGTGATGGGCGCGACCGAGGGCACCGCCACGACGTGGCAGCCGGCCGCCTCGGCGGCGGCGACCCCGGTCGCGGTGTCCTCGACGACGGCGCACCGGGCCGGGTCCGCGCCGAGTCCGGCCGCGGCGGCGAGGTAGGGGTCGGGGTGCGGCTTGGTGCGTGGCACCTCGTCCCCGGCGACGGTGAGGGCGAAGTGCTGGGGGCCCAGTGACTTCAGGACGCGGTCGATGATACGCCGGTGCGAGGCGGAGACCAGGGCCGTGGGGATCTCGTGCGCGGACAGTTCCTCGAGCAGCCGGGCGGCGCCGGGCATCAGCGGCAGGTCACGGCCGATGCGCTGCTCGAAGCCGTCGTTGAGCAGGACGCTGAGCTCGGCGAGGGTGATGTCGGCGCCGGTGGCCTCGATCAGGAAGCCGGCGCTGCGGGTCATGGGGCCGCCGACCACGACATGGCGCCAGGAGTCGTCGAGGGTGTGGCCGAGGGAGGCGAAGACCTCCGTCTCGACGTCCCACCAGAAGCCCTCGGTGTCCACCAGGGTGCCGTCCATGTCGAGGAGCACGGCCTGCAGGGCGGAGCCTTCGGCCGTACGGGTTCCGAGCGCGGGGACCGTACTGGTCATCCACGTACCTCCTTGAGGGACGATCAGGCCGGCTCCCACGAAGGGAACCGGCCTGCGGTGGACCGACCAGTGTACGTCGTGCGGGACGCGAACGCCCGGTGTGACGGACGGCGCGGGCAGGGAGCCGCTAGCGGGCGTTGAAGTACTTCGCCTCGGGGTGGTGGATGACGATGGCGTCGGTGGACTGCTCCGGGTGGAGCTGGAACTCCTCCGAGAGGTGCACGCCGATGCGCTCCGGCTCCAGGAGGGCGGCGATCTTGGCGCGGTCCTCCAGGTCGGGGCAGGCGCCGTAGCCGAGGGAGAAGCGGGCGCCGCGGTACTTCAGGGCGAACATGTCCTCCATCTCGGCCGGGTCCTCGCCGGCGAAGCCCAGCTCGGAGCGGACCCGGGCGTGCCAGTACTCGGCGAGGGCCTCGGCGAGCTGGACGGACAGGCCGTGCAGTTCGAGGTAGTCGCGGTAGGCGTTGGCCTCGAACATCCGGGCCGTCTCCTCGCCGATGCGGGAGCCGACGGTGACCACCTGGAAGCCGACGACGTCGGTCTCGCCGGACTCCTCCGGGCGGAAGAAGTCCGCCAGGCACAGCCGCCGGCCGCGGCGCTGGCGCGGGAAGGTGAAGCGGGTGCGTTCGTTGCCGTCGTCGTCGAGGACGATCAGGTCGTCGTCCTTGGAGACGCAGGGGAAGTAGCCGTAGACGACGGCCGCCTCCAGCAGGTTCTCCGTCTGGAGCCGGTCGAGGAGGCCGCGCAGCCGCGGCCGGCCCTCGGACTCGACCAGTTCCTCGTAGGAGGGTCCCTCGCCGGTGCGGGCCTGCTTGAGGCCCCACTGGCCCTTGAACAGGGCGCCCTCGTCGAGCCAGGAGGCGTACTCCTTGAGCTGGATGCCCTTGACGACGCGGGTGCCGCGGAAGGGGGGCTCGGGGACGGGGTTGTCGGTGGCGACGTCGGAGCGGACGTGGCCCTCCTCGGGCCGCTCGTCGACCTCGACGGTGGCGGCGCGCACCCGGCGCTGCTTGAGTTCGGGCAGCTTGGCGCCGGGGACGCCGCGCTTGATGCCGATCAGGGCGTCCATGAGGCGCAGGCCCTCGAAGGCGTCGCGGGCGTAGCGGACCTCGCCGTCGTAGATCTCGTGCAGGTCCTGCTCGACGTAGGCCCGGGTGAGGGCGGCGCCGCCGAGGATGACGGGGTAGTCGGCGGCCAGCTTGCGCTGGTTGAGCTCCTCCAGGTTCTCCTTCATGATCACCGTGGACTTGACCAGGAGCCCGGACATGCCGATGACGTCGGCCTTGTGCTCGTCGGCGGCCTCCAGGATCGCCGAGACGGGCTGCTTGATGCCGAGGTTGACGACCGTGTAGCCGTTGTTGGACAGGATGATGTCGACGAGGTTCTTGCCGATGTCGTGGACGTCACCGCGGACGGTGGCGAGCACGATGGTGCCCTTGCCGTCGTCGTCGGTCTTCTCCATGTGCGGCTCCAGGTGGGCCACCGCGGTCTTCATGACCTCGGCGGACTGGAGCACGAACGGCAGCTGCATCTGACCGGAGCCGAACAGCTCGCCGACGACCTTCATGCCGTCGAGCAGGGTCTCGTTGACGATGTCGAGCGCCGGGCGCTCCTGGAGGGCCTCGTCCAGGTCCTGCTCGAGGCCGTTCTTCTCGCCGTCGATGATGCGGCGCTTGAGGCGCTCCTCCAGCGGGAGGGCGGCCAGTTCCTCGGCCTTGGAGGCCTTCAGCGACTTGGCAGTGGCGCCCTCGAACAGCTGCATCAGCTTCTGCAGCGGGTCGTAGCCCTCGCGGCGGCGGTCGTGGATCAGGTCGAGGGCGGTGGTGACCTGCTCCTCGTCGAAGCGGGCGATCGGCAGGATCTTGCTGGCGTGCACGATCGCCGAGTCCAGGCCCGCCTTGACGCACTCGTCGAGGAAGACGGAGTTGAGCAGGATGCGGGCGGCCGGGTTGAGACCGAAGGAGATGTTGGACAGGCCGAGGGTGGTCTGCACGTCGGGGTGGCGGCGCTTGAGCTCGCGGATGCCCTCGATCGTGGCGATCCCGTCCTTGCGGGACTCCTCCTGGCCGGTGCAGATGGTGAAGGTCAGGCAGTCGACGAGGATGTCGGACTCGTGGATGCCCCAGTTGCCGGTGAGGTCCTCGATGAGCCGTTCGGCGATCTCGACCTTCTTCTCGGCGGTGCGGGCCTGGCCCTCCTCGTCGATGGTCAGCGCGATCAGCGCGGCGCCGTGCTCCTGCGCCAGCTTCGTGACGCGCGCGAACCGGGACTCGGGGCCGGCGCCGTCCTCGTAGTTGACCGAGTTGATCACCGCACGGCCGCCGAGCTTCTCCAGGCCGGCCCGGATGACCTCGACCTCGGTGGAGTCCAGGACGATCGGCAGCGTGGAGGCGGTGGCGAACCGTCCGGCCAGCTCCTCCATGTCGGCGACGCCGTCGCGGCCCACGTAGTCGACGCACAGGTCGAGCATGTGCGCGCCCTCGCGGATCTGGTCGCGGGCCATCTCGACGCAGTCGTCCCAGCGGCCCTCCAGCATGGCCTCGCGGAACTTCTTGGAGCCGTTGGCGTTGGTGCGCTCGCCGATGGCCAGGTAGGAGGTGTCCTGGCGGAAGGGCACGCTCTGGTAGAGCGAGGCGGCGCCGGGCTCGGGCCGCGGGTGGCGCTCGGTGGGCTCGGCGCCCCGGACGCGCTCGACGACCTGGCGCAGGTGCTCGGGGGTGGTGCCGCAGCAGCCGCCGACCAGGGACAGGCCGTACTCGCGCACGAAGGTCTCGTGTGCGTCGGCGAGCTCGGGAGCGGTCAGCGGGTAGTGGGCGCCGTCCTTGCCGAGGACGGGGAGCCCGGCGTTGGGCATGCAGGTCAGCGGGATGCGGGAGTGGCGCGCGAGGTAGCGCAGGTGCTCGCTCATCTCGGCGGGGCCGGTGGCGCAGTTCATGCCGATCATGTCGATGCCGAGCGGTTCCAGCGCGGTGAGCGCGGCGCCGATCTCGGAGCCGAGCAGCATGGTGCCGGTGGTCTCGACGGTGACGGAGACGATGACCGGGAGGTCGAGCCCGAGGGCGTCCAGGGCGCGGCGGGCGCCGAGCACGGAGGCCTTGGTCTGCAGCAGGTCCTGCGTGGTCTCGACGAGCAGGGCGTCGGCGCCGCCTGCGACCAGGCCCTCGGCGTTGCGCTGGTAGGCGTCGCGCAGGACGGTGTAGGGGGCGTGGCCGAGGGTGGGGAGCTTGGTGCCGGGGCCGATGGAGCCGAGGACCCAGCGCTGCCGGCCGTCGCGGGCGGCGAACTCGTCGGCGACCTCGCGGGCGACGCGGGCGCCGGCCTCGGACAGCTCGTGGACCCGCTCGGGGATGTCGTACTCGCCGAGGGCGGAGTGGTTGGCGCCGAAGGTGTTGGTTCCGACGCAGTCGACGCCGGCGGCGAAGTACTCCTCGTGCACCGAGCGGACGATGTCGGGCCGGGTGACGTTCAGGACCTCGTTGCACCCCTCCAGCTGCTCGAAGTCGTCCAGCGAGGGGTTCTGGGCCTGGAGCATGGTGCCCATGGCGCCGTCGGCGACCACCACGCGGGTGGCGAGGGCCTCTCGGAGGGCGGACACGCGGGTGCGGGTGTCGGCGGGCGGGGTGGACGGCGACGAGGCCATGAAAGGGCTCCCTAGGATGCGACGGCTGTCGGCTTTGCGTCTGCCCGGGGCCGTCCGCCGTGGACGTCGCGGGGAGAACGCACGTCGTCAGGGTAGCCGGGACCGGGGGCGGATGGTCGGGGCGTCCACGAGACGGACGAGGATGGCGGATGAAGAGCGGCCGAACGGACGAGCTTCCTCCGTCCCGGGCGGGCCACGACGGCGGCGACACGCTCGGAGACCGGGAGGCCGCGCCGGGCACCGGCGGTGACGCGCCCGGGCACCGGCGGGGTCTCGCTCCGGCACCGGCGGGGTCTCGCTCCGGCACCGGCGGGGTCTCGCTCCGGCACCGGCGGGGTCGCGCTCGGGCACCGGCGGGGTCTCGCTCCGGCACCGGCGGGGTCTCGCTCCGGCACCGGCGGGGTCGCGCCGGTGCGCGGCTCCCGCGGGGACGTCCGAGGTCACGGTGGGCCGCGGTGGTCGCGCGGGGCACGAGCGTACGGAGGGTCGTCCGTGATCCGGGGCCTTCGGGGGCATGGCCGGAGGACCGAAGTGCAACAGTTGCCCGCCGACCATTGGCGGGAGGTCGGCATCGACCGGTAGTGTTCGGCATTGCCGAACGACGTCAGTGGCGTCGAGGTCGGCACTCGAAGGGGACGGAGGCAGTACGTCGATGGCACGGAACATCCAGTCGCTCGAACGGGCGGCCGCGATGCTGCGCCTGCTCGGAGGCGGCGAGCGGCGGCTCGGCCTGTCGGACATCGCCTCGTCACTGGGTCTGGCCAAGGGCACCGCGCACGGCATCCTGCGCACCCTCCAGCAGGAGGGCTTCGTCGAGCAGGACGACGCCTCCGGGCGCTATCAGCTGGGCGCCGAGCTGCTGCGCCTGGGCACCACCTACCTGGACGTGCACGAGCTGCGGGCCCGCGCCCTGGTGTGGACGGACGACCTGGCCCGCTCCAGCGGCGAGAGCGTCCACCTCGGCGTCCTGCACCAGCAGGGCGTCCTGATCGTGCACCACGTCTTCCGCCCCGACGACAGCCGGCAGGTCCTGGAGATCGGGGCCATGCAGCCGCTGCACTCCACGGCGCTGGGCAAGGTGCTGTCGGCGTACGACCCGGTCGCGCACAGCGAGGCGCTGGAGGCCGACCGCAAGGCGTTCACGGACCGGACCGTGCACGAGCCGGAGGGCTTCGAGCACGTCCTGGACATCACGCGCGCGCGGGGGTACGCCGCCGACGTCGAGGAGACCTGGGAGGGCATCGCCTCCATCGCCGCACCGATCCACGACCGCAGGCGCATGCCGGTCGGCGCGGTCGGCATCACCGGGGCCGTGGAGCGGGTGTGCCGGGAGGGCGAGCTGCGGCCCGAGCTGGTCGCGGCGGTGCGGGACTGCGCCCGTGCGGTGTCGCGGGACCTGGGCGCCGGACGGTTCTAGGACCCGCGACGGACTGATCGAGGCCGGGACGCCCGAGGCGCCCCGGCCTTCGCCGTGTCCGGCGCCGGTCCGCGCCGGCACCGCGGGCCGACCGATAGCCCGTGGCGATCAATAACGATCGTGCTTTCGATAACACAGCTCTTGACGCACGCCTGACGTCGAACGAGACTCGCGTCCATCGGTCGGCATTGTCGAACACCTACCGGCAATAAGCGTTAGAGTGTGACAGTGCCAAGGGCCGCCATCGCTCTCATACCGAGGGCGCCGGAACACCCGGAGGGACCCGGGGGTTCGGCTTCCCCTGGACGAAGGACAAAGGAGTCGCGGGTGTCCAGCTCCGACATCTTCATCGGCGAGACCATCGGTACCGCCATACTCATCCTGCTCGGCGGCGGTGTGTGTGCCGCCGTGACGCTCAAGGCCTCCAAGGCGCGCAACGCCGGCTGGGTCGCCATCACCCTCGGGTGGGGCTTCGCCGTCATGACGGCGGCCTACATATCGGGGCCGCTCTCCGGCGCCCACCTCAACCCGGCCGTCACCGTCGGCATCGCGATCAAGGACGGCGACTGGAGCAACACGCCGACCTACTTCGCGGGCCAGATCCTCGGCGCCATGATCGGCGCGGTCCTGGTCTGGATCACCTACTACGGCCAGTTCCAGGCCCACCTCACCGACCGGGAGATCGTCGGCGTCACCGACACGAAGGACGCGACGGCCAAGTCCGTCGAGGCGCAGGAGAAGGGCGCCGGTCCCGTCCTGGGCATCTTCTCCACCGGCCCCGAGATCCGGCACACGGTCCAGAACCTCGCCACCGAGATCGTCGGCACCTTCGTCCTGCTGCTCGCCATCCTCACCCAGGGTCTGAACGACGAGGGCAACGGCCTCGGCATCCTGGGCGCCCTGATCACCGGGTTCGTGGTCGTCTCGATCGGTCTCTCGCTCGGCGGTCCGACGGGATACGCGATCAACCCTGTCCGCGACCTCGGTCCGCGCATCGTGCACGCCCTGCTGCCCCTGCCCAACAAGGGCGGCTCCGACTGGTCCTACGCCTGGATCCCGGTCGTCGGTCCGCTGATCGGCGGCGCGATCGCCGGAGGTGTCTACAACGTCGCGTTCGCCTGAGCGGGCCCCCGCTCGGCGATCATCGAGCCGCAGACCACGCGCCGTACGCACCGGCCACCCACCACGGAACCCCAGGAGCACACAGTGACCGACGACCACACCGCAGGCATCGCCTCCCACGGCCACGGACCGTTCATCGCCGCGATCGACCAGGGCACCACCTCCTCGCGCTGCATCGTCTTCGACCGCGACGGGCGCATCGTCTCCGTCGACCAGAAGGAGCACGAGCAGATCTTCCCCAAGCCCGGCTGGGTCGAGCACAACGCCACCGAGATCTGGACCAACGTCCAGGAGGTCGTCGCCGGGGCCGTGGAGAAGGCGGGCATCACCCGCGACGACATCAAGGCCATCGGCATCACCAACCAGCGCGAGACGACCCTCGTCTGGGACAGGAACACCGGTGAGCCCGTCCACAACGCCATCGTCTGGCAGGACACCCGCACCGACGCCCTCTGCCGTGAACTGGGCCGCAACGTCGGCCAGGACCGCTTCCGCCGCGAGACCGGGCTCCCCCTCGCCTCCTACTTCGCCGGCCCCAAGGCCCGCTGGCTGCTCGACAACGTCGACGGTCTGCGCGAGCGCGCCGAGGCGGGCGACCTGCTGTTCGGCACCATGGACACCTGGGTCATCTGGAACCTCACCGGCGGCGTGGACGGCGGCAAGCACGTCACCGACGTCACCAACGCCTCGCGCACCATGCTGATGAACCTGCACACCATGGCGTGGGACGAGAAGATCGCCGAGTCGATCGGCGTGCCGATGCGGATGCTCCCGGAGATCCGCTCCTCCGCCGAGGTCTACGGCGAGATCAAGGGCGGCCGTCTCGGCGAGCTGCTCGGCGGCATCCCGGTCGCCTCCGCGCTCGGCGACCAGCAGGCGGCCCTGTTCGGCCAGACCTGCTTCTCCGAGGGCGAGACCAAGTCGACGTACGGCACCGGCACCTTCATGGTGATGAACACCGGTGACAAGCTCATCAACTCCTACTCGGGCCTGCTGACCACGGTCGGCTACAAGATCGGCGACCAGGACACGGTCTACGCCCTGGAGGGGTCGATCGCCGTCACCGGTTCGCTGGTGCAGTGGATGCGCGACCAGATGGGCCTGATCTCCACCGCCGCCGAGATCGAGACCCTGGCCATGCAGGTCGAGGACAACGGCGGCGCCTACTTCGTCCCGGCCTTCTCCGGCCTGTTCGCCCCGTACTGGCGCTCCGACGCCCGCGGTGTGATCGCCGGCCTCACCCGGTACGTCACCAAGGCGCACCTCGCGCGCGCCGTCCTGGAGGCCACCGCCTGGCAGACCCGTGAGATCGCGGACGCCATGACGAAGGACTCCGGTGTGGAGCTGACCGCCCTCAAGGTCGACGGCGGCATGACCTCCAACAACCTGCTGATGCAGACCCTCGCCGACTTCGTGGACGCCCCCGTGGTGCGCCCGATGGTCGCCGAGACCACCTGCCTCGGCGCCGCCTACGCCGCCGGCCTGGCCGTCGGCTTCTGGAACAGCACCGACGACCTGCGCGCCAACTGGCGTCGGGCCGCCGAGTGGACCCCCCGCATGGACGCGGAGACCCGCGACCGTGAGTACAAGAGCTGGCTCAAGGCCGTGAAGCGGACCATGGGCTGGCTCGAGGACGAGGAGTAAGAACCACCATGACCACTCAGTCCACCCTGCAGTCCGTGCCTGCCCTGGGGACGCACCCGGCCTCCGGCTCGAACCCGAGCCGGGCCGAGACCCGGGAGCAGCTCTCCAAGGCGTCGTACGACCTTCTCGTGATCGGCGGCGGCATCCTGGGCATCTCCACCGCCTGGCACGCCGCGCAGTCCGGCCTCAGGGTGGCCGTGGTCGACGCCGGCGACTTCGCCGGCGCCACCTCCTCCGCCTCCTCCAAGCTGCTCCACGGCGGACTGCGCTACCTGCAGACCGGCGCGGTGAAGCTGGTCGCGGAGAACCACTTCGAGCGCCGTGCGGTCTCCCGCCAGGTGGCTCCCCACCTGGCGAACCCGCTCACCTTCTACCTCCCCGTGTACAAGGGCGGGCCGCACGGCGCGGCGAAGCTCGGGGCCGGCGTCTTCGCGTACTCGGCGCTGTCCGCCTTCGGCGACGGCGTCGGCCACCTGCTCTCCCCGGCCAAGGCCGCGCAGGACGTGCCGGAGCTGCGCACCGACAACCTCAAGGCCGTCGCCGTGTACGGCGACGACCAGATGAACGACGCCCGCATGGCGCTGATGACGGTCCGCGCGGCGGTCGACTCCGGCGCGGTGGTCCTCAACCACGCCGAGGTCACCGGGCTGCGCTTCACGGACGGCCGGGTGACCGGCGCCGAGCTGAAGGACCGGCTGTCCGGCGACGAGTTCGGGGTGAACGCCCGCCTGGTGCTCAACGCCACCGGCCCGTGGGTCGACCACCTGCGCCGCATGGAGGACCCGGCCGCGGCCCCGTCCATCCGCCTGTCCAAGGGCGCGCACCTGGTGCTCAAGCGCACCGCGCCCTGGAAGGCGGCGCTGGCCACCCCGATCGACAAGTACCGGATCACCTTCGCCCTCCCCTGGGAGGACATGCTGCTGCTCGGTACCACCGACGAGGAGTTCGAGGGCGACCCGGCGGACGTCGCGGTCAACGACAAGGACGTGGCCCAGATACTCGACGAGGCCGCGTTCTCCATCCGCGACCAGCAGCTGGACCGTGACCTGATCACGTACTCCTTCGCGGGTCTGCGCGTGCTGCCGGGCGGTCCCGGCGACACGGCGAAGGCCAAGCGCGAGACGGTCGTCACCGAGGGCCGGGGCGGGATGCTGTCCGTCGCGGGCGGCAAGTGGACCACCTTCCGCCACATCGGCCGTACGGTGATGAAGAAGCTGGAGGCGCTGCCCGGCCACCCGCTGGGCGACGGCTTCGAGCCCATCGCGTCGCTGCCGAAGAAGCTGCCGCTGCCCGGCGTGGCCAACCCGCGCGCGGTGGCCCACCGGCTGCTGGTGGACGGCTCGGCGCCCGGCCCGCGCATGGCGGCCGACACCGCCAGGCACCTGGCCACGCACTACGGCTCGCTCGCCTTCGACATCGCCCGGCTCGCCAACGAGAGCCCGGAGCTGGCGCGGCGCGTCCACCCGGACGCCCCGGAGATCTGGGCGCAGGTCGTGTGGGCCCGGGACAACGAGTGGGCCGAGACGGCGGACGACGTGCTGCGCCGCCGTACGACGCTGACGATCCGGGGCCTGGCCACGGACGAGGTCCGCGCGCAGGTCCAGGACGTGCTCGACAAGAAGTAGCCCCGCGTTCCGACGGCGGGCGGTGGGTGTCCGCACACCGGGTACGGGGCAGTGATCCGTTCACTGCCCCGTACGAAGGGGCTGCGGGCGGCCCCTCGGCACGCCGTAAGGTTGGGGGGTACGCGAGGGCACGTCGGAAGGAGGCGCTGGGTGATCGAGCTCGAGGGGGTTCCCGAGCTGGTCGACCCGGTCATGGTGGCCGCGTTCGAGGGCTGGAACGATGCCGGTGACGCCGCCTCCACGGCGGTCGCGCATCTCGACAAGGAGTGGAAGGGCGAGGTGTTCGCGGCGCTGGACGCCGAGGACTACTACGACTTCCAGGTCAACCGTCCCACGGTGTTCATCGAGGACGGTGTCCGCAAGGTCACCTGGCCGACGACCAGGCTCTCGGTGGTCCGGGTCGGCGGTGACAAGCCGCGCGACCTGGTGCTCGTCCGGGGCATCGAACCGTCCATGCGCTGGCGCTCGTTCTGCAACGAGCTGCTCGGCTTCGCCCACGAGCTGGGCGTCGAGCTGGTGGTCGTCCTGGGCGCCCTGCTGGGCGACACGCCGCACACCCGGCCGGTCCCGATCAGCGGGACCACGTCGGACGCGGACCTGGCCCGGCGCATGGACCTGGAGGAGACCAAGTACGAGGGGCCGACGGGCATCGTCGGCATCCTCCAGGAGGCGTGCGCCCACGCGGGGGTGCCGGCCGTGTCGCTGTGGGCGGCGGTGCCGCACTACGTGTCGCAGCCGCCGAACCCGAAGGCCACGCTGGCCCTGCTGAACCGGCTGGAGGACCTGATCGGCGTGCGGGTCCCGCTGGGCGAGCTGGCCGAGGACGCGCGTGCCTGGCAGGTGGGCGTGGACCAGCTGGCCGCGGAGGACACCGAGGTCGCCGAGTACGTGCAGTCGCTGGAGGAGGCCCGGGACACGGCGGAGCTGCCGGAGGCGTCGGGCGAGGCGATCGCGCGGGAGTTCGAGCGGTACCTGCGGCGGCGGGACGGGGCGGGGCCTGGTGGCCCCGGGCCCGGGAGTCCCGGCGGGCATGCCACGGCGGACGGGGGCGACGGACCGTCCGGGGCGCCGTTCCTGCGGGACAACCCGGGTGGGCGGACGCGGCCGCCGAAGCCGCCGAAGGCGGGCGGGGACGACGAGGAGTCGTCGGAGGACTGAGAGCCGCAAACGTGCTGAGGGGCGCTTCCCGGTGGGAGCGCCCCTCAGTGGTCGGTGGGGACAGCCTTACAGCGCCACGCCCAGGAGGGCGTCCACCGCGCGGGAGACCACGCCCGGCGCGCCGGTGTCCGTGCCGCCGGTCTCCTGCTGGAGTGCGGCCCAGCGGTCGACGGCGTCGAGGGCGGCCGGGGAGTCCAGGTCGTTCGCGAGGGCCTCGCGGATCTGCTCGACGAGGGCCTCGGCGGGCGGGCCGTCGGGGCGGGAGACGGCGGCGCGCCAGCGGTCGAGGCGGGCGACGGCGTCCTCGAGGACCTTGTCGGTCCACTCCCAGTCGGAGCGGTAGTGGTGGGCGAGGAGCGTGACCCGGATGGCGGCCGGGTCGACGCCCTCGCGGCGCAGCTGGGAGACGAAGACCAGGTTTCCCTTGGACTTGGACATCTTCTCGCCGTCGAGACCGACCATGCCGGCGTGCACGTACGCCTTGGCCATCGGGAACTCGCCGGTGAGGGCCTGGGCGTGCGAGGCGCCCATCTCGTGGTGCGGGAAGGCGAGGTCGGAGCCGCCGCCCTGGACGTCGAAGCCCATGCCGAGGTGGTCGAGGGCGATGGCCACGCACTCGATGTGCCAGCCGGGGCGTCCGCGGCCGAGCGTGCCGCCGTCCCAGCTGGGCTCGCCCTCGCGGGCGGCCATCCACAGCATCGGGTCGAGCGGGTTCTTCTTGCCGGGCCGGTCGGGGTCGCCGCCGCGCTCGGCGGAGAGCAGCCGCATCGCCGCCGCGTCCAGGTGGGAGACGCTGCCGAAGTGGGGGTCCGCCTCGACGGAGAAGTAGGTGTCGCCCTCCAGCTCGTAGGCCGCGCCGGCGTCGCGGAGCCGCTCGACGAGCGGGACGATGCCCGGTATGGCCTCGACGGCACCTATGTAGTGCTGCGGCGGCAGCATCCGCAGTGCCGTCATGTCCTCGCGGAACAGGGCGGTCTCCTGCTCGGCGAGGGCGGTCCAGTCGACCCCGTCGCGCACGGCCCGCTCCAGGAGCGGGTCGTCCACGTCGGTGACGTTCTGGACGTAGTGGACCTGCCGCTTGGTGTCGAGCCACACGCGCTGCACGAGGTCGAACGCGTTGTAGGTCGCCGCGTGCCCCATGTGGGTGGCGTCGTACGGCGTGATGCCGCAGACGTAGATACGGGCGACGGGACCGGGGTCGAGGGTGACCGGGCCGCCGGTCGCGGTGTCGTGGATCCTCAGGTCGCGGCCCTGACCAGGCAGGGCGGGGACCTCGGAAGCGGGCCAGGCATGCATGTCATGAGCCTAACCGGACGGATGTTCCGTACACGAACCGGACCGGGCCGGATGGCCGGTAAGGCGTTCTTGCGCGGGAGCGGCCGGTGTGCCTTCGGGCGGTTACACGGGCGGCCAGGGGATGGCCGGCCACTCGCCGCTCGGTTCGGGGTGCTTGCCGGACACCAGCAGGGCCTCGACCCGCGCGCGGGCGGCGTCGAGCTCGGCGGCGGTGATGAGCGCGGCGAGCCGGGTGGCCAGGGCGCCGCCGTCCTTCAGCGCCTGACCGAGCGCGTCGAGCACCGCCAGCGCCTCCGCGGTGAGCGGCTCGCCCGCCCAGCCCCACAGCAGCGTGCGGAGCTTGTTCTCGGCGTTGAAGGTGACCCCGTGGTCGATGCCGTAGAGCCGCTCCCCCGCCGCGGGCAGCAGGTGGCCGCCCTTTCGGTCGGCGTTGTTGATGACGGCGTCCAGGACGGCTAGGCGGCGCAGCCGTTCGTCGTCGGCGTGCACGAGCAGGGCGGTGCGGCCCTCGCCGACCTCGGCGAGGGCGATCCCCTTCCAGCCGGGGCCGGCTTCTTCCTGGTCCACCAGGGCGAGCAGCTCCGTGTCCGGCACCGCCTCGATCCACAGCTGGACCATGCCCTCGCCGTACGGGCCCTCGCGCAGCACGGTGGGCGGGACGAGGCCCCAGCCGGTGGCCTCGGACACCGCGTACGCGGCGACCTCCCGCTGGGCGAGGGTGCCGTCGGGGAAGTCCCACAGCGGACGCTCGCCGGCGACGGGCTTGTAGACGCAGGCCGCCTCGTGCCCCTGGTGGGTCACGGTGCAGTACAGCGCCGCGTTGGACGCGTCGGGGATGCGTCCGCGTACGGTCAGCTCGCCCTGGGCGAGCAGCTCGGCCGCCGCCGCGTCGGTGGTCACGCTCCGCGGCGGTATCCGTTCTGGCGCGGACATACGTGTCCTTCCGGGTCGAGCGGGAGGCTGCACAGCGGGCACGGCGGCCGCCCGGCGTTGACGACGTCGAGGGCGCGCTTGGCGAAGGCCCTGGCCTGCGCGCCGGTGAGGCGGACCCGGAGCATCGGCGGGCCGTTCTCCTCGTCCTGGAGGAGCCGCTCCTCGGCCTCGGCCAGGTCCTCCTCGGACTCGGCGTCCAGCTCCACGAGGGCCTGCGCCTCGACGATCATGCGCTGGTCCTCGCCGTCCCAGGCCAGCGCCATGGTGCCGACCCGGAACTCCTCCTCGACGGGGGTGTCGAGCGGCGCCGTGTCGGCGGGCCCGGTGGGTGCGGTGGCGGGGACGACGGTGCTGCCGCCGCTGCGCCGTACGACTTCGTCCAGGAGCTCGTCCATGCGCTCGGCGAGGGCAGCGACCTGGGTCTTCTCCAGGGCCACGCTGGTCACCCGGGAGCCTGCGGTGGCCTGGAGGAAGAACGTACGGCGCCCGGGCAGCCCGACCGTACCGGCCACGAAACGTTCCGGTTGGTCGTAGAGGAACACCTGACGGGACACGTCCTGTCTCCATGGGAGTCGGGGAAAGCGGAAGATCGGGATCGGGGACACTGCCGCGACCGGTTCACCCTACTGCGGAGGACGATCACGGTGCGCCCGCACCACCCCCGACCGGGGCTTCGTCACCGGACGGCTCCTCGCGCGGCGCCAGGGAGGCGAAGTCGCCGGTGTCGCCGAGGCGGACGAGGTACGGGCGCAGCCGGGTGTAGCGGATGGCGGTGACGGAGCAGGGCTCGACGGAGATCCGCTGGAACAGGTCGAGGTGGAGGCCGAGCGCCTCGGCGACGAGGGACTTGATGATGTCGCCGTGGGAGCACATGAGGTAGACGGCGTCGGGCCCGTGGTCGCGCTCCACGCGCGCGTTCCACTCGCGTACCGCCTCGGCGGCGCGGGTCTGCATGGCGCGCATCGACTCGCCGCCGGGGAAGGCCGCCGCGGAGGGGTGCGTCTGCACCACCTCCATCAGGGGCTCGTCCTTGAGTTCGGCGAGCTTGCGGCCGGACCAGTCGCCGTAGTGGCACTCCCCGATCCGTTCGTCGGTGTGTGCCCGCAGTTCGGGCCGGGCGTCGAGCAGCGGCCGGAGGGTCTCCTGGCAGCGCTGCAGCGGGCTGGTGACGATCTCGGAGAGCGGCAGGCCGGCGAGCCGCCCGGGCAGTGCGGCGGCCTGCCGGGCGCCGCGTTCGTCGAGGGCGACGCCGGGCGTCCAGCCGGCGAGGAGCCCCTCGGTGTTGGCGGTGGAACGTCCGTGCCTAACGAGGATCAGCGTGGGCATGCGGCCAGGGTAGGCGTACGGCGCGGCGCAGGGGCGCCGGGGCGAGGGGAGAATGGGTCCGGTGATCGTCGACTGTGCCATCTACCGGGACGGGCACCGCACGGACGGGCCCGAGGACCTCTCCGACGCGCTCGGTGAGGCGCGGGACGCCGGCGGCTTCGTGTGGATAGGGCTGCACGAGCCGACGGAGGAGGAGTTCGACCTGGTCAGCCAGGAGTTCGCGCTGCATCCGCTGGCCGTGGAGGACGCCCTCAAGGCGCACCAGCGGCCCAAGCTGGAGGTGTACGACGACTCGCTGTTCGCGGTCCTGAAGCCGGTGGTGTACGAGCCGGACAGCGACACCGTCTCCAGCGGCGAGCTCATGATCTTCCTGGGGGACGGCTTCGCGGTGGTCGTCCGGCACGGCGAGGGTGCTCCGCTGAAGGCGGTGCGGCAGCGGCTGGAGCACGAGCCGGAACTCCTCGGCAAGGGCCCCACGGCGGTGCTGTACGCGATCGCGGACGCGACCGTTGACCACTACCTGGACGTGGCCGTGGAGCTCCAGACGGACCTGGAGGAGCTGGAGGCGGAGGTGTTCTCGCCGGACGGCGGCGGCTCCCGGCACACGGCGTCGCGGATCTACAACTTCAAGCGGCAGGTGCTGGAGTTCCGCCGGGCGACCGGCCCGCTCGCGCCGCCGCTGTCCCGGCTGTCCGGTACGGGGGCGTACGGCGGCGGGGTGCCGTTCGTGAACGACAAGGCGCGGCCGTTCTTCCGGGACGTGAGCGACCACCTCACGCGCGTGAACGAGTCGGTGGAGAGCCTGGACCGGCTGGTCTCGGACATCCTGTCGGCGCATCTGGCGCAGACCGGTGTCCGGCAGAACGACGACATGCGGAAGATCTCGGCGTGGGCGGCCATGGCGGCGGTCCCCACGATGCTCGCGGGGATCTACGGCATGAACTTCGACCACATGCCGGAGTTGCACTGGGTGTGGGGCTACCCGGCGGTGATCGTGGTGATGGCCGTCCTGGAGGTGCTGCTGTACCGGCAGTTCAAGCGCCGCGGCTGGCTGTAGGGCCCGGGTCCCTCAGGCGATCTCGGGGGCGGCGGTGGCGGGTCCGCCGAGCGCGTCGCGCCGTTCGGGCGTCCGCAGGGTCACCATGCGGCGCCAGCCGGCCGCCCGCTCGGCCGCGTACATCGCGTGGATGCCCGCCGCGAGCAGCGCCGACCTGGCGCGCGACCAGCCCAGCAGCCGTCCCATGCGGGCCATCACGGCGAGGCTGACGTCGCGGTGGACGCGGATCTCGGCGTGCGCGCACTCGCGCAGCGTCCGCCGGATGTACGGGCCGTGCCCGGCGGCGGCGAAACGGAGCAGCTCCTCGTGGGAGTAGGCGAGGTGGTTGTCCTCGTCGGCGGAGATCATCCGGACCGCCCGGCCGAGGTCGGGGTGGTCGGCGAAGTACTTCACGAGCATCGCCATCTGTTCGGCGGCACGCTGCTCGGTGACCCTGCTGTGGGCGAGGTAGGTGATGACGTCCCGCACGGTGAGGGGCCGGTCGGCCTTGAGCTTGTCGTGGGCGAGGCCGATGCCGTGGCGTTCCAGGAGCATCGTGTAGTCGGTGTCCGGCGGAACCTCGACGGGTTCGAGGCCGCGCTTCTTCAGCAGGGCGTTGAAGATCCGGCCGTGCTTGTCCTCGTCCGCCCCGTGCCGGGTGATCTTGGGGGCGAGGGCGCGTTCGCTCTCCGGCACCAGCGCCGCGATGCGCGCGTTCTCCCAGCCGCCCTGGGACTCGCCGCTGGCCGCGATGGAGCAGAAGAGACGGAACGACTCGTCGTTGTCGAGGATCTCCTGGAAAAGGCTCTTCGCCGAAAGCATCGGGGGCACCTCTCTGCCGCTGCGTGGTCCGCGGGTTCCGCACACTCCGCGAGGCCGAGTCAAATGCGGGAGAGGGTGCCCGGCAACAGGTGCGGCGGAGGACTCCGCCGAACGAAGGACGCCGGGCGCACGAGGGGGCGTAACCCCGCGCGCCCGGGCGCGTTGTTCCTCGTGACGGCCGTGGCGGGGAAGACCCCCGAGCCCCCACCACGGCCGCAGAACTTTCCCCGTGGCGCTACGCCAGTCCGGCGCGCTCCAGGGCGTCGGTGCCGGCGCGCAGCGCGGCGAGCCGCTCGTCCAGGGTGAAGCCGGCGGGGGCGAGGGTCAGGGTGGTGACGCCGGCCGCGGCGTAGGCCTTCATCCGGTCGGCGATGCGGTCGACGGAGCCGAGCAGCGTCGTCTGGTCGATCAGGTCGTGCGGCACGGCCGCGGCGGCGCCCGCCTTGTCGCCGGCCAGGTACTTGTCCTGGATGTCGGCGGCCTCCCGCTCGTAGCCCATCCGCCCCGCGAGCTGGTTGTAGAAGTTCTGCTTGCGGCTGCCCATGCCGCCGACGTAGAGCGCGGTGTACGGGCGGAAGGTGTCGGCGAGGGCGGTGACGTCCTTGTCGTCGCCGAGGGCGAGCGGCACCGTCGGGCAGACGTCGAAGCCGTCGAGGGTCTTGCCGGCCTTCTCGCGCCCGGCGCGCAGGTGCTTGACGGCGGTCTCCTCCAGGTGCTCGGCGGAGGGGAAGATGAGGAGGGCGCCGTCGGCGATCTCGCCGGTCTGCTCCAGGTTCTTCGGGCCGATCGCGGCGATGTACAGCGGGATGTGCTCGCGCTGCGGGTGCACGGTCAGCTTGATCGGCTTGCCGGGGCCGCCGGGCAGCGGCAGCGTCCAGTGCTGTCCCTCGTAGGAGAGCCGCTCCCTGGTCATCGCCTTGCGCACGATGTCGACGTACTCGCGGGTGCGGGCGAGCGGCTTGTCGAACTTGACGCCGTACCAGCCCTCGGAGACCTGCGGTCCCGACACGCCGAGTCCGAGGCGGAAGCGGCCCTTGGAGAGGGAGTCCAGGGTGGCGGCCGTCATCGCGGTCATCGCGGGCTGGCGGGCGGGGATCTGGAAGATGGCCGAGCCCACGTCGATGCGCTCGGTCTGGGCGGCGACCCAGGTCAGTACGGTGGCCGCGTCGGAGCCGTAGGCCTCGGCGGCCCAGCACACGGCGTATCCGAGCCGGTCGGCCTCCTGGGCGACGGCCAGGTTGTCCGCGTCCATTCCGGCACCCCAGTAGCCGAGGTTGATCCCGAGCTGCATGGCCGATTCCCCTTACCGATCAGTAACGTGGCTGGTGCCCCGACCTTAGCGCGCGGAATTCGGTTGTCCACAGGCCCCCACAGGGCAAGCCGTGGCCAGTAATGTCGGCGTTCATGGAGCAGAGGCATCTCGGCCGCACCGGCCTGCGCGTGTCCCGCATCGGTCTCGGCACCCTGACCTGGGGCCGGGACACGGACGAGCACGACGCCGCGGACCTCTTGAAGACGTTCTGGGAAGCGGGCGGGACCCTCGTCGACACGGCGGACGTGTACGGCGACGGCGAGTCGGAGTACCTGCTCGGACGGCTGATGGAGGGCCTGGTGCCGCGCCGGGACCTGGTGATCTCGACGAAGGCCGGCAGCGTTCCGGATCCCGACCGCCGCTTCGACGGTTCGCGCGCCCATCTGCTCTCCGCGCTGGACGCCTCCCTGGCCCGCCTGGGCACGGACCACGTCGACGTGTGGCACCTGCACGCCTACGATCCGCACACCCCGCTGGAGGAGACGCTGCACGCCCTCGACGTGGCGGTCGGCAGCGGCCGCGCGCGCTACGCGGGGGTCTCCAACTTCTGCGGGTGGCAGCTTGCCAAGGCCGCGACCTGGCAGCTGGCGGCGCCGGGCGTGCGCAACCGGGTGGCGAGCACGCAGATGGAGTACTCGCTGCTCCAGCGGGGCGTGGAGCGGGAGGTGCTGCCGGCCGCCCTGGACCTGGGCATCGGCCTGCTGCCGTCGTCCCCGCTGGGCCGGGGGGTGCTCACGGGCAAGTACCGCAAGGACGCCACACCGCAGGACTCACGGGGTGCCTCGGACCATCTGGCCCCGTTCGTCGAGCCCTACCTCGACGACACGGCCGGGCACATCGTCGACGCGGTGGCGACGGCGGCGGACGGGCTCGCGGTGACCCCGCTCCAGGTGGCACTGGCCTGGGTCCGCGACCGGCCCGGGGTGGTCGCCCCGATCATCGGCCCGCGCAACGCGCAGCAGCTCACGGCGGCGTTGTCAGTGGAGAGCCTTAGTCTTCCTGACGAGATCTGCCGGGCGCTCGACGACGTGTCGGCGCCCGTGCACCGCTATCCCGATCACGACTGGAGCACGCTGTGAGCACGGAGCCCGAGCCCGCCTCGAAGGACACCGCGGACGCCGTGGGGACCGGGCCGGAGACCCCGGGCACGGTGGAGGCCTCCGCGCCGGACGCGTCCGAGCCGGACGGCGCGGCCGAAGCCGGAGCCGTCTCCGACGGGCAGCCGGGGGAGCCCGCGGGCCCCGGGACGGCCGCCGGGGACGGGGGCGAGGCGGCCGCCGGAGGGGAGGGCTCCGGGCAGGTGTCCGAGGTCGAGGCGGAGCTGGCCGCGCAGCGCGTCGAGCGGGAGCGGATCGAGCGGCGGAAGGCCGAGAGGCAGGGGCCGATCGAGGCCGGGGGGAAGCTGAGCGGGACGGCGGCCGACCTGCTCGCCGCCGTACGCGCCGTGGAGAGCGGTGAGAAGCCGGCGGCCGCGGTCTTCGGTGCCCCCGAGCCCGCGCGCCGCCCCGCGCCCGAGCCGGTACGACGCCCCCGGCCGGAGCCCGCCGAGCCGGCCGCCGCGCCCGCCGGACCCGCGGGCCCGGCACCGGAGACGGTGCAGTCGGTGCGGCGCGTGCTCGCCGAGGGAGGCGCCCCCGAAGCGCTCGCGCCGCAGGCCGCCGCGCTCCTCGGCGAGGGCGCCGAGGAGACGCTGCGCGCCGATCCCTGGCAGTTGCTCCGGGTCGGCGGAGTGCGGCCCGAGCAGGCCGACGGGTTCGCCCGCGCGCTGCTGGGCGCGGAGTGCGGCCCGGACGACGAGCGGCGCGGCCGTGCCGTCACCGTCTGGCTCCTGGACCAGGCGGCCCTGGCCGGGCACACGGCGCTGGAGCTGCCGCGGCTCACCGCCACCCTCGCCCAGCGGGGCGTTCCCGATCCCGACGCGGCGGTGCAGAGCACGCTCGCCGAAGGCGAGGCGCTCGCCTTCCAGGACGCCCTGGACGAGCCTGGTGCCCGTCCGGAGCGCGCGGCGGGCGGCGCGGACGGAGAGGACGGGGAGGGCGGTGAGGGCGAGGAGCGGCCCGTCCGGGTGCTGATCGGTCTCGAGCGGTACGCGCTGGCCGAGGAGAGTCTCGCGGACGGACTGGCCCGCCTGGTCAGTTCGACGCCCAAGCAGGACGGCTCCGCCGCGGACTGGGAGCAGGCCGCAGCCTCCGCGCAGGGTTCCGCCGCCGAGCTGATCCGCGCCGTCGCGGGTCACGGGCTGGTCCTGCACACCGGTGGCGAGGCGTCCCTGGCCGAGCCCGCCGCCCTGCTGCACGCGGCTCACTCCCTGGGGCTACGGGCCTGGGCCGCCGCGCCGGGTCCGCTGGGCCGCGACCGCTTCGCCGCCCTGCTCGGCGATCCGTCGTCCGCGCCGGCCTCCCCGGCGCCGTCCGCGCCCTCCCCCGGCGCCGTCACCGTGACCGGGCTGCTGACCGGCGCCGAGGGACCGGGGCGGGAAGCCGACGGGGCCCTGGACCTCGACCTGCTCGTCGTGCTCGACGCGCCGCAGCTCGACGTCGAGGCGGGTGCCCTGCTCGCGGAGTCGCTGCCGGACGGGGCCCGGCTGGTGCTGGCCGGTGATCCGGCGGTGCTCTGGTCCGTGGGTCCCGGGCGGGTCTTCGCGGACCTGCTGGCGGCACGGGTGTGCCCCCAGGTCGCCTCGCGGCGGCCGGACCCGGGTCCGCTCGGCGAGCTGGTCTCCGGCGTCGGCATCGGTGAGCTGGGCCAGGTGGAGGCGCCCGGCAAGGAGATCGTCATCGTTCCGGTGCGTGACCCGGGCGAGGCCGTGCACCGCACCGTCCAGCTCGTGGTGGACTCGGTGCCCCGCGCGATCGGCGTCCCGGCCGAGGAGACCCAGGTGATCACGCCGGGCCACGGCGGTGCGGCGGGCACCCGGGTGCTCAACGCGGCGCTGAAGGAGCGGCTGAACCCGGGCCCGGGTCGCTTCGGCGGCTTCGATCCCGGCGACCGTGTCGTCCACACCCCCGCCCCGGGCCGGGTGCTGCCGGGCCGGGTGGTGGACGCCGACGCCGACGGACTGCGCCTGTCGTGCGCGGGGACCACCGTGGTCGTCCCCCGGGACCGGGTGGAGGGGACCGTACGGCACGGCTGGGCGCTGACCGCGCACCAGGCGCTGGGCGGACGCTGGCCCGCGGTGGTCGTGGTGCTGCCCGGCGACGCCACGGCGGCCCTCAGCCGTCCCTGGATCTACACCGCCTTCGGCCGCGCCGCCCGGCACCTGTCCGTGGTGCAGGGCGTGGAGCAGGCGCTCCCCCAGGCCGTGGCGGAGGTCCCGGCCAAGCCGCGTACGACCCGCCTGCCGGTGCTGCTCAGGCCCCAGGTCCCGTCCACCGACTGACCCGGCCCTGCGGTCCGGGGCCGCCCCGCCGCCGGGGCCGCCGCCTCGGGCCGCGGGGCCCGGGGCCGGCAAGGACGCGCCTGCCGGTCCCGCGCTCGCGTCAGGCGTCGGGCGTCAGGCGTCAGGCGTCAGGCGTCAGCAGACCGGAGGGCCGGGACAGTCCGTTCCGCTCACCCGATCGACCGCGGCGGTCACTGGGGGCACTGGGGGCACTGGGGGGCACTGCCCGGAGCGTGGTGGTTGGTCCTGGCACGCGACCGGTGGTGTCGCGCGCGGCTGGGCGGCCGGCGCGGGTGCCTTCGGCACAGCCGACGGCGGCGGTCGCCGGGTGTTCCCGTGACCGCCGCCGTGAACGCCTCCGCGGCCGTCAGGCCGGCCGGTGCGGCGTGCTCGCACCGCTCAGCGGTCCGCCTCAAGCCGCGCCGGTTCGCCGTCCTCGTCCGGGTCCGTGTCGAGGTCCTCGTCCAGTTCGGCCAGGGCGTCCCCGTCCTCGTCCTCGTCGAGGTCGTCGTCGAACTCCTCGTCGAAGACCGCGCTGACGTCGAAGCGGCAGACCACCCGCTGCGGGTCGACCTGCTCGAACGGCGCCTCCAGCCACTCACCGGGCTCGGCGCTCTCGTCGGCGGCCGTCACCCAGAGCGTGGAGTCGCCTTCCTCCAGCCCGAACTCCTTGTGCCGGGAGGCGATCTCGTCCGGCTCGAACTCGCCGAAGAGGAGTCCGAGAGCTCCGTGCACCGTGCCCGAGGTCTCCACGTCCGGGGCTTCCTCGTCCGCCGCCTCCACCCTTCTGGCCTGGGCCATCAGCCGCTGCGGCTCCGCCACGGCGTAGTCGCGGCGGATCAGGACACTCAGGGCGCTCGGTTCCTCGGGGCCCGTGTACGGCGGCATCGTGTCCTCGCCGGGGATCTCGAAGGGGGTGACCTCGTCGTACCGGTCGTAGAGCAGTTCGTCGTACGCCTCCGCGGCCGCGGCCAGCTCGTTGAACGCGTCGTAGACGGCCGGGTCTTCCTCACCCGACCGGCGTTCGACCGCGGCAAGGTGGCGGTCGAGCGCGGTCTTGACCGCCTCGGCGGCGGCGCGTACCTCGGCAGCGGTGGGCTGCGCAGCATCAGACATAGTGCAGACGCTATCCGTACCGGGCCCCAGCCCGCACAATAGATTCGATGCCGGAATACGAATTTGTCGATGTGTACCTACCGCGCGGGGTCACCCGCAAGGAGGCGACACGCCAGCTGACGGACCATGCCGAGTACGGACACTGGGAGCTGTACCGCCTGACCCTGCTGCGTGACGGCAGCCGCAAGGTGCGGTTGCGGCGGCGGATCATTCGCCAGGTGCGCGCCACCTGGTGAGGTGGCCGGGCCCGGCCGGGCGCGAGTGACGGAGGCGGACACGCAGCGGGCCCCGCCGGTGTGCGGAGCCCGCTGCGTGTGCCGGTGCGCCCTCTCAGGCCGAGGCGCGCGCCTTGCGGTAGAGCACCGTGCCCGCGAGCAGCGCGCCGGCACCCACCGGCAGGGCGAGGCCCAGCGGCAGGTCGCTGCCGGTCTCGGCGAGCGCCGCGTCGTCACGGGGCTCGGAGCCGCCCGGCGTCTCACCGCCCGGTCCGGACGGGTTGCCCGGGGTGCCGGGGTTGTCCGGCGTACCCGGGTTGCCGGGGTTGTCCGGCTCGCCGGGAGGCGTTTCGTTGTCTCCCGGGGGCGTCTCATGGTCGCCGGGAGGAGTCTCGTGGCCGCCGGGCGGCGTCGAGTGGCCGCCGCGTCCGCCCTTGTTGTCGCAGTCGTTGCCCAGGGCCGGGTTGAGGGCGCCCACGACGTTCACGCTGTTGCCGCACACGTTCACCGGCACGTCGATCGGCACCTGGACGTGGTTGCCGGAACCGACGCCTGGCGAGTCCGTCGCGTGACCGCCGGCGTGGGAGCCGCCGTGCGACCCCCCGTGGCCCCCGGAGTCGCCGTAGCCGCCGTGCCCTCCGGAGGCACCGCCGCCCTTGTTGGCGCACTTGTTGCCCATCGCCGGGTTGAGGACGCCGACCACGTCCACCGTGTTGCCGCAGACGTTCACCGGCACGTGCACCGGGGCCTGCACCGTGTTGCCGGACAGCACGCCGGGCGAACCGGAACCACCGCCGTGCGCGCCGGAGTCCGCGTGGGCGGCGCCGCCCGCGGCGGCGATCACGCCGGTGGCCGCCGCCATCGTCATCAGGCCCTTGCGGGTGACCTGTCGCATTTCCTGAATACCTGCCTTGTCCTGGTCCCGTGGTACCGCGAATGCCGAGCGTGCCGGAATTCCGGCGCGGCCGTCGCCCTTTCGCCTCACATGTCCCCCGAAAGGCCGTCGGCCCCGGAGCGCATGGCGTGCACTCCGGGGCCGACGGAATCAGATCCTCACGGGGCGAGGCACAACGTCACTTGTTGATGCAGACGTTGCCGAAGGCGGGGTTCAGCAGACCGATCACGGAGATCGTGTTGCCGCAGACGTTCACCGGCACGTGCACGGGAACCTGAACGACGTTGCCGGAAAGGACGCCGGGCGAGTGCACGGCGGCACCCTGGGCACCGGAGTCGGCGACGGCCATGCCCGCGCCCGCGAGAACCAGACCACCGGTGGCTGCCGCAGCGGCGACGACCTTCTTGAGCATTGTTCCTCCTAGTTGGCAAACGCGATCCCGTATTGCCGATCGCATTAGCTGTAACGAGGAGGGAGTAATGAGGCTACGAGCTTATGAGCGCATTCACTCGTGCCGGTCACCCGCCGTACACACGGGCGATTCAGGACGCGTCGATGAAGCGGTCGAGCACCCGTACGCCGAACCGGAGTCCGTCGACCGGCACCCGCTCGTCGACCCCGTGGAACATGCCCGCGAAGTCCAGCTCCGGCGGCAGCTTGAGCGGCGCGAAGCCGAAGCCCCGGATGCCCAGGTCGTCGAAGGACTTGGCGTCGGTGCCGCCGGAGAGCATGTAGGGGATCGCCTTCGCGGCCGGGTCCTCCGCTACCAGCGCGGACTGCATCGCGTCGACCAGCGCTCCGTCGAAGGTGGTCTCGACGGCCTTGTTGGCGTGCACGTCCTCGCGCCGCACGTGCGGTCCGAGGATGCGGTCGAGGTCGGCGAGGAACTCCTCCTCGTACCCGGGCAGATAGCGCCCGTCGATGTGTGCGGTGGCCTCCCCGGGGATCACGTTGACCTTGTAACCCGCGCCGAGCTGGGTCGGGTTGGCGGTGTTGCTCAGGGTCGCGCCGATGAGCTTGGCGATGCCGCCGAGCCGGGCGATCGTCCCCTCCATGTCCTCCGGGTCCAGCTCGGTGCCGAGCGCGTCGCCCAGTTCGTCGAGGAAGGCCCGGGTCGTCTTGGTGACGCGGACGGGGAACTTGTGCCGGCCGAGGCGCGCGACGGCCTCCGACAGCTCGGTGATCGCGTTGTCGCGGTGGATCATCGACCCGTGTCCCGCGGTGCCGGCCACGGTCAGCTTCATCCAGTGGATGCCCTTTTCGGCGGTCTGGATGAGGTACAGGCGGCGCTGCTCGTTCACGGTGAACGAGAAGCCGCCCACCTCGCTGATCGCCTCGGTGACGCCCTCGAAGAGGTCGGGGTGGTTGTCGACGAGGTGACGGGCGCCGTACGTGCCGCCGGCCTCCTCGTCGGCGAGGAACGCCAGCACGATGTCCCGCGGGGGCTTGCGTCCGCTGCGCAGCCGGTCGCGGACGACCGCGAGGGTCATGGCGTCCATGTCCTTCATGTCGACGGCGCCGCGCCCCCACACGCACCCGTCGGCGACCTCCCCGGAGAAGGGGTGGTGGGTCCAGTCGTCCGCGTTGGCCGGGACGACGTCGGTGTGGCCGTGGATGAGCAGCGCGGGCCTTGACGGGTCCTCGCCCTCGATCCGGGCCACCGTGGAGGCGCGTCCGGGGTGGGACTCGAAGATCTTCGGTTCGAGTCCCACCTCGGCGAGCTTCTCGGCGACGTACTCGGCGGCCTTGCGCTCGCCCGGCCCCGAGTGGTCGCCGTAGTTGCTGGTGTCGATCCGGATCAGCTCGCGGCAGAGGTCGACGACCTCGTCCTCGCCGGTGACGCTCCTGGCCGTGCCCGAGTCGCTCACGTGGTTCCTCCCGCTGTCACTGCCGATGTCAGTGCCGATGTCACTGCTGGTGGGTCCCCCTCATCCTCCTCCCTGGGCCGCCCGGGCCCAAGGAGGGGGTGATCGGCCACCCCGGAAAGCCTGGTAATGTTTACGTCGTCGCCGCGGGGAAACACCCGCACGACAGACACCTTGTCCGGGTGGCGGAATGGCAGACGCGCTAGCTTGAGGTGCTAGTGCCCTTTATCGGGCGTGGGGGTTCAAGTCCCCCCTCGGACACCAGCTGAGACCCCTGCCGAGCAGGGGTCTTCTGCTTTTCCGGTTCGGGTTTCCCGGTTCCCGGGCCGCTCCGGCGGGCGGGCACAATGGCCGTCATGACCACGCCTTCCTGCCCGTGCGGGCGGCCCGAGCCGTACGCGAAGTGCTGCGGCCGTTTCCACGCCGGGGCCGCCGCCCCGACGGCCGAGGCCCTGATGCGCTCGCGCTACAGCGCCTTCGTGAAGGGCGACGCCGGGTACCTGCTGCGGACCTGGCATCCGCGGACGCGGCCGGCGCGGCTCGACCTGGACCCGGGCATGCGGTGGACCGGTCTGGAGATTTCGGGCACGGCCGACGGCTCGGCCTTCCACGCCACCGGGACGGTGACGTTCCGGGCGTCCTACCGGGGTGGCTCGCTGCACGAGCGGAGCCGGTTCGAGCGGGTCGACGGGGCGTGGGTCTACGTGGACGGGGAGTTCCTCGACTGACGCCTCCGCCGGCGCCCTACGGCGCCAGGATGTCCAGTTCCTGCAGCGCGCCCTCGGTGATCTCCCGGGTCAGCAGCTCCGCCCGCTCCGCGTCACGGGCGCGGACCGCCTCGGCGACGCGGACGTGCAGGGTGACGGCGGCCGGGTCGGGGTCCTCGAACATCACGTCGTGGTGGGTACGGCCGGCCAGCACCTCGGCGACGACGCCGCCGAGGCGGGCGAACATCTCGTTGCCGGAGGCGGTGAGGATGACGCGGTGGAAGGCCACGTCGTGGAAGAGGTACTCCTCCAGCCGGTGACCGCTCGAGTTGGCGACCATGCCGAGCGCGCACTCGGTCAGCTCGGCGCACTGCTCCGGCGTGGCGAGGCGGGCCGCCAGGCCCGCGGCCACCGGTTCCACGGCCGACCTCAGCACGGTCAGCGAGCGCAGCTGCCGGGGGCGCTCGGAGCCGGCCAGGCGCCACCGGATGACCTGCGGGTCGTAGACGTTCCACTCGCACTCGGGCAGGACGGTGACGCCCACCCGGCGGCGTGACTCGACGAGGTGCATGGATTCCAGCACCCGGACCGCCTCCCGCATCACGGAACGCGACACCTCGAAGCGCTGCGCCAGCTCGTCGGTGCGCAGAACGCTCCCCGCGGGGTATGCGCCCGCTGTGATCGCGGGGCCGAGGGTGTCCAGTACGCGGCCGTGCAGCCCCCGGCCCGGTGTGCTCATGCACTCAGCGTACGGGGCACGTCACGGGAACAAAAAGTCAGACTTATATGTCACAGTCTCTTGAATTCGTCGTACCTAATGGGTTTCAGTTGCGTCGACATCACGTGTCGACGAAGACAGCAGACAGCGAGAGTGCGATGCAGCAACTGCACACCCCCCATGTCGTCGTGGTCATGGGCGTAGCGGGCACCGGGAAGACCACCATCGGTCCCCTGCTCGCGGCCCGGCTCGGCGTTCCCTACGCCGAGGGCGACGACTTCCACCCGCCGGCCAACATCACCAAGATGACGGCCGGCACCCCGCTCACCGACGAGGACCGGTGGCCCTGGCTCGACGCCATCGGCGGCTGGGCGCACGGGCGGGCCGGGCTCGGTGGGGTGGTGAGCAGTTCGGCTCTGAAGCGGTCGTACCGCGACCGGCTGCGGGCGGCGGCTCCCGGTGTCGTCTTCGTGCACCTCACGGGCAGCCGCGAGCTGATCGAGGACCGGATGTCGCACCGGCAGGGGCACTTCATGCCGACGGCCCTGCTCGACTCCCAGTTCGCCACGCTCCAGCCGCTGGAAGCGGACGAGGCGGGAGTCGCGGTGGACGTCGCCGGTACCCCCGAGGAGATCACCGAGCGGGCGGTCGACGCCCTGAAGGGTCTCCCCGAGCCGGGGCGATAGCACCCGCACCCCCCTCCCCCGGGCCGTGTTGCCCCGCGTGCGCGCGGTCCCGAGCTTCCCCCGAATCCCCATCACCGCAAGGGAACCACCGTGACCAGACTCAGCGTCGAGATGCTGGCAGCGGACCCCGTCGAGCCGATCACCTCGGCGGGCCACGCCCAGCTGGGCATCGCCGTGCTCCTCGGCATCGCCGTCATCGTCCTGCTCATCACCAAGTTCAAGCTGCATGCCTTCCTGTCGCTGACCATCGGGTCGCTCGCGCTCGGCGCGTTCGCCGGTGCGCCGCTGGACAAGGTGATCACCAGCTTCACCGCCGGGCTCGGCTCCACCGTCGCCGGTGTCGGCGTGCTGATCGCCCTCGGCGCGATCCTCGGCAAGATGCTCGCCGACTCGGGCGGCGCCGACCAGATCGTGGACACCATCCTCGCGAAGGCCACGCCCCGTTCGATGCCGTGGACGATGGTGCTGATCGCCTCGGTCATCGGACTGCCGCTGTTCTTCGAGGTCGGCATCGTCCTGCTGATCCCGGTCGTCCTGATGGTCGCCAAGCGCGGCAACTACTCGCTGATGCGGATCGGCATCCCGGCGCTGGCCGGTCTGTCCGTGATGCACGGTCTGGTCCCGCCGCACCCGGGCCCGCTGGTCGCCATCGACGCGGTGCACGCCAACCTCGGTGTGACGCTGGCGCTGGGCGTGCTGATCGCGGTCCCGACGGTGATCCTCGCCGGTCCGGTGTTCTCGAAGTACGCGGCCCGCTGGGTGGACGTCCCGGCTCCCGACCGGATGACCCCGCAGCGCGCCTCCGAGCAGCTTGAGAAGCGCCCCGGCTTCGGTGCCACCCTGGCGACCATCCTGCTGCCGGTCGCGCTGATGCTGCTCAAGGCGCTCGTCGACATCATCGTGGACGACCCCGAGAACACGGTGCAGCGCACCTTCGACGTCGTCGGCAACCCGCTGATCGCACTGCTGGTCGCCGTGCTCGTCGGCATCTTCACGCTGCTGCGGCCCGCCGGGTTCGGCAAGGACCGCCTGTCGAACCTGGTCGAGAAGGGGCTGGCGCCCATCGCCGGCATCCTCCTGATCGTCGGCGCGGGCGGCGGCTTCAAGCAGACGCTGATCGACTCCGGTGTGGGCCAGATGATCCTGGAGATCTCCAAGGACTGGTCGATCCCGGCGCTGCTGCTGGCCTGGCTGATCGCGGTGGTGATCCGGCTGGCGACCGGTTCGGCCACGGTGGCGACCGTCTCGGCGGCCGGTCTGGTCGCGCCGCTCGCGGCCGACATGTCGACCACGCACACCGCCCTGCTGGTCCTGGCCATCGGCGCCGGCTCGCTCTTCTTCAGCCATGTCAACGACGCCGGCTTCTGGCTGGTGAAGGAGTACTTCGGGCTGAACGTGGGCCAGACCATCAAGACCTGGTCCGTGATGGAGACGATCATCTCGGTGGTCGCCGGAGCCCTGGTCCTGCTGTTGTCCCTGCTCATATAGCCGCGACCCGCACAAGTCGGGCCCCTGCCGCTCCGGCGGCCGGGGCCCGTCCGTATGCGCGGGCCCGTCCGTATGCGCGGGGCCGTCCGTATGCGCGGGGCCGTCCGTATGCGCGGGGCCGTCCGTATGCGCGGGGCCGTCCGCATGCCGGTGCCCAGCGCATACGGCCGGGCCCCGCCCCGCGTCAGGAGGACGCGGCCTTGTCCAGCTGGAACGCCTCGTTGCCCTGTCCGATGCGGGCGTGCCGCTCGGGGGCGCGGGAGCGCAGGACCAGGCCCTGGGCGACGCCGGCGACGGCGGCGAGACCGATGATGCCGGGCAGGACCCAGCTCAGGGCGGAGTCGGGGCCCGCGCCGACCAGGACGTCGAAGTCCTTGACCGTGTAGCCGGCGATCACCAGGAGGGCGAGGCCCGCCACCGTGGAGGTGGCCAGGCGTACGCCCTGGGCCCCGGCGGCCCCGCGCCGGACGAAGAAGGCGACGACGGAGAACGAGGCGGCGGCCATCAGCAGGATCACGCCGAGAGCCCCGATGTTGCCGCCCCAGGTGAACAGGTGCAGTACGGGCTCGGTCGGGTCGCCGTTCGGCTTGTCGTCGGCGAGGGCGAAGCCGGTGACGACGACCGCGGAGACGGCGGTCTGGAGCAGCGAGCCGGTGCCGGGAGCGCCGCTGGTGCCGCTGGTGCGTCCGAAGGCGGCGGGCAGCAGCCCCTCGCGGCCCATGGCGAAGGTGTACCGGGCGACGACGTTGTGGAAGCTGAGCAGGGCGGCGAACATGCCGGTGACGAACAGGACGTGCAGCACGTCGGTGAAGGTGCCGCCGAGCCGTGACTCGGTGAGGAAGAAGAGCAGTCCGGCACTCTGTTCCTGCGCGGTGCCGACGATCTCGTCGGGGCCGGTGGCCACGGTGAGGGCCCAGCTGCTGAGCGCGAAGAAGACCGCGACCCCGGCGACCGCCAGGAACATGACACGCGGGACCAGTACGTGCGGCCGGCTGGTCTCCTCGGCGTACACCGGCGCCTGCTCGAAGCCGAGGAAGGCCGCGATGCAGAAGCAGAGCGCGGTGCCGACCCCGGCGCCGGTGAGGGTGTCGGGGTCGAAGGCGTGCAACGACAGGCCCTGGGCCCCCGGGTCGGCGACGGCGGCGATGTCGAAGACCACCACGAGGGCGACCTCGATGAGCAGCAGGACGCCGAGCACGCGCGCGTTGACGTCGATCTTCAGCCAGCCCAGTGCGCCGACCGCGAGGACCGCGAGCAGGGCCGGGATCCACCAGGCCACGTCGAGGTCGGCGTAGGTGGACAGCAGACCGGAGACCTCGAAGCCGAAGATGCCGTAGATGCCGACCTGGAGGGCGTTGTACGCGACCAGCGCGACCAGGGCGGCGCCCGCGCCGGCGGTGCCGCCGAGGCCGCGGGAGATGTAGGCGTAGAAGGCGCCCGCGTTGTGGACGTGCCGGCTCATCTCGGCGTAACCGACGCTGAACAGGATCAGCACCACTCCGAGCACCACGAAGAGCAGCGGCTGTCCGACGATGCCCATCACCGCGTAGGTGGTGGGCATGACGCCCGCGACCACCATGAGCGGGGCGGTGGCGGCGAGCACGGACAGGAGCAGTCCTCCCGTACCCAGCCGGTCGGCGCGCAGGGCGCGCTCCTCGCCCTTGAAGGTGCTGATGGCGCCACCGCTCGCGGATCTGCTCGTGCTCGAACTGCCCGTGGTCATCGCAGGACGTCCTTCTCTCGTGTGGGTGGGCTGCGTCGGGTCGTCGGTTCGGTCAGGCCGTGCCGAGCGCGCCGGCCCGGGCGGCGCGGAAGGCGGAGAACGGATCGCGGTCCGGGTACGACCACGGGGCGGGCGTGACGTGCTCGCCGATGCGGTGGAACAGCGCCGCGGCCTCGGCGCCGCGGCCCTCGCAGGACTTGGCGTGGGCGAGGAAGTTGAGGTCGACCAGCCGGCGCGGGTGGCCGTCCTGCTCCCACTCCAGCCACCAGTCGAAGGCGGCCTTCATCACCAGCCGGGCACGGCGTCCGGCCCAGTGGCCCGAGGCGGCCGGGTCGGTGGACTCGTGTCCGGCGGCGGCCAGCACGCGGTAGCGCTCGGCGTGCGCGACGACCGGGAGGATGGCGAGCGGGGAGTCGGCGGGGGCCTGCTCGGCCGCCCAGCCGGCGAAGTCGTACACCTCGTGCAGGGGGTCGGGACCGTCGTCGCCGCCGCGCTCGGCGAGCCGGGCCACCATCAGGTGGTGGGCGTGATGGTGGTCGGCGTACCGTCCGCGGACCTCGTCGAAGACGCGGACGACCTCCTCGACTGCGCCCAGGGAGCGCTCCAGCATGAGGAGCCCGAGCCAGGGCGTGGGGTCGTCCGGCACGAGGGCGGCGGCGGAACGGCAGACCTCGCGGGCTCGCGCGGGCTTCTCCTTGCCCCGCAGGGCGCGGTGGACCTGGGCGAGGGCGAGCAGCACCGACGCGTCGGCGGAGTCGGGCTCGGCGAGCAGCCACTCGCGGGCCCAGGGGGCGCAGTGGGGCTCCTTGGCGAGTACGGCCACCCGGTGCCCCCGGCGGTCCCAGTCGTCACCCGTGTGGACCAGCAGGGAGCGGACCGACTGCCACCGCCCCTGGGCCAACGCGGCGCGCGCGGTGACGAGTTCGGCGTCGTCGAGGGCCTCGTCGAAGACCTGGGCCGCACGCTTGCGGCCTCGGCCGCGGCCGAGGGGAGGCGGGGGTGGGGACACCGCGGGAACTTCCTCACGCGACGCGGTAGGCCGTCGCAGCCGGAGCGCCATGATCGGATTGCCATGGACTGATCACGCACAGCAAACCGGCAGCCAAGGCTTGACGTCAAGAGGAATCAGTGCGTTACACGCGTCAACGGCCGTGACTCCAGGGGCACTTGTCGATGATCACCCCTGCTCCCCCTCCCCGAATGCGCCGCTCGCCCGGCGCCCGCCACGCGCCCGCACTAGGGTCGTCCCCGACGCCCCCGTGACCCGACTGAGATCGAGGTACGCAGCGTGTCGGTTCTGGTCCTGGTCCTCGCCGTGTGCGCCGCGTGCTGCCTGGGGTTCGGTTTCGTCCTCCAGCAGAACGCGGCCGAGCGCGCTCCGCTGGGCGACTTCCTCTCGCCCCGCCTCCTGCTCGACCTCGTGCGGGTGCCGCGCTGGCTGGCCGGCATGGGGCTGATGGTGGCCGGCATGGCGCTGGGCGCGGTCGCGCTGGGCGGCGGTGAACTGACCCTCGTCGAGCCGATCCTGGCGACGAACCTCCTGTTCGCCCTCGCCCTGTCCCGCGTCCGGACCCGGCAGCCGCTGGGCCGCCAGGGCTGGGCCGGCCTCGCGCTGCTCGCGGGCGGGGTGAGCGCGTTCGTCCTGGCCGGCGAGCCGCGCGGGGGCAGCGCGGTGACCGACCCGCTGCGGCACTGGCTGATCGTCGGCGTGATGCTCGGACTGGCCCTCCTGCTCACGCTGTGCGCCGGCCGTTTCCGGCTGACCTGGGGTCCGGCCCTGCTGGCCCTGGCCGCCGGGCTGGTGTACGGGGTGCAGGACGCGCTGACCCGGATCAGCGGCCGGCGCTTCTCGGCGGGCGGTCTCGCGGAACTGCTGACGGGCTGGCAGCCGTACGCCGTGGTGGTGCTCGGCATCACCGGCCTGATCCTGGTCCAGAGCGCGTTCGAGACGGCACCCCTGCGCCGGTCGCTGCCCGCGCTGACGGCGGCCCAGCCGCTCGCGGGCATCGCCTGCGGGGTCGGTTTCCTCGGCGACCGGCTGCACACGGGCCCCGCGGCACTCGCCTGGGAGGCGGGCGGGCTCGCGGCGGTCGTGGCGGGCATCGTGCTGCTGGGCATGCACCCGGCGATGCCGCAGGGCACGGGAGACAGCGGGCGCGAGCGGGAGCTGGAGCGGAGCTGAGTCCTTCGGCGGCTGCTGCTTGGATGGGCGCATGAGTTCTGCTGACGAGATCCTCGACGTCGTCGACGAGAACGACCGCATCGTCGGGCAGGCCCGGCGGGGCGACGCGTACGCGGAGGGGCTGCGGCACCGGTGCGTCTTCGTGTGGGCCCGGGACCCCGGGGGCCGGGTCTTCGTCCACCGCCGCACGGCGACGAAGCTGGTGTTTCCCGCCCTGTACGACATGTTCGTCGGCGGGGTGGTGGGCGCGGGCGAGTCGTACGACGACGCGGCGCTGCGGGAGGCGGAGGAGGAACTGGGGGTGAGCGGGCTGCCTCGGCCGTCGTTCCTGTTCAAGTTCCTGTACGACGACGGGGCGGGGCGGACGTGGTGGTCGGCGGTGTACGAGGTGCGGGTGACGGGGGCGGTGTCTCCTCAGGTGGAGGAGGTGGCCTGGTACGGGTTCCTGCCGGAGGCGGAGCTGGAGGGCCGGCTCGGGGAGTGGGAGTTCGTACCGGACGGCTTGTCGGCGTATGCGCGGCTGCGGGCCTGGCGGGGGTTGAGCGGACCGGCGCCGAGCGGTGACCCGGCGTAGGGCTGACCGCGGGAGGCGGCCCGGCGTTGCGGGGTGCCGCTGCGCCCACCCGTGCCGCCCCAGCGGCACGACTGCCCGCAGCTGGAGCGTTTCGTTTGGATCACCCTGCGGTGTTTGGAACAGTCAGGCATGCAGCGCTATTTCGCAGCGAGGGCGAGGCCATGTCGCTGTTCGAGGCAGGCAGGCTGAAATTCATGGCATGCACTCGATCAGCTGTGTACGGTGAGGATCTTCAGACGAGGGCGCGGAACTGAATACGGGGGTGTACGGGCCGTGACGGGCGAGCCGGACGGGACACGTTCACACTCACCGATGCCGTCGCGACCACCACAGCCCATACCTCCGGAGCCCGGTCATGTGCCACCGAAGTGGGCGTGGTGGGTCGTCGGCATTTTGATCCCGGTGCTCGGCTTGGTCGTCACGCTGATCGCACAGTCAGGGACCAGTTCGTCGCGCGGCGCGCCCGTTCCGTCGTCGACAGGGTCTCGGGGGTTGCCGACACCCGAGAGGTCGGTGACCGCCGATCCCAGTGAGACGCCTGCCGATGATGTCGTGACCACGTTGCCCCCGTCGCCGTCGCCCTCGAACGCGTCGGTGAAGATCCTCAGGACAGGGGATTTCACGCTCCTCAAGGGATACAGCGCCGATCTCGAGCACGGCACGGTCGGAGTGTCGGTGAAGAATCCCGACATGGCATGGAACGGCGGCGACGAATTCTCGGCCATGAACGGGCGTGTGGCCGATACCTCGCAGGGGGCAACTCCAAAGACCTGTGCGAAAGCACTCGACAATTCGTCATCAACAGGGTGGATGGTCGCCGGCCTGGAAGGGGCATGGTTCTGCATGCCGACCAGCGCGAACCACCTGGCGGCCGTCGAGTGGCTGGGCCTCGGAGACGGCGGGAACCGATACCACTACATCGTCTGGGACGTGAGCGCTCCCTCTGACCACGGTTAGCCCGTTTCGTTCGGGTCATCTGATCGTTGGCCTGGTTGTGTCGTTGACTGACGCCCAGTGGGCGCGGATCGAGCCGTTGTTTCCGGACCGGTCGCCAAGCGGGGTGGACGGTGGCGTGACCATCGAGAGGTGATCGACGCGATCGCTTTCAAGTTCCAGACCGGCTCGCAATGGGTGCACCTGCCAGGGTGGTACGGCAACTGGCGGGGCGCAACCGACTGCGGATGTGGACCGTGGACGGCACCTAGGGAGCGGATCTTCACCGCGCTGATGGCACAGGCATACAAACAACGCAACACCATCGAGCGCTGCATCAACCGCCTCAAGCAATGGCGCGGTATTGCTACCCGCTACGAGAAGACCGCCACGATCCATCTGGCCGGGCTCCATATCGCAGGCATCTTCATGTGGTCAGCCTGATGATCCAAACGAAACGGACTAGGCGGGGTGTGGGCACGACGGCCCGCGGCGGAGACGTTGGCGGCGCGGCGGGAGAGCCGCGTACGGCGGGAAGGGGACGCGTCGGGGGGTGTTCGCCCGCAGCGGTTGGCGCGTCAACGTCCCGAGCCTTTTCAAGTGACCGATTCCGCGCCGTTCCGAGGACGAACACCCCCGGCGCGGCCCCGCACCACCCACCGCACACACCGCGCAGGCCGCACCCTCACCACCCCGCACAGGCGCCGCAGGCACCACACACCCCCACCACCCCGCACAGGCGCCGCAGGCACCACACACCCCCACCACCCCGCACAGGCGCCGCAGGCATCCGCGGCGGAGGCCGGATAGGGTCCCCGGGTGATCGATTTCGTGCGGAGCGTCCGGTTGTGGTTCGTGCCTGCGGAGGTGCGGCAGGAAGGGGGCACCCCCGACTACCGCTTCTCGCTGGCCAACGAGCGGACGTTCCTGGCCTGGCTGCGCACCGCCCTCGCCCTGATCGGCGGCGGTTTCGCGGTGGACCAGTTCCTGCCCGACCTGCGCTGGGGCTGGCGGGTCGGGCTCGCGCTCGCGCTGCTGGCCGCCGGTGTGCTGTGCTCGCTGCGGGCCGTGAACCACTGGGCGCGCTGCGAGCGCGCCATGCGCCGGGGCGAGGACCTCCCGGTCTCCCGCTTCCCGGTGCTGCTGAGCCTGGTCGTCGCCGTGGTGGCCGTGGTCATGGTCGTCGTGGTCCTCGTCGGCTGGGAGGGCTGAGGGTGAGCGGCGCCGACGCGGGTGCGCGGGACCGTGACCCCGGGCTGCAGCCCGAGCGCACCCGGCTCGCCTGGCGCCGCACCACCCTGTCCGGCACCGTCGTCGCCGTGCTCGCCGCGAAGGCCGCGCTGCACGGCGGGGCGACGACCCTCTCGGTGCTCGCCGCCGCCCTGAGCTGCGCCCTGTGGCTGGCCTTCCTCCGTATCGCCCACGGACGCATCCGCGCCCTCGCCGCTGCGGACCGGCCCCGCGCCCTCACCCCGCCGCACGCCGCCGCCGCGGCACTGTGCACGCTCGCCCTCGCGCTCTGCGGGGCGCTCCTCGTCCTCTGAGGGCGAGACCAGCACGCCGCCGGACCACCCGTAACACCGATCACGTTCCGCCCGCCCACTGGACGGCATACCGACCGGTCGGCATCATGTGGGAGGTACTGTTCACCTGCCCCAGGGAGCGACGATGAGCCCCGACCACCCGCCCGGACTCGATCTCGACCGGTTGCGCGTTCTGCTCGACCGCGAGCGGCCCGGTCTGGTGACCGGCCCGCTGTCCGGCCGGCTGATCGAGGGCGGACGGTCGAACCTCACCTACGCCGTCTCGGACGGGGCGGCCCGCTGGGTCGTACGGCGCCCGCCGCTCGGCCACGTGCTGGCCACGGCGCACGACATGCGGCGCGAGCACCGCGTCATCAGCGCCCTGCATCCCACCGACGTGCCCGTGCCGCGCCCGGTACTCCTGTGCGAGGACGAGGAGGTGCTCGGGGCGCCCTTCTACGTGATGGAGTTCGTGGAGGGCACCCCGTACCGCACCGCCGAGCAGCTCGCTCCCCTCGGTCCCGAGCGCACCCGCGCCGCCGTGCTGAACCTGGTCGACACGCTGGTCGGGCTGCACGCGGTGGACCCCGTCGAGGTGGACCTCGCGGACTTCGGCCGCCCGGAGGGCTTCCTGGACCGCCAGCTGCGCCGCTGGGCCAAGCAGCTCGACGCCTCCCGCAACCGCGACCTGGCCGGGATCGACGAGCTGCACGCCACTCTCGGCCGGGAGCTGCCGCGCTCCCCCGCCCCGGCCGTCGTGCACGGCGACTACCGCCTCGACAACGTCCTGATCGGCGGCGAGGACGACGAGATCCGGGCGATCCTCGACTGGGAGATGTCCACGCTCGGCGATCCGCTGACCGACCTCGGGCTGCTGGTGATGTACAGCAGCCCGCTGGGCATGCCCGACTCCCCCGTCTCCACCACCGCACAGGCACCCGGCCACCCGGCCCCCGCCGAGCTGATCGAGCGGTACGCGGCGCGCTCGGGGCGCGACGTCTCCACGGTCGCCTGGTACACGGCGTTCGCGTGGTTCAAGCTCGCCGTGATCCTGGAGGGCATCCACTACCGCTACACGCTGGGCCAGACGGTCGGCCGCGGCTTCGACCGCATCGGCGACCTCGTCCCCGTCTTCATCGAGCACGGCCTGACCACCCTTCAGGAGGGCTGACCCGCCATGGACTTCGCGTACGACGCACAGACCGAGGAACTCCGCGCAAGGCTGCTCGCCTTCATGGACGAGTACGTCTATCCGGCCGAGCAGGTCGCCCACGAGCAGCGCGCCCGGCTCGCCTCCCCGTGGGACACCCCGCAGGTCGTGGAGGACCTCAAGGCCGAGGCCCGCCGCCAGGGCCTGTGGAACCTGTTCCTGCCCGACGCCGAGCACGGTGCCGGTCTCACCAACCTCCAGTACGCCCCGCTCGCCGAGATCACCGGCCGCAGCCCGCAGCTGGCGCCGACGGCGACGAACTGCGCGGCGCCGGACACCGGGAACATGGAGGTGCTGGCCCAGTTCGCCGACGAGGCGCAGCGAAAGCAGTGGCTTGAGCCGCTGCTCGCCGGGGAGATCCGTTCGGCGTTCGCGATGACGGAGCCGGACGTGGCCTCCTCGGACGCCACGAACATCACCACGCACATCGAGCGCGACGGCGACGAGTACGTCGTCACGGGGCGCAAGTGGTACATCTCCGGGGCGATGAACCCGGACTGCAAGATCTTCATCGTGATGGGCAAGACCGACCCGGACGGCGAGGACATCCGCCGCCAGCAGTCGATGGTGCTGGTCCCGCGCGACACGCCCGGGGTGACGGTGAACCGGGCCATGCAGGTCTTCGGTTACGAGGACCACTACCACGGCGGCCACGCCGAGGTGACCTTCGACCACGCGCGCGTGCCGGTGTCGAACCTGATCGGCGAGGAGGGCGGCGGCTTCGCCATCGCCCAGGCCCGGCTCGGCCCCGGCCGCATCCACCACTGCATGCGGCTGATCGGCATGGCCGAGCGCGCGATCGAGCTGATGTGCCGCCGCGCCGTGTCCCGCGAGGCCTTCGGCAAGGCGCTGGCCCAGCAGGGCGTCGTCCACAACTGGATCGCGGACGCCAGGGTCACCGTCGAGCAGCTGCGGCTGCTGGTGCTGAAGACCGCCTGGCTTATGGACACCGTCGGCAACCGGGGCGCGCACACCGAGATCCAGGCCATCAAGATCGCCACGCCCCGCGCGGTGGTCGACATCATCGACCGGGCGATCCAGCTGCACGGCGCGGGCGGCGTGAGCCAGGACTTCCCGCTGGCCGAGCTGTACGCGGGTGCGCGGACCCTGATGATCGCCGACGGCCCCGACGAGGTGCACCAGCGCTCGCTGGCCCGCCGGGAGATCAAGAAGTACCGCTGAGCGGGCGACGCCCCCGGGGATGCCGCCCCGGGGGCCCGTCGCCTCGGGGGCGTCTCAGGGACGCAGGGCCCGCAGCAGCAGATCGGCGAGGTGGTCGGCGACCTCCTGCGGGCTGAGCGGGCCGTTCGGGCGGTACCAGGTGGACAGGTGGTGGATGGACCCGAAGTGGTAGTCCACCACCAGGTCGGCCGGGGTCTCCTTGGTGAAGACGCCGGTCCGCTGGCCTTCCTCGATGAGCGCGCGGAAGCGCTCGTGGTAGCGCCGGCGCTCCGCCCGCACCTGCTTGTTCTTCTCCGGGCTGAGCTGGTGCATGGAGCGGAAGAAGATCGACGCGTCGTCGAGGTTGTCGATGGTGGTGACGACGACGTCGGCCGCCGCGTCCCGCACCCGCCGCTCGACCGGCTCGTCGGCGTCCGCGAAGGCGTCCAGGCGTTCCTGCTGGAGGCGCAGCACGCGCGCGTACACCTCGTGCAGCAGGTCGTCCTTGGACCCGAAGTAGTGGTAGAGCGCGCCCTTGGTGACGCCCGCCGCCTCGACGATCTCCTGTACCGAGGTGCGGTCGTAGCCCTGCTCGGCGAAGAGCCGGGTGGCGGCGGCCAGGAGCCGCTGCGGCACCGGAGTGCCGTCCCCGTCCGTGGTCCTGGGCACTGCCGTCACCTGCCTTTCCGTTTCACTGTCCGTTCACTGCTGCGTCCCGCTGCTTCCGGAACGCAGTTCCCGACGGAGGATCTTCCCACTCGCCGTCTTCGGCAACTCGGGCAGGATCTCCACCTGACGCGGGTATTTGTAGGCGGCCAGTCTCTCCTCGCAGTACGCGACGAGGGCGTCCGGGGCCGTGTCGGCGCCCGGCCGGAGGCTGATGTACGCCTTGACGGTCTCCCCGCGGTACCCGTCCGGCACGCCGACGACGGCGGCCTCGCGCACCGCGGGGTGGGTGTAGAGCACGTCCTCGACCTCGCGCGGCCAGACCTTGAAGCCGGAGGCGTTGATCATGTCCTTCTTGCGGTCGACGACGTAGAGCCAGCCCCGAGCGTCCATGAAGCCGATGTCGCCGGTGCGCAGCTCGCCGCCGGGGAAGGTCTCGGCGGTGGCGTCCGGGCGGCGCCAGTAGCCCGGGACGACCTGCGGCCCGCTGACGACGATCTCGCCCTGCTCCCCGAACGGCACCTCGGCGCCCTGTTCGTCGACGATCCGCACGACGGTCTCGGGCCCGGGCACGCCGACGGCCAGGGTCCCGGAGACGGGGTCCACGGGGGCTTCCAGGTGTGGCGGTACGGAGGCGCAGGGCGCGGTGCACTCGGTGAGTCCGTAGCCGTTGCGGATGTACGGGCCGAAGCCCGCGCGGAACTTCTCCACCAGGGCGGGCGGCAGCGGGGCGCCGCCCGAGGAGATGTTGGCGAAGGACGCGAAGTGCTCTCGGGTGACCGAGGGGTGGGCGGCGAGCGCCATGAAGGCCGTGGACGGCCCGACCGTGTAGTGCGGCCGGTGCTCGGCGAACGCGTCGAGGACGACTCCCGCCTCGAACCGGTACGCCAGGACGAGGGTGCCCACGCTGTTGAGGCAGGCCCCGAACTCGCAGACCATGCCGGTGATGTGGAACAGCGGGGCCAGCGCGAAGTAGACCGGCGCCGCGGGCAGACCGAGCCCGGTGCGCTGCCGTTCGGCGTTGTACATGATGTTGCGGTGGGTGTTGGTGGCGCCCTTGGGGGTGCCGCTGGTGCCCGAGGTGTAGCTGATGAGCGCGGTGTCACCGGGCTCCGGGTCACGGCCCCCGGGTGCCCGGTGGCCGGCGCGGGCCACCCGGGCGAGGTCGTCGGCGTCGGGGGCGTCCGGCTGCCGCTCGAACGTCAGCACGCGCGCGTCCCCGCGGGTCTGGAAGTCCAGCTCGCACCCGGTGAGCACGATCCGCACCGGCGAGCCGGCGGCCGTCTCGCGCAGGTACGACGCCCAGGCACGGTCGGAGCAGATCAGGGCGGCCACCTCGCCGTCCCGCAGGACGTGGCCGACCTCCCCCGACTTGTACATCGGGTTGACGGGCACGACGACCGCCCCCGCCTTCCACGCGCCCAGCACGGCGAGCACGAAGTGCGGGGAGTTCTGCAGCAGGACCGCGACCCGGTCGCCGCGCTCCAGGCCGCGCGCGGCGAGGTGCCCGGCGACGGAGTCGCTCAGCTCGTCCACCTCGCGGTAGGTGAGGCGGCCGTCGAAGTAGGCGAGGAAGACGCGGTCGGGCACCTCGGCGGCGGCCCGGCGCAGGGCGTGGACGAGGGAGGCGTCGGGGTCGAGCGGGGCCTTCTGCGCGTCGGTCAGCAGGCCGAGCCAGGGCCTGTCCGCGTAGCGGGAGCCGGTCATCGGGCCGTCGCCTCCTCCCACTGCCGCTGGAGCCGGTTCATCCCGTGCAGCCAGCGGTCGGGTTCGGTGGCCCGGGCCTGGTAGTACTCGGCGACCTCGGGGTGCGGCAGGATCAGGAAGCGGTCCTCCTCGATGCCCTTGAAGAGGGCGTCCGCCACGTCCCGCGGTTCGATCGCGGTGGGCCGCAGCACCAGGTCGCCCGCGCTGCCGCTGGCGGTGAGCATGTCGGTGCGCACCCCTTGCGGGCAGATGGCGTGGACCTTGATCCCGCGGTGGCGGTAGGTCAGGGACAGCCACTCGGCGAAGGCGTACGCGCCGTGCTTGGTGACGCTGTAGGGGGCGGCGCCGATCATGGTGAGCAGTCCGGCGGCGGAGACGGTGGAGACGAAGCGGCCGCTGCCGCGCTCCAGCCAGTCGGGGATCAGCTCGTGGGCCGCGCGGACGTGGGCCATGACGTTGACGTCCCAGGCCAGTGCCCAGACCGCCTCCTCGGCGGCCTCCGTACCGCCCGAGCCGACGCCCGCGTTGGCGCAGTACACGTCGACGGTGCCGCCCAGCGCCTCGCGGGCCTCGGTGACGACCGCGGAGGCGTCACCGGGGACGGCGATGCCGCCGATCTCGTCGGCGACGGCCTCGGCCCGGTCGGCGTCCAGGTCGTTGACGACGACCCGGGCCCCCTCGGCGGCGAAGCGCCGGGCCAGCGCGGCCCCGATGCCGCCTCCCGCCCCGGTGACGACGACTCCGGCATCCTGCACGGCTTCCACCATCGGTCTCCTTCGGCACGACTGCGGCCCGCCGGCCGCGGTTCGACTGCGGCACACCACGGCGCGGCTGTGAAGCGGCACGGCGCCGCCGGCGACACCCCGCGGCGGCCCCGCCGCAGCGCCAGACTAACCAGTCGGTATGTCGTACGGAAGAGGCGAACCGCGGTCTACTCCATTCCCCGGGCCCCGGGGTGCGGGTTAGCGTGCGTGCGCATGACACCCGCCGCGATCACGGAGGTCACCGCATGACGCTGTCCAGACGGAACCTGCTCGCCACGACGGCCGCGGTGGCGGCCGGCACCACCGCCGCCGCGTCGGCGGGCCCGGCACACGCGGCCCCTGCGGGGCACGGGGGCCGCCGGCTGCGCACGGGCTTCGAGCGCCTCGCCGACGGCGGCTACGCCCCGCTCGACGGGCAGAAGGTCGGCATCGTCACCAACCCGACCGGCATCACCCGGGACGTGCGCCACATCGTCGACGTCATGCACGCCGACGGCCGGGTGAACCTGACGGCCGTCTTCGGGCCCGAGCACGGCTTCCGGGGCACGGCGCAGGCGGGCGGCTCCGAGGGCCGCTACGACGACCCCGCCACCGGGCTGCCGGTCTACGACACGTACCTGAAGAGCGGGCAGCCGCTCGCGGACGTGTTCACGGCGTCCGGCGTGGACACGGTCGTCTTCGACATCCAGGACGTGGGCGCGCGCTTCTACACGTACATCTGGACGCTGTTCGACTGCATGGAGGCGGCCTCGCTCGCGGGCAAGCGGTTCGTGGTCCTGGACCGGCCGAACCCGGTGACCGGGCGGGCGGCCCTCGGGCCGGTCCTGCACAAGGAGTTCGCGACCTTCGTCGGACGGCAGCCGATCGCGCAGGCGCACGGCATGACGGTCGCGGAGCTGGCGCTGCTCTTCAACGGCGAGTTCCTGACGTCGCCGGTGCCGCTGGAGACGGTGACGATGACGGGCTGGAGGCGCTCGGAGTTCTACGACACCTCCGGGCTGCCCTGGGTGCCGCCGAGCCCGAACATGCCGACGCCGGAGTGCGCACTGGTGTACTCGGGGACCTGTCTGTTCGAGGGCACGAACCTCTCCGAGGGCCGCGGCACCACCCGCCCGTTCGAGCTGCTGGGCGCCGAGGGGATCGACGGGGCCTGGGCCGCCGCCGCGAACGAGGCCGGCCTGCCGGGGGTGCGCTTCCGGGAGGCGTACTTCGCCCCAACCTTCTCCAAGTTCCAGGGGAAGACCGTCGGGGGTGTGCAGCTCCATGTGCACGACCGGGCCGCGTTCGACCCGGTGCGCACCGGGATCGCCCTGCTGGTGACCGCGAAGCGGACCTGGGACGGTTTCGCCTGGCGGTCGGACAACTGGATCGACAAGCTCACCGGTTCCACGCAGGTGCGCACGATGATCGACGCGGGCGCGGACACCGACGAGGTGGTGGACGGCTGGGAGAGGGAACTGGCGGCGTTCCGGAGGACCCGCCGCCAGTACCTGCTCTACCGCTGAGGCCGCTGCCGGCCGGTCACCGGTGGGAGGTGAACTCCACGACCTGCTGGTAGGTCGGCCGGTTCTGCCAGCTGATGCCGCCGTGCTTGACGCCGCCGAGGGTCCGGTGGATCACCGAGTCGGCGCACCACTGGTCCCCGGCCGAGCAGTTGTCGTCGCCGGGGTAGACCTGGGCGGCCGTGCGGCCCGCCGCCTCCTTGAGGGTGCTGACCAGGGTGTCCCGGCAGGCGGCGAGGTCGCCGTCGCCGCAGTACGGGTGTGCCAGCGGGCCCTTGACGGACTCGCCGAGCACGGACCTGACGTCCTTGTCGACATAGCTCCACCAGCCGTACTGGAAGGCGCTGCCGGCGTGCGCGCCGGTCGGGCCGTGGGCGGCGGACGGGGACTCGTCGACGGGCAGGTTCCGGGTGAACGCGGTGTACAGGTCGCTGCCGAGCCCGGGTTCGAACTCGGCCTTCACCAGCAGCGGCCACCAGGCGTCCAGGGTGCGGATCGCGTCGGCGTGGGCGTACTTCTTCGAGCCCGCCGAGGTCTCCGTGCGCAGGCCGCCCGCGGACAGCCAGGCCTTGAGCCCGTCCACGGCCGACTTCGCCGCCGGGTCGGTCACCGGCGCCGACTCGACCACCTTCAGCAGGTCGGGCACGACGTCCTCGGCCCGCAGGTCGGCCAGGCCCGCCTCGGCCATGGCCCCGACCAGCGCGGTGCGGGTGACGCCGCCGGCCGCGACCAGCTTCTTCACGCGGTCGTCGAGGAGGTTGCCGCGGTGGACGGAGCCGTTGCCCCAGGAGGCGGCCGGGTAGTCCCTGGCCTGCTTGTTGTTCCAGGAGACGTAGTAGCCCTGGTCGACCGACTGCGGATGGGCCGAGGCGCCGGTGTACCGGGCGGTGTTGGCGGCCGCGTCCCAGCCCTGCCACTCGTACGCCTGGCGTGCCCAGACCGGGAACTCGGCGTCGACGCCGTTCGCCCGCACCGGGTTGTCGCCGCTGTTGTAGTACGCGGTGTGCTCGGAATCCGCGTAGAACCAGTTGAAGGTGTAGTTGATGTGCTGGACGGCGCCCTGGAAGCGCTCGGGACCGTTCAGGTAGTCCGGGTCGTTCAGCATCTGGAAGCCGATGATCGAGTCGGCCTCGTGGAGGTAGGAGGAGCGCAGGGTCGTGTAGGCGACCTTCTTGCCGCCGACCGTGGCGCGTGACTCGACCGGGCCGTACTTGGTGCGCCAGACGCGCATCGTGTAGGAGCCGGCCGCGGTGGAGTCGGCGACGGTCGGCTTCCAGGCGTTGCGCCGCTCGACCTTCTCCATGGGGGTGCAGGTGCCGCGGTAGAGGTAGTGGTAGTCGTCCTGGCACAGCTCGACCGCGTAGGTGTCGATGATGTCCTGGCCCGAGGTCGTCGCGCTCCAGGCGTAGTCCTGGCCCCGGCCGAGCTCGACGTACATGCTCAGTCCGGCGAAGGAGGCGCCGCGGGCGCTGATGCCGGGGCCCTGGATCTCCTGCAGCATCAGCAGCTGCGGGGCGAAGTAGCCGGTCTGCGGTCCGAAGACGGCGACCGGGTGTCCGCTCGCGGTGTGCTCGCCGCTGACCACCAGGGCGTTGGACATGCCGCGCCGCGCCGAGGTCACGGCCGTGTCCGCAGCCTTCGCGGAGGCGCCGGTCGCGCCCGCCGCGCCGGCGCTGCCGGTGCGGTCGTACACCAGTGGCTCCGCCTGGACGGACCCGGCGTCGGGCAGGGCGCGGCCCTGCGGGTCGGCCGGGGTGGGCAGGTACGGGAAGCTGCCGTCCTGCTGGGTGAGGACGGCCTCCGGGTCGTTGCGCTGGCGGAAGGACTCCCAGACCTTCGTACCCTCGGCGACGCCGTACTTCTCCTGGGCGGCCAGGAGGGAGAGCGCGTTGTTGACCTCGCCGCCGCCTCCGGCGCCGAAGAGGGAGCCGATGACGGAGGCGAGCGCGATGAGGTCGCTGCGCTGGAAGTGATCGATGGTGCCGGCGTTGGTGACGGCGTTCTTGTGGCCGGTCAGGACGTACTCACCGGGGAAGTAGCGGCCCTTGTCGGAGGCGTCGATGTAGGCGTTGACGCCGGCGACGTAGGCGTCCACGTCGGCCAGGGCCAGCTCGCCGCGCTCACCGGCCTTGGCGGCGGCGCTCTCGATCTGCGCCTCCAGGTCGGCCTCGGTGTACGGAGCGCTGCGCCAGAACTGCTGCTCCAGACCCTGGTTGGCGGGGGCGCCGCCCGCGAACGGGGTCAACTGGCCGCGTCCGACGTGGCGGAAGAGGTCCATGAGCCAGAGCCGGTCCTGGGCCGCGGCGTAGCCGGCGCCGAACTCGGTGCCGTAGCGGGTGGTGCCGGTGATGTGCGGTACGCCGGTCTTCTTGTCCCGGACGATGGTCACGTCGTCGCGTCCGGCGGGGCGGACGGTGGAGGCGGCCTGACCGGCGGGGACGCCGAAGGAGGCGTCGTTGAAGAAGTCGTTGATCTTGTCGTTGGTGAGGCCGGAGTAGCCGGTGGCCAGCTTCGCGTACGGGCCGAGCTGGTCCTCGGCGTGCGCGGGCTGGGTGCCGAACGCCTGGTTGAGGAGGATCTGGGCGAGCGTCGCGTTGCCGTTCTGCCCGGGCGGCAGGATGTCGGAACACTGCCCGCCGCAGTGGTCGTCGGCGGCGGCCCGGGCGGCCGCGGCCTCGGCGGGCCCGGTCCCGGCGGCCATCGCCGGGGAAAGGGGGGACAAAACTCCGGCAATGAGGGCGCATACGGATGCGGTCTTCAGGAACCCGTGGAAGCCGCGGGGAGTTCTCAGTCCGTCAAGGGCGTTGCGTGGGGTGCGCCGTGGCATGGCAGCTCCTCCCGACGAGGGTGTGGCGGGACGTTACCGCCGGTATCCCCCGAGTGGGAAGGTGAACATGCGTCACTTTTTGGAAGCGGATGGATCGGCGGATGAGGGGCATCGGAAATCGGATGGAGCCGAATCGGTTGTCGATACGTCTATTCGGCGACGTCTCCTCGACGACGCCGAAGTGACCGAAGTACAGGTGCAGATGTGACGGAGGTGCAGGGCGATGGCCGGTTTCCGAAGTCTGGCGAGACAGGTCCGCGATCCACGGTGTGACCTGGCGCTGCGGCGCTACTCACTGCGCAAGTGTCTTGAGCGTTTTGCCCCTTATGGGCACAGGGCGACCTGGGATCATCTCTGCTCCCGGGCCGGGTTCGGTCCCGAGGACCGCTCTCCCGACCCAGCGCGGCTCGTGGCCGCACTGGAGGAGCTGGAGGAAGCGCGTTCGGTGTGGCTGGCCTACGAGGCCGGATTCGCCGAGCGGCGCAAGAAGGAGAAGCACGACGGGCTGCGCAGGCCGGGCAGCGTGGACGACTGGCACCGGCTGACCTGGGGCGGTTTCGGGGTGGCCTGGTGCGACGATCCCCGGGTCCACCCCGACGGGCCGCTGGCGGAGGTGCTGCGCCGGCTGATCGCGGCACTGGAGCGCGAGCCGGGCTCGGTCTGCCCGGTGTGCGACGGGGAACGCCTGTTCTGGAAGTACGACTTGGACCACGAGCCTTCGACGGGCCCCGTCTGCGCGGACTGCGGGATCCTCGTGCCGCGGCCCGTCCTGACTCCGGACGCGCGGGCGGACGCCCGCCGGGACCGGTTGCTGATGTCGGCCTAGCCGCCGCGGGGGTGTGCCGGGGATGCCGCACCCCCGGTGGAATGGCCGGTTCACGGTCCGGCGGGCGTTGCCGGTGGCGTCCGGCACCATGGGGGAATCGTGCAGTTGTGTGTGAACGGGGCGCGGGGCAGCGCCGACGGCGCGGTGGTGCCGCTGTCGCCGGAGGCGGTCGCCGAGTCGGTGGCCGAAGCGGTCGCGGCCGGGGCCGATGACGTCCATGTCCACCCGAAGACGCCGTGCGGGCGGGACACGTTGTCGCCGCGGGTGCTCGCGGCGGCGCTGGAGGCGATCAGGGCGCGGGTGCCGTCGTCGGTGCCGGTGGGCGTCACGACGGGCGCCTGGGCCGAGCCCGACCCGGCGGCCCGGGTGGCGCGGATACGGAGTTGGTCGGTGCTGCCCGACCACGCCTCGGTCAACTGGCACGAGCCGGGCGCCGAGGAGGTCGCCGTCGCGCTGATCGGGCGCGGGGTCGCGGTGGAGGCGGGCATCTGGTCCGGCACGGACGGTGCGGCGCGCTTCCTGCGCTCACCGCTCGGGCCCCGGGTGCTGCGGGTCCTCGGGGAGGTGACGGACACCGACCCGGCGACCGCTCGGGACTCGGCGCGCGCCCTGCTGACCGGGCTCGGCACGGCGTACGGCCGCCCCGTCCTGCTGCACGGTGAGGACGGCGGCGCCTGGCCGGTGCTGCGCCTGGCCGGCCGGCTGGGCCTGGCGACCCGGATCGGCCTGGAGGACACCCTGTCGCTGCCCGACGGCACCCGGGCCGCCTCCAACGCCGAGTTGGTCACCGCGGCGCTGGCGGAGTGGACCTCGGCCCGCCGGGGCGCCGGCTGACACCCCGTCGGCCCGCGCGACTCACCACGCCGTCACTCGCCGCGGTCCCGCGCGGGACCCGGCCGGCCGCCGCCGGTGGTGGGGGTGGTGGCGCTCCCCCGGCGCTCCACGAGCAGGCGGGAGCCGGTGTGGCGTTCGCCGAAGACGTCGTCGGGGTTGGACAGGACGCAGGTCTCCAGGGACAGGCAGCCGCAGCCGATGCAGTCCGTGAGGTGGTCGCGCAGCCGGTTGAGCTGCTTGATGCGCTCGTCCAGTTCGGAGCGCCAGGACTCGGAGAGCCGGGCCCAGTCCTCCTCGGTCGGCGTGCGCTCCTCCGGCAGCGCGGCGAGCGCCTCGCGGATCGTGGCCAGCGGGATGCCCACGCGCTGAGCGGCGCGGACGAAGGCGACCCGGCGCAGCGCGTCACGGCCGAAGCGACGCTGGTTGCCCGAGGTGCGGCGACTGCTGATCAGTCCCTTGGACTCGTAGAAGTGCAGGGCGGAGACGGCGGCACCGCTGCGCGCGGCGAGCTGGCCGACCGTGAGCTCGTGGATCTTCTCGGGAATCTGGGGCACCTCTCGAAGCCTACCGACCCCGTCACCCGTCCGGTCCGTTGACATGGACTCCCCCTACCAGCATGCTAAGCAGTCGCTTAGACTGATACGGATTCGCTGGGACCAGTACGACTTGGGAGGCCGGGACATGGCAGAGCCGAGGATCTTCGCGTCCGCCGACGAGGTGAAGGCGGCGGTGGGCGAGCAGCTCGGGTACACCGACTGGCTGGAGGTCGACCAGAAGCGGGTCGACCTGTTCGCCGAGGCGACCGGGGACCACCAGTGGATCCACGTGGACCCCGAGAAGGCGGCCGCGGGCCCCTTCGGCGGCACGATCGCACACGGCTATCTGACCCTGTCGCTGCTGCCGCTCTTCGGTCCGCAGCTCATCCGGGTCGAGGGCGTGAAGATGGGTGTCAACTACGGCACCAACAAGGTCCGTTTCCCCTCCCCCGTGCCGGTCGGCTCGCGCCTGCGCGCCACGGCGACGATCACCGGCGTCGAGGACGTCACCGGCGGCATCCAGGTGAGCGTCGCGTTCACCGTGGAGCGCGAGGGCGGCGACAAGCCGGTGTGCGTCGCCGAGTCGGTCTCCCGCTACTACCTCTGAGCGGAGCCGGCGGGTTCCGCCCCCACCATCCGCAGGACGAGGTCGGCGTAGAGCGCGCCGACCTCGTCGGGCGTCCGTGGGCCGTTCACGTTGAACCAGCGGGCCACGTCGATGCAGAGCGACAGCACGGCCAGCGTCGTGCCCTTGACGTCCGGCACGTCGAACTCGCCCGTCGCCACGCCGTCCTCGATGATGCCGCGCACGGCGGCGTCGCACTGGCGGCGCAGCGCGAGGATCTCCTCGCGTGCCCCGGGGCCGAGCGCGTCCAGCTCGTACTGCACCACCCGGGCGGTGGTGCGCCGGCCGGCGTGCCAGCGCACGAAGGAGCTCACGGCGTCGGCGAGCCGCTCGGTGGCGCCGCCCTCACCCTGGGCGGCCGTCCGCAGGATGCCCACCGCCCGGTCGTGGCCGATCCGGCTGATGCGGTGCAGCAGCTCTTCCTTGGTCTTGTAGTGGATGTAGAGCGCGGCCGGGCTCATGCCGGCCCGCCCGGCGATGTCGCGGGTGGTGGTCGCGTGGTACCCGCGCTCGGCGAACGCCTCCACGGCGGCGACCAGCAGCCGCCGGGCCGCGTCAGGCGTGACCTCTTCCCACGGCTCGATGTCGCCGCCCGTCGTCTCGGCCGCCGTACTCATCGCTCGTTCGCCCCTCTCGGTGACAGGAGCACCACCATACCGCCGAAGCTGAGCGGGCGCTTAGGGGCTGCCCGGCGGACGAGGTCCGGGCGGGTGCCGGGGGGCGTCGTTCCGGGTCAGGGTCGCTGCTGCGCCGGGGCGCCGCCGCTCTGGTGGAAGGGGTCGTGCTCGACGAGGATCTTGTCCAGCCGCGCCTGGTCCACCCGGCTCACGATCTGGCCCACCTCCTGGCGGTCCCGGATGATCTTGGCGAGTGTGAAGGCGGAGGTGACCAGGTACAGGACGGCGATGGCGAGGAAGCCGCGCACCCACGCGTTCGCCTGGAGCTGGTAGATGCCGATGGCGGTGGCGGCCATGGCCACCGCGAACGACGCCACGGCCTGGCCGTAGAAGGCCGCCGTGGTCTGCTGCTTGACCGGAGTCTCACTCATGGGAAAAGGATCGGCGGACGCGGCCGGGGCCACATCCGCCGCGGTACTCAGTCCGGGTACTCAGAATCCGCGCCCGGGGCCGGCGCTCAGAAGGCCGAGACCCCGGTGAGCGCGCGCCCGATGACCAGCTTCTGGATCTGGCTGGTGCCCTCGTAGAGGGTCATCACGCGGGCGTCGCGCAGCAGTTTGCCGGCCGGGTACTCGTCGATGTAGCCGTAGCCGCCGAAGACCTGGAGGGCGTTGTTGGCGGCGCGGACGGCGGCCTCCGAGGCGAAGAGCTTGGCCTTGGAGGACTCGACCGTGAAGGGCTGTCCGCGGTCGATCAGGTCGGCGACCCGCCAGGTCAGCAGCCGGGCCGCGTCCACGTCGAGGGCGATGTCGCTGATCAGCTCCTGGACCAGCTGGTGGTGGGCGATGGTCTTCCCGAACTGCTCGCGCTCCCCCGCGTACCTCACGGCGGCGTCCAGCGCGGCCTGGGCTATGCCGACGCAGCCGGCCGCGACCGACATCCGCCCCTTGGCGAGGGCCGACATGGCGACCGTGAAGCCCTTGCCCTCGGGCGCCAGCATCGCCGAGGCGGGGACCCGGACGTCCTCCAGGACCAGTTCGGCGGTGGCCTGGCCGCGCAGCCCCAGTTTGCCGTGGACGGTGCGACGGGTCAGGCCGGGGGTGTCGGTGGGCACGAGGAAGGCGGAGACGCCCTTGTGCCCGGGGGCGTCGGTGGAGCGGGCGAAGAGCAGGACGACGTCGGCCCAGGTGCCGTTGGTGATGAACATCTTGGTGCCGTTGAGAACGTAGTCGTCGCCGTCGCGCACCGCACGGGTGGAGAGGCTGCCCGCGTCCGACCCGGTGCCGGGCTCGGTGAGGCCGAAGCAGCCGACGTACTCGCCGGAGGTGAGCCCCGGCAGCCAGCGCCGCTTCTGCTCCTCGCTCCCCCAGGCGGCGACGGTCTTGGCGACCAGGCCGAGGGAGACGGAGACGATGCCGCGCACGGAGCTGTCACCGCGCCCCAGCTCCTCCGTGACCAGGCAGTAGGCGAGGTGGTCGCCGCCGGACCCGCCGTACTCCTCGTCGATCGTGAGGCCGAGGAAGCCGACCTCGCCGAGCTTCTTCACGATCCCCCGGTCCACCTCCTCGGCGCGGTCCCAGGCGACCACGTGCGGGGCGATCTCGCGCGCCACGAAGTCCCGCGCGAGCTGCCGTACGGCGCTCTGCTCCTCGCTGAGCTCCAGATTCATGCCGAGTCACCCCACAGAAGACGGATCTTGAAGGCCGGACCTTTAAATTAGCACTGCTAGTTTAAAGCCGCAGCCCTACTATGTGCGCCATGGCCCGACCGCGCAAGCCCCTGCTCAGCACCGACCGGATCGTCGAGACGGCCCGCGCCCTGGTGGACGCGGAGGGCCTGGCGGCCGTCTCCACGCGCCGGCTGGCCGCGGAACTGGGGGTCAGCGGGCCCTCGCTCTACAACCACTTCCGTACCAAGGACGAGATCCTGGAGGCCGTCGCCGACTCGGTGAGCGCGCAGGTCGACCTGTCGATGTTCGAGGACGGCCGGGAGTGGCGGACCGCGCTGCACGAGTGGGCCGTCTCGTACCGGACGGCGCTGCGCGACCACCCCAACATCGTGCCGGTGCTGGCCCACGGTCCCGGCCGCCGCCCGGCCGCGCTGCACCTCGCGGACGCGGTCTACGGCGCGATGGTCCGGGCGGGCTGGCCGCCGGCGCAGGCCACCTCGATCGGCGCGCTGATGCGGTACTTCATCATGGGCTCGGCACTCGGCTCCTTCGCCGGCGGCTTCGTGGACGACGCCGGCGCCTACGACCCCGCCGACTACCCGCACCTCCAGCAGGCCCACCTTCTGGCGGAGCAGCAGGAGAAGATCGACGAGCGCGCCTTCGAGACCGGCCTGACGGCGCTGCTGGACGGGCTGGCGCAGCAGTACGCGCAGGTCGCGCAGGACGCCTGAGGGGCACCTGCGACACTTCGGTGCCCGCCGAACCGTGCGTGGCGCATCCTGGGACGCATGACCGAGAAGGACGCCGGGGCACCCGGGCTCGCCCGCCTGGCCGGGCTGATCGCCGACGAGACACGCGCCGCCTGCCTGCTGGCGCTGCTGGACGGGCGGGCGTGGACCGCCGGTGAGCTGGCCCGGCACGCCGGGGTCGCCGCGTCGACGCTGAGCGAGCACCTGGGCAAGCTCGTCGCGGGCGGGCTGCTCGCCGAGGAACGGCAGGGGCGGCACCGGTACGTGCGGCTGGCCGACGACCGGGTGGCGCAGCTGGTGGAGGACCTGGCGGCGCAGGTGGCCCCGCAGGCCGCCGCCCGCCGTCCGCGCACCCTGCGGGCGTCCAGCGCCGGGTCCGCGATGGCCCGGGGGCGCACCTGCTACGACCATCTGGCCGGGCGGCTCGGCATCGCGGTGACCGACGCGCTGACCGGACGCGGGCTGCTGCGCCAGGACACCGGCTTCGCACTCACGGACGCGGGTCTCGGCTGGTTCGACGCCGCCGGCATCCCGCTGCGGCCCACCGGTCGCCGGCCGCTGGCCCGGGCCTGCCTGGACTGGACGGAACGCCGTCCCCATCTCGCGGGTGTGGCCGGCGCGGCGCTGTGCCGGCACGCCCTGAACGCGGGCTGGTGCCTGCGCATCGGTTCGGAGCGGGCGGTGAAGGTGACGCCCGCGGGAGAGCGGGCGCTGTCCGAACTGCTGGGCATCGACGCGGTTGCCCTGCGCTGAGCTGCGGGCACCGCGTCACCGTCGGTACCGGGTCCGGCGTCGACACCGACACCGGGCCCACCGTGTCCGGCACCGGCATCGGCCCCGGACTCACAGTCCGTAAATCCGCCAGCGGGAGCGACTTTCCGCTGCCTGACCTCGGGAGCATGATGAGCACCGCCCCCACGTCCCCTCGCGCCTCCTCGCACCGCCGTCCGGAACTGCTCGCGGCCGGCGCGGCCACGGTCACCGTCGTGCTGTGGGCCTCCGCCTTCGTCTCCATCCGCAGCGCGGGCGACGCCTACTCACCGGGAGCGCTGGCCCTCGGGCGGCTGCTGTCGGGGGCCCTGACGCTCGGCGTGCTCTGTCTGCTGCGCCGGGAGGGGATGCCGCCGCGGGCGGCCTGGCGCGGGATCGTCCTGTCGGGGCTGCTGTGGTTCGGCTTCTACATGGTCGTCCTGAACTGGGGCGAGCAGCGGGTGGACGCGGGCACGGCCGCCCTCGTGGTGAACGTCGGTCCGATCCTCATCGCGCTGCTCGGCGCCCGGCTGCTGGGCGACGCGCTGCCGCCGCGGTTGCTGGCCGGGATGGCGGTGTCGTTCGCCGGTGCGGTGACCGTGGGCCTGTCCATGTCGGGCGAGGGCGGGTCCTCGCTGTTCGGGGTGGTGCTGTGCCTGCTGGCCGCGATGGCGTACGCGGGCGGGGTGGTCGCGCAGAAGCCCGCGCTGGCGCACGCGAGCGCCCTTCAGGTGACGACGTTCGGCTGCCTGGTCGGCGCGGTGCTCTGCCTGCCGTTCACGGGGCAGCTCGTGCGGGAGGCGGCGGGCGCGCCCGTCTCCGCGACGCTCAACATGGTCTACCTGGGCGTGTTCCCGACCGCGCTGGCGTTCACGACGTGGGCGTACGCGCTGGCCCGGACGACGGCCGGCCGCATGGGCGCGACCACGTACGCGGTGCCCGCCCTGGTCGTCCTGATGTCGTGGCTGGCGCTGGGCGAGGTGCCGGGGCTGCTCACCCTGGCGGGCGGGGCGCTGTGCCTGGCGGGCGTGGCGGTGTCCCGGTCGCGCGGGCGTGCGGCCACGCCCCCGGGACCTGCCGAGCCCACGACGGGACAGCGACGCGAGGACGCGGGGCGGGCGTAGGACGCGTCCCGCCCCGCCGGGACGCGTGTCCCGGCCCCGCCCACGCCCCGGCGGGTGTCAGAAGACCACCAGTGCCCGCCCGCCCTTGCCCGCCAGCATGTTCTCGAAGGCCGCCGGGATGCCGTCCAGGGCGATGCGTTCGGTGACCAGCGCGCCGAGGTCGAGGCGGCCGGCGCGGACGTGTTCGGCGAGGACCGGGAGGTCCCGGGCGGGGTCGGCGTTGCCGTAGACGCAGCCGGACAGGGTGCGGCCCCAGTGGAAGATCTCCAGGGCGTTGAAGGTGACCTGCTGGTCCTTGCCGCCGATGCCGACGACCGTGGTGCGGCCGCCGCGCCGGGTGGACTCCCAGGCGGTGCGGATGGTGGTCGCGCGGCCGACGCACTCGACGGCGACGTCCACGCCCTGCTTGCCGGTGAGGGCGCGGACCTCGCGGGCGGTGGTGTCGGAGGCGAGGAGGTAGTCGGTGGCGCCCGCGGCGCGGGCCAGCTCCTCCTTCTCGGGGGACACGTCGACGGCGACGATCGTCGACGCCCCGGCGATCCGTGCCGCCTGGAGGGTGGCAAGGCCCACTCCCCCGACGCCGAAGACCGCGACCGTCTCGCCCTCGCGGACCCGCGCCGAGTGGTGGACGGCGCCGTAGCCGGTGAGGACGGCGCAGCCGAGGAGCGCGGCCTCGGTGAGCGGGATGCCCTCGGGGGCGGGCAGGACGCAGGACGCGGACACGACCGTCTCCTCGGCGAACGCGGCGACGTTCAGGCCGGGGTGCAGGTCGGTGCCGTCGTCGGCGCGGCGGGCGTGCACGTCGGCGGCGCCGGCCAGGGCGTTCGCGCACAGCCAGACCTCGCCGAGCGTGCAGGCGTGGCAGGAGCCGCAGGACGGCGCCCAGTTGAGGACGACGTCGTCGCCGGGGGCGACACGGGTGACGCCCTCGCCTACGGCGACGACGGTGCCGGCGCCCTCGTGGCCGAGGACGGCGGGCAGCGGCACGCGCATCGTGCCGTTGGACAGGGAAAGGTCGGAGTGGCAGACCCCGGCGGCGGCGAGCTTCACCCGGACCTGCCCCGGGCCGGGCTCGGGCAGTTCGATCCCGGTGACCTCCAGCGGGGCACCGATGGCGGGTACGACGGCGGCGCGGACTGCGGTACGGACGGCCATGAGGTGGGGGCTCCCCTGCGGGCTAGAACTGGAGGGACTTGGTCTGGAGGTACTCGGCGAGGCCGTGGGCGCCCAGCTCGCGGCCCACGCCGGACTGCTTGTAGCCGCCGAAGGGCGCCAGCGGGTTGAACCGGCCGCCGTTGATGTCGACCTGGCCGGTGTCCATCCGGCGGGCGAAGGCGACCGCCTCGGCCTCGTCCCCGGCCCAGACGGCACCCGCGAGGCCGTAGACCGTGCCGTTGGCGATGCGCAGGGCGTCGTCCTCGTCCTCGTAGCGCAGGATGGACAGGACGGGGCCGAAGATCTCCTCCTGGGCGATGGTCATCTCCTCGGTCACCTCGGCGAAGACCGTGGGGCTGACGAAGTAGCCCTGCTCGCGCGGCGCTTCGGGGCCGCCCGCGACCAGGCGCGCGCCCTCGGCGACGCCCTTGTCGATGTAGCCGCGCACCCGCTCCTGCTGCTTGGCGTTGACGACCGGTCCGATCCGGTCGCCGTACTTCGCGGCGGCCTCGGCGGCGAGCGACACGGCCTCGTCGTAGTGGTCGCGGTGGACCAGCATGCGGGTCCAGGCGCTGCACGTCTGGCCGGAGTTGGACATGACGTTGGCGACGCCGACGTTGACCGCCTTGGCGAGGTCGGCGCTCGGGAGGATCACGTTGGCGGACTTGCCGCCGAGTTCGAGGGCGACCCGCTTGACCGCGGCGCCCGCGGTGGCGCCGATCCGGCGGCCCACGGCGGTGGAGCCGGTGAAGGAGACCAGGTCGACGCCGGGGTGTTCGGCGAGGGCCTGACCGGCGACCGGGCCGAGGCCGGTGACCAGGTTGAAGACACCGGCGGGGACGCCCGCCTCGTGCACGGCCTCGGCGAAGAGCTGGGCGGTGAGCGGGGTGTCCTCGGCGGGCTTCAGCACGATCGTGCAGCCGGCCGCGAGCGCCGGGGCGACCTTGGCGACGATCTGGTGGAGCGGGTAGTTCCATGGAGTGATGGCGCCGACCACACCGACCGGCTCGTGGTGGACGACGGAGTTGCCGACCTTCTCCTCGAAGGCGTACGTCGCCGCCAGCTCGGCGTAGGAGCCGGCGACCGCGATCGGGGCGCCGGCGTGCACGGCCTGCGAGAACTTCAGCGGGGAGCCGAGTTCGGCGGTGACGGTCTCGGCGATCTCGTCCTTGCGGGCCACCAGGACGTCCCGCAGCGCGGCCAGGCGGGCGGCGCGCTCGGCCGGCGGCGTGGCGGCCCAGCCGGGCAGGGCGGCGCGTGCGGCCCGTACGGCGGTGTCGACGTCCAGGGCGTTGCCGGCGGGGACGCGGCCGATCACCTGCTCGTCGGCCGGGTTCACGACCTCGATCGTGTCCCGGGTGCCGGCGGGGCGCCAGGCCCCGTCGATGTACATGCCGTCGTGTGCCTTCATCGCGTTCCTTCCGGGCGGGCCTCGTCGTGCGGCCCAAACTAGCGCCGATAGTTTTACGGCACCAGGGGCTGCCCCGATGGTGGCGCGGGTCACCCTTCCGGCGTGCGCGATATCGGCGGGGTCACTCCTCCAGCTCGGGCAGCCGCGCCGGGGCGGGGCAGATGCGGTCGCCGTGCTGGTCGAACACGAACAGATGGGCGAGGTCGACGAGGAGGGGCACCTGCATGCCGTGGCGGAGGTCGATGTCGGGGGTGGTCCGGACGATCAGGTCGCCGGGGAGGCGGCCGTCGGGCGCGGCGACCGCGGGTCCGGGTTCCTCGGGTTCGTCCATCACGACGACCGGCCCGGCGCGCAGGGCGCCCGCGCGTTCCCTCAGCCGGTCCAGGACCGTGCCGTCGCGGCGTCGCCGCCTGACCGGGCGGGTGGCGGGGCGCGGCGCCTCCAGGTCGGGCACGACGGCCGGCTGCGAACCGGTGTTGAAGTGCACGAGGATCTCGTGCCCCTGGAACTCGACGTGTTCCACGAGCCCGGTGAGCAGCACCTCGCCGGGGCGGGCGGACGAGGGTTTCGCGATCCGCACCGCCTCCGAGCGCAGGCCCACGATCACCTCGCGGCCCTGCTGGACGCGGAGCAACTGGTGGTCCAGCGAGAGCGGTTCGGGCAGGCGCAGGAACTGCTTGCCCAGACTGATGGTCATCGCCCCGTCCAGCGGCGCGCGCACCAGGCCGCGCAGCAGGTTGATGCGCGGGGTGCCGATGAAGGCGGCGACGAAGACGTTGCGCGGCAGGGCGTAGACGGCGCGCGGGGTGTCCACCTGCTGGAGGACCCCGCCGCGCAGGACGGCGACGCGGTCGCCGAGGGACATGGCCTCGGACTGGTCGTGGGTGACGTAGATCGTGGTGACGCCCAGTTCCCGGGTGAGCCGGGTGATCTCGGCGCGCAGGTGGTTGCGGAGCTTGGCGTCGAGGTTGGACAGCGGCTCGTCCATGAGGAAGGCGGTGGGGTGGCGGGAGATGGCCCGGCCCATGGCGACCCGCTGGCGTTCCCCGCCGGAGAGCTGGGCGGGGAAGCGGTCGAGCAGGTCCTCGATGCCCAGCATCCGGGCGGTGGCGTCCACGCGGGGGGTGTGGTCGGTCTGCGGATCCTCGACGCGCAGCGGGAAGCCGATGTTCCCGCGGGTGGTCATGTTGGGGTACAGGGCGAAGTTCTGGAAGACCATCGCCATCCGCCGCTCGGCCGGGAGCAGGTCGTTGGCGTACGCGCCGTCCAGCGACAGCTCCCCCTCGGTGATCTCCTCGAGCCCGGCGATCATGCGCAGCACGGTCGACTTGCCGCAGCCGGAGGGACCGAGCAGGACGAGGAACTCGCCCGGCGCGATGTCCAGCGACAGCCGGTCCACCACGCGGACGCCTCGCGCGTAGGTCTTGCTCACGTCGTGCAGGGAGATGGCGCGTGTCATGGAGGTGCCCCCGGGGCTCACTGAGCGCTGGTGCTCCGCGGTCGGTCGCCCTCGTGCGGGTCGTACGGGGCGTGTGAGTCACGGAAGTTAACGGACTGTGCCCGGCCGGGGGAAGACACCGGACGACATCTCGGAGGACCGTCCATCTGGTGAGAAAGCGGACGGCCGGATTCAGGGCCTGGAGCGTCTCACTGGGTGATCAAGGCAGCCCGGTCGTCGGCTCGGCCACCGGGTCCGTCGTCGTTCAGCCGTCCGACGAGCCGCCGGAGTCGTCGTCCGCGCCGCTCCGGCCGCTCGATCGGCCGGAGCGGCCGGAGGAGCGCACCAGCTCGCCCGCCACCAGGGTCGTCTTCGCCACCGCGCGGGTCCAGGACGGGCCGCCGCGGGCCGCCCACACGACACAGGCGCATCCGCCGACCGCGAGGAGCAGGACCACGCACAGCAGGAGCAGGATCATGCTCACCCCTTCCTTTCCCGGCACGGCCGGCCGGCACCGGCCCGGTCCGCGACATCCTGCCCCACGGGCGCCCTCGGCCGGTCGGTCGGCCCCGCCGAGGGGGCCCGCAGGGCGACGCCCGAGGAGAGCAGGAGCAGTGCGCCGAGCATGACGAACGGCGCGGCCACGCCCGCGACGCCCGCGACCAGGCCCGCGGCGGCGGGGGCGGCTACCTGGCCGAGGCGGTTGCCGGTCAGGCGCAGTGCGAGGGCCGTGGAGCGCGCCTCGTCGGGGGCCGCCTGCACGACGGTGGTCATGGACAGCGGCTGGCCGACGCCCAGGCAGAACCCGAGGACGACCAGCATCAGGGCGAGCGCCCACACCGGCACCGGCAGCGCGACCCCGGCGCACAGCAGGGCGGCCAGCAGACACGTGACGGTGAGCAGCACCGTGCGGCCGAGCAGTCGCAGCAGAGGCGTCAGCACCAGTCGGCAGGCGATCGTCGCGGCGGCCCGCACGCTGAGCAGTACGCCGATCACGGCCGGGGAGATCCCCCGGTGTTCGCCGACCACCGGCAGGTAGGCGGTGAGGATGTCGGTCGCGGAGAGCACGGACAGGCTGATCAGGATGCCCGCGGGCACACCCCGGGAGCGCAGGATGCCGCTCACGGGGACGCGCGTGCCCCGTTCCGCACGGGAGACGGCGGCGCCCGGGTGCTCGATGCGCCACAGGGACGTGAAGGCGACCGCCGCGCCCGCGCCCGCCACCAGCAGGGCGAGCGCGCTGCTGCCGGCCATGTCGGGGCCGCCGATGAGCGCGCCCGCCGCGACGGGGCCGATCAGCTGGCCGAGCGAGGCGCCGATGGTGAAGTGGCCGAAGTTGCGGTCCTGTTCGTGCGGCGCGGACTGGCGTGCGACCAGCGACTGGGCGCCGATGACGAAGCAGAGGTGCCCGAGGCCCATGACGCCGCTCCACAGGGCCATCGTCCACAGGGACCCGGCGGCACCGCTCAGTGCGCAGCCCCCGGCGATGAGGACGACACCGACGGGCAGCAGCGGCGCGCAGCGGCCGTGGTCGGTGCGGCGGCCCAGCGGAACGGCGGCGAACAGCGGCAGCAGCGCGTACACACCGGCGATGACGCCGACCGCCCGTTCGTCGGCGCCCAGCGCGAGGGCCCGGTAGGAGACGGCGGGCCGGGCCATCGACACCGCCCCCTGCGCGAAGCCGAAGGCGATGACGAGGCGGAGCAGCCAGCCGCGGTTCCCACCGGGCGCCATGATCGTGTCCTTTCCCGCGGAGGGCCTGAGGTCAGATGATGCCGAACACGATGCCGGCCGCCAGGATCACCAGGCTCGTCAGGACGGCCCACTTGACCACGAACCGCGTGTGGTCGCCGAACTCGACCTTGGCCATGCCGACCAGGACGTACACGGCCGGGACGAGCGGGCTGGACATGTGCAGCGGCTGGCCGACGATCGAGGCTCGGGCGATCTCCAGCGTCGACACGCCGTGCGCCTGGCCGGCCTCGGCGAGCACCGGCAGGACGCCGAAGTAGAAGCCGTCGTTCGACATGAAGTAGGTCAGCGGCAGGCTCAGCAGGCCGGTGACCAGGCCCATCTGCGGCCCCATGCCGTCCGGGATGGTGTCCACGAGCCAGTTGGCCATGTGGTCGACCATGCCGGTGCCGGTGAGGACGCCGGTGAAGACGGCGGCGGCGAAGACCATGCCGGAGACGTTGAGGACGTTGTCGGCGTGGGCCGCGATGCGGGCCTTCTGGTCGGGCACGCGGGGGAAGTTGACGGTGAGCGCGAGCGCGGCGCCGACGAGGAAGAGCACCGGGATCGGCAGCAGTTCCATGATCATGGCGGTGAGCAGCGCGACGGTCAGCAGCGCGTTGAACCAGTACAGCTTCGGACGCAGGGTGGGCCGGTTCGGGTCGAGACCCTTGAAGTCGTCCTCGGAGGCGTCGGAGGCGTCGGAGGCGTCCGACGCCTCGGACGCACTGTCCCGGCCGGCCGCCGCGCCGCCACCGCCCGTCCCGCCGTGAGCGGCGCCGGAACCCGCACCGGCACCCGCACGCGCACCGGACGCTCCGGAGGCCGCGCCCGCGCCGGCACCGACCAGCACAGCCTCGGTCTCCGCCTCGGGTGCCGGCGCCTCGTCCAGCGACAGCGTGCCCAGCCGCCTGCGCTCGCGCACACCGAGCACGTACGCCAGGACGAGGACCGCGACGAGGCCGACGGCCAGGGCCGGGATCATAGGCACGAAGATGTCGGTGGCGTCGACCTTCAGCGCGGTGGCGGCGCGGGCGGTGGGGCCGCCCCAGGGCAGCGTGTTCATGACGCCGTTGGCCATCGCGGCGACACCGGTCATCACGACCAGGCTCATCTTGAGCCGCTTGTACAGCGGGTACATCGCCGAGACCGTGATCATGAAGGTGGTGGAGCCGTCGCCGTCCAGCGAGACGATCGCGGCGAGCAGCGCCGTGCCGACGACGATGCGCATCGGATCGGCCTTGCAGAACCTCAGGATGGCCCGGACGATCGGATCGAAGAGCCCGACGTCGATCATCACGCCGAAATAGACGATCGCGAACATGAGCATCGCCGCGGTGGGGGCGAGGCTGGACACGCCGTCGATGACGTAGTCGCCCAGATGGGCGCCCTTGCCGACGATCACGCAGAACAGCGCGGGGATCAGCACGAGCGCCGCGATCGGCGACATCTTCTTCATCATGATCAGGACCAGGAAGGTCGCGATCATGGCGAAGCCGAGGATGGTCAGCATGTGTGAGTACCTAACGTTCGCCCTTGAACATCCCACCGGGGCAGGCGGTGCGAGCGACGTTAGGTGGCGCGAGGGAGCGTTAACAAGACGTTGACATGCGAGCAATAAGCGCAGAACTCCAGGTCACAGCTGTGCGCCGGTCAGCGGTGTGAGCGTCACGGGTACGCCGTTGAGGACCGCGTTGCCGGAGAGCGGGTCGAGCAGGCTGCCGTCGAGGAGCTGGTTGACGTTGACGCCGGGGTCGGTGGCGGCGTGTGTCTGGCGGACGCCGGGCCGGTCGTGCCCCCAGCCGTGCGGGAGGCTGACCACGCCGGGCCGGACGGTGTCGGTGATCTCCGCGGGCGCGGTCACCGCTCCCCCCGCGCCCTTGACGCGTACGGGCTGCCCCTCGTCCACGCCGAGCCGTGCGGCGTCCTCGGGGTGCAGGTGCACGGTACAGCGGTTGGAGCCGCCGGTGAGGGCGGGGATGTTGTGCATCCAGCTGTTGTTGGAGCGCAGGTGGCGGCGGCCGACGAGGACCAGTCCTGCGGGGCGTCCGGCCTCGGCCAGGGCCTGCCGCAGACGCGGCAGGTCGGCCGCGATCGGCCCCGGGAGCAGTTCCACCTTGCCGCTGCGGGTCTTCAGCGGCTGCGGCAGGCGGGGGCGCAGCGGGCCTAGGTCGATGCCGTGCGGGTGGGCGAGGAGACGCTCCAGGGTCAGTCCGTCCGGGCGGGCGCCGAAGCCGTCGCCGTAGGGGCCGAGGCGCAGCATCAGGTCGAGGCGCCGCTCGGGGCCGTTCTCGCCGGTGAGCAGGGCGGTGAGTTCGCCGGGATCACGGCCGTGCACGGGTGAGTGCGGTTCCCGTACGGACGTGGTGAGGGTCTGCTCGATCACCATGGCGTCGACGGCGGCCGGGTCGGTGCCGTGCATGCCGCCGACGGCCAGGGTGAGCCGGGCGAGGATCTCCGTCTCGGCCGTCCTGCCGGGCTCCAGCGGGACGGCGGGGCGGGTGTAGCGGACCTGGTTGCGCACGGCGAGGGTGTTGAAGGCGAAGTCGTGGTGCGGGCTCTGGGCGGGCGGGGGCGGCGGCAGCACGACGTGGGCGTGACGCGAGGTCTCGTTGAGGTAGGGGTCGACGCTCACCATGAAGTCGAGGGAGTCCAGCGCCTTGTCGAGCCGGTCCCCGTCGGGGGCCGACAGGACGGGGTTGGCGGCGATCGTGAGCAGGGCGCGGACCGGCTCTCCCGCGTCGGTGACGGTGTCGATCTCCTCGGCGAGGGCGGACAGCGGCAGTTCGCCCTTCGCCTCGGGGTGTCCGCTCACCCGGGAGTGCCAGCGGCCCAGCGCGAACCCGCGGCCGGGCCCGGCAGGGCGCGGGGTGCGGTCGGTGGCGGCCTGCGGGAAGAGGGCGCCGCCGGGCCGGTCGAGGTTGCCGGTGAGGATGTTGAGGACGTCCACGAGCCAGCTGGCGAGGGTGCCGTGCGGGACGGTGCAGCTGCCGATGCGGCCGTAGACCGCGGCGGTGGGGGCGGCGGCGAGCTCCCGGGCGAGGGCGCGCGTCACGTCGGCGTCCACGTCGCAGGCGGCGGCGACGGCCTCGGGGGTGAAGTCCCGTACGGCGGCCTCGACTTCGCCGACTCCGGTGACGTGCGGCGCGAGGGCGCCGAGGTCGACCAGATCCTCCGCGTACAGGACGTGGGCCATCGCGGCCAGCAGCAGCGCGTCGGCGCCGGGGCGGATCGCGACGTGGCGGTCGGCGAGCTTCGCGGTGCGGGTGCGGCGCGGGTCGACGACGGTGAGGGTGCCGCCGCGGGCCTTCAGCGCCTTGAGCCGGCCGGGGAAGTCGGGTGCGGTGCACAGACTGCCGTTGGACTCCAGGGGGTTGGCGCCGATGAGCAGGAGGTGGTCGGTGCGGTCGAGGTCGGGCACCGGAATGGCGTTCGCGTTGCCGAAGAGCAGGCCGCTGGAGACGTGCTTGGGCATCTGGTCGAGCGTGGACGCGGTGAAGAGGCTGCGGGTGCCCAGGGCGCCGAGCAGGACGTTCGGGTAGAGGGCACCGGCCACGGTGTGGACGTTGGGGTTGCCGAGGACGACGCCGACGGCGTGTGGTCCGTACCGCTCGACGACCGGCCGGACACCGGCGGCCACCGCGTCGAACGCCTCCTCCCAGGTGGCCTCGCGCAGTTCGCCGTCCCGGCGCACCAGGGGTGCGCGCAGCCGGTCGGGATCGGAGTCGACGGCCCCGAAGGAGGCACCCTTGGGGCAGACGAAACCGCGGCTGAACACGTCGTCGCGGTCGCCGCGGGCGGCGGTGACCGCGGTGCCCTCGACGGTGAGTACCAGGCCGCAGGTGGCCTCGCACAGGGGGCAGATACGCAGGGCGGTGCGGGACACGGGTCCTCCCGGACGGCGGCGGTGGGGCTTCCGGCCCGGCGAGCATACCGACCGGTAGGCATGTTGGGGAGGGTGCGTGCGTATCTCGTCGCCGGGCGGAGACGCCGTGCACCGCTTGCGGCCCGTCAGCCGAGCACCGCGCGGGGTTCCGCTCGCGGCGCGTCAGCCGAGCACCGCGCCGGGTTCCGCTTGCGGCCCGTCAACCGAGTCCGCACGTCGGGGCCCACGAATCGCTGGCCGTCAGCCGAGCACCTGCACCGGGATCCGCTCGCGGACCTGAGCCCGAGCACGCGCGCCGGGGGCCCACCGATCGCGACCCGTCAGCCGAGCACCCGCACCGAGATCCACTCACGGACCTGAGCCCGAGCACGCGCGCCGGAGGCCCACCGATCGCGACCCGTCAGCCGAGCACCCACACCGAGATCCACTCACGGACCCGAGCCCGAGCACGCGCGCCGAGGGCCCACCGATCGCGACCCGCCAGCCGAGCACCCGCACCGAGATCCACTCGCAGACCCAAGCCCGCAGACCCAAGCCCGGGCACCCGCGCCGGGAGCCCACCGATCGCGACCCGCCAGCCGAGCACCCGCACCGAGATCCACTCACGGACCCGAGCCCGAGCACGCGCGCCGGGGGCCCACCGATCGCGACCCGCCAGCCGAGCACCCGCACCGGGATCCGCTCCCGGCCCGTCAGCCGAGCACCCGCACCGGGATCCGCTCGCAGACCCAAGCCCGCGGACCCAAGCCCGGGCACCCGCGCCCGTTTCCGCCGCTCGCGGCCGGTCAGTCGAGCACGCGCCCCAGGTAGGCCCGCAGCAGTTCCCGGGCCTCCTCGATGATCTTCTCGTCCCCGTCCGGCACCACCCGGAAGGCGAGCTGCACGAGGGTGTCGGCGGTCTCCACGGCGACGAGGAAGACGCGGCGCAGGTCGTCGTCGGGGCGGCGGCCCAGGTAGCCGGAGAGCAGTTCGGTGAGCCGCTCGGCGACCCGGTGGTTGGGGACGGCGTGCCGGTCGCCGACCGGGATCTGGTTGCCGAAGTCGATCAGGGAGAAGCCGGGCGCGGTCCGCTTCATCGCGAGGTACTCGTCGAGCACGGCGTCCAGCGCACCGCGCCAGCCGCCGTCGCCCGTCTCCGTCAGCCGCTCGGTCACGCGCTCCGCGTAGCGCTCCAGGTTGCGCTGGGCCAGCGCGTCGGCCATCTGCCGCTTGTTGCCGAAGAAGCGGTACACCGACCCGATCGGCACGTCCGCGCGCAGCGCCACGGCCCGGGTGCTCAGGGCGTCGTAGCCGACCTCGTCGAGGAGGTCCGCGCAGGCGTCGAGTATCCGGGTCAGCCGTTCGGCGCTGCGCCGCTGCACGGGGGCGCGGCGGAGCGGGGGTGTGGGGCGCACGCCGCTCATGATGCCCTCCGGAGCCCGCCGGGTGTACCGCGGCCTCCGGCACGGCCGTGGAAGGCGGCCCGGGCCCCGGGGACCCGGGGGCGACCGGCGGTCGTGCTCACCGGTCGGCCGCCGGTCCGGTGACCGTCCGGCCCTCGATGTCCTCCGGCTGCGTCGCCCCGGTCGGCTCGGCGTCCGAGGCGGTGATGTCCGCCGTGCTCTCGACGGGCTCGCCGTCGACGGCCCAGACGGTGTCGTCGTCGGCGTACAGGCGGACCGTGAGCTGGTGCGTACCGCGCGGGACCAGGCCGGCGGCGAGGCGGTAGCGGGGGCCGCGCAGGCGGGTGAGGAGGTCGCCGTCGAGGAAGAGGTGGGCGACGCCGCGTCCGGCCACGGCCTTCGCCTCCGCGCCCTCCGGTGAGAACCTGAAGCCGCGGACGGTCACGCGGACGTCCCAGCTGTCGTCGGCCTCGGGCTGCACCTCGATGCCGGCCTCGGGCGCGCTCTCGGCGTCCACCTCGCGGTAGCGCCGGCCCTCCTCGTCGGTGGCGTCGAGCAGCCTGCCCACCGGCGTGGCCGAATCCCCGGCCTCCGGTCCACCCCCGCCGCCGGAGTCGCAGCCCGCCGATCCCGTCAACACCAGGACACAGACCGCGAGCACGGCGAGCCCTCCCCGCGTCCACGACATGACGGGAGAATAGAACACGGGTCCGACTGCCCGGATCATCCGGGGGTCTGGTTCCGGTCATCCTCCAGGCGGACGACGGAGCGGGGCCGGAGCGGGGAAGTCCTCCTGTGCCCCCTTGCGCGAGGGAAACCGCAATCCTACGGTGTGCCATAGGAATCGGGTCGCGAGGATTCGGGCTGTGAGGGAGCGAGCGATGAGCGGGGACGCGCGGAAGACCGCGGAGGGGCTGGCCTATCTGTCCGGTTTCGGCAACGAGCACAGCTCGGAGGCCGTGCCGGGCGCGCTGCCCGAGGGCCGGAACTCCCCGCAGCGGGCGCCCCTGGGGCTGTACGCGGAGCAGCTGAGCGGCACGGCGTTCACGGAGCCGAGGGCGCACAACCGGCGCTCGTGGCTGTACCGGATCCGCCCGTCGGCCGCGCACCCCGCGTTCACCCGATCGGGCAACGGCACGATCCGCACGGCGCCCTTCAACCAGGCCGTGCCCGACCCGAACCGGCTGCGGTGGAATCCGCTGCCGGTGCCCGGCCCCGCCACCGACTTCGTCGAAGGGCTGTGGACGCTCGGCGGCAACGGCGACGCGACCCAGCGCACCGGCATGGCCGTGCACCTGTACCACGCGACGGCCTCCATGGAACGCGTCTTCAGCGACGCGGACGGCGAGCTGCTGATCGTCCCGGAGCGCGGCGGGCTGCTGCTGCGCACCGAGTTCGGGCTGCTGCACGCCGAGCCGGGCCACGTGGCGCTGATCCCGCGCGGGGTCCGCTTCCGCGTGGAGCTCCTGGACGGGGACGCCCGCGGATACGTCTGCGAGAACTACGGAGCCCCCTTCCAGCTCCCCGACCTGGGCCCGATCGGCGCCAACGGCCTCGCCAACGCCCGGGACTTCAGGGCACCGGTCGCCGCGTACGAGGACCACGAGGGCCCGGTGGAGGTGGTCAACAAGTTCTGCGGCAACCTCTGGACCGCCGAGTACGGCCACTCCCCGCTGGACGTCGTCGCCTGGCACGGCAACCACGTGCCGTACGTCTACGACCTGCGCCGCTTCAACGTCATCGGCACCATCTCGTACGACCACCCGGACCCGTCGATCTTCACGGTGCTCACCTCCCCCTCGGACACGCCGGGCCTGGCGGGCGTGGACTTCGTGGTGTTCGCGCCGCGCTGGCTGGTGGGCGAGGACACGTTCCGGCCGCCGTACTTCCACCGGAACGTGATGAGCGAGTACATGGGCCTGATCGAGGGCGCCTACGACGCCAAAGCGGAGGGCTTCGTGCCGGGCGGCGGCTCGCTGCACAACATGATGTCGGCGCACGGTCCCGACCGGGACACCTTCGACCGGGCGAGCGCCGCCGAGCTGAAGCCGCAGCGGATCGACGACGGGCTGGCGTTCATGTTCGAGACGCGGTGGCCGGTGACCCTCACCCCGCAGGCCGCCCGCGCCGAGCATCTGCAGCAGGGCTACGACGACGTCTGGCAGGGCCTGGAGCGGCACTTCCACCCCTTGCACTGAGGAATCCCCTACCGGTACGGATGGCCCGTGACCTCCTTCGCCCCGGACTCCATCGTCCTGAACCGCAAGCTGCCGCTCTGGTACCAGGTGTCGCAGTCGCTGCGCGCCTCGATACTCGGCCGCTCGCCCCGGGACCCGCTGCGCCTGCCCACCGAGGAGCGGCTGGCGGGGCACTACGGGGTGAGCGTGCTGACCATGCGGCAGGCGCTGAAGGAGCTGGAGGACGAGGGGCTGATCACCCGCCACCGGCGGCGGGGCACGTTCATCGAGCCGCATGCCCGGCGGGGCGCCCCGGTGCGGCTGCTCGGCTCGGTGGACGCGATCGTGGCGCAGCAGTCCGGCATGAAGGCGGAGCTGCTGGACCACGGCACCGCCGCCGTTCCGTCCGAACTCGCCGAGTACTTCCCGCAGCTGACCGAGGTGGCGACGTACCACCGGCTGCGCTGCGACGAGAAGACCGGCGAGCCGACCAACCACGCCCGCAACTACGTCCGTCCGGAACTGGCCGAGCGGATCGACACGGACGACCTCGCCCGGTGGCCGATGACGAAGGTGCTGCGGGACGTGGTGGGCATGGACATCAGCCGGATCACGGACACCGTCGAGGCCCGGCTCGCGGACCCGGAGACGGCCCGGCTGCTCGAAGTGCCGCTGCTCAGCCCGATCCTGCACTACACGGGCATCACGTACGACACCGCGGGCCGGGTCCTCGACGTGGCCGTCATCCACTACCGGGGGGACCGCTTCTCCTTCACGGTCACCCTGGACGCCACCTGAGGCCGGGGCGGCCCGTCGTACGATGCCCGGCGTGACGCACGACGACGCTCCGCCGCTGGCGGACCTCATGCCGTGGTCCGTCGCACCGCCGCGACTCGGACGGGGGTGGCCGGCGGCTCCCGACGCGGCGGCCCTGAGGGCCCGCTGGGACGCGCTGGTGAAGGCCGAGGGGCCCGACCGCGCGGCCCTCTTCGAGCCCACCCGCTCGCGCACACCGCACTCGGCGGTCGCGCGGCTGCCGGGCGGCTCCGGGGGCACCGAGCGGCTGGCGCGCGCCTCGGGACCGTGTCCCGAGCCGGTCCGGGTGCTGCGGGCGCCGTTCGACGAGCAGTGGCTGATTCCCGACCATCGGCTGATCGACGCGGCCCGCCCCGAACTGTGGCGGGTGACGGACGAGCGTCAGGTCTTCGTCGTGGAGACGCCCGACGCCGCCGGTCCGCCGCTGCTGCTCGCCACCTCGCTGCTGCCGCTGTTCGGCCCCGCCCGGATCCGCCCGCTGCACCGCCGCCCGGGCGGTGCGGAGCCGAACCTCGCCCCGGGCCTCCTGGACCACCTGGCCGCCCGGCTCGGCGCGCGCCCCGCCCCGCTGGACGTGCTCGCCTGGTCGGTGGCGGCGGTGCGCTCCGGCTCAGTGGTCCCGCTCACCGCGGACCCCGCGCTGTGGGAGCGCGGGGTGGAGCTGGGCCGGCGCGCCCTGTGGCTGATGCGCCGTGACGGGGAACGCCCCAAGCTGCCCGGCGGCCGCCGCCCGTACGTCCGCGCCCCGCTGCCGCCCCGCCCGGCGGCGCTGCGCTACGACCGGGACGAGGAGGCCCTCTTCCTCGACGAGGGTCGCGTCTCCCCGGTGCCGCCCGATGCCTGGGACTTCGAGGTGGGCGGGGTGCGGGTGCTGGAGCAGTGGTGCGCGGCGCGCATGGCCGAGGGCGAGCCGGGCACGCTGACGGCGATCCGCCCGGCCGGCTGGCCGCAGGCGTGGACGTCCGAACTGCTGGAGCTGATCACGGTGCTCGCGCTGCTCGCCGAGGTGCGGGGCCGGTGCCGGGAGTTGGCGGTCACGGACGCGATCACCGCGGACGAGCTGCGCGACGCGGGCGTGCTTCCGGTGCCGGCGTCGGCCCGCCGTCCGGCCTCCGTCCTGGACGACCGCGAGGAAGGACCGGAGGGCCAGCTGGCGCTGCTGTGACGCACGGGGCCCGCCGGGCCGCCGGCCCCGCTCAGGCGAACCCGTCCAGCACCCGCGTCAGCGCCCGCTCGAAGACCGCCTCCAGGTCGATCGGCCCGGCGTCCTCGGCGAAGGACGCCGCCAGCCGCGGGTAGGCACCGCTCGCGACCTGCCGGCCGAGGTAGGCGATGCGCGCCGCGTTCTCCTGCTCCTCGGACCAGGGCAGCGAGCGGGTGCGCTCGACGGTGGCGATCTCGTTGCTCACGTACGTCGTCACGACGCCGTTCACCATCGCGACCAGCTCCATCTTGGTGCCGTACGGCGCCTCGAAGGAGTCGAGGCAGGCCAGGCAGTGCTCCAGGTACCGCAGGGCGTTGGGACTGAAGCCGTAGACCGGGGACATCAGGCGGGGCAGCCAGGTGTGGCGGTGCATCAGGGCCCGGGTCCGGTGAGCCACCCGGATCATGTCCGCGCGCCAGTCGCCGCTCGGCTCCCACAGCTCGTGCTCGCCGCTGACGGCGTCCATCATCAGCTCGTACAGGTCCTCCTTGCGGGGGACGTAGTTGTACAGCGACATGGTGCCGCAGCCCAGTTCGCCCGCGACGCGGCGCATCGAGACCGCGTCCAGGCCCTCGGCGTCGGCGATCCGCACCGCGGCGGCCGCGATGTCGGCGCGGGTGTACGCCGGTCTCGGCCCCCGGCCGGTGCGCTCGGGGCGCGACCAGATCACTTCGGGTACGGCCGCTCGGCCCGCCATCGTGCATCACCTCGGCCACCATCCTAGTTACGTACAGCGTACGTAGTGCGCTATGGTCGACCCATGACTACTACGTACGCTGTACTTAGTGAAGGTCTGGAGAAGCGCTTCGGCGCCGTACGCGCGCTGCGCGGACTGGATCTCGCCGTGGCCGAGGGCACGGTGTGCGGGCTGCTCGGCCCGAACGGGGCGGGCAAGACGACGGCGGTGCGACTGCTGACGACCCTGCTGCGGCCGGACGCGGGCTCGGCGCGGGTCGCCGGGCACGACCTCGTGCGCGAGGCCGCGGCCGTCCGCCGCCGGATCGGGGTGACCGGGCAGGACGCGTCGGTGGACGGGGACCTCACCGGCCGGCAGAACCTGCGGCTGTTCGCCCGCCTGCACCGGGTGCGCAGGGCGGCGGCGCGGGCCGACGAGCTGCTGGACCGCTTCGGGCTGGCCGAGGCCGCCGACCGGCCCGCCGCCACGTTGTCCGGTGGCCAGCGCCGCCGTCTCGACCTGGCCGCGAGCCTGGTGCGCCGCCCCGAGGTGCTGTTCCTGGACGAGCCGACGACCGGCCTCGACCCGGCCAGCCGCAACCGGATCTGGGACGCGGTGCGCGCCCTGAAGGCGGAGGGCACCACCGTGCTGCTGACCACGCAGTACCTGGAGGAGGCCGACCGCCTGGCCGACGACATCGCCCTGGTGGACCGGGGCCGGGTGGCCCACACCGGGTCGCCGGCCGAACTCAAGGCGCTGGTGGGGGCGTACGCGGAGGCCGTCGTCGCGGACGCGGACGCCCTGGTGCGGGCGGCGGCGGTCCTGGACCGGCTGACCGGCTCGGAGCCGGTGCTGGACCACGAGCGGCGCACCGCCGGCGCGGTCAGCACCGATCCGACGCTGACCCTGCCCCGCCTGGTGCGCGAACTCGACGCGGCGGGGGTCCCCCTGGTGGACGCGGGCCTGCGGCCGCCGAGCCTCGACGACGTCTTCCTCCGCCTGACCGGCGGCGACGGCGACGGCGGCGAGGGCAGCGATGAAGGCAACGGCGGTGGCGGAAGTGACGACAGCAAGGAGCTGGTGGCATGAGCACGGTGACGACGGGCTCGTACGGCTCGGCGTACGGACTGGCACACGACGGAGCGGCCATGCTGGGCCGCCAGTTGCGGCGGGTACGGAACAACCCGGGGCTGATGGTCCTCACCCAGACCATGCCGGTCACGATGCTGCTGTTCTTCGGCTACGTCTTCGGCAGCGCGCTGGCGATGCCGGGTGAGGAGTACCGGACCTTCCTGGTGCCCGGGCTCCTCGTCGCGACGGCGGCGAACGGCATCATGACGGGCATGTTCCAGGCCGCCCAGGACGTCCACCGGGGGGTGACGGACCGCCTGCGGACGCTGCCGGTGAACCGGGCCGCCGTGCCCCTCGGGCAGTCGGTCGCCGACGTGCTCGTGACCGCCGCCGGGACGGTCCCCCTGCTGCTCGTCGGGCTCGTGGTGGGCTGGCGGGTGGAGGGCGGCGTGCTCGGGGCGGCGGGCGCGGTGGCGCTCTTGCTGCTGTTCCGCTTCGCGACCACGTGGATCGGGATCTTCCTGGGACTGCTCACCCGCAGCGAGGAGGCCGCCGGCCAACTGGGCGGCGCGACCTTCGTCCTTCCGCTGCTGTCCAACGCGTACATCCCGACCGAGGGGCTGCCGGGCTGGCTGCGCACGGTCGCGGAGTGGAACCCGATCAGCGCGGTGACCACGGCACTGCGGGACCTCTTCGGCAACGCACCCGTGCCGGACGAGGGCGCCTGGCCGGTGACGCACCCGGTCGCGGGCACGCTGGCCTGGTGCGCGGTACTGCTCGCGGTGTTCGTCCCGCTCGCCGTGCGCCGGTATGCGCACGGGGGCCGCTGAACGGGTCCGGCCGCGTCACCGCCGGCGGGGAGACGGCGGGACGGGAACGCGGTACGGGAGGGTGAGAACGCGTGCGGACGGGCGCGTACGGAGTCGGGTGTACCGGGGACGGCCCGCGCTCGGGGAGCACACCGGGACGCCGCCGCGTTCCGTGGGGATGACGGACGGGTGCCGCGGCGCCACGCCGGGAGATGTGACCTCCGGCGCGCGGGCCTCAGTTGCCGCCGAACAGCGAGCGGCGCAGTCGACGCAACGGCGCAAACAGCGAGACCCGGCGTACCCGGGCGCCCCTGTTGCTGCGCTTGTGCGCGGGCTCACGCGCGGTCAGCTCACGCATCAGCGACGTCGCCTCCACGGTCTCGCGCGGCGGGAGGGCAGGCCCTCCGAGTACCGCGAGATGACGGTCGAGGCGCGAACTGGTCGCGCTGCTCCCGCAGGTGATCGCAGGGACCCTTGCCCTGCTGCGCACTGTTATCTGTTCCATGTCACTCCCCACCCGTACGAGTCCACCCGGCCCGGGCAGGGTAACCCTATCGCCCCGGTACGGCATGCGTGTATCGCGGTCACAGGATTCACCTTCCCCGTAAGGGGGTTGACGATCACTCTCCGAATCGAAGAGATTCCAGGGCGAGTTGGACAACCCGCCGCTCGGCGGCGTGGTCGGCCCCGGGCCGGTCCCCCGACCGGCCCGACGGTCACCGCGCGTCACCCGTGGGAGCCGGTGGGGCGGCGCAAGCCGGAGGCTCCGAGTGGCGTGTCGCGGTGGCACTCCCGCGGCGCCCGCGGACGCGCCGCCCACGGGCATCCGGGGGCGGCGGGAACGTGGGCGATCTCACGTGGGTGATCTCACGTGGGTGGTCTCACGTGCGCTCTTTGCCGCGTTCCCCGGCGCGGGGACCCGGAGGCGGAGACCCCGACGGGCGGGGTCTCCGCTCCCGCCTCTCCTGTTCCCCTTCCGCCCCGGTCAGGCGGCGCCGTTGAGGACCGGCAGGTAGCCGCCGGACTGACCGGCCGCTGTGGGGTGGTAGGACTCGCCGATGTTCAGCCAGTCGACGCTGTGCAGCCAGGGACTGCCGGAGCACAGCTCGTGTCCGGTGAAGGTGGTGCGGACGTCGCCGAAGGTGAAGCCGTGGGCGGCGACGCGCTGGGCGATCACGGTGTTGAGGTGGTCGGAGGCGTTGTTGATCGCCTTCCGCTTGGCCTCGGACAGGCCGATGCAGGTGGTGCCGAGCTTGTAGAAGCGCGGGTATCCGATGACGACGACGTGGGCGTTGGGGGCCTTGTCGCCGATCGCCGAGTAGACGGCGTCGAGCTTGCCGGGCAGCGTCGAGTCGACGTACGCCTCGGCGGTGGCGATCCGCGACAGGCAGGAGCTCTCGGACTGGAGCACACAGGTCGTCATGACGTCGGCGAAGCCCGCGTCGTTGCCCCCGATGCTGAGGGAGACGAGACCGGTGGCGGAGCTGAGCGGGCCGAGCTGTCCGGCGAGAACATCACCCGTTCGGGCGCCGGAACAAGCGGTGAAGTCGAACGTGGAGGGCGAGTGGGCGGCCGCCCACAGGTACGGATGGGACTTCGTGCTGCGCTTGCAGTCGCCGCTCGCGCTGATGTAGCTGCCCGCTCCGACTCCGGAGGAGTAGGAGTCACCGAGGGCCACATAGCCGTCGGCCGCGGCGTGTTGGGCCGCCTGGGCGGTCGCGGACCCGGTGAGGGCGACGCCGGCGGCGAGGACGAGTGAACTCAGGAAGCCGACAAGTCGGGAACGTCTCATGGAACCTCCCTTAGCAGGATTGCTGCCACAACCGTGGTAGCGGCTACGCGCGTCGACCGGAAGTGTCCATGCCAAAAATTGGCTGACACTCGTTCAACTACGGACGAAAACCGGGGACGAGAGCGGCCGTCAGGACCGGCGCACGGGAGCGGCCGGGCGGGTGCGTGTGCCCCGGAAAGCGGGTGCACGCGGCGGCCGGGTGCCGGATCATGGCGACATGTCCGTGAATCCGCACGAAGTCCTGCCGATCCGGCTCACCGTGGACGACAGCGACTCCCCGTCCGATGTCGTCGACGCGCTGTTCCTCGGCCGTTTCGCCACGGGTGAGCAGCCGTACTCGCACGCGGCGAACATCGACCGCGTACGGTCGGGGGCCACGCTGTTGCCACCCGGCGCACGCGTGCTGCGGATCGCCCGCGACGACGACCGCAGCGCGACCCTGGCGGAGGGCGACGGCTGGACGCTGCTGATCTCGCGGTGGAGCCGGGGCGCCGACGTCACGGTGACGGCGACCAGTGCGGACCTGGCCGAGAAGGTGCTCGGCGAGGCGACGGACGGGGCGGCGGACGAGCCCGAGCCGCAGCCGGAGAACGTGACGATGGGCTTCTGGTACGTCTCCCCGCGGCGCGGCCCGCACCGCACCACCCGGCAGATCGCGGCGGGCACCTGGGACGAGATCCGCGCCAACTACACCGCGCCGGTCGCCGACGCGATGGACGGCCTGATGAAGACGACGCCCGAGGACATCGCGGGCAGGCTGCTGCTCCTGCACGGCCCGCCGGGCACCGGCAAGACCTCGGCGCTGCGCACGCTGGCCCGCTCCTGGCGGGACTGGTGCCAGGTGGACTGCGTCCTCGACCCCGAGCGGCTCTTCTCCGACGTCGGCTATCTGATGGACATCGCCATCGGCGAGGAGGACGCGACGGGCAAGGACCGCTGGCGGCTGCTGCTCCTGGAGGACTGCGACGAGCTGATCCGCGGCGAGGCCAAGCACACGGCGGGGCAGGCGCTCTCCCGACTGCTGAACCTCACCGACGGGCTCCTGGGCCAGGGCCGCAACGTCCTGGTGGGTGTCACCACCAACGAGGACCTGGAGCGCCTGCACCCCGCCGTCGTCCGCCCCGGCCGCTGCCTGGCCCGTATCGAGGTCGGCCCGCTCACCCGGCGGGAGGCGGTGGACTGGCTCGGCACCGAGGAGGGGGTCGGCCGCGAGGGCGCCACCCTGGCCGAGCTGTACGCGCTGCGCCGGGGCACCTCGCCGACCGCGCTGCCGGAGCCGCGGGCGGGCGCTGACGCCGGGCTGTACCTGTAGTCCGGTGCTTTGATGACGGTATGACCCTGTTCGTCGGGACGTCGGGCTGGCAGTACCGGGACTGGCGCGAGGCCCTCTACCCGTCCGGTCTGCCCGTCCGGCTCTGGCTGGAGCACTACGCGGCCGCCTTCGCGACGGTCGAGATCAACAACGCCTTCTACCGCCTGCCGGCCCGGGAGACGTTCGCGGCGTGGCGGGAGCGGGTGCCGCCGGACTTCACGGTCGCGGTCAAGGCGAGCCGCTACCTCACGCACATCAAACGCCTGCGTGACCCGGCCGAACCGGTCGACCGCCTGATGACCCACGCGGCCGGCCTGGGCGACCGCCTCGGCCCGGTCCTGCTGCAACTGCCGCCGACCCTGCGCGCCGACCCGGCCCTCCTGGACGCCTGCCTCGCCTGCTTCCCGTCCGGCACCCGGGTCGCGGTGGAGCCCCGGCACGCGTCGTGGTGGACGCCCGAGACCCGCGAGGTCCTCGTGTCCCGCCGCGCGGCCCTGTGCTGGGCCGACGTCCGCGCCCGCCCGGTCACACCACTGTGGCGAACCGCCGACTGGGGCTACGTCCGCTTCCACCAGGGCCGAGCCGCGGCCTGGCCGCACTACGGCCGCCGCTCCCTGGCGACATGGCTCGACCGCATCACGACGACCTGGCCGGACACGAGCGACGTCTACGCGTACTTCAACAACGACCCGAACGCGGCGGCGGTGCAGGACGCCGCGACGTTCGCACACCTGGCCCGCACGTCACCCCTGACGGTCACCCGCACCCCCTCAGGCGCACGTCACCGCTGACGGCCGTCCCCACGCCTTCAGGGGCGCCCCACCACTGGCGGCCGCCCCCACGCCGTCAGGGGCGCGGGAAACTGCGCGACCGGCCACACCGCACCCGCGGCCGGAGAACGACCCGAGCCCCGGCGGCGCTCACCCGTAGACCGCCCGCAGAGCGTCCCGCACCGCGGCAAGCGCCTCCCCCTCCGACACCCCGAGCCGCCTAGCCCGCTCTGCATACCCCTGCGCCGCGCCGGCCACCTCCCGCTCCGCCGCGGAGCCCGCGGCAGCGACGAACGTTCCGTTGCGCCCCCGCGTCTCGATCACCCCGTCCGCCTCCAGCGCCCGGTACGCCTTGGCGACCGTGTTGGCGGCGAGCCCGAGGGACTCGGCCAGGCCGCGCACGGTGGGCAGCCGGTAGCCGACCGGCAGCGCGCCCGACCGGGCCTGTTCGGAGATCTGCGCGCGCACCTGCTCGTAGGGCGGCGTGCCGTCGTCGATACGGATCTTCAGGGTCACCCGGCGATTGTCCCGTATCCCCGGGAAATTGAGAGGCAGCGGACCGCCCGGCCGCCGTAGCGTGCGCCGACATGACCGTTCTCGTTCGCGACCTGCGTTCCGACGACCCGGCCGACGTCGCGGCTTTCGCCCGGGTCCGCCATCGTGCCCTGCCGTTCATCCTGTGGACTCCCGAGGCCGTCGTGCACCGGCTCGTCCACGCCCATCCGGGCGCCCGGAGCCGGTCCCTGGTCGCGGAGGAGGACGGGGAGGTGATCGGCACGGCCCAGATCGGCCTGGTGCACGACAGCCCGGTACCCGGCCAGGCCTTCCTGAATCTCTACGTCCACCCGGAGCGCCTGCGGCGCGGCGCCGGAGGGCTGATGCTGCGCACGGCCGAGGAGTACCTGATCGGCGAGGGCGCGACGAAGCTGTACTCCTGGGTGCTGGACGGGCCCGCCCATCTGTCCTTCGCCGAGCGGCACGGCTACGAGCGGCGCCGTGCCGCGTACTTTCTCCGGCTGGACCTGTCGAACGCGACGCTCCCGCCCCTGTGGTCACCTCCCCCGGGTGTCGAGCTGCGCACCGCGGCGGACTTCACCGACGATCCCCGGCCCATGTTCGAACTGGACGCGGCGACGGTCACGGACGAACCCGGCGACGTGGACATCGAGTTCACGGAGTACGAGGCCTGGCTGGCGGAGACCTGGCGGCACCCGCTGCTCAACCGTGAGCTGACCACCGTCGCGGTGGTCGACGGCCGCCCGGCCGCCTTCAGCGTCGCCTACACCGACGGCACCCGGTACTCGACCGCGATGACGGGCACGGTCCGCGACCAGCGCGGCAGGGGGCTGGCCAAGCTCGTCAAGACCGACTCCCTGCACCGGGCCCGCGCGGCCGGGTACACGGAAGCGCTCACCGGCAACGACACCGACAACGGCCCGATGCTCGCCATCAACAAGTGGCTCGGGTACGAGATCTGCGCGACGGAGGTGCGCCATGTCCGGGAACTCGGCTGAGTTGAGCGTCGCACTTGTCAAGGCGGGCCGGACGAAGATCCGCTACGCGGCCACGCTGCTGCACGACGACGGCACCCGTCTCGCCGTCCGCGCCCCCTGGGCCGGGGACGGCGTGCGCGACTTCGGCTTCGTGCGCTTCGAGGCCGGGGACGTCTTCACCGAGTACTTCTGGCGCGACCGGTGGTACGCGGTGAAGGAGGTCCGCACGGCGGCCGGTGTGCTGAAGGGCTGGTACTGCGACATCACCCGCCCCGCCGTGCTGACCGGCACCGAGCTGGTCGTCGAGGACCTCGACCTGGACCTGTGGCGCTCCGCCGACGGCACGGACGTACGGCGCCTCGACGAGGACGAGTTCGCCCAGAGCGGGCTGGCGGGCCGGGACCCCGAGGCCGCTGCCGCCGCCGTGGCCGCGCTGGACGAGCTGGAGCGGCTGGCCCGCGGGGACGAGTTCACCGGCCTGCTGGCGTAGCGCGCGCCGCCCGGCTCACCCGTACGTCGCCACCACCGCGTACCGCTCGTCGGTGACCTCCCCGCCCCACAGCGCCGGGTCGTCCGACAGCCGCTCCACGCGGTCCCGTCCGGCGAGCGGGGCGAGCAGGGCGGTGAGCCGGTCGGCGGGTATGCCGACCGGCGTGACGCTCCCCCAGACGCCTTCGACCAGGACCAGCCGCCCCTCGGGGCGCAGCAACTGCCGCCAGTGCCGCAGGGCCCGGCCGGGGTCGGGCAGCGTCCACAGCACGTGCCGGACCAGCACGGCGTCGAACCGCTGCTCGCCCACGGGCGGTGCCGCCGCGTCACCGGTCAGGAACACCGCGTCACGACCGGCGAGTTTGGCCCTGGCCAGCCGCACCATGGCCGGGGAGCGGTCGACGCCGGTGACGCGATGCCCCTGCTCGGCCGCGAGGAGTGACAGGCTGCCGGTGCCGCAGCCCAGGTCGAGGACGTCACCGGGCCGGGCGGGCAGCCAGGAGGCCAGCCGGGCGGCCCAGGCCCGGCGGACGCCCGGGTCGCGCAGTCCGTGGTCCGGCTCGTCGTCGAAGGAGTCGGCCAGCGCGTCCCAGTCGACACCCGGTGCGGTCGCTTCGTCACGGTTCTCGCTCATGCGCCCAGCGTGACACCCGGCACTGACAACGGAGTCGGGGCACGGGAACGTGACAACCGCCACTGACAGTCATGCATCGATGAGTGACTCTCGGGGAAAGGGTCTACCTCCGTGAGAACGCGGAACCCGGTGGATCCGTAAGGAGGCAGCCATGCGCCGTCTGACCGTGCAGAAGCCCCTGAAGAAGTCCGACGCCCGCCGAGTCCGCGAGGAGACCGACGAGCGCCACTCCGGGCGCCCGGAGGTCCGCAAGGACATCGCGCGCACCTGGTGGCCGGAGGGCTGACCGGGCGGGCCATGAGACGCCTCAGAGCAGCCGCTTGCGGTAGTGGACGCGGTCGTAGGGCCCGTCCACCCGGCGTTCGACGACTTCGTACCCGTACTTCGGATAGATCGCCTGGTTCTCCCACATCATGGCGTTCGTGCAGAGCCTGACCTCGGGCAGGCGCAGCGCACGCGCGTGCGCGTCCACGAAGCGCAGCAGCCTCCGTCCCACACCCCGGCCGTGCGCGTCGGGGTGGACGGCGATGCTGTCGAGGAAGAGGTGGTCCGGGTACGCCTCCACGACGACCAGCCCCACGAGCCCCGCGACTCCCGCGGGGTCCGTGCCGGGCTCGTCCGTGACGAACACCTTCCCCGCCGCCACGTTCGCCGCGTGGTCCGCCTCCATGGGCTGCGGCACCACCCCGATGCGCTCGATGTACGGGCGGTACGCGGCGTCGGTCACCGCCTTCACCGCCGGTACGTCCGAGGTGACCGCCGGCCGGATCCGCTCTCGTTCCATGCCTGAACGGTAGCTACCTCAGCGCAGCCTGAGCACTCCCTTAACGCGGCCATAAGGATCTCCGTCACCCGCCTCCAGCAGGTGATCCGGCGCGGTTCCGGGGCTAGCTTGCTGATCAACCCCACGGGTTCCGGCCCGAGTTCACCAGTCCCCGTCGACCGCGTTGACCGTTTCGAGGAGTTCCGCATGCCCGCATCGTCCGCGCCCCGCAGGACCGTCGCCGTCACCGTCGCCGGTCTCGCCCCGCTCGCCCTGACCGCGCTGGCCGCCACCCCGGCGTCCGCGCACGGTTCGATGGGCGATCCGGTCAGCCGGGTGTCGCAGTGCCACGCCGAGGGGCCCGAGAACCCCAGGTCGGCCGCGTGCAAGGCGGCGGTCGCGGCGGGCGGCACGCAGGCGCTCTACGACTGGAACGGCATCCGCATCGGCAACGCCGACGGCAGGCACCAGGAGCTGATCCCGGACGGCAAGCTGTGCAGCGCAAACGACCCGGCCTTCAAGGGCATGGACCTGGCCCGCGCGGACTGGCCCGCGACCGGCGTGAGCAGCGGCTCGTACACCTTCAAGTACCGGGTGACGGCCCCGCACAAGGGCACGTTCAAGGTGTACGTCACCAAGCCGGGCTACGACCCGTCGCAGCCGCTGCGCTGGGACGACCTGGACCTGTCGGCACCGGTGGCGACCGCCACCGACCCGGTCGCCTCGGGCGGCTTCTACACCTTCTCGGGCACGCTGCCCGAGCGCTCCGGCAAGCACCTGCTCTACGCGGTGTGGCAGCGCTCGGACAGCCCGGAGGCGTTCTACTCCTGCTCGGACGTCTCCTTCAGCGGCGGCACCGGCACCGGCACCGGTGACAGTGCTCCCGCCGGTGCGGCCGGCGGTGAGGCCGCCGCGCCCGAGGCCTCCGCGCCGTCCGAGGAGCAACTCGCGGCCGCGGCCGACAAGTCGACGATCGAGCACCACGGGCACGGCGACCAGGACGCGGCGACCACCACCGACCCGACGGACCCGGCCGCCGCCCCGGAGGAGGCACCCGGCACCGCTGCCGAAACCGCCGCCGCTGCCGCTGCCGAGCCCAACGAGGTCAAGGCCGCGGGCGGCGGCGAGAACCTCGCCGAGACCGGCGGCGACAGCGGCACGCCCTACATCGCCGTGGGTGGCGCGGCCGTCCTGGCCCTCGGCGCGGCGGTCCTGTTCGCGTCGGTCCGCCGGCGCGCGACGAGCGGTGGCCGGCACGGCCACTGACCCGGAACCGGGGACGCGGGGGGACGCGGGGCCCGTCCGGCGGCTCAGGCCGGGCGGCCCCCGCGTGGCGTGCGCGGGGCCCGGCCCGTGTCACCGGACCGCCGGGGCGCCGGTCAGCCGAGGACCGAGGCGCAGGTGGTGGGTGTGGCGTGCGCCGGGTCCAGGGCGTTGACCACCTCGTGGAAGGCGATCCGGTCCAGCAGCCCGATCGCCAGGTGCTCGGAGAGGTCGAGCGGGCACAGGTCCTGCAGCAGGACGTTGCGCACCCCGGGGCCGCTGAGGAACTGGCTGCGGTACGGCGTGACCACCTCGTCGTACCGCGAGGCGAGGACGGTGTAGCGCACGCCGGGCACGGTGTCGCCGCCCTCGTTGAGCCTGGTGAGGACGTCGGAGCCGACGACCTGGTCGGCGAGGGCGGGGGTGTGCTCGTTCAGCAGGTCCTCGGCGCCGGGGAAGTACGGCAGCAGGCGGGTGAGGCCGGACAGCGTGGTGCCGTGGTTGCTGGGCGCGATGCCGACCAAGGCGTTCACCTTGTCGGCTCCGCCGAGGAACCTGAGGTAGTAGCGGGGCATCATGCCGCCCTGCGAATGGCCGACGAGGTCGGTCTCGGCGGCGCCGGTCGCGGTGAGCACCTTGTCGACGTAGGCGGCCAGTTGCTCCGCCGACTTCTCGACCGGGCCGAGTCCGTGGAAGAGCGGGACGCCGGGCAACCGGCCGTAGTCGAGGGAGAAGACGCAGTAGCCGCGGTTCTGCAGGTAGGGCGCGAGGCCCAGCCAGTTGTCGACGGAGTTCCCGAAGGTTCCGTGGACCAGGACGACGGGGCGGGGATGGGCGGCGGAGGGCTTGCAGGTGTAGTCGTTCCAGCCGGAGGTGGGGCGTGCGTCCGTGGCGGTGGTGGGGGCGGCACCGGCGGTGACGGCGGGGAACAGGACGACCGCGGCGGCCAGCAGCAGCGCGGTCAGCGGTCTGAGCACTCGGCTCCAGGGCAGCATCGGGTGATCTCCTTGCGGATCGGGGGAGTTGCGACGGCAAGACGCCCTGTGATCCGGATCACGGGATGCTGTTCATTCGTCAAGTTACGGGCGAGTAGCGCACGTGTGAAGTTACGCGTCAGTAAAAACTTCCGGTGGCAACCGGCGCCGCCGGCACCGCAGGTGACAGAGGGACCGGGCTCACCGGGCGGGCCGGATCGGCCCGCCCGGCGCCACGCGCAGCAGACCGTCGCGCAGCGCACGCACCCCTTCCTCGCCGAGCACCTCGGCCCATGCGCCCACGGCTTCCGCGGCCGCCGCCTCCGCCGCCCGCGTGCAGGCCCACCCCGCCTCCGTCATCACGACGAGCCGGGCGCGCGCGTCGACGGGATGCGGCCGGCGCTCGGCGTATCCCTTGCGGACCAGCTCGTCGACGAGCTGACTGGCGGCCTGCTTGGTCACCCCCAGGTGCACGGCCAGGTCGGTGACCGTCGCGCCGTCCGGGGCGAGCCGGGCGAAGGCGAACCCGTGCGCGGGTCGCACATTCTCGAAGCCGCGGGCGACGACACCCTCGTGGATGCGCTGCGTGAGCCCGCCGGCCGCGGCGAGCAGGGCGGCGGTCAGGGCCATGGCGTCGGAGTTCTGCACGGTGGCATTGAAACACCCTTGACAGCTTGGTCAAGCAGCTTGACCATAAGCGAAAGGTCAAGCTGCTTGACCAAATGCCGACCGACTGATCCCGCACGGAGGAGTCCGCCATGCCCGTCGTCCGTTCGTCCGAAGGCGTCACCCACGAGATCCACGGCGCCCGCTTCGTCTCGTACGCCACCCCCCGCGTCGGCAGCAGGGAGCTGTGCGCCTGGCGGGGCGAGATCCCGGCGGGCACGAAGGCGCCCGCGCACACCGTCGACCGGGAGGAGGTCCTCCACCTGCTCACCGGCGAGCTGCTGATCACCCTCGACGGCCGCACCGAGCGCGTCACCGCGGGCGACACCGTGATCATCAACTCCGGGGCGACCCTCGCCGTCGAGAACCCCACCGACCGGACCGCGACCTCCTGGGTCACCACCTCGGTCGGCCTGACGGCGGAGCTGGCCGACGGCACCCGCCTCGCTCCCCCGTGGGCCAACTGACCGGCGGGCCGGGGTCTCACGCCGCCAGCGACCCCGGCATCACCGCCCGCGGTCCGAACTTCGCCCGCGCGCGGTCCGCGACCTCCTCGATCCGGCGGACCTTCTCGTCCACGGGGTCGAAGGTGAGCTGGTGGGAGGCCTGTTCGGCGGGCGTGAGCCCCTCGGCCCGCAGGGCGACCGAGCGGACCCGGGCGCGCTGGAGGCCGAGCGCCCCGTACAGGTCGTACGCGACCCGGGTCAGGGCCGCCGAGTGCGCGGTCGGCTCCTTCAGGGTGCGGCTGCGAGTGGTGGCCGACCGGTCGGCGTAGCGGACGGTCAGGGTGAGGGTGCGGCACACCTTGTCCACGGCGCGCAGCCGGGCGCCCAGTTCCTCGGCGGCCGAGAGCAGGGCGCGGCGGTGGCGGCCGGGATCGAGTTCGTCGCGGTCGAAGGGGCGGTCGGCGGCCAGGGACCGGGAGACGCCGTTGGGGACGACCCGGCCGCGGTCGACGCCCTGGGCCTTCTCGTGCAGCTCGCGGCCGGTCCTCGCGCCCACCAGCCGCTGGAGCGTGGACAGCGGCGCGGCGGCGACCCGGCCGAGGGTGTCGAGGCCGTACTCGCACAGTGTGCGCGCGGTCGCGGTGCCGACGCCGGGCAGCGCGGCGACGGGCCGGCCGGCGAGGAAGTCCCGCTCGCCGCCGCCGGGGACCGCGCGGGTCAGCCCCGGCCGGGCGTCGCGCAGCGCCATGCGGGCCAGCATCGGGCCGGGGCCGGCGCCGATCACGCAGTCCACGCCGTACAGCGCGAGGGCGCGCACCCGGATCACCGAGGCCAGCTCCACGGCGTCGCGCCCGAAGTACCGTTCGGCGCCGCGCAGGTCGGCCAGCGCGCCGTCGGGCGGCAGCGCCTCGACGACCGGCGTGAACTCCTCTAGGAGACCGAGCAGTTCGGGCAGGGCCGCCTCACGCGTCGGCGGCGGCTGGAAACGTACGCAGAGAATCGTCATCCCGCACTCCCCGGGCTCTGGTGCCACAACTTCCTTCCGACCGCGGGCCCTTCGCCCGCGGGGCGCAGATCGGCCCAGGGGTGCATCTCGTACCCGGTGGACATGCGGATCCTCCGCTGCTCCATCGGGTCCTGGGCCGCGGAACCGGCCGGCGCGGGCCGTCCGTCCGAACCGGCGAGGCGGCGGCGCGCCGGACCACCCCCGGGATCGTCGCCCTCCGGGCCTCCGCCCGCCGCGGCCAGCCGGGCGGCGACGCCCTCCAGGCCCTCCTCCCGGCGCACCTCCAGCAGGTCGGCGAGGTTCCAGGCGGCGGAGCCGACGACGCTGAAGCTGCGCGGGCCGCGCCGCTGCACCACCCCGCGCACCAGCAGCAGCCAGGAGTGGAAGACGGTGTGCGCGCAGGCGTCGTGGGAGTCGTCGAAGAAGGCGAGGTCGACCAGTCCCGAGCCGTCGTCGAGGGTGGAGAAGATGACCCGGCGGCCGGAGCGGATCGGCGGGGTCTGGGTGGCCGCCTTGGCGCCCGCCACCAGCACCGTCTCCCCGTGCCGCGTCTCGCGCAGCCGCTTGGCCGACACCACGCCCAGCTCGCGCAGGAAGCCGCCGTGGTCGTCCATCAGGTTGCGCGAGGCGTCCATGGAGAGCACGCCGAGTTCGGCGCTGAGCCTCTCCGCCGAGGTGAGGTCGGGCAGTCCGGCGGAGGCGGTCCTGCGGCCGCCGGCGAGGGGGAGCTGGTCGCCGCGTCCGCCCCGGGCGCCGCGGTGCAGTTCGGTCAGGTGCAGTTGCAGGTCGCGGCGGTTGGCACCGAACGCGTCCAGCGCGCCGACCTGGGCGAGCCGTCCGGCCAGCGGCTTGCTGGGGCGGGCTCGTTCCCAGAAGTCGAGCAGGGAGGCGTAGGGCTGCCCCTCGGCGATCCGTTCCGCCTCGGCCTCGCTGATGCCGTGCACGTCGGACAGGGCGAGGCGCAGGCCCCACGTGCCCGGACCCCTTGATTCAGACACCAGTTCGATCCTGTGTGCGACCCCGGACCTGTTCACGTCCAGCGGCAGGATCGGCACCCCGCGCCGTCGCGCATCCGCCAGCAGCAGCCGCTTGGGGTACATGCCGGGGTCGTGGGTGAGCAGTCCCGCGTAGAAGGCTGCCGGGTGATGGGCCTTCAGCCATGCCGACTGGTACGTCGGCACCGCGAAGGCGACGGCGTGCGCCTTGCAGAAGCCGTAGCTGCCGAAGGCCTCGACGATCTCCCAGGTGCGCCGGATCGTTTCCGCGTCGTAGCCGTTCGCCGCCGCGTGCTGGGCGAACCACACCTTGATCCGCCCCTGCGACTCCGGGTCGGAGAGACCGCGCCGCACCCGGTCGGCCTCGCCGCGTCCGCAGCCGGTCATGATCGCCACGATGTCGATGACCTGCTCGTGGAAGACGACGACCCCGTAGGTGCCCTCCAGCGGCTCCGTCAGGTCCTCGTGCGGGTAGCGCACCGGCGCCCGTCCGTGCCGGGCCTCGATGAACGGCCGCACCATGTCGGCGGCGACCGGGCCGGGCCGGAAGAGCGAGATGTCGACCACGAGGTCGTGGAAGGTCGACGGCTGGAGCCTGCCCACCAGGTCCCGCTGACCCGGTGACTCGATCTGGAAGCAGCCCAGCGTCTCGGCGGACCGGATCATCCGGTACGTCGCGGGGTCGCCCTCGGGCACGGCGTCCAGGTCGACCCGCTCCCCCGTCGCCCGCTCCACCTCGGCGACCGCGTGCGCCATCGCCGACTGCATCCGTACGCCGAGCACGTCCAGCTTGAGCAGCCCGAGGTCCTCCACGTCGTCCTTGTCGAACTGGGCCATCGGGAAGCCCTCGCCGCTGGTCGGCACGACCGGCGTGCGGGAGAGCAGGGAGGCGTCGGACAGGAGGACGCCGCAGGGGTGCATGGCGATGCCGCGCGGGAGGGCGTCGAGGCCCTCGACCAGTTCCCAGAGCCTGCCGTACCGCCCTCCTCCGTCCCGCCGGGACTCCCCCGCCAGTTCCCGCAGCTCGGGCAGCTCCTCCAGCGCCGCGCGGGCGTCGCGGGCGCGGATGTGCGGGAAGGACTTGGCGACCCGGTCGATCTCGGCCGGGTCCATGGACAGGGCGGCGCCGACGTCGCGGATGGCGTGGCGCACCCGGTACGTCTCCGGCATGGCGACCGTGGCGACCCGCTCGGTGCCGAACCGGCCGATGATCGCGCGGTAGACCTCCAGGCGGCGGGCGGACTCCACGTCGATGTCGATGTCGGGCAGCACGACCCGCTCCTTGGACAGGAACCGCTCCATCAGCAGCCCGTGCTCGACCGGGTCGGCGTGGGCGATGCCGAGGAGGTGGTTGACGAGCGAGCCCGCGCCGGATCCGCGCGCGGCGACCCGGATGCCCATGTGCCGTACGTCGTCCACGACCTGGGCGACGGTGAGGAAGTACGAGGCGAAGCCGTGGTGGGCGATGATGTCCAGCTCGTGGTGCATCCGCTCCCAGTACTCGCGGTGGCCCGGCCGCCGGTCGTAGCCGCGGCGCACCATGCCCGCCGCCGCCCGGGACGCGAGCGTCCGCTGGGCGGTGCGGCGCCCGGCGCCCACGAGGTGCGGCTCGGGGAAGTGGACGGCGCCCATGCCGAGGTCGTCCTCGGGGTCCACCAGGCACTCGGCTGCCGTGGCCCGGGTCTGCTCCAGCAGGCGGTGGGCGGCCTCGCGCCGGAAGCCCGCGGACTCGACGATCCGCTCGGCGGCCTGCCCCATGGCACCGGCGTCCTTGAGCCAGGCCTCGCCGGAGTCCAGCTCCTTGGTGGCGTCGATCGGGACGAGGCGGCGGGCGGCGTCCAGGACGTCGGCGACGGGGCCCTGGCCGGGGTCGGCGTAGCGGACGGCGTTGGTGAGCACCGGCCGGACGCCCTGCTCGGCGGCGAAGCCGACGGTGCGGGAGGCCAGGCGCAGGGAGCCGTGACCGGTGCCCTTGCGGCCGTGCCAGACGGCCTCCAGGCGCAGGGCGTCGCCGTAGACCTCCCGCCAGGGGGCGAGGAGCTTCGCCGCGCGGTCGGGGCGGCCGGCGGCGAGGGCGCGGCCGACGTCGGAGTCGGGGCCGAGCAGGACGGTCAGCCCTTCGGCGTGGTTGTCGGGCCAGGACAGCAGCGGGGTGCCCTCGGCCGTGTGGGCGGCGGAGACGAGGCGGCACAGGTCGGCCCAGCCGCGGGCGCCGTCCCGGGCGAGGAAGGTCACCCGCGGGGCCGACTCGTCGACGAAGGCGCCGCCGCGCACGGGAGTACGGAGCCGGTCCCGGCGTACGGAGGTGTCCGTGCGTTCCGCCTCGGGCTCGGGGGCGGCGACCGCGAGCTCCGTTCCGAACAGCGGACGGACGCCCGCCTTCGCGCAGGCCTTGGCGAAGCGGACCGTGCCCGCGAGGGTGTCGCGGTCGGTGAGGGCGAGGGCGTCCATGCCCCGCTCGACGGCGCGCTCGGCCAGCCGCTCCGGGTGGGAGGCGCCGTAGCGGGCGGAGAACCCGGAGACGGTGTGCAGGTGCGTGAAACCCGGCATCACGCACCTCCCGACTCATGAACCGACGCCTGACCACGTCGGCCCGAACGCCATTATCGAACGTCTGTTCCCAGCTACCTCACCCACCATACCCCCATCCTCGAATGTATGTACGACATCCGTTCGGCCCCGCCCCACCTGCGCAAACGCTCCCCGACCCGGACTGTGGGGACATGTCACACACACCGGGCCCCCGCACGCGAAGCGGCTCCTTCCTCGGTGAGGTGAAGGACGCCGTCACCCCGCGGGCCACCCTGCTCGTACTCGGCGTGATCGCGCTCCAGCTGCTGTTCATCGCCTCCTACGTAGGAGCACTGCACGACCCCAGGCCGAAGGACGTGCCCTTCGGGGTGGTCGCGCCCGGGGCGGCGGCCGGGCGGACGGTGGACCGGCTGGAGCGGCTGCCCGGCTCCCCGCTGGACCCGCGCGCGGTGACCGACGAGGCGAGCGCCCGGCGGCAGATCATGGACCGGGAGATCGACGGCGCCCTGGTCCTCGACCCCTCCGGCCGCACCGACACCCTGCTGGTCGCCTCCGGCGGCGGCACCGTCCTCGCCACCACCCTGGAGGGCGTCACCGGCCGGGTGGAGAAGGCCGAGGGGCGCACCGTACGGGTCGTCGACGTGGCCCCGGCCTCGCCCCACGACTTCGACGGGCTGTCGTCCTTCTACCTGGTCGTGGGCTGGTGCGTCGGCGGCTACCTGTGCGCCTCGATCCTGGCGATCAGCACCGGCGCCCGGCCGGCCAACCCGCGCCGGGCGGCGATCCGGCTGATCGTGATGGCGCTGGTCTCGATCGTCGGCGGGCTCGGCGGCGCGGTGATCATCGGGCCGATTCTGGGCGCGCTGCCCGGCAGTGTGCTGGACCTGTGGGGGCTCGGTGCGCTGATCACCTTCGCGGTGGGGGCCGCCACGCTCGCCCTCCAGGGCGTCTTCGGGATCGTCGGCATCGGCCTGGCGATCCTGCTGGTGGTGATCGCGGGCAACCCGAGCGCGGGCGGCGCCTTCCCGCTGCCGCTGCTGCCGCCGTTCTGGAAGGCGATCGGCCCGGCGCTGCCGCCGGGCGCGGGCACCTGGGCGGCCCGCTCGATCGCCTACTTCAAGGGGAACGACGTGACCGCCTCCCTGCTGGTGCTGTGGGCGTGGGCGGTCGCGGGGACGGTGATCACGATGCTGGCGGCCGCGCTGCCGCGCCGCGGGCGACAGGAGCCGGACCTGCCGCCCGCGCCGGCCGGCTGACCGCCGTACCCACGCGGAAGTCCCGCCCCACGTGCGCGGGACGGGACTTCACCGGAGTGCGGGTACCGCTCAGCCGATCTGCGTGCCGGTGGCCGACAGGGCCTCCGTCACCGGCTGGAAGAAGGTCTCGCCGCCGGAGGTGCAGTCGCCGCTGCCGCCGGAGGTGAGGCCGATGGCCTTGTCGCCCGAGAAGAGCGAGCCGCCGCTGTCACCGGGCTCGGCGCAGACGTCGGTCTGGATGAGGCCGTTGACGATGTCGCCGTTGCCGTAGTTCACGGTGGCGTCCAGGCCGGTGACCGTCCCGTCGTGCACCTGGGTGGTGGAGCCGCTGCGGGTCACCTGCATGCCGACGGTGGCCTCGGCGGCGCCCGAGATGGCCTGCGAGGAGCCGTTGTAGAGGTTCACCTCGCTCGGGTGGGCCACGTCGGCGGTGTACTTGACCAGCCCGTAGTCGTTGTCCGGGAAGCTGGAGGCCTCGTTCTCGCCGATGACGTTCCCGGAGGAGTCCGACCAGCTGGAGATGGACTCGGTGCAGTGGCCGGCGGTGATGAAGTACGGCTCGCCGCCCTTGGTCACGTTGAAGCCGAGCGAGCAGCGCCCGCCGCCTCCGGTGATGGCGTCCCCGCCCGCGACGAAGGCCTTGTACTCGCCCTTGGTCCGCTTGAGCTCGGCCTTGGCGCCCAGTCCGTCGACCACCCGGGTCAGCTTGGCCAGCTCGGCCTTGGAGACCGTGCGGTCGGCGGTGACGACGACCTTGTTGGTGGTCGGGTCGGTCGCCCAGGACGTGCCCGGGATGGTCGCGTCCTCGGTGAGGGTGGTGCGCGCGCTCTTCAGGTCGGCGAGCGAGTTCTCGACGATTCTCGCCTCGGCGCCGGCGTCCTCGACGGTCTGCGCGGCGGCCTGATCGAGCACGTTGACGACGAGGCTCTTGGCCTGCGCGTCGTAGTACGTGCCCGCGGCGTCGGTGCCGAGGTCGCCGAGCAGCGTGGAGGCGAGCTTCCCGGCCGCCGTGACCGACAGGGTCTCGGGTGCGGCGGTCTTCGGGGCCTCGCTGGCGTTCGCGCTCTGGAAGGTGACTCCCGCGGCGACCAGTGCGGTGATTCCCGCACCTACCACGGCGGCCCGTCGCCTGGGTATGCGTCGGTGCTTCAACTCACGTCCTCCTGTGGGGGGTCGGTCCGCGAGGTTGTGGGGACCCCGTGAACCGGAAGGCTGGTTGACGAGCGTTGACTCTTCCGATTCCACAGGCCGCACACAAGGTCGACTCCAGGACGTGCGCACGACAACTCCAGGGCGGTCACACGGCCTTCACCATTCGTATCCCTTCGCAGAGGATTCGCGGGCCCTCGGCCCGGACAGCGGAGAGCCCCCGCACACCACTGGGTGTACGGGGGCTGGTCGCACCGCCGGCCGGACGGGCGGACCGGTCAGTAGACGCTGACGCCGTAGGCGTTCAGGGCCTCCACGACCGGCTGGAAGAACGTCGTACCGCCGGAGGAGCAGTTGCCGCTGCCGCCGGAGGTCAGACCGTACGCGGTGCCGTTGCTGCCGTAGAGCGAACCGCCGGAGTCGCCGGGCTCGGCGCAGACCGTGGTCTGGATCAGGCCGGAGACTACGTCGCCGCCGCCGTAGTTGACGGTGGCGTTCAGGGCGGTGACCCGGCCGCTGTGGGTACCGCTGGTGGACCCGTCACGGATGACCGTGGTGCCCACACTCGGGGTGGCCGCGCGGGTGATGTCCACGCCGTTGGCGGTGCCGGGCCGGGCGACGGACCCGGTGTACTGCACGATGCCGTAGTCGTTGCCCGGGAAGCTCGAGCCGGCCGTCTGTCCGATGACGGTGCCTCCGGAGCTGGCGCGCCAGGCGCCGGCGCCGTCGGTGCAGTGACCGGCGGTCAGGAAGTACTCGGTGCCGTTGCTGGCGCGGACGTTGAAGCCGAGGGAGCAGCGCCAGCTGCTCGCGTAGATGGCGTCGCCGCCCTGGATGAGCTTGTTGAACGTGCCGGGGGTGCGCTTGATCGTGAGCGCGTCGGCCTTGTCCCCGGCCTGCTTCTTGATCTTCGCGAGCTCCGCCTGGGAGACGGTGCTGTCGACGGTGAGCAGCACCCGGCCGGACTCGCTGTCGACGGCCCAGGCGGTGCCCGGGACGTCGGCCTGGAGCACCGCGTTGCCGGCACTGCTCAGCTCGGCGGCGCTGAAGGTGGCCGGGGCGGGTGCCGCGTTCGCGCTGGGGATCGCGACGGCGGCGGCGGCCACGAGGCCGGTGGAAACGGCGATCAGCCGAGTCCGTCTCGTGATGCCGCTGCGGGGGGTGGTGCGCTTGATCCTCACTTTTCGTTCCTCCACAGGGGAAGTCGGGGGCCCCGCTTGTGGGGTCGGGGGCCCGTGAGGCGCAGCCAGGGACGGACCTCCGGGGTTCCCGGATTACGTCGTGCCCCTGACAAGCGCTGAAGTTGGAGTATTCGGCCGAACGTCCGGTCGGCGCAAGAGTGCCTTTCGGACTTCGCCCTTTGAACGGCCTTTACCAACTCCCGTGGACCGTCCGGGCGGTGGACGCTCCCCCGCCTCACCCCGGGCCGCCGGACTGTCTCCCGGTGGGCGGGAGGGGCCGGACACGGTGTTCGGCGACCGCGCACGGGGGCAGCCGCGCCCGGTGGAGGCCGGCCGCCGTACGCCCTCGGCATCCGGCCCGGCCGGACGCCGAGGGCGCCGGTGGCCGCGATGTCACGGAACGCCCCGCCGTGCCGGGACGGCCGGGGCGACGTCACGGACGCCCGGGGGTGTCCGGAAGTCGCCCCTCCGGATGGTCCGCCGGCCGGCGGGTGCGACGCGTCGCCGGGCGAGCCCTTCGTCACGACGCGCCCTTCGCCGCCGGGTCGGCCAGACCGAGGTGGGAGCGCAGGGTGGCGCCCTCGTACGCGGTACGGAACGCGCCGCGCTCCTGCAGCAACGGGACCACCCGGTCGACGAACTCGTCCAGCCCGCCCGGGGCCGGATGCGGTATCAGGACGAAGCCGTCCGCGGCGTCCCGCGCCACCGACTCCGTCAGTTCGGCCGCGACCCCCTCGGGTGTGCCGACCACGGACCGCCGGGCGCCCGCCTCGATCAGGGTCTGCCGGATGGACAGCCCCCGCTCCTGCGCCAGCGCCCGCCACTTCTCGGCGGTCGCCACGTTGTCACCGTCCCGGGGCCACCCCCGGCCGGGCTGCGGACCGGGCACCGGGTCGATGTCGGGCAGCGGCCCTTCGGGGTCGTACGCGGACAGGTCGACGCCCCAGATCCGCTCCAGCGTGAGCAGTGCGGACCGCGGGGACACCTGCTGCCGCCTGATCTCCTCGGCCCGCTCGTGCGCCTCGGCGTCGGTGTCCCCGAGGACCACCGCGACCCCGGGCATGATCTTGAGGTCCCCGGGGCTCCGGCCGTAGGCCGCCAGGCGGCGTTTCACGTCGGTGCGGAAGGCGCGGCCCGCTTCCGGGGAGCCGTACCGGGTGAGGATCACGTCCGCCGACGAGGCGGCGAACTCCCGGTCCTCCTCGCGGTCGCCCGCCCGGATCACCACCGGATGCCCCTGCGGGGGACGGGGCAGGGTGAACTCGCCCGCGATGTCGAAGTGCGGTCCGTGATGGGCGAAGGGGCGGGGGGTGCCGTCCGGGGCCCAGGAGTCCCACAGTTCCCGCGCGGCGGCCACGAACTCGGCGGCCCGCGTGAGGGTTCCCTCGCCGGAGCGAAGCGGGGAGCCGGGGAGGCCGGCCCGCTCCTGGCGGTCGCCGCACCGGAAGTTCTCGCCGGTGAAGGAGTCGGAGGAGGCCACCACGTGCCAGGCCGCCCGGCCGTCGCTGAGGTGGTCCAGGGTGGCGAGCCGGCGGGCGACGTCGTAGGGCTCGTTGAAGGCGGCGTCGACCGTGGCGGCCAGGCCGAGGCGTCCGGTGACGCCGGCGAGCGCGTTCAGCATGGTCAGGGACTCGGGGCGGCCGGCCACGTCCAGGTCGTGGATGCGGCCCTTGTGCTCGCGCAGCCGCAGCCCACCGGAAACGAGGAAGAAGTCGAACAGGCCGCGTTCGGCGGTGCGCGCGAGGTGCTCGAAGGAGGCGAAGTCGATCTGCGAGCCCGAGCCCGAGCGCGGATCGGCCCGGACCGTGGTGTCGTCGACCGTGGTGTCGTCGGCCTCCGGGAAGCGCACGGCAAGGTGCATCCGCCGCGGCTGCCCCGCCTCCGGGCGCAGCGGACCGGGCCGCGTCGGCTCCGGCGGCGCCGGCTGGGTCCACGTCCGTTCCGGTCCGGTCATGACGCTCCCCGCGCGACGGCGTACTGGTTGGCGGGCCGGTTCAGGCCCAGGTGGTCCCGGAGCGTGCTGCCCGGGTAGAAGGTGCGGAACAGGCCCCGGTGCTGGAGCAGCGGCACGGTGCCGTTGACGAGGCGCTCCAGGTCCCGGCGCGGGTCGACCGGCGTGAAATGGAAACCGTCGACGATGCCGTCCCGGTGCCAGGAGATGATCAGTTCGGCCAGGTCGACGGGGCCGCCCCGGTACAGCGGGCCGTGCGGCGTGGCACGGGGGCCGCCTCCGCCGTGCCCTGGTTCGGCCGCGCACTCGCCGTCGCCCAGGTCGACGTCGAGGGCGGCGAGGACCCGCAGGTCGTCCGGGTCCCGGCCGTGCGTCCCGGCGGACGTCCGCAGTTCGGCCCGCGCGGCGGCGGCCCGGACGGGGAGCGCGGTGCGCACCAGGGCCACGTCGGCGTACCGGGCCGCGACGGCCCGTGCGGCGGGATCGGTGGCGTCGACCACGCGCACGGGGTGCCCCTGCGGGGGCCGCGGCACGGTCGAGGGCCCCTTGACGGAGAAGGCGGAGCCGGTGAAGTCGACGTGGTGGAGCTTGTCCGGGTCGACGAAGCGACCGGTGGCCGCGTCCCGGATCTCCGCGCCGTCCTCCCAGCTGTCCCACAGGCGCGCCGCCACCTCGGCGACCTCGCCGGCCTCCCGCCAGAGCACGTCGGCTGGTGCCGCGTGGCGGCGGCCGAAGAGGCGGGCCTCGCCCTCGGTGGTGGACACCTCGATCCGCCAGCCCGCCCGGCCGCGGCTGACCCAGTCGAGGGTCGCCACCGCCGCCTGGACGTGGAAGGGCTCGGTGTGCGTGGTGGAGACGCTGGGGACCAGGCCGATGCGCCGGGTGGCGGGCGCCAGCCGGGACAGGACGGCGAGCGCGTCGGGGCCGGGGCGGGCGAGGCTGTCTCCCAGGGTCACGAAGTCCAGCGCGCCGTGTTCGGCGAGCCGGGCGGCCGTCACGTACGCGTCCGCGTCGTACACCGACCGCCGGTCCAGGGCGGCGGCCACGTGCAGCCGCCGCCTGCCGGGTGAGGAGTTCATACGGCGACGCCCCTTCCGTCCGTGCCGGCGGCCCTGTCCGCACCGGACCCGGGAGAGGAACGTCCGCGGACGCACGCGCCGCGGGCGGCCCGGTGCCCGCCGGGGCCAGCTCCTCCACTACGCCGGGGAACCCCCCGGCCGGCACGGGGGCGGGCGCAGGCGCCGGTGACGCGGGGCGGATCACCGGGGGCGCTCCGGGTCGCGGGCGCGGGGCGACCGGAACACGCGCACGTGCGCCCACCGCACGGCGCACGGCACGGAGCGGGCGGCGGGACGCGGCGGGAGGAGGACGTCGACGGCGGCCGTCCACCGGGCGGGCGGCGGCGCGGGAAGGTCCGCGGGAGGACCGCCCGGTCCGGGGACGCGGGTACGGCGGCGGACGGGACGAGGTGGTCGCAGGACATGCGAAGGCTCCGTGACGGCGCGTCAGTCGGACGCGGTGGATGGTGCCTTCACACGGCCGAGCCCCTCAGCAGGCCGTCCGCCGAGAGTACGGGGGCGTTTCCGTGCGCTGTCAAGGCTGTCCACACTGTGAGCCGTGGATCTCCCTGCGTTGACGAGGAACCGGATGCCTGTTCCACTTGGCCCATGCATCCGCAGCAGTGGCTGGTCAAGCGCTCCCACATCGACTTCGGTCGAGTGTGGTCCTGTTCCTGTTGAGCCGACCTCCCTGCCCGCCCCGCTGGTCCGGCCGCCCGGCCCCCGGATCCGCCGATGGAGCGGTCCGCCGCTTGACCGGTCCCGTCAGGGCCTTCCCGGGTTCGACCTGCCGTCCCGCCTTCACACGCGCCCCCTCCCCTCGCCCCGCCCCCGCCTTTCGTTTTCAGGAGACCTGACGGCGCAGGAACCCGCCCGTTCCCACCTGACGGGCCGACATCCCACGGTCCCTGACGGCTTTTCAGCAGCTGCAACCGCAGTCGCAGCCGTCACAACCGCAGTCACACCCGTCGCCGCAGCAGTTGCAGCAGTCGCAGCAGTTGCCGCAGTCCCCGCAGTCGCCGCAGTCGCAGTTGGAACAGAGGCCGTCCCGGCGCTGCCGGCTCCACGGGTCCTCGAAGGTGCCGCAGCACATCTGGCACGTGCAGGCCAGCCCGAGCCACACGGCGCAGCCCGCGAGCAGCCCGCGCCGGTCGCGGCGCGGCGGCTCCGGGGGCGTCGGGCCGCCGGGGGCACCCGGGGTGCTGCCGGGAGGGGCGTACGGATGGCTGCCGTGGGCGCACGAGACGGTGCCGAACGCGCGGTCCACGGAGTTGCCCAGCTCGTGCACGAGCAGCCGGTGCACCAGCCGGCCGTCGGTGAACTCGGCCTCCCGCAGGGCCAGCCGGACCCCGCGCACGGCGTCGTCCGCGAGCCGCCGGGCCTCGGCTAGCGGCGTCCCGGTGGCGGCGAGCGGGTTCCAGGCGCCGGACGCGGCGTCGGCCTCCCGGTCCTCCACGGCGTCCAGGAGGTGGGCGAGCCGGCCGAAGAGCCGTCCGGCCTCGGCGAGCGGCGCGGCGTTCTCCGGCCGCCCGGCGAGGTGCGCGGTGTGCGCGAAGGCGGCCGCGGTCGCGGTCTCCGTCGGCTCGGTGACGGTCAGCAGGGGCGTCCCGGGCCCGGCGAGGGCCTCGATACCGCCCTGCCGGTCCACGGCGTCGACCAGTACGGCGGTGTCGAAGCCGACGGCGCCGCCGCCGCGCGCCCCGGCCGCGTCCCAGCCGGTGGCGATCCGGCGGGCGGCGAGCGCCACCGGCCGCCGGGCCAGCAGGCCGTCGCCGTCGGCCACGTGGTCGCGCACCTTGGCCGAGGCCAGCACCAGGGAGACGGCCGCCGCGAGCCGGGCGCCCTCGCCGTGCGCCACGGAGGCGGTGCGCATCCCGCGCAGCGGGCAGGGCCCGGCGGTGCGCCGCCCGGCTCCTGCACCGCCCCGCCCCGCCTGAGCCTCCGTCAAAACCGATATGAGCAGCCCGTCATAGTTCGTCACGATCCGCGCGAACTGTCCGTGGTCCTTGCGCAGTGCGAGACACAGCCCGCACAAATGAGCCATCCACTGACTGGTGAGGCTCTCTCCGAGCCGGTGCCTGCACGGCCTGACGATTCCGAACACGACGCTCCCCCGAGGTTGGTACGACGCTGAGCTGCGGCATCGTACCGACCGCCGCCGTCACCCGTACGCACCCGCCCTCACCCGTGTGCCGTGAAGAATCATATTTCACTCACAGTCAGCATCCGTTTGGGAAACGACCCTTGGGACACAAGGACTCTCGACGGATCCGCTGTGCACCAGTACCGTCACAAACCCCCCGCGCGGCGTCTATCCACTTGGCGCGACGTCCGCATCATGGATGACCATAGGGATGCGGAAGCACGAAAGACCGCTGTGAGAGGAGGCGTCCATGGGATCGGTACGCAAGGCGAGTGCGTGGCTCGGCCTCGTCGACGACAACGATGACGAGCGTTACTACGACGACGACTACTCCGAGGGCACCGAGTCCGGGGACGCCTGGGTCACGGACCCCCGGGTCAAGGTGGCCTCGGACGTGGCCGAGGAGAAGGGCCGCCGCATCGCGACGGTCACCCCGGACAGCTTCCGGGACGCACGGGCCATCGGTGAGCTGTTCCGGGACGGGGTCCCCGTCATCGTGAACCTGACGGCCATGGAGGGCACCGACGCCAAGCGCGTGGTCGACTTCGCGGCCGGGCTCATCTTCGGCCTGCGCGGTTCGATCGAGCGAGTGTCCACCCGGGTGTTCCTGCTGAGCCCGGCCGACACCCAGGTGATCAGCGGCGAGCCCGCCGCGCACCGTTCCGACGGTTTCTTCAACCAGAGCTGAGGCGGGGCCGCACACCACGGCCCCGCCCCCGCCCCCCCGCCGGGCTCCTACCGGAAGGCGTCGAGTCCGGTGAGCGCCTTGCCCAGCACCAACTGGTGCATCTCGACGGTGCCCTCGTAGGTGAGCACCGATTCCAGGTTCGTCGCGTGCCGCATCACGGGATATTCGAGCGAGATCCCGTTGGCGCCGAGAATCGTGCGGGCCGTACGGCAGATGTCGATGGCCTCGCGGACGTTGTTGAGCTTGCCGAAGCTGACCTGCTCGGGACGCAGGCGGCCGGCGTCCATGCGCCGCCCGAGGTGATGGGCGAGCAGGATCCCCTTGTGCAGTTCGACCGCCATGTCGGCGAGCTTGGCCTGGGTGAGCTGGAAGCCCCCGATCGGCCGCCCGAACTGCTCCCGCGACTTCGCGTACTCCACCGCCGCCTCGAAGGAGCTTCGAGCCGCGCCCATCGAACCCCAGACGATGCCGTACCGGGCGTGCGACAGACAGCTCAGCGGCCCGCGCAGCCCGGTCACCTCCGGCAGCACCGCGTCGGCGGGCAGCCGTACGCCGTCCATGACCAGCTCACTGGTGACGCTGGCCCGCAGGGACCACTTGTGCTTGATCTCCGGCGCGGAGAACCCGGGGCTGTCGGTCGGCACGACGAAACCGCGGATGCCCTCCTCGGTCTGCGCCCAGACGACGGCCACGCCGGCCACCGAGCCGTTGGTGATCCACATCTTGCGCCCGTCGAGCACCCAGTCCCCGCCGGCGTCGCGCTTGGCGCGAGTACGCATGTGAGCCGGGTCGGACCCGTGGTCGGGCTCGGTGAGGCCGAAGCACCCGATGACCTCGCCCGCGGCCATCCGCGGCAGCCAGGTCTGCTTCTGCTCCTCGCTGCCGAAGCGGTGAACGGCGTACATGGCAAGGGAGCCCTGCACGGAGACGAGGGAGCGGATGCCGGAGTCGGCCGCCTCCAGCTCCAGACAGGCCAGCCCGTACTGGACGGCGCTCGCCCCGGCGCAGCCGTACCCGTCGAGGGACATCCCGAGCGCGCCGATGGAGCCCAGCTCGCGCGCCAGCTCCCTGATCCCGGGCAGTTCGCCCTTCTCGTACCAGTCCGCGACGTGCGGCAGCACGCGGTCCGCGGCCCAGCCCCGCACGGTGTCCCGGACCGCCAGGTCCTCCGGGTCGAGGAGGTCGTCGATGCCGAGGGGGTCGGCGGGGTCGAACGCGGGCAACTTGGTGGACGCGGCCATGGGACACCCTCCGGACTGTTAAAACTAGCGCCGCTAGTCACGGCTTGTGGAGCCGACGTTACGATGCGACGCCCCGCGCGTCCACCACGGCCCGGGCCGACGCGCCCCCTCCCGCCCACGAGCCGCGTCCGCCGACCCTCCTCGGCCGGCCGCGGGCGACGCCCCTGCTCACACCGAGACGCGGGACTGCGACTCCACCGAGTCCCGGGGCGCCGGCACCGACACCGCGTCGCACTGCATCACTCGCGGCAACCGCAGCGCCATCACCGCCCCCAGCAGCAGCAACCCCGCGCTCACCACCAACGTCACGTGCAGCCCGTGCACGAACGCGTCCCCCGCGGCCCGTCGCAACGCGACCCCCGCGGGCCCCCCGAGCTGCGCGGCGACCTCGTACGCCTCCCCCAGCGAATGGCCGGCCGCCGCCGACGCCGCCGACGGCACCCCGGGCACGCCCCCCGTCAGCCCCGGCGCGTACGCCGCGTTCATCACGCTGCCCAGCAGGGCGATGCCGATCCCGGCGCCCAGCTGGTAGGAGGTCTCACCGATCGCCGCCGCCCCGCCGGACTGTTCCGGCGGTGCCTCGCTCAGCATCGACTCGTACGCCCCGAACAGCGTCGTCTCCAGGCCGAAGCCGAGCAGCACGAACCCGCTCAGCAGCAGCGCGGTGTTGTCGGCCCGGCCCATCGCCGTCAGCAGCAGCACCGCGAAGGCGGTCAGGCAGAATCCCGCACACACCGTCCGCCGCGGGCCGAAACGCCGCAGCAGCCGCGCTCCCGCGAGGCCCGCGCCCATCGCCGCGAAGGTCAGCGGCAGCAGCCGCAGCCCGGTCTCCAGCGGCGACAGCCCGAGCACCAGCTGCAGATACTGCGCCGCGATCAGCTCCAGACCCACCAGCGCCAGCATCGCCAGCACGATGCACCCGACCGACGTGCTGAACGCCGCCCGCCGGAACATCCGCAGGTCCACCAGCGGGTACGTGCGCCGTCGCTGCCGGCGTACGAAGCCGGCCAGCAGCGCCGCGCCGAGCACCAGCGGCAGCAGGGTGAGCAGGCTCGCCACCGGCTCTCCGCCGCCCAGCCGCTTCACCCCCAGCACGACCCCGAACAGACCGCCCGCCGCCATCAGCGCGCCGACCACGTCCCAGGGCCCTCGGCCGTCGCCCTTCGACTCGGGCAGCAGCAGCCGCCCCACCGGCAGGCTGACCAGCATCAGCGGGATGTTGACGAGGAAGACCGAGCCCCACCAGAAGTGCTCGAGGAGGAAGCCGCCGAGCAGCGGGCCGACCGCCGCGCCGACCGCGGCCACGGCGCTCCAGATGCCGATCGCCAGCGCCCGCTCCCGCCGATCGGGGAAGACCTGCCGCAGGATCGACAGCGTCGCCGGCATGATCATGGCGCCGCCGACCCCGAGCAGCGCGCGGGCCGCGATCAGCACCTGGGCGCTCTCGGCGAGGGCCGCGAGCGCGGAGGCGACGCCGAAGAGGGCGCAGCCGAGCAGCAGGATTCGTCTGCGGCCCACCCGGTCGCCCAGCGTGCCGAAGAGGATCAGCAGCGAGGCGCAGACCAGCGGATAGACGTCGACGATCCAGAGCAGTTCGATGGCGCCGGGCCTGAGGTCCTCGGTGACGGCGGGCACCGCCACGTGCAGCACGGTCGCGTCGACGGCGACGAGCAGCAGGCTCACGCAGAGGACGACCAGGACCACCCAGCGGTCGGCACCGGCCCCGGCCGTCCGACGGCGCAGCGCGGCGGCAGCCGTGGGCGTCCCGGACATGTACGTACCTCCAAGATGTTCCCTCGCGCCCGGCGGGCCGCGGGGCGGGGACTCCCCTGCGGCACGGCCGGAGAGGAGCGGGGGCTCCGGCCCGTGCAACGGAACGCGAGTGACTCGCCAGAGTACGCGAGACCGTGCATCGCACACGTGGCGGGCCTCACGCATCCCTCGGCACCCGTGTGGCATGCGCCACTGCGGTCACGGTCCCGCCCGCCCCGGCGACGCGACCGCCCTCGCACCCGGCAGATAATCGAGCCCGTGACCGATCTCGCAACGCGCACCGCGGGCCGCTCCGTCGCCCCGGGCCTGTCCGGTGCCCTGCGCCGGGCCGCCCCGGCGCTGCTCGGTTACGCGGCCGTACGCGCCCTGGGCCTGCTCACCCTGGCCCTGTGGAGTGCCGCGCGCGACAAGAGCGCGTACACGCTGCTCACGGCCCGGTGGGACTCCCTCTGGTACACGAGGGTGGCGGAGCAGGGGTACGGCTACGAGGTGCGGCTCCCGGACGGCGACGTGCACTCCGACCTCGCCTTCTTCCCGCTGCTGCCCTGGCTGGAGCGACTCGGCGCCGCGGTGACCCCGCTGTCGTACGCGGACGCCGGCTTCGTCGTCTCCCTGGTCGCCTCGCTCGCCGCCGCCTGGGGGATCTTCGCGGTGGCGGACCACGTGTACGGCCGCCGTGCCGCCGGGTGCGCGGTGCTGCTGTGGGCGGTGCTGCCGGTCGGCGTCGTGCAGTCGATGGCGTACAGCGAGTCCCTGTTCACCGCGCTGGCCGCCTGGTCGCTGTACGCGGTGCTGACCGGACGCTGGGTGACCGCGGGGACGCTGGCCGCACTGGCCGGGCTGACCCGCCCGGTGGGGCTGGCGGTGGCGGCGGCGGTGTGGGCGGCCGCGATCACGACGTGGGTGCGCGACCGGAACGGGGGCGAGGGCGGCGTCCCGCCCGGCGCGCGCCGCGTGCTCGGCACGGTGCTGGCACCCCTGGGCGCCGCCGGTTACGTCCTGTGGGTCGGTCACCGCACCGGCAAGGGCCCGCTGGGCTATCTCGACGTGCAGGCCGGCTGGCGCAACGGCTTCGACGGGGGCGTGGCCTTCGCCCGCTTCGTCGCCGGCCGGTTCACGTCGTTCCCCGGGGCCCTGGCGGGCGTCGCACTGACCGTGGGGGTCGCACTGCTCGTGTGGCTGTACCTGGTGGGCGTACGGCGGGGCCAGCCGCTGCCGCTGCTGGTGTACACGGGGCTCGTCGCCGTGCTCGCCCTGTGCGCGTCGAGCTACTTCGGCTCGAAGCCCCGGCTGCTGCTGCCCGCGTTCCCGCTGCTGTTCCCGCCGGCCGTGGGCCTGGCCCGGCTGCGCACCGCCAGGTCGGCGCTGGTCGTCTGCGGCGTCGCGGCGGCGTCGGCGGTCTACGGGGCCTTCTGGCTGAACGGCTCCGGGCCGCCCTGACCGGCTCCGGCCCGCCGGTAGCCGCCGGTAGCCGGCGGGTCAATTCCGTACCAGCATTCGGTGAACGCATTCATAAGCGGGATAAAATCGCCGGCCGGACAGATCAAAGGAATTGAAGTCCGCAGCCGATCGCCATTGCGGATTACCCGGAAATAGGGCCCCGCCTGAGAGGAATCCCACATCACATCGTCATCACAAAGCCGTTGATTCGTCGGGGATCACTCCTCACTCGCTGTAACGTCGATTGGGTGCGTACCGAACGGAAGCCCACCCGTCTGGACCGGGTGTTCGCGAGACTGGACCGGGAGCCGGAACGACCGGAGCTCCTGGACGCGCCGGAGATGTCCCGGCACAGGCTCGTGCTGTTCGCTTCGACCCTCGCGTTCTACGTCGCGATCGTGTGGGCCGTGGTGATCACCTCGTGGCTGGTCCGGCTCGACTGGCAGGTCATGTTCTTCCGGCCCTACCAGCAGTGGCCGCAGATCCACGCGTTCGTCGACTACTACGTGGTGCTCGGCCAGCGCGGCCCCACCGCCGTGATGGTCGCCTCCTGGCTCGGCTGGCGCTCCTGGCGGCAGCACACCCTGCGTCCGCTGCTGGCGCTGGGCGTCTCCCTGCTGCTGCTGAACATCACGGTCGGCGCCGCCAAGTACGGCATGGGCCGGCTGGGACCGCACTACGCGACCACGATCGGCGCCAACGAGATGTGGCTCGGCGGCGATATATTTCCGAGCGGTCACACCGCGAACGCCGTCGTCACCTGGGGCATCCTCGCCTACCTGGCCGCGACGCACCGCGCCCGGCGCTGGCTGTCCGCGCTGTCCGCGGTCACCTCGCTCGGGGTGGGGATGTCCACCGTCTACCTCGGTACGCACTGGCTCAGCGACGTGGTCCTCGGCTGGGCGGCGGGACTGCTGATCCTGCTGGCGCTCCCCTGGTTCGAACCGCTGATCGCCCGCGCCGAGGCGTGGATCCTCGGTCTGCGCGACCGCTGGTCCGCCTCTCGCGGCCGCGACAGGACGGCACGGCGGCCGGTAGGCGGTCCCGCACCCGCCGCCCCGCCCGCTTCCGGCCGACCGGAAGCACCGGCCTGCGAGCCGGTCGCCACGGCCCGCACCGCCCGGCCCCCGGTGTACCTGGCCGCGGGCCCGCACACGACCCGCTCGGACCGTACGCCGGTCACCCCGGCCGCCAGTCGCCGGCCGCCGCACGCCGACCGTCATCCGCGCAGCTCCGCTCCGGCCGCACGCCCCGTGTCGGGCGGCTGACGGCGGGCGTCAGCCCTTCCAGGCGCGGGACACCCGGCCGTCCTTCACCTCGAGGTTCAGGCGGCCCACGCGGTACTCCATGGTGATGACCGTGCCGGGCGCCAGGGACCGCACCGTGGACCAGCCGCGCTCCCGCGCCCGCTGTTCGGCCGCGTCGGGATCGAGGCCGACGTAGGTGTCCGGACTGTCCTGCGGCTCGGCCGGTGGTGTCGGAATCGGTGCCATACCGCCACGTTATGCCCTGCCCCGGGAGCGGGGAAGCCCGCACCGGTAACACGTGCCCCTGATGCACCTACGGTCACATCTTTGTCACAGGATCATGCGCGGCGTTTTGATGAAACACGTTCACCCGAACGGGCGGATTCACCCGTGTTCCGCACGCGGCCCAGGTGAATTTCCGCGCGTCGCGGTACTGGCCGGAATAAGCGGACGGAAAAGGCGCGCGGGGCGCACAGGCGGCACACCGCATTCCGGGCCCGAGCACTCCCGAACGCGCTTTCGCGAACCCTCTGCGGAAGAGATCGTGAGGCGCTTACGCTAATCCGACATCGGACATGCGGGGTCAGGCCGGTCGGGCTTCCAGCGGGGCGACGACGAGTGAGAGGTCGTTGTCACCGGTGTAGTACGGCCCGGCCTCCCCGGGGCCGCGCGACGTGCGCACGCGGGCGCGAGGGAAGGTGAACACGGGGTTCTTGTCGGCGATGTCGTCCAGCAGGCGCGCGAGCCGCACGGCGGGACCGGAGTCGCCGGCGGGCCGCAGCCACAGGTCCCACAAGCCCGGCGCCAAGCCGTCGTAGGGCACGGTGAAGGCGAACTCCGTCCGCCCGGCCGCGACGTCCAGCCGGCGCACACCGTCGCCCCCGCCCTCCCCGGGCCGGGCGCGCAGCGCGGCGTACGCCCCGGGCGCGAGCTGGGTGCCGTACACCCGCCCGCGCACGGTAAGGCCGCTGTCGGCGAGGACCAGCTCCACCGCCTCGGCGTGCGGGGCGCGCAGCCAGCTGCGGACGGTGAGGTTGCCCTGCCGGGTGGCGTACGGGATGCGGACGGCGACGTGGCCGAGCAGCCCGCTGGGGGTGCGCTCGGCGAGGGAGCGCAGGTCGGTCACGCCGGGCACCAGACGGCGCGGCCCGCCGCCGGACAGGCGGGCGTAGGCGTCCCAGCGGCCCTCGGGCAGGGACACGCTGCTGGGCAGCGCGGCGCGCAGCCGGCCCTCGGCCGCAGGGGCCAGCGGCAGGCTGACCGTGTCCGCGGCATCGTCGCCGTCGGCGCCGCGGCGGCGCAGGATCAGCAGGGCCGCCCCGGTGTTTCGGCGCGCGGCGACGTCGAAGGTCAGACCGCCCGCGGAGTCGCCGATGCAGTCGGCGCGCAGCGGGGCGGCCAGCGGGGCCGGCGGCATCATGCGGTGCGGTTCCTCCACTGGGCTTCTCGTCGCCCAGTGAGACCCGGAACCCCGCCCTCTGGTTGTCCGTGTCCGATTGCGATGTGGTCACGACCCGCGCGAACGCCCGACGACGACGTGCGACGACGCTTTCCGGTCACCCGGTTCATTCGCTGATTTCCTGATTTGTCGACTCCTGGCCACGAGGGATCCGGTACGCCTCTCCACCCCAATCCCTGTACACAGCACCCGACTTGGGGCGGGCAGGACGACGGCGGCCCCCGAGCGCTGGTGGGCGCCGCATGGTTCGATTCCGTTGGCCATGGGGCGTGACTCCCGCCACCGGTCCCCCGTTGTCCATGCATGAGCCGGGACCCGCCCGGACCACGGCCCGGGAGCCACCCGGTCCGGCCACGCACCGCATCCCGAGGGAGCCACCCGTGCCGCGCATGCTCGACGTCAGCGACGACGTACGCGCCGAGATCGGCGACGAAGAAGCCGACCGCCTGCTGGCCGGGGAGTCCGCCCCGGGCAGCTACGACTGCACGTCCTGCCGCACCCCGGGCGACTGTGAGCAGGAGCGCACCAGCACCGTCCTGTTCATCGGCGACGAGACCGCCGTGCTCGCCTTCGCCCACGCGGGCTGCCTGCCCTCGCAGGTCGTCAAGGTCACCGAGGAGCAGCTGCAGGGGGCCGTGCGGTCCATCAGCGCCGACCAGGCCCGCTCCGAGGCCGCTGCCGCCGCGCCCCAGAAGGCCTCGCCCGAGCAGGCCGTGCTCGGTGTGACCAGCGGGCTGATCCTGATCGCCGGAGAGCTGCACCCCGCCCTCGTGGTGGAGCCGACCGCCCCCATCGCACGGCCCGGCACGGCCGGTGCGGGCGACGACTTCCTGCCGCTGATGATCGAGCAGGGCTTCATGCCGGTCACCGAACTGGTGACCGCGCCGGCCGTGCTGCACGGCTGGTCCGTCCTGCTCGCGATGGGCCAGCTGCACGCGGTGCTGCAGCCCGGGGCGGCCGGCGGGCGTCCGGTGGCCTGGTGGCAGGCGCACCAGCCGCTCCAGGTCACCGAGGGCTGGCGCACGGCGGCCAACAAGCACCAGCAGGTGCTGATGTTCGCCGCGCCCGTCGGGTCCATCGGCCGGCAGCCGCGCGAGGACCTGCTGCGGGACGCGCTGGACAAGGCGGCGGCGAACGGCCAGCTGGTCGCGGCGGCGCTGCCGCTGGCCGGGACCTGAGCCCGTTCACGCTGCTGCCGGACGGCCGTCCCCCGGGCCGCATCCCTTCCCGCGCGAGGTCGTTTGGACATACGTGTACGCATACGACGCCTTCCACCGCCACGGCGGCCCCTCGGCCACGCCGATCTACGACGCGCTCTACGCCGAGTACGTCCGGTCCTTCCGATCGCTGCCGGGCGATCGCAGCGGTGAGGAGGAGCTGGGGTTCACGGCCTTCCGGAGCATCCCGCGCGGCAGAAGTGGCTACAGCGCCTACAGCGCGGGGGCCCAGAGCGCCCGCGTCGGCCAGCAGTCGGTGTGGCAGCGCGTCAGCGGCACGCACGTTCCGGCCGCGCTGCCGCCGGCCCCGCGGTCCGGCACCTGAGGGCAGGACGAATGACGCGAGAGGGCGCCCCCGGCCGGGGGCGCCCTCTCGCGTGGCGGTAGGTCCTACTTCTTCTTCGCGCCGCGCTTCTCGCGCACCCGCACGGAGATGTGGATCGGCGTCCCCTCGAAGCCGAACTCCTCACGCAGCCGGCGCTCGATGAAGCGCCGGTAGCCCGCCTCGATGAAGCCCGAGGCGAAGAGCACGAACCGGGGGGGCTTGGTGCCCGCCTGGGTGCCGAAGAGGATGCGCGGCTGCTTGCCGCCCCGCACGGGGTGCGGGTGGGCGGCGACCAGCTCGCCGAGGAAGGCGTTGAGCCGGCCCGTCGGGACCCGGGTCTCCCAGCCGGCCAGGGCGGTCTCGATCGCGGGGACCAGCTTCTCCATGTGGCGGCCGGTCTGGGCCGAGACGTTGACCCGCGGCGCCCACGCCACCTGGCCCAGCTCGGTCTCGATCTCCCGCTCCAGGTAGTAGCGGCGCTCCTCGTCGAGGGTGTCCCACTTGTTGTAGGCGACGACGATCGCGCGGCCCGCCTCGACGGCCATGGTGACGATCCGCTGGTCCTGGACCGAGATCGACTCGGAGGCGTCGATGAGGATCACCGCGACCTCCGCCTTCTCGACGGCGGCGGCGGTGCGCAGCGAGGCGTAGTAGTCGGCGCCCTGCTGGAGGTGGACGCGCTTGCGGATGCCCGCCGTGTCGACGAACTTCCAGGTGACGCCGCCCAGTTCGATCAGCTCGTCGACCGGGTCGCGGGTGGTGCCGGCCAGCTCGTTGACGACGACGCGCTCCTCGCCCGCCACCTTGTTCAGCAGCGAGGACTTGCCGACGTTGGGGCGGCCGATCAGCGCGATGCGGCGGGGGCCCCCGACGGCGGTGCCGAAGGTCTGCGCCGGAGCCTCGGGCAGCGCCTCCAGGACGCGGTCCAGCATGTCGCCGGTGCCGCGGCCGTGCAGCGCGGAGACCGGGTGCGGCTCGCCCAGGCCCAGCGACCACAGGTAGGAGGCGTCGGCCTCACCGCTCGGGCCGTCGACCTTGTTGGCGCACAGCACGACGGGCTTGCCGGCCTTGCGCAGCAGCCGGACGACCGCCTCGTCGGTGTCGGTGGCGCCGACCTTGGCGTCCACGACGAACACCACCGCGTCGGCGGCCTCGATCGCGTACTCGGCCTGCGCGGCCACGGAGGCGTCGATGCCGAGGACGTCCTGCTCCCAGCCGCCGGTGTCGACGACCTTGAAGCGGCGGCCGGCCCACTCGGCCTCGTAGGTGACCCGGTCGCGGGTGACGCCGGGCTTGTCCTCGACGACGGCCTCGCGGCGGCCGATGATGCGGTTCACGAGGGTCGACTTGCCGACGTTGGGGCGGCCGACGACGGCGAGGACGGGCAGCGGGCCGTGCCCGGCCTCCTCGATCGCGCCCTCGACCTCCTGGATGTCGAAGCCCTCTTCGGCGGCCAGCTCCATGAACTGCGCGTACTCGGCGTCGCCGAGCGCCCCGTGGTCGTGCTCCTCGCCCGAGCCCTCGGAGTGGATGTGGTCGTTCATGAAGTCCGTACCTCGTTCATCGTGGTGATCGGTGGTGCACCCCTGTACCGGGTGATCCACTACTCAAGTGTCACTCAGCGCCCGGTGAGGCGCCTGGCGTTTTCCAGGTGCGCGGTGAGCTGCTTCTGGATGCGTTCGGTGGCCTCGTCCAGCGCCTTGCGGGTGCGCCGCCCGCTGCCGTCGCCCGCATCAAAAGGGTCACCGAAGACGACGTCGACGCGGGTGCGCAGCGGGGGCAGCGCCTTTATCAACCGTCCGGGCCGGTCCGTGCTTCCCAGTACCGCGACCGGGACGATCGGGGCACCGCTGCGCACCGCGAAGTAGGCGAGCCCGGCCCGCAGCGAGGCGAAGTCGCCCTCGCCCCGGGTGCCCTCCGGGAAGATGCCCAGCACGCCGCCGTCGGCCAGCACACCGAGCGCCTGCCCTATGGCCGTGCGGTCGGCGGAGTGGCGGTCCACCTTCAGCTGGCCGATGCCGGTCAGGAAGCGCCCGAGCGGACCGACGAACGCCTCCTTCTTGATCAGGAAGTGCGTCGGCCGGGGCGCCACGCCCATGACCATCGGGCCGTCGATGTTGTGCGAGTGGTTGACGGCGTAGATCACCGGGCCGGTGGCGGGCACCCGCCAGGCGCCGAGCACGCGCGGCTTCCACAGCCCGTACATCAGGCCGACGCCGATGCGCCGGCCGACCTCGGCGCCCTTCTCCGAGGGGACGGGCGCTGCGGAGGATGCGGTCACTTCCCCGCCCGCTTCTCCTCGACGAGGGTGACGACGCACTCGATGACCTGCGGCAGGGTGAGGGCGGTGGTGTCGACCTCGACCGCGTCGCCGGCCTTGGCCAGCGGGGAGGTCTTGCGGCTGGAGTCGGCCGCGTCCCGCTTGATCAGGGCCTCGCGGGTGGCGTTGACGTCGGCGCCCTTCAGCTCGCCGCTGCGGCGGGCGGCGCGGGCCTCCGCCGAGGCGGTGAGGAAGATCTTGAGGTCGGCGTCCGGCAGCACGGTGGTGCCGATGTCGCGGCCCTCGACGACGATGCCGAGCGGCGCGGCGGCGGCGATGGAGCGCTGCAGCTCCGTGATCCGGGCGCGGATCTCGGGTACGGCGCTGACCGCGCTGACCTTGGAGGTGACCTCCTGGGTGCGGATCGGGCCGGCCACGTCCACGCCGTCGACCGTGATGGTCGGGCCGGCCGGGTCGGTGCCGGAGACGATCTCGGGCTTGCCGGCCGCGGCGGCGACGGCGTGCGGGTCGTCGGTGTCGATGCCGTTGCTGACCATCCACCACGTGATCGCCCGGTACTGCGCACCGGTGTCCAGGTAGCTCAGGCCGAGCTGTGCGGCCACGGCCTTCGACGTGCTCGACTTGCCCGTGCCGGAGGGACCGTCGATGGCGACAATCACGGCCGGGACGGTCGGGGCGGCGCCGTTTTCCACGAGGGGACACCTTCCTGGTGCGGTGCGGTGGGTGGTGTGCGGGGCGCGAGCGCGTCCCGACAGGGCCTGTCCGACGATCTTCCGTCGTCCGCCCGGCCGGGCAGGCGGGAATCGTCGGACAGGTCTAGGTTACCGGGCCGCCGACGCACCTCCGACAGGCGTCCGGGACCGCGATCACTGGCGGATCGCCCAGCCCCGCTCCTTCAGGGCCGCGGTGAGGACGGCGGCGGCCTTCGGCTCCACCATGAGCTGCACCAGACCCGCCTGCTGTCCGGTCGCGTGCTCGATGCGTACGTCCTCGATGTTGACCCCGGCCCGTCCCGCGTCCGCGAAGATGCGGGCCAGCTGGCCGGGCTGGTCGTCGATGAGGACGGCCACCGTCTCGTAGGCCCGCGGGGCCGAGCCGTGCTTGCCGGGGACGCGGACCTGCCCGGCGTTGCCGCGCCGCAGCACCTCGGCGATGCCGCTGCCGCCCTCGCGGCGCTTGTCCTCGTCGGCGGACTGCAGGGCGCGCAGGGCTCGTACGGTCTCCTCCAGGTCGGCGGCGACGTCGGTGAGCAGGTCGGCGACCGGACCCGGGTTGGCGGAGAGGATGTCGATCCACATCCGGGGGTCGGAGGCGGCGATCCGGGTCACGTCGCGGATGCCCTGCCCGCACAGTCGTACGGCGGCCTCCTCGGCGTGCTCCAGGCGCGCGGCGACCATGCTGGAGACCAGGTGGGGCATGTGGGAGACGAGGGCCACGGCACGGTCGTGGGCGTCGGCGTCCATCACCACGGGCACCGCGCGGCAGTGCGAGACCAGCTCCAGGGCGAGGTTCAGCACCTCGGTGTCGGTGTCCCGGGTCGGGGTGAGCACCCAGGGGCGGCCCTCGAAGAGGTCGGCGGTGGCGGCCAGCGGCCCGGACTTCTCGCGGCCGGACATGGGGTGCGTGCCGATGTAGGCGGACAGGTCGAGTCCGCGTGCCTCCAGCTCCCGCCGGGGGCCGCCCTTGACGCTGGCCACGTCGATGTAGCCGCGGGCGGCGCCGCGGGCCATGGCGTCGGCGAGCACGTCGGCGACCAGGGCGGGCGGGGCGGCGACGATCGCGAGGTCGACCGGCCCGTCCGGGGTCTCGTCGGTGCCGGCGCCGAGCGCGGCGGCGGTGCGGGCCTGCCCGGGGTCGTGGTCGGCGAGGTGGACGGTGACGCCGCGCGCGGTGAGGGCGAGCGCGGCGGAGGTGCCGATCAGGCCGGTGCCGATGACGAGTGCGGTTCTCACTGGGCGATGTCCTTGCGCAGGGCCGCGGCGGCACCGAGGTAGACGTGGGCGATCTCGGCGCGGGGCCGGTCGGACTCGATGTGGGCGAGGACCCGGACGACGCGCGGCATGGCGCCCTCGACGTCCAGTTCCTGGGCGCAGATCAGCGGCACGTCGGTGATGCCGAGCCCGCGCGCGGCGGCGGCCGGGAAGTCGCTGTGCAGGTCGGGGGTGGCGGTGAACCACAGGCTGATCAGGTCGTCGACCGTCAGGCCGTTGCGCTCCATGAGGGCGGTCAGCAGGGCCGCGACCTGCTCGTCCATGTGTCCCGCCTCGTCCCGTTCCAGTTGGACGGCGCCCCGGACCGCTCGTACCGCCACGGCGATGCTCCTTGCTGACGTTGCTGACGCGTGTTTCGCCTCTTGGTCCGTCCAGCCTAGTCAGCCCCCCTGGCTCCGGCCCGCGGCGCCCGTCCTCTGAGACGCCGGTAATTCACTCCGCCCGGCGTGACCGGCCCGCGTACGCTCCCGCCATGCACCCCGAGACCCTGGTCCGCGACCACACGATCTACGCCTGTGTCATGGGCTCGCGCGCCTTCGGTCTGGCGACGCGGGACAGCGACACGGACCGCCGCGGTGTCTTCCTCGCCCCCACGGAGCTGTACTGGCGCTTCGAGAAGCCGCCGACGCACGTGGAGGGCCCCGGGGAGGAGCGGTTCAGCTGGGAGCTGGAGCGTTTCTGCGAACTGGCGCTGCGGGCGAACCCGAACATCCTGGAGTGCCTGCACTCCCCGCTCGTGGAGTACGTGGACGACACGGGCCGCGAGCTGCTGGCGCTGCGCGAGGCGTTCCTGTCCCGGCGGGCCCACGAGACGTTCACCCGGTACGCGCACGGCCAGCGCCACAAGCTGGACGCCGACGTGCGCGTCCACGGGGCCCCGCGCTGGAAGCACGCGATGCACCTGCTGCGGCTGCTGACCAGCGCCCGCGACCTGCTGCGCACGGGCGTTCTGACCATCGACGTCGGCGAGGAGCGGGAGTCGCTGCTCGCCGTGAAGCGCGGCGAGGTGCCCTGGCCGCAGGTGGAGTCGCGGATGACCCGCCTGGCGCGGGAGGGCGAGGAAGCCGCCCGGCGCAGCCCGCTGCCGGCCGGACCGGACCGGCGCCGCGTCGAGGACTTCCTGTACCGAGCCCGCCGCGCCTCGGCGCTCCGGCCGGATCCGTACGACGGAGCCGGGCGGGGCGTCGTACGCGGCCGGGGCGCCGGGGAGCACTGACGCTGCCCGCGCCTCAGGCGTCCCAGAGCGCTCCGAGGGCCAGCAGGTCGCCGCGGTACTCGATGCGGTCCGCCCAGTCGGCCGGCCAGGCGTCGGGGCCCAGGTGGGCGCCCGCGAAGGCGCCCGCGAGGCAGGCGATGGAGTCGGAGTCGCCGGAGGTGCAGGCGCCGCGGCGCAGGGCGGTCAGCGGCTCGTCGACGAAGAGCAGGAAGCACAGCAGTCCTGCGGCCAGGGCCTCCTCCGCGATCCAGCCCTCGCCGACGGCGAGGCAGGGGTCGGTCTCGGGCGACACGGTGCGCACCGCGTCCCGGAGCCGGTCGAGTACCGCCAGGCACTCGTCCCAGCCGCGCGCGATGAAGTGCTCGGGCGTCGGGTCCTGGGCGCGGGTCCACAGGTCGCCGAGCCAGCGCTCGTGGTAGCGGGCGCGGTTGTCGTAGGCGTACGAGCGCAGCCGCCCGACCAGGCCGGTCGGCTCGGCGCCCTCGGCCAGCAGCCGTACGGCGTGCGCGGTGAGGTCGGAGGCGGCGAGCGCGGTGGGGTGGCCGTGGGTGAGCGCGGACTGCAACTGGGCGGCGCCCGCGCGCTGTTCGTCGCTCAGTCCGGGTATGAGGCCGACCGGCGCGACGCGCATGTTGGCGCCGCAGCCCTTGGAGTGGATCTGGCTGGCGTCCTGCCAGGGGCGGTCTCCTCGCTCCAGGAGTCCGCAGGCCCTGAGGCAGGTGTTGCCGGGGGCCCGGTTGTTCTCCGGTGAGCGGTTCCAGGCGATGAACTCCTGCCGTACCGGCTCGGTCATCCCTTCGGGCGCCAGGACGCCCCGGTCCATGGCCGTCCGCAGCCCCTTGCCCAGCGCGAGCGTCATCTGCGTGTCGTCGGTGACGATCGCGGGCCGGGGCAGCGCCATCTCCCGCCAGGGGCCGCACTTGGCGAGGATGGCCGGGACGTCGTTGAACTCGGTGGGAAAGCCCAGCGCGTCGCCGAGGGCGAGCCCGGTGAGCGCTCCGGTGGCGGCGCGCTCGGTGCCGGTGGTCGTGGTCATGCGGGGCGTCCTTCCCGAGGGGTGCGGAGCAGCGGTGGGTGCAGTGCGGTGGCCGGCCCCGCGCGGTAGACGGCGGCGGGCTTGCCGCGGCCTCCGGTGAGACGGGCGGCGCCCGGGACGGGCTCGACGAAGCCGGGGGTGGCGAGGACCTTGCGGCGGAAGTTGGGCCGGTCCAGGGGCGTGCCCCACACCGTCTCGTAGACCTGCTGCAGCTCGCCGAGGGTGAACTCGTCCGGGCAGAAGGCGGTGGCCAGGCAGGTGTACTCCAGCTTGGCTCCGACCCGCTCCCGGGCGTCGGCCAGGATCCGGTCGTGGTCGAAGGCGAGGCCCTCGGCCCTCTCGTACGGCATCCAGCGGGCCTCGGTCGCGTCACCGCCGCCGCGCGGCTCGGGGGGACGGGGCAGCAGGGCGGTGAAGGCGACGGACACGACCCGCATCCGGGGGTCGCGGCCGGGGTCGCTGTAGGTCCGCAGCTGCTCCAGGTGCAGCCCGGTCACGTCCGCCAGGCCGGTCTCCTCGGCCAGCTCCCGGCGGGCCGCCCGCTCCGCGGACTCCTCGGGCAGCAGGAAGCCGCCGGGCAGTGCCCAGCGGCCCGCGTAGGGCTCCTGGCCCCGCTCGACGAGCAGCACGTGCAGCCCGCCCGCGCGGAGTGTGAGGACGGCGAGGTCGACGGTCACGGCGAAGGGTTCGAAGGCGTGCTTGTCGTAACCGTGCACGAACACCCACCCCCTTAATAGTCACCAAGACTATAAAGAGAGGTGGGTGCGTGGCACAACCCTCGGAGCCGCGCGGCTCCCGGAACCCTTAGAGCTCGACCTCCTGCATGAGCATCCCGACCTCCGTGTTGGACAGGCGGCGCAGCCAGCCCGACTTCTGGTCGCCCAGGGTGATCGGCCCGAAGGCGGTGCGCACCAGCTTGTCGACGGGGAAGCCCGCCTCCGCCAGCATCCGGCGCACGATGTGCTTGCGGCCCTCGTGGAGGGTGACCTCGACCAGGTAGTTCTTGCCGGTCTGCTCGACGACCCGGAAGTGGTCGGCGCGCGCGTACCCGTCCTCCAGCTGGATGCCGTCCTTGAGCTGCTTGCCGAGGTCGCGCGGGATCGGGCCCACGATGTGCGCGAGGTAGGTCTTCTTCACGCCGTACCGGGGGTGGGTCAGGCGGTGGGCCAGCTCGCCGTGGTTGGTGAGCAGGATGACGCCCTCGGTCTCGGTGTCGAGCCGGCCGACGTGGAAGAGGCGGGTCTCGCGGTTGGTGACGTAGTCACCGAGGCACTGACGGCCCTCCGGGTCCTCCATGGTGGAGACGACACCGGCGGGCTTGTTCAGCGAGAAGAACTGGTACGACTGCGTGGCCACGGTCAGGCCGTCGACCTTGACCTCGTCCTTCTCCGGGTCGACGCGGCGCCCCTGCTCCAGCACGATCTCGCCGTTGATCTCGACCCTGGCCTGCTCGATCAGCTCCTCGCAGGCACGCCGGGAGCCGTAGCCCGCGCGCGCGAGGACCTTCTGCAGCCGCTCGCCCTCCTGCTCGGCGCCGGGGAAGGTCTTGGGCAGCTTGACGTCCTTCTTGCCCGCGTACCGCTCGCGGTTGCGCTCCTCGGCCCGCGTCTCGTACTCGCGGGACGTGGCCGGGGCGCTGCGGCCGCGCTGCTGGGGCCGCTTCGGGCCGCCCTTCGCACCGCCGCGGGCCGAGGGGCCGCGGCCGGACTTCGGGCCGTCCTTGGTGGCGCCGGGGCCCACGTCGTAGCGCCGCTCCTCCGGGCGCGGCTTCTTGGGACGGCCCCCCTGCTTGTCGTCGCGGTCGTTGCCGGCGCCGCGGTAGTTGCCGCGGCCACCGCCACTCCCGCCGCGGCCGCCGCTGTTGCCACCGCCACTCCCGCCGCGGCCGCCGCTGTTGCCACCACGGCTCCCGCCGTTGTTTCCGCTGCTGTTCCTGCCGCTGCTGCTTCGCATCAAAATTCCGTCTTGTCGTCTGCGTCCCCGGCTTCCGGGGCGTCCGGATCGAACGACGGGACCCCTTCCAGCGTCTCGGCCTCGATCGCCTCCGCCTCCGGGAGGAAGGGCGCGAGCTCCGGGAGTTCGTCCAGGCCGCGCAGGCCCATCCGCTCCAGGAAGTAGTTCGTCGTCACGTACAGGATCGCACCTGTTTCGGGTTCCGTGCCCGCCTCCCCGACCAGGCCCCGTTGCAGGAGGGTGCGCATCACGCCGTCGCAGTTCACCCCGCGCACCGCCGAGACGCGGCTGCGGCTGACCGGCTGGCGGTAGGCGACGACCGCGAGGGTCTCCAGCGCGGCCTGGGTGAGGCGGGCGTGCTGGCCGTCCAGGACGAAGCCCTCGACGGCGGCGGCGTACTCGGCCCGGCTGTAGAAGCGCCAGCCGCCCGCGACCAGGCGCAGCTCGAAGCCGCGGCCCTGGGCGGCGTACTCGTCGGCCAGCTCGCGCAGGGCGTCGGCGATCCGCCGCCGGGGCCGTTGCAGTATCTTCGCCAGCTGTTCCTCGGTCGCGGGTTCGTCGACGACCATGAGGACGGCCTCCAGCGCGGGCTTCAGGTCGAGCCCGGCGACACCCTCCGGGTCGCCCGCGGCCTCCGTGGCCGGCTCCGCGGCCTCCGTGGCGTCCGGGGCCGGTTCCGTGCTCCGCCGCGCGGTCTGCTCACTCACGCCTTCTGCTCCTCCTTCGGCACCTCGGGCGGCCGGTCGAACTCGTCGGTGACCGTCGGCTGGGCGTCCCCGTCGCCGCCGGTCCAGCGCACCAGCAGGTCGCCGAGCGCGGTCTCCTGGTCCAGCTCGACGGCCTTCTCCCGGTACAGCTCCAGCAGGGCGAGGAAGCGGGCGACGACGGTCAGGGTGTCCTCGGTGTCCTGGACCAGCACGCGGAAGCTGGCCTCCCCCAGCTCCCTCAGGCGGGCGACGACGATCCCGGCCTGCTCCTGCACGCTGACCAGGGGCGCGTGGATGTGCTCGACGTACACCTGCGGCTTGGGTCTGGGCTGCATCGCCTTGACGGCGAGCCTGGCGAAACCCTCGGCGCCGATGCTGATGACGACCTCGGGCAGCAGCTCGGCGTGATGGGGCTCCAGGCCGACGGTACGGGGGTAGCGGCGGGCCTCGGCGTCGAGGCGCTCGTTGAAGATGTCCGCGATCCGCTTGTACGCGCGGTACTGGAGCAGGCGGGCGAAGAGCAGGTCGCGGGCTTCGAGCAGGGCCAGGTCGGCCTCGTCCTCGACTTCGGCGGCGGGCAGCAGCCGGGCCGCCTTGAGGTCGAGCAGGGTCGCCGCGACCACCAGGAACTCGGTGGTCTGGTCGAGGTCCCAGTCCGGCCCCATCGCCCGGATGTGCGCCATGAACTCGTCGGTCACCTTCGACAGCGCGACCTCGGTGACGTCCAGCTTGTGCTTGGAGATCAACTGGAGGAGCAGGTCGAACGGCCCCTCGAAGTTGGCGAGCCGCACCTTGAACACACCGTCGCCGTGCTCCGGCTCCACGGGCTCCGGTTCCCCCTGCGGTTCCGTTTCCGCCGGGGCGGCGGGCGGTCGGGGAGGAGTCCCGGTCCGGGGGCCGGCCGGGGGCCGCGACTGCCCGGGGCCCGCAGGGGGCACCACCGCGCCTCCCGGAGCCGGTACGGCCGGGCGGTCGGAGTGCGCGGCCTCAGGTACGACGGACGCCTCAGGTACGACGGACGCCTCAGGTACGACGGGCGCCTGCGGCAGGGCGGGCGCCTCCGGTACGGCCGACGCCTCGGTCCCGGTGGAGGCCGACAGGTCGGCGGAAGCCGGCAGATCGACGGAAGCCGGCAGGTCGGCGGAAGCCGGCAGGTCGGCGTCCGCGGACGGTTCCCCGGTCACCGGCGGAGCCACTCGCTCCCCGGGGCCCCTGCCCAGCGCACGCCGGCGGGCGGCGCGCGGGCCGCTGCCGGGGGTGGGGGCGTCGTTCGAGGTCATGGCCCCCGCAGGCTACCGCTACCGACCGCGCAGCCGTCGTACGAGGATGCTGGCGTCCCCGCGGCTCTCCAGGTCGGCGAGGACCACGGCGACCGCTTCGCGGACGATGCGGCCGCGGTCGACGGCCAGGCCGTGCTCGCCGCGGAGCACCAGGCGAGCGTGCTCCAGGTCCATCAGCTCCTCGGCGGAGACGTACACGGTGATCTTCTCGTCGTGACGCTCCCGCCCGCTGGGGCGGCGTGCGGCGGCCCTGCCGCGCTTGCGTGACCGGTCGCCGCCCTGAGCGGCAGAACCTTCCTGCGCCGCCGTTCCCGGTTCGGAGCCCCGTGCGGAGCGCTCCGTGCCCCGGGTGCGCGACTCGCCCGCCGGACCCGGTTCCGCGTCCGCCGCGGCGTGCTCCGCGCCCTCGCCGTCACCGCCCTGTGCGGGCACCGACTGCGGTGCGTCCTCGGCGGCGGCCTGGTCGCTCTCCCCCGCCGGGGCCGGCACCCGGGCCTCGCCGCCCGCCGGTCGCCGCGGGGTGGACGCCTGGAGCGCCGTTCCCCCTGTCGTACGGAAGAGTTCGTCGGCCCCCGGCAGACTCACTCGGCGTGACACCGGGCGAGCACCTCCCTGGCGAGCTGGCGGTAGGCGGCGGCACCGACGGAGTTGGACGCGTACGTGGTGATCGGCTCACCGGCGACCGTGGTCTCCGGGAAGCGGACCGTGCGCCCGATGACCGTGTGGTAGACGTGGTCGTCGAACGCCTCGACGACCCGCGCGAGCACCTCACGGCTGTGCACCGTGCGCGAGTCGTACATCGTGGCGAGGATGCCGTCGAGCTCCAGGTCGGGGTTGAGCCGCTCCTGGACCTTCTCGATCGTCTCGGTCAGCAGCGCCACGCCGCGCAGCGCGAAGAACTCGCACTCCAGCGGCACGATCACCTTGTGCGCGGCGGTCAGCGCGTTGACCGTGAGCAGGCCGAGCGAGGGCTGGCAGTCGATCACGATGTAGTCGTAGTCGTCCATCAGCGGCTTGAGTGCCCGCTGCAGCGTGGACTCGCGCGCGACCTCGCTCACCAGCTGCACCTCGGCCGCCGACAGGTCGATGTTGCTCGGCAGCAGGTCCATGTTGGGGACCGCGGTCTTCAGCAGCACCTCGTCGGCCGCCATGCCCCGCTCCATGAGCAGGTTGTAGACGGTGAGGTCGAGCTCCATCGGGTTGACGCCGAGTCCGACCGACAGCGCGCCCTGCGGGTCGAAGTCGACGAGCAGCACCCGGCGCCCGTACTCGGCGAGCGCGGCACCCAGGTTGATGGTCGACGTGGTCTTGCCGACGCCGCCCTTCTGGTTGCACATCGCGATGATCTTGGCGGGGCCGTGCTCGGTCAGCGGGCCGGGGATCGGGAAGTACGGCAGCGGGCGTCCGGTCGGACCGATGCGCTCACGGCGCTGGCGGGCCGCGTCGGGCGCGAGCGTGGCGGCGTACTCGGGATCCGGCTCGTACTCCGCGTCCGGGTCGTAGAAGTGCCCCTCGGGCAGTTCGTCGTAGTCGGCGAAGTGGTTGCGGGGCGCGCCACTTCCGTCGCCGGCCATGGCGTTCACGTGTTGGCCATCCATACTCATGTGTGCTGTCCGAGTTGCCTGCGGACTCTGGTGGTCGGCTGCGGAGGTGCGTACAGCTACGGAGCCGACAGCCTCGAGTTGCCCGGGACCGTGGGTTCGTGCCGGCATTCCTGGTTGACCACCCCCGGGAGTAAATGTCGACTCATTCACAAGTCGTCTTACCTCCTTGGTGACCAGGGAACTTCTAGACAGGTCAGCGTGGCACCATGCCGACGTTCGGCGACTCTATGGCGTGTCGGCCGTCCGCAGCAACACAATCCGCCGGACCCGGCCCGATGTGTCGGCAATGAAACATCCCTCTGTCAAGGGCGTACGGCCGTCGCACAGCAGGTTTCACCGGTGCGCGAATCGGTTGAAGCGTTACGTTCGAGGCGAGTTGACCGAGAATCGCAAAGTGACCATACACACACCCGGCCGGACCTTGTCGGGCAAGGTCCGGCCGGGTGTGCGGGGTTGACGACGACTGTTGACGTATCGCCTTTCCCGGTTGATGACTTAGCCGACTTACCGGCCGCGCGGAGCGGCCGGGCCGACGGGTCGGGCAGGTCAGGCGAGCAGCGAGGCCAGCTCGACGTGCTTCAGGCCGTGCGCCTCGGCGACCTCCTTGTAAACGACCTTGCCGTCATGGGTGTTGAGGCCCTTGGCCAGCGCGGGATCGCGCCGCAGCGCCTCGGCCCAGCCGCGGTTGGCGAGCTCCACGATGTACGGCAGCGTGGCGTTGGTCAGCGCGTAGGTGGAGGTGTTGGGCACCGCACCGGGCATGTTGGCGACGCAGTAGAAGACCGAGTTGTGGACCGGGAAGGTCGGCTCGGCGTGGGTGGTCGGGTGGGAGTCCTCGAAGCAGCCGCCCTGGTCGATCGCGATGTCGACAAGGACACTCCCGGGCTTCATCCGGGACACCAGCTCGTTGGTGACCAGCTTCGGGGCCTTGGCGCCCGGGATCAGCACGGCGCCGATCACGAGGTCGGCCTCCAGGCAGGCCTTCTCCAGCTCGAAGGCGTTGGAGACGACGGTCTGGATCTTCGTGCCGAAGATCTTGTCGGCTTCCTTGAGCTTGTTGATGTCCTTGTCGAGCAGGGTCACGTGGAAGCCCATGCCGATGGCGATCTGCGCGGCGTTCCAGCCGGAGACGCCGCCGCCGATGACCACGGCCCGCCCCGCGAGCACACCGGGGACCCCGCCCGGGAGCACGCCGCGGCCGCCGTTGGCCGCCATCAGGTGGTAGGCGCCGACCTGGGGGGCCAGCCGGCCCGCGACCTCGGACATCGGGGCCAGCAGCGGCAGGGCGCGGCTGGGCAGCTCGACGGTCTCGTAGGCGATGGCGGTGGTGCCGGACTCGATGAGGGCGTCCGTGCACTCCTTGGACGCGGCCAGGTGCAGGTAGGTGAAGAGCGTCTGGTCCTTGCGCAGGCGGTGGTACTCCTCCGCGATCGGCTCCTTGACCTTCAGGAGCAGGTCCGCGGTGGCCCAGACCTCGTCGGCGGTGTCGAGGATGCGCGCACCGGCCGCGACGTACTCCTCGTTGGGGATCGAGGAGCCGACGCCGGCGTCGCGCTCGACGACGACCTGGTGACCGTGGCGCACCAGCTCGTGCACGCCGGCGGGGGTGATGGCCACCCGGAACTCGTTGTTCTTGACCTCGCGGGGGATGCCGACCTTCACGTGGATCACGGTCCTTGGCTCAGAGAGTGGGCTATTACAAGGCATACCCACTCAAGCATGGGCACACCGGGAGAGACCGCAGGAGAACGTGCGGCACAGCCAGTCTAATGAAGGCGTTCTCTCTGTCTAGCCTTTCAAAGCATTAATCTTCAGACGCTGCGCTGCGGATTTCGCAGGCGTCTGCGGCATCTTCCCTCAGCATTCGTTCGGCCGCACCCCGTTCCAGGCCCGCCGCGGTGGGGTCGCCGAGCCGGTCGAGCGTGTCGGCGAGCCGCAGGTGGAGGGCGGCCTGGAGCCGTACGTCCTCGGCCCGGCGGGCCCAGTCGACCGCCTCCCGGCAGGTGCGCAGCGACTCCTCGGGGCGCCCGGCGTACTCCTGGACCCGGGCCAGCTCGGACAGCGCCCGCGCGTGCGCGGCCACGTCGCCGGTCCTGCGGTACCCGGAGACGGCCGCCCGCCAGGACCGCACCGCCTCGCCGTAGCGTCCGGCGTAGGTGTGGGCGGTGGCGACCCGGCCCCAGACGCGGGCGGCGTCGGCGCGCTCGTCCCGGGCGAGGCGCTGGGCGAGGGCCCGGCCGAACCAGTCGGCGGCGCGGTCGTAGTCCCCGAGCTCCAGGTGGGCGCCGCCCACGGATTCCATCGCGCGGCCGGTCGCATACGGGTCGTTCGCCTCGCGTCCGGCGTCCAGCGCGGCCCGGTAGCGCACCAGGGCCTCGGCGGTACGGCCGGTACGGGCGTCCAGGTCGGCCAGGTTCAGCAGGGCCGCCGCCTTCTCCCGGGGCAGTTCGCGGCGCTCGGCCACGTCGAGGACGAGACGGTGGATGCCGTACAGGTCGGGGGCGGCCGCCCGGGTGCCGAAGTGGGCCACCATCGCCCGCACGAGCTGGGACATCAGGCGGCGGGCGAGGGTGTCCAGCTCCCCGTCGGCGACCGCGAGACGGGCCGCGGCGAGCAGGGCGGGGCGCCGGGAGCGCAGCCAGTCCGCGGCCGCACCGGGGTGCGGGAAGCGCAGGTCGCGCGGCGTGGCGAGGAGCTTCTCGCGGGCCTGCGGGCTGTCGGTCTCGGTGACCGCCCGGCAGGACTGCAGCAGCCGCACCGTCCGCTCCAGCATCCGGGCGCGGGCCAGCTGGAGCTCGGCGGGCCGGTCGTGCTTGCGCGCGAGGCGGTCCAGCCGGTCGTGCAGGCACCCGGGGACCTCGTACGCGGGCAGCGGCGAGTCGACGGCCCGCAGCAGACCGAGGGCGGCGAAGTCGTCCAGGGTGGCGCGGGCGCCGCTCACGGAGCAGCCGGCGAGCGCGGAGGCGGTGTGCGGGTCGACCAGGCCGGCCGGGGCGAGGGAGAGCAGCCGCAGCATCCGGGCGGCGGCGCCGGGCAGGGACGCGTACACGAGTCGGAATACGCGGCCGATCGCGTCCGCCTCCTCGTGCTCGGCGTGCAGGTGCTTGGCGAGGTCGGCGACGGCCGACTGGGGGCGGGCCGCGAGCCAGCCGCCGGCCAGGGTCAGCGCGGCGGGCTGCGCCTGGCACAGCTCGACCAGTTGCTCGGCGGCCCGGGGGTCGACGGTGACGCGGACCGAGCCGGTGTGGCGGGACAGCAGCTCCACGGCCGACTTGGTGTCGAGCCCGCCCAGCGTGCACGGGCGGACGTCCGAGATGCCGGTCAGCGGCCCCTCGGCCACGGCGACGGCCAGGCAGCCCGGGGTGTCCGGCAGCAGCGCGTCGACCTGTTCGGCGTCCGCGACGGCGTCGAGCAGCAGCAGGGCCCTGCGCTCGGCGAGCGCGGTGCGCAGGGCCTCGGTGAGGTCGTCCTCGTCGGCCCCGGGCGGCGCCGTGCGGTCCAGCTCGGCGAGCAGGTCCCGGGCGAGGCGGTCGACGGGCACCCGGGTGCCGTCCGGCTCGCTCAGCCGGGCCCGCAGCACCCCGTCCGGGTAGTCGTGCGCGACCTGGGCGGCCAGTTCCTCGGCGAGCGCGGTGCGCCCCGAGCCGGGCCGGCCCGCGATGAGCAGGACGCGCGCGCGAGGGGCCTTGCGGCCGGAGAGGGTGTCCAGGCCCGCGCGCTCGATGTCGGCGCGCAGCTCCTTCAACTCCCGGGTGCGGCCCAGGAATCCGCGCTCCTCAGCAGGCTCCTGAGACAGTCGTACGCCGTCCGTGTCCACCGCCTGATCCGTCACGGGCCACACTCCCGATCCCACCGCACGCCGGTGCCCGCCGGAAGCCCGGTTCGGGCGTTTCCGAGCCTAGTTCACGCTCTGCGACGTTCCCGGCGGAGCGCGGCGGACGGATCCCCCGATCGGATCAACCGATCGTCACACCGGCGACGGTTCAGGGGCCCTCAGGCCTCGAAGGGGCGGGCGGGCCACGGCGCCCCGGCCGGGCGGAGCGCGTCGAGGCCGTCGCCCTGCTGAGCGGCGACCAGCGACAGCACGCCCACGACCAGGCAGTTGTTGTGCAGCTCCCCCGCGAGCACGCCCCGGACCAGGTCCGCGACGGGCACCCGCTCCAGCTCCATGTCGGCCTCTTCGTCCTCGACCTCGAAGCGCTCGCCCGCGGCCTCCGACAGGTCCCGGGCCAGGAAGATCCGTACGGCCTCGTCGCAGCCGCCGGGGGTGGTGTAGACGTCGGTCAGCACCCGCCAGTCCTCGGCCTTGACGTGCGCCTCCTCGTACAGCTCGCGCTGGGCGGCGTGCAGCGGGTTCTCGCCGGGGACGTCGAGCAGGCCGGCCGGGATCTCCCACAGCCGCTCCCGCACGGGGTGCCGGTACTGGCGGATGACCAGCACCCGGCCCTCGCCGTCCAGGGCGAGGACGGCCACGGAACCGGGGTGGACCTGGTAGTCGCGGGAGGTCACGGAGCCGTCGGGCATGACCACGTCGTCCGTGCGCACCGAGGTCTTCTTGCCCCGGAAGGGCGTCCGGCTGCCCCGGATCTCCCACTCCTCGGGAACGTCCTTGATCGTGCTGCCCGTCATCGGTGACCCGCCCTTCCAGACGTACGCGAAAGCCGGGGCCCGCGCCGTCGAGTGCGCGTGCCCCGGCCAACCGTACAACTGGTGTGTTACTTCGACGTCTTCCGCTCGACCGCGGCCTTGACCAGCCCGGCGAAGAGCGGGTGCGGACGGGTCGGCCTGGAGCGCAGCTCCGGGTGGGCCTGGGTGGCCACCAGGTAGGGGTGCACCTCGCGCGGGTACTCGACGTACTCGACGAGCTTGCCGTCCGGGGAGGTGCCCGAGAAGACGATGCCGGCCTTCTTCTCCAGCTCCGCGCGGTAGGCGTTGTTCACCTCGTAGCGGTGGCGGTGCCGCTCCTCGACGTACTCCTTGCCGTCGTACACCTCGCGCACGATCGAGCCCTCGGCCAGCTTCGCCGGGTACATGCCCAGTCGCATGGTGCCGCCCAGGTCGCCCTCGCCGGCCACGATGTCCAGCTGCTCGGCCATGGTGGAGATGACCGGGTGGGCGGTGGCGGGGTCGAACTCGGTGGAGTTGGCGTCCCCGACGCCGGCCAGGTTGCGGGCGGCCTCGACCACGATGCACTGCAGGCCCAGGCAGAGGCCGAGCAGCGGGATCTTGTTCTCGCGGGCGTACTCGATCGCGCCGACCTTGCCGGTCACACCGCGCTCGCCGAAGCCGCCCGGGATGCAGATCGCGTCGACGTCGCCGAGCTGCGCCTTGGCGCCGGCCGGGGTCTTGCAGTCGTCGGACGTGACCCACTTGATCTTGACGCGGGCCCGGTTGGCGAAGCCGCCGGCCCGCAGCGCCTCGGTGACCGAGAGGTAGGCGTCGGGCAGGTCGATGTACTTGCCGACCAGGGCCATGACGATCTCGTGCTCGGGCTTGTGCACGCGGTCGAGCAGGTCGTCCCAGGTCGTCCAGTCCACGTCGCGGAACGGCAGGTCCAGCTTGCGGACCACGTAGGCGTCCAGGCCCTCGGTGTGGACGACCTTGGGGATGTCGTAGATGGAGCGGGCGTCGGGGCAGGCCACCACGGCGGCCTCGTCGACGTCGCACATCAGCGAGATCTTGCGCTTGATCGCGGTGGGCACCTCGCGGTCGCAGCGCAGCACGATCGCGTCCGGCTGGATACCGATGTTGCGCAGGGCGGCGACGCTGTGCTGGGTGGGCTTGGTCTTCAGCTCACCCGAAGGGCCGATGTAGGGCAGCAGCGAGATGTGGACGACGAACACGTTGTCGCGGCCGACCTCGTGCCGGACCTGGCGGACGGTCTCCAGGAACGGCAGCGACTCGATGTCGCCGACGGTGCCGCCGACCTCGGTGATCACGACGTCGACCTCGTCCGTCGCCATGCGGCGGATGCGGTGCTTGATCTCGTTGGTGATGTGCGGGATGACCTGCACGGTGTCACCCAGGTACTCGCCGCGCCGCTCCTTGGCGATCACGGCCGAGTACACCTGCCCGGTGGTCACGTTGGCGGTGCCGTCCAGGTCACGGTCGAGGAAGCGCTCGTAGTGGCCGATGTCCAGGTCGGTCTCGGCCCCGTCGTTGGTGACGAAGACCTCACCGTGCTGGAAGGGGTTCATCGTGCCGGGGTCGACGTTGAGGTAGGGGTCGAGCTTCTGCATCACGACGCGCAGGCCCCGGGCCTTGAGCAGCATGCCGAGGCTGGAGGCGGTCAGCCCCTTGCCCAGCGAGGAGGCGACACCCCCGGTGACGAAGATGTGCTTGGTCGTCGAGGCTGTGCTGTTTCGAAAAGCGGTGGGCGGCATGGCCAAGAGGGGGCTCCCGTGGTCGCGGTCTGGGGTGCGGTGCGTCCGTCCTCCGCCCCGGTCGTACCGGGGGTCGGCGGCGGCGCCGTCGCTGCGGTTCCGGGGTTCTTCTCCCACCGGTCCACGGGCTACCAGCGTAACAGCGCCTGGGGACGATGGCTTCCGGCCACCCTCCGCGCACGGCCGGACACGCAGGTGGGACGGTCACAGTTTCCTCACCGCACGGTCACTCGTTCGGCGGACCCGGGTTGCCCGGAGCGGCACCCGGATCATCTACGTGCGTCGTATCCTGCTCGGACGTTCGCTGCCGAGCCCGCCCGGCGACACGGCACCACCCCTCGCCTGTCGGCAACCGGACCACGGGAGCTCGTCAGTTCGCTGCGCAACAATGGTTGTCCGGGGTACCACGTTTGGCTTCACGGCCGGACGGCTGCTTTGCTTCATGGCTCAATGAGGCATGACACGCGGGGCACCCGTCCCTCGGAACACATCCCCCGAAGCACGTCCCCGACCCATTCCTCTGACCCCACACCTTGACCGCTGACCGTATTAGCGACCGCCCCCACGCGGGGTGACGTGGCCGTTCGACTGGAGTTGCACGTGGCCGGGCGCATCGAAGACTACGCACTCATCGGAGACATGCAGACCGCTGCCCTGGTCTGCCGGGACGGCACAGTCGACTGGCTGTGCCTGCCCCGCTTCGACTCGCATGCCATCTTCGCCGGCCTGCTGGGCACCGGGGAGCACGGCTTCTGGCGGCTCGGCCCCGCCTATGCCCCCGGCGCCGAGCCGCCCACCTCGGCCCGGCGGACCTATCGCGGCGACTCGCTGATCCTGGAGTCCGAGTGGGACACCCCGCGCGGCACCGTGCGCGTGATCGATTTCATGCCGCCGCGCGACGGCGCGCCGCAGCTGATCCGGATCGTGGAGGGCGTCTCCGGCCGGGTGCCGATGCGCTCGGAGCTGCGGATGCGGTTCAGCTACGGCCGGGTGGTGCCCTGGGTGCACAAGCACGAGGGCCGCACGGTGGCCGTCGCGGGCCCGGACTCCGTCTGGTTCGACACGGAGGCGGAGACCTACGGCAAGGCGCTGACCACGTACGCGGACTTCACGGTCGCCCCGGGTGACCGGATCGCGTTCACGATCTCGTGGGAGCCCTCGCACAAGGAGCCGCCGGCGCTTCCTGAGCCGGAGCAGTCGCTGGTGGCCACCGAGGACTTCTGGCGCGACTGGGTCGAGCACTGTACTTACCACGGTCCCTACCGGGAGGCCGTGGTCCGCTCCCTGATCACGCTGAAGGCCCTGACGTACGCCCCCACCGGCGGCATCGTCGCCGCGCCCACCACCTCCCTGCCGGAGGACATCGGCGGCGTCCGCAACTGGGACTACCGCTACACGTGGCTGCGCGACGCCGCGATCACGCTGTCGTCGCTGCTGCGCACCGGCTACCGCGAGGAGGCCCGCGCCTGGCGCGAGTGGCTGCTGCGCGCGGTCGCGGGCGACCCGGAGAACCTGCAGATCATGTACGGCATCGCCGGTGAGCGGGAGCTGGGCGAGGCGGAGCTGGACTGGCTGCCCGGCTACGAGAACTCCACCCCGGTCCGGGTGGGCAACGGCGCGGCCCACCAGCTCCAGCTGGACGTCTACGGCGAGGTGACCGAGGCCCTGCACCTGGGCCACATGACGGGCCTGGCCCGCAACGACTACGCCTCGGTGCTCCAGCTCAAGCTGATCCGCTACCTGGAGTCCCACTGGCACGAGCCGGACGAGGGCATCTGGGAGGTGCGCGGCCCGCGCCGCCACTTCGTGCACTCCAAGGTGATGGCCTGGGTCGCCGTCGACCGCACCATCAAGCTGATCGAGTCCGGCGACGCCGACGGCCCGCTGGAGCGCTGGAAGCAGCTGCGCGACGACATCCACCGGGACGTGTGCGAGAAGGGCTACGACAAGGAACGCAACACCTTCACGCAGTCCTACGGCTCGCAGGCGCTGGACGCCTCGCTGCTGCTGATCCCGCAGATGGGCTTCCTGCCGCCGGACGACAAGCGGGTCATCGGCACCATCGAGGCCATCCAGCGCGAGCTGTCCACCTCGGACGGCTTCATCCTGCGCTACCCGACGGACGGCGAGGCGGAGGGCGTCGACGGCCTGCCGGGCGACGAGGGCGCCTTCCTGGCCTGCTCGTTCTGGATGGCGGACGACCTGGCGATGATCGGCCGGGTGGACGAGGCGAGGAAGCTCTTCGAGAAGCTGCTGTCCCTGCGCAACGACCTCGGTCTGCTGGCCGAGGAGTGGGACCCCCGCCTGCAGCGCCAGGTCGGCAACTTCCCGCAGGCCTTCAGCCACGTGCCCCTGATCGACACGGCCCTCAGGCTGACGGCCAGCGGCGCCTACGGCGGCTGAGCACCCGGCATGTCCGACCGCCCCGGCCCGCACCCGCCCGTGCGGCCGGGGCGGTCTGCCGTGCCGGCGGTGACCGCGTCTCCCCGGCGGGCGGGTGACCCCGGGGTGTGACGAATTCGGTTGCCGCGAGCCGGTGAACCCGGTGAGGTACCCCCATGGACGGCGCCACGCAGGAGCCGGGAACGGCGTGGGGAAGCGACCGGGTGCCCGCCGGGCGACCGGCTCCCCGGCACAGGTCGGCGGTGCTCTTCGCCCTGATGCTGGCCGCCTTCACCTTCAACACCGCGGAGAACCTGCCGATCGGTCTCCTGGAGCCCGTCTCCGAGGACCTTGGGGTGTCGCTGTCGGCGGTCGGGCTCCTGGTCACGGGTTACGGGGCGACGGTGGCCGTCTCGTCCCTGCCGCTGACCCACGCGGTGCGCGCGGTGCCCCGGCGCCACGTGCTCACGGGGCTCCTCGCCGCGCTGGTCGTGTCCAGTCTGGTCGCGGCCCTCGCGACCTCCTACGGGTTGCTCCTCGCCGCGCGGCTGCTGACGGCACTCGCCCAGGCACTGTTCTGGGCGGTGATGGGTCCGGTCGCGGTGGGCCTGTTCCCGCCCGCGGTCCGCGGCCGCGTGGTCGGGGCGTTGTCCGTCGCCGGTTCACTCGCCCTCGTGCTCGGTGTGCCCGCCGGGAACTGGCTGGGCGGTCGGAGCGGCTGGCAGCTCCCCGTCGCCCTGCCGGCGGCTCTGGGACTCGTGTCCCTGGTGACGATCGCCCTCGCGCTGCCGACCACGCCGCCGGAACGCGGGAACGCCGGCCGCGGCACCCGTCCCGACGCCCGCCGCTTCGGGATCGTGCTGGCGGCCGGGACCCTGTCCGCCACGGGTGCCTTCACGGGATACACCTACGTCGTCGAGCTCCTGGGGGACGTCAGCGGCTTCTCCTCGGGCTCGGTCAGTGCCCTGTTCGTGGGTTTCGGCGGTGCGTGCCTGGTGGGGGTGACCGTCACGGGGGCGTTGCTGGACCGCTTTCCCCAGGCCACGCTGACGGTCGCCGTCGCCACCCAGGCGGTGGGCATGCTCGGTCTCTGTGCGGCCGGCGGCGACCGGGTGGCCGCGGTGGTGTTCCTGGCGCTGCTGGGCGGTGCGCTGGGGCCGGTGTTCATGACCACCCAGAACGCGATGCTGCACTGCGCGCCGGGCCGTACGGACATCGCGCTCGCGGCCAACTCCGGCCTGTACAACGCCGGCATCGCGGCGGGCGCCGCACTCGGCGGACTGGTCCTGCCGCTCACCGGTGTCGCGGGCACCTTCCTCGTCGGCGGGCTGCTGACCGTCGGGGCCTGCGCCGTGCTGCTCGGCGGGCGGCTGTCACTCCGCGCGCCGAAGTCCGGCGTGTAGGTCCCCCAGCGGCACGCCGGTCACCTCCGCCTACGGCCGCCGTGCCGCTGCCCGTCCCGCGGGGGGCCCGAGTGGTCCTCCGGAGAGCGGGGGCCGGCGATGGGCGTCGGCGTCGGGGCCGCCGTGCTGCCCGGGGGCACCGGGTGGATGTCCCGGGCGGCCGCGCCGGGTAGCGTCCGGCTCATGGACAGCGGCATGAACAGCGGATTCGACACCCAGGGCGCCGGGATCACGGTGCGGCGGGCACTGGAGCTGCCCGGGCTGCGCAGTGGTCTGCCGGAGATCCTCGCGGGCGCCGACCGGCTGCACCGCACGGTGCGCTGGGTGCACGCCGGTGAGGTGCCCAACATCGCCTCGCTCCTCAAGGGCGGCGAGCTGCTGCTGACCACGGGGTACGGCCTGGGCACCCGCCCCGCCGAACAGCGGGCGTTCGTCCGCACGCTGGCCGAGCGCGGCATCGCGGCCCTCGTGATGGAGCTGGGGCCGCGCTTCGCCCGGCTGCCGGCCGCCTTGGTCGACACCGCCCGCGCGGCCGGCCTGCCGCTGGTCCAGCTGCACCGAGAGGTGCCGTTCGTGACGGTCACCGAGGAGATCCACACCGAGATCGTCAACGGTCACTACACGCTGCTCCAGCGCGCCGAGGAGGTGCACCGCCGCTGCACCGAGGCCCTGCTGGGCGGCGGCGGGGTGCCCCAGGTGCTGGGGATCCTGGCCGACTTCGCCGGCAACCCGGTCTTCCTGGAGACCACCGACGGCCGCCTGCTGTACGCCGCCGGTGCCGGGCCCGAGGGCGCCGATCCCCTCCAGGTCTGGGAGGGGCTGCGGGGCCCGCACAAGGACGCGCCGCCTCCGGCGGGCTCGGTCCTGGTGGACGTGCCCGGCGGCGGGCCGGGTGCCGGGTCGGTCCGGGCCCGCCTCGTGCTGCTGCCGGTCCGGTCCCCGCTGGCGCCGGTGCACCGGATGGCGGCGGAGCGGACGGCCGGCATCCTCGCCGTGGTGCTGATGCAGGCGCGGCAGGAGGAGGAGCTGGCGGCGCGCGGCCGGGGCGACTTCCTGACCGACCTCGCCGAGGGCCGGATCACCGCCGCGGACGCTCCGGCGCAGGCCCGCGTCCTGGGCTTCAAACCCGGCTCGGGACCGCTGCTGCCGGTGGTGATGCGGCTCGGCGACGCCCTGTCCCCGGCGGGCGGCGGCTGGGCGGTGCTGGCGCGCGCGGTCGCCGAGGAGCTGGCGTCGGTGGGGGTTCCGGTGCTGCTGGGCGTACGTCCGGTGGAGGGCCGGGTGCCGCTGCTGCTGGGGCTGCGCGCGGAGTCGGAGCGGACGACGGTCGCGGACCGGGTCGCTGCGGCGCTGCGGACGGGCGCGGAGCGGGCCGGGATGCAGCGTCCGGGGGCACAGCCGCCGGTGGTGGTCGTCGGGGTGTCCGGCGGCTGGGCGGCGGCGTCGGCGGGTCTCAGGCACGCGGCGGAGACGGCGACCGCGGCGCAGGGTCTGACCGGCCGGCTCTGGTACGACGCCCGGCGCCTGGACATCGACCTGCTGCTGTGGCGGCTGCGCGACCATCCGGACCTGGCGGCGTTCGTCGACCGGGCGATCGGGCCGCTGCGTGAGCACGACGACCGCTCGAAGCCGCCCCTGCTGCCCACGCTCCAGACGTACTTGGCGCACGCCGGACGCAAGGCGGAGACGGCACGCGAACTCCATCTGAACCGGCAGACGCTCTACAACCGGCTGGCCCGGATCGGGGAGTTGCTCGGCACGGACCTCGACGACCCGCAGACCGTGCTGGCGTTGAGCCTCGCCCTGCGCGCGCGCCGGCACGTGCCGTAGCCCCGGCCCGCCACCCGCCCGCGGGCGGGTGCCTAGAGCAACGGCGTGGGCTGCGTCAACTCGTCGTAGATGCTCAGCACCTGGGCGACGGTCTCGTCCTCGGTCGGCCAGCCGGCCGCCTGCCGTACGCCGCGCTCGCGCAGCCCGGCCCGCCGCACCGGGTCGCCGAGCAGGCGGATGACGGCGTCGGCGAGCGCCTTCGCGTTCCCGGGCGGCACGAGTTCGGCGGCGTCGCCGACCAGTTCGGGGATGCCGCCGACGGCGCCCGCGACGAGCGGCACGCGCGCGTGGAGCGCCTCCTGGGCGAGGACGGACCGTCCCGGCTCCCGGCGGCTCGGCAGCAGCGCGAGGTCGGCCGCCGCCAACAGGTCGGGCACGTCGTCGCGGCTGCCGAGGAGCAGCACCGGCAGTTCCTCGCCCTCGATCCGCGCCTGCAACTCCCCGCGCAGCGGCCCCTGTCCGGCGACGACGACCAGTGGCGCCGGATCGAGGCGGCGCCACGCGCGGGCCGCGTCGAGCAGCACGTCGTATCCACGGTGCCGGTCGAGGGAGCCGACGGCGATCAGCAACGGCCGTTCGACGGCGCCGAGTTCGGCGCGGACCTTGGCGCGCAGCCGGTCGGGGTCCTCCGGTCCGGGCGGTCGGGCCGGCCGGGCGGGGAGGGCGACGGGGCCGAGCCGGGCGTCCCGCGCGCCTGCCCGCCGTGCCCCGTCGACCAGCTCCGAGGTGGCGCCGAGCACGACGGTGGCGGCCTTCATCACCCGCCGCTCCAGCACGCGCAGCAGTGGGGCGCGGGCTCCCTCGGCGTGCACCCGGTCGTGCCAGGTGACGACGAGCGGCGTCCGCACGCGCCGCCCGCCGAGGGCCAGTACGGCCCGGAAGGAGGCGTGCAGCCCGTGCGCGTGCACCAGGTCGGCGTCCGCGCACACCGTCCGCAGCGCGGCCACCGACGCGGGGTCGCTGCTGCGCGGCACGTGCACGTGGTCGGCTCCGGCACCCGTGAAGTCGTAGGTGTACTCCGCGTCGGAGGGGGCGCACACCGTCACCTTCACGCCCCGCGCGGCGAGCCCCGCGGCCAGCGAGCGCACGTGCGTGCTGCTGCGGGCATTGCCGCCGCCCAGCACCTGCACGGTGCGCAGGGGCGACTGGCCGTGCGGTGAGTGGCTGCTCACGAGGGTCACCTGGCCGGGGCTCCTGGGTTCGGCGGGGACGGTCACGAAGAACGTACAGAAGGATGGTGCGGACGGGGTGCGCCGGGCGGATTCCCGTGCGCCGCTCAGTCAAGGATGCCAGGCCGCACGGGTGTTCCGGCAACGACGAGCGCCACGTACGGCGGACCGACGGGACAACGACACCGAACCACCTCACTCGTACGAGTGAATGCGACGCGCACACCCGGGCGGGCCGACGCACCGGCCCTCCGACACGGCGTCCGCGGCCGGACCCGCCCGCGGAGATCCGGGGCGCCTCCGGCGCACGCTGCCCGGCAAGGGCTGCCGGACGACGCCAACTCCGCGCATGCCCCGATACCGCCCCGCGACACCCCCGGCCGCCCGGACGTCACACCCTCGTGCGCCGGCGAACACCGCCCGCCCGGCCCCCATCCACCCGCCGGCCAGCCACCCGGCGTCCGACCCGCGGGCCACCGAGGCCGCCCTCCGGCAGGAGGCCGCGCCGGAACACCGGGCGGCTTCGGCGTGCTGCTGCCCGGGGCAGGGGTCGGGCGGCCGGTGCGGTCCGTAACCGGGCCGGGCGCGTTCCCCGGCGTTCCGTGTGCGGGCGGCCGTGTGCTGCTACTGGTCCGAGCGGGCCGTCTCCAGGAGTTCCTCCGCGTGCGCGCGGGCCGTCTCGGAGTCCTCCTGGCCGGCGAGCATCCGGGACAGCTCCCGGACGCGGTCCTCGCCCTCCAGGACCTTGACGCCGGAGCGGGTCACGGAGCCGTCGTTCGTCTTCTCCACCAGCAGCTGCCGGTCGGCGAACGCCGCCACCTGCGGCAGGTGCGTGACGACCACGACCTGCGCCTTCTTCGCCAGTCGCGCGAGACGACGGCCGATCTCCACCGCCGCCTTTCCGCCGACCCCGGCGTCGACCTCGTCGAAGAGGTACGTCGGCACCGGATCCGTGCCCGCGAAGACGACCTCCACGGCCAGCATCACGCGCGACAGCTCACCGCCGGACGCGCCCTTGGCGATCGGCCGAGGCGGCGCGCCGGGGTGCGGGGCGAGCAGCAGCTCCACCTCGTCCGCGCCCGACGACCCGTACGCGACCGTCCGCCCGCCGACCTCGACGCCCTCGGGGTCCTCGGTCTGCCGGATCTCGAACGACACGCGCGCGTGGGGCATGGCGAGCGACGCCAGCTCGGCGGTCACGGCGGCGGCGAACCGCTCGGCGGCCTCGGTGCGCGCGTCGGTCAGTGCCTGGGCGAGGCCGCCGAGTTCCGCCCGCAGCGCGTCCCGCTCGGCCGTCAGCTCGCCGATCCGCTCGTCGTCGCCGTCCAGCTCGGTCAGCCGCGCTGCGCTCTGCTCGGCCCAGCTCAGCACGGCGTCGATGTCCTCGCCGTACTTCCGGGTCAGCGCGGTGAGCGCGGCCCGGCGCTCCTCGACCGCCGCCAGCCGCAGCGGGTCGGCGTCCAGGTCGTCGGCGTACCCGGCGAGCTCCCCCGCCACGTCGCGCAGCAGGATGCCGACCTCACCGATCCGCTCGGCGAGCCCGGCCAGCGCCGGGTCGTGGGACCGTACGGCGTCCAGGGCCCGCTGGGCGCCCGCGACGAGCGTCGCGCCGTCCACGCCCTCGGGATCCTCCGGGTTGCCCGCGAGGGCGGCGTGGGCGGCCGTGGCGGCCGACGCGAGCGCCTCGGCGTGGCCCAGCCGCTCCGCCTCCTCCGCCAGCTCGGCGTCCTCCCCGGCGCGCGGCTCGACCGCGGCGATCTCGTCGAGGCCGTAGCGCAGCAGGTCGGCCTCCTGGGCGCGTTCCCGCGCGCGCGTGGTGATCTCGTCCAGCTCGGCGGCGACGGCCCGCAGCCGCCGGTAGGCCTCGGTGTACTTGGCGAGCGGCCCGGCGACCGCGTCGCCCGCGTACCGGTCGAGGGCCTGCCGCTGCCGGGACAGCTTGAGCAGCCCCTGCTGGTCGGTCTGCCCGTGCACCGCCACCAGCTCGTCGGCCAGCTCGGCGAGCATCCCCACCGGCACCGACCGCCCGCCCAGGTGCGCCCGCGAGCGCCCTTCGGCGGAAACGGTACGGCTGATCAGCAGCGCCCCGTCGTCCAGCTCGGCCCCGGCCTCCTCGGCCCGGACGGCTGCCGCGGCGTCGCCGGGCACCGCGATGCGCCCCTCGACGACCGCGTTCTTCGCCCCGATCCGCACCAGCGCCGCGTCCGCGCGTCCGCCCAGGAGCAGCCCGAGGCTGGTGACCACCATGGTCTTGCCCGCGCCCGTCTCACCGGTGACAGCGGTGAAGCCGGGCGACAGCTCGACCACCGCGTCGTCGATGACCCCGAGCGACCGTATCCGCATCTCCTCAAGCACGGACACGACCTTACGAGGTCGAGGGCGGGAAGCGCACACAGGCCGCCCATGCGACACCGGGGAGCGCACGCCCTCAGGGGCGCGGGACTGTGCTGGCAGCGGCTGCGCCGCGGGACGCGACCTGCCCGGACGGCCCGCGGCCGGGCCACAACCAGAACCACCCCTTCGAGACCGCTAGTGCGGCGCCCCGCGCCACCCCGACACCGGCAAAGCGAACTTCGCGACCAACCGGTCCGTGAACGACGCGTGGTGCAACCGGGCCAGCCGCACCGGCACCGCCCCCCGCCGCACCTCGACGCGCGCGCCCGGCGGCAGCTCCACCGTCCGGCGCCCGTCGCACCACAGCACCCCCGGCGGGACGTGCGGCAGCACCTCCACCGCGAGCACCGAGTCCGGCGAGGTCACCAGGGGCTTGGCGAACAGCGCGTGCGCGCTGATCGGCACCATCAGCAGCGCCTCCACCTCCGGCCACACCACCGGCCCGCCGGCCGAGAAGGCGTACGCCGTCGACCCGGTCGGCGTGGACAGCACGATGCCGTCGCAGCCGAACCCGGTCACCGGACGCCCGTCGATCTCCAGGACGACTTCCAGCAGCTTCTCGGCACCGGCCTTCTGCACGGCGGCCTCGTTCAGCGCCCAGTCGGTGTGCACGATGTCGCCGTTGCGGTGCACGACGACGTCGACGGTCATCCGCTCCTCGACCTCGTACGCCCGGTTCACCACCCGGTCGACGACCTTGTCGAGGTCGTCCCGCTCGGCCTCGGCGAGGAAGCCGACCCGCCCGAGGTTGACGCCGAGCATCGGCACCCCGGAGGCGCGGGCGAACTCGGCGCCGCGCAGCAGCGTGCCGTCACCGCCCAGCACGATGAGCAGCTCGCACCCGTCCAGGCACTGCGGGGTCGCCTCACCGACGAGGTCCACCTCGCCCGGCAGCGGCAGGTCGCGCGCCTCGGCCTCCAGGACCCGCACGCCGATCCCGGCCAGCAGCAGCCCCTTGACCACCAGCTCCGCGCTGCGGATGGCCGCCGGACGCCCGGTGTGGGCGAGCAGGAAAACAGTTCGCGCTCGGTTCTGTGTCAACGCGGCCCCTCCGCCACTGCACGATCGACATCGGCCGGGTCCAGTGCACCGGCCCCGGCCCGCAGCCACAGAAAGTACTCGACGTTCCCGGAGGGACCCGGCAGCGGACTGGCGGTGACCCCCTTCACGCCGAGCCCCAGCTCCCAGGCCTTCTGCGCGACGCCGCGCACCGTCTCGGCCCGCAGCTGCGCACTGCGTACCACTCCCCCGCTGCCCAGCCGTTCCTTCCCCACCTCGAACTGCGGCTTCACCATCATCACCAGATCGGCGTCCGGCCGGGTGCACCGCACCAGTGCGGGCAGTACCAGCCCGAGCGGGATGAAGGACAGATCCCCCACGACCAGGTCCACGGGCTCCCCATCGATCGCTTCCGGCGTCAACTCGCGTACGTTCGTACGGTCCTTGACGGTGACGCGTTCATCCTGCCGGAGACTCCACGCGAGCTGTCCGTACCCGACGTCCACGGCGACGACGTGCGCGGCGCCCGCCCGCAGCAGTACGTCGGTGAAGCCTCCGGTGGAGGCGCCCGCGTCCAGGGCCCGGCGGCCCTCGACGACGAGGCCCTGCGGCCCGAAGGCGGCGAGGGCGCCGGCGAGCTTGTGGCCGCCGCGCGAGACGTAGTCGGGGTCGTCGTCGGCGGCGGTCACCACGATCGCGGCGGCGGTCTCGACCTGCGTGGCGGGTTTGGCCGCGACGGTCTTGCCGACGGTGACCCGCCCGGCGGCGATCAGCTGGCTCGCGTGCTCGCGCGAGCGCGCCAGCTTGCGGCGCACCAGCTCCGCGTCGAGACGGCGGCGTGCGACTCCTGCCACGTTCGGTTCAGCTCCTGCGGTCGTACGGTGATGGCGGCGACGGGGGCGCCGGTGGTCCCGGGCGGGCGTCCAGCGCGGTGAGCGCGTCGCGCAGCCCCCGGTGTACATCCTCGTACACCTCGACGTGTCCGTCGGTGGCCAGGTGGTCGGCATCGGCCAGCCGCGCCAGCCGGGCGTCGACCTCTGCGTTCCCGGTGGGCGCGCGGGGGACCTCCAGCGGGGCGGGGGCGGCCGGCTCGTGCCCCGGCTCCGGACGGTCCCCGTGCTGCGCCTCTTCGGGTCCCGGCCGAGGCTCCGGCTCGGGTGCTGCGTCGCTCATGCCCCGACGCTACCGCGTGGCACTGGGGTACGGTCGGTCCCGATGGCGACGACTGAGGAGTGCCGTGCCGCACTCGACAAGCTTTCGGACAGCATGCGCGGCGCCGAAGGGGACGTGCGGGCGGCCACGGAGCTGGACCGCTCGGTGAGCTGCCACATCACCGACCTGGACGTCACCTTCGCCGGACGCATGACGGACGGCCGCATCGACGTGCGCGAGACCCTGGAGGGCCCGCCGCGCGAGAGGGCCGAGATCAGGCTGGCGATGACCGGGGACGACCTGGTGGCCCTGGTGGCGGGCGAGCTGAACTTCGCCAGGGCCTGGGGCTCGGGGCGAGTGAGGCTGGAGGCGGGTCTGCGCGACCTGTTCCGGCTCAGGAAGCTCCTGTAGCGACCGCCTTCACCGGCTCGGTACGCCGCTTGCGCGCGGCCGGCACCACCAGCGGTGTGCCCGTCTCCGGGTCGTCGATGACCTGGCAGCGCAGCCCGAAGACCCGCTCGACGAGGTCGGCGGTGACGATGTCCTTCGGGGCGCCCTCGGCGACGACCTCCCCGCCGCGCAGCGCGATGAGGTGGGTGGCGTAGCGGGCGGCGTGGTTGAGGTCGTGCAGCACGGCCACGAGGGTCCGGCCCTGCTCCTCGTGGAGCTCCGCGCACAGGTCGAGGACGTCGATCTGGTGCTGGATGTCCAGGTACGTCGTCGGCTCGTCCAGGAGCAGCAGCGGGGTCTGCTGGGCGAGCGCCATGGCGATCCACACGCGCTGACGCTGTCCGCCGGAGAGTTCGTCGACGTAGCGGTCGGCCAGCTCGGCGATGCCGGTCTGGGCCATCGACTCCTGGACCACCCGTTCGTCCTCGGCCGACCACTGCCGCAGGATGCCCTGGTGCGGGTAGCGGCCGCGGCCGACGAGGTCGCCGACGGTGATGCCGTCGGGCGCGATGGACGACTGCGGCAGCAGGCCGAGGGTCCGGGCGACCTGCTTGGCGGGCATCGACTGGATGACCGACCCGTCGAGCAGCACCCGCCCCTCGCTGGGCTTGAGCATCCGCGACAGGGCCCGCAGCAGGGTGGACTTGCCGCACGCGTTCGGGCCGACGATCACCGTGAAGGAGTTGTCGGGTATCGCCACCGACAGCTTCTCCGCGATGACCCGCTGGTCGTAGGCGAGGGTGACGTTCTCGGCGGTCAGGCGGTTCACGTTGCTCCTTCGGTTGTTCAGCCCGCTGTGGTCACCGGTGCCGGCCCTCATATCCGGCCCGCCTTGCGCTCGGTGACCAGCAGCCACAGCAGGTAGACGCCGCCCAGGACACCGGTGACGACGCCCACGGGCAGCTGGTCGGCGCCGAAGACGCGCTGCGAGATCCAGTCCGCGCCGACCAGCAGGGCGGCGCCCATGCACAGGGACGGCACGAGGTTGGGGCCGGGGGAACGGGTCAGGCGCCGGGCGAGCTGCGGTGCGGTGAGCGCGACGAAGCTGACCGGCCCTGCGGCGGCGGTCGCGGCGGCGGTGAGCAGGACGGCGGCCACCATCAGCAGCGCCCGCACCCGCTCGACGCGCACCCCGAGGGCGTAGGAGACGTCGTCGCCCATCTCCATCATCCGCAGCGCCCGGCCGTTGGTGAGCACGAGCGGGACGAGTACGGCGCACAGCGCGAGCAGGGGCCAGACCTGGTCCCAGTCGCGGCCGTTGAGGGAACCGGTCATCCAGACCACGGCGCGGGACGCGTCGACGATGTCGGCCCGGGTGAGCAGGTAGCCGTTGACCGCCGTGACGATCGCGGACATGCCGATACCGACCAGGACCAGCCGGTATCCGTGCACGCCCCGCTTCCAGGCGAGCAGATAGATGGCAAGTCCGGTCACCAGGCCGCCGACGAGCGCGCCGACGGTGACCTGGGCCGAGCTGCCGGAGAACAGGACGATCATGATGAGCGCACCGGCCGTCGCCCCCTGCCCGAGGCCGAGGACGTCGGGACTGCCCAGCGGGTTGCGGGAGATGGCCTGGAAGAGGGCACCGCCGACACCGAGCGCGCCGCCGACCAGCAGCCCGACCAGGACCCGCGGCAGCCGCAGTTCGTCGACGATGAACTCCTGGCCCGCGTTGCCCTGGCCGAACAGGGTCCTCAGCACGTCGGCGGGCGGGATGTCGAAGTCGCCGGTGCCGATCAGCAGCACGCTCGCGGCGAGCGCGAGGACCAGCAGCAGGGCGACCACGACGGCGGCCCGCACGTCCAGGCGGAAGGACAGCCCGCCCCGGCTGCGCACGGCACGGTTGGTCTTCACGGTCTTCACAGCTGGGCCGTCCTCCGCCGTCGTACGAGAAAGATGAAGACCGGCCCGCCCAGGACGGCGGTGACGATGCCGACCTGGAGTTCCGAGGGCCGCGCGACGATCCGGCCGAGCACGTCCGCGCCGAGCAGCAGCACCGGCGACAGGATCGCCGCGTAGGGCAGGATCCAGCGCATGTCGGGCCCGGTGAAGGAGCGGACGATGTGCGGGATCATCAGCCCGACGAACACGATCGGACCGCAGGCGGCGGTCGCGGCCCCGCACAGCACGGTCGCCGCGAGCATGGACAGCGCCCGGGTGCGGTTCAGGTTGGCACCGAGGGCCCTGGCGGTGTCGTCGCCCATCTCCATGGCGTTGAGCGGCCGGGCGAGCGCGAGGGCGAGGACCGTGCCCGTCACGAAGAAGGGCAGCACTTCCCGGATGGTGCCGTTCGTCGCCGAGGCCAGCGAACCGACCGTCCAGAAGCGCATCCGGCCCAGCGCCGCGTCATCCATGATCATCACGGCCTGGAGGTATCCGAAGAGCGCGGCGCTGATCGCCGTGCCGGCCAGCACCAGCCGCACCGGCGTGGCCCCCCGGCTGCCGCCCAGGAACCAGACGAGGGCGCCGACCCCCGCCGCACCGGCGAAGGCGAACCAGACGTACCCGGTCAGCGAGGTGACGCCGAAGAAGGTGATGCCCGTGACGACGGCCGCCGAGGCGCCCGCGTTGATGCCGAGCAGCCCGGGATCGGCCAGCGGGTTGCGGGTGAGCGCCTGCAGTACCGCCCCCGCGAGTCCGAGGGCGGCCCCGGCCAGCAGGCCGAGCGCCGTCCGCGACAGCCGCTCGCCCACGACGACGTCGCCGTAGGTGCCCGAGTCGTGGAAGAGGCCGTGCCAGACCTCCCCCAGGGAAAGGTCCTTGGCGCCGATCGCGATGCTCGCCATCGCGACGAGCACCAGGACCGCCACGGCGACGGGCAGCCCCGCGGCACGCAGGACGCGGCGCTTGGAGGGCGGCGCGGGAGCGGTCTCCGCGCGCTGTTCGGGGGGACTGTCGACCAACACGCAGTTAGGTTAGCCTACCCTGCCAACCGATCACGATCCCCGAGGTGCCCCGGAGCCTCCCGCTCCGGCACACCCCGGAAGCCTCCGCTCCGCGAAGGGGCGCCTTCCCCGTGCGTCGCCTCACAACCCCAACCGCGCCAGCGCCTTCCCCGAGTCCAGCCCGCAGCCGTGCTCCCCGCCCGCCGTCCAGGCCGCCGCGCACAGGGCACGGAGCCCGTCCAGCGCCGCGCCGTCACCCGCCAGCTCCAGCCGCTCCTCGCCGGCCGTCGCCGTCCAGCCGCCGCAGCGGAAGCCTCCCTCGGCATCGCCGGTGACGTCCGGCTGGCCGGTGAGCAGCCCGCGCAGATCGGCGTCCACGTACGTCGGCCGGTGCTGCGGCGGCGCGGCCAGCAGCTGCGCGCCGTCGGTCACGCCGGTCAGCACGAGCAGCGAGTCGACCTCCCCGTTGAACGCCCCCTCGATGTCCGTGTCCAGCCGGTCGCCCACCACCAACGGCCGCTCGGCGCCGGTCCGCAGGATCGTCTCCCGGTGCATGGGGGGCAGCGGCTTCCCCGCGACCTGCGGGTCGGCGCCGGTCGCGATGCGCACGACCTCCACCGCCGCGCCGTTGCCCGGGGCGATCCCCCGGTCGCTCGGGATGGTCAGGTCGGTGTTGGAGGCGTACCAGGGCACGCCCCGCGCGATGGCGTAGCAGGCTTCGGCGAACCGGCCCCACGGCAACTCGGGACCGCCGTACCCCTGCACCACGGCCGCCGGATCGTCCTCGGCCGACTCCACCGGCTCGAGACCGCGCTCGCGCAGCGCCACCCGCAGCCCCTCACCGCCGATCACCAGCACCCGCGCCCCCGAGGGCACCTGCTCGGCGATCAGCCGGGCCACCGCCTGTGCCGAGGTGATGACGTCGGCGCCGTCCGCCGCTATCCCCAGCTCGGTCAGGTGTGCGGCCACCGTCTCCGGGGTCCGCAGCGCGTTGTTGGTGACGTACGCGAGGTGCATGCCCCCGTCGCGGGCCGCGGCGAGGGACTCGACGGCGTGAGCGATCGCGTTCCCCCCGGTGTACACCACGCCGTCCAGGTCGAGCAGCGCCGTGTCATAGGCCTCGTTCAGGCCCTGCCCACTGCCCTCGGGCCTCGTCCTGACGCTCCGGCTCATTGCGCATCGCTCCTCGTTCGTCGCCTTTCCCCCGATCATCCCCCATGCCGCTGACACACGTACGATGCCGGGATGAATACTGCAGGTCACCCGGAAGCAACGGCGCGCCGGGGCCTGGAACTCACCCCGTTCCGAGGCCTCCGCTACGACCCCGACCGGGTCGGCAGCCTGGCCGCCGTGACCTCCCCGCCCTACGACGTCGTGGTCCGCCCCGACGGCCTGCTCCACCTCGAGTCCGCCGACCCGCACAACATCGTCCGGCTGATCCTGCCCCAGGCCGCCACCTCCGAGGCGCGCAACGAGCAGGCGGCCCGCACCCTGCGCCGCTGGACGGCGGAGGGCGTCCTGACCACCGACCCCGAGCCGGGCCTGTACGTCTACGAGCAACGCGACGACGCCGGCCTGCTGCAGCGCGGTGTCATCGGCGCCCTGCGGGTGACGGACCCCGCGGAGCGGGTGGTCCTGCCGCACGAGGACGTCATGCCCCACGTCGTCGCCGACCGCGCCGCACTGATGCGGGCCACGTGGGCCAATCTCGAGCCCCTGCTCCTGACCTACCGCGGCGACGGCGAGACCCCGGCCACCAGCGAGCTCGTGGAACGCACCGCCGCCCAGCCGCCGCTGCTCGCGACGACCACGGAGGACGGTTTCCGCCACCGCCTGTGGTCGGTCACCGACCAGGCCGCCGTGGCCCGCGTCCAGGCCGAACTGTCACGGCAGCAGGCCCTCATCGCCGACGGCCACCACCGCTGGGCCACCTACCGCACCCTCCGCGCCGAGCACCCCTCCCCCAGCCCCTGGGACCACGGCCTCGTCCTTCTGGTCGACACGGCCCGCTATCCGCTCCGGGTCCGTGCCATCCACCGTCTGCTGCACGGCGTCCCGGTGCACGACGCGATCGCCGCCCTGGACGGGCACTTCCGCGTGCGCCGCCTGGACACCCCGCTGCCCGAGTCCCTGAAGACGCTGGCGAAGGCGGCCGAGGCGGGCAACGCCTTCCTCCTCGCCGGCGACGGCGCCTTCCATCTCGTCGACCTGCCGGCCCCCGGACTGCTGGCCCGCACGGTCCCCACCGACCGGCCCGAGGCCTGGCGCACCCTGGACGCCACCGTCCTGCACGCCACACTGCTCGCCCACGTCTGGCACGTCCCCGACGACTCGGCGGCCCACATCTCCTACATCCACGACACGGCGGCCACCGTCGAGAAGGCCGAACGCGACGGCGGTACGGCGGTGCTGATGCACCCGGTCCGCGAGGAGGTCGTGCGCGACCTGGCCCGACAGGGTGTCACGATGCCCCGCAAGTCGACGTCCTTCGGCCCGAAACCCGCCTCGGGCCTGGTACTGCGCGCCCTCGACACCTGACCCGGCCCACGACACGGCGAGGGGGCGGGCCCTGTCCACGGGCCCGCCCCCTCGCCGTACGCGACGCGTCAGTCTTCGTCGCCGTCCTTGTCCGGGTTCGTGTCCCGGTCCTTGTCGCCGTCTTCGGTGGACGCGCTCTCCACGTCACCGCCGGACCCGGCCTCGCCCTCGTGCTCGTCCAGGGCGTCCACGAACTCCACACCGTCCAGCTCGGCGAGCCGGTCGGAAGCGTCCGTACTGCCGTCCCGGTCCGACTCGACGGCCTTCGCGAACCACTCCCGCGCCTCCCGCTCCCGGCCCGCGGCCAGCAGCGCGTCGGCGTAGGCGTACCGCAGTCGCGCGGTCCACGGCTGCACGGAGTTGGAGGCCAGCTCGGGGCTCTGCAGCGTCACGATCGCCGCGTCCAGCTGCCCCATGTCCCGCCGGGCGCCGGCCGCGACGAGGCGCATCTCGACCTGACCCGCCTTGTCCAGCTTGTGCACCTCGGGGGCACCGGCCATGTCCAGCGCCTTCTCCGGCCGGCCGAGCCCACGCTCGCAGTCGGCCATCACCGGCCACAGCTCCACCGACCCGGTCATGCGCCGCGCCGCCCGGAACTCCGCCAGCGCCTCGCTGTACTTCTGGTTGGCGTACGCGGCGAACCCGGCCGCCTCCCGTACGGCGGCGACACGGGACGCGAGACGCAGGGCCACCCTGGAGTAGCCGTACGCGGCCTCCGGGTCCTCGTCGAGCAGGCGCGCGACCATCACCAGGTTCCTGGCGACGTCCTCCGCGAGCGTCTTGGGCAGGCTCTGCAGCTCCTGCCGTACGTCCTTGTCGATCTCGTCGCCCGTGACCTCCTCGGGGATCGGCAGGCGCTTGATCGGCTCGCGGTCGCGGTCCCGGTCACGGTCGTCACGGAAGCGGCCACCGCCACCCTGCCGGTCGTCACGCCCACGGAAGCCACCGGGCCGCCCACCGCGGTCGTCGCGCCGGGGCCCACGGCCCCCACGGTCGTCCCGCCCGCGGAACCCTCCGCGGTCGCCGCCCCGGCTGTCGTCGCGCCGGTCGTCACGCCGACCGAACCCGCCGCGCTCGCCGCGGTTGTCGTCGCGACGGAAACCGCCACGATCACCGCGGCTGTCGTCCCGACGGTCGTCACGGCGGAAGGGGGGACGGTCGTCACGCCGGTCGTCACGGCGGTCGTCACGACGCTCGTCACGACGGAACGAGGGACGGTCGTCACGGCGCTCGTCGCGGCGGTCGTCACGCCGGTCGTCCCGACGGAACGAAGGACGCTCGTCGCGCCGGTCGTCACGACGGAACGAGGGACGGTCGTCACGGCGCTCGTCGCGGCGGTCGTCACGCCGGTCGTCCCGACGGAACGAAGGACGGTCGTCACGGCGGTCGTCACGCCGGAAGGAGGGACGGTCGTCACGACGGAACGCGGGGCGGTCACCGCGGTCACCGCGATCGTCACGGCGGAAGGCCGGCCGGTCACCGCGGTCGCCACGGTCGTCACGACGGAACGAAGGACGGTCGCTGCCCCGGTCGTCCCGACGGAAGCCCCGGTCATCGCCACGGTCACGATCGTCCCGACGCCCGTAACCGGCACCGCGGTTGTCCTCGCGACGACCGTCACGCCGGTCGTCACGCCGGTCGTCCCGACGGAAACCACCGCGCTGCCCACCCCGGTCGTCACGACGGCTGTCGTCGCGCCGGCTGTCATCACGACGCCCGAATCCTCCGCGGTCGTCGCGGCGGTCGTCACGACGGAACGCGGGGCGGTCACCGCGGTCACCGCGATCGTCACGGCGGAAGGCCGGCCGGTCACCGCGGTCGCCACGGTCGTCACGACGGAACGAAGGACGGTCGCTGCCCCGGTCGTCCCGACGGGGCCCGCGGTCGCGGTCGTCCCGGCGGAAGCCACCACGCTGTCCGCCCCGGTCATCGCCCCGGCGGTCGTCGCGACGGAACCCACCACGGTCCCCGCGCTGACCCCCGCGGTCGCCACTGTCCCGTCGCCGCTGGTCGCGCTCCGGTCGATCCTCGGGAGAGTTGGTGGACATCGGTGACTCCTGTCTTCGGTACCGCAAGTCATTCTCGCGCAGCCGGGTACCCGGTGCGCCTTGGAAAAACGAAAGGACCCCTGGTCCCCAGCTGAACGCTGGGGACCAGGGGTCCTTCCCAAAGATTGTTCGGCGGCGTCCTACTCTCCCACAGGGTCCCCCCTGCAGTACCATCGGCGCTGTAAGGCTTAGCTTCCGGGTTCGAAATGTAACCGGGC
>NZ_SOAV01000006.1:419665-492672 GCF_004364245.1 Streptomyces sp. BK208 | reverse complement strand
ACGGACACCCCCCGCCCCGGCCCCGCACCACCCACCGAACCCAAGGCGCTACACGCACCCCCACCGAACCCGCACAGGCGCCGCAGGCATCGCAGAAACCGAACCCCGCACAGGCGCCGCAGGCATCACCACAACCGAACCCGCACAGCCGACCGCCGGCACCGCAGGCACCGCACACACCGACCCCGAGAGGCTGACCGACGTGCAAGACGTGAACGACGACGACCTCCTCGCACGAGCCAAGGCATGGCTGGCCGAGGACCCCGACGCGGACACCCGCGCGGAACTCGCCCGCCTCATCGACGCCGAGGACCTCGCCGAGCTCACCGCACGCTTCTCCGGCACCCTCCAGTTCGGCACCGCGGGCCTCCGCGGCGAACTCGGCGCCGGCCCGATGCGCATGAACCGCTCGGTCGTCATCCGCGCCGCCGCCGGCCTCGCCGCGTACCTCAAGAAGCAGGGCCACCCCGACGGCCTGGTCGTCGTCGGCTACGACGCCCGCCACAAGTCCGAGGACTTCGCCCGGGACACCGCCGCCGTGATGACCGGCGCCGGCCTCAGGGCGGCCGTACTCCCCCGCCCCCTCCCCACCCCCGTACTCGCCTTCGCGATCCGGCACCTCGGCGCCGTGGCCGGAGTAGAGGTCACCGCCAGCCACAACCCGCCCCGCGACAACGGCTACAAGGTGTACCTCGGCGACGGCTCCCAGATCGTGCCCCCCGCCGACGCCGACATCGCCGCCGAGATCGACGCCGTACGCACCCTCCACGACGTCCCCCGCCCCGGCACCGGCTGGCAGACCCTCGCCGACGACGTCCTCGACGCCTACCTCACCCGTACGGACGCCGTACTCGCCCCCGACTCCCCCCGCACCGCCCGCACCGTCTACACCGCGATGCACGGCGTCGGCAAGGACACCCTCCTCGCCGCCTTCGCCCGGGCCGGCTTCCCGCCGCCCGCCCTCGTCACCGAGCAGGCCGACCCCGACCCGGACTTCCCCACCGTCGCCTTCCCCAACCCGGAAGAGCCCGGCGCGATGGACCTCGCCTTCGCGAAGGCCCGCGAGACCGACCCGGACCTGGTCATCGCCAACGACCCGGACGCGGACCGCCTGGCGGTGGCCGTACCCGACGCCGCGGACCCCGCCGGCTGGCGCATGCTCCGCGGCGACGAGGTGGGCGCCCTCCTCGCCGCCCACCTGGTCACCCGCGGAGCGCGAGGCACGTTCGCGGAGTCGATCGTGTCGTCGTCCCTCCTCGGCCGCATCGCGGCGAAGGCGGGCCTCCCCCACGAGGAGACCCTCACCGGCTTCAAGTGGATCGCCCGCGTGGAGAACCTCCGCTACGGCTACGAGGAGGCCCTCGGCTACTGCGTCGACCCGAAGGGCGTCCGCGACAAGGACGGCATCACCGCGGCCCTCCTGATCACGGAGCTGGCCTCGACCCTGAAGGAGGCCGGCCGCACCCTCCCGGACCTCCTCGACGACATCGCCGTGGAACACGGTCTGCACGCCACGGACCAGCTCTCGGTCCGCGTGGAGGACCTCTCCCTCATCGCCGCCGCGATGCACCGCCTGCGCGAACAGCCCCCGACGACCCTCGCGGGCCTCCCCGTCACCAGGGCGGAGGACCTCACCCGGGGCACGGACATCCTCCCGCCCACGGACGGCCTGCGCTACACCCTCGACGGCGCCCGGGTGATCGTCCGCCCGAGCGGCACGGAGCCCAAGCTGAAGTGCTACCTGGAGGTGGTCGTCCCGGTCGCCGGGCACGCAGACCTCCCGGCGGCGCGGACGAAGGCGACGACCCTGCTGACGTCACTCAAGCGCGACCTGTCGGCAGCGGCAGGCATCTGAACCCGACCGGGGGCCCGCGAGGGCCCCCGCGTCACCACTCACCACCCGCACCGCACCACGCACCCACACCACGCACCCGCCCCACGCGCCCACACCTCGCACCCGCCCCACACCCCGAGGGCCGAGTCACCCCACCCCGACCGGGGGCCGACTCACCCCACCCCGAGCAGCACCGCCAGCGCCACCGCCCCGACGACGGCCGGCACGACGATCTCGTAGGCCCACCGCACCGTCACCTCGCCCTGGGAGGCCGCGGCGTCCTTCCGCGCCTCCTGCAGGTCGCGCAGCTCGTCCATGATCCTGTCGCCCTGGGCCCGCACCGGCCTGTCCGCCCCCTCGGTGGCCGTGGCCCGCCGGCCGCCCGGACCGAACTGCGACGTCCCCATGCCGCTGAGCAGACCACCGCGGCTGCCGCCGCCCGCGGCCCGCCGGTCCTCCTGCCGCGCGGCCTTCTTGCGTCCCCGCAGCGAGACGGGCACGGACCACAGCTGGTACTTGTCGCCGCTGGGGACGAGGACCTCGTTGGAGTAGGAGGACCGGAACGCCGCTACCTGCCCCCAGGGGAGCACGATCACGCGGAACGGATTGCGCACCCGCAACCGGTCCTCGTTCGCGAAGACGGCGGGCCGCACGGTGTAGGCGGCGATGAGCGGCACGAGGAAGACCAGCATCGCCAGCGCCTTCCAGCGGGTGCTCCCCTCGCCCGTGACCAGGGCGTCGATGCCGAGCCACAGCGCGAGGGCGAGGAGCAGCACGCCTCCGGCGATGCCTGCAGGCGAGCGGTAGACCCGGTCCTTGGACACGGGTTCCGACGGCTGCGGCGAGGGCGACTGGGGCTCCGGGGTCGTCATGCTGCCGATTGTGCCCGACGCCCCGCCGAAGCCTCACGGGCGGTGCCGCTACACCCGGCCCGCACCCGAAGAGCTCACCCGACCCGCCCCCGAAGAACCCACCCGACCCGCACCCGAAGAACACCCGAAGAACCCACCCGACCCGCACCCGAAGAACACCCGAAGAACCCACCCGATCCGCACCCGAAGAACACCCGAAGAACCCACCCGATCCGCACCCGAAGAACACCCGAAGAACCCACCCGATCCGCACCCGAAGAACACCCGAAGGGCCCACCTGATCCGCACCCAGGGGGCCACTCGCTCCGCACCCGGGGTCCCACCCGATCCCCACCCGGGGCTGTACAGACCGCTACGCGCGTAGATATGCTCACCTGGTGACCATGCCCACCACTGCACCCGCCGCACAGGGCCCCGTGAACGGCCCCGCACACGGACTCGCCGACGTCACCGCGTCCGACAGCACGCTGCGCCGCTTCCTCCACGGGCTGCCCGGCGTCGACACGGTCGGCCTGGAGGCGCGCGCCGCCTCCCTCGGCACCCGTTCCATCAAGACCACCGCGAAGGCGTACGCCCTCGACCTCGCCATCTCGATGGTCGACCTGACGACGCTGGAAGGCGCGGACACCCCGGGCAAGGTCCGGGCGCTCGGCGCGAAGGCGGTCCGCCCCGACCCGACCGACCGCACGGCGCCCGCCACCGCCGCCGTCTGCGTGTACCCCGACATGGTGCCCACCGCGAAGGAGGCCGTGGCCGGCTCCGGCGTGAAGGTCGCCTCGGTGGCCACCGCCTTCCCGGCCGGCCGGGCCTCGCTGGCCGTGAAGCTGGCCGACGTGCGCGAGGCCGTGGAAGCGGGCGCGGACGAGGTCGACATGGTCATCGACCGCGGCGCGTTCCTGGCCGGTCACTACATGAAGGTGTACGACGAGATCACCGCCGTGCGCGAGGCCTGCGGCACGGCGGCCCGCCTGAAGGTGATCTTCGAGACCGGCGAGCTGTCGACGTACGACAACATCCGCCGCGCCAGCTGGCTCGGCATGCTGGCCGGGGCCGACTTCATCAAGACCTCGACCGGCAAGGTCGCGGTCAACGCCACCCCCGCCAACACCCTCCTGATGCTGGAGGCGGTCCGCGACTTCCGCGCGCAGACCGGTGTCCAGGTCGGCGTGAAGCCGGCCGGCGGCATCCGCACCGCGAAGGACGCGATCAAGTTCCTGGTCCTGGTCAACGAGACCGCGGGCGAGGACTGGCTGGACAACCACTGGTTCCGCTTCGGCGCCTCCTCGCTCCTGAACGACCTGCTGATGCAGCGCCAGAAGCTGGCCACAGGCCGTTACTCCGGCCCCGACTACGTGACGGTGGACTGATCACCATGGCATCCGCATCCGCATCCGCACCTGCATCCGCATCCGCGTTCGAGTACGCCCCGGCGCCCGAGTCCCGCGCGGTCGTCGACATCGCCCCGTCGTACGGCCTCTTCATCGACGGCGAGTTCACCGAGGCCGCCGACGGCAAGGTCTTCAAGACGGTCTCCCCCTCCACCGAGGAGGTCCTCTCCGAGGTCGCCGAGGCCGGTGACGCGGACGTCGACCGCGCAGTGAAGGCCGCCCGCAAGGCCTTCGAGAAGTGGTCCGCGCTGCCCGGCTCCGAGCGCGCCAAGTACCTCTTCCGCATCGCCCGCATCGTCCAGGAGCGCAGCCGCGAGCTGGCCGTCCTGGAAACCCTCGACAACGGCAAGCCGATCAAGGAGACCCGCGACGCGGACCTCCCGCTGGTCGCCGCGCACTTCTTCTACTACGCGGGCTGGGCCGACAAGCTCGACCACGCCGGCTACGGCGCCAACCCGCGTCCGCTCGGCGTCGCGGGCCAGGTCATCCCGTGGAACTTCCCGCTCCTGATGCTGGCGTGGAAGATCGCCCCGGCGCTGGCGACCGGTAACACGGTGGTCCTGAAGCCCGCCGAGACGACCCCGCTGTCCGCCCTGTTCTTCGCGGACATCTGCCGCCAGGCGGGCCTGCCCAGGGGCGTCGTCAACATCATCACCGGTGACGGCCGCGCCGGCGCGGCGCTGACCGCCCACCCCGACGTGAACAAGGTCGCCTTCACCGGCTCCACCGCCGTCGGCAAGCAGATCGCGCGCACCGTCGCGGGCACCCGCAAGAAGCTCACGCTCGAACTGGGCGGCAAGGGCGCCAACATCGTCTTCGACGACGCCCCGATCGACCAGGCCGTCGAGGGCATCGTCAACGGCATCTTCTTCAACCAGGGCCAGGTCTGCTGTGCGGGCTCCCGCCTCCTGGTCCAGGAGTCGATCCACGACGAGCTGCTCGACTCCCTGAAGCGAAGGCTCACCACCCTCCGTCTGGGCGACCCGCTGGACAAGAACACGGACATCGGCGCGATCAACTCGGCCGAGCAGCTGGCCCGTATCACCGCCCTCGCCGACCAGGGCGAGGCGGAGGGCGCCGAGCGCTGGTCGCCGGCCTGCGAACTCCCCTCTTCCGGCTACTGGTTCGCCCCGACGCTCTTCACGAACGTCACGCAGGCGCACACCGTCGCCCGCGACGAGATCTTCGGCCCGGTCCTGTCCGTGCTCACCTTCCGCACTCCGGACGAGGCGGTCGCCAAGGCCAACAACACCCCGTACGGCCTGTCGGCGGGCATCTGGACGGAGAAGGGCTCGCGCATCCTGGCGGTCGCGAACAAGCTCCGCGCGGGTGTGATCTGGTCCAACACGTTCAACAAGTTCGACCCGACCTCGCCGTTCGGCGGTTACAAGGAGTCGGGCTTCGGCCGCGAGGGCGGCCGCCACGGCCTGGAGGCGTACCTCGATGTCTGAGCGACTCAATGTCCTGAAGACCTACAAGCTGTACGTCGGCGGGAAGTTCCCGCGTTCCGAGAGCGGCCGGGTGTACGAGGTGACCGACGCAAAGGGCAAGTGGCTGGCGAACGCGCCGCTCTCCTCCCGCAAGGACGCCCGCGACGCGGTGGTCGCCGCGCGCAAGGCGTTCGGCGGCTGGTCGGGCGCGACGGCGTACAACCGCGGCCAGATCCTCTACCGCGTCGCCGAGATGCTGGAGGGCCGCCGCGACCAGTACGTCGCGGAGGTGGCCGACGCCGAGGGCCTGTCGAAGTCGAAGGCGGCGGCGCAGGTGGACGCCGCGATCGACCGCTGGGTCTGGTACGCGGGCTGGACCGACAAGATCGCCCAGGTGGTCGGCGGCGGCAACCCGGTCGCGGGCCCCTTCTTCAACCTCTCCTCCCCGGAGCCGACCGGCGTCGTCGCCGTCCTGGCCCCGCAGGAGTCGTCCTTCCTGGGCCTGGTCTCCGTGATCGCCCCGGTCGTCGCGACGGGCAACACGGCCGTCGTGATCGCCTCGGAGAAGTCCCCCCTCCCCGCCCTCTCCCTCGGCGAGGTCCTGGCCACCTCCGACCTCCCCGGCGGCGTGGTCAACGTCCTGTCGGGCCGTACGGCGGAGATCGCGGCCCCGCTCGCCTCGCACCAGGACGTCAACGCGATCGACCTCACCGGCGCCGACGAGACGCTGGCCAAGGAGCTGGAGATCGCGGCGGCGGACAACCTCAAGCGCGTCCTGCGTCCACAGCCTGTGGACGACGTCGACTGGTCGGCGACGCCGGGCACCGAGCGCATGACGGCGTTCCTGGAGACGAAGACGGTCTGGCACCCGACGGGAGCGCTGGGCGCGTCGGGTTCCTCGTACTAGGACCACCGCGCCGCGGCAGATACACCCGCGTCACCCGCGTCACCCGCGTCACCCGCGTGCCGCGACCGAGCCGCGCCCTCCCTCCGTCCGGGGAGGACGCGGCTCTTCGCGCGCGTGCACGGCGCCGCCGACGGTGTCAGCGCAGCAGCTCCGTCACCTGTCCCAGCACCGGCACGCTGCCGAGGGACTGGGCCTGCGCGACCGGCCCCGTCAGGGCGGTCGAGGTCAGCGGCTGGAAGTCGGCGACCTTGGTGCCGACGCCGTTGTCCAGCGGGTCGACGCCGGTGCCGGCCAGCGGGTTGGGCTTCAGGTCGGCGACCGGGCCGGTGACGTAACCGACGATGCCGGTCACCGCCTGGGCGCCCGCCTGCGGGTCGATGTTGCCCAGCGAGGTGGGCCGGGTGTGGGCCAGGCCGGCGATCGTCTCGCCGCCGTCCGCGGAAGCCGTCGCCGCTCCTGCTGCCAGGGCGGCCCCGGCGGTCGCGAGGGCGACCAGGGCGCGCTGTGCGTGCGGGGTGCGGGGGGACGCGTGTCGGGACATCGCTGCTGCCACCTCTTGATGTGGATTGCTACGGACTGCCCTGACAACAGCACGGACCGTGATCAGGTCACCCCGCAGCGCCATCGGGATGTGACGCGTGCGGCAAAGTCCACCCGCGGGGTCGTACGACGGCCGTTCGATGCCTCAGACTGGTGTCCCGTGAGCTCCCATCCGCCCATACCGACGCGAGTCGTGCTGCTCTGCGGCCCCTCCGGCTCCGGCAAGTCCCTCCTCGCCGCGCACTCCGGCCTCCCGGTGCTGCGCCTCGACGACTTCTACAAGGAGGGCACCGACCCGACGCTGCCGACGGTGCCCCAGAGTTCCGACATCGACTGGGACCACCCGGCGTCGTGGGACGCGGACGTGGCGGTCGCCGCCATCGGCGAGCTGTGCCGCACGGGGCGCACCACCGTGCCCGTGTACGACCTGTCGCTCAGTGCCCGCACCGGCGCGGAGACGGTCGACATCGGGCGGACGCCGCTGTTCCTCGCGGAGGGCATCTTCGCGGCGGAACTGGTGGACCGCTGCCGCGAACTGGGCGTACTGGCCGACGCGCTGTGCCTGAGCCGGGGCCCGCTGACGACCTTCCGCCGCCGTTTCCTGCGGGACCTGCGCGAGGGCCGCAAGTCCGTGCCGTTCCTGCTGCGCAGGGGCTGGCGGCTGATGCGGCAGGAACGGTCGGTCATCGCCCGGCAGACGGCCCTGGGCGCGCACGCCTGCGACCGGGACGAGGCGATGGGCCGGCTGGCGGCCGCGGCGGCGGGACGCCGCGCCTCCGCCCGTACGACGGCCTAGGGGCCTCGGGGGGGGGGAGACAGGAAAAAGCGGGACTGGGCGGACCCCCCGGCCCTCCAGTCCCGCTCCCTTTCCATTCCCCCGTGGATCCCCCGTGATCCCCGTCCGGGGATCCAGGTTCCCCCGTGGATCCCCGTCCCCCGTTGTTCCCCCCCGTTGTTCCCCCGTGGTGCTTCCCCGTGAGTAAGAGCCCCGGTCCCTCCCCCTGATACACCCCGGCTCGTACTTTTTTTCACGGGGCCCCGCCCCCTGCCTCAGGCGACCAGTTCGCCGAAGGCGTCCTCCCGGTCACGGCCGAAGCTGAGGACCTCGTCCTCGCGCAGCCGGCGGAGCGACCGCCAGATGCTGGACTTCACCGTGCCGACGCTGATGTCGAGGATGTCCGCGATCTCCGGGTCCGTACGGCCCTCGTAGTAGCGCAGGACCAGCATGGTGCGCTGGAGCTCGGGCAGCCGGGCCAGCGCCTGCCACAGGACCGCGCGCAGCTCGGTGCCGCGCATCGCGTCCATGTCGCCGGGCGTCTCCGGCAGTTCCTCGGTCGGGTACTCGTTGAGCTTGCGGCGCCGCCAGGCGCTGATGTGCAGGTTGGTCATGGTGCGGCGGAGGTATCCGCCGACCGCCGCCTTGTCACTGATCCGGTCCCACGCCCGGTAGGTCGAGAACAGCGCGCTCTGCAGCAGGTCCTCGGCCTCGAAGCGGTCGCCGGTGAGGTGGTACGCGGTGGCGTACAGGGAGGAGCGTCGCTCCTGCACGTAGGCGGTGAACTCCGCCTCCGACAGTGACGCGTGCTCCCCCTGCGCCTCCCCGTACGCGGTCCCCCCGCGCGTCTCCCCCCGGTCCCCCGTGTTCCCCGCCGCCCCCGTGTCCCCCGTGTTCGCGTCGACCACCGTCATGTACCCGGTGTGCTGACGCCCGGTGCCGCGAGCGCACCCCCGCCCGCTCACGGCACCGGACTTCTCGGAACCCCGGTGTGCGTGCACGTCGTGCAGACGCGTGACCACTGCGCTGGTGTTGGTGCCCTTCAGCGTGTTCATCTCGCGCCCCCCGTCGTGGACTTCCGGTGTTCGGCCTGGTGCTGCGACTTGCCGTGTTGCGACCTGCTGTGTTGCCGCCTGCTGTGTTGCCTGTGACGAAAAGCTTGCCGGGGTGACTTCATCGCCGTGTCCGCCGACTGTCACAGAGCTGTCACAGGGGTCCGTCACGGTCGCACCACCGTTCCTTCACAGGGTCCGGCGGCGTGGTGGGGGCTCATCCGCACCCACAGGTCGAACACCCACCCCCTCATGGGCCAGAATGAGCGCGTGCCTTCCCTGTTGCTGATCGAGGACGACGACGCCATCCGCACGGCCCTGGAGCTCTCCCTGACCCGCCAGGGCCATCGGGTGGCCACCGCTGCCAGTGGTGAGGACGGTCTGAAGCTGTTGCGCGAGCAGCGGCCGGACCTGATCGTGCTGGACGTGATGCTGCCCGGCATCGACGGTTTCGAGGTGTGCCGCCGCATCCGGCGCACCGACCAGCTGCCGATCATTCTGCTGACCGCGCGCAACGACGACATCGACGTGGTCGTCGGTCTCGAGTCGGGCGCCGACGACTACGTGGTCAAACCCGTCCAGGGCCGGGTGCTCGACGCCCGGATCCGGGCCGTGCTGCGGCGCGGGGAGCGGGAGTCCACGGACTCGGCGAGCTTCGGCAGCCTGGTCATCGACCGTTCCGCGATGACCGTGACGAAGAACGGCGAGGACCTCCAGCTGACGCCGACCGAGCTGCGGCTGCTGCTCGAACTGAGCCGGCGGCCGGGGCAGGCGCTGTCCCGGCAGCAGTTGCTGCGGCTGGTGTGGGAGCACGACTACCTCGGTGACTCCCGGCTGGTGGACGCCTGCGTGCAGCGGCTGCGCGCCAAGGTGGAGGACGTGCCGTCGTCCCCGACCCTGATCCGTACCGTGCGGGGTGTCGGTTACCGGCTGGATCCGCCTCAGTGACCAAGGAACACCAGGGGGGCAGCCGCGGCCTGGCCGCGGCTCGCAAGGGAGTCTGGTCCTGGCTGCGCTTCACCAGCCTGCGCCTGAGGCTGGTCCTCGTCTTCGGTCTGGTCGCGCTCACCGCGGCCGTGTCCGCGTCCGGCATCGCCTACTGGCTGAACCGGGAGGCGGTGCTCACCCGTACCCAGGACGCCGTGCTGCGCGACTTCGAGCAGGAGATGCAGAACCGGGCGGGGGCGCTGCCCGAGCACCCCTCCCAGGACGAGTTGCAGCACACCGCGGGCCAGATGGCCGGCAGCAGCCAGCGCTTCGGCGTGCTGCTGGTCGCCGAGGACGCCGACGGCGGTGCCGTGTACGGCAGTTCCGGCGGCCTGGGCGGTTTCGCGCTGTCCGACGTGCCCGAGTCGCTGCGCACGGCGGTGACCAGGGAGCAGAAGCTCACCTCGGCCAACAAGCACCCGTACCACCTGTACTGGCAGCGGATCACCGACGACGGCACCCCGTACCTGGTGGCCGGCACGAAGGTGATCGGCGGCGGGCCGACCGGCTACATGCTCAAGTCGCTGGAGCCGGAGGCCAAGGACCTGAACTCGCTGGCGTGGTCGCTGGGGATCGCCACCGCGCTCGCCCTGCTCGGCTCCGCGCTGCTCGCGCAGGCCCTGGCGACGACCGTGCTCAAACCGGTGCACCGGCTCGGGGTGGCGGCGCGGCGCCTGGGCGAGGGGAAGCTGGACACCCGGTTGCGCGTGTCCGGCACCGACGAACTCGCCGACCTGTCCCGGACGTTCAACAGCGCCGCCGAGAACCTGGAGAAGCGGGTCGCGGACATGGCGGGCCGGGAGCAGGCCTCCCGGCGCTTCGTCGCGGACATGAGCCACGAGCTGCGCACGCCGCTGACGGCACTCACCGCGGTGACGGAAGTGCTGGAGGAGGAGCTGGAGTTCGCGGGTGAGGGCGAGGGCGGGAGCTTCGACCCGATGGTCGAGCCCGCCGTACGGCTGGTGGTGAGCGAGACCCGGCGGCTGAACGACCTGGTGGAGAACCTGATGGAGGTGACCCGCTTCGACGCGGGCACCGCCCGCCTCGTCCTGGACGACGTGGACGTCGCCGACCAGATCACCGCCTGCATCGACGCCCGGGCCTGGCTGGACGCCGTCGACCTGGACGCGGAGCGCGGCATCCACGCCCGCCTCGACCCGCGCCGTCTGGACGTCATCCTCGCCAATCTGATCGGCAACGCGCTCAAGCACGGCGGTTCGCCCGTCACGGTGTCCGTGTCGCGGGCGGACGACGAGATCGTCATCCGGGTGCGGGACAACGGCCCCGGCATCCCCGAGGACGTCCTGCCGCACGTCTTCGACCGCTTCTACAAGGCGAGCGCCTCCCGGCCGCGCTCCGACGGCAGTGGGCTCGGCCTGTCCATCGCCCTGGAGAACGCCCACATCCACGGCGGCGGGATCACCGCGGAGAACGTCCCGGACGGCGGTGCGATGTTCACGCTGCGGCTGCCGCAGGACCCGTCCCCGCCCGCCGACGAGGACGCCGGGGACCCGGCGGGGACGGCGGGCGACGGGAGCAAGGGCAAGGACGCGAAGGGACAGGTCTGATGACCGTACGCCGGCTGCCGGCCCTCTCCGGGCTCGTGGGACTGGCCGTGCTGCTGACCGGGTGCGGCATCCGCGCCACCGAGGTACCCACGGACTACGGGCCCGCGCCCTCGCGGGTGCGCTGCTCGCTGCCCGAGCCCGGCGTGCCGACGCGGGCCGCGTCCGGCCTGCCGGCGCAGGTGTTCCTGCTGTGCGGCTCGTCGCTGGTGGCCGTGGACCGCACGGTGCGGGTGCCGGACGGCGCCCCGGACTCCGGGCGGCGCGTGCTGGTGGCCCAGGGGCTGCTGGACGAGCTGACGGCGCAGCCGTCGGCCGCGGAGAAGGAGGCCGGGTACACGTCGGACGTGCACCGCCCGATCACCGTGACGGGGCCGCGCTCCGGCGACCCCGAGGACACGCTGCGGCTGAACACCGACCCCGGCGGCCTCACGTCGTACGCCCTGGCCCAGGTCGTGTGCACCTTCTCCGACTCCGCCGCGGCCGAGGGCGACGGCTCGGTGATCCTGGCCGGCCCGGCCGACCGGTCCGCCCGCCGCTATTCCTGCACGGACGAGGTCCGGTCCAGGCCCGGCAGCAACGAGCCGCCGTCCGACGAGGTCAAGGACGACTGACGGCACACCTGACGGCCCCCTGACGTCCCACGCCGGGCGGCGAAGGCGGCGCGCGGGTGGCGGGAGCCCCGCACGCGGACGGGGCCGTGTCCCGGGGCGGGCAGGCCGTAGGGAGCCGGGAGGACGTACGGGGCCGGGAGGCCGTACGGGTCCGTACAGGCCGCATGCGGTCGTGGACGCCCACCCGGGGGCCGGGGCGCCGCACGCGGCCAGGGGCCGCGCCCCGGGGTGGGACCGCGCCCAGGGGGCCGGGGAGCCCGCACGGGGGCCGTGGGAGCCGCTCACGGCCGTCGTGGAAGCCGCTCCGCGGACCGTGTGGCGCAGGCCTCACCCTTGCGGGGCAGGGCCCGGAACCGCGCGCGGCGCGGGCCGCGTCTAGGGGGACGTGCAGCGTCATGGGTTCCTCGGCGGCAGCGCCGCGCTCCGCATCCGTGTGACAGGAGGTGTGCTCCTCGTCGCACACGTCGTGTTCGTCGCCTGGTACGCGCTGCGGCCACTGGACGTCCCCTGGGTGCTGCCGCCCAATGTGCAGCCCTTCGCCGGAATTCGCGCCGACCTGGCGCTCGGCGGCCGCGAGGCGGCGCGTTCGCTGGGCGGTGGGCTGGCCCTGCTGGCGCCGCTGGGCGTGCTGCTGCCGATGGCCGGCGGCCGGCTGCACGTCTCGCGGCTGGCCTCCCTGCTGCGCACCGCGGCCGCCGCCGCCCTGCTGTCGGTGGGCGTCGAACTGCTGCAGACCGGGGTGCCCGGTCAGGTCGTCGACATCGACTCGGTGCTGCTGAACACGGTGGGCGTGGCCCTGGCCCACCTCGCCGTCGTCCCCGCGGGCCGGGCGAGGCTCCGCCGCCGGTACCGGCAGCAGGGGCGGGAGGACGTCCCCCAGGGGGAGCCCGCTCAGGGTCGGACCCCGACGATTCCCAGGGTCGGTATCGCCCCGTAGAGCGACGCTTTGCGGCGTTCGTCTCCGTAGCGTGGAGGGCAGATGAAGGGGAAGCCGCAGGGCAGCCCCGCCCACACGCTCACGAAGGAGCCGCGATGTCCAGCCTCGCCCGCCCCACCCACGGCCGCATGATCGGCGGAGTGTGCGCCGCGCTGGCCCGGCGCTTCGGTACCTCCGCCGGCACGATGCGGGTGATCTTCCTGGTCTCCTGCCTGCTGCCCGGCCCGCAGTTCCTGCTCTACCTGGCCCTGTGGATCCTGCTCCCGTCGGAGGAGAAGGCCGCCCGCACGGCCTGGTGACGGTCGTACCTCCCTCTGGTACACCGATGGGGCGCACCCGGTGAGCGGGCGCGCCCCTTCGGCGGGGGGGGGGTTCGGTGCGGTCAGCCGCCGAGCGGAAGACCGTTGACCGGCAGGCCCTGGGTGGGCAGCCCCTTCAGCGGCACCCCGCCGAGCAGCTTGGCGACCGGCTCGGTCGGGCCCTCGGCGAGCTGCTCGGCGACCACCTGCTCGACGACCGGCTGCGCGGCGGTCAGGCCGGTGCCGGAGATCCTGCGACCCTGCTCCAGCGCGTTGCCCGCGCCGGGCGCCACCTGGGAGATGGTCTCCGCGGGGAGGGTGCGGGCGACGGAATCCACCGTCTGCGCGGTGTCCGGGAGCTCGGGGGCCGCGGTGGCCGCGCCGGCACCGGCGGCGGCGAAGGCGGCGCCGAGGGCGGCGACACCGAGGGTCTTGGCAGCAGACTGCTTCATGGAAATGCGTCCTCGTAATGGGGTGACGGGGATGTGAGCGGTGCTCGACCGTAAACACGCTTCACCCCCGGCGGCAAACATCGAAATGCGGACGGATGGTGAAAGTCCGTCCGCACATCGGTATTACCGTCACCCCCTGCTCAGCCGTCGCCCTCCGAAGAATCGCTGGTGGAAGCCGTCTGCTGGAACAGCCATTCGGATTTCAGCTCGGCATATCCGGGCTTGATGACGTCATTGATCATGGCCAGTCGTTCATCGAAAGGAATGAACGCTGATTTCATCGCATTGACGGAGAACCACTGCATGTCGTCGAGCGTGTAACCGAACGCCTCGACAAGGTGCTCGAATTCGCGGCTCATGCTGGTGTGGGACATCAGCCTGTTGTCCGTGTTGACGGTGGCCCTGAAGTGCAGCCGGCGCAGCAGCCCGATGGGGTGCTCGGCGTAGGAGTCGGCGGCGCCCGTCTGGAGGTTGGAACTGGGGCACAGCTCCAGCGGGATCCGCTTGTCCCGGACGTAGGAGGCGAGCCGGCCGAGCTTGACCGAGCCGTCCTCGTGGACCTGGATGTCGTCGATGATGCGCACCCCGTGCCCGAGCCGGTCGGCGCCGCACCACTGCAGGGCCTGCCAGATGGACGGCAGCCCGAAGGCCTCGCCGGCGTGGATCGTGAAGTGGTTGTTCTCCCGCTTCAGGTACTCGAAGGCGTCCAGGTGCCGGGTGGGCGGGTACCCGGCCTCGGCGCCCGCGATGTCGAACCCGACGACGCCGAGGTCGCGGTAGCGGTTGGCGAGTTCGGCGATCTCCAGGGAGCGGGCGGCGTGCCGCATCGCGGTGAGCAGGGCACCGACCCGGATCCGGTGGCCGTTCTCCCGCGCGCGCCGCTCGCCTTCCCGGAAGCCCTCGTTGACGGCCTCGACGACCTCTTCGAGGGTGAGCCCGTTCTCCAGGTGCTGCTCGGGCGCGTACCGCACCTCGGCGTAGACGACGCCGTCCTCGGCGAGGTCCTCGGCGCACTCGGCGGCGACCCGGACCAGGGCCTCGCGGGTCTGCATGACGCCGACGGTGTGGGAGAAGGTCTCCAGGTACCGCTCCAGCGAGCCGGAGTCGGCGGCCTGGCGGAACCAGGTGCCGAGCCGGTCGGCGTCGGTCTCCGGGAGGTCCGAGTAGCCCGTGGCGCGGGCGAGTTCGACGACGGTGCCGGGGCGCAGCCCGCCGTCGAGGTGGTCGTGCAGCAGAACCTTCGGCGCCCGGCGGATGTGGTCCGGCGTCGGCGTCCTCGCACTGGTCTTCGCGGTGCTCTGGCTCGTCATTTCCGCACTCTAACTCCTACGCGCGTAGAGCACCGGGCGAACGCCCGGACGCGCGGGGCCGGGGGCCCGGCTTTACGGATCGGCCGATATGTAACGGTGATTGCGCGGACGGGTGGCGTACACCCGCCTTTCTGAGAATGTTCTGTCATGGGACAGCAAGCGACGCCGGTCCGTCGGGCCCGGCTGGGGCGAACGCTCGGTCCGGAGGGGACGGCGGTGAGCGGCGTGGTGCTGCTGCTCCCCGGCGGCGACGAGGTGTCCGGCCGCAGACCGTCCCCGCTGCTGGCGGTGGCCTCCGTGCGCCCGCTCGGGCGCCGACTCGCGCGCGCGGGCCGGGCGGAGGGCCTGGCTCCCCATGTCGTGCACTACCGCTACCGCGGCTGGAACGGCACCGAGGCGCACCTCGCCCGGGACGCCGAATGGGCCGCCGACGAGGCCGTACGGCGCTACGGCGACGTGCCCGTCTGCCTGGCCGGCGTCGGCATGGGCGGCCGGGCGGCGCTGCGGGCGGCCGGGCACCAGGCCGTCAACTCGGTGCTGGCGATCGCTCCTTGGCTGCCGGAGGACGACGTGGCCGCGCCGCCCGAACCGGTGAAGCAGCTGGCCGGACGGCAGGTGTTGATCGTGCACGGCACCAACGACGGGCGCAGCGACCCGGAGTTGTCGTTCCGGCTGGCCTCCCGGGCGAAGAAGGCGAACCGCGCCGTGTGCCGGTTCGAGGTGCACTCCGACGGGCACGGCCTGCGCCAGTACCGGGACGAAGTGGCGGCGCTCGCCGAGGACTTCGTACTGGGGGCGCTGTTCGGGCAGCCCTTCTCGCGCCCGGTGGAGGACGCCCTGGCCGCTCCGCCGCCGCTGGGCCTGCGGATGCCGCTCGCGGCGGGCTTCGGGAAGTCGCTGCGGCGGTAGCGCGCGGCCCGGCCGGGGTGCGGGTCAGGACGGCAGCAGGCTGCCTCGCCGCGACAGCAGGAACTTCTTGAACGCCGCCACGGGTGGCGTGTCCGTGCGGCCCGCCAGCCAGGCCACGCCGATCTCCCGGGCGGCGCGCGGCGCCGTGACCGTCAGTTCGACCACGCCGGGCCGGGGCACGGCGGGCGGCGGCAGCAGGGCCACGCCGAGTCCGGCGGCGACCAGGCCGCGCAGCGTCTCCGCCTCCTCGCCCTCGAAGGCGACCTTGGGGCGGAAACCGGCCTCTTTGCACAGGGCGTCGGTGATGCGGCGCAGGCCGTAGCCGGGCTCCAGGGTCACGAAGATCTCCTCGGCGGCCTCGGCGAGACGGATGCGCCGGCGCCGGGCCAGCGGGTGGTCGGCCGGGACGACCAGGCGCAGCTTCTGCTCGTCGAGGCGGCGGGCGACCAGGTCGGGGGCGTCGGGGACCGGGGAGGTCAGGCACAGGTCCAGCTCGCCCGCCCGCAGGCGTTCCAGCATGGCCTCGCCGTAGTTCTGCACGAGGCTGAAGCGGACCCGGGGGTGGTCGGCGCGGAAGGCGTGCAGCAGACCGGGGACGGTCTCGGCGCCCATGGTGTGCAGGAAGCCGAAGGCGACCTTGCCGGTGGCCGGGTCGGCGTCGGCGCGGACCTCGTCGGCGGCGCGCTCGACCTCGGCGAGGGCCCGCTCGACGGAGCCGAGGAAGGTGCGCCCTGCGACGGTCAGCGCGAGGGTGCGGCCGCGCCGCACGAACAGGTCCACGCCGAGGTCCTCCTCCAGGCGGACCAGGGCGCGCGACAGGGTGGACTGGGGGACGTTCATCTCCTGGGCGGCCCGGGTGACGTGCTCGGTGCGGGCCACGCCGGCGAAGTGCGCGAGTCGGGGCGCGAGCAGCGCGACGATGTCTTCTGTGTCACCGGACGGTGACAGACGGGGCCGTGAGCTTGGCTGATGCACCATGGGAATGATTATGGCCAGTCCATGCATTGGACGGATGAGTAAGGGGCTCAATACGTTCGGGGCATGACTCCCGCCGATACCGGGGCGTCCACCAGCGTGGACGCCGCGCCCGCAGTCTCCGCCCCCGACACCACCGACGCTCCGGACGCCGCCTCCGCCACCACCGGCGTCCCCGGGACGCCCGACTCGCGCATGACTCCGGGCGGCCCCGGCTACCGCCGGATGAGTTTCGCGCTGTTCCTGGCGGGCGTCGCGACCTTCGCGCTCCTGTACTCCACCCAGGCCCTGCTGCCGCTGATCTCGGGCGACCTGGGGGTCTCGGCGAGCGACGCGAGCTGGACGGTGGCCGCCGCGACCGGTGGCCTCGCGGTCTTCGTGCTGCCGATGAGCGCGCTGTCGGAGCGGTTCGGACGGCGTACGGTCATGACGGCCTCGCTGGCGGTGGCGGTGACCGTCGGGCTGCTGGTGCCCTTCGCCCCGTCGCTGCCGGCGCTGGTCGCGCTGCGGGCGGTGCAGGGCGCGGCGCTGGCCGGGCTGCCGGCCTCGGCGACGGCGTACCTCGCCGAGGAGGTGCGGCCGCGGGCGCTGGTGACCGCGATCGGCCTGTTCGTGGCGGGCAACAGCGTGGGCGGCATGAGCGGCCGGGTCATCACCGGCTGGGTCGCCCAGGAGTGGGGCTGGCGGGTCGCCGTCGGCGCCATCGGCCTCGTCGCGGTGGCGTGCGCGGTGGCCTTCCGGCTGCTGCTGCCGGCGCCGAGGCACTTCACGCCGGGCTCGCTGCGCCCGCGGGTGCTGGTCCGCACGGTCCGCGACCACCTCGCCGACCCGCTGCTGCGCCGCCTGTACGCGATCGGCGCGCTGTTCATGACGGTGTTCGGCGGCGTCTACACGGTGATCGGCTACCGCCTGACGGAGGCGCCGTTCTCGCTGCCTCAGGGGCTGATCGGCTCGATCTTCCTGGTCTACCTGGTCGGTACGGTCTCGGCGTCGACGGCGGGCCGCCTGGTGGGCCGCCTCGGCCGCCGCGGGGCGCTGTACCTGGGCGCCGGTACCACGGCGGCGGGTCTGCTGCTGTCCCTGGCGCCGTCGCTGCCGCTGGTCCTGCTGGGCCTGGTGCTGATCACGGCGGGCTTCTTCGCCGGGCACGCGGTGGCGTCCTCGGCGGTCGGCAAGACCGCCCAGCACGGCCGCGCCCAGGCCTCGGCGCTGTACCAGTCCGCCTACTACGTGGGCTCCAGCGCGGGCAGCACGGTCGGTGCGGTGGCCTTCCACTCCGGCGGCTGGGCCGGGACGGTCGGCGTGGGGGTGCTCGCGGTGCTGGGTGTCGTGGTGATCACGGTGTCCGGGTCGCTGGCCGCCCGCCGGCAGTCCGGCAGGGCCCGGGTGAAGGTGCTCGGCCTGTCCCGCTGAGGTCCCGCACACCCCCTTCGACCTGCGCGTTCTTTGACTGCACAGGCCATTGTCAGTCCCCTGCGGTAGCTTCCGAAGTACGAGGCGCGAAGAGGCGCACTCCGGGACGCCACAGGGGTGGGTGGACGATGACCGACGGCACCGTGACCACGGAGCTGGATTCCGCGCTGGAGAAGCACCGGCCCGAGCTGACGGGGTACTGCTACCGGATGCTCGGCTCCTCGTTCGAGGCCGAGGACGCGGTGCAGGACACGCTGGTCCGCGCCTGGCGCAGCTACGACAAGTTCGAGGGCCGCTCCAGCCTGCGCTCCTGGCTGTACCGGATCGCGACCAACGTCTGCCTGGACATGCTGAGCGCGGGCAACAAGCGGGCGCGCCCGATGGACCTGACGGACTCGACGCCGCTCGCCCAGGCCGCCCTGTCCCCCCGCCCGGACCACACCTGGCTGGAGCCGATGCCGGACGCCCGCGTGCTGCCGCAGACCGCGGACCCGGCGGAGGCCGCGGTCGCCAAGGAGTCCGTGCGGCTCGCCTTCATGGCCGCCCTGCAGCAGCTGCCGCCCAAGCAGCGGGCGGTGCTGATCCTGCGCGAGGTGCTGGCCTGGAAGGCGAGCGAGGTCGCCGAGCTGCTCGGCACGACGGTCGCCTCCGTGAACAGCGCCCTGCAGCGCGCCCGTGCGACGCTCGCCGAGCGGGCCGACCGGGGGGCCGACGCCGCGGTGTCGGACCCGCTGGACGAGGAGCAGCAGAAGCTCCTCGACCGCTATGTGGCGGCCTTCGAGGGGTACGACATGACGGCGCTGACGGCGCTCCTGCACGAGGACGCGGTCATGACGATGCCGCCGTTCGACCTGTGGCTGGCCGGTGCGGCGGACATCACCGGGTTCATGACCACGCTCGGCGCCGCGTGCGCGGACTCCCGGCTGGTGCGGGTGGAGGCCAACGGGCTGCCGGCCTTCGCGCACTACAAGCCGGACCCGGAGGCCGGCGGGTTCGCTCCCTGGGCGGTCCAGGTGCTGGAGATCTCAGACGGCCGGATCACCGGGTTCCACTGCTTCCTCGACACCAAGCGGTGGTTCCCGCTGTTCGACCTGCCGCTCCGTCTCGAAGCGGAGGCCGACGAGGTTCAGTAGCGCGTGCAGCGCCGGGTCGGGGTCGCGCAGCCGGATCCGCCCCCCGGCGCGCCGGGCGGTGAGCTCCAGGCGGGCCAGCAGGTCGACGACGGCGAGCCCCGGCGGTCCGAGGCCGCCGACGTCGCAGACGACCACCCCGGCCCGGGTGCTTTCCAGCAGCGCGCGCACCTCGGCGCAGAACCGGGGCGTCTCCCCTCGGGAGACGGGCCCCGGCAGCACGAGTACGGCGGGTGTCACGGCGTCCACGTGCGGTAGACCCGGCGTGCGCCGGGAAATCATCGGTGGCCGCCGCCGGAGAGCGCATCAGAGATCACATTGACGTGCGCGGACCCCGCCCCGGAGGGTTTGCCGCATGCCCCACGCCTTCCCGCCGGTGTCCCCTCCCCCGTCTCTTCCGCGCGCCCTGCCGTCCCAGGTCCGCCCGCTCGGCGGGGAGGTGCCGTGCAGGGGGTGCTGACCGGGTTCGCGGTCATCGCGGTGGTGATCGGGGTCGGCTACGTACTCGGCCTGCGCGGCCACCTCGGCCCCCAGGGCCGCGCGGTGCTGACCAAGCTCGCCTTCCACGTGGCCTCCCCCGCCCTGCTGTTCACCACCCTCGCGACGGCCGACCTGTCGGTGGTCTTCTCCGCCCGGCTCCTGGTGACGGCGCTGTCCACGGTGGCGGTGGCCGGCGCGTTCGTCGCGGTGGGCGTCGTACGCGGCTGGGGCGTGGGCCGTACGACGATCGGCGCGCTCTGCTCCGGCTACGTCAACTCCGGCAACCTCGGTATCCCGATCGCCGTGTACGTGCTGGGCGACGCCTCGCTGGTGGCGCCGGTGCTGCTGTTCCAGCTGGTGGTGGTCACGCCGGTGGCGGTGACGATCCTGGACCTGTCGCGCGGGGGCGGTGAACGCACCCTGTGGCGGCGGCTGCTGACGCCGCTGCGCAATCCGATAGCGCTGGGTTCCCTCGCCGGGGTCGCGGTCGCCGCGAGCGGCCTTCAGGTCCCGGACGCGGTGATGGACCCGGTGACGCTGATCGGCAACATGTCCGTCCCGGCGGTGCTGCTGGCCTTCGGCATCGGCCTGTGCGGCTCCACGATGCCGCTGCGGGGCGTGGAGCGGCGGCCGGTGCTGCTCGCGGTCGCGCTGAAGGCGGTGGGCCAGCCCGCGGTGGCCTGGGCGCTGGCGTCGGGCGTCTTCGGACTGCGGGACGCCCAACTGCTCGACGTGGTGGTGACGTCGGCGCTGCCGGCCGCGCAGAACCTGTACACGTACGCGTCGACCTACGGGGTCGGCGAGCGCCTGGCCCGGGACGCGATCCTGGTGTCGACGGTGGTGTCGGTGCCGGTGCTGGTGGGGGTGGCGGCGGTTTTGGGGTGACTCAGGCCTCAGGGAACTCGCCGGTGTCGATGGTCAGGTCGAAGGGGGCGGGGAGCGTCAGCGGATCGCCGAACTTGGCGGCGCTCAGTACCCGGTAGACGTCACCCTTCGGTTCACCGTAGAGCGTCGCCGTGGGGCCGCCGGGGGCCCAGCGGTCGACGAGGAGGTAGAGGGGGATTCCGGCAGTGGCGTAGGCGGCCGGCTTGCTGATGCGGTCGTGCCGGGCGTTGGACTTGGAGGTGACTTCGACGACGAGTTCCGCGAGAGCGGCGGGGATGTGGGTGTCGGACTCGGTGCGGTCCGGCAACGGCGCGACCACGAGGTCCGGGATGAGCATTCCGAGGCGGGACGGGACGGCAATCGCCAGTGTCTGGAAAATCTCCCAGTCTTCCGGGATGGACGGATACAAACGCCGCTGGATGCGTGCAGCGATCACGTTGTGAGGCAGTCCCGGAGCTGGTGACACGGTGATGATCCCCTCGATGATCTCCACCTTGCTGCCCTCGGGCCAATCCATCTCCTCCCAGAACCGGACGAGGTCGTCCCAGTTCTGGTCGGGCTCCTGGCTCACGGTGAGTGCGCTCATGGCGGTTCTCCTATCGGTGCGTCACCGATCCCAGCATGCCGAACGGGACCGGCGGAGGTCCACCGGTCCCGTTCACCCGAATGAGGAAACCGCAGGTCAGGCGATACGTTCCCGCACCACCGGCGAGGCGGTGAAGGCCGTGCCCGCCGGGGACACGTCGTACGCGCCCTCGACCGCCGCGAGGGCGTACGCGAAGCGGTCCGGGGTGTCCGTGTGGAGGGTGAGGAGGGGCTGGCCCTCGGTGACGGTGTCGCCGGGCTTGGCGTGGAGTTCGACGCCCGCGGCGGCCTGCACCGGGTCCTCCTTGCGGGCGCGGCCCGCGCCCAGGCGCCAGGCGGCGACGCCGATGTCGTAGGCGTCCAGGCGGGTCAGGACGCCCGAGGAGGCGGCCTTCACCACGTGCTGTTCCTTCGAGGTGGGCAGGGTCGCGTCCGGGTCGCCGCCCTGGGCCGCGATCATGCGGCGCCAGACGTCCATCGCGGAGCCGTCGGCCAGCGCCTTCGCCGGGTCGGCGTCCTTCAGGCCCGCCGCGTCGAGCATCTCGCGGGCCAGCGCGAGGGTCAGCTCGACCACGTCGGCGGGGCCGCCGCCGGCCAGCACCTCGACGGACTCGCGTACCTCCAGGGCGTTGCCCGCGGTGAGGCCGAGGGGCGTGGCCATGTCGGTGAGCAGCGCGACGGTCCTCACGCCGTGGTCGGTGCCGAGGCCGACCATGGTGGAGGCCAGCTCCCGTGCGTCCTCGATCGTCTTCATGAAGGCACCGGAGCCCACCTTCACGTCGAGGACCAGCGAGCCGGTGCCCTCGGCGATCTTCTTGGACATGATGGAGGAGGCGATCAGCGGGATCGCCTCGACCGTGCCGGTGACGTCCCGGAGCGCGTACAGCTTCTTGTCGGCGGGGGCGAGACCGTCGCCCGCCGCGCAGATCACCGCGCCGGTGGTGTCCAGGACGTCCAGCATCTCCTCGTTGGAGAGCAGGGCGCGCCAGCCGGGGATCGACTCCAGCTTGTCCAGGGTGCCGCCGGTGTGGCCGAGGCCGCGGCCGGAGAGCTGCGGGACGGCCGCCCCGCACGCGGCGACCAGGGGCGCCAGCGGCAGGGTGATCTTGTCGCCGACGCCGCCCGTGGAGTGCTTGTCGGCGGTGGGGCGGGACAGGGACGAGAAGTCCATGCGCTCGCCCGAGGCGATCATCGCGGCCGTCCAGCGGGCGATCTCGCCGCGGTTCATGCCGTTGAGCAGGATGGCCATGGCGAGGGCCGACATCTGCTCGTCGGCGACCTCGCCGCGGGTGTACGCGTCGATGACCCAGTCGATCTGCTCGTCGCTGAGTTCGCCGCGGTCCCGCTTGGTGCGGATGACGGAGATGACGTCCATGGCCATACCTGGCTCTTCCTTACGGGTGTGCGGGATTACTTCGTGAGGTGGTCGGGGCCGAAGGCCTGCGGGAGCATCTCCGCGAGGGTGACGATCCCCGCCGGGGTCTCCAGCAGCATCTCCGGGCCGCCGAACTCGTACAGCAGCTGCCGGCAGCGGCCGCAGGGGACGAGGACCTCGCCCTCGCCGTCGACGCAGACGAAGTGCGTCAGCCGGCCGCCGCCGGTCACCTGCAGCTGGGAGACCAGGCCGCACTCGGCGCACAGGCCGATGCCGTAGCTGGCGTTCTCCACGTTGCAGCCGGTGACGGTGCGGCCGTCGTCGGCCAGGGCGGCAGCGCCCACGGCGTACCCGGAGTAGGGGGCGTACGCCCGGGACATGGCGTCCCGGGCCGCCCTGCGCAGCTCCTCCCAGTCGGGCCCGGTCACTTGCCCTGGCCCTTGCGGTACTGCATGCCGTCCGCCTTGGGCATCCGCAGCCGTTGCGCGGACAGGGCGAGGACGACGAGGGTGACGACGTACGGCGTGGCGGAGACGACCTGGTTGGGGACCTCGTTGGTGCCGGCGTACCAGGCGAAGACCAGGGCGCCGACGACGAAGGTGATCGCGGCCTTGACGTACTTCTTGCGGATCGCCAGCCAGATGGCACCGGCGACCAGCAGCAGCGCGCCGAGCAGCAGCAGGGCGTGCACGTTGGCGGAGCCGCCGCGCAGGTTGAGGCTGTCGGTGTAACCGAAGAGCCCGGCGCCGATGGCGAGGCCGCCCGGCATCCAGTTGCCGAAGATCATCGCGGCGAGGCCGATGTAGCCGCGGCCGCTGGTCTGCCCCTCCAGGTAGAAGGGGTTGGCCACGATGGAGAGGAACACGCCGCCGAGGCCGGCCAGGCCACCGGAGATGATCACGGCCAGGTACTTGTACTTGTAGACGTTGACGCCGAGGGACTCGGCCGCGATCGGGTTCTCGCCGCAGGAGCGCAGCCGCAGGCCGAACGCCGTGCGCCACAGGATCCACCAGGTGGCGGGGACCAGGGCGACCGCGAGCAGGGTGAGCCAGGAGACGTTCGTGACCAGGCCGCCCAGCAGGCCCGCGATGTCCGAGACGAAGAACCAGTGCCGCTCGTTGAGGCTCTCCAGCCAGTCGGACAGACCCGGGATGGAGAAGTGCCCGAGGGAGTCGACCGGCGGGGACTGCTTGGCCGAGCCGCCCTGGTGGCCCTCGAAGGCGAGCGGGGCGAGGTAGCGGGTGGCGCCGAGCGCGAGGATGTTGATGGCCACACCGGAGACGATGTGGTTGACGTTGAAGGTGATCGTCACGATGGCGTGCAGCAGGCCGCCGAGGCAGCCGCCGACGATGCCGACGAGGACGCCGGTCCACGGGCCCCACTGGAAACCGGCCCAGGCACCGAACCAGGTGCCGAGGATCATCATGCCTTCGAGGCCGATGTTGACGACGCCCGCGCGCTCGGCCCACAGACCGCCGAGACCGGCGAGGCCGATCGGCACGGCGAGCTGGAGCGCGGTGGACATCTGGCTGACGTTGGTGATGCCGTTGGCGCCGGTGATCAGACGGACGATCGAGGTCAGCGCCAGGGCTCCGGCGATGACCAGGAGCAGCACCGGCCACGACATGCGGCGGCCGGTGGGCGCCCCGGGCTGCAGCGAGGGCTGGTTGACGTCGGTCGCTGTGGTCGGAGCGGTCATCGGCCGGCCACCTCCTTCTTCGAGTTGTCGGTGGCGCCGAGGACGTGACCGGCCGCCAGCTCCGCGCCGACCCGGCGCTGCTGGCGGCGCAGGCCCCACTCACGGACGGCCTCGTAGGAGACGACGACCGAGAGGACGATCAGGCCCTGCATGATGACCGCGATCTCCTTGTCGAAGCCGTGGTAGTCGAGCTCGGGCGAGGCCTTGTCGAGCCAGGCCCACAGCAGGGCGGCGAAGGCGATGCCGACCGGGCTGTTGCGTCCGAGCAGGGCGATGCCGATGCCGAGGAAGCCGACCCCGGTGGGGAAGTTGAGGCTGTAGGTGTGGGTGTCGCCCATCAGGATGGGCAGGCCCGCGAGACCGGCGAGGCCGCCGGAGATGAGCATCGCGGTGAGCACCATGCGCTTGGGGTCGACGCCGCTGGCCGCCGCGGCGGACTCGGAGGCGCCGGAGGCGCGCAGGTCGAAGCCGAAGCGGGTGCGGTTGAGGACGATCCAGTAGCCGATGCCGAGCAGCGCGGCGAGGATCACCAGGCCGTAGATCTCGCCGGCCGCGCCCATGTCGATGCCGGGGATCCAGCCGGACTCGTGCATCTCGCCGGTGGTGCTGTTGTTGCCGACCTTGACGCCGAAGACGTCCGGCTTCCACATGTAGACGATGAGCGAGGTGGCGATCGCGTTGAGCATGATCGTCGCGACGACCTCGCTGACGCCCCGGGTCACCTTCAGGACACCGGCGATGCCGGACCAGAAGGCGCCGGTGAGGACGGCGGTCAGGAGCAGCAGCGGGACCTGGAGGGCGGCCGGGAGGCTGGCGTGGGCGCCGACGACGGCGGCCATCATGGCGCCGAGCTGGTACTGGCCGTCCACGCCGATGTTGAACAGGTTCATCCGGAAGCCGATGGCCACCGCGAGCGCCGCGATGTAGTACAGCGAGGCCTGGTTGACGATCAGGACCTGGATGTCGGAGAAACCGGCCTGCTCCAGCATCAGGGCGAACGGTTCGACCGGGTTCTTGCCCGAGGCGATCAGGACGATCGCGCTGAGCACGAAGGCCACGGCGAGCGCGATGACCGGGCCGGCCACCGCGAGGAGCACGCGCTCCTTGTCGAACTTCTTCATCAGCGGGCCTCGTCTTCCGGAGACTCGGGGGACCCAGGGGCCTCGGGGGACTTGAGCGACCTGGACGGCGCGGACGGCCCGGGGGCGTCCGGGGACTCGGACACCTCGGCCGGGGAGGCCGCGGACCCGGCGCCCTCCTCGTCCTCCAGGTGTCCGGAGGCGGCGCCGGTCATCGCCGAGCCGAGTGCCTCGGGGGTGATGGTGGCCGGGTCGGCGTCCGCGACGAGCCTGCCGTCGTAGATCACCCGGAGGGTGTCGGACAGGCCGATCAGCTCGTCCAGGTCGGCGGAGATCAGCAGCACGGCCAGGCCCTCGCGGCGGGCCTCGCGGATGTGGTCCCAGATCGCGGCCTGCGCGCCGACGTCCACACCGCGGGTGGGGTGGGCGGCGATCAGGAAGCGCGGCTTGTGGCTCATCTCGCGGCCGACGATCAGCTTCTGCTGGTTGCCGCCGGAGAGGGAGGCGGCGGTGACGTCGATGCCGGGGGTGCGGACGTCGTACGTCTCGACGATGCGGCGGGTGTCCTGCTGGGCGTTCTTCAGGTCCAGCCAGACGCCCTTGCTGTTGGGCTTCTCGGTGACGTGGCCGAGGATGCGGTTCTCCCAGAGGGGGGCCTCCAGGAGCAGGCCGTGGCGGTGGCGGTCCTCGGGGATGTAGCCGACGCCCTGCTCCCGGCGCTTGCGGGTGGGCAGCGCGGTGATGTCCTGGTCCAGGAAGCGGATGCTGCCGGAGTCGGCGTGGCGCAGGCCGATGAGCGCGTCGACCAGCTCGGTCTGGCCGTTGCCCTCGACGCCGGCGATGCCCAGCACCTCACCGGCGTGGATGGTGAAGGAGATGTCGTCGAGCAGGGCCTTGCCGCCGGGCGCCGCGAGGCGCAGCGTGTCCACGGTGAGGACGGCGCGGTCGGTGACCGTGGACTCCGCCGTCTCCGGGGTGGGCAGTTCGCTGCCGACCATCAGCTCGGCGAGCTGGCGGGGCGTCGTCTCGGCGGGGACGGCCGTGCCGACCGTGGTGCCCCGGCGGATGACGGTGATCTCGTCGGCGACGGAGAGCACCTCGCCCAGCTTGTGGGAGATGAAGATGACGGACAGCCCCTCGGCCTTCAGCTCGCGCAGGTTGTCGAAGAGGGCGTCCACCTCCTGCGGCACCAGGACGGCCGTGGGCTCGTCGAGGATCAGCGTGCGGGCGCCGCGGTAGAGGACCTTGAGGATCTCCACGCGCTGGCGGGCGGCGACGCCGAGCTCCTCGACCAGGACGTCGGGGCGCACACCGAGGCCGTACCGCTCGGAGATCTCCTTGATCTTCCGGCGGGCCTTGGAGCCGATGCCGTAGAGCTTCTCGCTGCCGAGGACCACGTTCTCGAGGACCGTCAGGTTGTCGGCGAGCATGAAGTGCTGGTGGACCATGCCGATGCCGCGGACGATGGCGTCGGCGGGCGACGAGAAGGAGACCTTCTCGCCGTCGACCGCGATGGTGCCCTCGTCCGGCTTCTGCATGCCGTAGAGGATCTTCATCAGCGTCGACTTGCCGGCGCCGTTCTCGCCGACGAGGGCGTGGACGGTGCCCTTGCGGACGGTGAGGTGGATGTCGTGGTTGGCCACGACGCCGGGGAAACGCTTGGTGATCCCGGCGAGTTCGACGGCGGTCACCGGTTCGTTGACCGCCGCTCCGGCCGGAGGGCTGCTGGACGCGTTGATGGCGCACTCTCCTGAGGACGGGGGCCGTCTACGCGCGTAGCGCCCCTACGGCATCTAAAAGCGGCGGCGGCGCATCGACACGACGGGGTACGAGGAGGACGACTCTCGGGCCGCTCTTCCCGTACCCCGCCGCTCGGCGCAACCGGCGCGGTTACACGCTGTTCGAGGTGTTGCAGGTGCTACTCAGCCGTTCAGCTGCTCTTGACCTTGATCTCGCCGCTGATGATCTTCTCCTTGGCCGTCTTGATGGCTGCCTGGAGCTCGGCGTCGTCCGCGAACTTCGGGTTGGAGTCCGAGAGACCGACCTCGCCGGACTTCAGATCGCCCCGAACGATACCGGTCTCCGGCTTGCCGCCCTCGACCGACTTCGCAAGGCTGTAGACCGCCTTGGCGACGTCCTTGGTGGCCGAGGTCAGGATGGAGTCCTTGTACTTCGCGAGGGCTTCCTGCTTGTACTGGTCGGAGTCGACACCGATCGCCCAGACCTTGTTGGCGGCGGCGGCCTCGATCACGCCCTGGCCGGAGAGACCGGCCGCCGCGTAGACCACGTCGGCCTTCTTCTCGATCTGGCCCTCGGCGGCGGTCTTGCCCTTGTCGGGGCTGGAGAAGCCGCCCTCCTCCGCGGTCTGCGTGAGGTACTGGGAGACGACCTTGACCTTCGGGTCGGTGTCCTTGACGCCCTGCTCGTAGCCGGCCTGGAACTTGTGGATCAGCGGGACGTTCACACCGCCCACGAAGCCGACCGTCTTGGTCTTGGTGCTCTTGGCGGCGGCGACACCGGCCAGGTAGGACGCCTCCTGCTCGTTGAAGACCAGGTCCGCGACGTTCTTCGCCTCGATCGTGGCGTCGTCGACGATGCCGAAGGTGGTGTCCGGGTACTTCTCCGCGACGTTCTTCATCGCGGTGGCGTACGCGTAGCCGATGCCGACGACCGGGTTGTAGCCCTGCTTCGCCAGCGACGAGAGCCGCTGCTCCTTGTCGGCGTCCGTCTCACCGTCGGTGGGCTCGACGTCGGCGGTCTCGTAGCCGAACTCCTTCTTGGCCTGCTCCAGACCGGCGTACGCCGCGTCGTTGAAGGACTGGTCGCCCTTGCCGCCGACGTCGTACGCGATGGCGAGGCCCTTGTCCCCCTTGGACTCCGAGCCGGAGTCGGTCGAGGTACCACCGCAGGCGGCGAGGGCGAGGGCCAGGGAGGCGGTCGCTGCGCCTGCGACCGTGATCCGGGAAATCCGGCGCATGTCTGGTGCTCCTGTCGTACAAGCGCCGGGGACGGTTCGGCTGCGGCGCTGGCTTCGCCGCAGATTAACGCGCGTAGACCTGCCTGAAAACCCCTTCTGTCCACCTTGTTATCCGCCCGTGAGCAAGGGGACGCCGACGGGGGCGCCGGGCTTGCCGGGCGCAAACGCGGGGTGGCGGAGGGTGACGCCCGGGGGCCTGTGTCACGCCCCGCTGGGGGGCGGCGCCGGGGCCCTCGTGCCGCGCACCGCGAGGAGGGGGCCGGTCGCCGGCGGGGCGGCACGTGGAAGCGGACGGGTACCCGGGGGTGCCCGTCCGCTTCGCCGGCTCCGTGCCGTGCCGTGCCGCTGTGAGCGGCGGGCGCCGTGGCTACTCGGTCCTGACCTTGATGGAGCCGCCGACGATGCCCGCCTTGGCCTTGTCGACGGCCTCCTTGGCACCGGACACCTCGGCGAACTTCGGGTTGCTGTCGGACAGGCCCACGCCGTCGGACTTCAGGTCGAAGGTGTGGGTGCCGGTGAGCGGCTTGCCGTCCTCGACGGACTTGGCCAGCGCGAAGACCGCGCCGTCGATGTCCTTGAGCGCGGAGGTCAGGATCGAGTCCTTGTAGGCCGCGAGGGCCTCCTGCTTGTACTGGTCGGAGTCGACGCCGATCGCCCAGATCTTCGCCTTGGCGGCGGCCTCGATCACGCCCTGGCCGGAGAGACCGGCCGCCGCGTACACGACGTCGGCCTTCTTCTCGATCTGGCCCTCGGCGGCGGCCTTCCCCTTGTCGGGGCTGGAGAAGCCGCCCTCCTCCGCGGTCTGCGTGAGGTACTGCGAGAGCACCTTGACCTTCGGGTCGGTGTCCTTCACGCCCTGCGCGAAGCCGGCCTCGAACTTGTGGATCAGCGGGACGTTCACACCGCCCACGAAGCCGACCGTCTTGGTCTTGCTGGCCTTGGCGGCGGCGACACCGGCCAGGTAGGACGCCTCGTTCTCGGCGAAGACGAGGGAGGCCACGTTCTTGCCCTCGACCACGGAGTCGACGATGCCGAAGGTGGTGTCCGGGTACTTGGCCGCGACGGCCGTCATGGCCGGGCCGTAGGCGAAGCCGACGCCGATCACGGGGTTGTAGCCCTGCTTGGCCAGGGAGGTGAGGCGCTGCTCCTTGTCGGCGTCCGTCTCGCCGTCGGTGGGCTCGATGTCGGCGGTCTTGTAGCCGAACTCCTTCTTGGCCTGCTCCAGACCGGCGTACGCGGCGTCGTTGAAGGACTGGTCGCCCTTGCCGCCGACGTCGTACGCGATGGCGAGGCCCTTGTCGTCGTCGCCGTCGCCGCTTCCTCCGCTGGTGCCGCCGCAGGCCGTGGCGGCGAGGGCGAGCGACGCGACCCCCACCGCGACGCGGGTCAGTCTCGAAATCCGACGCATCTGAAGTTCCCCATTCTCCAAAGCCCCGCAGCGGGCGCTCGGTTCGGCGCACATTAACGCGCGTAGAACCTCCTGGGAACGGGGTTGCGGGGCGCCGTTACCCATTCGTGCCGCTGGCCTGTTACCGCCTTGTGAACGACCGGATCGAAGGGGGACTTTCTACTGCACGGCGTCGATGAGCGCCGCCGCGGTGAACATCTCCACGCCGACCGTGATGGCGTGCTCGTCCACGTCGAAGTCGCCCTGGTGCAGGTCGCGGACCGTGCGTTCGCCGGGCGGGCGGACGCCGAGGCGGGCCATGGCGCCGGGCACGTGCTCCAGGTACCAGGAGAAGTCCTCGCCGCCGAGGCTCTGCTCGGTGCTCTCGACGGCGTCGGTGCCGCGCCGGGCGACCATGGCGGCCTGGAGCAGCTCGGTGCTGGTGACCTCGTTGACGACCGGGGGGACGCCGCGGACGTAGGTGATCTCGGACTTGGCCCGGTACAGGTTGGCGATCTCGTCGATGGCCCCCATCACCAGGTCGGGCGCCTGCCGCCAGGCGTCGAGGTCGAGGCAGCGCACGGTGCCCGCGAGTTCGGCGTGCTGGGGGATGACGTTCGGGGCGTGGCCGGACTCGATCCGCCCCCAGGTCAGGGCGAGTCCGCTGCGGCTGTCGACGCGCCGGGCGACGAGCGCGGGCACGTCGGTGGCCACGCGGGCGGCGGCGGTGACCAGGTCGGTGGTCAGGTGCGGGCGGGCGGTGTGACCGCCGGGCCCGTTGAGCGCGATCTCCATCCGGTCGCAGGCGGAGGTGATGGGGCCGACCTTGAGCCCGATCTTCCCGGCGTCCACGCGGGGGTCGCAGTGCACGGCCAGGATGCGGCGGACACCGTCGAGCGCACCGCCCTCGATGGCGTCCGCGGCGCCGCCGGGCAGCACCTCCTCCGCCGGCTGGAAGACCAGCCGTACGGGCCGGGGCAGCAGGCCCTGCTCGTGCAGGGCGGCGAGCACCAGGCCGGTGCCGAGGACGACGGTGGTGTGCACGTCGTGCCCGCAGGCGTGGGCGCGGTCCGGCACCTGGGACCGGTAGGCGCACTCGTTCTTGGTGTCCGGGATGGGCAGGGCGTCGATGTCGGCCCGCAGGGCCAGCATGCGCGGTCCGCCCGACCACTGCCCCGAGTCGGTGTCGGCGCCGATGTCGCAGACGAGTCCCGTGCCGACGGGGAGCACGCGCGGCTTGAGACCGGCCCGCTCCAGTCGTTCCTTGATCGCGGCGGTGGTGCGGAACTCCTGGTTGCCCAGCTCGGGGTGCATGTGCAGATCGCGGCGGAAGGCCACGAGCTCCGCGCGCAGCGTGTCCGGCAAGGTGCCGGGCAGCGTGGCTTCACCGGGAGTGTCGGCCTCGGACTCTGGGGACATCAACGCGTTCACCCTTTGCAGCGTAGGGCGCCCGAGCGACCGGTGGACCCACGATCAACAAAAATTCAGCCCGTTAGGGGAAGAAACTCGACCGCCCTACGCATAGCCATCATCTCACTTGGGTAAACTCGGCCGCCTTTCCGACCGAGTCGTTCGTCGGGCTCACCTGGGACACCGTCCGATTCCCGGCGTCCGTCCTCCGGCACCCGTGCTCTCTTCACGGTTACCACGCACCGTCCGTCCCACGCGCCCTGTTCCACCTGCCGGACGCGCCCGCCTCAGGTCAGCACGAGCCACCGGCGGCCGTCGACCAGCTCGCGGGCGGCGTCGAGGTGCCCCGCGTGACAGGCGGTCTCCGTGATGACGTGCAGCAGGACGTCCCGCAGGGTGTGCAGATGCGGTGCGCCGAAGAGGTCGTGCGGCCACCAGGCCAGGGGCGTGTCGGCGGTGCGGGCCCGTACGGCCTCGTCCGCGAGCCGGGTCTCCGCGCGGTAGCGCTCCAGTACGTCGGCGACGGGGAGACCGGGGTCCACCTGCCACGCGTCGCCGGTCCCGGCCAGGTCCCGGCGGACGGCCTCGTCGCCGGTCAGCACCGCGCGGAACCAGAACCGCTCCACGTCGAGGGCGAGGTGCTGGACGAGCCCCAGACAGGTCCACCCGGACGGCAGTACGGGCCGCCGCAGGTCGTCGGGGCCGAGTCCGTCGAGGATGCCGAGGACATGGCGGCGCTGGCCGTCCAGGGACGTCAGCAGGGCACGGATCTCCGCGTCCGGGACCGCTCCCGCGGTCGCGTCCGGAACCGGTGCGGCATGCGGGGCCTGACTTACGGACGTCTGTTCGACAGGGTTCATGGTCGCTCAGCATCCTCCTGGGACCACGCCCTGTACAGCACCTTCACCCGCGCCCCGCGCCGCGCTGACCCGCCCGGCGCTGCCGCGCACCCCGCTGCCCCGCGCCGCGGTTCCTCAGCCGGTGCCCGCGACCGCCGACAGGCGGTGCACGTCGCGGGCGGAGCCCGTGACGCCGCTCAGGAAGCCGCGGGCCCGGGGGGATGCGGTCTCGGTGAGCCAGGCGGGGTCGATGTCGCAGACGGCGACGCGGACCTCGGTGCCGGCCAGGGCCAGCGGGAGGGTGTGGACGACGGTGGAGGGGAAGCTGAGGACGGTGCGGCCGATCGGGCCGCGGCGGGCGATCAGCTCCAGGGGGAGGTCGGGGCGGACGATCTGCAGGCCGGTCTCCACGGCCAGCCGGTGCAGCTTCTCGGCGCTCTCCCGGCGGTGGGCGAAGTAGCGGGCGGCTCCGTGGGTCTTCGCCAGCCCGTGCACGGCGGCCACGTAGCGGTCGGCGTCGACGACGCCGGTCTCCACCAGGGAGGTGCCGACCATGTCGGCGCCCTTGGTGATGCGGGGCGGGCCGAAGCGGGCCCTGGTCCAGGTGAAGTCGTTGGCGGCGACGGTGACGCCGTCCGGTACGTCCTCGATGGGCATGGAGGAGAAGACCGAGACCTGGCGCTCGGGGGTCGGGGTGAGGCGGTGGCGGGCGGACCGGGAGACGGGGGCGAAGAGCAGGTCGCGCGGGCCGGGCCGGCTGCCCTTGCGGTGCCAGCGCACCAGGCGCTCGCCGTGGGCCAGTTGGGTGACGAACTCCATCGTGGCCGTGCCGTCGTCGACGACGACCAGGTCGTGGGCGCGGGTGATGGTGAGGAGCAGCTGCACGTAGCGGGAGAACGGGTCGCCCATGACGATCCGTTCCGCCCGCCGCAGTTCGGCGGTCAGGCCGCCGACCGTGCGGAAGGGGGCGGTGGCGCCGCCGCGCGCCTCCTCCCAGCGGATCTCGTGGCCCTCCTTGCGGGCCAGTTCCGCCATGCGGCGCAGCTGGCCGCGGGTCATCGGGTCGACGGGCGAGAGGACCACGAGGGTGAGCTCCGCGCCGGGTGCGCGGGTGTGCGCCCACTCCAGCACGTTCAGCAGTTGTACCGGGCTCTCGACGAAGGCGAGAGTGCGGGGGCCGGCGTTCCCGGCGCGGGGGCTCATCGGTGGGGGACCGTCCCGTCGTGAGTGGCTCGGTGACCGGGGATCAGACGGTGACGGGCTCGCCCGCGGCGGCGGCGATCTCCGCCTCGGCGACGACGCCGGTGACGCGGCGCAGCTTCTTCATGGGGCCCAGCTCGGAGTCGTAGACCTTCTTGACGCCGTCGCCGAGGGACGCCTCGATGGTGCGGATGTCGCGCACCAGGCGGGTCAGGCCCTGCGGCTCGACGGAGGCGGCCTGGTCGGAGCCCCACATGGCGCGGTCGAGGGTGATGTGGCGCTCGACGAAGACGGCGCCGAGGGCGACGGCGGCGAGCGTGGTCTGCAGGCCGGTCTCGTGGCCGGAGTAGCCGATCGGGACGTTCGGGTACTCCTGCTGGAGGGTGTTGATGACGCGGAGGTTGAGCTCCTCGGCCTGCGCCGGGTACGTCGAGGTGGCGTGGCACATCAGGATGTTGTCGGAACCGAGGACCTCGACCGCGTGGCGGATCTGGCGGGGGGTCGACATCCCCGTCGAGAGGATGACCGTGCGGCCCGTGGCGCGCAGGGCGCGCAGCAGCTCGTCGTCGGTCAGGGAGGCGGAGGCGACCTTGTGGGCGGGCACGTCGAACTTCTCCAGGAAGGCGACGGCCTCGGTGTCCCACGGGGAGGCGAACCAGGCGATGTCCTTGGTCCGGCAGTACTCGTCGATCCGGCGGTACTCGTCCTCGCCGAACTCCACGCGGTGGCGGTAGTCGATGTAGGTCATGCGGCCCCAGGGGGTGTCCCGCTCGATGTCCCACTGGTCGCGCGGGGTGCAGATCTCGGGCGTGCGCTTCTGGAACTTGACGGCGTCGCAGCCGGCCTCGGCGGCCGCGTCGATCAGCTTGAAGGCGTTCTCCAGCTCGCCGTTGTGGTTGATGCCGATCTCGCCGGTGATGTAGACGGGGCGGCCGGGGCCGGCCTCGCGGGTGCCGAAGGTGCGGATGCGGGAGTTGCTGGTCATGGCGGGAGGTTCCTTACTTGGACTGGGTGAGCGTGGGGGACACGAGGGTGGTCAGGGGGGTGTCGACGGGGTCGAGGGCGTCGAGCGACGGGCCCAGGAGCCAGGTCGCGATCTCCCGTACGGCGCCTTCGCCGCCGGGGACGGTGGTGACGGCGCGGGCCGCGCCGCGTACGGCGTCGTGGGCGCTGGCGACCGCCACGGGCCAGCCGACGAGGGCGAAGCACCGGAGGTCGTTGACGTCGTTGCCGACGTAGAGCACGCGGTCGGGGGCGATGCCCTGTTCCGCGCACCACCGCTCCAGGGCGAGGTCCTTGCGGTCGATGCCGTGCAGCACGGGGAGCTTCAGCTTGCGTGCGCGGGCGGCGACCACCGGGTTCACCTCGGTGGACAGGATGAGCATCGTCAGGCCGCTGCGGCGCAGGGCGGCGATGCCGAGTCCGTCGCCGCGGTGCACGGAGACGAACTCCCGTCCGTCGGAGTCGATCAGCACCCGGTCGTCGGTCTGGGTGCCGTCGAAGTCGAGGACCACGGCGTCGATGTCGGCCGCCGTGGGGAGCCGGCTGGGCGGAGCGACGGCGAGCGCGCCGGGCCGGTCCGCGTCGAAGAGCGGAGCCAGGGCGCGGGCGCGGGCCAGGTCGTGCGGGTCGTCGACCTCCAGGACGCGGGCCGGGTCGGTGCGGACCAGGTCGGTGCGGCCGAAGAAGCGGTGCCGGTGCTCGCGAAAGCCGCGGGCGGCCATGGCGTAGGCGGCGCCGGTCTCCAGCAGGTCCTGGGGCCGGTCCTGGCGGCGGGGACGGTACGACTTGTCGTGGTTGACGCCGTGGCCGCCCTCGGCCCCGCCCGCCTCCTCGGCGCCGTCGCGCCAGACGAAGCCGTGGAAGGGGGCGACGGTGACCGCGCTGTCGGCGCCGTCCTCGACGACCGCGCCGGCCACCCCGTCGATGTCCTCGCGGACCAGGAACGGGCTGGTGCACTGGACGAGCAGCACCACGTCGACGGCGGCGCCGTGCAGGGCCTCGTGGGTGTCCATCGCGTGCAGCACGGCGGCCTCGGAGGTGGCCGTGTCCCCGGCGATGGCGGCGGGCCGCAGCACGACCTCGGCGCCTGCCTCGCGGGCCGCGGCGGCGATGGCCTGGTCGTCGGTGGAGACGACCACGTCCGTCACGAGACGGGTGGCCCGGCACTCGCGCACCGCGCGCACCACCAGGGGGACGCCGCCGACGGGGGCGAGGTTCTTCGCGGGCACTCCCTTGGAGCCGCCGCGCGCGGGGATCACGGCGAGCACCCGGCGCACCGAAGCACCGTGGCCCGCTTGCGGGTTGGACATGGAATCTGCTCCTTGCGCAGGTGTCGGGGCGGTCCCCCGTCCCGGGGCGGACCCCCGTCCCGGGGCGGACCCCGGTGCCGGGGCGGACCCCGGTGCCGGGCCGGCCGTCCGTGCCGGGCCGGTGACCGGTGCCGGGCGGCTCACAGCTCCCCCATCCGCCGGATCACCGGGGCGACCCGCTGGACGCCGTGCCGGTAGGCGCCGCGGGCCGCGCGGCGCACCACCTGCCGGACCGGGCCGGGGGGCCGCTCGGCGGCCGGGGCCCCGGGCAGCGGGGTGCCGTCGGGGGCGAGGTGGTGGCGGGCGAGGATGCGGGGGAGGTAGCCGGGTGCGGTGACCAGGGAGTAGTAGGGGGCGAGCGGCGGCAGGCCGCCGGGCCGGGCCAGCAGGGCCGCGACGCGCCCGCGGGCCGCGTCGAAGGCGGTGTCGTAGCCGCCGTCGGCCGCCACGCCCTGCCGGGCGACCCACTCGGGGTCGGGCGCCGGACGGTGGCCCGCGTCGAGCTGGTCCCAGGAGGCGAGGCAGCCGGACCCCACGAAGTGGTGGTTGCCGAGCGCCTCGCGCACCCCCAGGTCGCTGAGGACGACGGTCGGGATACGGCGGTGCAGCGATTCGAGTGCCGCCGTGGAGCTGATGGTGACCAGCAGGTCGGTGCGGTCGAGGACGTCGCCCATGTGCCCGTAGACGAGGCGGAAGTTGGCCGGCGGGTCGGCCCGCTGCACCAGCTTCTGGTAGGGCAGTTCCTCGATGTGCGTGGTGTGTTCGCCGGGCCTGGAGCGCAGCTTGAGCAGCACCTCGCGCTCGGGGTGGAGGCGGGCGTGCCGGATCAGCCTGTCGAGGAGGTAGGTACGGTCCGCGCGGTTGTCCGGCACCGAGGGCTGGGCGGCGAACACGACCGTGTGGGCGCGGCCCCCGCCGCCCTGCCGGTCCTCGCCGTGCCGCCGGTCCTCACCGTCCTGTCCGTCGCCCTCCGTCCCGCCCGGCTCACCGGCGTAGGCGGCTCCGCCCAGGAAGGGCAGGGCGACCTCGGTGACCGCGGCGGCGTCGGCGCCGACCCCCTCGTACACGGCGCGGAAACGGTCCGCGTCCTGGCGGGAGTTGGCGAGGACGAGGTCGGCGCCGTGGCGCAGCAGCAGGCCGTCGGCGAGCTTCTCGTAGACGACGCCGACGTATCCGGTGACGACCACGGGCCGCTCGGGGCGGTCCTGCCAGACCCGGCCGAGCCCGTGCAGCATGGCCTGGACGCCGCCGCCGACCAGGGCGAGGACGAGGACGTCGTACGACTCCTCGCCCCGCGCCCCGTCCATGGCGCGCAGGAACTCGACGGCGGTCACCTCGCGGAGCGAGTCCGCGCTGACGCCGACTTCCCGGAGCTGGCGGGCGGTGGGGGTGGCTCGGCCGCGCAGGAGGTAACCGTCGAGGCGGATCTCCGCTTCCCCGGGGCCGTCGGGCAGGATGCGGGTCGCGGTGAGCGCGCCCCATTTCCACCGGGTGTCGGAGTCCGCCAGGACGGCGACTCGCAGGGCCTTCGTTGCACTTGCTGGCACGCCGTAGACGTTAGGAACGCTTTTCTAGGAACCGCCCAACCGGAATCCAACAGATGGTGAACGGCACACCGCCGAATAGGAAATCCGGCCGCTCCGGGCCCCGGACAGCGCGCGCTTCACCGCTTCGCCATACCTCGTTCACCGCGTGTCAAGGTTCAGGTAAAGCCCGGTGCCGGGTCGGCACCTAACGTCATTCACGTGCCAAAGCTCTCCGTCATCGTGCCGTTCTACAACGTGCGGCAATACGCACCCGACACTCTGCGAAGTCTGCGCGCGAACGCGCGGGACGACTTCGAATTCATTCTCGTCGACGACTGCTCGTCCGACGGGACCGCGGACCTTCTCGCGCGGGCCGAGTCCGAGCTGCCGGGGGCGGTGCTGGTCCGACACGAACAGAACGGCGGCCTGGCCACCGCCCGCAACACCGGCATCGACCGGGCGCGCGGCGAGTACCTGACGTTCCTGGACGGGGACGACTGGCTGGCCCCGGGCCACTACGGCCGGCTCGTCGCCGCGATCGAGGAGCTGGGCTGCGACTTCGTGCGCACCGACCACGTCCAGTGCACGGCACGGGCCCGTGTCGTGCACCGGGTGCCGGTCGGCCGCCGCAACGTCCGGCTGCACCCGCGCGACGCCATCCTCCCCGCCCACCGGTCCACCTCCGTCGACTACGCCTACGCGTGGGCCGGCGTGTACCACCGCCGGCTGGCCGAGCGCGGTCTGCTGCACTTCACCGACGGGCTGCGCACCGCCGAGGACCGGCCCTGGATCTGGAAGCTGCACCGGGAGGCGGAGTCGTTCGCGGTGACCGGGCTGCTCGGCGTCTTCTACCGGCGCGGGGTGGCGTCCTCGCTCACCCAGATCGGCGACGTCCGCCAGCTCGACTTCATCCGCGCCTTCGACGAGGTCGTCGCGGGGGCGGCCGGGGACATCGACGCCGCGCGTCTGCTGCCGAAGGCCGTGCGCACGTACTGCGCGATCATCTCCCACCATCTCGGCTCCGTCGAAAGGTTCGAGCCTGCCGTGGCCCGCAAACTGAAGGCGATGAGCGCCGCCGCTCTGCGACGGATGCCGCAGGACGCGCTCGACGAGGTGCTCGGCACGATGGACGCCGAGCGCGCCACGCTGCTGCGCCGGCTGCGCCGCCGGGCCCTGCCGGGTGCGGAGGTGGCGGCGTGAGTACGCAGATCTTCCTGGCGTCGACGCTGTACGGCACGGCCACGCTCGCCGCGGCCCTGGACGCCGGCTGCTTCGACCCGGCCGACCGGCGGATCCTGCTGGTCTCCAACAACGCGGCGACGCCCGAGACGACCCCCGCCCTGGACGAGATGCCCGGGTTCGAGCGGCTGCGGCCGCGGTTCGACGACGTGGTCTCCTGGAACGAGACGATCTTCCCCTTCCATCCCGGCGGCTGGTCGCCGCGGGTGGAGGACGCGCCCCTGTGGGAGCGGCACCTGCGGCTGGCCTGGGAGCTGGGCGAGGACGACGTGGCACTCGTCGTCGAGTCGATCCAGGTGCACCCCGCGCTCGGCGTGGCGCAGATCTTCACCGACGCGCCCCTGACCGTGTACGCCGACGGCCTCATGAGTTACGGCCCCACCCGCGTCAAGCTCGACCCGCTGGTCGGCACCCGGGTGGAGCGGCTGCTCCACCTCGACCTGGTCCCGGGGCTCGCGCCCCTGCTGCTGACCGAGTTCGACGTCCCGGCGGAGATCGTGCCCACCGAGGCGTTCACCAAGGTGCTGGCCGAGTCGGCGGACACCGGCGTCGCACTGCCCGAGGGCGAGGGGTCGGCGCTGCTCCTCGGCCAGTACCTGTCGGCGCTGGGCATCCTCTCCACCGAGGAGGAGGAGAGCCTGCACGTGGAGATGCTGACGGGCGCCGTCGGGCTCGGCCACTCCCGCGTGGTGTTCAAGCCGCACCCCACGGCGCCGCCCCGCTTCGTCCGCACGCTGGAACAGGAGGCGGAGAAGCTGGGTGTCGAGCTCACCGTCCTCGACACGCCGGTCCTTGCCGAGGTGCTGTACCAGCGGATGCGCCCGGCGCTGGTGATCGGCTGCTTCTCCACGGCGCTGCTGACGGCCTCGGCCCTGTACCGGCTGCCCGTCGCCCGGGTCGGCACGGAGATCCTGCTTGACCGGCTGACGCCGTACGAGAACAGCAACCGGGTCCCGGTCACCATCGTGGACGCCCTGCTGCCCGGGCCCGCCGACCGGGCCGCCGTCGCCGAGGGCCGGCGGGGCCTGGACACCGACGCCCTGGCCGCGCTCGTGCGGGCCGTCGGGTTCGCGATGCAGCCGAGGATCCTTCCCGGGCTGCGCCCGGCGGCCGAGGAGTACCTGCGGGGCAACCTGAACGCCGGCACCCGCCGGTACTTCAAGAAGCGGCGGCTGACCTCGCTGGGCCTGCCCGGCGGTATCCCGGAGCGGCTGGCCTTCCTGCCGCGCAATTCCGCGGCGCGCAAGGTGGTGCGGCGGGCGCGGGCCATCCGGGGTTCGATCAGGCGGTGAGGCGGGGGCCGGTGCCGGCGAGGACCCGCTAGCGGTGCCGTGACCGCACGGGTCCGCCGGGCCCGGACCGCGACTCCCGGAGGGCGTCCGCCTCGGCGGGCGCCCTCTGCGTTTCGGGCACGAGAGCGGTCCGAGCGGTCTGCGTGTCCCGCTGGTCCCGCTGGTCCCGCTGGTCCCGCTGGTCCCGCTGGTCCTGCGGCTTCGGCATCATGATCCAGCGGGAGACCACGAAGGTCACCGGGATCGCCGCCGCGGAGGCCAGCAGGGGCGCGAACCGGCTCCCGGCCCGCAGCACGTCCACGATCACGTACACCCCGGCGGTGGTGATCACGAAGTTGGCGGCGTTCGTCAGGGGGAACAGCAGGAACTTCCGCCAGGTCGGCCGGGTCCGGTAGGTGAAGCGCGCGTTCAGGAAGAAGGACCCGACCATGCTGAGCAGGAACGCGAGGACGTGCGCGAGGAGATAGGGCAGGCGCACGAGGAACAGCAGGTAGAGGCCGTAGTACAGACCGGTGTTGACGACGCCGACCACCGCGAAGGTCGCGATCTGTCTCGGCATCGGGCCGGTGGTGACGGTACGCATCAGCGGATGAGGTCCTTCGCGCGTTCCACGTTGCTCGCCTTCACCAGGAAGTGCGGGCGCCCCTTGACCTCGTAGTAGATCCGGCCGGTGTACTCCCCGATCACGCCCAGCATCACCATCTGCACCCCGGCGAGGGCGGTCACGACGGTGATGATCGTGACGTATCCGGGCGTCTCCACACCGTTGACGAGCGCGGCGCCCACGATCCAGGCCGTGTAGAGCCCCGCGAAGGTCAGCAGGACCATGCCGAGGTGGAGGGCGGCGCGCAGCGGGCGGTTGTTGAACGACAGCAGCCCGTCGAGCCCGTAGTTCAGCAGGGACTTCAGGGTCCAGGAGCTGCGACCGTGCTCGCGCACGGCGTTCTCGTACTCGAAGGTGGTGGTGGGGAACCCGACCCAGGCGAACAGCCCCTTGGAGAAGCGGTTGTACTCGGTCAGGGCCAGCACCGCGTCCACCACACGCCGGGACAGCAGCCGGAAGTCGCCCACGCCGTCGACGAGTTCGACGTCGACGAGCCGGTTGACCAGTCGGTAGTACAGGCGGGCGGTGAGGGTGCGGGCGAACCGGTCGCCGCGCCGGCTGCGCCGGGCGAGCACCTGGTCGTAGCCCTGGCCGTGCAGCTCGACCATGCGCTCGATCAGCTCCGGCGGGTGCTGGAGGTCGGCGTCCATGACCACCACCGTGTCGCCGGAGGCGTGGCGCAGTCCGGCGAGGAGGGCGGCCTCCTTGCCGAAGTTGCGGCTGAAGGAGACGAAGCGGACGCGCGGGTCGCGTACGGCGAGCTGTTCCAGGAGGGTGAGCGTCCGGTCGCGGCTGCCGTCGTCGACGTAGACGAACTCCATGTCGTGGCCGAGCGGCAGCAGGTCGTCGGCGACCTGCTGCACGGCGGTGTGGAAGCGTTCGACGACGTCTTCCTCGTTGTAGCAGGGGGCGACGATCGATATGAGCATGGTGGTCTCCGGGGCGCGGGTCAGAGGGTGCTGGTGGTGCGCTCGCGCGGTCGCGCGGTGGTGCGCGGCTCCGGGCGGGGCGCGGGGCGCCGTCGGCGGACGGCGGTGAGCGTGCCGAGCAGGACGAGGGTCAGGAGCGAGACGCCCCCGACGGCCGTGCCCAGGCGCAGGCCGGGCGGGTGGAAGGTGCAGGTGATGCCGGTCGCGGAGCCGTCCAGCGGGACGGCGATCAGCCCGTAGTAGGTTCGGGCGGGTTCGGCCCCGGCCCCGTCCGCCGCGCAGCGCCAGCCGGCGATCCGGGGAGCGGCGACCACGGCGGTGCCCGTGCTGCCGGCCGGGAGCCTGGCCCGGACGGTCCCGTCGGAGACGGTCACCTCTTCGGCGCCCGTGTCCTTGAGCTCCCGGACGGCGGTGCGCAGCCGCGCGGTGTCGAGGCAGCCGACCGCGCCGTCCGGGACGGTGCCGGTCCGGGTGGGCGACAGCTCGATCCGCACCGGGCCGGACGCCGGGGCCGTGCCGAGCCGCTGCATCGCGGCGATCTTGGCGGCGTCGGAGGTGAAGCGGCCGGTCAGCGGGCCGGCCGGGGTGGCGGTGAGGCGGGCGGTGCCGGAGAAGTGCGGCGCCCAGAGGTAGACCTCGCTGCCCGCCGGGCACCGGGCCGTGATCGTCGGCCGTCGGCCTTCGGCGGCCTTCGTGCGGGGGGCCTCGATCACCGTGCCCGTCCCGTCGCCGGCCGCGCTGTCTCCGGTCGCGCTGTCTCCGGTCGCGCTGTCTCCGGTCGCGCGGTCTCCGGTCGCGCTGTCTCCGGTCGCCCGGTCGGGCCGGCCGCCGTCGCCGGTGCGCACGGTCAGCTCGGGCACCGTGTAGACGCGGGTGCCGAGCAGCAGTTCCTGGTTGCGGTAGGGCGACGGGCCGAAGGCGGAGACGCCGGTGCGGGCGGTGGGCGCGGCGGGCGGCCGGACGGTCACCAGGGGCGGTACGTCCTGCCGGGACACGGTCACCGGGGTGCGGTCGCGGGGATTCCACCTCTGGTGCTGGTCGGGCGGGGAGTGGACCCGGGCGCCCACCGAGAAGATCGCGTCGGTGACGGCGTTGTCCAGGCTCTGCACGTTCCGCCCGCGCGAGGTCCAGCCGTCGCCGAGGGCGGTGAGGGTGCGGCTGAGGACGTCCGCGGTGAGGCTGCTGTAGTACTGGGCGCCCTGGCCGCCCACCACCATCGGGTCGTTGCCCACGGTCTGTTCCCGGCCGGGGTCGGTGCGGTGGGCGGGCCAGCCGTCGGCCCCGGCCACGGCCTCCGCCTGACCGCGCTGCCGGTCTCCCCAGGACGCGTAGTCGTCCAGGTGGTTCAGGCGCAGCCGGGTGGCCACCGCGGAGGTAGCGGCGGCCTCGCCGACCTGGGCGCCGACCAGGAGGACGGCGGCGAGCCCGGCGAGCGCCGCGCGGTGGCCCGGACGGGCACCGCGGCCTGGGGCGTCCGTCCGCGGGGCGGCCGTCCGCGGGGCACTGCCGTCCCCCGCGTCCGGGGCCGTGGGGGCGGCGGCGACGGGCCGGACGGTCTCCAGGTGCCGCAGCAGGAGCAGCCCGCCGAGCGACCCGGCGACGGCCGCGAGCAGTACCGGCCAGGCGTAGGAGTGCACCAGGCCGCTGCGGCTGGCGACGGCCGCCACGAGGGCGAGCAGTGCGGTGGCCGACGCCAGCGCGCGCCGGGCGGGCACGCCGTACGACAGCGTGTGCCAGGCCGCCACGACCAGCAGCGCGCACAGCACGAACGTCTGGCGGTAGGGACTGCCGTTGGGGGTGGCGAAGGCGTGCCAGGCGAGATGGGTCGGCGTCCACTGCATCGACAGCGCGACGGCGGCCACCAGCAGGGTCCAGCCGGCGCGCACCCGCACGGGGGCGGCCCGGTGGAAGGGCAGCGCGAGGGCGAGCAGCAGCGTGGCGGTGCCGACGAAGACCGCCGGGCTGCCGAATCCGTACGTCGTCGGAAGCAGCCGGGCGAGCAGGTCCTCGGTCCCGACCGGCGCGAAGTGCGTGACGCGCCCCGGGTAGGCGTGCCGGGTGCCGAAGTAGACGACCGTGACCAGCGGTGCCGCCAGGCCGACGCCGAGGGCCACGGTGACCGCGGCGCGGCCGGCCGCCGCCCACGCCGGGCGGCGCGGGAGGCCGGAGAGCCACAGCCGCAGCAGCAGGAAGAGACCGGCGCCGAGGGTGGCCATGTACGCGGTGTAGAAGTTGGCGATCCAGGCGAGCGCCACGATCAGCACGCCGGACAGCCGGCGCCGTCCGGTGAGCGCCCATTCCCCGACCAGGCACAGCAGGGGCAGGGCGACGAGACCGTCGAGCCACATCGGGTTGTACGAGGCGTCGGCGAGCGACCAGCCGCACAGCGCGTACGCGGCGCCCAGCAGCCCCGCGGCCCACCAGCGGCCGGGGCGCAGCCGCAGCAGCAGCCAGGCCATGGCGGCCCCGGCGCAGGCGGTCTTCAGCACGGTGACCGCGTAGACGGCCAGGTCGATCTCGTCCCTCGGGAACAGGGCGACGAGCAGGGCGAACGGACTGCTCAGGTACGTACCGAGGTCGGGCAGGAAGCTGGAGCCGTACCCGGACTGCCAGTTGACGAGCAGCCCGCCGTCGGACCGGCCGTGCAGCAGGTCCCACAGGTGGGCGTGGAACGGCACGTACTGGTTGCCCAGATCGTTGACCGCGCGGGTGCGGGGGCCGAAGGGGTAGCTGCGGGCGACGGCGTCGGCCGCGCAGAACGCGATGACGGTGACGGCCGCGGCCAGCAGTGCGGCGGCCCGCCGCGGTCTGCCGCGCAGGATTGGGCGAATCATTCTCGGCGGACCCCAAGCAAATTCGTCGCGTACAGCGCCTCCTGTGGGGACGTCACTCCCTGCGCGCTTGTCCGACCGATTAGACCGGGGCTGTTCCCCCCTTGTTGTGCCACAGCCGGTGAACTATGGGGGAATAATCAATGACCAATCGCGCCCACGGCCCGCCGGAACAATCAATTCGAGTCGCATTCCGTCGACCGAAAGGAAAACTTCATGCATCCTGAAAGTGGCGCGGGGGTTAATTGGATCTTTCGCGGCGGCCCGCCGGAAAATTCGGTTGCGCATTTCCTGGGCTAGCCTGTGCGCCACCTCCCACGTGTCCGACGCATCTCCCCCATGACGGATAGAGGCCCCTGCTCCATGAACAGCCGCTCCCTGCTCCGCAGCTCGGTGTCCCGGCGTCTGCTGCGCCCGGTGGCCGACCTCATAGACCAGCGCATCGAGCGTCAGGTCCGCTCGGCGGTCCGCCGGACCGACGCCGGGACGGCACCGGCCGCCCCGGACACCGAGCGGCTGGCCCGTGACGTCGAGGTGCTCAGGCACCGGCAGCTCACCTTCGAGCTGCTGCTCGGCCCCGACGGCCGCGGCATCTCCCGCATGGTGGGCGAGGCCTCGCTGGAGCACCTGTACGCCGAGGTCGCGGAGTTGTCGGGGGACCGCGACGCGGCGGTGCGCAACGTCGCCGCCGCGTTCCGGCTCCTGGTGGCGCTGGAGTCGCTGGGCGTCGGCCGGATCGCGGGCGGCACCATGAACATCTGCGGCAAGCTCGGCACGATCCCGCTGCTGGACCCGCCGAACGACGAGATCCTGGAGATCGGCACCCTGTACGGCATGTTCTCCACGGGGCTGGTCCGGATGATGGAGCGCGACGGCCGCAGCCCGCACCTGACCATCGTCGACCCTTTCGCCGGCGTGCAGCTCCAGCCGGGCACCGACCAGCGCCCGGACCCCACGGGCGCGCCGGTGGACGAGCACGCCGTGCGCACCAACCTCGCCCTCGCCGGCCCGGCGGGCGCCGCGGCACGCATCCGGCAGGGCTTCTCCGAGGACCCGGAGACCCGGGCGGCCGTGGCGGACCGCAGCTACGGCGTGATCGTCGTGGACGGAGACCACTCGGCCGAGGGCGTCGCCCAGGATCTCGAGTGGGCGGAGGAGATCGCGGCTTCCGGCGCGATCGTGGTCCTGGACGACTACGGCGATCCCCGCTGGCCGGGCATCAAGGACGCCCTGGACGACCGCCTCCGGGGGAAGACCCGCTTCACCTTCCTGGGCAAGGCGGCCCGCTCGGCGTACCTCCGGGCGGCCTGACGGGCCGAGCGGCAGGACCGGGCTGCGCGCGGTGCCGGGCCGGACACGTTGGGCAATTCGTGCGATTTTCTGCCCATCGGATCGCGCGCGCCCCCTCCCTTTCGGGGGCCGAGGGGGCATCCTCGCCTCATGGCCACTGCGCAAGAGACGCACGAGTACCCCGGAGAGCTGAACGACGTCCCCGGCTGGTTCTGGCCGCTCGACCAGGTGCTGTTCTCCTGGTTCCTGGAGCGCCAGGAACGGCTGCACACCCGGGGCGACCTGCTCGAACTGGGCGCCTACCTGGGCAAGAGCGCGATCCTGCTGGGGCACCACCTGCGGGACGGCGAGACCCTGACCGTCTGCGACCTGTTCGGGGCCGAGCCGCCGGACGCCGCCAACCGGGCGGAGGCGGCGAAGTCGTACTCCTCCCTCACCCGCCAGGCCTTCGAGCGCAACTACCTCTCCTTCCACGACACCCTGCCGACGATCATCGAGGCGCCCAGTTCCGCGGTCGTCGACCGGGTCGCGCCGGGCTCCTGCCGCTTCGTCCACGTCGACGCCTCGCACCTGTACGAGCACGTCGAGGGCGACATCGGGGCGGCCAGGGAGCTGCTGGGCCCCGACGGCATCGTCGTCCTGGACGACTTTCGCAGCGAGCACACCCCGGGCGTCGCCGTCGCGGCCTGGGAGGCGGTGCTCAACCGCGGGCTGCGCCCGGTCTGCCTGAGCAGCCAGAAGCTGTACGGCACCTGGGGCGACCCGGAGCCCGTGCAGGAGGAGCTGCTGGCGGCGCTGCGCGGGCGCGAGGACATCGCCGTGACCGTGGAGCGGGCCGCCGCACAGCGGCTGGTGCGGACCCGCGCCAGGAGCAAGCGGCTGCGGCCGCCCTCGCTGCCGTCCTCACGGCACCCGGCGCCCGCCGCGGTGCCGGCTCCGGCGCCGGACGCGGGCCGGGCGGACGCCGCACCGGCGGCGGGCCGGACCGCCCAGGCCCGTCCGCCGGCCCGGGCGGCTCGCCCGCCGGCCCCGCGGGAGCGCACCCGGCGGCTCGCGCTCGACCTGCTGCCGCCACTGGTCACGCGCGCGGTGCGCCGCCACCGGGCGGCCCGGCGGGCGAAGGCGGCGGGGGCGGGGAGAGCGGCTCAGTCGAGGCCGTAGGTGGCCGCGACGCCCTCGATCACCAGGGCCAGCGACTCCTCGAAGTGCCGGTCGTGGTCCGTGAAGATCTCCGCGCCCGCCGCGGCCGTCAGGGGGTAGTCGGCCAGCAGGCGGGCGCGTTCGTCCACGTCGTAGCCCTCTCGGCGCTCGCCGGGCACGGGAACGACGCCCTGTTCCTCGGTGACGAAGCCGAGGGTGAACTGGTACGTCGTGGTGGTCGCCCGGACCGCCTGGGCCAGGGTGAACCCCGCGGCGGTGAACAACCGCAGGGTGCCCTCCATGTACTCGGCGTGCACCGCGCCGGTGAAACGTGAACCGCTGAACACCTTGGCGCCGTCGCGGTAGGCGAGCAGGGACGCGCGCAGGCCGCGGTTGGCCTTGAGCAGCCGCTCCCGCCAGGTGTCGGCCGGGTCGAGGGGTGTCCCGGCGACCATCCGCCGGTACATCTCGGTGGCCATCTCGTCTAGCAGGGCCTGCTTGTCCTTGAAGTGCCAGTAGAGGGCGGGCGCCTTGACGTCCAGCTCCCTGGCGATGGTGCGCAGGGTCAGACCGTCGAGTCCGACCTCGTTCAGCAGCTCCAGCGCCGTGTCCGCGACCCGTCGGCGGTCGAGGGGGGCGCGTCGTTCCGTACTCACGCTTGACACCTTAACGGCGTTAGGTCCATCCTCGGACCCGGACGTAACTTAACGTCGTTAAGGAGACTTGCCGGTGAATGTCACGGATACGCACGCCCTGGACACGGACGTGCTGATAGTCGGCGCCGGCCCCACCGGCCTCGCCCTCGGTGTGGACCTGGCCCGGCGCGGGGTGGACGCGCTGGTCCTGGAGGGGGCCGGAGAGCTGTTCCCCGGCTCGCGGGGCAAGGGATTCCAGCCCCGCACGATGGAGGTCTTCGACGACCTCGGCATCGTCGACGCGATCCACGCGGTGGGCGGCCCCTACCCGGTCGGCATGGTCTGGCGCGACGGCGAGCGGGTGGGCGAGCACCAGATGTTCGAGCCGGCCGAGCCGAGCGAGGACTCGCCGTACAACCGGGCGTGGATGGTGCCGCAGTGGCGCACCCAGGAGATCCTGGCGGCGCGGCTCGCCGAACTGGGCGGCAAGGTCGCCTTCCGCCACGAGGTGGCCGGTGTCACGCAGGACGGCACGGGCGTCACCGCGCACCTCGCCGCGGGCGGGACGGTACGCGCCCGCTACCTGGTCGCGGCGGACGGCGGCCGTTCGGCGGTGCGCCGCGCGCTCGGCATCGGCATGACCGGCGAGACCGTCGACCCGAGCCCGACGCTGGTGGCGGACGTCCGGATCAGCGGCCTGGACCGCGACAACTGGCACGTCTTCCCGCCCCGGGACGGCGAGGACTTCCTCGCCGTCTGCCCGCTGGCCGGCACCGAGGACTTCCAGGTGGTGGCGCGGTTCCCGGAGGGCGCCGCCGTGGACACCTCACCGGACGGCGTGCGCGAGGTCGTCGCGCGGCGCTCGCACATCGCCGCCGAGGACGTGACCGAGGTGCGCTGGACCTCCGACTTCCGGCCGCGGGCGGCCCTGGCCGACCGCTTCCGCGCGGGCCGGGTCTTCCTCGCCGGCGACGCGGCGCACGTGCACTCCCCCGCGGGCGGCCAGGGGCTGAACACCAGCGTCCAGGACGCCTACAACCTGGGCTGGAAGCTGGGCGCGGTGCTGTCGGGCGGCGCCCCGGCCGCCCTCCTGGACAGCTACGAGGAGGAACGGCGCCCGGTCGCCGCGCGGATGCTGGACCTGTCGACCGCCGTCCACCGCGGCGAGGTGCGGCGCGGCGGCGAGACCCGGCAGATGGGGATCGGATACCGGGACTCGTCCCTGACGGTGGAGACGCGTGCCGTCCCCGAGGGTGCCCTGCGGGCCGGCGACCGCGCGCCCGACGGCACCGTGGGCGGCGTCCGGCTCTTCGACGCGTTCCGCGGACCGCACTGGACGCTGCTGGCACTGGGCGCCGCGGCGCCCCCGGTGCCGGAGTCGGTGCCCGTCGTCCGGGGGCCCGGACACGCGAGGTACGGCACCGGGCTCTTCCTGGTCCGGCCGGACGGCTACGTCGGCTGGGCGGGCGAGGACGCGACCGGGCTCGGCGGCTACCTGGCCCGCTTCGGACCGGCCTGACGCCGGGGGTCCGGTCGCCGCCCGACGGGGTGTCCTGGGCCGGACCCCGCGGCATCGGCAGGATCCGGACGACGTCCTCCGGCTAGGGGGTGTCGTTCGGATCAGGCCGGCTCCGGGCGACGGTGCCCTGTTGCCGACCCGAGCGGGGTCTGGTGCGTGCGGCTGCGAGGCGGAGGAGGGCGACAGGGCGGAGCCCTGGCAACCGACGGCAACGCCGCAGATGTGCGTGCCGGACCCCGCGACCCACGGCAAGATCCCACACCCCCTAGGCGCTGGCCACCGACAGCTTCACCGCGAAGCCGAGGAACAGCGCGCCCGCCGCCGAGGTCGCCCCCGCCGACAGCCGCTTGCGGCGGCGGAAGGCGGCGGCCAGCTTGGTGCCGCTGAAGATCAGCGCGCTCAGGTAGAGGAAGCTGAAGAACTGGGCGAAGGCGCCGAGGACGACGAAGGACACGGCGGGGTAGGCGTAGCCCGGGTCGACGAACTGCACGAAGAAGGCGACGAAGAAGAGGATCGCCTTCGGGTTGAAGAGGCTGACGACCAGCGCCCGGCGGAAGGGCCGCTCGTCCCCGGCCACCGGCTCGGCGGGGTCCGTCGCCGCCTGCTCGCGCCGGGTCCGCCACATCCCCCACGCGGCCCGCATCATCCCGACGGCGAGCCACGTGAGGTAGCCGGCGCCGGCGTACTTCACGATCCCGAACAGCACGGCGTTGGCCTGGAGCAGCGAGGCCACTCCGGCGGCCGACAGCGTCATCAGCACCGCGTCGCCGCACCAGACCCCGGCGGCGGCCGTGTACCCGGCGCGCACGCCACGGCGGGCGGCCACGGAGAGGACGTAGAGGGAGTTGGGGCCGGGCAGCAGGACGATGAGGACGAGGCCCGCGAGGTAGGTGGGGAGATCTGTGACGCCGAACATGGAGGGAGTGTCGCACGCGGGTGCGGCACTGCCCGCCGGTGTTCCAGCCGTCGGTACGGCCGCGCACGCAGCGCGTCCGACGGGTGATCAGAAACGCACTCAGAAGGCGTCGGAGGGCACGTAGGTCCCCCACACCTCCCGCAGCGCGTTGCACACCTCGCCCACCGTGGCGCGGGCGCGCAGCGCGTCCTTCATCGGGTACAGGACGTTGTCCTCGCCCTCGGCCGCCTTCTTCAGGGCCGCCAGCGCCGAGTCCACCGCCGCCTGGTCACGCTCCGCGCGGAGCCTGGCCAGGCGTTCGGCCTGCTGGGCCTCGATGGCCGGGTCGACGCGCAGCGGCTCGTAGGGCTCCTCCGCGTCGAGCTGGAAGCGGTTGACGCCGACCACGACCCGTTCGCCGGAGTCGGTCTCCTGGGCGATGCGGTAGGCGGAGCGCTCGATCTCGCTCTTCTGGAAGCCGTGCTCGATGGCGTTGACCGCGCCGCCGAGGTCCTCGACCTTGCCCATCAGCTCCAGGGCCGCCGCCTCGACGTCGTCGGTCATCTTCTCCACGACGTAGGAGCCGGCGAAGGGGTCGACGGTCGCCGTCACGTCCGTCTCGTAGGCGAGGACCTGCTGGGTGCGCAGGGCGAGGCGCGCGGACTTGTCGGTGGGCAGCGCGATGGCCTCGTCGAAGGAGTTGGTGTGCAGCGACTGCGTGCCGCCGAGGACCGCGCCGAGACCCTGCACGGCCACGCGGACCAGGTTCACCTCGGGCTGCTGGGCGGTCAGCTGCACGCCCGCGGTCTGGGTGTGGAAGCGCAGCATCAGCGACTTGGGGTTCTTCGCGCCGAACTCCTCCTTCATCACCCGCGCCCAGATCCGGCGGGCGGCGCGGAACTTGGCGACCTCCTCCAGGATCGTCGTCCGGGCCACGAAGAAGAAGGAGAGGCGGGGCGCGAAGTCGTCCACGTCCATGCCGGCCGCGACCGCGGTGCGCACGTACTCGATGCCGTCCGCGAGGGTGAACGCGATCTCCTGCGCGGGCGAGGCGCCGGCCTCGGCCATGTGGTAGCCGGAGATCGAGATGGTGTTCCACTTGGGGATCTCGGCCCGGCAGTACTTGAAGATGTCGGCGATCAGCCGCAGCGAGGGCTTCGGCGGGAAGATGTACGTCCCGCGCGCGATGTACTCCTTCAGCACGTCGTTCTGGATCGTGCCGGTGAGCTGGTCGGCGCGCACGCCCTGCTCCTCGGCGACGAGTTGGTAGAGCAGGAGCAGCAGGGAGGCCGGCGCGTTGATCGTCATCGACGTGGAGACCTTGTCCAGCGGGATCCCGCCGAACAGCACGCGCATGTCGTCGATGGAGTCGATGGCGACGCCGACCTTGCCGACCTCGCCGCTCGCGATGGGGGCGTCGGAGTCGTGGCCCATCTGGGTGGGCAGGTCGAAGGCGACCGACAGGCCCATGGTGCCGTTGGCGATGAGCTGCTTGTAACGGGCGTTGGACTCGGTCGCCGTGCCGAAACCGGCGTACTGGCGCATCGTCCACGGCCGGCCCGTGTACATCGACGGGTAGACACCGCGGGTGAAGGGGTACTTCCCGGGCTCGCCCAGCTTCTCGGCCGCGTCCCAGTCCGCCAGGGCGTCGGGACCGTAGACCGGTTCGATGGGCAGCCCGGACTCGGACTCGCGCGTCATGGTGTGATGCCTCCCGCTGAGCACATGTTCCTACTGCTCGAACTACCCGTCATTGACCCGCCGGTACGGACCGGCATCTCGACGGACTGTATCCGCGTGCGTGCACCCGGTGGAGTGGCCCACGCTGGGACCTTGCTCACAGCCTCGATGCGGTCCCGGTCACAACGATGCCGTGTCGTTCGCGGCGCGTCATCCGCGGGCACAAGTCAGGTGACGTCGGTGCTGGGCCGTGGGACGACGGGGGGCCGTGATGCGTGGGACGGGCATGGGGAACACGGGACGGGCGGTCGCCGTCGCGCTGGGAGCGGCCCTGGTGGCGGGCGGCTGCACCGTGCAGGGCACGGGACCGGACGGCAGGGGGCGGGCGCCGGTGCGCATCGACGTCACCACCGGGGCGCCGTCGAAGAGCACGTCGTCCCCGGGCCGACGCTCGCCGAGCGCGCCGCCGGCCGGACCGAGGACCGGCCGGGTGCTGTGGGAGCCGGGCGACACCGGCCGTGACGTCCGTGAACTGCAGGCCCGGCTGCGGCAGGTCGCCTGGCTGGTGGACGGGCCGACCGGGACGTACGACGACCTGACCGAGCGCGCCGTCAGCGGGTTCCAGGGCAAGCGCGGACTGCCCAGGACCGGCCGGACGGACACCGTCACCTGGCAGCGGCTGCTGGGGATGACGCGCGAGCCGGGCAAGTGGGACCTGTACCTGATGGGCGGGCAGCCCGCCGCCGCACCCGACCCGCGCTGCACGACCGGACGGGTGATGTGTGTCAGCAAGTCCACCCGGACGCTGCGCTGGATGATCGACGGGCGGACCGTGTCGACGATGTCCGTGCGCTTCGGCTCGCAGCACACGCCGACCCGGGAGGGCGTCTTCCGGGTCTACTGGAAGTCCCGCGAACACTGGTCGACCCTCTACGACTCGGCCATGCCGTACGCCATGTTCTTCAGCGGCGGCCAGGCCGTGCACTACTCCTACGACTTCGCGGCCCACGGGTACGCGGGCGCCTCGCACGGCTGCGTCAACGTGCGGGACGAGGGAGCGATCGCGGATCTGTACAAGCAGGTGAGGAACGGCGACAAGGTCGTCGTCTACCGGTGAGGCCGCGCGGCGGGGAGACCGCGGGCGGCGAAGGGGGGCGCGGGCGGGACCGGGGGAACGTGTCCCGCCCGCGCCGAGATGCACGAGCCGCAGGTACGGGGGGAACCCCGGCTCGGTGCAAGAGCCGATGACCAGTCGGCTCATTTCTTACTGCGTCACGGCGGCGGAAAGTGTCACACCCTCGGCGGGAGAATCTTCGCGGGCCACGAAAGCGCAGGTCAGGCGGGCTTCACGGAGGGGGTGGCGTGGGGTGCGTGGGGCGCCCGCCGCGGGCGGGACTCGTCGGCCGCGGGGGCGTGGTGGCGGTGGTGGGGGCGATGCGGACCGCCCGTGGGCGGGGCGGCGTGGTCGGCGTCGTCGTCGCCGTCGCCGTCGTCGCCCTTCTTCCCGTTGCCGCCCTTGTCACCTTTCCCGTTCTTGTCACCCTTCCCGTTCTTGCCGTTCTTGTCGCCCTTGTCGCCCTTGTCGCTCTTGACGCTGTTGCCGTCCTTGCCGTTCTTGTCGTCGCCCTTGCCGTTGCCGTCGCCCACGCCGCCGTGGGGGGCGCCCTCGTGGGTGGACTTCCCCGCGTCGCCGTGGTCCCCGCCGTCCCGGCCGCCGGTGCCGTTGCCGGTGCCGGTGCCCGCGAGGAGACCGCCGCAGTACTTCACGACCCGTGACGCTCCTCCGGCCGCCTCCGTGAGCGCGCGCCGGCGGGCGGCGTCGAGGGACTTGCCGGCCCGCACCTTGCGGCAGGAGGCGGCGAGGCGCGACCGGCTCCCGTCGGAACCGCCGGCCTCCCGGCCGCCGGGGTCGCGGTCCGCGGACCCGTCGTCGTCCCGCCCGGCGTCGCCGTCGGACGCGTCCGGGCCGGCACCGGGCCCCTTTCCGCCCTGCACGCCGTCCAGGGGCGCGGTCGGGGCGGGCGAACGGTCGGGGGAGGTCGCGGCCGAGGCGGTCGCGGCGGGTTCCGGTTCGGTCCGGTCGAACGGCGTCGGAAGCACTCCGGTTCCGGCCGCGACCGCCACCCCGCCGACCATGCCCACGGTCAGCGCGGCGGCCAGGCCGAGGCGCAGGGGGCGGCTCCAGCGCGCCCGCCGGGCGCCTTCGCCGCGCGGGCCGATGCGCACGACGTCGGTGTCGCGGAGCCCGGGAGCGGCACCGCGCCCGAGGGCGGCCCGCTCCTGCGCCGAGGCGTCGGCCCGCTCGGCGTGCACCTTGCGGAAGGCGGCCATCGCGGCGGCCTCGCCGGGGAGTTCCTCATCGGACGGCGCCGGCAGGGGGACCAGCGCACCGAGGGCCACGACGAGCCGCTCGGCCCGGTCGCGGGCCGCGGGGTCGGCACTCTCCAGACCCTCCAGCGGCTCTCCGCGCAGCAGGAACTCCGCCGTTTCGCGGTCCAGCCACTTGTCCTGCTCGTCGGCCATCACATGTCCTTCTGCGTCCGCGCACGCATATGCGTCACACTCGCGGACGTCACCGCACGGCCGTTCGGTTCTCGCTGCGGCGGCAGGGCCTCCAGCCCACCGCCCGATTCCGGATCGCCGCCCAGGAGCTCGGCCAGCCGCTTCAGGCCGCGGTGCGCCGCCGTGCGGACGGCACCGGGCCGCTTGCCGAGCGCCTCGGCGGCGCTCTTGGCGTCGAGGCCCACCACCACGCGCAGGACCACCGCCTCGGCCTGGTCCTGCGGCAGCCGGGCGATCAGCGAAAGGGTGCTGCCGGTGGCCAGGGCCTCGATCGCCTCGCCCGCGGTGTCGGACTCCGCGGGCCTGCCGGTCAGCTCCGTCTCGTCGCCGCCGATCACCGGGCGGCGGCCGCGCATGCGGATGTGGTCGAGCGCGCGGTTGCGGGCGATGCGGGCGGCCCAGCCGCGGAACCGGTCGGCGTCGCCGTCGAACCGCTCCAGGTCGCGGGCTATCTGCAGCCAGGCCTCGGACGCCACGTCCTCGGCGTCGGACTCCCCGACGAGCGTGCGCACGTACCCCAGCAGTCGCGGATGCACGGCGCGGTACACGGTCCGGAACGCGGACTCGTCCCCGTCCTGCGCCGCGCGCACCGCGACCGTCAGCTCCGCGTCGTCCCCCAGCACCGAGAAGCCTTTCTGCGCCTAAACCGGCGCCGCTCTCGCGGACGTGGTCCTCGCCGTCGTGGTGTCGCATGCGGCCGCGGTGGTCTCCCGCGGCCCCGTCGCGGGAGCGAGCCCCCCGCTGGTCGGCGCGAATGGCACGTTACGTCGTGAAACAGCCACTCGTCCATGTCCCGCTCGCATTGCCGTACAAGATGCAACTAACCCGTGACGCGGTGAGGTGTGACAGAAAACGCAGTCGCGGCGCTGAAGGGAGTAACGGGCCGCCGCGCGACCCGTGCCGCGCGACGGCCGGGGCCTCTCCTGTGGGGGGTGGCGGCTCCGGTCGTCGCCACGGTCCGCCCGGCCGTGCCGGTCCGCCGGACGCCGTCGGTCACGGGTGCCGGGCCGCCGAGGCGTCCCGGCACAGCAGCCGGAGCGACCCGTCCCCGGCGAAGCAGCGGCGGGCCTCGTCGATCGGGTCCCACAGGCGGCCGTCCGGGGTGCGGACCCAGTGGTCTCCACCGCTCGCCCACCACTCGCCGCCCGTCCGGCGCACGATCACCTCACCGGCGTACGCGCCGAGGTCCCGCAGTGCCGTCTGCACGGCGGCGTACGGCGGCCGTTCGCGCCGGATGCCGTCGATCACCCGGTCGACGCGCCACAGACTCTGTTCCGAGTAGTCCAGGCGCAGCCGGGCGCCCTCGCGCAGGGTGGCCACCGCGTCCGCCGCCCATCGCACGGGCTTCGATGCCGCCGCCGGGCGGGTCTGCTGCGGGCCGGTCGATCCGCTCGCCGCCCCGCCGGGTCCAGTCGTCGATCGGCTCGTCAATCCGCTGGTCACAGTCGTCACATGGGCTACAGCGCCGTGGGTCCGCGCCGCGTCACACGCCGGAGCCGGTCGTTCCGCAACCGGCGCAGGACCGCCCCACCTCCCCCACGTCCGCCGCACCGCCGCCGCGCGTTCACCTCAGGACGGTCACAGGCGGACCGGGGTTCAGCCCCGTCCGCGCGCCCGGCGGGAGACCACCGCCCGCAGCACCCGGCGCCCTTCCGTGGAGACCTCCAGGGCGGGGCGCAGCCCGGCCGCCCCGTGACCGGCGAGCAGCTCCAGGACGCACGTCTGGCGGCGCAGTTCCGCGGCGACGAGCGGTGACAGGCCCTCCGTGCCGCTGTCGCGGGGGACCTCGGTGCCCGGGGCCGCGTCCACCGCGGGGTCGAGGAGCCGGTGGATGCGGAGCGAGGCGACGGAACCGGTGTCGGCCCACGTCCGCACCGCCGCTCCGGAGCACTCGTCCGGCGCGGCGGCGAGCATGCCGCGGGCCAGCACCACGGCCTCGTCCTCGCCGGTGGCGCCGGGCCCGGCGAGCCTGTCCCGCACCTGTGCCAGGCCCTCGGCCCAGTCGCGTCCGGCCGCGTGGCCGGCGTCGTCGGCGAGGGCCGCCCACAGGGGCCTGAGCACCTCGTCGTCGCCGTCCAGCAGCGGGACGCAGCGATCCAAACAAGCCAGTCCGCTCGCGGCGAGTCCGCGTGCGTCGGCCCGCGCGATCAGTTCCACCAGGCTCATCGGGTGCCTCCCTGTTCCTGCCGCTGCGCCCCGCTCACCACCACGGAGCCCGCACTGACCCTTACTGCGTGCGACGGACCGGGAGTGTCACAGCGGCACGACGCCGAGCAGGTCGAGGAGCCGGAAGAAGAGGTTTTCAGCCACCGGACCGGAGAGCACGCCGGAGCCCCGGCCCGCGCCGGGCAGGTCGTCCGCACCCCGCTCCGAGGTGCGGCCGCGTCCACGACCACGCGGTCGCCGCCCTCGGACGACCGGCGTGCCGCCACCGGACGCCCGGCGTCAGTCGAGCCGGTCGGCCAGCGCCTTGAAGTCCGCCCAGGACAGCTCGGGCTTGCCGGCGTCCCACAGCTTCTGGACCGTCGCGGCCAGCGGCAGCCGGATGCCCTCGGCGACCTGGGCCTGCGTCTGGGCGCTGGGGAAGTCGCCCCAGACGGCGAAGCTGCCGCCGAGGATCTGGTCGTCGTACTTGGCGTCGACGGCCGTGGTGCCGCGCAGGACGCGCGGGGTCCACTGCTCGTAGATGCGCTCGCCGGTCGGGTAGACGAAGGTCTGCGGCTGGCCGAGCACGTAGTAGAGGAACTCGTCGTTGTAGTTGAGGACCTGGCGGCCGGCGCTCAGGTACTCCGCCGGCGGGCGGGCGCCGATCTCCTTGCCGGTCCAGTAGGCGACCTTGATGTCCTCGATCGGCTCGACGGACGTGTCCTTGAAGAAGCCGTCGTTCCACGCGCGCGGGGTGCGGTGGTGCGCCGTGACGGTCTTGGCGCGGCCGTTGAGCCAGCCGGTGGTGAGGTCGGAGACGGTGCCGTCCGAGCCGTAGGCCTTGCGGGCGGCGGCGGCCAGCGTGGGGTAGGACGCCTCGGGGTCGGGCACCACGAGCGCCTGGTACTCGTCGGCGCCCAGGTGGAACTGGGAGCCGGGGAAGAGGTCGGCGTACTCGTTCAGCAGGTCGTCGACGATCTTCGCGGCCTCCGGCTCGGAGATGTCTATGGCCCCGCGGGTCGGCGTGCCCTGCGCGTTGCGCAGCTGCAGGTCCGGGTGAGCGGCGATCACGGCGCCGAGGTGGCCCGGCGAGTCGATCTCGGGGACGACGGTGATGTGCCGCGAGGAGGCGAGATCGATGATCTCCTTCATCTCGGCCTTGGACAAATGCTCGTCCGAGACGATCTCGGGGTGCGAGTCGGACTCGATGCGGAAGGCCTGGTCGTCGGAGAAGTGCAGACCCAGCTCGTTGTACTTCAGGTCGCCCAGCTCGCGTATCCGGTCCTTGATCCAGCCGGCGTCGTAGTGCTTGCGGGCGATGTCGAGCGAGAAGCCGCGCTTGGGTTTGGCCGGCTCGTCGCGCACCACGCCCTCGGGCACGGTGCCGCCGCCGTCCGCCGCCTGCTTGAGGGTGCGGGTGCCGTAGTAGACGCCGGCCTCGGAGGGCCCGGTGACGGTGACCCGGCCGTCGCGCACGGTCATGGTGTACGACTCGGGGTTCGCCCCCTTGTCGGCCTTGACGTCGAGCAGCAGGTCCCCGGCGCGCTCGTCGTCCTTCTCCCCCGCGTACGTCATCCCCAGGTCGCCGGCGATCTGCTTCCCCTCGTCGGCGAGTCCGGCGTCGGCGACCACCACCCGGTGGTCCTCGGCGGGCTGCCAGCCGGGGCCGCGGGCCGGGGTGTGCTCGCGCACGGCGGGTATGGTGCGCGGCTCCTTCGACAGCGGGTAGGAGCGGCTGGGGCTGGGCGCGGCCGCCTCGCCCGACCGGGTCGCCGAACCCTGTGGGCCGCCGCCGTCGCCGTCTCCGTCGGCGGCCCACAGCCCGGCTCCGACGCCCAGCGCGGCGACGACCGCGCCGGCTATGACGGCCCGCTGTCTCGTCCTGTGTGCCGGTGTCCGGCTTCCGTGCTGGCTCACAGCGCCAACCTAAGGTCGCCGTTGCCATCATGCGTCCACCACATGTTCTGAAACTCTCCCGTTCGGGTGAAATTCGGGCATCGGACGGACACGCGTTGCCGTCACTCGATAACGTGACGCCACATCTTTCGCACAATCCCCTGCCGACACACACGTGAAGCCCACGAGGACCCACGCTGCCTGCGCACCGTCTCCCAGACCTCCCCCGCCGAGTGGCCATACCGGTACCGGAGCAAACACGCGCCACACCGGTGACGGCCACACCGCTGGGGCGCTTCAACGCGGCATCGGCCGAGGAGGCCACCCGGACCCTCCTCGCCTGCCTGAGCAGCCGCGCCTGGGCCCACCGCCTCGCCTCCCACCGCCCGTACCCGGACCTGCCCGCCCTCCTGGCGGCGGCGGACGAGGCGGCCTACGACCTCTCCCCGGACGACCTGACGGAGGCCCTGGCCGCGGAGACGCTGCCCGCCCTGCCCGAGGACACGTACGCGGCCGCCCACACGGCCCTGAGCGCGGCCCACGCGGCCTACGAGTCCCGATTCGGACACGTGTTCGTCATCAGCCTGGCCGGCCTGTCCCCGGACGAGACCCTGGACCACGTACTGACGGCCATCCGGTCACGTTTGAACAACGACCCGGACGAAGAACGCCTGGTAGCGGCAGAGGAACTCCGGCACCTGGCAAGAGGCAGATTGATCAGCACGCTCAGGGGCGCGGGGAACTGCGCGACCAGCCACTGACCGCCCGCACCCGGCAAACCACACAAACCCCCACCCCAGTGGCCGCCCGGCACCAACCGCACTGCTCCTTTGAGTGCAACTTTGATCACACAAGCAGGCCCCCCGTAAGCACCGCAGGCACACGTCGCTACCATGCTGGGGGCCGGTGGACCGTACCCGGCCGGGCCCGACCGACAAGGAAAGCCGGCGCGGCCCCAACCCCCGCTCCCGGAGGAAATTTCCGTGCCGGCTGGAACGCTGTACCGCGGCCGGGAAGGAATGTGGTCCTGGGTGGCTCACCGAGTCACCGGCGTCCTCATCTTCTTCTTCCTGTTCGTTCACGTGCTGGACACCTCTCTCGTACGGGTGTCCCCCGAGGCCTACGACACCGTCGTGGCCACGTACAAGACGCCGATCGTCGCGCTGCTGGAGTACGGCCTCGTCGCCGCCATCCTCTTCCACGCGCTCAACGGCCTGCGTGTCATCGCCGTCGACTTCTGGGTCAAGGGCGCCCGCTACCAGAAGCAGATGCTCTGGACCGTCGTCGCCCTGTGGGTCGTGCTGATGCTCGGGGCGATCTACCCCGTCCTCGGCCACGCCGCTCGTGAACTGTTCGGGAGCTGACGCCAATGTCCACGACTGAATCCCCCGCTTCCGGGATCGGCCCCGTCGAGGGTGCCTCCCTCTACTCGGTCGACAACCCGGCGCCGCTCATCGAAGCGCCCCGCGCCCGCACGAAGAAGTCCCCGAAGTCCACCCGGGGCAACTTCGAGATGGCCGCCTGGCTCTTCATGCGCCTGTCCGGCGTCGTGCTGGTCGTCCTGGTCCTCGGCCACCTGCTGATCCAGCTGGTGCTCGACGGCGGTGTCTCCAAGATCGGCTTCGCCTTCGTGGCCGGCCGCTGGGCCTCGCCGTTCTGGCAGGTCTGGGACCTCCTGATGCTCTGGCTCGCGATGCTGCACGGCGCGAACGGCCTGCGCACGGTCATCAACGACTACGCGGAGCGCCCGAACACCCGCCTGTGGCTCAAGGGCCTGCTCTACACCGCCACGGTGTTCACCATCCTGCTGGGCACGCTGGTGATCTTCACCTTCGACCCGAACATCCGCTAGGCACGGGGCTGCGAAAATCATGAAGGTACACAAGTACGACACCGTCATCGTCGGCGCCGGTGGCGCCGGCATGCGCGCGGCCATCGAGTCGACCAAGCGCAGCCGCACCGCCGTGCTGACGAAGCTCTACCCCACCCGCTCCCACACGGGCGCCGCGCAGGGCGGCATGGCCGCCGCGCTGGCCAACGTGGAGGAGGACAACTGGGAGTGGCACACCTTCGACACGGTCAAGGGCGGTGACTACCTGGTCGACCAGGACGCCGCCGAGATCCTGGCGAAGGAGGCCATCGACTCGGTCCTCGACCTGGAGAAGATGGGCCTGCCGTTCAACCGGACCCCGAACGGCACGATCGACCAGCGCCGCTTCGGCGGGCACAGCCGCAACCACGGTGAGGCGCCGGTCCGCCGGTCCTGCTACGCGGCCGACCGCACCGGTCACATGATCCTCCAGACGCTGTACCAGAACTGCGTGAAGGAGGGCGTGGAGTTCTTCAACGAGTTCTACGTCCTCGACCAGCTGATCACCGAGGTCGACGGCGTCAAGAAGTCGGCCGGTGTGGTGGCCTACGAGCTGGCGACCGGCGAGATCCACGTCTTCCAGGCGAAGTCCGTGATCTACGCCTCCGGCGGCACCGGCAAGTTCTTCAAGGTGACCTCCAACGCGCACACGCTGACCGGTGACGGCCAGGCGGCCGTGTACCGGCGCGGGCTGCCGCTGGAGGACATGGAGTTCTTCCAGTTCCACCCGACCGGCATCTGGCGCATGGGCATCCTGCTGACGGAGGGCGCCCGCGGTGAGGGCGGCATCCTCCGCAACAAGGACGGCGAGCGCTTCATGGAGAAGTACGCGCCGGTCATGAAGGACCTCGCGTCCCGTGACGTCGTCTCGCGCTCCATCTACACGGAGATCCGCGAGGGCCGCGGCTGCGGTCCCGAGGGCGACCACGTCTACCTGGACCTCACCCACCTCCCGCCGGAGCAGCTGGACGCCAAGCTGCCCGACATCACGGAGTTCGCGCGGACCTACCTCGGCATCGAGCCCTACACGGACCCGATCCCGATCCAGCCGACCGCGCACTACGCCATGGGCGGCATCCCGACCAACGTCGAGGGTGAGGTCCTCGCGGACAACACCACCGTCGTCCCCGGCCTGTACGCGGCCGGCGAGGTCGCCTGCGTGTCCGTGCACGGCGCCAACCGCCTGGGCACCAACTCGCTGCTCGACATCAACGTCTTCGGCCGCCGCGCGGGCATCGCCGCCGCGGAGTACGCGCAGAAGGCGGACTTCGTCGAGCTGCCCGAGGACCCGGAGTCCCTGGTCGTCGAGCAGATCGAGCGGCTGCGCTCGTCCACCGGCACCGAGCGGGTGGCGACGATCCGCCGCGAGCTGCAGGAGTGCATGGACGCCAACGTCATGGTGTTCCGCACCGAGCAGACGATCAAGACGGCCGTCGAGAAGATCGCCGAGCTGCGCGCCCGCTACAAGAACGTGTCGATCCAGGACAAGGGCCGGCGTTTCAACACCGACCTGCTGGAGGCCGTCGAGCTGGGCAACCTGCTGGACCTGGCCGAGGTGATGGCGGTGTCCGCCCTCGCCCGCAAGGAGTCGCGCGGCGGCCACTACCGCGAGGACTTCCCCAACCGCGACGACGTCAACTTCATGCGCCACACCATGGCGTACCGCGAGGTGGGCGACGACGGCGCCGAGTCCATCCGGCTCGACTACAAGCCGGTCGTCCAGACCCGCTACCAGCCGATGGAGCGTAAGTACTGATGGCTACCCCTGTCATGGAGAAGAGCGACAAGGCCCCCGAGCCCGGCTTCGCCGACTCCCCGTACATCACGGTCACCTTCCGCGTCCGGCGGTTCAACCCCGAGGTCGCCGCCGACGCGACCTGGGAAGACTTCCAGCTGGAGATCGACCCGAAGGAGCGCGTCCTCGACGCGCTGCACAAGATCAAGTGGGACCTGGACGGAAGCCTGACCTTCCGCCGTTCCTGCGCGCACGGCATCTGCGGCTCGGACGCCATGCGGATCAACGGCAAGAACCGCCTGGCCTGCAAGACCCTGATCAAGGACCTCAGCCCCGAGAAGCCGATCACGGTCGAGCCCATAAAGGGCCTGACGGTCCTCAAGGACCTGGTCGTCGACATGGAGCCGTTCTTCCAGGCGTACCGGGACGTGATGCCCTTCCTGATCACGAAGGACACCAACGAGCCGACGCGTGAGCGCCTCCAGACCGCCGAGGACCGCGAGCGCTTCGACGACACGACCAAGTGCATCCTGTGCGCCGCCTGCACGTCGTCGTGCCCGGTGTTCTGGAACGACGGCCAGTACTTCGGCCCGGCCGCGATCGTCAACGCCCACCGCTTCATCTTCGACTCGCGCGACGAGGCCGGCGAGCAGCGGCTGGAGATCCTGAACGACCGCGACGGCGTGTGGCGCTGCCGTACGACCTTCAACTGCACGGACGCCTGCCCGCGCGGCATCGAGGTCACCAAGGCCATCGCGGAGGTGAAGCGAGCGCTGATCACGCGCCGCTTCTGACGTCCGTCCGGCCGTAGCCGCCGCAGGGCCCCGTCTCCCCACCGGAGACGGGGCCCTGCGGCGTTCCCGTGGCCTCCTGGGGCCTCCTGGGACCTACCTGGGGCCGGGCCGCGCCGCCCCCGCCGCCGTCGCTGCGGCCGGACGGCGTACGCCCGCAGCGGGCTCGCAGGGGCAATCAGCCGTTCCGGGCGACGATCGTCCTAGCCTGACGCCATGTCAGATGACGAGTCGTACGAACTGCTCGGGTTCGACAACGTGCTGCTGCCCGTCGGGGACCTCGGTGAGGCCGTCGGGTTCTACGAGCGGGCCGGCTTCCCGGTCGCCTACCGGCTCGACGAGGCCGGGATCGCGCTGCTGAAGGCGGGCGTGGAGACGCCGGGGCTGCTGCTGCGGGCGGAGGAGGAGTTCGGCCGGCAGCCTCCGATGTGGCCCTCGGCGCGGGTGTGGCTGGAGGTCACCGACGCCCGCGTGGCCGCCCGCGCGCTGCGCGAGGCGGGGGTGCCGCCGCTGGACGAGCCGTTCCCCGTGGCCACCGGCTGGACCGTCGAGTTCGCCGATCCGTGGGGCAACGTCATCGGCCTCACCGACTACTCGAAGCGGCCGGAGCTGGGCCGCCGCCCCTGAGCCCGTCCGCGTCGGCGGATCCGGCTTGAACGTGTTCAAAAACAGGTCTACAGTCCTTCCCGTCAGCGTTTTGAACGCGTTCAAGAAGGGGTGGGGCATGGACCGCACCGTCATCGCCTACGTCATCTACCTGGTCGTCAGCATCGGTCTGACCGTCTGGGTGGCCCGCACGCTCAGCCGCAACGGACGGGTCTTCCTCTCCGACGTCCTGCACGGCAACGAGAAGCTCGCCGACGCCGTCAACCACCTCCTGGTGGTCGGCTTCTACCTCGTCAACCTCGGCTTCGTCGCCCTCTACCTGAGCGGCGACGGCACCATCGCCGACACCCGGGGCATCTTCGAGGCGCTCTCGACCAAGCTCGGCGTGGTGCTGCTGGTGCTCGGCGTGATGCACCTGGGCAACGTGTACGTGCTCAACAAGATCCGGCGGCGCGGCCTGATGGAGCGCGAGCAGCTGCCCCCCGTCCCGCCGCAGGGCTGGGTGGCCCCGACGGCCGGGGCCTGACCCGATGGCTCCCGCTCCGGGGACGACGGCCGGCGCCCCCGTGCGCCGGCTCACCGTCCTCTACGACGCCGAGTGCGCCCTGTGCGTCCACGTGCGGGACTGGCTGCTGCGCCAGCCCCGGCTGGTGCCGCTGGAGCTGGTCCCGGCCGCGTCCGCCGAGGCCCGCCGGCGCTTCCCCGGGCTCGACCACGGCTCCACCCTCGACGAGGTCACCGCCGTGGGCGACGCCGGACAGGTCTACCGGGGCGCCGCCGCCTGGGTGGTCGTCCTGTGGGCGCTGCGCGGGTACCGCGGGCTCTCCCACCGCCTCAGCACGCCCAAGGGCGCCCTGCTGGCCCGGGGGGCCGTCCTGGCCGCGGCCAGGTGGCGCGCCGGGCAGCGGCAGTGGGGCGGCAACGGGTACCGCCGGGCCGACGGCTGGGTCTACGAGCCGGGTCTCGGGTGGATCTACGCCGGGCCGGGCTGTGACGACGGCACCTGCGCCACTGGATAGGCTCTGGACCCGTGCCTGCGACCAACGACGGCCCCGACGACGGCGCCCACCTCAGCAAGTCCGAGCAGACCCGCGCGCTGATCCTGGAGACGGCCATGCGGCTGTTCCAGGAACGCGGTTACGACCGGACCACGATGCGGGCCATCGCCCAGGAGGCCGGGGTCTCCGTCGGCAACGCGTACTACTACTTCGCCGGCAAGGAACACCTGATCCAGGGCTTCTACGACCGGATCGCCGCCGAGCACCGGGCGGCGGTCCGCGAGGTCCTGGCCAGGGAGACCGACCTGGAGGCACGGCTTGCGGGCGTGCTGAAGGTCTGGCTGGACATCGCCACGCCGTACCACGAGTTCGCGGTGCAGTTCTTCAAGAACGCCGCCGACCCGGACAGCCCGCTCAGCCCCTTCTCGCCGGAGTCGGAGCACGCGCGCGTGGAGGCCATCGGCATCCACCGCGCGGTACTGGCCGGGGCGAAGACCAAGGTGCCCGACGATCTGCGGGACATCCTGCCGGAGCTGATGTGGCTCTCCCAGATGGGCCTCGTGCTGTACTGGATCTTCGACCGCACCGAGGGCCGCGAGCGCAGCTACCGCCTCGCCGAGCGCGGCGCCCGGCTCACCGCGCGGGGCGTCGTGCTGGCCCGCTTCCGGGTGCTGCGCCCGCTGGTGCGCGAGGTGCACGAGCTGTTCACGGACTTCCTGCCGGGCATGACCAAGGCGTTTCCCGACCCGGCCGGCCGCAAGCCCGCGGATCAGGCCTGACGGGACGCCAGCTCGATCACCGTGATGTCCGACGGCGCCCCCACGCGCGTGGGCGGGCCCCAGGCGCCCGCGCCGCGGCTGACGTAGAGCTGCGTGTCGCCGTAGCGCTCCAGCCCGGCCAGCGTCGGGTTGGCGGCGCCCGCGATGAGACTGCCGGGCCAGAGCTGACCGCCGTGGGTGTGGCCGGACAGCTGGAGGTCGACGCCGTGGTCGACGGCGTCGTGGATCTGCACCGGCTGGTGGGCGAGGAGCACGCAGGCGCGGGAGCGGTCCCGGTCGCCGAGGGCCTTGGCGTAGTCGGGACCCTGGCCCTCGTCCTCGCCCGCCACGTCGTTGACGCCGGCGAGGTCGAAGTGGGGCAGTTCGGTGCGGGCGTTCTCCAGCGGGAGCAGCCCGAGCCGCCGCACCTCGGCGACCCACTGCTCGGCGCCGGAGAAGTACTCGTGGTTGCCGGTGACGAAGTACGCGCCGTGCCGGGCCTGCAACCGGGACAGCGGTGCGGCGGCCGGGCCGAGGTCCTTCACGCTGCCGTCGACCAGGTCGCCGACGACGGCGATCAGGTCGGGCTGCGTCGAGTTGACGGTGTCGACGACCTTCTGGGCGAAGCCCCGCCCGAGCACCGGGCCCAGGTGGATGTCGCTGACGACGGCGATGCGGAAACCGTGCGCCGCGCGCGGGAGCTTGGCCAGCGGCACGGTGACCCGCTTCACCTTCGGGCCGCTCAGCACCCCGTACGTGCCGTAGCCGACCGTGCCGACGGCCGCCGCCGCGGCGGCGCCGGCGACGACGCGGGAGACGAACAGGCGGCGGGAGGGGAGGGCCAGGGGGCTCGGAGAGCCGCTTCCCGGGGCGGGGTCCGGGGCGTCGGGCGTGTCGGTCTCGGGCCTGCCGGGCACGGGCGGGTCGGATGTCTCGCGTGCCTCGGATGCCACGGACGTCTCGGACGTCTCGGTGTTCTCGGACGCCTTCGGCGGGGCCGCTCCCCCCGCCGGTATGCGCTCCGCGTCAGCGGCGGGAGCGGCCGACGGCTCCGCCGCCTCCCCGGTCCGCCGCGCGGCCGCCCGGCGTTCCAGGAGCCGCAGCAGCAGCGGCCGGACGACCTCGCCCGCGACCACCGCGAGCAGCAGGTAGATCGACAGGGCCAGCCACAGGAAGCCCGGCCAGGCGAGCACCCGCTGGAGCCAGAACGGGGCGCCGGCGCGCTCGGCGACCAGGGCCCCGACCGCCAGCACCCAGCCTCCGGCGATCACGGCCGCGCCGATCCGGCGCGCGGGGCCCGGAGCGCGGGTCGTGTCACGGAACAGGCGCAGCCACAGGTACCGGTTGGCCGCCACGAGGACGCCCACCACCAGCAACGCGACCAGCACGAAGACGACCACCATGCCGTCGTATCCCCTCGGTTGTGACGCCCGGGAGGTCCGGGGCGTCCTCGACGCCTATGACGTTCGGCGCAGTGCGCGCACCCCGCGCAACCCGATGATCCCGACGACCGTCCCCAATACGAAGGAGACGATCGCGAGCAGCAGGTGCACCCAGAAGTAGGCCGTCGGGTCGCCGTCCTCGAAAGCGAGCCCGCTGCCGTCCTTGACCAGGTTTTTGACGAAAGTGATCCAGATGATCCAGCTCCACACCCCGAAAGCGAGCAGGAACCAGGAGACGGGGCGGCTGAGTTTCACAAGAACGGACCTTTCCTCGGAACGCCGGGCACCCGGGACCGGCCGGGGGTCCGGGGGTTGTCCCCCGGACGAGCACGGCATGGGTTCAGTATCTCCGCCGCGTGTCCGGAACCGTGCGCGGGGTGGGGAGGGGGCTGGGACGGCTCCGCCCTCGGAGGGTACGTTTCCGCTCGTGCCCGCTCCCAAGAAGGCCCTCAGGCGCTCCCTGACGGTCACCTCCGCCGCCCTGACCGCTCTGGCCGTCCTCTCCCCCGCCGCGCTCGCCGCACCGGACCCGTCGGCGAGTCCGTCGACGAGCCCCTCGGCCACTCCCCCGGCGTCGATGTCGACGGTCGGCGGCCCGCGGCTCGGGAAGCCCGGGACGCAGGTGGGGCTGGCGGGCGGTGCGCCCGTGCTGCCGAAGGACCTCACCGCCCGGTCGTGGATCGTGGCGGACGCCGAGTCGGGCGACGTGCTGGCCGCGCACAACGCGCACTGGCGGCTGGCCCCGGCGAGCACGCTGAAGATGCTGTTCGCGGACACGCTGCTGCCGAAGTGGCCGAAGACGACGAAGCGCAAGGTCGAGGTCTCCGACCTCGCGGGCATCGGTGCCGGGTCCAGCCTGGTCGGGGTCAAGGAGGAGGAGACCTACACCGTCCACGACCTGTGGCTCGGGGTCTTCCTGCGCTCCGGCAACGACGCGGTGCACGTCCTGTCCGCCATGAACGGCGGCGTCGACCGGACCGTCGACGACATGAACGCCCACGCCGAGGAGCTGCAGGCCCTCGACACCACCGCCGTCAGCCCCGACGGCTACGACATGCCGGGGCAGGTGTCCTCCGCGTACGACCTCACGCTGTTCGCCCGTTCGGGGCTGCAGAAGAAGGACTTCCGCGAGTACGCCTCCACCGTCCGGGCGAAATTCCCGGGCGAGACGGAGAAGGACAAGAAGGGCAAGACGTCCCGCAAGCCCTTCGAGATCCAGAACACCAACCGGCTCCTGTCCGGCGACTACGACATCGACGTCTACCCGGGCATCGCGGGCGTGAAGAACGGCAACACCACCAACGCGGGCTCGACCTTCACGGGCGTCGCCGAGCGCGACGGCCGGGTGCTGCTCGTCACCGTGATGCACCCGGCGAAGGACGAGCACAACGAGGTCTACAAGGAGACCGCCCGGCTCTTCGACTGGGGCTTCGAGGCGGCCGGCAAGGTGCAGCCGGTGGGGCAGCTGGTGGGTCCGAAGAGCGCCGGCCGGGGAAGTCCCGCGCCCGACGCCTCCGGGGAGGCAGGGGGCACCGGCAAGGGCTCCGCGGACACGAAGCCGGTGGCGGCGACGACCGGGGGCGGGGCCGGCGGGGTCGGGATCGCGGCGGGCATCACCGCCGGGGTGCTAGTGCTGCTCGCGGGCGGCGTGTTCCTGATCAACCGGAAGTGGCCGCTGCCGGACCTGGTCCGCCGCCGCTCCCGTCCGTGACCCCCTCGTCCGCGACCTCCTCCCGCTTGCTGCCCGTCGCCGTCCAGGAGGCGCAGTACAGCACCAGCTTCGCGGTGAAGTTGATCCACAGCAGGAGGGCGACGGGGACGCCGAAGGCGCCGTACATGCTCTTCGCCGCGACGCCCTGGATGTAGCCGCTGAGCAGCAGCTTCAGCAGTTCGAAGCCGATCGCTCCGGTCAGCGCGGCCACCACCAGGCGGCGGCGTTCGGGCTGGACGCCGGGGAGCAGGGTCAGCACGTAGAGCAGCAGCAGGAAGTCGGCCAGCACGGCGACGGCGAAGGCGGCGACGTAGAGCAGGACGCCGCCGAGGCCGCCCTCGGCGAGGCCCAGGGTGCGGATGATCCAGCCGACCAGCGCCGAGGCGACGGTGGAGATGCCGACGGTGATCAGCAGGGCGCCGCCGAGGCCGAGGAGAACGCCCCCGTCCTTGACCCGGTGCAGGATCGGGTTGTCCTCCTCGTCGGGCAGCTCCCAGACGGCCCGCAGGCAGTCCCGGGTGGCCTCGACCCAGCCCATGCCGGTGAACAGCAGCAGGAGGGCGGAGATCACGCCGACGGTTCCGGCGTTGTCGACGAGGCCCTGGATGTTCAGCTGGTCGGAGATGCCGGGGATCTGGTCGGCGAGCTTGTCCTGGAGCTTGTCCTGCTGGTCCTTGGTGAGCGTGGCGGCGGCGACGGCGGCGGCCAGGCTCAGCAGCGGGAAGAGCGCGACGAAGCTGGTGAAGGTCATGGCGGCGGCCAGCCGGGTCCATTTGACCCGGTCGAGACGCTCGTACGAGCGCCACGCGTGCGTGATCATCAGGCGCGCGATCCAGGGTCCCACGACGGGGATCTTCTTCAGCCAGTCCATGATCCGACCCTGCCCCCGCTCGTCCCGTTCCATGATCCCGTCCGGCCGCCGGACCGGCCGCCGGATCCGCCGGCGCACTCGGCGGGAGCGGTCCCGGACCGGAAGACCAGTGTCCTTGTGCCCCAGAAGCGCAGGATCGTGCCCAGGAACATGCCGACTCCGGCACCGGAGACCGTGTCGGCGCGCTGCGAGGTGAGACCGAGCCCGTAGTGGCTGACGACCAGGCAGAGCAGCTGTACGGCCGCGCCCGCGGCGTTCACGGCGAAGAACACGGCGCAGGGGCGCAGGCCGCGGGGGCGCCCGACGTGGCGGTAGGTGCCCAGCGCGTTGCCCGCGTAGGCGACCGAGCAGCCGGCGACGAAGGAGAGGGTCTTGGCGGTGAGCGGGCCGAGGCCGGCCGGGCCGCGCAGGCAGGTGAAGAGGCCGAGGTCGACGGTCCAGGCGAGCAGACCGACGGAGGCGAAGCCCAGCAGTTCGCGCCGGCCGGCTACCAATTGGCCACCGCCAGCCCGTACATCGCGAGCCAGACCGCGCCGATCAGCGCGAGGGCGCGGTCGCGCAGGACGACGTCCTCGGGCTCGCCGGCGGTGCCGCGGTCGGCGAAGACGGCATAGCGCAGGACGGCGAGGACGAAGGCGACCATGGACAGCTGGCGCCAGGGCAGCACGCTGGTGTGCGGGACGCCGCCCTCCTCCATGGCCCACAGGCAGTAGCCGAGCACGGCGACGCCGGCGGCCAGCTGCCAGACGAAGCGGAGGTAGCCGGTGGTGTACTCGGTGAGCAGGGCGCGGGTGGCGCCCGCCTTCCCGGCCATCTGCACTGCTTCGGAGTACCGCTTGGCGGCGACCATGAACAGGGCGCCGAAGCCGGTCGTGATGAGGAACCAGCGCGACAGCGGGATGCCGAGCGCGAGCCCGCCGATCATCGCCCGCATCAGGAAGCCGGTGGTGACGACGGCGAGGTCGACGACCAGGACGTGCTTGAGACTGACGCAGTACGCCAGTTGCATCACCAGGTAGGCGGTCAGCAGGGCCGCGACGGGCGGCGGGCACAGCCAGGCCGCGGCGACGGGCGCGAGGAGGCCCAGGACGCCGCCGACGGCGTAGGCCAGCGGCACCGGGACCTGTCCGGCGGCGACCGGGCGGTGCCGTTTGACGGGGTGGGCGCGGTCGGCCTCGGCGTCGCGGGCGTCGTTGACGAGGTAGACGGCGGCGGCGCAGGCGGTGAACAGCACGAAGACGAGCGCGAGGCGGGTCAGGGCGTGGCCGGAGAACAGCTCGCCCGCGGCGGCCGGGGCGGCGACGACCAGGACGTTCTTGATCCACTGGCGGGGGCGTGCGGTGCGCAGCAGCCCGGCCGGGACGCCTCCCGTGCGGGGCGGCGCGGGCTCCCGTCCCTGGTCCGGGGCGCGTGGGGGCAGGACGGCGGTGTCGGTGGGGGCCGCGTCGGTGAGGGTCGTGTCGGTCAACGGGTGCCTCCGCGCATCCAGTCGGCGCCGAGCCGGGCGGTGAGCGCGCCGAGGGCGGCGCCCGCCGCGACGTCGGAGGGGTAGTGGACGCCGGCGACCAGCCGGGAGGCGCACACGGCGGCGGCGAGCGGCCAGGCGGCCCGCACCCCGAGCGCCCCGAAGACGACGGCGGCCGCGGTGGCCGAGGTGGCGTGGGAGCTGGGGAAGGAGTGCCGGCCCGCGGTGCGCACCAGGGGCACGACGTGCGCGGGGCGGGGGCGGCGCACCACGCGCTTCACCCCCATGCTGGCGAGGTGGGCGCCCGCGGTGAGCGCGGTGCCGCGCAGCCAGGCCGTGCGCCGGGGCGCGTCCACGGCGGCCGCGGTGAGACCCGCCGCGAGCCACAGCGCCCCGTGCTCCCCCGCCCAGGACAGGGCGCGCGCCGCGCCCGCGACGCGCGGGTCGGTGCCGCAGGCCCTGAGCGCGGTGACGATCCGGTGGTCCATGTCGTCGAGGTCGTCCATGTGGACTCACTGTTCCCGCCCGCGCCACGGGAAGGTGGGCACTCCGGAGCGACATACCATTAATCACCCGTTTCAGGGACGGCCTGAATGTTTTGGAACTAATCATTCACATAGGGGCGATACGGTCACCGCCATGTCTGCCGACACCGTTCCCGGCACCGACCGGGACCCCGGCGCCCACCGCCCCGACGCCGACTGGGGCACCGTCACCGGCTGGGGCCGCACCGCGCCCACCGGGGCACTCGTCGTCCGTCCGCGGACGTACGAGGAGGCGGCCGTCGCCGTCCGGGACTGCGGGGCGCGCGGCGGCATCGCGCGCGGGCTCGGGCGGGCGTACGGGGACGCGGCGCAGAACGCGGGGGGTGCCGTGCTCGACATGACGGCCCTGGACCGCGTGCACGCGATCGACGCCGCCGGCGGCACCGTGCTGTGCGACGCCGGGGTCTCCCTGCACCGGCTGATGGAGGTGCTGCTGCCGCTCGGCTGGTTCGTGCCGGTGACGCCCGGCACCCGCTACGTGACGGTCGGCGGCGCGATCGGCGCGGACATCCACGGCAAGAACCACCACGTGTCGGGGTCGTTCGCGCGGCACGTGCTCTCGCTGGAGCTGCTCACCGCCGACGGCACGGTCCGCACCGTCACCCCGGGCACCCCCCTGTTCGACGCGACGGCGGGCGGCATGGGGCTGACCGGGGTGATCCTCACCGCGACGCTGCGGCTCCAGCCGGTCGAGACGGCCCTGATGTCGGTGGACACCGAGCGGGCCGGCGACCTGGACGACCTGATGGCCCGGCTGACCGCCACCGACCACCGCTACCGCTACTCGGTCGCCTGGATCGACCTCCTCGCCCGCGGCAGGGCGACCGGCCGCGCGGTGCTCACCCGGGGCGACCACGCCCCGCTGGACGCGCTGCCGGCCCGCTCGCGCGCCCGGCGCGCGCCGCTGGCCTTCCGCACCTCCCGCCTGCCGGCCGCGCCCGACCTCGTGCCGGACGGACTGCTCGGCCGGACCACGGTGGGCCTCTTCAATGAGGTCTGGTACCGCAAGGCCCCCCGGGTGAGCCGGGGCCGTCTCCAGCGGATCTCCACCTTCTTCCACCCGCTGGACGGCGTCCCGCACTGGAACCGGGTCTACGGCCGGGGCGGTTTCGTGCAGTACCAGTTCGTCGTCGGGCACGGCCGGGAGGAGGCCCTGCGCGCGATCGTGCGGCGCATCTCCGCCCGCCGCTGCCCGTCCTTCCTCGCCGTCCTCAAGCGCTTCGGCGAGGCCGACCCGGGCTGGCTCTCCTTCCCCGTCCCGGGCTGGACCCTCGCCCTCGACATCCCGGCCGGGCTGCCCGGCCTCGGCGCGTTCCTGGACGAGCTGGACGAGGAGGTCGCGGACGCGGGCGGCCGGGTCTACCTCGCCAAGGACTCCCGGCTGCGCCCCGAGCTGCTCGCCGCGATGTACCCGCGCCTGGACGACTTCCGCGCCCTGCGCGCGGAGCTGGACCCGCGCGGGGTGTTCGTCTCCGACCTGGCCCGCCGCCTCGCGCTGTGACGCCCCTGCCCGCACCGACCTGTCTGGAGCAGTCGTGAAGGACGCCTTCGGCCTCCCCCAGTCCCTCCTCGTCCTCGGCGGTACGTCCGAGATCGCGCTCGCCACGGTGCGCCGTCTGGTGGCCCGCCGCACCCGCACGGTGTGGCTGGCCGGGCGGCCCTCCCCCGCCCTGGACGCGGCCGCCGACCAGCTGCGCGGCCTCGGCGCCGAGGTGCGCACGGTCGCCTTCGACGCGCTGGACCCCGAGTCCCACGACGCGACGCTCGGCAAGGTGTTCGCCGAGGGCGACGTCGACCTGGTGCTGCTCGCCTTCGGCATCCTCGGCGACCAGGCGCACGACGAGCGCGAGCCGCTGAACGCCGTGCGGGTCGCGCAGACCAACTACACCGGCGCGGTCTCCGCCGGGCTGGTCGCCGCCCGTTCGCTGCAGGCACAGGGGCACGGTTCGCTGGTGGTGCTCTCCTCCGTCGCCGGGGAGCGGGCCCGTCGCGCCAACTTCATCTACGGCTCCAGCAAGGCCGGCCTGGACGCCTTCGCGCAGGGCCTGGGCGACGCGCTGCACGGCACGGGCGTGCACGTCATGGTCGTACGCCCCGGGTTCGTGCGGTCGCGGATGACCGAGGGGATGGAGGAGGCGCCGCTCGCCACGACGCCCGAGGCGGTCGCGACGGCCATCGAGCTGGGGCTGCGCCGGCGCTCGGAGACGGTGTGGGTGCCGGGGGCGCTGCGGGTGGTGATGTCGGCGGTGCGGCACCTTCCGCGGGCGGTGTTCCGGCGGCTGCCGGTGTGAGGGGGGCGGAGTCCCGGCGGGGGGCGGTCTTCCGGCGGGAGGCGGTCTTCCGGCGGCGAGCGGTGTGAGGCTGTGGGGCGGCCTTGCGGCGGCTGCCCCGTCTGAGACCTGCGGGCGGTCTTCC
>NZ_SOAV01000006.1:352231-419568 GCF_004364245.1 Streptomyces sp. BK208 | reverse complement strand
TCCGGCAGCAGGCGGTCTTCCGGCGCCGGTCGGTGTCAGGCTGCGGGGCGGCCTTGCGGCGGCTGCCCGTCCGAGACCGCGGGCGGTCTTCCGGCAGCAGGCGGTCTTCCGGCGCCGGTCGGTGTCAGGCTGCGGGGCGGCCTTGCGGCGGCTGCCCGTCCGAGACCGCGGGCGGTCTTCCGGCGCCGGTCGGTGTCGGGCCGCAGGCGGTGTTGCCGCGGCAGGCGGTGTGAGCGTGGCTACCGCGTCGGCAGGGAGCCGGTCTCCACGCGGCCGGCCTGCGGGGGCACGGTGGCGCTGCCGAAGGGGAACTCGCGCAGCTTGCGCCAGACCGCGTCGGGCCCCTGCTCGTACAGCGCGAAACCGGTGCAGGGCCACTGGGCCTCGTAGTCGGACAGCTCCTCGTGGGCGCGGTCCATCGCCGCCTCGTCGATGCCGTGCGCGACGGTGACGTGCGGGTGGTACGGGAACTGCAGTTCGCGGGGGACCGGGCCGGACGCGTCGCGCACCCGCTTCTGCAGCCAGGAGCAGGCCGCCGCGCCCTCGACCACCTGGACGAAGACGACGGGCGAGAGCGGACGGAAGGTCCCGGTGCCGGACAGCCGCATCGGGAAGGGCCGGCAGCGCGCCGCCACCTCCGCGAGGTGCGCCTCGACCGAGGGCAGCGCGCTGCCGTCGACCTCGGTCGGCGGCAGCAGGGTGACGTGCGTGGGGATGCCGTGAGCAGCGGCGTCGCCGAAGCCCGCGCGCAGCTGCTGGAGCTGGCTGCCGTGAGGCTCCGGGACCGCGATCGACACGCCGATCGTTACGGTCCCCACTTCGTCTCCTGTCGTTGTGTGTCCTTCGGTCGGACACCCGGATATCGACTGTACGGCCACCGCCGTGCCCTGGGCAGGCGCAACCGGAGTGATGTGCAGCGCTACCGCGTCATGCCGGGGCGCACGGGCGAACGTCCGGCCGTCCGCCCCGGGCGGCGGGGCGGACGGCCGGCGGGGGTCAGTGCTTGGCGGGGAGGAATCCCACCCGGTCGTACGCCCGGGCGAGGGTCTCCGCGGCGACGGCCCTGGCCTTCTCCGCACCCTTGGCGAGGATCGCGTCGAGCGTCTCCGGGTCGTCCAGGTACTGCTGGGTGCGCTCCCGGAAGGGGGTGACGAACTCCACCACGACGTCGGCGAGGTCCGTCTTCAGCGCGCCGTAGCCCTTGCCCTCGTACTTCTGCTCCAGCTCGGCGATCTCGGCGCCGGTGAGGGTGGAGTAGATCGACAGGAGGTTGCTGACGCCGGGCTTGTGCTCGCGGTCGAAGCGGACGACGGTGTCGGTGTCGGTGACCGCGCTCTTCACCTTCTTCGCGGTGGCCTTCGGCTCGTCGAGGAGGTTGATCAGGCCCTTCGGGGTGGCCGCCGACTTGCTCATCTTGGCGGTCGGGTCCTGGAGGTCGTAGATCTTCGCCGTCTCCTTGAGGATGTAGGCGCTCGGGACGGTGAAGGCGTCGCCGTAGGTCTGGTTGAAGCGGTCCGCGAGGTCGCGGGTCAGCTCCAGGTGCTGGCGCTGGTCCTCGCCGACGGGGACCTGGTCGGCCTGGTAGAGCAGGATGTCGGCGACCATCAGCATGGGGTACGTGAACAGGCCCACGGTGGTGCGGTCGTTGCCCTGCTTGGCGGACTTGTCCTTGAACTGCGTCATCCGGGACGCCTCGCCGAAGCCCGTGATGCAGTTCATCAGCCAGCCGAGCTGGGCGTGCTCGGGGACGTGACTCTGCACGAACAGGGTGCAGCGGTCCGGGTCGAGGCCGGCCGCGAGCAGCTGGGCGGCGGCGACGCGCGTGTTCTGGCGCAGCTCCTCCGGGTCCTGCGGGACCGTGATCGCGTGCAGGTCGACGACCATGTAGAACGCGTCGTGGGTGTCCTGCATGTCGACCCACTGGCGGACGGCGCCGAGGTAGTTGCCGAGGTGGAACGAGCCGGAGGTCGGCTGGATACCGGAGAGCACACGGGGACGTTCAGAGGCCATGCCGCCATTCTCTCAGGCTTCGCGGGCCGGTCGGGCACGGGTTCGGGTACAGGGGGCTCCCTTTCGGGCCCAGGGGTGTACCAAGGGCGGGGACCGACGGGAGGGAAACGGGTGGGACGACGGTGGGTGTGTGCGCTGGCGGTGGCCGGGGCGGCGTGCTGGACGGGCACGGCAGGGACCGCGGCGGCAGGGGCCGGGGACGCCGGCGATCCGGACGTGGCGGTGGTCGTGTGGGCGGGCGCCGGGCGCACCGCGTCCTGGCACGCCGGCGAGAGGGACTTCGACCGGCTGCGGAGCCTGCTCGGCCCGGACCGCACGGACACGGAACGGGTCCCGGAGGCCTGGACGGAGGGGCGGCGGCCCCCGGTGCGGTTCACCGTGCTGTGGGGGCTGACCGGGGTCGGGGGGTGGCCGCAGACGCAGCGGGCGCCGGGCGGGGACGTGGCCATGCTGCGCCAGGACCAGCTTTTCCTGGCCGAGGACGGCACCCCGTGGGTGCGCACCGACCCGGCGCCGGACGTGACGGACGACGACATCCGCTGGCACCGCGTACCTCGGGACACCTACGAGCGACTCGCCGACGAAGGCTTCCTCGCGGCGGACGCGACCGGCGCGGAGGAGGACGGCGGCGAGCGGGACGGGCTGTGGTGGGCCGGGGCCGCCGGGTTCGGAGCGGGCGTGGCGGGGACGCTGCTGGTCCGCCGCGCGGCGGGCCGGTACCGTGCCGGACCGCCGCGCGGGGAGCCGCGTCAGGAGCTGATCGACCTCCAGGTGTGTCGTCCGGACCGGTAGGTGTCGTCCGGACCGGGCCGGGTCAGCCCAGGTCGATCTCCGGGTACAGCGGGAAGCCGGCCACCAGGTCGGTCGCGCGGTGGGAGATCTCGTCGGCGACCTTCGCGTCGAGGACGTGGGAGGCCTTGGACGGGGCGCCGGACTTGGTGGTGCCGGGCTCCGTCGTGGTCAGGACGCGGTCGATGAGGCCCGCGACCTCGTCCATCTCCGCCGTGCCGAGGCCGCGCGTGGTCAGCGCCGGGGTGCCGATGCGGATGCCGGAGGTGTACCAGGCGCCGTTCGGGTCGGCGGGGATGGCGTTGCGGTTGGTGACGATGCCGGAATCGAGCAGGGCCGCCTCGGCCTGGCGGCCGGTGAGGCCGTAGGAGGACGCCACGTCGATCAGGTTGAGGTGGTTGTCCGTGCCGCCGGTCACCAGGGTGGCGCCGCGGCGGGTCAGGCCCTCGGCGAGCGCGCGGGCGTTGTCGACGATGCGCCGGGCGTAGTCCTGGAACGCGGGCTGCCGGGCCTCGGCGAGGGCGACGGCCTTGGCGGCCATGACGTGCGGGAGCGGGCCGCCGAGGACCATCGGGCAGCCGCGGTCGACCTGGTCCTTGAGGGAGTCGTCGCACAGCACCATGCCGCCGCGCGGGCCGCGCAGGGACTTGTGCGTGGTCGTCGTCACGATCTGGGCGTGCGGGACCGGGTCGAAGTCGCCGGTGAGCACCTTGCCCGCGACCAGGCCGGCGAAGTGCGCCATGTCGACCATGAGGGTGGCGCCGACCTCGTCGGCGATCTCGCGCATGATCCGGAAGTTCACCAGCCGGGGGTACGCGGAGTAACCCGCGACGATGATCAGCGGCTTGAACTCGCGGGCGGAGGCGCGCAGGGCCTCGTAGTCGATGAGGCCGGTGGCCGGGTCGGTGCCGTAGGAGCGCTGGTCGAACATCTTGCCGGAGATGTTCGGGCGGAAGCCGTGGGTGAGGTGGCCGCCGGCGTCCAGGGACATGCCGAGCATGCGCTGGTTGCCGAAGGCCTGGCGCAGCTCGGCCCAGTCGGCGTCGGTCAGGTCGTTGACCTGGCGGACGCCGGTCTTCTCCAGGAAGGGCACCTCGACGCGGGCGCCGAGGACGGCCCAGAAGGCGACCAGGTTGGCGTCGATGCCGGAGTGCGGCTGGACGTAGGCGTGGCGGGCGCCGAACAGCTCGCGGGCGTGCTCGGCGGCGAGGGACTCGACGGTGTCGACGTTGCGGCACCCGGCGTAGAACCGGCGGCCGATGGTGCCCTCGGCGTACTTGTCGCTGAACCAGTTGCCCATCGCCAGCAGCGTGGCCGGGGAGGCGTAGTTCTCGGAGGCGATCAGCTTGAGCATCTCGCGCTGGTCGGCGACCTCCTGACCGATGGCGTCGGCCACCCGGGGCTCGACGGCGCGGATCACGTCGAGGGCGGCGCGGTAGGCGGTGGACTCGGTCGAGAGGGACTGCTGGTCGGACATGACGGCCTCCGGATGGCGTGGCTCGCGGCGTACACGGTTCACGGTTCGGCCCAGGCGCACGGCACTGTCTGCTCAGGGACCGCTCCCCGATGGTCCATCCCATCCCAGCGCGCCAGTCACGGTCCGCGACCAGCCTACCGGGCGCGCCGGGCGTGAGCCGTCGACGTCCACCGACCGAGAAGGCCGGGAGGGCGCGGGAAAGGAGTCCCGTGCCGGCGACCCCCCTCGATAGGATGCGCTTTCGATCAACCGTCCGCCGTGAACGACGAGTACGGAGCACGCGTCGTACCTGCGCGCCGGGCGGAGGAGCTCGGCGATGGGGGAATCGGGCACATGCGGGTGAGGAACGACGAGAAGAAGGCAGTCGGCGGCGGACGGCTCGGCGCACGGCGCGCCCTGCCGCCCCGGCACACGGTGGCCGCGCTGGCGGGTCTGGTGCTGACGGCGGGGCTGCTGGCCGGATGCAGCTCGTCCGACGGCGACGGCGGAGGGGACGGGGGCGGCAGGAGCGCCGAGGCCCCGGCAAAGGGCGGGGCGGCCCGGAAGGGTCCCGTCTACAAGGGGCCCGCACTGCCGGGGCTCGCCCGGCAGGCCGCCTGGAGCCTCCCGGTCGAGGGCCCCATGAGCATCCCCGTGGTGCTGGACCTCGGCGACACGCTCCTCTTCGCCAAGGACTCGAAGGGCGCCTACGTGTCCGACGAGACACCGGACGTCGAGAGCGGGCCGGCGCACTCGCTGTACAGCTCGGACACGCCCGAGGACCTCGTCCTGGAGTTCAGGGACGTCAAGACCGGTGCGGTCCGCAAGGAGCTGCGGGTGAAGGCCGATTCGGTCACCCTCACCACCTGGCACGAGGGCAAGCCGGCCGTCGCGGTCACGACCTCGGCGAAGACCGGGTCCGACGGTCTGACCAAGGCGAGGACCAGCACGACCGCCACCCTGTACGACAGCGCGGGCGGCCTGCTCGGGAAGGCGGAGCTGCCCGAGCGGGAGGCGGAGGAGGACTCCTCCGACTCGGAGCCGAGCACCGGCCGGAGCTTCATCGCCGAGGGCCATCTGGTCGAGACGAGCGGGGACACCATCCGGCTCACCCCCGTCGACGGCGGCACGGCCCGTACCGTCCCCTGCGAGGGCTTCCAGAGCGGCTGCGGGTTCGTGCCGAGCACCGCGACGGTCCTCGCCGACGGCGGCGACAACCTGTTCGCTCCGTTGGTCACCGACGGCTACTACCCCGGCTTCGACGACACCGGTCTCTCCCCGCGGATCAGCCTCTACGACGTGGCCGACGGGAAGAAGGTCTGGGACAGCGCGAAGGTGACACCGCCCGAGGGTGCCTGGGTCCGGGACGACGGGAAGACCGGTGAGCTGTCCGTGCTGCGGGTCTCCGACGGCAAGGTGCTCACCGCGTGGGACGTGAACCCCTTGGGCCGGACCGGGGTGCTCGCCACGTACGACCTGGCGGGCGGGCCCGAGGCCGTCTCCGTCTTCGAGGGCGGCGAGGACCCGGAGTTCAGCCCCCGGGGCGACCTGGCCGCCGTCTTCACCGACGAGGCGGCGTCGGTGGTACAGGTCGCCGACGGCAAGGCTCTGTGGTCCCAGGGCGAGGGCGAGCACGCCCTGGTGCCGCTGTGGTTCTCCGGTACCGGCAGCGTCCTGTACGGCAGGACCCTGGAGACCGAGACCGTGCTGGCCGTGGACGCCCGCACCAAGAAGGTCCTGGCCAAGGACGTTCCCGACCGTCTCGTGCCCCGCTTCAACGCGTCGACCGGCTACGGCTGGGTCGGCGCGTTCAACGCCGGGCCGGGCGGCGGGGTGAACGGCTTCTTCGTCTTCCCGCCCGCGTCCTGAGCCGCGTCACAGGATCACGTGGGGCAGGAAGCGGGCGTATTCGTCCGTCACCAGGCCGCTCGACTCCCTGATGCCCAGGCCCGCCGACTCGCTCTCCACCACCCAGGCGCCCAGGACGACGCGGTTGCCGTCGAAGTCGGGGAGGGGGGCCAGTTCCTGGTAGCAGCAGGGCTCGGGGCGGGGGGCCGGGTCGGTGCCGGGCTCGTGGATCGTGACGCCGGCGCCTTCGCGGCCCAGCAGGGGCTTGGCGACCCAGCCGGTGGTGGCGGCGAGGTCGCGGGGGCCGTCCAGGTAGGCGGGGAGGAGGTTCGGGTGGCCGGGGTACAGCTCCCAGAGGATCGCCAGCAGGGCCTTGTTGCTGAGCAGCATCTTCCAGGCGGGCTCGATCCACAGGGTGGTGCCGGTGCCGCCGCCGTTGTCGAGGGTGTCCAGGACGTGGCCGGCGAAGCGGTCGGTGGTGAGCCACTCCCAGGGGTAGAGCTTGAAGAGGCTGCGGATGAAGCGCAGCCTGTTGTCGACGAAGCGGCCGGAGAGGCGGTCCCAGCCGATCTCCTCCATGGAGATCCAGTCGGTCCCCAGGCCGGCCTGTTCGGCGGTCTCCTTGAGGTAGGCGACCGTCATCAGGTCCTCGCCGAGCTCGTCGTCCGAGGAGTGCGCGAAGTACAGGGGGTTGCCGGGCGGCAGCAGTGCGGCCTGCTTCCTCCAGGCGTCGACGAGGCGTTCGTGGAGGCTGTTCCACTGGTCGGCGCCGGGGAAGCGGTCCTCCATCCAGAACCACTGCGGGGACGCCGCCTCGACGAGCGAGGTCGGGGTGTCCGCGTTGTACTCCAGCAGCTTGGCGGGGCCGGTGCCGTCGTAGCGCAGGTCGAAGCGGGCGTAGACGGAGGGGAGTTCGGCGCGGCGGTGCCAGGCCTCGGTGACGGCGCTGACGACGCGCGGGTCGGTGATGCCGAGGTCGGCGAAGCGGTCCTCGGCGACGATGTGCCCGGCGGCCGCCAGGCACATCCGGTGGAGTTCCTCGACGACCTCCTCCAGCGCCTCCACCTCGGGCAGGGAGAAGACGTAGTAGGCGCTCTCGTCCCAGTAGGGGCGCAGGGAGTCGTCGGGGTAGCGGGTCAGGGGGTAGATCAGCCCCTGTTCCTCGACGGTCTGCTGCCAGCCGGGGCGGGGTTCGGTGGTGCGGCGTTCCATGGCCGGGTTCAGCCGCCGCCGCTGCCGGAGCCCGAGCAGCCGAAGCCGCCCCGGTCGACGGCCTCGGAGCGGCTGAAGGTCCCGGAGTCGACCCGGCCGTTGCTGACGTCGCCGTCGTAGTACCAGTCGGCGTCGCCCACGGACTTCGAGGCGCCCTTCTTCTTGCCGCCCTTGCCGTAGGAGCTGCCGGACGAGCCCGACTTGCAGTTCTTGTCGGCGACGACCTTGTAGCCGTTCAGGTAGTCGTAGCTGTCGCGGTCCACGCAGCGGCGGTCGGGGTCCGAGCCGCACGCGCTCAGGGCCGCCGCGAGCACTCCCATGCCGCCGAGCACCACGGTGCTCGACCGCAGCCGTCGCCGGGTCTCCGCCATGTCCGTCTCTCCCCGTTGTCCGTGCGGTTGTACGACAGTTGGGCCGGTCGAGTGTACGGCCCTCGTCGCGGACGGACTTTACGGCAGCGCGCGGCACAGGGCGTCCAGTGCCCCCGCCCAGGCGTGGTCGGGCGGGGTGCCGTAGCCGACGACCAGGGCGTCCCGCGGCGGGAGGGCGGCTTCGGGGTGCCGGAACACGGACAGGCCGTGCACCGCGAGCCCGTGCCAGGCGGCGGCACGGATGGTCTGCCGCTCGGTGCCGGGCGGCAGTTCGAGGACGGCGTGGAGTCCGGCGGCGATGCCGCTGACACGGACCCCGGGGGCCCGTTCGGCGAGTGCGGCCACCAGGGCGTCGCGGCGGCGCCGGTAGCGCAGGCGGGCGGAGCGGACGTGGCGGTCGTAGTCGCCGGAGGACAGGAACGCGGCGAGGGTCAGCTGGTCGAGGACGCCGGGGGCGCGGCCCGCCATGGCGTCCATGGCCTCCTCGACGAGCGCGGGCGGCAGGACCATCCAGCCCAGCCGCAGGGCGGGGGCCAGGGACTTGCTGGCGGTGCCCAGGTAGACGACGCGGTCGGGGTCCAGGCCCTGGAGGGCGCCGACGGGCTGGCGGTCGTAGCGGAACTCGCCGTCGTAGTCGTCCTCCAGGACCAGGCCGCCGGTGCGCCGGGCCCACTCGATCAGGGCGGTCCGGCGCTCGGGGAGCAGGGGGAGACCGAGGGGGAACTGGTGCGAGGGGGTCAGCAGGACGGCGTCCGCGGCGGCCCGGCCGCCGGGCGGGAGGGTGCCGCGGTCGTCGAAGGGCAGCGGGGGTGTGGCGCAGCCCGCGTTCTCGAGGAGCCGGCGGTGGTGGGGCAGGCCGTAGGACTCGACGGCGACGGTGTCCCCGCCCCGGCGGCGCAGCAGTTCGGCGAGGACGCCGAGGCCGCCGAGGAAGCCGGCGCACACCACGATCCGGTCGGGGTCGGCGTGCACGCCCCGGGCGCGGGAGAGGTATCCGGCGAGGGCGGTGCGCAGTTCCACGCGGCCGCGGAGGTCGCCGTAGCCGAGGGCCTGGTCGGGGGCGGCGGCCAGGGCGCGGCGGGCGGCCCGGAGCCAGTGGGTCCGGGGGAAGGAGGCCAGTTCGGGCGTGCCCGGGACGAGGTCGTAGGCCGGACGGGTCCGCTCGCGCGGGTGGGGCGCCCGGCGCCGCTCGGGGGTGGCGGGGGTGCGGTCGGCGACCCGGGTGCCGGAGCCCTGGCGGGCGGCGAGCCAGCCCTCGGCGATCAGGTCGGCGTAGACCTCGGCGACCGTGTTGCGGGCCACGCCCAGGTCGGCGGCGAGCGAGCGGGTGGAGGGCAGCCGGGTGCCGGGCGCCAGCCGGCCGCCGCGGACGGCCTCGCGCAGTGCTTCGGTGAGTCCCCGGCGCAGGCCGGGGCCCGACCGGTCCAGGTGCAGGTCGACGCCGAAAGTGGCCCATGATTCCACCATGGGAATGGACCATACCCTTGGGCTGCATCGCTTCTAGGGTCGGTGGCATGACCACGAACACGACGACCGAAGAGAACACGGTCCCCGAGCCCTTCGCCGCCGAGCACGCCCCCCGCCTGGAGTGGGCCAAGCACGCACCCGAGGTCTGGAAGGCGATGCTGCGGCTGGAGAAGGCCACCGCGCAGGGCCTCGACCCGAAGGTGCGGGAGCTGGTGAAGATCCGCGCCTCCCAGCTGAACCACTGCGCCTTCTGCCTGGACATGCACACCAAGGACGCGCTGGCGGCCGGCGAGAGCGTGGAGCGGATCGTGCAGCTCGCGGCCTGGGAGGAGTCGCGGCACTTCTACACGGAGCGGGAGCTGGCGGCGATCGAACTCACCGAGGCCGTCACCGTGCTGACCGACGGTTTCGTGCCGGACGCGGTGTACGAGCGGGCCGCCGCCCACTTCGACGAGGCCGAGCTGGCGCAGCTGATCGCCGCGATCACGGTGATCAACGCCTGGAACCGCTTCGGGGTGGCCTGCCGGCGGACGCCGGGCCACTACACGCCGGGACAGTACGCGTGACGCCACGCACGACTCACCTGGACGCCGGCGTCCGCTCCGCACTGCGGGCGGTGGGCGCCGCCGCCAAACGGGGCCTGGCCGACCCGGGTCTGGCCGAGCTGGTGCAGATCCGGGCCTCGCAGCTCAACCACTGCGCCTTCTGCCTTGACATGCACCTCGGCGTGGCGCGCGAGCAGGGTGAGAGCGAGGGCCGACTGGACCTGCTGGCCGCCTGGGAGGAGGCCGGGGAGGTCTTCGACGCGCGGGAGCGGGCCGCGCTGGCGCTGACCGAGGCGGTGACGGTGGTGACGGAGGGCTTCGTGCCCGACGCGGTGTACGAGGAGGCCGCCCGGCACTTCGACGCCGACGGGCTGGCCCACCTGCTGGCGCTGATCGCGGCGATCAACAGCTGGAACCGGCTGATGGTCGCGCGGCGGATCCCGGCGGGGAGCACGACGTGGTGACGGCGGGGGCCGTGCGGTTCCGCGCGCTGCACCACGGCCGTCTCCCCGAGGAGCCCCTGGTCCTGCCCGGTCCCTGGGACGCGGCGAGCGCCCGGGTGTTCGCGGAGGCCGGGTTCCCGGCGCTCGCGACGCCGAGCGCCGGGGTCGCCGCCTCGCTCGGGTACGCGGACGGGGCGACCCCGGCCGACGAGATGTTCGCGGCGGTCGCGCGGATCGCGCGGGCCGTGGACGTACCCGTGTCGGCGGACGTCGAGGACGGCTACGGGATGGCTCCGAAGGAGCTGGTGGAGCGGCTCCTGGAGGCGGGCGCCGTCGGCTGCAACCTGGAGGACTCCGCGGACGGGGTGCTCAAGGACCCGGCGGAGCACGCCGAGTGGCTGGCCGAGGTGCGCCGGGAGGCGGGCGACCGGCTCTTCCTGAACGCCCGGATCGACACGTTCGTCCGGGGCGTCGACGATCCGGGGGCGGCGATCGAGCGGGCCGCCGCGTACGTCGCCGCGGGCGCCGACTGCGTGTACCCGATCGCCGCCCCCGTCGCCGTACTGCCGTTGCTGCGGGCCGGCATCCAGGGGCCGGTGAACGTGCTCGCCCGCCCCGGCCGGGGCCCCTCGCCCGCCGAACTCGGCGGACTCGGGGCCACCCGGATCACCTTCGGACCGGGTCTCCAGCGGCACACGGAGGGCGCGGTGCGGGAGCTGGCGCAACGGCTCGCGGACCGGCCCAAGGAGTGAGGGTCAGGGCAGCCACTTCTTCCAGACGGACTTGTGGCTGTCCACCCACTTCTTCGCCGCGACCTGGGGCCGCATCTTCTTCTCGGCGATCATGAGAGAGACCTGGTTCTGGTCCTCGGTGGTCCACCTGAAATTCTTCAGGAACCGGGCCGCGTCACCGCCCTTCTTCTCGAAGTCGGCGTTGAGGTACTTCTGCAGCGGCGTGACCGGGTAGGCGCAGTCGACCTTCTCGGGGTCGGCGTCGCAGCCCTCCTCGTACGGCGGCAGCTTCACCTCGGTCATCGGCACCTTCTCCATCAGCCACTGGGGTGTGTACCAGTAGCTGAGGAAGGGCTTCTTCTCCTTGGCGAACTGCTGCATCTGGGTGATCTGGGCGGCCTCGGAGCCGGCGAAGACGACCTGGTAGTCCAGGTCCAGGTTCTTCACCAGGGCCCTGTCGTTGGTGACGTAGGACGGGGAGCCGTCCATGAGCTGGCCCTTGCCGCCGCTCTCCGCGGTGCGCAGCAGGTCGGCGTACTTGTTCAGGTTCTTCCAGTTCGTGACGTCCGGGTGCTTCTCGGCGAAGTACGTCGGGACGAACCAGCCGATGTGCCCGGTGACGCCGAGGTCGCCGCCGGCGGCGATGGTCTTCTTGTCCCGGACGTAGCGCTGTTCCTGCTCGGGGTGGCCCCAGTCCTCCAGGATGGCGTCGACCCGGCCCTGGCTGAGCGCGTCCCAGGCGGGGACCTCGTCGACCTGGACGGTGTCGACGCGGTAGCCCAGCTCGTGCTCCAGCAGGTACTGGGCGACGGCCACGTTGGCCTGGGCGCCGACCCAGGACTGCACGGACAGGGTGACGGTCCTCGCGCCCTGGGCGTTGGCGAACGGGGACGCCTGCTTGGTCATGTCGGCGGCGCCGCAGCCGGTGAGCAGCGTCAGCGCGGCCACGCCCGCGATCGCGGAGGTCGTGCGCAGTCGCATGTCAGGCTCCCTTCGTGGTCGTACGGCGTTCCGTGGGCTGGGTGACCCGGTCGAGCATCAGGCCGAGGCAGACGATCGCGGCGCCCGCGACCAGGCCGGTCGCCAGGTCGCCCTGGGCCAGGCCGAAGACGACCTGGTAGCCGAGGGCGCCACCGCCGACCAGGCCGCCGATGATGACGACGGCGAGGACCAGGACGACGCCCTGGTTGACGGCGAGCAGCAGGGCCGGGCGGGCCAGCGGGAGCTGGACCTGGCGCAGTTGCTGGCCGCTGGTGGCGCCCAGCGAGCGGGCCGACTCCAGGGCGGCCGGGTCGACCTGGCGCAGCCCCTGGGCGGTGATCCGGACGACGGCCGGGAGGGCGTAGACGACGGCCGCGGCCACGGCGGGCGCGCGGCCCACGCCGAACAGGGCGACGACCGGGATCAGGTACACGAACTGCGGCATCGTCTGGAAGACGTCGAGCACGGGCCGCAGCAGGCGTTCGAAGCGGTCGCTGCGGGCGGCGGCGACACCGGTGGCGAAGCCGACGACCAGGGTCACGGCGACGGCGGCGAGCACCTGCGAGAGCGTGTCGAGGGACGGGTCCCACACGCCGAGCACGCCGATCGCGGCCATCGCGAGGACGGCGGTGAGCGCGGTGCGCCAGGTGCCGATCAGCCAGGCGAGGGCGGCGACGATCAGCAGGACGGACCACCAGGGCAGCCACTGGAGGCCGTCCCGCAGCGGGTTGAGGACCCAGCTGGTGAAGTGCGCGGCCCAGTCGGCGGTGCCGCCGACGACGGGGACGCCGGAGTACAGGTGGGCGGTCATCCAGTCGACGGCCCGGTTGACGGGCTCGGCGATGTTCAGCTCCCACCCGTCGGGCCAGTCGAGGAAGCCGGCCACTCGCCCGGCTAGCGCGACGGCCGCGGCGACGACCAGCGCGTACAGCCAGGAAACCGGGGACTTCCCGGACTCGCCGAGCCGCTCCCCCGCCGCACCGGTCACGCGGTCCAGGACGACGGCGAGCAGCACGATCGGGATGCCCGCGGCGAGGGCGGCACCGACGTCGACCGAGGCGAGCGCCTGGTAGACGCGGTCGCCGAGACCGCCGGCGCCGATGACGGAGGCGATGACGGCCATGGACAGCGCCATCATGATCGTCTGGTTGACGCCGAGGAGGAGTTCCCTGCGGGCCAGCGGGATGCGCGCGGTGAGCAGCCGCTGGCGGGCGGTGGTGCCGAGGGACTCGACGGCCTCCAGCACCTCCTTGTCGGCGCCGCGCAGGCCGAGGGCGGTGAGCCGGGCCATGGGCGGGGCGGCGTAGACGACGGTGGCCAGGACGGCGGCGGGGACGCCGATGCCGAAGACCAGGACGACGGGCAGCAGGTAGGCGAAGGCGGGCAGCACCTGCATGGTGTCGAGCACCGGGCGCAGCACGCGGTCCATCCGGCCGGACAGGCCCGCGGCCAGGCCCAGCAGGGCGCCGACGGCCACCGACGCGAGGACGGCCACGACCATGAGCGCGAGGGTCTGCATGGTCGGCACCCACATGCCGAGCAGGCCGCAGGCCAGGAACGCGGCGGCGGTGCCTGCCGCGAGCCTGACGCCGGCCACCCGCCAGGCGACCAGGGCGCCGATCGCGGTGACCCCGGCCCAGCCGACGGCGAGGAGGGCGAGGTACACGGCGCGGACGGCGAGGACGACGACGTTGCTGACGTGGCCGAGGAAGTAGAGGAACAGCGGGTGGCTGTCGCGGTTGTCGATGATCCAGTCGCTGGCCGTGCCGAGCGGTTCGGAGACGTCGACGGTGAGGGCGGTGGGCCAGGCGGCGCCGGGCCACCGCGTGATCGCCAGGGGCACGAGGATCGCCGCCGCGAGGGCCAGGACGAGGAGCTTGCGGACGGCTCTGTTGGTGAGAATGCCCGGCGGGGCGGCCTTCTGTGACGTCTGAGCAGTGATCGTTGCCATTACGCCGGCTCCTCGGTGGGGGCGGGGGGCGGGGTGGTCGGCTCACGGCGCGTGGCCGGTGCCTCCCCCGTCCTCGGCTTCGCTCGCGCGGGGGCACCCCCATCGCCCACCCGTGCCGCCCCGGCGGCACGACTGCCCGCGGCGGGGGCGGCCGTGGCGGCACCGTCTGCCGCGGCGGGCGTGGCGGCTGTGCCCGCCACCACCGACAGGAGGTCCGCCGCGTCCACCACGCCCAGGCAGCGGCCTTCGTCCATGACACGGGCCGGGGAGCCTGCCCGGGCCACGGCCTCGATGGCCTCCGAGACCGTGGCCCGGGGGCGGATCGCCGGGCCGGTGCCCGCCTCGTCGGCGGAGACGGCGGGGCGCATCGCCGTGCGCACGGTGAGGACCTGCTCGCGCGGGACGTCGCGGACGAACTCGCGGACGTAGTCGTCGGCGGGCGCGCCGACGATCTCCTCCGGGGTGCCGAGCTGCACCACGCGGCCGTCGCGCATCAGGGCGATGCGGTCGCCGAGTTTGAGGGCTTCCTGGAGGTCGTGGGTGATGAAGACCATCGTGCGGCCCTCCTCGCGGTGCAGCCGCACGACCTCCTCCTGCATGTCCCGCCGGATCAGCGGGTCGAGCGCGCTGAACGGCTCGTCGAAGAGCAGGACCTCGGGGTCGACGGCGAGGGCGCGGGCGAGGCCGACGCGCTGGCGCTGGCCGCCGGAGAGCTGGCCGGGGCGGCGGTGCTCCAGCCCTTCGAGACCGACCTTGGCGACGATGGCGGCGGCGCGCTCGCGGCGCTCGGCGCGGCCCATGCCCTGGACCTCCAGGCCGTAGGCCACGTTGTCCAGGACGGTGCGGTGCGGGAGCAGGCCGAAGTGCTGGAAGACCATCGCGGCGCGGTGCCGGCGCAGTTCGCGCAGCCGGGACCTGTCCATGGCCCGGACGTCCTCGCCGTCGATGGCGATGGATCCGGCCGTCGGCTCGATGAGGCGGGTCAGGCAGCGTACGAGGGTGGACTTGCCGGAGCCGGACAGTCCCATGACGACGAAGACCTCGCCCTTGCGCACGTCGAAGGAGACGTCGGCGACGGCGGCGGTGCAGCCGGTGCGGGAGCGCAGCTCGGCCGGGCTCAGGGCGGTGAGGTCCGGGTCGGCGGGGACCCGGGCGGCCTTGGGGCCGAAGACCTTCCACAGGCCGTCGACGGAGAAGACCGGCGGGCGCTCGGCCACGGTGTCGGTGGCGGCGGCGGTGTCCTTGGCGATGCTCATCGGGCGTCACCACCGATCATCTCGACGGCACGCTCCCCGACCATGAGGACGCCGATCATCGGGTTCACGGCGGGCATGGTCGGGAAGACGGAGGCGTCGGCGATGCGCAGACCCGAGAGCCCGCGAACGCGCAACTCCGGGTCCACCACGGCCTGTTCGTCGGTGGCGGCGCCCATGCGGCAGGTGCCTGCCGGGTGGTAGACGGTGTGGGCGACCTTGCGGGCGTACTCGCTCAGCTCGTCGTCCCCGGTCACCTCCGGGCCCGGGCAGACCTCGCGCTTGAGCCAGCCGGCCAGCGGCTCGGTCCGGGCGATCTCCCGGGCGATACGGATGCCGTCGACGAGGGTGCGGCCGTCGTAGTCGTCCTCGTCGGTGAAGTAGCGGAAGTCCAGGGCGGGCTTCGCGGACGGGTCGGCGCTGGTCAGGTAGAGGCGGCCGCGGGACCTGGGCTTGGGGATGTTCGGGGTCATGGAGACACCGAACTCCGGGCGCTCGTAGCCCAGTCGCTCCGGGTTGTCCGTGAAGGGGATCTGGTAGAAGTGGAACATCAGGTCGGGGCCCGCGTGTTCGGGGTCGCGGCGCACGAACAGACCGGCGTCGGAGTCCATCGCGGAGTTGTCCGGGAGGGGACCGTTCGTCTCCCACACGATCACCGACTCCGGGTGGTCGAGCAGGTTCTCGCCGACGCCGGGCAGGTCGAGCACCACGGGTATGCCGAGGGCCTCCAGCTGGTCCTTCGGACCGATGCCGGAATGCAGCAGCAGGCGCGGGGAGTCGACGGCCCCGGCGCTGAGGACGACCTCGTTCCTGGCCTTCACCAGGATCTCCTCGCCGTCCTTGGTGCGGACGTGGACTCCCTCGGCGCGGGTGCCGTCCAGCTCCAGCCGGTACGCCCAGGTCTCCAGCATGAGCGTGAGGTTGGGACGCTCGTCCATCACCGGGTGCAGGTACGCCACCGACGCCGACGAGCGCTTGTTGTTCTCCGGGTGGTAGGCGAGGTCGAAGAAGCCGACGCCCTCGGTGAAGGGCTTCTTGTTGAAGCCCTCGACCCGGGGGACCTCCAGCGCCTTCTGCGCGGAGTCGACGAAGTCGCGGGCGATGGCGTTCCGGTCCTTCTCGTCGACCGGGACGATGTTGTTCTTCAGCCGGGCGAAGTACGCCTCCATCTGCACCGCGCCCCAGCCCTCGGCGCCGGCCGCCTCCCACTCGTCCCAGTCGGACGGCAGCGGCTTGAAGGCGATGAGGGTGTTGTGCGAGGAGCAGCCGCCGAGGACGCGGGCGCGGCTGTGCCGGATGTGCGAATTGCCGCGCGGCTGCTCGGTGGTGGGGTAGTCGTAGTCCAGCTCGCCGCCGAGCAGGCCCATCCAGCGGCGCAGGGTCAGCACGTCGTCGCGGCCGACGTCACTGGGGCCGCCCTCGATGACGGCGACGGTGACGTCCGGGTTCTCGGTGAGACGGGAGGCGATCACGGAGCCTGCCGTACCGCCGCCGATGACGACGTAGTCGTAGACGTGAGTGGTTTCTGGCATGGGGGTACTCCAGTGGGGCGAGCGGATGGTGCGGGGACGTACGGAGACGGGAGTGGTCAGCCGGTGAACCAGCGGACGGGCTCGGGCGCGAGGTTCTGGTAGACGTGCTTGCTCTCGCGGTACTCGGCGAGGCCGGCGGGGCCGAGTTCGCGGCCGACGCCGCTCTTGCCGAAGCCGCCCCACTCCGCCTGCGGCAGGTAGGGGTGGAAGTCGTTGATCCACACGGTGCCGTGCCGCAGCCGGCCCGCGACCCGGCGGGCCCGTCCCGCGTCGGCGGTCCAGACGGCACCGGCCAGACCGTACTCGGTGTCGTTGGCGAGGGCTACGGCCTCGTCCTCGGTGCGGAAGGTCTCGACGGTGAGGACGGGGCCGAAGACCTCCTCGCGCACGACCCGCATCCCGCGGTGGCAGTGGTCGAGGACGGTCGGTTCGTAGAAGTAGCCGGACTCGGGCCGCTCGGGCGAGGGCTCGGGCCGCTTGCCGCCGCAGCGGAGTTCGGCGCCCTCGGCGAGGGCGGAGGCGACGTAGTCCTCGGTCCTGGTGCGCTGCTGCTCGGAGACGAGCGGGCCGCACTCGACGCCGTCCTCGGTGCCGCGACCGAGGCGGATCCTGGTGGCCCGGCGGGCGAGTTCGGCGACGAAGCGCTCGCGGACCGACTCCTCGACGATGAGGCGCCCGCCGGCGGAGCAGACCTGGCCGCTGTGGATGAACGCGGCGTTGAGGGCCTGGTCGACGGCGGTGTCGAAGCCCTCCTCGGTCTCGCAGGCGTCGGCGAAGACGACGTTGGGGTTCTTTCCGCCGAGTTCGAGGGCGACCTTCTTGACGGTGACGGCGGCGGCCTGGGCGACCTTGGTGCCGCTGACCAGACCGCCGGTGAAGGAGACCAGGTCGACGTCGGGGTGCTCGGCGAGCCGGGCGCCGACGGTGTGTCCGGGGCCGGTGACGATGTTCGCGACGCCGGTGGGGAGGCCCGCCTCGACGAGCAGGTCGATCAGGGCGACCGTGGTGAGCGGGGTGATCTCACTGGGCTTGATCACGAAGGTGTTGCCCGCGGCGAGCGCGGGGGCGATCTTCCAGCTGGCCTGGAGCAGCGGGTAGTTCCAGGGTGTGATCATCGCGCAGACGCCGACCGGCTCGTGCACGACGACGCTGTGGATGTCGGGCGATCCCGCGTCGACGACCCGGCCGGGGGCCTCCCCGGCGACCAGGTCGGCGAAGTAGCGGAAGGCGTCGGCGACGCAGTCGATGTCGACGCGGCCCTCCTCGACGGTCTTGCCCGCGTCGCGGCTCTCCAGCAGGCCGAGCCGCTCGCGGTCGCGCACGAGGAGGCCGGCGACGCGGCGCAGCAGGGCGGCGCGCTCGGCGACCGGGGTGTGCGGCCAGTCGCCGGCGTCGAAGGCGCGGCGGGCGGCGGCCACCGCGAGGTCGGTGTCCTTCTCGTCGCCCTCCGCTACCACGGCGAACGGCAGGGCGTCCGCGGGGTCGAGGATCTCGCGCGTGGCACCGGAGGACGCCGCGAGCCATTCGCCTCCCGCGTGGATGGTCCGGTGCGCCCGCTCCGCCGGGGTGGGTGTGCTGTTCGCCATGCCGGTGTTGCCTTCCGTTCCTGATCGGTCCCCCTGTGTCACCCGCGCGTCACTCTCGGGGACCGTGAGCCCCTGCCCCGCCGCCCTGTTTGCATGCCGAATCGCCGGTCGAAAGTGTGGCGCATCACGGAGAAAAGGGGCGGTAGGGACATAAAGGGGCACGGAAACGGGCACGGGCCCCGTCCCGGTGTGCGACCGGAACGGGGCCCGTGCGGGGCTGTGGGGCTGGGCTCAGATGAGGCCGAGACCGCGGACCGCCTCGCGCTCCTCCGACAGCTCCTTGACGGAGGCGTCGATGCGGGCGCGGGAGAAGTCGTTGATCTCCAGACCCTGGACGATCTCGTACTTCCCGTCCTCGGTGGTGACGGGGAAGGAGGAGATGATGCCCTCCGGGACGCCGTAGGAGCCGTCCGACGGGATGCCCATGGAGGTCCAGTCGCCCTCGGCGGTGCCGTTGACCCAGGTGTACACGTGGTCGATGGCGGCGTTGGCGGCGGAGGCGGCCGAGGAGGCGCCGCGGGCCTCGATGATGGCGGCGCCGCGCTTGGCGACGGTCGGGATGAACTCGTCGGCCAGCCACTTCTCGTCGTTGACGGTCTCGGCGGCGTTCTTGCCGCCGACGGTGGCGTGGAAGATGTCCGGGTACTGGGTGGCGGAGTGGTTGCCCCAGATGGTCAGGCGCTTGATGTCGGCGACCGTCGAGCCCGTCTTCTTCGCGAGCTGGGTCAGCGCGCGGTTGTGGTCCAGGCGCGTCATCGCCGTGAAGCGCTCGGCCGGTACGTCCGGGGCGGCGGCCTGGGCGATGAGGGCGTTGGTGTTGGCCGGGTTGCCGACCACGAGGACCTTGATGTCGTCCGCGGCGTGGTCGTTGATGGCCTTGCCCTGCGGCTTGAAGATGCCGCCGTTGGCCTCGAGGAGGTCGCCGCGCTCCATGCCCTTGGTGCGGGGGCGGGCGCCGACGAGGAGGGCGACGTTGGCGCCGTCGAAGGCGACGTTCGGGTCGTCGGTGATCTCGATGCCCTGGAGGAGCGGGAACGCGCAGTCGTCCAGCTCCATCGCGGTGCCCTCGGCGGCCTTGAGCGCCGGAGTGATCTCCAGGAGGCGCAGCTTGACCGGCACGTCCGCGCCGAGCAGCTGGCCGGAGGCGATGCGGAAGAGCAGGGCGTAACCGATCTGGCCGGCCGCGCCGGTGACGGTGACGTTCACGGGAGTGCGGGTCATGGCGTTCTCCGTATGACAGCTGGCGGTGGGGCGTCCCTGCCCCGGGCGTTTGATCGATCTCTTGGTATCAAGAGATCCATCCAGCGGTCAGGCTATCGCGCCCGCGGTGTGCGGCACGTCCGGGTCGGTGTGGCCCGTCCCACAGGACGACGGCGGGCTCACCCGTACGCCGGGAACGGGGGCTCAAAAAAGAGGCGGCCGCCTGTCCGGGAGAGGGGGGACTGAGGCGACCGCCGCTCGGGGATACCGTTGCCGGACTCCCGTGGGGGTACTTTTCGCGTGCCCGTGCGGACGCGGGACATGCCTGTCGCGACGGATTTTCTTCGCCGGCCGGCCGGCGCCTGCCGCGGAGGGCCCGCTCTGCGGCTGTCGCACGGCATCTGCTCCGCGCCTGCCGCGGGGCCCGCGCGCCGCTACCGCGTGCAGCCCTCCGTGCCCGATGCCAGCGTCGCGCACGCGGTGGCGTCGGCGACGGACTTCACGGCGACCATCGTGGTGTACGCGGCGGTGTCGCCCGCGGTGCCGACCGTCGCCCGCTGCTCGTTCGCGCCGCCGGCGCTCACCTTGACCTCGTCGCCCTGTGCGGCCTGGGTGACGCGGGCCCACGCGGCTCCGCAGACCTTGCTGTAGCGGACCTCGACGGCGGCCGTGCCGACGACGGCGGACGCGCCGGTGGTCACCAGGTCGCCACCGCAGCCCATCCGCTCCGGGTCCTTACCGGTGCAGGCGTCGCCGCTGCACTTCACGCCCGGGGGCAGCTGCGCCTCACTGGTCACGGTGGGCGACGGGGAGGGTTTGGCGTCCTCGTTCTTCCGGTCGCCTCCGCCCTTCAGGAAGAAGAAGGCGCCCGCGGCCACGACGAGCACGCCGACGACTCCCGCGACGAGCGCCGTCGTCCGCTTGCCGCCGCCGCCCGGGGACCGCCGGGGCGGACGCGGACGGCCGCCGTGCGGGGGCTCGCCGTACGCGGGCGCACCGTAGGCGGGCTCGCCGTGCCCGGGCTCGCCGTACGAGGGGCCGCCGTACGAGGGGCCGCCGTACGTGCCCGCGGGGGCGGTGACCGGGCCGTGGCCGGGGCCTTGCGGCTCGGCGCGGCCGGCCGGCCGGGCCGGGTCCCCGGTGCCGGTCCGGGGCCGGGAGCGGGCCGCGCGGTCGCCGGTCGGCGCGGGCCCCCGGTATCCGGCGAGGCCCCACGAGTTGCCCTCGGTCGCTCCGCCGGCGGACGGCGGGGAGGAGGTGCCGGGTGCGCCGTCCTGGTGCGGTCCGAGGGCCGAGTCGGGGCTGTCGGCGGCCGTCGGCTGTGCCGGGACGGCCGGTGGCAGCGTGGGCGACACACCGGCCGGTCCGGCGATCCCGGACCCGGCCGCCGCGCCGCCGCCGTGACGGCCGGACCGGCTCCCCTTGCCGCTGCCGTTCCTTCCGCCGCTGCCCGGCTCGGCCGCGGAGTCGCCCGACGTGGGCGCGGGCGTGCCCGGTTCGCCGAGTGCGGCCCGCGCCTGCGAGATCCGGATGGCTTCCATGGTCATGTCGTGGCGCATCTCCGAACGGCTCCAGGCACGTTCGGCCAGCTCCCACAGGGTGGTCAGGTGGACCGGGTTGGTCTCCGTCACCTCGGCCAGGGCCACGACGGCACCCTTGGGCGCCAGCAGCCGGCCGTTCAGATAGCGCTCCCAGGACGTCTTGCTGTAGCCCGTGGCGTCGGCCACCGAGGCGACGCTGAGTTCGCTGCGGTCCACGAGCCGACGCAGCTGACCGGTGAACTCCGCGATCTGCGGATCGAGTTCATCCGGCAAGGCCTTCCAACGAGGCACTGCTTCCCCCTCTTCCCCCGGTGACGTGCTGGTCGTTCCCCCGCTGGTCACCGCGCGGCGTCCGGCGCACGATGCCTGCCTGGTTCTGGCTACCCACAGGGATGCGCCCGCTCAGGATCTCAGTTCCCGGGGTGGGGGCGCACAGGTGCACAGAGGCCGGGGCGGTGCACAGTCGCACGCCCACGGACCCGTGGTCCAGTGTCCCACCGGAGCCGCCGCGTCCGAACGGAACCCCCGGCACCGGGGTCCGCGTAGCCGAGTAGCGGAACGGTCACTTCCGTGCCACAGCGCCCTGACAGCCGTTGAACAGGGCGTTCCGCGTGCAGGAGGGTTGATCCCGGCGGCGGCCCGTCCTCCCACGGGGGTGGGGACGGGCCGCCGTCGGGATCTTCCGGGTCCGTCTAGCTGACCGTGAAGTGCAGGGTGTCCTTGAGGAACGGGATCTCCAGCACCGGGTTCGGCTGCGCCATCAGCGCCAGCAGGGCGATGGAGAGGCCGAGGACGCCGTACGTCGTGATGTCCGTGAAGCGGGAGCGCACGGCGAGCATGCCGACGTCGGGCACCATCCAGCGCAGCACGGCACCGCCCAGGAGCGCGGCGCCGATGAGTACCGTCCCCCAGCGGAACACGTCGAGCGCGGTCAGCAGCAGGCCGAGTCCGACCAGCAGCACCACCGCGAGCACCGGCCACTGCCGGGCGGGCGCCGGGGCGTCGCGGGCCGCGGCCCGGCCACCGCCCTCGGGGCGGGCGGTGTCGCGGGTGAAGAGCGGGAACCGGCGCGTGACACGGCGGGGGCGCCCCGTGGCGTCGGGCGCGCTGACGGGGTCGCGGACGGTGATGTCCTCGGGGTCCTCCGTGCGGCTTCCCTCCGAGTCCCCTGAGGCGCTCGTGTCCCTGGAGTCCCTGGAGTCCCTGGAGTCTTCTGAGGCGCTTGTGCCCTCTGAGGACTCCGGGTGTCCTGAGGCCACGGCGGGCTCATGGGCCTTCGATTCCTTCGGGACGTCCGAAGCCTTCGCGACGTGCGAAGCCTTCGTGGCATCCGAGTCCTTCGAGCGGCCCGGGGCGTCGGGGGCCCCCGGGGCGTCCGGGGTCCCCGTGCCGCCCGGTCGCGCGGCGTTGGTCTCCTCAGCCGGCACTGCGCTCCGCCGCCTCCACCACGTTGACGAGCAGCTGGGCCCGGGTCATGGGGCCGACACCGCCGGGGTTCGGGGAGATCCAGGCGGCCACCTCGGCCACACCGGGGTGGACGTCGCCCATGATCTTGCCCTCGGCGTTGCGGGAGACGCCGACGTCGAGGACGGCGGCCCCCGGCTTCACGTCCTCGGGGCGGACCAGGTGCGGGGAGCCGGCGGCGGCGATGACGATGTCCGCCCGCTTGAGATGGGCGGCGAGGTCGCGGGTGCCGGTGTGGCACTGGGTGACGGTGGCGTTCTCGCTGCGCCGGGTGAGCAGCAGCGGCATCGGGCGGCCGATGGTGACACCGCGGCCGACGACCACGACCTCGGCGCCCTTGATCTCGACGCCGTAGCGGCGCAGCAGGGTGAGGATGCCGTTGGGGGTGCAGGGCAGCGGCGCCGGCTCGTTCAGGACGAGGCGGCCCAGGTTCATCGGGTGCAGGCCGTCCGCGTCCTTGTCCGGATCCATCAGTTCGAGGATGCGGTTCTCGTCGATGCCCCGGGGCAGCGGCAGCTGGACGATGTAGCCGGTGCAGGCCGGGTCCTCGTTCAACTCGCGGACGACCGCCTCGATCTCCTCCTGCGTCGCCGTGGCCGGCAGCTCGCGCTGGATGGAGGCGATGCCGACCTGCGCGCAGTCACGGTGCTTGCCGGCGACGTACTTCTGGCTGCCTGGGTCGTCGCCGACCAGGACGGTGCCGAGGCCGGGGGTGACACCCCTCTCCTTCAGCGCCGCCACGCGGGCGGTCAGTTCGGACTTGATCGCGGCTGCGGTGGCCTTGCCATCGAGAATCTGGGCGGTCATACCCCCATCCTCGCGGATGACCGGCCCCCGGTTCCAATCAGGTCGGCATGCGGGCAGCGCCCCGGGACCTTCCGGACGCCGTGGGACACGTCCGGTCCTGTCCGCTCATGACCGGCGGTGTTGCACTTGCACAACGCATCGCGGCCGGGCTGGACAAGTAAGAGTTCGGTCAAGAACGATTGGACGGCACAGTGCCGCGGGGCCGTACCGGGGGGACGAACCGCTTACGAACAAGCTCCTCCGCGTCGGGCCGCGCGTCGTCCCCGCACCTGACAGCGACGGAGGAAGACCCGCCATGAGTTTCGGCGATCCGAACAACCCCTACGGCCAGCCGCAGGGCGGCCAGCAGCCGAACTACGGCTACCCCCAGCAGCCCCAGGGCCAGCCCGGCTACGGGTACCCGCAGGCGCCTCCGGTACAGCCGTACGGCGGTCACGGGCCGGGCCCGACGGAGATGCCGGGCATCACGCGCGCGGCGCAGATCATGCTCGCCGTGATCGCCGCCGCCCACCTGATAGTCGCCGCGGTCTACGCCTACAACCTGTCCCAGTGGGACGAGGTGATGCTGGAAGCCGGTGTCACAGGGGACTCGGAAGCGGAACGATTCGCCGACCTGGGCAAGGGCATCGTCGTCTTCTTCCTCGCGCTGGCCGCCGTCTACGCGATCCTGGGTCTCGTGCTCGTGTTGCAGTACGCGAAGGGCGGCAACGCGGTCCGGGTCTGCTCGATCGTCTACGGCTCCCTGGCGATCGTCACCGGCATCTTCACCCTGGCCGTCTACGGTCTCGGCCTGCTGATCATGATCGTCTCGATCCTGCTGATCGTGTTCGCGGCCAAGCGCGCCACCGCCGAGTGGTTCAGGCGGCCTCGCTACTGAACGGCCGTCCGGCACGGCACAGTTCTCGCCAATCACGTCACGGGGCCGTGTCTCACCCGTACGAGGGGGGCACGGCCCCGGTGCGTCGCCCTAGTCTGAGCCGGGTAGCCGTCAGGCACGGGGAGACGCACCTTGTACAGCATCATCGTGGTACCTCCGCCGACCACGGGGGACGAGGACAGCAGCACCCAGTTCCGGCTCGCGCCCGGCGAACGGCTCGTCTTCGGACGGTCCGTGCCCGAGGGCGGCCTGCTGATCGGGCACGACGGGGTGTCCCGCAGAGCCGGTGAGATCGCGGCCCACGGCACCTTCTGGACGGTGAGCAACCTCTCCGCCCACCAGACCTACGTGGTGGAGAACCCGGAGGGCGCCGGCGAGCACATCAAGGTGGCGCCGGGCCGACTCGACGCCCCGGTGCCGTTCGAGTTCTCGCGGATCGTGCTGCCCGCCGCCGGTGACCTGCTGCCCTTCGAGGTGTGGGCGCCGCGCCACGACTACCTGCGCGGTGAGGACGGCACCGACGGCGAGCCGACCGCGCCGGCCTTCTCCGTCGACCGCACCAAGCGGTACTTCGCGGTGCTGGCCGCGTTGTGCGAGCCGCGGCTGCGCGGGGCGCCGCACGCGCCGCTGCCGACCACGGACCAGGTCGTCGAGCGGCTCCGCCCGGCCTGGCCGGCCGCCTCCCGTACGTCGGTGCAGTGGAACATCGACTACCTCGCCGTGAAGCTGCGGCTCAAGCCCGGCCCGGAGACCGCCGAGCCGGGTCCCCGGCTGAACGGCAAGAAGGAGTCGCTGGTCTCGCTCGCGCTCCGGTTCGACCTGGTCCGCGAGGACGACCTGGTGGTCCTCGCGGCGCCGTCCGGACAGGCGCTGCGGTGACCGAGCCGTACGCCGTCCCGGTGCCCAGGGGGTACCGGGTGGGCGTGTGGGAGGTGCGCGAGCCGCTCGCCACCGGCGCCTTCGGCAGCGTGTACGCCGCCCGCCGCGTCGGCGCCGCCACCGACGGGACGCGTGCCGACGGGGGCCTGCCGGAGACGGCCGCGTTGAAGTTCCTGCCCACCGGCACCGGCACCCCGCGCCGGCTGTCGCACCTGCGGGACCTGGTCGAGCGGGAGGTCGGACTGCTGCGCCGGCTGCGGCGGCCCCGGCTGATCCGGATGTACGAGACCCTCACCGTCGACGACCCCGGCCACCCCCGGCTCGACGGCTCCACCGTCCTCGTCCTTGAGCGGGCCGAGGGCTCGCTGTCCGTCCTGCTCACGGCCGCGCCCCGGCCGCCCGCCGGGCCCGCGCTGCTCGCGCAGGTCTGCGAGGGCCTGCACCAGCTGCACCGGGCGGGCTGGGTGCACGGCGACCTCAAACCGGCCAACGTGCTGCTGATGGCGGACGGTTCGGTACGGCTGGCCGACTTCAACATGGCCGCCGAGCTGGAGGGCACCCACGCCTACACGCCCGCCTTCTCCACCCCGGACTACACGCCGCCCGAGCTGCTGTGGTCGGAGATCGGCGAACGGGGCCGCCGCATCCGCCCCTCCACCGACGTCTGGGCCTTCGGCGTCCTGGCCCACCTGGTGCTCACCGGGTCGTTCCCGCTGCCCGGCGGCACCCCGTCCGCCCGCCGCGACGCCGCCGTCGCGTACGCCCGCGGCACCCAGGAGCTGCGGCTGTCCCCCGAACTGCCGCCGCCCTGGCGGGAGATCGTGCGGGCCTGCCTGACCCGTACGCACGCCGACCGGATCGGCACCGACGCCCTGCTGCGCCGGGTCACGGGCGTGTCCGGGGGCGCGAGCGGTCCCGCGAGGTTCTCGCTCCGGTCCCGCGCACGCCGTCGGCGCAGGGTCCTGGCCGCCGGGTCCGCGGGGCTCGTCACCCTCGCCGCCCTGGTCCTCGGCGTCCTCCGCTGGTCCGACGGCGGCCGCGCGCCCGCCGCGGCTCCGGGCACCGGCGGCACCGCGAGCGTCGCCGCCGCCTCCTACGGCGCGGCCGAACTGCGCACCGACCGGGACGTGCCGCCCGCCTACCGTCTGCTGATCGTGGAGACGGCGCACGACTGCGACCGCGAGGAGGTCAGCCCGGCCCTGCTCGCGGCCGTTCTGAAGGTCGAGAGCGACTTCGATCCGGACCTGGCCGACCCGGCCAAGGACGAGTACGGCATCGCCCGCTGGACCCCGAGCGTGCTGCGCTGGTGGATGAACGAGGACGGCACGCCCGGCGAGACCGTCCCGGAGCCTCCGTTCCCGCCGGCCGAGTCCGTCCCGGCGATGGGCCGCTACCTGTGCTGGATCGCACCCCGCCTCGGCGCCGGCCTGACGGGCGACCGCAGCGTGCTGGTCGCGGTCGCCTACCGGACGTCGTACCGGAAGGTGAACGACGCGGGCGGAGTTCCCCCGAAGTACCGCGACTACGCCGACCGCGTCGCTCACCACCTCAAGGAGTACACGCCTCCCGGCGGTAGGTGACCCTGGGAGTTCCGAGGTACCGCCCGGCCGGCGTCCGGGGGCACGGTGTGGGCACACCGCTTCGGCGGCACGACACCGAGATCCACGGGGGATCGAACGATGAACATCCTGAAGCCCGCAGCACTCCTCCTCGCGGCCACCGCCCTGGCCGCGAGCTCGACCGTCGCGGCCACGGCCGACGACAGCCCGGGCGGCACCCGGGTGACCGGTCCCGCTCTCCACCAGAAGGCCGACCAGGTGCTGGCCGACAGCCCGGCGCCCCGGCGCGTGACCGCCGACGCGGTCGAGTACGAGGGCCTGACCGTGACCGACGCGCCCAGGACCAGGAGCGCCCAGGACCTGGCCTGCGACTACGGCCACCTCTGCATGATCGTCAACGGCACGAAGTTCGACTTCTACCGGTGCCAGACGTGGAACCTGACCAACTGGACCGGCAACGGCCCGTTCACCAACAACCAGACGCCGGGCACGGTCGCCAGGTTCTTCAACCGGGACGGCAGCGTCCGCTGGACGTCGACGGCCTACCAGGCCGGCACCGCGACCTGGGACCCGATCTGGTCGCTGCGCCCCTGCTGATCCGCCCACCGGGCCCGCCGGGCCCGACACCGCGGCGGCCCCCGGTCCCCTCCGTGGAGGGGACCGGGGGCCGCCGTTCGGCCGTGGGGCAACCGTCAGTGGAAGAAGTGCCGGGTCCCCGTGAAGTACATGGTCACGCCGGCCTTCTTCGCCGCCTCGACGACCAGCTCGTCGCGGACCGAACCGCCGGGCTGGACGACGGCCTTCACGCCGGCCGCGGTGAGGATCTCCAGGCCGTCCGGGAAGGGGAAGAAGGCGTCGGAGGCGGCGTACGCGCCCTGCGCGCGCTCGGCACCGGCCCGCTCCACCGCGAGCTTCGCGGAGTCGACCCGGTTGACCTGGCCCATGCCGACGCCGACGGAGGCACCGTCCTTGGCGAGGAGGATGGCGTTGGACTTGACGGCCCGGCACGCCTTCCAGGCGAAGGCCAGCTCGGCCAGTTCCGCCTCGGAGAGTGCCTCGCCGGCGGCCAGCGTCCAGGTTGCGGGGGCGTCGCCCTCGGCCTGCACGCGGTCGGTGACCTGGAGGAGGGCGCCGCCGTCGATCGGCTTGACCTCGACCGGGGCGGTGGGGGCCTCGGGGGCGCGCAGCACGCGGATGTTCTTCTTCTTGGTGAGCGCTTCGAGGGCGCCGTCCTCGTAGTCCGGCGCGACGATGACCTCGGTGAAGATCTCGGCGACCTGCTCGGCCATCTCCTTGGAGACCGGACGGTTGACCGCGATCACGCCGCCGTACGCGGAGAGCGGGTCGCAGTCGTGCGCCTTGCGGTGCGCCTCGGCGACGTCCGCGCCGACGGCGATGCCGCACGGGTTGGCGTGCTTGATGATCGCGACGCAGGGCTCGGTGTGGTCGTACGCGGCACGGCGGGCGGCGTCCGTGTCCGTGTAGTTGTTGTACGACATCTCCTTGCCGTGCAGCTGCTCGGCCTGGGCCAGGCCACCGCCCTCGGGGGAGGTGTAGAGCGCGGCGGGCTGGTGCGGGTTCTCGCCGTAGCGCAGGGTGTGGGCGCGCTCGTAGGTGGCGCCGAGGAAGTCCGGGAAGCGGGACTCGTCGACGGGGGCGTACTCGGCGGCGAACCAGGAGGCGACGGCCACGTCGTACGCGGCGGTGTGCTGGAAGGCCTCGGCGGCCAGCCGCTTGCGGGCGGCCAGGTCGAAGCCGCCGTCCTTGACCGCGGAGAGCACGTCGGCGTACCGGGCGGGGCTGGTGACGACGGCGACCGAGGGGTGGTTCTTCGCCGCGGCGCGCACCATCGACGGGCCGCCGATGTCGATCTGCTCCACGCACTCGTCGGCGGTGGCGCCGGAGGCGACGGTCTCGCGGAACGGGTAGAGGTTGACCACGACCAGGTCGAACGGGGCCACGCCCAGCTCGTCGAGCTGCTGCCGGTGGCTGTCCAGGCGCAGGTCGGCGAGGATGCCGGCGTGCACCTTGGGGTGCAGGGTCTTGACCCGGCCGTCCAGGCACTCGGGGAAGCCGGTCAGCTCCTCGACCTTGGTGACGGGGACGCCGGCGGCGGCGATCCGCCCGGCGGTCGACCCGGTGGAGACCAGCTCGACGCCGGCCTCGTGCAGTCCGCGCGCGAGCTCCTCGAGCCCGGTCTTGTCGTAGACGCTGACGAGCGCGCGACGGATGGCCCGCTTGTTGCTCCCGGCGGTGGCGGTGGCGGTCACTGGATAACTACCTTTCGTCCCTCAATGCGATAGCCGTTGCGGGCGAGCCGCCCCACGACATCGACGAGCAGCCTTCGCTCGACTTCCTTGATGCGCTCGTGCAGAGCGGCACCTTCGTCTTCGTAGTCCTCGTCCCGGACCTCCACCACGCCCTGCGCGATGATCGGCCCGGTGTCGACGCCGTCGTCGACGAAGTGGACGGTGCAGCCGGTGACCCTGGCGCCGTACGCGAGCGCGTCCCGCACACCGTGGGCTCCCGGGAAACTGGGGAGGAGGGCGGGGTGGGTGTTGACGAGGCGCCCACCGAACCGCGCGAGGAACTCCTTCCCCACGATCCTCATGAACCCGGCCGAGACGACGAGGTCCGGCTCGTGGGCGGCGACGGCATCGGCGAGCGCCGCGTCCCACTCCTCGCGGGTCCCGTAGTCCTTGACCTTGCGGACGAAGGTCGCCACCCCGGCACGCTCGGCGCGGGCGAGCCCCTCGATGCCGTCGCGGTCGGCGCCGACGGCGACGATCTCGGCCCCGTAGGCCTCGGCGCCTGCGGCGGCGATCTCGTCGAGGAGTGCCTGGAGGTTGGTGCCGGATCCGGAGACCAGCACGACGAGGCGCTTGGCTCGCCGGTCCGCGGGCTTGGCGGCCACGGTGGGGGCCTTTCTCGGGACAACGGATCTGTTTGTACGGTCGTACGAATGCGTCGCACCCCGGGATACGGGGAAGTCTACGAAGCGGCCGACCGTCAGCAACGATACCGGCACACCGGACGGCCCCCTCGGGACGGGGGCGTGGCCGGAAGGTAGCGTCTGTGTGGGCGGGGGCGGGAACGCCGCCCGTGTGTCACGCGTTCAGCAGATGTGCCGACCGGTGCGGGCGTTCCACCAGCTCGCCCGTTCCACCAGCCGCTTGTTCATCGTCGCCAAGGGGAAGACGCTCAGTTGATGCCGGACCGCAGCCCGCGACTGCTCACGCTCCCCCAGCAGTCGGCGCAGCCAGGGGCCCGCAGCACCGTGCTGCTGCGGGAGCGCCCCTCGTCGCCGCCCGACTCGCCCTCGGACCGCAGGACCGGCGGCGACCAGGACGGCGCCCCCGACCAGGACAATCCGTTCGCTCCGCCTCCGGAGGGCACGCCGGACCGTCCCTGGCAGCCGCGGCACCCGTCGGGCGACAGCGGCGACACCCAGGGCGATGGCGACCGCTCCCCCTGGGGCGGCCGGTGGAGCGACCGGCAGCCCGGCAGGTCTCCCGGCGGCTTCGGCGAGCGGCCCGGCGGTTCGGGCGGCCCCGAGGGTCCGGCCGGCGGCCCGGCTCCGCGCTGGGACCCGACGGACCCCGCCCAGCGGCGTGCCCGCTACGCCCTGCTGAGCGGCATGTGGGCCCTCTTCTTCGCCCTCTTCACCTGGCCGTACGTGGCCCTGCTGCTCGGCGTCCTGGCCCTGTACTGGGGCATCAGCGCACTGCGCGCCAAGCCCCGCACCGCCTCCGACCCGGAGAGCCAGGCCCCGCCCCCCGAGCAGACCGGCCGCCCGCAGCGCACCGCCGCGATCAGCGGCCTGGTCACGTCGTCCCTGGCCATCGTCCTGGTCGCCGCGTCCTTCGGCACCCAGCTGATCTACAGCGACTACTACACGTGCCGCGACGACGCCCTGACCAACGCGGCGGAACAGTCCTGCGAACGCCACCTCCCCGAACAACTCAGGGACCTGCTGGGCTCGGGCGACTGAGGGGGCCTTCAGTTCCCCGTCAGCCCGTCCGGCGTCCGGGCACTTCCAGCCCGTCCGGCGTCCGGGCACTTCCAGCCCGTCCGGCGTCCGGGGGCTTCCAGCCCGTCCGGCGTTTGAGGACGAGGCCGTGCAGGCCGAAGCGGGGGTCTGGGGGCGGCAGCCCCCAGGGACGGGAAGGGAAGGGGCGGCGGGGGCGAAGAAACCTCCCCACCGCACCGACCGTCACTCCCCACCGCGGGGCGACTCCCCAGGCCCGTCGGCCGGCAGAAGATCGTACGCACCCCCACCGCCCTCGTCCTCGTCGTACAACCCGAACGGCACCGCGTCCTCGTCCGCGCCCTCACCCCCCGCGCCCGCCACACCCTCGGCCCCCTTCCCCCGCTTCCGCCACCGCCGCACCGAGAGCACGGAGGACACGGCGGACACCGCAGACGCAGCGGACACAGCAGACGCGGCAGACGCGGCAGACGCGGCAGACGCAACCGGCGCCGCACACGCAGCAGGCAGCCGCCTCCCCGGCACCGCAACCGCGCCATCCCCACCCTCCCGCCCGGCACCGCCCCGACAGCGCCACGCCCGTGCCGTCACCGCCACCGGCACCGCCACCACCCCGATCCACGCCAGCGTCGCACCCCCGGCCTGCCACCACACCGGCCCGAACCGGGCGAGCGCGGCGCTGCCCAGCGGACCGCCGGCGAAGCCGGCCAGCAGGGCGACGAGGACCGCGCACAGCACGGCGGCCACCAAGGCGGCACCGGCGGTCCGCCGCCACGACCAAGCCCCATTGGCCCGGCCTCCCGCGCCGGCCACGCCCTCCGCGGCCATTCCCTCCGCCGCACCCCCCGCCGTGGCCGCCCGCGCCGTGAACCACCCGACCACCACCCCCGCCACCAGCGGCACCGCCCCCGCCGCCCAGTGCAGCGTCGTGCCGGGACCCGCGTCCGGCACCGCGGCCAGCAGCGGGAACGGCGGCAGCAGCGGCGCCGGCGCCGAGGAGGCGGGCGCCACGACGTGCCCCGCGCCGAGCACGAAGCCGGGCCCGAGGGCGTACACCGCGGCCCACACCGCCGCGTTGGGCACCAGCGCCAGACAGAGCAGCAGCACGGCGAACCTCCCCGACCACCCGTCGGTCAGCCGCAGGAACGCCTCCCCCGCGGCGGTCCCGTGCCACACCAGCGACACCGCGAGCAGCAGCGCGCCACCACCGACGAGCACCGCCGCACCGGCGCCCGCGGCGCGCGTCGCGGCGCCCAGGCGCGCGTCCGGCTCCACCATCAGCTCCCGCAGCTTCCGGGGCAGCACGCGCAGCGCCCGCCCCACCGGCCCGCCCGGCCGGCCGAACGCCGTCCACACCCCGGCGCCCGCCGCGCCCATGGCGACCAGCGGCAGACACACCACCGCCCACCACGACGAGGGCCGCAACGCGCCCCCCTGCGCGTACAGGACCACGGGCGCGGCGACGGCGAGGTGACCGAGGACGACCCCGGCCCAGGCCATGCGCGCGGAGACGGGCGGCGGACCGGCGTCCGGCACGCCCGCCATCCACGCCGGCCGCGCACCGGCCCCCGGCTTCAGGGCCGCGCCGACGGCCACCCCGACCCCGTCCCCGGGGTCCGTGGCGTCGCGGGCGGCGCGGTGCAGCAGCCACACCGGCAGCAGGAGGAACAGCAGCGGGGTGACGCCGAGGGGCGCGGGGGTGCCGGAGAGGGTGTCGGTACGCACCAGTTCGGCCCCGTGCGCCAGCACCCACAGCGCCGCGGCGACGTGGAGGGCACCGCCGGGCCCGCTGTCCGGGTACGGCGAACTGATCCACAGCAGCGTCACGAGCGCGGCGCACCCGGCCAGCCCGAGCAGCGCCGCGAAGACGCCGCCCAGGAGACCGGCGGCCAACCCGGGTGACCGGTCGAGCCACCGGGTGCGCAGCTGGGAGAGCGGTGTTGGACGAGCGGTCGTCTGCATCACGCCCGCCATGCTCCCAACGACACGCGCTTTCACGGCGTAACGGGCGAAGCTCCGCTGTGTCGCTCAATATATGTTTATGTACTTTTTCGTACGGAGGGGTACCCAGTGACACGCCGCCCCGCAACCTCGCTCCCACCCCCCAAGCTGCGCCGACGCCTGCGTGAGGCCGCCGCACTGACGCAGACTCAGCTCGCGTCGCGGGTGGGCGTCACTCCCGGGACGGTCCGCGCGTGGGAGAGCGGCCGCACGACCCCGCGAGGCCGGAAACGGGAGGCGTACGCGAAGCTGCTGAAGACGCTGGCCGAGCAGGACGCGGCACGGCAGGCGGCACGGGCGCCGGAAGGGGGACGGGACACCGGGCCGGCATCCGCCTCGCAACCGAAGGCTCGCTCCGTACCGGTGGTCGTGGCCGTCGGCGCGGGCGGGGGCTCCAAGCACGAGCCCCCCGACGCCGCCGACAGCCTCGTACCGCCCGCGAAGCCGCTCACGGAAATCGCCGCAGAGCCGGACACGGCAACGGGACAGGACCCCGGGCCGGGACGGGGACCGGGACCCGGACCGGGTAGGGGAACGGAACCCGAACCGGGAACGGAACCCGAACCGGGGTCGGAACCCGAACCGGGGTCGGGGGCCGGGCCGGCCGCGCTGACGCCCGCTCAGGCGTTCGACGTCCTGTACGAGTTCAGCGCCCCCGCCCTCGTACGCCAGACCTACCTGCTGACCGGCCGGCGCGAGCAGGCGCGGGAGTCGGTGGAGCGGGCCTTCCAGACCGCCTGGGAGCACTGGCCCGAGGTGGCCCGCGACCGGGACCCGGTGGGCTGGGTACGGGCGACGGCGTACGAGTACGCGCTCTCCCCGTGGCAGCGGTTCCGCCCGCGTCACCGGCACCCGGAGCCGCCGCCCGCCGACCCGGGCGACCGCACCCTGCTGAACACCCTGCTCAGGCTCCCCCCGAGGCACCGCCGTGCCCTCGTGCTGTACGACGGGGTGGGCCTGGACCTGCCCGAGACGGCGGCGGAGACGGAGGCGAGCACCCCGGCGACGGCGAACCGGCTGCTGCACGCCCGCGAGGCGGTCGCCGGCCGGCTGCCCGCGCTGGCCGACCCCGAGGTGCTGCACCAGCGGCTGGCCGAGCTGGCGTCGAACGAGCGGTTGCGGACGGACCTGCCGAAGACGGTGCGCCGGGGCGGTGAACGCCGGGCACGGTTCCGGACGCGGGCGGCGATCGCCTTCACCGTGGCCCTCATCGGGAGCACGGCCCTGACGCTGCACACCGCGCCGACGCACTACGAACCGCCCGTCTCCCCCGGGGTGGCGGTGCGCGGGGTGCCGCCCAGGGTGGCGCAGGGTGCGCTGTCGGACGAGGAGCTGGAGCTGCGGCAGAAGCTTCGGGACCAGGCGCAGGACGGTCCCGAGCGGCTGAGCCCGAAGGCCGAGTGACGCGGCGCGGTCGCCGGAACGCCGAGTGGCCCGCCCCCTGCGGACAGGGGGCGGGCCACTCGGTGGCGAGCAGGCGCTCGGCCGGCGGGGCGGTGTCAGCCGGCCAGGATGGCGCGGGCGAGCTTCGCCGTCTCGGTCGGCGTCTTGCCGACCTTGACGCCGGCGGCCTCCAGGGCCTCCTTCTTCGCCTGGGCGGTGCCGGACGAACCGGAGACGATGGCGCCGGCGTGGCCCATGGTCTTGCCCTCGGGCGCGGTGAAGCCCGCGACGTAGCCGACGACCGGCTTGGTCACGTTCTTCGAGATGTACTCGGCCGCACGCTCCTCGGCGTCGCCACCGATCTCGCCGATCATGACGATCAGGTCGGTCTCGGGGTCGGCCTCGAACGCGGCGAGCGCGTCGATGTGCGTGGTGCCGATGATCGGGTCGCCACCGATGCCGACGGCGGTCGAGAAGCCGATGTCACGCAGCTCGTACATCATCTGGTACGTCAGCGTGCCGGACTTCGAGACCAGGCCGATGCGGCCCGGCTTGGTGATGTCGCCCGGGATGATGCCGACGTTGGACTGGCCCGGGGTGATGATGCCGGGGCAGTTCGGGCCGATGATCCGGGTCTTGTTGCCCTTCTTGCCGGCGTACGACCAGAAGGCGGCCGAGTCGTGCACGGCGATGCCCTCGGTGATGACGACGGCCAGCGGGATCTCGGCGTCGATGGCCTCGACGACGGCGTCCTTGGTGAACTTCTCCGGCACGAAGATGACGGAGACGTTGGCGCCGGTCTTCTCGATGGCCTCCTTGACGGTGCCGAAGACCGGTACCTCGGTGCCGTCGAAGTCCACGGTGGTGCCCGCCTTGCGCGGGTTCACGCCGCCCACGACCTCGGTGCCGTCACCCAGCATGAGCTTGGTGTGCTTCATGCCGGTGGCGCCGGTCATGCCCTGGACGATGACCTTGCTGTCCTTGTTGAGCCAGATAGCCATGGTGTGTTGGTGTCCTCGTCCTGAGTGCTTACTTGGCGGCGGCGTGAGCCAGCTCGGCGGCCTTGTCGGCCGCGCCGTCCATGGTGTCGACGCGCTGGACCAGCGGGTGGTTGGCGTCGGTGAGGATCTTGCGGCCCAGCTCGGCGTTGTTGCCGTCGAGACGGACGACGAGCGGCTTCTCGACCTTCTCGCCGCGGTCCTCCAGGAGCTTCAGCGCCTGGACGATGCCGTTGGCGACCTCGTCGCAGGCGGTGATGCCGCCGAAGACGTTGACGAACACGGAGCGGACGTCCGGGTCGCCGAGGATGATCTCCAGGCCGTTCGCCATGACCTGGGCGGAGGCGCCGCCACCGATGTCCAGGAAGTTGGCGGGCTTCACGTTGCCGTGCGCCTCACCGGCGTAGGCGACGACGTCGAGGGTGCTCATGACGAGACCCGCGCCGTTGCCGATGATGCCGACCTCGCCGTCGAGCTTGACGTAGTTGAGGTTCTTCTCCTTGGCGGCGGCCTCGAGCGGGTTGGCCGCGGCCTTGTCGTGGAGCGCCTCGAAGTCGGGGTGACGGAACTCGGCGTTGTCGTCCAGCGACACCTTGCCGTCGAGGGCGAGGACGTCACCGGAGGCGACCTTGGCCAGCGGGTTGACCTCGACCAGGAGGGCGTCCTCCTTGATGAAGGTGTCCCACAGCTTGACCAGGATGTCGGCGACCTTGTCGGCGACCTCGGCCGGGAACTTCGCGGCCTCGACGATCTCGCGCGCCTTCTCGGGCGTCACGCCGTCGATCGCGTCGATCGGGGTCTTGGCGACGGCCTCCGGACGGGTGGCCGCCACCTCCTCGATCTCCATGCCGCCCTCGACGGAGGCGATGGAGAGGAAGGTGCGGTTGGCACGGTCGAGGAGGAAGGAGACGTAGTACTCCTCGACGATCTCGGGGGCGGTCTCGGCGATCATCACCTTGTGGACCGTGTGGCCCTTGATGTCCATGCCGAGGATGTCCGTCGCGCGGGCGACGGCCTCGTCCGCCGAGGCGGCCAGCTTCACGCCACCGGCCTTGCCGCGGCCACCGACCTTCACCTGGGCCTTGACGACGGACTTGCCGCCCAGACGCTCGGTGATCTCGCGCGCCGCCTCAGGCGTGTCGATGACTTCACCGGCCAGCACCGGTACATCGTGCTTGGCGAAGAGGTCCCTCGCCTGGTACTCGAACAGGTCCACGCGCTTCCGTCCCTATCAGTGATCTCGCGGTTCGTTGGATGCGTGGGCGTGCCGCGAAGGGCAACGTGACGTCCGCTGTGAGTCACAAGGGGGGCGCACACGGTGTCCGAGCGCGCGGCATGTCCGTCTCGCAGGTTATCGCCGCTTGCGGGGGGTCTCTAAATCGTGGGTCACACCTGAGCGGTGATGCCTGTCACATGATGCCGCGCTCACTGGCACGCGGTGCCGGATGTGAGCCGGAACGGCGGGCGCTCAGGGTGACGGCGAAGGGCCTCACCGGGCTGGGGTTGGCCCGGTGAGGCCCATGGGCGTCCCGACGGCCGCACGGGTGCGGTGCGCCGGGGCGCGGGCGGTGCGGTCCCCACCCCAATGGGGATCTGACCGCCCGGACCGCGGGGGTTTCGGCCGGACGGAGGCCGACGGATTTCGGCCGTCCGGGGCCTGCCGCCCCGCGGGGTCTGTGCTGCCCGCGGAGGCCGGGGCAGGAGGTGTGTGGTGCCGGTGGTGTGCGCCGGCCCGCTGGCGTGGGAAGTGGCGCCGCTGAGCCGCTCAGCTCGCGGTGAGGACGTGCCCGGCTCCGCTCGGGGCGTCCTGGGCGAGCCGGACGTACCGGGAGTGCGGGGCCGTCCTGGGCGAGCCGGACGCACCGGGGTGCCGGTTCCGTCCCGTCCCGTCCCGTCCCGTCCGTCCCGGTTCACCCTGGTCCGTGCTGGTCCGTGCTGGTCCGTCCTGGGCCTTCCCGGCGTCCGGTGTGCCGGACGGTGAGCGGGCGTGCAGGCCCGGGCTGCGGAGGTGCGGGCGGCCGGGGGCGCGGCCGAGGGTACGGCCCTGGGGACGTACGGCCCTGGGGACGAACCGACGGTGCGGCCGGCTCACGTCGGCCGCACGGCCGGGCGCCCGCCGGGGAGCCGTTCTAGGCGGGAGAGACGGGGATGTCCCGGTACTGCTCCCGGAGCCCGGCCGCGTCGGCCCGTTCCGGGGCGCCGGGTACGAGCCGGAACGCGATCCGGTACTGCGGGGTGACCGCGCACGCGTCGCCGTGGCGCGGCGTCCCGTGATCGGCACCGGACGCGGTGCCGAGGGCGCCGTCGGGGTCACCGCCGGGCGCCGGGCGGACGGGGGCGTACCCGGCGGGACCGGTGCGCTCGGACGCTGCCCGGTGTGCGCCGACGTGCGCGGTGGGCACGGCCGGTGTCACGGGTGCCGTTGCGGGGCCGGACCGGGGTCCGTACCCGGCGGTGCGGGCCGGGCTCCGGGCTCCCTCGGCGTCGGCGGCACCGGACGGGTCGGCGGCACCGGACGCGTCCGCCGCGGCCGGGGCGGGTGCGGCTCCGGTTCCGGTTTCGGTTCCGGACGCGAGGCCGGTCGCGGGGCCGGTCGCGGACTCGGAGGGGGAGGACGATCCGGGCTGCTGCTCCGGCTCCGCCGGCTGTGCGTGTCCGGTCAGGTCGCCGATCCCCGACGTGTCGGGCAGCACCTGCAGCGGCGGCGCCTCGGCACCGGTACCGGTGCCGGCCCCGGTGCCCGCGACCGCCTCCAGCGTTCCGGTCACCGTCGCCACCACGTCACCGACCGGTCGTACGACCCGGTCCTCCACCGTCCGGACGATGTGCTCCGAGACGGGGCGGAGACCCGGCGGCACCGGGCCGGAGCCCTGCCCCGAGCCGGTTCCGGCCTGCTGGGCGGGAACGGCGTCCAGCGGACTCTGTGCCCGGTCGGCAACGCCGAGGACCCGGCCGACCGTGTCCCGCATGGGCGCCGGCGCCTCGTCGGCCGCCTGGGCCCGCCCTCCGCAGAGCAGCCCGAGGACGAACAACCCGCCCACGAGCAGTGCCACGTGCAGCGCACGCCGCCCGGCCGCGACGCGCAGGACGCGTGAGGCGGCACCGGGCAGGGCTGCTGACCAGATCAAGAGGGGAGCTTCCTCCGTGCGGTGGAACGAGCGCGCGTCGCACATCGCATCGACACGCCGCGCGATACTCGCACGGAGGTGTGGATATTGCGCAAGTCCAGTGGCGTCGACGGCCCGTCATATCCGTCTTGCCGGTCGCAATCGGGTCACCCGTATCGACGCATCACCGTCCGGCGTCCGGTATCGGCAGGGGCCGCCCTTCGATCGCCGCCGCCATCACCTCCGGGAAGAGATCGGGCGTGCAGGCGAAGGCCGGTGCGTCCAGTGCCGCGAGCGCCGCCGCGTGTTCCCGGTCGTAGGCGGGCGCCCCTTCGTCGGACAGGGCCAGCAGCGTCACGAACCGCACCCCCGCCGCCTTCATCGACGCGACCCGCTTGAGCATCTCGTCGCGTATGCCTCCCTCGTACAGGTCACTGATCAGCACGACCACCGTGTCCGCGGGCCGGGTGATCCGCGACTGGCAGTACGCCAGCGCGCGGTTGATGTCCGTACCGCCGCCGAGCTGCGTGCCGAAGAGCACGTCGACCGGGTCGTCGAGCCGGTCGGTGAGATCCACGACCGACGTGTCGAAGACGACCAGCCGGGTGTCGATCGAGCGCATCGACGCCAGCACCGCCCCGAACACGGACGCGTACACGACGGACGCCGCCATCGACCCCGACTGGTCGACGCAGAGGACGATCTCCTTCCTCACCGAACGGGATGCCCGCCCGTATCCGACGAGCCGCTCCGGCACGACCGTGCGGTGCTCCGGCAGGTAGTGCTTGAGGTTGGCCGCGATCGTGCGGTTCCAGTCGATGTCCCGGTGACGAGGCCGGCCGGTGCGGGCGCTGCGGTCCAACGCGCCGATCAGCGCGGCGCGGGTGCGGGGGGCGAGCCGCTCCTCCAGGTCCTCGACGACCTTGCGCACGACGGCCCGCGCCGTCTCCTTCGTCGTCTCCGGCATCGCCTTGTGCAGGGAGAGCAGGGTGCCCACGAGGTGCACGTCGGCTTCCACCGCCTCGAGCATCTCCGGCTCCAGCAGGAGCGTGGCGAGCCCCAGCCGGTCGATCGCGTCCCGCTGCATGACCTGGACGACGGAGGACGGGAAGTAGGTGCGGATGTCCCCCAGCCAGCGGGCCACGGCCGGTGCGGAGGCCCCGAGTCCCGCCGTACGGTCCCGACCGGCCCGTGGGACGTCCTCCTTGCCGTAGAGCGCGGTGAGCGCACCGTCCATCGCCGCGTCCCGTCCGCCGAGGGCGTGGCCGGTCCCGTCGGCCGGATCGCCACCGAGGACGAGACGCCACCGCCGCAGCCGCTCCTTGCCGGGCGTTTGATCGGCCGCCGTCCCGTCACCGACCGCCTCTTCGGTCGGGGGCCCGGTCGCGGGTCCGGTCGTGGGTGGAGTCACGGGTCCGGTCATGGGTGGAGTCGTGGGTTCGGCCGGAGGTGGAGTCGTAGGTTCGGCCGGAGGTGGAGTCGTGGGTCCGGTCGGGGGGTGAGTCGTGGGCCCGGTCGGGGGGTGAGTCGTGGGTCCGGTCATGTGGCTGCCTCCGCCGGCTCGTTGTCGTCCGGTGCCGGGTTGCGGCCCAGCAGCAGCCGGATGACCGGCAGCACCGCGTCGGCACGGCCGGTGTCGGGGTCGGCCGCGAAGCCCGGTATGCCGGCGCCGGTCGTCGTCACGCTCCCCCGCGCCTCCGGTCCGCGCCTGACCAGCTCGCCGAGTTGGCGGCGCACCCCCGGCTCGTAGGCCGAGAAGGTGCGGCGCAGCAGGGGCAGGACGTCCGTGAACGTGTCCTCCGGTACGCCGGTCAGCCATGCGTCGATCAGGGCGAGCAGCCGCTCGTCGTGCAGGAGGAGCATGCCGCCGCCCGAGCCGCCGCCGACGAAGCCCTCGATCCAGGCGGCCGCGTCCGCCGGCGGCGTCCCCGGGGACAGCACCAGGCCCAGGAGCCGCGCCGCCTCGTCCGGCGCCAGCTCACCGCCGTCCAGCAGGATCCGTACGGCACGCCCGCGCACGACGCCGGGCACGGTGTCCCGCGCGGCCAGGGTGCGCAGCACGGCCCGCCACCGGGCCCGCAGGTCGCCGTGGCCCGGTGCGGGGGTGTCGCCGAGCAGGTCGACGGCCGTGTGCACGGCGTCCACGTGCCGGCGCATCTCCTCGGCCGCGTCGGCGTCCAGTGCGGCGCAGGCGGCGGGCAGGCCGACGAAGACGCGCTCGGCTAGACCCGCGGCGACCTCGGCCAGCGCGCCGGTGTCCGTGCCGCGCACATCGCCGTAGCGCAGCGAACGGACCAGGGCGGGCAGGGCCTCGGCGAGGTGGCCGACGTCCGTGTCGAGCGCCGCCCGGTCGGCGAGTATCCGCATCACCGGCGCGAGCGCGTCCGGCAGCTCGGCCAGCAGGCAGCGCTCGGCGAGCGCGGTGACCTCGGCGAGCCCCCGCGCGGTGACGGCGTCCGCCTCGGCTCTTGCGGTGGCGGCGGAGAGCACGGTCGTGCCCCACACCCCCGCCTCGGCGACCCGCACCGACAACTCCGGCTCCCACCGCAGCCGCCACGTCTCCCGGAACGTGCCCGTGCTGCGCGAGGCGACCGGCTCTCCCCAGCCGACGCCGAGCAGCCGCAGCCGGTGCAGGAGTCTGCTGCGCCCGGCGTCGGTCTCCTTGCGCAGGTCGAGTTCCAGCTCTCTCTCCCGTGCCTCGGGCTTGAGCCTGAGCCGCCGCTGGACGCGGGTCAGGTCCTGCTGCAACGGCACGGCGGGCGCCCCGACGGGAACCTCTCCCAGCACGTCTCCCACCACCAGGCGGTCGTGGACCAGCGCCAGCGGCACGTCCGAGCCGTCGCACAGCACCGCCCGCACGGCGTCCGTCGTCTCGCTCAGTCCGGGGAGCGGGCGTCCACGGATCGTCGCGAGCGTCCCGGCCAGCCGCGCCGCCTCGATGACGTGGGCCGGGGAGACGATCTTGCCTTCCTCGCGCAGCAGTCCGGCCACCCTGGTCAGCCAGCGCTCGACGGGCCGGTCGGCCGCGGCGAACAGATGCCCGTACCAGCCCGGTGACTCGATGCCCGCCCCGTACCCGCCGGCCCGGGACAGCCTGCGATGGGTCCAGGGCACCCAGGTCATGTCCACCTTGGTCCTGGGCAGCCCCTTCACCAGGGCCCGGTCGCCGCCGACGGCGACCCTGCGCCGCAGCGCGGGCACGTGCCAGGCCCCGCAGACCACGGCGACACCGTCGGCGAACTCCTTCTCCGCGTCCCGGAGCCGGAGCCGCATATGAGCTTCCCGCACGAGCTCCCGGTCCTGCGAGCCGCCCGGCTCACCGCCGCACTCCCCCTCCCCCTCGGTCTCCCGCAGCGCCGTCATCGCCTCCTCCAGCGCCTCGAACGGGGCGAACGCGTCCCCCTCTCCCCTGCCGCGGTGCTCGATCACGTCCTCCCACCAGCGCTCGGGGTCGTCGTGTCCGGCAGCCGCGGCCAGGACCGCGAGCGGATCACCCCGGACGTCCGGCTCGGTCGCACCGGGCCCGACGTCCGCGCCCGGGCCGTCCGCCTTGCCGTCCCCGCACTCGTCGGCTGCCTGCCATGCCAGCGTGTGCGTGGCCGGGAGGTCGATGAAGCGGGCCGGGACACCGTGCTCCAGGGCCCACCGGAGAGCCACCCACTCCGGGGAGAACTCGGCCAGCGGCCAGAACGCCGAGCGGCCGGGCTCGTCCACGGCGTGAGCGAGGAGCGCGACCGGCGGCCGCATGTCCTCGTCGGCGGCCAGCGGGACGAGGGCGTCGGCCTCCGGCGGCCCTTCGATCAGTACGACCCCCGGCCGGGCCGCCTCCAGTGCGGTGCGCACCGCACGGGCCGACCCGGGCCCGTGATGCCGCACGCCGAGCAGCAGCGGCCACCCACCCGCATCCCCGGCACCACCCGGCCCGCCGAACGCACCGTCCCCGACAACGCTCACCCCGCCGAACGCGCCGCCCTCGGTACCACCCGCCCCACCGGAGACAGCGCTCCCGGCACCACTCACTCCTCCGACCGCAGCGCACACGGCCCGGTCACTGCTCGACACGCCGTCCCCCTCGCCTCCGCGTCCAGCTCGAGTCCCCGTCGTCCCCCGTCGCACCGGTCACCGCCGCTCCCCTCCCGCCTCGTGTCCGCATCTCCCCGTCCGTGTCCCCGCTCCTGCCGGTGCCCCCGCCCCCGCCCTCTCTCGTGCCACTCATGCGGTCACCTCCCGGCAGGCGCGGTAGAAGTCCTGCCAGCCGTCGCGCTCGCGCACGACCGTCTCCAGGTACTCCTGCCAGACGACACGGTCGGCACCCGGGTCGCGGACGACGGCGCCGAGGACGCCCGCCGCGACGTCGCCGGGCCGCAGCACGCCGTCGCCGAAGTGGGCGGACAGCGCGAGACCACCGGTCACGACGGAGATCGCCTCGGCCGTCGACAGCGTGCCGCTGGGCGACTTGACCTTCGTACGGCCGTCGCTCGTCAGCCCGTCGCGCAGTTCGCGGAAGACGGTGACGACACGGCGGATCTCGTCCGTGCCCTCGGATGCCGACGGCAGATCGAGGGAGCGTCCGATCTGGTCGACGCGGCGCGTGACGATGTCGACCTCGGCCTCGGCGCTCTCCGGCAGCGGCAGCACGACGGTGTTGAAGCGGCGGCGCAGGGCGCTGGAGAGGTCGTTGACCCCGCGGTCGCGGTCGTTGGCGGTGGCGATCAGGTTGAATCCGCGGACCGCCTGCACCTCCTGGCCCAGCTCCGGTATCGGCAGTGTCTTCTCCGACAGGAGCGTGATCAGAGAGTCCTGCACGTCGGCCGGGATGCGGGTCAGCTCCTCCACGCGGGCGGTCATGCCCTCCGCCATGGCCCGCATGACCGGGCTGGGCACGAGGGCGTCCCGGCTGGGGCCGCGGGCGAGGAGCTGTGCGTAGTTCCAGCCGTAACGGATCGCCTCCTCCGGGGTGCCGGCCGTCCCCTGCACCAGCAGGGTCGAATCGCCGCTGACGGCCGCGGCGAGGTGCTCGGACACCCAGGTCTTCGCCGTGCCGGGCACCCCGAGCAGCAGCAGGGCACGGTCGGTCGCGAGGGTCGAGACGGCGACCTCGACGATGCGGCGCGGGCCCACGTACTTGGGGCTGATCACCGTGCCGTCGGGCAGTGTGCCGCCGAGCAGGTAGGTGGAGACCGCCCACGGCGACAGCTTCCAACGGGCCGGACGCGGGCGGTCGTCCTGCGCGGCCAGCGCGGCCAGTTCGGTCGCGAAGGCGTCCTCGGCGTGCGGTCGCAGCGCCTCGGCGCCGGATGACGGTTCTGCGTGTGCGGACATGGCTGGTTCCCCCTCCAGCTGGGCCGGTTCGATCTGTGCTCCACGGTGCACCACGCCACTGACAATCGCCCTGACCTGCGGAAATGCTCTGGCTCAGCCCATTGTCAGTGGCGGGACCTACCTTCGATGTCATGACTCACGAGGGGGTGCGCCGGACCACGGACCGGTCGCCGACGTCGCCACCCGACGCCGTGTCACGCGGCGCGGACGGCGGCTTCGGCGCGGTGGAGTCGTGGTGCGGGGAGTTGCGACGAGAGGACGGTGCGGGGGTGACACGGGGACCGGGCGAGGAGAGCGCCGTTCCGGAGCCGGAGGGGATGGCATCCGATCGGGTCGAGGGCTGGAGAGCCGGACCGCGCGGGCCGGAGGAGGGGGAGACGGCGGACGCCACCGCGCCCGCCTCTCCGTCCGCGTCCACGTCCGGTGACCCGGAAGCGGCCCGGCGTCGGGCGGAGCGGCGAGCCGAGCGGATCACGGCGGGCGCCACGGAGTTGGAGCAGCGGCTCGCGGATCTCCTGCGCGGCGGTCTGGCCGGCGTCGAGCAGGGGGACTACGGGCTGTGGGAGGAGACGGCGGCCCGCATGGTCGACGCCCAGGCACCGGGACTGGCCTCGCGCGTACGGGAGCTGGGCGCCGTACCGTCGTCGGGGCCCGGCTGGCCGGTGCGGCTGCTTGAGGAGTGCGCCCTCCTCCACCTGCTCGACCAGGGCTGGTTGTGCCGCGCGCGGCTGCCGGACGACCTGGCGGCGACCGTCCGGTCCCGCGTGGGCCTGCAGGCGTCCGCCGACGGCCCGCCGGTACGGGACCACTGGCTGGTCCTCGCCCAGTACGACACCGTGGACGCCCGGCTGACGACCCGTCGTGTGTGGCTGTACGGCGCGGAGTCGGACCGCACGGCGCTGCTCCTCTCCTACGGCGCCGCGGGACGGGCACCGGAGCTGGCGCTGCCGGTGGGACTGGCCCTGGATGCGGAGGTCTCCGCGTATCCGGGTGCGGGCCGGCGGCGAGTCGCCCTGGGCCGACGGTTCGCACCGCCCCGGGCGGCACGCATCCGCCCGAGCGGGGTGACGACGCCGCAGGCGACCGCCCGGTACGGCGACGCGCTCCGCGACGACCCGTGGCTGGACTCGGTGCCGGTGACCTTGGAGCGGGTGGTCCCGGTACCGGACGGCGACGGCTGGCAACTGGCGGACGCGGACGGGGACACGGCGCTGCCGCTCACCCGGTCCACCGGGAGTCAACCCGGCCTGTGGCGGCTGGTCGCTCTGTCGGGCGGTGCTCCCGTCACGGTCTTCGGCGAGTGCGGCCACCGGGGCTTCACACCACTGACGGCCTGGCCGGCCGGGCCGGGCGCGGCGGTGCCGCTCCGTTGATCCGACCAAGTGAGGGAACCAGACCGGAAGGAGAGGGGACCACATGACCAGGACGCCCGCCCCCGCCGACATCTGCACCCCGGTGCCGACCACCCGGCCAGCGGCCTCCACGGTGCACGAATCAGCCGCCGCGCCACGCGCCGTTCCCCTGCCGCAGGCCACCGCCGCACAGGACCCGGCACCACCATCAGCAGCGTCTCCAGCACAGGCAACGTCTCCAGAGCCGACACCGGGACCGGCATCCGCACCGGCACCGGAGACCGGCCTCGCCTCCCGACCGACACCGACCGCCCACGCGCCGATGCCCTCCTCCCAGCCCACGGCGGCCCCCAGCCCCACGGCGGCCCCCGGTCCCACGGCGGCTCCCGAACCCACGCCGGCCCCCGACCTCACCCCAGCACCCGAACCCAAGCCCACGCCCGCTCCCGGCCCCGGCGTCTGGGAGACGCTGGTCACCTCGGCGTTGCTGGGTACGGACCGGCGCACTCCACCGGGCGGAGAGCGCGGGTCGGCCGCCGCGTACGCGCTGCTGGACGCGGCGGCCGCGCAGACCGTCCGACGCCGCGCGGGACTGCGCCCGGCCCGGGCGGCGCGGCGCCCCGAGCCCGCGCCCGAGGATCCCCGCCCGCCGTTGCCGGCCGCGGCGGCCCGTCGGCTCACGACCCTGCTCAGCGACCGCCCCGGCACCGCGGGCGGCGGCCGCAGGGGCAGCGCGCCCGACCTGATGGAGTTGCTGCCCCAGTGGCTGGCGACGGCGAACGCCCGCGGTTTCGCGGCGCCGCCCCAGGCGCTCCCGGCGCTGCTGGACGCCGCGCGAGGGCGTACGGATCTGCGGCCCGCGGCGCTGAGGTTCGCGGGGCCGCGGGCCCTGTGGCTGGCCCGGTTGAACCCGGACTGGCGGTTCGCCCTCCGTGCGTCGGCGGCCTCCGGTGACGTTCCCGTGCCGCCCGGGTCCGGTGCCGCACAGCGGGTGCGGCGGCTCTGGGACGAGGGTCTGTTCGCCGAGCGGGTGGCTCTGCTGTCCTCCCTGCGGGCCCGCGACCCGGCGGGCGCACGCGCGCTGCTGGCGTCGACCTGGGCGACGGAGCGGGCCGAGGACCGGTTGATGTTCCTCGACTCGTTGCGGACGGGGCTGGAACCGGCGGACGAGCCCTTCCTGGAGCAGGCGTTGACCGACCGCAGCCGCAACGTACGCGCCACGGCCGCGGAGTTGCTCACGGCACTGCCGCACTCGGCCCTGGCGGCGCGGATGGGAGCCCGGGCCGCGACATGCGTGTCCCTCGACCGCGCCCTCACGCCGTCGGCGATCGTCGTCGAGCCGCCCTACGAGTGCGACGCGGCCATGGAGCGGGACGGCGTCGTGGCCCGGCCGCCCGCCGGACGGGGTGAACGGTCCTGGTGGTTCGGTCAGTTGGCGGAGGCGGCACCGCTCGCCACCTGGTCGGTCCGGCTGGCCGGGCGGACCCCCGAGGAGATCGTCGCCCTGCCGGTGTCGGAAGGCTGGCAGAGCGAGCTGCACGCGGCGTGGTGCCGTGCGGCGGTACGGCAGCGCGACGGCGCGTGGGCGCGAGCGCTGCTGGGAGCGCCCACGGCGCCCGAGGCCGGCGGCCCCGGCGCGGTGTCCCTGGCCGAGCGGGCCAAGCTGCTCGGCACCCTGGGCCCCGGTGAACGCGCCGAGTGGGTCGCCGGGTTCATCGCGACGCACGGCTTGTCCGAGGCGTTCCAGCTGCTCGGCGTGTGCGCGGTGCCGTGGGCGGTGCCGCTCGGCCGGGCGGTGGTCGACGCGCTGGACATCGCCCGGGACGCCGGGAGCTACCCGTGGAGTTTCAGCGGGGTCATGGGCCTGGCCGAACGCTGCCTCGACCCGGCGGACGCGGGCCGCCTCGACGGCCTGCTGGCGATACCGGACGAGTCGGAGGACGCGTCGCCGGGCGCCGGAGGGTACTGGGCGGAGGCGTTCCAGCGGCTCGTCACGACCCTGCGCCTACGGGCGGCGATGACCGAGGAGCTCCGGGCGGGGTAGGACGCCGCCCCTGCCCGCGGCCGCGGCGGTCCGAGCCGTGACCGTGACACTCCAGGCCATGACCGTAGGGCTCAGGCCATGACCGTGACACTCGAAGCCGCCGTGGCCACGCCCGTGGCGGTCCGAGCCATGCTCGCGCCGTCCGAGCCACGCTCGCGCCGTCCGACGCACGCCCGCGACCGTCCGAGCCACGCCCGTGACGGCGCCGGTGCGACATACCCGCACCGGCGGAGCGGGCCGCGGTCACGCTCCCGCGTGCTCCCGCACGTTCGCCCGGACCCAGTCGACGATGGACGCCGTGGTCGCGCCCGGCGTGAAGATCTCCGCGACGCCCTTGTCCTTCAGCGGGGCGATGTCCGCCTCGGGGATGATCCCGCCGCCGAAGACCAGGATGTCCGCGGCGTCCCGCTCCCGGAGCAGCTCGATCACGGCGGCGAAGAGCGTGTTGTGGGCACCGGAGAGGATGGACAGCCCGATCGCGTCGGCGTCCTCCTGGATCGCGGTGTCGACGATCTGCTCGGGAGTCTGGTGGAGCCCGGTGTAGATGACCTCCATACCGGCGTCGCGCAGGGCCCGCGCGATCACCTTGGCCCCGCGATCGTGGCCGTCGAGCCCCGGCTTGGCCACCACCACGCGGATCGGACCGGCTGCCACACCCATCACTGCCTCCATGAAGCGACTACATCCATCCGTACCGACAAGTACCGCACACTTCCGTCCTCGCGGCGCGGAAACCCCGCACCACAACGTCCGGGGAAGTGAACGAACGTTATCCCCAGCATCCCGCAACCGGCAGTTTCGCGGTGGATACAGAGGGGGAAATCACATGGTGGGACATGTTCGCCGCGACCGCTATGGGACGCGGCGACACCATGCGCACGCCAGAGCCGCAGCGAGGGCAGCACGGGTCGGCGGCGAGCCTCGCCGTCGTTCCCCTCCACCACAGGCCTCCTAATCGACGCACCTCAGGACACTCGAGCGGACTTAAACCTCGCAAACACCACGAAACACCGGTGTTACGGCTCTCCACGAGGGCACACGAGGGACAGAGGCGTCCCTGCGCGTGCCGACAGGAGGTCGGCCCATGAAGGTCACCACGGCAGCACTGCCCCTTCTCCCGCTCTTCCAGCGTCTCCTGCCCGGCCTGCCGGCCCTCCCGGGGCTTTCCGGACTCCCCGGCATTCCCGGGCTCCCGGCGATCCGGGGGCTGTCCGACGTGGCGGCACTGCCGGGCCGGCTGACGGGGCTCTCCCTGACCCTCCTGAAGGCGAGCGCACTGGAGGCCGCGATCCTCGCCGGGCATCTCCTCCTCTATCCCTCGGGGATCGTCCAGGAGCGCCGCCCGGTCCAGGCTCTGCGGCCGACGGGGCCCCGGGACGCGCAGGATGACGCGCAGCCGTCCCCTCAGCCCTCCAGGCTGCCGGTCCCCGTCAGCCCCCCGGTGGTCCTGCTGCACGGCTTCATCGACAACCGGTCGGTCTTCCTGCTGCTGCGCCGCAGCCTGGTCCAGCACGGCAGGCACGAGATCGAGTCGCTGAACTACTCCCCCCTGACCTGCGACATCCGTACCGCCGCCGAGTTGCTCGGCCGGCACATCGAGGAGATCTGCGAGCGGACGGGCAGCGAGCGCGTCGACGTCGTCGGACACAGCCTGGGCGGCCTGATCGCCCGCTACTACGTGCAGCGCCTCGGCGGAGACCGCCGGGTCCGCACCCTCGTCACCCTCGGCACCCCGCACGCCGGCACCAGGGTGGTCCCGCTGGCGAACGCGCACCCCATCGTGCGCCAGATGCGCCCCGGGTCGGCGGTGATCGAGGAGCTGACCGGACCGGCGCCCGGTTGCCGCACCCGGTTCGTCAGCTTCTGGAGCGACCTGGACCGCGTGATGGACCCGCTGGAGACGGCCTGCCTCGACCACCCCGACCTGAGCGTGGAGAACGTACGGGTGAGCGGCATCGGCCATCTCGCCCTGCCGGTGCACCCCACCGTCGCCACGGGCGTTCGGCAGGCACTCGACACGGCCGAACCGGAAGCGGGGAGCGAAACGGCGACGGACACGGACGAACGAGCCGGCGGGCTGACCATCGCCTGAGGCCGACGCAACCCGTTCGGACTCGAACGACAGTCGAACACAAAGCCAAACCCGCGCCCGCCCTCCCCCAAAACACGGCCGATTGCCCGTTTCCTTCGGGCATGAAACCTGCCGAAGATTGTCGTGCCCGTATACCGCCGGGTACAGTCGCCGCACTGCTCTGGCAGCCCCTGTTGTCGAGGCGAAAGAGAAGTTGGTGAACGACCGTCACCCGTCGGGGAGCACGACCACCCCGGCTCCGGCTTCCGACGCCGCATCGGCGCAGTACGCGTCGTACGGCACAGGGGAGGCCCAGTACGGCGACCTCACCACGTACGGCGGCTACGAGACCACCGGTTTCTCCACCGGCGGGATCGACTCCTCGGCCTTCGACGCGGACCCCCTCTTCGGCAGCATGCCGGGCCACTACCCCGGCACCCACGACGCCACGGGCGCGCACGACGCCACCCAGTGGTCCACGGACGGCGCGCAGCACCTGCCCTACGACGCGTACGCGGCCCAGCACCACGCCGCCTACGACACGGGCGCCTACGACACGACGTCCTGGACGGCCGGATACCAGCAGCAGCCGGGCCCCGTACCGCCGCAGGCGACGGGCGAGGCCACGGGGCAGTGGGACACCGGGGCCTGGAGTTCGCCGGACCAGTCGGGCGGACCGGCCGACGGGACCCAGCAGTGGCACTGGGGCACGCAGACCTTCGACACCGGCGCCTTCCACACCGGCGCGTTCGACACCGGCGCGCCCGACTCCGGCCCGCACGACACCGGCGCCTTCGATGTGAGCGCCTTCGCGACCGGCACGTTCCACACCGGCGCGTTCGCGGGCGGTCCGATGGACACCGGCGCCTACGACGCCACTCAGTGGAACGCTAACCCCGCCGCCGCGGTCGAGGACCCGACCGGTCCGGCCGGGCACCCCGTCCCGGACGACACCCCGCCGGACGGCTCGCCCGTCGCCGCGGACGCCGACTTCGCCGTACCGGCGGAACCGGCCGAATCAGCGCCCTACGACGGCGAGTTGGCCGCCACCGGCGAACTCCCCGCGGTAACCGGTCTCCTGGACGGCCAGGAGGAGAGCACGTCGGCCGCCCGGATCCCGGCGGCCCGCGCCGGCTCTCGCGCCGGGGCGCGTTCCCGTCGCCGTCAGCCCGCGAAGCGCTCCGCGCTGCTGACCATCGCCGTCCCCTCGGCCTGCGTGATGAGCGTCGCCGGTATCGCCGCCGCGTCCGTCGGCAACCTGACCGGGGACGAGGGCACGGACACCGCGGCGTCGGCGCCGGACCCGGGCAACGCGCAGGCCGCGCCGGTGAAACCGTCCGCCGCCAACAACACCCTGGACACCCAGCTCACGAGCCTGGCGGCCGGCGCCAACGACTTCGCGGACCGCGCCAGCCGGACGCAGGAGCGCATCGACCTCAAGGCGGAGCAGGCCGCGGAGAAGAGGCGGGCGGCGGAGGAAGCGGCCCGCAAGGAGCGGCTGCGCCCCAAGTTCGCGCTCCCCGTCAAGCAACACGGCCTCAGCGCGTACTACGGCCAGGCCGGCATCAACTGGATGTCCTCGCACACCGGCATCGACTTCCCCGTGATGCAGGGAACGACCGTCATGGCGGCGACCGACGGCACCGTGCGGACGCAGTTCAACAGCGCGTACGGCAACATGATGATCGTGACCGCGAAGGACGGCACGGAGACCTGGTACTGCCACCTCTCCGGTTACCAGGTTCCCTCGGGTACGACCGTCAAAGCGGGCGACGCGATCGCGTTCTCCGGCGACTCGGGCAACTCCACCGGTCCGCACCTGCACTTCGAGGTGCGCCCTGCGGGTGGCTCGTCGATCGACCCGCTCCCGTGGCTGCGCAGCCACGGCCTCAACCCGACGTGACGCCGTAACGTCTCAGCAGACCGGGCAGAACGGACAGACCGCCCGGCCGGGACGGACCGGCGATCGGCCCGGCCGGGCGGCCACGACCGGCCCGGACGGAAGCCCGGACCCTCGCCGCGCCGCCCCTGGGCCCGCCCTCAGAGCTTCTCCACCGGCGCGTACCGCAGCAGCAGCCGCTTCGGCTTGGTGTCGCCGAAGTCGATCGTCGCCTCGGCGTTCGACCCGGTGCCCTTGACGCCGACCACCGTGCCGAGGCCGAACTGGTCGTGTGTGACGCGGTCGCCGACCGCCAGCGAGACCGTCGGCTGCTCGGCTCCGGACGACCGGCGGGTGGCGAAGCCGGACGCACCCGACGCCGAGGAGCGGGACCGGGACGACGACAGCGAGGCCGCCACGCCCGAGACCGCCGCCGACGGCGCGGGCCCGTTCGCCCCGGTGCGCTTCCACTCCAGGTGGGGAGCCGGGATTTCCTCCAGGAACCGCGAGGGCGGGTTGTACGACGGCTGGCCCCAGGCGCTGCGCAGCGTCGACCGGGTCAGGTAGAGGCGCTCGCGGGCGCGCGTGATGCCGACGTAGGCGAGGCGCCGCTCCTCCTCCAGTTCCTTGGCCTGACCGAGGGCGCGCATGTGCGGGAACACGCCGTCCTCCATGCCGGTGAGGAAGACGACCGGGAACTCCAGACCCTTGGCGGTGTGCAGGGTCATCAGGGTGACGACGCCGTCGCCGTCCTCCTCGTCCGGGATCTGGTCGGAGTCCGCCACGAGCGCGACCTTCTCAAGGAAGTCGGCCAGCGTGCCGGCCTCCTCGCCCTCGGCCCGCTCCTGCTCGAACTCCAGGGCGACCGCCGCGAGTTCCTGGAGGTTCTCGATACGGGTCTCGTCCTGCGGGTCGGTGGACGCCTGCAACTCGGCCAGGTAGCCGGTGCGTTCGAGGATCGCCTCGAGGACGGTCGCCGGTCCGGCGCCGGACTCGACGATGGTGCGCAGGTCCTCCATCAGCGTGTTGAACCGCTTGACGGCGTTCGCCGAGCGCGCGGCCATGCCGTACGCCTCGTCGACGCGCCGCAGCGCCTGCGGGAAGCTGATCTTCTCGCGCTGCGCGAGGGCGTCGATCATCGCCTCGGCGCGGTCGCCGATGCCGCGCTTGGGGACGTTGAGGATGCGGCGCAGCGGTACCGAGTCCTCCGGGTTGGCCAGCACCCGCAGGTAGGCCAGGACGTCCCGGACCTCCTTGCGCTCGTAGAAGCGGACGCCGCCGACGACCTTGTAGGGCAGGCCGGTGCGGATGAAGACCTCTTCGAAGACGCGGGACTGCGCGTTGGTCCGGTAGAAGACGGCGACGTCGCCGGCCTTCGCGTCGCCCGCGTCGGTGAGGCGGTCTATCTCGTCGGCGACGAACTGCGCCTCGTCGTGCTCGGTGTCGGCGACGTACCCGGTGATCTGCGCGCCGCTGCCCTGGTTGGTCCACAGGTTCTTGGGGCGGCGGGACTCGTTGCGCTCGATGACCGCGTTGGCGGCGCTGAGGATCGTCTGCGTGGAGCGGTAGTTCTGCTCCAGGAGGATCGTCGTCGCGTCCGGGTAGTCCTCCTCGAACTGGAGGATGTTGCGGATGGTGGCGCCGCGGAAGGCGTAGATCGACTGGTCGGCGTCGCCCACCACGCACAGCTCGGCGGGCGGGACCTCGGCCTCCGGCGGCACGTCGACGGGGTGCTCCGAGGGCACGCCGACCAGCTCGCGCACCAGGGCGTACTGGGCGTGGTTGGTGTCCTGGTACTCGTCGACCAGGACGTGCCGGAAGCGGCGGCGGTAGTGCTCGGCGACGTCGGGGAAGGCGCGGAGCAGGTTGACCGTCGTCATGATCAGGTCGTCGAAGTCGAGGGCGTTGGCCTCGCGCAGCCGCGACTGGTACATGGCGTAGGCCTGGGCGAGGGTCTTCTCGAAACCGTCGGCCGCCTGCGCGGCGAAGTCCTCCTCGTCGACCAGCTCGTTCTTCAGGTTGCTGATCTTCGCGCTGAAGGACTTCGGCGGGTAGCGCTTGGGGTCCAGGTCCAGGTCCCGGCAGACCAGCGCCATGAGCCGCTTGGAGTCGGCGGCGTCGTAGATCGAGAACGACGACGTGAAGCCGAGCTTCTTGGACTCGCGGCGCAGGATGCGGACGCAGGCGCTGTGGAAGGTCATGACCCACATCGCGTTCGCCCGCGGGCCGACGAGCTGCTCCACCCGCTCCTTCATCTCGCCCGCGGCCTTGTTGGTGAAGGTGATCGCGAGGATCTGCCCGGGGTGGACGTGCCGCTCGGCCAGCAGGTGGGCGATGCGGTGGGTGAGGACGCGGGTCTTGCCGGAGCCGGCGCCGGCCACGATGAGCAGCGGGGAGCCGGAGTGGACGACGGCGGCGCGCTGGTTGTCGTTCAGCCCCTCCAGGAGGGCGGCGGCGTCCAGGGCGGGGCGCGGGGCGCCGTCCCGGTAGTGGGTGTCCCGGTCCGGAGGCACGTCGAACTTCCCGCCGAACAGATCGTGCGGGACCGGCTCCGGTCCGTGATCGTCCTCGGGCGGCGGCGGGGGTTCCTCGTCGCGACCCCGGGGGGTCTGGAGGCTCGCCAGGAAGCTGTCGTCAAAGAGGCTGCTCATCGCTCTCCGAGTCTAGGGCGCCCCGCCGACAACCCGGTGCCACCCCGGGAAATGACCGGCTTTCCGGGAACGGGCACGCCCCGCGACCGGCCGGAACACGAAGCGTGACGTCCGCGACCGGACCGACGGCGCTCGAACGGAAGGTCACGAAAATGTATCGGGCATATCACCCAGCAACCTTCACAGCGGCCACACGAGTTGGCTACGGTGCGGGTCAGGCCGCTCGACCCCCTCCGGCGAACCTCGCCGGGCCGCGCGGCCTCCGCCGAGTCCGGCCTGCCCGCACGGCACCCGGAGCCGGGGACCCACCGAGACCTTGGGGGGAATCGGCCGCACCGCCCTCGACGAGGGGGCCGGTCCGCCGTGGGGCAACCCTTCCGAACCGCCCGAACCCTCCCCCGGTGCCCGAACGGCCTGGGAGGTACCCCCGTCGCCGACCCGGTAGGCGGAGCACTGGAAGGAGTCGCCTCCTTGGCGTCGCACCGCAAGTCGCGTCCCACCGGCACCCGCGTCGCGGGCCTGCGCACCCCGGCCCTCGCCACCGCGGCCCTCACCTCCGTCGCCCTGCTGTCCCAGACCGCGAACGCCGCGCCGTCGGACGACCGGCCGACCCTCGAAGAGGTCGAGAAGAAGGTCGACGACCTCTACCGCCAGGCCGGGTCGGCGACCGAGAGGTACAACGCGGCCAAGGAGAAGACCAGCAAGCAGCGCAAGAAGGTCGACACCCTCCTCGACGACGTCGCCCGGCGCACCCAGGACCTCAACGACGCGCGCGAGGAACTGGGGTCCTTCGCCTCCGCCCAGTACCGCACCGGCGCCGCCGTCCCGGAGACCGCGACCCTGCTGCTCGCGGACTCGCCGCAGGACTACTTCGACCAGAACCAGCTGATGAACCGGCTCACGGGCCGGCAGAAGAGCGCCGTCGACGACTACGTCACCCAGCAGTCCGAGACGATGAGGAAGCGCCGGGAGGCCACCGAGAGCCTCGGGACGCTCACCGAATCGCAGAACGACCTCAAGACGGCCAAGTCGACCGTCCAGAAGAAGCTGGCCACCGCGCGGGAGCTGCTGTCGGAGCTGACCGCCGAGGAGAAGGCCCGGCTCGCGGCGATCGAGAAGAAGAAGCAGCAGGAGGCCGCCCGCAAGGCCGCCGAGCTGGCCGAGCGGCAGGCGGCGCAGGAGGCGGAGCGCACGCGCCAGGAGGAGGCCGCCCAGCAGCAGAGCGGCGCCGGATCCGGTTCCTCGGGGACCTCCGGCGGCACCGGCTCCACGGGGTCGTCGACGCCGGACACCTCGAACGGCACCAGGGCCGAGAAGGCGATCGCCTTCGCCCGCGCCCAGGTCGGCAAGCCGTACGTCTGGGGCGCCACCGGCCCCGGCTCCTACGACTGCTCGGGCCTGACCCAGGCCGCCTGGAAGGCCGCGGGCGTGAGCCTGCCGCGCGTCACCTACGACCAGGCCGACGCGGGCACGACCGTCCCCGTCTCCCAGGCGCAACCCGGTGACCTGGTCTTCTTCTACGACGACATCAGCCACGTCGGCCTGTACATCGGTGACGGCATGATGATCCACGCCCCGAAGCCGGGCGCGTACGTCCGCGAGGAGTCGATCTTCTACGACGGCGAGTCGTCGATCCACAGCGTGGTGCGCCCGGCCTGACCGACCGGGGTCCTTAGCATCGAGCGCATGTCATCGGCGTCCTCGGCAGCGGCCACCCCTCCCCACGCTCTGCGCGCCTGGTGGGCGCAGCGCCCGCCGGCGGCCGGGGCCGCGGTGATGGCGACCGGCATCGTGTCGGTCGCCCTGCATCTGACGGGCCGCGAGGTGCTGTCCCGGATCGCCCTGGTCCTGGCCTGTGCCGCCTGGCTCACGCTGGCGGCGAACTTCGTCTACCTGCTGCTCGTCGAGCGGGCGCAGTGGGTGAAGCGGGCGGGGACGCCGGGCGCGCTCACCGCCGTCGCCGCGACGACCGTGCTCGGCACCCGGTTCTCCCTGCTCGGCTGGACGCTCCTGGCGGCGGTGCTGCTGGCGCTGTCGGCCCTGCTGTGGCCGTGGCTCCTGTCGCTGGTGGTGCGGCACTGGGGGCGGAGGATGCCGGGCGCGGTGTTCCTGGGCTGCGTGGCCACGGAGGGGCTCGCCGTGCTCGCCGCCACGCTGGCCGCGGCCACCTCGACGCCCTGGCTGGCCCACACGGCTCTGGTGCCGTTCTGGCTGGGGATCGCGCTCTACCTGATCGCGCTGTTCCGCTTCGACCTGCGGCAGGTGGCCCGGGGGTCCGGGGACCACTGGGTGGCGGGCGGCGCGCTCGCCATCTCGGCGCTGGCCGGCTCCAAGCTGCTCGCGGCGGCCGGCACCGGCATGTACCTGTGGAACGCCGACGACCAGGCCGTGCTCCACGACCTGACGGTCTTCCTGCTCGCCCTCGACCTCGCCTGGTACGCCGTGCTGCTGGCGGCCGAGATCGCCTGGCCCCGCGTCCGCTACGACGTGCGTCGCTGGGCGACGGTCTTCCCGCTCGGCATGACGGCGGCGGCGACGCTGTCGGTGTCCGCCGCCGTCGACGTCCCGTGGCTGGACGCGCCCGGCCGGGCGCTGCTGTGGATCGCGGTGGCCGGGTGGCTGGCGGTCGCGGCGGGCGCGGTCGACCAGGCCCGGGCGGGGCTGCGGTCCGGTCCTGAGGACTCCGGGGCGGTCAGGTCCACAGCACCGCGATGAAGACGTTCGCCAGGGTCAGCGCGCCCACCAGGGCGAACAGCGGCTTGTCCACCTTCTCGTCGTCGCGCTTCACGTAGACCAGACCGAGGATCACGATCAGGAGGGCGAGCTTCACGCCCATCTTGACGTTGTCGACGGGGTGGTCCTGGGCCTGGTTGAGGCCGATCAGGACGGCACCGGTGACCAGCATCGTCAGCGCGCCGTGCAGCATCGCGGGGGTGTACCTGGCGGTGCCCCGGCCCATCGCCTTCATCTGGGTCAGGAATCCCCCGAGGAGCGCGGCGATCCCGATGATGTGCAGGCCGACGAAGAGGTGGATGAGTACGTCCATGAGGCCGGAGCCTAGTGAGCGCCCGCACCCGCCCGGACACCGGGCCGCCCCGGCGCTCCCATAACAGCTCACGCCCCTCGCCCGCTCCCGGTCCGGCATATCGGTCATCACCCTGCGTGAAGACGACGGGCTCCGACGGGGGCGGCGCTCACTTACGGTCGCCGTCCGATCCGGTACCGCCACTTCCGCGCATCCCGTCACCGGACCGTTACCGACGCGCCTAGCGTCCTGGCCCGGGCAGCCGGCGCGGACCGGAGCCGACCCGGCGTGGGCCGGAGTCGAGTCGTACGGAAGGACGTGGAGCACAGGTGGGAACGCACCGCAGGCCGCGACAGCGCGCGACGGGCGGCGGCAGAGCCCGTACCGCGGCCACCCTCACCCTCGCGGGCGCGGCCACCGCGGCGGGGCTGGGCGGTACCGGTCACGCCGATCCGCAGCCGACGGCGGCGCAGGTCAGGGCCAAGGTGGACAAGCTCTACCAGGAGGCAGAGGTGGCCACGGAGAAGTACAACGGCACGAAGGAGAAGGCGGATGCCGCGGAACGGCGCCTGGAGGAGCTGCGGGACGAGGCCGCCCGCAAGGAGGACCGGCTGAACACGGCGCGGGAGGCGCTGGGCGCGGTCGCGGCCGCGCAGTACCGCAGCGGTGGCCTGGACCCGGCGCTGCAACTCGCGCTCTCCTCCGATCCGGACCGGTACCTCGACGGCGCCGCGTTCGCCGAGCGCGCGGGCAGCCGGCAGTCCGCCGCCGTCGGGCGGGTGCGCAAGGAGCTCCGCGACATCGAGCAGCTGCGCGGCGCGGCCCGCATCGAGGTGGCCTCGCTCACGTCGCGCCGGGCCGAGCTGAGACGCCACCGCGAGACCGTCAACGGCAAGCTGGAGGCGGCCCGCCGCCTGCTGTCCCGGCTGACCGCCGAGGAACGCGCCGGCACCGGCGGGGCGCCCACGGGCGGTACTCCCCGCGCCTCCCGCGCCTCTTCCGCCGGGCCCCGGGAGGATCCGGCCGCGTCCGCCCAGGCACCCGACTCCCGGGCGGCGGCGGCCGTCGCCTACGCCTACCGGAAGCTCGGCAGCCCCTACGTGTGGGGCGCGACCGGCCCCAACGCCTTCGACTGCTCGGGCCTCACCCAGGCCGCCTACCGGGCCGCCGGAATCTCCCTGCCGCGCACGACCTACGCCCAGATCGGCACGGGCCGGCGGGTCTCACGGTCCGAACTCCTCCCGGGCGACCTGGTCTTCTTCTACTCGGGCATCAGCCACGTCGGCATCTACGTCGGCAACGGGCAGATGATCCACGCCCCGAACCCGTCGGCGCCGGTCCGCGTGGCCCCCGTCGACGAGATGCCGTTCGCGGGGGCCGCGCGGGTGGCCTGAGACACCTCGCGCGGGGCGGTCAGACCAGCCGTCGTGCCGTCGCCCAGCGGGTCAGCTCGTGCCGGTTGGACAGCTGGAGCTTGCGCAGGACCGCCGACACGTGGGACTCGACCGTCTTCACCGAGATGTACAGCTGCCTGGCGATCTCCTTGTACGCGTAGCCGCGGGCGATCAGGCGCAGCACCTCGCGCTCGCGCTGGGTGAGCCGGTCGAGGTCCTCGTCGACCGGAGGGGCGTCGGTGGAGGCGAACGCGTCGAGGACGAAGCCGGCCAGCCGCGGGGAGAAGACGGCGTCCCCCTCCTGCACGCGGAAGACGGAGTCGACCAGGTCCGTGCCGTTGATGGTCTTGGTCACGTAGCCCCGGGCGCCGCCGCGGATCACCCCGATCACGTCCTCCGCCGCGTCCGAGACGGACAGCGCGAGGAAGCGGACGGGCCGCTCGGCGTCGCTCATCAGGGGCGCGCAGCGGCGCAGCACCTCGACCCCGCCGCCGCCGGGGAGGTGGACGTCGAGCAGCACGACCTCGGGGCGGGTCGCGGTGATGACCGTGACGGCCTGGTCGACGTCGGCGGCCTCGCCGACGACCTCGACCCCGGTCTCGGCGGTCTGGCCGATCTCGGCCTGGACGCCGGTGCGGAACATGCGGTGGTCGTCGACGAGCACCACGCGTACGCGGCGCTCCCCCGCGCCGTCACCGGCCGGCCGCGCGGGCTCGGCCGCACCGCCCGCTCCCGCCGTTCGGTTCGCCTCGGTCGGGTCGCTCATGACGTCTTCTCCGCCCTCTCCATCTCCAGTTCGACCTCCGTGCCGCCGTCCGGCACCGCGCGCAGCCGCGCCGTGCCGCCGTTGCGCTCCATACGGCCGATGATCGATTCTCTGACGCCCATGCGGTCGGCGGGTATCGAGTCCAGGTCGAAGCCGGGGCCGCGGTCCCGGACGGACACGAAGACCGTCCTGCCCTCGACTTCGGCGAAGACCTGTACGGCGCCGCCCTCGCCACCGTACTTGGCCGCGTTCACCATCGCTTCACGCGCGGCCTGCATCTGTGCGCTGGTCCGCTCGTCGAGCGGGCAGTCGCCGACGACCACCACCTCGATGGGGACGCCGTGCTTGTCCTCGACCTCCGCGGCGTTGCGCTTCACGGCCTCGGCGAGGGTGGTGGGCTCGTCGTCCTCGTCCTTGCCGTTGCCTTCCGGCTTGTAGAGCCAGGTGCGCAGGTCGCGCTCCTGGGCGCGGGCCAGGCGGCGCACCTCGCCCGCGTTGTCCGCGTTGCGCTGGATCAGCGTCAGGGTGTGCAGCACGGAGTCGTGGACGTGTGCGGCGACCTCGGCGCGCTCCTGCGCGCGGATGCGCATCAGCCGCTCCTCGGACAGGTCCTGCGTCATCCGCACCAGGTACGGGCCGGCGAGGAGCGTGATGCCGACGAGGACGGCCAGGGCCGCCTGGAGGACCGAACCGAGGTGGGCCGCGGACCCCTGGAGGACGAAGATGCCGGTGACGCCGGCCGTCACCAGCAGGACGCCCGCCACCGAGCGCAGCAGGGTGACGGTGCGGCGGTGGCGTCCCACCTCGGCCCAGCGGGCCCGGCGCGCGTTGTCCGCCTGGCGCCAGACGAGGGCGACGCCGGCACCGACGAGCACGGTCGGCCAGAGGTAGGCCTTGGCCCCGCCGCCCAGGTCGACGTTGCCCACGAAGACCAGGGCGACGACGACCATGAGGAGCAGCGCGACCATCTGCCCCTTGTCCGGTTTGCGCGCGACGAGCCGGCGGCGGCCGTCCGGCGTCGTCTCGGAGGTGACGAGGGACGGCGGCTTCTGCGCCTCCACGCCCCCGACACCCAGCGGCACGAAGAACCAGAAGGCCGCGTACAGCAGCGCGCCCAGGCCGTCGGCCATGAACAGGCCGACGAAGGCGAACCGGACCCAGATGACGGGCAGCCCGAGATGCCCGGCGAGCCCCCGCGCCACCCCGCCGAGCCAGCGACCGTCGCTGCTGCGGTAGAGCTTGCGCGGCGGCCGCGGTCCGACGACGGGTGCTGCTGCGGCTTCCGGCATGACACCGATGTTCACATGGGGGCGGGAGCCGGGGCATCAGGGTCGTTCCCCCACTCGCCCCTGATCTTCGGCCCGCGGCGCTCCCGGCGCGCCTCGAACGCCTCCCGGGCTCGGAGTCAGGGCCGATATCAGGGTCCGACCAGGGTCGGACCGGCTCCCGTCACGGCGCCGCGGCCGTCACCATGGACCCATGACAGATCACGAGCACGCCGCGACGGGTCCGGGACCCCGCTCCGGCCCGCGCCCCCCGCTGGGCGACGGGCCGCAGGGTGCCGTGCCCGCCGCGGACGCCGGTGCGGGCGGCGCGGGCGCCACGGCCGGCGCGGGTGGCGCCGGCGGCGCGGATGCTCCCGGACCGGCGCACCGGTTCCGGCGCGACCGGCGGCACAAGACGCTCGCCGGGGTGTGCGCGGGCCTCGGCCGGCAGTGCGACCTGGATCCGGTGATCTTCCGGATCACCCTCGCGGTGCTCTCCGCGACCGGCGGCATCGGTCTCCTCTTCTACGGCTTCGCCTGGCTCTTCGTCCCGTACGACGACGAGGAGGAGAACGAGGTGCACAAGCTGCTGACCGGCCGGGTCGACGGACAGGCACTGGCGGCCGTGCTCTTCGCCCTGGTCGGCTGCGGGGTCTTCCTCACCATGTTGCACAACGGCGGCGTGCTGACCTTCGCCGTCGTCCTCTCCCTGCTGCTGGCGGGCGCCGGATACTGGTCGCGGCACCGCCGGACGCCCGAGCCGGACCCGCTGTCGGCCCAGACCGTCGCCGACGCCCCGCCGGAGGCCCAGGCACCGCCGATCATGTACACCTGGCCCTCCTGGTGGCGGGACCCCATCGTCAAGGACGGCACGCATGACGGCGGGACGGGATACATGTGGGGCCCGCCGGACTCCGCGCGCCGCGACGTCGCGGCGGCCGTCGCCATCGGCCGCGGGACCCGGGGGCGCCGCGACCAGACCCCGGAGGACGACTTCGGTTCCCGGTCGCCGCAGGTGCGCGGCTCCCGGGGGATCGGCGGCTGGGTGTTCCTCCTCGCCCTGCTCGCGGGCTTCCTCGGGACCCGGCTGACCTGGGACGACCATACGCTCGCCACCAGCCTGCAGACCGGGCTCGCGTGTGCCCTGGCCGCCTTCGGCCTCGGTATAGCGGTCAGTGCCTTCCTCGGGCGCACGGGAGCCGGCTCGGTCTTCCTCGCGGTCGTCACGGCGGGCCTGCTCGCCGGGACGACCGCGATCCCCCAGGAGGTCGGCACCGAGTGGGTGCGCACCACCTGGCGGCCCACCGCGGTGGCCGACGTGCGCGACCAGTACGACGTCGGCGCGGGCAGCGGCACCCTCGACCTGTCCCGCCTCGACCTGGCCGAGGGGCGGACGCTGACCACCCGGGCCGACGTGGGCGTGGGACGGATACGGGTGGTGGTGCCGCGGGACGTGACCGTGCGGCTCAGTGTCGAGGTGGGGGTGGGCGACATCCAGCTGCCGGGCGACGACGAGAAGGACGTGGACGTGGCACCGGGCAAGCACAAGGAGATCACCCTGCCCCCCGCCGAGGGCGGCGGGAACGGCGGCACGCTCGACCTCGACCTCCAGGTCGGCGTCGGTCAGGCGGAGGTGACCCGTGTGGCGTCATGAGTTCCAGCCGGGGCGGCTGGTGGCCGGTGTCTTCCTGATGCTGGCCGGAGTCGTCTACGCCGGCGACGCGGGCGGCCTGTGGGAGACGCCGTGGTTCGTGCTGGTCCCGGTCGTCACGGGCGGGCTCTGCACCGCCGGCGCGGTCGGGGTCGTGGCCCGGTCCGTGCACCGGCGGCGCGGGGCGCGCCGCGCGACGGCACCGGAAGGGCCGGGGACCGGCTTCCCCCGCTGACGGGGCCGCGGGCAGGCCGCCGCTACCGGTAGCCGCCCGTGCGGCGCCGGCGCCGGGAGCGCAGCACGGCGTCCAGGGACAGCAGCGGGGCACCCGCGAGGACGAGGGGGAGCCAGGCCATCAGGTAGGCGAGGTCGTTCCCGTAGTAGTACGGGTCGGAGGCCCAGCTGACGGTCAGCCACAGGCTGAGCGAGATCAGCGCGCCGCCGAGCGCCGCGATCCGGGTGAGGAGTCCGAGCAGCGTGCCGATGCCGACCGCCAGCTCGCCCAGGGCGATGGCGTAACCGAAGCCGGACGGGCTCTTCAGGGCGAGGTCGACCAGGGCGGGGACGGCCGAGGAGTCGCGGACGGCACGCATCATGTCGCCGACGGAGCCGGCGCCCGCGTCCTTCATGAAGGCGCTGTCGGTGAGCTTGTCCAGGCCGGCGTAGACGAAGGTGACGCCGAGGAAGATCCGCAGAGGGACGAGGGCGTACCGGGCGGCGTGGTCCCGCCAGGTCCCCCCGCCCCCGGGTGAGAGGTGGACTTCCGTCCGCATACCGTGAGTCATCATCGCCAGCCCCTCTCGCCCCGTATGCCCGGACCCCCCACCAGACCATACGTACGGCAGGCGGTCCCCGCTCACCCCTCGGCGACCGGTTTCTCACCGTGTTCCGACAGGTCACCGACGCCGGCCGGCCGCCGGGCCGGGACGCGGGACGTCAGTCCGTCACGTCGATCGCGTACCGGTTGGTCTCCACACCCGCACCGGTGACCACCTGGACGTCCACCCGGCCCGGTTCGACGTCCGCCGGGACGGGCACCGTGAGCAGGTCGTCCGTCGGGTTGCTGAAACCGCCCGTCACCGGGACCAGGGGCACGTGGACGTTGACCGCGCCGATGCGGACGACCATCCGGGACAGCCGGTCCGCCCGCTGGGCGCCCGGCGGCACGAAGCCCGCGCCGCGGATCTCGATGTCGTCGCCGGTGCGGATCGGCGCGTCCAGGTCGCCAGCCTCCCGGGCCCGGACCACGGACAGGATCACCGGCCGGCCGCCCTCGGCGTACTTCCCGGCCACGTAGGTCGCCGCCGACACGAGCACCACCACCGCCAGGCCCCACGGCAGGTCGGGCAGCTGCTCCGGGCGCCGGGCCAGGCGCACGGCCGCGAACACGAGGGCCACGACGGCGATCACGATGTACTGGATGTCGGCGAAGGTGCCGCGGCCGGCGTCGTCCGTCAGCAGGTCGGACGCGCGCGGCCGGTCGGCCCGTACCTTCTGCAGCCGCTGTCCCAGCACGCGCAGCCCGACCACCCGCCGCACCAGGACCGCGATCCCGCAGACCACCGCGAGCACGGTCACCGTGCCGGTGCCGCGGCCCAGTCCGAGGCCCGAGATCAGCGCGTCGCGCCGGTCGGCGTCCGAGGCGACGGCCAGCTGCCCGGCCAGCACGAGCACCGCGTAGGCGACGAAGAGGACCCAGGCCGCCGCCACGGCACGGGAGGTGGACAGCCGGTTGTCCTCGCCGATGACCGGGGCCAGCGCGCCGCCCCGGGCCCGGTGGAAGTACGACGCCGCCGTCAGCGCCCCGGCCAGCACCAGCGCCGCCGCCAGGCCTGCGGTGCGCGCCGCCGACCAGCCGGCGCCGACGGCGGTGAGGCACTGCCCGAGCAGCAGCAGGACGGTCCCCGCCCACACGGCGGCCGCGGTGCGCCGGCCCAGCCCCGCGAGCCACGCGTCGCCCTCGGCCCGGCCGCGTTCGGCGACGGCTTCCGCGGACTGGGTCAGCTCCTCCGAGACCCACTGGCGGGAGGCGGAGGCCGAGTGGGCCACCGCCGCCGGAAGGCCCTGCCCGGCGGCGAACTCGTCCCGCCGCCGCAGGAACGCGGCGACCGCCCGGCGGTGGCCCTCACGGGCCCCGTGCGGGCAGTCCCCGCAGGTGCAGCCACCGCCGTGCGCCGTCTCGTACGCGCCCTTGTCGGAGCCGCTCCCGCGTCTCGCCTCCTGCACCGCCACGCCCGACGCCCGCCTTCCCGCACCCTGTGAAAGAAACCGTCCCGAGCGACCGTGGGAAGAAGCCCTCGAAGCCTCTAAGTCCCTTGGGACGAAAGCGAATTGTGCCGTACTCCGGTCCCGTCCGCCCGCCGCCCCGCTGCGGGTCGGCTCCCGCGCGGGTGATGCGCAGGTCGCCGTGTTGACCCCCCGGTCGGTTACCCGACAGAAGATGTCGGCTTTCGCGGCCAGACTCGGCACATGACTTCAGGCACCGCTGTGAACTGGGCCGGTTTCGCCGCCGCCGAACCCGCGCTGGCCGGCACCGTCGAGGCGCGCTTCGGCGCCCACACCCACCACGTCCTCGCCACCCTCCGCAAGGACGGCTCGCCCCGCACCACCGGTCTGGAGGTGCGGTTCCTGAACGGCGAGCTGTGGCTCGGCATGATGCCGGGCTCGCTCAAGGCGCTCGACCTGCGCCGGGACGCGCGCTTCGCGCTCCAGGCCAACCCCGGAGCGGGCACCGGCATGGGCGGCGGGGACGTGCGGATCGCCGGGCGGGCGGTGGAGGTCGAGGACCCCGCGGTGAAGGCCGGGTACGTGAAAGAGGTGGAACCGCCGGAGCCGTTCCACCTCTTCCGGACCGAGCTGACGGAGGTCGTGCGGACCTCCGTGGAGGACGACACGTACCTCGTCGTCGAGATCTGGCAGCCCGGTCAGCCCGTGCGCACGGTCAGGCGCACGTGAAGGGAGCCTCGCGGCTCACTCCCACTCGATCGTCCCCGGCGGCTTCGACGTCACGTCGAGGACGACCCGGTTGACGTCCTTGACCTCGTTGGTGATCCGGGTCGAGATCTTGGAGAGCACGTCGTACGGCAGCCGGGACCAGTCGGCGGTCATGGCGTCCTCGGACGAGACGGGTCGCAGGACGATCGGGTGGCCGTAGGTGCGGCCGTCGCCCTGGACGCCGACGGAGCGGACGTCGGCGAGCAGCACCACCGGGCACTGCCAGATGTCGCGGTCGAGGCCGGCCGCGGTCAGCTCCTCGCGGGCGATGGCGTCGGCCTCGCGGAGCAGGTCGAGCCGCTCCTTGGTGACCTCGCCGACGATCCGGATGCCGAGGCCGGGGCCCGGGAACGGCTGGCGCTGGACGATCTCCTCCGGCAGGCCCAGCTCGGCGCCGACCATCCGGACCTCGTCCTTGAACAGCTGGCGCAGCGGCTCGACCAGCTCGAACTCGATGTCCTCGGGGAGTCCGCCCACGTTGTGGTGGGACTTGATGTTGGCGGTGCCGGTGCCGCCGCCGGACTCGACGACGTCCGGGTAGAGCGTGCCCTGCACGAGGAAGGCGACCTCGGGGCCGTCCTCCTCGAGGATCTCCAGCTGCGCCTGCTCGAAGACGCGGATGAACTCGCGCCCGATGATCTTCCGCTTCTCCTCGGGGTCGGAGACCCCGGCGAGCGCCTTGAGGAACCTCTCCTCGGCGTCAACGACCTTGAGCTGTACGCCGGTCGCCGCGACGAAGTCCTTCTCGACCTGCTCGGTCTCGCCCTTGCGCATCAGACCGTGGTCGACGTAGACGCAGGTCAGCTGGGTGCCGATGGCCTTCTGGACGAGGGCGGCGGCGACGGCGGAGTCCACGCCGCCGGACAGGCCGCAGATGGCCCGCTTGTCGCCGACCTGCTCGCGGATGGCCGCGACCTGCTCCTCGATCACGTTGCCCGTGGTCCAGTCGGGGCGCAGGCCCGCTCCCCGGTACAGGAAGTGCTCCAGCACCTGCTGCCCGTACGTGGAGTGCATGACCTCGGGGTGGTACTGGACGCCGTAGAGCTTCTTCTCGTCGTTCTCGAAGGCGGCGACCGGGACCACGTCGGTGGAGCCGGTGACGGCGAAGCCCTCGGGCGCGGCGGAGCAGGCGTCGCCGTGCGACATCCACACGGCCTGCTCGGCGGGGGTGCCCTCGAAGAGGGTGGAGGACGGCTTGGAGACCGTGAGGTCGGTGCGGCCGTACTCGCGGGCGCCGGAGTTGTCGACGGTGCCGCCGAGGGTCTGCGCCATCAGCTGGAAGCCGTAGCACATGCCGAAGACGGGGACGCCGGCCTCGAACAGGGAGCGGTCCAGGGTCGGGGCGCCCGGCTCGTACACCGAGGAGGGGCCGCCGGACAGGATGATGGCCGCCGGGTTCTTGGCGAGGATCTCCTCGACCGGCATGGAACTCGGCACGATCTCGCTGTAGACCCGCGCCTCGCGGACACGACGGGCGATGAGCTGGGCGTACTGCGCGCCGAAGTCGACGACCAGGACGGTGTCGGGGGCGGCGGCAGCGGGGGTCGCTGATGACACGGGGTGCCTTCCGGCGGTCGGGCGGGGGGCTTGTCATCCCGATTCTACCGAGCCGGGCGGGTGACCCGGCCCCGCCGTCGTCACCTCCCCCGCCCCGGCCGGGTGCCCCCTCCCCGGGCCCCACCTCGGGTCTCACCATGCGAACCGGCTTGGACACCGACCGTCGCCGGGGCATACTGGGGCCATGCGCAAGCACCAGACCTTCCTGTTTACCTATGGCAACCGGCCCACCGGCTGCCATGGTCGTGCTGCTTGAGCAACTGACAAGCGACTTCCCAGGCGCCCCGGGCCGACAAGGTCCGGGGCGCCTGGCGTTTGCGGACCGTGCCGGTCCGGGGTGCCGCCACCCTTCGGCGAGGAGCCACCGACATGACCGTCACCGCAGCAGACAAGACCGGCGCGCACACCTCCGAGGCCGCCGGCGTGATCACCGGCGCCCGGGAGCGGATCGACGCGCTGGACGACCGGATCATCGGGCTGATCCAGGAACGGATGGCCGTGTCCGCCGTCATCCAGGAGGCGCGGATCACCTCCGGCGGCCGGCGCGTGAACCTCTCGCGCGAGATGGAGGTGCTGGACCACTACCGGCAGGCGCTGGGCAGGCCGGGCACGGCACTGGCGATGACGATGCTGGAGCTGTGCCGCGGGCGCGTGTGACGCGTCCGGCAGGGCGCGGCGCGACCCGCGTGGTCCCTGAGGTCGGGTCCGGGGTCGTATCTGAGTTCGGGCGTCTTCTCACCCGTACGGCGCGTGACCGGTGGGCGCGTGGCTTCGTTGGTCCCGGTGTCCGTGCCAGCCAGGGGCGGGCCCGAAAGAACCACGCGTGGCTCGCTGGAGCGATGAGACGTACGGATCGTGCCGTGCGTCGTGGGACCTCGCTCCAGGGAAGTGACCGGACGGCAGGGGACAGCAGCCCGGTCACCCAAGAGAACGGCCGGCTCCGGGGACGCCCGGAGCCGGCCGACGGAACGGGTCCCTCGTTCGAACGCAAGCATCCACGGCAAGCGACGCAACCCCCCGGCGTCGCTCCCGAGGCACCGGCGCTGCCCTGACGCCGGTGCCGGCTGAGAGGGAGGGCCCCGCGGCCTCGGTTCCGCGGGGCCCTTCGCCATGCCGTCCCGCTGCCGCGGCTGTCACGACTGCCGCGGCTGTCGCGTCCGCCGGCCACTCCCGTCACTTCAGTGACGCAGGACACATAAAGATTCTGTGAACACGGGGGCAACCATTCACAGGTTTCACTGATCACAACAGTCATGAGGCTGCGTCGCGTCGCGGCAGCGGTCGCCGTCACGGCGGGCGGGGGGGGGGGGGGGGGGGGCGGCGGGGGGGGGGGGGGGGGGGGGGGGGGGGGGGGGGGGGGGGGGGGGGGGGGGGGGGGGGGGCGGGT